>NZ_RJJE01000008.1 GCF_003721565.1 Rufibacter immobilis | reverse complement strand
CCTGCGGGAGCGGGCAACGCAGGGGCGGCAGGCCCCGAGGCGCTTAGCGGGAGCACGCTTAGACGGTTTAAGCCTGCAACGGCCCGCGCTCCCTATGGAACAGACAGCGGTTGCCCGGTGGTACTGAACTGAAGCTCCGCCTGTTTGAGCGTCAGCGAGTTCGGAGCTTCTTGATTCTTTTGGTTACTTTTCTCATCAAGGAGAAAAGTGACAGACGCGGGCAGAGCGCATCA
>NZ_RJJE01000007.1 GCF_003721565.1 Rufibacter immobilis | reverse complement strand
CGTGCAGCAGCATGGGCTCCAGCACCCTGGCCTTCGAGGCCGCCTCGAACACGTTGTCCGAGTACACGTCCCAGCCCCCGAACACGATATCCTCCAGACTAGCCAGGGGAACGAACTCCCTGATGAGCGGGAACCGGCCGTCGGTGCGCTTGCCCAGCCGGATCCGGCCCATCTGCGTGAGCGAGCCCACCGGCTGCGAGAAGCCCTTCTTGATCGACTCAACCCCCGCGATCAGCGTCGTCGCCACCGCCCCAAGGCCCGGCAGCAGGATCCCCAGCTTACCGCTCGCCTCTTCTACTTGATACTCCATGATTTTAATTTGATGTAGTGTGATGAGTGGTTATTACTGATAACCAAAGATTAACTTTGGCTTAAGTTATCTATATTTTATTCAAGTACAATCAGAATAATTCTCAATTTACAGTCGTATTTCTACCAATTCAGCCTCTCTGAGGTAAAATTGGCAAACCTGACAAAATAGTAACCGGTAAATATATAGAACAGCAGTCATACCCAATGCTATGGAATAAGAGATTTTCTACAGCAATGGAGCTAAAAAAAAGGGCGCCAGTGGCCGGGAAATGATGGTTCCTAGCCACTAGCGCCAATAATTCACTATACCTCAATTGATTAGGCACCCTCAGCAGTACCTGAGGGCTTTTCTTTATTGTTCTCGTGTCCAGGGGCAGGCAACCGCCCAGATTTTCTCAAAGCTTCCTGGATGATCCACTCAATCTGGCCGTTGGTGCTTCTGAACTCGTCGGCTGCCCATTTCTCCACTGCCTTCATCATCTCTGCGTTCATGCGCAGGGCAAACGATTTTTTATCGGCCATAGGCTAGTGGTGTAAGGTTCCGGCATTTACCACGGGGTGGACGCTTCGGTCTGAGCAGAGGACCACCATGAGGTTGGTAACCATGGCGGCTTTGCGCTCTTCATCAAAGTCAACGAGGCGTTTATCATTTAGTTGGGCCAGAGCCATTTCTACCATGCCTACCGCCCCTTCCACTATCTTGGCGCGGGCGGCCACAATGGCAGTAGCCTGCTGGCGCTGCAACATGGCGCTGGCAATCTCCTGGGCATAGGCCAGGTAACTGATACGGGCTTCCAGCACATGGATACCGGCAATAGCCAGCCGCTCCATGAGTTCGCGCTCCAGCTCATCGTTCACTTCCTGGCTGCTGCCCCGCAGGGAGATTTCGCTTTCGTCTTCAAAGTTGTCGTACGGGTAGGCGCCCGCCAGTTTCCGCATGGCAGATTCGCTTTGCACTTTCACGAAGGTCTCATAGTTGTCTACCTCAAAAGCGGCCCTAAACGTCTCTTCCACGCGCCACACCAGCACCACGCCAATCATGATGGGGTTGCCCAGTTTGTCGTTCACTTTGATGGGATTGGTATCTAGGTTGCGGGCGCGCAGGGAAATGCTTTTGGCCGCGAAGAATGGATTTACCCATAAGAACCCGTTTTGCTTGATGGTGCCTTTGTACTCGCCAAACAACGTGAGCACCCTTGATTCATTGGGGTTCACAATCTTAAAGCCTTTGCAGAGCAAGATAAATACCAACCAGAAGGGCACCATGGCGCCCGTTCCCAGATAATAGACTGTAGCACCGGCGGCTCCCAACAGCAACAGCAGCAGGATAAGGAAGGTATAGCCCGAGGCCGGATGATAAGGTTTCTCTGTTTTCATAGCTTATAATTTATTTTGATATCATTTTAATATCAACTAAGATAGTAAACTCACCGGCTATTCCAAAGAAAGGCAGTAAAAACCCATAACCAGCAACTATTTAATCTTTAAGCGGAGAGAAAAGACAAAGACAGCCCCAAACAGCGAAGGCTTCTCTGTTCTAACACAGAGAAGCCTTCGCTGTTTGGGGCTGATTCAGGAAAAAGAGCCGCTAAACGCATTTCATCCGTTACAGCACCACCCCGTTAGAGGAATCTTTTTGGGCCGGGAAATTGCGGTCTCCCAGGTGCTTTTTGAGGTTAGTCTCAATACCCAATGACAGAGCCGTGAGCGGTACGTCTTCCAAGCGGTTCTCAAAAGGATCTTCGGTGCGTTCGCCTACCAGGTCCAGGCACAGGAACACAAACGAGATAATCACCGACACCGGAATACTGGCCCACCTTAGCTCCTCCACAAACACAAACGGCAGCAGAGACGCATGGATGAACACAAACACCCGTGAGAAGAAACTGTACTGCCGCGGAAAAGGCGTGTTCTTGATGCGCTCACTGCGGCCCTGGATGTTGTTAAACTCCACCAGCGTCTGCTCCAACTGCACAAACCGGTAATCTGACAGCCAGCCCCGGTCATAGGCGCGGCGCAGATCATCGCCCTGCAGGTTGAGCAGGTAGTTGGGCGGGTTGTTCTTGTGGCAAAACACCTTGTACTCGTTAGGGGAGAGAAAAGAGACCGTGTCTGTGTATTCATTGGTCTCTTCGTAAATCTCCTCCTGGCGGGTTTCATTGTACGCCTTGGGCCTACGCAGGAACACCCGCAGCCCGTGCACGAATGCCAGGTGCCGGTACACCATACGTTTCTGCAACGCCCTAACCTCCTGGGCTTCCTGAGCATTGGCCGGAATGATCATGGTAATGACCTGCCGGGCCCAGGATCGGCTGCTGTTCACCAACTGGCCCCAGATCTGCCGCGCCTCCCACCAACGCTCATAGGCATTGCTGTTCTTAAAGCCCAGGAAAATGGCCAGCGCCGTGCTCAAGGCGGTGAGCGTACTGAACGGCAGATGCAGCTTTATAACCTCAAAATAGTCATGCAGTAAAAACACCGCCACAGAGAGCAGCAGGTAATAGAGCATACTTTTCCAGGTATAGTAGGCAATGGCACTCCAACTTAGATTCCGATGAACGAGCATAAAGAAACCTTTAGAATCAACAGAACCACTAACGGGCTATCTTGTTTACTTTAAACTGACCAATAGAATATTCCCCTGCTCTTTTTTGCCCTCATTGGAAATAAACAACTCCCCTTCCGGGCTGAATGTAATGCCCTCCGGTTTATAGAAGGCGGTGTCGCTCAGTTTGTGCCGGGTTCTGATGCTGCCGTCCTGGTTGAGGATGAACAACTGCGGATTGGAAGCCTCGGTCAAATAAATGTCGCCGGTTTTAGGATGGATGGCGATTTCTGAGGGCTGCCATGCTTTGCTCAGGCTTTTCTTCTGGTTGGGGGCCAGCAAAGAATCGCGCAGGCTCAACTTGAAAATCGGCTCCGCCGATAGTTTCTTGGCTCCCAGACTGAACGCGTAAACGCCTTTGTAGTCTGCCCCGTTGGCTTCCTCGCCTTTGATGGCCAGCAACAGCCGCTCGTTTTTAGGGTCATAGGTTAAACCTTCCACGTTGTGCGCCTCCGTAAGAGAGGTGGTGTGCTCCTGAATTTTAGGGGCCTGTGACTGCCAATCGGCTACTTCAAACAGATGCCCATCGCTGCGTACCACGTAGGCTGTGGTGCCTACCAGCGCAATGCCCTCATAGTCACCGGCCGCCCCGAAGGTAACCTGACGGTCAATCTTCTGGGTTTTGGTGTTGTAGATGAAAATCACGCCAGCTTCGTCCTGCACGCAGGCAAACTGGCCGTTGCCCAGATACGCAATGCCAGACACTTCGCGCAGTATCTCGGGCACCTCCCATTTCTGGTTAATAAGCACCGCCGCAGAAGCAGCCTCTGGCGCTTTTTTCTTTTTTTTGGCTTTTTTAGGTTTGCCCTCTGCCATGGCATGGGCATTGCCGTTGTCGCAGGCCAGCACGGCGCAGGACAGCAGCAGACTCGCTAAAATTATCTGAAAGCGTTTCATAGGTTTATTCTTTTGGGGTTATAGATATCGGGCCCCGGCGGGAGCCCTGTTGATCTTCTACTTCTCATTTTACTGTTTAGGGGCTCTTTTTCCTAAAATTGGCCTAAAACAGCGGCCGTGGAGACGCTCATTAATCCCAGTAAGGCACGTCTGCCACAGAACCATCCAAGGCATATACTTTCTTAAGGTCCTGGTTGTTGTTCTCCAACTCTACCTGGTAATACGTTTGGCCGTTTTTCTCCACTTTCTCCACGTCATCTACCAGATACGCCTGATAATCTCTTTGGAGAGCCCCGGAAACCGGTTGGGGTAGCTCAGCAGTGGCTACGTCTTGTTTGCGCATGAGCACCTGGCCGCTGGCATCAATCAAGACGGTGTGTTCCTGGCCCTGAATGTCGAACTCAGCCTCAAAGTGGTCCCCTTTCTTTTCCCACTCCGGGTTGGTGGCCGCAGGGTAATGGTTCTTCAAGCTGTTTTGTACCACAGAAGGCAAGTTGCTCATGTTGATGCGCTGGGTGCAGTTCATCAGTAATCCACTCAACGCCAGCATAGAAAGCCATGTCATTTTCATCGTCTATCTCTTTAAGTTAAACTCTAATTTCAGCCCAAAGCTCGGGCACAAAACAGGAAAGACTTGGGAATGAACAGCAGAGGAAGGATTTTTTTGAAAAAATTTCTAAGCGTAAAGAAGCTGAAATAAGCCTGATGCCCAGCTACTTATTCACGCCACAAAAAGCCGGGAAGGCTTAATTGCCCACCATTTATTTTCCGTTTAGGGGCTGTTTTTGGAAAAAGAGCCCCTAAACGGAAGGTCTGAACTGTACCCGCAGGATATGTTTCTGCTGGTAGTCATAGCTGATCTGGAAACCGTAGAGGTCACAGATGGCTTTGGCAATGGCCAGACCTAAACCGGTAGACGCGCCGGAGGTGTCTTCTTTGTAAAACCGGTTGAACAGCTTCTCAGGGTGCAGCGGCGTGTCTTTGCCCAAATTTTCTATGGTAAAGGAAGTAGCCGTCAGCAGGACTTTGATGGAACCTCCGTTCACGTTGTGTACCATGGCGTTCTTGAACAGGTTGAGGGACAGCATCATGGCCAGGTCTGGGTTCATGGTCACCTGCGGAGCTTCTTCTCCCTCTAACGTGACCGTGAGGTTCCGGAAGTGGCACTGGTCTGAGAAATCGCTTATAATATGCTCCAGAAGGGTCTGAAAGTTAACCGGCTCCTCAGCGGCGAACTGCCGGTTCTCAATCTTGGACAAGAGCAGCAAGGACTTGTTCAGACGGGTGAGCCGCTCCAGGCTCTGCATCACAGTGCCAATCTGCTCCAGTTGCGCTTCCTGGAGGTTGTTGCTCTCCGCGAGCAGCTCCAGTTTGTTCAGGCTGATGGCCAGTGGGGTCTGGAGCTCATGCGAGGCATTCTCAATGAAGGCTTTCTGGCTGTTGTACGTACTGATGTTGCTTTGCAGCAGCTTCTCTACCGTTTGGTTTAGGAGCCTGAACTCGTCAATGTTGGTTTCTTCTACGGCAATGGGCTGGGGGTCTTCCAGCCTGAACTGCCGGAGCCGCTGCAGGAGCTGGTAAAACGGCCGCCAGATTCTTTTCAGCAACAGATTGTTGAGCAGCAGAATACTGGCAATCAAACCCACGTACAACCCTAGCAGGGAGTAGAAAAGGTCTTCTATGAGGTCGTCTTCCTCCACCATGGAGGTGATGAGGCGCAGCTCGTAGAACTTACCCTGGTGCCGGAAAACGGTGGTGAGCAGCCGCACGGGCTCAAAGTCCTTCTCGTTCTGCATGTACATGAGGGTGTCCTGATACAGGTCTTTCTGCTGCCGGGCCACCGCCAGGGGCACTTCCCTGAACTTGTAATAGCCTTCCTCAAACTCGGTCTGCTGCAGGATGGTACTGTCCCGCGCGGCTTTCTGCATCACCAGTATTTTCTGGTTCTCCAGGCCATCGTCCATGCTGTCATAGATTTCATCCAGCATGTTCACGTAGAAAAGCGCCGCCCACACCGAGATGACCACCAGCAGGATTCCGGCCAGATAGGAAGTGGCGTGGTTGAGTAGTTTCATGGCGTGACCAGTTTATACCCAATGCCGTAAATGGCCTGTATCTCTACTTGGGCGGCGTGGTCTTTGAGTTTCTTGCGGAGGTTCTTGATCTGGGAATAGATGAACTCGTAGTTATCGGCTTGGTCAATATAATCGCCCCACACGTGTTCCGCTAAAGCGGTTTTGCTCACCAGCCGGTCTTTGTTAGTGACCAGGTACAGCAGAATGTCAAACTCTTTGCGGTTGAGCACCAGCTCCTGCCCGTTTACCCAAACCAGGTGCTTGTCTAAATCAATTTGCAGGTTTTGGAGTTGGTGCAGATTGCTGCCGTCAAACTTGCGGCGGCGCAGCACAGACTTTACGCGGGCGTGTAGCTCAGCCATGTGGAAGGGCTTGGGCAGGTAATCGTCGGCGCCCAGCTCCAGACCGGTGATGCGGTCGTCCAGTGAATCCTTAGCCGACACGATGATCACGCCCTCGGTTTTCTGTTGGTTCTTGAGTTCTTCCAGAAGCTGCAGACCACTGCCGCCGGACAGCGTGATGTCCAGTAAAATGCAGTCATAGCCGTACAACGAGATTTTCTCCAGCGCCTCGTCAAAGGTGGCGGCCGTCTCCACCAGGTACTGTTCCTGCTTCAGTGACTGCACCATGTTCTGCTGCATCTCGGGCTCGTCTTCAATCACCAGTATTTTCATAGTGTGGGCGGTTTTCCGCAAATACGCAATAGAATCTGGAAAGAGTTGGGAATTGAGACAGATCTATTCCCTACAAAAGATTAAACCCGGCGGAGGTATTGGCCACGGTTCTACATACAGGTAAACCTGAACTAAGAAGTGCGCCCCAAGAACGTGGGAAGGATTTCCTGTTTAGCGCCCGTTTTTCCGAAAACAGACGTAAACTAGGAGCGGGTTACTTTGCCTTTGTTTTCCCAGTGACTGGAGATTAAGGTTACCCCGTCTGGCCCCAACTTGAGCCGCCGCACGTAGCGTTCGCCGGTGATGGCTCCATCTGGGCGGCGCTTGCCAATGAACAAGGTAATGGGGTGCCCCTGTTGGTCTGTGATAAACGTGAGGTCATTGCCGGCAAATACGTCATCTATCCGACTATCTGGGGCGTACAGCTTGTTCAGTTTGGCTTCCAGTTTGGGGCTCAGGGGCATAGGCAGAAAAATTAGGCGGTGTACGATTGCATAATGGCCAGGGCCTCGGTCTCGCTGGCTTCCACCACCTCATCAATCACTGACTGTATTTCCTGATCAGACCACTGGGCTTGCTCAGCGGCTTTCACAAATACACCAAGGGCCACAAAACGGCCACCTTCCAGCGGAAGAATCACTTTCACTTTTTTCCGGATGTTCATGCAGGGTAAAAATGGGTTTAGGTGCTATTTTACGGAAAACAGGCCAAAATCGCTAAGCCCACCGGTATTTTCCTGCGCCCAGCGCGATGCTGAAACCAGCTCCTGGAAATACTCCACATCTGAGTGGAACTTGGGGCGTAAGGTAGCCACCATGCTACTTACGGCCATTTGGTTGAAGATGTCATCAGAAACCACAAAGGCTAAACGCCTGATGCCCAGCAACTGGAACTGCGGAAACCAGGTATTGATGGTCCAGTCCTGATCGGCCTGCCGGATCACCTTCATGAGTTTCATGTCCATGACCCAGTTCTGCAGCCCTTCCCTCCTGGATACCTGAATTGCTTCCAACAGCCCCTCGCGGTATACCTCACTGGGCACAAAATCCTTCCAGTGCAGCACCAAGGCATGGTGCAGCCGGTCGACTTCCAGTTGTAGGTATGGGTCTGTTTGCATTTACTTCAACACATCTATAAGTGCCCCTCTTCCGCAGACTGCAGGAAAGGTATTGGCTATCATTGTATTAACTTGATTTCAATACTTCAGGTTTTGCAAAGAATTAATAAATGCATTGTACAAAACGCATATATTATCTTCCTGAGAGTTACTACTGTTACTATATAAAACGCACCACTCAACACCTAACATCTTATTTATTAACGCGTTGATAAAAAATCTTATCTAGTAAACCCTACCTAAACCTAGCGCTGTGGTTTAGACCTATTTCTGGAAAAAGAGGCGCTAAACGGCAGCAGTTCCTAATTAGAAACTAGAAACAAAGAAGGCCAGAGAAATTCTCTGGCCCTTTGGCTTTTAAAGTTTATTCAAGATTACAACTTAGTACCCGCTGGCATAGCGGCCACCTGCTTTAGGTGCTCGTTTCTGGGGTCATAAGCAAGGCCTTTCTTTGCATATTCTTTCATTCCCGCAGGACTCTTTGCCCGATAGTAAGACTGGCAGGCTACCAGAAACAGCTCACCCATCATACGATCTGTAATATCACCTTTATTTTGCTTATACAACGCCTCAAGAGAAAGAAGCATTTTCTTACCTTCGGTTCGTTTATCTTCGCTGAAGGCGTTCTGCACGGCACGGGCATACGCCAGAAGACAGACATTGTGGAACGTTTGGTCTCCTTTCAAGAAGCTGAAGTTCTTCTGATACTGCTCTACTGTCTTAGAGAGATCCTCTGAAAACCGGTTACGGTTTAATTGGTCATAAATAACAGATTTCATCACTCCTGTTAATTCCGCACTGGCAGGGTTGAACCCATAGGCTTTGGTCAGATACTCCATAGCCTTGGGGTATTGGTTGTTCATTGCCTGCACACGCCCGTTGTGGAAGTGATAGACATAGCCAATATCTTTCATGGAAACACTATCTCTAGCGGTACCCTTGAAAGCTGCGTAGATCTTGTTGTAGAATGCAGTGTCTGGTTTTTCCAGTAGATGCTTTTGCGTAAGGCGTTTGAAGTCATTGGCAAACTCATCTCTGAAAGCATCGCCGGGTTGCATGGCATAGAAGTTTGTTAATAATTCTATCTGTTCCATTTTGTCATAGTTGATGCCTTCCAATTGTTGGGCTAACGATGATGTGAGTAGATAACGTGTCTCATGGTTAGGATAGAGGCGGTACGCTTTTTGAAACGCTTTGCTGGCCTTTTCATAAGCCTGCTCCTCATATTGCTTTACCCCTTCGTTATAGTACTGTAGAGACACCAGCTGTTGGAAGTTAATGTTCTTGTCTGCCCTGAACTGCTCATTGAAAACACCTTCTACCCCTTTGGTCCGGACATCTTCTTCACTTACCAGTTTACCTTTCTGTAAGTATTCTACATAACTCTTTTTGAATTTGGGGTCTGGCATAAAATAACCACCCGCTGGATCTGTGGTTTCCACCATAATATGACTGCCTTTAGGATCTGCCACCAGATAAACGTGCGTAGGTAATTGCTTTATTTCATAGCCAATATTATAATGCTCTAAAACAAGAACATACAGGGCTGTGGCGCTGACACAGTTGTAGGTGCCCGTTTTCATGATTTGGTCAAATGAGGCAATATTCTCATACTTCTTAAGGAAGTTTCTGTGCGCCATTTCAAAGATCATCTTCACCTGTTTGTTGAGTGGCTTATCCCGAACTTTGGCCAAGTCCAGAGCTGTGTAAAGCTGCTGCATCTTTTGTCTGGCATTTTCTAGCTCTGTCTCTGTGATAGCTGGATTTACCACCAATAAAAGAGCCAGTTTGTTTAAGTCACCAGTGTCTACAGCGCCTAGATACTTTTGCTCGAACGGGGAAGCATAGGTGATATTTTTAATGCGTAAGGTGTCTTTCTGAGCCTGAACAGTAACAGTAAAAAATACCAGTAAAAGGAAGGGTAAAAGTTTTTGCATTGAAAAATGAAATTATAAATAATTGAATATTTTGCACTTAAAGTTAAAGAGAAGTAAAGAAACTAGAAACAAAGAAGGCCAGAGAAATTCTCTGGCCTTCTTTAGTAAATGTATGTATGCCTTACCTGAACATACTCTTCAGCTTGTTCAGCTTGGTAGCCATATCTTCTTCCTCTACCGGCGCTTCCCGGCGAGCACCGCTTTGCTTGCGGTCATTGCCGCGGCTTGGTTTAGCACCGGCAGCGGTGGGGTCGCCTTTCATGGAGAGGGCAATGCGCTTGCGGCCTACTTCTACTTCCAGCACGGTCACTTCTACCTTCTGCCCCACTTTCACCACGTCATGCGGGTTGCTCACGAAACGGTCAGACAGGTGGCTCACGTGTACCAGACCGTCTTGGTGCACCCCAATGTCCACGAATGCCCCGAAGGCGGTGATGTTGGTCACAATGCCGGGTAGTTTCATGCCCGTGCGCAGGTCTTTGATTTCATTTACCCCTTCGGTGAAACTGAAAGCTTCAAAAGATTCACGTGGGTCACGGCCCGGCTTGGAAAGTTCGCTTAAGATATCTTGCAGGGTAGGCAAACCCACGGTGTCAGACACGTATTTCTTCAGGTCAATCTGCTTGCGCAATTCTGCGTTTTTCAACAGGTCTTCTACCGTAGCGCCTAAATCTTTGGCCATCTGCTCTACCAACTCGTAACGCTCTGGGTGCACGGCGCTGGAATCCAATGGGTGTTTCCCTTCCCTGATGCGCAAGAAACCGGCCGCCTGTTCAAAGGCTTTATCGCCTAAGCGGGCCACCTTGCGCAGCTCGTTGCGGGTCTTGAACGGACCGTTCTGGTTGCGGTACTCTACAATGTTCTGGGCCAACTGCGGCCCTAAACCAGATACATAGGTCAACAATTGCTTGCTGGCGGTGTTCACTTCCACGCCCACGGCGTTCACGCAACTCATCACCACATCGTCCAGACTGTGCTTGAGTGCGTTCTGGTCTACGTCGTGTTGGTACTGGCCTACACCAATGGATTTAGGGTCTATCTTCACCAACTCCGCCAATGGGTCCATTAACCTACGACCGATGGAAACGGCACCCCGAACGGTGATGTCCTGGTCTGGGAACTCCTCCCGGGCCACTTCTGAGGCTGAATAGATAGAAGCACCGCTTTCATTCACCATGATGATGGCAATAGAATTGGGCAGGCCGAGGCCGCGCACAAAGGTTTCAGTCTCGCGGCTGGCGGTTCCGTTGCCAATAGCGATGGCTTCAATGTTGTATTTATGACATAACACCATCACTTGCTGTCCGGCCAGAGTGGCTTGGTTGGCGCCGTTGTGCGGGAAAATGGCCTCGTAGTGCAGGAGTTTGCCTTGCTCATCCAGGGCTACTACTTTACAGCCGGTTCTAAAGCCCGGGTCAATGGCCAGCACGCGCTTCTGCCCCAGCGGAGCCGCCAGCAGCATGGGCCGCAGGTTATCGGCGAACACTCTGATGGCTTCTTCATCGGCGCGTTTCTTGGAAGACAGCCGCACCTCCGTTTCCATGCTCAGGCGCAGCAGACGCTTATAGGAATCTTTCACGGCCAGCTTCACCTGTTGGGCAGCGGCATTATTGCCTTTCACGAACTGACGTTCCAACGCTTCAATGGCTTGTTCCTCATCGGGTTGGGCATCCAGCATGAGCACCATCTCCTTTTCGCCGCGGCGCATGGCCAGAATGCGGTGACTGGGGGCTTTCTCAATGGGCTCGTCCCACTCAAAATAATCTTTGTATTTCTGGCCTTCCTCTTCCTTGCCGGGAATGACGCGGGCTTTGAACACGCCTTGTTTCTCAAACAGGTTCCGGATGCTGGCACGGGCTTCGGGGTTCTCGTTCACCCACTCGGCAATGATGTCACGGGCTCCGGCCAGGGCTTCCTCAGAAGATTTCACTTCTTTTTCTTCGCTCACGAATGCGGCGGCTTCGGCCTCCACGTCCACGTTCGCCTGCTCAAACAGGGTTTGGGCCAGAGGCTCCAGTCCTTTCTCGCGGGCGATGGTGGCGCGGGTGCGGCGTTTGGGTTTGAACGGCAGGTAAATGTCTTCCAGCACGGCCATGGTCTGGGCGGCCAATACCTGCGCCTCCAGTTCCGGGGTGAGTTTCTCCTGGTCTTTCAGGGACTTCAGGATGCTCTCACGGCGTTTGTCCAGGTCGCGGAGCTGTTCAATGCGGTCCCGGATGGCGGCAATGGCCACTTCATCCAGCGTTCCGGTTACTTCTTTGCGATAACGGGCAATAAAAGGGACAGTGGCACCTTCATCCAGCAATTGCACGGTGGCTTCTACCTGACGCTCACTTACCTGCAACTCCCCCGCAATCTTCTTGAAATGGTTTTCTGGCATGCTAAATTTAATCGTTCTAAAAGACTCTGTTCTCTGTGTGCTGCGTTCTGGAATAGCGGACCACAGATGTCAAAGATACGGCGAAAATAGCGGAACCTGTATACCCGGGCAACGGCTTTTGTGGCCCTTAACCGCCTGGGCAGACTGGCCCGGTTTTTGTAAATTGCCGCTCTGTTACCGGAACTATTCCGGTGCGCCCGGGCTTCTGCCAACGGATGCCGAGCCTCGGGTTCCTGAGCATTAATGCGAATAACCAATATGAAGAAGTTTATTTTTTTGCTGGCCCTGGCCTTCACCACTTTCACGAGCCAGGCTCAGACGGCCCAGGCCAATCCAGAGGCCCGCGCCCAGGCCATGACCACCACCATGACCCAGCACCTGAAGCTAAACCCGGCGCAGGCGGCCAAGGTGAAGGAAATTAACTTGGCTAGCGTACAGCAACTGGAGAAAGCCAAGAAGGACCACAAAAACGACCCGCGCCAGCTCAAAGCCACCATGGACCTGATCAGCGCCACCCGTCTGGAGTCCCTCAAAGGGGTACTCTCCGTGACCCAGTTCCAGCAGTACCAGCAGCAGCGCGAGCGGAAATTAGGCATTCCGTCCCAGGCGGGTACCGGCGGCGTGCCGCAGGAATACAACAACTAAGCCTAAGGCCGGTTACTCTCCATCTTCACCCGCCCGCGTTTAGGGGCCGTTTTTAGAAAAACTGCCCCTAAACGCGGGCGATCTTTTTTTAGATTCTCTCGCAATGCTTTGTGGAATATGGCGGGCAACTGCATCATTTGCTATATTCATACTGTACCGCTTCCTAACTGTTCTTCTATGAAATACTTGGGCTTGCTTATCTTTCTGATGGGGGTGGTTTCTCTGCTGGTGGCTTCGTTTGGGGCCAATCATTTCCTGCTGCTGTGGGTAGACAACTGGGGCCGACCCTTAGGCTGGATACTACGGGCATCCATCACTATTGCCGGTTACGTGCTCTACTACCTCCACCGCCATGATGATTAGCTTCTTTGAAGCTCTTTGAGCTTTTATGTAAAGCTGGTTAACGAACTGCGGTAATCTCCTTTCCTTGGGGAAAAAGTATGCTCTTCTGAGTTTGAAGTACAGAAGCATTGGAGCGGGAATTATAATCGCATCGGGAAAGTCAATCTGAACTTTGAATGGCAGCCAGAGCCCCTAAACGTATAGGTTTACGTTTAGGGGCCATTTTTCTAAAATCGAGGCTAAAACAAAAGGCACCGCCCAGAGAGAGCGGTGCCTTTTGCGTGAGAAGGAATGGTGCGGGGTTACATTTCCAGCAAGCCCAGCAAGATGAACACCAGACCTACAATGGCGGCCAGCGCTCCCACCAGTCCTAAGCCTGGGATCACGCTCAGCAGCACACCGGCCACCAGCAGGATCAAACCAATTTTCACGTACTGGTTCAGGGCGTTCGTTTTTTTAACGGCTTTGGCCTCCCGCATGATTTTCTTGGTAGCCATTTTCACGTCTTTCTTGCTTTTGGCAGACGCCAGTTCATTGGCCAGACCCTTCACGTGCGGGTTGGCTTCCAAGGCAGACGCTACCGCTGCCGAGGTAAGCGGGGCTGTACGGGCTACCTCTCTTGAAGCGGTTGGTTTGGCGGCGTTGGCTTCCATCACGGGTGCTTTCTCCGCCTTAGCGGTGGCCAGCGGGGCAACAGTTGTTTCAGGCTCTCCCGGGGCTACCACCGCCACGGCCTCTGCCTGCGTGGCGGCCGGGGCTATAGCAGTTGTTTCCGTAGACTTGGGAGCCGCTTTATGGTAGGTGGTGGCAGGCACACTGAAGTCAAAATACTGATTAGAGGAGCTGCAACCAATCATGAGCTGGCTAGCCACACCACAAGCAACAAGAGACAGTAAAGATTTGAGTTTCATAGTAAATTGGATTAATAGAGGTTGGTTGAAAGCATTGTTTAAGGTTGTCCCGTTTCCCGGTTAGTCCAAGAGCTTTTTAGGAGCTAACTTCGCAGTACGTAGGGGAAACGCCGCAAGTTCATGAATCATTTTACAAGGATAAACCTTTAAAAGTTTTTGGCTTGTAAATCAAGGAAATAAAATTCAGATTACCCGGCTGCTTCCCTTTTTGGCCCTGTTTAACCTAGAAACCAACCCTGCCCGTTGCGCAAAATCATTCACATAGACATGGATGCCTTCTTCGCCTCCGTGGAGCAGCGCGACAACCCTGCGCTGCGCGGAAAGCCGGTGGCCGTGGGCGGCACCAAGGCCCGGGGCGTGGTGGCGGCGGCCAGCTATGAGGCGCGGCAGTACGGCGTATTCTCAGCCATGCCCTCACAGGTGGCCCTGCGCAAATGCCCGCACCTCATCATGGTGCCCACGCGCTTTGAGGTGTACCAGCAGGTGTCCAGGCAGATACGGGAGATTTTCCTGCGCTACACAGATTTGGTGGAACCGCTTTCCCTAGACGAGGCCTATCTGGACGTGACCGAAAATAAGATGGGGCTCAAATCGGCGATGTTCATCGCGCAGCGCATTAAACATGAAATTTTGCAGGAAACCGGGCTCACGGCCTCGGCGGGGGTGTCCTTCAATAAGTTTCTGGCCAAAGTGGCTTCCGGCAAGAATAAGCCGAATGGGTTGACGGTGGTATTGCCAGACGAGGCCGAAGCCTTTGTGGAAGCTCTGCCCATTGAAAAATTCTATGGCATTGGCGATGTGACGGCGGCCAAGATGAAGCAACTGGGCATCCACAACGGGGCCGACCTCAAGGCGCGTTCTGAAATGGACCTGCGCCGGCACTTCGGCAAGTCTGGGTCTTATTTCTACCAGATTGCGCGGGCCCTGGACGAACGCCCCGTGGAACCCAACCGCATCAGGAAGAGCATTGGCTCTGAGCGCACCTTCGGCGAGGACCTGGAAACCGAAGACGAGATGCTGCCCCAGTTACAGCGGCTCGCCGAGGAGGTGGCCTATGACCTGCACCGGCTGGAAGCCAGCGGCAAAACCATCACGCTCAAACTCAAGTACCACGATTTCACCCTCAACACCCGCAGCAAAACGTTCTACTCCAGCGTACGCGCCGAGGAAGTGCTCCTGGACATTGCCACCGATTTGCTGCGTACGCCCTTTCTTCCCACCAAACCCGTCCGGCTGCTGGGCATCACCGTCTCCAACCTCAGCTACGGCAAGCACCAGAGCGGGCAACTGTCGTTTCCGTTTTAAGGAGGTTTGTCTTCAGATCTAGACGATAGACGTCAGAAATGCACCAAATACTATTTTAGATAGGGATAATTCTTCTTTCAGTTGTCTATTATCCAACCTCTAACGTCTATCATGGAATCTTCTATTGACTACTTTGAGATCAACCGCCACGCCTGGAACCTGCGCACCGGCGTGCACAAAGACTCGGCCTTTTATGATGTGGAAGGGTTCAGGCAAGGTAAGAACAGCCTGAATCCGCTGGAGTTGGAAGCCTTGGGAGACGTGAGCGGCAAAACGCTGCTCCATCTCCAATGCCACTTCGGGCAGGATACCCTCTCCTGGGCCCGCTTGGGCGCTAAAGCTACCGGAGTGGATTTGTCTGACGAGGCCATCGCCCTGGCGCGGCAACTGAACCAGGAGCTTGGCTTAAACGCAGAATTTGTGCACTGCAATGTGTATGACTTGCCCCAGCACCTCAAGGGCCAGTTTGACTACGTGTTCTCCTCCTACGGTGTCATCGGCTGGTTGCCGGATCTGGAGAAGTGGGCGCGGGTGGTGGCGCATTTCCTGAAGCCGGGCGGCACGTTCTTCCTCGCTGAGTTCCACCCCATGGTCTGGGTGTTTGACAATGATTTCACGCGCGTGCAGTATTCTTACTTCAACAACGGCGGCCCCATTGTAGAGGAATCAACGGGAACGTACACAGACCGCGAGGCCCCCATTTCCTATACCGAATACTCCTGGAATCATTCCCTGAGCGAAGTCTTAGGCGCTCTGCTGCGGCAGAAACTGCAACTGGTGGAACTTCAGGAACTGCCGTACTCTTACTACAACTGTTTCGCCAACATGGTCTCTGGGCCCGACGGTTACTGGCGGATCAAAGGGTTAGAGGAGAAACTTCCCCTCCTGTACAGCCTCAAACTTCTGAAACCGCAGGATTAATCACCTAACCCGCTGATTCTCAGAAAATCTCATGTAGCTCCCGCTTTAAAAGTTGCAGGGCCTGGCTGGTGGGGTCTACTTCATTGTGCAGTACGGTTTCCAGTACTTTTTTGGCCAGATCGGTTCCCCGCGCTTTCTCGGGCAGGTGCTGGTAATTCTGGTTGATCATGGACACCACGTCTTCCTTCGCCCGCTTTACCTGCTGCCAGGCCACTTCGCTCATATACAGCTGCTGCGAAAGGTTGTGGGTGTACTCGGCTCTGATCTCCTGCAACAGGTGCGCCTGGTATTCGGTGGCCGTCAGCCCGGCGGGGCTCACCCTGATCAGCAGATTGCTGGGCGTGATGCGCTCCAGAAACAGAATAATGCGCTCGTAGGCCTGTAACCTGATGGGCAGGATAATCTCGCTGTTCTTCAGCCTTACCTCCAGCAGCTTTTTACGGTAATCGCGCTCCAGGTAACGCTGGGTGAGCAGGTACATAGCGGCCCCCACCAATAAAGCGGGTATGGCGCTGAGCAGCACTAAAAGAACAATAGAGGAAGTGTCGGTGGTCATGGCGGTGCTATTTGGCTGTATTTGGAGAATCCCCTTCGGGCATTTCTGTACGTTTTACAGGCAGGTCTTGCCGGGTAAATATCGGTAAAAAAATGATGCGGCCCCGGCTGAATCATTTTCTGGCGTATTTGGTTACCCTTAGTATAGCGCCTTTGTTTAGAAACAGTCTAGTTTTTAGTAAATTGCAGCGCAAACCTTACTACGATGGAAAGCACAACTGTAAAAAAAGCCCCAATTTCACTTACTGAGCGTGCCCTGCACGAGGTTAAAGTGATCATGCAAGATAAAAACGTACCCGAAGAATACGGTTTACGCATTGGTGTACAAGGCGGCGGCTGCTCCGGCATGTCTTACCTCTTAGGGTTTGACAAAGCCAAAGACGCCGATGAAATCTATGAACTGGACGGCGTTCAGCTCATCATGGACAAGAAGCACGCGATGTACGTGCTGGGCATGGAAGTAGATTTTCAGGATGGCCTGAATGCCCGTGGTTTTGTCTTCAACAATCCGCAGGCCAAGAGCACCTGTGGTTGCGGAAGCTCCTTCTCAGCGTAATTTTTCGTTTTAATGTTTTAAAAGGGCCTGCTTCTTGAGCAGGCCCTTTTTGTTTTATTCATGTTGCAAATGGCTGCTGTTGTATTGGGCTGATGCCTTGGCTGTGTGGCTTCTCTATGGCTTTATGAGCATTATTATTTCATCTTTTCAGGTAAGCGCTCACGGCCGCGGGGCCTCGTCTTCCCCTCTCGCAAGCCCTTGCGGCCAGGCAATGCAGCTTCCTCTTAGCTCTTGTTTTCTTTGGCCACAAGCGAGGCGCTCTAGGGAAAGACTGGAAAGGGTGCGGGTAGTGGAGGCTGTTGCAGCTTGAGGCAAGAAATCACCTCCATTTAGCTGCCGTAAACCACTTAAAGGAGGCTTCTGGCGCGAGTCTCCTGACTCGTGCCTTTGGATGAAGGGGAGTCTCCAGACTACCCTCGCTGCTTTGCAGCAAAAACGGGACAGCAGATAAAATCAGTGGCAAAGAAAGGTCTTCCGCAATGCCAGATGCGTTTAGGGGCTCTTTTCTGAAAAAGAGCCCCTAAACGCATCTTTGCTTTCTTAATACGTTTTGGTCATGCTTTCTGGGACGGCCAGCACAATGTCGGCGCGGTTCAGGTGTTCTTTCTGTAGTTTCTCCAGGTGCGGCTGTAGCACGGTGGAAATGGTTTTCACCTTCAGTTCGGGCCGAAGGCGGCGCAGGAACCAGATGATGCCTTCGTGGTGGTCTGAGTGGTAAGCGCCGTTGAGGTGCAACAAATACTGGCCTTTCTGGAGGTTTTTGCTGATGAACTGCGCCATGGTGGCGTCTTTGAGCGCCTGGGCCTCCACAATCTGCGCCGAAGCCATGGAAGAGCCGTGGGTCTCGCCCCCGAACATCTGGAGCATATTCTTATAAGCCGGCAGTTCCAAGTCAACGGTGAGGGGCAGCAGCGCGAGCCACTGCTTTTCCTGGGCGGGCACGGCATCCAGGCCTTTCAGGCTCTCGCGGGCCACCACCCGGGCTAGGCGGCGCGGCGCGTTGGTGGCAATCACTTTGATTTTCTTTTCCCTGGCAAAGAGCAGCAGCGGTTTATAGTCGGTGAGGTAGTTGGGCCAGGCCCGGCTGCTTTGCTGGAACGTAGGCTCCTCCAGTTGCCCCAGCAGAAACGAATCCAGGGCGGTTTGGGTATCGGTTTCCCACATTTCGGCGCCCAGGAGCAGTTGTTGGCCGTGCCGCTGGTATAGGTCTTTGGCCAGCTCCAACTGGAGCCAGTGGGCAATGGGGTCATTGTGCTGCTCACCAAAGAACACCACATCGGCGGAAGCCAGCTCCTGGAGCATTTTCTGGTACGTGACCGCTTTGCCGCCGCCCGTGAACAGCCGGTACGCCGGTTTGTCAGATTGGAAGGAACTTAACACCATCACCAACAGCAGGAAGGGGAATATCTTTTTCATGTACAGGAATCTTCATCGGGCCAGCGGCCCCATGGGAAATTTTGCCTTTGCGTTTAGGGGCTCTTTTTTAAAAAACGGCCCCTAAACGCAAAAGCGGGGGGAAGAGGACGCCGGTTCAGCCTTTGTAGAACATCCATTTAGAGAGTTCGCGGTAGGTGATCTTTTTGCCGTACATGAGAATGCCCACGCGGTAAATGCGCGCTGCCACCCAGATGGTGCCCACAAAACCGGCCATGAGCAAGACCATGGAAAGGGCCAGCTCCCAGCCCGGCACCCCGAACGGCAGGCGCAGCATCATGACCACCGGCGAGGTGAGCGGAATCATAGACATCCAGAAGGCCACCGGGCCGTTGGGGTCTTTCATGATGATGGTCTGGGCCACAATAAAGGACAGAATGAGCGGAATGGTGATGGGCATCATGAATTGCTGGCTATCTGTCTCGCTGTCTACGGCGGCGCCCACGGCCCCGAACAGCGCCCCGTACAGCAGATATCCGCCTAAGAAGTAAAACAGGAAGCCCCCCACCAGCAACGGCAGGTTCAGGTTTTGTACCGCGCTTAGGGCTTCATGGATTTCCTGCGCCTGGGCCGCGTCTTTTTCGGTCTGCATGGTCTGCACGGTCTGCCCTATCTTGGCCTCTGAGAAACGGTCTAGCTTGAAGGCAGACGACACGCCCGCGTACACCGCCGAGGTGAGCACGATCCAGAGCAGAAACTGCGTGAGCCCCACAGCGGCAATGCCCATGATTTTACCCGCCATGAGCTGGAACGGCTTCACGGAGGAAACCATCACCTCCAGAATACGGCTGGTTTTCTCCTCAATAACGCCGCGCATGATCTGCGCCCCGTAAATGAAAATGAACAGATAAATAAGGAAAGCCCCCATGAAACCAGCCAGCGACGTGATGCCTACGTTGCTGCTTTTCTCGCCCTCGGTGCTCAGATTCACTGTGTTAATGTCTACGCTGGTTTTGATCTGGTCCAGCACTTTCTGGTCAATGCCCGATTTGGCAAACTTGATGGCCTCCAGCTCCTGCTTCACCTGTTTTTCCAACGCGGAGATTACCGTCATGCTGGCACTCTTCTGCGAAAACAACTGGATGCCGCGCGGCTTGTCTATGTCCAACTGAGGGATGTAGAGCAAACCGGCATCTTCTGAGGCCAGGTAGTTGGTTTTGGCCGCCTCCACGGGACCGGGCACGGGCACATACCGGAAGTCTTCATTAGACACGAATTTGTCTGCGAACAGCCCGCTTTCATCCAGCACCTGAATGGTTTTGGTGTCGTCAGACATCATCATCAGCCCCACGGGCACAATCATGACCAGGGCCATAAGCAGCGGCCCCAGAATGGTCATGACAATAAAACTTTTCTTGCGCACCCGCACCAGGTACTCGCGCTGAAACACTAGCCAGATTTTATCCATTATTGACGGGAGGTTTGCTGAACGGTTTGAACAAAAATATCATGAATGCTGGGCACCGTCTCCTGGAGCAGATGCACCTCTACCCGCTCAATGAGGTAACGGAGCAGGTCATTGGGGCCGGTATTGTTCTCCAGCTGCACCTGGGCCGTGAACTTATTGCCCTGCTGGGTTTGCTGCAGCACCTTAAAGTCTGGGGAAGTGATGAGCAGTTTCCCGCGCCCCTCCACCAGATAGGTCTGCGTCCTGAACCGCGCCCGCACCTCCCGCACAATGCCAGACAGCACAATCTGCGACTGGTTGATGAGCACGATCTCATCGCAGAGCTGCTCCACCGATTCCATGCGGTGGGTGGAGAAAATGATGGTACAGCCCTGGTCTCTGAGCTGGAGGATTTCGTCTTTGATGAGGTTGGCGTTTACGGGGTCAAACCCGGAGAAAGGTTCGTCCAGAATAAGCAGCTTGGGCTCATGCAGCACTGAGGCGATGAACTGCACCTTCTGCTGCATGCCTTTAGACAAGTCCTCTACGTTTTTGGTGAGCCAGGTGGTGAGGTCCAGGCGCTGGGCCCAGGCCTTTATTTTCTGCACGGCTTCTGCTTTAGACAAGCCCCGCAAGCGCGCCAGATACACCAGCTGCTCCCCCACTTTCATCTTTTTGTACAGCCCCCGTTCCTCTGGCAGATAGCCTATTTCCTTCACGTGGTGCGGCTGCAACGGCTGGCCCTCAAAGAAGACACGACCTTCGTCTGGACCCGTAATTTGGGTGATGATTCTGATGAGCGACGTTTTCCCGGCTCCGTTTGGCCCCAGCAGTCCGAAGATGCTGCCCTTGGGCACCTCAAAGGAGACTTGGTTCAGGGCCTGGTGCGCCTCATAGCGTTTGCTCACGCCTTGTATCTGGAGAATGGGTTGCAAGGGTCTGGCGGTTGATTTGTGTTGTTAAAACTACGCCAAAGACTTGCGCCAAGCAAACAGGTGCTCTTGCGTTTAGGGGCTGTTTTTGGGAAAAGAGGCTCTAAACGTTTCAACTATTTTCTGTTTGAACTGCTTTTATCGTTTCTGCCCGTTGTTCACTCCGCCACTAGCTTGGCACTAGTATTCTCATCCTTGGCAATAGTATTCTCATCAGCAACAAAAAAACTGCTTCTCACCCCGCAGAGTCCCCCTTTGAAGGGGGTAGGGGGATGTTTACACAAGTAGGTCTATTTTCTGCTGAGCTGTCTGCAAGGGCAACTACCTTTCACTCCCGTTCCTGCCGAACCTCGGGCTATATTACCTTCCTTGCGAACCTCCTGCTGCTTTCGCCGTTGTTGGTGTTCTCACCGACAACCAAGACTGCCGCCCCGGTGAGCTATCCGTCTTTGCTTTCCATTGCCGTTCCTGCTAAGCTCTTGGCGCGTGATGCGCTCTGCCCGCGTCTGTCACTTTTCTCCTTGATGAGAAAAGTAACCAAAAGAATCAAGAAGCTCCGAACTCGCTGACGCTCAAACAGGCGGAGCTTCAGTTCAGTACCACCGGGCAACCGCTGTCTGTTCCATAGGGAGCGCGGGCCGTTGCAGGCTTAAACCGTCTAAGCGTGCTCCCGCTAAGCGCCTCGGGGCCTGCCGCCCCTGCGTTGCCCGCTCCCGCAGGCAAGCCTACGGCCAGAGGGATCGCTGTTATTCCCATTAGCTTGCGGGCGTGGCTGGAGTGCGGGGCCAAATGAATCAAAGGCATTGCGTATTGATCCTTGACTGCGGGATTCCCCTCCTGGGAGGGGTAGGGGTTTAAGTGCGTTTAGCGGCTCTTTTTCTGGAATCTGCCTTAAACTGGAAGCGCCCGCTCTTCCAGACGGAAAAGCGGGCGCTCTATAGGTTCTTGCTCAACTCAGAACTCTGGGCTCAAGACTCAGAACTCACTATTGAAAGTACTCCTTCATTTTTTCGAAGAAGCCTTTCTCGTTTTTACCTGGGTTAGGCACGAAGTTCTGGGACTCGCGGAGGCGCTCCAGAATCTGGCGCTCATCTGCGTTTACGTTCTTGGGCGTCCAGACGTTGATATGGATGAGTTGGTCTCCCCTACCGTACCCGTTGATGTCTGGAATGCCTTTGCCGCGCAGGCGGAGGATTTTGCCAGACTGCGTACCCGGATCTATCTTGATTTTCACCTTGCCCTCAATGGTAGGCACTTCCACGCTGGCACCCAAAGTGGCGTCTACAAAGCTCACGTACTGCTCGTACATCACGTTGTTGCCGTCGCGGCGTAGGGTTGGGTGGTGCTCCTCCTCAATCTGAATGAGCAGATCGCCGGGGATACCACCACGTTCTGGCACGTTGCCTTTGCCGCTCATGGAAAGCTGCATGCCGTCTGCCACACCGGCCGGTACGTTGATGGAAATCACCTCTTCGCGGAGCTGACGGCCTTCGCCGTGGCAGGCATCGCATTTCTGGGTCACCATCTTGCCTTCCCCATGACAGGTGGGGCAAGTACTGGAAGAAACCATCTGGCCCAGCATGGTATTCACCACGCGTTTCACCTGGCCCTGGCCCTGGCAGGTACCGCAGGTTTGCAGAGAAGCGCCGTTTTTGGAACCGTTCCCGTCACAGACCTGGCAGGCCTCATAGCGTTTCACTTTGATTTTCTTCTCAACGCCTTTGGCTACTTCCTCCAGGTTGAGTTTGAGTTTGATGCGCAGGTTGCTGCCTTTGCGTACTCTCCGGCCGCCGCGTTGTCCGCCGCCCCCGAAGAAGCTCTCAAAACCACCGCCTCCGCCGCCGAAGATGTCACCGAACTGGGAGAAAATGTCTTCCATGTTCATGCCACCGCCGCCGCCGAAGCCGCCGTTCATACCCTGGTGCCCGAACTGGTCGTAGCGCTGGCGTTTCTGCTCATCGCTCAGGACCTCGTAGGCCTCTGCGGCTTCCTTGAATTTGTCCTCGGCGGTAGGGTCGTCGGGGTTCTTGTCGGGGTGGTACTTGATGGCGATTTTGCGGTACGCCTTCTTGATCTCATCCGCCGAAGCCCCTTTGGCTACGCCCAGCACTTCATAATAATCTCTCTTCGTTGCCATGGCTGTCTTATGCTCCAATCACCACTTTGGCAAAGCGCACCACTTTGTCATTGAGGTAATATCCTTTCTCTACTTGGTCAATCACTTTCCCTTTCATCTCTTCGCTGGGAGCCGGAATCTGCGTGATGGCTTCGTGCACATCGGCGTCAAAAGGCTGGCCTACGGCTTCCATGGCTTTAAGGCCTTTCTGCTGTAACAGGCTTATGAACTTGTTGAAAATCAATTCCACGCCTTCGCGCACCGCGTTCACATCCTGGGCATCTTTCATGGCCGTTTGGGCACGCTCCAGGTCATCTAGCACCGGAATCAGCGCCACCATCAGTTCCTGGTTCGCAGTTTTGAACAGCTCCAGGCGCTCTTTAGAGGTACGCCGTCTGAAGTTGTCAAACTCAGCATGCAGGCGCAGGTATTTGTCACGCATTTCATCCAGCTCAGCGGTGCTGTTTTCTGAGGCCTGCGGCGCCTCTGTTTCCAGGTTCTGCGTGTCTGCTTGCTCTGCGGCGGCCTCTGTAGCCGCATTGTTTTCAGGCTGCGTATTCTCTAATTCTTCTTGAGGATTTTGTTCAGCTGCTGTACTCATATATCTTTTATCCTTACAGATTAATCTTCTTCACTTGGGTGCCTGACAAGAGGCAACAATTTTGCCAATCGTGGTTTTATGTCATTCTGGCATTTTATAGGGCATGTGGCGCAACTTTTACGCCGCAGGATTGGCAGCCCCGGCCCTCTCTGCCCCTGCGTGGCAGTAACCTCTGTTCTCTCGTTTAGCGCCTCTTTTTGGAAAAACGGCCCCTAAACGCAAAGTGACTTGTACCTGAAGGCTTAATGCCCGCCCATTCTGGAGAACACATTGATGATGAGCACTCCGGCCAGAATCAAGGCAATCCCGATGACGGCGGGCAGATCTGGCGTCTGTTTGTACACCACTACCCCCACCAACGTGACCAGCACAATGCCCACCCCCGACCAAATGGCGTAGGCAATTCCCATGGGGATGGTTTTAAGGCAAAGGCTCAGGAAATAAAAGGCAGCCCCGTAGCCCAACACCACAATGACGCTGGGCACAGGTTTGGTGAATTGCTCCGAAGCCTTGAGGGCACTGGTGGCAATCACCTCAGACAGAATGGCAATGAATAAGTATAGAAATTTCATGCGCTCGTTGCTCTCCTGTGGCCTTGTTTCCCTATCCTCTAATCAACTTACGCGCTGTGCAACGCCTGCCAGATCATGTCTTTGAGCTGGGTGATGTTCTTGTTGGTCATGCTGGAGATGAACACGGTGGGCAGATCTTTGGGCAGTGTGGCGCGCATTTCGGCCTCCAGTTCATCGTCTATGAGATCGGTTTTGGTGATGGCCAGCAGGCGCTGTTTGTGCAACAGCTCTGGGTTATAGGTTCTGAGCTCGTTCACCAGCACCTCGTATTCCTGGGCAATATCTGGGCTTTCCACCGAGATCATGAACAGCAGGATGGAATTGCGCTCAATGTGCTTCAGGAACCGGATGCCCAGCCCCTTGCCCTCTGAGGCGCCCTCAATGATGCCGGGAATGTCTGCCATCACAAACGACTTGTAGTCACGGTAGGCCACTACGCCCAGGTTAGGCACCAGCGTGGTGAACGGGTAATTGGCGATCTTCGGCCGCGCCGCCGACACTACCGACAGCAACGTGGATTTCCCGGCATTGGGGAACCCCACCAACCCCACATCGGCGAGCAGTTTGAGCTCCAGAATGGTCCATTCCTCCAGCCCCGGCTCGCCCGGCTGGGCATGCATGGGCGTTTGGTTCGTGGGCGATTTGAAGTGGGCATTGCCCAGACCTCCCCGGCCGCCCGGCGTGATGATCTCAGTCTGCCCGTCTTGGGTGATCTCCGCTTTTATCTCGCCGGTCTCGGCATCCCGAGCAATGGTCCCGATGGGTACTTCCAGGATAATGTCTTTCCCGAAGGCGCCGCTGGAGTGGCTGGGCCCGCCGTTACCGCCGTTCTCGGCAATGACGTGTTTCTGGTACTGCAGGTGCAGCAGGGTCCAGAGCTGGGCGTTTCCTTTTAAGATGATGTGCCCGCCCCGGCCGCCGTCGCCGCCGTCTGGGCCGCCTTTGGCCGTCTTCTTGTCGCGGTGCAGGTGGGCAGAACCGGCCCCTCCGTGTCCTGAGCGGCAGCAGATTTTAACGTAGTCTATAAAGTTAGATGATGACACGGTCTGGTATTTAGAGAATGATAATCGTTTATGAACAAGTTTCTGATGCAGGGTCGCTAGCGGTTCTACATCAACTAAAAACCATCTGACAATTGCTTATCAGATGGTTTCCGGTGTTTACTACATAGAAAGGAAACTACACCGTCTGGCAAGCCCCAATGATTTCACAGCTTTTGGCGAAGATCTCGTCAATTTCCCCAATCCCGTCTACGGCGTAGAACTTGCCTTGCTTGGCGTAGTAATCTGCCACGGGCGCGGTTTTGGTGTTGTATTCCTGCACGCGCTTCTGGATAAGGGTCTCATCGGCGTCGTCTGGTCTACCGGAGGTCTGGCCGCGGAGCAACAGGCGTTTCACCAGCTCTTCCTCGGCTACCTGCAGCGCAATCATGCAGCTAATGCCCTGGTCATATTTTTCCAGCAGTTGGTCCAGCGCCTCGGCCTGTGGCACGGTGCGCGGGAAACCGTCAAAGATGAAACCGGCCACCTCGCGGTTATCGGCTATCTTGGATTCAATCATGCCAATGACTACTTCGTCTGGCACCAGAAGACCTTCATCCATCAGTTTCTTGGCCTTCAGCCCCAGCTCAGTTCCCTGAGCAATCTCTGAACGCAGCAAATCACCGGTAGAAAGGTGGATAAGCCCGTATTTTTCGATTAGTTTCTGGCTCTGCGTGCCTTTACCTGCCCCTGGAGGACCAAAGAGTACGATGTTAAGCATGAATAATGACGTTGTGAGAATACAAAAGTACAAATAAAATCTTGAAAATGACAGCTTTTGCGCCTGCTGCGCGGCCCGCCGCGTTGTGTTTAGCGCCTGTTTTTGGAAAAAGAGCCGCTAAACGCCCCCGCAACGCTACATGACTTTGTATATGTCGCGCAGGTTTCGGCCCAGGCCGTTGTAATCCAGCCCGTAGCCCACCACAAAATCATTGGCGATGGACATGGCCGGATACTTGATCTGCAGGTCGTGCTGCAGGCATTCTGGCTTAACGAGCAGGGTAGCCACCTCCACGGAGGCCGGTTCCTGCTGGTGCAGCTGCGGCAACAGCCCCGCAACGGTATGGCCGGTGTCTACAATATCTTCCAGCACCACCACATGGCGCCCTTTGATGCTCTCTTTCAGGCCGATGATCTCTTTCACCTTACCGGTGCTGTGCATGTCTGTGTAAGAAGAGAGCCGGACAAACGAAATCTCGCACGGGATGCTCATCTCTTTCATCAGGTCTGAGGCAAACATAAACGAACCGTTCAGCACCGACAGGAAGAGCGGGGTTTTGCCCCGGTAATCATGGCTCAATCGGGCCGCCACAATCTCCACGCTATGAAGGATTTTGCGCTCGGGCAGGTAGATACTGAACTGTTTGTCGTGAATGGTTACCGGTGGGTGATGCATTGGCGTAAAATCTAGAAGCATCAAATTTGGGGAATACGGGGGGAAAATAAAAGCAAAACAGCCTTTTCTGCGAGCGAAGGGTTCTAACTTACCGGCATTGTCTCAGAAACATTGTGGTTACGCGCAACTTTCACCAGCCTTTACTGACGCAAGCGACAGCCTGTCCCCTAACGCGCTGTGGAACGCATAGGCTTTTCCGTTTAGGAGCCATTTTTCCAAAAACAGCCCCAAATCAGGTGGAGGCAACCAAAGTTTTTCTTCTGAAAATTATCCTGCGGAAAGGGAAGCCCAGGCAAGCCGGATGAACTGAAGCTAATGCCTGCGCCAGATATTCCGGTTATTTTTAGAGCAGGCTGCGTTTAGGGGCTGTTTTTGGAAAAACAGCCCCTAAACGCAGCCTGCTACATAAGTGATTTATTTCTGCGTAGCCAGATAGTGCACGGTGGTTTCCGGGGCAACTTTCTCCACCTTCTCAGCAGCTCCCTCCAGATCCAAGCGGTTTTCTGGGGCGGGCTGCGGATTCTCGCGCACGGCAATGTGCGGGGCAATCACCAAAGACACAATGGACATGAGTTTGATAAGGATGTTCATAGACGGCCCCGAGGTGTCTTTAAACGGATCTCCCACGGTGTCGCCGGTCACGGAAGCCTTGTGCGGCTCTGAGCCTTTGTACTCCATCACGCCATTGATGAGCACGCCTTTCTCAAAAGATTTTTTGGCATTGTCCCAGGCCCCGCCCGCGTTGGACTGGAAAATCGCCATCAGGACGCCGGCCACGGTCACCCCGGCCAACACACCGCCCAGAATCTCGGCGCTGGAAACCTCTTCAAACACACCGCGCAGACCAAAACCCACTAAGATGGGCACAATCAGGGCAATGGCCCCGGGGAGCATCATTTCCCTGATAGCGGCTTTGGTGGAAATGGCCACGCATTTGTCATACTCCGGTTTGCCGGTTCCCTCCATGATGCCCGGAATCTCGCGGAACTGCCGACGCACTTCCTGCACCATGGCCATGGCCGCCCTGCCCACGGCACTAATGGCCAAGGCCGAGAAAACAAACGGAATCATGCCACCGATAAACAAGCCCGCCAATACCGGGGCTTTGTACAAGTCAATGGTTGTGATGCCGGCAATGCCCACAAAAGCAGCAAAGAGCGCCAGGGAAGTCAAGGCCGCGGAGGCAATGGCGAAGCCTTTGCCGGTGGCGGCGGTGGTGTTACCTACGGCATCCAGGATATCGGTGCGTTCGCGTACTTCCTTGGGCAGTTCGCTCATTTCGGCTATACCGCCCGCGTTATCGGCTATCGGCCCGAAGGCGTCAATGGCCAACTGCATGGCCGTAGTAGCCATCATACCGGCGGCGGCAATGGCCACTCCGTATAAACCAGCCACTGCATAGGAGAACACAATGCCCGCCGCCAATACAATAATCGGCAGGGCCGTACTCATCATGCCCACGCTCAGGCCGGCAATTATATTGGTAGCCGCCCCCGTAGAAGATTGCTGCACAATTGAATTTACCGGCTTTTTGCCCATAGCCGTGTAATATTCTGTAATGATGGAGATGAGCGTTCCTACCACCAGGCCAATGATCACGGCCCAGAAGATACCCATAGACGTGAATGCATAGCCGCGCAGGGTTAAGGTCTCTGGCATGAGCCAGTCAATGACAAAGTAAGAGGCCACCGCGGTGAGGGCCACCGATGACCAGTTGCCCATGTTCAGGGCTGCCTGCACGTTTCCGCCCTCTTTCACGCGCACGAAGAGTGTCCCAATCATGGAGAAGAGGATGCCCAAACCGGCAATAAGCATAGGCAAAATGATGGGCGACAATCCTCCGAAATTATCTGTCACGGTAATTTCCCGGCCCAGCACCATGGTAGCGAGAATGGTAGCCACATAAGACCCAAACAAGTCGGCGCCCATGCCGGCCACGTCGCCCACGTTATCTCCTACGTTATCGGCGATGGTGGCGGGGTTTCTGGGGTCATCTTCCGGAATACCGGCTTCCACCTTCCCTACTAAGTCGGCTCCCACGTCGGCCGCTTTGGTATAGATACCGCCGCCTACCCGCGCGAAAAGGGCAATACTCTCGGCCCCCAGGGAGAAGCCGGTCAGTACCTCCAGGGCTACTTCCATTTGCTCACTGCTGGCAGAAGCCCCGGCCCGCTGTACAAACCAATAATAAAAGGCAATGAAGAGAGAACCTAACCCTAACACGGCCAACCCCGCTACGCCCATGCCCATCACGGCACCGCCGGTGAACGACACATTGAGGGCCTTAGACAAGCTGGTACGGGCGGCCTGCGCCGTGCGTACGTTGGCTTTGGTGGCAATGCGCATGCCAATGAAACCGGCCAATGCTGAGAATACGGCGCCAATTAAGAAGGCAACCACAATAATAGGCGACGATTTTTCGCCTACATACCCTAAATAGAACAGAAAGATGGAGGCAATAATGGCAAAATAGGCAAGGACCTTGTATTCTGCCTTCAGAAAGGCCATTGCCCCCTCCGCAATGTAACGGGCAATGGTACTCATTTTGAGATCACCGGGGTCTTGCCGGGTCACCCACGCAGATTTAATGGCTGTGTACAACAGAGCCACCAAACCAAAAGCAGGAATGGCGTAAAGAATTGTCTGCATAGAGTAAAATTTTGTTTGTTTTTAGATGAGTGAGCGAAGGACTGTACTGCAAGCTAACGTTTCTCACCTAAAAAACAAATATCTATTATACTCTATACAAGCAAAGTTATAGTTTCTGCATCAACACCTTATACAAGTTTACCATGCCGTAAATGTCATTCTTATGCACCAACTCATCTGGCGAATGCACTTGCTCCTCAGGGGCTCCTATAAAGCACCAGTCCCAGGGAATATTGCCGTAGTGAAGTTCTTTTCCGTCTGAGCCACCGGCGCTTTCCACCTCCACCTGGTAAGGAATGTTTGCCTCTTCTGCCAGGGCAATAATTTTCTGGACGTAGCTGCGGCGTGGAATGAGAGAATCCCGTAAAGAGATAGCCACCCCTTGCCCGGCGTGTACGCCCTCCGTCACCCACGTGATATCTGAAATTAAGGCTTGGGTTACTCCATAGGTTTCATATATATACTTAGCCAAATAAGCCACAGAACCTCCCCCCGTTTCTTCCCAGCAACCAAAGGCTATGATACCATCTTCTAACGTTTGCGCTACCTGTAAAGCGTTCCATACTCCTAAACGGTTATCAAGGTAGCAACTTTGCACCGTCTCCTCCGTCTCCCTGAAGTCGCATTTGAACACCAGTTCTGTACCGCGCTCAATGTCGCGGTCGTAGTTGTAGTATAATTCCCGCTCTTCCTCGTCTACTTCCAGCGTACATTCTATAGGTCCTTGCTTGTCTTGCCCTACCAAGGTATAACCGGTTTGGGCCACCGGTCCGCCAATCTTGATGAGTTGCTTACCATACCGCACCATAAACCCAATAGAATCCATATGAGCGAAAATGACCGTGCGGGGTTTCCCGAATATCAGCAGTAGACAGTCCTGAAAGCCTTGCCCATGGATGATCTGCGGCTGCACGGCCCAGGAAGCCTGGTGTTCCTGCACATAGTTCAGGAGGAACTCCTTCATTTTAACTTCATTGCCAGAAGGCGCATGCACTTGACAGAGTTGGCGCAATAATTCCATAGATCAGCGTTTTTTCAAAGATAGCAGATTCTTGCATAGCAGTTCCTGTCCGTATTTAGGCTAATTTTGAGAAAACATCCAGAAACAGCCTCAGTATAAATAACATATTGAAACCTACCGCGAACAGTGCATGTTGTGTGAGCGGCCAGATTTCAAACAAAAATTCAGATCTGTGCCCAACGGCGTTTAGGAGCCGTTTTTTCGAAATTGAATGAAAAAGACCCTCTTCCTATTCCTGCTGCTCTTCAGCGTTTTTCAGAGCAAAGCCCAAGTAGCGGACTCTAGCCAACAGATTGACCAGAAACTCCTGGACTCTCTCCAAGCCACTATTATCTTAGATTCTATTGATGTCTTGCCCCAGGCATTGGATATCAAAGGCTGGCTTCTGCTCAATGAAAGTATCATGAATGAGCTGGGGGGTGCCGTGGATAATATGTATAATTTCAAATTCGCCACGGCAGAGAAACAGTTTAAATCATTGCGCAGGAGGTACCCCGAGCACCCTATGCCCTATTTCCTGCTGGGCCTAAGCCAGTGGTGGAAAATGGTACCCTCCAACATCACAGACCCTAGTTATGATAATTTCTTCCTGGCGTACATGGATACCACCATTACCCTGGCCGAAGAACTTTATGACGACGATAATAAAAATTTGGAAGCCGCCTTTTTCCTTTCTGCCGCCAATGGCTTTGGGGCCCGCCTGCACGCCGAGCGCAAGAACTGGCGCAAAGCAGCCATCATGAGCAACAGGGCACTGGATTACCTGCAGAAAAGCAAGAAAGCGAATGGGTTAAGTGACGAGTTCCTCTTTGGCGAAGCCTTATTTAATTACTACGCCGTCTGGATTCATGAAAACTATCCCCTCCTACGCCCCATCCTCTACTTTTTCCCGAAAGGAAACAAAAATTTAGGGCTCAAACAGCTGCAGCAAGTCGCCTTCAACGGGTTCTACACCGGTACTGAAGCCAAGTTTTTCTTAATGAAGATCTACGCCAATGACGCTAAAAATGGCGCTGCCGCCATGTCCTTAGCACAGTACCTGGCCAGTACCTATCCAGACAACCCTTATTTTCAGCGGTTCTATGCCCGCATGGCTTTCACTGAGGGCAATTTTAGTATTGCCGAACTCCTCTCTACCCAGATCCTGGATAAAATCGATCGAAAAGTGTTTGGCTATGAAGCCATCAGCGGACGTTACGCCAGCTTTTTCCTGGGCTACATTAACCAGTACCGCAACAGAGATTATGCAAAAGCAAAGGGTTATTACCAGCAATGCATTAGTTTTGCAGAACAAAGCGGGGAGCAGGAATCTGGCTATTACATTTCTTCCTTCGTGAACTTGGCCAGGATAAGTGACAAGGAAAAGAACATCAGACAAGCCAAGCAGTACTATGAAACGGTTCTTAAACTAACTGAAGCCAAATCTGCGAACGGGAAAGAAGCGAAAGCTTATCTGAAGAAGAACAGAAAGGTAAAGTAACTCCAGAACTTTATTCTAGTTGAATAACTGGACAAAGTTCTCAGCATTTGACTTAACAGAATATCTTGCTTCCACTGTTTCACGCGCCGCAATCCCTAAAGTTCTAGAATTAGCTTTTCCGGTTAAAAGCTGTCGCAAATACGTTTCCCATTCTTCTGGGGTGGCACAGATATACCCATTTACTCCGTGTTCAATAATTTCAGTATTGACACCCACCGGAGACACTAAGGTAGGCACCTCCAAAGACATATACTGCAACGCCTTGAAGCCGCATTTGCCCTTAGCCCACTTATCATCTGTGAGCGGCATGACTCCTATGTCAAAATATCTTAAATCAGCGATCTCTGTTTCCTTCGACCATTTCCTAAAGGTAAATGACCTCAGGGGCAATAGCGGATTTTGATTTGAAATTACGCAAAACTCAAAGTCAAACTCTTGTTCCAGCCTCTGCAAAACAGGCACAAGGGGCAAAAGATAAGGCATGGTAGAATGGGTACCAGTCCAGCCAATAACAACCCTCTCCTTTTGCTGTTGTGGATATAAGTGCGGGTTGTGCAAATTTACAGTATCTATGGTGGTGGGATTATGTACTACTTGCGCATTAAATTGTGCGGCATAATTGCACAAATACCTGTTTCCACAGCTTACTTTCCATGCCCATTTACAAATGTTATCAACCTTTTGATGCCATTTTAATCCTGCAGCTATCTTATTTTGTTCTGAAGTATTAGCCAACCAAATAGCGTCGTCAAAATCATAAATAAGCTTCTTTTTCCAAACTTTTGCAGTAAGCCATTCAAAAATGGGAGGTCCCAACGGTGCGGCTTCACGGTGCATAAACACGAAGTGATATTGAGGAGCAACTATTAGCACCTGCCATAAACGCCTTAAGAACCCTTTTAAGATCCCTAATGCTTTTGGCACCACTTTACCAGGAAGATAAAGAATACGCCAAGTGGCCTCATCCAGAAAAGGAGCTAACTTATACTCTATCTCGTGTTGGTCTAAAGCAGAAAAGTATTGCTCAAATCTAAATCGCTGTGAGGGAGCTTCTCCTGGAGGATAAGGAATCCAGAAAAGTACTTTTTTTTTCTTCTTGTCCATAATCAAAGACTCATCTGGAAGCACTAAGGCTATGTCTCTAAATTGTTATAGGGAGCGCAGGCTAACTATGAAGAGGCCTTCTAACTATTGTGATATTATGCCCCACCTTTCTCAATCGGTTCTGAAGTAAAGGCTATCTACCCCACGTACGTATTTAGAACTCTTGGTCAGCAGGAATGGGAAATGGGTGGAAATATTCCGGGCTTCTATATCATCTTCTCGGCTATATTTCATTTCCATAATTACAGAATCTCTCTCCAGATACTTCTCAAGAGAGATAGGCTGTAGAAAACTTATCTTGTGAAAAGTTAGGTTACTATCAATCGTTATTCTGAACTTTTTATCTAAAGATAAATAATAGATTCTATCATACCGGTTCAGGAGCATGGGATGCAAAGAAGACAAAGCATCTAAAACGTGCTGAGGCAAATCTGAATTTTTAAGAACCTCCAGAAACGTTTCTCTAGTGAAGCTGCGGTCAAGAGTGAAAGGGGCTAATCTATATGAGTCTTTATACCCCATAAGCCCGTTCTTCACCTTAAACTCTAAAACAGGTTTCTTCTTATAGCCATAGAGTTCTCCATACCACCTAATACGCACCTTTATCCGGTTCTGATCTCCCTCCACATTATCGAAATAATCCCTCAGCCCAAGTGTATCAAAGTAAATATTATTAATTGTTCTTGGATGGAAAACCGGCACAAACCCTTTTGGGTTAAACAGGGTGGCCTGCTTTACCTCATTAAGGGAAACATTCTTAATGAGGTACTTCCGCTCAAATCGGTATACGTTACTGTCAACCTTCTTTGCCAAAGTAGCCTACTTAAAAGTCCCGACTTGTGTCCATGAAGGTTACATTCAGATTAGGATATGTACCTTTCAATGAATTACGCATCTTCTCTAATTGATCAAAATCACCAACCTCCACCACAAATGAAGCTTCTAGAGATGTATTAGTTTCATCTGTGCGCTTCAGTTTCACACCAGTAAGACTAGATCTCAAGATCTGCACTATTTGATTCAGATCTGGTACTTGATCATCATTATTTGAGATAGTGAGATATAGATTCTGATAATCAAGCGGCTTTTGAGAACGATTCTTAAACCATATGACAATAGCAAACCCTATAAAAGCAATTACAGTTAGAATAGTTAAACCCGCACCACAGCCTAAACCAATAGCAATTGTCAAGAAAATATAGGTCAATTCTTCTGGCTCCTTGATAGCAGATCTAAAACGTACAATAGAAAGTGCTCCTACTAAGCCTAGAGAGAGAGCCAAAGAACTTTTCACTACAGAGATGATAAACATTGTAGTAAGCGATAATATCACAAAGTTTCTGGCAAAGACTTTCCTATTAGAAAGGGAGTGACCAAACTTCTCATAAAGCTTGCCTAAAATATAAGCCAGCGAGGCACATACTAAAAAACTAAAGATGAAGTTTGGTAGATTTCTGTAGGAAAAGCCTGCCAAATTATCAATGACAAACCCACGTAGAAGTTGAGCAATATCCATTTAAGAAAATGTTATAGAACGAATGGTTACAAAGTTAAAGTAAAAGCTGCTCTTATTCAATTCTCAGCAATGAGTAAAATCAGCTTAATTTGTAGTACTTTTACAATATTAGCTAAGCTGTTCAGTTTCTGTATTAGTTCAAATCTCTAAAGCAGACAAAGTAACAAAGTTAGGATCAGATCATCCTGATTCAGGAAATAAATTGCTGACGGAGCTTCTCAAGCTCCTTTTTTAAATATTCGGGGCGTTTACGGGCAAACTCTCTTAAAGATTCTACTTCTTTCTCCCAAACCTTAACAGAAGCAGGCGTGCGCCACCGTTCCAAATGCTCCTTTATCTCAGGCATAATCCGTTGCTGTTTCGCATTGATTTCAGCAATAACTCTATTAACTTCAAATGTATGTGAGAGATGGTATTCTGCCCTTTCGAAGAATTTATTTCTAAAAGCAGGATTTTTAAGGAGGGCTGAAAACAATGGACCAAGTTGCTCACTTTTCAATACCCGACTCACCATATTATATGAATGCTTCCCCTTTAGAAAGCCATTGTCTATGTCCATCAGCATCCATCGCCAGCGGCCATCTTTATAATACACTTTCTCAGATGCGCCCATTGGCACTTTATACCGCCACATCTGCAAGTTACTGTTAGGCCAGTCTTGGTTGGCATAGTATAACTCAGCAAGGAGATAATCAATAAAATTATCAATATCTATCTGTTTGGTGACGTATTGATAAAAAGCAAGATTAGACAAATCATGACTTCTAATGTATGCTAGAAGGGCGTGGTAAGGTTTTTGGTCTCCCTCTACTCCTAAGATAACCCTACCCACGCGTTGGTCAACTGTAAGTTCAGTTCCTCCCAAGTTACTTTTAACCCCCACAATAGCAAGACTGTCCTGTGGAATGCGATATTTATGCTGGAAGTAATACTCATCATACCTATGCCTAATGTTATTAATGCCCCAGTATTCTCCATTGATGAACATGATGGTAGGACGGTACTCCTGAATATCCAGTTGCGTGTACCCTTTGACGAAGCTTTGCAGCAGAGCATCTCTAAACATAGTAGAATGTCGGTCTTGGCTGCTGCTCCTCAACACAAAGCTAGATAGGGTATCTGGCTTGGTTGGCGAGAACACTGGGTAAATCAATTCTTTAATCTGGCCATTGTTCTCTAAAATAACTTTAAGGGACTTGTGTTGCTGCTCTCTGGAAGCATTACCATGTATACCAACTTTGGCTTTTACATGAAAGCCTTTATTGCTCCCCTCTTCAAAGAAATCTAAGGTTACAGGACGGTACCATTGCTGCCCTCTCCTTTTATAATTTGCAGGAAACCCTCTGCGTGTATCATCTATTTTGATGGAGTTCCTAATATAAAAGTCTTTATCATCTGCTGTAGCACCGCCTACATAAATCCCTGCTTTATACCCAAAGAGACTATCTGCATCTGTAACCAAGGAAATCACGGGTAGAGAGTAACGTTCCCTTCCCTTTGGATGCACAAAGAAGGAAGCTCTCGCCTCCTCACTTATAACTGAGTCGTTGAGGGCGGTGATTGCCCTTACTATAGTACCTTTATAAACATTATAAAGAGGGTAATTAAAGACTGGCGCTGTTTTGATCTCTGATAATTTATTGGGCTCATCAATCTTTTCCTGAATTAAAACGGGCCCAGTATAAATTTCAGAGTCAAAAGTTGGTCTTGAACCATCTGTTGTATAGTAGATTTTCGCGCCACGGTGTGTGGTAGACAAAGACAGCCTGAGTCCATTCCCATAGAAACCCGAACTTTGGGAAAAGACCGGAACAGGAACCTTAGTGCTAGTTCTCACAATGGTAACCTTTTCAGGTTTGTACCCCATACCTACCAAAGCCAATACTACAGTTGTCACTAGTATTAAAAGGGCGGGTACTAACACAAAGAGTGTTGCACCATTCCTTCTCCTTTCCGCTATAGGCCTCATTTAAATCAATTTTGTACAAAAATATGTCAATTAACCAGCAAAGGTACATCTTTTAAAACGAATCCTTCTTCAAGGTCTGTCTTATGTTACCAAGTTGCTATACTCCTGGGGCAAAAGTTGGAGGAACAAATATAGGTTGTCTTGTATCACTATACCCAAATAATTATCCTTCCTATAGCTTCTTACCTCTCTCAAAGCAGAAACAGACGCTTCTTAAGAACGCAGAAACATGGAATGCTTAACACTTGCAGAACTTAGTAGACATAGTTTTATGTTTATTAGAATAGAAATTGACAATCACTGATATAGAGGGGCCATTAATTGCTTAATCATGCCGTTGAAATGCTGTTCTTAACATATTCTCATCATAGAACAGGTGAATCTCAGCGGCAATGAGCCTGCTTGCTTAGAATTGCAGCAATTTTAGGACTTACCTGTATGTTCAAATTGACTAACTTGCAAAATATTTCTGCTAACCAAGTTGGTCTTGCCGCTTGTTATAATAACTGAAGACAACAATGATGGACCTGAAGGACTTGCTCCTTACACCAATATATTTGATCATGATATACGCAATAGCGTATGCAAGCCGAAATAAATTCACTACTCCTAAAACCAAGAAGTATTTTATCCCCGCATTAACTGTAAAGATATTTGGAGCAATCGCATTAGGTCTTGTATATCAGTTTTACTATCATGGAGGTGATACTTTTAGATTTTTTATTGAGAGTGAGAAAATCTATAATCCACTTCTAGATTCACCCAAGATTGGAATAAAGTTACTTCTAGCTACTGGAGAATTTGATCCTGAGACGTACCAGTACGCCTCTACCATGCGGTGGTACACCGCCCAGAATAATCAATTGATAGTCAAAGCATGTGCATTCTTTAGCTTATTCTGTTTTAGAACGTACGCTGTCATAGCCATAATCTTCGCTTCTATCTGCTTCACTGGTGTATGGGCATTATACACAACACTTCTAAAAATCTTTCCCAAGTATTATAATCAATTAGCAGTAGGTGTCTTCTTTGTTCCTTCAGCGTTTTTCTGGGCTTCTGGAATCATGAAAGATACCGTTTGTTTAGCTATGCTTGGATGGGCTTTCTGGGCTTTTTATCAAGGGTTTGTAGAGAAGAAAAATATTCTTTTATCTATTCTAGTACTATCCCTTGCCCTATTTATCATCAAAGTAGTAAAGATCTATATATTACTCTGTTTTGTTCCTGCGGCTGGTCTATGGATTTTCATGGAGAACAGCAAGCGGATTAAAAGTAAGGCACTAAGACTTATAGCCACTCCCTTGCTAATTGCTATTGGTTTGGTTGGAGGTTACTTTGGCAGTACCTATTTAACCAGCGACGATGACAAATACTCTGTTGACAATATAGCTGAAACAGCAGCTGTAACATCAGATTACTTGGACAGAAGAACTGATAAAATAGCTGGAACAGGCAGAAGAACAGGATCTTCCTATAATGTAGGCAAATTAGATGGATCAACTGCAAGTATGATAGCAGCGGCACCCCAAGCTATATTTGTATCTTTATATAGACCATTTCTGTTTGAAGTTAGAAATCCGGTTATGTTACTCTCTGCACTGGAAAGCACATGGTTTCTTTGGATAACTCTAATGATGATCCGAAAAAAAGGGCTGACAAAAATTATTCAGTTAATAACTAAAACTCCTCTATTAACCTTTTGCTTAGTATTTTCATTGATGTTTGCTCTAGGAGTAGGGCTTACATCAGGAAATTTCGGGACATTAGTAAGATATAAAACTCCCATGCTGCCCTTTTTTGTATCAATGTTACTGCTCCTGAGAGCATACAGCAAAATACCTAAGTCTAAAAATTCTGGACGAGTTCTGGCCAGTAAATATCAGGTACGGGGGTAAAGGGTGGATAAAATTTACCATGTCTTGAATAAAGACCATACACATAAGTGAATGGCTTTTGAAATATTATCCTCTTATGTACGTCATTTGAAGCTATCCATTTGACATTATAGAATCCTTCCTGCTTTAGCCGCTTCATATCTACTGGTTGGTTGTCTGCAGTAAGGCCTATCAAAGTACTATTTGAGTCAACAAACATCCATCCCTTTGAGGTTTTAACTTCGCTTAAAGCATGAGACCTCACCCCAGGAACTAAAATTGCTTTTAGGGGAGAGTTATACTTTTCTAAAGAAAAGACGGAAATGTGCCTTGTCTCAAATCCATTAGAGCGTAGTGCTTTCTCAATTACCCGGCTTCTATCAAAGCACAGCCCATACCCCGCTTCATATAATTGCTGAGGCTCTCTTGGCTCACCATGAGATAATCCTTTATTGGTGGGCGCTGCTTGCAAAACAGACGCTTGAACATACTGTATAAAATTGACCTCATCCTGAAAAGAAGAGATTGTTTGGTAATCAATAGATTTATTATTTAAAATTTTACCTATGTATTCTTTATCTGCAACAGTAATATCATTATCTACTTGACTGTAAAGTATTAGACCCACCATTAGTACTAAAACCCCCACAATGACTAACGCAATACCTCTTGTTTTACTCTTATTCCTCATAACACAAAATAAAAAGCACCTATTACAACCAACACCTCAGATAATAGGATCATACTAGACAGAAACTCAGTACAGCTTAATCAAAAATCATATTTATGACCTTCAAGAGCATAGTACCAATATTATCTACAAGTCAACTTATCTACTAAGCTTTACAATAGTTAGTATAGTAAAATTCAACTCCCTTGCTCACGTCAAAATAATCAACAGCTGCTTCTCTAAGAATACTTCTATCAGGAGATCTATCAAACAGGAGGGTTCTAAAAGCAGACTGCAATTCATCTTGCACAAGAGAATCTACCAACACTCCTCCTTGAGGATACTTTTCCATTATTGTGTCTAAATCACCTACTCCCTTAAGAGAAATAGCAGGAATACCCCCAGCCCAATACTCCCCAAGTTTAGTGGGGCTTCTACCTATAACTGAATAAGTAATACTATAGATGATTAATCCAACATCAGAAGCATGTATGTATTTGTATACTTCATCATAATCGGCGGAAGTAATAATGATGGAGCTAGCATCTATCCCACTCTCTTCAATAAACTGAAGCACAGGCTCAGGCTCTGTCTTAGAGAGGATCAAAAAATAGCCGTTAGGCGATACTGTCTTGAAGGCCCTATACACTTCCAGAAAATCTTCCAGCTTATAGTTACCTCCAAGGGAGCCACTATATAGTAGCACTTGAGCATCCAAGGGAATCTTTAATTCTGCTCTGACAGCGTTTCTGGTTACCTCCTCAAAAGGTTTGAAGATTCCAAAATCGACACATGTTGGAATCACTCCAATGGCATCAGCCTCTTTCCACTTATTCTTTACTATTTCGTCTTTACCTGCATATGTTAAAGACACAGTAAAATCAGAGTTTTTAAAGAACTGCCGTTCTAGCTTCTTAAAATAAGAATAGACTGGTTTATAAACAGGCGAGTTCCAAAACCCACTTTCCAGCTTTTCATCTGGCCACCAGCCTCTCATGTCAAAGATGAAATGAGTTCCCCAACGCTTTTTCATTCGCTGCCCAAGTATAGCGGCTATATAGCCTCTACAGTGAACAATATCAAAGGTTCCTGTTTCCTGAAGCTCTTTTATCTTAGCCCAGCCTCTATTTATATCTTTAAGAGTAGATAAGACAGGTGGCTTTTTGGTGTACGACAGAGGATGCCAGATAATAGAAGAATCTTTAATTCTTGCAGCAATAGTCCCTTTCTTTTTCTCAAAAACCTCAGGTTTCTCAAAACTAATGAGATGGTAATCGACACCTTTTTTTGCTATTTTCTCTAAATAGGCTATTACTTGTGACTGACCTAAGGAATCGGTCATACCGTCATAAGACAGGTAGAGCGCTTTAATTCTTCTCATTATACCACTCATTAAAAGCCTTCAATCCATCTAGCAGACTAGTCTGCGGATTATAGCCTAACATTTTTTTAGCTTTATCAATGTCGGCGTAAGTTATGTCTACATCGCCTGGTTGCATGGGCTTGTACTGAATATTAGGGTCTTTCCCTATTACCTCATAAATGTTTTTAATCAGATCTTTTAGTGCAACCGGTGAGTTGTTCCCCAGATTGAACGTCTCAAACACGCCTTCATTTTTCATCACAAAACGTAGAGCTGCTACTATACCGGTTACGGTATCTTGTACAAAAGTATAGTCGCGGGCGGTACCCCCATCTCCGTAGAGAGTAACAGGTTGGCCATCATAAATGAGCCTAAAGAATTTGTGTATAGCTAAGTCAGGTCGTTGCCTAGGCCCAAATACAGTAAAGAACCGCAGATTTACTGTATCAATATTGTATAGGTGATGGTATGTATGGTTCAATAACTCACCAGACTTTTTTGAAAAAGCATAAGGAGAAATTGGGTTATCTACTGCATCGGTCTCTGAAAACGGGATTTTTTTGTTGTTCCCATAAACAGAGGAAGAGGAGGCGAACACATACTTTTTTATGTTACGCTCTCTCATAAACTCCAGCAGAGTCATAGTAGCACCTAAATTAGCATCTAAATAACCCTTAGGATCTTTGATAGACGGCAAAACCCCTGCTTTGGCAGCCAGATGCACAACCGCATCTACTTTCTCAGTGATTTGCTGAATCTCTTCAGGCGCGATAAGATCTGCTTCATAGAAAGAAAAACCTGGCATGCCTTTTAAGCTAGCCAGGTTTGCTTCCTTAATGCTCCTATCATAGAAAGAATCAAAATTATCAATGCCAATCACATGAAAACCTTCCTTGAGCAGCCTTTCACTTAAATGAGAACCAATAAAACCAGCAGCCCCGGTAACTAATATATTTCCAATCTCACTAATGAAATTAAAAGGTTGATACATATCCCAAATTATAAATATAAGAAAATATTATTTAAAGAGCTTTAACCATAGTTCAGAAATCATTTCCTTGCCATAATTCTCAATAAAGCTCGTATTATCACAGGTCAAAGAATTAGATTCTTTTGCGTTTAGTAAGCGAGATATACAATTCATCCAAATCATATATTCTTTATGATGATTATATTGATCATCAAGTTGAAAAGCAGGTAATAAGACACCGCAATTACTGAACAGAGGGTAATTCACACGGTCCTCATAAGATAAATTATCAAACAACAGTTCTCTAGGTCCACTTAAACAATCAGCGCTAACAACAAATGTTCCACAAATTATTGCTTCAGCTAGTGCATTAGGGAATCCTTCCCATAGTGATGTAAAAACAAATAAAGAGCTTTTAGCGATATATGAATATGGATTAGATACAAATCCTGTCAGATAAATATCATATGATGAATCTAATACATCATTATTACGCCAACTATACACTTTTAAATTATGTTTATATGAGAACGATAAAATGTATTCATACAATTCACCATCACCCAATATAACTAATTTAAGATTCGACTTATTTTTCTTTAGGTCTTTGTATATGTTTATTAAATGATGATGGCCTTTGGGAATTGATAGCCTGCCTGTGGTAATCATCACAAGATTTTCCCTAAAAATAGGCTCATAATCTCCCACATTAGCTGTAGAACTAGAAATAATATCATGATAATCATAAAAGTTAGGAATAACTTTTATCTTTTTCTGATTCACTCCCAAATTTAAATAGAGATCCTCCGCAATACCTTTACTAGCTGCTACAACATAATCAGCAAAGTTGTAAAGCATCCTTATTGCAACTTTCTCAAACCACCATTTCCAGTTTGACTTCTTGTAAAAAGAACTCTTATGCCCTCTTACACTTATTAAAACCTGATCTTTATATCTTGATAGTATATTGTTAAAATTAGGCCCCTCAAGAAAACTCAGTGAAGCATCAATCGCATATTTCTTTTTTATCGACTTAATTAATAATACTTTCCTCAGTGGATTTAGGCTCTTACCGTTAAGAAAGTCATCTAAAAATAATATTTGTCCAGAATATTCGTAATCTATCCTTTTATGTTTATCAATAATTAAAATATAAACAACAAAAAACTTAGACAAAAGAAAACTAAGTTTTGACATGGATCTTTCTGCCCCTCCATTCGAAAGACTTTGTGTTATAAGCAATATATTCATGCTATTTTTCTGTATAAGCCTCAAAGAGGTACACTGCAAAAAGAATATTTAACACTTTGGAGTATAGCCAATCTAAATACTTTTTATTAGGTATGTAATTTTCAATAAAAAATAAAACATTTTTATATCTACTAAAAAGCTTTAATAGTATTTTCTTGATTGGATTATAATTTGGAATAGCAACCATTTTATGTTTTACTAATTGTTGAACACCAAACTTTCTTCGGTTCAACCAACTATGTAAATTTAATTTATCACGCTCATTATGAAAAGCCGATATAAATGGAGCAATATAAAGTTTTATTCCAGATGCTTTAATCCTCAATGAGAAGTCACGGTCATTCCCGAAGACCATGTCAGTATCGTATCCTCCAGTCTTGATAAAATTTTCTCGGCTTATAGCCAACAAGCCACTACTTAGCCCGTTAACTCTCTCAAAAATTGAATCATTAATCCATCCATAATCTTTCATTCTATCTTTTAGAGAAGTAAATCCTTCACGAATAATATACCTCCCAAACTTCATCTTACTAGCGTCCTCTAATAAATCAGGAGGATAAATCCATGAGGGATTGAAGACTTTGTCTGGATGTATGATTAACAACTTAACAAGACCCAAAATACTCTCCTTACTTATTAAGAAATCATCATCCATGAAAATTATATACTCCCCCCTACTTGTTTCAACACCATAGTTTCGTGCTGCACCTACTCCTTTTTTAGGATTATTTACAATCTTAACATTTGATAGAAATTTCCCATTGACCTGCGGAACTCTCTCAGGACAATCATTCACAACAATTATCTCAGCATCAATACCATCAATCACTTGAACTAATGAAGACAATGTTAAGTTTAACATCTCATCACGATTGTATGTAGGAATTATAATGGAAATCATAAAAAATTTTAGTGTTCTTTTTCAGTTAAACCCAATATATAAATCATAATCATACTTTAAATTACAATATATTTTCAAACTCCAACACATTATATTCTATATATATGCAAAACAACCAATGTCTCGACCTAAAAGATTAAAGAATAAAACACAATTATATCACAATATCTAACATACGACCAATACTTTACAAAGTAAATTACCTCATCAAAGATCTATATAAAAACCTTAATAATCCCTTCATATAGAATTTTAAAGATCTGAACTTATACATTATATCTACAACTTTGAAAATCCTATAAAAAAGCAGATAAAACTTCTTAAGCTCAATTAATTTATATATATATTTACTAGCACCATCTAGATGATCAATAAGTTGATTTTGAACTCTTTTATGCCCAGGCAACATCTTTAACAAAATAAGACGAGTATCAATCAAATGCTGTTTCTCTTCCAGTTTTGAAAGTGAGCTAAAAATCCCCCCTGAATGTATCCTATATGCACTAGACACATAATCAAAATATTTAATATTCCCAAATTTCATTAACCATGCGCAAATAAAAGTATCCATTCCTTTTGCTTCATACACAAGTTCCGGCACCGAACTCCAATCGAAATTCCTAAAAGTTCTTGTGTGATGAGGAGCAAATACAGGCACATCATTCAATGTATATGTTCCTTTTTTGTTATTCACAACCTGATAGTCCTGTACAACCCTTTTATCCGAGTCAACCACACAACCGTTGGTAAAACACATGATATAGTCAGGATTATCTTCTAAAAAATCAACTTGCTTTTGTAGTTTCTGTGGATCGATCCAGAAATCATCGCACTCGCATGTAGCAATATATTTTCCTTTCGCCGCTGAATAAGCTATTTTAGTAACGAGCCCATTGCCTTTCGACTTTTGGTTTTCACTTTGACATATAGCTCTAATAATTCCAGGATATCTTCTTTCATATTCTAGAATTATTTTTTGACTATTGTCTGTTGATGCATCATCATGAACAATAACTTCATAATCAAAACTAGTTTCTTGCATCAAAAAGCCATCTAAAGCATCCTTTATATATGGCTCATGATTATAACACAAAGCAACTATACTAACGAATGGTTTCATATAATTAAAAGTGTACTCATTTATACCCTTAGAAATATTTCCTTACGCTATTATAGAACGTTAAAATAAAATAAGTATATGCGGGGAGGAAATTAATGGGATAAAATTTTAGTACATAATTCGTCAAATACTGATTTCAGCTTCTCCTTCATGAAATCAGCGTATAACTTCAAAGCTGGCTTCTGCTCATCTCTAGTGTTATACAACTTCATCAACATATCATACGTCATATTAAAATCACTAGAAAGAAACTCTGTTCTAAATTGGAGGCCAAATAAATCCTGTAATTTGGTTCCCTGCCATTTATTGATGATCGCGGAAGGAATGCCAAAGGCCAAGGCAGTAATAGCGGTATGTAGGCTTGAGCATAAAACTAACTCTGCATGAAGAATCACATCCGCAATTTCCATAGTAGTCAAAGTAGCAGGTAACATCTTCACTTTCCCCTCAGAATACTCTTCTATAAGGGCCAGATATTTTTCGTCTTCCCATGGATGAATCACGGGCAGTAAATAAACTTTTAAACCCGTTTGTGCTTCAAAAGCTAACAAAGCTTGCGCTATTAGCTTCGCTTCTTCATTATTGATATTATTTACCTGGTAAATAACATATTTCTGGGAAGAGATAAATTTTCCAAAATGTACCCCATACTCCCCACTAGACAGCAACAGATCAGGGAATAACCATCCTAAGTCTGGCGTGATTGTTATTTTAGAGTTATAGGTATCTATCTTGTTTTCCAGAATCTTTTTAGAAAGGATTCCTCTAACGGAGATGTAATCAAGAGTATTTATTACTGAATCTACTTTTTCTGCGTTAGAAGTATCTTCAAATGGTCTTACGCCCACAGATAACCACGCTTTGAAGCTAGATTTACAATTTAACGCCCAATCCCATACAACGTCTGAAGGTTTTGCAGACGCAACCTCCAGATTACTTTTCTTATAGATAGGGAACCAGGTGCGTTCATCATAGAAATGGACTACTTCCCCACCGGCCAATATCAAAGCATCATATTTTTCATTAACCTTTTCAGAGGTATACGCTTCATAGGAAAACCCTTCAACCAGAGCATCTGCGGGCGTAAAGAAGGTTATCTTTACATTAGGAATTCGCGCCTCAACCTCTCTTTTGAAAATATGCGAGAAAAGAATATCTCCATAGTTATTGATATCGGCGAAGGAAAACATTCCTATCTTGATCATCTTCATAAATTAATATCCACTTAATAAGCCATCAATTGCATCCACATCAAATACAGGAATTCCTAGCGCTTCTTTAACTTCTTTTCTTTCTAAATACCAGTTATCAATGAAGATTGATCTATGTTTTTTAATCGCTTCAGATTTTCTATCAGTAAGTTTTAAGACAACTATTTCATCAAATAATACCGGACTAATCCTATATTTTCTCAAAGTTACAGTTAAATCCTCTGCGTGCTTAGTAATTAGTATGATTCTTTTGTTTTTTGATATACATTGATAAATAAACTTTATTAAAGACAAATTTACCTTGTTGTTAACAATTAATGTGTCATCAAAGTCTATATAAACGTTATCATAATCAATACCTAACCTATATCTGTTTGTGGTGCTTCTAAACAATTCTACCGTAAATTCATTAGAATTTATTTCCACATTCATTCCCATTGCATCAAAGATGCTTAGGAGAGGAAAATTTACGCCCTTCTGCCTGAAGAAGCCCATAGAGCTGGCTACTCTAGTAGAAACCTCAAGTAGTTTCAGATGGCCATTCTTATCTTCTTTCAGTTGAAAAAACCACAGCCCCCTTAGTGAAAGCTTAGTATTAATGGCATCTGCGATGTTTTTTATGTCTTCTGTGACGGCAAACTCCTTATTATGAAAAGAGATCCCCATGGACACATGCGCCCGCTCCCTGGCTCCACAAAAAAGCAACTTCCCATTTCTGTCTGTGAAGCAATCAATGGTATACTCTTTGCCTGGCAGATACTCAACAAAAACTAAATCACGTGAAGAGACCTTAGCCTGTAGTTGATTATACTCTTCAAGGTTAGAAATTTTGGAAGCTCCTTTGGCTCCCTCACCTACATCTGGTTTCGCAAAGATTGGAAACTCATTCGGGATGACATTATTGAATACTATGGGAACAAAAGGCTGTGAAGAAAACACTTCATAAGTTTTTGACTTATACCTACAGATCTCATTCGTCACATAATCTGACGTAATAACTCCCGCCTTGATGACCGCTTGATATTTTGCTAAGTACAACGCAACTGTATCATGCGTTGGAAAAATAAAGTCAATCTTTTCCTGAAGAATGAGATCATTAACTTCTTCTACAAAATTTGTATCTACAACATTAGGAAGAATAAACACCTGCTCCTCATAAATCAAGTCACTGTGGTCATACTTGCTGGTAGCGGCAACAACTTGAACATGTACGCTGTGTCTTATGGCAGCATAAACTTCAAGAGCATTCTCAGCTCCACATGGATATATCAAGACTTTGATCTTCTTCATTATTAGATAAGTTTACACCTACTTTATTTGTATGTAGAATACATATTTTTCTGTTTGCTTAAATAAGTTCGTATTTATCTAGCATTATTTTGATCTCGGCTGGAGAGTTAAACATCAAGACATCAATCATTGACAACCAAGGCACAAACTCTGAGGTATATTGCTTATATCTTACATCTAATGACTGTATAAACTGCAGCTTCACTCCCTCTTTTTCAAATATCTCTTTATTGTATAAATCCATTCCTCCTTTAGGATTTATGTAGACCTTTGAATTTTCCTGCAGACAGATATCCAAAATTCTGGCTTGTCCTTTTAATTCTTGATTGTTATATATTGCCGATGACCTGATTATTTGAGTGGTTAATCCAAGATATTCAACTACGGCTACTAATGATGCATAACATAGATCAGCTATATTCTGATGCTCAGAATATAGCACATTCTTCAAGATGGAAATTGTTGCATTATAAAAAGGAGCTTTCTTATAACTCTGCTCAATTGTCTTAAAAAATGTATTACTCCATTTCTCAAGGTCCGTAACGGTAACTTCCTTAATCAGTTTATTTTGGCTCGCACCTGTCAAAGGTATTGTAAATAAAGATGGCTTGTTATTTATCAAGATATTATTCCTGTTAATCCAACCTCTCTTTATAAAGTTCACATCATCATATATTACAAATTTATCAACAGCATGTAGCAATTGATAATATCCAATATATGGAAAGAAATAGGGCTGCATGATAGCAAGCTTCATATGTCCAGTCGCTTATATATTATAGAACTTCTTTACACCCTTTCTTTAAACTTAAAGGCTGAAAGCTTTATCCTTCCATGCAGGAAAGATCTTAGATATTTAAATTCAGTATCATTAAATAGAAAGGAGAGCCCTACATATATGCCTGAACCTACCATTATCCACACAATTAAACTCCACCAAGTAAAGACAGACAGAACCTCACTTCCCCACATTAAAGCCAATCCCATTGCTACAGAAATAATTAATGAAATCAGGATATCTTTGAATTGTTTCAATATCCCATAATCAATTAATTTATCAGTAAAATATGTATTAATAAAGAGAAACAAACAAGATTGTACAATTTGACCATAAATTAACCCCAGTATTCCCCATCTGTAACTAATGACTAACACGATAACAATTAAAATTTTCTTCACGACTTCCAAATAAAGGAATAAGTTTGACTTCCCTTTAACCGTAAGGAGGTTTAAATTTATAGAATGTATAGGATGGAGCAGACCCACGAATACCAATAGCTTCAACATTGGCACTACCTCTAACCACTTCTCCGTAAGTAATACTAAAACAATATTTTTGCTCAAACCCATTATTCCCATAAGCAGCGGAAAATATATAAATGACACAAGCTTTACCATACGGCTATATCCTGCCCTTAAATCGCTATTTTCATCCTGTAGCTCAGCAAAAATGGGATAAGTTACTTTAGAAGTAACATAGATGATTAGATTTTGGGGAATATCTTTAAAAGCAACTGCTCTGCTATACAAACCTAAAGACGCAGCTGAGAAGTACTTCCCAATAATCAAAGGATATATGTTCTTAAAAGCAACATCAAGTAAATTTGCTATTAGAAGTTTAGAACCAAACCCAAACAACTCCTTAAATACTTGTAAAGAAAATATAAGTGAAGGTTTCCATCTACTCAAAGACCAAAGCAGAATAGAAGATATTAAAGCACCAATCAAGGAGCGCACTACTAATGCCCAATAACTCCATCCAACATATGCCAAGTAAAGCCCTATTACTCCAGAAATAACAGAACTAGTAATAGTACGAATAGCCAAAGGCTTGAAGTCAAGCCTTTTTAAAAGACGATTAGTTTGTATAATACTTAGTGATTGTATGATAAGTAATAGTCCCATTACTCTCATTATATCTACCAAAAGAGGTTGATCATAGAAATTGGCAACAACAGGTGCGCATAAATAGATCAACAAATAGACTATAATAGAAAGTCCCAGATTCCACCAGAATACAGTAGAATAGTCTTCATCAGACGGCTCCTTTTTTCTAATCAAAGCTTTGCCTAATCCTGCATCTACAAATGGAGACAAGAAAGCAGTAAAGACAGCTACCATTGCTATTAACCCAAATTCCTTAGGAGAAAGGATTCGTGCAATAAATATAGAAATAACAAAATCACTTATTAAAGTACCAAATCTTTCTATAGATGACCATACAAAACCTTTATAGGCCTTTTCTTTCAAATTTTTAGACATAATCTTTCTCTCTTGCTCTAGTTTCTACCATTGAACCACAGCAACTATCTAAGCCAAATCTAACTTCTTTCAATAATTTTGCGTTCTAAGAATTGCTCTTGATATCATGTCAACCTCTTCAAAAGACAGATCATGGTATAGAGGTAGGCACAGTACCCGTGAAGAAACATCATTAGAGTTTTTTGCTTCTTGCTTTGGAGTAATGTAACTCAATGTTTCTAATGATGGATAAAAATACCGCCTTGGGTGAACATATATTTTGTGCAACGCCTCTATTACTTTTAGAAGGATTGCTTCATTTTTGAACAAAATTGGATAATATGCATAATTAAATCCATTAGGGGCATGGCTGAATATTTCTCCAATTCGCAAAGGCTCAAGCATCTTTGTATATCTGGCAGATAAAACAGCTCTCTTCTCAAGTATCTCATCTATATACTTAAGATTACAAAGACCCATAGCAGCATGGAACTCACTATTTTTACCATTTATACCTACGCATTTTATACTCTCTCCCCCCTCTAGCCCAAAGTTGCGCATGCGTGCTATTTCATTTGCGATGGAAGCATCATGGGTAATAATTGCTCCTCCCTCTATGGTATGAAACAACTTTGTTGCATGAAAACTAAGTGTACTTATATCGCCAAAAGAAAAAATAGACTTATTATTTCGCTGAGTCCCAAAGGCATGGGCTCCATCATAGATAACCTTTAAGTTATGCTTTTTAGCTATTGCCTCTATCTGTTCCACTTCACATGCATTCCCAAATACGTGAGTAGCTACAATAGCGGTTGTTTCTGGAGTGATAGCTTGTTCAATTAACTTTGGATCTATATTATATGTCTTTGGATTTATATCAACAAAAATCGGTCTACAGTTCTCCCATACAATACTACTTGTAGTAGCTACAAACGAAAAAGGGGTAGTAATAACATCCCCTTTAAGACCTAATGCTTTGATTGCAATTTGAATAGCTATTGTTCCATTATTTACATAGAACAAATGAGGCACATCCAAATACTCCTTCAGCTTTAGCTCTAATTCATTCACTAATGGGCCATTATTTGTCAACCATTCTCTACGCCAAATTTCCTTTAAATAATGGTTGTATTCCTCTTTGGGAGGCAAAAATGGTTTAGTCACATTGATCATAAAAAATCTATTCTCCGTTATTCTTCTGTTCTTGCTATTTTTCTGATCCTTACAGTTACTTTATTTATAAAGTTGCTACTCCACAAATTGATTAACTTTATTATTGTTTTATTTTAATTATTGATATATCTAGAATTCCTCACAGCACTCTATTTCGAATCCTTATTAAAAAAAGATCTATGAACAGGCTCTGCCGTTTCTACGTTCTCTTTGAAATATTCCAAAGTACGCCTTAATCCCTCCGTTCTTGTAACTTTAGGTTCCCACCCAAGTATCTCTTTGGCTTTTGTGATATCTGGCTGTCGTCTCTGTGGATCATCTTTGGGAAGAGGTTGATAGCCCAACTTTAATTCCACTCCTGTTAATTGACAGATCTCTTCGGCAAACTCTTTGATGGTTATCTCTGCTGGATTCCCTATATTCACAGGAAGGGCATATTCACTTAATAACAAACGGTAAATACCTTCTACTAAATCATCTACATAGCAGAAAGACCTAGTTTGTGAACCATCACCAAAAATAGAAAGTTCTTCACCTCGTAGCGCTTGCCCCATGAAAGCTGGCAATACCCTCCCATCATTCAGGCGCATCCTAGGTCCATAGGTATTGAAGATGCGCACAATTCTAGTCTCTAAGCCATGATGCATATGATACGCCATCGTCATTGCCTCTTGAAAACGTTTGGCTTCATCATAGCACCCACGTGGGCCTACGGGATTGACATTGCCCCAATACTCTTCTGATTGTGGATGCACTTCAGGATCACCATAAACTTCAGAAGTGGAAGCAATTAAGATACGAGCTCCTTTATCTTTGGCTAATCCCAAAAGATTATGAGTTCCCAAAGAACCCACTTTCAAGGTTTGAATTGGAATCTTAAGGTAATCAATAGGCGAAGCAGGCGAAGCGAAATGGAGGATATAATCCAACCGCCCTGGTACATGCACAAACTTAGACACATCATGGTTATAGAACTCAAATTGCTCCAGTCTAAATAAATGCTCTATATTTTTCAGGTCACCTGTAATGAGATTATCCATAGCAATGACATGGTAACCCTCTTTGATAAACCTGTCACATAGGTGCGACCCCAGGAAGCCGGCGCCACCGGTAATGAGTACTCTTTTTCTTGCCTCAGCCATGTTAGTTCGTCATTTCAGTTACTGGTTGCACTTCTTGTACGCCAATACCATAGTATGCAAAACCTAAATTTTGCATTTCTTTTGCTTCATAGATATTGCGGCCATCAATAATGACTTTATTCTTCAACAGCTTTCCAATTACCTGGAAATTAGGCGAACGGAATTCAGGCCATTCTGTCACTACCAATAAAGCATCTGCATCAATGAGGGCATCATATTCATCTTTAGCATATGTTACTTTCTCATTGTCACCAAGCATGTGCTGGGCTTCTTTCATGGCGACAGGGTCATAGGCTACCACACTAGCGCCTTCTGCAAGAAGTTTCTCAATGATAACCAAAGATGGCGCTTCGCGCATATCATCAGTCTTAGGCTTGAAGGAGAGCCCCCACAAAGCAAAAGTCTTTCCTGCAAGGTCCCCGCCGAAGTGTTTTATTACTTTATTGAAAAGCACCTCTTTCTGGTTTTCATTCACAGACTCTACCGCCTGCAAAATCTGCATTTGGTAACCATTCTCTGCCGCAGTTTTGATTAAGGCTTTCACGTCTTTAGGAAAGCAGGAACCACCGTAGCCAATCCCTGGGTAGATGAACTTATTACCAATACGAGTATCACTGCCAATACCCCGGCGCACCATGTTCACGTCTGCCCCCATGATCTCACAAAGGTTCGCGATGTCATTCATGAAACTAATCTTAGTTGCCAGCATGGAGTTGGCAGCATATTTCGTCATTTCAGCAGAAGGTACATCCATGAAGATGATTGGATGGCCGTTCAACAAGAACGGTTTATACAGCTTCCGCATCACTTCTTCTGCCTGCTCAGACTCCACCCCAATGACAATACGGTCTGGCTTGAGGAAATCTTCAATAGCGGCCCCTTCTTTCAGGAACTCAGGATTGGAAGCTACATCAAACTGAAGGTCAGACTGACGCTTTTCTAACTCTTCCGTTACGGCTTGTTTCACTTTTTTAGCCGTACCTACCGGCACGGTGCTTTTGGTGACTACCACTAGGTAATCATTCATGTGCTGCCCAATTTCCCGGGCCACACCTAATACATATTTCAAATCTGCGCTGCCGTCTTCTCCCGGAGGAGTACCTACCGCAATAAAGGCAGCATCGCACCCCTGAATGGCAGTAGCCAGATCTGTGGAGAAATGAAGGCGATCTTTGGCCACATTGCGCAACACCATCTCTTCAAGCCCAGGCTCGTAGATAGGCAGAACACCTTGTTTTAGGTCTTCTATTTTTTTGACGTTCACGTCTATACAAGTCACCTCAATACCTACTTCTGCAAAGCAAGTACCTGTCACCAGCCCTACATATCCTGTTCCTACTACAGCTATTTTCATGGGTAAAAATCGTTATATAAGAATGATTATAGTTACGAATAATCTATCACTTCTATGCCATCCACTTCTTCCACCAGTGCTGGAACACTACCAGCGCCCAAATGCGGGCATGAATATCACCTGGATTACTGGAAAAAAGCTGTGCCTTTAAGCGCTGAATCTCCTTCAAATTAAAAACCCCCTGTTCCTCAATAAATGCATCAGACAACAAATCATCCATGATCATGGGGCGCAGTTCATTCTGGAACCATTTGAGCAGTGGCACCTCAAAACCATGTTTGGGACGTTTGTACAATTCTGGAGGCAGCATGCCCCTAAAAGCATCCTGTACAATCTTCTTCTTCATACCTCCGTCAATCTTAGAAGATTGCGGCAAGGAGAAGGCAAAGTTCACTACTTTATAGTCAAGAAAAGGCGTACGTACTTCCAAACTATTGGCCATAGACATGAGGTCTACCTTGGTGAGCATGTCATTGGGCAGCACTAACTGCATGTCAGTGTACAGCACCTCATTGATGTCACCTTTCTGTGACAAATGGCTCAGTATTTTTTGGCGGCGCTTCTTGTAGACATCTTTGGAAAGAATACGTTTGGCCTTACCGCTGAGCAAAGATTTGGCATCATTCTCCGTGGCAAAGGAAGCCCAACGCCAATACCGGTCTTTCGCAGAAAGATTCATTCCTTCCGCAAACCGCTGGAACTGCCGTATGCGGTTACCAAAAGACGAATTACGCGACTTTGGCATCATCTCCCATAGTGGCAACAGAGCAGTTACAGTTTCGGCCAAAAAGCCGCCCTGGCGCACCTTGTACTCTGCCATATGTTTATTATACCCGGCAAACAGCTCGTCTGCCCCGTCTCCAGACAAGGCTACTGTTACCTTCTGCCGCGTGTAGTGGCTTAAGATATTAACTGCCAGGGCAGATGAATCGGCAAAAGGCTCATCTATATAATCAATAGCTCTGAACAAATGCTCATACAAGTCATTGTTGGTGAGCGAAAAGACGGTATGGTTGGTCTTGTATTTCTCTGCTACAAGTTTGGCATACTTGGTCTCATCAAAGAAAGGTTCATCTTTGTAGCCAATGGAAAAGGTGTTCAATTGCTGCGTATGTCGCGAAGCCAGAGCTACAATCACAGAAGAATCTATCCCACCGCTCAGGAAAGCCCCTAAAGGCACATCTGCAATCATACGGCGCTGCACAGCTCCATCCATCAGGTCCACCAGCTTTTTCTGCTGCGCTTCATATGAGAGGTCATTCTTTTTGGCTTTCTTCTCGTCGTAAGGAATTTTATACCAGCGCTTGATCTCTACTTTACCTTTTTTGCCCACCATGAAGTAGTGGCCAGGCATCAGTTTCTTCACGCCTTTGAAAATAGAGGCTGGGGCAGGAATATAGTTCAGCTGCAGATACTCGTACAGAGAAACATAATCCAGTTTACGCGGAATCCCAAAAGCCAGCAATGATTTCATCTCTGATGCGAAGACTAACTTATCTTCATCCTGGAACATCAGCAGGGGCTTCACTCCCATACGGTCACGGGCTACAAACAAGGTTTCTTCTTCCTTGTCATAGATGGCGAAGGCAAAGAAACCATTCAGTTTCTTTAAAAAAGAAGGCCCCTCTTCCATGTAATACTTGAGCAACACCTCTGTGTCTGACTGGGAAAAGAAGGTGTACCCCTTATCCAGGAGCTGCTTTTTGAGCTCTTGGTAATTAAAGATTTCGCCGTTAAAGACAATGGTATACCTGGCTGTCTCATCCACCATTGGCTGACACGCCACATCACTCACATCAATGATAGACAGCCTTCGGTGTCCCAATCCTACAGAACCATGGGTAAAATGCCCCCCAGAATCCGGACCACGCAACTGTAGCGCATCTGTAGAGTCTGGCAAACGTTGAATGACGTCACGTCCTTCTTGAGTAAAAGCGTAGATTCCTGATATTCCGCACATATTGCCGCAAAGATACGACATATCCTCGATTTGGTTTTAGCATATTGTTAAATCCCAATTATAAAATTAGGTTTGACCACTCACTTGGCTCTGCAACAAAACATTATCACCAAACTACCTTAACTAAATTGCCAAATACGCAAAAACGAAAAGCCATTACGCCCTGTTATTGCCATATTTAAAACTGATCCCTACTTTCATGCATCAGAGTATTCACAAAGAAATACCAATTCATTTGAAAGTATAAACAATAGTTTTTGAACGAGAAGGCACCCTCTTACTTAACTACTGTCGGCATCTTCTAATTGCCAGAAAGCGGTTTTGTGCCTACTACACCCAGCCCCCTTACGTTACTAAGCAAGCCCTGCCTAATAAAGAAGAACATGAAAGCCTTTATTAAATAGAAATCAATTTCATACCCATTCATTCTCTTTCATCTTTCACATCGCTCTCTGTTTTGCAGCTGTTTTCAGAAAAATAGGCGCTAAACAAATTTAAATTCAGCTTTCTCTTCATTTAAAAGGCCATTAGCCACAACACACAGTATGAATGCGATATTATTCAATAAATAGTTGGAATTTTAACAACAACTTATATATTTGGTATTGTGCTCACAAGCCAAAGAATAAGCGTTTCAAATTAGAATGGATATGGCTGGTTTCGCAGAGAATACTTTTGTAGTGATAATGGCAGGGGGTATAGGAAGCAGGTTCTGGCCTTTCAGCAGGAACAACCATCCTAAGCAATTCCATGATGTTCTAGGGATGGGAGAAAGCATGATTCAAACCACCGTAAGGCGGTTTACAGGCCTTTGCCCTATAAGCAATATCTATATTGTTACTAACCGAGAATACGCACACCTGGTACGCCAGCACCTACCGCAACTGCAAGATGAACAGCTCTTACAGGAACCAATAGGCCGCAATACCGCTCCCTGTATTGCCTATGCCTGTTTTAAAATAGCCCAGAGGAACCCGGAGGCCAATATTGTAGTAGCTCCGGCAGACCATGTAATTCTCAAAGAAGAAGCTTTTACCATCATCATCAGGCAAGCCTTGGAAGCAGCCTCAAAGAGAGATATTTTGGTTACCTTGGGCATCAAACCTACCCGGCCCGATACTGGTTACGGCTATATCCAATACCTTACGGAGGAGCATGGTCCATTGCAAAAGGTGAAGAACTTTACGGAGAAGCCAACCTTAGAAACAGCCCAATCTTTTCTTAACAGCGGTGATTTTGTCTGGAACGCGGGCATTTTTATCTGGAACGTTCAAACTATACTCAAAGCATTTCAGGAGAACTTAAAAGAGCTAGCCGCTCTGTTTGAAGCAGGCAGCCCCGTTTATTATACACAGGCTGAACCCACTTTTATAGATAGCGCTTATTCTCAATGCCAGAACATCTCCATTGATTATGGCATCATGGAGAAAGCCAGCAATGTGTATGTCATCTTATGTGAATTTGGCTGGTCTGATTTAGGCACCTGGAACTCTTTATACAACCTGGCCGAGAAAAACGCGGAAGGGAATGTCATTGATGGTAACACCCTGCTGTATGACACCCAGAACTGCATCATAAAGACCCCGCAAAACAAGTTAGTAGTTTTACAGGGCCTGCAAGACTATATAGTTGCGGAATACGATGACGTGTTAATGGTATGCCGCCGCACAGATGAGCAAAAAGTAAAAGACTTTGTGTCTGATGTGAAAGCTCAAAAAGAAGCCAATTTTGCTTAACCCCTCTGGCTCTTGTACAGGCGCAGATTTAACACCTCACTTGAAGCAATTCATTCCAGTGGGTAGTAAACCGTTGGGAACACATTCCTTTCAGCATCTTCCATTCTTGTCGCATGCCTACAGCAGCCACCACTACCGTACCGCTTCCCCACCTTTGGTTCAGGAGATCTAATGATTTCATTAATTCTTGATGTGCCACCACAGTAGACTGAGCAAATAAGTCTGGCTGCACCGCCTGCACTGGCACAAGGTCTGTTAAAACAACGCCTGCTTTGCCGTATTGTATCAGCGGCCTGAAAATCTGCTTCACCCCTTCCACCGCCCGCTGCACCAGTTCCACAGTAGAATCAGTGGCCACCGGCATTTCCAAGGTAATACTTTTAAAATACTGCTCTACCGGCGCATAACGGTTGGTGTGGATAAAGACCGTGATGGCTCCCGCCGCCGAACCCTGTCTCCGCAACTTCTCTGCTGCCCGGGTAACATAGGCAGCTACCGCCTCCTGCAACTGCGCCAAACTTTGTACCGGCTTCCCGAAAGACCTGGTACTGGCAATACTTTTCTTCTCCTGAGGCAGCACGGTCTGCAGACAAGGTTTTCCCTGCAATTCCTTCAGCACCCGCACCCCTACCACACCCCCCAACTGCCGCCGCACCCAATCTACGCTGCACTGGGTTAAATCAAAAGCTCGCTCCACCCCTGCGGCTTGCAACCGGGCCGCATACTGCCGTCCCACGCCCCATACGTCTTTCACCCAAACAGCCCGCAGCGCTTCTTCCCATTCTCGCTCAGTACGAATGATCCACACTCCACCGCTCTGCTGCCGCTTTTCCTTGGCTAAATGATTAGCCAATTTTGCCAAGGTCTTGGTAGGGCCAATGCCTACGCAAACTGGTATCCCCAATCCTCTTCCTATTGTTCCCCGAATTTTTTGGGCATACTCCTTCAAGTTGAGGTGCACCAACCCATCTAGACGAAGGAAAGCCTCATCAATGCTATATACCTCCAATTCGGGTGTAAAATCATTTAGCAGCTCCATGACCCGCGAAGACATGTCGCCGTACAGGGTATAATTAGAGGAGAAAACCCTCACTCCCTTCTCCTCCAGCCACTGCTTTCTCTTGAAGTATGGCTCTCCCATCTTTATACCCATATCCTTCGCTTCCTGAGAACGGGAAATAATGCAGCCGTCATTGTTTGACAACACCACCACCGGCTTGCGCTTAATACTGGCATCAAACGCCCGCTCACAAGACACATAGAAGTTATTGCAATCTACTAACGCAAACATAGCCTTCTCCTTAAAACTGGTGCACCACAGAGGTCACGACACCCCAAATAGAGAAATCATCTTCCGGCCTCAACTCAATAGTAGGATACAGATCATTTTCGGCTTTCAGAAATCTTCTGCCGCCAATTTCACAGTAGCGCTTTACGGTATACTCTCCGTTCACGGCAGCCAATACAATCCGTTGGTCCGTGGCCCGCAGAGACCGGTCTACCACCAGCAGATCTCCTGACCGAATACCTGCCTTGACCATTGATTCCCCGCTCACGCGCACCAGGAATGTAGTGGCCGGCCGAGGTATAAGATAACTATGGAGGTTGAGTTGCGCCTCCAGGTAATCATCAGCCGGCGACGGGAATCCGGCAGGGACCAGCGTGCCAAAGAGTGGCATTTCATAAACGGTATATTCTACCTGGGCGGCATATAGTTCTTCTACAAGCATAGATTGAGCAGTAAGAATGATTACAGGCTCAATTTTACTAATAATTTTAGCATTTTGTTTACTTAGTTATCCCTTAACCAAGGTTTATTTTTCCACACGATTGATATAGAAGACAACAAGACGATATTTCATCAAACGAAATCCACTAAAACCATTAGCTATTTTTAAGAAAAAGCCAGCGCAGGTGCTGTTCCTAGAGAGAAGATATAGCCACAAGACTTAGCACCATCTAAGGAAGGTCCTTCTTCCGTTTAGAGGCTCTTTTCCTGAAATTAGCCCTAAAACAGAATCAATTACCCACAAAGGCAGGAATGTTTTATACAAGAAAAAAGAGTTATTCAATATGGTAGATATAATAATCCTCTAACTCATGCAGCACTTCCTTGTTTCTGAAAGCGCTTGAGTATTTGGAGTTCTTGTTAATCCAGACGATGGAAATATCGTATTTCTTTGCGTTTTCTAAGATATCTGTCTCCATAGAAAACAAAGGCTGTGTAATTCTATGCAGGATGGGCCGCGCCGATGGCTCTAATTTCGCAATTGAACCTTTGAACCTGCTTATGTCATAGTTAAACAAGTACATCCTGAAATCATTACTTCTGGCATAGTCAGTAGCCCGGGTTGGATAGTAGAACAAGGCCCATTTCTCGGGCAGTCCTTCTGCCTCGTCAACAAAAAAACCCTTCAACTGTTTCCCCATCCCCAGCAACTCAAGTTTCTTTTCCAGAGCCCCATCGTATACCTTCCCCTCTTCCACTTCCCCAAAGGGATATTTATAATCGCTTAGCAACAACAAAACCACCAGGCAGAGACTGTACATTCTCCTTTTCACTAATTCATACAACAGGAAGACAAACGCCACCGTTGACAGCAACACCGCCACATGTTTAAGTTGCCAGGCATCTAAAGACATATCAGAAGCCACCGCGAAAAGCAAATGATACCCTATAAAGAATAGCACTACCCAATAACCTATATCTGGCAGGAACCTCTTCTGCTTAAGAGGCTCAAAAGAAGCCAGAACAAAATAAGCCACTACTAGCCTGACAGGATACGTCAAGACTGCCAGCAGCAATACCCTATACACTTGCCGGATCTTCTCCGCCGAGAATAAGGCCAGCACGGCATCTCTCGCACCAAGGTCGAAATATTTATTCTCTACCTTTTCTTTGAAGAGATAGAAAAACAAGCCATAGGCTACCAGGAAACCAGCCACCTTCAACAGATCAGTCTTTGAATATTTAGAAAAGAAAAGGCATATGGTTAAACACAGGACGGGTAAAAAGAGGACGTACTCAACAGAGGCAACCATCAATAGCGCCACAGCGACAGTATACTTTTTCAAATACAAAGCCCTGAAAGACAACACCAGCATGGGCATCATGACAATGTCACGCAGATGAATCTTGCTTATGGCAGCCGTGATCCATAAAAACCCAAATACCGTGAAGCAAAAGAGAATAACGAGCACTAAGCCGAGCGCCTTTTTGTCTTGTATCTTATCAGAGAATACTGAAAAGATGGTTAATACCGTGAAGGTTTTAAAGAGAGGGTAGACAAAGTAAAACAGCACGAGATCACTCTTCGCGTTGTAGAGGGTTTTAAACAAGCTCCCCAGCCAGAACTCCAGAAAATGGTACAGAGACACGCCGGAAGTTCCGGACAATACAGACTCCATGCTCATGGTTTCTACTTCATCATAGTGCAGAAAGCTCATGATAGTACTGTAAACGTATCTTTCCCCATCAAACGGATGCAGGTGAAACAGGTAGTCTAATGGGTTGTTCAGGACATCAATTTTAAAGTTCACCTGCAAGAAGAACATCCCTATATAGAGCCCGCCCGCACAAAGCAAAAACATGGTCGTTGACACCAGTCTCTCTCTCTCAAATCCTTTAAAACTGTGCCTAAACGAAAGAAGCACCAGCGGTATCAGGATCAGGACTGTTACTAAATTGGCTTTGAACAACGCATACAAAGACACACTCACTAGCAAGCCTACCCAAAAGTTCAGCACATGCTGCGTAACATCATTCTTCTTTTCTACCCTGAGTTGCAGGAAAAAGCACCCAATCAGATAGAAGACAACAAAAAGTAGAACACCTAGAAGTAGAATAATAAACATGATGTGTAAGCGCAAGCAACCATTTAAAAGCGAAAATCAGAGTAATTTATATTTCACTGGCTTAACCAAGCAGTATCCCCTCCCCATTTTCCTCTAGAGGATTTTCTCAGAGAAGAAAATATTTAAAGGAAGTGTTGCAATGATGTCTATTCTATAAGGTAGACTTGTTCTTATTATGTTTTAATCAAAATAGAATTAGGGCCAGTTATTCTCTCCAAAAACGCATCTCTAATGACACTCTTGTTTGGTCATAGTTTAGGTTAGCAGCTCCTCCATGAATAAGATAGGGAGAGAATACTAATATCTCATTAAATAAAGGATTAGGCCTAATTAAATTCAATTCTTTTTTAGCCCCCGTTAAACCAGGAACATTATATTTCGAACCATTCATAACGGCTCCAGCAATTGTGCGCTCCACCTCAGATTCAGGCCAATAATGACTGCCTGGTACAACTGGCAAAGAAGATTCACTTGTGCTCCCTGCCACAGGAACATATATATTGACACAATCCCGATATATGTCTAACCACACATCCCGGTGTAGCGGGTTGAAATCACTGTAACCCGGTCGGATAACCCGTAAATGAAAAACCTGCTCGTTTGTTTGTGGATTATGGGCTTTCAGCTTTACTCCCACCAAATCAGACACCCGGCTGGTTAATTTACGCACATCTGTGGGGAATTGATGAAGTTGAAGCAGCTTTGTATACGCCATTACCTGCAAATGCAGAATTTGATTATCCTTCACAAGATGATGGTAATGCTCAATTTGAAAGTTTGAAGGAATGTTTATTCCGGCTAGCCTTATACCCTCAAAGAAGATACTGGCTAAACCTTCTATTAAGTTATTCCATTCTTTTGCACTATTGAAAAGTGGAGCAACAAGATATCCATCATCATTCCAATCTGTATGGAGAATCAGATTATCATGCTGGTGTAGAAGCACTATGTCTTCACCATAGGCCCGTTCCCCATCTATAGTAACTTTTGATGGGTTATGTTTATTAGTCATGATCTGTTAAAGTTATTTAAAGCAGTACTAATACTAGATTAAAAACGGCTTATACGCACTCTTTGCCTTATTCTATTTATACATCCTATTGAGAAAAAAATTATAAACTAAAATATATGATCAGATATAGAACCTGCTCTAGCCTCCATTAAATGAAGTATCTAGAATCCGCCCAAGGTGTTCTTCCATTATAAGCTCTATAACGGTCTCTGTTATATCTGCCTCCTGTTTTCTAGCTATCTTTTTGGAAGTAAGCCAGAAAACAAGCAAATGCCTGCACAAGAAACTGTATAAAGAAATAACAAGCACTCCTCTGGGTTAATCTTTTACATTTCTAAAGAACTTTGTCTATCAGGTAGAGAGGCCGTTTTCTGGAAGCATCTAGGGCACGCCACACATATTCCCCAATAACGCCAAGAGCAATCATTTGGAAAGAAGAAACAAACAAAAGGACCACCATTAGAGAAGACCATCCTTCCACTAAGGCAGCACCGCTTATTTTAGCTACAATCAAAAACATTCCATACAACAATGCAACTCCCCCCAAGAGTAAGCCCATTATGGCAATAATTCTAATGGGTAGGTAGGAAAAAGATAGAATGGAGTCTAAAAACAATTTTACGTTCTTTCCAAAAGTCCACCGGGTTTCCCCAATTTCTCTTTTTAATCTAACATAAGGAATACTAACATACTCAAATCCCAGCCAGGCAATGAGATACATAACATTGCTATTGCTTTCTTTCATCTTCAATACTTCCTCTCTAATAAACTTATCAAAAAAGATGTAGTCAAAGCCACCCTTTGGTAGATTATTAATAGCGGTTTTACGCATTATAGCATGGAAAACAGACGCAATTTTCTTTTTCAAAAAAGGATCTTGCCTGTCTTGCCTGTTACCGATCACCAGTTTAAATCCTTGCCGCCAATATTCAAGCATCTTCACCATCAATTCTGGTGGATCCTGCAAATCGGCTGAGATAATGACGGTACAATCACCAGTGGCGAATTCCATTCCTGCAATTACCGCATTATATGAACCAACGTTTCTAACTAACTTCACCAGCTTTACCTTTTCAGGATGAGCAGCCTTCACTTTTAAAAGTTCTTCAAAAGTGCGGTCTTGGGAACCATCATCTACAAACACATACTCAAACGCTACATCTTTAGGGAAAAGATTTTCGTTGCGCAGTAGTTTCGTCGCCGTTACCGGAATATTCGCTTCATTGAAATAGCAAGGAATGATAACAGAGAGTAAAGGCATATTGAAGAATAGGATAGAAGGCGCAACTTGATACAATCAGTTAGCGGCTATACAACAGGCCGCATTGGTTACTAATGGGTTTAAAGGTAATTGTTATTCAGGAACCAAAGGCGAAGATATGGGAAGCAGCTCCGTAACTGAATCCTAATTTCTCACATACTCTGAGAGCCGCTCTATTAGTAGCCTGGGTTGGGTATATAAAGAAACACTCTTTTTGCCCTTCGGCATAGCATATCACCTCTGAAAGCAACTTAAACAACCACCCTTTATTCTCTGGAGCTGCTGCCGACAGTTTTATACGGACTGCCTCAAAGAGATGCTTTGGTGAAACTTCAGTATCATGGTCAAACGCTATGAAAGAGGCAACAGGAAGCCCGGGCACATCAGGCACGAACACATGGTCACAAAAACCGTTTACTGCGGCTTCAGCATACGTGGCTAAATAGCGGTCTGCCTCCATGTCTGAGAACGTATAGTCTGCGTGAAGTCTGTCATAGCTATTCCTATTGGAAGCCGCCACGCTGGAGAGTGCGGGAATATCAGCTGCGGTTGCCTCCCGTACAGCATATCTAACAGCATCAACATCTGCCGTTTTTCTCCTGAAGTAATGCAGGCGCGTTTCTACCAGCCGTACACCAGCCTCATTAAGGCATTGAATCAGGAAAATATCTTCGGATGGAATCTCTGAGAAGCAATAGAAGGCCCCTGATTTTTGCAGCTTACTCCTGAAAAGATGGATGGCTTGCACCAAAGCCGGGGCATGTTGCCGGGAGAATAAGACAGTGAACAGCTTAAAGCAGGCTTTGGCAAAGTACTGGCTGTCCCAGGGCAGGTACTCGTACAGAAACACGAAGTCCATCCCCGCCACAGTAGCCGTAAACTGACGCTGGGAATCTGTGGTGCCAAAGACATCGATCTTAGGCCTCACAAAAAGATCAAACTGATCAGGGGGCTTGATCTCCCGCACGAAACTGTAGGGACTGTAATAGACCAGTTTCTCTTCCCGGCTTTCTAATAGTTCTTCTACCCCCATATACTTTTGAACTCTGCGTAATCCCTGATATAATCTCCTTCTTGATAGGCCGTAGACGCCAGCACCATCTGCACCGCACCCTTAGAGTATTGCATAGTGTGCCATACATTGGGAGGAACATACACGCCCTGCGAGGGTTTCTCCAAGACAAAGACCTCTATAGTGCCATTCGCCTGCTCTGTGGTGACCAGAATACGCCCGGCCACGGCTATAATGATCTGCTCTGTCTGGTAATGGGCATGCCTACCTCTCACAATGCTTTCCGGAGTCCCATATGTCCAGAAGATTCTTTGCACCTCAAACGGGAGAGCCCCGCTGCTTTCTGCAACAGAAATAAACCCTATTTCCGGGGCTCCAATTCCGTCAAATTCAATCAAGTAAGGTTTCTTCACGTTGCATCTTATTTCTCCAGCCAAAGCGACTTCCCTTCCCAAAACATAGCCCAACCATCTACCAATCTTAAGGGTAAGCAAGGTACCAAAAAACATCGGGCCCTGAAATCGGTAAAAGTCGAATCTAAATCCCGCACCCACGCAATATTCTACTCTGCTGTTACCGGCCGCTCCCATTACGGCAAAGCAACACGTTTCTTCCGCGGTCTCAAAGGCGTTTAGGGGGTCTTTCCCCAGTTTAGGGCCAATTCTGGAAAATGAGCCGCTAAACGCCTTTACACACCGCTAGCCTCTCGTTCTCCGTCACTGGTGCTGTGGTAAGCCACTTGCTGTGCGGAAGATTAATAATCTCACAATCTACTGTTATCTTTGAACTACGACTTTACTTACCTCTATGTCTTCTCCCTCTACAGCTCTCATTATAGGAGCTGGCCCAGCTGGTTTGACGGCCGCCTTTGAATTTCTGCAGCAAACCCAGGTGCATCCGTACGTGGTGGAGGCCACTGACCGGATTGGCGGCATCTCTGCCACCATCAACTACAAAGGCAACCGTATGGACATTGGCGGACACCGTTTCTTCTCCAAATCGGACCGGGTCATGGAGTGGTGGCTTTCCATTCTGCCGCTGCAACTGGAGGCAGGCCAGACTTTAGGGAACTTAGCCTACCAAGGGAAGAACCGCCCTGTCCCCACCGTTACCGCCGCCACCGGAAACTCAGATGATGTCATGCTGCTGCGCCAACGCAAATCACGCATCTTCTTCCGCAGGAAATTTTTTGCCTACCCGCTGTCTTTCACGGTAGGTACGCTTTCCCAACTGGGTTTGGGATGGTCTATTAAAGCAGTACTCAGTTACCTGAAGCAAGTAGTAAAGCCCATCAAACAGGAGAAGAACCTGGAGGAGTTTTTCATCAATCGCTTTGGCGAACATCTGTACCGCACCTTCTTCAAAGCCTACACGGAGAAAGTGTGGGGAGTGCCCTGCCAGCAGATCAGCGCCGAATGGGGTGCCCAACGCATCAAAGCGTTGTCCATCACCCAAGCCATCAAACACTTTCTGCGCCAGCAGTTCTTCTCGCCCTCGGCGGATTTTAGGCAGAAGGATGTGGAAACCTCCCTCATTGAGCAGTTCCTCTACCCTAAACTGGGCCCGGGGCATTTATGGGAAGTAGTCACCCAAAAAGTCAGAACCCAGGGTGGCGAAGTACATCTGCAGCAGAGGGTGGTACAACTGGAGTTGAGCGGCAACAAGATTGTTTCCGCTACTATTGAGCATACAGCCACGGGCGCCACTTACCTGGTACAACCGGAGTATGTAATCTCCACCATGCCCATCCGTGAGCTGGTGCGGGCGCTGGGCGAGGTGGTACCGCCAGAAGTGCGTGAAATTGCCGAGCACCTCCCTTACCGCAATTTCATCTCGGTGGGCCTGCTGCTGCATAAGTTGGCCATTCCCGCTGAAGACAACGAGTCTATTCAGGACAACTGGATCTATATTCAGGAGCCCGATGTGCTGGCCGGCCGCCTGCAGCTCTTCAACAACTGGAGTCCTTATCTAGTCTCTGATCCTGACAAAGTATGGCTGGGGGTGGAATATTTCTGCCAGGAAGACGATGAACTCTGGCATATGCCGGAAGCTGATTTGCAGCAGCTGGCCACGCAAGAACTGCAAAAGCTGGGCATTATCTCCGCCGATCAAGTCATAGACGGCACTGTGGTGAAAATGCCCAAAGCGTATCCGGCTTACTTTGGCTCTTACGCCCAGTTCCCCAAGGTACAGGCGTACCTAGACGGTATTGAGAACCTGTTTCTGGTGGGCCGTAACGGCATGCACAAATACAACAACCAAGACCACTCCATGCTCACCGCTATGCTGGCCGTGGAGAATATTGCCCAAGGCCGCACAGACAAGAGCAATCTTTGGGAGGTAAACACCGAACAGGAATACCATGAGCATTCTAAAACAGCCTAACCCACTCTTGCATTCTCTCTCCCGCGACAGCTCCTTCGCACTGTTTTTCACGCTCCTGTATGCCATGCTGCTGGCTTGGCTCATGGGCTTCCATGAGTTGTGGTTTGATGAGACCGAGCCCTGGCTCCTGGCCCTCTACAGCAATTCCTATGCGGAGCTGTTGCACAACAAGCGGTTTGAGGGGCACCCCAACCTCTGGTACAGCCTGCTTTTTGTTATCACCAAATTTACCACTAACCTACAGGCTCTGAAAATAACCCAGGCAGCCTTCGCGGTAGGGTTTGTATACGTGTTCCTGCGCCACGCCCCTTTCTCCCGCCTTTTCAGAATATTGTTTTGCTTTGGGTACTACGGCTTGTTTGAGTACGGCCTCATCAGCAGGCTCTACGCCATAGAGCTGTTCACTTTGTTTCTGGTCTGTACTTTTTACCCCAAACGGTTCACGCACTGGTACCTCTACCTGCTTCTTTTGGTACTATTAGCTCAAACCAACTTGTTTGGTTTCCTGATGGCCGGGATATTGGGATTACTGCTTTTCTCTGAAGCCTTCAAGCTATGGAAACAAACACCCCATTGGGCGCAGATTTCTCATCTGAAGAAAGGTGTGGGTATCCTCTTCTGGGCCGCCGGATGCCTTTTCTCTCTCTGGAGCATGGTACGCCCCAATGAAACCAATGCGTCGTTGCTCACATATTTCCACCCCTACTACTTTTACCAATCGGCGGCCCGCGTGTGGCAGGCATTTGTACCCGTTCCTAACTTTATCACCACTTTTTGGAACACTTCCCTTCTCAGGATCAGCCTGGAGATTCCTTTGTCTGCCGTACTGCTGACTTTTCTGCTGGTGGTATTCTATCGAACAAAGCGGTTGCTGTTTCCTCTCTTTCTGCTGTTTGCGGCCTTATTTGTTTTCTTTGCCCTCAAATACGAAGGCAGCCTGAGGCACCATGCCCATTTCTTCTTGTATACTTTGGCCTTTCTGTGGCTTAAAAGCTATTATGACCAAGGCAGCTCCCCTGCTCAACGGCTTAAGCCTGCTCCTACCTGGCCTAGTGCAGCGCTCTCTTTCTGCCTGACTGTTTTTGCCGTTCTACAAGTTGTAGCCGGTGCCTATGCCCTGGCTACAGATTGGCAGAAACCCTTTTATGCCGGTAAGCAGACTACGCAGTTTCTAAAAACGCTGCCATCCAATTACGTCTTCGCCACCGATGAAGGAGTAGCCACCTCCAATATCACAGCCTACCTTGGCAAGCCTGTCTATAATCTTCCTACCGGAAACCTGAAGAGCTTCTATACCCTTGACCCCAATGAAGTCAACGACCTCCGGCCGTACGTCTTATTGGATTGGGCCATGGCGCTCGCGCAACAGAAGAATGCTCCCGTCATCCTCATCTGCCGGTCTGAGCTGCCGTACACGTGGGCTTTCTCCCCAGCTACGTTTATTGCCCAATTCAGGGGGAATACCATCACGCAGTTCGCTTTCTTCCTTTACCAAATAGACCCGCTGCCTTTCCCCAAAAAACAGATGACGGCTGAATATCCCGCGCAGCAAGTGCAGTAACTGCAATTTGCCCGCAACTCAGAATAGCTCCAGCACATCCTTTTTAGGGTCTTACTCCTGGCTCCTGCCTTCTGTCTGTTCTCTATAGAAGGCGTTGCGTTTAGCGGCCGTTTTTCCGGAATCTGCTTAAAACCGGTACCGCGCCTGCGCCCGCACCTCGGTAAGCCGGGGGCCTTCAATCTGCTCTAGACCAGAGCTCACAGTTTGCTGCCCGCGGTAGTGGGTGTGGCTCAGTTTCAGCCAGAAGTCCAGTTGCCGGGTGAGCCGCTGTTGCAGTAACAGATACAGGTGGGTACCCCGGCCGGTAAAAACCGGAATAGAGAAAGCATACAGGACATCCTGCTCCGGCACGTACAAGCGGGTATCATAGTCATCGGTGTCAAAGAGGGCGTAGCGGGCACTGAGGCGGGTGTACCGGTACTCCCAACTTACGTCTTGTGATGTGAAATAGCCTGTGCTGCGAGGCCCCGTTTGCCTGAACTGACTGGCCTGCACCCGTGACCGCAACCGTACTGTAGGCAACGGACTTACATCCAGCAGCAGTAAGTAGCGGTGCGCGTGTGTGTCGGTTACCTGTTGCAGAGCCTCCTCGGCTATGCGTTCATTGCGGGCTTTGTGCTCATACTGGTACTGGCCGTAAAGCAGCGTGGTTTTGGAGGGCATAAACTGAAGCCGCAGCAGGTACTCCTCGCCGGTAGAAGGAGCGTCTACCCGGTACCGGAGCCACGGAAACGAGAAGCGATCATAGTAGCCGGTGAGTTGCCAGCGGTTGCTCAATTTTAGCTTAAGGCCCGTGTACAGGCCGCTTTCATTCTGGTTCCGGCTGCTTTCACCGAAGGCGGCTCCGTAGAGCGTCTGAAAATCGCGGGCGTAGTAGCGGTACAGCATGGCCACCTCCACCTTCTCTGACAGACTCACCAACACCCCGTTCACCGTACCAAGGCCGCCGTTCCCGGACCGCGCCGTTTCCCCGAAGAAATTCAGGTTCTGCCAAAGATAACTGTAGTGTACGCCCACCGCCGTGTTCCGGCTTCCGCTGAAGGTGAACAGATTGTACGGCTCGGGGTGCTGTTGCAGGGCCAGGCTGTACCAGGTATGCAAAGCCGTTATTCCCACACTGAAAGTCTGCTGCGGATTGCGGTAGCTCACGTTACCGCCCAAGACCTGTTCCCGCGCCCGCTGCCGGTTAGCCAACTCCGTGGGCGTACGGTGCAGGCCCGAGGTTTGCAGCCCTCCCAGCAGAAACAGCGTGGTGTCTTCGGCCAGCGCCCCTCCCATTGAGGCATCTACCCTTCTGTTGGAGTAAAAGAGCGTGGTTTCCAGTCTTCGCCAGCGGTGCGTGGTCGCGGCCCCTCTGAAGAAATTGGTTTCCAGCGTAGACGTGTGCGGCCTAATACCCAGCTGGCTGCGCCGAACGGTGGTAATAGTTTCGCTTCCTTTGCCCACGCTCAAGCCACTGGACAGCAACAGCCCCTGCCCGAACTGCAACTGGTAATCGCCCAGCGCGATGGTTTTGAAGCTGCCTCGGTTGTACAACTGCGCGTGCCCCGACAGGAAATCGAACCCGTACTGGCGCTGGCCGGGGTTCCACGTGAACTCCTCCCCCGCGTCCTTTTCGGCGGTGACGCCAAAGCTGAAATCGCGCGGGTGGCTGAGGCGGTACCGTAGCAGGTATTTATCTGGGGAGCCGGCGTAGCGGGTGGTGGAGCGGCCCTCGGGAGGCGTGTAGCCGCGGCGCTCCTGCACGGTACGGTCATAGCGGAGCAGCAGTGAGTGGTTATCAGCGTTTCTGAAACGTTCCCGCCAGGGCCGCTGTCCCGCCTGCCCCAGCGCCTGCACCGTCACAAACGGGAGCAGCCGCCGGATGGTGAGCAAATCAAACCCCTGAATGGCCTGCAACTCATACAAGCTCAGCAGGCGGCCATTGTCCTGAATGTGTTGGAGCAGGGCCGAGATCTGGCCTTCAGAGAGCAGCCAGAGACCGCGGAGTTCCTCGCGGGAGGCGCGGTTCAGGTCCAGGGGTTGGCGGTAGTACTGGAGCAGGGTCTCATAGAGGTCTTCGTAGGCCACGGTGTTCTCATCGGTCTGCTGGGCGAAGAGTTCCTGCACCAGCAGCTCCACGTCTACCGGCGGGCGGGGCACCTCCTGCGCTTTGAGCGCCAGCTGGTTTAGGCCCAAAATCAGAAAAACGAGCCCGAAACGCACCTTCATGGCTGGGAGGCTTTTTGCAGCGTATAGCCCACGCTCAGGTAGTTGCTGAGGCCCAACTGATGCTGCGTTCCCACCGCGTACGCCACCTGAAACTGCCTGAATTTGACGTCTACCCCCGCCGTGCCCGCCCTGGTGCCGGAGTTAAAGCCGGTGCGTAACCCCAACGACGGCAGCACCCGGTACTCAATTCCGCCCTTCACGGCCACCGGGTACTCCAGTTCTTTTTCGGCCTCCACTACCAGCAACACCTTGGCGGCCGCCTGAAAGCCCAGGCCTATTTTCATGACCGTGGGCACGCGCTCGTCCTCAAACTGGGCCAGTTTGGCCTGGTTCAGGTTGAAAATATGCGCCCCGAACGTGAGGCCCGGCACCAGCTCAGACTGCACGCCCACACTTAGCGCCACCACTTTCCGGCTGCCCCACTCCTTTACCCGCACCTGCAAGAGATCAGCTTTCAGGCCCAGTCGCACCACGCCTAGCTGGTGCGCCAACCCCAGGCCCAGCCGCTGCTCATTATACAATTCCCCTCCGAAACGCTGCAGGTCCACGCCCACGGTTCCATATTTTTGTGTGGGGTACACCGCCAATAGTCCTACCGTGGTGAGTTCTTTCAGGGAGAAGCGGTTGTGGGCGTAGGCACCCAATTCCAGCTGTTTCAGGGCTGCGATGCCCGCCGGATTATTGCTCAGGGCCCAGACATCTAGCAACGTAACGGCCGCCCCGCCCAAGCTCACGGCCCTGGCGCCCACGGCGGTATTGTTGATTTGCCCATGGCTCTTGAAGGAGTTGCATAGAAACAGGAAAAGCAGACTAACGCGTAGAAGATGCTGCATAGGCAAAGGGGATTGGCCGATGCTTTTACTACGGGAAAATGATCTTCAAGTAGTAGCTGATATTGTGGATTTTATGGGAATTTCAGGCGTGGGTGGAGGATGATGGAATTTTACCAAATTCGCCACCCCGCGCAGAGTCCCCCTTTGAAGGAGGTAGGGGGATGTTTACACCTACCGGTCTTTCCTGCTTTGGATAACTTCTTAGTGATATTACTGCCTATTTCTGTTCCTGCCGAACCTCTTGTCATTTATTCGCCGTTGTTGGTGTTCTCACCGACAACCAGGACTGCCGCCCCGGTTAGCTATCCGTCTTTACTCTTTACTTCCTTTTTACTAAACTCTTGGCGGCTGATACGCTCTGCCCACGTCTGTCACTTTTCTCCTTGATGAGAAAAGTAACCAAAAGAATCAAGAAGAAAAGAAACTCGCTGACGCTCAGACAGTCTTTTCTTCATCTTTGTACCACCGGGCAGGCGTCCTCTGTTCCATAGGGAGCGTGGGCTTTTGCTGGTTTTAAGGTCCAAGCGTGCTCCCGCTAAGCGCCTCGGGGCATATTGCCCCTGCGTTGCCCGCTCCCGCAGGCAAGCCTACAGCCAGAAGCTGCCATGCCTCCAGCATCCTGAGGACGTGGCAGAAAGATGAAGACTACTTAACGGAACTGCGTGTTGCTCCTTGGTGGCGGGACTCCCCTCCTGGGAGGGGTAGGGGTGGGTTAAGTGCGTTTAGGGGCTCTTTTTCTGAAAATGCGACAAAACTAAGCAAGCGTCTCTACTATTAGTTTAGATTCAAAAACCCTGCCTCCTGTAAAAAAACCTCTTTGCGTTTAGGGGCTCTTTTTGGAAAAAGAGCCCCTAAACGCTACTTAGTACGGAAAATGATGGGCACAAAAAAACGCCCGGAGCGTCTCCGGGCGTTTTGGGGCTTATTTTGGAAAAAGAGGCGCTAAACGGCTTAGCTGTTTTTCTTCTTCTTGGTCTCTTTCTTGATCTTGGTTTCGTTGCCTTTCTTCTTGATTTTGATCTCAGAATCAGCGGTTTCTATCTCCATCTTGCCGTCCATCTTCACGTCATTCAATGACGGGTTGAATTGGGTGTTGGGGTTGCCGTTGTCTACCAAGGTCATCTCGTTCACCAGGTGGCCGGCTCCGGCGAATTTGTCCATCACGAAAAGCACGTATTTGATATCTACGTTGATGCAGCGCTTGTACTCGGGGTCAAATACCAGGTCGCCGGTCATAGCTTCCCAGTTGCCGTCGAAGGCGAGGCCAATCAGTTCGCCGCGGCCGTTGATCACCGGTGAGCCGGAGTTACCGCCCGTGATGTCATTGTTGGTGATGAAGCCCACGCGCAACTCGCCGTTCTGGCCGTACCGGCCGTAGTCTTTCTGACGGTACAGTTCCATCAGCTTGGCGGGCACAATAAACTCTGGGTTGGTGGGGTCTTCTTTCTCGGCAAGACCGGCCAGGGTAGTGTAGTACTTGTATTGTACGCCATCGCGGGGCTCATAGTCTTTTACGGTACCATAGGTAAGCCGAAGCGTGGAGTTGGCGTCTGGGTAAAACACGCGGTTAGGCTGCATCTCGCGCAGACCGGCCACAAACAGACGGTTGGCACGGGCCAGCGCGGCGTTGTACTCGGTCATCTTAGGCAGGATGTTCTGCTGATAATTTACCTGTACGGCGCGCATCACCTTGAAGGCGGGGTCGCTCTCCAGCACTTTCAGGCTTGGGTTAGCCAGGAACGCGTTGGCTTTGGCTTCTGAGGAAAGCAGAGATTTACTATACACCTCGGCGGCCCATTTCTTGAAATCGCCTTTGTGCTTGCTGGTCAGGTCTTTGAAGATATCGCCGTGCTGGGCTTTGGGAACATCATTGTAGTACATCTGCATAAGCTCCGCGAAGATGCGCTGGTCTGAGGACGGAACGTAGTTCTTGTAGAACTCGGCGTTCATTTCTTTGTAACCGTTTAGCAATTGCTGCTGCTTAGTTTTATCTGCGTTGCCTTCTTTGAGGAAGTTGTACAGCGGCGTGTACTGGTAGGCGTGCGCCATGAGCTGGGCGGCCAAAGCAGCCTCAGAGCGGTAAATGGTAGACAGGTTGTAGCTGCGCTGTCCGGCGTAGGAGGCGTTGATGTCTGTCAGCACGTTGCCATACAGGGCTTTGCGGTCGGCGTTGGCATCGGCCCAGGCCTGGAAGGCTTTCTCTTCGGCGGCTTTCTTGTCCAGGGTTTTCATGCGCTTGATGCCCTCGTTCTGCCCGATGAAGTATTTGTAGTAGTTGCTGATGCTGGCGTACTCAGAGGCCAACTTAAGACGATCTGCCGGCGAGGCATCCATGGCTTCTTTCATAAGCGCCAGACGACGCTCCCGCAGCTTGATGCGCGAAGGATTGGATTGCTCCACGGCCATACCCAAACCGGCACCGGTCATGAAACGGGTGGTACGGCCCGGGAACCCGAACACCATGGAGAAATCACCTTCTTTCACGGGGCTCATAGAGATGGGCAGGTGGTGCTTAGGACGGTACGGCACGTTCTTCTCAGAATAAGTAGCCGGTTTTCCGTCTGGGGCCATGTACACCCTGAACATGGAGAAATCACCGGTATGGCGCGGCCACATCCAGTTGTCGGTATCGCCCCCGAACTTCCCGATGCTCTCCGGCGGAGTTCCCACCAGGCGCACATCTGAGAAACGCTCGTACACGAACATGTAGAATTCATTGCCGTTGAAGAAATCGCGCACGTAAGACACGTATTGGCCGTTGTTCTTGGCAGCATCGGCCAGGGATTTGGAGCGCTCCGCTACCAATTTGCTCCGCTCCTGCTCTGGGGTCTGCGGTGTAATGCCCTGCAACACCTGGCCGGTCACGTCTTCCATACGCACCAGAATGTCTACGAACAGGCCTTCGTTTTTCTTTTCCTGCTCGCGGGTCATGGCCCACCAGCCGTTTTTCAGAATATCGTCCTGCGGGGTGGAGTTTGCCGCGATGGCGTCATACCCGCAGTGGTGGTTGGTGAGCAACAGGCCTTCTTTGGAGATGAACTCGCCGGTGCAGAAGCCCCCGAACTGCACGATGGCGTCTTTGAGGCTGGCGTTGTTCACGTTGTAGATTTCCTCGGCGGTCAGTTGCAGGCCTTGTTTCTGCATATCCACGTGGTTGAGGCGCTTGATGAGCAGCGGCAACCACATGCCCTCGTCGGCGCGGGCCAGGGAAGTCAAGCCCAGCACGCCTACCAGGAGTAGACTATAAACTTTTTTTAGCATAACGTGTGTTAGTTAGAAAGCCCAAAGGTAAGGATTTGTGGCTTTTTTTCCCGATACTAGCGGATATGCAGGCAATCAACTGGCTTTTTAAACATCTCTTTCTGGGCTTGGTGTGGGTGTACCGCTACATGATCTCGCCGCTCACGCCGGGCAGTTGCCGCTTCACGCCCACCTGCTCTGCATACGCGCACCAAGCCATCATGAAATATGGCCCGTTTAAAGGCGGCTGGATGGGCTTGAAACGCATTGGCCGCTGCCACCCTTGGGGCGGTCATGGGTATGATCCGGTGCCGTAAACTGTTTTGGGTCTGTTTCTGAAAAAAGGGCCGCTAAACGCCCTTCGGCTTTGCCCGAAGAATTCCTCTATAAATAAGAATGTGTCTGTACCAATTCTCTGTTTTGCCCGTTTAGAGAACTCAAGATGTAGTGCCATATGCCCTTCACGTTCTCGCACCCTGCCGCGGTTTTGCCTTTGCTTCCCCTGCCCAAAAGATGGCGCTCCATGACCGGACTCATCATTGGCAGCATGGCCCCGGACTTTGAGAAATTCATTACCATGAGCGAGCATGACCCGCACAGCCACTCCTGGCAAGGCCTGTTCTATTTCAACCTCCCGCTGGGGCTGATGCTGGCTTTTGTGTTTCATCTGGTGGTGCGCGATGACTTCATTGCCCATTTGCCCCGGTTTCTGCGGGTGCGCCTGAGCCGGTTCACCGGGTTTGACTGGCGCACCTACTTCCGGAAGAATTATGGCGTCATAATCTTCTCAATACTGGTAGGCGCGGTGTCACATTTGGGGTGGGACAGTTTCACGCATGAAGACGGGCGCGGCGTGCGGCTTTTCCCTATCTTGAAATCAGAAGTGCTGGGCGGCGTGCTGGGCATGAAAGTCTACTCCCTGCTCCAGAAAATCACCTCCGTGGCAGGGGCGCTCGCCACTGCCGCCTACCTTTTGCAGTTGCCCAGAGGAAAAGAGTTGCCCATGTCCAGACAACACATGATCCAGTTTTGGGCGCTGGTGGCGGCAGTGAGCGTGGCGGTGGTGGGCATCCGGTCACAGATTGGGCAGGGCATTGAACTGGGCAGCCTTTACCACCTGTCCATCGTAGGTATTTCTGCCGGACTCACCAGTTTGGTTCTTTCGCCGGTACTTTTGAAACTCAGACATTCCTTTTAACCCATAAGACATGACAGATCAATTTTTACAGGCCGCCCTGGAAGAGGCCCAGAAAAGCTTCGCCGAAGGCGGTATTCCCATTGGGTCGGTGCTGGTGCACCAGGGCCAGATCATCGGCCGGGGCCACAACAAACGGGTACAGAACGGCAGCCCTATCTTGCACGGCGAGATGGATGCGCTGGAGAATGCGGGGAGGCAACCGGCTAAGGTGTACCAGGAAAGTGTGCTGTATACCACTCTTTCGCCCTGCCCCATGTGCTCAGGCACCATTCTGCTCTACGGTATCCCCAAGGTGGTGATAGGCGAGAATAAATCCTTCATGGGCGAAGAAGAATTGCTCCGCTCCCGCGGCGTAGAAGTGACGGTGGTAGACAACCAGGAGTGCTACGCCCTTATGCAGCAGTTTATTAAGGAGAAGCCCCAGGTCTGGAACGAAGACATTGGCGTGTAACTCTCTGCCATCACTGGAAACAGAGTAGTGCGTTTAGGGGCTGTTTTTCCAAAAACAGCCCCTAAACGTTTTTCAGGAGATTGGCAGTTTGTCCAGTGGGCCTTTTCCTGGTGCCGTAAAAAATGTAGCTTGCCTTTTCACCAACACCGCACCCATGGCGTCTGCATTTGCCCATGCCCTGCTGGCCGTTACGCTGGGGAAAGACTACCCCAGAAAAGGCCGCCTCTGGAAGTTCCTGCTGCTGGGGGCGTTCTGCGCCGTCATCCCAGACGCAGATGTGGTCATGTTCAAGCTGGGCGTGCCGTATGAGCATTTTCTGGGGCACCGGGGTTTCTCGCACTCGCTGGTATTCTCGCTGCTGCTGGGCGTGCTGCTTACGCGGCTCTTTTACCGGGGCACACCGCTCACCAGCCGGGCTGGTCTAGCGCTTATCAGTTTTTTCTTTCTGTGCACCGCCTCGCATATTCTGCTGGATGCTCTCACCAACGGCGGCTTGGGCGTGGCCGTTTTCTCTCCCTTTGACAATACCCGCTATTTTCTGCCGTGGCGCCCCATCCAGGTGTCGCCCATTGGGGCTGGGAAGTTCTTCAGCGAGCGCGGACTGGCGGTGCTGAAAAGCGAGGCGGTTTGGGTGGGTCTGCCGTGTCTGGCCTATGTGCTGGCGGTGGCCGTTGCCAAGAAGCTTCGCCGATAACTTTCCGCTAATATTCCGGTGGGTGAACTGTCTGCGCACCTGTTTTAAGCCTGATTTTCAAAAAACAGCCCCTAAACGGAAATAAGCAAGAAAACCTGATGGTTCTAAATCCGCAAACTTTCTGTTTGCCGTAGCTGTTGTACAGACACCAACCCATGATGCACGTTCAATCCATGAAAAATAGCTTTTTGTACGCTGTCCTGTTCCTGTTGCCCCTGCTCAGTTGCCAGCGCGCCACTGATACAACTACCCAACAGGCCGCTCCGCCGCTGGCCCTTACCGCCGCCCAATCGCAGCCCGCTGGCCAGGGCAAACCCAACAACCCGTATTACTCCCGCACAGATACCAGCAAACTGCGCATTTCTGACGCCGAGTGGAAGAAAGTGCTGCCCGAGGATGTCTACTACATCGCGCGCAAGAAAGGCACTGAACGCGCTTTCACCGGCAAACTCTGGAACTTCACTGGCCGGGGCACCTATTACTGCGCCGCCTGCGGAAACAAGTTGTTCAAGTCAGACGCCAAGTTCGCGAGCGACTGCGGCTGGCCCAGTTTCTTTGAGACCATCCGGAAGAACGCGGTCATTTACCAAGCAGACAATTCACTGGGCATGGAGCGCATAGAGGTCCTGTGCGGCCGCTGCGACGGGCACCTGGGCCACCTCTTCGATGATGGCCCTGCCCCCACCGGCAAGCGCTACTGCATGAACTCCATCTCCCTTGATTTTGAGCCGAACAACCCCTTGCAGGTAAATTAAAGGCACCTGCCGCTAAACGGAAAGGCCCCGCAGTTACTCTCAACTGCGGGGCCTTTCCGTTTAGCGGCCGTTTTTCCTAAAACAAGGCCAAAACGTCTTTCGTACTAGTTTCTTGGCCAAAACAGGTGAACTCCTGCCAACCGGCCCGTTAAAAATCGGTTTTATTTTTTAACCTATACTACATTATCAGCAAGATGAAACGTCCCCCTTCATTTCTTCTGTTCACCCTCATTTCCCTGCCTTTTATCTTCTTCCTCAGCGGTTTCACGTTCTCCTACCTCACCGCCAGTGATCTGCTCAGGCTGGCCAAACTGCCTAGCGCCGTGACCGAAAGCTCTGGCCTGGAACTGGCCGATGCTCCCAACACCTACTGGACCCACAATGACGCCGGTAACGCGCCCGTGCTTTACAAGATAGATGAACAGGGGAAACTGCTGCAGGAAATCACCGTGCCCGGCACCACCAACACAGACTGGGAAGACCTGGCCAAAGACAACAAAGGTTACCTCTACATTGGTGACACCGGCAACAACAGCAACAAACGCAAAGACCTACACATCTATAAAGTCTCCACCAAAAACGGCCTGAAAGCCCAGGAGATACACTTCACCTACCCAGATCTGCCCAAGGGCAAGATTGCCAAGGAAGACCGCAACTTTGACTGCGAGGCCTTTTTCTGGCACAACGGCAAGCTGTACCTCCTCTCCAAAGACCGCGGGGCCTCCCGGTTCGCCAAGCTCTATGAACTGCCAGACCAACCCGGCACCCACACCGCCCGCCTGGTGGGCAAGAAAGAACTGCCCGGCCTGGTCACCTCCGCCGACATCAGCCCCGATGGCCGCCAATTAGCCGTGCTCACCTACGGCAAAGTTCACCTCTACTCCGTGGCCAAAGGCGTGACTCAGTTCCTGACCCAGCAACCAAAAATCCTGGACCTGCAGGAGAGCGGCCAGGCCGAAGCCGTACTCTTCAAAGACAGCCGCACGCTTATGCTGACCAACGAGGAAGGCCATCTGTTCAAGTATTCCCTATAGCGCATTCCGGCTACCGCCGATGTTCCTCCCATAGAAAACGCCCGGGCCCCGCAGCAAGCACTGCGGGGCCCGGGCGTTTAGGGGCCGTTTTTCCAGAAACTGGCTAAAACTGGCTTACGCCTTGGCCTGCCCCGGTACCTTTGGCTGCTTCAGGGCATATACCAGCACCGCAATGCCAATGAGCACCAACGGAATGCTCAGCCACTGGCCCATGTTCAGGGGCAGCGCGTCTTCAAACTTCTCCTGGTTCTCCTTGGTGAACTCAATCAGGAACCGGAACGTGAACAGCAGCGTCACAAACAAGCCAAACAGCAGCCCTCTGATCTGGCCCGCCCCTCTTTTCCAGAGCAGGTACAGCAGAATGAACAGCACAATACAGAAAAGGCTCTCATACAGCTGCGACGGATGGCGTGGGTCCAGGTACGCGGGTACGTTGTTGAATAATTCGCCGTTGCGCACAAACTTGAAGGCCCAGGGCAGATCTGTGGGTTTGCCAATGATCTCTGAGTTCATGAGGTTCCCCAACCTGATACAGGCCCCGCCCAAAGCGGTCACAATCACAATGCGGTCCAGCACCCAGAGGTAGTCAAACTTGTATTTGCGGCAGAACAGGTACAGTGAAATAAGAATGCCTATGGTACCGCCGTGGCTGGCCAGACCGCCTTCCCAGATCTTAAGAATGTCAAGGGGGTTAGACAGGTAGTACACCGGGTCATAGAACAGGCAGTGGCCCAGGCGGGCGCCAATCACGGTGCCCACAATCATGTACATGGTCAGGATGTCCACGTCCTCATCGGTGCGGCCGTCTTTGCGGTAAATGTATTTCTCAATGGGTTGCGTGAGCACAAACGCCAGCGCGAAAAGCAACCCGTACCAGCGCACCGTTACCGGGCCCAGCGAAAAGAGATCAGGGGAAACGTCCCAGGTAATAAAGTTCAGCATCTCAAAACAGTTAGAGGGCTAAAATTACAATTTAATCTAGCAGTGACAAGAATCACTTATTTAACTAATCACTAACCGAAACACTTTACCTTAAAATGATGTTACTTTGCAGGCGCAAATGCAAGAGCGATAGAACAGAACGTTTTGCCGCTATTCCAGAACGGCAGAGAGCCGCGGGCTTTGCTGCCACAGCAACTTTATACCTTATATGTCAACTGTAACTACTGATATCTGTATCATCGGCGCTGGGCCGGTGGGGCTGTTCGCGGTGTTTGAGGCGGGCCTACTCAAGATGAAATGCCACGTCATTGACGCATTGCCCCAGGTGGGCGGCCAACTCTCTGAGATCTACCCCAAGAAGCCTATCTATGATATACCGGGTTTCCCGTCTATTCTGGCCGGCGACCTCATCAAAAACCAAATGGAGCAGATTGCGCCCTTCCACCCAACTTTCACGCTGGGTGAGCGGGTGGAGGAGCTGGAGAAGCTGGAAGACGGCTCTTTCAAAGTGGTAAGCTCAGAGGGCACTGAGATTTTCTGTAAAGTGGTGGTGATTGCCGGTGGCTTGGGTTCTTTTGAGCCCCGCAAACCGGCCATTGAAAACCTGGCCAACTATGAAGGCGGCAAAGGCGTGAACTACATGATCCTGGACCCAGAGCACTTCCGTGACAAGCGCGTGGTGCTGGCCGGCGGCGGAGACTCTGCTCTGGACTGGGCTATTTTCCTAGCCGATGTAGCCAAAGAACTAACCTTGGTACACCGCGGCACCACCTTCAGAGGGGCCCCGGAATCGGCGGCCAAGGTAACCAGCCTCGCGGAGGAAGGCCACATGCGCCTGCTCCTGAAGTCTAACGTGACCGAAGTACACGGCAATGGCCAATTGGAAGCCGTAACCGTGGTGCCAGACGGCGCAGACGCTTACCAGATTGAGACCGATTACTTTATCCCGCTCTTCGGGTTGGTGCCTAAACTGGGTCCGCTGGAGAACTGGGGACTGGAGCTGGACAAATCAGCCATTGTGGTCAACACCTTTGACTACAGCACCAACATTCCGGGCGTATACGCCATTGGCGACATCAACACCTACCCCGGTAAGCTGAAGTTGATCCTGTGCGGGTACCATGAGGCCGCTCTCATGGCCCAGAGCGCTTACAACGTGATTTACCCAGACAAGAAATTCGTGCTCAAATACACTACCGTGAACGGAGTGCCAACCCTGTAAGCTTATGCAAGAAGACATCACCGTTTACGTAGAAACCGCCACTGGCGAACGCGTGGAGGTTCTCATTCCCACAGACATGGGCCTAAGCCTCATGGAAGGCCTCAAGGCGAACGAGCTGGATATTCTGGCTACCTGCGGCGGCATGGCACTCTGCGCCACCTGCCACGTAGAACTGCTGCAGGCGCCGGAACTGCCCGAGCCGTCAGACGATGAACTGTACATGCTGGAGAACCTGCCTAACCTCACAGACAGTAGCCGGCTTTCCTGCCAGATCAAGGTAACCCCAGCCCTTAACGGAACGGTGCTGCGCCTGAAAGGCAACGACTAGACTTTTCCGGCCTCTGGTTGACAGCCCCATCTGGTACTGCCTATTGCAGTACCAGATGGGGCTGCTATTTTTTTATATAATAGAACTATTCCTACACAGAATTACGTATCTGTTTAACTATGCAGTGATTTTTACAGTACTTTCAGAAGGATTTTTTATATTGTAACCCTAAAAAATTTGATATAATATCTTATTCATCCTGTTAAAGCATCTTATAGATGGAAGTGATTGCATATGAGGAAGCACAAAAAATTTGGCGACAAGCTTTCAGAGAGTCTACCGTAACAGACCTCAAGCTTGAGCTGGAAATTCATAAAAAGCTAGTAAACATCTTTCAGGTAGGAGACTATTACTATTTCATTTTCAACTGCCAAGACCCTCAATTTGAGTTTGTCAGTGATACTGTGGAAACAGTATTGGGATACCCGTCAGAGGAGTTCACGCTGCCTCTAGCTTTGGAGCGCATTCACCCAGATGACTTGCCTTGGTTTCTGAGCTTTGAGCAAAGCGCGGTAGAGTTCTTCAAACAGTTACGGCCAGACCAGGTTCCCAAGTATAAGCTTCGCTATGATTTCCGTATCAAAAAAGCCAACGGAGAATACATAAGGGTCTTACACCAGGTAATTCCTATTCATGTAGACGCAAGCGGTTTGGTGTTGCACACCCTGTGCCTGCACACAGTCATTAGCCACCTGAAACAGGAAGGCAAACCGGTTCTGTCTTTCATTGGCTTAGAAGATGAGCCGTCTTACATAGATGTCAACGTACAAAATGTTTTCTCTTCAAAAAAAGAGATCCTGAGCCGCCGCGAGAAAGAGATTCTGTCTCTGCTTATTGCCGGGCATTCCAGCCACCAAATCAGCGAAAAACTGCACATCAGCACTCATACCGTCAACACACACAGGAAAAATATTCTGGCCAAAACAGGTCTTTCCACCACCTCAGAACTGGTGGCCAAGGCCGTGCGCGAAGGCTGGGTGTAAATATAGCAGGTGCTCCCTCGCTCTCCTGCGCCACGTTAATTCGTGCACTTATGCTTCGGGCGTTTAGGGGCTGTTTTTCAGAAAACAGCCCCTAAACGCCCGAAGTGCTTTCATAGAACGGCGCCTCGCCTGCACAAGAGCACCTTGGGCTATTGCGCCTGTTAGTCCATTACTCCTTTGGAACAGTGGTTTCCCATTTTCTGTGCACACTCTTTTCCCCTCCACAAGTAAAACTCTTTTTCACAACCAGTTACAATTACAGGCTTAAGTACAGCATGTTAAAGTTTCGTTAAAACCCTCCTTTTTCAGCATGCCACTGTAATAATCTGGCTTGGCAAGGTACTAATGGGACAACTGAATGAATCTGAAGTTAGATAACCGAGCAATATGCGGCTCATCTCTTCTTCCACTCTCATCAGGCAAAGCACATACCTTCTATACACTTTTATGAAAAAGTTTCTGCTCTTAACCCTGTTAAGCTGCGCCTCCTCTGCCCCGCTCTGGGCGCAGAACCCAGTCAACACTCCACGTCCGCAGGCGGCTCCCGCCGGTGTTGCCCCGGCAGTACAGGGCACTGGAAGAATCACCGGAACCATTGTAGACGCTGAGTCCTCTAAACCCGTGGAGTTTGCCACTATTGCCCTGATCAACGCCAGCACCGGCAAGACGGTAGACGGCACCGTGACCGACGACAAAGGCCGTTTCTCGTTAGCCAGAGTGGCCAACGGCACTTACACCCTCAACATCAGCTTCATTGGCTATGAAACCAAGGAGATGAAGCAAGTCACTATCTCGCCCAGTGATCAGACAGCCAATCTGAACCGCATCACCCTGGCTCCTGCCCAGACTAAACTCCAAGAGGTGACCGTGGTGGGCGAGAAACCACTCATTGAAGACAAAGTAGACCGTCTGGTGTACAACGCCGAGAAGGACATTACCAACACCGGGGGCACGGCAGCCGATGTGATGCAGAAAGTCCCTTCCATCTCGCTGGACCAGGACGGCAACATCCAGATGCGCGGCAGTGGCAACGTGCGGGTACTCATCAACGGCAAGCCTTCTACCATGATGGCCGGCAGCGTGGCTGATGCCCTGAAGCAGATTCCGGCTGACGTGATCAAGAACGTGGAGGTGATCACCAGTCCCTCGGCAAAATATGACGCCGAAGGTACCGCGGGCATCATCAACATTGTGACGAAGAAAAACAGCCTGGCCGGCGTAACTGGCTCCACCACCCTTACCGCCGGTACCCGGGGCAGCAATGGCAACGCGAACGTGAGCATGCGGCAAGGCAAACTAGGTGTCAACGTGACTGCAGGCGCAACCCGCTTCTACAGCAAAGGCACCATGGACCAGACCCGCACAAATCAGGAAATATCAAAAACAGGGGAGAAATTTGAGAATACGACCACGCAGTTGGGCACCAGCACCGTAGACGGCATGTTCGGGTTTGGGCAATTGGGTCTGGACTATGACATCAATGAGAAAAACACGCTTTCAGCCGGCATTAGGGTGAACAGTGGTGAATTCAAGCTGCGTTCACACCAGCTGACCAACACCTTTGAAGCGGCGCAGAATGAAGCAAGGAACGGGTTTCTTTCTCCCCGCCTTACAGATGAATACAACCTGTCCATGAAGAACAACAACAACCGGTTGAGCATGGACCTGAACCTGGACTACACCCACCAGTTCAAGAAACCGCAGCAGGAGCTTACGTTGTTAGCGCTCTACAGCCAGACCGACCAGGACAACAACATGAACCTTGGCTACTATGAACTGGAAGGACCGTTGCGGTTCAACAACATGAACGAGAACGAAGGCCTGAACAAAGAGCTTACCTTCCAGGCAGATTACGCCCACCCTATGCCTAAAAACACCCTGCTGGAAGTAGGGGCCAAAGGAATTCTGCGCGATGTTTCCAGTAAGTCTCTCTATAACGGGGTGGACCTCAACGGAGCATTCAACTATGACCAGAACGTGATTGCTTCCTACCTCTCTTACGGGTTCAACCTGAACAAGAAGACGGCCCTTAGATTTGGCGGCCGCTATGAGTATACAGACGTAGCCGGCGATTTCGTTAACCCGGCGCAGGACTTCGCCACCAACTATGACAACTTCATCCCCAACATCACGCTGGCGTATGACCTGAAGCCCAACATGAAGTTGCGCACCACTTTTACCCAGCGTATCCAGCGGCCCCAGTTGTTCTTCCTGAACCCGTACCGCCAGCAGCAAGGCATTAACGTTACGTACGGTAATCCCAGACTGGATGCCGAACTCACCGATTCCTACGAGATTAACTACAGCACGTTCTTCAAGACCACCGCGCTCAACGTGTCGGCGTACATGCGGGTAACCGACAACGCCATTGAACAAGTGACTGAGGTATTGCGGGATACTACATTTACCACCTACAACAACATTGCCAAGAACAAGACCTACGGCATGAGTTTGTCTGGCTCCACCAAACCGGTACCGGCCTGGAACATCAACGGGAACATCAACCTGTATTATGTGGAACTGAACGCCCCCTTCGCCTCTAATGATGGGGTGATGTACAACATCAATGTGAGCTCTGGCTATACGTTTGGGAAAGGAATCAGTGCCCAGTTCTCCGGCGGCTTCAACTCTTCCCGCGTGCAGCTTCAGGGCGAGGCTTCCTCGTTCTCCTACCATAACCTAGCCATCCGGAAGGAATTGTTTGAGAAGAAAGGAGCCATCAGTTTGGGCATGGACAACCCTTTCCGGAGAGCGCTTACGTTTGAGAACCGCCTGGCCGGAGAAAACCAAACAGATAGGCTACCTTTCAGCACGTATTCTCAGGTGCAGCAGTACAACCGTGGTTTCAGGCTGACGTTTGAGTACCGGTTCGGGAAGATGCAGCAGCAGGGTCCGCCTAAACGCAAGAAATCCATCCGGAACGATGACGCCAAGCAGGGCGACAGCACCGGAGGCGTTCAGTAATACTTTCAATAAAGATCACGAGAGAGCGATGGCAGCAGTGTCATCGCTCTTTTTGTATAGGGTGTTTTAGGGGCGTTTTTCAGAAAATAAGCTTAAATTGATAATAAACTGCTTTTCGCCAGCAATATACCCTACTTCTATATACAATAGTTTATATATACGAGCCGTTACAGTAGAGTAAAAAGAACAGCAAACCCATGGCTGTCGCTAAGGCACTGAGGCTACCCGCAAATGCTGCTTATGACGGTTGTGCTTACCCGGTAATTTTTCTCAAGCTTTATATTTTCATCACTTAATCAGGCCTCCAATGACCCAGTGTATGAATGCCCTGTTTTCAATGTGCTTGCTTTTGGTGCTGTGTTCGCCCATGGTTTCCCAAGCCGCTCCTTGGCTGGAGAAAACCCCGCAAAAAGGTCTTGTTACCGGCATTGTAGTGGACGCAGGTACGGGCGAGACCATTGGGTACGCCAGCGTGGGAGTAGTGGAGACGGAGACCGGTACCATCGCTGATGAGGAAGGCAGCTTTTCGCTGACCGTTCCCGAGGCGCACTTCGGGAAAACGCTCCGGATTTCGGCCATCGGCTATGCCCCTAAAGATGTGAAAGTAGATGATCTGATAACCCAAACCACGCGGGAGAAACGGGTGAAGGTCTCTTTAACGGCCACGCCCGTGGCCTTACCCGAGGTTCAGGTAAACGCCAGTACCTGGAAAAAGAAGCTGATGGGCGGCAAGCTGGGAACCCAGACCAAGTTCACCCATTCCTTCGTCATTTACCCGCGGCCGCTGCTGGCGAACTTCGGGCGGGAGATTGGTATTCAGATTGGCAACGGGAAACACCTCTCGTTTCTCAACGAGCTGAATTTCTATCTCCACACCAATAAATATGAAGAGGTCTTGTTCCGGCTCAACGTCTACTATCTGAAAAACGGAAAACCCGCCCAGAACCTGCTGTCCGAGCCTATTTACGTGAGCGTAGAGGACCGGAAAACCGGCTGGATAAAGGTGGACTTGGAGCCCTACAACCTCTACGTGGAGGAGGACTTTGTGATCTCATTGGAGTGGGTGGACTGCTACCCTAAAACGCATTCGCAACGGCTTGCCCTCTCGGCCTCGTTGCCCGGTTTACAGACCACTTTGTTCAAAGACGCCAGCCAATCTAAATGGACCAAAGTACCAGCGGTTAATATGGGCATGAACGTAGTGTTACAGCAGAAAGAATAGTCCCTCCGGCAGTGAACAGGTCTGCTCTGTTTTGGGCCAGATTTTGGTAAAACACCCCCTAAACGCGACTGGTTCGCCTCTATTGAATTTCCTGCTTCTGGTTTCCCGCACAAAGTCCCCCTTGTTATGATCTATCTTCTGAATGCCTTTGCCTCGGTTGTCCTGCTGGCAATGGTCTGTGCTCCCTTCACCGGGCAGGCTGCTTCCCGCTATCAGCACCCTGAAAAGGAACTTCTTTCCGGTAAGGTGATCGCTGGCGGCGGTTCTGGTCAGGCCATTGCGTACGCCAGTATAGGAATTCTGGAGGAAGCCGTGGGAACCGTTTCTGATGAGGCCGGTCGGTTTTCTTTGTCCGTGACGGCTGCCCAACGCACCAAGAAGCTCAGAATCTCCGCCATTGGGTATGAGGCCCAAGAACTGAACATCGAAGAGCTGCTGGTCAGCCAAACAGCCCAAAATGCGCTCACCATTACCCTGACTCCGGCCCCGGTGCAGCTAGCCGAGGTAAAAGTGGGCACCAGGAAATGGAAGAATAAAACACTAGGCGGCCATGCCGGGCCCATCACCTTCTTCCACCATAACTTCGGGGTTTTCCAGCGCCCTATTGAGGAAAACCTGGGCCGCGAGCTGGGCATTCTGATCAACAACGGCCCTAAGCCTTCTTTCCTAAGCAAACTCAATTTCTGTCTCACCTCCAACAAATATGATCAGGTAAAACTTAGGGTGAAGATTTACATGCTTAAAGACGGAAAACCGGCCCAAAACATCACTCCCACCAATATTCTTTATACGGTTAAAAACCAGAAAAAAGGCTGGCTGCAAGTTGACCTGGAGCCCTATGGCATGTATGTAGACCAGGATTTCGCGATAGCTCTGGAATGGATTGACTGCGCGCCCAGAACCCAGAACAACAGCCTCACTATTGCCGCCTCCATGCCTGGCTTTCATACCAGTTTCTACAAAGATGCCAGCCAGGCGAAATGGGATAAATGGTCTGCCGTGGGCATGGGCATGAACGTAGAGGTGCAGCAAGAAAATTAAGCTATAACTAAAAAAATAGTTTATATTTAAGCTACTTTTCGGAAAATACCTTCAAAACAGAATGGCCAAATAAACAGAAGCAACCTTTTCCTTTTTGCGCTGTCTTTTGCCAGAAAACGCTTATTCAATCAAAAGAATTTTATCAATTATAGACAGTGCCTTCTTTCCGCCTCGCTTTTATCCTTCTTCCTCACTTTTCTAGAACTGCGTAACAGCAGCTCTTTCCAGTATAAAAAATTACTATTCGGTTTATAATATCTTACCCCTACTTATACTTTAATCTCTCTACAAACCCTCTTCATGCGTCATTCTTTCCTGATTGCTTTCCTGTGTTGGGCGGCAGTGTCTTCTGTACATGCTCAGGCGCCTTCCCATGCCCCTACTCCCTCTACGGCCACAGCTCCGGGCGGAGGTGTTCAGCGGGCTACCGGCAAAATTAGCGGCGTAGTCACCGATTCCTCCACCAACAAGGCCGTAGAATTTGCCACCATCTCCTTGATTAATTCTGCCACTGGCAAACCCGTAGACGGCACCGTCACCGATGACCGGGGCCGTTTCACGTTGTCGCGCGTGGCCTTCGGGAGTTACTCTGTGTCGGTGAGTTTTATTGGCTATGAGAGTTTTACCCGTACTGGCATCATAGTTTCAGAGAAAGACCCGGAGATTGAGCTAGGCCGCATCATCCTGAAACCCATCCAGAACAAACTACAGGAAGTGACGGTAGTGGGCGAAAAACCACTGGTGGAAGACAAAGTGGACCGCATGGTCTACAACGCCGAGCAGGACATCACCAACATTGGCGGTAACGCCTCAGACGTGCTCAAGAAAGTACCGTCTCTGAGCGTAGACCTGGACGGGAACGTGCAGTTGCGCGGCTCCTCTAACGTGCGGGTGCTCATCAACAACAAACCGTCCAGTATCATGGCCAACAGCGTGGCCGATGCCCTGCGCCAGATTCCCTCAGACATGATCAAAACGGTGGAGGTCATCACCAGCCCCTCGGCCAAATATGACGCCGAAGGCACCGCCGGCATCATCAACATCATCACCAAGAAGAACACCCTATACGGCGTGAACGGGAGCACAACTATCTCAGTAGGTAACCGGACCGCTAACGGCAACGGCAACGTGAACGTGCGGCGGGGCAAAGTGGGGTTCAACGCCAGCATGGGCACGCACCAGCAGTTCAACAACCGCAATGAGAGCCTGCTGGAACGGACCGTCACGTACGGCACCGGTGCGGAGGCTTACCAAAGCAACCTTACTCAGAACGGAGAATCGAGAAGCCGGGGCGGCGGGGTGTACGGGCAGGCCGGTTTTGACTTGGACATTGACTCCACCAACAACGTGACGGCCGGCGTAAGCCTCTACCAGGGCAGTTATCATAACCGAGGAATCCAGCAGTCCTTCCAGAACGCACCTGATTTGGCGCAGCAGATTGACAACTTCGGCTGGGGCCGAAACAAAAACCAGTCTGTGGATCTGAACATGGGTTACACCCATATCTTCAAACCGCAGCAGGAACTCTCCGTTCTGGCCCAGTGGAACAAAGGGAACAACACCAGAATCAACAACCAGGACATTTTCCTAAACCAGGAAACGGTGCTGGATACGCTGCTGCGCAACAACAACGAAGGCACCAACCGCGAGGCCACGTTCCAGATAGATTACGTGCACCCGTTCCAGAACAAAACCCAGCTGGAGATTGGCACCAAAGGCATTCTGCGCCGCGCCGAAAGTGACGCGCTTTACCGCCGCATCCGGTACTCCACCGGCACCGAGGAACTGGACCCCAACGAGTTCACCTATGACCAGGACGTATACTCCACCTACGCTTCCTACGGCTTCAAGCTCAAGAACTACAACGTGAAAACCGGGGCCCGCTTTGAGTACACCAACATTGATGGCCAGTACATACGGCCCGCCCAAGACCCTTTCACCGACAGTTACGCCAACTTCATCCCCAACATTCTGGTATCCAGAACCATCAAAAGCCAGACGTTCAGGGTGGGTTATACGCAGCGCATCCAGCGCCCACAGATCTGGTACCTGAACCCTTACGTGAATATCATTGACGCCAAGAACGTGTCGTTCGGGAATCCGGAGCTGGAGCCGGAGCTGGCCCACGCGTATGAGCTGGGTTACAGCAATTATTTCAAGACCAGCTCTATCAACCTCTCGCTGTATTTGCGCCAGACCAACAACGCCATTGAATCCATCCGCCGGATTGTGGGCCGGGATGGTAACCTCCCCATTGTGGCCGGAACCTGGCAGCAGGAGGATGTGGCGTACACCACGTATCAGAACATCGGGAAAAACGCGACGTACGGTGTGAGCCTTTCGGGGAACACCAAGCCGGTGCCCAAATGGAACGTGGGCGGCAGCATGAACCTTAATTACATCACGCTGCGGAGCACGTTACAGAACAACTCGGGCATGCAGTACAGCTTTAACCTGAACTCGGGCTATGACTTTGGCAAAGGCTTGGCGGTACAGGCATTCGGGTCGTACAGTTCGCCGCGGCCTAGCGTGCAGGGTAAGTTCTCGGGCTATTACTTCTCCAGCTTCAGCGTACGCAAGGAGCTCTGGGAGAAAAAAGGCAGCCTGACCCTGGGCGTAGACAACCCGTTCTCCAAAGGCATCAAGTTCACCTCAGACCTGAAGAACGACAATTTTACGCAGTACACCGAGAACCTGAACTACAACCGCGGCGTGCGGATGAGTTTCTCGTACCGTTTCGGGAAAATGGACATGAAACAGCAGCCCCGCAGCAAACGCTCCATCCGGAACGATGACGCCAAGGGCGGCGAATCTAACTAATCACTATTCCCAAATAAAAAAGGAGCGCCTGCCACGGGTGCTCCTTTTTTGTTTGGGAGCGTGAAATAAACTTCCGTTCAGGTGCAACCCCTGGGAAAATCCCTTGTCTTTAGCCCATTAGTACCGGCCTACCTTCAACGGCCCATTTACCCGCTTATGCTAATCTTCCGGCTACGCTATGGCTTCCTTTACCGGGAGGCACGGGCGTTTAGAGCCTCTTTTTCCGGAAATAGCATAAAAACAGAAAATAATTGAATAGGGAGGCAACCGCTTTGAGCTGTTCTTCATCTATTAAGTACATGCGCGCATTACCCGTTCTGTCTGCTTTATGCCTTTGCCTTGACTGTTCCTGTGGTACCCCAGGAAGAGTGTCCCCTAACGGCATCCATGAGTCCTTACTGTAATCTGTACCTCTACCCTTAAGAAATCCAATATGCGACGGTCTCCCCTTTACGCGCTGCTTTCCCTTTGTCTTATCTGTTTCTTTGCGCTGCACACGCATGCCCAAACGCCCGGCAAAATAACGGGCATGGTGCAAGACTCTACCACCGGCAAACCCGTTGAGTTTGCCACGGTAAGCCTGCTAAGTACGGCTACCGGCAAGCCCGTAGACGGAACTGTGACCAATGAAAAGGGGCAGTTCAGTTTCTCTAAAGTAGCAGACGGAAGCTATTCCCTTGCCATCAGCTACCTGGGCTACGCCACTACTACTTTACCTTCCTTTAGCGTGTCTGGCCAGCAGCGGGAGTGGTCATTCCCTGGCATAAAACTGCGCTCCAACACCACCAAGCTGCAGGAAGTAACGGTGGTGGGCCAGAAGCCGCTGGTAGAAGACAAAGGCGACAAACTGGTGTACAACGCCGAGCAGGACATCAGCAACATAGGGACCACCGCCTCAGACGTGCTCAAGAAAGTACCTTCCGTGACCGTAGACGCCGAGGGCAACGTGCAGCTGCGGGGCAGCGCCAACTTTAGGGTGTTGATGGATGGGAAACCTTCCAGCATACTGGCCAACAATCTGGCCGAGGCCCTCAAGCAAATTCCCGCCGATATCATCAAAAACGTGGAGGTGATCACCAGTCCCTCGGCTAAGTATGACGCCGAAGGCACCGCGGGCATCATCAACATCATCACCAAGAAGAACAGCATGCAAGGCGTGAGCGGCAAGATAGGCGGCACTCTGGGCAGCCGTTACAACAACGCCAACGGCAACCTGAATGCCCGCACCGGCAAGTTTGGGTTCAGTTCACGGCTCAGCTTCTATGACAACAACAACCGCCGCACCACTACCACCGACCGTACCGGGGAGTTTTTCAGGCAGGAGGCAGGATTACGCCAACTGAACCACGGGTACTACGGCCAAGCCGAAGTCACTTTTGACCCAGACACGCTCAATGCGTTTAACCTCAACGGTTCCATGCGCCGTAACTACTTTACCGGCCGTGGTAAGCAGACCACGTATGCCGGTCCCACCGTGCGCTACTCTGATCTGGAGAACCTCTGGAACGGCTCGGGCTTTGACCTAAACTTCGGCTATACCCACACCTTCAAGCCCCAGCATGAACTTTCGGTGCTGGCCCAGTGGAACCACAACAACTCGCATGACGTGTATGACAACCAGCTGTACAACGCAGAGAACGCGTTTATAGAAGGTCAACTGAATGACAATGACGCCCCCAGCGACGAGAAAACCTTCCAACTGGACTACAACCGCTCCTTCAAAAACGACAGCAAACTGGAGTTAGGCGCTAAAACCATTCTGCGGGATGCCATCAGCAATAACACCTACCAGTACTCTTTCGCGGGCAAGGCAGACTCTTTGGCCATCAACAACTTTGACTATGACCAGGATGTGGTGGCGGCATATTTCACCTATGCCTTCAGCCTACAGAAGAAGTACAACTTCCACTTGGGTACGCGCTATGAACACACGGCCACCAAAGGGCAATTCCTGAACACCCAGAAAGACCCGGTTACCCAGTTGGCTAAACTGCAGCGCAGCTCCTTCAAAGACCAGTACCAGAACGTGATTCCCAGTTTGTCTGTGTCGCGTACGCTGGACTCTATCCATACGGTGCGGGTGAGTTACACGCAGCGCATTCAGCGGCCGCAGATCTGGATTCTGAACCCCTTCCTGCAATTAGAGGACTTCAACAACGCCTACCGCGGCAATCCAACCCTAGACGCTGAGCTCACCCACTCCTATGAGGTTGGCTACAGCACGTACTTTAAAACTACCTCTATCAATGCCTCTGTGTTTATGCGCCAGACTGACAACGCCATCCAGAATGTGGCCCGGCCCGAGCTCATGGTCATTGACGGCGTGGAGCGCAATGTGCTGGTGATCACGCATGACAACGTTGCCAAGAACCGCGCCTACGGCCTGAGTTTATCCGGCTCCACCAAACCGGTGCCCGCCTGGACCATCAGCCCCAGTTTCAACTTGTCTTACCAGATGCTCAAGACAGATTCACTCTCTAACGAAGGCCTGCAGTACAGCGCCAACCTGAACACCAGCTATGAATTCAGCAAAGGCTGGAGTGGTCAGGTGTACGCCGGCTACTTCTCCGGTGGCAAAGTGCTGCAGGGCGAATGGGGGGCCAGCTATTACACCAATTTCTCAGTGCGCAAGAAAATCCTGAAAGACAAGGGCAGTATCAGCTTTGGGGTTACCAATCCGTTCAGCCAGACCATTGAGAACAGCTACACGGTTAAAACCAGAGACTACACCCAGACTACCCGCAACTACAACTATAACCGCACCGTGCGCATCAGCTTTGACTGGAACTTTGGCAAGATGCAGGCCAGCAATCGGCAGAAGAAATCCATCCAGAACGATGACGCCGCCGGCGGCGGAAAATAAGTATGCACTGAATCTTCCCTGAGAATGCGTTTAGGGGCTGTTTTTGGAAAAACGGCCCCTAAACGCATTTTGCTTTCTAAGTCCTAATCCCGATCTTATTATCTCTTATCTACCTCCTCCATGAAAAAATATTTCGCCACCCTGGCCCTCAGCCTCTTCGCCCTTGCGGTGGGCTTCGCGCAGAAAAAAGCGCAGCGCGTTGTTACCACCGACGTTGACAATTTCTGGGTGGCCTATGACAGCATGCGCACCACTCAGGACAGCGTAAAGCAGCTGCATTACTTGCAAACGCTGTACCTGGATAAAGGCACGCCCGGCCTAAAAGCCATGAGGGAGGTAAGGAATTACAAGCCCGAGGAATGGGTAAACGCCATCAGAAAATACCCGAAATTCTGGAACTCCCTCAGGCCCCGTACCCAACTGGCCAAATCCGGGGCCGACGGGCTGGAGCCGCACCTGAAGAAACTCCGACAGCTCTACCCGCCGCTCAAACCCGCGAACATCTACTTCGCCATCGGGGTTTTCCGGACCAGCGGAACATACAAGGACAGCCTGGTGCTGGTGGGGGCCGAACTGGTCACCGGCAATTCCTCTGTAGACGTCTCAGAACTGCCCCAGAATCTACAGACCTTTTTGCGCCAATACTACTCCACTAATCCATTCCAGAACATGATTCCGCTGAACGTGCATGAGTATGTGCACACCCAGCAGAAAAGCTTGGGCAATATGCTGTTGGGCACTGCTCTTATGGAAGGTGCCTGCGACTTCATGACGGAACTGGTGACCGGCAAAACCATGCCGCTCCCCTACATGGAATATGGCCCGGCGCACCTGCCTGAGCTGAAGGAGAAATTCAAGGCAGAGATGTTTGAGACCTGGGATGGCAACTGGTTCTACAACCGGAACGATCCACATCCTGACCTCGGCTACTTCATGGGCTATGCCATCTGTAAAGCGTATTATGCCCAGGCCAAAAACAAACAGCAGGCTATCAAAGAAATCATTGAACTACAGTATGACGATGACGCCGCGGTAGAAGCTTTCCTGACCCAATCTAAATTTTACCAGGAGCCCCTCAACAAAGCCCAGCTGCGCAAGGCCTATGCGGCGCAAAAACCAGTTATTACGCGCATCATTCCTTTTGCGGGGGCAGACAGTGTGCTGGACGCTACCGTGCAGGAGATACGTCTAGAATTCTCTTCCCAGATGCTGCGCTTTCAGGCAGCGGATTACGGCTCTGGCGGAGAAGCGTCGTTCCCCGTGGTAGGCCGCGTGGGTTTCTCTCCAGACATGAAATCCTATGGGTATAAAGTGGACCTTAAACCGGGCCGTTCTTACAGTTTCAAGATAAGTGGTTTCAGGGCCACCGATGGCAAACCTCTGGACTCGTATGAGATAAGGTTCAGGACAAAACCTTAACGCTGTTCATTTATCTTTCCCTGCAAATTGCGTTTAGGGACTGTTTTTGGGAAAACAGCCTCTAAACGCAATTATGCTTCTGGCGCTTCCCAGGAAGGCCGCTCCCGTCGCTCCTCCAGGGCCAACAACGCTTTCTGCACCTCATAGCAGGCCAACAGGTACAGCTTGAACGGCTCGGCTTTCTTCAGTACTTCCAGCAGCGCCACAATCTCCGGGATGTATACCTTCGCGAAGCTGAAATCGTGTTCCAAAATGTCTCGGGTGTTGTCAATGATGTCGGCGAGCTTGATGGTCTGGGCCCGGGCCGAAATATGGGCCTGCCGTTCCACTTCCATCTGTTTGCGCCGTTTCCGGTTATAACCGGGAGCCTGCTGTTTGGTGAACTGGTCGGTGAGTTCTTCCACCATCTCCAGCACCTCAGCGGGTTTCACAATAGAACCGGCGCAGGCTTCCTCCAGAAACACCAGCATTTCGGATTCGGTCACAGGCGTGTCTTCCAGTACATCATGCAGCAGCGCGGCCATCACCATGCCGGTGGTTCCGCCATAGACCATTACCGTTTGGGCCACCCGCTCCAGGTGCTTCACGTACGGCTCATTATGGTATTTGCGCCGCTGCTCGCCATGGGCGGCCACAGCAAATTCCCACGCCTTGCGCTCCAGCGTATTAAAGGAAGGCGGACATGCCAGATTTTCCATAAAGCCTGCACAAAAAAATTGTCTGATAACACTAAGGCGTTTAGGGGCCGTTTTTTCAAAAACAGCCCCTAAACGCCCCGGCACCTACAGATACTGTTTAGCAAGGCACGGAAGTATCTTCCGCACCATAGTAGCTCATTCTGTTGACAAGAATTTCTGTTTAAGGTCTGCTTTTCAGAAAACAGCCCCAAAACAGAAGCGTTACCAAAGTCCTAATCAGCACATCTTCTAATCAGCACATTAGCACATCTCCAAATCAACCCAGTTCGCTCAGTTCCTGCCGGAAACCGCCGCTGAGGATTGGGAACCGAAGCCAGCTGCGCGGGTCTACATTGTAGTCGTCCAGGTGGAAGGCGGGGGCGTAGCGTTCGCGTTTCCATTGGTTGCGGCTCCAGAGCGAGTAAAAACGCTGGATGAACTGGCGTAATTGTTCATCTGGATAAGTGCCTTTCAGCTCCTGAAACACCTGCTGCGGCGAGAGGCGGTTGTAGAACGCCAGCCGCTCAATCTGGTTCAGGAGCGGGTACGGCATCAGGTCTTCCTCATCGGTTTGGGTGTTCTCCAGGGGCCGCAGTTCCGCCGAAGGCTGTAGGTTGTTCACGTACTGCAGCCCTTCATAGCCCAGCTGCAACTGCGCCCACACCAGCCACTGCCGGATGAAGGCTTTGTCTACGCCCGCGATGGGCGAAATGCTCCCGGCGGTGTCGCCGTCCATGGTGGCGTAGCCCACGCTGGCCTCTGAGCGGTTAGAAGTGGCCAGCAGGAGCGAGTTACGGAGGTTGGCCAGCATCCAGATGCCGGGGGCGCGCACGCGGGCCTGAATGTTCTGCAACGCGAGGTCGTCCTGCTCCCAGGTAAGCTCGCGGCCGATGACGTGCTCAATCTTGCCCCGGTAGCTTTTCACCTCCTCGTCAATGGTCCAGTTATAGAAAACCGCGCCAATGGATTTGGCCAGCTCCTCCGCGGAGCGATAGGTGTCATCTGAGGAGTTGACAGTGCCCTGGTATGCGGTGACCAGTAATTTACCCACCAGTATGTTCCTGACTTCGGTGTTTGCTAGTTGATTGTATTGTTCGATCTCCTCGGGCGTGAGGCTGTTGGTTTTCTGGGCGAATTCTTCCAGCCCGATTTCCTCCACGGCCCGGCGCACCATCTCGGCCACGGCCACGGCACACAAAGAAGAATCGGCCCCGCCGCTTAATGAGAGGACAAAGCCCCGGCTCCGGCTTTTGCGCAGGTAATCAAAAAGGGCCAGCGAAATGGCCGAGATGAACTCCATGTTCTCGTCAACCGGCAACAGATCCATTTCCACCGGCGGCAGCGGGGTTTCAAAAGAGACTTCGGCACACTCAAAATCGACGCTCTTGAACGAAAGCAGTTGATTGCGCAGCAGCAGATTCCCGTTCTGCGCGATGATGATTTCGCCGTCATAGATCATTTTGCCGGCTTCGTTGCCCAGCAGGTTCACGTACAGATACGTGCACTCAAATTGCCGCGAGGCATCTACCACCAAATGGTAGCGCACATCGGTTTTGCTCATGGCAAAGTGGCTGGCGCTGGGGTTGATGATGAGCTGCACGCCTTTGGGCTTGTGCCGGTAGGCGGGCCGGTTCTCGTTGCGCCAGGCATCTTCGCAGATCTCAAAAGCGAATTTCACTCCTTGGTGCTCATAAATAATGTCCCCAATCTGGTACGTCTGACCCATGGCCTCAAACTGCTCCACGGTATCCGGCACCCAGGAACTGAACCAGCGCGGCTCGTAGTGTACGCCGTCATTGGCTAGAAACTGTTTGGCGGTAAAACCCAGAATCTCTTTGTCTCTGATGACGCAGGCGCAGTTATAGGTAGTGTTGTTCAACCGAATAGGAATTCCCACGCACACAATGACACCTTCGCACCACTCTTTTATCTCCAGCAGGCGCTCAAAGCACTCTACAGACACCCACTCGCTCAGGAACAGATCCTCGCACCCGTACCCCGGAATACTCATTTCGGGGAGGCACAGGATGTCCACGTTCTCTGCTTTGGCCTGTTCAATGGCGGTTTTGATGTTGCGGAGGTTATTTTCCCAATCCAGGGGAGTTTGGTTGAGGGCGGCGCCGGCAAGTTTCATAGGTAGGTTCTGTTTTGGCCTTTTTAACGCAAGAACAGCCTTGCAAGTTAAAATACACGGAGTTTGTGCAGATGAGGCGCACTTCACCCGAGTAATTACAAAACTAATAAGCTTGCTGCTAGAACCAAGAAAAGAGCCCTAAACTGAACAGCCCAAAAACGACAGGAAGACCTATCTACCCAGCAGATTGATGTAAGGAAATTTGGTAAAGAAAGTTGAGAGAAGAGGATTGCGTTTTGTGCCTGATTTTGGAAAAACGGCCGCTAAACAGGTTCTAAGGAAGAATCGCGCCGGTAGATTTAAGGACCTCCATGCTTTTCTCCGCAGCCGCCTGCTCAGCTTTTTTCTTGGAAAGACCGCTGCCGCTTGCAATGATGTCATTGTCTACCACCACGGCGGCCGTAAACTCAGTAGTGGAGCCACTCTGTTTCTGCCCCACAATCTCGAACCGGATGCTGCGGTTCTGCCCCTGTGCCCACTCAATTAGTTTGCTCTTGAAGTTACTGGTGGTGGTAGTGAGTTGGTGCAGATCAAAGTGCGGTTTCACCAGTTTCTTCAGGATGAAGTCTTTGGTGTCTTTGTAGCCTTTGTCTAGGTACACGGCCCCTACCAATGCCTCTAAAGCGTTGCCATTGATGAATTTATGGCGGGTTACCCCAGAGATATTGTCTACCTTAATAAGCGAGTGCAGCCCAACTTTCACCGCCAGGCTGTTCAAAGATTCACGGTTCACCATGCGTGACCGGATCTCCGTTAAGAAACCTTCGTCTTTATAAGGGTATTTCTTGAAGAGATACTCCGCAATGACCGCTCCCAAAATGGCATCCCCTAAAAACTCCAGACGCTCGTTGGTTTCCTGGTTTCCCTTGAGGTTTTGACGCACGTAAGACGTGTGCGTAAACGCCAATTGGTACAGGTGCAGGTTGTCTGGTGCCATGCCCGTGATATGGGTAATGGCATTTACAAAAGCTTTGTCTTTGTAAAAGAATTTATGGATTGCTCTAAAGACCGGTCTAATCGGGCTCAACACTACTCACTGAATTTCTTGAAAATCACAGAGGTATTATGTCCACCAAATCCGAAGGTATTGCTTAGGGCAATGTTCACTTCGCGCTCTTGAGCCTTGTTAAAAGTAAAGTTCAGCTTTGGATTAAACTGCTCATCATCCGTAAAGTGGTTGATGGTAGGCGGAACTATACCATTCTGGATAGCCAGAATAGACGCAACCGCTTCAATGGCGCCGGCCGCCCCTAATAGGTGGCCCGTCATGGATTTGGTTGAGCTGATGTTCAGGTTGTAGGCGTGGTCACCGAACACGTATTCAATAGCTTTGGCCTCTCCCACATCTCCTAGCGGAGTAGAAGTACCGTGCACATTGATATAGTCTACCTGCTCAGGTTTGATACCGGCATCACGCAACGCGTTCTGCATTACATTGCGGGCTCCCAATCCGTCTGGGTGTGGAGCTGTAATGTGGTAGGCATCAGCAGACATACCGCCCCCAATGATTTCAGCGTAGATTTTAGCGCCGCGGGCTTTGGCGTGCTCGTATTCTTCCAGCACAATGGCGGCGGCACCTTCGCCTAACACAAACCCATCGCGGTCTTTGTCAAACGGGCGGGAGGCAGTTTCTGGAGAATCGTTGCGTTCTGAAAGGGCTTTCAGGGCGTTGAATCCACCCACACCTGCTTCGGTCACGGCGGCCTCAGAACCACCGCTCACCACCACATCCACCATACCCAAACGGATATAGTTAAAGGAGTCAATTAGAGCGTTGGTGGCAGAAGCACAGGCAGATACGGTCACAAAGTTAGGACCTCTGAACCCGTACTTGATAGAGATATGACCAGCGCTGATGTCGGCGATCATTTTGGGAATGAAGAAAGGATTAAATCTTGGGGTGCCGTCTCCGTTGGCAAAGTTCACGCACTCTTCCTGGAAGGTACGCAAGCCGCCAATACCAGAGCCCCAGATCACGCCAATACGGTCTTTGTCCAAAGACTCATCTTCCAGATTGGCGTCTTTCACTGCCTGGTCGGCAACGATAACGGCAAATTGCGTAAAGAGGTCCATTTTGCGGGCCTCTTTACGCTCAAAGTAGTGCTCAGGATCATACCCCTTTACTTCGCAGGCAAATTGGGTCTTAAATTTTGAGGCATCAAAGCGAGTGATGGGCGCTGCCCCACTCACCCCGTTCACGAGGCCGTTCCAGTATTCAGAGACGGTATTCCCCAGAGGGGTAAGCGCACCAAGGCCAGTTACTACAACTCTCTTAAGCTCCATACGCTGCTAGTAGAGGAAAAGAACCTGTATTGATTAGGTAAAATTGGATCGATAGAAAATAAAGGGGAAGGAAGGAAATTACTTCGCGTGCTCTTCCAGGTAGCTGATCGCTTGGCCTACCGTTGCAATGTTCTCAGCTTGATCATCTGGAATAGACACATTGAATTCTTTCTCAAATTCCATGATCAATTCTACTGTATCAAGAGAGTCGGCACCCAGGTCGTTTGTAAAGCTAGCCTCAGGCGTTACCTCAGATTCCTCAACGCCTAATTTATCAATGATAATAGCTCTTACTTTTTCTGCGATTTCTGACATTTTTTTATAAGTTTTTTAAAACACAGTGCAAAGAAATAGATTTGGCAACACAATGTCAAACAAAATGCGCGCAATAGTTTTTCAGGCACTTTTCTGAAAAAGGTTTCTTGTGTTTCCAATTACCTTCTTTAAATTGCCTGCCCAACTACTATTACCCTTACCCAGAGTACCCCACCCATGAAATCTTTTCGACTAGACGTAGAATATGATTACGACTTCGACTTATACGGCGTGGTGTCCTCCAGTAAAGAACATACGTTAGCTTGGGCCCTGAACAAGTACTTCCGCATTAGGCTGGTAAAACAGACTGACCTCTGCATTGACTTCCTCCACAAGGGGCGGCTGGTGATCTCCAACTACCTGCACCGCGCCGAGCACGGTTCCCTGCGCTTGTTCCGCAACCGCTCTGTGGGCACCAGCACCCTGGCTACTCCTTTCTTAGTGCCAGATATAAAAGAATACGATTATGTAATACAAGTATCTGGCGGGCTCAGCCACCTTCAGCAAGAGCTTCTACAGACACTTAACGCCGTACCACTGGTCCAGTACGTGCGTTCTTTTGACCCGCAATGTTTACGTTATAAAGAAAACCTGCTTTTTTAGCGCATGGCTATCCATTTCAACAAAACCAAGATTATCGCAACAATTGGCCCCGCCAGTAACACTCCAGAGAGGCTTCGCGCCCTTATCCAGGAGGGGGTAGATGTATTCCGTCTTAACTTTTCGCACGGTGCCCACCCAGAGCACCTGAAGGTGATTGAGGCCGTACGTGCCATCAACGCCGAGGAAGGCTATAACATCTGTTTACTTCAGGACTTGCAAGGTCCTAAGATCCGTCTCAATGATATAGAGAACGGAGCAGTGGAGATTGTGGCCGGCCAGCAAGTAACCATTGTATGCGACAAATCTGTAGGCACGTCACAGCGTCTGTCTACCAGCTATCTTCGTCTTGCCCATGACGTGCGCCCCGGTGACGCCATCCTGATTGACGATGGTAAACTGGAGCTGACGGTGATCAGCACAGACGGCGACAAAGAAGTTTTGACCGAAGTAGTATACGGCGGCGTGGTGAAACCCCGCAAAGGCATTAACCTGCCAGACACCGTGGTAACGGCTCCTTCGCTTACGGAGAAAGATATCCAGGACCTGCACTTCGGGCTGGACAATGACGTGGAATGGGTGGCCCTCTCTTTCGTGAGAAAGGTAGAAGACATCCATGAGATCAAGCGCATCATTGCCGAGCGCGGCAAAGACACCAAAGTGGTGGCTAAGATTGAGAAACCGGAGGCCATCCGTAACATTGACTCCATCATTGAAGCCACAGACGCCGTAATGGTGGCCCGTGGTGACTTGGGCGTTGAAGTGGGTATGGAAGAAGTGCCCATGCTCCAGAAAATGATTGTGGAGAAGTGCCAGGCCATTGGCAAACCTGTGATTATTGCTACCCAGATGATGGAAAGCATGATCACCAATCCGCGCCCTACCCGTGCGGAGACCAATGACATTGCCAACGCCGTAATGGACGGTGCCGACACCCTGATGCTGAGCGCCGAGACCGCCGCCGGCGCCTACCCTATTGAAACCATCCGGAGCATGGTGCGCACCATTGCCTCCGTGGAGTCTCAGGCCGAGCTGTTCTACCGCAACTTCGTGTTCAACCCGCAGTCAGAAACCTTCTTCAATGACACCGTGGTCGCCAACGCCGTTAGCCTGGCCCGCGACACTGATGCCCGTGCCCTCATTGGCTTGACCAAGTCTGGTTATACCGCTTTCCAACTGGCCAAGCACCGTCCTAAGGCACACATCTTCATCTTCACAGACAACCGCGCGTTACTCAACACCCTTAACCTGGTGTGGGGCATCAGAGGGTTTTACTATGATCGTTTTGTCTCTACTGATGAAACCATTGCTGACCTGAAAGAAATCCTCCTGAAAGCCGGGCACCTGACCCAAGGCGACGTATTCATCAACATTGGCTCTATACCGGTCATGGAGAAAAAACGCGCCAACATGATTAAACTGAGCGTAGTGCACTAGGCCCAGATTTAGTCTCACATGAAAAAGCGGAAGGCGGCCTCTAGGTAGAGACCGCCTTCCGCTTTTTTAGCTTCTTTTGATTTAAATCAACAACCTCCTCCCCTGTTCTAGTTAACCAGACAGCGAATCACCGTTTAGGGCAAATTCCGGAAAATCGGCCGCTAAACGCATTTCCACCACAGACAGATAGTGGCGCAGTACGAATAGGCTTTATTTAGCAGGAATGGAGAAAAACAGCAGAATACAATGTCTCTTCAGACAAATCTGAAGGTTCTGTTTTAAGGCTGTTTTCTGAAAAAGAGCCCCTAAACGCAAAAGAAGCCCGGCGGCTTCTTCAACAAGGGAAACTACTACAACCTCCCAAAGGAATGGCAACAAAAGACTATACAACACAAGAAGCCTTGCATAGAGCAAGGCTTCTTGTAAAATTCCCAAGAAACAAATACTACCTAAAGAAACTAGGCAGCTAAGTTATTAACGAAACGAGCCAGTTTAGACTTGTTGTTAGCAGCTTTGTTTTTGTGAATCACATTCTTCTTAGCCAATTTGTCCAGCATACCAGATACCGTCTTGAACAGTTCTTGCGCCTCGGCTTTGTCAGTTGTGTTTCTCAAACGCTTTACAAAGGTACGGGTAGTTTTCGCCTGATAGCGGTTCAGCAAGCGTTTCGCGTTGTTGGATCTGATTCTCTTTAATGCTGACTTATGGTTAGCCATGGTTGTGAATATAGATAAATGCTTTTGACTCTGATTCTAAATGAGTTTGCAAAACTACACCATCAAAGATTAATTTCCAAGCAACCGCTTCAAAATTTAATCAGCTTACCGCTCTTAAATTGCTTCAGGAGACATAACAGGCAGCTTGGGCTGTTTTGCGTTGCAAAGGTAACATTTCTGCCAAACCCTGTCCCCTTTTAGGCCAAAAGTTTTTGGGCAGCTTGGCCAAAACCGCTCAGAACACCCCAGTTTCCGGGGTAAGAATCAGTACCCTTTTGGAAACCAGAACTATGGCCGCGGTGTTTTACGCTTGATTTCGTAATTTTACCCCAGAAAACAGAATTTCACCTAAAATTCACCATCACCATGGCAATGTATCCTGAATATATGGTCGCCCCTATCCGGGAAGACCTGACCTCCGTCGGCTTTGAGCAGCTCATGACGCCCGAAGAAGTAGAGAATGTATTGAACCAGAAAGAAGGCACCGTGCTGGTGGCCGTAAACTCTGTGTGTGGCTGTGCCGCCGCCAAAGCCCGTCCGGCCCTGAAAATGGCCGTGGCCAGCTCTGACCAGAAGCCCGCCAAACTGGTAACCGTGTTCGCCGGTATGGAAACCGAAGCCGTTGCCAAAGCCCGCGAGTTCATGCTGCCTTACCCGCCGTCTTCGCCGTCTATCGCGCTTTTCAAAGACGGTGAACTGGTGCACATGATTGAGCGCCACCACATTGAAGGCAACGACCTTACCCGCATTGTAGACAACCTGCAAGGCGCTTTTGAGGAGTACTGCTAGTTTGTAGTCCCCTTATTATTTGAACAGTGAGGCCTGACTTTCTATAAGTCAGGCCTCACTGTTTTAGGGCTGTTTTTCAAAAAAGAGCCGCTAAACGCCTTTCCGCTTACAGCACCTTAAAGCGCTCAAAAGCCAGCCGCTCCAGTTCTGCCTGGTGCGAGGGGTGCGCAATCCTGATGAGCTCTTTCGCGCGCTGGCGCAGGTTCTTGCCGTACAAATCCGCAATCCCGAATTCTGTGACAATATAGCGTACGTGGGCCCGGGTGGTGGTCACGCTGGCCCCAGGCTTGAGCATGTTCACAATCTTAGATTCGCCTTTGTTGGTGATGGACGGCAGGGCGATGATAGGCTTGCCGCCTTCAGACAGGGCCGCGCCACGCATAAAGTCCATTTGACCGCCCACCCCGGAGAATTGGTACGTTCCAATACTGTCGGCGCAGACCTGGCCGGTGAGGTCTACTTCAATGGCGCTGTTGATGGCCGTGGTTTTAGGGTTTTGCCTGATGATGGACGTGTCATTGGTAAATACTGTCTCCTTCATGACCACCGCCGGATTGTCATGAAGAAAATCAAAAACCCGCTGCGAGCCGTTCACAAAGCAGGACACAATTTTGTGCTTGAGCACTTTCTTGCGGGCGCCGGTGATAATGCCTTTTTCCACCAGCGGAATGATGCCGTCTGAGAACATCTCAGTATGGATGCCCAAGTCCTTATGGTTGGTGAGCTGCGCCAGCACCGCGTCTGGGATGCCGCCAATGCCCATCTGCAAAGTGGCACCGTCTTCCACCAAAGAGGCCACCAGCTGGCCAATCTGGGTTTCCACCTCGCCGGCAGGTTTGTTCGTGTGCTCCGGCAACGGCTCGTCTACCCATACCTTCGCATGGAACTTGCTGATGTGCACCACCCCATCGCCGTGCGAACGGGGCACCCTGGGGTTCACTTCCGCAATCAGGATTTTAGCGGTCTCTACCGCAGACAGAGCCACGTCTACAGACGCGCCCAGGCTACAGAAACCATGCGCATCTGGCGGTGTTACCTGTACCATAGCCACATCCAGCGGCAGAATATTGCGCCGGAACAACAGCGAAATCTCGCTCAGGAAAATGGGGATGTAATCTGCCGTGCCTTCGTTCAGGGCCTGCCGGATGTTACCGCCCACAAAACAGGCGTTGGTCTTGAAACTGCCGGTGTGCTCTGGGTAAGTGTAGGGGGCGGGGCCTTCGGTGTGCATGTGAATAAACTCCACCTCGCGCAGCTCGGGACCGCGGGCAGAGATGGCATTCACTAAGCGCAGCGGCGTCATGGCGGCACCGTGCACAAATACCCGGTCACCGGACTTGATGAGTTTAACGGCTTCCTCAGGGGTGGTATAGTCAGGTTGAAGAGACATCTGTTATCTGAATGGTTGAAATGCTTTCTACGAAAATCTGCCGCAAAGATTTTCCTTTCCCACCTTCCCAAAAATGACAAAGGCCAGCATGGGAGCTGGCCTTTGTCATTTTATGCCCTTTTTGGAAAAACAGGCGCTAAACGCAATCTCTCATCTATAGATCAAAAGATGCTTAGAGTTTCTGGGTGAGGTATTGTTTCAGGTCAAACCCAATGTCCTGGCGGAAGTAACGGTCTTGCCACTGGATATTGGCGGCGGCGGCGTTGGCTTTCTCCAGCGCATCTTCCATGTCCTGGCCCAGGGCGGTCACGGCAATCACCCGGCCTCCGTCTGTCACAATCTGTCCGTCTGCGGCTTTTTTGGTACCGGCATGGAAACAGAAAGAATCCTGCGGCATCACCTGGTCCAGTCCCTGAATAGGGTGGCCTTTGGCATAGTCCTCGGGGTACCCGCCCGAAACCAGGAAAATAGTGGTAGCCGAACGCGGATCTACGCTCAACTGGAACTGCCCCAACTCATGGTCATGCAAGGCTTTGAACAGCTCAAACAAATCTGACTGAATGCGCGGCAGAATAGCCTCCGTCTCAGGGTCGCCTAGGCGCACGTTGTACTCAATCACGTACGGATCGCCGCCGGAATTCATGAGCCCGATGAACAGGAACCCCGAGTACGGGATTCCCTCCTGCTGCAACCCGCGCAGGGTAGGCTCAATCACGCGCTCCCGCACTTTGGCCATGAACGCATCATCTGCGAACGGAACGGGAGAAATGGCCCCCATGCCGCCGGTGTTCAATCCTTGGTCTCCTTCGCCAATGCGTTTGTAGTCTTTGGCCTCCGGCAGCAGCACGTACTCTTTGCCATCGGTCAGGATGAAGGCCGAGAGTTCTATGCCTTGCAGGAATTCCTCAATGACCACTTTGCTGCCGGCACTGCCAAACTTGTTGTTCTTGAGCATGTCTGTAAGGGCAAGCGCGGCTTCTTCCTGATTTTGCGCAATCACCACTCCTTTTCCGGCGGCTAGGCCATCGGCTTTGAGCACCACCGGGTAGGCATGGTTTTGCAGATAAGCCAACCCCTGGTCAAAGGTCTCTGGTGTGAACGTCTGGTACTGGGCCGTAGGAATGCCGTACTTGAGCAGGAACTGCTTGGAGAAATCTTTGCTGCCTTCCAATTGGGCACCGGCTTTGCGCGGACCTACCACCAAAATGTGCTTGAGGTATTCGTTCTCGGCGAAATAATCGGCGATGCCTTCCACCAGGGCGGCTTCCTGCCCTACTACCATCATCATGATGTTGAAGTCAGTCGCGAATTTCGCCAGTTCCTCAAAGTTGGTGATGGCAATATCTACGTTGGTGGCGATTTGGGCGGTACCGGCGTTCCCGGGCGCTACAAAGATCTGCTCACAGTAAGGGCTTTGGCTAATTTTCCAGGCTAGGGCGTGCTCTCGGCCACCCGCTCCTATTATCAGTACGTTCATACAGGCATGGTTTGCGCTCAAGCGAGGCTCAAGCAGGTTTTACTAATGTGTGGCTGCGGCTGTTTTGGGCAAGATTTGAGAAAAACGGCCCCTAAACAGCCCGCTGCAAAGGAAATAAAAAAGCAGGTGTTGCCACCTGCTTTTTTAATTTCGGCTAAGAATTAATTTGCATACTTAGAGAGGAACTTGATGCGCATGAGGCGCAGGTCGTCCTCGGTATAATCGTCGGTGCCGAGTTCCTTAATGGCCTCGGCCATGTTGTCTGTGGTAGCGTGCATGAAATAGTCAATCACCTCCTGCTGACGGTCCTCGTCCAGTACCCCGTTGATGTAGTAGTCCAGGTTGAGCTTGGTACCGGAGTAGCAGATGTGCTCTATTTCCTCAATCAACTCAGGCATGGTAAGACCTTTGGAGCTGGCAATTTCCTCCAGGTCCATTTTCTTGTCTATCTGCTGGATTACGTAGATTTTGAGCTTAGACTTATTCACCGTGGTTTTCACCACTACGTCGGCGGCTGTGACAATGTCATTTTCCTCTACGTACTTAGAGATGAGTTCCAGGAACGGCTTCCCAAACTTCTGCACCTTGCCCATGCCCACGCCGGCAATGTGCGCCAGGTCTTCTTTGGTGGTGGGGTACGTGGTAGCCATTTCCTTGATGGATGGGTCCTGGAAGAGCACGTACGGCGGCAGGTTCATTTCCTTGGCCAGTTTCTTGCGCAGGGCTTTGAGCATGTCAAAGAGAACAGCGTCATGCCCGGCCGCGGCCTGGGTTTCTTCTTTTTCTTCTTCCTGTTGCACCTCTTCGTCAAAGTTATGGTCCTTGGCAAACTTGATAGCGTGCGGGCTCTGAATGAACTTCTCTCCCTTCTGGGTGATCTTCAGCGTCCCGAAGTTCTCAATATCTTTCTCCAGATAGTCAAATAACAAGGCTTGGCGAAGAATAGAGTTCCAGAACTGTGGCTCCTTCTCTTTCCCTACTCCAAATACCTCCAGTTGGTCATGGCCGTAGCTCTCCACGTACTGGTCTTTGAGGCCGATGAGCACGTGCACTAAATGATCTATGGCGAAGCGTTGGTTCGTCTGCACTACGGCCTTAAGCGCGTAGGTGAGCTCCTGCTCCGCCTCAAACTTCTCTTTAGGGTGTACGCAATTGTCGCAGAAACCGCAGTCTTTATCGTACTGTTCGCCAAAATAATGCAGCAACTGACGGCGGCGGCACACGGCTGAGTCTGCGTACGCCGACATTTCCTGCAACAGCAGTTTGGAGTTGTCGCGCTCGGTAACAGGCTTGTCTTTGCTGAACTTCTCCAGCTTTACAATATCATCGTAGCTGTAGAACATGAGGCAGTTGCCTTCCAGTCCGTCGCGGCCGCCGCGGCCGGTTTCCTGGTAGTAGCCCTCAATGGATTTAGGCGTATCATAGTGGATCACGAAACGGACATCGGGCTTGTCAATCCCCATTCCGAAAGCGATGGTGGCCACAATCACGTCTACGTCCTCGTTCAGGAACGCATCTTGATTGGCCATGCGCACGTGGGAGTCCAGCCCGGCGTGGTACGGCAGTGCCTTGATGTCATTCACCTGCAGCAGCTCAGCAATCTCCTCTACTTTCTTGCGGCTGAGGCAGTAGATGATCCCGCTTTTGCCTTTGTGCTTCTTAATGTACTGAATGAGCTGCTTCTTGGTGTTGTGCTTGGGCCGCACCTCATAATACAGGTTGGTACGGTTAAAAGAAGACTTGAACACAGAGGCATCATCCATCTGCAGGTTTTTCTGGATGTCTAGCTGCACCTTGGGCGTGGCCGTGGCCGTGAGCGCAATGATGGGCAGATTGCCTATGTTGTCTATAATGCCTCTGATCTTGCGGTACTCAGGCCTGAAGTCATGGCCCCACTCAGAAATACAGTGGGCCTCGTCAATGGCCACGAAGGAGATGGTGGCCTGCTTAAGGAAATCCAGGGTGTCTTCCTTGGTCAGAGATTCTGGGGCTACGTACAATAATTTCACCTCGCCGCTCACGGTTTCCTTCTTCACCTTGTTCATCTCTGCCTTAGACAGCGTAGAGTTCAGGAACTGGGCGTTTACCCCAAAGGCGTTCAACTGGTCTACCTGGTTCTTCATGAGCGCGATAAGCGGCGAAATCACAATGGCGGTACCTTCCATGGCCAACGCGGGCAACTGGTAGCAAAGCGACTTACCAGCCCCCGTGGGCATGATCACAAAGGTGTTTTTACCGGCCATGATGTTCTCTATAATCGCCTCCTGGTTGCCCCTGAATTGACTATAGCCGAAAACTTCCTTTAATTTGTTCTTTAATGATGCTTGTTTTACTAACATGTAATATGCTTGTTGTGAGAAACAAGTGTTTGTACTATCTGTTGTTGTCTTGTCTAATACAAATCTAACTTGAATATCACGAAAAATATCAAAAGCATCGCAAAAAAAGTGTTGCAGGAGGAAGCAGCCGCGATTCTTCAACTCGCCGACTATATTAATAGTGACTTTGAGGCTTGCGTGGAAGCCATTCTCGCCATCAAGGGCCGGGTAGTGGTGACGGGCATTGGCAAAAGCGCCAATATTGCCGCCAAAATGGTGGCCACCCTCAACTCTACCGGCACCCCTGCGCTGTTCATGCACGCCGCCGATGCCATTCACGGGGACCTGGGTATGATCCAGGCCGAGGATTTCGTGATCTGCCTCTCCAAAAGCGGCAACACACCAGAGATAAAAGTGCTGGTTCCGCTCCTTAAGCGCAAAGGAACTCCTTTGGCGGCCTTGGTTTCCAACACAGATTCCTACCTGGCCCAGCAGGCCGATTTTGTTCTGGATGCCACCATTGAGCGTGAAGCTTGCCCCAACAACCTGGCCCCTACCACCAGCACCACCGCCCACCTAGCCTTGGGCGATGCCCTGGCCGTTTGCCTCCTGGAGTCCCGCAATTTCAGCAGTGAAGACTTTGGCGCTTTACACCCGGGCGGCTCCCTGGGCAAGAGACTCTACCTTAAGGTGTCTGACCTTTACGCACTCAATGCCGCCCCGCAGGTGAAAGAAGAGGCTACCCTCAAGGAGATCATCATTGAAATCTCTTCCAAGCGTTTGGGAGCCACTGCGGTTTTGGATAATTCTGATAACTTAACCGGTATCATCACAGACGGGGACCTGCGCCGCATGCTCTCCAACTTTGACAACCTTTCCGGCATCACCGCGTCTGATATCATGACTCCTGCTCCGCTTACCATTGACAGTGATGAGTACGCCGTGGAAGCCTTGGCCATGATGCAGAAGAAGAACATCACCCAGCTGATAGTAACCAAAGGCGGCACCTTCGCAGGATTTGTGCACCTGCATGACCTATTGAAAGAAGGACTAGTATAACATGAACCAAAATACTTATGTAGTGATCATGGCGGGCGGCATTGGGAGCCGGTTCTGGCCGTTTAGCCGGGTAAACCATCCTAAGCAGTTCCATGATGTGTTGGGTATTGGCGAAAGCATGATCCAGACTACCTATAAACGGTTTAACGGTGTCTGCCCCCCAGAGAATATTTACGTAGTAACCCACCGTGACTACATCAACTTAGTGCAGGAACACTTGCCGGAACTGCCCGAAAGCCAGATTCTGCAGGAGCCCATTGGCCGCAATACCGCCCCCTGCATTGCCTACGCCTGCTATAAGATCGCGAAGAAGAACCCCGGTGCCAACATTGTGGTGGCTCCCGCAGACCACGTGATCCTGCGCGAAGAAGCGTTCATCAGCTGTGTGAAGGAAGGATTGGAGGCTACCGCCAAAGACGACATTCTGGTCACTTTGGGCATCAAGCCCACCCGCCCAGATACCGGCTACGGCTACATCCAGTTCATTGATGACCAGCACAACGCGCTTAAGAAGGTAAAGACCTTCACTGAGAAGCCTTCGCTGGAAATTGCCCAGATGTTCTTGGACAGCGGCGAGTTTGTTTGGAACGCCGGTATCTTTATCTGGAACGCCCAGACCATTCTCAAGGCCTTCCGGCAGCACCTCAGTGACATGGCCGAGACCTTTGAGGAAGGCATCTCCGTGTTTGACACTCAGGATGAGGAAGCGTTTATCAGCAGAGCGTACTCCCATTGCCGCAACATCTCCATTGACTACGGCCTCATGGAGAAAGCTGACAACGTGTTCGTGATCTTGGGCGACTTTGGCTGGTCTGACCTGGGCACCTGGAACTCCCTCTACAGCCTGTCTGAGAAAACCACCGAAGGCAACGTGATTGACGGCAACGTGCTCCTGTATGATGTCAACAACTGCATTGTGAAAACTCCGCAGGACCACCTGGTGGTGGTGCAAGGGCTTCAGGATTACATTGTGGCCGCCCATGATAATATTTTCATGGTCTGCCGCCGCGAAGATGAACAGAAGGTGAAAGACTTTATGGCAGATGCCAAAGCCATAAAAGGACAGAACTTCATCTAAGGAACGTTCTGCCGAAAAAAAGGAGAGGCCCGCAACAAATTAGTGGGCCTCTCCTTTTTTGCCTTTTGCGTTTAGGGGCCGTTTTTGAAAAAACGGCCCCTAAACGCAAAGAGCCGGTGCGTTCAGAGAACGCACCGGCTCTTTTTTTGACTTATAGAAAATACTTAGGCTTCTTTCCTTTGCCGAAGTGCTTCGTACAGAATAATACCGCTGGCCACTGACACGTTCAAAGACTGCACCTGCCCCAGCATCGGGATTTTCACGCGCAGGTCTGCCCGCTTCAGGTACTCCGGTGAAATACCGTCTTCCTCACTGCCCATGAGCACGGCTACCGGACCGGTAAGGTCTACGCCTGCATCTGTGAGATCATCTTCGGCTTTCTCGGTACAGGCCACCACCCGTATGCCAGACTGTTTCAGGAAGTGCAGGGTTTCTTTTAAGTTGGCTTCGCGGCAAACCGGAATCAGGTTAAGGGCACCCGCCGAAGTTTTAAGGGCATCGGCGTTGATCTGCGCGGCCCCGCGGCTCGGGATCACAATGGCGTCTACGCCCATGCATTCGGCGTTACGGGCAATGGCCCCAAAATTCCGCACATCGGTTACGCGGTCCAGCACCAGCAACAAGGGGTCTTTGCCTTTCTCAAAGAGCGAAGCCACAATTTCGTCTAAAGGAGAATAAGAGATCGCGGACAGGTACGCCACCGCACCCTGGTGATTCTTGCGGGTGAGCTGGTCCAGTTTCTCATTAGGCACCAGAGAAATAGGAATCTGCGCCTCGCGGGCCAGCTCCGTGATCTCTTGACTGATGCTGTGCTTGGCTCCTTTTAGCAGATAGATCTTCTCCATGGTTTTACCGGCGTGCAGCGCCTCCAAAATAGGGCGCAGTCCGAAGATCATTTCCATTTTATCGGCTTTGGGCTGGCTGTAGTACCTGGGCTTTCCGCCGCCATCTCTATCTCTGTAATTTCTATTCTCCATGAATGTAATGCGTTGCTTGGCAACCAGTCTTACGTTGCCCTTCTGAATGAAGGACAAAGGTAACCGTATTTCCGCAGAAAATCGTCAGTCTGGTTTCGGTGGAGTTGAGGAAGCGAGACAAGCCCACAATCTCTTTATGATTTGGCCAAACTATGGGTTTGCGTTTAGGGGCCGTTTTTGGAAAAACAGCCCCTAAACGCAAACCCCCAAGCAAAAAGAAAGGCCGGTTGAAGAACCGGCCTTTCTTTTTGCTTGGGCAGAAATTATCTGCTCATCTGGCTGTAATGCTGCATGAATTTCTGTTCTATCTCTGTGGCCTTCTGCGTCATGCCCACCTGCCGCGACACCTGAATGAGCTGCTGCATGATGAACAGGTTAATTCTGATCTCAGTCTCAAACATAGAGTTTTGGGTGAAGTAATACCGCAGCGCTTTGTCTGCTCTGTCAGACATGACGTTCACAATCTCCTGCGCCCGCTTCTGGTCTCCCACCTCGTATAACGGCACCACAAACGGCGGCACGTAATAGTCATACGGGATGGATTTGTCTGGCAGTTGCGTGAAGCAGTAGTCCATCACCTTTTTGGCCGTGGCTTTATCACCGGCTTTCAGGTACTCCAGCGTTAACTGGTAATATTTGTCACGGGCGTTGGCCGGGAAGCGCAGGTAGTTCTCGTCATAGAAAATGTCTTCGCGGTCAAGGTTTCTCCAGGAGAACTTGGTCATCATGTTGTTGTACATGATGTCTTTGGCAATGTAGCCCGTCTGCTCTGGGTTCTTGTTCAGGACCGGCACCACGCGGTACGCCAGGCCTTCCAGCTGCAGGTAATTGTCAAGCCCCATAAAGTCTGAATTGTCTGCCGTGGTGGAGAAATACACAGGGCGCTTCCAGTTGTTGTTGGCCAGAAGATCCAGAATGGCCAGGTGCTTTTTCTCCAGGCCGCCCTTGTTGATGGTCCAGCGCATTTGGCTCACCACTGAATCTTGATAACCGGGTGCCACCGCATTGGCTGCCAGCACCGCCTGTTTGTCTACGTTCAGGAAGAAGTTCTTGGTAGGGAAAGACAGGTAGGTACGGCCGGCACGGTCACCAATCTGCAGGGCCTGGTGGTTTTGTTTCACCAGTTGGATGTACTGCTTCAGGTCTATGCCACCGGCTACTTCCGGACGCTCTACGTACGGCAGATAGTCGTTTATTCCCTGGCGGTAGTTCTCATTCTCCAGACTCATAGGGAACGGCTCAGACTTGTAGGCCTGGCGTTTCATCTGGTCTAGGTACCAGTCTGTGTTCATGTAACTGAGCACGGCCACGCGCACATCGGTCCTGAAACCTTCCACTTCCTGCGCGTACCACAGCGGGAACGTGTCATTGTCGCCGTTGGTGAACAGGATAGCATTAGGCGCCACAGAGTTCAGTAGGTTCTTGGCTGAATCTACGGAATGGTAACGGTCTGAGCGATCATGGTCGTCCCAGCCCTGGGCCGCCATCACACCCGGAATCAGTAACCCTACCACGGTAGCCACCACACCAGCCAACACATCAGACTTAAGGGTGCGGCGCAGGAAATCGGCGATGGCCAACACGCCTAAACCAATCCAGATGGAATAAGCATAGAACGCACCGGCAAAGGTGTAATCCCGCTCCCGCGGCTCAATAGGCGGCTGGTTCAGGTAAATGACAATGGCGATACCGGTAAAGAAGAACAATAGTCCTACCACGAAGGCATCGCGCTGCTTTCTTCTGAGTTGGAAAACAAGGCCGATGATCCCCAACGCGAACGGCAGCATGTAGAAATTGTTCCGGGCTTTGCTTTCGGCTACGCGCGACGGTAAACCATCATTCCCTTCCCACGGCCACAGCACACCGGACTGCTGAATATCTCCCTCGCGACCCACGAAGTTCCAGCCGAAGTACCGCCAGAACATGTGCCCCATCTGGTAGCTGAACAGGAAGTCAAAGTTCTGGCCCATGGTAGGTTTCTGGCCTTCCTGAATATTCACCCATTTTTTGTACTGGGCAATGTGCCCCGGCTGGTTGCTGTACAGACGCGGCAGCAGCGTTTTGTCTTTGGAATCATAAACCGGCTCAATTTTGCGGCCTACCTCTATATACTTGTCTTCGCCTTTGATGTATTGCGCGGCACCTTCTTCCTGGTCTACCGGCTCTGCGTTGAACTGAGGCCCGAACAGCAACGGACGGTCACCGTACTGCTCCCGCTTAAGGTAAGACACAAAGCTCACAATGTTCTCTGGGTCATTCTCGTCAATGGTTGGGTCATAGCCCGACCGGATAGGGATGATGAGGTAAGAAGAATAGCCAATCAGCACGAAGATGAAGCTCAGCAAAGCCGTATGCAGGGCACGGTTGCCGGTTCTGATGGCGTAACGCACCGCCCAGACAATAATCCCAATGAACAGCGCCACGAAGAAAATCACCCCTGCCCCAAACGGCAACCCGAAGCTGTTCACAAACATCACCTCAAAGCTTCCGGCAATAGAAGGCAGACCAGGGATGATCCCTACCAGCACCACGCCCAAGATGAGGGCACTTACCACCAAGGTGATGATGGCCCCTTTATTAGAATATTTTCTAAGGCGGAAGAAGAAAATGAACGCCAGAGCTGGAATAGCCACCAGGTTCAACAAGTGCACCCCAATGGAAAGGCCCACCATGTAGGCGATCAGGATAAGCCATTTATCAGAAACGGCATCATGGGCGCGGCTTTCCCACCGCAGCATGGCCCATACCACAAAGGCAGTGAAGAAGGAAGAAAGCGCGTATACCTCTGCCTCTACCGCCGAAAACCAGAAGGAATCTGAGAACGTGAAGGCTAAAGCCCCAACAGTAGCCGCCCCCATAATGGCAATGGTCTGCCCCAAGGTTGGCTCCACCAACGTTTCTGTAACAGGGGTTGCCGCAGAAGATAGTCCTGCTGGAGTTTTAGGAGTTGGCACCAATAATTTACGGGCCAGTATGGTGATAGTCCAGAAAAGGAACAGTACCGTGAAGGAGCTGGAAAGCGCAGAAAGTAAGTTCACCCACCAGGCCACTTGCGAAGGATCACCCGCAAACATAGAGAAAACACGGCCCAGCAGCAGATAGAAAGGAGCCCCGGGCGGGTGTGGTACTAACAGTTTGTAAGAGCAGGCAATAAATTCTCCGCTGTCCCAGAAACTGGCCGTTGGCTCCAGGGTAAGTACATAAACGATGGTAGCCACCGCAAATACCAGCCAACCCACCAGATTGTTGATCCGATTGTATTGCAACATGATATGATTATGATTGAACTCTCGAAATTAGCAATTTTCTGAACGTATCGCCTCTTGGCAGCCCAATAAATAAAAAAAGAGCCAGCGTAGGCTGGCTCTTTCATAACTGGAAGCAGGCAAGAATTATTGCGGCTGCAGAATAAGTCGTTTGGTTTCCACCATCTTCTCGTTCACCAAAAGACTGTAGAAATAAATACCGGCGGGCAGCGGAGAAAGGTCCACCACAATAGTTTCTGTGGCCGAAGGCTGCATTACGGGAATCTCTTTGTACACCTTGCCAATGGCATTGGAGATCCTGATTTTGTAGTGGTCATCTCCCAGGGAACTCAGGGAAATCTTGGTCACCCCTCTAGACGGGTTTGGATACGCATTGAGCGAAGGAATCAATTTGGATTCTTTGATGCCCTGGGTAGAGCTCAACTGCCGGGTTACGGCAGTGTAAGAAGGCGTCACATTCCGCACCCCGGGCTTCACAGCCAATGCACTGTTTCCCTTTTTAGTAAGATACAGAAAAGGCGAGTACTTTTTGGCGTTAGGGTTATAAGAAGGAAAATTCAGCGCTGGCAAAATTCCTAGATCCGTAACGGTTAACCCAGACGCGGAACGCCAGTTCAGGAAAACAGTGTCAGATTTGGACGTATCCGCCACTCGGGCATTTACGGGCAACCCACCTGGTACAACCCCTAAAGAGGCTGCTTTACTGCCTACCACCAAGCCCAAGGCTAAAATCCCCAGGAAAACACGAGTAAAAATTTTCATACCATATATAGCAAAGAAGCTGGTTTCAACTATTCAGAATTGTTCAAATATAAGAACCTATCCTTAAATTACAAGCATCTGCTCAGAATTTTAACAGTAGATTTCTATAAAAAGATCAATCCTCACTTTCAGAAATACAAGCCGTTTAGGGGCTCATTTTCAAAAATCAGGCCAAAAACGCTCACTCCCCTATCACAAACTTAATTTCCTGGAACTGGAAGAACTGCAATTTCTGTTCTATGAGCACTGCCAGCCGGCCCGCCGCGTCTATTCCGGTAATCTGCCCCTGCACCACTTGCCCCTGCACCTCAAAAGCATGCCACTCCTGGTAACGGTATAGATGCCCCAGGTATTCCTGTTTTTGCGCCGCCGCGCCGCCGCACCGTAAGGCCAGGTACCGGCGCTCCAGGTTCTCCAGCATTTCCTCTACCAGAGCAGACAGGGTAAATTGCCTGCCGGTGAGCAAGGCCAGCGAGGTAGCCCTTGGCTGCGCAAACGTTACCTGGTTCACGTTAAGGCCAATGCCAATGACGCTGTGTTGCAGAAATCTTCCGCTCACGGAGTTCTCAATGAGAATACCACCGGCTTTCTGATCATGGCAGTACAGGTCGTTGGGCCATTTTAGCCGTACGCCAGCCGGCACATACGCCTGCATCAGATCCAGCACGGCCAGGGACACGGCAATGTTCAGGGAGAACTGGTGCTGCGCCTCTAAGAAGGTAGGCTTTAGAATGACAGACAACGTAATGTTTTTGTCAGGCTCCACGTCCCAGGTATTGCCACGTTGGCCGCGCCCGCCGGTTTGGGCGCCCGCCACTATGACACAACCATCCGTGGCGCAATTATTGTTAACAAGCTCATGTGCCTCTGTATTGGTAGAGGCGCACTCTGGCATAAAAACCAGCTGCTGGCCTATAAAAAGGCTTCGGGGCGAAATTTTTTGCAAAGACTTTAGTATTTTTGAAGATCAAATTTATATTTCCCAGATGAAACACAACACGATTCAGGACAATTCCGACATATTGGCAGAACTAGTGGTAAAAGGCATGCAGGAAAAGAAAGCTGCCGATATCGTGGTTCTCAACCTGAAATCCTTGAAGAACGCTGTATCAGACTACTTCATCATTAGCTCCGCAAGCTCAGACACCCAACTGGATGCCATTGCTTCGTCTATTGAGGAAGAAGTTTTTAAATTAACCAAAGAGCATCCTTGGCAGAGTGAAGGCCGTACCAACCGTGAATGGGTGGTACTGGACTACGTAGACGTAGTAGTTCATATCTTCCTTAAGGAAAAACGTAATTTCTACGCCCTGGAAGAACTCTGGGGAGATGCTGAAATTACCCACGTGGAGCCTGCTGAAGGCTCTGCTTCGGCCGCAGTATAAACAAAGCTCCGGCCCGGAGGTTTACTTTTTATTGAGAAGAGAACAATCCATGACAGAAAAACCAGAGAATAAGAAAAAACGGAAAATAATTCCCACTACGCCGCCCCGCCCTACCATGCAAATCTGGGTACTGGCTGCACTCGTGCTGTTTATTTTCGGCATCACGTATTACAACAATCTTAACGCCACGGTAGAAATCCGCCAGCCCCGGTTTGAGGAAATGCTGATGGCCCAGGATGTGAAAAAAGTGGCCGTGGTGAACAACAACGTGGTAGAGGTCACCTTGAAAGAGGAAGCCCTCAAAAACGAAAAATACCGGGCAGAACTGGAAGGCCGCGGAGGTTTCAGCATGAGCAACCAGGGTGCCCAGTACCACTTTCCTATCATTACCGCTGAGAGCTTCAAAGAGGATTTAGACAAACTGCAGGCCGAAGTGCCGCGTGAGCAGCGCATTCCGCTGGAAATTGAGAAACGTACAGGTCTACTGGAAATCCTGATGGGCTGGCCGTTCTTCATTCTACTCATGGTGGGCTTCTGGTTCCTCATGCGCCGTATGGCCACTGGGGGTGCCGGCGGACAGATCTTCAACATAGGCAAATCCCGTGCGGCCCTGTTTGACGCTGAGAACAAGGTAAAAATCACGTTCAAAGACGTAGCCGGTCTGGAAGAAGCCAAAGAGGAAATCCAGGAGATTGTGGAGTTCCTGAAGAACCCTACCAAGTTCACCATCTTGGGAGGTAAAATCCCGAAAGGTGCTTTGTTGGTAGGTCCTCCGGGTACCGGTAAAACCTTATTGGCTAAAGCCGTAGCCGGCGAGGCAGACGTTCCCTTCTTCTCCCTGTCTGGCTCAGACTTCGTGGAGATGTTTGTGGGAGTGGGTGCCGCCCGGGTGCGCGACTTGTTCAAACAAGCCAAAGCCAAAGCGCCGTGTATCATCTTCATTGACGAGATTGATGCCATTGGCCGTAGCCGTAGCCGTGGACAAATGCCCGGCGGAAACGATGAGCGCGAGAACACCCTGAACTCCCTGCTGGTAGAGATGGACGGTTTTGCCACAGATTCTGGGGTGATCATTCTGGCAGCCACTAACCGCCCAGACATTCTGGACTCTGCCTTGCTGCGTCCCGGCCGTTTTGACCGCCAGATCAGCATTGACAAACCAGACATCAACGGCCGTACCCACATCTTTGGCGTGCACTTAGGCCCATTAACCTTGGCTGGTGACGTAGACGCTAAGAAATTAGCGGCGCAGACTCCTGGATTTGCCGGTGCCGAGATTGCCAACGTGTGTAATGAAGCTGCCTTGATTGCCGCCCGCCGGAACAAGAAAGCCATAGAGATGCAGGACTTCAATGATGCCATTGACCGTGTCATTGGCGGCCTGGAGAAGAAAAATAAAATCATTTCTCCGCAGGAAAAGAAAATTGTGGCCTACCATGAAGCCGGTCATGCCATTGCCGGATGGTTCCTGGAGCATTGTGATCCGTTGGTGAAAGTGAGTATTGTACCCCGTGGCGTAGCCGCATTGGGTTATGCGCAATACTTGCCAAAAGAGCAGTTCCTCTATAACACAGAGCAATTGGTAGATGAGATGTGTATGGCTTTAGGTGGTCGGGCAGCTGAACAGATTGTGTTTGGAAAAATTTCTACCGGTGCCTTAAGTGACTTAGAGCGCATCACCAAAATGGCCTACAGCATTGTGACTATGTACGGAATGAATGAGCGCATAGGGAACCTGTCTTTCTATGATTCCAAACAGCCAGACAACACGTTCACTAAGCCTTACTCAGAAACTACCGCTGAAACCATTGACGCAGAGGTACGCCTGTTGGTAGGAGACGCGTATAACCGCACACTGCAGTTATTATCTGACAGACGGAACGAACTGGAATTGGTGGCGCAGGAACTGTTGGAGAAGGAAATCCTATTCCAGCATGACTTGGAGCGTTTGGTTGGCCCAAGACCTTTTGAAGGACTAACCAACTACCAGGCCCACACCGCCGGAACAGACCGCAGCAAAACCCAAAGCGAATTGGCCGCCGAAACGCACATCACCTCGCCTACGGGAGCACAGTCTAACCTGGAAGATACACCGCCCGCCGCTGAACCAAGCGGGACACCAACTTCCAGCGGCGAAGGCACTACGTTCAATCAGTAGCGTTCCAAAACAGCTTTAAAATAAAAACTACATGTACGAAGCCAAATCGAAAGAGATTGTGCTCCGAAAGGTAAGAGAGGCGCTGGCAAAGTCAGCGCCTTTTCTGCCTCCTACCCCAGACTTCTCCACCTCTGTCTACGGCCCGCTGCTGGAAGATCTTTCGGTGCAGTTCGCCGAGACGTTTATCCGGAACAGCGGCACCTTTGTGTACTGCGAGAACGAGGAAGACTTTTTTGACCAGCTGTTTGAGTTCAAGAAAGAACGGGGCATAGACAATATGTACGTGTGGGAACCCATCCTCAAGAAAATCCTGCACGCGGGCGGCATCAATTTCAACGGTTCTGAAGAAGATTTTCTGGCCAATGCGCAGGCCTCTCTCACTACCTGTGAAGCTTTGGTGGCCCGCACCGGCAGCATCTTGGTATCCTCGGCCAATGCCAGCGGCAGAAGGCTTTCTGTGTACCCGGCCATGCACCTGGTGGTGGCTAAACTTTCGCAGCTGGTACCGGATATTAAACAGGCCCTGGAATACGTTCAGGGAAAGTATGGGAAGAAGCTGCCTTCCATGCTGTCTTTGGTAAGCGGCCCCAGCCGTACCGCCGACATAGAGAAAACCCTTGTCATGGGTGCCCACGGCCCCAAAGAACTTATCCTTTTCCTCATTGATGATCACTCCGATTAACCACCTGCCGCCGGGTAAAAAAGTCTACTTCGCATCAGATTTCCATTTGGGGGTACCCACACCTGAGAAAAGTCTGGCGCGGGAGAAAAAGATAGTGCGGTGGTTAGATCAGGTAAAGGAAGACGCGCAGGCTATTTACCTGCTGGGCGATATTTTCGACTTCTGGTTTGAGTACCGCCACGCCATTCCCCGGGGCTTCATCAGGCTCCAGGGCAAACTGGCCGAGATTGCCGACAGCGGTATTCCCATTTACCTTTTCACGGGGAACCATGACATGTGGATGTTTGACTACTTCCCAAAAGAGCTCAACATCCCCATTATCAGGAAGCCAGTCTCCACCCAGATAGGAAAGCACACGTTTTACATTGGCCACGGCGATGGCTTGGGCCCCAAAGACTACACCTACAAAGTCCTGAAAAAGGTGTTTGCGAACCCTATGAGCCAGTGGCTGTTCGCCCGTATTCACCCTAACCTGGGCATTGGCCTGGCAAATTTCTGGTCGCGCCGCAGCCGGATCCAGAACACCAAGCAGGACGAGGTTTTCCATGGCGACGATGAGTGGCTGGTGCATTACTGCCAGCGCGTGGAAGGACGGCAACACCATGACTTTTACGTGTTCGGGCACCGGCATTTGCCTCTGGATTTACCTATTGGGGAACGCAGCCGTTACCTGAACCTGGGAGAATGGGTCAATTATTGCTCTTACGCTGTATATGATGGTCAGGAACTCACGCTCACGTATTTTGAAAACCAGCCGGACTAACCTCTGCCTGCCGCTCTTGCTTTGGTTGCTGCTGGCTCCGCTTATAGGCCAGGCGCAGGCACCCACGTGGTCTGTGGCTTTTCAGTTACCCGCTAAAGGCAATCAACTTTTGTCTATAGACCGCTTTGACAGGGCTTATCTGTCAGACCTCCGCCAGAACATCATCCAGCTAGACACGCTGGGCAAGGCAGTCAACACTTTTTCTCCGCCCGTGCAGGGGCGCGTGGCCATGGCCGAAGCCTGGAGCCCGGCCAAGATCATGGTGTTCTACGATGACCGCCAACGCGTGCAGCTCCTGGACCGCTTTCTTACCCCGCTGGGCCTGGCCGATCTGCGGGAGTATACCGATGGCACCATCAGGGCCGCCACCCTGGCCGCCGATGACCGGCTCTGGCTTTTTGACGAAACCACTTTTCGGCTCCTCAAGATTGACACCCGCGTCAACCAGGCTGTATTTGAGAACCCGCTGGAACTGTTGCTGGACCGCCGGCAACACGACATCACGTTTCTGCGGGAGTACCAGAGCAAGCTGTACATGGTAGACCGGCTTTCGGGTATCTACGTGTTTGACAACATGGGCAATTACCAGAAGAAACTGTCGCTGCCTAACCTTACCTACGTGGGTTTCGCCGGAGATGAGCTCTATTACCTTGCCGGAAACCAACTGCACTTCCAGCACCTCTACACCCTCCAGACCCGGACCCTCACTTTACCGGAGCAGCCCCAAGCCTACCGCCAGGTGCTGGTGGGCGATAAATACCTTTACCTGCTCACGGCAGATACCCTGTTCGCGTACAGATGGCGCTAATGCGTTTAGGGGCTCTTTTTCCAAAGACAGCCCCTAAACGCGAACTCCATTCCCGATTTCCGGCTCTCACCAAGAGGTAGCCGGAAATTCTGGTTTTAGGCTAATTCTGAAAAAAGAGCCGCTAAAGGGAAGTCCTGAGTTCTGAGTCTTGAGTCCTGAGTTTGGGAGAGAAGAAGAGGCCCGGAACGGGAGTTGGCGCAGACGCGCGCAGGTCCTCCGGACACTGCGAGGTCTTTTGAGTAGACGGTAACGCGGCGGCCGGCGTATTGCACCCACCCCTACCCCTCCCAGGAGGGGAATTATCTGCTAGAGTGAGAAAGTCGCTTAGAAGGTACGTTCAAGCAGTAAATCTTCTGCCGCCTATACCACTTCCCATCATTGCCGCATCATCCGCAAAGAACCGGAACTCCCCTCCTGGGAGGGGTAGGGGTGGGTTTACACTAAAAGAGCTTCTGCCACCAACCAACAACAGCCTCAGCTAAACGCACCGTTTCCAGTCTTTCCCTAGAGTGCCTCGCTTGTGGCCAAGTAAGAAAGAAACTAAGAGTTAACTGCACTACCTGGCCGCAAGGGCAGTGCGAGAGGGGAAGACGGGGCCCCGCGGCCGTGAGCGCTTACCGGAAGAGATGAAACAACTAAGCTCATAAAGCCCTAGAGAAGCAGACAAGCCCAAGGCATCAGCCAATTCCAACAAGTACAGCCCTTCTCTATTCCTTCGCCAAAAACTTGAGCCCCAGCACACCGGCAATGATCAACCCAATGCAGACCAGGCGAAGCACATCGCGGGGCTCATTGAACAGAATCATGCCCAGAATGGCCGTTCCCACGGCGCCAATACCGGTCCAGGAGGCGTAGGCGGTGCCCACGGGCAGCGTGCGCATGGCCTGCGCCAGTAGGAAAAAGCTCAGAATCATGATAACAACGGTAATGACCGTGGGCCAGAGTCTGGTGAACCCCTCGGTATATTTCAGGCCAATGGCCCAGCCTATCTCACACAAGCCGGCAATGATCAGGTAGATCCAAGCAGTATTCATAGCGTTCAACGTTGGTGGTAAAAGTAAATACGTTTTTTCAAGGCAGCGTTCCAGTTGCTTCAGTCTGGGTATATCCGTTTTTATCGGAAAGTGCTTGCCTGTCTGTGGGTAAACGTATTATTTGCGAACGTGCCCTTGAGGGCGCGGCTGCAAACTTATAGGATTTCGCATGGTTGCGGTTGTTCCCGTTCACAGAAATCTAAATGTGTCCTTCTTCTGAACAAGCCTGAACTAAGTGCGTTTAGCGCCTGTTTTTCCTAAATTACGCGTAAAACAGAATTCCAACCTAAAACAAAATACTTAAGCAAACACACCTGCCGGCGCTTTTGGGCGGGGTATTCCGGGTTTGCTTTATTTATTATGCTTCTCTCCACCGAGTATTTGGACCGGCTGTTTGTGCAGTCTCCGTTTATGAAGAAAAAGTTTAAATTCAAGCAAAAAAAGCTGTTGCGTTACCTGGCTAACACCGGCATTGCGTTCCTGATCTTCTGGACCTTCTTCTTCATTAACCGCACGGGCCTGCAGGATTTTGAAGCCGCAGATGTGTTCCGGTTGCTCTACAACGCCCTTATGGTCAATGTGGTGCTGGAAGGAACCCGCCGCATAGCCAAACGCCTGAGCAAAAAGTATGACTGGCGCGAGTACGGGCTACGGCGCTTTGTGTATGAGTGGGTGGCCGTGCAGATCTACATCCTGCTGGTCATGGTGCTCTTTGAGATCACGCCGCGCCTGTTCCTGGGCCAGATGGCCTATAACTTCCAGGACCCAGAGGCGCTCCGCGATGTAAAGGAGGTCTTTGTGTTTGGCTCTATCATTCTCCTGTTTGTGCACTTCATCCGGTCGGGCATTTACTTCTACAACCAGTGGCACCGTTACCTCATGCAGTCTGAGAAGCTGAAGAAGGAAACCATCAAGGTGCAGTTTGAGTCCCTGAAACAGCAGGTGAACCCGCACTTCCTCTTTAACAGCCTCAATGCTCTGTCAACGCTCATCTACAAAGACCAGGACATGGCCGCTAAGTTTGTGGAGCAGCTTTCCAAGGTGTACCGCTACGTGCTGGAGAACAAAGACAAGGAACTGGTCTCGCTGCACACCGAGCTGGACTTCATCTACTCCTATCTGTTCCTGCTCAAGATCAGGTTCCGGGAAAACCTGCGGGTAGACATCAACGTGCCCGAAGAGCTCCAGAACCACCAGGTGGCCCCGCTCACCATGCAGCTGCTCATGGAGAACGCCATCAAACACAACATTGTGAGCCGCGACGAGCCTTTGTACATTGACGTGTTTGTGGAGGGCGATTACATCATTATCAAGAACAACCTGCAGCTGCGCGAAAGCCGCGAAGAGTCTACCGGGGTGGGCCTCAAAAACATCATCAACCGCTACAAATTCATCACCGACAAAAAAGTGGGCGTAGAGGTGACCTCAGAGAATTTCATTGCTAAATTACCGCTCCTAAACAACGCCGCCTAATGAACATCCTCCTGATTGAAGACGAATACCTGGCTTCTGAAAAGCTAGAGGCCCAGCTGCTGCGCTACGACCCTTCCATCAGGATTGTGGCCACCATAGACTCTATCCGAAACGCGGTGAAGTGGTTTGAGACCAACCCTACCCCAGACCTGGCTTTTCTGGACATCCACTTGTCAGACGGCAACAGTTTTGAGATCTTCCAGAAGGTGGAGGTGAAGTGTCCCATCATTTTCACTACCGCCTATGATGAGTATGCGGTGAAGGCGTTCAAAGTCAACAGCATTGATTACCTGCTCAAGCCCATCAGCAATGAGGACCTGGCCGGGGCCATGGATAAATTCAAGGCCTTGCGCCAGAGTCAGCCGCCCCAACCCGCGCTGGACATGCAGCAGATCATGGCGCTGCTCAATCGGGGTTCCGCCCCCGCCGGCACCCCGCACTACAAGAACCGTTTTTTGGTGAAAAGTGGCCAGAAAATACGGTCTGTGTCTACGGATGAGATTGCCTATTTCTACGCCGAGGACAAAATCGTTTTCCTAATCACCACCGCGGGGCAGCGCTTCATCACAGACTACACCCTGGATACCCTGCAGGAACTTCTGGACCCGGAGCAGTTCAGCCGCCTCAACCGCCAGTTCATTGCCCACATCCACTCCATAGATGAGATTCACCCGTACCTCAAGGGCCGCCTGAAAGTGTATGTGAAACCCAGCACAGACAAAGAGATCATCATCAGCAATGAGCGGGCGCACGCTTTTAAAGAGTGGCTGGGGAAATAACGTTTTTCCGTTTAGGGGCTCTTTTTCCAGAAACAGCCGCTAAATAGAAAGACAGTAAGCTGAGGCTGCGTTCAGGCAGACATGAGGTTCAGCCCCGCTTGCTCCGCATCGCTTTCACTACCTTCAAAGCTTTGTCTTCCGATAATTTTTCATACTCAGCAGACTCTAGCGCAAACAGGGCTATTTTCCCTTCCTCATTGGCGTGTACGCCCCAGCCATAGCGCTTGGTGAGCGGCGAGGCCCGCAAACAAGCCTGTCCTTTGGAGAAGAATTTTTCCCGTTCGGTGGCTAGTTCCTCGGCCGGGAGGTTGTTCTTGGCGGCATACACACCAAACAGTACCTCATCTGAGGTGTAGTGGTACGGGCGGTTCTGGACCATTTCAAACTGCAGGTTGGCCACCGTCTTGTCATTGCCTTTGAGAGGCGGTACTTCAGCCGAAGCGACAGGACAATCTTCGGCTACTTCAATGAAGGTATTGTAATAATTGGTAGATTTCATATTTGGCTGCTTTTACGTGCTTAAGATAACAGATTCCGCTTTCAAAGCTGAACCCTTGGGGCTGTTCCGTTTAGAGGCTGTTTTCCAAAAAAGAGCCCCTAAACGGCCGCTCAACCCAGGTCCTTCACCATCCAGATGGTACAGGCGTAGTGGCCGGAGTTTCCCAGCGCGTGGGGCAGCGGCCTGAACCCGGCTTTCTCATACATGCTCACCGCTTTGGCCAGCTCGGGGAAAGACTCCAGGTACAGCTGGGCGTAACCCAGTTGCCGGGCCAGAACCAAGCTTTCCTGCAACAGTTTGTACCCTACGCCCTTGCCCCTGCTCGCGCTTGACAAGTAGAATTTCACCAGTTCGGCGCAGCCAGCCGGTAAACCCTGGGTAGGATACACCCCGCAGCCGCCCATGATTTCTCCGTTCTCTTCGGCTACCAGATAGGCGCTGCCCGGCGTCTGGAACAGTTGGTACAAAGCATCGGTGGTGGGGTCTGTGTAGACGGTGCCGGGCCGGTCAATCTTGAATTCCCTGAACACCTCCCGGATGAGTTCGGCCAGCGGCCGATTGTCTTTTTCTTCAATTGCTCTGAGGATGTTGGCTATAGCTGCGGTGCGGTTACAGTGATTGCTGCGGACGGGACGCTGATGTTGTACCTCAAAGATAAAACGCCCGCCATGACTTCAAAGGCTTTTGACGGTAGTTTCTGGTTTAGGCCTATTTTTAGAAAAAAAGCCCCTAAACGGAAAAAGAGCCTGGTTCTAACGGTGCCTTGGCCTCCCGTTCCGGCCCTGCGCCGTGCCTGGGGTCTAACTCCTTCTGTAACTTAATATGAAGCAGATAAGTATTTGAAAAGATGGTTCCGGCAACGGGACAGGGTAAGTATTCCTGAATCATGTTTACCTGTAACTGATGTCTCATCTTAACCCCAACTTGAAACACTTATGCTAGCTATGAATTACCGCGGGCCCTTACGGGTCCGGATAGATGAAAAACCAATGCCCAAAATTGAGCATCCGCAAGATGCCATTGTGCGGGTAACCCGTTCCTGCATTTGCGGCTCAGACTTACACTTGTACAACGGCTCTATGCCAGACACCCGTGTGGGCATGACCTTCGGGCACGAGTTCACCGGCATTGTGGAGGAAGTGGGCTCAGAGGTGACCAAGATCAAAGTGGGCGACCACGTGCTGGTGCCGTTCAACATTGCCTGTGGCCAGTGCGTGTTCTGCAAGCAGGAACTGTACGGCAACTGCCATGAGTCTAACCCGCAGGCCACGGCCGTGGGAGGTATCTTCGGGTACTCGCACACTGCCGGGGGCTACAACGGCGGCCAGGCCGAATACGCCCGCGTGCCTTACGCCAACGTAGGCCCTACCGTTATCCCAGAGGGCATGGACCCCGACGATGCCGTGTTATTGACGGACGTGGTACCCACCGGCTACCAGGCCGCCGAGATGGGCGGTATTCAAAAAGGTGACACCGTAGTAGTGTTTGGGGCTGGTCCTGTGGGCATTATGGCGGCGCGTTGTGCCTGGCTCTTTGGGGCGGGCCGCGTGATCATCATTGACGAAGTGGAGTACCGCCTGGAGTTTGCCAAGAACTACGCGCAGTGCGAGGCCTACAACTTCAGGGAGATGGATGATGTGGTGCAGTTTGTGAAAGAAACCACGGATTGGCTAGGTGCCGATGTCTGCATTGACGCCGTGGGCGCCGAGGCCGCCGGCAACGCCATGCAAACCATTACTGGCCGTAAACTGTTCCTGCAGGCCGGCTCGGCCACGGCTTTGCACTGGGCCATCAACGCCGTGAAGAAAGGCGGCATTGTCTCTATTGTGGGGATATACGGTCCTACAGACAATCTGGTACCCATTGGCAACGTGGTGAACAAAGGAATTACCATCAGGGCCAACCAAGCCTCTGTGAAGCGCCTGTTGCCACGCCTGATTGAGCACGTGCAGAACGGTATCCTGAACCCCAAAGGCCTCATCACCCACCGGGTTCCGCTGGAAGACATCTCAGATGCCTACCGTATTTTCTCAGAGAAACTGGACAACTGCATTAAGCCGGTTCTCATTCCACCATCCGCTAGAATCTAACCAGAAGAAGCATTATGGAAACTTTAGCAAATAACTACAGCCACATAAAAGGGTGGGGCATTGACGCCGACCCTAAAAACGACCCTACGTACCCCATGCGCAACCGGGCCGGGGAAGACACCAAAAGCTATGACTGGCAGCGGCCTACCCAACAGCCCATTGACATAGAGGTGCATCACTCCACGGAACGGCCCAACGTGAGCGCCGTGTTTGGCACCTCGGTTCCGCCCAGCGGCCTGAGCGGTATGTTACGCCGCTACGCCTTCAAGCACCCAGAGAACCAGTACGGCCGCTGGCTGCCCATGCTGCTCGCTGACCGCATCAACGTGGTGGAAGGCATCATTGAAGATTTCAAGACGGGCAAAGTGCCTAACATCATCGCGGAGAAGGGCATGAAGGCAGACTGGCAGCACAACCGTTCCGGGGTCATGAAAAAAGCGGCCGTGGCGGCCTTTCTGGTAGCCGCGGTAGTAGCCTGGAACATGGGCAAGAAAAGCCGGGACTAATCTCTTTTCCCCGAGCCTGAAAAGAAAGGCCGGCACGTGAACCCCACGTGCCGGCCTTTCTTTTTACAACCTTTCCCACCTGAAAACCTTAGCGGCCGCTGCCACGGCAAATGTATGTTTAGGGGCTGTTTTTGAAAAAAGAGCCCCTAAACGCCGCTGGGCACTTCTGCGGCTTGCGTACGCGGCACCTGATACGCCAGAGTTACCCGGTGCGGGCCAGCTTTCTCCTGCGCGCTCCGTAACCATCGCATACAGAAACCGTTAAGCTTTAAAGTAACATCGGCACTTAGAAAAGTGCTGTCACCCACATCTAACTACAAGACTATGAAAGCACTCGTTTTTCACAAAATCAATGACGTAAGCGTTGACAATGTTCCAGACCCTATCATTGAAGAGCCCCGCGATGCCATCATCAAGGTGACTTCCACGGCTATCTGCGGCTCAGACCTGCACATTCTGGATGGCTTCGTGCCCCAGATGCAGGACATGGTGCTGGGCCACGAGTTCATGGGCATTGTGGAAGAGGTGGGTTCTGGCGTGACTAACCTCAAGAAAGGCGACCGCGTGGTGGTCCCCTTCCCTATTGCCTGCGGACACTGCTTTTTCTGCAACAACAGCTGGCCTACCCAGTGCGAGAACTCCAACCCCAAATACGGCCCAGACGGCGGGCTCATGTCTGAGAAAGCCGCGGCCCTCTTTGGCTACACAGACCTGTACGGCGGGGTGAACGGCGGCCAAGCCGAATATGTGCGGGTGCCGTACTCAGATTTCGGGCCGCGGAAAGTGCCCGAAGGCCTAACCGATGAGCAAGTGCTTTTCCTAACTGATATCTTCCCTACCGGCTGGGCTGCCGCTGACTGGGGCCGCATCAGGGGTGGTGAGACCGTGGCTATCTTTGGGGCTGGTCCGGTGGGCATCATGGCGGCCAAATCGGCTTGGCTCATGGGCGCGGCAAGAGTCATCAACATAGACATTCAGCAGTACCGCCTGGACATGGCCCGGCAGTCGGCCAATTCAGAGACCCTGCTGTGGGAAAGCGAAGACCAGGTGGTGGAATACATCAGGAGCATTACCCAGGGCCGTGGGGCCGATGTCTGCATTGACGCCGTGGGCATGGAAGCCGACCGCAACTTTCTGGAGAAAGCCAAAGCCGTGATTAACCTGGAGAAAGGCACCCCTAAAGTACTGGAGACCTGTCTGCGCGCGGTGCGCAGGGCGGGCGTGGTGAGCGTGGTGGGCGTGTACGGCTCTCCGTTTGATAATTTCCCGGTGCACCGTTGGTTTGACAAAGGCGTAACCCTCATGGGCACCCAGGCCCCGGTGCAATATTACATTGACCACCTCATGCAACTGGTGGTAGACGGCAAAGTACGGCTAGATGACATCATTACCCACACCCTACCGCTGGCAGACGCCGCGCACGGGTATGACATCTTCAAGAAAAAAGAAGATAACTGCGTGAAAGTGGTATTAAAACCGTAGCTTTAACAAGTAAAAGGAAACGAAAGGAACGGGCAACCGTTCCTTTTTTGTTTCTGTCCCAGGGCGTTTAGGGGCGGTTTTTCCAAAATCAGCCCCTAAACGCCCTGTTGATAACTTAGGCAAACGTGTCTGCCTATTCAGATTTAGTTATTATATTTGTTAATTACGGTCTCAGTATTTGCCGTAGAAAAGCACGACTACACGTGTCAGCCCACTTCATCTCCCCTGTCATCTGTTTATGCTCAAGGGAGTACATTACCTCTTTTTAATGGTATTGCGGGTAGCTTTTCTGGCAGACAGACGTACTTTTTTTGAAAACAAGAATTATCTATATAAAGGATTTTACCTGTGGGATGTAGTTCATGTTCTAGTGGCGGCTGCGGCTCCAAGACCCCCTCTGCCGACGGCAGCGTGGTGGCTGGCTGCAAAAGCAACGGCGGTTGCAGCACGGGAGGCTGTAACCGGTTAAATGTATTTGACTGGCTCTCAGACATGGAAATACCCGTGTCGTTCAAAGAGTTTGATATAGTGGAAGTCCGTTTCAAGGGCGGACGCAAAGAGTTTTTCCGGAACGTAAACCGGTTGCCCCTCATTACCGGCGATGCCGTGGTGGTAGACGTGCCCAACGGGCACCACATTGGCCATGTGTCTCTCAAAGGCGAATTGGTGCGCCTGCAGATGAACAAGAAGAAGGTTCTGAACAATGACGAGATCAGGACCATTTACCGGGTAGCCACGGAGAAAGACCTGGAGAAGTTCAACCTCGCGCGCGAGCAGGAACCTTCTACCATGTACCGCGCCCGCGCTATTGTGCAGGAGCTCAAGCTCAAGATGAAGCTTTCAGACGTAGAGTACCAGGCAGACAAAACCAAAGCCACCTTCTTCTACTCCGCAGATGACCGCGTAGACTTCCGGGAACTCATCAAGAAACTGGCCGAGGAGTTCAAGGTACGCATTGAGATGCGCCAGATCAGCCTTCGGCACGAAGCCGGCAGACTGGGCGGCATTGGATCCTGCGGCCGCGAGCTGTGCTGCTCCACTTGGCTCACAGATTTCAGAAGCGTTTCCACCACGGCGGCGCGTTACCAGAACCTGTCCCTGAACCCCAGCAAGCTTTCTGGGCAGTGCGGCCGCCTCAAGTGCTGCCTCAACTATGAACTGGAAACGTACATGGATGCCCTCAAGGACATTCCTAACGTGAACCGCCCCTTGCAGACCCAAGCCGGCGACGCCTTCCTTCAAAAGACGGATATTTTCCGGCGCATCATGTGGTTCGGGTACCGCGGCGACAGCAACTGGTTCCCGGTAACGGTAGAACGCGTGCACGAGGTGCTTAAAATGAACGCCGCCGGCGAAATGCCGGAAAACCTAGCCGAGGAAGTGAAAAAACAGCAGCAGGCCGAGGTTGTAGACTTTGTGGAGTCGCTGGAAGGCAACCTGGACCGCTTGGACGACCAGTACAGCAAGAGCAAGAAAAAGCGCAACAAGAAAAAGAACAAAGGCAATAACGCCGCCGCCACAGCTCCCGAAGTTCTGGCCCAGGCAGCGCCTACCCCAGAAGTTAGGCGCGACCGTGCGTCTGGCCGTTCCAACGGAGCCGGGGAGCCCAGACCACGTCCGGAGCGCGGCGGTGGCAGACCTAACGGCGGCAATGAAAACAAGCCAAGGCCAGAGCGTGAAGCACAGCCCCAGGGGCAACCCAAAGGCCAGCAGCCGCAAGGCAAGCCCCGGCCGGAACGGGAACAGAACCGACCTCCCAGAGACCGGGACAACAACAACCAGAACCGCGAGAACAACCAGGGCAACCGTCCGCCCCGCCAGGAAAGACAGCAGGGTCAGCGGCCACCGCAGAACAGACCGCAGCCCATGGCCGAAGCCGTTGGTACCCCGGCCGCAGTGGCAGCGCCTACTCAAGGTGACCGGACCCCGCGGGCCGAAGGAGAGCAGCGTTCCAGACGGAGCCGCAACCGGAATCACCGGAACCGTAAACCGGGCGGCAATTCAGAAAACTCAGCCCCTAGCCCTAAGACAGACGCCTAATGAGAAAAAGACTCCATTTCTTCTTTTGCCTGTTCTGCCTGGGCGCACTTTTAACCAGCTGCGACGGCAACCGGGTGTTTGAGGAAAACCAAGACATCCCCAATAACCAGTGGCCCGTGAAACTGGCACCGGTGTTTACGTTTGAGATCACAGACACTACGCAGGCGTATAATGTGTACTTCAATGTGCGCAACGCACTGCATTACCCGTTCTACAACCTGTACCTGCGGCATTACCTCACTGGCCCAGACGGCCAACAGCTGAGTTCTGCCCTGCACGAGATGTTCCTGATGGACCCCAAAACCGGGGAGCCCAAAGGAAGCGGAGCCGGCGACATTTTTGACCACCAGTTCAGGGCGCTCAAAAACGTGCGCTTCCAGCAGGTGGGCACCTATCGCCTCAAGCTGAACCAGTACATGCGCCAAGACCCGCTCCCTGGCATTATGGCCGTGGGAGTGCGGGTAGAGAAAACCGCCGGTCAATAGGATTATTTCATCAACTTTCTAAAAGCCGTTTAGGGCCTGATTTTAAAAAAACGGGCTCTAAACGGCTTTTTCTGCTATACAGGCCTTTTCGGCCTAACCGTATTTCTCACAAGGCAACTTCTACGGAATTAAACCAGTATGAGAACGGACTTAACCTGTTTCAGACCTATGAAAATAGCCCTTGAGCTGCTTGGCTGCTTTGCCATTTTAGCTTCTTTACTCACGCTTGTCAAGAGCACCTACTGGTGGATAAGGATTCTAGATTTCCCGCGGGTACAGGTAGCCATCTTGGGAACTCTGGTCCTGGGTTTATATGGCTGGTTCATAGGCTTTGAGCTGCTCACCCAAAAGATATTTGCGGGGCTGTTGGTGCTGGCCATTATGAATGAACTGGTGCACGTGTACAAATTCACGCCTCTGGTGCGGGTACAGGCGCTCCGGTCCAAGATAAAGGCCCCCAAAAACTCCTTCGGGATTATGATTTCCAACGTGCGGATGTCTAACCACCGCTATGACCGTTTCCTGAAGATTGTCAAAGAGACAGACCCGGAACTGCTGCTCATCAATGAACCCAACCAACGCTGGGCAGACGCCCTGGCGGAGCTGGACGACCGGTACCCCTACTGCATTAAAGAACCGCTGGAGAATACGTATGGCATGATGTTCTTCAGTAAGTATAAGCTGAGCCATACCGAGGTTCGTTACTTAGTGGAAGAGGGCATTCCGTCTTTCTACATGCTCATTGAGCTACCGTCTGGGAAGAAATTTGACTTTTTCACGGTGCACCCGCAGCCGCCCCACCTCAACAAAGACACAGACACCCGCGAGGCCGAGCTTTTGACGGTTGCAAAAATGGCCAAAGAATCTCCCTACGCCAGCATTGTGGCCGGTGATCTGAACGATGTGGCCTGGTCTTACACCACCAACCTGTTCCGGAAAATAAGCGGCCTGCTAGACCCCCGCATTGGCCGCGGGTTCTTTAACACCTACAATGCCTTTGTGCCGTTCTTCCGGTATTCACTGGACCATATTTTCTACGACCCGGCCTTTCGGCTGATCAGAATGAAGCGGCTGCCCGCCTTCGGGTCAGACCATTTTCCTATTTTCATCAGGCTCAACTATGAACCCCTGGAAGCCGATGAACACGAAGTTCCCATAGCCGATGCGGAAGAGCAGGAAGACGCAGAAGAGTTACTGGACAAACTGGATGTTACCGTACCGGATACCAGCGCCACCCCTCTGCCCACTTCCCAAAGCCAGGAGCGGAGTTAAGTAACTTCTACTCTTTGGTCTGCATAAAAATATGAGCCTGCGTTTAGGGGCTGTTTTTGGAAAAACAGCCCCTAAACGCAGGCTCATATTTTTATGGTCTTGCCATATAAAGTCAGGATAGGTTCAACTGAGCATAAATCCTATCACGGCGTTCCAAGGCTGCCTTTAGTTGGGGCAAGCCCCTCAGCTACGGCCTTTGCGGCACAAATAATCACAATACCAGCCTTAACCATGCAAACACCCGTTCGTATAGTATAAACACTTGCTGAGGGAAAAGAGCATCTCACTTTCTGAGGCAGACGAAACCAACTAACATCTAAAAACAATTAAAGGAGATTTAACCATGAAAGACAATCAAAAAGAGCAGCAAAACAGCAATCAGGGCTCCTCTGCTGGTGCAAGTAGCAACACAGGTGCAAATGCGTCTTCTTCCTCTTCTCCATCTGGCAGCGCGGGCAACAGCTCTAGTTCAGATGCCTCTCTTGGGTCTCTTGGCGCGCAAGGCTCAACGGGCAGCACGTCTGGAAGCAGCGGCTCCGGCTCAAGCCTGGGCTCTACCGGAACGTCTATGTCCTCCGGCGGCGGCGCTTCCTCTTCCTCTAACCAAGGTACTTCCTCTTCCTTATCAGATAGCACATCTGGCAAGAAGAACGGTGGCAGCAAAACTTCGGGCGCTACCTCTTCCACGCCTAAAGCAAGCAGCAAATCTGGCTCTTCCAGCACGTCTAAAACTTCGGGCGGAAAATCAGGGTCCGGCAAATCCAGTGGTAAATCTGGCTCTTCAGACACAGACAATAACTCTTCCAGCGGTTCAACTGCCTCTATGGGCAGCGGCATGGGCTACGGCGGCTCACAGGGCGGCGACATGGGCAACCAGAGCAGTTCCTCTATGAGCGGCATTAGCGGCGGCGGAGACCAAGGCAATGACAGAAACCAAGGCGGCGGCAACTACGGCGGCTCCCATGACATGGGCTCCCGTGGTGGCTACGGCGGAACCAGCGGCGGAGGCCAGGGCGGCTACGGTGGCTCACAAGGAAACAGCGGCAGCTTTGGCGGCGGCAACTCCTGGAACAACCATGACGACCACAATTCCCGCGGCGGTAATTATGGCGGCGGCGGAAGCTACGGTGGTAGCAACTACGGCGGCCAGAGCGGCGCTAATTACGGCATGGGTGGCTCAGGCCATCAAGGAAACCAGGGCAGCTCTAACTATGGTCAGGGCGGTTACGGTTCTATGAGCAACCAAGGCGGTTCCAACTACGGCCAGGGAGGCTACGGCTCTATGGGTGGCGGCAACTACGGCGGCTCCCATGACATGGGCTCCCGTGGCGGCTACGGCGGAACCAGCGGCGGCTCTATGGGCAGCAACCCATACGGCATGAGCTCACAAGGCGGCTACGCAGGCAACTCCAGCCGTTCAGAATCTGACCGCGGCGGTTACTCTAACTACGGTGGCTCTGGCTACTACGGCAACCAGATGGGCTATGGCACTGAGAGCGGCTACGGCATGCACGGCAATGACCACGGCCGCAGCCACGGCGGTTACAGCCAGGGGTACAGCAACCAGAACAGCAGCTCTTACGGCAACATGGGTTCCCGTGGAGGTTCTTACGGCGAAGAGTATGGCTCACGCCGAGGTTCACAAGGTGGCTATGACGGCAATTCAGACTTTGACGGCGGTTACAGCCAGGGCGGCAACAGCTACAGCACCCAATACGGCGGTGACTCCGGCAGCGGCCGAAGCGGCAGCCACTACGGCTCCCATGACATGGGCTCCAGAGGCGGCTACGGCAGCAACATGAACTCAGACATGGGATCTCGCGGCGGCTATGGTTCTTCCCAAGGTGGAAACCAGGAGTGGCAAGGCAGCTCCCGCGGGGGCTACCAAGGCGGCGATAGCAGCGGCTACGGCTCTATGAGCGGCGGTAGAAACCAAGGCGGCCACGGCGGCTACAGCACCCACAATGCCCAGGGCGGCGACTTCGGTTCCCGTTCTTCACAGGGCGGCGGCTATGGCCAGGGGGGCGGCAACTACGGAGGTTCTTCCTATGGTTCCGGTTCTGGCTCACAGGGCGGCAACTACGGCAACCATGGCGGCGGCAGCTTCGGAGGTTCCAACTATGGCAATATGGGCAATGACATGGGCTCCCGCGGAGGTTACCAGTCTTCGGGTACCGGCGGAAGTGACCGCGGACACGGCGGCTCCTCTACCGGCGGCGGTTACGGTGACCAAAGCCGTGACTACGGAATGGGCGGCTACGGCCAAGGAGGCAGCAGCTACGGTTCTTCCAGCGGTTACGGTTCTTCGTCTTCAGACATGGGCTCCAGAGGCGGCTACGGCAGCCAAGGTGGTCAGTCTAGCTACGGCGGAGGCGGTTCTGGCTACGAAAACCGTTCGCAGTACGGCCGCTCCAACCATGACGATGACAACTATTCTGGCGGAAGCAACCGAGGCGGACGTTCGTCGCGCGGTGGTTCTTCCTCAGAGGAAGACCGCTAGAATCTGGTAAACCAGAGCACTAGTAGCCTGAAAACAGAACTGCCTTGCTGACCATCAGCAAGGCAGTTCTGTTTTCAGGCTTTTTTTAAAAAAGCAGCCCCTAAACGTAAACAGGAATCCTACCCCTTTAAGTAGCGCCCCTTGGTTATTATCTTCTGACTTTTAACCCCTTTCTTTTTATGGTGGCAGACAGCTTGAAGAATTTTATTATGCATGACGCATATTTTTTACAAGTTTTCCCGTAGGAAGAAAAAATTTAAAAAGTAGCTGATCTTAACCTCCTAAACCATGAAAAAACACATACCCATTCTGGGGTTGTTTGCCTTGTTCTTTTTAATGTTATCGGGCTTTGCCCAAGCCCAGGCCCCAGATACCGTTGCCGTGAAACGCACCGTATTTCTTCCCAACAACCGGTACTTTGAAACCGTGATGTTTGATCCTAAGGAATGGCAGAACTCGGCGTCTATTGTGCGCTACCGCGTGCGTAAAGGCCAGGGCAACAGCCGTGATTTCACCACCATCACCCCCGTTTCCATTGCCGTAGAGGGTGGCCTTATCCAGTGGGCCACCGGCAAACCCGGCGAGAACAACGGCATACAGATTGGTATTGCCGCGGGGGTTTTCTCACAGTTCAATCTGGAGTCTGATTCCTGGGACCTGCTCAACGCCGATTATATTGTGGGCATACCGGTCACGTTCCGGCACGATGGCTGGTCGGGCCGTTTCCGTATCTTCCACCAGTCGTCGCACCTGGGAGATGAGTTTCTGCTGAACGGCGATATTTCGCCGGAGCAACGCAAAAACCTGAGCTTTGAGATGGTGGAGTTTCTGGGCTCGCGTGACATTGGCCCAACCCGCCTGTACGCCGGGATAGCCGCCGCGCTGCACCAGGACAAGGAAGACAACCGCGAGCGTTTCCAGTACCACGCAGGCATTGAGAACAAATTCTTCCTCAAAAGCACCAAGCGCGTTCTATTTGTGGTAGGCGCAGACGTGAAAGGCGAAAAGGAATATGATTACTTCCCCAGCACCAAAGCCGGACTGGGCATTGAGTTCCGCAACCCCGAGCAGAACACCCACCGCCTCCGCATTGCCGGTGAATACTATTACGGCTACCAGCCTTACTCCCAGTTTGAGGACCTGAAAGTGCAATGGTACGGCGCCACGCTTTACTTTGACCTGAACTAACCCATCAACTGTCCAGCCTTTATCTTTGGTACAAACGTCTGCTTGTGTTCCTTAAGGAAGCCTCTGTTTTAGGCCTAATTTTTAAAAAACGACCCCAAAACGGACGCTTGTGTCAGCAGTTCTATCTAAATAAAGCAGCGCCTCCTTCTCTCGCTCGCCTTTGGCGAGTGTGAGGTACGTGCGGCGTCCCGCCGCTATAGGATATATAAAATTCACAAGCAGGCGGCCAGAGTCCGCAAGTAGCTCACACTCGCCAGAGGCGAGCGAGGGAAGCATCTTGTTTGATGGGCTCCTGATTGAAAAACTCTGTACAACTGTTGCCTTGCTCCAATACGTGTTTGCGCCAAAGTCTTAGAAACAGTCTTTGTACGTCTCGGCAAATTGCTGGAACGTGTACGGCTCCCGCCCCAGAACGGCCTGCACATCACTGGTGAGGCCAGAGGCGTAACCGGCGCGGGAAATGGCGTGCAGTTCCAGCAGGCTTTCGGTCATCCAGTCTGGGAGGCCCTGTTGCTGCATGGCGGTGCGGACGGCTTCTTCGGGTACGTCTTGGTAAGCAATGGTTCGGCCGGTGACCTGGGAGAAGATTCGGGCCACTTCACTGCCAGACAGCGCCTGCGGTCCGGTGAGGGTGTAGGCTTTACCATCGTGTCCCTCGGGCCGAAGCAGAATCTCGGCGGCCACCTCTCCTATGTTGCGGGCATCTATGTAAGACACGCGGCCGTTGCCCATGGGCAGATAAAAGGCATTCTGCTCTTTGATGCTGCCGGCCTGCTGGTGCACAAAATTCTGCATAAAGGAAGTAGGCCGAAGCAGCGTGTATGCCAGCTCCTTCGTCTTGATATACTCTTCGGCCTGCCGGTGCCATTGGCCCAGCTGGATGCCCGGCTCTGCCTCTGCCCCGCTGGCCGAAAGGCGCACCACGTGCCGTACCCCGGCTGCCTGCGCCGCATCTATGAGTTGCTGGGCCATGGCTACCTGGTCTTGGGTGAACGGGGTGATGAGCAGCGCCGTACTTACGCCCGTAAAGGCCACAGCCAGCGAGGCCGGACGGGCAAAATCTATCTCCACCAGTTCCACGCCCGGCAAGCGTTTCAGGTTTTCGCCTTTGATCAAGGAATGTACGCCCGCCCGTACTTTGGCACCCTGGGAGGAAAGCGCTGCTACGGTAGCCGACCCTACGGTGCCGGTAGCTCCGGTAACTAAGATGATAGAAGACATAGTGCTATTTTAGAGTAAAGGGGAAGCGGCCGTGGGCGCACCTCCCGCGTTTCTTAGAACGGATTTTGCTGCGGGGCGTTTCGGGGCGCTTTTTCTGAAATCGGCGCTAAACCAGAAAAGGCACCACCTCTTATCGGCCCACAAAAAAGAAAGGCGTTTAGCGGCTGTTTTTGGAAAAAGAGCCGCTAAACGCCTTTTGCCTCTGGGGCAGGTTTCCTACTTTTTAAGGCTGAGCATGAACAGCGTGCCTTTCTCGTTGCTGATCATCATGTCAGTGTCGTTCACAAACACCAAACCTTCGGCCTGGCCGGTCTTGCCTAACGGGATCTGCTCTTTTTTGCCTTGGAACGCAGCCTCGGGACTATCAGCTTCCAGCAAATACACCCAGCCTTCTCCCAATAGGGCAATGGTACGGCCATTAGGCGAAATATCTGCCGCGGTGATTTTGGTGGTGATTTGTACGCTGTCTAATGGCTGCACCGTCTGCTGCTGACCGGGTTGGTTGGCCACTTTGTAGAGCTTCACCCAGTCGCCTTTGCCGCGGTTTTTGGTAAAGAGGTAGAAGTTGTTGCCGTGCATGAGGAAGCCTTCCACGTCAAAATTCAGGTTGTCTTTGGCCGGCGGAAACTCGGTTTGGTCGGCGTACTTGAACGGAATGGTGGCCACCACTTTTTTGGCTTTCTCGTCTACCTTCACAATCTGGAGGTCTTTGCGGGTGTTCTCGTTGTTGCCCATGTCGCCTAGGTACAGAAATCCGTCTTCGCCGCGGGCGATGTCTTCCCAGTCATTGTTTTTGCCGCCCTGCACGTTCATGGTCTCCAGCAGCTCACCAGACTGGTTGATTTTGTACAATACCGCGTCATTGCCGGCGTCTGGGTGGGTCCAGAAATTGCCGTCACTAGAGGCTTCCAGTCCGGAGCTTTCAGGCACGGTTTTCTTGCCCATCTTGCTTACCTCCTGCAAATCATAGTTGTTGTTGACTTCAAAGCCCTGGGTGGCGGGGTTCTTGTCTTTCTTTTTCTTCTTACCGTCTTTTTGCTCAGTGGTAGTATTGGCGGTTGCGTCTTCGGTTTTAGCGTTGCCGCTGTCACAGGCCACGGCCAACAGTAGGCAACAGCCCACGGAGAGTTCCAGTAATTTACTTTTCATAGTGTTGGGTCAGTTCGGTTAGTCTCTGCCAGACTTGCTGGGGCTGGCTCCAGAACTGCCGACTGTACACGGCGCCGTATTTCCAGCCGCGGGCCTGAAGGCGCAGGGGCACATCAGCGTGAGAAGCCTTGGCGGAAGGGCGTCTATAGTACAAATCGTCGTCGGTTAAGAGTACGGCCTCATAGCGGTTGCCGTTGCGGAAAGTGAGGTCGGCGAAGGGAAGTTCCAATGACATTTCCAGATTAGTACTATTCTGCCCGAACTCTTCCAGCAACGCCGGGTACAGCAGCAAGGCCGACGGTATACCGGCCGGGGCCGAGGGTTGGGGCGAAAACCCGTGCTCGCTCACCTCTTTGGCGAAGGCCAGGTAATCACACAGCAACTTGGGTCCGGGGTGCTTCACGTTCTCCACCGGGAACTGCTCGGGCCATAGACTGGTCACCACGTACACCCGCTTAATGGCACGGGTGATAGCCACATTCAGGCGGTTCTCGCCTTTGGCGGCGTTCAGGCTGCCAAACATAGCCCGCACCACGCCACCCGCGTCTGGCGCGTACCCGATGGAGAAGATGATGTACTGCCGCTCATCGCCCTGAATGTTCTCAATGTTTTTGATGATGAGTTCTTCGGGCAGTTTCACGTTCTGCGCCAGCGCGTGCTCTTCCAGCAAGTCCTGCACCAACTGTTGCTGCGGAAAGTTGAAGGTAATGACGCCAATATTGGTTTCGCCTTTGGCGATGAGTTCCAGCACCAGATCCCGTACGCGCTCAGCCTCTACCCTGTTGGTCTGATTTTCCCACACGCCGTCAACTTTCAAATACTGAAGCGCCGGTTCTGCCGTGTTCATGGCCTCCAGCCTTGGAATCAGTTGCAATTTGTCACGGTAGAAATTCCGGTTGGAGAATTGGATGAGCTCTGGATATTGGCTGCGGTAATGCTCAGACAAAAGCGTCTGCGGAAGGTGCAGCGCGCTCAGCTGCAAGAGAGATTCCACCAGCAGTTCCTCGGTTTCGTCTTCCTCCGCGCCAAACCGCACGCGGTACAAATCTGACGGCCCCAGCTGCTGCTCATCACCGGCAATCACGGCCTGTTTGGCGCGTACCATAGCCGGCACGCCCACCTCGGCGAAGCATTGCGACGCCTCGTCAAAGATGACCAAATCAAAAATCCGCTCCAACGGGAACAACGCCGACACCGTCTCCGGAGAGGCCAGCCAGCACGGCAGCAGCTGCCGTATCTCGTCCCCAAACTCGGCGTTAAGCTTGCGTAGCGGGTACAGCATGCGTTTCTTACTCACCTGAGTCAACAGCCGACGGTACGTGACCGGGTTGCCCAGCCGGTTGTATTCCATGTTTTTGTAGGTCTGCTCGCGCAGGTTGAGCAGAATGATCTGGCGGCTGAGGTCGGCTTTCTGTTTGATTTTCTCCTGCAATTCGGTTTCCAACCGCTCCAGCTCGCCGGTGCTCACAATGGTGAGCACGGGGTTCTGGCCTTCCAGCTGTTGCAGCCAGGCCAGCTGCACGCTGTTCTCAATGGCGCACAGTTGAGCCTCCACGCTTTCAGGCACTGCCGCACGTACTTCTTCCAGCCAGCTTTTCAGTTCCGGCGAAAACGTCTGCACCAGCGCATCAAAGGCCACCATTCTATCAAAATGCTCGTTGAGGCTCTGTGTCATTTCCTGCGCAGCGGCGGGGTTGGTGGCCAGCACTTCAATTTGAGAAGACGTCAACCATTGTTCCCACTCCCGAAGTTGTTCCTGCAAAGCCTGGAGTTTTGGCAACGTTTCAGAAAAAACAGCCCTGAAACGCTCGGGGCGCACCTGCAGCAGTTCCTCCGGCAGCACCTCGTAGGCCATCAGTTTGTGTACCGTTTTTCTCAGTTCCCACGCCTGTTGCAAATGTGCCAGTTCCTGCGCCGCGGCGGCCCCATACACATCTGCCGGAATTTCCAGCGACGGCTCTTGCTCCTGCAGGGTTTTCCAACTGGTTTGTAGCGCCTCCAACTGCTTCAAGGCCGTGCGCAGGTGCTCTACCGCCGTGTCTGGGTTGGTGAGTTTTTTGCCTTCGGCGAACGCCGAGAGTTTCTTTTTACCCGAAGAGAAGCCCCAGCCTATTTTACTAAAGAAACTGCTCTGCGCCTGGTCATGCTCCGCGAGTAGTAGAGTTACCTGAATTGCCTCTTCTGATGATAGTTTGGTTTGCGCCGCTGCCGTGTCTTTCTGTAGCTGTTGTAGTTGCGTTTCCCTTGTTTTGAAGTCTTTGGTTTGGGTCAGATTTCCGAAAAAGAGCCGCGAAATAGCTTTGTCCTGCAAGGTCTCTTGCACAGCCCGCAGCGTGGGTAATTCCTGGAGCAAGGCTTGCAAGGCATCCCAAGGCTCGGCCTGCGGGGGCATTAGTTCCTGCGCCTGAGCAGCAACGGCTTGCGCCGAAGCGGGAATAGCAGTGAGCAGTTGGGTCAGTTTCTGGCGTTCGGTCCAGGTGTGGTGGTGGAAGGAACGGCGTTCGTTCCACGGGAAATCCGGGTGTTGCAGCAGCACCGCGTCTTGCAGGTAATGCAGCAGGCGCGGCCGCCACTCGGGCCAGGTCTGGGCGGTGAAGTGCTGGAAGACGGCCTCGGCGGGCAAGTGCGGTGCGCGCGGGTTGCTGCGCAAATACAGTTCCTTGGGTGACCAGCCACAGGCCGAGGTATCAAAAAGTGCTTCTTTGAGGCTGTTCAGCCGTTCGCTTATCTGGTTAATGCGGCGGCTGGTTTCCAGAAACTGCCGCTCGGCGTGAATGTTGCCCAAGGCCACGTTCTGCCGTTTGTATTCGTCTACCTGTTCAATCTGTGTCCTTATCTTGCTGAATACCGCCGGACGGTCCAGGTTCAGGTCATGCACCAGCGCAGAGAATTGGTCTAACCCAGTGGTGGAAAGTCGTTGATATACCACATCCAGCGCCGCCCGCTTCTGGCAGACCACCAATACACTTTTGCCCCGCGCCAGGTAATCAGAAACCAAATTACAGATGAGCTGCGATTTTCCCGTACCCGGCGGGCCCTGCACCACCACGCTTTGCCCCGCCTTCACCTGCCGCAGCGCCGCCTCCTGCGAGGCATCGGCGTCAAAGGCGGTGAACAGCTGTTGCTCTAGTTGGGCCTGCGTTGGGTTGATTTCCGCTTGCGGAAGAAGCAGTTCCTCCAGAGATTCGGCGGGCGGGTTCTCCAATAAATCATCATAGTCTGCCAGTTGGTAAGAACCGGCCTGCGGGAAGATGCCTAGCACCGCCTCGGGCTGCAGTTTCAGTTGGCCGGGCTTCCAGGTTTTCTCCAGTTCTTCGCGCTTGTAGGCTTTGAACGGCTGGAGTGTGTCTTTGAGCAATTCCTGGTTAAAATTGACGTCTACAGTACTGTCGCGGAGCAGTTCGTAGAGTTTGGTGCGGAACTGGAGGTCATCGGTAGGGAACTCATCGAAATCCTCTTCCATGAGCGCCTCATCGGGCTTCAGGTTGAGGTAGTGCGCGTAGGCCAGCAGGAAACTTTTGTTGAAGAAAGCGGGTGTGTCTTCGGGCCGAACCAGTTGCCATTGCCGTTTCTCGTTCACCTTCAGCTCCACTGGGAAAAACAGCAGCGGGCAGCGCACCAAGGTACCATCTGGGAACGCGCCTTCCACCATGGGCCAGCCCACGAACAGCTCCTTCGCGCCGCGTTCCTCCCAAATCATGTGCGCCCGCCGCTGAATGGTTTTCAGTTGCTTGGTGAGCGGGGCCAGGGCGGCATCACGGGCATCGGCGACGGCGCAGAGGGTGATGTTCTGCTTACCGGCCAGCAGCTCTTTCACATAGTCAAACGACGGGCCTTTGTGGGCGTGGTCCAGCGCATGGATATCTACATGAAGACTGGCCGACGGTTTCAACAACACCAGGGAACGATTGGAGCCGCTCAGGTTGAGCAGACGGCGCTGGTACTGTTTGAGCAGGTGCGGAAGCGGGGTTTCGGGGTTGGGCATATGGGGTAAACGGTGGAGCCGGACGCGTGTTTTACGAAGTGGAAATTAGGGATTCACTTCTAAAATGCCAATTGTGGCGGCATCACATGGTAACGCCTCTACGGATGATTGATTTTATGTTTTTGGCCAGATTTTGGAAAAACGGCCGCTAAACAGATTTTACTGCACCACCAGATACGGCTGCATCTTCAGGAACTGAGCCTCATTGATCACTTTAATTTTGCGCAGTTCCTCCACGCTGGGATACGGACCGTGCTGGGTGCGATAGTTCACAATGGCGCGGGCCAGGCTGTAACCAATATACGGGTGCTGCCGAAGCTCGTCAAACGTAGCGGCATTCAGGTTGATTTTCTTAACGCCTCCGTCTTTGGCAATGAACGCGTATTTGCGGACACTGTCGGCTACTTCGGGCGGGAGCCCGTACACCTCGGCCACTTGGTCTACGCTATGGAAGCCACCCATCTTGTCTCTAAAATTGATAATACGCTGGGAGAGTTTGCTGCCAATGCCCCTGATTTGCTTCAGCTCGGTGGTATCTGCGGTGTTCAGGTCAAAGGGCTGCAACTCCCACCGCTTGCGCGGAAACTCTGGTTTGGGCCTGTTTTCAGAAAAAGAGCCGCTAAACGGCTGGCGGGCGTAGCCGGGGCTTTCGTCTGGCAAGTCTATGTACGGGTACCACAGCTGGAAGAGCGAATCGGGCAGGCCGTAGATTTTCTGCAGCTGCGCCTTGCTCTTGAAATCGCCGGCTTTGGCACGATAGTTCAGGATGCGCTGCGCGATGTATCTGTTCAGGCCCAGTTCCTGCCACTGCGCCGCAGTGAGCTGGTTGGGATTGAAGCGGTACAGTTTGATGGGCTTGCGCCGATAACGGTTGGCTCTTGCGGCGGCTTCCTCTTCGGCTTGCTGGTCTAGCTGCACCACCAGGCTGTCCAGAATCCTTTGGTCGGCGGTGGGGTCATAGGGAACATCGTCCTGGAAAAAGAAAAATGGCGCAACCATGAGCAGCGCCATCAGGAAAATCAGGATGAAGAACTGGGTCAGCTCCCGCTGGGAGAAAGAGAAATACTCTTGCAAACCGTGGAGCAGACGTTTCAGCATAAGTTGCTTCTACGGAGGAATTTAGATTTGGTAGCTACTTTTTCAACCTATAGCCGCAAGGAGGTAAATCCGTAGCGTCGTACTACCAGTACGACGTGGTTCCCCGCAGAAATGCCCAGCGCACATCTCAGCGGACTGGTCAAAGCGACTATTCTTTTTGAGGCGATTAAGGTTCTTACAGAGAGAACCTGTTTTGTTTCATAGCACCTCGTCGTAATGGTATTACGACGCTACAGTTCCGTTTAGGGGCCGTTTTTCTAAAAACAGCCCCTAAACGGATTTCTGCGCGTTATATCTGTCCCGCCAAAATGGCGATGCTTTCTTTGAACGTGTGCGGTTGGTAGCCCAGTTGCGTTTTGGCTTTGGTGATGTCAAACCCGGTGCGCGGCGGGCGTTTGGCGGGTTGGGTGAAGAGCGTGCCGTCTACTTCCTCAATCAGGCTTTGGTCTAAGTTGAAGTACTCAGCTACCTGCACGGCCATTTGGTGAGGGGTAAGCAGTTCCTCGCCGGAGATGTTGAAGATGCCTTGCGCGTCATGCTTGGCGGCCAGCCAGCAGCCTTGGGCCAAGTCCTCTGCCAGCGTGGGCGTACGGAGCTGGTCGTTCACCACTTTGATCTGCTTGCCTTGCTCCAGGCTGCCTTTCACCCACAGCACAATGTTAGAGCGGCCATAGTCATGCACAATCCCGAACACCAAAACAGTGCGCAGAATAGCCCATTTGCAGGCGGCGCGTTTCACCAGTTCCTCAGCGGCCAGTTTGCTTTCACCGTAGAAGTTGACGGGGTTACCCTCAGCCTCCTCTGCGTAAGGGCCGTTCTCGCCGTCAAAGATGAAATCGGTGGAGACGTGGATGAGGTGCACGCCGTGTCTTTCCGAAGCTTTCACCAGGTTCTCCACCGCATCTACGTTCTGTTTCCAGCATTCCTCGCGCTGGCTCTCACAGTCGTCCACGTTGGTCATAGCCGCCGTGTGGATGATGTGGGTGGGCTGCAATTCAGAAATGACTTGTTCTACCTGTTCGGCATTGGTCACGTCCATCGCCGCGAACGCGACATTGGGATAAATCTCGGCCAGTTTGTTCTGCCCCCGTGACGAAGCGATCAATTTGGTGTTGGGCTCCAGGTGGAGCAGGTTGACCAATTTCTGGCCCAGCAGGCCATTAGAGCCGGTGATGAGGATGGTTTTCATAGCGGGAGAAGCTTATTCGTAGCGGTAGCCGTAGGTTTGGGTAATCTTCTTTTTCTTCATCTTTTTGGTGGTCACCGTCATTTTCACATCGGTAGTGGGGCGGTCCCGGTAATCTTTGGGCTGCTCGGCAATTTTGTCAATCACGGCCAAACCGTCAATCACTTGCCCATACACGGTGTACTGGTTGTCCAGGAACGGAACACCGGCATGGTTTTCCACCAGATAAAACTGCGAACCACTGGATTCTTTATTAGGATTCGCGGGCCCACCCAATCTAGCCGCCGCCAGTGCGCCATACACGTGCTTGTGGTGCGGCAAGATCTCAGCGGGGATGGTATAGCCGGGGCTGCCGGAGCCATCATTGCTGGGATCGCTGTCTTTAGAGTTAGGGTCGCCGCCCTGGATCATGAAATCATTGATGACCCGGTGAAACGTGGTACCGTCATAGTATTTGTCTTTCACCAGTTTCAGGAAATTCTCGCGGTGTTTGGGCGTATCTTCAAACAACACCAGCCTAATGGTTCCCTGCGGCGTGGCAATGGTGACCAAATAGTCTTTCTTTGATTTCTTCTGCGCCGACACCGTGCCGCTGAGGCCAACTAGGGCTAACAAAAGGAACAATACTTTCTTCATGCGTGCTGATCGTTTTAAAGCAGTTTCAGGAAAAATAGGCTCGAAACGGAAATATACAGATAAGCTTTGCCTCTACGCTTTCGCCTCTTTGATGGAGGCCAGAATCTGGGCGCCGCCTTTGTTCAGAACCACGTGTGCCAGCTCCTCTCCCATCGCTTCGGCCTGTTCAGAAGGGCCGCTCATTTCCTCCACAATCAGTTCCTCGCCGTCCAGGCTGATGATTCCGGCCCTCAAGGTTAACTGTTCATCCTGTAAGGTAGCCAGGGCGAAAGAAGGAATGCTGCAACCGCCTTCCATGGTACGCAGGTAAGCGCGTTCGGCTAAGAGGCAAAGGTGCGTGGGTTTATGGTCTAAGGCCACCTTCAAGTCCAGCTTCCGCTCCAGCGGCAGGGTTTTGGCGCACTCAATGGCCACACTTCCTTGTCCGGCGGCCGGAATAAAGGTTTCCAGCGGAAGATGCTGCGCAATCATGTGGTCATACTGCATACGGGCCACCCCGGCATACGCCAACAGAATGGCATCATACTGCCCGTCTTTCAGTTTCTGGATGCGGGTCTGCAGGTTGCCGCGGCACTCAGCGGTGATTACGTTGGGGTAAAACCTTTTGAGCATAGACCGGCGGCGCGTAGAGGATGTGCCAATGACCTGCTGCCCCTCGCCTAGTTTAAAGAGCGGGTCAAAGGAGATTACTACATCATGTACCTGCTCGCGCTCCATGAACGCCAGCAGTTCCAGATCATCCGGAATGGTAGATTGTACGTCTTTGGCGCTGTGCACGGCAATGTCAATGGCCCCGGTGCGCAGGCTTTCTTCCAGCTCCTCGGTGAACACACCTTTGGCTCCTATTTTGTCCAGTGACCGGTCCAAGACGAGGTCTCCTTTGGTGGTGATGGTGATGATTTCCACCTCCATGCCGCTGGCCCGTAAAGTGTCTGCCACGTGGTGCGCCTGCCAGAGGGCCAGACGGCTGCCGCGGGTTCCTATGCGAATGGGAGACGTGGTTGAAGTTGTTTCCATGGTATAAAGTTATGCGACCGGCCGAATGAGTTGCGCTATCTGAATAGAGGTATGTAAGAACGTGATTTTAGGGTGCGCGTTCCGTTCAATGTGGTAATGCGCGTCATTGAGTTCCTGCGTGAGCTGCGCCCCGTTGCCCTGGTGAATCAACTTCGCGAATTTCTGCACGAAGTCCAGCTCCGGCGCGGGCAGAAACGTGATCAACTGCTGGTCTACGCCATACAGCAACACCTTACGGAGCAACCCCAGCGCGAACTGCAGGAAATTTTTCTGGTTCTCGCGGCCCAGTTTCTGGAAGTCTTCGCTCTGCTCCAGCACACCGTCAAATTTATGGTTGTAGCACAGGCGCATCCAGCTCAGGAAAAACGTGAAGTAATCTGAGGTCATTTCCTGGCTCAGCACCCGGGCGGCCTGGAGGTTGCCCTCGGCCAGTTGCGCCACCTGGTATGCCCGCTCCTCTTCCACCCCATGCTGCTCCTGCAGATATTGAATCACTTCAGCATCTGTGAACGAACGCACTTTCACCAGCTGGGTACGGGAGAGAATGGTGGGCATAATCTTGTCTGAGGCATTGCTCACCAACAGAAAAACGGTGGCGGCGGGCGGTTCCTCCAGCAACTTCAGCAGGGCGTTGGCGGCGCTGGCATTCATCAGTTCCGGCAACCAGATCACAATGACCTTATATTTGGCCTCGAAGGCTTTGAGCGAAGTCATGCGCACCAGTTCCCGGCTCTCGCCTACCGGAATAGAGCCTTGCTTGTTTTCGGCGCCAATGAACTGCATCCAGTCATTGAGCGTCTGGTACGGGCTGTCGTTGAGAAAAGCTCTCCACTGCGTGACAAAGTTCTTGCTCAACGCATCCTGGTCCTTCACTTTGGTGACGGGCATCACAAAATTCAAGTCTGGATGAATGCGTTTGCTTATTTTGGCACAGCTGGCACAAACGCCGCAGGAGTCCTGGGGCTGCGGATCTTCACAGTTAAGGTACTGGGCATACGCCAAGGCCAAAGCGAGGTTTGCGCTTCCCTCAGCCCCTAAAAACAATTGCGCATGCGCAACGTGCTGTGACGTGACGGAGTTCAGCAACAGTTGCTTGGTTTCCTGATGGCCGTAAATCTGGGAGAACTGCACAGATGGTTAAAATTTGAAATAGAAATACATGCGCCCGGAAATAGCTTTCCGTTTGCATCTGTAAAGATAACGGCGGCACACCGTTTTTGCTCTATTTTCAGAAAAATAGCCGCTAAACGGTACGCCGCCGGAATAAGTTATTTATGAAAGCTGCTCTACGCTTACTGCTCCCAGCTACGGCTGGTTTTGGTCTCCTCAAAAATATGGTCATAGATAGCCCGTTCCGTAGGCGTGACGCTCTGCCCCCTTCGGCTTAACACTGCCTCGGCCACTTCATAGAATTTCGGCAGCTTAAACGTCTGTGACTCATTCACCGCTCCCCAGGTAAAAGACGGGATGAAGTTAGGCGGATAACCACTCCCGAACACATTGGCTCCCACGCCTACCACCGTTCCGGTATTAAACATGGTATTGATGCCGCTCTTGCCATGGTCAGCCATAATGAGGCCGCAGAACTGCAAGCCGGTATCTACCATCTTTTGTTGCGCGTGGCTCCAGAGCTTCACGTTAGCATAGTTGTTCTTCAGATTGGATGTATTGGTGTCGGCCCCAAAGTTACACCACTCTCCCACCACAGAATTGCCCATGAAGCCATCATGCCCTTTATTGGAGTAACCAAAAAAGACGCAGTTACTGATCTCACCTCCCACTTTACAGTAAGGGCCAATGGTCACATCGCCGCGCATTTTGCCTCCCATGTTAATGATGCTTTCCTCACCCAAGGCAAACGGACCTCTTAGCACCGTACCTTCCTGCACCTGTGCGTTCCTGCCAATATAGATGGGTCCATTCTCCGCATTCAAGATGGCCGCCTTAAACTGCACGCCTTCCTCAATGAAGATATCTTGCACATTGTAAGCTACCGTATGCGGATCAGAAATTGGCTGACTCACTCTACCTTCGGTCAACACTTTGAAATCATCTCTGATCTGGGGACCGTTAAACCGGAAAATATCCCACAGTTGCGTTACTACTCCATGCGCTGACAGAGTAATGGAGGTTTGGGTATGGCTCTTGTAATTGTAGACTTCTTTACCTGATTTAAAAGAAGACTCACCCGCATGTAAGGCCACTAAAAGATCTCCGTTATAAAGCGCTGCTCCAAGCGGCATTCGCCTTATCTGTTCTAAGAGTTCAGCAGTTGGGCAGACAGCCCCATTGACATAGATGTTCGCTTCGTTGTCTACCTGCTGCTTGAACTTTTCCTGCAGATACGGTTCCGCCAGAAATGAAACCTGCCCCTTTGAAAAATGTCTCCATTTTTCAGTGATGGTCATAATACCAATGCGGATTTCTGACACTGGCCGGGTATAGGTTAACGGCAGCAGATTAGTCCGCAGTTCCGGATCATCGAAGAGAATAATGTTCATAGGACAAAATAAAAAAGTCTTCCCAATTTACTCAGGAAGACTTCTATACGATGAATCAATAAATTCGCTTATTTCTTATAACGCTGCTTGAACTTATCAATACGTCCGGCAGTATCCACATAAATGTTCTTACCGGTGTAGAATGGATGCGAAGCAGAAGATACCTCCACCTTAATTACTGGATAAGTCTTACCGTCTTCCATAGTGATAGACTCGCTTGAGTTCATGGTAGAACGGGTGATGAATTTAAAATCGCTGGAAGTGTCTTGGAAAACTACTTCTCTGTATTCAGGATGGATGTCCTTTTTCATTATTCTATATTTTTAACTTCGGATTCCTCGAATAGGACTGCAAAAATAAAACATTTGCGATAAAATTAAAACCTTTGAAAAGAAAAATTTCAATTCTGGTTTTGGTTAGCAAAGAATGCTCTAAAATAATTTTGGTAAATTAGCCGCAAACAGCATTCTAGTTACATGATCTTGACCCAAGAAAACCGCATTCTGGACCACCACCAAATTCTTCAGAAAATCAAACGCATGGCATTTGAGATTTTTGAAAATAATTTTGAGGAAAATAAGATGGTCTTAGCAGGTATTCATGAGAACGGCTATCTCCTAGCACAGTTACTTCAGCAGGAACTTAAGCAAATCTCAGCCATAGAAGTAAAGCTACTAAAAGTGACTTTACATAAAACTGATCCTCTGGCTCATGATTTTCTTATTGAACCAGCCTTAGATACCTTAGCGGATACAACTGTTGTATTGGTAGATGATGTATTGAACACAGGTAAAACTCTTGCTTACACATTGCGATCTTTTCTAGAAAAAGAATGTAAAAAGCTTGAGATTGCCACACTCATTAATAGGCATCATACTCTATACCCCATCTCATCTACCTACACAGGCTACTCTTTAGCTACTACTCTTAGAGAACACATCAGAGTAGTATTAGCAGAAAGTGAATGGAATGCCTATCTAATTTAATTTGCTATTCTACCCTGGTAATAAAAGGTCGAGGCTCACCTGCTATTTAGGTGAGCCTCGCCCTTTTTGGTGGATAAACGATGTATGCTCCAGAAAAGCACTTAGACCTT
>NZ_RJJE01000006.1 GCF_003721565.1 Rufibacter immobilis | reverse complement strand
CTCAGGGTGGTAAGGTTCTTGAGGCAAGGGCTAAGTTGTTCAATGAACTTCCTGCTTCACTTGTCCAGAAGGTAGACGCTTTTTTTTTGGGCAGATGGTTTCTCTTAGAAGCAGCTTCAAAAGCATATTCTCAGGCGGTGAGCCAACATCAGGAGAGCGTAGAGAACTTCTTGACAATTACGACAAAAAATGGAACTGGCAGGGGTTGGCGTTCAGCCTTGCGCAGGAAATTACAAAGGTTCATACTGTATATAACCTCAAAACGAGCGAAGTACTTAGCTGGCAGGAGCACCAGATTGACTTCAATAAAATGAATGAGTCACTTCAGAAACTAGACGCTCACAAACCTCAATAAATTAAATAATTAATTAAAAATTAAATGTCACATCAGTTATACAATGTCCAAGGGCTTAAGGGAATCATTGACCTAATCAGGTTGACAGCCAACGCCCACATAGCTATCAGTGAGTTCAAGGTTGGTGTGCAGTTGCAGGATGATACTAATGTCACCTCTTACCCTGTAGCCTACCTTGAATCAGATATTGAGTCTGACGTTGACGGTAACTCTGAGACCTTCAGTGTTGCTCTCTCCGTGGGTGACAGACTACCCAATGACTTCACCTCAGAAGACCTTATCAACGGCAAGACCAAAACCTCTCAGATTCTTGATGAAATACACTATCACATAGAGAACCTAGCCAGTAACATCCTAGTGACCGGAATGAATAAATTCTACTATGAGAATGTCAACCAAGACTCTATAGTTGTTTGCCGTGGTGAGTTCACCATTGAGATTCCAAGGTATACCTCAAGGGTTGCGACTCCCTATGATGCTCAGGTCATTGATATTGGTCAGAACCAGACGCTGTGTAAACCAGTGACGGTCATTGACCCCAACAACAACACCACAACTCAGGTACTTGCAGGTCAGACCTACACGGTGCCGTTGGTTGAGTTACCAGTCTTTGAACCTGCTGTTGTCATTGATAATGTGAACGGGGTGACCATAGAACTAAGTTCAGGGGAGACCTATACGGTGAATGATATCCCTGACCTGTACTCAATGTCCTTTAACTACGGGGTTGAGTCAGAGTCTGGAATCACCATCACGGCCACGGCTGAAGAGGCCGCTACCTATTCGGCTCAGGCTCTGGTGAACTGCTCTGCTGTCACCTACAGGAAGAACAGCACCGTAACCACGCTACCAATCGCACTGGCTGTTAATGATGTCCTGTCAGTGGAAATCACCAAGAATAACCTCACAGCATCTTCCAAGGTGGTGCTCACAAGTCTTTAAAACTTTAATTAATGAGAAACAGGAAATTCAGTTTCTATTCAGCAAAGACGCTGATGAATTTGACAATAAGGCGGTACGCATCATTTGACGGTGTGAATGACTACATCAGGTCAGAAAACCTACCAATAAACAGCCTCTCAGAGATAACGGGTTTAACATTGGCAGCTTGGGTTAAATTCATCAGCGTTCAGTCTGAAACGTCTGGAAATGTGCGTTACGGTTCAATTGCTGGTCAGAGTTATTTGGGTTCATACCCCAATGGCTACGGCATAACCGTCTACAACAACACTTTCTCAGCACAGGTAAGAATAAACGACACTGTATTCTTTGTTAGAAATGATTCCTTATACCACAGGGACGAACTTTGGCACAGGGTAGTGATGACGGTTGACTTAATAGGTAAAACCATCAGACTATATGTGGACACTGTTTTGGCGCAGGAACTACCGCTTATCTTCGCCGCAATACCAACGGCAAGGATGGGTGAATTCAGGGTTGGTATTAACAACGCAAACCGATACCCTCTCAAGGCAAGAGTACGTGAGGTAGTGGTTCACAGCACAGTATGGTCATCTGAGGATATCACCAATGACTACAGCTTCAGGAATATAGGCAGGGGGCTGCTGCTTCGGTACAAACTTGATGGCAATGTGCAGGATTCATCAGGGAATAATAATCACGGCACTGCATTGAACGGTGTCACCTATGAGAATGACATAACGAAATACACGCAATTTGATGGTGTTGATGATTATATCGAATCAACTAACATAGGGGACTCAATAGACTTCACAAGCTCAAGCTTCACAATAGAGTTGTGGGCGAAAAGAACTAGAAGTGGGACAGCCGACTGGATGTTAACTGTTGGTTCACAAAGGTCAACATCAAAGATTATACATATGGGTTATTCAGGAGATAGATTACGATTCTCATTTTGGGGCACCAACCTTGAATCAACAGAGACATTCACTGACACAAATGTTTGGATTCATTGGGCTGTCACCTATGATAACCCAACCAGAACAGCGTCATTGTTTATGAATGGCGTGTTCAAAAAAAGTATTGTGTTTGCGGCGAACTTCACGGGTGCTAATGTTTTGCAGATTGGTGGTACTCCCAATTTCCTTGCATACTCCACACTTAAACTAAGTAACCTCAGATTCTGGAATACAGTGAGGACACAGGAACAAATTCAAGGTAATATGACCTCAAGTTTCACTGCACCTCAACCAAACTTGGTTGCTAACTACAGACTGGATAGTGATACTTTGGATTCATCAGGAAATAATAATCACGGCACTGCCTACAACGGTGTGACCTTCATAAATGAATAAAGAATATGAACAAACAGTACGCATTGATACCAGAGGAATATATCACTCCTGAACTGGCTCTCAATTTCCTAATAGTCTCTGACTTCAGTAACAACCACGTCATTGAGTCCCACCAGATAAAGGACGCTTCTGGTCAGGAATCTACGGTACTAAATAAATGGATAACGCTAAGGTGGGTGGAATCGGACACACAAGGTTTTAGTCCCGAACAGGTCTCCATTATCCAAGGGTGCAGGGACAGGTTCAACCAAGAACACCAGATTCAGATTGATTTTGAGGTGATTGGTGACAATGATTGGGCTATTGACTCTTCTATATTTCTCACTCACTGATTAAACCTTTAATTAAAATATAAATTATGATGAACCACCTAAAAGGTGGTTTTTCTGCTTAAACGGAATCAGGGGAATCACATATTATCAGTGTATATGGCCTATGCAAGAATAAAATCAATCAAAACCACCAAGAGGGGAGGGAAGGTTCTTTCTGAGAAAGAGTTGAAGTCATATCTGAACGGTCAGTTGTTCCAAGTGGCAAGGGAGATAAAGGAATACATCATCACCCTTGCTGAAGCTGGCTCAAGGCATAAGTTCAGGAAAGACGGTAAGGACGGATTCTACCAGCAGACCACAGTTGATTTCAACACCGATGGTGTCACAATCAATTTCCCTCAACACGCCTACTTCCTTGACGTGGGTAGGAAAGCACTAGCAAGGAAAGTCCCTGTCTCAGTCCTGATAAACTGGATTAAGAGATACAGGATTCTAGGAAGGAGCCAGAAGACAGGCAAGTACCAGAAAGCCTCTGGAAATTCAATCAACTCCCTAGCGTTCGCTATTCAGACAGCAATCTACAAGAAAGGTCTCAGGGCAAGGAATTTCATTGCACCCTCTATGGAATACGCAGAACAGGCACTTGCTCAGGTCATTGATGAACTCATAGTGCCAGCTATTGTCACCACGGTTGAGTTCCACCTGACAAAGAAGAAATAAACTAAATAGAAAATCTAATGAAGCATTGTCACAGAAACTAACAATAACCAAGGCACCTCAATTCATTGAGGCTGCATATAACAGAATTGTATTTGAGGTCAGTTACAGTGACTACACCCTTGGGGATATGTTCTTCCTTGAGGTCTATGATTCCATCACCTCTAAACTACTGACCACGCTGGTCAAGAACGGTACAGGTTTAGGACTGTGTGAGTTTGATGTCTCAGACATTGTTCAGAGTCTCTTCCCCGAACCAAAGGTGTTGAACCCGAACGTAGTGATGCAGAAGGATGAATCTGCGCTTGTGTCCTATCAGGTCAAAATAGGAGTAGTAAAGCTGGTGAACAGGGTTCAGGTTAAATCCTACCACTACATCTCTGATGTCTTGTATGGACTTAGGGCAGCATTATCATTAGACGGTTCTGAGTCAGTTTCCTCTTCTTTAGTGGTTGACTATAACAGAGAGGCTAAGTTCCTGACCTCAATCACACCAAACCAGAGTGAGAGTTCAGACTTGTTCCTTCCAGTGCTGGTGACCGCGCCTACTGAGGTGAAACTTGTCTGCAACTACTACACCTCAAGAAGGGAGACTGAGCACACCCTTCCAACCCTAGGGGTGTACGTCTTCAACGTCAGACCCTCTCTCCAAGGCTCCAACGCCTCAGGACTCTCCGTATGGCTTGAGTCGGAGACACCTACCTATCTGGCAACCGCCACGGCAACCGTGAATTGTGAACAGGCTGGCTACATAGGCTCAATGACTGCCACAGCAACTGATTTCTCAACACTCACCAAACCTGACGCTCTCACAAAGGCAATGAGCAAGGCGGCAAGCCTCGCACAGGCCAACCTTGTATGTGTTGTTGATGAAAACGCGGTGCAGTACACCTCAACGCAGAGCTATACAGCCCACTGTTCTGACGGTTACACAGGTTCCTATACCTCAACGCAGACCAGAACCTCTTTCATCTCTCAGGAAGATGCCTATACCAAGGCTTTGAACGCTGCTCAGGCTGACGCACAGGCAAAATTGGTTTGTACCCCTGCGGTGACCTACACCTCAACGCAAACTTATACAGCCTACTGCCCTGAGGGTGAGCAGGGTTCCTACACTTCAACCAAACAGGCCACTTCCACCATATCTCAGGCTGACGCTGACGCTAAGGCTTTCGCTGCTGCTAAGGCAGAATCTGAAGCAAATCTTCTGTGTATCCCAAATGAACCTAATATCAACCCTTATCTAGAGGGCTACCAGCAGGGACACATTGACGCAGCGAGCTATGCGCCTTATAGAGGTGGGAGTTGCCCAATGCATATTATTTTGACGCTTGAAGAGTGTGAACAGTGGAAGGCTGGTTATAGTGATGGATGGAGAGAAGCTGGCGGGGGTGCAGTAGAAGTCTAATATACCGGATAATTAAAATTTAAATTTAAATAAATGAAAATAACAGAGACAAAGGTTTTCAACCTTACCCCAAGATTGAAGAACGCTGTCAGGGTCACTTTCCTCAACAGGAGAGGGGGCACTGACTGTGTGTCCTTCACAAGGTTCTACAACACTGAGGTGAAGACCAAGGGGCAGACCTTCAACGCTGGAATTAGTGAGAGAACCTACGCGGTGGAGGCAGACAGAACCAACACCTACCACTCACAGCACCTCTCAGAGGCTGAGTTCAATTGGCTTCAGGACTTGATGTTGAGTCCCGTGGTGAGTGTGAACGGGCAACAGGTGAGGGTTCTGGACTCTAGCTATAAGTTCGACTCTATAGACAGGCTCTGGACAATTGAGTTGCAGGTTCAGTCCATCTTCTCAGAGAATAAAATCACACTATAAGTAATGAAGGATTTAAGAATTTACATCAATGGGGCTGACGCTGACCTCTCTGAGAAGATAAAGCCAGTGATATCAAAGATTGTCTCAGAGTACCGTAACCCTACCAAGAAGACAGGCTCTTTCTCCTACACGCTCAAACTACCCAAGACGCAGAAGAACAAAGGTATATTCAAGTTTGAGTCAGACAGACAGGTGCTAGGCAAGTTCAGGACTCCCTATTCCTGCTACGTCACCCTGAACTCAGTTGAGATTATGTCTGGTGAGTTCGTGCTGAACAGAATCACGCCCGATGGTTTTGAGGGGTTCATCTCTGGCACTGGTGAGGGAAGGATTGCAGACATACTAGACGGAAACAAGACACTCAGGGACGTGCAGACCTATGAAGAGATTGACTTCACTGGTGATGCCTACGTTTGGGAGAGGCTGGACGCTGACCTTGACGGTTCCAACGCTGAGATAGCTTTCCCCTTCGTGTTTGACTCCTTTGCAAGAATCAAGTACCTCAACGGTGGGACTGTTGACGGAATCTTCCACCAGCAGAAATATGATGATTTCGGAATCTCCCACTTCATCAGACCTCTGTTCACCAAGATTTTCTCTGAGGTTGGCTATTCGGTTCAGGGGAATGTACTGGACTCTGAGACCTTCAGGAAAATGATTCTTCTCTACTCCAACAAAGACGGTGAGTCACCGGCCTACAACTACGGGAAGCTGAACCCTCTTGAGACAAAGCTTTATTTCAACTACTTCAACCAAGGCTCTACCTTCAAAGGGCAGGATTACTCAATGTACGCTATTGAGCCTCAACCCTACGGCCTTTGGGAAACTGACCAGTCTGGTGACCTGTCTTTCTCCTACGGGAATGATGGTGTCTACACGTGCAAGTACACCTCAAACTACACTATTGAAGTGAAGGTAGAGTCACAGGCAACTAACGTGGGTCTTTCGAACAACCCAAGGCTTGAGTCAAAGCAGTTTCTGGTATTCAGAGAGATTGATGACAACCAGTACCCTGAGGTAAGCATCAGTGATTACTCATCACTAAGTTACTTCAATGTGATGGACGCTGACACTCTAAATGTCCAGTCAGGAACTACGTCTTCAGAATCTGGAAACCTTCACACGCACTATACCACCTTCACAGCAAGAATGGTGGAGGGAAAGCAGTACAGGATTCAGGTGATGGTAGCCGTGAAGGACTCCGTTGAGCCTGAGAAGATGATGTTAAGCTGCAACCCTGACAACTCTTATTTCAAAATCACCGAGTGTCAGGGCAGACAGACACTGAACCCTGCTTTGTTCCTGCCCAAGATGTCACAGGTGGATTTCATTCAGGCTATCTTCAAGGTGTTCTCCCTGTTCTACTCCATCAATGAGGTGGAGAAGTCCATTACCCTATATACACGTGACGAATGGTATGAACTCAATAAGTCCAACATCACTGACCTCTCCGAAAAGTTGAGCCTCAACGGTTTTGAAGAGACACCCCTGAGTGAGAATGAGATTGCAGAAACTTTCTACAGGTGGTCAACGGATGACTCTGACCACCTCCTGACCAATACGGACTATATGTCTGAGGTGAATGCAGACGTGTCAGAAGATGCCTACACATTGCCCTTTGCGCCTCTGTCCTTTATCAGACAGCAGATTGTTACCTATAGTGATGATTACATCTACAGGGACTTGGGTTATGAGTTACTTCCTGTGGCTATTCCAGCCACTGACTCAGTAGATATGTCCGTGGTGGAAGACTACACAGCCGCTTCCAATTTCGGCTATATGCCCAAGCTGGCTCTCTACCAAGGGGCAAGTCACCTGAAGTCAGGCCAGATGTACTACGCTGGTTATTCCGATGCCTACGGCTATAATAAACTCCTGATTCAGTTCCAGAGAACCAAGAACCTGACAGGAGGCACATTCTATGATACGTTTGGGATTAACCGCTATAAACCGATACCCAAGCTGTCATTCTTCAACGTCAGGAACCAACCAGCCTATGAGCTGGAGTACATTCAGGCCACTAGGGAATTCAGGCTCAGGAAAGTGACTGGTGACACTATCTACACTGAGAGTGACACTGGTTTCCTCACGGACTCTGAGAAGGTCAATTCAATGGACTCTGTGTCTCTTGCCCTCTCAGGTGAGAAGTCTTTGTTCCAGCAGTTGTACAGGAATGATGTGGCAGTCACGGACTGGTCAAACTTCACAGAGGGTGAGGTCAGGATGAACGCCCACCTTTTCCAGTCACTCACAGGAAGGAATATCATCAGGATTGACTCAGACTTGTATCTGCTTTCAGCAATCAACAACTATGACCTGTTGGGAGAGGTCGCAAAAGTAAAGCTATACCGTATGGTTTCGGCCTGATTTTAATTAAAACTTTGATTAAAATGAAATAAGGTCAAACGCATATTGAGGGTATAGAACAATGAATGTTCAACTAATCAATGGCTTTAAAATCAAAATATGAATTAAAAATAGAAGGTACTGTACAGGCTATCAGAGAAGTAGAGGAACTTGGTGACAAGCTTGAAAGAATTGAGCAGGAGTTGGGAGAAGCTGAAGAGGGTACTTTGGCCTTTGAGAGGCTGACCAAGGAACTTGAGTTGACCAACATCCAGTCTGAGAGGGCTGTCAAGAACCTGAATACCCTGAACAGCCAGAAGATGTCCGGTCTCAGGGGTACGCTTTCCTCAATCGGTAACGGTTTCACCAGTATCGCTTCACAGGCTACTGGTGCCTCAGGCGGTATTGACCTGCTGACCAAGACCACACAGGCTCTAGGTATTGAGTCTGATTTGCTGAATTCCATCATAGAGAAGTTTGGGGGTGTTGCTTCCAGTTCATTTGAGACTGCTGGAAAGGGCGCAACCCGTTTCGGCACTGTCACGAAGGTAGCCCTTGCCTCAACTGGTATAGGTCTTCTCTTGGTGGCTGTGGCCTCACTGACCGCTTACTTCACCAAGTCTGCTGAAGGCTCAGAGAAGTTAGCTATGAAGCTTGCCTACCTGAAGGGTGTTTTCACAGGTATTGTCAATGTGCTCTCTGACATTGGGAAAGGGATTGCAGATGCTTTCTCTGACCCTGAAGGGACAATTGATACAATGACTGACAAGGTGACGAACTTCTTCTCAGCCTTGGGTCAGGCTGCAACAGGGAACGGGGCAAAGTTGGGTATAATGCTCAATGACCTCTGGAACGGAGTCAAAAAGGTTGGTGATGAAATTGACAAGGTAGGTGAGAAGTCGGTAGCTATTGAGAAACTGACAAGAGCCTATCAGAAAACAGGGATTGAGATATCCAAGCAGGTAGCACAGCTTCAAGGTGTTGTCCAAATGAATGAGGCTGTTGCCCAATCTGACCTCAGGACTCAGAAAGAAAGAACTGATGCAGCCAACACAGCCTACAGAGCAAAACAACAGATTCTAACCCTTCAGAAGCAGGAACTTCAGAACAACCTCAACCTGCTTCAGTTGCAGAACTCTCAGGTAGCAGGTGGTAAGAAGACCTCTGATATGCTCAAGGCTGAACAGGATATCAGGAATGAGATTCAGGCTAAATCCAATGAGGCTCAACTTCTGGAACTTGAGAGAGAGGAACGTATCTACACCACCAAGAAAGAAGCTGCTGACAGAATCAAGGACAGTCTTGAGGCTGAGTATGAAAGAAAGAAACTAAGCAATGAGGTTAGTCTAGCTGAGGCAACTACCCAAGAAGAAAAACTCAGGCTTCACAAGGCTACCCTTGATGCTCAGATAGAATACAACACCAAGGCTACAGCAGCCTATATGACATTGGAAGACACCTCTGACAGAGCAGCAGCCTTGTTGAGCCTTACCACTGAGATGAATGACGCTGAGAGGGAATACACCGCCAACGTCAAGGCAACCAATGAAGAGTATGCCAAAAGACAGAATGACGCTCAGGTGAAGACCTCAGTTGGCGAACTTGAGAACTACAAACTCAAGGCTGTTCAGGCTGGCTTGGACAAACAGTATGACCTACAGTTGTTCTACATCAACAAGGCTAAGGGGCAGGAACTGAAAGTTCTCAATGATGCCTACAAGAAAGAGATAAGCGTCAAGGGTCTGAGCAATGATGAATTAGAGGCTATCCACCTTGACTACATCAACAAGAAACTGGCACTTGACCAGAACTACGCTGCTCAGGTCAAAACCGTTGAAGACGGAATCAAGGAGAGGAAGAAAGCAGATGCTGAGAAAGAGATAGCTGACCTTCAGGCTAAGTACGAGACAATGAACGCTGTCTATGAGGGGTTCGCTCAGAACGTGCAGGCTATTTCTGACGCTTTCACCAATGCCTCTCTGGAAGCCTTTGACGCAAAGCTTGCTGAGGTTGACATAATGATTCAGTCCTACAGGGAGCAGATGTCTGCACTTGAGTCTGAGATTCAGGAGTCAGAGTCTAGGGTGAATGACCTTGAGGCTTCTCTGTTGACCGCCAAAGGTGCCGAACGTGAGAAAATCATCCAGCAGCTTGAGCAGGAGAGAAAGAAACAGAGACAGCTTGCACAGGAGAGAAAAGCGGAAGACCAGAGAATCAAGAAAGCAGAGCAGGAGAAAATCAGGCTTGAGCAGGAGAAAGAGAAATCACTTGCCAAACAGGAAATTCTTGTTCAGGCTCTGACGATGGTGCAACACGGCCTGAACGCTGCCAAGGCGATTGAGGCTGCTTTAGATGCTTCCAAGAACGGTAAATTCGGTTGGGACAACATTGCCATCCTTGCTGCTGCAACGGCTGGAATCATTGTCTCAATGGCTGCAATCAAGTCTGCCGCAAAGAAAGGATTCTATGACGGTGGCTTCACCTCCAAATCAATCTCTGACGGTACTGAGGTAGGGGTAGTCCACGCAAATGAGTATGTGCTACCTGCTTGGATGGTTCGTCAGAACCCTGTCTTGGTCTCTCAGTTGGAGTCAGTCAGAACCCAAGGTAAGTACTCCACTGGTGGGATGGTGGCTCAGAACATCACCCAACCTTCACAGACTGATTTGGCATTGGTGAACCAGATACAGCTATTGAGGAATGACATTCAGACCTATTCCCAAACACCTATTCACGTGGTGGCTACGGAGGTCGCTGACGTTAACGCTAGGGTGGCAGACATCAAAGAATACTCTGTAAAATAATTTAAACTTTAATTAAAATACTAATGACAAGAAAAGACATACCAGTGTACTCAGTGACCGTGGATGATTTGGATGAAGCAACGGGCATAAGCCTGATTTCAATAGTTGACAGACCAGCGATTGAGTCCAATTTCCTGAGGCTGGAAGAAGAGACACCCCAACCCGTTCACCTAGCCAGAGAGACAGAGAAACGCTACGCCACTGGTGCTGTCCTGATTCCAGACAAGCTAATCTACAGAAGGGACTCAGACACAGGGAAAGAGTATTACCTGAACTTTGAGTCTCAGGAGATTGAGCGTATCAGGAACAAGTTCTTCAGGACTGGTGAGTTGAAGATGTCCAACCTTGACCATAGTTCTGAAGACCTGATACAGGGATTCCTCATTGAGTCTTGGATTGTGGTTGACGCTCAGAAAGACAAAGCCGTTGCCTTAGGATTCCAAGACGTGAAGGTGGGTTCCCTGTACGCTACCTATCATTTTCCGTCTGATGAAATCTGGTCACAGGTTTCTGAGAGGAACGGGTTCAGTTTAGAGGGTTCTTTCCTGACCAACCTGAAGATGTCTGAGCAGACACCAGAGACTGAAACGGTTGAGGGTGTGCTAGACCTGTTGGTTGATTTCCTGAAAGGAGGGGGCGCGAATGAATAAGTACCTACTCTACGTCATTCTCTTCTTCATTGGGTTGAGTGCCTACCAGTGCGTCAGGAATGAAGACCTCACCAAAGACCTTGACTCCAAGTCCAACCTCATTGAGGTGCTGTCTGATTCGGTCACCTACACTAGGAATGAACTCAAGCAGGAAGTAGCCTCAAAGAAAGCGATTTCAGCCACTGTGAAAGACCTTGAGAAGAGTGTAGCCTTACTGACGGACAACCAGAGAAAGCTTCTGCAAGAGGCTAAAACAGCAGGAAAAGAGGTAGTAACAGTCACTCAGGTCAAGGAGGTGGTCACCGTCAGAGAGCAGCCAGTTCTTCTCAGGGATTCCCTGACCGGAAACTACAGCCACAGAGACCAGTACCTATCCTACACAATCAGTGTGGAACAAGACTCAGTTAGGTTGGATTCACTCTCACTCTACAATGACAAATCAGTAGTCATCAGGGAAGAACCTGAGAAAGGGGTGAGGGTGAGTGTCACCAACACCAACCCTTACTTCAAGACAGCAGACGTAGACGCGCTCTACATTCCAGAGAACAGGAAGAAGTCATTCCTTGACTCAAAAGGGGTAAAGGTAGGTCTGTTCATTCTCGGCCTCGGTACGGGTGCCTTTATCTTTAATTAAAAAATTAATCCAAAAAAAATAAACGTGAGGTTAAAAATACATATAACCATTATAAGACATCAATAAAATATGACTGAAGAAAATAAGAGAACAATCTGGACTAAGCTTGCTGCTGCTCTAGGTATTGAGTTGTCTGAACCTGCTGCCCCTGTGGTAGAACCAGAGCCAGTAGTTGAGCCTGAGCCAGTGGTAGAACCAGAACCTGAGGTTGAGCCTGAGGTGAACCTTGAGGCTGTCAATGCTGACTTAGTTGCTAGAATCGCTGACTTGGAATCCAAGCTTGCCCAAAACGCAGAGTTAGAGACCAAGCTTGCTGAGGTTGAGGCTAAACTTGCCCAAGTGGAGTCAGAGCCAGCAGACAAAAAAGTAAACCTTTCGGCCACTGAGCCACAAATGACAAAGGCTGAGATGTTCCTAGCCTCTGTGAAGAGAGGGTTCTAATCAACTAAATAGTATTAATTAAAAATAAAATTAAATAAAAAATTAAAATCTAAAAATGCCAATTACTTATAATCCTAAATTATTCTCTGGTGATTACTACGCACAGATTTACAGTGAGACTTTAACGACTGCTAAGACCCTTTCCAACAATTACGTTCACATTATGCCCAATGTGAAGACTGAGCAGTTTGTGACTACTTTCTCTGCTTCTATCACAGAGCAGGACTATGCTTCAGACTTTGACCCTGCCACTGCTGACAGAGGCTCAGTGACCATCAGTGATGAAAAGGTAATGCCTCTAAAGAAGATGTTCTTCACCACCGTTGACCCTGAGACATTGAGATTCACCAGATTCGGTGATGATAAAATGGGTGCTGGTGCCAGAAACCTGACTATCACTGAGTTTGAGAACAAATTACTTGATACCCTTATCCCTCAGATGGCTAGAAGTATTGAGGTTGCCTTCTGGTCTGATATCAAGACCCTTGCTGGCACTAAGCTTGCTGCTGGAAATAAAATCGCTAAGAATGCCTCTGGACTCACAGTGAGTAACATCTACGGTGAGATGGAGAAGGTATGGAAAGCGATTCCTTCACAGGTTAGAGCAACTGGTCAGGCTGTAATCTATGCAGACGAATCAGTGAAAGACCTGATGATTCTTGCAAACCTCTATGAGAACTACAAAGAGAAATTCATCATCAACGGTGACTCTGTTTCCTTCCTTGGTACTGCTGTTTTATTTGTTCCGCTTGGTGCCAACACAATGTTTGCAGGTAACAAGAATGAGGTGGTGTTTGCTACTGACGTGGTGAATGATGAAGCCTCAATTGAAATCGGTAAGTTGAACAACTACGGTGACAAGTTATTCTTCAAGTCTGTGTACACAAGAGACAAGGCTATTGTGGTTCCTTCTCAGAAAATCCTTTATTCTTAATTCTTTTAATTAAAACTTAAAGTAAAACATTAATGGATGGTGAGTGCATCAAAGGTGCTTACCATCCAATAAAATAACATTATATAAAATATTGAATTTAAATGAGTTATATCAATAAACCTCTAGGGAACATCTCTGAGATGGCTTTCACAATCGGTGGTATCAATCAGGTGGCACTTTTGGAGAAGTCCAAACTCACAGGTATCACCTATGACGCTACCAACAAACTTGACATCACTGGTCTGACAGTTGCCTCAGGTGCCACTTTCCAAGACATTGTGTTTGTGAAAGGTTCTGCAACGCTGGAACAGGAGCAGGTGAAAACAGCTACCTCACACTACATCACGCAGAAACTGAAGTTCTCAGTCCTGACCGAAGACAACGCTACCTCTCAGGCTGTCCTGTTGGGTAGGGAATACGTGGCCTTGGTTCGCAAGAATTCAGGGAAGTGGGTGCTGGTGGGTAAAGACAACGGCCTTGCTTGCTCTGTCTACACGAACAACTCCACTGCTGACGATGCCTCAAGAACCTATGAAATGACTGCTGATAACTTGGGTGATGCTTCCAATGTCACTATGACTGACGCTGCTATCCTTGCCTTGATTAACAAAGGCTAACAATCCCTTCTAAACGATTCTGTTTGAACCCTTCTGAACTCTCAGAGGGGTTTTTTTATGCCAGTCCTGTGAATCTGAAGAATAATGAGAATGGAAACGGTGAAACCACATATTAAATGTAAATGATAACACTGAAGAATACACAGGAAGACGCTCACTTCCTGATTTACAAGACACACGCTCCAACGGTCTCAAGGCTGGTGATAAAGAACCTGATTACTGACCAAGAGCAGGAACTTGGGTTTGAGTCCCTTGAACTGGCTAACTCCTACAGGCTCTCACTCATTGACCCTGACCTGAGTGGCTTCCAAGGTTCTAACCTGCTGCTTGTCTATGACGGAAATGACCAGCTTATCTATAAGGAGATGATTTTTTACTACACGCTATGATTTATGACAAACCACTTTACAACAGTTTCAGGAACCAGATAGGCTACAACATCACAGGATGTAAACGCTTATTCCTGACGGAATCTAAGAACGTGCGCTGGTACGGGTTTGAGAACAGGCAGATAAATCACCTTGATATGTCTGGTTCCTTTGCAATGTTTGAGAACCTGTCAAATGTCACGTATTCAGTAAAGGCAGAGCAGAGCAAGAACGGTGTCAGCTACAAGGTTGACATCACCTTCTCAATTGGTGGTATCAAGGCTGATGCTTCCTATATGCTTGAGAACCTGATTAACTCTGAGTTGACTGGTGTGGTGGAAGACAGGAACGGCAGATACTGGCTTGTAGGTTTCCGTCAAGGTCTGGTCTCTGACTATGAATCCAAGACTGAAGACAGTTCCTACTCAGTGAAGATGACCACTACCCAACTCACCAAGCCTGAAGAGATTGCACCTGCTACAATGGCTGCTCAGATTTTCGCTCCGTTTGATGACTTGGTGACACCTTCACCAGTGTTCACGGTTCCTAGCCGTGACAGTCAAGGGGGTACTACTCTTGTGAACAAGAACTTCACTGTGAAGACGGTGACAGTTGAGAATTACCAGATTCTTCCTTCAGATGAATTCCTGTTACTTCCTTTTGCTAACAGTGTCTTCCTACCTGCTACAGCACCTCAGGGGAAACAGTATGTCATCAAGTGTGACTATGATGCCTCAGTTGAGCCTTCATTCATTAAGGTGAACTCTGGTGACATTGACTACTACAATTTGATTGAGATGTACACTATGAATGCTTCATTCACGGTGGTTTATGACGGTGCTGGTTCTTGGCATATTGTAAGCTTCTCTCATTAAGATAACCTTAATTAAAATTTTAATTAAACATTGAAAACTAATAACACCAATAAAAATGAAACTAAGAATTCATTCAGTTCAATATCAGTAAACCTCTCAAGTGCAGAGATTCCAGAGATATCACCAGCTAGGGTGAAGAGGCTTAGAGATGATTGGGTGCCTTGGGGAAGCAAGAACAACTACCCTGATGTGTTGATTGACTTCTCCAAGAAATCTACGATACACAGTGCCTTCATCCAACTCAAGAAGAAGCTTATCTCTGCTGAGGGTTTTTCCTGCTCAGATAACATTGAGGCTTTCGTAGAGAAACCCAATGAGTACGGTGAGTCCCTAGACATCATCCTGAAGAAAGCTGCTCAGGACTTAGCCATCACGGAGACCTGTGCTCTGATGGTTCGCTATGGCAAGGGCGGTAAGAAGGTAGCTGCCCTTGACTACGTTGACTCCACAAAGGTCAGGGTAGACAAGAAACTTGATGAATTCGGCAGGGTGCAAGGCTTCTGGCTGTGTGCTGACTGGTCTAACGTCAGGGACAACCCACCTGTCTACTATGAGACCTATAACCCCTCTAAACAGGGTAAACAGAGTTCACAGCTTTGGTACTTCAAGAACAAAGGTGCTGGACAGGATTATTACCCTGATATCTCCTACGCCTCGGCCTTGACCAACATTGAGACAGCCTACAACCTTGATGAATTCCTAGCTAACACAGTCGCTAACGGGTTCTTCTCTTCTGCAATTGTCGAAATAAACTCTGAGGCCACTGAAGAACAGAAGAGGAAGTTCATTCAGGACTTCACGCAGAAGAACACAGGAAGCAAGAACGCTGGTAAAATCACCTTTGTCTGGACTTCACAGCCCAACTCAGTGAAGATTAACCCTATCAACCCTTCTGATATCACGGCCTTTGTAGAGAAGTCAAGGCAGATTACTACTGATGCTATTGTAGTCGCTCACGGTGGTCAGGGCATCCTAGCAGGGGTGAGGCAGGAGGGAAACGGCCTAGGTTCTGACGGTAACCTGTTCAACACAGCTATGAAGACCTATTACTCAACCGTTATCAGGGACTATCAGAAACCAGTCATTGACTTCCTGAAGTCTGTGTTTGACTACAACGGTGTCACTGAATATGAATTAGAGGTGAAGTCTTCAGCCTTGATTCTTGACGAAAACAGAATGATTGACTTGCTCAAGCCTGAAGCTTACATAACTGACTACGGCTATGATGTGGAAGACCTTCTCAACCCAAGTGATGAAGTTGAGGAAGAAGTAAACCCTGCTGAGAAAAAAGATGGAACAACTGATACAGACGAGACTTCACCAGAAGATACAGGGATACTATAACCTGAGTGACGAACGGGAAATCAGGGAATTTGAGTTGGCTCAGGTTGATGATTTTCTGTTCTGGTCTAGAAAGACTTGGTGCAGGTTTGAGTTCGTCTACTGCAACAACAGACTCAATAAGAAGCTAGGCAGGGTAGGGAGGTCTTCAGGCACGAGGTACGGGACTAGGTTTCTTGACCTTGTTCCAACCAAGGACAAACCCAAGAAGAGGAACCCTTCTACCAAGACCTACAGGTACTACGACACTGGCAGACCTACCAAGAACTCCACCAAGAACACTGGTATCAGGGACGCTCAGGGACGCTACACACAGAACAGAGGTCAGGCAATAAAAGGCTCTTGGAGGTCATTCAGACCGGATTGCTTCATTGTCCTGACAGGGATATGGTCTTATGAGAGAGGGAAGTTTGTCTCTGACTATTCTGACTTCAACATCAGGAACCAACCCACCTCATAACCAAATAATTAATTAAAGTTTAAATTATAAATATAAATGTTAAAAGTATACCTGATTGATGAAGCGTACCTGAAAACAACCGTGAACGTCACCTCTCACAAAGACGCTAATGAGATTAAGATTGCCTTCAAGACCGTTGAGGAATTCTACATCACTGACCTGCTGTCAATCCCTCTCTATGAACTCTATGTCAACCACGTCACCAACGGGACGGAACTCACCCCTAGACAGGCTGACCTATTCCCAAAGATTAAACTCTACTACGCCCTTCTGGTTCAGTATGAGTTGATGTTCAACCTGTTCACCGTGACCAACAAAGGCAATGAGCAGAGCCAGAACGCCCCTTCGATAACTGACATCAGGGAGAAAAGGAATGAGGTGATGTCCAAGGCTGAGACTGTCAAGGCAAGGATTCTTGAGTACCTGTCCAAAAATAAGGCTGACTTCCCTGAGTACTATGCTGGTTCACAGGGTAATGACACCCCAAGTTCTGACGCTTCTGGCTTCAGCCCAATTGTTTTCTACTAAGTAAGGTGATGGTTATATCAATCCCTTTAATCGCACTGATATTCACCATTCTTGGTGGAATCGGTTCTCTGGTAGGAATCTATGTAGTACTCAAGACCAATGACACCAGACAGGAATCTGAGATAACTTATCTCAAGGAAAGAGTAACGAAGCTTGAGCACAATGTTTCCAATGAACTCAAAGAAATCAAAGACCTTCTACTTGAGGTTAAGATTGAGTTAGCTGTTCAAAAAGAAAGACATCAATAAATAATATCCTTTAATGATTTAATTAAAATGAAACTTAAAAATATAATGAAAGCACCTAAGTCAACCCTCTTGGGGCTGCTGCTTCTGGTGCTGCTAGGAGTTGGGCTTGCAACGGGTGTGGTTACTGACTGGACATTTGCTGGTGCCGTTTTCGCTGGTGCCCTCTCCCTTCTTCCTACCAACTGGTTCAGGGAGAGCACCCCAAAGGATAACCTTAATGAATAAGACAATGAATTGAAAGAGTCAAGAATTCCTTCCAGAAACCTCACGGTAGGGAAAGAGATAAGGGTGACAGGTGCTCAGGTGGGTGGCTTCAAGGACGGTGACATCATATCACCCACAGACCTGATTGAGACAGTCCTTGAGAAGCTTCTGACCAAGGAAAGCAATGTCACCTACACTACCCCTACAGGCTCCATCTCTTCCACTGTCACTGGCAACGTTGAAGCCGGTACTGTTATCACCCCAACCATCACCCCTACATTCAACAGGAATGACGCTGGTGCCCTGACCAAATACGTCCTGAAGAGAGGTAGTACCGTCCTGCTTGACGCTGTGTTGCAGAATGTCCAAGACTCAGTGACCATTGGTGACGCTTCCATCTCCTACCAAGCCTCATTCTCCTACGCTGCTGGTGCTGTCAAGAACACGAACCTAGGGAATCCCTCACCTCAAGGGGCTATCCAAGCAGGTACGGTGAACTCCAACACCGTGACCATCTCTGGCAAGAGGTACGCTTTCTATGACGTTGACAAGCCTACGGCAACCTCTAACGATATCAGGAACCTGTCAGGAAAGGTGATGGACATAAGTCAGGGGAACTCCTTCACCATCAACATTCCTGCTGGCACTGAGTCAGTTGAGTTCGCCTATATGGACACCCTGAGGGATGTTTCCAAGGTGATAGACGAAGCTACCAACCTTGACGTGAAAGGTGTCTTCACAAAGAATAATCAAAATGTTGCAGGGGCTAACAACTTCAGCCCTATCGGATATAAAGTCTACAGATACACGCCTGTAGTGCCCTTCAATAATGCGACAAGGTATATAGTGACTATTTAATATTTAATGGCTTCAGCAGATTTAGCACTACAGTACTCAAGACAATATGCAAAAAACATAGACGTAGACTTTGAAATGACCACTGAGGAAAGACAGGCTTACCTCTCCAACCCTCTCAGGTATGCAGGTCAACCAATCTTTGACGTGACCGAAGGTAAGCCCTACTACCTAAGCACTGGCCTCAATGCTTGGTTGCCTTACGGGGGTGGTATCACTGGCCTAACTTGGTCACAGGTGACTGAGAAACCTCTGACGTTCGCACCTTCTGCCCACTCACACCAATTTAGTGAAGTAACTGGTTTACAATCTGCCCTTGATGGTAAGTCTGGAACAGGTCATAGTCATTCTTGGAATTCAATCACCGATAAGCCTGAGAGTTTCCCTGTTTCAGGACATACCCACGAAATTGAAGATGTCAACGGACTTCAGACAGCGTTGGACAATGCCAGCCCTATTGAGGCTATTATAGGTGTGTCCAACCCTGAAGGATTGTTCTTTGTCCTGAAAGAAGAGTTAGATTATCAAGGTAACCCTATTGATGATGGTTCCACTCCTTTCAATTGGAATATCTCTTCAGGACAAGTAGAAGACATCTCTAATCCATTGTTCAAACCTGAGTATATGGGAAGAATAATATACTTCTTTTTCAGCTACTACCACCTGAACACGAAGTTACTAGGCTTCCCTCAGAGATATGAAGACTTGTTAAATGAAAACGGGTTGGTAGATTTCAGTAAATCACATCTTTATCAGGAACTCCACAAGGAGAAAGGGAACCTTCTTTATGTAGTTGATGAACAGAACTCACCTGACTACACTGCTGGTAGCAAAAGTATCTCTTTCAGTAGCAAGGTAAAAATGATTAGGGTTCCTGAGGTGTACAACCCTATTTATGATGACAAAGACCTATACCTGTTCAGCACCTATGGCAACTTCAACACTGGTGAAGGTGAATATGACTTTGATAATGGTGTTACCCTTACTAAGGTCATCTATCAGGATGTGTATGAAAACGGTGTCCTGAACATTGATTTGTTCCCTTTCTATTTCACCCAATATAAATCAGAATTTGCTAATCTTTACTATAACACTGAGGAAGCAGTGAACCAGAGATTAGTGAGGTTCAAGCAGTCAGGTTTCTACACTAAAGACCCGAACCAATATTATCTGAGCGTAGACGGTAATGACATCAAACAGTACCCTCTACCAATAAAATACAATCCAGAAACCAAGTCATATTCAACTGAATCCAATATCTCTACTGGTGAGAAATCCTTCGCTTTAGGGTATAATACTCAGGCATCCGGTGACTACTCTCACGCAGAGGGTTATAGTTCTGAAGCATCCGGTGAAGCGTCACACGCAAAGGGTTACTATACTCAGGCACTAGGTAATTACTCACACGCAGAGGGTTACCAAACAATAGCATCCGGTAACTATTCACACGCTGAGGGTTACAAAACAATAGCAACAGGGACATACTCACACGCTGAAGGATATGTAACCAAGGCTTACGGTGATGGTAGTGTTGCTGTTGGTAACTTCTCTGAAGCTCACGGTATCGCTTCTTACGCTGAAGGTACTCAAACAAGGGCATATGGGCAGCAATCTCACTCAGAAGGGTTTCATACTCACGCTTCCGGTTATTCTTCCCACAGTCAAGGAAACTATACGTCTGCCGTTGGAGAGGCTTCTCATACAGGTGGTAGGGGTAATAGCAATACCGTCAGGGTTCTGGCAACAGGTAACGCAGCATTCAACCATAGCAGGGTGACTAATGCTTCAGTATCAGGTGCTTCAGCCGCTAATTCAGCTATTTTAGGCGGTTTAAACCACAATATATATTCAACTGCAACAAATGGTGCTGTTGTAGCTGGCTCAGGACATTCGTTAGCTTCAGGAGCTACAAACTCTGCTATTATCGGTGGTCAGAATATTGTAGGTACTTCACCTAATACAGTCTATGTGCCTAACTTGGTTGTAACTGGCAATCTGATGAACTCTACAGGTGGTACTATAGGTGGTGGTGCCGTAGGTGCACACTCACACATTATTTCTGACGTGACTGGTTTGCAAGCAGCATTAGACGGTAAATCTGGCACAGGACATACACATTCTTGGCCTGAAATCACCAACAAACCCACTACGTTCACCCCTTCGGAGCACTCTCACGCTATCTCCGGTGTAACTGGCCTACAGTCTGCCCTTGACGGTAAAGCTGGTACAGGACATACGCATACTTGGTCACAGGTAACTGATAAACCTCAGACGTTCCCTGCTACACCACACTCCCATACTTGGAATGACGTTACCGGAAAACCTGTGACCTTCAATCCATCAGAACACGCTCACCAGATTTCCGGTGTTACTGGTCTTCAGTCAGCCCTTGATGCTGCCACTGTCTTCATCAAGAATGAGGTAGTGACTAACACACCTGATTTGATTTACATCCTAGAAGACACTTCTCTTGATGATGGTTCTGGTGTTGCCGTTGATATCGGTCTATCAACTGATATACAAGGGACTCTAGACACAGGTGAGTCAGACTACAACCCTGACTACAGCACTAGGGAACTGTACATTAACTTCCTAGGTACATTGGTTTCAGGAGCTAAACTTGGGTTCAGCCAGCAGTACTCTGATTTAAGTCAGAACGGTGGGTTCTCATTACTGAACTCACTCTTCTATCAGGAACTTCATTCTGAGGTGCCCCACTTCCTGTATGTAGCTGATATTTTATCACCTGCTTATGACACTGAGTCTACTTATTTCAGCTTCTCTTCTGACTTGGTATATGATAGGCTACCTGTTGAGTGGAATCAAACATATCTAGACAGAGTTGTTTATACACCTTACAAAGGTTATTTTGAGACAGGTGAGGACTACGGTTTTGACAGGATGCTTGCTCAGGACTTGTATGAAGACGGTGTGTTGAACCCACTCCTTCACCCAATGACATCCTATGCTCATATTGCTGGTGTAGATGGGTTTAACTGCAATATGGACTTGTCAGGTACTGAGAGAAGCCTTGAGTTCAGGGAACCAAACTACTATCCCAAAAACCCTTACCAACACTATCTGGCTGTTGAAGACAATACCATAGTGCAGATTCCTCTTGCTATCAAATTTGACAAAGACCTGAACTCTGTTTGGGCTGGTGACAACCACGCAGAAGGAAACTTCTCAACGGCATTCGGCTCTGGTTCTTTTGCAAGTGGTGACTATTCGTTATCAATCGGTTATGGCACTGTAGCATCAGGTGAGAAATCCTTCGCTTCAGGTGATAATACTCAGGCTTCCGGTTGGTATTCACACTCAGAAGGTGCTTATACAAAGGCAGAAGGTGCCTTTTCACACGCTGAAGGCTCAGGGACTAAGGCTCTAGGCACTTTCTCGAAGTCAGCAGGTTACAATACTGAGGCTTCAGGTGATGCAAGTTCGGCCTCTGGCAAGGGGAATCTGTTTGATTTTGTAAAGGCTTCAGGAAATGTGGCGTTCAACCACAGTGAGGTCAGTACCTCAGACGTTTTGGGTGCTGCTGCTGACAATTCTGCTATCCTTGGTGGTAAGAATAACCAGTTGCAGCCAGAAGCATTGAGAAGCGTTGTCCTTGGTGGTCAGGATATCAACGGTACTCAAGCAGATACTGTCTATGTCCCTAACCTAGTGGTGATGTCTGGTATCATCAAAGACGCTGACGGAAACCCTATTGGTGGTGGAAGTCCTGCAACCACTGGAACAACCTCAGTGTCTTGGAATGAGATAACTGGCAAACCCACCACATTTACCCCTGCTGCACACTCACATACTTGGTCTGAAATTACGGCTAAACCAACCAGCTTCACACCTTCATCACACTCCCATACTTGGAATGACGTTACCGGAAAACCTGTGACCTTCAATCCATCAGAACACACTCACCAGATTTCCGGTATTACTGGTCTTCAGTCTGAGTTGGATGCAAAGTCCGGTACAGGTCACACGCATTCTTGGTCTCAAATTACAAGCAAACCCACCACTTTCACACCTGCCACGCACACGCACGGTGAGTACATCAAAACCGTGAACGGATTGAGTCCAGATGCTTCAGGAAACGTGGTAGTAGCTGTCTCAGGCGGAACAGGAACCCCTACCTCTGTTGACTGGTCATTGATTACCAATAAACCTCAGACATTCACTCCTTCAGAACATACCCACCTGATTTCAGAGGTGGAGAACCTACAGACTGAATTGAACTCAAAGTCAGGGACTGGTCACACGCATACTTGGTCTCAAATCACAGGCAAGCCCTCAACGTTCGCTCCTGCTCAACATTCACACGCGGTAGCTGAAGTGACAGGTCTTCAGTCTGCACTTGACGGTAAATCTGGCACAGGACACACCCACAGTGAGTATTCCTTGACCTCACACACGCACTCTTGGTCTCAGGTGACTGATAAACCTCAAACCTTCCCTGCTGCTGCTCACGCCCACGCTTGGTCTGAAATCACCAACAAACCCACTACGTTCACCCCTTCAGCACACTCACATACATTGAGTGAGGTGACAGGTCTTCAGAGTGCATTGGACACCAAATCTGGCACAGGGCATACGCATTCTTGGTCTCAGGTGACTGATAAACCAGCCAGTTTCACACCTTCTACGCACTCACACTCAGAGTACTCCCTGACTTCCCACACCCATACAGAGATGGTGAAGAAGGTGAACGGTCAGGCTCCTGACGCTCAGGGTAACGTGAACATAACAGTGTCAGCCACTACCTCAGTGTCTTGGGAATCAGTGTCAGGGAAACCCTCAACGTTTGCCCCTGCTGCTCACTCACATACATTGAGTGAGGTTAATGGTTTGCAGGGTGCCCTTGACGGTAAAGCAAATACAGGCCATACACACAATTGGGAGAACATTCAAAACAAGCCGCTGTTGTATCCAGCTTCAGCACATTACCACAACATCAGTGATATCCACGGGCTTCAGACAGCGTTGGAAAATGTTTCTTCTGCTACTGGTGATGTGAACGCCACTCCAAATTCAATTGCCAAAAGGACATCTGATGGCTCATTGAACGTTGTGAATCTCTATGCAACGGCAAATGTGCAGTCTAACAGTGATGCAAGGCTGAAGGACAACGTGACACCTTACTGTGAGGGGCTGGCGAAGGTAATGGCACTCACACCTGTGAGGTACAACCGTAATGACTTGGGTGGGAAAGAAGAGATTGGTTTCATAGCACAGGCTGTGAAAGAGGTTGAACCCCTGCTGGTGAGCTACACCAATGACACCCACTCACTTGACTACCCAAGAATCAATGTCCTTCTGGTTCAAGCCATTCAGGAGTTGAAGAGAGAAGTCGATGAACTGAAGAAAGGAAGGGTGGGCTAATGGCAGTGTCACATACAGACATAACAATGGCGGCTGTGAGGAAAGAGATTTTGGGGGATTTGGAGGGTGAGTTCTATTCACCCTCTCAACCTATCCAAAATCCCGGCACCAACTCTATGTTCAGCAACTCTTCACCCATATTCCTGAAGGACTTATTCTTCCATTCAACGCTTCCATACACTCCACCATATAATCTGAGTGCGTTCGCTGGTTACGTCCACAAGCCACCTCTGGCGATATACACCAGCAAGCCGGAGCCACTGGAAACACAGCAGGAGGTGTTCACCAACATAACGGTGACCAAACCGAACCCGCAGACCGTCACAGCCACCGTGAGAAGAACCAACGGGTACACAGGGGCTGTCACCAACCTATACCCCACCATCCCTTCTGGTTCAGTATCTGTCAGGGTTGATGGGATGTTCGAGAGAAAGGAAATTGATTACACCGTCACTTGGGAAATCATTGGCACCAGTGCGAACGCAGGGATAAAACTGAACGAAAAAGTCTGCTCAACCGTGATTCCTGCACTGCCTTACACGGAAGAACCACGTGCAACGGGTGTTGAAATCACTATGCCTTACACTGACTGGCTGGATGCTGTGAACGCACCCCTGATGTATTGGGCTTACACCCTTTCTGGAAGCTTCGGGGAAGGGGAGAGGATTTGGTTGGGAGATTACACCAACCCCGTCACGGAGCCAGAGAGATTCACCTATATCAGGACAGTGTACGGTGACCTTTGGCTAATAGATGATATGAGGACTTTGCGTTCTTGGACACCATAAACAATAAAAAAACCTACTCTCAATTTTAAGAGTAGGTTTTTTGCGTTTTAAGGCTCTGTGAGACACGATACCTTGAATTGATGCATTGATACGACTTGAGCCGATTTGATTCAATGGTAACACCTCAAAACGGTTCATTTTTAATTTAATTAATGTTTTAATTAATAGGACTTAAGAACAGGGTTCTCTCTTGAAGCCTCCGGTTAACCAGTCCCTGTACGACCTTACCACCAGCTTTATTCCAGAGGGTGAAGTTGTTTGCTGCCCTCAGATAGTCTTTCTGGTTGAGTCTCTTCAGGATTGATGATTTGTTGAAGGCACCGGAACCGATGTTGAACATCAAGGACAGAAGTGCGTCTACCTGATTCTGGTTAAGGGGTACTTTCACCACTGCATTCAGGTTCTTCTCAAACCTAGCAATGTCTTTTCTGAGCAGTTCGTCTACCTCTGACTCAGTGAGGGTCTTGGTCAGTAAGTGTTTCTCAGTTGCCAGTATCAGGTGACCTACGCCAATGGTAGGGTAACCAGCAACGTCCCTGTACATCCGGTACTCTACTCCTTCGTGTTTCTTTATTTGATTGATTCCATTGTTTGAGATTCTGTAAGCCATAGTTAAAAGGTTCTATGACTCACTATATGTATACACTACTCTCTCATTCTATTATATATTAATAAGGACTCTCTATCATCTCTATTATCTATCCTATATATATATATAAACAAACACACCCACCCTCCCCTCTCTACTTATGCCGTATCAGTTTGCAGCTTAAAAATGAAGATTTGAACCTTTGAAATTGAAATTGAAGAAAATTATGAGGTAGTATGACGTATCACTTCAGTCCTTGTGAAACTAGCAGAGAGAAGAGAGCCAATACTGGTATGACGTATCAATAATGGTATGACGTATCAATATCAGTTATAAGAAATTATAACTCTACCCACATCCCTTACTATTGAAAGATAATTTCATTTTTATCACTCCTGCTTTTTATTTCTCAGGACTCAGACATACTATTGAGGTATATAGGAAATAAGTGGTCATAAAATAATTCAATTATTTTCATTGGTTTTAGTCAATTACCACACTTTTATACTATTTAATAATAAAAGGGGGTCAGTAGGTTGGGTTGTTCATTTCCCGTTAGGTAGCCTACTGACGTTCCACCCCTCAACTAACCTGACACAGTGCTTGGAACCACTGGAACAATGAAAATAAATAACAATCAACCTAAGACTAAAATGAAATGTCACTCACCAACATCAAAAAGAAACAGGTACTTCTATTCGTGCCTACAGGGGTAGATATCAAGAACTTAATGGGAGAAAACGGTTACTCTCAAAGACAGATAAACGACCACCTAGACAAATACCACTACTTCCTACACCTTATATATACAGGCACTCTCTACAGATATGATATTGAAGAGAGCAACGGCTTCACCAGAATCAATGATGAAATCCTGAACAATTTCCTAGGTAGATACAGGAAGCTTATCAAGGACAACCTTATCAAATGGGGAATCATCTACTCTGACAATCACTACATAACCGGAAGAAAAAGTAAGGGTTATAAAATAGCACCTCCTTATGCCGTATCATACAGAACAGAGGTGTGTATCAATGATACATTTGAGAAAAACCTGAGGAACAAGAACTCTTATTTCAACACTCTGAAAGGGTCTGAACAATATCTCTATGATATGTTGCAACAGGTAGGAATCAAGGCTGAGGAAGCACACAGCTACATTGAGAACAAATTAGCTAACTCCCTTCACACACTTCGTGGTTTTGGTGACAGCCGCTTCACCAACTACCAGACAGCAGCAGCTACCCAAGACCTTTACGAACTCAATGAACACCTGTCACTGACTCCCTTGGAAGTACTGGAAAAGAACATCAATGACAGGTTCAACGCAGACTTGCTGGCAATCAACACCATTGATAACGGTATGCTGAAGCTGACGGTTGACAAATATGGAAGGGTTCATACGCCTCTGACCAATATGAGCAGGAAACTCAGGCAATTCCTAATCAACAAGAGGCACCCTGAGCAAGCACTGTATAACCTTGATTTATCCTGCTCTCAACCGTTTTTCCTGAATATTCTGCTGAAAGAGTCTTTCCGGTTCGCAACATCCTTACCTGTTTCAGTAGAGCAATATATTCAAGACACCAGTACAGGTCTTCTTTATGAGAGGGTGATGATTGAGGCTGGAATTGCAATCAATGAGACCAACAGAAGAAACTTCAAGGAGTCATTCTTTGGTGATGTATTCTACTGCTCCAACCATACGGCAGGTTTGAAATCCAACACTGTAGCAAGAGCCTTTGAAAGGCTTTACCCTGAGGTATATGGGTTCATCTCTAAAAGAAAAGAGGTTGATTTCAGGGAGTTCAGCAGACTAATGCAGAAAGCAGAGTCAACGGCTATCATAGGACACGCTGTACAGATGGCTCAGATGCAAGGAGTTTGGGTTTCAACAATACACGATTCAACCATTGTGTTAGAACAGGATGTTCAGACAATGTACACAATCATTGAGACCGTCTTCAGAGAAGTGTACGACCTCAACCCCAATATTAAAGAGGAAGCAGTGACACCAGTAACAGTCACTCAACCAGTGTTAGCAACCACAACACCAGAAGCTAAGGTTATCTCATTCAGAACCTCTATCAACTCAACGTCAATGACAGATGATGAATTCTTCAGAATGTTAAGTGATAGTGACTCAGAACCTATGGCAGTAGATGAACTTCTACGGTTTCTAGAATAATTTAAAATAACATTTAAAGTTTAATTAAAATAAGTTGATAACAGCATACACAATCACATACACTGGCAAAGGTTTTAGTCTCAATGAAGCATACTCGCAACATTGGACTAAGGCCAAAACCAAGAAGGATGAACTCAAGAACATCTTCAAGGGACTCATAGAAGAATCTGGTATACCGGAAATAACCTTTTTTAAACTTGATGTGAGATTCAACGCAAGGTATGACGTTGACAACATCACCCCAATGCTCAAGCTGTTTGTAGACCAACTCAGGTACTCAGAAATCATCACTGAAGACACCAAGGATATCTATACAGGTTTCTCAGTAACGGCAGACTCAAGCCTTGGGAAAAATACATATTCATTCAAGGTAATACCTCTTGAAAAATAAATTAATTATTTATCCAAAATTGACCTCATTTCAAGTCAATTTATTCAACAACACACTATTTATAATAAAGGAGTATATGACACCAGAAGAGAAAGAATTAAGAGCCTCAGTAGTTGAGAACCTGAAGAAAAATAAGTCACCAACGCTTTTAGATTTGATAGCTGAAGCACTGGTACAGACACAGAGAATAAAAGAGAATAACCGGAAAATGATAGCTGTACTTGATAACGCTATCAATAACGTAGATACAGAAGAAGAAAATAAGGAGATTAAATAATGACAGGGGAAATATTGAAAGACATTGAATCCAATAAAACAGAGAAACAATTGAGAAGAGCCGTAGAAGACTCAAGTGAAAAACTCATTGAAGAATTAAGGCTGAGTGTAATTAATCAGATAAAAGAATTAACTAAGGAGATAAAATAATGATAGGTTTTTTATGCGGAATGATAGTAGGTGCAGGGGTGTTGATTCTACTATTAGTAGTAGGAATAAGCTTCAGCAGTGGTAGTACCAGCGAACCAAAGGAAGTAAAAAGAACACAGAATGAGGAAGATGAAGGATTAATTCAACATCAATTATACGGTTTGTATAACGCACTGTATGTAAAAACACGAGATTTTTATAAAGAGAAACCAACAAAGGAAAAAAAGGAGTTAGTGTCGCGTGAGTTAGAAGCAATAAATACAAGAATAAACTCCTTCAATGAAAGACACCTTGTAAAAACAGGAGATAATCACCCAAATACTGAAGGTTACAGGAGAGTATTAAAATTAATTAAAAATAATTATTGGAAATAAGATAATGATGAATATAAAAGAATTAGAACTAAGCTACCTAGAGCAAGAATTACTCAACCTATTCAATAAAATGGGTGAACATAAGATTAGACGTAAATCTGTCACCGTAGAAGAAGACCAAGAAGCAACCAATAAATTAGGTGAGTTGATGGGATTAAATAAGAAGCTTAAATCAATGGCTTGGGTTGGTATGAATAAACGTCCCGATGATTACAAGTTTGATGCAATGCTTGAAGAGATTGAGAACTTCTACAGACCTTTGAGTATTAAGGCTATTGTGACTGATGCTCTTACGGAACCAGACCTATCAGGGCAACGCAATGTAATTGGGTTACTAAAGACTAGTAAAAGACCTTCAGCAATAATTGACTTCATTAAAACAGGAGAATTCACCTTAGATGAGTTGAAAGGTATTGAAACTGTCATTAATTTGGTGATTGCTAATTGCTAATAGAGAAGAAAATAATCAAAATAATTGGTTAGACATTTTTTACAAGAGTACCAACTACCGTATTAAATAACGTTCATAATCCCTGCTGAGGCTACTGTCAATGATGGTAGCCTCTTTTATTTTAATAGGTAGTCATAGAGTCCGTTGAAGCACACACCATAGACTAACTTCACACCTAGGAAGCATAAGATAACACCGTAACCCAAGACAATATATAGAAGAATACTCAAAGCTAATTGCAATGAATTCAACTCCAAGAATGAGAATAAGTGCCAACCATCTGTCAGGAAAACAAGGGCAGTGGTTGACAGGAAGAATCTCTCACCCTTACCGGAATCACCATCTTTATACTTGTTCTTCCAACTCACAGCAGGGTTCCAGAAGAGAGGGTTATTCAACCTTGAGAACCAAGACTTCTCATAATGGAAAGAAATCTTGTCCTTACAGGCTCTTGAAGAGTAAGACACTATCAGGAGCACTAGAACCAGAACTATCAATAATACTGGTGACACTACTCCTGATTGTCCTTATTAGCTTTTCTCTTATTTCTGATGATGAACATCAAGCCAACTAAGGAGACAGGGATAACACCTAGGGCAGCAAAGTAGGAAGCACCAAAGAACAGGCAACCAAGGATAGAACCAAGGATAACCCACCAGATGAAGACCTGAGGGAAAGGAACGGGTAAGAATAGCTTTTGTAGAATAAATATGATGTTGAACATATAAATAGGTTTTATACCTATGAATATGTGTTATGCTGAATCTAATTCTGAGTCAGTGCCAGCAAGGAGATATATTTCAGCTACTCCAACCTCTAAACTTGGTAATCCTTTAATAGAATAGGAATTAAATCATTTTTAAATTTGAATGAATCTTCTGACAACTCCATAGTAAATATTTGCATTGATTCAGGATAGTTATTCTCTTTTAACTCTTTAACTATTTTATTTTTCGCCTCTCTATCTATCCTTGCTCCAAAATATAATGATTTTACATAACTCCTGTCAAAAGACATCAACCTTTTTGAATCACAAAACTTTTCTACATTGAAACATACTGCCCTGACTTCATTTTCATATTCCCACTCAATAGCCTTTTGGTAGCACATAAAAGTAACGGCATCTAAATCACCATCAAAATAATTACAGGTCATCTTCTCCTTGGTGTATTTTACACGAGATACTGTAGACATATTTAGAGCCTTCGAATCAAACCCAAAACAAACGCCACTATGACTTAAATTATTTTTATCTTTTGTGTAATGGCTCCACATCAAAGGATTATCATATGTTTCTGAAAAACAACAAATCCCAAAATTCGCCTTTCCTTCTTTGTACAGGTTTATTGACTGATTCTGAAAATCAGCCCTATATCTACTGGAACTTGTCACGTCCAACCAATATTCAACGCTTTTACTCTTGTCTTTGGAATAAAGGTATAATGCTAATCCTTCAGGGTCACTATCAAATCTTAAGACACTACAATCTAAATCAAAAGGGTCATTTAATGTCCTAGGGTCACTAAATTTAAGTTTATTTCCTTCTGCTATCAATATTGCATTTTCTGGTGAGGTGTAATGATAAAGTGTTTCAATTTCTTTCTGAGTATCAATACCCATAGTTCTTAATGAATGCTTTATCTTTGATTCAAGTAATCTTTTTACAAACTCTGGATTTTTAGCAATAAACTCTTCAGTAAGTTGAACTTTCTTATTCATATGTGAAAATTATAAAACACTAATTTGATGATATATGAAAGTTAACGATTCCACAGATTCTATTTATAGACTTCCTTCAACCATTCAGAATACACTATAAGTCTTTAAAATAAGGGTAATATTCATCAGGAAGCCTCTTGTATATCTCTATTACTTTAAAAACTAAATACAGTACACCAATAGCGATAAATAACCCACCGTAGAAAACCATTGTAGGTTCTTCACCTTGATAGTGATACATCAAATATGCTCCAAACGACATCCAAAATACAGGGGCAAACGTTGAACTTACAAATCTTATAAGCTTCTTCTTGAATGTAATTTTCCCATCGGTTACTTCATCATTATAATCTGATGCAGCAGTACTAATCATTATAGAAGAATTAAAACCCTTTATACCCTTGATAGTACCCAACAACCTGACGAAAGGAATAGTTGAGGTATGGTACGTCTGTATGATAATCCCGTCATTATGGTCAAGGTATTCAAAATCAATCAACAACTCCCTTCCATTAGCTATTGGTGTCACAGTGAAGTCATTTACCTTATTCACCTCTCTGACTACCTGATAGTCAAGGAAACCACCCTCATTGACAATCGCAATCCTTAACGGGTCTTTACTGGCAATATCATCCCTTCTAATCGTAACATTGCCGCTATTCCAGATAATGAACCTAGTGACCGTCAGGTTCAAGACCTTACTCCCTTTATAACTGACATCCAGCCCTTCAACCTTATTCAACTTAGAATCCACCAACTGAAAGTTCTTGGTGTTATAAGATAGGCTCTTGACACTTTTGGACTTGAAGTAGAAGTAGATGGACAAGAACAAACCAAGTACACCAACGATACCACCAATGAGAACAAACCAAGGGTTGAGTGCTATTGAGTTCGCTATTTCGTCTGGATTCAGGCTGGTGTGTGCCTTGAGAGCAGTGGTGTCAGGAACAGTCTTGGAGACCTGAAGGAGTAGAGTAAAGAGTTGGGGCATAAGGTCAGAAAACGTTGATTGGATTGAATAAGGCTATTATTTGATATTTTTAGAGGAATTGTTAAAGATAATAAAAGTTCAATCAACCGAATTCACCCTCTTACCTTCTCAAAAATATTCGCTTATACGGGTATACGAAATCATTCGTAGTGACACCTCAGGATTTCAAGAACTACAAACGAACGTTCAAGGGATTTGAAAACCTCCCGATGTGTATAACTTTTTATTCAGGGGTATTGACTTTCTCAGGAACCGCACTTATTTTTGCAATTCAAGATAGTGTGTCTAGTCAATACTTATTTTGAAGGGCTGCTTCTAGGGATGCAGTCTTTTTATTTGAACAAGCAAATAATTTAAGTTTTAATTAAAACTAAATATCCGTTTTCTGAAACGGTGACTATTTAATAAGGAACACCTTCTTCAAAGAGGTGTCTTTTTAAAAGCATTATCTTTTAATTAAAATTTAAATTAAACAAATTAAAACAAAAACGATTATGAACAACAACATTTTTGAAATCAGGATAGGTGGTGAGCAACCCCTGTCCGGTTTCACCTCAGAGTACTATACTCAGGTATTCCTTCCAAGAATCAAGAAGGTGTACAGGCATAACTCAGAGATTGAGGTCTTGACCACCAACATCATCACCAAGGAAGGCCAGCCTATGTTTCCACCACCTCAGGAACCCAAGACCCTGACCATCAACGGCAGGAACCTGATGTACTTGGAACGTGAAAACAAGGTCATCATCACACCCTCCAAACTGCCCAAGGATATGATAGGTGAAGTGTTCTTCTCCTTCTCTGGTTCTGGACTTCTCACAGGGATTGAGGTCAAGGTTAAGAGAGAGTCCTTCCTGTTCAAATACAACCAAGCAACAAACTAAACCCAATGACAACACCAATACCCTTCCTTGAGTCTACTGGCTACCTGAGCCTCATTACTTCCATTAGAGAAGACAGGTTCTCAAAGTTGTCCGTGACATTCAACCTGACTGCTCTTACCACCAATGACACAGCAGAGTCTATACTTCACGAACCTGTGACCATCACTGGTGACCGTCTGAGCCTTGAGGAATACCACTCAGGCTCCTGTACAGACACCTACAGATTCAAGGTCTACTGGATTGACTTGGTGACGCTCCTTGATAACGTCAGGCTCTTGGTGACCTATGACAGACTCAGTAAATCCTACTCAGGACACAGGACAGTCTACACTACCTCCTGTTTTTATTAATTAAAATTTTATTTATATTTTGAATTAAAAACTTAACTTTACCCCTGAACGTTCAAGGTATTTGAAACACTTAACACTAACTTTGCTTCAGATATGAAAGTCATTGAGTTCTACAGGGTCTCAACCCAACGTCAGGGGCAGTCCGGTCTTGGTCAGCAGGGACAGGAGCGTGATGTCAGGGAGTACATCAGGTCTACAGGTGCCACCTCTATAGCCACCTTCATTGAGGTTGAGTCAGGTGGGAACAAGGACAGGATTTCAGCAGACAAGGCACCCGTTCTCTCTCAACTGCTGGCAAAGAGACCCAAGCTGCACGAGGCTATAAAGCTTTCCATTGAGACAGGTGCTGTCATTCTGGTGAAGGAGTTGTCAAGGCTCACCCGCTTCTCCCTTCTGATGAACTACATTGCTGCTTCGGGGGCTAGGTTCGTCTGTGTGAACTCTCCCAATGATGATATGACCATACTCCGTATCAAGTGTGCCCTGCACGAAGACGAACTCCTGAAGGTCTCACAGAGGACAAAGGCTGCGCTGAAGTCCAAGAAGCTTCAGGGATTCAACCTAGGCACCCCTCAGAACCTGACCAATGAGCACCGTCTGAAGGGTTCACAGTCACGTCAGAAACAGGTTCAGGAGTCTATCATCTCAAGGCAGTCCATTGACAAGATACTTGACCTGAGGCTGAAGGAGAAAATGACGCTGAAGCAGATTGCTGACAAACTCAACCACCTAGGCTACAAGACACCAAGGGGTCTGGAATTCAAGACTGGTACGGTTGATATGTACCTGAGAAGGCACCAAAAGGACTCAGAATCCGTTACAGTATAGGTAGTACTATGTTTTTCACTACATTTAGAAGTTATGAAGACTATAGAAGTAACAATAGATGATTCAAGCTACGGCAAGTTCAGGGACTTGCTGGAAAGCCTGAAGTACGTCAGGTTTGTGAATGATGGTAATGAGAGGTTTAGTATAGCTGCTAACCCTGATATCATCACAGATAATGATGAAGTCATAGTTGAATGTAAGACTCACAGTTCTACCGAAAATGTCCATTCAAGGTCTCACGGCAACGTCACCCCTAATACATCTAGGCACGTTGATGAAATTACCTTAGCCTCTCAGGACTCTCTGGCTGAAGATTGGGACTCTGAGGAAGATGACCGTTATGATGAAATCTACAGACAGCAATATTCTGATAACAGTACTACCAGTGGTTCCTTCTCCAACTCAAATACAGTAAGAAGTTGAGCAGTAAATATAACAGAGGTGACATAGTTTGGGTGCATTTCCCTTTCACTGACTTGTCAGAAAGTAAGAAGAGACCTGCATTAATCATCAGTAATGACAACGTGAATTCATCTGGTGACTATATCCTGATGCAGATTACCTCTAAGTCTAGAAACAGTTATCTGAGTCTTCCAATTGACAACAATGCTTATTCAGGGGCACCGTTACAATTACCTAGCAATCTCAACCTGTTCAAGGTGTTCACTGCTAATGACTCTATCATTGACAGCAAACTGAGTTCTGTCAATGATGAATTTATTGATTTTGTTGCTGCTCAGTTCTATAACAACATCATCAGTGATGATTACACCAACAATGACTTCAATGTGAATCAAATGAACCCTCAGAACGTGAGATAGAAAATCATACATACATCAAAAACAGAAGAGGCTACTCATTTAAGGGTAGCCTCTTCTGTTTTTATTCTTCCTGACCATCATCCTGACGTTCGTAGTAGTAGTCAATGGCTGTCTTCATTGGCTTGAGTTTCTTAGCCTCTTTCTCTGGAAGGGGTTGTTTTGCGTGTGGCTGTTTCTTCAGGTACATCTCAAGAGCCTCTTCAAGGATTGAGCGTATGGTTCTCTTGTCGTGGTACTCAAGACGCTTCAGACCTAAGTACAGGTCTGCTCTCATTGAGGTGGAGAAAGGAAGGAACTTGTTCTTCTCATTCTCATAGTGTGACTCCTGAGGCACCACCAAGTAGGTAGCCTGAGGTTTCTCCTTCTTAGGTCTACCCTTAGGGATTGCCACTCTCTTTCTCTCCGTCTGAGGGGCAGGGGTAGCGTTCAGGCCGTAGGAGTTCAGTTGCTCAGGCTTAGGGCTTTTGTTACCAAAGATTAAATCATCTGTGGTGAAGTCAAGCTTGTCCTTTCTGTCTTTGTTGGTATTGTCTTTCTTAGAAGTCATAGTTTCAGCAGTATGTACGGCTATAGAATCAAAGATACCTATAATTTAAATTTAAATTAACAATAAGAGTGAGAAAGGTTCCATTAGGAAACCTTCACTGCCCCTACCCTATTCAATATCTCCTGAGTGAGTGCAGCGTAGTCTTGGGCACCGTTGGACTTGCTGTCAAAGGTGAAGATGTCCTGAGTGTTGATTACGGCATCCTTCAGAGGGTTGTTGACCCTGATGGTGGTCTCAAACAGCAACTCACCAAGGACTGACTGTAGCTTCTCAAACACCTGTCTGTCTACAATCTTCTTGTCATTGACGTTGTATCTGGTCACCAGCACACCCAACAGGTTCAACTCAGGGTTAAGCTGCTGGACTTTGTGGGCGGTGGTGGTGATGTTCTTTATCCCATCCAGTGAGTAGAAGTCCGTCAGGACTGGCACTAGGTAATAGTCAGAGGCATATAGGGCATTGACGGTCAGATTGCCTAGAGAAGGTGGGCAGTCAATCAGGATGAAGTCATACTCCCCTGACACCTGCTTGAAGACCTTTGCCAGATAGGTGTGATAGTTCTTCAGGGTTGTCAGGCTCCGTTCGTAGTCTGCAAGCTCAATGTTTGAGGGTAGCAGGTCAATCCCAACCTGTGAACTGATTAGTGTCTCTTCAAGACCAGACTGCCCGAACATCAAATCACCTACGGTGTACTCAACCGAACCCCTGTGGAGACTCCTTGTGGCCGAACCCTGTGAGTCTAAGTCTACCAGAAGGCTTCTCTTGCCCAATTCCCTCAAGGCTGCTGCCACGTTGACGGCAGTGGTGGTCTTGCCTACGCCACCCTTCAGGTTGATGATACTGATAACCACTGGCTTCTTGTTATTCTCCATAGTGAAACAAATATAGGATTAATATTTTAATTGCTTTTATGATTAAAGTTTTAATTAAAAGTAAAGATAAGGAATAAAGCCTTTTACAGGCTCTCTACAAGGTGCTGACCGGAAGTGGCACGTCTACACATCTTGGGGTGAGAACGTTGATTTATGAAGTTCTTTTGGGCTTCCTACCCCGTTTCTTCTTGCCGATTATACCCAACCTCTCCCTCTCTTGAATTATCTTCTCTAAAGCTTCAGGATGTAGAAAGAACGGCGCTAAACCCAAACCTTCCCATCTGCTAAAGTCAGGTTTATGGTTTTTCATTGTAGCGTCAAGCTTGGGTGAGTTAGCAAGTATATCAAAGAAATCAGACATCACCTTTCTTGCTTGGGCTGCTGTGTTCGGCTTCTTGTGCCCACCACTTGGAGAATATTGAGTACTACCTTCAGCAAACCAGTACATAGTATCATCATCTTCATCTTCAGAGAACTCATTACCATACCTTGAGACCACATTGACACCACCAACAATGAACCTATTGACAAGTAGAGCAACAGCATTCTCAGTTGTAGAGACTATCTTGAATTCTTTTTCATTGATGTTAACCTTGACTATCTCATCACTGGTCTTGACAAAGGTTAATATCTGCTGGAATATATCTAAGTCCTTAAGTTCATCCACAAAAGGTATCTTAACTGGTATCTTCCTTGGTGGCTGGTTAGTGACAACACGTTCAGGAAACTTGATACCCTCAACCAACTCTACCCCTAAGAACTCCTTGCTGCTGTAGTGCCTAATATCTTCAAGGATATGGTCTAAGCAGGAAGAACATCTCAACTCAGTATGTCCGTCTTTGCCTTTGTACTTGGTCTGATACTCTTTTCCTACCTTGAATGTGTTATAGGTGGTGTGAAGATGCTTCTCAAGTTTGGTGATGAACTTGGAGTCTTTGGCCTTCACTACGTAGGAACCGTCAAGGTCAAACTCATAGATGTTGGACAGGTGTTTGACTCTGCTGAAATCATCATTGTTAGAGATACCTATCTTGATGATAGGCTCACTCTTGAATCTGAGTAAGTACAGGAAGTAGTTTTTCATAGGATATGATTAAAAAACTTTAGTACTTATATCCGGTAGTCTCAGGTTGATTAATCTTAACCTCATTATAATCATCACAGAAAGATAACAGTGAAGATAAGTCTTGCCTGAAACTCCGCAACATCAGAATCCTGTCTATGATATCCTGATGTCTTTCCTGATAAAACTTCAACTCCACAGGGTTGGTTAAGTTGAAATGCTTGAAATTCGCTAATGCTTGGAAAAAATTCTCATACTCCTTAGCTAAATAAGCATTCAAGGCGTTAACAAGGTGTTCACCCACTATGTTAGGGAAAACAGCACAGTGTTCACCCTTTTCAATCTGCTCTACATCACTAAATTTGATGGTATAGGGTTCCTTAACAGAAAGCATAACAATTTTTAGTTCAGTTAGGTATTCCCTAGCTGTTATACTCTCTTCTGATTCTTCCCCGAAGAATGACCATCTAAAGTCTTCAACAACCCTTGAACCTACTAGCTGGGTCACGTATGGGCTTAGATTCATATCCTATTATTTGATTTTCTCTTCAAGCTTGCTGACCAACCATTCTGAAGGTGTGCTCTTGGTCAAGACAGGTGGGTTTGTCTGGAAAGAGTTATGGAGTTTAGTTATGACAGTTGGTTTCAGCTTACTGATGTACCTGTCAATCTGAGCCTGAGTGAATTCATAGCGTTCTCTCATAATCCTGATAGCATTGGCAGTGGTCTTGTCTGTTAGTACAGGGGTAGAGGCTACTGTACTATTAGGTTCTTCAGGTGTTGGTGAGAAGAGTTCGGCCTGTTTTACCTCAATGACTCTCTTATCTTTCTTTTTGAACTTGAATACAACTGCTCTCACGGCTTTACCTGACTTGATTTCCTTTAATTCAAAAGACATATCAGTGCTTTTAAGATGTTCCTGAGCAGGTTTGAGAATTCTGTTCTTCAGGTTGCCGTAGACCTCATATGATTTCTGGTCAGACAGTTTCAGCATATCCCTTAAATCATCAAGGGTGATAACCCTTTCAGATTTCCAAGTCTGGTACTGCTTGAGCAGCATATAGATTCTGTAAGAGGTAAATGTAGGAATCTGCATCAGAGTCTCTACGTCAGCCTCAGTGAAGTTATTTGTCCATATATTAACAAGCTCCTGAATCTCTAGTGAGAGTTTGACAGATATAGCTTTCTTATCTTTATCTAATACAGGCGTGAAGATGTGAAGAGGCTGGTAGGTACTATCGGTTTCAAACTTGAATTTGATATCTGATAGCCTGTCCGTAGTTTTCTTGAGTCTTGATAGTTGCTCACTGAAAGTTGACTTTGCAATAGGTAACTCAAGGTCTTTAAGAGTGAGAGGTATTGCCTCTTTGAATACATTAACCCCCCTTTTGTGCTTTGATAACAGGCTGAGAAAGATTCTCAACTCTATGAGGTTCATATCATAAACACCCTCTATGAAGCTGTTAGCGTGGCTTATCGTAGTATTGTGCTTTACTATTTCCATATCTTAGGCTGAGATATGCAAACATAAGCAAAATATTATTATTACAAATGTTTATGTAATAGTAATATTTACAAGTTCGGAATATGTATTAGTAAGTTCGGAATCCGTATTAGTTCAGTTCGGTTACTGTATTTTCAAAGTTCGGCTTCTGTATTAATAGGTTCGGCTTCTGTACTAGCAAGTTCGGGATACGTATTAGTAAGTTCGGGATATGTATTATTTAGCTGCTATAAATAATTGATAGTCAACAACTTACAAGTCTCTTAAATATATAAATATTTAAAATCAATAAAGAAAAGTAAAGATTACAAATCCGTAAGAAGTTCTTTTTTCCTTTTTTCTTTATTTAAAAATACCGCATAAATATCTGATTGCAAGGTATTTACGTTTAAACCTGTCAAACCAACTAATACAGATACCGAACTGATTCTAATTGAAACGAATATGTTAAGGCTCTGAAGGACTTGCTAGAACCTATGAGAAGGCGGTAAAAATTACAGAGGTAGGAATCAGTACTCGGAACTGTAATAATAAATTGGTTTATAAATTAATCCACCCCAAGATTATGAGTGCTCCTACCTCTGCATACCAAATATAGCAGAAATGAACCTCGCACCCCTACCGTCTGGAAAATAATTGATTTATTTTTTCATAAATCATTAATTTTTTAATTAAAAGTATTAACAACGTACTATTTATTGATGACACCATTGATACGGTGCATTGATAATGCCTAAGAAATATATAATAAACAAAAAAGAGGAAGAATTCACCAAGAGAGCAGTAAAGGAGAGAGTTTACATCACAATGAATCCGCTTAGGGGCACTGACCCCAAGAAGGATTACTTCATCACGGATGCCCACGGCTATGACCAGTTTGACTACAGGGTTGACTACAGTGGCAAGACCTACCTAGTGGAAACCAAAGTCAGGGAGTGCAGCAGCACCTTCTACCCTGACATAATGATTGAGGAACCGAAGTTCAACTACCTGATAGCGGAAGCCTACGCCTCCGGTGTGGTTCCATTGTACCAGTGTTTCTACACAGACAGCGTGTACGTGCTCTTTGACCTCAGGAAGTGCCTTGATGTGCAGACGCAGGTGAAGTCCTGCAATAAGACCAAGGCTGGTCAGGACAGGGGCTATGTACCCAAGCGTGTAAAGATGCTGCCCCTTGAGAAAGCCCAACAGTACAGCTACGTGATTCCAAGTGATAAGCTGGTGGAAGACTCCTTCAACCACAGATACACGGTTATCTATTAATTAAAAATAAAATTAAAATATTAAATAAGTTTAATATACAGAAAATGACACTTGAAGAGATTTACGACACCATAGAGGCAAACAGAAATAAACTTAAAAAGCAGATTTACCAGAATGTTGACAGGTTCCTGAAGATTCACCTCAGCAGAGAAGAGTTGGAAGACCTGCTGTCAGACGTTGTTCTTCTGACCGTTGAGAAGATGGTTTCCGGTGAGAAGACTGAGGGTGATTTCAACACAGAGGCCAACCTGCTCAACTACCTCTCAAAGACAGCCTGTCAGAAACTGAAGGATGATATCAGAAAGCAAGGTGTGTCCAAGAAGTACTACAATGAGAAGTACTACTTGGATGAATACCTGACTGACGTGAGCCAAAGACCGGAACCTGATTTCTCCACCTCAGAGGTCTACAGGAACGCAATGGAGTTCGTCTACGGACGCTATGACTGGATAAGGGCCGGAATCTTCAAGACCTACGCGGTGAACAAGATTACCTATTCCCAACTGGCAGAAGTCACAGGTTACTCAAGAAGCAGGTGTTACCTGATTGTGAAGCTTATCAGGGAAGACATCAGGCGAAACCTTCCCCTGATTCTGAAATCTGATGATGTGCCTATGTGCCTGAACGGGAAAGCACTGAATACATATTTATAATTATAACAATAATTAAAAATTTAATAGATGAATAATGACAAGAAACATACTAAGGGTGTCTCAGTGATGAACGGTAAAACCAAGAACCTGAGTCAGGAGAAATTTGAGTTTGTAAAAGACCTGTACATAGTCAAGTCAATGAGATACACTGACGTAGTGAATGCATTTGTCAGAAAGTACGGTGACAGTGAAAGAGGTGCTAGGAACTATATAACAAAGGTCAAGAAAGCCCTTCAGGAGACTCAGGATGATAAGTTGGGGTATCATATGCAGTCGGCACTAATCAGGTACAATGACCTTTACAATAAAGCCTACAATGCAGAGAAGTGGGCTGACTGTGCTGCTATTCAAGACAAGATAAACAAGCTGACAGGTCTTGATGTAAAGCGTTTTGAGATTAACCAGAATGTGAACACTACCACCGTTGACGCTAACAAGCTGCTTCAGCAACTCTCACCTGAGATGATTGCTCAATTGGCTGCTGGCCTAGGTGCTCAACACAAAACAATAGACATCACACCTGAGTCAGTTTACTAAGTATAATTTTAATTAATATTTAAATGATTGCCACCAAAGAAAAAACCAAAGGAACCCGTAACCCAAGAGAAGCAATTAATTGAATTACTCTCAACCGTCACCGAAGAACAGATTCTAGCTGCTCACTACAGGAACTCCTTCTATGAGTTCTTCAAGGCTGCATTCACCCAAGTTCTGGAACCTGACACTGAGTTTCACGACACGCCTATTATCAAGGAACTATGTGACCTGCTTCAGGTTGAGGCTGAGAGAATTGGTAAGGGTATCAAAAGGACAAAACATCTCCTGATTAACCTACCACCTAGACTCCTGAAGTCTAAAATCATCTCAGTGACATACAATGCTTGGTGCTGGACTAAATTACCTCACTTCAAGTTCCTGACAGCCTCTGTGACTGATGACTTGAGAACGGCACTCTCAAATGAGACAAGGACGTTGCTTGAGTCTGACTGGTATAAGAGAATCTTTCCAGAGGTCAGGTTGAAAGATGACCAAAATCAGAAGACTCACTACATCACCTCAGCAGGTGGTGAGAGAAAAGCATTCTCCGTTGGTTCTGCTTCTATCGGTTTTGGTGCTCACATCATTCTCCTAGATGATATTCAGCAAGACACTGACCAATACTCTGACGCTACCAAAAATCAGGCTGAGAGATTCTATGAGGGTAAAATCAAATCAAGGTTAAATAACAAGAAGACAGGTCTCATAGTGGTGGTGATGCAACGTCTGTTCAAGGATGATTTCACTGACTATCTGCTGAACACTTACGGTGAAGAGACCTTCAATCACATCTCTGTACCACTTGAGGTGACTGAGGAATCAGTAGTTAAGCCTGAGAGGTTCAAAGACTACTATGATTCTGACGGTCTCCTGTTGCCTGACCTGTATGACAGAGAGGTTATCAATGACCTGAAGAAACAACCTGCTACCTACGCTGCCCAATACCTTCAGGCTCCTATCCCTGCTGACGCTGGTATCTTCAAGGCTGAGTCCTTCAATAAAATCTCTTGGTTAGAATTCAACCAGAAATACGGGGGTAAGAGAATTATTTGGCACTTCTTTCTAGATACAGCCTACGGTGATACAAAGTCAAGTGACGCAACTGCTATGGTGGTTGCCTGTTTCCTTGATAATCAAATCTTCATCAAGGATGTGGTAGAGAAGAGACTGAACTTCCCTGACCTGATTAAATTCCTCAAGCAGTATGTTCCCCAACACTACTCACCAGAGTCAAGAATCTATGTTGAGAAGGCTGCTTCTGGTATATCCCTGCTACAGCAGTTGAGAGCAGAGACCTTGTTCAACATCTCAGAGTTAAGCCACGGCAGGGAGAACAAAGTAGTGAGAGCACAAGCCGTAGCAAACTTTGTAGATTCCAAGAGGGTGAGTCTGATTGAGGGTACTTACATTCAACCCTTCCTGAATCAGGTGACGGTTTTTCCTCACGTCAAAAATGATGACCAAACTGATGCCTTTGTCTACTGTGTCAAGACTCTCAGTAACAGTACCTCAGGCTTCTTCTTTGCTACTGTCTGAGTCTTAATCAAAACTTTAATTAAAAATAAAATCCCTTGAAATCCATATGAACTGTATATGAAAGAATTTGAATTGGAGGGTAAGAAGTACTCACTACCCTCAACGTGGTCAGAGGTGACCTACGGCAAGGCTAAGGAATTACAGGCTCTGGACAGGGCTGAAGACCTCTCTGACTATGAGAAGGCTGCTAGGGTGGTTTCCATCCTTTCGGGCATTGGGTACGATTACCTGACCAGCTTCAAGGCTACGCTTGTGTTCCGGTTGTTCCACCAGTTGAATTTTCTGGAAGAGAGGGAGACTGGTGTTATTGAGCACTTTGAGTTCAGTGGTGACACCTACTACGTCAACTCCCTTGAAGATGAAATCTATAAAGCCTTTGTGATGTACCACAGGATTGAGAAAGCCTTTGAAGAGAGACCAGAGGAAATCATTCTCTACAAAATGGCTCTCCTGTGCAGGAAATCAGGTGAGACAGTTGAAGACTTGGACGCTCAGGGTGGTAAGGTTCTTGAGGCAAGGGCTAAGTTGTTCAATGAACTTCCTGCTTCACTTGTCCAGAAGGTAGACGCTTTTTTTTT
>NZ_RJJE01000005.1:0-2500 GCF_003721565.1 Rufibacter immobilis | reverse complement strand
AGCGAGTCTGAACAGGGCGCACAGTCAGGGGGGGTAGACGCGAAACTTTGTGATCTACCCTTGGGCAGGATGAAGTTGCGGTAACACGCAATGGAGGTCCGAACCAGTTTCCGTTGAAAAGGATTTGGATGACCTGAGGGTAGGGGTGAAAGGCCAATCAAACTGAGAAATAGCTCGTACTCCCCGAAATGCCTTTAGGGGCAGCGTCGAGGTTGAGTCTTTTGGAGGTAGAGCTACCGATAGGACTAGGGGGAGTCAAATCCTACCGAATCCTGACGAACTCCGAATGCCAATAGACATACTCGGCAGTGAGGCTTGGGGTGCTAAGGTCCCAGGCCGAGAGGGAAAGAACCCAGACCATCAGCTAAGGTCCCTAAATTTACGCTAAGTTGAACAAAGGAGGTCCAGTTGCTTAGACAGCCAGGATGTTGGCTTGGAAGCAGCCATTCATTTAAAGAGTGCGTAACAGCTCACTGGTCGAGCGACAGGGCATCGATAATAATCGGGCATCAAGCGTAATACCGAAGCTATGGATAGAACTTGTTCTGTGGTAGGGGAGCATTCCCGTCTGCGGCGAAGGTATCTGGCAATGGATACTGGAGCGTCGGGAAAAGCAAATGTAGGCATAAGTAACGATAATGCGGGCGAGAAACCCGCACACCGAAAGACTAAGGTTTCCTGATCAACGCTAATCGGATCAGGGTTAGTCGGGTCCTAAGGCCGATGCGAAGGCTAAGGTCGATGGACAACTGGTTAATATTCCAGTACTAGCGTGACCCAGCGATGCGGTGACGGAGAAGTGAAAGGCCCGCCTGGTGACGGAATACCAGGTTGAAGCACGTAGGTATACCATTGGTAGTCAAGTACGCCATAGGTGCTGAAATGCGATAGTACCCCAAGCCCCCGGGCGAGGGGATAGCGGCCCTAACCATGCTCCCAAGAAAACCCGCTAAGCGTTACGACGGTCACGCTACCCGTACCGCAATCCGACACAGGTAGTCGAGGAGAGAATCCTAAGGTGCTCGAGTGAATCACGGCCAAGGAACTCGGCAAAATGGCCCTGTAACTTCGGGAGAAGGGGCGCTTCCTCATGGCAACATGAGAAGCCGCAGTGAAAAGGCCCAGGCGACTGTTTAACAAAAACACATGGCTATGCGAAATCGAAAGATGAGGTATATGGCCTGACACCTGCCCGGTGCCGGAAGGTTAAGGGGGGGAGTTAGCCGCGAGGCGAAGCTCTGAACCGAAGCCCCGGTAAACGGCGGCCGTAACTATAACGGTCCTAAGGTAGCGAAATTCCTTGTCGGGTAAGTTCCGACCTGCACGAATGGTGTAACGATCTGGGCGCTGTCTCAGCCGTGAGCTCGGTGAAATTGTAGTCTCGGTGAAGATGCCGAGTACCCGCTACGGGACGGAAAGACCCCGTGCACCTTTACTATAGCTTAACATTGACTCTGGGTAACTGATGTGTAGGATAGGTGGGAGCCTGTGATCCGGCGTCGCTAGGCGTCGGTTAGGCAACGTTGAAATACCACCCTTCAGTTGCTTGGAGCCTAATCCCTGAGTGGGAGACATTGTTTGGTGGGTAGTTTGACTGGGGTGGTCGCCTCCAAAAGAGTAACGGAGGCTTTCAAAGGTACCCTCAGCACGCTTGGTAACCGTGCGCAGAGCGCAATAGCAGAAGGGTGCTTGACTGTGAGGCCCACAAGCCGAGCAGGGCCGAAAGGCGGATATAGTGATCCGGTGGTTCCGCATGGAAGGGCCATCGCTCAAAGGATAAAAGGTACGCCGGGGATAACAGGCTGATCTCCCCCAAGAGCTCATATCGACGGGGAGGTTTGGCACCTCGATGTCGGCTCGTCACGTCCTGGGGCTGGAGAAGGTCCCAAGGGTTCGGCTGTTCGCCGATTAAAGTGGCACGCGAGCTGGGTTCAGAACGTCGTGAGACAGTTCGGTCCCTATCTGTAGTGGGCGTTGGATGTTTGAGGGGACCTGTCCTTAGTACGAGAGGACCGGGATGGACGAGCCTCTGGTGGACCTGTTGTGGCGCCAGCCGCAGCGCAGGGTAGCTACGCTCGGATGAGATAAGCGCTGAAAGCATCTAAGTGCGAAACTCACCCCAAGATGAGACATCCCTTAAGGGCCGTGGGAGACGACCACGTCGATAGGCGGCAGGTGCAAAGCCAGGAATGGCAAAGCCGAGCCGTACTAATTGCCCGAGCGCTTTCCGCCCCAAGGGCGCGTACCCTAGCCTTTCTCTCCCACCGGTATATCAAAGCACCCCCCGACATCATTAAGGAGAGCCCGAGAGGGACCCGAAGATAATGGTGGCTATGTCGCGGGTGTCCACCTCTTCCCATTCCGAACAGAGAAGTTAAGCCCCGCCGAGCCGATGGTACTGCGGTCACACGCGGGAGAGTAGGTAGCCGCCAACCCCACAACAGACGCCCACCCCTGGAGACAGCGGTGGGCGTCTCCCGTTTACAGCCAAGGGGGAAGG
>NZ_RJJE01000004.1 GCF_003721565.1 Rufibacter immobilis | reverse complement strand
TGGAAAGCAATAATGATTAAAAGGCATGGTGATAGAAAATAGCTTGGAATACTATAATCCCGATTGTCAATTATTGAAAGAGGGAACTGCCTATATGGAGCTTTATAAAGCTATTCTTTAGGCATTAACTATCTTTTTTTAGTTTTTTTACATATTCTAGCTTCTCTCGTTCACTCTGTAGCAAGCGTTCATAAAGCTTTTTATTTTCTTCTATTACCTCCATTAGTTTGTCTAATGCATTGAAGGTGCAGTGATTGTTAAAGGTGCTATTGCTATGGTCATTAAAGTTGTTGAAAAAATTTATAGCAGCTTCTTCACTAAAGTTTTTAATAGCGTCCACTTGAACACCCAGTACTTTAGCGATTTTCAATAATATCTCCTCTTCAACTTCCTCACTAGATTCAATTCTAGATATAGATTGCTGACTAATGCCCAATTCTTGAGCTAATATCTCTTGTTTTATGCCCCTAAGCTCTCTAATTCGGCTAATTTTCCTGCCCAGATGTATAGGCTTTGAAGTGGTTTCTATATATTCAAATATACATGGTTCATTTGAGTAAGGAAGCAAATTGTGAGAAATCCCATCTCTTTTAGGGGTATAATACTCGCCACTTGAGTTCGATACACAGAAAAGACTTTCCAAATTAGTAGAAACTAAGATTTTTAATGCTATGGAGGAGGAAGCTAATTTGTTAGAATCGATACAAATCAACCTTACTTATTTATCTAGACAGGAAAGAGAAAAGCCTGATTTAGTTATCGCTAAACTTTTTGAAGCAAGTTCACTGCCTCTTCTAAGAAAAGACCTGTGGAACTATTTGAAAGCAGCTACCTCAGCCCAAGCGTGGACATTGATGGACCAGCCTTGGGATGCAACTTTTCTGCAAGAGCAATTGGGAAAACTAATTGAAGCTTTTTGGCTGATGCTTCAAAGGAAGGAAGAATTGGATGGGGAGGTACATCCTACAAAATTTACTTATGAATCAATAGAACGTTTCAATGATGAACGAATAATGCGTATAGAGTATGACCACCTATTGGCAACGTATAGTGGTCATATACGGCTACTGCGGCAGCGAGAGCTGGACAATCCTTATCATGTTATAAAAGGCTTTTTTCAAGTTCAGTCTCTAAAAGGTTGGAAAAGCATGTTAGCGGATTGGACAGAATATGCTCTGCGGCGGGCAAGCATGTTGGAAGAAACTGAGAATAATGACCTACTGATACATTATGAGCAATTGGAAAGACTTTTAGAGGTAGCATATTTTCTTCACGGTCTGCATAGCAAAAGTTGCAAATCAGAGGCAGATGCAAAGTTGGCAGTAAAAGGAAAATCTTACATGGCGAATGAATCGGATAAACGAAGCAGTATATGTTCTATTATTCGATTTATAGCTGAGGTTGTGCAGCCAGAGAAGATTTTTCTACTAAATAGTTTAGACTTTAGGAATGAAGGATGCCCAGAATTCATTGAATTAATGGTCATTATTCAAACTAGCAACCAAAAGTCTTTTGCGAATTTCGAGCCTCTAGTAGAGTTTGCATTGTTATGCAGCAAAGATGTATCCTGTTCATTACATAAGGCTGACAATGTGCAAAGAGCTCTCCTTGATGGGCATATATTCTATTCTCTTAATTGTAAGCCAGAAAACTTAGTTTACGACGACGGAAGCCCAGATTTTGTTCCTACGCCTAAGGAGCTTTACCCTAAAATCATTGAAGAATCTTCTAAAGATTTCCAATCAAATTACTCTAGAGCAGTAGATTTTTATATAGGTGCCACACACTACTTTAAGATAGGAAACAAATCCCTTGTGCCATTCATGCTTCACCAAGCTGTAGAATTAACTTATCGAGCCATTCTACAATCACTTACTGGAAAAGAAATTCGGACTCATTCCTTAAAAGCCCAAATACGGCATACCCGTCGGTGTACCCCTAGCCTGACTAATATTTTCCCCCGAAATACTGATAAGGAAAAAAGATTGGTACACCTGCTAGATGAGGCTTATTTGCATGCGCGCTATGAAAATAACTTTCACATTGAAGACGCAATCATAGATATTCTGTTAAATCGTGTGCATCGTTTGCAGGAGCTGGCTAGGCAGGAGTTTGAAGCAAAAATGCAGGTGTTTGAAGGCCTATCAGGTTAAAATCAAATTAAGGGGAAAGAACTGGGTCATTTTCTGTTCTGATGTTCAAGGGCACTAATATATAAGGGAGGCAAGGACGATTTTATTTATAAATGGGGTAGATATCTCCATGAAAATAAAGCAGATGAAGTGGATGTAGCACATAAATAATATTTAACAATAACGATTAAAAATCCGCTGTACCTGAATTGCCTGGAACTCCCCCCCTCTGCTTGCCTTAAAACCGGATTGGTTCAGTTTCTCGGCAATGGCCTGCCAAGTCAGCCTTTGCTCTCGGTAAAGGCGGATTAGTTCAGCTGCTCTCCTATTATTGTCATTAGCGGCGGCTTTCCTTTTGATGGCCTCCACGCCAAGCTCTCGGCCGGTGTCGGTCAAATTCTCCAAGTTGCCCAATTGCTGCCCGCGCGCTTTCAGAGCTTGTAGTGCTACTTTGGTGCGCTTGCTGATTTGTTCCCGCTCGTGTTGGGCCATGGTGCCCCAGATGCCGATGTTGAGCGTGTTCATTTCCGGAATATCCAGACACAGCCAGTTAATGTTGCTTTTCTCCACCCGTTTTTTCAGTTGGAACAGAAAAGCCACTTCCCTGCTCAACCGGTCCAACTTTGCAATTATTAAAGTAGCGCTTTGCTTCTTAGCCGCCAGTATCGCCTGTTCCAGCAGCGGTCGGTCGTCGTTCTTGCCGGACTCGTGCTCTGTAAATTCCTGGATGATACCATCCGGGTTTTTAGTGAAGGAGATGACGGCGGCGCGCTGGGCCTCCAGACCCAGGCCGCTCCTGCCCTGCTTGGCGGTCGATACCCGGTAGTAGGCGATGTACTTCTGATACTCCATATATATATAAGAGTGACGGCTGGAATTTTCGGGTGCTGTTTTGCAATTGCAAAAGTTAGTAAACTTTTTCCCCTACCGCCCCATTTTCTATTTTTTGCTAAGGTACGCCCTATTTTACAAATCAGCAACGAACGTTCCTGATTTGTAAAATAGGGGAAGAATGTATATTGTTTTAAAAATTATGTTAAATTAATTTATGAAGCGTGCTTTTTTCTTTAACCTCTTTCTGTTCCAATTTCCCGTCCACTCCTTATATATAGGTGTAGGTTGTGGTAGATAGGCTAGGGGATTAGGTTGTTTGTCTGGTGCCGCAAAAACATATTACTCTTTTCCTAAATTCTATAACGACTTCATCTTATGTCGGCCGTAAATTTGATATGAAGGAATAATGATGCAACTAAATGGAAAAAGATATAAAAGCTCCCCAAGCACCGGTTTTGGCTTCAGAGGGACTGGCTTCACAGGTTTCCATGCCAGTTACCGGCATGACCTGTGCAGCTTGTGCGGTTAGTGTGGAATCCATGGTCGCCAGTACGCCGGGCGTTACCCAGGCCAACGTCAACTTTGCGACCCAGACTTTACAGGTGACCTATCATCCGGAGCAGGTACAGGTAACGGATATGCAAAAGGCGCTTCAATCGGTTGGGTATGACTTGATAATAGACACTGAAAACGCCCAGGAAATCCAAGAGCAAACCCAGCAGAGCCATTACCGGGAGCTCAAAAGAAAAACCATTTTAGCAGGCCTGCTTACGCTGCCTGTGGTGGTCATCGGTATGTTCTTTATGAATATGCCTTATGGCAATTGGATAATGATGGCTTTAAGCGCCCCGGTTCTATTTGTATTTGGACGCAATTTCTTTGTTAATGCCTTCAAGCAAGCCCGCCATGGCAAGGCCAACATGGATACGCTGGTAGCTCTAAGTACCGGCACTGCCTTCGCTTTTAGTGTTTTTAATACAGTAAACCCCGGTTTTTGGCATGCGCGGAACTTACATCCCCACGTTTATTTTGAGGCGGCTGCGGTTGTCATTGTTTTTATCATGCTGGGCAAATTGCTGGAAGAGCGGGCAAAATCCAGTACCTCCTCAGCGATAAAAAAACTGATTGGATTGCAGCCTAAAACAGTTTGGCTTGTTGAGGGAGACCAGGAACGCGAAGTGCCCATTTCAACTATTCAGAAAGGAAATGTTCTTCTCGTGCGTTCCGGCGAAAAAGTACCGGTAGACGGTGAAGTTTCCTCTGGTTCTTCTTATGTTGACGAATCGATGATAAACGGGGAGCCGGTGCCTGTTTCCAAAAGAATGGGAGATAAAGTATTTGCCGGAACAATTAACCAAAAAGGCAGCTTTCGGTTTACGGCTGAGAAGGTGGGCAGTGAGACACTTTTAGCTCAAATCATCAAATTGGTGCAGGATGCCCAGGGTTCTAAAGCCCCGGTGCAGAAATTAGTCGATAAAATAGCCGGGATTTTCGTGCCCGTTGTGTTTGTTTTTGCTCTTGTCACTTTGGCTACTTGGCTGGTCCTAGGCAGTGATAACGGCCTTTCACAAGGATTACTGGCTTTCGTAACGGTGTTGGTCATTGCCTGCCCCTGCGCATTGGGTCTGGCCACCCCTACGGCTATCATGGTAGGGGTAGGGAAGGGGGCCGAACATGGTATCCTGATAAAAGATGCCGAGAGCTTGGAACAGGCACACCGCCTGAATGCTCTCATTCTAGATAAAACCGGCACCATTACCGAAGGCAAGCCAGTAGTAACGGATGTTCTCTGGGCGGATGAAGTCCGCTCACGTCACAGAGAGCTGCAATCCGTGTTACTCTCCCTGGAACAACTATCTGAGCATCCTTTAGCGGAAGCCGTAGCCCGCCACCTGCGGGAAGGTGCGGTCCCGTCTGTGGCAATACATGGTTTCGATAGCGTAACCGGAAAAGGGGTGAAGGCAAGCTGGGGGGGGCGCTCCTACTTAGTGGGCAGCCCTAAGTATATGGCTGCAGAGGAAATATCGGTTTCAGGTGACCTGTCCAGCGTGGCCGAAAATTGGGCAGAGGCGGCCAAAACCGTGATTTATTTTGCAGAGGAGGGGAAGGCAGTGGCTATCTTGGCCATTGCCGACAAAGTGAAAGAGACATCGGCTAAGGCGATTGAACTACTGCAGCAAAGGGGAATCGAGGTTTATATGCTGACTGGTGATAATGCCCGAACGGCGGCTTCAGTTGCCCGGCAGGTGGGGATTCAGCATTTCCAAGCCGAGGTAATGCCAAGCGAGAAGGCTGATTTTGTAAAGCTTCTTCAAAGCCAAGGCAAAGTCGTAGGGATGGTAGGGGACGGGATTAATGACTCTCAGGCACTGGCGCAGGCAGATGTAAGCATCGCAATGGGGAAAGGTTCGGATATAGCCATAGACGTAGCCAAGATGACCCTCATTACCTCTGATTTGCAGTTGTTACCGAAGGCCCTGAAGTTATCTAGGTTAACCGTGAATGCCATCCGGCAGAATTTATTCTGGGCTTTTATCTATAACCTCGTTGGCATTCCGATTGCAGCTGGCGTGCTCTACCCGTTTTATGGATTCTTATTGGACCCTATGATTGCCGGGGCGGCGATGACGCTGAGTTCGGTATCAGTAGTTGCTAACAGCCTGCGTTTGAAAGCGCAGCAGCTATAAGTTTATAATGCGTTTTACAATTGTAAAAGCCTAGGGCTGGTCAGACTGGCAGGCCCTAGGCTCTTAAATCTATTGGTTTTTAATCTGCCTCCGTAACAGCTGGGCGTTGATGGCCACGATAACCGTACTCATGCTCATCAATGCGGCTCCAATTGCCGGTGATACCATGATTCCTTGGTTGTATAAAACTCCTGCCGCCAAAGGCAGGGCTATGACGTTATAGGCAGTGGCCCAGATGATATTCTGAATCATCTTGCGGTAGGTAGCTTTGCCGAAAAGAATCAAAGAAGCAATATCTTTCGGGTTGCTGTTGACCAGGATAATGTCGGCGGTTTCAGCGGCAACATCTGTTCCGGAGCCAACAGCAATACCCACATCCGCTTGCGCCAATGCTGGGGCATCATTGATTCCGTCCCCGGTCATAGCCACAAATTCACCCTTGTCTTGCAATTCCTTTATCTTCTCCTGCTTCTGGTGTGGTAATACGTTGGCCAGAAAGCCATCCATCTGCAAGGTGTCGCTCACGCTCCTCGCCACCCGGTCATTATCACCGGTCAGTAAAAGGTTCTTGATGCCGTTGGCCTTGAGGACCCTTATTGCCTCTGCGGATTCCGGACGAACCTTATCCCTCAGGCTGATAAAGCCCGCTACCGTTCCATCTATCAATACATACACTACCGTTTCTACTCCTTCCTCCGCATCGCTTTCCGGAACCTGAATACCGAATTCAGAAATATAATTAGGGCCTACTACCTTTACTGACCTGCCCTCCACGGTGCCTTCCAAACCTTTTCCAGGAAGGTAATTGAAGCTTTCGGCAGTGGGAATGGTAATATTTTCCGCCTTTACCCGCTTTATGATACCCTGAGAAATATAATGCTCTGAATTTTGCTCCACCCCAGCTGCAAGCCTCAGCAATTCTTTTTCCGGGAAGGCGGGATTGAATGAAACAATCCGGGCCACCTGGTGGGAGCCTTGGGTAAGGGTTCCAGTTTTATCGAAGATGATAGTGGTTATCTTGCGGGAATTCTCAAAGGCCGTCCGGTTCCGAATTAGCAGGCCATTTTTTGCAGATATAGCCGTAGATATGGCTACTACCAAAGGTACCGCTAAACCAAGCGCATGCGGACAGGAGATTACCATTACCGTCACCATCCGCTCCAAGGCAAAGGCCAATTCGGCTCCAACTAAGAGCCAAACGGTAAAGGTGGCAAAACCTGAGAAGAGAGCGATATAAGTCAACCAACGGGCGGCTTTATCCGCCAGGTGCTGCGTGTCTGATTTTGTTTTCTGAGCTTCCTGCACCAGGTTGATGACTTTATTCAAGTAGCTCTCCTCTCCCGTGCCTTGCACTTTTACTTTCAGAGAGCCAGCCCCATTTATGGAGCCCCCAATCACTTTATCATTTTTTACCTTCTGTGCTGGCTTGCTTTCGCCGGTGAGCATGCTTTCATTCACATAGCTTTCCCCCTCCTCTATAAGGCCATCAGCCGGAATCTTTTCGCCTGGCTTTATCAGTATCAGGTCATCTTTTTGCAGGGCATCAATCCTGACATCTACCGTTTCCCCCCCTCTTATGACATGCGCTTCGGAGGGCATAAGACTAACCAACAGCTCCAAGGCGCGGGAAGCTCCTAAAACGGATTTCATCTCTATCCAGTGGCCCAAGAGCATGATGACGATGAGGGTGGCCAGTTCCCAGAAGAAATCCATTCCCTCCAGTCCGAAGACGATGGCGGTACTGTAGAGGTAAGCTACCGTTATTGCAATCGCAATCAATGTCATCATGCCGGGAGACCCCTTCTTTACCTCATCCCTGAAGCCGGTCAGAAATGGCCACCCCCCGTAAAAGAAGATGACAGAAGACAAGGCAAAGGCGATGTACATGTTAAAGGGTATTTCCAGCCGGTACCCCAAAATATCCTGTACCATCGGGCTAATGATGATTACCGGAACCGACAGTAACAGAGAGACCCAAAACCTTTTCCGGAAATCATCAATCATCATGGCATGATGGTCGTGGCCGTGCTCTCCGTGCCCGGAAGGGGGCTGCCCCTCGCTAGGTATCGCCCGGTTATGGGCATGCAAGGTTTTCTCGGGTATTTTGTCCGCTGCCTCGGTGCCTTTAGAATTCCTTTCGTTGTTTGGATGGTGGTTATGATGGGAGTGGTCCATAGTTTATGGGTTTAATTCAGGAAGATTCGGAATAAAAACAAAGGGGTAACTTTGTAGATTACCCCTTTGTTTTTGCTCTTCTATTGAAGTGGCTCTATTTTGAAGCCAGCTTTCTCAACCGCTTCTACTACTTCCTGCTCGCTTACGGTACTTCCTTCGACAGTTAAAATTTTATCAGGGTTATTAGTGTCTACTTGCCACTTCTCAACACTTTTTTCATTGTTTAGAAAGGGAGTAACAGTGGCTACACATCCACCGCATTTGATATTGGTTTTAAATTTCAGAGTTTCCATCATCTTTCAATCATTGTTTGGTTATCAATCCAGACCTATGCATAAGTACTCATTTAGGCACTTAGCTTTCTATCATAAAAATACCCATTGACTTAGGACATTGTGTGACATAATTTTGGAAAAGCGTTACATTATTTTGTTCATCTGAAAAAACCGATTGACTATTGTTGTCTTTTTTAAAGCCATTATAATTTCCCTTAAAACTGCTGATAAACCCTAAAAACTGTCCCTTTAGAACCTTACGGTCAATCCTCCCCCCGCACCAAACCTGTTATCATAGTTTGCCATAAGCGAGAAGGTTTTAGAGATAAGATATTCAGAACCGACTCTCCAGACTATTTCCTTCGTGTAACCCTTGCCGCTGCTTATATTGCCTTCTCGGGTATCTTTTACCCAACCAAAGTCAGCTTGGTATTCAAACTCCCCGAACAGGAAAGTCCGGGGAAATACAAGTACCTCTCGGGCTAAGCTTATCTGGGGACGGAGTTTGTTGTCAATCCGAACGTCCAGGTTAAAAAGGTACGGAGTAAGGTACCTGAAGCCTACTATGGCCGTGGGTTGTATTTCATCAAGGCTATTGTCCTCTTCGTTTTCCACGTTGACGCCTCCGAAAACGCTGAGGTAGTCATATAGGAACCGCCCGTAGGTAAACTCTGCTTCCAGGTTCTTATTCCAGCCGTATTCTGCGTTTAAAACAAACTGGTTCCTTATGTTGGAGGACACGAGGTTGAGTTCTGCCATGTGGGAGGCTGCGTCAACGACACCCCAGGTAAAAAAATGATTGCTTTTGTTTGTGAGGATAGAGAGAGGATAGCGTTCCAGCCTTTCGTCCCTGGGGGTACCGTAACTAAAGACCCGTGCCATGCCTGCGTCCATGTGGTACAGGACATGGCAGTGGAAGAACCAGTCGCCGTACTCATTGGCATCAAACTCAATGACTACCTTTTGCATGGGAGCCACGTTTACGGTATGCTTCAGAGGGGAATATTCCCCGTTCCCGTTGATAACCCTGAAAAAATGCCCGTGCAAGTGCATGGGGTGGTGCATCATGGTCAGGTTGTTAAGGGTAATGCGCGTTACTTCGCCTTTGTTGATTTTTATTTTGTCCGCTTCATTCAATGGCACTCCGTTCAGGCTCCATATGTAGCGCACCATGTTACCGGTAAGGTTCAATACCATTTCCTTAACCGGTTTACCGGTTGGGAAATCTGTTTTCTCCGGCGATTTTAAGTAGTCATAGTTATATTCATCGAACATGCCCATGCCGGACATGCCTTGCTCGCTGCTTTCCTGACTCTTCCCTGCCATAGGCATTCCAGGGTTTGTGGCCGATTTTCTCATGGGGGCAGTATGCATCCCATGGTCCATTCCACTAGCGGACACCGAATCCATTTTCATTTTCTCCCCCGCTTTTTCCATTTCCATCTTGTTTGCCTGCCGGTTTCCTCCCTGGTGGGACATGTTGGCATGGCTTGTTTTAGAGGTGGCCAGGGAATCTTTAGAAACACTCATCCCATCTTTTCTCCCTTTCTGCATCAGGCCAACATTAGCCGGGTCGTGATTCATTCCGCCCATTTGCCCCATGCCCATCTCTCCTTCCATCTGCATCCCCCACTTGTTCATCATTTCAACAGGCTCTTCCTTCCCCGGATTAAATTTGGAGGCAGGGGCCCCCATTTTCATCTTCATCCCGGCCATTTGCTGCATCATGGCCACTTTATCTGGCCGGGGCACATCTGGCGCGCTAAGGGTATTGCCTTGCCCGAAGAAGGCGCTTGTTTGGCCGGAGCCATCCTGCACGGTAGCCCTTACCTCCATTTTACCGTTTTGCGGAATGGTGACAATGAAATCATAGGTTTCAGCTACGGCAATAAACGTTTTGTTCCGTTGCACAGGCATTACATCCAAACCATCGGCGGCTACCAACAGCGGTTCTTCTCCGCCGAAGGTCAACCAGAATTGGCTGGAGGCGGCGGCATTTATAATGCGTAGCCTTACTTTCTCTCCCGGTGTAAACTCCGGGTATTCCTGCACAGGTTGACCGTTGGTAAGGAAAGCAGGATAGTAAATATCGGCTATATCGGCCCCTTCCATCCGTTGTCGCCAGAAATTAAGCTGTGCCCCCAAGGCACCCCTTGCTATGACCATGCCCAGCGGGGTTGACGTACCTTTCTGTATGTCATAGATTTCTAGCCCGCGTTTCAGGTTCTTCAAGACATTCTTTGGCTTCTCATATGTCCAGTCAGACAGAACCACGACAAAGTCTCGGGCGTAGTCCAACGTTTTTTCTTTGGGTTCGATAACAATGGAACCATATACGCCAGACTGTTCCTGCAAGCCGGTGTGGGAGTGGTACCAATAGGTGCCCGCATGCCTTAAGGCAAACTCGTATTTGAGGGTTTTGCCTGGTTCAATGGGAGGTGTGGTCAGGTAAGGCACACCGTCCTGGAAATTAGGCAGCAGCAAGCCATGCCAGTGTACGGAGGTTTCCACATTCATCTCATTTTTTACGTATATCACAGCGTAGCCTCCCTCGGGAAACCGCAACGTAGGCCCTGGGATATTGCCGTTAATAGTCATACCCTTACTCTCTTTACCGGCAATCTTTACATTTTTCTGACTGATGGAGATTTGGTAGGTAACAGTATCAGTTTGAGCAGCTGCCTCTGTTCCAGTCAATAGCAGTAGTACAGCTAGTAAAATAACCAGGGGAGTGGGTTTTATCATAAAAAAGGGCTTACAAAATTTATAATGAATGTCTCTGCAGACAAGCAGAGACATTCATTAATGAGATTAAATTTCAGTAGCTTTTATTAGCCAGAAGCCATTCTTGTAATTCCTTAATCTCCGCCATCTGAGCATTTATCATCATATGTGCCATCTCTTTGATTTCGGCGCTGGTGCCATGCTCCATTACGGACCTGGAGTTCTCTATAGCGGATTGGTGGTGTACAATCATTAAATGGGAAAAGTCTTGGTCTGTGTCACCGGTCAATACCTCTAGGTCGCTCTGCTTACCAGATTTTTCCATAGAGTTCATTAGCTCCATATTAAAAGCGTTGTCGGCTGGCTGGTCAGGCTGATAAGAGCTAATAAAAGCCTGTAATTCCGCTATTTCTTTCTGCTGCTCGTCTTTTATCTTCTGAGCCATTGCTTTGGTGGTCGCATCATCTCCAGTACTTAATTCTTCATTTGACATGTCAATGGCTCCCTGGTGGTGCATAATCATCATTCGGGCAAAGGTAATGTCGGGGTCTTCGTTCATGGTCATAGCTTCCATTTCGTCCATCATGCCATGCATAATAGCCATCATTTTATTTTGGTCATGAGGTTGAATCAAAAGACCCTCATCTTCATCATCACAAGAAGCTAAAAGCAATGAAGCGGAAAGAAGTACCGCACCTAATCGAAAGGATAATAATTTTTTCATGGTTAATTTTTATAAGTCAAATTACCATTATTTTACTTGTACCTTTGTAATTAGTTTTGTACAATTTAAGATTAGATTTATATATTTTATGGTATCTTTAGAACGGCACTCACATCGCTTTAAATGGCTTTTAGGGAAATATCAGTTGAGTAGGATAATTGATAAAATACAATAATCAAAGACATAAAGCCTTTCTAGAAAATGCCACTATGATTTTGAAAGTGAATCTCAAATAAATAGTCTGTACTTCTTGCAAAAAGATTTTTAAAAAATAGGGATGTAAACAGGCAGTTCTATTGCCATTTACATCCCTTTATTATTGGTATTTTAAATTATAATGCGCTCCGACAGGCTTCTTCACAGGCTTTACAAGCCTCGGCACACTCTAAACAATGCTGCATGTGTTTATGGTTTGCGCATTCGATTCCACATTCCCGGCAGATGTCGGCACAGGCTTGCAACAGTGTTTTAGCTACTTCTGAATTGCGGGCCAATGCGCTGGCAGTAAGCTTACAGATGTCGGAACAATCTCGGTCCAGGCGAATACAACGGGCCATCATTTTAACATCCTGTTCCTGTAAACAGGCATCGTAACAATGGTCACAGGCAGCGGCACAAGCATTAAGGGCTTGTATAACGGATTGATATTGAGAATTGTGCATGGTAGTAGTTAGTTATGTTGTTTAATTATGTGAACTCTATAGTTTTACACTTTAAGGGAATATATGTTTTTAATTATCCTTGATTAGATTTATATAATTTGGGTATTACTGTTCTTTCCGAGAACCTTTACAGTCAAGGCACCATCGATAAAAGATGTTCATCTTTTAATATTTTATCACCATCATCAACAGGGGCATAGGAGCCTTATGATACTTAAGCCTATTAAATTGATTAGGAGGAGCGTCTCTGATAAAGTAAAGTGACACCAAGTATTACCAATGGAGTTTCTAGGGTTAAATGTTGGAAGATAGTATTTGTATAATTTAAGAAAAGACTGATATAATACTGCATATTAATATGCTAGTTATCTCGTATCTCACCATCTAAGGGCTTTTCTAGGCTAGAAATCCAAAATCCCTATATTTTAATGCCTTTTTAGTCTATCTGCTCTAAATAACTAGTATCCGAAAGCTTCGTATAAAACGCTTGCCTATAGAGTATAGGTGTATTCTAATATACAAGGCTATAATAAGCTTTACACCAAAAATACAATCATGAATTCGGGAAATACCTGTTTTGATTTAAGCTAGAAACAAATACTCCAAATGGAAAATAACCATTACAAGCAGTTCCTTTACATGCTAACAGCATCGTTTGTAATCATGTACGCGGTAATGTTCTTAAATGTGGACCAAGCTGAACATATTTATCTAAGTGTTACAAGGGTCTATACTACCTTATTGATGGTAGCGCCTATGGCCGTGGTAATGTTATTAATGATGCGGAACATGTATGAAGATAAAAAGTTAAACATAGTAATTTATACTTCAAGCGCTATTGTGTTTATTGGGGCCCTGCTTTTTTTAAGAAACCAAGTCTTAGTCGCTGATGAGCAATACATAAAGGCAATGATTCCTCATCACTCTTCCGCCATCATGGTTAGCCAGAAAGCCAATATCAAAGACCCTGAATTGAAAAAACTAGCTGACGAAATCATCAAGTCCCAAGTGAAGGAAATTGCCGAAATGAAAGCTATCCTGAAAAGATTGGATGAAGAATAATTTATTCCAAAACATAATTCTGATGCTGTTTTCTGAGACAAGGCTCCATTAGGATTGTCTTGAACCATGGATGAGAAAGTGAATATCTGTGCTAGAATAAATTCTTCATGAAGTTGAAACTGCTACTACGATAGGTGAGCTGATACACGACAATCACCCCTGTTTCTACGGGCAGTATGTCTTCTTTTTTCCATAAGATTTGCATTTTAATCTCTAAACAAAAGCTATGAAAAACAACAAGTTTAATTCTAAGTGGGTGGCATTGCTTTGCGGGGCCTCCTTGTTCTTTACCGCCTGTAGCCAGAACTCCGGTAACTCGGACGTGGCCTCCGATATGGAGAGAACAGAAGACCATTCAGGCCACAACATGGAAGCTGGGGAGTCAAATGAGATGATGGACCTGATGCACGAGAACATGACGGCGATGCAGGAGGTGAAACTCACCGGCAATCCGGATGTGGACTTTGCCAATCTAATGGCCACTCACCACGAAGGAGCGATTAAGATGGCCCAGGAAGAGGAAAGCAAGGGGAGTGACACAATGCTCGTCAATATGGCTAAAAAGAGCCCTCCGAAGCAAAAAGAGGAGCAGGAAAAACTTAGAGATTTTGTTCAGAACAACAAATCCGCTACGGGTGATACTGCTGCCACTAGGAAGATGATGCAGCCTATGAAAAGCATGATGGCCAACATGAACCATAACATGGCTGGTACTACCGACCATCATTTTGCGAGCCTGATGAGCATGCACCATCAAAGTGGAATTGACATGGTAAAAGTTTATCTGTCACAGGCGAAGGCCCCGGAAATAAAAGCAATGGCTCAAAAAATCATGGATGAGCAGCAAAAGGAAAAGCAGGAATTGGATGCGTGGCTGCAGAAGCACCCGCAATAGCAAGAATTATTTAGTTCACTCTATACTTTGTTTATGAAGGAGAACCTTCAAGTGAGGTTCTCCTTCATAAATTTACGGGGTTTGCGATTTAGGTTTACAATTCATCCCCGCTCAGTCCCACTACCCTTAGTATCTCTGCCTGGAAGCCTGCTTCCTGAAGGGCATTCTCTATGGCCTGGGGATTTAAATCTTTGCCGGAAACACTCAGCACATTTTCTTCCGTCTCTGTATCTACTTGCCAATTGGATATACTTTCGATTTTTTCCAGATAGGGGGCAACGTTCGTTACATCGCTTTGATTTCCCATGTTGGTTTTGAATTTTATGATTTCCATACTATTTCAGACTTTACATTAATGATATAATTCTTACTTAGGACTACCAGGAGAGTTTCCCATTGAAGGGCTTTTTGCTTTTTCAGCCTTCACAACGCGGTATTATTTTGAAGTATAAGAACTGCGGGTAATTAGGTTGCTAAACGTTGCCCACTATGGGATTTAAAAGATTGTTACCCAATAATATCTTTTGTCGGATACACTTCCTGCCAAGTCCAACCATCGCTCCCCAAAAGGGCAGTGAGAATATTCCGGCTATCCGGTTGCTGCTGGCTGTTGCCTTGGTTTATACTAGCTTCCTGTTTAACTGGAATCCCTGAATGAAGCAGTGGGGCTAGCTCTGGTGCAGGAGGACTTTTGTGGCTGCTTTCTTCTTTTATGAAATTTTCTTTCACCAAACTAAAATAAGTATCCAGGGCGGTGCGCAGCATGGTCATTTTTACTTCGTCTAAGATTACTTCCGTAGAAACCACCTGCCTAAGGAGATAGTAAACCTCTTCCAATACCACAACCTGTACAATGATGGCCTGCTTCGGTTCTTTGTTGTGGAAGTAGTGGATAACGGGATAGGAGTGATGGTTAAGGGTGTGCTTTATAAGCATCTGGCACATGTTCGGGACGCAATCAAAGAAGGAAGAAAAGTTTTCCCCATTCCAGCCCTTTGCCACCATTTCCTGGGGTGTCCCTCCCATGCTGCTGATATACAAGCTTAGCTTGCTTTGAAGGTTTACCGCCGATAAAACCGGCAAAAAATAAGTTATGGAGGTTGTAATAAAAACTAAGCCCGCGAATGCCATCGAACTAGTGAGTATCCGCCAACTGCTGGAGGAAGCTACAAAATCGCCAACGCCCAACGTTGAAAGGGTAAAACCGGCATAGTAAAGCTTTTCCAAAGCCGTGGCGCTTTCCCGGGTGGTACTGCTTATGATGGAGTCCCCATCCGATAACAGCAAAAGGAATAAGCTTGACCATAGCCCGATTATCCAGACCAGAAGTACCACCACTAAAACTGCCGTACCTGCGTATTCTAAAAAGGAAGATTTCCCTTCTTTGCCAGACAATGAAAAAAACAGCTTCCAAACAGCTTTGGAGGTTCTCTTGGTAATCACCCCTCCACCTTTTGTAGACAAAGTGGTTTTGATGATGTCTACTATAGTGATGGTGAAAATTAATATTCCGGCGGGTAAGTAAAAGACGTCCATTGATTGCTTATCCTTGTGGTAGTTATATAGACCCAATCAGTGGGCATAGTAGTTACTTTATCCGGTCTACTCTACCTGTAGTACCCACCGGGCCATGCTTTTGATTCGTCAGCACATATACAGCCCCAGCGTTATCCCGGCCAAACCCCAGCAAAAATTCTCCTAATTCTCCCCGATGCCTGTTTTTTAAAAATATTTTTTTATAGGGCCAATCACTCTTGTCGGCGTTGGCCTCGGCGGCGAAAATGGCACCATTGGGCTTTTCGTGGTGCTGGGTCCAGACCCCAAACAGATAGCTGCCGACCAGGGATTGATAACCGCTTCCCCGGTAAACCTCGCCGCCCACCGACACGATTCCTAAGCCGACACCACCTTTTTTGTTATTTTTAAATTCCAGCACGGGGTCTATCAAGGGGTTGCCTAACGAGTCTTGGGTGGGGCAGTCGGGGAACAGTTGGGTATTTTGGGAAGCGTTAAAGCAATGGCGCCCTTCCTTTACATTCCATCCGTAATTGCCCCCTTTTTTGATTACGTCAATCTCTTCGTATAACTCCTGACCGGCATCGGCGGCAATAAGCATACTTGTTTCCTTGTCAAAAGCAAACCGAAAGGGATTTCGCAGGCCGTAAGCATAGATTTCCTTCCTGCCTTTCCTGCCATCGGCAAAAGGATTATCGGCGGGTATGCCATAAGGAATACCGCTGTTAACATCAATTCTCAAGATACTGCCCAATAAGTTATTCCTGGTGTCCTGCCCATTCCCGCCACCGTTCTTTGGGTACCAGTCCGGCACATGGCCTTTTTCATTGTCATTAGCCCCACCCCCATCGCCCAATGAAATATATAAATACCCATCCGGCCCAAAAGCCAACATGCCTCCGTTATGGTTGGCTTGCGGCTCGTCTATTAGAAGAATAGTCTTCTCCGATTGGATGTCTGCTGCTTCAGCATCGGGAGTAGCTCTAAACTCAGCAATGTGGCTGGTATGGTCCCAGCCTGCCGGGGCGCCTTTCCTTAACGGGGCACTGTAGTACACAAAGAACCGGCCGTTGCTCTGGAAATCCGGATGGAAAGCCATTCCAAGCAAGCCTCGTTCCTCATGCTCTTCTTTCAATGTGACTATTTTATCCTTCACATCCAGGAATGGCCGGGGCAGAAGCTGCCCCCCTTTTATTAACCTAATCTGCCCGGTTTGGTCTACTACAAATAACCTTTCCATGTCGTTTGGAGGGGCGGTCAGGTAAACTGGCGAGGTCAGCCCTTGGGCCATGGTTTCTAAGTCTACCGAATCACCCGCCTGGGAGACAGAAACATCTTCCTTGTTTTCAGCGGCAGTATTGGCCGTGTTTTCAGGATTACTACAAAAGTGAAAAAGGAAACTGGAAATTAAACAGATTGGGATAAGGCTTCTTTTCATAGCTTCTAAACGTGCTCTACCAAGTCTTTTTTTCGGATGGACGTTAGTTTAGACAAGCTAGGGTAACTCCAGGAAAGAACAGACAATCCAATTGAAGGCTTTACCTAAGCTGTTCAAGTACTATAGACGGAACAATGGTACTTCCTGAATTTATAAGGCTAGTTATCATAACGTTATTATCTCTTACTCTCAATGGTTTGGCTTGGTTTTATATTATATAAGATAACATTTATACTATTCTGGAATCTTTCAAATTTACTTGGTCAAGAGTATGCCTATCTTTAATTTGAAGCTTTTTATATTCTGACGGAGTATATCCGGTAATAGATTTGAATTGTTTGGACAGGTGGCTTAGGCTGCTGTAATGCAGTTTCGAGGCAATTTCCCCTAAAGACAGTTCTTCATAGTCTAGCTGAGCCTTGATGTACTCTATTTTTTGAAGAATGATATACTTTTCTATGGTAACACTCTCCATTGATGAAAATGCATGGCTTAGGGTGCTGTAGTCTTTCCCAATTGTCTGGGCCAAATATGTTGAATAATTAGACGCAATTTTTTCTTCCTTATAGTGGACAGCATCTATAATCAAAGTTTTTATCTGCTCTACCAGTTTTGCTTTCCTGTCTTCCAACAATTCGAAACCATAATCACTTAAGAACTCTATCACCTTTTCCTTTTCATCTAGCTCCAATGGCCGGTCCAAATCTACATGGCCCAGATGAACCTCAATTACCGGAAGATTCAGAAGAGTTAACTGCTCTTTTATAATCCGGATGCAGCGAGGACACACCATGTTCTTGATGCATATGGTGGTTTTGGTGTCATTGGTTTGGAGTTCCATAATAATAAATTACACTATTGATAAACGTATTTGGAGCTCGGGACTAGAGCTGAGGGAGCTTTAAGTACTTTAACTTTTAAAAGCAGATTAATAAGGTTCTAAAGGGAAATAGGAATTGAGACGGTTAATTTCTCCCACCTCATAAGAATACTCCCGTTTTTCTCTCCTTCGGGTCTAATCTCGTAGCGTAGGCGTTCCTGATGCTGACTGGTTTCAGGCTGCACCGAAAGTCTGACTACATCTTCCTTTTCAGAATACTCATCTGCCAGATGCTGCTCCCACTTCTTATTCAATATCACCGTCCACTCTTGTTCCCCAGGTAAGGTAAACAAGGCATATTGACCAGCAGGTATTTTTTTGCCTCCTAGGATGATAGGGCCATCCGTCTGTAAACTAGTAGCGGAATGGGCTCCCGTCACCCAAACCTGGTCATAAGGCACCAACCCACCCCATACAACCCGATTCCGGACTGCAGGCGAATGATAGTTTATCTGGAGGTTAACTGAGCCTATTTTCCCCAGAGCCACTGCCTTCAAACTCCCTTTGAGTGTGTCAGGCTCCGATTGTTCAGCTATGGTAACAGCATCCTCTGTTTTCGACTGAGGGGCGGTTGAGGTTGTTAGGCTGTCTCTTTCTTGTACTCGCTCTGAACTGGGACTCTGATTACAGAACATCAGGAAAAAGCTGAGGGAGGTGAGTAAAAAGCAGGAGGTGAATTTCTTTGCCATAATTGCTAATTAGATGACTTATTTGAAAATTATAATTAGTGGTGTTGCTCCAGATATTTTCCTTGCGGCCCCACGCCCTCGATGTGAACAAGCTGGGCACCGTAATGTCCAGCCATACTAACCGCATAACCAGCGCCAATCAGAATGACGGCTGCCACCGCGATGCTCCAGCGTTTCCCCTTAAACACCAGCACGCTCAAAATTTGGGCGAGCAGTCCTAACCCAGAAAGGTATATGGTGTATTCCGCGTATTTGTCGTGCTGCCCCAAAACGAGCTCAGCATGGGCGGAAAGCCCCGAAGTGTGCGGATGCGACCAGTAAGAGGAGGCATAGGCCGTGATGAAGCCCAACAGGACCATAATGGTCACCGCCCAGTTCAATTCTTTTTTCTGGAACAGGATATTCACAAATTGCATGGCCGCCGCAATCATAAGCAACATGATGGGGAAGTGGACAATCAAAGGGTGAATGTGTGGAAAATCAGACAGGGACGCATGCACCTTTGCGGGATTGGCCATGTGGTCTGCATGCTCTTCCGGAGACACTTTACCTGAAGTGAGCGTATCATGGACAGTGGCACGTGCCTCTTTAAGAGTATCTACTTTGGCAGACTCTGCCTTCTTGCCATGTTTCTCTTTCCCGTGCGCCTGCGTTTCATTTGGAAACAAAAAATTGGTCAAAAGGAAAAAGCCCAAAAGGCAGATAAGAAGTTTTGATGGTTTCATTTGGGAAGATTAAGGTTGGGTTTAGTTTCTGAAAGTGGATTATTATTTATTGTCTTAGTACCAAGCCATTGGGCTTTTTCCCTACTGCTATGGAGCCCGTCACTTTATGGCCCGCGACTTGGATAATTGACACCGTTCCCGCTCCCTGGTTGGTGACATAGGCGGTGGCCCCGTCTTTGGAAAAGGCAATAGCATGGGCATCGGCACCGGTAGAGATGTCTCCTTGTCTGGTCCAAAGGCCGTTCACCTTTGTGTAGTAGACTACCTTTCCGTTGGTGGCATCGCTTACCCAAAGTTCCTGCTGGCCAGCATGGTAGGCGACGTAGCCAGGCTTGAAGCCCAGTGGAATGGTTGCCGTCACTGAAGCAGTGCTTACCTGTATTTCTGAAACAGTCTGGTCAGCTTCATTGTCTGCATACATGTAACCATTGGTGGCGGGCCATGCACCAACAGGGTCTTTCCCTACGGGTATGGTAGCCAGAATAGATTTAGTGTCGGGGTGAATGACAGAGACCGTGGCATCCATGGTATTGGCGGCGAACACTCTGGTACCATCTGCTGAGAAAGTGACCTCAGACAATCCTTTGCCTACCGGAATGGTGTTTTTCAATGTCCAGCTTCCCACATTGTATACCAGCACCTGGCTCTGGTGGTCATCTTCCTGTGAGACCCACAGCTCAGAGCCTTCTGCATTGAAGGCGGCGTTATGGGGCATTTTCGGCAGGATAATCTCCTTCTCAATCTTGCCAGTGTAGCTGCTGAGTACTATCACTTTCAAGCCACTCATTCCGTCCATACCTCCGCCCTCATGGCCTCCGCTCAGGTCGGTGCTGGTGATAGCCACCGCCAATCTGGTTTTATCTGGGCTCATGTTGATGTGGTGCGGAAACATGGCCCCGTTCAAGGTAAGATGGTCCTTGTGCGTAAGGTCATTCAGGTTGATGACGTCCACGTCATTGGATTCTCCGTTCACCACAAAAGCAGCCGGGTAGTCTATGTTCAGGTCCATGTCATCCATGTCCTCCTCCATGTCGTCCATGTCTGCCTCCGTATGGAAGTTACAGCCTGTGAACACCATAAGGCAGGCGAGGAATAGAACAAGTGAATAGCTATTGAATTTCTTCATGGTAATAGTTTATTAATGTGTCTGTTGCTATCTGTTTTAGCTTCATTTCTGGAAAACTGGCTAAAAACGGCTTTTCATTCAGGAACCATTAAGCAATTAATGTCCATGCCCCGCCATTGGGTCTGAGCCTTGCTTTAAAACATACTCACTATACAGCAAATAAGCCCCGGTTACTACCACGGTATCATTGGGTTGCAGGCCACTGGTAATAGCTACTTGGTTTTCGCTTTCCTCCCCTAGTTTCACCATCCTAGGGCTGAAGGTGTTCTCCCCGGTCTTCACCCAGACATGCGCTCCTTTCGAATCCCGGATAACAGCATCCAGTGGGAGGGTCAGAGCCTGCCGAACTGGCGCTGATAAGTTTATAGTCGCTTGGGTTCCGGGTATCAACCTTCCCTGGGGGTTGGGTACAGAGGCCCGGGCTATCACCACCTGACTGTTCTGCCGGAACTCTGGATTGATGAAGGAGATTTTAGTTTTGATAGGCGAAGCGCTTCCCGGCACACTAACTTCCACTAGGGTACCCACCTTCAATTGGTTGGCTTCCTGCGCGTACAGTTCGGCCTCCACCCAAATGGAATTGAAGCGGCTTATCCGGTACAGCGGGCTTCCTTCGGAAACATAAGTCCCTTCAGCGGCCGAAATCTCAGTGACCGTGCCTGAACCAGGTGCCACAAAAGTGATGCGAGCGTCCAGACGGCGGGTACGGGCAAGCCGGTTGACCTGGGCATTGGTAAGGCCTGTCAGTATCAGTTTTCTTTTAGCGGCGTCCAGAATAGAGGCGAATTGCCTCTCGCCAGGGAACGCTTTCACCTGGTCCAAGGCCAGCAGGTACTCTTGCTCCAAGGTGAGTAGGCTTTCGCTGTACAGGTCATAAAGGGGTTGCCCTTTCCTGATGGGTTGGCCAGTTTCTTTCACATACAGCCTTTCTATGCGGCCCGGGGCCCGGCTGCTGATGAGGTCTGCCTGCGTCTGGTCTACTACCAGCCTCCCAGTCAGTATGGTACTGCTGCCCACCTTTCCCTCCTGAATAGCCTTGGTGGTAATATTACCCAATTGGATTTGGTTGTCACTCAGCATTATGCTGGCCTCTGTAGTGCCAGTTTCCTGTTTCTTAACAGGTACTAGGTCCATGCCACAGATGGGGCATGAACCAGGCTTGTCCTGCACGATTTGTGGGTGCATGGGACAAGTGTAGGCACTGGCTGTTTTCTGCTCCTTTTTCTGCTTTTGGACCAAAACCAGGTCCATACCGCAAATAGGGCAAGAGCCTGGCTCTCCTTCAACAATCTGAGGGTGCATGGGGCAGGTATAACTTGCGTCCCCCTCTACGTGGGCGTGTTCGTCTGTCTTCGTGCAGGCTACCAGAAGGAAAGCTGCAATCATGACCATTATTAAACTTTTTATATGTCTCATCTATTCGTGTCGGCTACCCTTATAAAACTCTCACTGTCAACCAGGAACTGGGCATTGGCGGCAATCACATCCTCGGCTTTCAGACCTGACACAATCTCTGCCTGTCCATCGGCCCGTTGCCCAACCCGCACGCTGGTTGGCTTGAACACCCCGTTCACTTTCAGGAAGGCCACCGATTGGGTCCCTAAATCAAGCACGGCCTCTTTAGGTACCCACAAGGAGAAGCCGGTGCTGTAGGTGGTTCTCCCGGTGATGACTTGCCCAATTAAAATGGGGTTGCCACGCGCTGGAAGCAAGGCTCTCACCTGAGCGAAGTTTTCACCTGCGGCATATACCGGTTCTACCAAATGCACCGAAGACTGAATGGTTTCGTCTGGCAACTGGTTAAAGGAAATAGAAAGGGGAGTTCCTCTTTTCAGTTGGCTTGCCACATTGCTGGCCACGTTGAACTCCGCCCATACCTGGGAAGCGTCAATCACTTTGAGTAGCGATTGCCCTGTGGTCACATACATCCCTTCTCTGACAGCAAAACCCTGGCTGTTGGTGATAGGCGATGCAGGTCCACTAGCTACGGTACCACTGGCGCTTCCGCCCCCCATGCCACCCATACCATCCCCGGAACCCGAGGAAGCGGTAGCAGGTACTGGGGATGCTGTAGGGGCTACCGTTACGGCAGGGTCCAAGACATAACCATTATAAGGGCTGTAGACTGAGAAGGTATAAGATTCCTTTCCTGAGCGGGCCACTTGGTTAATTTGTCCCTCGGTGGCACCCAGTAGGCGTAGCTTCTGGCGCGCACCTGAGATAAGGGCTGTATTGCCTGGGTCATTCTTAAGCAGATAGAGCAACTCTTTCTGAGCAGTTACCAATTCGGGGCTGTAGATGTCATACAGCTTTTGGCCTTTGCGTACCGGTTGGTAGTTGAACTGCACGTATAGTTTTTCAATGCGTCCGCCAAAGCGGGCCGGAATCACGTACTGCCTCCGGGTGTCATAGGTCACTACCCCAGATAGGGTGACTTCATTCTCCACCTGCTTCTGCATGGGCTGGGTAGTTCGGATGGAGGACACGACTATCTCATTGGCCGGCTGCAACAGATAATTCAAGTCCGTTGACACGGCTGCCGCGGGCGCACTCGCCGACTGTTTAGCCACCAGGTCCATCCCGCAGATAGGGCAGGAACCGGGCTTGTCCTGGACTATCTGCGGGTGCATGGGACAGGTATATTCCATGGCGTGGGCCGCTTCGCCTTCTGCTTTATCCTTACAGGCAGTCAAAGAGAAAGGCAGCAACAAAATCAGGAACCCAATCAGCTTATTTTTCCAGTTCTTTCTCATAGTTCACACCTATTAGGTAGAGTTGCTCCAAGTTGTTGAGGTATTCCATCTGGGCCATGTTCAGGGCTTCCCAGGCATCAATCACCTGTGGCAATTGCCCTGTGTTCTGCTCATAGCCTAGGAGCGTGGTTTCATAGTTGCGGCGCAGGGCCGGAATGATTTTTTTCTCGTAGTTCTGGACCTGGGTACGTTTTGCCTGCAGTTCCAAGGCCATGCTCGCCACCATATTTCGGGCTTCGTTCAAGAGATTCTCCCGGCCTTTCCGCATACCCTGTATCTCCAGGTTCATGGCTGTGGCATTGGCCTTGTACATTTTAGAGGACCAAGGCGCAATGGGAATAGAGACCATGCCCATCAGGGTGAACGACTGGGGCATCATCCTGTCACGGGGCATCATGTTCTCAAACCGTATCCCGAAATCTGGTTTGCGCTGCAGGTTCTCCAGCCGCAGGTTGAGCTGCATGGACTCAATGGTGCGGTCTATCTGACGGATGTCACTGCGGGCGGCACTTAGGGAACTAGTGTCTGGCAGTACCGCCAAGACTGTTGCCTGCACGGTGGTATCCACTGAAAACCTGTTCTCCGGAGGAAGGTTCATCAGCATGTTCAGCTGGATGTTCTTCATCTCAATTTCGCTGTCGGTCATGGTCAACATGTTCTCCACCTCGCCCAGACGGCCCTCGGCTTTATAGATGCTGCCCAAAGAACTCTGGTTATAGGGATAGCGGACCTTGCTCAGCTTGAGCATGAACTGCATGATGCGCTGGCTCTCCAACAGCACTGACTTTTTCTTCTCCAGGACTACCCATTGGTAATAAGCGGTCTTAGCCTGCGCACGCAACTGGTTGAACGTCATGCCCCGCCCCGCCTCCTCAATGGCGGCCTTGGAGAGTTGGTACTTTTCGCGGGCCTTCAATTTAGCCGGGTTGGTGATGTCCTGCTCCACTGAAGTCATGTACATGGCATCATCCTGTCCCCCCATTTCCTGTCCCTCCATGTTCATCTGGCCTGGATAGGGGTACATGAAAACCCCAGCCCCCACCATGGGCGCCATTTGGCTTCTTGCTCCCTTGGCCATGGCATTCTGCGCTTTCGCCCTGTATTCAAATTCCTGGAGCATAGGATTGTCCTTTAAAATCCGGTTTAGCACAGAATCCAGTGGCATCACAGGCGATTGTGCATGGGCTACAGTTCCCAGCAGCAGCAGCAGCACCGTTATGTATACTTTAATGTTTGACGTCATAAATCTCGATTTTGCCGTGTTTCCGGAGTTCATACTCTTTAGTCATTTCAAACACCACGGGGGTTACCAGCAGGATGTGGATGGAGGAAGTGAATACCCCACCGATGAGAGGCAATACTATGGGTAGCATCACATCGGTGCCTACCCCGGTGGCCCACAGAATGGGAATCAAGCCGAACAGCGACACCGAAACCGTCATAATCTTGGGCCGCAAACGCTTGGCCGCTCCTTGGAACACATATTCCCTTATATCCTGCTTGGTGATAGTCTCGCTGGAGTTGCCCTTCTTGGCCACTAATTCGTTCATGGCTTCGTTCAAGTACACAACCATCAACATACCCGTTTCTACCGCCATCCCAAACAGGGCAATGAAGCCCACCGCCACCGCTACCGACAGATTGATGCCGTAGAAGTACACAATGAACACCCCACCCACCAAGGCGAAAGGGATGGTGACCAAGTTGAGCAAAGCCTCTTTGAAAGACTTGAAGGAGAAATACAGAATCAGGAAGATGATTAGGATGACTAATGGAATGATGATTTTCAAGGTCTGGTTGGCCCGTATCTGGTTTTCCCACTGACCGCTCCACTCCAGATGGTAACCGTTTGGGATGCCCGTCACCTCCTGGTTAATGGTCTTAATTGCCTCCTGCACGGTGCTACCCAAGTCTCGGTCACGCACATTGAATAGGACGGCCCCACGCAGCTGTGCGTTCTCTGAGGCAATCATGGGCGGACCGTCTACGAAGTTCACATCAGCCACCGCAGAGAGAGGCACAGTGCCGGCCGTACCAGACTGGATGGGAATGCGGCGAATGCGGTCTATGCTGTTGCGGTATTCCTGTGCCAGACGCACGTTAATGGAAAAACGCTGTCTGCCTTCTATGGTATTGCCAATACTTGCGCCGCCCAAAGCAGACTCCACTATACTGTTTACATCATTGACAGAAAGACCGTAGCGGCCTAAATCCTCTCGCCTTGTCTGAATCTCAAGATACCTGCCACCGGTCACCGGCTCTATGTACAGGTCCTTCACGCCTTCCACCCCTTGCAGGGCGTTTCTTACCTTCTCAGAGACTACTGCAATGGAATCCAGGCTCTGGCCATAGACCTTCACGCCCACGTCTGTCCTGATGCCGGTTGCCAGCATATTGATGCGGTTGATGATGGGTTGGGTCCAACCGTTGATGACACCCGGTATCTGCAGTTTCTGGTCCAACTCGGCTATGATTTTGGCTTTGGTCATGCCGTCCCGCCATTCGGACTGAGGTTTCAACTGAATGATGGTTTCAATCATGCTGATGGGCGAGTTGTCCGTAGCCGTGCTGGCCCTTCCGGCCTTGCCAAGTACCTGCTCCACCTCCGGCACCGACTTGATTATCTTGTCCTGCACTTGCAAAATGCGCTTGGCCTCTGCATTGGAAATATCTGGCAAAGTCACCGGCATGAACAGAATGGAACTCTCGTCCAGTGGCGGCATGAACTCAGACCCCAGGCTCATCAGCATAGGGATGCTGACAAGCAAGGCCATCACATTAATGCCAATGGTAGTTTTCCGCCACTTCAGGCACCAGCGAAGGATTGGTGAGTACACACGCTCTAGTCCCCGATTGATAGGGTTGGCACTCTCCGGCTTGAACTTCCCCTTGAGCAAGAGAGAAAGCAGCACAGGAGTTACCGTGATGGCCACAAAGGCATCTACTATGAGTATAAAAGTCTTGGTCCACGCCAGGGGACTGAAAAGACGCCCTTCCTGCCCGGTCAGAAGGAACACCGGCAAGAAGGAGGTAATGATGATGATGGTGCTCCAGAACACGCTGGGCCCTACCTGCTTGGAGGCTTTTTCTATAATCGAAAGTCGTGTTTCCTTATTCATTTTCCTCAATTTGTTGGGCATCTGCCAGATGTCGGTAAGCATTCTCCACCATCACAATGGCATCGTCCACAATCACCCCGATAGACAGGGCAATACCGGTAAGAGACATGATATTGGAGGTAATTCCAAAGAGGTTCAACAAGATGAATCCTATGGCTATGGCAAGCGGCAGCTGAATGATAATGATGAGCGCGCTGCGCCAGTGGAAGAGGAAGAGGAACACAATGGCCGAGGCCACCAGCATTTCTTCTATTAATGTAGTTTTAATGGAGTCCACTGATTCATTTATCAGCCCACTCCGGTCATAGACAATGTTAAACTTCACACCCTTGGGAAGCCCTGTGGAAACTTCCTCCATTTTGGCTTTGACGTTTCTGATGACTTCCTCCGCGTTCTCACCGTAGCGCATGACCACAATACCGCCCACGGCCTCTCCTTCGCCATTTAAATCAAATATGCCCAGACGGCTTTCGCCTGTCATCTGCACGGTGGCTATGTCCCGTACACTTACCGGAATAGTGTTTTGGGTAGTGATGGGAATGCTTTCAATTTCTTCAAGGGACTGCAGATAGCCCGTGGTTTTGATGATGTAGCCTATATCGCTCATCTCAAATTTACGCCCCCCGCTCTCATTGTTGTTGGCCCTCACGGCGGCCATCACCTGCGGCACCGACAGGTTGTAATAAGTGAGTTTGTTAGGGTCAACGGTAATTTGGTACTGTTTTTGGAAGCCCCCGAAAGAGGCGATTTCACTCACGCCCGGCACATTCTGTAAGGCGAACTTCACGTACCAATCCTGGACCGCCCTTTGCTCTCCCAGGTCCATGCCTTGGGCATCTAGGGTGTACCAAAGGATATGGCCCACGCCGGTGCCGTCTGGACCCAAGGTGGGAATGGCCCCTTCGGGCAAAAGGCGGTTGGCATAGTTCAGGCGTTCCAGCACCCGTTCCCGCGCCCAGTAGATGTCAGTTTTGTCATCAAAGATGATGTAGATGAAACTCATCCCAAACATGGAGACGCCGCGCACATATTTCACCTGCGGCATGCCCTGCAGGTTGGTCACCAAGGGATAGGTCACCTGGTCCTCAATAATCTGAGGGCTGCGACCCATCCATTCTGTGAATACAATCACCTGGTTCTCTGACAAATCAGGGATAGCGTCCACCTTGCTGGTGGTGACGGAATAAAGCCCCCAACCAAACATGCCTGCGGCTATGAGCAAGACAATCATCCGGTTACGGAGCGAAAAAGAAATTAATTTGCCAATCATAAAAGGGGTAAGATATATGGCATTGATGGCTTAGTGTTTTGGGGCTGCTTTACTTAAAACAACCCCAAAACGACGGTAGCAATTGGTCTTGACTGTAAGATATTAAGCAGAGACTAGTGCTGCTCTCCTTCGTGGTGCTGTTGGGCTGCGGCGGCAGAATCCAGTTTTTCGCCTGGTTTAACTTCCTCTAGGAACATGCCACACTTAGGGCATTTGCCCTTCACGTCACTCACCACCTCTGGGTGCATGGGGCAAGTGTAGGTTACTCCGGCTACCTGGGCCTCAGAAGTTGTTCCTTCTGTTGCTTTTTGTTCTGTTCCAGAGCTGTTACAGGCTGAGAATAAAGTCAAGCCGAGGCAGACCGCAACCATTGTTACTTTTAAAGATTTCATAATTAGGTAGGGTTATAAATTTGAAATACATACAATCAGTCTTCCAGACACATAAGCACCCAAAAGCCAATCAATGAAGGATTGGCCATCTCAGATGCTCCGAGTGACAGTTTAACTGTAAAGGGAAATGGGTAAGTAGAGGCTATAAATTCAGGAATCAGCGAATGCGGATTTGCCTAAAGCATGAGGCTAAAGCAAGGTTGAAATGCAAGCAGTCATATTAGTCTTTTGGACCAATAGCCTAGTTGCACAAAGCTGTTATGAATTTACAGGATAGAAGAAGGCCGAAGGAAGGGTAGTTGGCCACTTCTAAAGATTGGGTACTCAAATAATAAACGTCTGATTTAAAATGCCGATGAACCTGCCGGAGAACGGAGGTGGCAATGTAAAGTGAGGTTCAGCTTCAAGAATGGCAGGACGGATTGTTTCGGTAAAGTTTGGGGACAGTACCGGTTCTTTCACAATCTTTGCTACCTGCTGGGTCGCGGAGTTGAAATTTGTCTGCGTGGCTACTCCCCTTTGCATGACACAAGACATGTCATTACAGGACTTCTTTGGGGTTTTTGCGGCTTTCCCACAGCAACAGGTGTGGGATGAAAAAAGACTGATAGAGCTATCTTCTTTGCCAGAGCAATGCGAAATATTCACACGGAAGCCAAAAGAAGCCAGTAAAATGGCTGCTATTAAGCTAAGTTGAATAAATTTTTGCAGTGCCTTCATTTAAGATGCTATCTATTTGTCTAAGTATCAAACGGTAACAATCAAAGAGAGTTGCCGACATACTAGTTCCAATCTTGCAAAAGTATAAACAGTTTTGTATAATGATGTTATATAATTTTTGATAAGAGTTATATAAATCGGTTAAAACTTTAAGAGGAATGCTTGCAACGACTTGGAAATGTAATCCGAAATAATAAATACAAATGATTCTTGATTTAAGTTGATACTATGTGCTTTAAAATAAGTCGGTTGTGGTTGAGCCAATTTCAGGTATTCTGTTTCTCCTACCATCCTAATGATTATGTGCTTTCTTTCTTTTCTAGGAGGGCCGGTTGATTTTAGGCTAAACTAGTTTAAAACAGTCAACAGGGACAATCCTATATTTTTATAAGGTAATAAACGGGTTTTGCTTTTGAACCCCTGCACATCCTTGATGCCGTCTTCCGGGGAAAAGTGTATTTCTGCAAAGAAATCACCCATGGCATAGAGAGCTTTGTAAACTCCGCAATGGACTACAGTTTTAATAAATTTCCCTGATTCCCAAACTGTGTTGGCCTTGTCGTTTTGGTCTAAAGAATTAAACTGATACAAGGTCATGGCCTTACAATTGCAAAAAGTGCATTTTAGCTACTGCTTTATCATAATCCTTTTCATTCAAGGGGAAGAACCGGCAGGAGAAATTACCCGAAATTTCCTGAACGGCCACGCCATCCCAAATTCCAGAGGAATCCAAATACATAACCAGGTAATCAGATACGGGGATGAATTGGTTGATATAGGCTAGGATATTATCAATGTTATTGGTTACCGATTTATTGCCTTTATCCAGGTCCCGGATGGTTAGTATATCTCCGTTGAAACTGTAATCGAAATCAGACTGCCTTGCCAGCCCCTCAATATCCAAAGGTTTCATTTTGCAATTGTAAATTAATCCGTCGGTAATCCTGCCTCTTTCATTTTGGCCCTCAGCCTCCGGTTAGTATCCCTTAGCTCTATGATTCTATTTCTGTATAGGGCTTCTCTTTCCTTCCAGGGTAGCCTAGAAAATTCTTCAGTAGATAAAGCAGGCGAACCATCTACAGGAACAGTTGGGGCAGGGACCGCACCTTGCTGGTATACCACCGTAGGCCGGGTAATGGCGTTATAAAGTTTTCGGTTATAGCTCCTTCTCCTTATGAACGCATAGACAGCTACCCCCACCACTACTAGTATTGTCAGTGGACCAGCTATAGGCTCCAATAAATCCCTGAACATCATGTTAGGGGTATCTATCTGCAGAAACATACTACCCATAACCATACATTTTTGAAATTATAAAATCAATTTTTGACTTCCACGATTGTACTTTTATTTTGCTCCCTTGGTTTTACCAGTATTAATCAAGTCACAGATGTCCTGCATTTCTGAAATGGTGAAGGTTTGGTTTCTCTTCTTCACCTCCCAGGTAGGGCGCGGCATTCCTATTCCTTTATACACATACACTTGCTTTATCCCGAAAGAGGATAATATTGCAGGGAGTTTTTTTTGCAATTCTAAAAATAACTTAACCGGCTCATCCGATATTTTCATACGTGGCAAACATTTAAAGACATTGGTTTAAGATAGCAGTATGCTACTTCTACAAACTCACTCCATTTGTTTGCAGCTTTTGATTGTAGTTACTGCTTCTAGTTATACGAACAACGTATATGATACGGTACATTTTTGATTTAAATAATATACACCTTATGATAAGCACCTAAAAAAAGTCCCTACCATTGGCAGGGACTTTTTAGATATAGGAAATTATCTGAAGTGGTATCTAAGGCCAAGACTGATAAAGCCTGGCCACTCGTCCAAATGGGTCTTGTTAAACATCTTCCCCTTTATTCCGGTTGCAACCAACGAAATTCGATTGCCAAAGAAGAAGTCCACTTCGGCGCCAGCTTGAGGCCCGTAGGTAAAACGTTCACGTCTGTCCAAATTATTCCCTTCCCCGTCGGAATCTTCCCCCGTCCTTTCGTAGGATGCGGCACCTCCCAGGAGCAGGTGGAAATAGGCGAATTCACCAATCTGGAATAACTGCGGTGCCAAGAAACCCCGGCCACTGAAGGCAGAGTATTCCCCTACCTCCAGGTCGCCGAACTCCCGTAAACCGCTGACCCGCACGCTCAATTTATTGGTCAGGTAGTTTGTATAGCTGCCTTCGTAAAACTCTCCCATTTCGGTGCGGCCATAATGCACCCCCCAGGCAGAAATATGTTTGACGTGCCGTTGTGCCAATGCAGGGGACAATGTGCCGAGGCCGATAAATAACAGCAGGGAGAGCAGCGCCTTTTTCATCTTTTAATAACTCTTAGTTCTTCTTTCCAAATCAATCAACTGCTTTTGCGCAATCAAGTCGGTATAGACCATTTCAGCGGCAATATGCGCGGGCCCTTTCTGCGAACTTTCCGCAATCAGCCTATCTGCCTCCTGTCTCAGTTGCATGGCCCGAACCATATTTTCATTAGAGGAGTTAATCATGGCCATGCGCTCTCCCTCGGTCATGGAATACCGACCAGGGTTCTTCAGGGTGGCGTTCATCTCAATGCTTTGCTCGGTCATTTCATCGGCAATCTTGTAATAATTAAGGGCGGTCTGAATTTTCTTTTTCTGGTTCATTTCCTCATAGGCGTAGGCCGAAACCGCAGACTCTTCCCGGCGCTCCACATACTCAGCCGAGCTCATGCGGTCATTGTTGTCAGAATCCCCCGAAGTCCGGGAAAACACTGAAAAGATTGTTTTGATGTCTTCTTCCGGATTGCTGTTCTGCAAAGCTACCCGCAGCCGTTGCGCTTTCGAGAAGTGAGGCATGTAGTGTGTACCTGAATTGCCTCCGGACATGGCCAAGGCACGGGCAAACAACTCTGCCGGGTTAGAGATGCGCAAATCCACGATGCTGTTTACTTTCCGCAAGTCCTCCTGAATCTGCCGCTGCAAGGCCAAGCCCTCGGAGGTTAAATCCTTTACTTCCCCGGCGATATCCTTGGTCACCCCGGCAATGGTTTTCGCATCTTTTATCACCTGGTAATTTTGCACCGTTTCCGCCCATTGCGCCAAGCGTTTGGCAAAGTCACTGATATGTACTCCCATGTGGATAGGGTCGTTTACCACAAATTGCGCATCCGTATTGCTGGGACGGAATATCAGCAGCCCTGCCGCCAATACCGTAATAACCACTCTTTTCATACATCACCTTTTAAAATTGAACTCAATAAATCAATTTGCCCCGGCGCTGGCAGCGGGAGCCATTTGCCCCGCCGCAGCGGAAGTAATCAATATCGGGTACCCGTCTGGCAGCAGTACATCCCTCAGCCGTTGGCGGGACCTGGGTTTTGAGACCACGTTGGCCGCAACCCGGCCTGCCACCCCTACCACTGAATTGGCCGCCGAGGCCGAACGGTCAATGGCTGTGCTCAACTCCTGGCTTGCCTGCAGCTGGGCATCGTACAGTCCCTGGTTCGTATCCTTGGCTATTTTCTTTTCCGGGTCTATCATGATACCCGGCATGTAATTGAAATCGAAAATATCAGCTTTCACCCTGGTAGGGCCTAGGCGCTCAATCTGTACCGTCACCCGGTTGGATTCAACCTTGGCGATACCGGCAAAGACCATGTTCTTCGGGAAGGTTACACCAGATACCACGGCATCCTCCAGCAGGCGCATAATCACCACGGAACCGGTTCTTACTTTTTGCTCCCCGGAAATCACGCATTTATAAAAGACATCAGGGGTAAGGCTTCCCTGTTGGTTATTCGTATCCCCTGGACTGAACCGGGCATTTGTCACTTTATAGGTGTTGAAGCCGTCGGCCCCAGGCATGGCTGCCTGCGTCCCTCTGGCGACGTTGGCTGCACCAGGTTCCCGGTAACGCTTTCCGGTCGTCTGCTCATATATCTGACGGGTCTGCGGGGAAGAGGCGGCCAGCATCCGCAAGACTTCCGGGTTTGTCTCAAAGGGGGTTCCGTCCGCATCGTAAGCAGGTGCCACAACGTTGTTGGCGGTTGGGCGGGCCCCGCTCCGGCGATTGGGGTTACGCGGTACGATGATTTGTTGCGTGCGGTATTGGCCGGTGGATTGGTCTTGGACTGTGGTTTCCACGGTATCGACCTCCTGGACGGCCAGCTTTGCCTGCTGTTGCAATTGCAGATTATATCTCATCCGTGCCGCCTGACCGGCCGTGTCTACCACAAACGCATTGACTACCTCTTCTTCCGTCGGAGCAGCCTGCGCATACTGTGCCTCCTGTTCGGCTTTGCGCTGTTCCTCTAAAATAGCGGAAGGCGTTTTATTTTCCAGGTTATCCGTTACCACCTCCGGGATAGCTTGCTCAATGTTCTCGGAGGCCGCCGCCACCGGTACTGTATTTTGCTCAGCCGCGTTCTGCGCCGATTTAAGCCAGAGGAACAGCCCTGCGAAAATCAGCACCACCAAGCCCAGCAGGAACTTGAACCAATGCTCTTTCAAGGTTTCCAGTGGCGTGCGTTTCACTGGCACGGTACCGGTGGCAGTTGCTGACTGCCTGAATTCATTTTCCGGGCTATGCTCGTTTACCTTTTCCATTCTTACATTATCCTTAAATGGTGGAAGCCCTGTTTATTACTTTGGAAGGGATAGGGAGTACCAGCACCCGTGCCCCGTTATGTTCCCGCAGCGTCACTTCCAGGTAACCGTTTTCTGTGGCTGCGTAAAGTGGGATAGCATAGGTAAGGTATCCAGTGGACCGCCCGGTGATATTCTGGTTTGACTCCCCGCCGGACGGAGCCAGGGGCCGTCTGGCTTCATTTTTTTTCCTACCCAGGAATTTCTTCTTGGAATTCTCCACCAGCTGGAAATCGATAAAATCCACGTTGTAGTCGATATTCGTTTTATTGATAACCTTAAAGCGCAAATACGTGAAGTCCTTGTCGTTGCGGATGTTGGCCAGCGACAGCACCAGGTCATTTTCCAATACTGCCACCGATTGGTTCTCTTCCTTGGCTTTGCGCAGCTTGACCAAGTTGCTTTCTATCACTTCTTTCTTTTCCGCTGATTTATCCATTGCCAGCCCATTCTCCGGTGAGCTTCCCAAGTAGGCAGAACCCGTTCCGTTATTTAAGCTGGGTGTACCGTCTTTGAAATCATACAACTGCATCACCGGACCAGAGGCGTACACCAGCCGTCCCATCCAGTATTCGGAGCCGTAACGAATCAGGATAGGGGTAGGCACGGTGTTCTTTTTCTTGGCCCGGACAAAGACCGCGTTTGCCTCAATCTTCACCAGGTAATTCCCGGCCATTCCCACATCCACCAAGGAAACCGGGCCATTGAAGACCATATAGGTGGTAGAGGAATCAGACACGGCTATATCCGAAAGCGGGGTTACTTTTTGTGCACTGGCCGAAACTGCCGCCAGGGACAAAAGAAGAACAAAACCAAAGAATATATTTTTCATAACACTACATTTTATTGAGGTTTATTGACTGGGCGGTACAGCTCCAGGGGCAGCCGGAGAACCGTCCGCCGGAGCCGGCGTAGAATAACCGGGAGGGGGTGCTACGCCTGCCCCTGCGGCGGCATCCCGTAGCCTTCTTTGCCGTTCGGCTTCCTGTTGCTGCAGAAATTCTTTTTCTTCCCGCGAGACCGGTGGGTTATAGGCAATGTAGTCAAAGTTGGTAATCAGCAGCCCATAAGGGTTCTCATCAGAGCGGTCAGTCTCCACGAGGTTGAATTTGGCCGCCATCGGCAGACTCTGCCGTTGTTGGTCTCCGATGAAAATGCGCTGTTTGGTGTAGACTCTGCCGGAATAGGGCCGGGTTTTCATGTCCAGATAGATGCTGTCCACGTCCAGGACCGAGCGTGCAGAGTATCTTTGATAATTTTGCAACACCTGCCCCCGGTTGAAGTTCTCGAATATCCTGCGGCCACCGGAACCTTCAATCAAAGGCAAAGCGGCATCCAGGTTCTGCTTGAACGTGTATTGGTCATGGCCAAACATAGTTTTCATAAACCCTTTCACCATGTTCCGGGCTTCAAACGGCGTATGGGTATCCTCCTGAACTGCCAGAGCCGCTGCCGAGCCCGAATTGGTCACTACATACACCCGTCGCCCCGCATCCTGCGTGACCTTATAGAACCCATATCCTGCGCTTACCGCTACTACCACGAACCCAATAATACAGGCCAGTGAAATGGTTCTCATGGTTTTAAAAGAGGTGTTTAAATCTTTTATATTACTCATCCATTCTAGCTTTAAATTCCTGAATCAATCTTTAATCATTGAATATGTCATCTAAATCATCCTCTTCCCAGGCAGGGGGTTTGCGGTTTTCCCTCCTTCTCCTGATGGAGTTGCGCATAAATCCCGATGAACCCATGGAAGGGAGGGCAGAAGCACCGTCATCATTATCATCATAAGGCACTGTGCTATCGGTACTAGAGCCGGAATCATATGCAGTGCCTCGGGTATCAGCGCCGCCAGCGTATCCGCCCGATGCCATGGCTGGGGCCGCCGCCGCCATGCCGCCGTTGTAGCGAACGGATGTGGCAGCACCGCCTCCAGTGGCCATGGCCGGGGCCGCACCGGAGAAAATAGACCCAGACCCGTTCTCTCCTCTAAAGCTTCCACTGTCCGAACTACCGCCACCGCCTCCAGAATTACTGAATCCCATTGCCCTGCCAAGCACGCCGGAGACCCCGCCACCTGCAGCAGGGGGTGCGACGACTCCCGCTGCCGTGCTGGCCGCACCGGCAGCAACGCCTACCGCCGCGCTCATAAAACCCTGTACTGCGGTGGAGCCGATAAAATAGCTCGTAAGGGTAGGCACCATACAGTAAAGAATGATGAAAGCGACCGACATCAGCAGGAATTGCACGTCATTGAAACTCTGCCCCGGCGTGACCAAACCGCCAAAGACACCTCCCACGGCAGTATTCTGGTCGGCAAAATTGGAATAAATCAAATCAAGTAAATTCATGGTCAAGGCCCAGAACTGTACCGCGATGAAGTTTTGCATCCATTTCCCAGCCAGCCCGGAAAAAGCGGGGATAACGGAAAGGCAGATGGCAATGGGGCCGATTACATACAGAAAGCCTAACACGAATTGCCGGATAAACAGCACTATTTGCCTTACCAGCATTACCGTAGTCGTAGTAAAGAACTGGGTAATCAGGTTCATAAGGGAGAAGTTGGCGATGCTGTTATAGATTTTAGAATACCAGGCCCCGCCCTGCTCTACCACGTCTGCCTGCGCCACATTATCCGATTGCGCGGCGGCGGCGATACCTGGTGGGGTTGTAAGCTTCTGTAGGGCTTCGCCTACATTGCCCGAACCATCGAATAGCTGCGTTACGCCTTTGATGCCAGCCCCCAGGACATTCATCAGGTCCTGGTAAAAGAAAAGCACCAGGAATAAGGCCAATGCCTTGATAATGGGTGAAAAGTCAATCTGCAAGCCATTCCCAGATAGGTATCCCCGTCCAATGGAGATTATCAGGGCAATGCTCATAAACGTAGGCGTAATGAACCGGCACACATCCAGGACAGTTTCAAGTGAACGGTCGCAGGCCCTTAGGAAACTGTCATCAATTCCGTGGGCTACAAAGAGTAATGCTGCTTCCATATCATTTACCTAATAAGCCCGCTCTCTTATCTTCGGTGAATTGCTCCACCGCATAATCCAATCGCTGTTCAGTGAAGGTCTCAAAAACAGGGTAGCCATTTTCCATTTTCACCTTGCCGTTTTTATCAATTGCAAACCGCCTGTGCTGTTGCTGGTACCGTTTCACCAAGCGATTCAAGTGATTACGCTCCACGGGTTTGGAACTTAGGATGGCACCCAGTTCCGAGGCAGCCTCCAGAATATATACTTTCCCCTTGGTGCCTTGCTTGATAAAGAACTCCCTGAAATCGGCTGTAGAACGGACGGATTTAATTAAATCCATTTCGTGGTTGGTGAAGCCCAGCGGGGTTTGCAGTTTCGCCAGGGAGTCCGGATTCGAGTGCCGCAGGATAATTTTGGTGGAGCTGTTATTAATTAGCGCATAGCCTATTCTGCTTTCAACGATTTCCTGAATCCCTTGCGTGATAATGGTAATCGAGCCGTTGGTTTTCCGGATGGTGCGGTACATGGAAACAATGAAGTCTTCCATCACGCCGCCGGAAAGCATTGCCCAGGCTTCGTCCAGGGCAATGTATTTGATGTCGTCCGGGAATTTGCGGAACAGGTCCAGAGAGAGCTCGGTAATGAGCATGGCTACGACCGGATATAAATCCGGGTCCGCTTTGACTTTAGCCAGGTCAAAGCAAATAAGCCGGTGCTCTGACAGCTCCACGTCCTGCTGGGCATTCAGAACTTTCTCGTAGCGGCCTCCTTCAGTGAATTGCGCCAACACTAGGAAGAATTGGTGAATATCGAAGTAATTCATGTCCTTTTTGTACTGGCTGCGCATTTCCTCCCTACCGTCCGCTGTGGCAGGGGTAGCCTGCATATCCCTGTCAAACCTGCGTACAAAGCGCACAAAGCTTGCCATACCAGGCATTTCCTCGTCGGTTTGCCCAGCATTTCCTTCCTCATTCAGGTACGTGTAGTATTGAATCAGAAAGCGGCTTAGAATCGCCCTTTCGGACTTGTTGAGCGGCGCACTGTCCGCCCCGCCTTTCCACAGAACCGCCAGTAGGGCCAAATGGAAATTTATCTTTTCGTCATTATAGACCCACTTCCTTCCATCGGGGGAGCGGGGGACCAGGAACGGGTTGAATTCTATCGGGTTCTCCGGGTCATATTCAAAGTACGTGTTCTCGAAATCCACCCCGTTCAGCGACTGCACCACGTTACGGTAAGTACCGCCGATATCAATCAGGATTTGCCGCGCCTTGCGCTCATGGCGCTGCACGACAATGTAGCCGAACGTATAGCTTTTACCGGAACCGGAGGGCCCAATGACAATGGCATTCTGATTGTCCAGGTCGGTATTGAATAAGTTTACCTGCAACAGGTTTCGGTTGCGGTCGCAGAAATATTCCCCTACGTTGTCATTTTTATAGGTTGCCGTCCACTGCATGTAGCATACACCGCGGTCGGAAGTAGTGGTCAGCCACCTGTCCGGTACCTGATAGGTATTTCCCGGTAACAGGCCGAAATACAGAGGTAAGGACAGGTGCGATTCCACCACGCTTTCCGTTCCGAATATGTATCGGAAGGCGGCCATCGTTTTCTCAATGTTTTCTTTCCGGGTGTTGTCATTTGTTTCCCACAGCAGTACAGACAGGTGCAAGCCGATAATCTGCTTGTTCTCTGCCCTTACCTCGGCGGTAAATTCCTCTATTTCAATTGCCCGCAGCTGGTTGTCCTGCGTGGCGAGCCTCGACAACGAATTATTCAGTTTCCGGTCTGTGTCCAAGGTGGAAAGTGCGGCCCTGGTATCCTGCACGACAAAGGCCTGTGTCAGGATATGCGGGAACTGTAGTGCGTTGGTAAGCGGGTAGAGCATCGGGGCAGTTACCCCATAGCTGTTACGGACGGCAGGGTGTTGCTCACTTCCCTGCCCTATCATGGAGATGACGTTCACTTTGTTCTCTCCCACAGCCAGCGTCCCTGACTCGTTCAGAATTTCACGCTCCTGCCGCCGGGGCACAAAGTCAAAATTGAGGTTAAAATATTGATGGTAGAGGTCGCTGATTTCCTCCGAGCCCATGCGCATAATCTCTACCTCCCCCGTTCCCGATAACGCAGTGGAAAACTCCTGGGCAACGGCCTCGGCGATTTCCAGAGTATGGAGCAGGTTCTCAAACGGGTTTTTAATCAGGGTTTCCCCCATGCGGGAAACTAAGGCATTGAGGGCATTGGTTTTTATCGGTTTCACCTCCGCCGGGGCAAAGCTCAGGAATAGGTAGGATTTTTGGAAAAGAACCAACCGTTCAAAGAAATGCTTATTCATCCTCCCTTCGAAATAGGTCTGTTCTTTCCTGTCTTCCCGATAAGGGCGGTCGTAGTAAATATCCGTTTTCTGGACAATCGTATTGATTGGCAAAGGCCGTAATACCCCCAACAAAGCATTGTTAAATGAGATAAAGTCCTGTTGGGTCCAGGCTTCCATTTCAGCCGGTTCGACCACGAACCCTACCGCTACCCGCCCATCTTTGAAGATAACTTTATTATCCTCAAAGGAATGGACCGGCATTACGTTATTAAATGGAACCGTTTTTTGATTTTTCATCTTTTTTCTTCACTGGGGGGACAATGCCTACGGCGATGCGCCGGGGTTGCACGAATTGAAAAGAAAGCCAACCTATCAGGAAGCCGGGAGGATGGGTCTTCGTTAAAAAACGCATCACCAGAATTAATCCTACTTCCAATAGGAAAACCGCCAAATAGACTAGGCGCGGGATTTGCACCATCATGTTCAGAAACCCCAGCAGTAGCACCGAGCCGATGAACAGGCCGACCACCAAGCCCAAGTCCATGATGTTCATTCCAAGAACCTGAGCCGGTTTTTCAATACTTTTGTAAGAGCGCATATAGCTGGTGGTTAACGTACGCCTCCTTCACCGCCTACTGTTCCTACCAAGTCGTCTTTGAAGAATTGGAAGCCAAACCAAAGAATTACCCCACCGACCAGCCATCCTAAGGAGGAAAGTGCATCCGGTGCCCCGTTGACGAATTTCATCACGACCCGGATTAATCCAATCACCAGAATAATGGAGAAAATAACCTGGACAATGGTGATGATGGTTTCCTGAACCCCTTCTAATGCAGCTGCGGTGCCGCCCTGGGCCATTGCCCCGTTCGTCAGGGCTAGGCCCATAGCAGTGGCCATCATCCTTTTCTCCCATGGAGAGGCCTCATATTGGCGGCCAGTAAGCAGAAGCGAATGAATCGAACTAGAGATTTGCGCCACTAGGCCAGCACTCCTTTTGTAGGTTTCAGTAAACATTTTTTCAGTAGTTAGTTTTAGTTAATTTGATATAGAAAAGGGGTGCTTAATCCCTGGGTAAGCCGTTTCCATAAACTTTGGAATACCAAAGCGGGCGAAAGGGAGACTTTCTGAATAAGTAATTGGAAGTGTGAGTTCTAAGGCCATCGCTAAAAGACTCTAGTTGTCAATTTTTTCACTGTCAGCAGTTTTTCTGGCTACTGCATTTTTAACAGGTGAATCCGGTGAAAACAATGCGTTGAAGCCGGATTGAGCAGCAGATGTGTTGTTTTTCAATTCCGCCCTCCTCCGCCTTTTCAAGGCGATTTCGGCTTCCCTGTTCTTTTTATCGTTGTCAGTTGGTGCTGGTGCTGTAAGGGGGTTGTAGTAAAGAGATTGGGCAGGACTATCGTCTTGCCCAATCTCCGGAAATACGTCTGGGGTAATGGTATTCCTAACACCAGGCACTGAGGGGTCCTCCTTATCGCCAGCCGTAACAGAGTCAGTATGTGCCGTGGTCGCGTTCGGACTATTTCCGGAATCGGCGTAAATTGTATCACGGCTATCTTCGTAATCAATAGGCGTTCCCGCCGTGCTTATATCGTCTAGCTGTTCTTCCTCACTAAATAAATCTTCCAGTAAGGTGCCCGTAGATTCGGGGCCATCTTCAAGGTATTCATCAAACGTTGTTACAAAATCCCGGATTTCGTATTTATAAGTTCTCAGTGACCTATAATTTCCTGATTTTGATTTCCCTTTTGCCTTCTGTGCATCTTTGCCGGGCCCATAAAATCGCCACCAGAGCAAGGCCACCAATAGGGAAATTGGAATTAGCACTAAACCAATAATGTAGGTTCCCTGCGGCATATTTCTCCCTTTAACGGGAAAATAATTCGGGAGTTATACAGATAGTATTCAAAAGTTAGTAAGAAGTTATAATTTTTATTATATAAGGTAGGAAACCATCGAAAATGTTATACGTTAATTGGTCTATAGTTATTCAATAGTTTAGTTTAATTATAAGGGCGTGATTTTGAGGCAATTATTTAGTTTTTAAAAAATATAATTATATATTGTAGGCAAATATTCATAGAATGCAATTGCTAATTGATGCAGCCGAATAAGGTCTGTAGGTTAACAATTGGAAAAAGTTCTTAACGATGCCTACAACCGCCTCCGTTCAACCTTTAGGATTTCCGGACCCTAGCCTATTTGTGTTATATGCAGATGTGCTACGCTATATTCAATACCGGTTAAAACTATTAGGGCACGGCCAGGTAAAGGCTTTCTGTAAGCAATATTTATTTCCCTATACCACCGTCGTAAATCTTAAGAACAGTACCCTGAAAAGGAAGGAACACCTTCTTTTACAAAGAATTTTGGCCGCTCTGTCATTTGAAACTACTGCTTCCCGGAACCCATTATCCACCGGTGAAGAAGACCGTTATCTTTTTCTCTTTCCAGGCAAGGAGGAACTAGGGAAGTTTAAAGAGCAGCTTGCCTATATTGATAGCTTGGCTAAGTCCCCACCCCACTAAAGCCTGGGAAGGGTATTCATATTGGAAAATGTAGCGGGTTTACCCGCTATTTGTATTTTATGGATTATCAAAAGCTCAAACAAGCATGGAACGAAAATTTGTGGAGAATGACCCGCAGGAACTAGAACGGTTTAAGGAAAGGATAGACTTAGTGGAATATGCCCAAAAGCAAGGCTATCAGATAACGGCGCAGGGAAAACGCGAGGATTGGCAGCACTTGGAAAACGGCGGGGAGCATATTATCGTTACCAGGAAGGACGAAAAGCAGGTATATTTCAATCCAGGTGATGACCGCGATAAAGGGACCATCATTGATTTCGTAAAAACCAGGGAGAATAAAAACCTGGGGGAAGTACGGCAACACCTACGCGAGTACCTGAATGAGTACCCAGAGCCACAAAGAACCTTTGCGGAGGCCCCAGCTCGACTGGACGGATTGCCGGTAGGGAAACCTAAAGAGCATGGTGAAACAGCCACTGAAACGGAAACAGAAGAAGAAAAAAGAACCAGACTGATTTCGGAGGTATTAGGCGTAAAAAGAGAGTTAACTGACCGGGCTTACCTCTATAGCCGCTCTCTCTCAGATGAAACTATTGACAGCCCAGCCTTTCAAGGGCGTATATTCACCACTGAGAAAAACGAACATGGGTTCCGGAATACTGCCTTTCCCCTTTACAATGAGCATGGACTGGCCAGTGTGGAGCAGAAGAACACCGGCTATAAAAATCTACTGGAGCTGCCCAAGGACGGTATTTGGGTTTCCCACCCCACCCAAGGCAAAGGAACTTCTATTGAAAGGCTGGTTTTGAATGAAAGCGCCATTGATTCCATGAGTTATCACCAACTAAAGAATGACGGTAAGAACACCATGTACATTGCCACTGCTGGAACTGTAACCGAAAGGCAGACGGCATTAATCCAACGGGTCATAGATAAGCAAAACCCCCAGGAGTTAATACTGGCCGATGATAGGGATGCGGGAGGAAGAAGGTTCAATATTAATTACCTGAATGATTTACAGCCTGCCCGGCCATTTAAGGAATTGGCCAACCAGGAGGCTTACAGTGAGGCCAGCCGCCCGGTGCAATGGCACGCAACCGCCGGGAGGTACCATGCCAATTTGCGGGTGGAGTACCATCATGAAAACAGCCAGGAGGGGGCCGAGCGCGTAAAATATTTAACTGGTCAGGTGGAGCGTATCAATTCGGTACAGGAAGAGCCGAGTATTGAAATGAAGGTGCAACGCTCTACCGACAAGGACACGGTTATAAAACTTAGCGTAGCCAAGGCCGATACCGCCCAATTGGAAGTAATCAGCCAGGAACTCTACCGGCAACGGGAGCAGTTGCGCCCTGAGCAGGAACGGCACCCGGTAAATTTCATCCGGGTGGAATATCCAATCGCAAAAGATTATAGCCGTGATTTGGAGTTAGTCAGCCAGGGATTAAGCACTTCACAAATCCAGGCACAGGCCACGCAAGATGAGCGGGAGCGTGAAGCGCAGCGGCTACAGAAAGAACAGCTCCGAGCGGAAGCCCAACGCCTGGAACAAGCCCAGCACCTCTTGCAAGTGCAGCATCCTAACGACACCGTGGAGAGACGGCAGCATAAAGAAGGCCATCAGGATAAAGCAACTCTGGCAACATCAAGTGCGGTCTCTGCCAAAAATGATGCTGGCCAGCGGCAACCGGCCACGGAGCAACTGGATGGGCAGGGTTCTGAAAAGGAGTTAATTATTAAAGTGGAGGAAAGATATAAGGGGACGGGTGCGAGAGGCCAGGCAGAAGCTGTGAAAGATACGGTGGAACGGAGTGGAGCAAAAGTGGGCGATATTCAAAGTACATCCACTAACGGTTTAAGGCACTCAGAAATGAAAGTTGCCTACCGGACGGATGACCCGGAAATAGGCAGGATATCCAAGACTCTGGACGCAATAGGTAACCAAAAAGGGAATGATGTGGTTGAGCATCATTCAGACCGTGCCGAAAGACGGGAGATAGCGGGAAAAGTTGAGAACCATAGGCTCTCTCAGCAAGAAATAACGAGGTAGTAAACCTGGTTAGATTTATTAAGCCGTATCAAATAAGGCAAGACCATGTTATTCAAATTAAAAGTGGCTTTTTATTTAGGTTTATCAAGATAGAGGATAAAATTCCATAATTACCTTTTCCCCTACCGCCCTTTAAAAAATTTGCCAGTCGTGGCAGCATGAGTAAAAGATTAATCAATAGCTTGGGCGTTGCCTGGCGGCCGGGCTACTCCCCTACGGCGGCCACCTATAAAACTGGCTGAAAATCCAGTTTTATGCGGACAAGTGGCCGGTATCCCTAACGCGGGTTTTTCTGGAGAACCGGGGAGTATGGTATAAGTTAGGGCTGCTGGCTCAGTTGCCCTTCACCTCCAGCCCTAACTTATACCATACTCCCCTACCCTATATTCAGGAGCCTCGGAAATGGAGTATGGCCGGTTCGCAAAAAAGGCGAACCCACCATACGGATGGTACACCGGCTAAGGCCGGAAGGGGGCTATTTAGGAAGCCGGGTACGCCGTATGCGGCGGAATGCGGAACCATTCCGTTTTACTCCATGGACCCGCATCCCGCCGCATACCACGCGCCCCTCCCCCACTTCGGGAAAGGAAGAAAAAAGCAAATGGAGCGTTCGCAGAAAAAGCGAACCCACCATTTGCAAAGAATTGGGCGGTCGGGGGAAAAAGGTTTGAAAAAATTTGCGAATGCAAAAGCGCCCTTTCCAATTAGGCAAAAAAATAGGTGAGGATTTCTTAGCCTCACCTATTTCTGCGAAAAAATTCTTAGTTACATAGCCATTGCCGCAATGTTATTAAACGCCTTCTGGTCAGCTTTGAAGCGTTCGTTAATGGTCAAGGCAGATTTTCCGTTAAAAAGGGCAAAGTTCGCAGCATTATAAACCAACCACAGATTGGCTTCGGTTTCCAATTCTTTTTCCTCAAACCTTAACCGCTCCACGGCCAGGGCGGCCAGCTTCTTTGGTAAACCGGCTTCCGTAATAACTTTTTGAACGTCGGCATCGGAAGGCATGGCCACCCCTACCAGTTTATTGTATACCGTGCCGGTAACTGAATCTTTCTGCGCAATGAAGTTCCGGAGAATTTTAGTTAAATGTTCCCTGAATATTTCCAGGTTCAGCCCTTTGTGGTGGAATGTTTCCGCCAGGATTCTTTCCTCTTTTTTAATCCTCTCAATGTTTACGTGCTCTACCTTTTCCTTTAAAGCATCCAGGTATTTCTTAGGTTGACCATTGGCCAGCCAGTTAAAATATTCTTCATAGGACATAAATTCATCTGCCCAGCCCATCAGGCCGTTGGAACAGATTTGGCGATAATAGGAAACCTTTACTTTTTCTTCGTTTGTTGATTCAATGGACGAACCTTGGATATTGAAGGGGCTTTTGCCAGTATATGAATTGTTTATAATCAGGTTTTTATATATCCGCTCGTTGCCCACCTTCAAGCTATCGGGAAGGATAACATTAATGCTGAAATCCCCACGGGTTGAATAACGGGCATCAATCGTGTAATCTTTTGCCACGCTGTCCACCACCGAGCGCAGTAGCTGATTAGGAATCAACGTGTATTCATCGCTTTGCAGGGCAAAGATATGCTGTGTACCGTCCGGCATGGTACCGACGATAGCTCGTTGCCTGTCAGACGGCAGCAGATTGTAGTTGTCAGGCAAAAGGCTTTGCAATTTTTCTTCTTTTACCGGAAAACAGATATTGTCCCATGCAGTGGCTTTATCGAGGTTTGTGCTTTGAGTTGACATGGTTCCTAGGGTTAAAGGTTAATGATTATTTGCAATTGTTATTGTATGTATATTATATTATACGTTAATGTATATTAATAGATACATAAAATAATAAAAAATCACACCTCTTTTGGCCTACTTTTTATATTTAATAACTCCTATGTTTATTTTGTGAGGAAAGATTCCTCATTTTTGACCCTTGCAGTTTGCAATTGCAAAAAGCAACTGAAATTGACCGCCCGGAGGGCGGGATGTTCAACATTGTAATTTCTATGACTTCGTAAATCCTCCTCCCTGGCTATTGCTAATTTACCAATCCGTATTTTTTTTGACTGATGAAACCTAGCTTTTAGACCAGACCGGCAATTTTAAGGAATAGTCCTCCTGGATTGGAAGTGGCTTTAATTTTGTCAGTTTTCAATTTATAGTTGAACTGGAAAAGCTTGTTCAATAAATTCTCGTCGTACAAGATTCTATTAACCAGCTTCTCTTCGATGATATTTAAATCGTCCAGGATAGTCCGGGCGTTCTGCTTTCTTACATCATCGGTTGGCAACTCGAAAGCTAACGGTAATTGCTGAATCGTTTGTTTGTTTACGTAGAAACGGATGTGTGTGAAAACCCGGCCTCTTTTAGTCAATACATAGCTTATTCTAAGGTCGGTGAATTTATTGATTTGTTCCACAGCAATATCCAGAACGTTCTTTTTGAATAAGGAGATGGATGAATATTGCTCCTTTTCCTTATTCTTAGGGTCTTTTAGATGCAGGATTACCTTTAAATCATCAATAGAGTATATCTTCGTTTCTCCGATGTCTTTCCATTGGCTTGCAATCTGATAGATGCGTTTAGCCCACTTACTGGGCAGCATAAAGGCCGCCTGGAGCTGAAAGCTGGTGAAGTTGTTCTTTAAATCTATGAGGTATGGCCTTATGTTCTCAGAAATTTCAAGTTCAATCAATCCCTCCCCTTTTCTGTGTAAGGCAGAAGCCAGTAACCCCACCTGTAAAACAGTCTTATTATCCTCAAAGACATATTCCCGGCTCCTGAGCGCAGAAGTCGCCTCCAAAAATTGGCCATGGTGCCATTGCCTTCCAGTCACTTCCTGCAATTCCCTCACAGAAATTTGGTATTTTGTACCAGGTTTATCATCGGCACGCAGTTTGGAAAGAAGGAAAAACGAAATATCCATCTCAATAGCTGACATCTCATAACGTGCCGTTGTAATGGCGTTATGCTGCCTTATTTCTAATTTATGCGGTTCTTTTGCCGTTATCCCTTTTGCCATTGTCCACCAACTAGTAATTGCACAACTTTCTGCCAAATATAGAAAATTTAAAAGAAAAAACAAGTACCAAAAACTTTACTAGCTTTTGACTGATGAAACCTTGCTTTTCCACATATCAAACCTAGCTTTTCACGTATTAAACCTAGCTTTTGACTGATGAAACCTTGCTTTAAACGGATAAAACCTAGCTTAAAGAGCGCTTAATAGCCAGTAAGCCAATATCTTATGACTCCTGCAAATACTAAACAAATAATATAAATACTACAAACTTGTAGTTAAAAAGTTAGGCTTTTAGAGGTTTGGTTTTGGGGCAGACGGGAAAAAATGAAAGAAAAAACAACAAAAAAATCCAAAAAAGTAGGAGCTTTGCGCGCGCGAGTTGCATTTTATCAATAATAAATATAAATAAGATTATTAAAAGCTAGGTTTCATCAGTAGGCGAGTCCTTTTTAATACTACATGCTAAAATGAATAGTATTAGGCAGTGATAAACCAGGTTTTACTGATAGAACCTAGCTTTTGACTGATGAAACCTAGCTTTAACTTAATTAAGTTATAAAATTAGTGTATAAATTGGATAAAAGTAAAGATTTTGCAAGTGTTTACAATCGCAAAACTACTTATCCGTCCGAGTTCTGTTAATCTTACCTGTTTTAAGAAGGTGCTTTTCATACAATCTGAATGCTTCTTCAGCATAATCTGTCAGATTTGATGGGCCACCACTTCCATTTAACTGAACCAGGTTGAATTTTGCATCTAACCAAAGAGAACTCAACAGCCTGACATTCTTGGTTTCCTCCGGCTGATTATCAGCACTTGGGGCCGTTTTCCTTGCAGCGGCACGAGCTTTCTTTCCTTCCGGAGCGGGAGAGGCAGACTTCCCGGCATCCACTGGCTCATGGGCTAAATTATTCTCAGCCCGCTCTTCCCCCCTACTCTCACCCTTGGAACCCATATCAACTAATGGGGTAATTTCCGATGCTGGTGTATCCGGTTTAGCAACTGGAGCCGTTTCCGTCTTTATGCTTTTTACCATCGCTTCACCAGCCATGTTTGAACGGGCTGCTTCACGTGAAGCTTGGGGAACCACGATACGTGCTTTCCCGAATTTTGGCGCACCTTGCTTTTTAATCTCTTTTTTCTCGCTTTGGCTATTGCCGTTATTTTCTTGTTCAGCCATTTTCCTATTCTGTTACAGATTTTATGGGTAATTCCATCCGTTCAATTAATTCATTGCAGACAGCATGTATTTCTTCTGAGACATTTTTATCTCCACCTACATAGCGCAAATAAGCGGGTGTTGTCAGGCTATACAGAGTGGATGCGCGTTTGTAAGCTGCCCGGTAGCTAAGAGAGGATTTAAAACGAGCTAATCCCAGGGCATCCACATAATCATCCATTTCCTGTTCCTCCTTATTGTTTGAGCGCTTAGTGGAAATACCGAAATACTCAAAGGGTATTTCTGCCTTATCCGCCTCTGTTTTAATCGTTTGCAGGATATGCATGAATTCAGCCGTACTTGCTCTATCCAGATAATCAGCAACTAGTGGAACTATGACCGCATCACAGGCAGTAAGCGCATTAAAAACATCATCGCCATCGGCCCGGCCTGGCACATCAATGAATACTAAATCGTAATCATTTTCCGGGTTATCCACAAAATCAAAAATTCCATTTAAGTCAATTGAGAAAATATCGAAGGGATATGTAGCATCCGGGTTAGACTCTTTTAGCAATTGCAAACTTTCCTCATCTATCTGGACACGGGTTTTCACGATGCTTTGCTGGTAGTCACAGTCCAGAACCGCCACTTTAAGTTTGTAGTCTATTGCCAACGCTGCTGCCAGGACAAGGGTCAACGTGGATTTACCTGACCCTCCTTTTTGGGTCGCAAAACTTATAATTTTCATAACTAACTTTTTTCTAAATCACTTAGCTTCTTTTTACAAAGTTATAATAATATAGGTTTATAACTTTATCATTGCGCAATTTTATATTTAAATAGATTTATAATATTATTGATTTGGTTTTCTATAGCCTTATAAGAGAATAAATTTAGAATACTATAAAAGTATATTATTATAAAAGTGTAAAACGGTATGACTATAAATTTATAATAATATTGGAGCATACAACAATAATTTTATAATATTATAATTATATAGGTTTGAATTACTATACGACTATACCTTTATAATAATATAGTTGTATAATATAATAATACGATAATATTATAACAATAGTAATGTGTAGTCAATCTTTAGTGAATACGTTATAACAATATAAACTTATATTGTTATAACGTATTCACTAAAGATTGTTGATTTCATAGAGTTTATATTTATATAACCTTATAACATTATAAAATTATTTTATTGAGTAGTGGTAAGACCTGCAATACATTAATCTTTGGGAACCATCACTTCCAAGTTTACCTCACTAAACAACTATACATTAAGAACCTAAGTTTAATGCGTGGTAGTTTTTTTCTTTTAGTTTTAGCAAGAAGAGCATTATAAATGCAATACTAAGGCATTGATTTATAAAGACTTAGTTTTAAGCATAGCTAAAAATGTAGATAATGTAACTTAAGTACTTAATAGTCAGTAATATTTTGTAGATATATAGTAGAGAAATTGGGATTTTAAATAGTATGAGCAAACTCGAAAAAACAAGCACTACCAGTGCACGCCTTAATGCAGTGACACATCATTTATTAGCCAAAGAAGCTAAACGCCTGGGCTTGTCTGCGATTGATTACCTAGATGCGGCCGTAAACTATTTCGGTACAAGAGGATTGAATCCAGTTGAAATTGAGGCAAGAGAAGGTGCTTTGATAATGCAGGATATTAAACGTTTAGGCGACCGGATATTTGGTTATATGCAAGAGCAAGAACGAGGATTACTATCAGTGATGTTGGAAGAGTTGATACGTTCAAGGGTGACGATTGACCGTGTGTTACGCATGGAAGAAATTGTGTTGAGTACGTGTAAAGACGAGGAGTTGAGAAACGGAAAAAGTAAACTCAAAGCCTTGAGAGAACAGAACGAAGGTGCTATCACCAATCAACTTAAGCTAATATTTGATTCAGCGAAAGAGATTGCGCCTGGTAAAAAGAAGAAACTGGAGCATCCGAAAGCAGATGCCTAAGAGGAGAATGGCATGTATATAAAACTGATAAACCCAAAATCACACGGTCTAGCAGCCTATGACAATAATGGCAGCAGTCTGCAAACGCTCAACTATTTGGTTCATGAGGCAAAGAGGGAGGGAGAGGATTTAGGGGTTTTTTTTAATCAGGACAGCGATGGTTTAAAGCCTGAGCGGGTACAACAGGATATTGACTCCAATGTGAAAGGACTTACTGCGAAAGATTCTAAATTCTATTCCCTTATCATAAGTCCCAGTGCAGATGAGCTCGCGCACATCAAAAATGATGAACAACTATTGAAAGCCTATACCCGACAGGTCATGGAACTATACGCCCAAAATTTTAACCTAAAAGGGGACCAGCGCCTTGCCTCCAAAGACCTGGTATGGGCTGCTACTATCCACCAAGACCGGAGCTACCGGGGAACAGATAATGAGGTATTAGCTGGAGAGGCAAAGGTGGGCGATAAGCGTCCAGGCTTGCAGACGCATGTGCATATAATTGTCAGTGCGCGGGACAGGAACCAAAAGATAACCTTGAACCCCAATGGACGCAAGAGCAGGTTTGACCTGATAGACTGGCAGCGGAAGTCAGGGCAGCAGTTTGAGCATCAATTCAGATATACCGCAAAAGAGAAGGAGAAAATAAAGGTCAAGCAACGCGATGCAAGCCGGGATGCAACCAGGTCCATACGTATAGGGGAGCGGGTAGAAGATGTTAATAGAAATGTGCCCAAAAGCCAGAGGCTTGATGGCGAACGCGTAAAGGAAATCGCCGTTAGCAGAAATTTTGACAAGACTTTTTACCGCTCCTTAAAACGGATTGAAACGAAGGCGCAACAGGGAAAGCCGATTGATAATGCGTACTATCTACTGCAGACGGGAAGGGAGCAACCCATACCAAGCAAGGCACCGGTCAGAAATTTGCTGCACGCCTTCCAGCGCGCGGTAAACTCAGGTACAGGAAAGGATATTAAAACAGAAGAAATAGGAGAGCGGAAAAGCCGTAGGAATGGAGAAATGGAAATTGACTAGGGCCGCTATGTCTTTTTCATTTTGCAATTGTGAAAATATTTAAGCACTCAAGTCTACCGGGACAAGGGGTAGGGGATGCCAAGTAAATTGTGAGGCCATTTTAAAAGATACATTTCCGGAGCAGGCGCAGCTTTGTGCTAGACTTCCTTGGTAAGGCAATGGGAGCCATATTTTATTTTAAGAAGAGATAATTATGCAGGTACCTACACCGGGTAAGAATCAAAACCTAGCTTTGGTTATTGGATTAGTACTTTTAGCAATAGCTTTTGGGGATTATTATGTATTACTCCATCAAGCAGAAATACGCCAGGCACGTGCCTGGATGAAAGCAAATCCCGAGCTTACGCCACAGCAAAAGAGAATTGCCCGGCAGATTGAGCTGAGGCGGCAGCAAGCCGACCGTATGAGGACAGGGGTAAGTAAAAATACTGAATCAGTCAATGGGGTGGCGAGTAGGGACAGCATCAGGGCCGTAGAGGGGGCAGCGGATGGATTGGGGAGTGCCGGAAGTGGCATTAAGCAAAAGTCTCTCTTGAAAGCAGACAGCATATACAAAAAGGCCGGTGTTTACTTCCGACTTTCCCTACTGGTTGCTTCGCTTGCATTTCTCTTCATTCAGAAGGCCCCGGAAAGGAAATTAGGGCAGCCCAAACTTAAACCGATACCTGGAAAAAGCAGAAAGGTTATTTTCCTGCTTTGCGGTGGATTTTTCCTGATAAGTGGCTATGTGCTTTTAACAATTGCGAAGTTTCCCTCGGATTTTATTCTGTACGGCTACCCCATGGCCAGCTTGTTAGGAATTCTCAGCACCTTCGTCGCCGGTTTGGTTATTGCCCGCAGCAAACGGCCAGAATTCGGACTAACCACTGAACGTAAAAAGCTTAATTCAGAAAATGGTTTCAGCTTGCCCACCCAGGACGGAGGTTTTATAAACGTTCCAAACGCTTTTCGGGGGAATCTGGTGTTAGGAGGTGCGGGGGCTGGCAAGTCCTACAGTATTGGGGAACCGGTGATAGAGCAATTTGCCAGTAAAAACTGGGCAGGTTTGATTTACGATTTTAAATTCCCTGTACTAACTGAAGTCGCACAGCGTGCCTTAACCCTTGCTGCCGAACAAGCGGAAGCCAAAGGCGAGCCTGAGCCCAGTGTACAATTTCATGTCATCAATTTCCGGGATTTATCCCGCACGGAGCGACTTAACCCCTTAAGGCCCGAGGAAATGCCCGTAGTTGCCTTTGCCGAAGAATACAGCCGGGCAATCATCAATAACCTGAATACAAATACCATTAAGAATTCAGGGGAGTTTTTCAGTACGTCCGCGATTGCTTATTTAACGGGCATCATTTGGTTTTACCGCAAGAACTTCCCAGCATACTGCACCATCCCCCATGTAGTTGCAACGGCCCTGTATAAGGATTTCAGGCACGTTTTATCAATGCTGGATACAGACATAGAGTGCGGAGATATGGTCCGAAGCCTCATCACCGCAGTAGAACAGAAGGCCGAGAAACAAATTGCCGGGGTCGTGGCCACCTTACAGATTATCCTGAGCCGCATAAACAGCCCGGAAATCGTTTGGGTGCTTACCCCAGATGAAAGTAGGGGAGAGGGGTTCTCGTTAAACCTGAATGACCCTAACTGTCCAAAGTTATTGTGTATCGGCAATGACCCCACCCTGAAAGATACCTTTTCACCGGTTATCAGCTGTATCATGACCGTGGCGCTCAAACTGATGAATCAGCAGCGGAAGCACCCAAGCTATGTTTTCCTAGATGAGGCAGCGACTATCTATGTGCCTGGCCTGGAGGTAATCCCCGCGACAGCCAGAAGTAATAAAATAGCTACTATTTACATGAGTCAGGATGTGAGCCAGATGGTTGATTCCTACGGACGGGATAAAATGCAGGTAATGATTAGTAACCTCAATAATTGGTTTATCGGGAAAGTGAACAACATGGAGACTGCTGAACTCATTTCTAAAATCGTTGGCCGGGAAGATAAGTCAATGGTATCAACGAGCAGTGGCAGCAGCACCGGCGGTGCCGGACACCGGAACCGGAGCCAGAACCAAAGCGTAAGCCTTCAGGAACGGAGTTTGGTCCGTATTCAAGATGCCGTTGGGTTAGAGCAGGGAGAATTCATCGGTCAGACTGTTGAAACAGAATCTACCTTTTTCCAAGGGCGGATAGACCGCAGCGATGCACCAACGGAAATACATGAACTCGAACCATTTGCGTTTTTTACAGACGAGGGTGAAACCGATTCTCAGGAAGCGCAAAGAATAATAGTCCAGGCGAACTACCAAAAAGTGCGCGACGAGGTAAAAGAAACAGTGGAAATGTATCCTAACACGCTGGCTCCCGGAGAGGAGTAGCAGCGCTACTACGCTCTGTTTATACTGGCTTTTTCGGCCATTTTTGCGTATATTGTATAGAAGATTGGGTGAAAAACAAAGTATGGAAAATAGCAATTGGAAACCTGGAGGCACTTTTTTCAAGCCTGCCCCCGCAGGGTTGAGCATTGAGGAACTGGCAAAGAGAGCGGAACGTGAAAGCATCGCAAATCATGGCTTTGCTCTTGTTATGAGCAATGGGCCGATGCCCGATGGGGAAGCCTTGGAATTTATGCAGAAGTATGTAGACGGAGAGTGGACCCTGCGACAAGCATTGGATGAGTTGACGAAGTACCACGGACTGGATTCGCCAAGCCCGGAACCAGAACCAGCAAGCATGACATTGGCCGTTCCCGAGGAAGCGGCCAATTCTGTTTCAGATTTGCCTGATTCCGACGAAGAGTATTGGAACGCAAAAATGTCTGTTGACCAGACTTTCAATAGGAAGGAATCATTCAAAGAGAATTCCATGGCAACCTTACCCGACCTTTTCAATGATAGGGCAGAAGGGGAGAAGAATGGTTAACTTTTACAATTGCAACCATGGCGAAGCATGACGGATTCAGCGACGAGAACGGGGTTCTACTTAACCATAAGGGTATTCGGAACAGGGAAGCCCTGGCGCGTCTGGAGAATAAGTTTGCCGGTTTCGGTGCGGCCATCCTGAAAGAGGAGGGAGGCATTCCCGGTAAGTTCGACCAGGAGCATTTGCAAAAAATCCATAAGGAGCTTTTTCAAAAGGTCTATCCATGGGCCGGTGAGACCAGAGCGAACAGGGGAGGCTTCCAAGGCATAAAGGATACTGTGGTCAACCTAGTGCCTCAGGAAATGAGGTATGCCCCTTTCAAGGAGATAGAACAGCGTTTGGAAGCCATCAGCCAGCAACTCCAGCAGGAAAATAACTTGAAAGGGTTAGGCCAAGAAAAATTCATAGAGCGTGCTTCCTATTATTTAGACCAGTACAATCACGTTCATCCCTTTCGGGAGGGTAACGGTAGAACCCTGCAAGCCGCTCTTACTCAGTTAGGAAAAGAAGCCGGATATGACATTGACTTTAACCGGGCAGAGCCCGCTAAGTATAATGAAGCCAGAAAGTTTGCAATTGTCAAACCTTACGCTCTTCAGGAAGCACATAAAAACTTAGCTCCGCTAAAAGAGTTTCTACAAGAAATCACCACCCCGTTGCCTGGTATTGAAGCCGAGAAAGCCAGGACAGAAGGAGCTGCAAGAACTCCGGAGTCCTCGGCAGCCATGAAGCGTATCGAAGCATTGCGGGAGCTTGAGGTGACCGGCAACCGGATAGCTGACCGGTGGGATATCGTGGTGAAGCAGCAAGTAAAAAGCATTGTGGAAGAACCTAAGAGCCTGAAAAACTATGAGAAGGGTTTACGTACTATTGGCAAGTCTATTTTAGAGGGAGGGGCGAAACCTGAGCATTACCTCTATCAGGATGCCGAGCGATTTACAAAAGCAATCGACCAAGTGAAATATGTATCCGCTGGAAAGGAGATTCCTGTTTTAAAGGCACCTTCGTCAGCGCAACAACTCCAGAGTGGCCAGCCAAAGAACCACACGGAAGCAAAAGAGCTTTTTATTAAAGCTTCGGCCATCATAAGCTTGGAGTTGAAAGCCCATGGGAAAGAGACGGAAGGGGAGAGGTTGCAAGACGTGGCGAAATTCGTTTCCAAAGTACCTTATGTCGGAGGGGTGAACAAATCTCACGTCCATAACGCGCTTGGCGCTTCGGCTACAATTCCAGGCTTAACAGAAGGAGGCGCTGTAAGTGATATAAAAAATGCCATCAGTATCTTGGAAAAGCCCGAGAGGGCCCAGAGGCACGGCACTGCTACCAAAGAGCTACACCAGGATAAGGGAGGGGTGGAGCGATAAATGGTCGGGTAGGTTATTTAAATTTTAGGTTTTCCTGTTTCACATCAAAATCATCAAGGTAGGAAAATGATTTTTCACCGATTGATTTCCCGTCTTTATAAAAAGTAAATTTGACTGTCATCGGCCCAGCAGTAGCCACTGGGATAGGGCTAATGATAAAATTGAATTCTATTTCTCTGGAGAGGTTCTGAGAAACCAATGTGATTATGGGGCTTGATAAATCACTATTATCTAAATAGTTATCCGTTGTTTGATTTTTCTCAACGCTGTTGAATTTCAACGTCTGGCCATCCACATCAGGAGTAACGGCTATTAATGATTTATTGTAATTAGTATAATCCCCAGCCTGCTCAATCACCACTTTATAGGTGTCGCCGTCTGGGTTTATGTCTTTATCCTCACTACAGGAAAATAAGAGGATAAGCACCAGGAGGTAATAATACTTCCTCATCACATAGCGCTTTATAAAGTTAGACAAAAGTTATTTAGAACTTATACGTCTAATGCCTTTATGCGGATAAAGAATTGGCAGCAAGTTTAGGAAAACTTGCTATTCAGTTGTTAAAGATGCTGCTATTCTTTTCCTCCTTTTTTGATAACCGAAGTTGTGTCAATTGATAGGGGAGCAGAGAAGGAGCTATATGTTATACAAGAAGGAGTCTAGATATTATCTAGATGGAAGGAGACAGCCTTTTCATTGCCTGGGCGTTGTAGAAAATACGCCCTTCAGTTGTGAAGACGTGGCTACTGTCATTTCTTTCCAGAACCTCCCAAATTTCCTCGTAGGGAATTTTAATGCGGAATTTCTCTTCGGGCTGATTTCGGTTCAGGAGTACATCACACGCTAGCCCATCAACTGTTAATTCGACATTCCAAGCTGCTTCCTGATGGAAATAGATACATGCAATATACCATCGTTCAGAAGTCGCCGCTCCTGAAGGGAGGTGTTCGTAATAATTAGCATTGACCATATAGTGCTTTGTGGGGTCAGCTAGGCCAGATATTATCTGTTGGAGTGCTTTTAATAAGCTTAAATTTGGGGTGTCCTGGAGCTCCTGCATACTATTGGTTACTGTTCTTTTCCAATTGTTAAGAACCCTTGATATTCTGCTAAATCCTCCGCATCCATCTGTTGCCGAATATATTCTTCTAACCCTATATCGTTTTTTTCATTCACATACCGTGTAAAAGAGAGAACACTTTTGCACCTTTCAAAGCCTTTCTCCTGCATTCCTTTTCTGACGGTTTCGGGTAATCCTTCCAACCATTCATGATAGTCCTGGAGACTGGGGGAGAAGTCTTTGGCGGCCTGATGGTACCGGTAAGTAATGTTTCCTATTGTGAAAAGCAGTTCATTGAATCGGCGCTGGTCAGCGGGACAGCTAGCTAAAAGTGCTTCTTGGCTACTATTGCAATCCTTGTCCGGGTGTTTTATTTTAATCATTTAAATGTAAATCAGGTTGAAGTTCTGAGATAAGGCATTAGCGATATAGGTATTTTTCCCCCTTGGCGGTTAGTCGATAAAAATTATCTTCCATCTTTATTAAATCGTCACCTACAGCCTTTTCAATGATTTCCTCTATGCGTTCATTGTAAACTGGAGAGAGAAACTGGTCACGAGTGGCCATAATGCTCCCAAGCACTAAAACATGTCCACTTTGCACTCTAAAATGTTGGAATATTTGCATGAATTGTGACACCCCCTGCTCTAAATCAAATGTGCCATAGACCTGGCTGGCTCCCTCTTCAGTAAGGTAATAGGAATTAAACTTCCCGTTATTTTGAATCCTAATAATATCTTTATCTATCAGGGACTCAATAATACTATATACATTGCTGCTTGCCAGTGGTGAAAGGAACCTATCTTTCGTGTGGATGATACTAGGTTCCATTACAGGAGTGGAAGCCGTTACTTTGAAGTGTTTTAGTAATGCTAAAAAGCTTCTTTCGTCTTCTGACAGGTTTATCCTCATAATTCATTTATAACATCCACTTCAACCAGTTTTAGTAGATAGGGTGATTTTTTACAATTGTAAGGGTATTAAGTGATTAGTTTGAGTTTAAAAGCGTGTGCTGCTCCATTAACTCAATGAATTTTGCCGGGTCAACTCCCTTCTTGTCTAATCCAATTCTTGAAAGCCCCCGAGTTAAGGCATTCCAGCGCTCTTTTGTTTCTTTTGAAAGCAAGGATTCCTTCATGGAAATTTGCGAGTGTTCCTCCCGCAAGAAGTATTCTTTTAACTCTTCGGGACAGTTCTGAATCTCCTGTAGTATCTCTTGTTTCAATTTTTGCAGTAACTTCTCCTCGTAATTCGACAAATCCGCTTTCAAGTTTTGTTCTATCTTTTTCAAATCTTGCTGGTAGTTGCTTTCCAGATTCTTGTACTCCGCTAATTTCTGCTCTTTCTCGGTCTGAAGCAGCTGCAAACTGGCGTTTAGCTGCTGCTTCAAGTCCTGCAAATCGGCTTGGTAAGTCGTTTGTATCTTTATGAATTTGCTCAATTCTTCGTTCTTCAGCTCTAAGGTCTCGGTCAATAGCTGCTTCTTCTCGTTCAATTTCTCCTCTACTTCGTCCAAGGCTTGTGATTTCCTCTGAGATTCTAAGTTCAAGAAGTCCTGATTTTCTGCTAAGGTCTGCCGTTTCTGCGTCAAGGTCTGCTGCTTTTCGCTTAAAATCAGATTCCGCTGCAGCTGCGATTGCTCGAAATTCTTCTTCCTCTCGGCTAAGCTGCTCATGTTGGTATTCAATTTTTGCTTCTTCTTCTGAATATTTGCCGACAAGCTCTCCTCGGTGCTTTTCCTGAAGTCTGCGCAGTCGCTCTTGATTATCTGCTGTATTTCCCTCAACTCTTGATATTTCGTCTCTAAAGCTTGATTCAATGTCTCGGTATGGTTTCGCTGCCAGGCATTTGTTAATTCCACGTACAAAGCTTCTAATTTGCGCTGCTCGGCACTCGAAAGATTCTTCAAAAAGCTTTCTTTGGAGTTCATCAACTGGTGGTACTCCCACTGCATCTGGGTTGGGAACTGGTATGTAGTCAGCGCGTTCTTGCTCATGGTTATATACCCACTTTGTTTTTTCTGATTTGTAAAAGGTGTCCTCTATTTCCTGTGGAGAGTCTTTGGGTATGCGGACTAGCACAGTATCAATCCCTAGCCGCCTTATTTTTACCCTTTTCTCCAACGTCAAGCTGTGGGTGGCCACTAATTCAATGAAAAGAATAGGTTGGTAGTCTTTATTGAAAAAAGTAACGTCCGGTTGAATAAGTAGAAAGCGCTCATCTACGTCCTTTTTCTTTCCCCACTTAATCTCTCCGTTTTCATTTTCATAGAAGCAGGTTTCATTCTCTACCGTGTGTGCTTCAATGAATTGGTCCTCCTGTAGTAAGTTAGCTAGTCCGTCATGCCCCTTTGGGGGGTATTTGTAAACCGGCGGTACTTTAATCCTCTTGATTTGCTGGAGAATATCTTTGGCTAGTTTATGCCGGTGGGTTTCATCTGAGTAAGTACACTTTCTGTTTGGCTCTACCCCTTTGGGGTCATGCCGGAAGTAAGACTGATAATTCTCAATCTTGAATTTAACGGCTTGCATTTCCCTTCTGCAGCCCAGGCAGAAATATCCTTTCTTACCGCTGCGTGCCTCGGAGATATGGATAATCTTATCCTCAACATTGTAGGCATAAACGTTACCTTCGTCTTTTTCCACTTCCATGCTAAAAGATACTACTTTTCCAGCTTAGCTAAAAAGTACAAAATGAAAATATTTTTATAAGTTGTCTTGGCAGGATGTAAATTTTAGTAGAGAGGCGGTTTGATAATTTCCCTAAATCTGTTACGCTAGCTTTTGCCGCTTCCGCTATAAAACCAATCTCCATAGTCTTCACCGTTGTAGCAAGGAAAGCTTCCGATTAACAATTTTTCGGCGTTTTGAGGAAGGTAATAACCAAAAGGATGTTCTTCTATTATTAAATTATTTTTCATTTCTTTCAATGCACTTGAATTTAAAATAAATGCATTGGTGCAGTTATTATATCTATTTTTAGTCTGTTTTCCAGAAAACAGACTAAAAATAGATATAAGCCTTTGAGGTCTTGGCAGATGAATTGCTGTCCTGTTACTCTACAGAATTCCTATTAATATAATTTTATTTTACATTCAGAAATCACTCGTTTAGTATAGAAAAAATGCTTTACATAGGAATGGGTCCACACTTTTAGACCAAACGGCTTGGTCCCTAAAATCATCATCAAGGGGTTTGGGAGCCGGGCCTCCTTGTGATTAGCAATTGCAATCAGCGTCTCCTCGTCCCGGCCGCTTAAGTATGCATTTGCTTTCGGGTGAGTATGCCAATCCCCCAGATAGGTTTCGGTTTGTCCTGAATCAGCATAGTGCGAACTGATTTCTTCAAGGTGGTATTCATTGTCCGGAATAAACGACCGCTTCAAATGAATCGCCTTGGAGCCAGGCCCTATAACGGCAGTTACTACGGCTTCATTATTATTTCCCCAATAGCCCATTAATATGCCCCCTGTTTCTAAAGGCATTTTCTTAATGGTTTCAATCAGGATAGCATTATACGCTGACTCCTTTAGCCAAACTGTTTGCAAGGGGCTATTCACCGGAGCAATAAGGGCATTCGGGGTGACGTTTCAAAGGAAAGGTTTCCCAAATAGGGGCAATAGGGTTTTGGTCATCCATAAGCTTGACGACACCCACATCCCAGCTAAAGTCCGGGTAGCCTCCAGGTGTGTCAGAAAGAATGGTTGATATGGCCAGCCTAACACCAGCCAAAGTCACATTCTGCAAATCAAAGCTCGCCCCCGTGAAGGTTTGGTTGCCGCAGCCAGCGGCCTGTATCTCACCTGCATCATCCTTTACAGGAACTGGTATAAGGCCAGTATTCTGGGCGTGTTTGAAACACATCCAGCAGCCTTCAGTCTTGCCAGGCACTACCCGCATCACCAGACCGCCCCATGCGCCAGGTGTTGCGTGGATACAGATATAAGGTATTTTCCTTCTTTTTGCTTCTTCAGAAAGGAAATGGCTAACCCCAGATTCTGCGGATGCGTCAAATAAAAGGGAAACCCCACCCAACAGCTCTTCCATGGTCTGTTGCTCTGTTGGTAATCCTTCCTTGATATTTGGTGCAAAAGGCCGAACACCACCAACGCGATGGTGAAATGCTTTTACCTTGGTCTGGGGGTAGTTTTCGGCAATAAATGTCTCTAATGCCTCGGTTTTCAATAGTCCCGCTGAAGCTAGTCCTAATGGCCACCGCACAGTGGGAGCAGGCTCTACTATATCATAATCCATGAGCCTTAGTTCCCCCATCTGGTTACGGGCAAATTCTATGGCAGCTGGTCCCCCTAACGCTCCAAGTCCCACAACTGCAATTTTGTGTTGCTTCAGCCCTACTAACTTTGGGGCCCTGATTTGCAAATCGGATTCCCCAACCCGTATGGCCTTCGCATAATAGGCGAAATTCTTAGTTACCGTTTGCGGCTTCTTTTTCCCAATTGCAACTTGTTCGTTAACGGTTCCTGTAACCAGAAACAACCAGCCCAAACCCATTACCCCAGGCCCTACCTCCTCTGGGAAGTTAAGGCCTATTATTCCTGTAATCTTGGTTCCGTCCTTCAGAAGCAAGGGCTTACGGTTTAAAGTAGCAATGTTGGTTTGTTTGGCTATCAAGCTATTGAGCCATTTTAAATCATCCGGTCCGTTGCCATGGGGTGGGCGTTCTGATAAACGCACTAAGACCCCCTCAAACTTTGCTGGGAACAGTTTGTTGAATGAACCTGGCAACTGACTTATAGACTGCCCATCCATCGCAAAGGCTTCCAACACAGCCATTCTGGTTGGCAAAGTTGCTTTTTCCGGGAGTCCTACGCGTATTTTCCCAATCTGGGCAATTCCCGCCTCCATAGTGGGTATTGCATCAAAGGCTGTCCCGTCAAAAATGACAGGGTTATTCAACGCGTTGTAATATTCACTTACCGGTTCAGCCTGCTCGTCTGGGTCCGCCAAAATTAGCTCAGGGTCTGTAATAGCCCCTTTCACTAATACCTTTGGGAGTTGCGATTGCAGAAAGGACACCAAAGTCCAGTCCAGGTCCCAGTTCTCTGTGGGGCGTGGTATTAAGCATAAGTTCTTGCCAAACGGGTTAAAATGCCGGGGCAGATTGATATTGAGGGCATGGACCTCAGGCCTGAAATAGGGATAATTATCTGGGAAGTTGGCTTCCAAACTTATTGGCCCAGGCATGCCTGCCAAGTCAAAATTAGAATTGGTGTTTTCAATGACTAGGTTAATCTTCATAATACCCTGACTGTCTGCGGTTGCATCTATCTCAAAGGCAACGCCTGCAGCAGTCAGGGCATCTATTTCTCTTTGGAGAAAATAGGGATTGGCTTTATACCAAGGCAAATGATTCATTGCAAGAACTAAAAGGTTATCCTACAGGTCTGTCCCCAGGGGGTTTAGGTGGGTTTTTCGGGCCTGGGTCCGGTTTGCCTGGAGGTCTTCCCGGTCCTGTGGGATTTCCAGGGGGAGTTGGGTTTCCCGGTGGGTTTGGATTGCCTGGTGTTCCCGGGCCTTTCCCAGGGTTGTCTTGTTGTGCCATAAAATCTAAATTAAATTGTTATAATTAGTAAAAAGGAAAAAATCCTAGGTTCAATACACTATTCGTATTAGCGAGTTATTTTCAGCTTTGGTCTTACCACTTCGTTATCTTGGTACCGGCTCTTAAAATCTTCCAATTGTAATGACAGTAGCTGCGCCAGCTCTTCTTCTGAATACCCTAAGTCATTTAAATGGGCATCAACCAATTCTTTCAACAGGATAGGTGGCTCCGGTGCGGCATCCAGTTCTTTGGGTTCTTTTGTCCGATACCCCAAGGCACTCATTTGCTGCCAAAGATATCGGTACTGATTATCAGTAATCAGGCGCAGTGTTTTCGCCCGGATAATCAGTGCTGCCATAGATACTTTCCAGTATCTTTTCAAATCTGCCAACCTGGCAATATCCACCTTTCCCAAATGTGATTTGATTTCCGCTGCCGGCATCAGGAATTCAGCCGCAAAAGCATATGCTTCTGCTTCCACGTCTCGGTTTTCCGCAATGGGTTGCCCTAAGTGCAGTAGAATATGGCCTAATTCATGGGCAATAGTCAAGCGCTGCCGGTCAGTAGGTATATTGCGATTGTAAAATATGATAGGGTGGTTAGTGTCGGTAAAGATGTTCAGCCCGTCCATCTTTGGTGAATCAAAATCGATTGGTACCACCAGAATTCCTTTATCTTCCACCAGCTTCGTTATATTCTCTATCCTCCCTTTTGGTAAACGCCAGTATTCTCGTAAGTAAGCGGCGCACTTTTCCGGAGAGCCATGCTCATCTACTTCCCACTTTGGCAATTGCAAATCAGGTATATCAACTGAGTTCAGTAATTTCTCCAGGTTGATTTTGCTGATATTCATAGTGGCATCAGCCTTGGCCAGGTCCTTCTTTGTAAATACTGTTCGTTTCCGATAATGTACCAGGTTCGGGTTATACAGCTGGTTCTGCTGGAAGAAGAAACTCACCGGATAAGCCAATTCAGCACTTAATATATCCAGAAGTTCTTCTGATACATTTTGAAGCCCATTTTCAATCTTAGACAGGGTTCCCTGTTTGATGCACATTTTCTCAGCCAGCTCCTTTTGGGTGACCCCACGCGATTCACGAGCTAAAATGACCATGTTGGGGTTCACCTTACCAAGGAAAAGCATATTCGTTTCCATCATTTAAACTATCCTTCTATTGTCTTATCTGCCTGTGGTTTATTCTTTATGGTCACCCTTCTTTCTGCAATAGGGACTACTGTTGCGCCGGTCTCGGTATAGAATGGGATTTCCGGTTGCTCCTGTCCTAACCGTGTCCGTAAATCAATTTTCCATATAACGGTATTGAAGGGCCGGTAAACCAGATTGATGGTACCAATACTGTCGATGGCTTCCCTATTTGAGGTGTACCCCGCATAAATGCAGGGAATATTCTCAAATCCCTCAAAACTGTTCTGGTAATTCAAGTCTTCTGTCCGCTTTGTCGCATTATTGGTACTGGGTGATAAATCCGCGTTAAGCTTGTTGAACCGGATGAACAGTTTACCCTTTAGCAAAATGCCGAAAGGGTCATTGCGCAAAGGATTGATGATTACTTCCGGGTTACCCGAAAATGCTTCCTCAGCATAGATACACATAAAATTGTTGGCCATTACTGATTTAGCCAATGGTGACCACCTTGTGTATTTTTCCCGAATCTCTGAGTGAGTTGCCTCCAACCGTTTCACATCAGCCATCGCATTTTCTATAATGGAAACAAATTGCTGAAAGTAGGGTAACAGGTACTCAGTTGCTTCTTCCTGGGGTAAAAGTTTCTTCATAGTCTTCAATCTTTGAAACAAAGATAAAGACTTTTTGTAAAAACAAATAAAAATATTCCAGAATTTTTTATTGTTTGTTAAAAATATTCCTTTTAAAAATGCAATGCTATAGGGAGTGAAATGAAAAAGTACTTTTTTTCCCAACTGCCCTCATCTAACTACCAGAACATTTTCCATCTTCTTCTATATACCTTAAAATAGGATTTAATCCGTTCATAATTAAAATTTGCAATCTAATTGCATTCATTTTTTATTAATTTTGTGGCGGATGAAATGGTTTGCTATACTTCTGAGCGTATTCATGACAGTAATGTCATGTATCCCCTGTGCCGATGCAGCACCAAGGGGAGATACGCCTGCGCAAACCAGCATCAACCAAGACACTGATTCGGAAGACCACTCCCCGGCTGCGGATTTATGTTCCCCGCTGTGTATCTGCAGTTGCTGTGCCGGTTTCGCGTTGCAGGCTGTCACACAGAAAGCAAGCCCCTTAGCCGTTAAGGTAAACATCCCGGTACCAGTTTATCGGGTAGCTGTTGTTCCCACCCTTTCTTTTTCTATTTGGCAACCGCCAAAGCTTTAAATCAAATTTGTTTTTGCCTGCCCTGTGAAGTTCCGCTAAGGAAGCTTTACGGCTTTGTCTATGCCGATATTCAGCTTAATGCCTGTTTATGGGTATCAGTTCCGGTTGGCAGGAGAATTCCAAAATTTTGATTAAAGAATATCATTATGCTTGACCGCATTATCCATTTTTCAATTTACAACAAGCTAATTATTGGAATTTTCACCTTAGGGCTTGTTATCTGGGGTGTCTATTCCCTTACGCGGCTTCCTATTGATGCCGTGCCTGACATTACCAATAACCAAGTACAGGTTATCACCACCAGCCCCTCACTTGCGGCCCAGGAGGTAGAGCGGCTTATCAGTTACCCAGTGGAACAGACCATGGCCACCATTTCCGAAGTAGATGAGGTCCGCTCCATCTCCCGTTTCGGTCTCTCGGTGGTGACTATCGTTTTCAAAGAGAATGTTGATATCTACTGGGCGCGCCAGCAGGTAAGCGAGCGGCTGGCGGAGGCCAGCAGCCAAATCCCGCCAGGGGTGGGGCGGCCCGAAATGTCCCCCATCTCCACCGGACTGGGGGAAATCTACCAGTACGTGGTGCACCCGAAGCCTGGCTACGAGAAAAAATATTCCGCCATGGAGCTGCGCTCCATTCAGGATTGGATAGTGCGGCGGCAACTGCTCGGTACGCCCGGCGTGGCGGAGGTGAACAGCTTCGGCGGGTTTTTGAAGCAGTACGAGGTGGCCCTTGACCCGGACAGGTTGAAAGCCCACAGCCTGAGCATTACGGATGTGCTGGAAGCCCTGGAGCGAAACAACGGAAACACCGGGGGGGCTTACATCGATAAAAAGCCGAATGCCTACTTTGTCCGGAGCGAGGGCCTGATTGAAAGCCTGGATGAGATAAAGAAAGTAGTGGTCAGCAGCACCTCCAACGGCACGCCGGTGCTCATCGACGATATTGCCGAGGTCCGGTTCGGGAGCGCTAACCGTTACGGTGCGCTCACCAACATAAAAGGGGAAGCGGTAGGCGGTATCGTGATGCTGCTCAAAGGAGAGAACACCAACCAGGTAGTGGAGCGGGTGAAATCGCGAATGGACCAAATACGGCAATCGCTGCCTGAGGGCGTGGAAATAGAAGTTTTCCTGGACCGGAGCGATTTGATAGGCCGGGCCATGGACACCGTCACTACCAACCTGATAGAAGGTGCGCTGATTGTCATTTTCGTGCTGGTGCTTTTCCTGGGCAATCTCCGGGCAGGGTTGGTGGTGGCCTCCGTCATTCCGCTGGCCATGCTCTTCGCCATCATCATGATGAACCTCTTTGGCGTGTCCGGCAACCTGATGAGTCTGGGGGCCATCGACTTCGGCCTTATCGTGGACGGAGCGGTCATCATAGTGGAGGCGACCATGCACCATCTGGTATTGCGGGGCGGTGGCCGCCTGACCCAAGCGCAGATGAACGAAGAGGTGTACGACTCAGCCCGCAAAATCAGGACCTCCGCCGCCTTCGGGGAAATCATCATCTTGATTGTGTACCTGCCCATTCTCGTTTTGGTGGGCATAGAGGGCAAGATGTTCCGCCCGATGGCCTTGACCGTTTCTTTCGCCATCCTGGGTGCTTTCCTGCTCTCGCTCACCTACGTACCAATGATGTCCGCCCTGCTGCTGAGCAAGAACACGGTCCACAGACGGAATATCTCTGACCGGATGATGGACTTCTTCCAGCGGATGTACAGCCCGCTCATAAAGGGCGCTTTGAGGCTGAAAGCGGTGGTTATCATCGCTGCCGTGGTGTTTTTCAGTCTTAGCCTGGTGATTTTCTCCCGCATGGGCAGTGAGTTCATCCCCACCCTGGAAGAGGGCGATTTTGCCCTGGAGACCAGGCTTCTGACCGGTAGCTCCCTTTCGGAAACCATAGAGAAAGTGTCCCTCGCCTCAAAGATTCTCCAGGAGCGGTTTCCGGAGGTGGAGGAGGTCATCAGCAAAATCGGGGCAGCCGAGATTCCCACCGACCCGATGCCCATGGAATCCGCCGATGTCACCATTCTCCTAAAGGACAAAGGCGAATGGACCAGTGCCGACACGCGGGAGGAGTTGGCCGAAAAAATGACGGAAGCCCTGGAAACTATCCCCGGGGTTACCTTCGGGGTTTCGCAGCCCATCCAGCTTCGGTCCAATGAATTAATCTCCGGGGTACGCCAGGATGTGGGCATCAAGATATTCGGGGAGGACCTGGAGCAGCTGACGCGGCTTTCAAAGGAGGTGGGCATGGTAGTGGCTACCGTGGAGGGGGCCGAGGACCTGTACCTGGAGCAAGTTTCCGGCCTGCCGCAGATTGTGGTGGATATTAACCGCAGCCAGATTGCCAAGTTCGGGCTGGACGTGGAGACGGTGAACCAAGCCCTCAACGCCGCGTTCGCGGGGCAAAGTGCGGGGATGGTGTATGAGGGAGACCGCCGCTTTGAGTTGGTGGTGCGTTTGGCTCAAGAGCAAAGAAAAGACATTTCCAGCGTTCGGCAGCTGTATGTCACGGCCCCCAACGGCGTGCAGGTCCCGCTGGAGCAGCTCGCCGACATAGAGTACAGGCAAGGCCCAAACCAGATTCAGCGCGAAGACGCCCAACGGCGCATTATCGTGGGTTTTAACGTGCGGGGCCGGGACATTGCCAGCGTGGTAAAGGAAGTACAGCAGAAAATAGACCGACAGGTACAGCTTCCCACCGGCTATTTCATGACCTACGGGGGACAGTTTGAGAACCTGCAGGAAGCCAACAAACGGCTCTCAGTGGCCGTTCCGGCTGCCCTGGCCCTTATTTTTCTGTTGCTCTATTTCACTTTCGGCTCCGTCAGGCATTCAATGCTCATCTTCACGGCCATCCCGCTGTCTGCCATCGGCGGAGTGCTCGCGTTGTGGCTTAGGGGAATGCCCTTCAGCATCTCAGCCGGGGTCGGGTTTATCGCCCTGTTCGGCGTAGCCGTGCTGAACGGCATCGTGCTGATTGCCGAGTTCAACCGGCAACGGAAGGAAGAGGGAATACAGGACCTGAAACAGGTAGTTCTGAACGGCACCGCCGTGCGTTTGCGTCCGGTGCTGATGACGGCCACCGTAGCCTCCCTAGGGTTTCTTCCCATGGCCCTCTCCAATTCAGCAGGGGCCGAGGTCCAGAAGCCATTGGCTACGGTTGTGATTGGCGGGCTGGTGACCTCCACTCTACTCACTTTAGTGGTATTGCCCGTCCTTTATATTCTGATTGAAAGTTACATCATGAAAAAGAAGGAGAATAGCCGTGAAGGTGGTGGGCTATCGGCAGCCCTGACCGTATTTATCCTTAGCATAGCTGCCTGTGCGGTGGGTACCTCCCCCGCACAGGCCCAGCAGCAGCCAGCTAAAGTTTATTCCCTGGAGGAGGCGGTGAGCCGGGCACTGGAAAAGAACCCATCGGTGGAGGCGGTGAGGCTGGGTATCAGACGCAGCCAGAGCCTCCAAGGCTCCGCTTATGAGGTGGAGAAAACCCAGTTGCAATTTTCCACCGGGAAGCTGGAATCCGGGCAGTATGACCATGAGGTATCCGTGACGCAGTCCCTGCCTTTCCCGACTGTTTTTACCAAGCAGGCGAAACTGGCGGAAGAACTGGTAGAGGTAAGCAAGATAAACCTGTCCCAACGCCAGCGGGAAATCGTTCGCGAGGTAAGGTTAAATTACTACGGGTTGGTGTACACGCTTTCCCAGTTGCAATTGCTCGCCTACCAGGATAGCCTGTATTCCCAGTTTCTCCGCGCCGCCCAGGTACGGCTCAGAACCGGGGAAACCAACCTGCTGGAAAAAGTGACCGCCGAAACCCAGCTGGCGGAAGTAGGGAATAATGTGTTTCAGGCAAAAGCTGACCAGTCGGTATTTCAGGCCCGGCTACAGGCTTTGCTGGTAACAGACAGCTTAGTGGCCCCGGCTGACACAACACTTCACCGGCTGCCTTTACCAGATGCCACCCTCCAGCTAGTGGAACAGAATCCAGCGTTACAGCTGGCCCGGCAACAGGTAGCGGTGCGGGAGGCAGAGACCGGTCTGGAACGGGCAAAACTACTGCCGGACCTGAGGCTGGGTTATACCAACCGAACTTTAGGCGGCAACCATGGGGACGGGATTGTAGCGGACATGGAAGCGCCCCATGAAGTGATGGTGGGGGTGAGTATTCCGCTGTGGGCAAAGCCGCAGAGAAAACGTATCGAGGCGGCAAAAGTACAGACCCAGATTGCTCAACAGAACCTGCAACACCTCCGGAACGAATTGGAGGCCCAAGTGGAGGAAGCCCAACAGCAGGCCCTTAAATTCCAGGCCAGCGTCAGGTATTTTGAGCAAACTGCCCTGCCCCAAGCCCGACTCATTATTGCCCAAGCCACCAAGGCTTACCGGGCCGGTGAGATAAACTACCGGGACTACCTCCTAAACCTGGACCGAGCCTTGGGTATCCGGACTAATTACCTGGAGACGCTCTATAACTATGACCAGGCAGTCATTCAACTACAATTCATCACAGAAAACAAACAGTAGCCTTTTTAGGCTTAACCGAAATTCCATGAAAAGGATAAACCGTATATACCTGCTTTCCCTCTTAGGTCTTTTGCTTTTCTCCTCTTGCGGGAACGAATCCGAACCGGCACAGAAAACCGGGGAGGCACAGGCCGAAGAACAGCACGGAGAGGACCCGCAGGCAGCAGAGCTGACCCAGGAACAATACCGTGTCGCGGGTATCGTCTTGGGAAAGCCCCAAATGCGCAACCTGAGCAATATTCTGACTTTAACCGGAAAGCTTGACCTGCCCCCGCAGAACATGGCCTCCGTGAGTGCCCCTCTGGGCGGTTATGTGAAAAGCACGGAGCTGTTGGAGGGGATGCGTGTCCGGAAAGGGCAGCAAATCGCCAGTATCGAAAACCCGGAGTTCGTGACGTTGCAGCAGGAATACCTGGAGGCAAAGAGCAGCCTCACCTTTTTGGAGCAGGACTACCAAAGGCAGAAGGAACTGTCCCAGGAGCAGGTTACCTCCGCCAAAGCCTACCAAAAAGCCTCGGCTGAGTACAGAGCCGCCAGGTCCCAGGTGGAGGCGTTGGGCGAGCGGCTCAGGATTATAGGCATTGCCCCGTCTTCCCTGCGGGAGGGTAAAATCAGGCGCATTCTCCCCATTTATGCTCCCATAGACGGGTATGTCACCTACATCAATGCCAATGTAGGCCAGTTCGTGAACCCTACGGATGTGCTGTTTCGGATAGCGGACACCGACCATCTGCATGTGGAATTGACGGTATTTGAAAAGAATGTAGCCTCCCTTAAAAAAGGGCAGAAGGTACGTTATTCCCTTCCCAATGAGACGGTAGCGCAACACGAGGCCACCATCTACCTGATTGGAAAGGAAATTAGCCCGGAGCGAACAGTCCGGGTACATGCCCACATGGACGAGGAGGACAAAGACCTGGTACCCGGAATGTACGTGCAAGCCCAGTTAGCGCTGGATGGGCAAAAGGTGCTGTCGCTTCCGGGCGAAGCCGTGGTGCAGGATAACGGGCAGAACTTCATTTTCCTTTATACCGGTCAGGAGAAGGAAGGCGAAGCGGTGATGAAGAAGTTCCGCATGGTTCCGGTTGAAAAGGGCGCTGAGGCAGAGAACTTCGTGCAGGTGGCACTTCCTGCCGGTATAGATACCACTAATGCAAACTTTGTGACCAAAGGAGCCTATTCCCTGCTGGCCAAGATGCGGAACTCCGAGGAAGAGGAAGGCCATTAATCTCTTGATAAATGCTACAGGACTTAGATAAAACTTTGCATCAAAAGGGAATCCGCCCGACCGCGATGCGGCTACTGGTGCTGGACTACCTTTTAAAACAATCGGCTGCGGTCAGCCTGAGCGACCTGGAAACTTATTTTCACCGGGCAGACCGGATAACCCTTTACCGCTCCCTGAAAACGTTTGAGGAGAAAGGTCTAGTGCACAGCATAGACGATGGCAGCGGAGCGGTGAAGTATGCCCTCTGCCCGGACGGCTGCTCCCCGCAGGAACACCATGACCTACACGTACATTTTTTCTGTACCCGCTGCCGCGAGACGTTCTGCCTGCCGAAGTCCCGTATTCCTGACATCGCATTGCCGGAAGGATTCAGCGCCGGGGAAGTCAACCTGGTCATGAAAGGAACCTGCAATACATGCCGCGGCTAAAGTGCAATGCAGTTGCAGGGCATTCGGCTTTACCTTTGTTATAAATCAGGAGGTTACTATGAAATTCAACTGGAACATGCCGGATAAGCTACGACCTTTTTACCGGCAAGAGTTAAACGCCTACCAAGGGTACTTGCGAAAGGGGGACTTCCAAAAAGCCTGGTCTCACTTGGAACGTGCCCATATTCTGGGGCAGCCCTATCCCGCTGAGCATACTGCTGTGCATTTTAAAATGCTCCAGTTTGGGATGCAAACGCGGAATGTGAAGGAGATAATAGGGCAGATTCCCCGGCTCCTGGTTGGGGGCGTAAAGTCATGGACTGGGAAAGTGCCTCTCGGAAACACCGGAGGGGCTAATGTGCCTGCCTTGAAACCAATGCACATGCCTAGTGATTTGCAGGCTATCATACGGCAGGCAAACTCTAACTTTTAAACTCAGAGATATGGAAGAAAATGAAGACAATACCCTAAGCGCTCCATTAAAGCCAATGGAGATTACCTCTCCCCGGACCGCTGAACAGCCGGGGCCTACTAAAACCGATGAGAAAGGCTGCTGTGAGGTACCATCCGGCAAAGCCAGTGAGCAGGGAGGGCACGAAGAGCACGAAGGTGCTTCTTATGCCCCTACCATTATCAGTCTGGTGCTGCTTTTAACCGGAATAGCTTTGGACTATTTCAAAGTAGCTTGGTTTACCGAATATATCCGGATAGGAGTCTATGGCATCGCGTATTTATTGGTAGGGGGCAAAGTTCTTGTACATGCTGCCAGAAACATCGGGAGAGGCGAAGTTTTCAATGAGTTCTTTCTGATGGGAATCGCTACGCTGGGGGCGTTTTATATCGGCGAATATGCCGAGGGTGTGGCGGTGATGCTGTTCTATGTCATCGGGGAGCATTTCCAGGAAGCAGCCGTGGCCAGGTCCCGTAAATCCATCAAGGCTCTAATAGATAACCGGCCGGAAATAGTTGGCTTGGTGCAGCAGGGCCAGGTTACTCCCATTAATCCGCAGCAGGTTAAAATCGGTGATGTCATAGAGATAAAACCCGGCGAGAAAGTAGCCTTGGATGGCGAATTGCTCACCGAGCGCTCTACTTTCAACACGGCAGCGCTTACCGGGGAATCCAAACCGGATACCAAATCTAAAGGGGAGAAAGTGCTGGCCGGCATGATTAACCTGGACCAGGTTGTCCAATTAAAGGTGACTTCTACCTTCGAGAATAGTGCTCTTTCCAAGATTTTGCAATTGGTGGAACAGGCCAGTAGTCGCAAAGCCAAAACCCAGCAATTCATTACCCGCTTTGCCAAAGTCTATACGCCGGTGGTGGTTTTCATGGCTGTTGCTCTTACTATAGTCCCGTACTTTTTTGTGGCGGATTACGTGTTCAATGACTGGCTTTACCGGGCTTTGATTTTTCTGGTGATTTCCTGCCCATGTGCGCTCGTTATCTCTATTCCCCTGGGTTATTTTGGAGGTATCGGAGCTGCTTCCAAGAACGGTATTCTGTTTAAAGGCTCCAATTACCTTGATTTAATGACCAAGGTGGATACGGTGGTGATGGACAAGACCGGCACCCTGACCGAAGGCGTATTCCAGGTGCAGGAGGTACAGGTAAATGAATGGGACAAAACTGAGTTCCTAGACCTTACAGCAGCTTTGGAAAGCAAATCTACCCACCCCATTGCTTTAGCCGTCGTGGCTCATGCCGGGAACAGCTATCGGCAGAAAAGTATAGCGGATGTGGAAGAGATTTCCGGCCACGGCCTAAAAGGGACAGTTGACGGCAAAGCCCTCTTAGTCGGGAACGGTAAGTTGCTGAAGAAATTCAACGTAAGGTACCCTGCTGAAGTTGATGCTATTGTGGAGAGTATCGTGCTGGTGGCTATCAACAACCGATATGCTGGTTACATCACCATTGCGGATAAAATAAAAGAGGATGCCAAGGCGGCCATTGAGCAGCTGCACGGGCTGGGCATCAGGAACATAGTGATGCTCTCCGGGGATAAGGATACCATTGTGCAGAAAGTGGCCCTGGCCCTGAACATTGACCAGGCTTATGGGGGACTGTTACCGGAAGATAAAGTAAGCAAGGTAGAGTCCTTGAAGAAGGAAGGAAGAAATGTAGCCTTCGTGGGCGATGGTATCAATGATGCGCCGGTAATCGCTTTGGCCGATGTGGGTATGGCGATGGGGGGACTTGGTTCTGATGCAGCAATTGAAACCGCAGATGTAGTAATTCAGAACGACCAACCCTCTAAAATTGCTACGGCTATTAATATTGGGAAGAGCACAAACCGGGTTGTCTGGCAGAACATCGGACTGGCTTTCGGGGTGAAAGCTTTGGTGTTGGCATTTGGGGCCTTTGGAGTAGCTTCCATGTGGGAGGCTGTATTTGCCGATGTTGGGGTAGCGTTTCTAGCTATATTGAACGCTATCCGGATTCAGCGGATGAAATTCTAAGCCGATTATACAGCAGCCTAACCCAATTGGAAGTCAGGCTGTTGTATAATGTAATTGATAAGGCTTAATCTTTTACTTACTGAGCTTTAATATTCGGAAAGCACCCCTTGTTACAATAACAAAAACTATTGCCCCTATTATCAAATCAGGTTTACTGGATTCAGTAAAATACACCAGAAGGGCAGCAGCGATAACTCCAATATTAATAATAATATCATTGGAGGTAAAAATGGAGCTTGCCTGTATATGTGCCTCTTGGCTTTTAGTTTTGTTTAATAGATAGAGGGATACAGTGTTTCCTAGCAAAGCAAGCAAAGAGATTCCAATCATTATTTTAAAATCAGGCAAAGCTTCACCTCCTATAAACCGACGTATAACCTCTATAAATCCTAAGACAGCCAGTCCCAATTGCAAAAAGCCACTGAACTTAGCAACGGCTTTCTTCTTGGCGGCTGCCCTTCCGATAGCGTAAAGACTTAAACCATATACTAGGGTATCAGCCAACATATCAAGCGAATCCGCCACTAGGCCCATTGATTTAGAAATGATGCCGGTTACCATTTCCACTACAAAAAGAACAAGGTTGATAAGCAGTACTGCCCATAGGATTTTAGTTTCATGGGAGGCGTTTTGTTCAGAAGTAAATTCCTTTAGTTCTTCTGTCTCAACTTCCCTGGAATCTAAATTTAATTGGTTGATTGCTTGGGTTATGGAGTTTGTTTCTTCGGTATGGTACACGGTTAACTTCCGGTTCGAGAGGTCAAAATCCAATTGTTGGATGGAAGCAAACTCATCTAATTTCATGCGCACCATTTGCTCCTCTGAGGGGCAGTCCATTTTCTTTATTTGATATACTGATTTTCTAACCATAAGACTATAAGAAATACATGTAAAGTATAGACCACGGCAGCGGATATAGCCATGGCCCACAGAAAAATTTACGTGATATGTATCTTAGGTTAATTTAGGAGGCTGCCAAATAGCATTTGGAAAGTCAGGTAAGAAATCAAGATTTTTGATATGGCATTTACCTGGGGCTTGATTGTTGATGATTTTAAATGAGAACAATAAGGAGGGAATGCTAAACCCGGTACAATTCGCACATTTGAAGAAGGGTGAACAAATCTCTTTGTCCATATCCTTAGCCTTGTCTTTACTTGACAAGATTTCAGTCTCCCTTTGAGCGAAAATGTCAGCTATACAGCAGGGTGCAACTGTAAGCAGCAGAACAATTATCGTCATTAGGATTGCTGAGAATTTCATAATGTAAATATACGGCTTAAAAGAAAGTTTGTAATTATATCGTACTTTAGGCATAAATATATTTCGCTGATGAATATTGAGTTAATCAACAGAATCAAACGTTTGGCTATCATAGCCTTGGCTTCAGACGATGAATTAATAGAAAGCATTGTTCTAAAAGGCGGTAATGCCATTGATATCGTGTATCATGACAGCAGTTCTATCTCCAGAACTTCCTATGACCTGGACTTCTCCATTGACCACGGTGATTTTGAAGAGGAGGAGGAAACCATCAGCAGGCGGATAGAAAGGACACTGGTGAAGACCTTCGCAGAAAATGGATTGGTCATCTTTGACTATACTTTTCTCCCCAGGCCTAAAGTAGTGAAGGAAGCAGTAGCGGATTTCTGGGGAGGCTATCAGGTTACCTTTAAAGTGCTGGACCAGAAAACCTACGCCGCCCACCAGGGCAATTTGGAGCACCAGCGTCGAATCGCTGTTCCTTTGAACGCGGGGCGTTCCACTACTTTTGAGCTTGAATTCAGTAAGTTTGAGTATGTCGCGAAGAAAGCCCAGGCGAAGGTGGACGGTTATACGATTTATGTCTACACGCCGGAAATGATTGTCTTTGAGAAACTACGGGCCATTTGCCAGCAATTACCGCAGTACTCTGAGATTATCAAATCGCGTACCGCCCGCGCCAGGGCACGCGACTTTTATGATATTCACCTGATTATGGAATCGCATGAAATTGATGCGACCACCGAGGAAAACAAAGAACTGATTGCGAATATTTTCGAGGCCAAGCGTGTACCTCTGTCTTTTATACAGGAGATAGCCAATCACAAAGCCATCCATAAAGATAACTGGGAAAGCGTAAAAGATACGGTGGCCCGTTCGGAGGAGTTGGAGAGCTTCGATTTCTACTTTGACTACGTAGTCAACACGTTCCAAGGGATTACATTCCCTTAGGGTAATACAGCTGCCAGTCCTCCGAGAAATCCTTTTCCTCCATTTCGTAGGTAAGGTAGAATCGGAACTCTTTCTTCCGGCTACGAAGTTCCTCCAGCTTTTTCCCAGAATAACCTGACTGTTCCAAGTAAAACCCAACGGCTTGGTGGTAAGGATAAATAAAGTCGAGGTTATCTAAGGTGGCAACCAGCTTATTGAGGGAAATTTCGGACAGGGCATTTTGGTAGGCCTGGAGTACTGAATAAACTCCTCCGGCGTAGCCAGGACGGACGGTGATGTCAATCAGGGTGCGTTCTAAGTTCGTTACTGGTACGTTTCCTACGGTATGGATGCCGGTTCTCCCGGTGTGCATGCCATTAAGAATGAGGAAAGAATAATCCCCGTACACGGCTTCGGTGACCGCTTTGCGTTGCGGCTTGGAGAATGCCGCATCAATGGCTTCCTGCTTCAGCTGACGGTTGCCCTCAGGCTTCTTGCTTTGCTCGAAAGTAACATAGATGATTTTAGGCACCTGAGTGGTCAACCCATTAAGAAACATCGCCGTGTAATGGGATAGATATGACCTATTAATCAAAGAGGCCGCTATCTCCAGCTCATTGGCATCCTCAGTGATATACCGCTCCTTCTTGTTAAGGTATCCGTCAAACAGGATTTCAATCTTGGTTAGGATTCCCCTCTTCTGCAGTTGCTCAATAAACCTGAGGTCAGTGGTGGTCACCGGTAAGTTCCAGGCCGCTTTCCTTTCCTCAAAGATTCCACTGAGCTGCTCGCGGGAGAAGACTTTGCGTGGATTCTGTTTGAAGAAAGACTTGATACTACTTTCAGCAATAACAAAGCGGGACTTACTTGGCATGGCTTGATTAAGGTTTGTCAGACGGAAAGTATATATACTTTCCGTAAAGTTAATCCTTTAGAAGGATACATGCAATAGGTACCCATCTAATGTTGAAGGAAAGGACAAGCAATCAATAAGGACACGGAGTATATAAAGTATATATACTTTATATACGCAAAGTTAAACGTTTTATTTGATATAAGCAAGTGAAAAATATGAGATATAAACTAAAATGGATGGACAGTTGGGGAAAAAGGGAACAATATATACTCACATGCGTAAAGTATATATACTTTACGCAAAGTTAATGATGTTATTCCGTAAAGTCAAGATACCATAAATACTATAGGTAATCAGTAGGGATAATCTCTTCTTGCTTGGAAAGCAATAATGATTAAAAGGCATGGTGATAGAAAATAGCTTGGAATACTATAATCCCGATTGTCAATTATTGAAAGAGGGAACT
>NZ_RJJE01000003.1 GCF_003721565.1 Rufibacter immobilis | reverse complement strand
TGCGCCACATGATGGGAGAGGACCTCATCACCCACCTCGGCCTCGACTACTACCAGGAGCTCGTCGACACCCTGTAGGGAAACAGAGGGAATATTGCACCGCCGGTTCTTCTTTCCTTTTGCTGCCACCTCTGGCACCGGGATGACAGGGAACCGGCGGTGTCTATCCCTTAAGCAATATCAGAATTTAATGCCTGTGGTTGCAGGTGCTCTACGTTAAGCTGTTTTAGATGCTCACTTTTTTAAGAGCCCAAACTGCCTCTATTATGGCCTCACTGGTTGATTTTCTGGTCACGGTGGCGGCGGTAGAGCTTTTGGGGAGCTGGTACGTGATGGGAATCGTGTTGGGGACCGTCTCAGGCGGGATTACCCATTTTTCCCTGGGCAGAACTTGGGTCTTTCATTCAGAGAATTCCAGCGTATTGCCGCAGGCGGTGCGGTATTTCATTATCTGGAACGGCAGCCTGCTCCTGAATGCGGCAGGGGTGTTTGTCATTACCCATTACGGTGGGCTGAACTACATCATCTCCAAAGTGATCACCTCCGTTTTGGTGGGGAGCGGGTACAATTACGTCATGCACAAACGCTTTGTGTTCAGGTAGGGCCGCGGCGGGTTATCTCCTGTTTAGTGGCCGTTTTTCCAAAAACAAGGCCAAAACAGCAGCCACTCATCTCTACCGGCCTGCAGAGCATGGCCTTCATATTTGATTCTGGATCTACATGGAAACGAGCGAAAAAATAGAATTGGAAGTACAACAGACATCAAAGAAAGCCCCCGGCGAGAAAGCCTGGAAAACCTTTCTGCAGCAGGGCATCTACAAGATTGTGAATCCGTTTGTGCGGCTGCTCATCAGGCTGGGGTTCACGCCTAACGCCGTTACCACCACAGGATTTATCCTGAACGTGGGCGTGGCTGTGATTTTCATTGTGGGCGGCGAGAGCGACAACCGCAGTGATCTGTCTTACGTGGGTTGGGCGGGTTTCCTGATCATGATGGCCGGCCTGTTTGACATGCTGGACGGGCAGGTGGCCCGCATGGGCAACATGGGCTCTACGTTTGGCGCCCTGTTTGACTCCGTGCTGGACCGCTACAGTGAACTGGTGATGTTTCTGGGCATCTGTTACTACCTCATGTCGCACCACTATTTCCTGAGTTCGCTGTTCGCGTTCATTGCCATGATCGGCTCCATGATGGTGAGCTACACCCGCGCCCGTGCCGAAGGATTGGGCGTAGAGTGTAAAGGTGGTTTCTTCCAGCGGCCCGAGCGGGTGGTGCTCATCGCGCTGGCAGGTATGTTCTGCGGCATTGGGTCCTCTATTATTGGGCCAGACTACAAGCTGTACGTGCCGGGCATTCCGTTCCACGTGTTTGAGACTATGTCTATCTTTACCATTCCCATCACCATTCTGGCCATTTTTACCAACGTGACCGCCTTCACCCGGTTAACCGAGGCCAAGAAAGCCATAGAACTGAAGGAAAGAAACCTGGCCGGGAAAGTTTAAAGTATTTCCCGTTGTAGTAAGCTTAACATGCGTTTAGGGGCTGTTTTTGCAAAAACGGCCCCTAAACGCATGTTTTTTCGCTCTTACTTGAACAGTTCCAGCATAGGCTCTCCATCCCGTTTGGGCACGGGTACGCCCAATAATTCGGCAATGGTGGCGGCCACGTCTACCTGTGAGCGGGGCGTAGTGGCTAGTTTCCCTTTGTGCACATCTGGCCCCAGGACCAGCAGACTTATATGGCGGCAGCCTTCGCAGTTGTCGCCGTGTTCATCATAGCGCTTGCCCAGGTGCCGGCCGTGGTCGTTAGTGACCAGCAGGGTGGTGGTATTCTGGTAGTAAGGTTGGCGCTGGAGCCACTGCCAGAGCGTATGCACCATTTGATCGGTCTCCCGGATGGCGCGCAGGTAGCCGTCCCAGTTTCCGGCGTGGGCCTCAGAGTCTGGTCCCCTCAGGTTGATGAGCGCCAGCCGGGGCTTGTGCTGCCTGAAAATCTGCTGGGCTACTCTAAGGGTGGTGCTGTCATCGCGGTAGCCGCTGCCCAGCCCGTTGATGCCCGCGTCTACGGCCGGAGCAAAATTAGCGGCCAGCTCCTTGCTTTTGGTTCTGGCCAGAATCTCCAGTTTGTCTTTGCTGGTAATGACCCAGGCGCTGGTGGCGGGGGCACCCGTATGCTGGCGGTAATAATGGAACACCGACGGGTAGTCTGGTTCCTCGCTGCCGTTGTTACTGAGGCGCTGGTAATGCCCCGTGGTAAGCGCCACGTGCCCCGGGTTGGTCAACGTAACGCCTTTGTTGTAAAACTGAGGGTGGAACACCCCCTGCGGCGCCAGCACTCTGCCCATGTTAGGAATATTGGCCAACGTGGTATCTCCCCAGGATTCTGAATACCGCACCCCGTCAATGACCACCAGCACCACATTTTGGGTGGTGTAAGGGCGGGTAGGTTGCAAAAGCACTGTAGGCGCGTTGGCCGGGGAAGAAGGCTGGCAATTGGCCAGCGCCAGGGTAAGAAGTACGCACAAGAAATTCAAGGGGAGGCGAAAGGGCATGTCTCCAGCAGCATTGGTTTCTTGGGTACTACGGGTACAGCAGGTACTTGGCTCTTACATTCCTGAAATATTTCAGCTCATCGGCCCAGGCCGAAACGATTTTCTGCGGTGTTTCCCCGGCTTGCAACTGCTTGCGCGTAACATCCGTCTTCCAGAGACCGTCCAGGCGGCTGTTCTTCCACTCCAGTTGGGTAGGGTACAGCGTCTTGAGCGCGTGCATGATGTACACCGAAGCCTTCGCCGACTCAAAAGTATTCCGGTCTGTCACCACGGCTTGTACCCCGTAACAGGTCTGCCCCACAAATTTGGGCGGGTAAATTCGGATGCCGTCCACTACGCTGTCGGGTTTGAATTGGATGGGTTTGAACGTGACTCCCGCCAGTTTGTAGCTGTTGAGTTGCCGGGCCAGCTTTTCGCCGTCTATCCAGGGCGTACCAATGAATTCAAACGGCTGCATGGTGCCCCTACCTTCTGAGACATTGGTGCCTTCCAGAATGCAGGTGGCGGGGTACAGGGTAGCAGTGGTGAGGTTGAGCATGTTGGGCGAAGGCTTCACCCAAGGCAGCCCGGTTTGTTCAAACCACTGGTTTCTGGTATAGTGGCGCATGGGCACCACCACCAGCTCGGCCTGGGGCAGTTTCTTGGCGGCGCGTTCGCCGTTGAACATGCGGGCCAGTTCGCCCACGGTCATGCCGTGCACAATGGGCAGGTAATTGGGGCCGGTAACGGGTTGTTTGGCGTTGGTACCCACGCCGCCGTCTACATAAATGCCGGTGATGGGGTTGGGGCGGTCCAGCACAAGGAGTGGCTTTTTGTTTTCGGCGGCCGCCTCCAACACTGAGGCCATGGTGGCAATGTAGGTGTAATAGCGCGCGCCCACATCCTGAATGTCAAAGAGGAGCACGTCTACGTCCTGCAACATTTCCGGGGTGGGTTTGCGCACCTTTCCGTACAGCGAGATGATTTTGAGGCCGGTTTTTGAATCAGTGGCATCGGCTACGTGGTTGTCTTCCTGGCCCCTGATGCCGTGCTCCGGACTGAAGAGTTTGACTACCTTCACATCTGGCCGGGCGTGCAGCATGTCTACCAGATGGCTTCTGTCAGGCATTACGCCGGTATGGTTGGTAAGAATGGCTACCCGCCGGTTCTGGAGATGAGGCAGAAATTCTGGGGTGACCAAACGTTCAATGCCAATGATGACCCTGTTGGCCGGCGTTACAGGTTTGGTGGCTTGGTTTTGACCGAGGGCACCCAATTGGCAACCGATCAGGAGTATCACGAAAGACAGAAAACGGGAGGGGAGAGTTATTTTCATGCCGCCAATATACGAAAGATGCCATACCGGCCTTGGGTGAACTCCCTGGTTTAGGGCAATTTTCAGAAAAACGGCCCCTAAATGGAAAAACTACAGCCCGTCGCCGTAGCGGAAGTGTTCGTTTACCGTCACGGGCAGTTTACCCTGGGGCTCCAGTTTGCCCACCACCAGTTTGGCTGCGGCCGCCTGCACTGCGGGTAATTGCTGGTACCCCACCAGTAGCGCAGAAGCCTCATGCATATCCTGAAACCGGTTGAGGGTATAGGCATTGTCAAACAAGATGACCACGCTGCGCTTCTTCCGGACGAGTTCGTTCACCAGGTCGCGTTCCTCCGGGGTAAGCCCCAGACTGTTGCTGGGTCGTATGCTGGGGCCGTAGATACTGATGAGCAGCAGATCATGCTTCAGGAGGGCCTTCCGGAGTTTCTCGCGGTCTTTCTTGGTGGTTCTGCGGGGCAGGAAGTACTCCTGCACGGTGAGTTCGTCTTTGATTTTACGCTGGAAGAAAGTGCTCTTAGTAGCTCCCACGGCCAGGCTGGCAATGGTACGCCGTTTCTTGTTCTCCAGCGGAATGGTTTTGCGCTTGTTCTGTAGCAGGGTAAGCGACCCCTCGGCCAGGCGGCGCAGGGTCTCGTGGGCGTGCGAGGCGTTCAGGTCCTGGTAAAGACTGTCGGTCTTAATAGGTTGGTAGTGGTGGAGCCCCAGCCAATACTTGGCGGCCAGTACTTTCTTACAGCGGCGGTCAATCTCTTTCTGGCTCAGCCTGCCAGACCTGATGGCGGCTTTGATGGCTTCCAGGGCTTTGGGTACACTCACCAGACGTTCCAGCACATCGTTGCCCGCCTCCAGGGCCATCACTTCGGCCTCGCCGGGCTTAAAATATTTAGTGACGCCTTTCATAACCATGGCATCTGTGAAGATGAGCCCGCTATAGCGGAGTTCATTTCTGAGGATACCCGTCACGATGGGCTTAGAGAGCGAAGCCGGTAAGTTAGCCGTAGAGTCCAGCTTGGGCAGGTGAATGTGCCCCACCATGATGCCGCCCACCCCGCTCTGGATGAGGTGCCGGAAGGGGTGCAGTTCCAGAGAGTCCAGACGGTTTCGACCGTAGGGGATCACGGGCAGGTCATAGTGCGAATCCACGTCGGTGTCGCCGTGGCCGGGGAAGTGTTTGGCGGTAGCAATGATGCCATTGTCCTGCATGCCCAGCATCTGGGCCAGACTTTTGGAGCTCACATCGTCTTTGTTTTCACCGAAGGCCCGGTAACTGATGACAGGGTTGTTGGCGTTGTTGTTCACGTCTACCACCGGCGCGAAATTCACGTGCATGCCCATGCGTTTAAATTCATAGGCCATCTCGGCACCCATGCGGTAAATAAGGCTGTCATTGTTGATAGCACCCAACAGCATGGGCAAAGGGTACTGCATGGCGCTGTCCATGCGCATGCCAATGCCGCTCTCGGCATCCATGCCAATCCAGAGCGGAATTTTGGAGGCGGCCTGCAAACGGTTGGTCATCATTGCCTGCCTAACGGGGCCGCCCTGGAAAAAGATAAGCCCGCCAATTTTGTAGCGTCTGATGAGCAGTTCCACATCTGCCTCGTGCTCCGGCCCCTGGTTGGAGAAGACTTCCACCATCATGAGCTGCGTGATGCGCTCGTCTAGGCTCATGCGCCGGAAGACCGAGTCTACCCAGCGGTTCTTCCGGTTGAGGGTGGTGATGAGGGCATTGGGGTATTTGATGGTGTCTTCTGGGGCAATGGGCTGCGGTTTGAAAACTACCGTGTCTTCTGCGTGCGGATTCTTCTTTTTACACCCTATGACTCCAGCACCTGCCGCTAGCAGCAAAAGCCAGTAGAAAAGAAATGAAAGCCTTGAAACAGATCCTGAATGCATGATAAACCGGCAATTGGTAATGGTGACGCTCTTACGGTAAAAGCATCCTCTCCTCAAAGCCTTTACCATACGGTTTCCTAGTGGCTTAGTTGGCAGGACAGAAACAAGGTGAGGAGGTAAAGGTTTTGATTCGTCATTCCCACTTGGTGTGCAGTAACCCTATGGCTTTAGAGCGTTTAGGGGCTGTTTTTGAAAAAACAGCCCCTAAACGGAAAATAGCGGAGCAAGAGAATATCAAAGTGCCTGCCCACAGGAAAGCGGCCAAGTTCTAGTAAAAACGTCCTGAGCTTCTTATTTAAATATTTCAGCGAAGAACTGTTTCATGGCTTCCCAGGAGCGGCGGTCAGCGGCGGCGTTGTAGGCGGCTCCTTTGCTGTTGTCATTCCCGGCTTCCGGGTTGGTGAACGAGTGAACGGCGTTGCTGTAGGCGATGAATTGGTAATCTACGTTGGCATCGTTCATTTCTTTCAGGAAGCCGTCCAACTCCGCTTTGGGCACGAAGGGATCCACAGCACCGTGGGCTACCAGTACTTTGGCTTTGATGTTGGCGGCATCGGCCGGATTGGGCGTACCCAAACCACCGTGGAAGCTGACTACCCCGGCTACATCGGCACCGCTACGGGCCAGTTCCAGCACGGTGGTGCCGCCAAAGCAATACCCAATGGCGGCTACTTTGGAAGCATCTACGTTGGGCTGTTTCTTTAGCTGGGCAAGTGCGGCAGCAACGCGGCTGCGGAGCAGGGGCACGTTGTTTTTGTATTTCCCGGCCTCGGCCCCGGCCTGCTGCGAAGACTGCGGGCGTATGCCTTTGCCGTAGATATCGGCCGCGAAGGCAACGTACCCCATTTGGGCCAGCTGTTCGCAGCGTTTCTTGGTGTAGTCATTGATGCCGGTCCATTCATGCACCACCAGCACGGCCGGGCGTTTGCCTTTCTTAGAGGCGTCATAAGCCATGAAGCCTTCCAGGGTGGTGGTGCCTTCTTTGTACTCCACCAGTTGGGTTTTAATCTGTTGGGCTTGCGTGCTCAGGTGTGCCATCAGGAAAAGAATCAGAAGGAAGTAGTGCTTTTTCATTGCAGTTTTAAGAAGTTGTACGTGAAGGCAGCGTCGCTGTTCTTTCGTTTATTTTAGGCCGGTTGGGCAACGGGTAAACAAACGTGAAGTGGTTCTGTACGGGAGAAAACCCAGGTACCTCTTAAATGTTTCAGCAACTCTGCTTTCCTTCGGGGAACCAGCGGAGGCTAAAATTGCAGGGAGGCGCTCACTCCAGTTTGTCCGTGCTGCCAGCTAGGTGACACTAAACAGCTGCGGTTGGTGAAATTCCCTTTCAATTGATGGTAGCACAATAGAGGCTTTTCTGCTTAAATAGCTCCGGTGCTCGGGTGGGTGGGTTCTGGTGGAAGCTGCTGTCTACAGACACGCGTAACGTCTCTAAGCTGAACTGCGCGGCTGACGTGCTTGCTTTAGCAGGCAGATTAATGCCGGAAAGAGAAGGAAAGAACGCATAGAGGCTTCTGAATGAAAGGGATAGATAAGCAGAGAAGGCTGTTCATGCGCTTTTAGTTTCTGGTTTTGAGGGATTTACCTAAAAGTAATTTGCTCTATTTCTGTAGGTTATCTGCTCTGTAGCTCGGGATTGGGCAAGCCAGCAAGGAGAGGACAGGGTAAATAACCGAATGAAAACAAAAAAGCCTTTGCCGGCTGGGCAAAGGCTTTTTCTATACCAAGAGACAAAACGTCAATTGGGTGTTTGGGGAGTTATTCGCCCTGCATTTTCTTCTTGATGGCTTCTTCCAGTTCCATCATGTGCGGGGTGATTTTGTCCTGGCCAATTTTGGTGCTGCGCATGGCCAGCGTACCTTGTTTCTGGGCCAGTTTTTTTCCGGTGGGCGAGCTGTAAAACGCGGTCATGTCTTTCAGTTCTTTCTCGGTGAACTCTTCCATGTACAGCTTGATCATGTCATCTTTGATGGCATCCCAGTTCATGTATTTCGCGAAAAAAGAACGTACTTCCACTTCGGCGGCTTTCATGGCCGGTACTTGCTCCATTTGCATGGTGAGCATCTCCTGCACGTTGTCATTGGTGGCCTTCGGGGTTCCCATGGCTACCAGCATGGCCTCAGCTGCTTTGTAGTGGCTGCTTTGGGCCTGGGGTTGCGTTTGTGCCATGGCACCGCCTACTGACACCAGCAGCAGGAACACCCACAGAATAAGTGATTTTTTCATAAGAGGGATAAAAAGTGAAACGTAAACTACAGGTATTAGGCACGGAAGCGTCTGTTCCCGCCGGGGCGGGGCTGATTCCTAACCACCAGAATAGACCTGCGTAGGAGCCAAAGAGAACCAAGCTTGTTAACTGTAACCAATATTAGCCATTTTCCATGAGAATAACCAAGAAAGACACCGTTTACCAGGGACATTACCGCCTGCAGGTGTATACTGTGCAAGACCAGGGGGAAGAATTCAAGCGCGAGGTCTTCCAGACCGGTAAGGCTGCCACCGCGCTGGTCTATGACACCCGGCAGCAGAAATTCATCTTCGCCAAGCAGTACCGGCCCGCCATTGAGCAGGACCTGGTGGAGACCGTGGCCGGCATGCTGGACAGCGAAGACGAGAAGCCCGAGGAAGCCATCACCCGCGAGATAGAGGAGGAAATTGGCTATGCCGTAGACCAACTGCAGCCGCTCTATGAATTCTATCCTTCGCCGGGGGCTTTCTCAGAGAAAATTTACCTGTTCTACGCCGAGGTGAGCCGCAAAACCGGCGAGGGCGGCGGCAAAGACGAGGAAAATGAGTCCATCACCACCCTGGCCCTCAGCCCAGCGGAACTGGCTTCCTATTCCTTCATTGACGGTAAAACCCTGCTGGCGGTAGAATGGGCCAAAGCCAACCTGCTGCCCAAACTCACCCGCGAGCAAAGGTAAAGGCAAGTGCTTCTGTGCCGGCCATGAGGTTTACTATTCTTTCCGTTTTGCGTTTAGGGGCTGTTTTTCCAAAAACGGCCCCTAAACACAAACAAGGGAATTGCTCCAACGGACAGGAATAAATTACCCCACAGCCCAAAAGAAGCACAACATTGGCCTTAATTTAGCCACATAATTAACTCTGCCTGCTTCCGCCCGTAAACAGGAACACTAGTTTATACATCAACCTATAACCTAACCAGACTATGGAAGAGCAAAATAAAGACCAGGGCACTCCGCAAATGAGCGGCTCCGGTTCCAATAACAGCCAGGACGGAAACAGAGGCGACGGAACGTTCGCAGATCATAACTACGGTACCAAAGCCGAAGGCGGCAACACCGCCAACTATGACTCCCAGGGGCATTTAGACGTGAACGATGCGGGCGGTAACGTAGACGACGGCCAGGCCCACGACGATAAAAACGGCGGTGGCGATGTGCTGGGCCGCCGGGGCGGCGGGTACGGCGAGGCCCAGGGAATGGGCAAAGTGCCTTCCGGCGATAGCAAACAGGCCAAACATGACGCCGAAAGCGACAAAGACACCGGCTACGGCACCCACGCCGGCGGTTTAGGCGATAGCCACAGCGGGTTCAAAGGGAATCACAACGGCAACGACGGAACCGGCGGCGGCCGTAGCAGCGGACATGCCGGCCACGGCGGAGACCCCGATGACCACAAATATTCGCCCAACAAAGGCGGCAAAGACGATAACAATGATCCAGACGTAGCGGGTAGAGGTGCCAGACACAACTAACCGATCCATCAAAAACAGAAAGGCCTGTCTCCCCATAAAGGAGGCAGGCCTTTCTGTTTAGGGGCCGTTTTAGGAAAAACAGCCCCTAAACGCATTCTAGCCAGATAGCAGCTTCATCAGAATTTCCGTAGAAAGACGGGGTGTACCATAGCGGGCAGATGCGCCTTGCAGCGTAGTCCACCAAGCGTCACTTCTTAACCAAACAAACAGAATTACGCCCTTGCCCCAGGAAGAAGCCTAAACAGATTGCCCCCTTTCTGGTTTATTCTCCGGAGCGTGCGGCATAGGATTCTTGCTTATCCCAAGAAACTGAAAAAATAGAACCATGGAAAAAAAGACAAAGAAAAACCTATTGCTGGCCGGGGCCGGACTGGGGGCCTTATTGGCATACCGGTCGCTGGTCCGTCAGAAACGCGAATTCTCCTTTAAAGACCGCACGGTGCTCATTACCGGCGGCAGCCGCGGCCTGGGGCTGGTGCTGGCCCGCATGCTGGCCGAACAGGGCGCTAAACTTGCCATCTGCTCCCGTACCAAACATCAACTGGACGCCGCCCGCGCTGAATTGTCTGCCGGGGGAGCCACGGTGCTCGCCTTCAACTGTGACGTGAGTGACCGGGCGCAGGTACAGGCCATGATCAAAGAGATCAAAGACGAACTGGGGCCGGTGGAAGTACTCATCAACAATGCCGGGGTCATCTCGGCGGGGCCGCTGGAGGAGATGCAGGTAGAAGATTTCAGAGAAGCCATGGACATCCATTACTGGGCCTCGCTCTACACCATGCTGGAGGTTATCCCGGAGATGAAAGCCCGCGGCGAAGGCCGCATTGTGAACATCGCGTCTATTGGCGGTAAGGTGAGCGTGCCGCATCTGGTGCCCTACAGCGGCAGCAAGTTCGCGCTGGTGGGCATGTCTGAGGGGTTCCGGGCCGAGCTGCTCAAAGACAATGTGCTGGTGACTACCATTAACCCGGGGCTCATGCGCACCGGCAGCGCCCGCAACGCATTCCTGAAAGGGCAGAACGAGAAAGAATACACCGCCTTCGCGCTGCTGGACGCCAACCCCATGATTTCCCTGGCCGCCGATGACGCCGCCCGTAAGATTCTGGATGCCTGCCGTTTCGGCGAAGCCGAAGTTACCCTGGGCCTCAACGCCAAACTGGCCAGCATCTTCCACGGCCTGTTCCCCGGTACGGTAACGGATATTCTGGGTCTGGTCAACCATTTTCTGCCCGGGCCCGGCGGCATAGGAAAAGAACGGGTGCGGGGGTATGAGAGCGAAACCAACCTGACCCGCTCCGTGCTGAATGCCCCCAACCAAAAAGCTGCCCAAGAAAACAACGAGCTATAAGGGATGATTATTAAATATAGGCAATATTGAATACTATTTCCGTTGAGGGGCCGTTTTTCCAAAAACGGCCCCTCAACGGAAGGGGGGCAGTAGACAAAATAAACCGTCAAACCCTAAACTTTTGGTCTATCTTTGACTGTTGAAGGGATAGATTGGGCAGAACATGAAGTGCTCAGTCCTTAGAGAATGAATCTGAAAGAGGAAAAAATTTATACGGATAGCATCCAGAAGCTTGATTTTGAGCAGGCCCGTATCAAACACGTGTTGTTCAAGTCAAAGCTGCGCGCGTTGCTGTTTGGCGCCAATATCAATGCAGAACCGGTGACGTCCACCACAGACTGTTCCCTGGGCAAATGGATCTATGACGTGGCCATGCCTAAAATTGGGCACATGCCCGAAGTGAAAGAACTGGAGAAAGTGCACAATGACATGCACGTGATTGCCCGCCGTCTGTGGCAGCAGTACCAGGCCGGCAACCAGGAAGCCGCCCTGAAAGGTCTGGACCAGGTAGACGAGACCGCCGAGAAACTCCTTTACTTGCTGGATGTAATAGAGCGCAAAACCATTTTGTAAATAAATGGGCGAGGGTGGCAGCCCAAACATGCATCTCTCCAAGAACCTTTTGCCCCGGCTTTAGTACAAGAACAGAGACCCCTCATTCAGAATTGGGGGGCGTGTTTCACTAAAGCAAAAGGTTATGCCAGACAAAATAAATAACACCAGCAACGCAGACGAAACCAACCGCTCTGCCGACTCAGAGAACAACTCGGCCAACACCATGAACCAGGGCAAGCAGTCCTCCAACACCCGCCAGAGCGTGAGTGACAATGACAGCTACCGCCGCACCATGACAGGCTACGACTCCTCCAAGCAAGACGAGAACTTCATGGGCACCGAGAAAACCGGCGCCGACAACACCATTGACGAGCGCGACAACAATGACGGCGACGCCAACCAGGAAAATAACTACTAAAGACCTTAGAAAAAAGCCCTTCAGAATTACCCTGAGGGGCTTTTTTACGTCTAATCCGGAACTTAAAATTTATTTCAGAATCCCTGCCTGACAAGAGGCGTTTAGCGGCCATTTTTCCAAAATTGGCAGAGAACTTGCTATAAGGATAGTACGCAATGATTTAACACTTTATCCGTTGAATCTATGGGCGTTTTCTTCTGTTATAAGACTATAGGAAAAACATATGAAAAAGGTTCTTTTATCAGTTCTTACCGGTTTGTTTCTGACCGGAGCGGCGGTACCCTCGTCGGCAGTGGCTGAGCCGAAGGCCGGGGCGGCGGCAATGTACGCGGCACCCACCGCGGTAGGAGCCAGAGATATCATCAAAGAGATCATTGACGTGGTAGGCCTCAAGCCTCGGTTTGAGGTGCGGGCGGCCAACGTGCCCAACGCCGCGGCGGTGATCCTGAACGGGCAGCGCTACATTCTGTATAATGAGCAGTTTGTGAACTCCCTGAACAACGCCTTGAGAACAGACTGGGCCGGTGTGAGCATTCTGGCGCACGAGATAGGACACCACCTCAACGGGCACACGCTTTCCAAAGGAGGAAGCAACCAGCAAGATGAACTGGAGGCCGATGAGTTCTCCGGTTTCGTGCTGCGCAAGATGGGCGCCAGTTTAAGTGAGGCACAGGCCGCTATCAAAGCATTGGCAGACGAGGAAGATTCTTACACCCACCCGGGCAGAAGCTCCAGGTTAACGGCCATCAGCCAGGGCTGGCGCAATGCGCAGGAGCAGATTCTGGCCAGTGCCAAAGCCCCTACGCCCAACCGCACCGTGGCTAACGCAAAATTACCAGACACCTCGTCCTCAACCAGGGCCGTGGCTACCAGAACAACCGCCAGCCGTTCCAAAATAGCCGGTCAGCAGATTCTGCGCCAGGTCAAATTGCAGAGTGCCCCGCAGGAACGCATCTACGTAACTACTTCCTACAACCTGGTGCGCGAAACTGAAAGCGGTGTGGAGGTGATTGGCAAACTGCAGAAAACCAACAGCAGCAGGTTCCCTTACGTGCTGGAAAGCCGCTACTTCTCTTACCTGTTCGTGAGTACAGACGGTTTGCTGCTCAATGAAGAGGGAAGACGCGTTGGGGTTTTGACCACCGCGTAAGACTAAAACAGCTCTATACATTCTTTGCCGCCACCTTCCTTTTGAGGGTGGCGGTTTTGTTTTGCATTTAGCGGCCGTTTTTCCAGAATTAGCTCCAAACCAGACCTGAGCGCGCAGGGGCATACAAGATTCCTTTTTTTGCCGTACCTTTTGGTCATGAACCGTTTCGCCTCGTTTTCTGCCCTGCGGCTGGCTTCGGCCTGCGCCTGTCTGCTCAGTTTTTCCTCCTGCGCCCAAGAGGTGTACAAGCAGCCCGACCAGGCCCTGCGCGATGTGGAGATTCTAGCCGCCGATTCCATGGGCGGACGTTTGCCCAATACGCCCGGCCACGCCAAGGCCCAGCATTATCTTTTGCAGCGTTTCCAGAGCATCGGCCTGAAGCCGGTGGGCAAAGAGTACCAGCATCCGTTCACGTTTACCGCACGCAACAGCAGCACACCGCAGCCTGGCATGAATCTGGTGGGCATGGTGCCGGGTAAATCTGAGAAAGTGATGGTGATTACCGCCCACTATGACCACGTGGGTACCCGCAACGGAAAAATCTACAACGGTGCCGATGATGACGCGTCTGGCATTGGCGCCATTCTGGCCCTTGCCACCCACTTTCAGAAGCAGAGACCGCAGCACACGCTGGTGTTTGTGGCCTTTGATGCCGAAGAGCAGGGCCTGCAGGGTTCCAAGGCGTTTGTGGCTAATTTACCCTTCGCGGCGGAGCGTATTCTGCTCAACGTGAACCTGGACATGGTGAGCATCTCGGCTAAGAATGAGCTGTATGTGTCCGGCACCTACCATCATCCGGCTTTCAAGCCGCTGCTGGAGCAGGTGAAGGTGCCCGAAGGCCTGAACCTCCGTTTCGGGCATGACCGTCCGGAGCAGGGCCCTGATGACTGGACTATGCAGTCTGACCACGGCAGTTTTCACCGAGCCAAGATTCCGTTCCTTTATTTCGGGGTAGAAGACCACCCGCATTACCACCAGGAAACCGATGAGTTCCAGAACATTCACCAGGCGTTTTACCTCAAAGCCGTAGAAACCATTAAGCGGGCGGTAGAAGTGCTGGACAAACAGTTGCCGGTATAAAAGTAGCCTTCAGGCGCTGTTTGGGCTTGCTTCCGGTTTGGCGCTGGTTTTGGAAAAAGAGCCTCTAAACGCATTTCTGGTTTTCTATTGCCCTTGGTACGCGCTGCCTTGGCTACTTTTTTTTGGGCGAGCGGGTTGATGTTTTGCCTGTTTGTTGATTTTGTATTATTTTAAGGGTGGTAACCCTGTAAAATATAATTCGTTTAAGACCAAAGCTAAACCGATGTTTCACCAACAACGAAAGCATGGTCAAAAATCAAACGTATGGACTATTACTTTTAATCATTCTCCCATTTTTGAAAGAGATCTCGGGCTCAACTACGCAGGCACCCGCCATGCCCGCCCTGGAGCATCATCCGCTGGTCATTAAACCAGCACCCAAACCCGCCGAGGCTGAAGAAGTCAGGCACATCAACGTCTCCGCCTCCGTCTATTTCCCGGAGGAAGCCCAAACCGACGAAGACCCGTTCATTACGGCAGACGGTTCGCGCATCAATGAACGCAATCCCCGAGAACACCGCTGGCTGGCTTTGTCCAGAAATCTGCTGTCGCGCTGGGGCGGCCACATTGCCTACGGCGATTCTGTGAAAGTGGAAGGTATTTCCAAGCAGCTAGATGGCGTCTATGTGGTAAGAGATGCCATGCACCGCCGCATCCGTAACCGGGTAGATATTCTGGTAGGTCCCAATGACCAGATCAATGGGTATTGGGAAGACGTAAAGCTCACGAAGCTATAATTTTTTCACTCATAAAACAGAAAGGCCTCCCCTCTAAAAGGGAGGCCTTTCTGTTTTATAGATTTTTCGGAGAGGATTTTTATAGAGGTAATATGTTGAAAGACAAGGTTTTTCGAAGGTTTTGCGCGAGGGTCTGTTTTTTCTTGGAACTGAGGGAAGTGATTTTGGCACGGTTTTTCCATTTATGCCAAACACAAGCCCACAGGGCTACAAGCTACAAAGAGAAAAAGCAAGCGATATGAAAAAGTCATTACTAATGGTGGTAGTTCTGCTGGCAGGGCTCATCACCCAGGGATTCGCCCAAGGGAACGGCGGCGTACGAGTAGGCGTCAGAGCCGGGTACAGCGTGACCGGCTGGCAAGGGGAGACGGTGAAAAGCTTCGGGGACCTGCTGGAATACACCAACGGCAACGTGAAAACTAAAATGCGTCAGGGCTTCCATGCTGGAGCGTACCTGAGCATTCCGGTGGCCAATGGCATAGAATTTGAACCAGGAGTGCAGTACTCGCAGAAAGGCATGGTGCTGGAAGGACGCGTTCCCGGAGATGTGGGGAGTATCACGAACGCCAAAGTGACCCTCACCAACAAAGCAGAATACATTGATGTGCCTTTAGTAGCCAGAGTGTACGTGGGCGAAGGATTCAATTTGTTTGCCGGTCCGCAGGTATCGTTCCTGGTGTCCAACAAAGTGAATGTAGATGCGGGGGCTTTCGGGTTCTCGGCTTACAACTCAGACTTTGACTGGGAGAACGGCCAGCGCAAGGTAGATGTGGGGCTTACCGCCGGAGCGGGGTATCAGTTCCAGAACGGATTTAACGTAGGCGGCAGTTATGACATGGGCCTAACCACCATAGATGACAACCAAAGTTACAAATCTTACAACCACGGGTTCAAAGCCTCTGTGGGGTACAGATTCTAAAGAGTAGTTATAGTGAATGTGTTATAGGATGAGGGAAAAACGGCGGACATTGTCCGCCGTTTTTTTTTGCTACTGGTTCGCTTTTTTGCTTTGGCTAGCCGTTTTTCCGTTAGACCCTGTTCTGCCTTTGGTAAGGTTGGAGACAGAGGCCATGAGGCGGTCTGTAGGAATTCTTTTGGTGATCAAGGCGTACACCAAGGCTGCGCCCGCGGCGGCCCCGGCGGCATAAAGCGCCGTCTTGAGCGTGAGGTTGGTTCTAACGGCAGCCGGTACAATGGAGTCGTCGGTTTCAGTGCCGGTAGGGGCGTTGGGTCCGGTGGCGTTTTCGCGTATTTGGTGCAGACGCTGGAGCACATCTGTAGAGGCTTCGCGCTGGCGCAGAATAACACCTCTCACGTCATAGGGCAACTCATTATCCAGCGCATCGCGGTATGCTTTCTGCGCCCACTCCTCGCCGTAGATGTTAGAACCCAGAATGGCGGCTTCATCGTTGCCGGTGAGGGCAGCTTTAAAATCCATCCACTGGCGGTAGAGCTTTCCTTTGTTGGTGGTGTCATGCTCTGGGGTGCCGCCGTAGCGCTGGATGATTTGGTTCAGTTCATTGGCGAAGGCCAGGCGCTGCTGGGAAAATTTGCGGTAGATATCTTGGCGTAACTGGTCTTTGCTCTCGCGGGCGGCGCGCTCATAGCCTTCCAGCCCGTCATGTACAAACTCGTTCAGTTCCCTTAGAACTTCCACGACTTTTTTGTTCTCGTTTGCTGACATAGTTCGGTTTAGGTTTTTAAGCTTTTATGAACGTGAACCGCCGTGCCAGGTTTAGGAAAAATACGGATTGTGCCTTCACTGCGCCGTAAGCACAGATTTTAAGCGTTGCGTTTAGGGGCTGTTTTTGGAAAAACAGCCCCTAAACGCAACGTGGCCCTTACGCCAATTCAAACTGCCAGGGCAGGTTAAAGGGCAGCTGGCGGCGTTTGCTGCGGCCATTCAGATCGGTGAGGAAGGCGTTGAGCGTGTCCTGGTACTCCAGGTGGTAATCTTCATGCAAGTATTTCTGGATGAGTGACATGGTGCGGAGTACCAGACGGGCGGTGGCTACATAAAAGCCTTTGTAGATGCTCTCAAACTGGCCCGTGAAATTATCAAAGATGAGCTGGAGGGTATAGATGTGCAGTTCAACCTCGCCTTTGCGGTCTTTGGTGATGCGCTGGTAGCGGGCAATTTCCTGGGTGGCTTTCTTGAGGCCCCGGCTCAGGGCTTTGCTCAGACTTCGGCCTGAGACGGTGAACAGAATATCATGGATGGTTTCTGAACTGCGCTCAAAGAGGCTTTCCAGCGTGACGCTTTCCAGCAACTCAAAGGAAAGCGCGTCATAGGCCTCGGCGTCTTTGCGCACCAAACGCAAAATCAACGCTTCCTTCTCTTTTTCACTTAATTTTTTCAACGCCTGCTTGAAGTCAGCGGAGGGAACGGGCATGTTTTTAATCCTGAAGTATGAATCACAAAGAAAGAATGGGAACCATTGGGTCTCAAAACTTTAGCAAAAGTACGGCATTGTTAGCAATTGAACCCATAAAGCCACAAGAATATAGCTAGTTGCGGTACGGCAGTGTGCAGTTGCCAGAAATTGGACCTTCTGTTGGCGTTTGTTTCAGGCGCACTTCTATTAAAATTGTAATTTGGCCGCGCAAGAACGTAAGAAAACATGAGCCACTTAGATAGATTAGCCGGTATACGGCAACAGATGAAAGAACAGGGGGTGAGCGCGTACATCATTCCCTCCGCAGATCCGCACATTAGTGAGTATGTACCGGACCATTACAAATGCATCGCGTTTGCCTCGGGCTTTACCGGTTCCGCGGGTACCTTGGTGATCACGCTTGATTTTGCCGGACTTTGGACCGATGCCCGTTACTTTGAGCAGGCCCAAGAGCAGTTGGCGGGTTCCGGTTTTGAATTGGTGAAGCTGAACGTGCAGCACGCCCCGGAGTACATCCAATGGCTGGCCAGCCGGCTCAAAAACGGGGAAACCGTAGCCTTTGACGGTCGGCTCATGTCTTTGCAGTTGGCGCAGTTGTTACAGCAGCAGTTGGGCGGCCGCGGCATTCAGTTAGCCTCTGACCGTGATTACCTGAATGCGGTTTGGCAAGATAAACCCGCTTTGCCCACTGCCCCAGCCTTTCTCCTTGATGAGAGCATAACCGGTAAATCACTGGAGGAGAAGCTCAGCGCCGTACGGGCCGCCTTGCTGGAAACCCACACAAACGCCCACTTAATTTCTTCCCTGGATGACATTGCCTGGCTCTTCAACCTGCGCGGGAGCGATGTGAAAGCCAATCCGGTAGTGTTAAGCTTTGCCCTGCTACAGGAGGCTAAAACGGTTCTGTTCATTGATTCAGACAAATTAAGTGCGCAGGACCAGAACCGGCTGGAAAAGGCGGGCGTGACACTAGCGCCTTATGAAGCCGTTTCTCAGGCATTGGCAGAACTGCCAGCCAGCACCACTGTTCTCCTGGACCCCAAGCGCACATGCCAAACCATTTTTGAGCAACTGCCCGCAGGCATAGGGGTAGTGCAGGAAACAAACCCTACTACCCATTTCAAGGCCGTGAAGAATGAAGTGGAGGCGGCGCACACCCGTACCACTATGGTAAAGGACGGAGTGGCCCTCACCCGTTTCTTCAAATGGCTGGAGGAAAACCTGGGGCAAACCGAGATTACGGAGATATCTGCTGCGGAGAAATTATACAGTTTCAGAGCCGAGCAAGAGGGTTTTGTGGGCGAGAGCTTTGATACCATTGCCGGTTACCGTGCGCATGGAGCTCTGCCGCACTACAAAGCCACCCCAGAAAGCAACGTGGCTCTCCAACCCGAAGGCCTGTTCCTGCTGGATTCCGGCGGGCAGTACCAGACCGGCACCACTGATATTACCCGGGTTATTTCCTTGGGCAACCTCACGGAGGAAGAGAAAATAGATTATACTCTGGTGCTGAAAGGCATGATTGACGGCTCCACGGCCCGTTTCCCCAAAGGTACCCGCGGCTATCAGATTGATGCCATCACCCGCAAGCCGCTCTGGGACCACGCCCGCAATTACGGGCATGGCACCGGCCACGGCGTTGGGTTCTTCCTGAATGTACACGAAGGACCGCATGTCTTTAATCCAACGCCTACTCCTATTGACATTGAGCTGGGCATGATCACCTCGGTGGAACCTGGGCTGTACCGCCCGGGCCGCTATGGCATTAGAATTGAGAACCTGGTGTTAACCGTTCCAGATGAGAAGAATGAGTTTGGGGAATTCTATACCTTTGAAACCCTCACCCAGTTTCTCATTGATACCGACCCCGTTCAAAAAGATTTGCTGGAGCCGCACCATGTCCAATGGCTAAATGACTACAACCAGCAGGTAGTGGCGAAATTAGAACCACATCTTACAGAGGAGGAGCTTGTGTGGCTTAAAGGGAAGGCAAAAGCTATATAAGAAGTACTTTATTTTAAAAACGCGGGGCGGCATTTCTGTAGAAGAGATGCCGCCCCGTGCGTTTAGCGCCTGTTTTTGTAAAATTAGGCGCTAAACAGAAAGAAGCTATTTGGCCAAAGTCAATATGCCTAATAAGAATTCAGTTACTTGAGGACTGATTTATAGGAACTTTGTATAAGGGAAAAAGGTCTGGTGTAGAGAAAAGAGTTGGAATTACAGACGTGTGGGAAGTTGTAAAAAATCTGGCAATTCCGCGCTCGTCTCAGAAAATTGCAGTAACTTATACAGGAATTTAGTTATATCTCCATTTAATCTAATCTTATAAGTAGGAAACCTGTTCTTGGGCAGCTAGATCACTTTTGCACCCAAATCTCGTCCCTCATTCTTCCTTCAAATTCAGGTATGAAGAAACTTTTACTTCTCTTAGCGTTAATGCCGTTCTGGTGGTCGGCAATGGGGCAGACGTCTGTGTTGCCCAATTACCAGTCTATACCGGTGCCGGTGAGTAAATCTGCCAAGGTTAGTCCGTTTGCGCCAGCCTTCGGCAGCAATACAAAGCAGTCCATTCTTTCAATAGACGGGGGGCAACGGGTACGAACTAGCGGTGGCCAACCTGCCTATTGGCCCGATAGGATTTTTGTAAAGCTGAAGAACTCCAGCGCCAGACTCCAAACCTATTCTAACAACAAGAGCAGCGCCAATCAGAGGAAAGCATTTCAAACGGCACCAGACAAGGTGAGTGCGGCGCTGCGCAAGTTCAATCCTAACCGAGTGGAAGCGCTGAAGGAGAACGCCAAGTTGCCTTCTATACGCAATACCTATGAGGTGGAAGTAAGCAAGACGCAGGAGTTGGCGCAGATGCTTCAGGAACTGAACCAACTTCCGGAGGTGGAATACGCGGAGCGGGTACCTTATTACGTCCTGTTTGACAGTCCTAACGACCCCAGATTCACGAATAACGGGCAGTACTACCTAAACAAAATAAAGGCTATTGATGCGTTTGCATTGCATACAGGCACCCAGAAAACGCTGGTGGCCATTGTAGATGATGGCTTATTGTACACGCACCCAGACCTCAATGCCAACATCAACCTTGGCAAAAGCTTTGATGTGGTAGACAATGACAATGATACCCGTCCGCCCTCAGCAGGAGAGAATAAGGCGGGGCCTATGGTGTTTTCCCATGGTACGCACTGTGCAGGGGTTGCCGGGGCTGTGGTGAACAACAGTGAAGGTATTGCCGCGGTAAGTAATAATAAGATTAGCATTTTCGGGGTAAAGGCCACCAGTGATTATACGCAGAACACTGAGAGCATTTCACATGGCCTGCAAGGCATGCTCTATGCCATTGAGCAGGGCGCGCGGGTCATCAGCATGTCGTTTGGGGGAGCCGGGACGAGCCAGACCTACCAGAAAGCAATCAATGATGCCACCGCCAACGGAGTGGTGTTTGTGGCCGCCGCTGGTAACGATAATGTGGACGAAAAGCATTACCCGGCGGCTTATGAGAACGTAATTGCCGTGGCCAGTTCAGACCAGAACGATGCCAAGAGTACTTTCTCCAACTACGGCACCTGGGTAGATATCTCGGCACCCGGCACTTCCATCCTAAGTACAGTGGTAGGAGCAGACGGAAGTTCTGGTGGCTATGCCGCCATGAGCGGTACGTCCATGGCAACTCCAATGGTGGCGGGAATGGTGGCTTTAATGCTGTCAGAAAATCCAGACCTTACGCCGCAGGCGGTGTTGCAGATCATGCGTACCACCGCCGACCCTATTGGAGCCACCACGCAATATGAAGGCAAATTAGGAGCTGGGCGCATCAACGTTCTGGAAGCGATTAAGTCTATTCAGGGGCAGAAAAATAATGCGGCTCCAAGTGCTATCACCAATTTGCAGGTGAGTCAGGTTCAGACTACTTCAGCGGTACTCTCCTGGACGGCACCCAACGTAGGCGGAACGGCGGCGGCTACCCTTTACGAGGTAAGATATTCTACTTCACCTATCACAGCAGATAATTTTGCGGCCGCGACCAAATCAAAAAGCAGCTTAGTACCGGGAAGCCCTGGGGCAAGCCAAACCTTAACGGTTACCGGCTTGGAGCCGGGGAGAACCCTTTTCTTTGGGGTAATGGCGCGGTCTTTCTACGGTGATGGTACATTGTCTAACATTGTATCGGCGCAGACAGCGGCTGGAGCCAGGGCACAGGTGTCTACCACCTCGCTGGCATTCAATCTTAACCGCAACGTTAGTACCACCGCCACACAACAGGCTACTCTAACGAACACCGGCAATGTAGAACTGCAGTACCGTAATACCATTGTGCCCACCTCTGGACCAAGCATTTTATTTCACGGTAAGCCCGGACCGGCTATAGACAATGCTGTTGGCCTGGAGGGGCAGAGTTTTGTGGTGGCCGCTAAATTTGTTGCTGGAGGCCAGGGTTTCCAAGTGAGCCATATCCAAAGCATACTTTACAGCAGCGAAACGAGTAACAAGACTGCAACCATTGGTGTGCGCATCTTAAAAGGAGGTTCAACCCCTGAAGGTGCGGCGCAGATAGCTACCCAATCGTTCAATCTGACTATTGTACCGGGTATTTCCAACTATACGTTCGCGCTTACGCAAGCACCGCAATTACAGGCAGGCGAGGTGTTTTGGGTTGCCTTAGCCATGCCAAGCACCGTAAAAGTGTCACAGGGGTTAGAGGATGTAGGGGCGATGCCCAATACCTACTTTATCAGCTCAGACAATGGAGTGACGTACGCCGATGCCCAGCCACTGGCGGACTTCCTCAAGTTGGCGGCCTTCAAGATGAAAGCCATCAATGGCGCGTGGCTGTCAGTGGCGCCGGCTACCGGCAATCTCGCCTCTGGGCAGACGCAGACCTTGACGGTAACGGCAGATGTGTCTAAGGTGGTGAACGGGGAGTATACGGCAGATTTACTTATCAACAGCAATGATGCCCTGGAACCGCAGATTTCCCGGCCCATGCGCATCTCGGTAACGGGGGGGCAACCGGTGGTGGCGGTCAATAAAACCAGTCTTGACTTTGGAAACGCTTTTGTGGGGGCCAGCCGTACCCAGAAGATCGTTATCAGAAATAATGGAGTGGCAGATCTGGTGATTTCTTCGGCAACGGTTGGTGGAACCTCGGCCAAGCAGACTGATTTCTCTTTCAGCCCGGCCATGCCACTCACCATTCAGCCAGACAAAGAACAGGAAGTAAGTATCACGTTCAAGCCTTCCGTGAAAGAAAATCTAAACGGAACCCTTACGCTGGCTACCAATGATCCTACTACGCCATCTAAAGTAATTACCCTTGCCGCTGTTTTGCAAAGCCCGCCGGTAGTAGCGGTAACTCCTGCTTCAGTGAGCAAGACGATCACTAAATCTGTTGCTTCTACGGCTACGCAAAGCGTAAAAATCCAGAACACCGGCGACGCAGCACTGGAGTACAACGTTCAGGTGGAGTTAGAAGGCATCAATAAGATCAGTTATGAAACAGATGCCGCTTCTTTGACTGCCGTTGGTTTTCAGTCTGTGGATGTTCCCACCTGGGTGGGGATGAAGTTTAATGTGGACCAGCCTTCCTTCAGATTGTCTGCGGTGCAGAATTACTATACCACCGCCACCGCTGCTAACCGGAACATCTTGGTGAGAATCTACAAAGGGGGAACCAAACCTACTGAGGGGGCACTGTTGCATGAACAAGCATTTGCGTCCAGTGCGTCTGCCGGAAGCGGCGGACTTATTACCATTCCGCTGGAGAAACACTTAAACTTTGTGAAGAACGATGTCTTCTGGGTGGTAATACGGTACACTGGGGTGACTCATCCGCAGGGAACATCCAGAGTGACTTCGGCGGGCCGCAACTATGCCAGTACAGACGGGGTTTCTTGGTCAGATTATACTACCGGTACTTTCAGGATAAGAGCGGTGGGGGCACCGCTGTGGTTAACCGCTACCCCGGTAACGGGTACGCTCAACAAGAACACAGAAAGAGACATTCAATTGAGCTTCAATGCCGCCGATTTGAACGACGGAACCTACACCGGAGCTGTGGTAGTGAACACCAATGATCCGGCCAGCCTGAAGAAATCCATTCCGGTTACGTTAACCGTGGAGGGATCAACGCCAACGCCAAGTTTTACGGCAGAGGCCACCACGGTGTCAGTGGGGCAGGCGGTGAGATTCACCAACACTTCTACCAGTGCCAACGCCTACGAATGGACGTTTGAAGGCGGTACCCCCGCCACTTCTACGGCTACCAGCCCATCTGTGACGTATAATACGCCAGGGTCTTACAAAGTGAGTCTGGTGGCCAAGAATACTACTACCGGTAAAACCTCGGCTGCCTTGGTGAAGGAAAAATACATTACCGTGGTCAGCTATGCCTGTGAGGTTTTGAATGAACCGTTCCAGGGCACCCTCACGCTATACAACTTCTCTGAAGGGCAAGGCTATCTGGTTGGAAACAATATTCTGGGCGATAAAGCAAAAGCGAACTTCTTCCCCTACACCGGTACCGGAAGCACTATCGTGAGCACTAAGATTGCCTTTGGATACGCTGCGGCCACTAGTAACACAGCCACCGTGCAGGTCGCAGTCTGGAACAGCAATCCTACCACGGGGGCACCGCAGAACATCATCGCCTCCAAGCAGGTAAAGATCACTGATATAATTGCTGATTTGAATGCCGACAGATTGACCGAGGTGGTGTTTGATGCCCCGGCAGCCATTACCGGTAATTTCTACGTAGGCGTGGTGTTGAACCAGACTTCCGGAAACGTGGTGGCCCTGTTAAGCAACCGAGACGGGGAAACAACGCCAACCACCGCGTGGAACCTGAGCTCCCAAAATGTATGGAAGCCGTTTACGGAGATATGGAACGCCAGAGTTGGCTTGTACATCCAGCCTACGCTGTTGAAGTCTTCCACGGTGCCAGCTAAACCAACCATCTCCAGAAACGGCAACGTGCTCAGTTCCAATGTGGCCGTTGGCAACCAGTGGTATTTTAACGGTACTGCCTTGGCCGGGGCCACGCAGAAAGATTACATGGCCACCCAAAACGGGATTTACACCGTGAAGACCAGTTACGGAACCTGCCTGACCCTGAGCTCAGATGAGTTAAATGTCACCATTACCGGCATAGCCGATGAATTAGAGGAAGTGGAAGGTCTGGTGCTGTACCCTAACCCTACCACCGGACAGTTCAAGGTAGAGTTCACGGCAGATCAGCGCGGTGATGTTTTGCTGGCGTTGTTTGACCCTATTGGGAAGGTGATTTCCACTGAAGTTCTGGAAGGGTACAGAGGGAACTTCAGCAAGACGTTTAACCTGCAGAACAGGGCAGCCGGTATTTACCTTTTAAAGGTGCGGTACGGAGATAAAGTGACGGTGAGAAGGGTAGTGCTGCAATAGGCGTTCACCTTCTGCTGGAAATGAAAAAGAGTCGCGGAGTTTTACCCCAGCGACTCTTTTTCATTTCCGTTTAGCGGCCGTTTTTTCAGAATCTGGCCAAAACCAGCACCTGTGCCTTATGTTGGTTTGAGTAGCGCGGAAGTCAAAATCAGAAATAGAAAAGGGTGAGAAAGCGGAAACAATCTCACCCTTTTCTATAGAACGGCATCTTTCCGTTTAGGGGCTCTTTTTGGAAAAACGGCCGCTAAACGGGAAGTGATTACTGTTTGGGCAGGTATTGGTCCCGGATGGCTTTGAATTCTGAACCGGTTTTCCAGTGGGGCCAGGCATTGGAGAAAGCCAGGCGTTTGCCCATCTGGTAGAGCAACTGCAGATCGGCGGTGGCGCCGTCTGTTTTGAAGGCCTCGTTTACTTCATCGCTGGGTTTGTGGTAACGGTTGGCGGTGAAGCTTTCCAATAATTTTTCGCCTTCGGCTTTGCCTAGTTTGATGTGGTCTGTGCCCATGCCGGTGAACAAGGCCGGTATCCCGGTTTTGGCGAAGTTGAAGTGGTCTGAGCGGTAATACAAACCCGCCTCGGGGTTAGGGTCGCGGGCAATGTAGCGGCCGGCTTTCTGCGCTTCCTCGGCCAGCAGTTCCTCCAGCTCAGACTGCCCCATGCCAATGAGCACAATGTCTTTGGTGGCCCCGTAGGGGTTGAGCATGTCCATGTTGAGGTTGGCCACAGTTTTCTCCTTTTTGAATACCGGGTTCTCAGCGTAATACGCAGATCCCAGCAGCCCCTGTTCTTCTGCGGTCACCGAAAGGAAAACCACGGTTCTATCCGGAGCCTGTCCCTGGCTTTTGAAAGCTTTGGCTACGGCCAGCAACCCGGCGGTTCCGCTGGCATTGTCGGCGGCGCCGTTGTAGATGCTGTCGTTTTGCTCGTCCTTCTTGCCAATGCCCAGGTGATCCCAGTGTGCCGAGTAGACTATGGCTTCATCTGGCCGTTTGCTGCCCGTGATCTTGGCAATGAAGTTGTAGGATTTATCCCGCTTCACTTTCGCCTGGAGCGCGGTGCTCACGGTTAAGCCCAATGAACTGCCTTTGAAACCAGGTTTGGCGGCCCGCTGGAGTTCTGTCTCGTAATTTTTACCAGCAGCGGCAAACAGCTTCTGGGCGACGGGGGTGGTGATCCAGCCTTCCATGGCGCAGTGGTAGTCTTCTTTGCCCGCGGAGGCCAGATAGAATTTAGAGGTTTTCCAGTTATTCTGCACCACTTGAAAACCGTAGCCGGCGGGTTCTGTGGCATGCACAATCAGACAGCCTTTGGCCCCCTGACGAGCAGCTTCCTCCAGTTTGTAGGTCCAGCGGCCGTAGTAGGTCATGGTTTTGCCTTTGAAGAAAGTGGTGTCTGAGGAGTAGAAACCAGGATCGCTCACGATGACCACCACCACTTTGTCTTTCACGTCTAGACCAGCGTAGTCGTTCCACTTATACTCAGGGGCCACTATCCCGAAACCGGCAAACACCAGCTCGCTGTCTTTGATGGTCACATTTTCCTCGGGCCGTCTGGCCCAGATCACGTAGTCTTCCAGGCCTTTCAGTTCAAAAGATTGCTTGCCTTTCACGGTCATGCTGGGAGCGGGGTTGGAGGTGATCTCCACCATGGGCACTTCCTGCAGGAAACTGTTGCCGTTGCCGGGTTCCAGCCCCAGGGCCTTGGCTTGCTCCTCCAGGTAGTGCAGGGTTTTCTTCTCGCCGGTGGTGAAGGGTTTGCGGCCTTCCAGGTCATCAGAGGCCAAAGCGGTGACATAGGTGCGGTAGCTTTCTTCCGTGACGGTGCCGGCGGCATTGGTTTCTGAGGTAGCGTCAGGTTTGCCGCCCCCAGATTGGCAGGCTGTCAGAATCCCTACCCCGAGGGGGAGAATCCAAAAGGGAATTCGTTTACGCATGGTGGTAGTGAAGTATAAGGTTGATGTTGGGTTCTTGAGGAATAAGGTTACTCAATTTTGGGGAGAAAAGTAAACGACTGCCCAGTCTGATGCAGAGCCATTGGGCATGGAGACTGTGAAAAGCTTTTGCGTTTAGGGGCCTTTTTTCAAAAAACAGCCCCTAAACGCAAAGGGAGAAATGCTTGCAGCCAGATGCTTCCCAAAGAAAAAAGGCTTTTGCCCATAAGCAAAAGCCTTTTCTTCAACTGCGGTAATAGAACTGATTATTTATGGCCGTTCTTTTTGTTGTTGTTCATGAAGGCCACTACGGCAGCGCCTGCCGCCAAGGCGATGACGCTGGTTTTAACCGGATTTGTCTTGGCGCGGGTGTAGAGGCTGGTTTTCATGACGTAGCCTTTGTGGTTGCCCCGCACTTTGCCGCCGGTGGACGGCTGGTGCAGGGAACCTTCGCGGTTCACTGGCGCACCTTCTTCCACCTGTTCCTGCGACATCACCTTGGAACTGATCCAGTCCATCACGCCCGGGAAACGCTTGTTCAGGGCACTCATGGCTTTTCCGCCACCGCCTACCATAATATCGCGGTAAGGGTGCACGGCTGCTTCCAGAATGGCGTTGGCCACTTCTTCCGGGGTGTACACCGGCGCGGGCAGGGTGAGTGCTTTGTCTGTGTAGTTCTTGGCGTGTTCTGGGTAGGGGGTGTCAATACCGGCCGGTTTGATGAGTGTCACTGAAACCGGAGCTTTGTCTTCCATCAGTTCCACGCGCAGGGCATCGGTGAAGCCTTTTACGGCGTGCTTGCTGGCGGCATACATACCCTGCAGCGGAATGGCAATGTCTGAAACCTCGCTGCCCACGTTGATGATGGCACCGCCTTTGCTTTTCAGGTGTTGGGCGGCGGCCAGTGAGCCGTAGACCATGCCCCAGAAGTTGGTGTCAAACAAGCGGCGGTTGTCTTCATCGGTTACTTCGTCTAAACGGCCGTAGATAGAAACCCCGGCATCGTTTACCCAGGTGTCAAAGCCGCCGCATTCCTGCACGGCCACGTCTACAATCCACTGCACTTCTTCTTTACGGCCCACATCGGCCACGCAATGGAATGCCTGTCCGCCCTCGTTACGGATCTGCTGTTCCACTTCTACCAACGCCTCGCGGTTACGGGCGGCCAGGATTACTTTTGCGCCTTTTTTGGCGGCGGCCAGGGCAGTGGCCATTCCTATGCCGCTAGATGCCCCTGTTATGACAATCACCTGCTCGTGGAGCGGTTTCAATGCGTACTTCATAGTTTATAAACTGAGAATGGTTAGTTTGAGGAAGCTGATTTCCTTATTTTCTTACGGCTACAATACGTATTAGATTCAACCAGAACTTATTATTACTGAATGGGATGCGGTGGCTCTTGCTTTTACAAGCAACTATATGTCAACTCGGTAGACCAGAAATAAGGTTTACTTTCCATGTGATTTCGCTAATGGGGAAGCCTTTGCCGTGCTGAGTCGCCTCCAATATGTTCATAGTAAGTGCCGCCTGTCATAAGCCTTGACCACCAATGCCCAGTACCCGCAGGAGTTCTGCCGTATAGCCTGCCTTTTTTACCGCATTCTCTATCTTTTGCGGATTCAGGTTGGTGCCGGAAATGCTGAGGATGTTCTCTTCTGTGCCCACGTCTATTTTCCAGTTCTCAATTCCCGGCAGTTTTTCCAGGAACGGCGTCACTTGTTCTATTTGTTCTGAGCTCTGTACGTTGGTCTTGAATTTCAGGAGTTCCATGGCTAAGTTTTAAAAGCGAATCTTATAAGATACCTGCGAAGCTTATAGAAAGTTGCCCCAATGTGCGGAGCTTGAAAAGTAAGAAGGGAGGTGTCTTGGTAGATAGCTCCCTTCTTACTTTTCGTTTAGCGGCTCTTTTTTGAAAATTAGACCTAAAACGTAGATGGCATCTTCTAAGTCTATTTTGAATGATAGGGGTTTCCTTTTGTCAGACACAAAAAGCATATGAAAGCTTTTAAACGCAAAAAAGCTCCTCGCATATAGCAAGGAGCTTTTTCATTCATAAAGAATTCTGATCTGAAAAAAGCGAGCTATTTCCTAACCACAATTCTTCTTATGGTTAGGGTGTTGCCCACTTTAATGTGCACCAAGTACATACCATGGTTCAAATGGGTCACATCAACAGCGGCTTTTAACTCATGGTTGGCAATGCTCACCTTCTGAGTGGCTACTTTCTGACCAACGGCAGAGTAAAGGATAATCTCTGCTGTTTTCTCACCGTTACGGAAGCCTTTGGCTTCAATCTGGAGTTCTTCCACCGCAGGGTTTGGCCAAAGAGTAAGCTTATGCTCTTCAGAAAGTTCTTTGATTCCGTTAGGGTTTTTCACGGCCAAAGTCTGATGCACCATGTTGTTAGCCTCGTTCTTCTCTGCCAAAGCGTTGGCAGCATCTACTACTCTTAACAGATAGTAATTGGTAAAAGGAGTATTTGCCGGAATGGTTACGTTGGCTGAGTATTGAGTAGACGCTCCCGCAGCTAAGGTAGGTATGCTGGTTTCGCTCAATAAGGCATCAGAGGCATCCCATAGATCATTAGAAGATAAGTAGTAGGAAACCTTTGTTGCCGGGGCAGCCGCGTCTCCCTGGTTGCTCACCGTTCCTGTTACCTGTACAGAGCCGCCAGCTATCACATTTCCAAGGGTAGCAACAGCAGGAGAGGAAAGGGTCAGGTCAGATAAGGCAACAGCTTGTTCAGTCACCGTGAGAGTAACCGCTTGCGTGTTGTTAGACTCATTGTTTTCTGTTACGTTGTTATTATGGTCCGCCACAAACAGAACAAAATAACTGCCTGCCTCCGTATTGGCCGGAATAGTGAGCGTAGCTTCTTTTGAAGCTGCTGTTCCAGCTGCCAATGATTCACCGGTAGAAGTGCCTAGGGCAACATCGCTGCTTTCATAGGTGCTGTTGGTAGATAAGTAATAACCAATAGTACTAGAAGTGGCAGCTATGGTGCCGTTGTTCACTATTGAGCTGTTCACAGTTACCGTAGCCCCCTTAGTGACAGAAGAAGGTGAGATAGAAGCGTTCTGCACCACTAAATCAATGACTGGCATGGCAACGGTAAGTTTTACAGAAACCATATTGTTGGCCTCATTGCTTTCTGCAACAGCACCCGCGTGGTCTGCGACAAACAGGATGTAGTAAGTTCCGTTGGCCGTGTTAGCCGGTATGGTAAGCGTGGCTGATTTAGAAGCACTTGCCTGAGGGGCTAGGGAGGCACCAGTTGAGTTGCCTAAGGCAATGTCTGAGCTCTCCAATGTGTTGTTCGCTGATAAATAATAGCCTACTGTGCTAGTGTTGGCAGCAGTATTTCCATTATTAATGATTGTGCTTGTGACGGCTACAGTACCACCGCTGAGTACGGACGCTACAGAAACAGATGGAGATTCCAAAGCTAGATCAATAGTTGGAGCTATCACGGAGAAAGCGGTGTTCATTACATTGTTGTTCTCATTGCTTTCAGTGACTGCATTGCCTGGGTCTGCGACAAACAGTAGATAATAGTTGCCTGCGGCAGTGCTAGTAGGAACAGTTAGTTTAGAAGATCTTGTCGCATTGGCACCTGCGGCAAGCGCTCCACCTGTAGAAGTTCCCAATGCAATGTCATTGACATCAAAGGTTAAATTAGAAGAAAGGTAATACCCTACATTGCTGCTGGCCGCTTCTGTGTTCCCACCGTTGTTGATTTTCACAGATACATCAAATGAAGAACCTATCAGCGCGTTTGAGCTAGAAGCCGTCACGTTGGTCAATGTAAAATCAACAGTGGCGTTCACTACCGTTACACTGCTTGAAGTCACATTATTGTCTTCATTTCCTTCGGTTACGGTATTTGCATAATCGGCTTTGGCTATCAATTTGTAAGCTCCGGCAGCAGTAGCCGTAGGGATTGTCACCGTAGCAGATAAAGTAGAAGTAGCATTCACATTCAACGCTGTTCCTGTTGCCTGCCCTACCAGGAGATCGTTCGCATCCCAGGTGTCGTTTGCGGACAAATAGAAACCTACAGATGAAACCGTACTGGAGGCATTACCTTGGTTCGTGATAGTGGAGGAAACCGAATAGGCAGCTCCTTTGATGAAGGTGTTGGAGGCTGCCGTTGGTGCGCTGGCCACTAAATCAGGCAGGGCTGGCGCGGTAACAGTTAAGGCTACGGCCTGTAGGTTATTGTTTTCATTACTTTCTGTCACAGCGCTGGTTGGATCAGCTACAAACAAGATGAAGTAATTGCCAGCGGCAGTGGTAGCAGGAATGGTAAGCGTAGCCGTATTGGATGCAGAAGTACTGGCGGCTAGCGTTCCTCCGGTAGATGTTCCCAAAGACACATCACCTGCTTCATACGTATTGTTCGTAGACAGATAATAGCTCACCGTACTCGCGCTGGCTGAGACTGTGCCGTCATTCTTGATAGAGCTGGTGGCGGTAAGGGTGTTTCCTCTTACTATTGTAGACACTGACAATGCTGGAGTCTGGATGAGTAAGTCAACAGTAGGCGCTACAATGGTGAGGGAAGTGCCATAGATGTTGTTCGTTTCGTCTCCTTCTGTAACTGCGTTGGCAGGGTCTGCTACAAACAAGATATAATACGTGCCAGCTGCTGTTCCTGCCGGTATGGTTAGAGACGCGGTCTTGGAGGCAGAAGTTTTAGAGGCCAATGAACTACCAGTTGTAGTGCCTAATAAAACATCAGCGGCTTCAAACGTCTTGTTAGTGGATAGGTAGTAGGACAGATTGCTGCTGGCCGCGGCAATGGTGCCTTGATTTTCCAACGTGGCAGTAGCCGTTACCGTTCCACCCGCTAAAAGTGATGAAGCAGATAAACTACCATTTTTTACCACAAGATCAGCAGAGTTACTTGTAACAGTTATAGCCGATGACATTACGCCATTGGTTTCATTAGATTCTACAATGTGATTCTCTGGGTCTGACACAAACAGAATATAATAACTACCTGACGTTGTGGCGCTAGGTATGGTTAAGGTGGTGCTAATAACTTCTGATGCAGCTGCGGTCAGCGTACTAGTCGTTTCCTTACTTACCAGTAAAACGTCATTCTCATCAAAGGTCGTATTGCTGGAAAGATAGAAGCCTATCGTATTCTTTGGTGCGGTTACATTGCCATTGTTTTTGATTGTAGCTGTGGCGTTCACCGTACTGCCTACTGTCACAGAAGTGGAGGCTAAGGTTTTAGCGGTAACTTCTAAGTCAAGATAATTTGAAGAGTTAACTGTAATGGCAGCGGTTCTAACGTTATTTTTTTCGTTTGTTTCCTCCACATCATTGTTTGCATCTGCAACAAATAGCAGATTATAGTTCCCTGCCGTGGTAGAGCTAGGTAAAGAAAGTGTGCTTTTGCGCTCTACAGTGGTTCCACTTGTCAGTAAACCACCGGCAGTGTTGCCTAGATACACATCAGTAGACTCAAACGTGCTGTTGGCCGATAGATAATATCCTACAGCACTGCTAGGAGAGGAGGTGGTCCCTATATTGGCGACAAAACTATTGGTGGTAAATGAAGTTCCGGGGCTCATGCTGCTAGCGGAAGTAAACGCAGAAAGCAATGTTAAGTCAACAGCCGGCTCAACGCAGGAAATATCCGCTTCAAATCCAGAATAGGAATAATAATAGCCACTACCGTAGAAGCGGAGGGTTAAAGCGCCAGATGCATTTGAAGCCGTGACTATTGCAGGACCTGAGCTAGAGGAGTATCTGCCTATTAACGTTGCAGATGTACTGGTGCCATCATAGATTTCTAAGTAATCATAATAATACAGTGCGAAACTCAGAAACGATAACTGTATCTTATTGCCAGTGACAGCAGGACTCAGCGTGAGAGTCGAATTTGATGTAGAAGTATAAGGTCCTGTTCCGCCATTGTCGTATAATTTCCCTGAACATGTGGTAAAGCTGGAGTTTCCACTGGAAGGCATCACAAAGGTGGTGCCTTGCGCGGTAACACTCATATAAGTGCTACTGGTGTTGTTGTTCTCATTGCTCTCTTTTACCACGTTCAGGTAATCTACGGCCTGAATAAGGTAATAATTCCCTGGAGTGGTGTTAGAGGGAATAGTCACGGACGTGCTTCTGTATTCATATGATTCTGGATATACTGAAGAACCATTGGCAAATCCAATCAGGACATCTGCTGCATCTAAGGTATTATTTGTAGATAAATAGTAACCAATGTTGCTGGAAGTAGCACTTGTATTCCCATAGTTTCTCACAGTGGCAGTGACAGTGACTGGGTTTCCAGCAGAAACGGAAGAGGCAGTAACCGCAGCAGATTCTAAGGCAAGGTCAATGGAGGGTAAAACCACAGCCAAGGGCATGCTCACAGTATTATTTTTCTCATTGCTCTCCGTAAGGGTATTGAGATAATCTGCCACAAATAATACATAATAGTTTCCTGCTGTGGTATTGCTTGGGATGGTAAAGCTAGGATTCCGATAAGAGTAGCTTCCCGCAGCCAAGGCGCCACCCGTAGAGGATCCAACAAACACATCAGAGGCATCATAGGTGGTATTGGTGGAAAGATAAATACCAACATTGCTGGAGGTAGCGGAAACGTTTCCTAAATTATAAATATAATACTGTCCAGACATACTGGAGCCAGGAGTGGCGGAGGTAGAATACAAATAGGCAGATTCAATATATAAGTCTGAATAAGGCGCTACTACGGAAATAGCCAGACTGTTCACATTGTTAGATTCATTGGTTTCTGTGACGCTGTTCAAATAATCCGCCGCAAAAAGAATGTAATAGGAGCCAACAGCAGTACCCGAAGGAATGGTAAGGTTGACGCTTCGGTAACTAGAAGATCCAGCAGCGAGGCTGGAACCGGAAGAAGAACCAATGAAGGTATCTGAGTTGTCTAATGTAGTATTGGTTGACAGGTAAAATCCAACATTGCTGGAAGAGGCAGCTGTATTCCCCTGATTATAGACATAACAACTTGCCGCTACCGTATTGCCTGGAGATAAAGTAGAACTGCTTAGGTAAGAGCTCTGTACAATCAAATCAATAGAAGGAGAAGTTACTGTGAACTGACGAGAAAGAGTATTGTTGGTTTCGTTACTTTCTGTGACACTATTGAGGTAATCTGCTACAAAAACAATGTAGTAAGTGCCAGGAGTGGTATTAGAGGGAATAGTTATAGAGGAGCTGAAACCTGTGGTATACGAAGGACTGATTGCACTGCCAGAATAAGAGCCTATAAATACATCTGAGGCATCATAAGTGCTGTTGGTAGATAAGTAGAAACCAACAGAACTGGAGGTTGAGGCAATATTTCCCTGGTTGTAAATACTCCCCTCTACATATAATCCGCTCCCCGCTGTAACAGAGGTAGAATACAAGTAAGCACTGTAGATGGAGAAATCAACACTGGATGGAACTACTGCAATAGAAACACTGCTCACATTGTTATTCTCATTGGATTCTTTAACAGACCCAAGATAGTCAGCCACGAATAAGAGATAGTAACTTCCGGTAGCTGTACCTGTGGGAATAGTTAAATATACATTTCTGGATGAGGTTGCACCTTCGTTAAGGTTACCTCCGGAAGAAGAGCCAATGAAAACATCTGAGTTATCTAAGGTGTTGTTTGTAGACAGATAGTAACCAATATTACTGGAAGAACCTGCCGAGCTACCTATATTATAGATAGAACCTGTTGCGTAAATGGAACTCCCCACAGCCACTGATGTGGGAGATACGGCTGCTCCTTGTATGGCGAAATCAGCCTGAGCATAACTGAGATGGATACCGCTAAAGAAAAATAGGAATGCGCAGAGTAGTTTCCATCTGGTGCCAGATGGAGAAGAGAGTAAATTTTCCAACATAAAGGGAGAGTAGTAGTTTAGACGATAGGTAGATGATTTTGATTTGTGATATTTTATAAAGTGTACTAAGGATCGGTATAGAAGCCTGAATCTGTGGGGGAGAGATCAAGGGCTATGAATCTTGCAAAATGTTTATATGCTATAAATTTTTTATAAATATAAGAGTTTAAAAATAAAGGATATATAGGTGTTGAAGATATTATCTTAGAAGTGAAGTTGCTCTCCAAATAATTGCTGCTGCTTTTTCCTTGGTGAATGTAAAAGACAAAAGGAGCAGAAAAGAACCATACCATTCTTTCTTGCTCCTTTTGCAGTGGAAGTGTTCAGCAGTGACCTTTCCAACTTCTAGGCCAAATATTCCTATCTTAAATGCTCCTCCAAATACTCCGTTACTTTTTTGTACAGGTGCACCCGGTCTTTGCCGCCCACGTTATGCGGGTGGCCAGGGTACACAAAATAATCCAGAAGTATGCCTTCGTCTACGGCTTTCTTCAGGAAGGCTTGGCTGTGCTGCCATACCACCACATCGTCTACCGTGCCGTGGATCATGAGCAGTTTGCCTTTCAGGTTTTTTACGTAGTTCAGCAGGTTGGCTTTCTGGTAGCCTTCGGGATTTTCCTGCGGGGTGTCCATGTAGCGTTCTGTGTACATGACCTCATAAAGGCGCCAGTCAATTACCGGACCGCCGGCCACGCCCACTTTGAAAACGCCCGGCTGCTTGAGCATCAGGGAAGTAGTCATGAAACCCCCGAAGCTCCAGCCGTGCACGCCCATCCGGTTGGCATCTACGTACGGCAGGTTTTTGAGGTATTCCACACCTTTCATCTGGTCGGCTAGTTCAGGGGTGCCTACCTGGCGGAAAATAGCCTGCTCAAAGGCGCGTCCTCTGTCGGCGGAGCCTCGGTTGTCCAGGGAGAAGACAATGTAACCTTTCTGGGCCATGAGCTGCATCCAGAGGTTAGAGCCTCCCAGCCAGCTGTTGGTGATCATTTGCAGATGCGGGCCGCCGTAGACATACACTACTACAGGGTATTTCTTCTTCTCATCAAAATTGGGCGGGGTAATCATGCGGCAGAACAAATCAGTACCGTCTTCGCCTTTGATGGGGAAAATAGAAGTTTCACCCAGATTGTAGTCCAGGAGCGGGTTTTGGGCCACCAGCAACGTACGGGCAACTTTCCCTGCATCGGTATCCAGAATCCGGATGGTGCGCGGGGTCACGGGGCTGCTGTAGTTGTCAATAAAGTATTGACCGGTAGGGCTGAAGGAGATGTTGTGCACCCCGCTGCCCTGGGTGAGTCTGCCGGTGCGGGCCGAACTTAACTCCACAGCGTACAGGTGACGCTCCAGCGGGCTCTCGGCGGTGGAGGTATAGTAGACCTCGCGGCCGCTTTTGTCAAAGCCCACCAATGATTTCACAATGAAGTCGCCCTGAGTGAGTTGCCGGATCAACTGGCCATTGGTGTTGTACAGGTACAGGTGCATAAAGCCGTCGCGCTCGCTCATCCAAACAAATTGGTTGGGCTTGCCCGGAACAAAGTACATGGGATTCTCTGGTTCCACCCATTTGTCTTGCTGCTCCCCAAACAGGGTTTTCACAAAAGCTCCGGTGGTGGCATCGTACTGGTTCAGCCACATGTGGTTCTGCGCGCGGTTCACCACGGCCAGATAAATGGATTTCTCATCTGGACTCCAGGTAAGATTGGTGAGGTACTGCTCGGCGGGCTCACCGGTCTTCAGGAAAATAGTTTTACCTGACGCCACATGATAGACCCCTACAGTTACGTGATGGCTCTTGTCGCCCGCCATAGGGTATTTAATGTTGTTTAGTTTGGCAGGCACGGCATTCACATCTACCAATGGATAATCGGTGACCATGGTTTGGTCCATGCGGTAGTAGGCCAGGCTGTTGCCGCTGGGGCTCCAGAAAGTGCCTTTGGTAATCCCGAATTCTGAGCGGTGGGCCGCCTGTCCGTTCACAATGGCTGGGTTAGTCTCCTGCGTGATCTGGAGATTTTCCTTACCGGGCTGGGAGAGGTACAGGTTCTGAGCCTTGGTATACGCTACACGTTGCAGCGTAGGCGCAAAGTCTATGTTCTCAGCGGCGGCGTCTAACGCATAATAGGCCTGAGCGGCTTTTGTCTGGAGGTTATAGCGGAAGAGGCGCCCCCGTTGGTTTAGCAGTACCTCGTTTCTGTTAAGCCACCGTAGCCCGCTCACGGTAGAAGTTTTGGTGCCGCCGGCTTTTGCAAGGCCCGCCCCCAGGTCTGCCGCGGTGAGAACTACTTGGGCGTTGCCTTTTACGGTGCCGCGCAGGAGTTGGTCCATTTTATCAGACACGTAGCTATATTCATCGGTGCCCGGAATCCAGGTGAGTTGGCGCAAATTGGCCGGAGTTAAAGCAGGATTCAGGAACGCGTCTTCCATGGTGAGCTGCTTTTTCTGGGCAAAGGCAGAAACAGAGGAAAGCAGCACCAGCCAGAGCAGGGTCAGGTAGGTGAAAAATGGTTTGTGCATGTTCATTTGGGTTTAAACAAAGGGAAAACCACGGTGGCAACACTGGCCAGCGATTGGTTTTGAAAGAGGATAATTCCTCAAAAATAAGGCTAAACTACCTATTTTTCAGGAACAAGGGCTACTTTTTAGCTGTTTTACTATTGCTGAGGCCGGAGCAGGAGGAGCTTCCTTAACTCATGTTTATTGCTTAATTTTGTGGTATGGATATTCTAACCGAAATTCTGGAGCAGGAAGACGTGCTGTTGTTGGAGGAAACCACTGATATGCGGGAGCTGGTGGTGTACAACGACGACGTGAATACATTTGAGCATGTCATTAATACATTGGTACAAGTCTGCAAACACACGCAGGAACAGGCCGAACAGTGTACCATGTTGATACATTACAAAGGGAAGTGCTCTGTGAAACTAGGTACTTTCACAGAGCTTCAAACCATGTGCACTGCCATCCATGACCGGGGTATCTCAGCGGATATTGTTTAACCCTGACCTAATTGGATGAATTTTCCATCAAAGCTGATTGAGAATGCGGTTGATGAGCTGGCTAAATTGCCGGGCGTAGGTAAGAAAACTGCCTTACGCCTGGTGTTGCACCTGCTCAAAGCCGAAACTGAAGACACCAAACAACTTTCTGAAGCCTTGGTGCGCATGCGTACCGGTATAAGGTACTGCAAAACCTGCCATAATATCTCAGACACAGAAGTATGCAGTATCTGCGCCAACCCACTCCGCGATAGGGCTCTGCTCTGCGTGGTAAGTGACATGCGCGATGTGATCGCTATTGAGAATACGGCGCAGTACAAAGGGCTCTACCACGTGCTGGGCGGTGTCATTTCTCCGCTGGAAGGCATTGGCCCCTCTGATCTGCATATTCAATCGTTGGTGGAGCGGTTGCCTAGTTCTGGAGTGAAGGAAATCATTCTGGCTTTGAGCCCTACCATGGAAGGAGATACCACCGCTTTCTATCTTACCCGTAAATTAAAAGACTACTCGGCAAGAATTTCCAGCATCGCCAGAGGCGTACCGGTAGGAGGAGAGCTGGAATATACAGATGAGATTACCCTGGGGCGCAGCATACTAGATCGTACCACTTATAGCCAGGGCTGAGTCAAAATATAAATGCAATGATATTAAAAGCAGGAACAATGGTTCCTGCTTTTTTATGTTTGTAGTATCTTCCAGAATTAATGCCTGCACATTAACAATTCTAATAAAGGCCAACCCAACAGCTGCTTGAAAGACCTCTCCGTCATTATTGTCAATTACAACGTCAGCTACTTCCTGGAGCAATGCCTGCTCTCGGTCAGGAAGGCCGTGCAGGGGCTGCAGGCTGAAGTGTTTGTGGTAGACAATAATTCTGTGGATGGATCTGTGGAGATGGTGCGGCGGCGTTTCCCTGAGGTAGTTCTGCTGGCTAATAAAGAAAACCTAGGGTTTTCCAAAGCCAACAACCAGGCTATTAGGCAGGCGCAGGGCAAGTACGTGCTGTTGCTCAACCCAGATACGGTGGTAGAGGAAGACACCTTTCGGAAGTGTTTCCAGTTCATGGAGGAGCACCCGGGGGCAGGGGCACTGGGGGTGAAGATGATGGACGGAGCCGGTAAATTTCTGCCAGAATCCAAGCGGGGACTTCCTACGCCATGGGTAGCTTTTGCCAAGGTATTCGGGTTGGCGGCTCTGTTTCCAACGTCAAGCTTATTTAACCGCTATCACCTGGGGCACCTGTCCCATGATGAAGTCCATCAGGTTGATATATTGGCTGGGGCCTTTATGTTTATGCGTGCCAAGACTTTGGCTAAGGTAGGGTTGCTGGACGAAGGCTTTTTCATGTACGGCGAGGACATTGATCTCTCTTACCGCATCAAAGAGGGAGGGTATGAGGTCTATTACTTCCCGCACACCCGCATCATTCACTACAAAGGCGAGAGCACCCGTAAAACCAGCGCCAACTACGTGTTCATGTTTTACCGTGCCATGATGATCTTCGCCGAAAAGCACTTCAGCGGCCGCCAGGCCAAGCTGTACTCCGTCCTGATCAGGTTGGCTATTTATCTGAGGGCGGCCATGGCTTTGGTGTCCAGGGTTTTTCAGTGGCTGTTTCCAGTTCTGCTTGACGGGCTCTGTCTGGCGGTGGGCGTGTGGCTGGGAGTCCAGGTAGTGGCGCATCCGGTACCGTTGGAATTCAATGGCAAGTGGGGCCTGTATTTTGCAGTTTGGCTGGGTACTGCCTTCTTCAGCGGAGCGTATGATCAGCCTCCACACCTGTACCGTTTGGTGAGAGGAATGCTTTGGGGAAGTATCTTACTCATGGCTTTCTCCAGTGCGGGAACCATTGCGGGCAGTGCCAATAAGAGGCATATTCTGGTGGCGGTACTGGTAGGGTTAGTGGGCATGAGCCTCTGGCGCTTTGTCTGGCATTACTGGCAGTTTGGCCACTGGCGGTTTGGTGAGCCCAAGGCCAAGCGCATAGCGGTGGTGGGCAGCAGCCAGGAAATCAAGAGAGCCGCAGAACTGCTCAGTCAGGTGGGTGCCCAAAAACCGGTTGCCCATCTGGAGCCCCAACATACCCCCGCCGATTTAAGGCAGATACGTGAGGTAATCCAGATTCATAAAATCAACGAGCTGATCTTCTGTGGCAAAGATTTAACGGTGTCCCAGATAATTGAGTGGATGGTACAGATTCATAACAGAGCTGTTGAGTTCAAGATTCTGCCCGAAAACAGCGCCTATATAATTGGGTCTTCCTCCAAAAATGCCCGAGGCGACTATTACGCCCTGCACATTGAGGTGAATCTGCTGAACCCGTATCACCGGCGAAACAAGATCATACTTAACTCTCTGGTGAGTGTGCTGCTCCTGGTGCTGTCGCCGGTGCTTGTCTGGAGGGTGAAAGGAAAAAAACAGTTTTTCAGGAATTGTCTGGGCAATCTGTTCGGGCTCTATCAGTGGGTAGGGCTAAAGGAAACAGCCACCGATGAGACCAGGCCGGCCGTACTTTCACCGGTAGACAAAGTTTCCCAGCAGCCCATTCATCTCACCGCCGCCCGGCAGATAGAGATGTTATATGCCAAAGACTATACCCCTTCCGCCGATTTGCTGATTCTGGCGCGCAATCTCTCCAATCTGGGCCGGAAGGTGTAATTTTAAAATAAGCCGACTTGTCGTAATTCATAGCGGAGCGCGCTGCCTTGCCGTTTGAGTAAGCTTCCTGTTTTCCGGTTTAAGCCATGCCCTCCTCTGTTTAGGCGCTAGGCTAACTCTTTCAAAAGTTGCTAATCCTGGGTCGCGTTTGCCTAAAGCTTTAATTAAATTTAGCCGAAGAAGAGATAAAAACGGCAAAAGCTTCTATTTTTGGAGCCACACCTTATATGTCTGCTTAAGAGATGATTACTAACCAACAAAAAACACTTTCTGACCGCATTACCTCTCTGGCTGAGTCTCAGACAATTGCCATGGCTAAAAAAGCAAGAGAACTGGCGGCCAAGGGGGTTGATGTGATTAATTTAAGTTTCGGGGAGCCTGATTTCCAGACCCCTCAGTATATTAAAGATGCAGCCAAGAAAGCCATTGATGACGGCTATACGTTCTATACACCGGTTGCAGGGTACCCAGAGTTGCGCAAAGCCATTGTAGAGAAATTGCGCCGAGACAACGGCCTGGAGTATGGCCCGGAGAACATTGTGGTTTCCACGGGTGCCAAGCAATCTATCGCCAATGCCGTGATGTGTCTGGTAAACCCCGGCGACGAGGTGATCATTATCTCTCCGTATTGGGTTAGTTATGAAGAAGTGGTGAAACTGGCCGAGGGGATTCCGGTGCCGGTGCGTGGCCAACTGGAGAACGATTATAAAGTGACCGCCCAGCAACTGGAAGAGGCCATCACGCCAAACACAAAGCTGATCATGTACTCTTCGCCGTGCAACCCTACCGGCTCGGTGTTCACCAAAGATGAACTGGCTGCCTTTGCGGCTATTCTGGAGAAACATCCGCAGGTGCACGTCATCGCAGATGAGATCTATGAGTACATCAACTTTACCGGTGAGCATTACAGCTTGGCGCGTTTTGAGTCTGTGAAAGACCGTGTGATTACCGTGAACGGTTTCTCCAAAGGCTACGCCATGACCGGCTGGCGCGTGGGCTACATTGCCGCCCATAAAGACATCGCCGATGCCTGTGACAAGATGCAGAGCCAGATAACGAGCGGTACCTGCTCCATTGCCCAGAAAGCAGCCCAGGCTGCGTTGGAGGGCGGAAGAGCATCTGCCGAGGAAATGAGTGCGTCTTACCTGCGCCGCCGCGACCTGGTGCTGGGGCTGATGAACCAGATTCCGGGCATCAAGACCTATGTGCCGCAGGGGGCGTTCTACATCTTCCCAGATATCAGCGACTACTTTGGCAAATCTACCGGCGAGGTGGAAATCAACAACGCGAATGACCTGGCCATGTATCTGCTCAATGATGCGCACGTGTCATTGGTAGAAGGTGGGGCCTTTGGCGCGCCTGAGTGCCTGCGGTTCTCTTTCGCGGCGTCAGATGCCAAGCTGATTGAAGCCCTGGAGCGCATCAAAAACAGCCTGGCTAAGCTTAGCTAAAAGCAGAATCAAGTTTTTCTTGCTACCTTTACCCCAGACATTGGATAACGCGCCTGCTCATTGGGCGCGTTATCCAATGTTTTGTTTCTAACCTATTTTTATTCTGAATGTCCATTCGGCACACGGTTTCTGCTCTGTTCAACCGCTTCAGCCAGCTCAAGGTGTTGGTGGTGGGTGATGTCATGATTGACGCGTACCTCTGGGGGAAATCTTCCCGCTTGTCGCCGGAGGCGCCGGTACCTATTGTGAACAGAACCAAGACCGAACAGCGGCTGGGCGGGGCCGCCAACGTAGCCCTGAACGTACAGAGCCTGGGCGCTACCCCGTTGCTGTGCTCCGTGGTAGGCGATGATCAGGATGGAGCTGCTCTCATCAGGCTGCTGCGGGAGCAGGGGCAGAGCGAGGAGGGGATTGTCCTGAGCCCCGAACGGCCCACCACGGTAAAACAGCGCATCATCTCCGGCGGCCAGCAACTTCTCCGGATAGACTCTGAAGTAGAAACCGACCTGACGGAGTTTGAGCGCCGCGCCCTGGTGCAGCGGTTCCAGCAGCTTCTGCCCAGCGCCCACGTCGTGATCTTTGAAGACTATGACAAAGGAGTTTTGAGCGCCCCCGTAATTCAGGAGTTGCTGGCGTTGGCCAAACAAGCGGGCATTCCTACCGTGGTAGACCCCAAGAAAAAGAACTTTCTGTCTTACAAAGGCAGCACCCTGTTCAAGCCCAACCTGAAAGAACTTAAAGAGGGCCTCAAAGTAGATTTCTCAGATGCCAATCTGGATGCTTTTGAAGCCGCCGTTGACCAGTTACAGGAGCAGATGGCGTTGGAGAATGTATTAGTGACCTTATCAGAGCGCGGCGTTTTCTGCCAATCTGCTGAAAAGAAGAGAACGTACCTGGACGCTCACATCCGTTCCATCTCAGATGTGTCCGGGGCCGGAGATACGGTGGTGAGCATTGCCGCCCTGAGCCTCGCGGTGGGGCTACCGTTGCCCGCATTGGCTGAGTTAGCCAACCTGGGAGGCGGTTTGGTCTGCGAACACGTGGGCGTGGTACCTATAGACTGGGATCAGCTCCGGGAGGAAGCATTGCAGTCTGAGGTGTTGCAAAAAGAACTGGCAGGATTTGAAGTAAAGCAGTAGATGCCCCACGCGCCGTTTAGCGGCTCTTTTTCTGAAATCAATCCTAAAACGCCCGAAGCTTTTCCGGGCGTTTTCTGTTGGGAGACAGGGCAAAGGCCCTTGCGTGTATTAACCTTGTTTTAGGAAAAAGAGCCGCTAAACGCAATTCTGAAAATGGGAAGCCCTAAAGCCGATGCCCGGGTTGCTCCTGGAAGCACGAACGCCACTGCAAAAAAACGTCCTCCCGCACCAGAGGCACAGGAGGACATTTAGCGGCTGTTTTTCCTAAATTAGGCCTAAAACAGATTTTAGCGCTGGCTATATTCTTTCACCGTCTGGATAAAGCATTTCACCTTCTCAGGGTCAGTGTCTGGGTACACGCCGTGGCCCAGGTTGGCAATATGGCGGTTCGGCCCGAAAGCGTCCAGCATTTTCATCGTCTCCTTTTTCACGCCGTCAAAAGAGTTGTAGAGGGCGCATGGGTCCAGGTTGCCTTGCAGGGTTTTGGTATCTCCCACTACTTTGCGGGCATCGGCTATGTCCATGTTCCAGTCCAGACCAATCACCTGGCAGTCCAGCTGCGCGAAATCAGAGAGGGAGAAGAAGGCGCCTTTGGCAAACACGGTAACGGGTACGTCTGTGATGGCCTGGCAAATCTCTGAGATATAGCGGTAAGAGAACTCCTTGTAGTGCGCCGGCGGCAGAATACCCGCCCAGGAATCAAAGATCTGAATCAGGTTGGCACCGGCTTCCACCTGGGCCTTCAGATAGGCAATGGTAGTATCGGTGATTTTGCGGAGCAGCTGGTGCGACATTTCCGGTGCCTCGTACAGCATTTTACGGGCTTTGGAGAACGTCTTGGAGCCGCTGCCTTCCACCATGTAGGCGAAGATGGTCCAGGGCGCACCGGCAAACCCGATGAGCGGCACCCGGCCGTTAAGTTCCCGTTTGGTGACTTTGATGGCCTCCAGAACGTAGTTCAGGTGCTCGTACGGATCGGCTACGCGCACTTGCTCCACATCGGCGGCGGTTTTGATGGTGTTAGGGAACAGCGGACCGCGTTTCTCTATCATCTCATAGGTACAGCCCATGGCTTCGGGCACCACCAGAATGTCAGAGAAAATAATGGCGGCGTCTACATCCAGCAGGTCAACGGGCTGAATGGTCACCTCCGCGGCCAGTTCTGGGGTTTCTACCAGTTCCTTGAAGCCAGAGAGGCGTTCGCGCACGGCACGGTATTCAGGTAAGATGCGGCCTGCCTGGCGCATGAGCCAGACCGGGGTCCGTTCAGTTGGCTGGCCCAGGGCGGCACGCAGCAACAGGTCATTCTTTAATTGCATGGTGCAAAGATAAGGCAAATAATGAGTCCTGAGTTCTGAGTCTGGAGTTCTGAGTTAGAAAAAATAGGCAGTAACGTCTTTGGGTGAGGGCTGTTTTTAAGCAGTTTTCGGAAAAACAGCCCCTAAACAGGATACGGTACGGGAAGAAGCGGTTTATTTAAAGAGCGCCAGCAGGGCCGTCACAATAAAGCTCACGCCCAGAGACAGCACAATGAAGCCCATGATTTTGGCCAGCGCCGCCAGCCCCGCCTTGCCCATGAACATGACCAGTCTGGGCGAAAAAAGCAGAATCACGTAGCTTACGGCACCTAACAGCACAATGGCCAGCACCGTAAGGCCCATGTCAATCACGGTGAGAGATTTGGTGAAAAGGCTGATGACCACCGCAATAGACCCGGGGCCTGAGAGCAGCGGCATGGCCAGCGGCGTAAAGGAGATGTCTTCTTTCTCCACCCCTTCGGCCACCACGTCTTTGGAGATCTTCTTGCCTTCTTCGGCCTTGGGGTTGAGCAGGTCCAGCCCGGCCCGCATGATCATGATGCCGCCCGCAATGCGCAGGTCATGGATGCGGAGCCCGAAGAAATCCAGAACCGCCTGCCCGGCCAGAAAAAAGACCGTGAGAATGAGCACCATGTACATACAGGCCCGTAGCGCCTGCTGGCCCCGCCGTTCGGGGGTGTCGTCTTGGGTTAGGGTGAGAAATACCGGCATGGCCCCAAAGGGGTTCACCACAGAGAAGAGGGCCGAAAAGGTAGCGAGTAGAATTTCCATTGCTTCCAATAATACGGAATTTCAGGAAATTACCCACTTAGTATAAAACGGAGATAGCTACAGAAGCCCGGTCTCTAGCTGAAGAGCCGTTTCCAGAAACTTTTAGGGGCGGGTTTGGGGCTACGCGAATAGGTGCGGGTCTGCTGCACAAACTGCACCTTCTGGATGGCCTGTACCAGCCACCGGTGGGCTTCGGGACTGCGTTCCAACACGCCTTTCACGCCCGGCTGCCACAGGCGCAGGATTTCCTCTCCGTCTTTAGAGGGTGTTAAAATATAGATGTGCGTCCGCTCCATCTGGGCCAGCAGCGTTTTGAGTAGCTGAGGGTCAGGATTGAAGTCCAGAGCAGCTTTGCCGCCCATCACAATGAGCTCACGGGTGGAATTACGGGCAATACCAAACCTCGCTTCAAAGTCTGTGTAGCTAAAAGATTGAATTTCAATCCTCTGACTGTATAAGTTCTGCTTGTTTAAAGCTTGGAGAAGAGAACCTACTAAAGCAAGGTCGTCTTCTATGAGAAGGAGCCGGTAGGGTGTTGTCATACGAGCTTCTAAGGTAGAATATTTCTTCTTATTGGCTCAAGCTATCTTGATAAATTTATGAACATTTAAGCCATTATTATAAGTATAGAAGAAATTACCTTAACATGAGCTCAAAAAGCACGCAGCTGCTCCTCATGATAAACCGAAAGGAAGGGAGAGGGACGGAGAAAAAGTGCCGTCGCCGCTTAAAAAACTTGTAGCTTACTTTTATAACTGTGAGATTTGGGTTTCTGTAGAAGAAGGCCTTTTCTCTGCGTAAAGAGGCGCTTCCTGTACCATGAAACCATCAGCTTTCCAATGAACAATATACGATTAGGCATCTTGGGCGGAGGACAACTGGGCCGCATGCTCTTGCAGGCCGGCCTGGACTTCAACCTCTATACCCTGGTGCTGGACCCCGATGAAAACGCGCCCTGTCGGCATCTCTGCGAAGAATTTGTGCACGGCGATTTCAAAGATTATGACACGGTGTATGCTTTTGGCAAGCGCTGCACCCTGCTTACCATAGAGATTGAGCACGTAAACGTAGACGCCCTGTTCCAACTGGAGAAAGAAGGGGTGCAGGTATATCCTAAGCCTGCGTCGCTCAAAATCATCCAGGACAAAGGCCTGCAAAAAGAGTTCTACCGGCAGAACGCCGTTCCCACCGCCGACTTCAGGTTACTGGCCCAAGCCGATGAACTGGAGAACCACCTGGACTTTCTGCCCGCTTTTCAGAAGCTGCGCCGAGGTGGTTATGACGGCAACGGCGTAACTCGCCTCACCTCGCAAGAGGATTTCCCCAAAGCTTTTCAGGCCCCCACGGTTCTGGAGAAGCTGGTGCCGTTCGAGACTGAAATCTCCGTGATCTGCGCCCGCAATGTGCAGGGGGAGGTAAAGGCGTTTCCGGTGGTGGAGCAGGTCATGCACCCCCAGCACAATCTGGTGGACTATCTGTTGGCTCCCGCACAGATTTCGTACAAACTGCAGCGCATGGCCATAGAAATCGCCACGCACGTAACCACCGCCCTTGACATTGTGGGTTTGCTGGCCGTGGAGATGTTTGTGACGCCAGACGGCCAAATTCTGGTAAATGAAGTGGCCCCGCGTCCGCACAACAGTGGTCACCACACCATGAAAGCCAATGCCACCTCCCAGTTTGAGCAGCACCTCAGGGCTATTCTGGGACTCCCCCTGGGCGACACCGAGCCGCATTGCCCCGCCATTCTGGTGAATCTGCTGGGCGAAGCCGGTTACGCAGGCGAAGCCAAATATGAAGGCTTGCCCCAAACCTTGCAGGAGCCCGGCGTGCACATCCATTTGTACGGCAAGAAGTTCACCAGACCGCACCGCAAGATGGGGCACCTCACCGTGCTGGCCCCCACCCTGGAAGAAGTAAAACAAAAAGCAGATACCATCAAAAACCGTCTAAAGATCATTGCATGAGCCAATCTCCTGATACCAACACACCCCAGATAGGAATTATCATGGGCAGCCAGTCAGACCTGAAAGTGATGTCTGGCGCCGCCGATATTCTGGAGCAGTTGGGGATTCCCTTTGAAGTCACCATTGTTTCTGCCCACCGCACCCCGCACCGCATGCTGGAGTACGCCGAGGGAGCCCGTAAAAAAGGCCTGAAGGTAATCATTGCCGGGGCCGGCGGGGCTGCGCACTTGCCCGGTATGGTGGCCGCGCTCACCACGCTGCCTGTGATTGGAGTACCCGTTAAATCAAGCAACTCCATTGACGGCTGGGATTCCATCTTGTCTATTCTACAGATGCCCTCAGGAGTACCGGTGGCCACAGTGGCGTTGAACGGAGCCACCAACGCCGGTTTACTGGCCGCCCAAATTCTGGGTACTACCAATGCCGTTGTAGCCGACACCCTGGAGAAGCACCGCACCACCCAACGCGACAAGGTCATGCGCTCCGTAGAGCAACTGCGCCGCGGTGACATTGAAATGGACTAGTCTTTTGCTGTCTTTTTCGCCCATAAAAGATACTGCCACGCCCGATTTCGTTCAGGCGTGGCAGTTGTATGAAGAGGCCTTCCCAGAGGAGGAGCGCCGTAGCCTGGAGCAACAGCGAACCTTATTGCCTTGTCCAAACTATTCTTTTGAAGCCATTTCCCTGGATGGGGAAATCTGTGGCATTATAGGATACTGGCAACAGCCCGGCTTCCTGTTCCTGGAGCACTTCGCTGTTGACGCAAGGAAAAGAGGAACGGGAATTGGGAGCCAGGCACTGGGGCAGTTTCTTCAAGGCAAACAACAACCAGTAGTGCTGGAGGTAGAGCCACCCACAGACCAACTGACCCAACGTAGGGTCGAATTTTACACCAGAGCCGGGTTCTGTCTGAACGAGTTTTCCTATCGGCAGCCTCCTTACAGCCCCGAGAAACCGTGGGTTCCCCTGCAACTGATGACCTTTCCAGCAGCTTTGTCTCCGGTGGCTTTTGAGCAGGTGCGCTCTCAGTTGTACCAGGTGGTGTATCAGCAGGCATAGCCGCTAGGACGTTTAGGGGCCATTTTTTCAAAAACAGCCCCTAAACGGACGTTTCCCCTTCTCCAGCTTAAAACCCATAACCCACCAGCACCGAGAACTGATCTGTTATGGTAGGGATGCCCACGTAATCAGAGAAGCCGTTGCCGCGTTCATACCTTGCCTCTACCGTGACCGGGTGTTTTGACCAGGCTGGCAGCGCCAGCCCAAAGCCCGCCAGGTAACCTTGGGCATACTTGCGGTACTCTTTTAAATAGGGCTCAGATGAAACCGTACTGCTGCCTTGGTAAATCAACGTTCTGGTTACACTTGTCTCGTCTTTAACCTTAACGGCAAATGAGTTGACAAACCCCAGGTTGAAAAACGGCTTCAGCTTACCTACCGGCACAGCGTACCGCAGCAAAACAGGCACCTTAAGGTAGTTGAGCGTCAGATGTACATCATATTCATACCGCATCGCCGATTCTGATTCTGTCACCACATTGGTATATTTCTGGGGCTGGTACTGCAGTTCTAGCTGCAGGGCAAACTTTTTGTTGAGCCAGGGGAGCGTGAGGTGGTAAAAAAGTGCCGCCGATGGCCCCCAAGACGTGAACGATTGGTTATAACGGGGTCTTTCTGAGCTGCCAGACACTTGGAGGCTGGTATGGGTAGCCCCCGCCGCCACTCCCCAGGAAGAAACCGCTTGCCGGGGTTGGGCCACATACGTTTGGGGAGGCAGAGGAGTGCACCCGTTGTTATAGTCCGTAACGTACTGGATCAATTCTTTTTCCCTGTAACGGAGATTTTTGGCTTTGGCGGCCAACGCCGGACAATCTTTAAAAGCCTCCTGCAAAGTACCCCTAAACAGGTTGTAGGGAATAGAAACTCGTCGGCCTTGTACCTTCTCAATGGCTTTATAGGCCACTAGTTCCCGCAATGAGCCATCTTTCAGCAGATAAAAGCGGTCTCTGGAGTCTTTGTCCCTGAAAAAGTACAGACTGGCGTAACCTTTCACCAAAAGGGTAAAGAAATGAACCTGGGCTGTGTCACCGGTTCCTAGGCCGTGCGTTTCAAATCTATGACCGCCGTCCAGTCCATAGCCACCAATCTCAGCGGGAGTGTACGTGATGGCTTCGGCTTCTGCCGATGCTTTGAAAACTACCTTGGCGGCGCTTCGGCGGTCACCGCGTTCGTCCACCAGTCCGCGCAAGGTGTCCTGCTGCTGGAGAATATACCCTGGTTTGAAATTGCGTTGCGCAAAAACAGCATGAAAAGCCAGCACCAGCAGGCCTGAGAGGAAAATTTTTTTCATGGAAGAGCATTGGTGGGTAAAAATAAGACAATTCCTGAAATGCAAATAACAGTAAGATACCCAGCTTCTTCTTTGTAGGCAGAATATTTGGAAGAGTGAAAGATTTAGAATTCTTACTGCTGTTCTGGGGCTATTTTCTAAAACAGTCTCAGAACAGCAGTAAGCTTTGTCATGTTAAATGTGTGATAAAAGCGTAGTTGCTCCGTATCTAACATGTCTTGCCAAGAGGCGGCTTACATACGTTTAGAACGCTAAGCCCATCAGCAGAGAAAATTGCTTAGTGTTTGTGCTTATGACTGGAATTTCTGAAAACCCGTTGCCACGTTCAAAGCGTGTTTCAATCATTAAAGGATGCTTTGGTAAAAGTGGCAATTTAACTCCGCCGCCTATGAAAAATGCTTGTGCATGTTTTCTGAAGGCTTCTACATAACTCCATCTAGACTCATTGGGGTTGAAGGTTTCAATGAGATAGCGATTCTCTACAGTGGTGGTACCAGAAGAGGTGCTAGAGGTAGTCAATACGTTTTGTTTATGCTTCAGAACTAAAGAGTAAGCTATGCCAGCCTGTAGATATGGAGCTATCTTACCAATAAAAAAGGAGTATCTGAGCATTACAGGTATTTTGAGCGAATGTACATCTATGTCGACATCGTACTCATTCTGTCTGATACTCACCACTTCAGTGAGATGTTTTGAAAATGACATTCTATCATAGAGTACTTCTGCCTGAACCGAAAGTTTTTTATTCACCCAAGGCAGAGTGGTATTGATAAATAATCCTGCCGTAGGTCTTAATGTAGATGTGTATGTTTGGTTCAGTACTGGAGTAGGTACATTTTTAACCTCCAATGATGTTGTGGAAGTGCCTATTAAAACTCCCCAACTCACCTGTGCTTTTACTGGTTGCGCCACATACAAGGTCTCGTCTGAACGCTGGCAGTTATTGAATTGAATTATGAAGTTGGTTAAATCTTTTTGCTTCAAATAAACTCTCTTTAATGCTGTATGTAAAGAAGGACAATCTTTGGCCAAATCCAGTAACGTAGCCCTGTAGACCTCATTAGTAAACATTACCTTTTGACCAGAGGGAAGTACTCTGGTCTCTTTTTTCCTGATCAATTCTCTTGTTATTCCTTCATGTGTAACATAATAATGTACTTTGTTGTCTGCATCTCTGAAGGAGTAAAGATTAGTGTTTCCAAGAACCAATACTTTAAAGAATACAAGCTGAGCAGTATCCCCAGTTCCTATTCTCATGGCCTCAAATCTGTCACCTTGGGCTAAGCCATATGCATCAATATCATTAGGGGTATAAGTAGTAATGGCAGAGGAATGAGGTAGTTTAAAGTCTACTTCATTCCCACTTTTAACTAATCCTTTAAGGCTCACCAAACCTTCAAGTGTATCACCTTTCTGAACTATGAAACCTGGATTGAAATTTTTTTGGGCAATTACTTTAAAAGTTAAAAAAGGGAGAATAATAAAGAGAAATAGCTTTTTTTTCATGAAGGATAGAAAGATTAATTCTTAGAGGATATAGTTGGAAGGAATTATGCTACTCAATTAGGTATAGAAATGAAACTTCTTTCATAAGCAAAGATATAAATATAGTGTTGAAACCTTCCTCATCTAATAAATAGAATTATTTAAGATAGGAATGGGTTGATTGTTCCATGAAAATCTTCTTAGAGTAATTAGACTTTCCTAAGCTCACCTGAACAAATACATTATGAGGAAATCAAAGTTAAGAATCTACCTCATTCGGCACGCCAGGCCCCTTGTCAGCCGGGAAGGGCTCTTCAGCAAGGCGCAGGCAGAGCAGTACCTGAAGGACTATCAGGTGGCCGAGGTAGAACAGATCTTGCCCCAGCCTGGGCATTTGCCGCTCACTCAGGTGAAGAAAGTTTTTTGCAGTATCATGCCCCGGGCCAAAGCCACCGCCAGAATGTTGTTGGGGGAGGAGGTGGAGCTGGTGGAGGATGCTATGTTCCGCGAGTTTGAGAACCGCATCTGGGGTTTGCCGTGGGCGAAGCTTCCCTTAAGCTGGTGGCAGGTTCCGTCGCGCATTCTCTGGTTTCTGGGGCTCAACCAAAAGGAGATAGAGAGTTTCAGGGAAGCTAGGGCCAGGGCCGCGCAAGCGGCGGAACATTTAATTGCTGAAGCAACACAGAACGGCGTGGCGGTGCTGGTGGCCCACGGCTTCCTGAATGAATTTATCAAACGGGCACTGGTGAAGAGGGGCTGGCACGTGCTGGTGAACGGTGGGCGCGGCTATGTTGGCATCACTCAACTGGAGAAGTAAAGCCGTTTAGCGGCCGTTTTTCCCAAAACAAGCCCAAAACAGGAACGGTAGCAGCGCCGCAGTTTTAGGCAAAGACTTGAAGTAAATTGATAATGCAAGCGTCCGTTTTGGCCCGCGTTTAGCGCCTGTTTTTAGAAAAACAGGCGCTAAACAGAAAACCGTTTTACCTTCAGGTACCAGTGTTTGAGTATGGGCTTTGCAGCAGTTATCAGACTTATATCAATTTGGGCAATCGTCTGTAAACCATGTGGCTGGTCCTGAGGAAATGAAGTCGAAATTCGCCTTCTCCTCGCCAATTCGGCTCACGGTTTTGGGAGTTTGAAACAAATAAATATATTGGCCCCCAAACCCCTACGCCCAATGCGCCTTAAGCAATTCACCATTGTTCCGGCTTTTCTTCTGTTGTTAAGCTGCAATCCCTCCAAACAGATTAGCACGCCCGTCTCGCGCAACAGCCTGGAGACCATCCTCAAAGAATTCCATGACCCCCATGGCAAGCAGGTGCTGGTGGTGGCGCACCGCGGCGATTGGCGCAATGCCCCTGAGAATTCGTTGCAGGCCATCCAGAACGCCATAGACATGGGGGTAGACATCATGGAGATTGACATCCAGAAGACCAAAGACGGGCATCTGGTGCTCATGCACGACCAAACGCTGGAACGTACCACCAACGGCAAAGGAAAAGTAGCTGACCATACCCTTGCCCAGCTGAAGAAACTGTACCTCAAGGGCGGGCACGGCGTAGTCACAGAACACCGGGTGCCCACGCTGGAGGAAGCCATGCTGCTCATGAAAGGCAAAGTAATGGTGAACCTGGACAAAGGCTACGATTATTTCAAGGAAGCCCATGCGGTGCTGGAAGCCACCGGTACCTTGCGGCAGACCATCCTGAAAAGCGGCCACCCGTACGCCAAAATAGCGCAGGAGAACGGAGACGTGCTGCGCCAGGTGCCGTTCATGCCCGTAGTGTGGTTGGAGAAAAAGGAAACCCGCCAGATTATGGCCGATTACCAGCGGGAGTTAAACCCCCCAGCCTTCGAGATTGTCTTTAAAACCGATACCTCCGCCGTGCTGAAGGAATTTAATGCGATCAAGAAAGCCGGCGCCCGGGTATGGGTGAATACGCTGTGGCCCAGCCTCAATGCCCGCCACCACGATGATCTGGCCGTAGAAGGCAAACAGGCCGACCAAAGCTGGGGCTGGGTCCTGGACCGAGGCTCCAACATCATCCAAACCGACCGCCCCAAAGAACTCCTGGAATACCTCCGCAAGCGCGGCCTGCACCAATAGCTTTTCTTAGTCAGCAGTTCAAGAAACGAGCATGTGTCTGTTTAGGGGCCGTTTTTCTTAAAACGGCCCCTAAACAGACACATGCTCGTTTTAGAAAGGCGAAGTACTTCTACGCGGGGCTTTCTTCACCGAGGACGCCGTATACCCTCCTGCAAACAGCCGGCCGGGGTTGATCTTCAGCTTTTCCGGGAAATCGGTGAGGTGGTGGCAGTTCACTTGTTCCAGGGCGCGTAGGGTCAGTTCTGCGCAGGCATAGGAGTCTGCCGCGGCCCGGTGGTGCTTAAACTGAATGCCGTGCCGGTTGCAGAGCGATTTCAAGTCATACTGCGGCAATCCCTGCCACACTTGCTTGGAAAACTGCACGCTGCACGCATAATGTAGCTCCGGAAAGGGCAGCCGGTACGTGTTCAGGGTAGCCCGGAGCACGCTCATGTCAAAGCTGGCGTTATGGGCAATGACCAGCTGGTTCTGCAACAGCGGGTGCAACTCCCGCCACAGTTGGTCAAACTCGGGGCTGTTTTTCACATCCTGGGGCTTAATGCCGTGGATGCTGATGTTCATGCCATTGAAGTAAGGGTAAGACTTCGGTTTAATCAGCCAAGATTCTGTTTCGGCAATCTGCCCGTTCCGCACAAATGTCAAGCCAATCTCACAGGGGCTGTCCCGTTCTGGGGTGGCCGTCTCAAAATCTAGGGTGATGAAGTTCATTCTGGTACCTCCATAAAATAGGTGTGCGTAAAGTTACGAACTAGGCCGGGCAGAAATGGAACCTGGGCAAACAAAAAAAGCCTCACCGCAGGGCGGCGAGGCTTTCCTCAACTAAACCTATTTTAGTATTACTTCACTTCTTCGTAGTCAACGTCGGTCACGTTGTCACCGGCCGGTTGGCTGGCTCCCTGACCGTTGCCGCCAGGCTGTCCGCCCCCGAAACCGGCGTCTGCGCCTGGCTGGCCAGCGCCTTGGGTGGCGTTGTACATCTCCTGAGAGGCAGCCTGCCAAGCGTTGTTGATGTTGGTCATGGCGCTGTCAATAGCGGCTAAGTCTTTAGACTCATGCGCTTTCTTCAGGTCGGCCAGGGCACCTTCAATGGCAGATTTGTTTCCGGCAGATAGTTTGTCTCCGTACTCGCTCAGCTGTTTCTCAGTCTGGAAGATCATAGAGTCAGCCTGGTTCACTTTCTCTACCTGCTCCTTGGCTACACGGTCAGCTTCGGCGTTGGCCTCCGCTTCTTTGCGCATGCGCTCAATTTCCTGCTCAGACAGACCGGAAGAAGCCTCAATTCTGATTTTCTGCTCTTTACCGGTGCCTTTGTCTTTGGCAGACACGTGCAGGATACCGTTGGCATCAATATCAAAGGTCACTTCAATCTGCGGAACGCCGCGTGGAGCCGGTGGAATATCTGACAAGTGGAACCTTCCGATGGTGCGGTTGTCGCGGGCCATAGGGCGCTCACCTTGCAGTACGTGAATCTCCACGCTTGGCTGGTTGTCAGAAGCGGTAGAGAACGTCTCAGATTTCTTGGTTGGGATAGTGGTGTTAGACTCAATCAATTTGGTCATCACACCGCCCATGGTCTCAATACCCAAGGAAAGCGGAGTAACATCCAAAAGAAGAACGTCTTTCACTTCGCCGGTCAATACACCACCCTGGATTGCAGCACCAATGGCTACTACCTCATCTGGGTTCACACCTTTAGATGGTTTCTTGCCGAAGAATTTCTCTACTTCCTCCTGTATTCTTGGGATACGGGTAGAACCACCCACCAAGATTACTTCATCAATGTCACTTGGCTGCAGGCCAGCGTCTTGCAACGCCTTTCTTACCGGCTCCATAGATCTGCGAACCAATGAATCTGCCAATTGCTCAAACTTGGCTCTAGACAGACGGCGCACCAAGTGCTTAGGACCAGTCTGCGTAGCGGTGATGTACGGCAGGTTGATCTCAGTTTCAGAAGAAGAGGAAAGCTCGATTTTAGCTTTCTCAGCGGCTTCTTTCAAACGCTGCAGGGCCATTGGGTCTTGGCGCAGGTCCATGTTCTCCTCTGCTTTGAACTCGTCTGCCAGCCAGTTGATGATTACTTGGTCAAAGTCATCACCACCTAAGTGCGTGTCACCGTTGGTAGACAATACTTCAAATACACCGTCACCTAATTCCAGCACGGAGATATCAAAGGTACCCCCCCCTAAGTCGTACACGGCAATTTTCTGGTCGGCGTGTTTTTTATCTAAACCATACGCCAAGGCGGCGGCGGTAGGCTCGTTGATGATGCGTTTCACATCCAGACCGGCAATCTGTCCGGCCTCTTTGGTGGCCTGACGCTGGGCATCGTTGAAGTACGCAGGAACGGTGATCACCGCCTCGGTCACGGTAGTGCCTAAGTAGTCCTCAGCGGTCTGCTTCATTTTCTGCAACACCATGGCTGAAAGCTCCTGCGGCGTGTACTCGCGGTCGCCGATTTTCACGCGTACGGTGTTGTTGCTGCCAGACTGCACGTTATAAGACACGTGGCTGGTTTCGTCTTTTACTTCTGAATAACCGCGGCCCATGAAACGCTTGATGGACGCGATGGTATTTTGTGGGTTGGTGATAGCCTGACGCTTGGCAGGATCTCCTACTTTACGCTCACCGTTCCCGTTGTCCAGGAAAGCCACGATGGACGGCGTAGTCCGACGGCCTTCGCTGTTCGGAATCACCACTGGTTCGTTCCCTTCCATTACGGCAACGCAAGAATTGGTAGTTCCTAAGTCAATGCCTATGATTTTTCCCATTGTCTATAGTTATATTTAGTAGTTCCAGATTCAAACTTAATTGCTGTCTTATTAACAAGACATGTGCCAAGGCCTTTTTCTATGCCATTTGTGACACAATGTCATTTTTGCCAAAAGCTGGAAGTTTCTCTATACGAAGTTTCGGCAGAAGGTGACAGGCAGGACTGCGGTTTTGACTTGTTTTCTGGAGGAGCGGGGGGAGACATTAGATGTATTTCTCCCACAGTATTGACTAATGGGTACTCTTCCGCCGCCACCGGTGCCCGCAGCCGCTAATTTAATTTCCCCATTGAGCTTACTGCAAAAGTATCATCATGTTCCATTGGTGCATATGAGCGGGGTATAATGATATATTTACTTGGCGAAGCATGCTAATTGTAAAGTTTATGCTTTTGTTAAATTTTGTCTTGCTGGCTTTCTGTTTCCTAATGTTCTCTTAAGCTTGGTTAAACATTAAGGTAAAACCGATGCCCTAGCTTTGCTCCAGAATCTTATCACACACTGAAGCAAAGGAGGATGGAGTGCATGAAGAGCTGTAATTGCCCTGTTAGGAGGGCAGTCCCTCGCTCCTGCAGCTCAATTTCCCCATTTCTGCTGCGTTTGAGCCATTGTCTCAAATAACTTGGAAAAATTCAATAGCAAATTCAACAATAATATCTAGTTTAGGCACTGCAGGGTGGTAGTGGTGGTCTGATTCTTCCAGTGTAAAAACCGAATATGAATATAATTAACCCTTTACCATAGCTTAGCAATGAAATCAAAATTACCAGTTAAAAGCAAAGATGGCACCAAGGCAGGGTACTCCCTCCTGTTTCTGGCCATGCTTGGCTTAGCCCCCTTCCATGGTGTTGCGAAAGGCTCTGAGCACACAGACTCTAAAGCTGCTTTTTCTGATGCCGTACAGCGAGTCAGACAGAGCAGAGCCGTCTCCGGGCAGGTGAAGAACTCAGCTGGGGAGCCACTCCCCGGGGTTTCTGTATCTCTGAAAGGTACTACTACCGGAACCCTAACTGATGTTGACGGTAAATTCTCACTCAATATGACCGGGGCCGGGGAACCGGTATTGGTCATTACCTACATTGGGTATCTCAAACAGGAAGTGGCTGTAGGCAGCCGGAGTTTTGTGTCAGTTTCCCTCGCTGAAGACACTCAGGCGCTTGATGAGGTGGTAGTAGTTGGGTACGGCGTGCAGGAAAAAGTAAACGTAACAGGAGCCGTGGAGGTGATTGATGCCGAAGCTCTGGAAAACAGACCTCTCACCAATGCCGCTTCAGCATTGCAGGGCTTGGCTCCAGGCTTGACGGCGGTAAGTTCCTCTGGTTTTCCTGGTGCCTCTGGTGCCAGCCTGCGCATCCGGGGGATTGGTACCCTTAATAACGCCAATCCTTTCATAGTTGTAGATGGTATTCCAGATGTAGACATCAACTCCCTCAACCCAGATGACATTGAGAGTGTATCTGTACTGAAAGACGCCGCCTCTGCCTCTATTTATGGTTCCCGAGCGGCCAACGGGGTTATCCTGATCACCACCAAAAGCGGGAAGGCCAACCAAAAGCCCATACTTAGTTACAATGGGTATTATGGTATACAAAAGCCCACGGCGTTGCCCAAAATGGTAGGTTCTGCGGAGTATATGGAGATGCTCAATGAGTCTCAACGCAACGTGAACCTTCCTACCACTTATACAGAGGATCAGATCAGGGTTGCCCGGGAAGGAACAGACCCTAACTACTTTGCCAACACCAATTGGTCAGAGGAACTCTTCAAAGAGTATGCCCCTCAGCAGAACCACAATGTAAGCTTGAACGGTGGGACTTCAGATCTTAATTATTACGCTTCTTACGGTCGGTTAGATCAGGAAGGGCTGGTGGTTGGAAACCAATACTGGGCCAAACGCAACAACGTCCGGTTACGCTTAAACTCGCAGAAGCTGTTAGATTTCCTGGACCTGGATCTGAATCTGAACTACATAGACCGGGAGCAAAATCAACCAGCTGGCGGTACTGATCACGATACAGGGCCTATCTATACCACCTTTACCATGTCTCCTCTAGATCCGGTTAGGTTTAGCAACGGAAAGTGGGGGTATGGGGGAGGATCCAGCAACCCAGTGGCCATCGCCACAGACGGAGGCTTCAATAACTTTACCTCCCAGGAGTTTTACGGCAACCTGGCCGGTACCGTGCATATCTTGAAAAACCTGAGCCTGCGGGGGCAGTATGGCCTTAATGCTATCAACCAATTCAGGTCTACATTCTCACGCAAGATTGATTACTTCTATCCAGAGACAGGGAAGTTCTGGTACAGCAACATGCTCACCAACCAGTTGGAAAACCGCGACTACAAACAACGCAAAGAGTTGTTGTCTGGTGTGCTGAACTATGACACCAACATAAGCGACCATAATCTAAAGCTGTTGCTGGGGTATCAGCAGGAGGTATTCAGGTATGACAGTTGGGCTGCTTCCAAAATGGGATTTGTGAGTGATGATGTGCCGGTACTCAATTTGGGTAGCAATGATCCAAGGGCCTCCGGTGATGCGTACCAATGGGCACTTAGATCTTACTTCGGGAGAATCAACTACAGCTACAAAGACAGGTACCTGCTAGAAGCGAACGCCAGGTATGACGGCTCTTCGAGGTATCTTCCCTCCAGACGCTATGGGTTTTTCCCTTCCGCCTCGGTGGGTTGGAGATTCACTCAAGAAAACTTTATCCAGAACAGTAGTGCACTTTCCTGGCTGAGCGAAGGTAAGATACGGGCTTCTTACGGTGACCTTGGAGGGCAATATGGAGCCAATGGGCCAGCCTATTCAGAGTGGTACCCTTACATCAGGGTGCTCACCGCCTTGACTACCATGCCCATTGGGAATGTGCTCACCACCAGCTTGGCGCAACAGATCTTAGCAAACCCTTACTTGGAGTGGGAAACAGCCAGTATGGCCAACCTGGGGATTGATCTGAGCTTTCTGAACAACCGGTTAACCTTCACCGGGGATCTGTTTGACCGCAGAACCAAGGACATTCAACTACAGGTGCCGCAGCCTGATATCTTGGGTTTAGAAGTGCCGGACCAGAATGCCGGGGAGGTGTCCAACAAAGGTTGGGAGGTGAGCCTTGGGTGGCGCGAGTCAAGAAAAAATTTCCGGTATGGGTTTACTGCCCAACTTTCTGATGTGAAGAACAAAGTAGTGAACCTGGGAGGAGCGCCTCCTACCATAGGAAACGTGATCCGGCAGGTGGGGTACCCCATTGATGCGTACTATGGTTACAGAACCAATGGTTTAGCCCAGATAGAGGATTTCAAAGTAGATGAGAAAGGAGCGTTGATTCCTCTATTCCCCATTTTTGACGCTGATAAGAACAAGGTGGGGCCCGGCGACATCAAGTTTGTGGATTTGGACGGTGATGGCAAGATCACGGCAGATAAAGACCGCACCGTGATAGGCGATGCTTTCCCCCGCTATACCTTCTCCCTGAGGGGAGACTTTGCCTACAAAGCATTTGATTTCTCTTTCTTTCTACAAGGGGTGGGCAAAGCAAACGGCTACTTAACGGGTTCGGGTATCCATACCTTCCATGTGAACGGCGCATTCCCGCAGGAGGTGCACCGCGACCGCTGGACTCCTGAAAACACAGATGCCTGGTACCCGCGCTTCACCTACTCTGATACCCGCAACTCTACCATGCGCATGTCTGACTATTGGCTTCAGGATGCCGCGTACCTCCGCGTGAAAAATGTGCAGGTAGGCTATACGCTGCCAAACTCCTTGATCAGCAAATTCCGCATTGACCACCTCAGAATTTACATGTCTGCTGAGAACCTTTTCACTAAAACAGACTATTTCTACGCCTATGATCCTGAGACGGCAGGTGTAGGGGGCGCTGCTACGAACGGCGGTATGTACCCGCAGGTGAAAACCTTCATTGTGGGCCTTAACCTGAGGTTCAAGTAATAGAGCAGGTTTAAGTATCTATGCTTGATAAGGTTATCGTCCTAAAGCGTAACGAAGCAATAACCAAGTTTAACAGAGTGTCCTTAGATGCTTGGCATCTTCATTAAAAGACCTGATTAGTATTAGCCATCATGAAACAAATAAATCTTTTCAACCTGCGTAAATCAACTTTGCGGCAGTTTTCTCTTAGATGTGCCTCCTTCATAATACCCATTGCCTTTGGCGTTTCCATCAGCAGTTGTAACGATGATTTCCTGGAGCGGCAGCCCATTGATGCCATTACAGATGTTACTTTCTGGGAAACCGAGGAGCAGCTGAAACAGGCTGTGAATGGGGTATACGCGTCCCTGAAAGGCAAGAACTTCGCAGATATGGAGAACCTGGCGGACAATACCATTTATCCGCCCCGTTCAGATTATCAATCCATCTCCAGCGGTAACTTTGATTTTACCGTGGGCACTCTCAACAGTGAATGGACAGCGCAGTATGACGGCATCCGGCGTTGCAACCATTTCTTGGAGAATTACACAAAGGCCGAAGGAACAGTCAGTCCGGAAGTTCTGAACCAGTTTGTGGGTGAGGTACGCTTCATGCGGGCTTTCCTCTATAGCTACCTGTCGTTTTTCTTCGGAGATGTGCCTCTGATAACCAAGACCCTGGATATAGGTGACCCTGAGATTTATGGCCCAAGAGCACCGCGGGCGCAGGTAGTTGATTTCGTTTTAGAGGAGCTAGACAAAGCCGCCCAAGGTTTACCGGTAACCTATAACACAGCCAACCTTGGTAGAATTACCAAAGGGGCGGCACTGGGCTGGAAGGCGAGAGTGGCTTTGTTCTACGGCCGCTATGATGTAGCGGAAGCCGCCGCAAAAGCTGTTATGGACCTAGGTGTTTACCAACTGTACTCCAACGGAGATCCTGCCACCAGTTACATGCAATTATTTACAGATGCGGGTAAACTGGCCGCTGGGAAGAACAAAGAGACAATTCTGGCAAGGCTCTACCTGGAGAACGTTTCCATGCACAACATGAGCCGGGAGACACTTGTACCAGACCAGACCTCCCGCTTCAGCCCCACCAAATCGCTGGTAGATGCTTATCTGGCCAGTGACGGTTTGCCCATCCAGAAGTCACCCCTTTACAGCGAAGCTACCTATGGCGACATCTTCAAGAACCGGGATCCTCGTATGACGCAGACCATTCTCACTCCAGGGACTGCCTGGGGCGGGAATGACGATGGTGACCAGGACGATAAGCCTAATGCCATTTTCAACCTTCCCAAGTTCAACGCAGATAAGAAAGGCAGTGTGACGGGCACCGGCTATTACTTTATTAAGTATGTAGATCCGGGGGCCGTGGCCACCTATAACAAAGATGACAATGATATTCACCTGCTCCGCTATGCCGAAGTGTTACTGACATATGCCGAAGCCCGTTTAGAGCAAGGCAAATTAACCCAGCAGGACCTGGATATCACCATCAATAAGCTGAGAGACCGTGTGGGCATGGTGCACATGAACATAGAGGAATTGGCGGCCAATGGATTAAACCTGCGGGAAGAGATAAGGAGAGAACGGAGGGTAGAGCTGGCCCGGGAAGGACAGCGGTATTTTGATATTTTACGCTGGAAGCAGGGAGACCTTTTGGCCCAGGATGTAAAGGGAATCAAAAAGAGTCTGATCCCAAGCTGGGCTCAAACCTATGTGGCCAGTTACCCCACAGATGAAAACGGATACCTGATCATTAATAACGGTAGAAGGTTTGATCCAGCTAAGAACTACCTGTGGCCAGTTCCTTTCACCCAACTACAGCAGAACCCTAACCTGGGGCAGAACCCTGGCTGGTAATTATTTATGAGATCATTCCTTATTTTTTTGCTCACAGGAGCCACTCTTTGGGTGGCTTCCTGTGCTAACACCTCCCACCAGTCTTTGGGGCCTGGTCCAGGGGGTGCCCATGAGGCGAAAAAGTTTTCGTCACTAACCGTCATGGCGTACAACATCCACCACTGTAACCCTCCTTCCAAACCAGGACTGATAGATTTGGAGGCAATTGTAAGCACAATCCGGAAGCAAGCTCCAGATTTGGTGGCGTTGCAGGAGGTAGATGTGCGGACAGAGCGTTCTGGGGGAGTGCACCAGGCAGAAGAAATTGCCAAGAGACTGAATATGCATTTCTTCTTTGGGAAAGCGATAGATTTCCAGGGCGGCGAATACGGAGTGGCCCTACTTTCCAGGTACCCCTTGTCAGAGGCAATTGTTCACCGGCTGCCAACCAAAGCTGAGACCAAAGGAGAACCAAGGATATTAGCCACAGCCAAGGTGACGCTGCCAGACGGAACCACGCTTCGGTTTGGCAGTACCCATCTGGATGCCCAGCGAGATTCAGTCAATAGGGAGCTCCAGATAAGGGAGATTGTGAAAGTTGCCTCCGCAGAACCGCTCCCGTTTCTGTTGGCCGGCGACTTCAACGCCACTCCGGGAACTGGCACCATCAACCTGCTGGACCAGGCCTTTACCCGAACCTGTCAGGAATGCGCGCCCACCATTCCAGTCCTGAAACCAACCAAAGCCATAGATTTTATTGCGTATAGGCACCCAGGAGGCAAGTTCTCGGTGAGCAGCCATAAAGTTATTCCAGAAACATACGCCTCAGATCACCTGCCAGTAACGGCCATCATCCGGGTTCAAAAATAAAGGAGATGAACAGTTTCCTTAGAACGTGGGGATTTTCCTGCTGCTTCCGCTCTCTTGAAATCATACATCCTCTACTCTTATTCAACCAGAGGAACAGCTTGGAAAGCAGTATTAGCTAGCCTGCTTATGGCGTGGGCAGTACAGGCCCAACCAACAGTAGAGGGCCATGTTGATGAAGACGCCCATGGCAAGAAGCCGCTACTGCATGGAAGAACCTAAAACGGTTCAATAAATTGGCAATTTTCACAGCAACAGGGTTCAGGGCGCAGATGGTTTTCTGGCAGCCCTGAACCCTGTGGTGTGAAATGGAGGCTTGTGCTTTTGTAAATTTGTAACATGTAGATCAAGGAGATGCTTCCATTCCCTTCGCGGAGACGAAAAGGAGCCAGCTAGAAAATGGCTTCTAGGGTTTACCGGCGGCGGAAGTGGGGTTGGTAGGGAGCTTTAGGTCTAGCCAAGTCTTTCAGTTGCTTCACTTCCTCCATGCTCAAGTCCCGGTATTCGCCGGGTTGCAACTCTCCCAAAGTGAGCGGGCCAATGGCTACCCGCACCAGCCGGAGCGTAGGGTAACCTACCGCCGCCGTCATTTTGCGTACCTGCCGGTTCATGCCCTGGCTTATTTTGATTTCCAGCCAAGTGGTGGGAATGTTTGCCCTGAAGCGGATAGGTTTAGAACGTTCCCAAAACATGACACCTTCCAGCAGTTTTGCTTTAGCGGGAGTGGTTTTCTTTCCCTGAATCAGCACACCACTTTCCAGTTGGTCTAAGGCCTCTGGGGTGGGAATGCCTTCTACCTGCACCCAATACGTTTTCTCCACTTTGAACTTGGGGTCTGAGAGGCGGTGCTGCAACTGCTTATCATTGGTGAGCAGGACCAAACCTTCGCTGTCATAATCCAAGCGGCCTACCGGGTAGACATTAGGAACTGGCACGAAGTCTTTTAACGTGCGGCGGCCGTTCTCATCGGTGAACTGCGTGAGAACTTCATAGGGCTTGTTGAGGAGAAGGTACTGCAAGGCGAATGCGGATAGGTGAAAGGCAAAGGTACGTCTTAACTAGAGCAAAACAGCTGACTTTAACTGTTGGAGCGTGCGAAAGCCTTGAAGGAAAACGGAAGCAGACGCGAAGCTGGCCTGAATGAGCACCTACTTCTGCTATTCTCTCCGGAACTCCTTCCCGCAGCGTTCACACTTGTATTTGTCTTTGGAGAGCAAGGGCAGGCTAAACGTGAGAAACGCCAACACAAATCCCAGGAAAGATTTTACTTTTTTGTCTGAATCATGCGAATACGTGACAGCCGTAGCGCCGCAGCGGGGGCAATGCACCGGCTGGTTTTCTTCATTGGTGTAAGGTTGCGCCTGCATGCGCTGGAGCACCTCCCAGGCCTTAGGGGCATCGCTTTCCAGCACCTTGAGCTTGATGCCACCCACCGTAATGTTGAACAAAGGATTAATGGACACCAGGTTCTCGTCAAACAGAAAAGACAGAATGCCCTCGCTCTCCAGCTTGTTCTTGGCCAGGTGGGCGTCAATGGGGCTGGAATAGGTGCTGAGAAGGACCAAGGTATCTTTCCCGTTGGAAGTTTCTGTGGTGAATTTTGGGCTCATGCATGTACAACGTCTGAAGCGCGGGAATGATTTTACTTTTCTGTTTAGGGGCCGTTTTTCCAAAAAGAGCCCCTAAACGCGAGCCTTATAAACTGCCATAGAAGCGCCGCAAGGCCCATTCGGCGCAGGCCAGGCCCAGCAGCAGGAAGTAATACCAGGACTGTTCCAGCAGGTCTTTTTCTTCCTGGTGGCTGCGCAGCACCGTTTTAAAATCGGCTTTGAGCAGGTCTTGTTCCAGTTGGGCCAGCTGAGCGGGGTAGTACAGACGGGTCTCAGAGCGTTGGGCTACCTGGCGCAGCAGCTCATGGTCGGCCACGGCCAGGAGGGACTCCAGGTTCTGTTCCTGCACCACCAGCTCGCCGGTGTCGGATTGGTTCTGGTTGTCGAGCCGCGCGGAGGCGGCGTAGCGGTAGACACCGGGGGCTAAATTTCCCAGCTTGAGGCCTTCGCCGCCCTGCTCGTGCCGGAAACGGTGCTGGGTCTGCTTGCCGTCTGGGTGGGTGAGCGTGAGGGAGATGTTCTGGCCGAAAATCTCTTCTTGAACGGTATTGAAGACATCGGTCTGCAGGCTTACTTCTTCTGTGACATCAAACTCATCTTTTACTGGGTACACGTGCAGGCGCTTCTGGTTGCGGCGGTTGGCCAGCAATTGCACCAGATGGGTCATGAGCTCATCATAGATTTGGGAAGAACCATGTTCGGTGGCCTCATTGAGGCGCCATTGCCAACTGCCATCGGTGAGGAGCACGGCAGCGGGGACCACAGGGCCAGGCTTGTAGACGAGCAGTGGTTTGGTGGAGCGCACGCTGCCTATCTGTTGGTAAAGCAGTACCTCAGTGCCCGCCTGTACATTCCATTCCCCAAAGGTGACGGCGGTGGGTGGCCAGGCTTTGATTCTGTCCTGGGCGATGGGCTCGGTGGAAAAACGGCGGAACCCGTTGTTCAGAACCGGCTGCACCTGGTCATACTGCCCCGAAGGCCGGTTGAGCCGAACGCCCGCCTGCAAGGCATTGAAAGCGTTGTAATCGGTTTGGGCGCCCAGCAGGTAAAAGGTAGGTACTTTGGCGGTCTGTAATCGGCGGAGCCAGGGAGTACCCACGTTACTTAGGTTAGGAATCTGGTGCAGAACGGCCGCGTCATAGGGTGTTTTAAAGGTAGGATTCTGGAATGGCCCCAGCACTACTTCCACGTCCAGCAACGGATTGGTGAGCAGGGCGCTGCGCAGGGCTTTGATGTCGGGGTGGGGGGCGGCGGCGGCCAGGAGTATTTTCAACTTGCCTTTCACTACTTCCAGATACGCGTGGCGGCGGTTGTTCAGGTCTGTGAACTCGCCGGACAGCGGTTGTACCCGCACCTCGTAGTATTTCTTGCCCGGTTGGGCGGCGCTGACCTGAAACGTAGTCTCCAAAGTACCGGCGCGGGGGAGGGAAACGGTTTTACGCTGCACGGTTTTGCCGCCCTCCTGCAACAACACGGTAACGCTGGCACCTCCGTAACCCGAATGCCCGATGCGGGCCACTACCGGAAACGAGGTGCCGGTGTAGTTGATTTTGTTGTACTGTACTTCTTCCAGCACCACATCGCGCTTGGCCACGGTATCGCCGAGGGCGAGGGGATAGATAGGGGCTCTGTACAGCTGGAAAGTAGGGGTAGGGCCCTGGTTGTGGATACCGTCTGAGACGAGCACGGTGGCCGCCAAATTCTGGTTACGATAAGCGCTTTCACCTTTGCTTACCAGGGCGTGTAAATTGGTAATTGGAGCTTGGAACGGAACTGTAGCCAGGAGATTCACCGCCGTATCGCCTTCCTGAAAAGTTTCGCGCACCACCTCGTAGCCTTTGTCTTGCAGGCGTTCGGCCAGCGCGTCCAGGCCCTGGAGGGTGCCGTTGAGGCTTTCTTTGGGCGTAAACAACCCCACCGACTGGGAATTGTCCAGCGCCAGCACTACCCGGGGTTTGATTTCCTCCTGCGTAATGCGGCGGGTGTAGGGCTCCAGCAGCAGGAAACAAACCAACGCCACCAGCAAGGCCCGCAATGTGGCCAGCAGCACGCGCAGGCCGGTAGACCAGGGGCCTTTGCGGCGGTACATGACCCAGGAAACACCTATTCCGGTAGCCAGGCACAGCAGCGCATACCACGGGGAATAGACAGTGTGAATTTGGAAAAAGGGCACAAACGGGAGATTAGGTCACAAGATCAGGTAGCAAGATAAAAGAAGTACGGCATATTCAAGCGGAACTTCACCTGCATCAGGCCTTTATTTCTAAACTGCAGGCCCGCTCAGTTATTGTTTGGGTACGTTTTGAGCTTGCTTTCTCTAAAATAGGAAAATAGTAGGGGCAATCCCTTGTGGTTGCCCTTTGCTGCAATTACTGTAAGGGCAACCACAAGGGATTGCCCCTACAAAAAAGCCGATGAAGGGTATTCCCGACATCGGCTTTCTATCAAAAAGGAATTCCTAATTCTTGATTCCCAATTCTTAATTGAAACTAGGTGAGCATACCGCCGTCTACCTGCAGGGTTTGGCCGGTAACGTAGGCAGAAAGGTCAGAGGCCAGGAACACGGCCGCGTTGGCTACGTCCTCAGGGGCACCGCCGCGCTTCAGCGGAATGGCCTTGCGCCACTCGGCTACCACGTTGACGTCCAGCTCGTCGGTCATGTCGGTTTCAATGAAGCCCGGCGCGATGGCGTTGCTTCTGATGTTTCTGGAACCCAGCTCCAGCGCCACTGATTTGGTGAACCCAATGATCCCGGCTTTGGAGGCGGCGTAGTTGGCCTGCCCCGCGTTGCCTTTGATGCCCACCACGCTGGTCATGTTGATGATGGAACCGCTCTTGGCGCGCATCATATGTTTGGTGGCCGCTTTGGTGAGGTTGAACACAGACTTGAGGTTGGTGTTGATCACGGCGTCCCACTGGTCCTCAGACATGCGCATCAAAAGACCGTCTTTGGTGATGCCGGCGTTGTTCACCAGCACGTCCAGTTTCCCGAAGTCTTTTACCACACTTTCCACCAGCTGCTCGGCCTGGGCGAAGTCTGAGGCGTCTGAGCGGTAGCCTTTGGCCTGAATGCCGTACTCAGCCAGTTCCTGCTCCAGTTGCTGCCCTTTCTCCACGCTGGAGAGATAGGTGAAAGCCACGTTGGCGCCCATCTCGGCATATTTCTTCGCAATGGCCCGACCAATCCCTTTGGAGGCGCCGGTCACTAAGGCAATTTTTCCTTCCAGTAATTTCATAGTGCTTCTTTAGAGGGCGATTTGCCAAATGGCGGCAAGCCCGGTTCTCGGGTTCAAATATACTAATTGCGTACGGGAGCCAAAGAAACCCCGGAAAGGTTTTCGCGCGAAATGCGTTTAGGGGCTCTTTTTCCAAAAAGAGCCCCTAAACGGAAAGGACCGGCGGGCTTACTTGCAGAACCGAGAAAGCAGCGCGCTCACCTGCGCGTTGCCCAGTTCAAAAGCCTTCTGCCAGTCGGCGCAGGCGGCTTTGCGGTTGCGGCGGGTGTGGTGCAGCACGCCGCGGTTGTAGAAGGCCTGCTCCATGCTGGGGTCAAGCAGAATGACTTTGTCATAGTCTTCCAGGGCGGTGCTGTACTGTTTCTGGCGCATGCGCAGGTTGGCGCGGTTCAGGTACGCCACGGTGTAATCTTCCTGCAGCGCAATGGCCTGCGTGAAATCCTGCATAGCGCCTTTGTTGTCTTTGAGGCGGGCTCTGTTCAGGCCCCGGTTGTTGAAGGCCTTGGCGTAGTTGGGCTGGTGCGTAATGGCCTGGTTGTAATCTGAGATGGCTTCTTTGTACTGCTTGCGGTTCTGTTTGATGTCTCCCCTGAACTTATAGGACTCGGCGTCGGTGGGCAGCAGGGTGATGGCCTGGGTAAAATCGGCGTAGGCGCCATCAAAATCATCCATCTCATATTTGGCCACGCCCCTGAGGCGGTAGAGGCTGGGGTCGTCGGGCTTTTTGGCGATGGCGGCGTCATATTCGCGCACGGCACCAATGAAGTCGCTCTTGCTGGCGCGCTCCAGGCCCTCGCGATAATGGGTTTTCGCGGTTTTGCAGCCGGTGGCCGCCAAGAGCAGCAGACAGCAAAACAGCGCGGTTCTGGAAAGGGAAAAGGGTGGGGAAAAGATCTGCATAAAGAAAGAATAACTAGAGCCTCATACTGATTTTGCCGGTATATAGTTATAGTTACATATTGTACTACATTGATTTTATCTTGGTCAGGAGAACTGCAACTCTTGCTTTAGCCGTCAAAGGTCCTGCAAAGCAGGGAGGTCCTATGCCTGATATTCCGGCAGAAAAAAGTAACTTCCGCTCCTAAACCTTCTTGTCATGAAAAGATTTTTGTCTCTTGCCGGTCTGCTGGGCTGTCTGTTGAGCGTGTGCACGCTGTTCAGTTGCGCGGCGCAGAAGAAAACCCCGGGTGCCTCCGGTAAAACGAAAAAGGGTGAAACGGTAGTGTATGTGGTGCGGCACGCCGAGAAAGCACCTTCTTCCGGCGCCATGACCGACGACCCTGATCTGTCTGAAGCCGGTCACCAGCGGGCCCAGGCGCTCCGCGACCAACTGACCAAAGAACCAATCAGCGCCCTGCTGGCCACCAAATACAAGCGCACCCAGCAAACCCTGCAACCGCTGGCCCAGGCTAAGAACCTCACCGTGCAGCTCTACAACCCCACTGACTATCTGGGGCTGGCGCAGAACATCAAAACCAATTACCGCGGCAAAACCCTGGTAGTGGCCGGACATTCCAACACGGTGCTGTACGTTCTGGAGGCACTGGGCGGAAAAAAACCGTTCACAGAAGTAGCCGACCACCAATATGATTACCTGTTCAAGGTGACGCTCCGCGAAGGTAAAGACACGCAGGTGGAAGTGAAGAAATACGGGGAGCCCTCTGTGGCCCCAGCCAAATAAGACCAACCGCTCAACGTCTATACAACCCTACCTGGTAAGCCCTTGCGTTTAGGGGCTCTTTTCCCAAAAAGAGCCCCTAAACGCAAGGGCTCCGTCTTTTCAACGGCCTGGAAAGTTCTGGATAGCCTCCTGGTAAAGCTGGAAATACCGTTCATGCGTCTGCGCCAGCGCAAATTTGGTCTGCGCGTACACGGCGGCCCGGGCACCTAATGCTCTGCTTTGAGTCAGGTTGCGTAAGGCCGCCGAGACTTTGTCTAACAGATCTGTTGGGTTTTCAGATTCAAAGAGCATTCCCACCTGTTGGTTCACCACCTCTGGCAGCGCGGTAGCCGTGGAGGTGATGACGCATACGCCGCAGGCCATGGCTTCCAGCGGAACCAGCCCAAACGTTTCGGCTTTGGAAGGGAACACCAGCAGGTCTACTTGGTTGTAAAGATCGCGGAGCGCTTCCCGGTCCTGGATGTAGGGCTGGTGGAAGACCACGCCAGGGTGCTCCAACGGCTGCCCAACCACGTACAGCTCAAAATCTGGCGGGAGCGCAGGCAGGATTTCCATGAATAAATGCGAGGCCTTGCTTTCGCCGGTGGCGTTGAAAAACAGAAGGCGGGGCTTGGGCCAGTTACGGAGGTCCTGATTATAGAAAACCGTGGTGTCTACGCCGTTATAAATGGTCCTGAGCTTAAGGCTGGGGTGAAAGACATAGGCGTGCTTGAAGGCATTTTCCAGCCAGTAGCTCACGGGCACAAAGGTGAGGCGGTGGGCCAGTTGCCGGTAGAGTTTCTTCTTGAGTTCCAGGTGCTGCTGCCTTCGGTCCAGAAGCGGGTCCTGGAGGGGCGCCAGATACTGGATAGGAGTTTTCCCGATGCCTTGCTGGTAGTTCAGGTTGCCGTAGGTGTAGAATTCGCCGCCGGTCATGGGCCACATGTCGTGCAAGGTCCAAACCACCGGTTTTTCCCGGGCAATCTGGGCCAGCGCCGCCCAATCAAAATAATTGCCGTGCAGGTTGTGGAGGTGAACGAGGTCTGCCTGCTGGTACGCCTGCGTTTGCCGTAGCCGCGCGTACGTGAAATTGCCCTGCTCGGCCAGCGAGAACAGAATCTTGAACTGGTTGTTGAACCCCAGCTTGCGCACCACCCGGTCCAGGAAATCATACACTTTGGCAGAGAAGTGCTCCGGAATAGCCTGAATTCTGGGATCTGCCGAGGCGTGGGATTTCACCAGCAGCGAAGAAGAAACCCACGGGTTGTTCAGCAGGTCACAGGCCACTTGTTCGGCCCCGCCGGCCTTGGCGTAGGAGTTGATGTGTAAGATGTTGAGCATGTAGAAGGAGGGTAGGCCAATCAGCCAGCGTTTAGAGGCCGTTTTTCCAAAAAGAGCCCCTAAACGTAATTGGGCTGGTTCAGGCTTTGGGGGCAGGTTTCAGGAACAGCAGGTGCAGGAGCAGCGCCAGCCCGGAGAAAACCAAGCCCACGCCCACCACGCCGTTCCATTTCCAGAGGTGCCAGGCCTGGCTGGCGATGAACGTGCCCGATGCGCCGCCAATAAAATAAGTGACCATGTAGATGGTGTTGAGGCGGTTGCGGGCCTCGGGCAAGATGGAGAAGATGAAGGTCTGGTTAGAGATGTGGGTGGCCTGCACGCCCAAATCCAGCAGAATCACGCCAATCACCAGCCCCACAATGCTGCTGCCGGAAAACCCGAAGACCACATATGAAACCACTATCATGAGAATACACAGGGTGGTCACCGTGAAAGAATTGCCTTTGTCAGAGAGCCGGCCCATGTAGCCAGCGCCCAGAGCACCCGCCGCGCCCACCAAGCCAAACAAACCGGCCGCATCACTCCCCAGATGGAAGGGCGGCTCTTCCAGCAGGAACACCAGCGTAGTCCAGAAAGCCCCGAAGGTGGCGTAGCACAGCCCCCCGCGCAGAGCCACCAGTCGCAGCATGGGCTGTTCTTGGATGAGGTGCACCAAAGATTTCATCAGTTTCCTGTAATTGCCCTTGAAATCGGGATGCACCTCGGGGAGCAGGAAGTACAGCGTGAGCCACAGCACCAGCATCATGCCGGCAGCGATGAAAAACATGGCCCGCCAGCCCAGGTGCGCCCCCACAAAACCACTCACCGTGCGCGACAGCAGAATGCCAATGAGCAGGCCGCTCATCACAAAACCCACCGTGCGGCCGCGGGCCTCGGGTTTGGCCAGGTGCGCTGCCATGGGCACCAGCAACTGCGGCACCACAGAGGTGGCCCCAATGAGGAAACTGGCCACCATGAGCATCTCAATGTTCACCGCCAAAGCCGCCAGCAGCAGCGCGATGATAATGGCCGCAAAGTCTACCATGATCAGGCGTTTGCGGCGCAGCATATCGCCCAGCGGAATAATGAAGAGCATGCCCACCGCGTAGCCAATCTGGGTAAGCATGGCCAGACTGCCCGCCGAGGCCTCCGTGACCCCAAACGTGGCGGCAATGCGGCCCAGCAGCGGCTGGTTATAGTACAGGTTGGCCACCACCATGCCCGTGGCGATGGTCATGACCCAGAGATTGAGTTTGGTGAGTTCGGGCTGCGCCGAAGAGGAAAGCGAAGGAGTAGTCATAAAAAGCAGGTGGCCGTCCAACAAATAGCCCCACGAAAAAGGGGCCACAGTGGCCAATTCAGGTGCGAGTATACGGTTCTTGGGCCCGTTTGTCTACTCATTTTTTCCGGATTAGTGGTTCCCGCGCCAGGTGAGGCGGTTACGTTTAGCGGCTCTTTTTGGAAAAACGGCCCCTAAACGCACGTAGGCAAACGCGGGGCATGGTATACTTATGGATAGCCGCAGCGTTAAGTTAAGTCCCATTGCTTTTCCAGAACCTGCTTAATGAGGGACATACGCATGGAGAGCATGGGGTTTTGCAGCAGCGGGTAAAACTGGTCATGGGTGGTATAGAAACCAAGGTAGAAAACCCAGAAGCCCAGGCCCAGGAACGGCACCGCTGCCAGTTCCTCCTCAGACAAGGGGCGATGCTCCCGGTAGGCGGCAACCACTGTAGCGAAGGACTGGTGGGCGGCCTCCGGCGTCATCCGCCCGAAGTGGGCGTCCAGGCACAGTTGTTGCCAGAAGGTCATGAGGTCGTTCACGAGCCAGCCCCGGCCCATGAAGTCAAAGTCAAAGAAAGTGAGTTGCTCTTCGCCCACAAAATGGAAGTTCTTGGGCAGAAAATCAAAGTGGCAGTAGCCGGTAGAGAAAGAGGCGGTATTTAGTTGCGCCAGCCGCTGCCGCACTTGCTGGGAGGCTTCCTGTAGCCACGCGTACTCATCAGGGCTGTCGGAAAAATAGGGGTTTAATGCTTCTAAAGGCTGGGTTAAAGTGGTATCTAGGTCAAAATTCCAGCGCGTACCCCGTAGTTCAAGGGTGGAAGAGACGTTGTGAAAGCGGGCCATCTGCTGGCCCAGCAGCCGCAGTTGCTTCTCATTTAAAACAGAGACAGATTTACCCGGAGCATAGGTGAATAAGACCGCGTGCCGTGTTCCTTCAGCCGCAGGCAGGGCCTGAATGATCTTGCCAGAGGCATCCGCAACAGGATGAGAAGCCCACACCTCGGCCGCCTTCAGTGCCAGCAGCAACTCCACCTCGGCCTCAATCTGGGAATAGGTTCTGTGCGAGGCACGATAGATTCTTAAGATAAAACGTTGCCCCGCCGCCGTGACCAGATAGGTGTCATTCACGTTTCTGGTCAGGAATTGGCACTGCACTGCGCCCTAGCTATAGCTTTCAGAGACAAATTGAGCCAGCGCCGAAGCGCTCAGGGTGGAGTAGACGGTGGGGAAGAGTTGAGGCGTCATGGTGCGGTAATGATAGAGAATTCTGCCTAGAAAAAGAGAATAGGTGCCAGAAATTGCCCCAGATCAAGCTTGAAGCTCAACCCTTTGCGGTTGGGTTCGTTTCTTTTTTAGTAGCAATCAACGCATACACTATGAACCAGGCAGAAGAAAACAAGCAGCAAGACCCCAAAGAACAGTACGACAAACCGCCGTTTCCGGAGCAAAGCCAGGACGTGCCGGGTACCGAGGACGAACTCACCCCCAAAGCCGACCACGGCGAGGAATCTTACAAGGGATCTGGTAAGCTGGAGGGGCGCAAAGCCATCATTACCGGCGGAGATTCTGGCATTGGAAGGGCGGTGGCCATAGCGTTCGCCCGCGAGGGTGCCGATGTGCTCATCTCGTACCTCAACGAAGACGAAGACGCGCAGGAAACGGCCAAGTACGTAGAGCAGGCCGGCCGCAAAGCCGTTCTGGTGCCCGGCGACATCAGTGAGGAAGCCCACTGCCAGGAGATTGTGCGGCGGGCCGTGGCCGAGTTTGGGCAAATAGACGTTCTGGTGAACAACGCCGCATTCCAGATGGCGCGCCAGTCTTTGCAGGAAATCCCCAGCGAGGAGTTTGACCACACATTCAAAACCAACATCTACGCCATGTTCTACCTGTGCAAAGCCGCCGAGCCGCACATGAAACCGGGTAGCACCATTGTGAACACCACCTCGGTGAACGCTTACAAACCAACGCCTACGCTGCTGGCCTACGCCGCCACCAAAGGTGCCATCCAGAACTTCACCGCCAACCTGGGCCAGTTGCTAGCCGCGAAGGGAATACGGGTGAACTGCGTAGCCCCAGGCCCTGTCTGGACTCCGCTCATTCCGTCTACCATGCCAGCGGAAGAAGTAAAGTCCTTCGGGAAAGACACGCCCCTGAAGCGCCCCGGCCAACCCGCCGAACTGGCCGCCGCCTACGTCCTGCTCGCCTCCCAAGACTCCAGCTACATGACCGGCTCCACCATCCAGATCACCGGCGGAACCCCTACTATTTAGTTCTGAGTCTAGAGTCCTGAGTGGAGAAGGGGGTATATATTTGCGTTTAGGGGCTGTTTTAGGAAAAAGAGCCCCTAAACGCAAACCCACCCCTACCCCTCCCGGGAGGGGAGTCCCGCCATCAAGGATCAAGACGCAATGCCTTGAACATATATGCCCCGCACTCCAGCCACGTCCACAGGACAATGGAGGCAAGGCAGCCGTTCCCTCTGGCAGTAGGCTTACCTGCGGGAGCGGGCAACGCAGGGGCGGCAGGCCCCGAGGCGCTTAGCGGGAGCACGCTTAGACGGTTTAAGCCTGCAACGGCCCGCGCTCCCTATGGAACAGACAGCGGTTGCCCGGTGGTACTGAACTGAAGCTCCGCCTGTTTGAGCGTCAGCGAGTTCGGAGCTTCTTGATTCTTTTGGTTACTTTTCTCATCAAGGAGAAAAGTGACAGACGTGGGCAGAGCGCATCCGCCGCCAAGAGCTTAGCAGGAACGGCAATGGAAAGCAAAGACGGATAGCTCACCGGGGCGGCAGTCCTGGTTGTCGGTGAGAACACCGACAACGGCGAGAATAGAAAGCAAAGACGGGTAGCTAAACGGAGCGGCAGTCTTGGTTGTCGGTGAGAACACCAACAACGGCGAAAGCAGCAGGATGGAGGTTCGGCAAGGAAGGTAATGGGGAGTGGCTGCCCATGTGAACAGTTCAGCAGAAGGGAGACCGACAGGTGTAAACATCCCCCTGCCCCCTTCAAAGGGGGACTCTGCGCGGTGAGAAGCAGTTCTTTTGGAATGAACCGTTTAGTAAATATGAAGCGCAAGCCGGCAATCCTTCAGCTGACAAACAAGAAACAGACTTTGCGTTTAGCGGCCGTTTTTCCAAAAAGAGCCGCTAAACGGCTTCTCCGCTATAAACTTGGGAAAAGCACGTTTATAATGTAGCTTTGCCTGAAGTAAAACCTTACATCCAGACACATGGCATCAACATATGATTTGATAGTGGTTGGAAGCGGCCCGGGAGGGTACGTAGCCGCCATTCGCGCATCGCAATTGGGTATGAAAGTAGGCGTGGTAGAGAAAGCCGAACTGGGCGGTATCTGCCTCAACTGGGGCTGTATCCCAACCAAGGCGTTGCTCAAGAGCGCGCAGGTATTTGAGTACATCCAACACGCCAAAGACTACGGAATCAATGTAGAGGGCGCCAGCGCCGATTTCGGGGCCGTGGTGAGCCGCAGCCGGGGCGTGGCCCAGGGCATGAGCAAAGGCATCCAGTTCCTGTTCCGCAAAAACAAGATTGACCATATCGCCGGGTACGGCAAACTGAAAGGGCAAGGCAAACTAGAGGTAACCTCTGAAGACGGAAAAGCCGAAATCTACGAAGCCAAGCATATCATTCTGGCCACCGGCGCCCGCTCCCGCGAGCTGCCTAACCTGCCCATTGACGGCAAGAAAATCATTGGCTACCGCCAAGCCATGGTGCTGGAAAACCAACCCAAGAAAATGGTGGTGGTAGGTTCCGGGGCCATCGGGATTGAGTTCGCGTACTTCTACAACGCCATGGGTACCGAGGTGACCGTGGTGGAGTTCCTACCTAACATTGTGCCCGTGGAGGACGAGGAAGTTTCCAAGCAGCTGGAGAAATCCTTCAAGAAAGCCGGGGTCAAAATCATGACTAGCTCAGAAGTGCAGTCTGTAGACACCAGCGGCGAAGGTTGCGTGGTGAAAATCAAAACCGCCAAAGGCGAGGAAACCATTGAGGCCGATGTGGTGCTTTCTGCCGTAGGCATCCAGACCAACCTGGAGAACCTGGGCTTGGAGGAGTTGGGTGTAGCCGTAGAGCGCGGCCGCGTCATCACAGATGATTTCTACAAGACCAACGTGGAAGGCGTGTACGCCATCGGGGACATCGTGAAAGGCCCGGCTCTGGCGCACGTGGCCTCGGCCGAAGGCATTATCTGCGTGGAGGCCATTGCCGGTCATCACCCAGAGCCGCTGGACTACAAAAACATCCCGGGCTGTACCTACTGCGTGCCGGAGATTGCGTCTGTGGGCTACACAGAGAAAGAGTGCCGCGAGATGGGCCGTGAGATCAAAGTGGGCAAGTTCCCGTTCTCGGCATCGGGCAAAGCCAGCGCCGGCGGAAACAAAGACGGTTTCGTGAAGGTGATCTTTGACGCCAAGTACGGCGAGTTCCTGGGCGCGCACATGATTGGTTCTAACGTGACCGAGATGATTGCCGAGGTAGTGGTGGCCCGCAAACTGGAAACCACTGGCCATGAGATCATCAAAGCGGTGCACCCACACCCCACCATGTCTGAGGCGGTGATGGAAGCCGCCGCCGCCGCCTATGGCGAGGTGATCCACCTGTAATCAATACTCCCAGTATTTTGGAAGGCCCGGGCTTTTGCCTGGGCCTTTCCTGTTTAGGGGCCGTTTTTTCAGAAAAAGGGCTAAAACAGAAAAGGGGCTTGCCGGTTAAAAAAGAAGAGATTCTGGCGGTGGTTTAAACTTTTGCCGAAAAGAACACTCTAACTACGGAGCTTCCCCTGACGCAAACTCCCTTTGCCGTCGTTTCTAAGACAGAATTCTTTACGCATTCACTTTCTATAACTGCATGAAACATATCCTTCCGTTAGTACTCGTTACCTGTTTTACCTTCCTCCACCTCTCTTCGGCCTTGGGCCAGGGCAAAATCACGGGCAAACTGCAAGACGCTACCACCAAACAGCCCGTAGGCTTCGCGACGGCCGCCTTATTGGCGGGCGCAGACTCTTCCATTGTGGCCAGTGCCCTGGTAAACGCCGATGGTTCCTTTACGCTGGCCCCGGTGGCGGTTGGCCGCTATCACCTGAAAGTTTCCTTTGTGGGCTACGCCACCCGCGTGGTACCCAACATTCAAGTGACGGCGGCCAAGCCTGCGGTAGATCTGGGCGTAGTGGCCTTCCGGTCGGCGAGCCAGCAGTTGCGGGCCGTGGAAGTGGTAGGGCAGCGGGCGCAGGTAGAATACGCTCTGGACCGGCGGGTGTACAACGTGGGGCAGGATCTGTCAACGGTGGGCGGCACGGCCGTAGACGTGATGCAGAACGTGCCCTCGGTGACCGTGGACCAGGAAGGGACCGTGAGCATGCGGGGTACCTCCAACATCACCATTCTCATTGACGGAAAGCCTTCGGCGTTGAGCGGGCTGGGGCTGGACCAGATTCCGGCCAGTACCATTGAGCGGGTAGAAGTCATCACCAATCCGTCTTCCAAATATGACCCCAGCGGCACGGGCGGGGTCTTGAACATCATCCTGAAAAAGGAAAAGCAGCGCGGCCTCAACGGAACGGCCTCGGCCAACGCCAGCTGGGGCGACCGCTACAACACCTCGCTCAACCTCAACTACCGCTTTGGCAAGCTGAACCTCTTCTCCAGCTATGATTTCCGGCAGGACCTGCGCAAGGGCAGGGGCAACCAGTTCAGGACCAATATGTTCACCGCCGAGGCCGGCAGAGACACCACCTCGTTTCAGGAGCAGGAGTCTACCAACACCAACCGCCGCGGGAACCACAATGTGCGCTTCGGGGCAGATTACCAGCTCCCCCACAATCAAAGTATCACAGGCGCAGTGCTGTACCGCTACGGCTATAGAGACAATGAAGGCATTACCAATTATAGATTTCTGGAGGAAAACCGTGACCTGAACAGCACCTCTACCAGAACTACCCTAGGCGATGAAACCAGCAATCTGTTTGAATACACGCTGGGCTACCGCAAAACCTTTGACCGCCCCGGCCGGGAATTAACCGCCGATGCCGTGTTCAACCTGGAAGAGGAAAAGGGTGCCGATGATTTCCGGCAGTCTTACTTTAACCCTGAAGGGGTGGCCTTGGCAGGCCGAAATTCCTGGCAGAAAAACAACGTGCTGGAGAAAGAGCGGGAGTTCTCTTTGCAGGTAGATTACGTGCACCCGTTCAGTGAGAAAGGGAAATGGGAAGCCGGTTACCGCAGCACCTTTGAACGCAATGATGCCGATGTTCAGGCCACGGACCAGGACAACGAAACCGGTCTTTTCCTGAACAGTCTGGGCCGAACCAACCATTTCATTTATGATGAATGGGTACACGCCGTGTACGGGAATTATGGCAACGCCCTCCATAAATTCAGTTACCAGTTGGGCGCGCGGCTTGAACAAACTAATCTGGTGATAAACCAGGTCACGCAGGGGCAGCGCAACAAACCCGGTTACCTCAACCTTTTCCCCAGCCTGTTCCTGACCTATGATTTCTCTGAGGAACAGAAAATCCAGACTTCGTACAGCCGCCGCATTGACCGGCCCGGCACCCGGCAGCTGAACCCCTTCCTGGATATCTCAGATTCCCTGAACCTGCGGCAGGGAAATCCGGCCCTCAACCCAGAGTTCATTGATTCCTATGAGGCCAACTACCTGCACTTCTGGGACCACGCAAGTGCCACCGTGGGAGTCTTCTACCGCAAAATGACCGACGTGGTACAGAGCATCAGGACACCGTTTGTGAACGAAAACGGGCAGAACGCCACGCTTTCTACCTACGCCAATATAGCCTCCGGTACGTCTTACGGCCTGGAAGTAACCGGCTCCGCCGACCTCACGCCCTGGTGGCGGGTAAATGCCAATGCATCTGGGTTCAACTATAAAATTGACGCGACGGAACAAGGATTGGCCACTAACAGCAGATTCAGCTGGACCAGCCGCCTCAACTCCAACTTCAGCCTGCCCTATAAAACAGAGGTTCAGCTTTCCCTGAACTACAGATCACCTACGGTTACGTTGCAGGGCGAGCGGTCTTCGTTCTTTACCACCAGCCTGAGTGCCCGCAAAGAGATCTTGGGCGGAAAAGGGAACATCATTCTTAGAGTGCAGGATCTGTTCAATACCATGCGCTTTGATTCTTACACGTTCATAGAAGGCGAGCTGGAGGAAAGAAGCCGCTACAAGCCCCAGAGCCAACTGGTGTATGTTGGGTTTAGTTTCCGGTTTGGCGGCACCAACGGCCCTCGCGAAGAGCGCCGCGAAAACGAAGGTGAACTACCCGGCGGACCGGAGCGCGAAGGCGGTCAGTATTAGTCTTTTACAAGAAAGGCACAGTTGCGTTTAGCGGCTCTTTTTCCGGAATTAGCCTCAAAACCCAAAAAGAAAGGCGGCTTCTATTTCTAGAAGCCGCCTTTCTTTTTGGAGAGAGAATATTGCTAGGTTAGTCATTCTTTTTGTTGGCGTACTGTCTGTACCGCTTAGGATCTTTCTTCTTGTCTTTCTTGCGGCCTATGGCGCCACCGGCTACCGTACCGGCGGCGGCACCAATGACGGCACCTTTACCGCCGCCCACAACTGCCCCGGCGGCTGCACCACCGGCTCCGCCAATGAGAGCACCTTTGGCTTTTTTACTCCAGCCTTTCTTCTCTTTCTTCACTTCCTGGGCCTGTGCTTCGTGCGTTACGCTGCCGCCTAACACAAATACAGAACAAAGCATGACCAATGATATCTTCAGATTTTTCATGATCTCTATTGGTTGATGTTTTGTGTTTTACGAGGCTGTTGTGCCGCTGTTTTTGTTTCTATAAAGAATGTAATAGGACTTATTTGCTTCTGTTCTTAAGAGATGCTATGGTTTGGAAACAGTCTTTAGGTTAAAGCAGGCACCTGCACGCCTTAAAAGATAATGGCCCCGCCAACTTAAAAAGAGGCGAGGCCAGGTCTGTATTGAGCAAGGTTCAGTGATGTTCTTATTTCGCACAGACTTTACAGGCCGTTCTTTTCTGGCTTTTGGCCTGGGCAATGGAAACAGTGCCGGTACTGCTTTTGCACTGCTGGAACAAGTGGCAGTCTTTATCTAAATGGTAGGTTTTGGAGCTCTTGCTCTCGCAGAGGTACGCTTTGCCAGATTTAGTGCCGGAAGTAGCCACCGCAGGAGAAGACGCTTGCTCAGATGTGCCCGATGCAGGGTTGCCAGCGGGATTGGTGGTTTTCTTTTTCCGGAAATCCCAAGGGGCCTGCGGAGACGGCTGCTCCCATAAACCGCGCTTGGCGGCCCGGGCCTCCGCTTCCAAACGGGCTAATTCCTGGTCTTTGGAGTAGGCGGTGTAATGCCAGGCATAGCCGTTCTTTACCAGTTCCTGATTGAGGTTGCGGCCGTCTGGCAGAATGATTTCGGCTACGGTGCGGCCATAGCGGTCGGTGTCATGCACCACCATGGAGACGTACTGGCCAAACACTAAATCAGAGGTAAACTGGCGGGCGCGGGTTCCGAAATCCTGGTTCTTCTCCGGACAATCTACGCCCTGTAACCTGATGCGCAGGGGCTTCCCGTCTTTCAGGAGCTCAATAGTATCCCCGTCTTTGATCGCGATAACTTTGTACTGGTTTTCGGCAGGGGCATCTGCTACTTCCTGTTGGGTTTCCTGCCGGGCCTCCTGCTGCCGTTGCTGGCAACCCAGAGACAGCAACAGAAAGAAGGCCAATAGCTTAGACAAGGTGTGAGATCTAAATAAATGCATGAGGTGGTAAACTTATTTGTCTGCCTAATACGCAGTTCGTGTTCCAGGCGCTAAGATGCATCTTTTCATAAAGCGAAAGCGGCGGCTCCTGAAAAAAATTACCAGATCCATTTTTTGAAAAAAATCTAAATCCTGGCCCTTCCTTTTAAAGAATTGGTAACCAGTGTCTGACTCTGGAAAGTGCAGTTAAACTTTTAATAAGTGATGTTTGAAGATTAGTTAATTAAACTTATTGGTGGATGGAAAATGCTTAATAGAAGTTTTTAAGTATTGATTTTTTTTTAACAAATTAAGACACTGTTTAAAACTATCTACACCAAACTAACCTACAAACTTCACCTTCTCCATGCACACCAAGCTCTCCAAGATTCCGTTCTTGCTACTCGTTCTTACGGTTATTCTCACGTTCCTCTTTCCCTCAGTGCCCACCGGGGCGCAGCAGGAGGGGTTAAGCCCCGCCGATACTGCTTGGATGCTGACGGCTACGGCTTTGGTACTGATCATGACCCCGGGATTGGCTTTTTTCTACGGGGGCATGGTGAATCGCAAAAACGTGATTTCTACCATGCTGCAGAGTTTTATCTGCATGGCTATGATCTCAGTCATTTGGGTGGTGTTTGGGTTCAGTTTGGCGTTCGGCGATTCTATAGGCGGTTTTGTGGGTAACCCCGGCACGTTCTTCATGATGCGTAATGTACTGGATGGAGCCCCTTGGGAACTGGCCCCCACTATTCCGCTGGCTCTGTTTGCCATGTTCCAGCTGAAGTTCGCCATCATTACCCCTGCACTTATCACGGGAGCCTTTGCTGAGCGCATCAGGTTTACCTCTTACACGGTGTTCGTGCTGTTGTTCTTTATCTTTATTTACGCGCCGCTGGCCCATGCCACCTGGCACCCGCAGGGATTGCTGTTCCAGTTGGGAGTACTGGATTTTGCCGGAGGTACGGTGGTGCACATGTCGGCGGGCTGGGCGGCGCTCGCGTCTGCCATTTGCCTGAAAAGACGCCATGAGGCAAGCCATTCGCCGGCCTATATCACCTTTGTGCTGTTGGGAACGGGTTTGCTGTGGTTTGGCTGGTTCGGTTTTAACGCGGGCTCTGCCATGGGGGCCAATGGATTGGCGGCGACCGCTTTGGCTACTACCATGACTGCCTCGGCCGCAGCCGCCCTGGCCTGGATCTTTTTTGACGGCGTGAAAGGGCGTAAACCTTCTGCCATGGGCACCTGCATTGGCGCGGTGGTTGGTTTGGTGGCCATTACCCCGGCGGCGGGTTTTGTCACGCTGCCCCATTCCATCGCCATTGGCGTGATTTCCTCCGTGGTTAGTAATTTACTCGTAGAACTGCGTTCGCGCACTAGCATTGATGATACCCTGGATGTGTTTCCCTGCCACGGCGTAGGCGGGATGGTGGGCATGCTCCTGACGGGTGTGTTTGCCAGCAAAGGCGTGAACCCGGCCATTCCAGACCAAGGCCTGATCTTTGGCGAAACCAAGCTGTTTCTGGTGCAATTGGGTGCTTTGATATGCGTTTCCATCTTCGCGTTTGGCGGCTCCTGGATTCTGCTCAAAGTCACTAATTTCATCACGCCTTTACGCGTGGCGGTAGAGGAAGAACAGCTGGGTCTGGACTTGTCTCAGCACGATGAGAAAATGTAACCGCAGCCAACGTTCATCAAACGCAGCAAGGGCTCCCGAATCATCTTCGGGAGCCCTTGCTGCTTTAGTTTATTTTTCCGTTTAGGGGCTGTTTTTGGAAAAAGAGCCCCTAAACGGAAATGGCCGGTGCTGTGGTAAAAGCGACCTAGACTTCCATGCCCACTGCGCTTACTACTTTAAGGCTGCTTCGGCCGCCGGCTTGTTTCTCTACTACAATCTGCGTGCTGATGCGCTCTTTCAACGCCTCCACGTGCGAGATTATACCAATCATCTTGCCGCTGGCTTGCAGGCTTTCCAGGGCATCCATGGCAATATCCAGGGTGTCAGCATCCAATGTCCCGAAACCTTCGTCAATGAACAGCGAATGGATTTGGGTTTTATGGCTGGCCAGGTCAGAGAGGCCCAGGGCTAGGGCCAGGCTCACCAGAAAGCTTTCGCCGCCGGAGAGCGAGTTGACGGAGCGCACGGCATCGCCTTGGTAGGTGTCCAGGATCTGGAGGTCCAGTTCGTTTTCCTGGCTCTTGAGGATGCGGTAGCGGTCGTTGAGGCGGTGCAGGTGGCGGTTGCCCAGTTCCACCAACCGGGCCAGCGTGAGGCTTTGGGCGTATTTGCTGAACTTCTTACCATCGGCGGAGCCGATGAGGCTGGCCAGTTGCGCCCAGCGGTGAGCTTCGCCTTTTTGCACGTCCAGCTGTTGGGTGAGTTGGCGGTGCTTCTCGCGTAAGGCAGCATCCTGCTGAAGCTGCAGTTCCAGACGGGCGATTTGGGCCAGGTGCTGGTTTTTCTCTTCCTCCAGCGCCTGAATGAGCGGTTGCAGTTCTTGCAGGGTGAGTTCGGTGAGGTGGCGTTCTTTCTCTGTCTGGTACTCCTGGCGGCATTGCTGCAGGCTGTGCTCCAGTTCATGGAGGGTTTTCTGCAGGCGTTCCTGCTCCTGGCGTAGGTGCCGCGCCTCGTGCTCTGGCAACAGCTGGGCTTGCAGTTCGGCCAAAGAAGCATAGCCTAGCGGCTGAATTTTCTGGAGAAGTTTTGCTTCCAGTTCTGTTTGGGCTTGGGTGTTGGCCTGCAGTTCCTGTTGTTTGCTGTTCAGTTGGTGCGTGAGCAGGTTCAGTTTTTCTTGTTCCTGCCGCAAGTTTTCCTCAGCGGTTGTCAAATCCTGGGCCGCCTGTTGCAGGGCCTGCTGCAGGCGTTGCTTTTCGGCTTGCGGCTGCACACCCTCGGGTAACAGGGCGTAACGTTGTGCCCGCAGTTCCTGCAATTGTTGCAGCGCCGTTTTCAGGTGTTCCTGCCGCTGGCGCAGCTCTTCTTGTTTCTCCGCCAGGGCTTTTTTGCCGTTATCTGCGTTGGCTTTGGCCTGCAGGTAGTTCTCCCTGAGTTCGGGCAACTGGGCATTCTTCTGTTCATACTCCGTCTTGCGTTTCTCCAGTTGGGCCAGCAACTCGGTGCCATTGGCGCCGGTGTACGCGAGGCCGTAGGTGCTGAAGAACCCGCGAAGGGTAGCTGAAATCACGTTCTCCTGCTCCGCAAGGTCAGAGAGTTCTTCCTGCAATTGCGTTGCCTGCTGCGTTGCCCGGGAGCTTCTTTCAGAACATCTTTCCAGCTCATGCCAGAGGCGCTGTTGCTGGGTTTGCAGGTCTCTCTCCCGCTGGTGGGCGGCTTCGGTGCGGGTGCGGAGGCCGCGCAGTTGTTCCAAGGTGGCATTGGCCTGCTCCAGTTCCAGCTTGCGGGCGTTCCAGTACTGGTCTATGGTGTGGGAGGCGGAAATCTCATGCGCCAGCTCCAGGGTGGTGTTCAGTCCCTTGAACTGGGTGTGCAGCTGTTCTTTGTCCCGCTCCAGTGCAGAGAGTTGGGTCTGGGCGTGTGCTTGGGCCAGTTCCAGTTTCTGGACGGCGGCGGCCACTTCCCGTTCCTGCGCCTCTAACTGCGCTACCCGTTGTTGTTGGTGTTGCAGGTTCTGCTCTGCCTCGCTCAAAGTCTGCGGATGGTGTTCCTCTACAAACGGGTGGTGGGTGGAGCCGCACAAAGGGCACGGCTGCTCTGGCTGCAGCTGAGCTCGCGCCTCTTCATATTTCTGAATCTGGCGCTGCAGGTCTACAATCTGCTGCAGGTCCTTTTGCTTATCCTGGGCTTGGGTTTGCTCGGCTTTGGTTTGGAGGTGCTGCGTGCGCTGCTGGTGCAACGCATCTGCTATTTTCCCTAGCTCTAGCTGTTGTTTCTGGTACTGGGCTTCCTGTTGCAGATAGCGTTTGCTTAGGTCTAACTGCTTTTCCAGCTGACTGCAAACCTGCGGAAGGCGCCGGCATAGCTGCTCCAGCGCCTCAGGCTCCCTGCCCTGCAAAACGGTGGTGGCTTGGGTCTGTAGCTGGGCCAGAAGGGCTTGCTGCGCCTTCAGGTTCTCTTCAAGGGCTTTTGCTTGTTCTTGCCAGTTGGAGGCGTTTAGGGCCTCTTTTTCCAAAATCTGCCTTAAACCAGCCTGTTCATTCCTGAGCTTTGTCTGTCGCTTCTGTACCTCCTCCAAATTTCTGTGCTCTGATTTCCCTTCTGGTAAGCTTTGCGGTAATTCCTGGTCCAGGGCGTGTTCCTTGAGCCAATCGTTCAGTTGTTTGCCTTCAGAGATGAGTGTCTGCAGCTGATTTTCCTGCTGCGTTAATTGCTGGGAAATCTGTTGCACCTGCTGTTGCAGTTGGCTGGCCGCCTGCTCGTCTTTGGCATATTGGGCCTGTTGGGCGCTAATTTGCGAGTCTTGCTGCAACACCTGGTCTAAGCGGGGCTCGGCTTCAAGTAAGGTTTGCTGGGTCTTTTGGTGCGTGGTGCGGGCGGTTTGGGTAGCCTGGGTTTGGGTGTTAACCTTCTGCTCCTGCGCGGGCATCTGCTCCTGCAAAGAGATCACCGTTTGGCTTACGCCCTGGCCTTGGCGCTGCACTTCCTGCAGGCGGGCCCATTCACTCCCGAACGGCTGGGCCTGTTCATGGCGTTGCAGTTTCAGTTGGTTAGGTTGCCAGGCCTGCTGCTCTGCCTGCGCCTGGGCCAGATGCGTGTTAAGTAAAGTCTCTTTCTCCGTTAGTTTCCGCAGGTTCTCCAGCCAGGTCTGTTGCAGGTGGTGCTGTTGTAGCTGGTGCTGGGCCAGACGTACATCTGCTTTCAGTTGGGTGGCTTCCTGTTCCAATGCGGCGCGGTCTTCTTCAGACAAAAGCTGGTCCAGTTGCAGCCGCTGCTCAATGTCCTGCAGTTTCTGTTTCTCGGCCTTGGCCTTTTCATAGGCGGCCATGGAAATCTGGGAGTAGATGCGGGTGTCGGTGAGTTTCTCCAGGAGTTCGCTGCGTTCACTTTCGCTGGCCTTCAGGAAACGGGTGAAATCGCCCTGGCTGAGCATGACGGAGCGGAGGAACTGCTGGAAATCCAGTCCGCAGAGGTCAATGATGCGCTGGCGGGTCTCGGAGAGGCGGCTCTCCAGTACTTCCTGCGTATCGGCGTCAATGAGTTCCATCACGGGGCTCTGTAGCTTACCGTCTGCTTTGCTGCGGCTGCGCCGAAGGTTCCAGCGGGCGCGGTAGTTTTTACCCTCGGCCTCAAACTCCACCTCAGACCAGCACTCGCCGGTGTGGCGGGTCATGATCTCGGCCACGTCCTTGCCATGGCGGGGCACCTGCCCGTACAGCGCCACAGTAATGGCGTCCAGAATGGTGGTTTTGCCCGCGCCCGTAGGGCCGGTAATGGCAAACAGCCCACTTTCACTCAACGGTGGCTGGTGGAACGGTATAAAGTGCTCGCCCTGCAGCGAGTTCAGGTTATAGAAGCGGACGGACGTTATCTTCACGGGAGGTAAGCGTTGCGAGATAGTAAAGATAACAGGATTTGGGGAAGGGAAGGAGAAGTTGGGTTTGCGTTTAGGGGCTCTTTTTCCCAAAACAGCCCCAAAACGCAAACTGGTGCATTACTGCTTCTGGTAGAAAACTAGTTCATTACATAATACAGGAACTCACCCACCCGCTTCCCGAACTGAAAGATGAAGAAGGTGGCAAGCGCCGCTAACATGAACTTCGCGTACTTGTGCCGGAGCAGAAAGCTATATTTTAACATCGTTTTCAGACTTTACCGCTTTTGATTTCCCACAAGGTAGAAAACCAACCTGCCAACCGCAATAGCTGCGCACCAGAAACGGCTGGCTGTTTAGCGGCTCTTTTTCTGAAATCTGCCCAAAACTGGAAGAAAGATCCCACGCTGAAGTGCTTGCGTTGAAATGGCCCCAAAGAAAATTAAATATTCATGTATCTAAATATTGCAAAATACGTTTGAGCACCTGATGAGCAAAACGGGGAGCCAAACGCGGGTTCTTCGTATAAAAGAAGGAAGTGTCCTGGCGTTACCGCTTTTCTGGAGCGGTTTTCCATTTTTGGCACGGAAATTGGAAAACGCTCTGTACATGAGTGAGAATTTTGAATAACTCTAAAAAGTACTGTTATGAAAAAGCTTAGTTTAATATTCAGCCTGATTTTCTTAGTGTCTGTTGCTTTCAATAGTGCCCAGGCGCAGGAAAAGAAAAAGTGGAGTCCACAAGCCAAAGGAACTGTGATTGGAGCCGGTACCGGGGCTGCTGCGGGCGCTATTATCAATAAGAAGAACCGCGTGGTAGGTGGTGTTGTAGGAGGTGTTGTGGGTGGTGCCGCCGGTTACGGAGTAGGCAAAATCATTGACAACAAACGCAAGAAAGAAGCCGCTGAAAGAGAAGCAGAGTTTAACAGAACGGTAGCCGCTAACAGAGCCTATGCCTATAGTTCATCTAACCGGTCTGCCGGTTCTAGCGCCAAGAAATCAACTTCTACGGCTGCTAAGGCCGCTGCCGTTGCCGCACCGGCTACTATGGCCTACACTGGCTACACTGCCGGTCAGCCACAGATCATGAGCATGTCTAACCTGAGCTTCCTGCCCAACGAAAACTACGGCGACTACTCTAAGCCGTACGCCGATTCTGAATACAGAAGAAAAAGCTGGTAAGTAGGGCGGGAGCCAAGCCAATAGCAGCCCAAGCCCCGTGCTTGGGCTTTTTTTATAAGATTCCTTAAATATTTGAAACACCTAATATTCAAAGCGAGTATGTGGGGTTGTACATCACTAAAAACAGTAACTATGAAATCGTCACTTGTCATGTTCGTGTTTGCCTTGTTCCTTTTCTCCTGTACCAAAGAGGAAAAGAAGGAAGCCGTAAACGTGCAGCAACTGAACCAGCAATTTATTGGAGCCTGGAACAGCCGTAACTCCGCGCAGCTAGATACTTTGTTAGCCGAAGACGCCCATTTTGTGCAGGGCGAGGTGCACTACAGCGGCCGCTCTGAGGTGTCGCAGAAGTGGGTGCGGGAAACCATGGGCACCATTGAAAACCTGAAGATTTTCCCGGTAAGCTCCGGTGCCGATGAGAACATCGCTTTTGAAGGGGGCACTTTCACCGTAGACGTGATCCCTTCTGACCGGCAGTTGCCCCGTGGCGAAGGAGAAGGAAACTTCCTGCTCCTCTGGAAAAAGAACGACAAAGGTGCCTGGAAGCTGCACTATGCCCAGCTGGAAGACCATCCGGTACAGGTGAAGCAATAACTTCCCATATTTTTTACAAGCGGAAACGGCCCGGAGACAATTCTTCGGGCCGTTTCCGCTTTTGTGGGGCGGTGCCGAAGCACTGTGGAGGTTCCTTTTACCATAACCTCTAACCTTTCCAGGAAAAGAATGCGTTAAATGGCAGCAAAAGCTTTTTGCTATGAAAAGACTGTACTGCTGTTATTTCCTGCTTTGTGCTCTCTTCTTGGTTAGCCCCGCCAGGGCACAAAACACCGCCCATGACATCAATGAAGAGCTATGGTATAAGAACTGCGTCATCTACAGCCTGGAAGTAGGCACATTTAGAGACAGCGATGGCGATGGGGTTGGTGACTTTGAGGGCTTGACCGGACAACTTGATTACCTGAAGTCTCTGGGCATAGACGCCATCTGGCTGGCACCTTTCCAGTCTTCGCCTAAGTTAGACGATGGCTATGATGTGGCAAATTACTATGATGTAGACCCGCAGTACGGCAGCCCCGGCGATTTCGCCGAGTTCATGTACCAGGCCAACAAGCACGGCATTAGAGTGATCATGGATTTGGTGTTGAACCATACCTCAGACCAGCACCCGTGGTTTAAGCAGGCGCGGGAAGACAAAAACTCCAGATACCGCAACTGGTACGTTTGGTCTAAGGAACGGCCCCAGGACTGGAACAAAGGCATGGCGTTTCCGGGGGTGCAGAAAGAAACCTGGACCTATGATAAGAAAGCCGGCGAATATTATTTCCACCGCTTCTATAACTTCCAACCAGATCTGAACTTTGAAAACCCAGACGTGCGCACTGAAGCACAACGCATCCTCGGCTTTTGGATGAACCAGGGAGTGAGCGGTTTTCGGCTAGACGCAGTGCCTTTCATCATAGATCTGCCTAAGACCAGCGCCGAAAAGCCCGAGCACATGTTTGAGCTCATCACGGAGTTCCGGCGGTTTGTACAGTGGCGCAAAGGCGATGCCCTCATTCTGGGAGAGGCCAACGTGATGCCAGACGAGAACAAAGAATACTTCGGTGAGCAGGGCGACCGCATGCACACCATGTTCAACTTCTACGCGAACCAATATCTCTTTTATGCCATGGCCACTGGGGAGGTGCAGCCCTTCAAAAAAGCCTTAACTGATACTAAAAAGATTCCCGGTACCGCTCAATGGGCTTATTTCCTGCGCAACCATGACGAGATTGACCTGGGCCGTTTAACTGAGGAGCAGCGTAATAAAGTGTACCAGGCGTTTGGGCCGGAGAAAGACATGCAACTTTATGATAGGGGAATCAGGCGGCGGCTTGCCCCCATGCTGGGCAACGACCGGAAACGCCTGGAGCTAGCGTATAGCTTAGTCTTTTCCTTGCCGGGCACCCCCGTGATCAGGTACGGAGATGAAATAGGCATGGGAGACGATCTTCAATTGAAAGAACGCATTGCCGTACGCACGCCCATGCAGTGGACAGACCAGAAGAATGCTGGCTTCACCTCCGCTCACAAACCTTTTAGACCCATAATAGACAAGGAGCCGTTCAGCTACAGGCAAATCAATGTAGCCATCCAGCGCCAGGACCCTAATTCATTACTCAACTGGACTGCCAACCTCATCCGCATCCGGCGGGAATGCCCTGAAATTGGGTTAGGCGAGTGGCAACTACTGGAGGTAGGCTCCCCGGAAGTATTGGCCATCAGGTATGACTATCAAGGCAAAGCGGTGGTCATGGTGCATAATTTCAGCAAGGAGGCCCGGCAAATTCAGCTTCCGGTGCAGTCTGAAAAAGAGAAGGAGTTGTTCAGTTTAACCCAAAACAACAAGCTGACGGCCACCAACAACGGGTATGCCGTGCGTTTAGAAGGCTATGGTTATAACTGGTTCAGGGTTGGTAGTGCCATAAGGTGAGAGAAGCATGGGGGAGGGTGCGTTTAGGGGCTGTTTTTCAAAAAAGAGGCTCTAAACGTAAATACCTCTATAAAGCAAAAAGACACCGCATGCGGTGTCTTTTTGCTTTATAGAGGTAACTCAAATTATACAGAGAAACTGTCGCCGCAGCCGCAGGTACGGCTGGCGTTAGGGTTATTGAAGTAGAAGCCTTTGCCGTTTAGTCCGTCAGAGAAGTCTAGCTCAGTGCCAGCCAGGTAGAGGAAGCTTTTCATGTCAACCACTACCTTTACGCCCTTGTCTTCAAACTCCTGGTCCATGGGTTTCACTTCGTCATCAAAGTCCAGCTTGTAAGACAGACCCGAGCAACCGCCGCCGGCCACAGAGGCCCTTAGGCGGAAGTTATCATCTAGCTGGGCATCTTGCTTCAGCTTGAGTACTTTTTCTTTTGCTTTATCAGAAACGGTAATCATACGCGTATCCTTTCTTAATTTAGGAGACTGGGTTCAGCACCACACTGAAAACCGTGATGGTGTGGATGTCCCGGCCATAATATAGTTTGTCCAGCGCGTCATACATATTCGTCGCCCGGAAGTAGGAGGTGTTCAGTTCCCGCTCGCCCCGGGCCACCCATTGGATGGTAAAGGAGCTTTCCTGGTCGCGGTACTGGCGCACGTACTCCCACATTTTCCGCAACGCATCCACCCGGTCATAACCTGTCTCTGTGTGAAACAGGAACGACTGGTGGTGGCGAGGGTTCACCGTAATCAAATCTAGCCGCATCCGGTCTTCCATAGGGCGGAAATCAAACAGCAGCTGACTTCCCTCTAAACCTAAATGGTCTTCTATCTGCTTCTGTATACGGGCACTTTCTACGTGCACGTTAGTGGAAACATCCATGCGGGTGCGGCTTGAGGTGGTTGATTAATGGTGAGATTTAGCCTCTACCAATGGCTCCAGACCGTTTTTCACGCGGTAGTCATTGATCGCCGCTTTGATGGCGTCTTCTGCCAGAACAGAGCAGTGAATCTTCACCGGCGGTAAGGCCAGCTCTTCCACAATCTCCATGTTGTCAATGGCCAGGGCCTCGTCAACAGTTTTGCCTTTCAGCCACTCGGTAGCCAGAGAGGAAGAAGCAATGGCAGAACCACAGCCGAAGGTTTTGAACTTGGCATCGGTGATTACCTGGTTCTGGTCAACCTCAATCTGCAGGCGCATAACGTCGCCGCACTCAGGGGCACCCACTAAACCGGTACCCACGTTGTTTTTAGATTTGTCCAGCGTACCTACGTTGCGTGGGTTGCTGTAATGGTCAATTACTTTATCTGAATAAGCCATAGCTTTAATTAATTAAAAATGAAGAATTATGAATTGAGAATTAGAGTTAAGTAACTAATATATACGCTTTTAATTCAAAGCTGATACTTCTTAATTACCAATTCCTAATTCTCAATTGAAATTAGTGTTCTGCCCACTCTACAGAGTCAAGGTCAATACCTTCTTTGAACATTTCCCACAGCGGAGAGAGTTCACGGAGTTTGGTCACGGCTTCTTTCACGTGGCTGATGGCATAATCCACTTCCTCATCGGTAGTGAAACGGCTTAAGCCGAAACGCAGGGAAGAGTGCGCCAGGTCATCGCTCATGCCCATGGCTTTGAGCACGTAAGAAGGCTCCAAAGAAGCAGAAGTACAGGCAGAGCCGGAAGACACGGCAATGTCTTTCACGCCCATCATGAGGCCTTCACCCTCTACATATTTAAAGGAGATGTTGCTCACGTGCGGCAGACGGCTCTCTTTGTTGCCATTCAGGTAAGACTCTTCCATTTGCAGCAACTCGCGCTCCAGACGGTCACGCATGGCCACAATGCGGGCGGTGTCAGCTTCCATGTCCAGGCGGCAGATTTCGGCGGCTTTGCCTAAACCTACAATACCGGGCACGTTCAAGGTACCGGAACGCATGCCGCGCTCGTGTCCGCCACCGTCCATCTGGGCGGTTACTTTCACTCTTGGGTTTTTGCGGCGTACGTACAGGGCACCCACACCTTTAGGGCCGTACATTTTGTGGCCTGAGAAGGCCATGAGGTCAATACCATCGGCCTCTACGTCTACCGGAATTTTACCCACGGCTTGGGTGGCATCTGAGAAGAACAGCACCCCGTGCTTCTTGGCAATGCGGCCAATTTCTCTGATAGGCTGTACCACACCCACCTCGTTGTTTCCGTACATGATGGAAATCAAGATGGTTTTGTCTGTGATGGCGGCTTCCAGTTCTTGTAAGTCGATCAAGCCTTCTGAATTCACTTGCAGATAGGTTACCTGCCCGCCCAGTTTCTCAATGTGCTTGCAGGTATCCAGCACGGCTTTATGCTCTGTGGTGGCCGTAATGATATGGTTCCCTTTGGAAGCGTACATCTCAAACACCCCTTTAATGGCCAGGTTGTCTGATTCAGTAGCCCCGGAGGTGAAAATCAATTCTTTGGGATTGCAGTTGATAAGAGCCGCAATCTGCTCACGGGCGTAATCAACGGCTTCCTCGGCAGCCCAACCAAAAGGGTGGTTGCGGGAAGCAGCGTTGCCGAAGTGATTGGTAAAGTAGGGCAACATGGCCTCCAACACGCGCGGATCCATGGGCGTGGTGGCGTTGTTATCTAAATAAATCGGAAATTTCAGCATCTTCGTCAGTAGTTTTCCTATGTAATGGCTAATCAAAAAACAGAATCTTGACTCAGTTAGTTTGATTTGCAGGCAAAATTACACAAAAATCGTCAGTTAGAATAAGTTTAAATAAACCGTATGCAGGTAGAGCACATAGGCATTGCCGTAAAAAATTGCAATGACGCGAATCATTTGTTTGAAAATTTATTAGGCATAGCCCCTTATAAAGCCGAAAAAGTGGAAAGCGAGGCCGTAAACACGTCTTTTTTCCACGTGGGGAACACCAAAATCGAACTGTTGGAGGCCACTTCTGAAAACAGTGCCATTGCCAAGTTCATTGAGAAGCGGGGCGAAGGAATCCACCACATCGCGTTTGAGGTGGAGGACATTTACGCCGAGATGGAACGCCTCAAAAGCCAGGGATTCCAGCTCCTGAACGAGGCCCCTAAACGCGGCGCCGACAACAAATTAGTCTGCTTTGTGCACCCAAAATCAGCGAACGGAGTCTTGGTGGAACTGTGCCAGGAGATACGGGGATAGCGGTTTTTTGCCTTTAGGGGCTGTTTTTCCAGAAAATGGTTAAAACTGGAAAGGGTGCCAGACGGCGCAGTTCCTCTGGGCACGGTGAGGTCTGGAACCTAGGCCTAGAAGCGGGTGGGAACCATGTCAAGAAGAGATTTGGCCGGTAGGTATGGTGGTAACTGCAGGCGCATTTTACTTTCCTAAAGGATACCAGGTGAGATTTAGGTAAACTTATACGTTGCGCGTCACTCGCAGCTCCCTTCCGCCGCCAACCTATGACCATCGGCGGTGCTCTCCAGACCTAGCGTCTCCGGAGAACCTGTGAACGTCTGCGTTAGTCTCCCTTTCCGTTTAGGGGCTGTTTTTAGAAAAACAGCCCCTAAACAGGTGCCTTGCGCAAGTTTGCCAATGCCTGTCTGTTCCCCTACCTTTGCAGCCCTGAGCGCAGCCTTCGCCAACGGCGGAAGCAGTGCGTATAAAATTTTGAATCAGACTCTTGCCCATGACCACGCCCGACATCTCTTTGCCCGATCATCCTGTTTTTGCCGTAGTGGCCCAAGCCGCCCAGGAACTGAACACCGAGGCCTACGTGATTGGCGGTTTCGTGCGGGATCTGGTGCTTAAGCGCCCCAGCAAAGACATTGATGTGGTCTGCATTGGCAACGGCATTGACTTAGCCCAGCGGGTGGCCAGTAAACTGCCCAACAAACCCAAAGTGGCCGTGTTCAAGAACTTCGGGACGGCCATGCTCAAGACCGAGGATGGTTGGGAAGTGGAGTTTGTGGGCGCCAGGAAAGAATCTTACCGTTCAGACTCCCGCAAGCCGGAAGTGGAGCAGGGCACGCTGGAAGATGACCTTAACCGCCGCGACTTCACCATCAACGCCATGGGCATCAGCCTGAACCAGAAAACCTACGGGCAGCTGATTGACCGCTTTGAGGGCATGAAAGACATCCGGCGCAAGAACATTAAGACGCCGCTGGAGCCGGGCATCACGTTTTCAGATGACCCGCTGCGCATGATGCGCGCCATCCGGTTTGCCACCCAGCTCAACTTTGACATAGACCCAGACACGTTTGACGCCATCGCGGAGAACAAGGAGCGCATCAAGATAGTCTCGCAGGAGCGTATCACAGATGAGCTGAACAAGATCATTCTGGCCAAGAATCCTTCTTACGGGTTCAAGCTGCTGTTCCAGAGTGGGTTGCTGCACCTCATCTTCCCCAAGATGGTGAAACTGCAGGGCGTGGAGACCATCAACAAGAACTCGCACAAAGACAATTTTTACCATACCCTGCAAGTGCTGGACAACGTGGCCGACGTCTCTGATGACCTCTGGCTCCGCTGGGCCGCCATCCTGCATGACATCGCCAAACCAGAGACCAAGCGCTACAACGAGAAAGTAGGCTGGACCTTTCACGGCCACGAAGACCGCGGGGCGCGCCAGGTGCCCAAGATCTTCGCCGATTTAAAACTGCCCCTCAACGACCACATGAAACAGGTGCAGAAACTGGTGCGGCTGCACCTGCGGCCCATCGCGCTGGTGAAGGAAACCGTCACCGATTCTGCCATCCGGCGCTTGTTGTTTGAGGCCGGTGACGATATTGACCTGCTCATGCAGCTCTGCAAAGCCGATATCACCTCCAAGAACAGTGACAAGGTGAAGCGCTACCTGCAAAACTTTGCCAAGGTGGAGCAGAAACTGAAGGAGGTGGAGGAGAAAGACCAGCTACGCAATTTCCAACCAGTCATTACCGGCGACTTGATCATGCAGACCTTCGGGATTTCTCCGTCTAAAGAAGTGGGTATTCTGAAGAACGCCATCACGGAGGCCATTCTGGAAGGCGAGATCCGGAATGAATATGAGGAAGCCTTTGCGTTTCTGCTGGAAAGAGGCAAAAAGCTGGGCTTAACGCCGGTGGCTTCGGCGTAAGCTCATCTAAAGTTTTACATAAACTGAGGCTTTGCGTTTAGGGGCCGATTTCGCAAAAACGGCCCCTAAACGCAAAGCCTCAGTTTTTTTTCTGGAGCAGACGAAGTTCCAGATCATGGAGGGATAACCTCAGGAACTACTGGGTGCCCTAAAACAAAAAAGGAGGACTTTGCCAGAAGCGCGTCCTCCTCATGCCAAAGCAGCTCAAGAAATCCAAAAAAGAGTGCCTTGGGTACTTTGCGTTTAGGGGCTCTTTTTCCAAAAAGAGCCCCTAAACGCAAAGCTTATTTCTTGCGGCTGATGTGGGAGCCGCCCGATTGATTTGTGTCTACCTGTTGTACTTCGCCTAGGTACTGCACTGAGCTGGCCCCGCTGGCCTCGGCCACCAGACGTTCTTTCACGTTGAACACGCCTTCGCTGGCCCCGCTCAAGTCTACATTGGCTCTCACCGAAACCAATTTTGAAGCTTCCACATGGCTGGCACCGCTGGCATTTACCGCCAAGTCATCGGCGTGGCCTTTGAGCAGGGTTTTGGCGGCCCCGCTGATGTCCACGTCTAACTGACCGGTGCTGATGTTGGAGGCCACCTCACTGGCCCCGGACTGCTTGATGGTGAAGCTCTCAGGGGCAAACCCTATGATCTCGGCCTTGGCAGCCCCACTGATGTCCACGGTGGAAAGGTCTGGGGTTTCTACTTCAATCAAGACAGGTTGCTGGCCCATTTCCCAGAGCCGCAGGAACTCAGAGTCGCGTTTGATTTTGAGCACGCCGTTCTGCACCCTCAGTTGTAGTTTTTCCAGCTCTTTCTCGGTGCCCGTTACCCGCACGTGGTGGCGGAATGACTGCCGCACCCGAATGTGGTAAGCGCCGCCCGCTTCAATTTCCTCAAATTCACGCACGTTGTAGATTTTGGAGACTCCGTCATACTCATCTTTCAGGATAGAAAGGTCATCGTCTAAGCTGGCGGCCACGGTGGGCTTAGCGCCGGAGGCTTGGGCGGCGGTGTCTACCACGCTACAGGTGAGGCAAACCAGACGGCCTTCTTTTACTTGCCAGGTGTTGCCAGACAGATCATCTGCGTTGTATTCTCCATTGGTGACCGCATTGGCGAAATGGTTCGCGAATCCTTCTGAGAAGCGCAGCTGCTTGCCTTCCGGCACCAGAATCTTCAGGTCTAAGTCTTGGTCACGGAAGGTGGCGTTTGGCTTGAAGGTGAAAGCATCATCAAAGCGGAGAACCGAGTCTTGCTGCACCAGTTTGTACGTGATCATCTGGGCATTTTTGATGGCGTCTTCCTCGTTCAGACCTCTGGACTTGAACGTCTGCACCAATCTAACGTCTGTGCCGTTGTATCCTTCCAGCGTCACGTTCATGCGGTGACCGTAGTCATGCGAGGATTCTCTGATGTTGAATACCAGTGTGTTGTGGGCCGCCACAGGGAAGCTCTGCTCTTGCACGTACTCGCCAGACTCTTGGTAGTAGCGGGCGGTAGTGAAGATACCGGTGATAAGCGCCGCGGTAGCCAGTAACCAAACCCCCAGCATTGACCAGCCCACCGTAGGGCGCAGGAAGAACTTTTTGGCCAGCAAGCCAACGCCCAGCAGAAACAGTAACAGCGCCGGAATAATGCCTGTGAAGAAGCCTGCCCACACCAGCCAAGACGGCACCGCATTAAAGAAAGCCGAAGCAGGAATCTCCCCGAAATTAAAATATTCCGGCTGCTCAAAGACACCCAAGCCCACCATGAGGGCCACCAGCAGCGCCACCATGAAGCTACCGGCCACTACCATCATCATGAGTCCGGCAAATACCCGCACAATGGTGACCAAGGCTGCCATCAACGGATTAAGCACTCTGGACAGCGCCTTGATCACCTGTGAGACCAAACGTACCGGAAATAGCAGTACTTTTGCCAAGGTGCTCTCCTGTCCGTTGGCGTCCTGCATGTGCAAGCTATTTTTCACAGATTCTTCAATGCTGGAGAGCGTGACGGGGTTTCCCTGCATCTGCATCCTTTCTGTAATACTTTTGGCCTCTGGTACGGCTATCCAGAGAAGGATGTAAGGCAGTAACCCAATCCCGAAGATGAAGAAGAACACCAGGAACAACAGCCGGATAATGGCCACGTCTGCCCCAAAGTAGATGGCTATGCCGCTGGCCACCCCGCCTAATTTCTTGTCAACGGGGTCTCTGAAAAGTTTGCGGACCGGAATATCTGGCAGAGACTCGTTCTCAGGCAGAGCCACCCAGCAAATGCCGTAGAGAATCACGCCTAATAAGGTGAACCCACCAGTGAAAGGCACGCCCAGCACCAGCAGCACAAACGCCAGCCTGACCCAGATGGGGTCCATCTGCAGGTAGTTGGCAATGCCAGAAGCCACCCCCGCCAGTATCTTGCGGTTTACATCACGGTACAGGCGTTTTTGCTCTATAGGGGCGGCGGCAAAGGGAGGAGGCGTAGCACCCTGGGCCTGACCGGTAGAAGCCTCGGCTTCATCTGGTTCCACCACGGTCTCAAAATCTGCGATGGTTCCCATCTGAGCGATGAGAGCCTGTACGTCTTCGCGCGAAATCACCTGTTTGCCGGGGTTAAGACGCGAGAAGAAGATCTCTGCTATGCGTGACTCAATGTCTGCCACAATCTCCTCATGCCCTTCATAAGAAGAGAAGTAAGTCTTTATGGCGGCAAGGTACTGACTCAACATCTCGTAGCCGTCTTCCTCCACATGGAAGATCATGCCTTGCAGGTTGACACTTATGTTCTTTTTCATGGCTAGTTGGATTTCTTGCGGTTGATGATGAAGGTGGTGGAATCTACCAGTTCCTGCCAAGTAAGGCGGAGCTGCTCTAAGAACTCGGTGCCGGTGGCGGTGAGTTTGTAGTATTTGCGGGGCGGCCCTGAGGTGGACTCCACCCAGGAGTAGTCTAAGAGTCCGGCGTTCTTCAGTCTGGTCAGCAAGGGGTAAAGCGTACCCTCCACAACAATCATCTTGGCGGCGGTCAGCTCCTCCAGCATGTCAGAGGCGTAGACCTCGCCGCGGGCGATGATCTCCAGAATGCAGTACTCCAGAATCCCTTTCCGCATCTGCACTTGTGTGTTTTCTACTTTCATGGTCTGTGAGTCTGAATGATTGATACAAATATATAACTAGGTACTATGTAAAACAAGGTACTGTTAAAATATATTTTTTGTTGCCGTTTCCAGGTAAATTCTCATTGTGGTAAACACGTAGGGGGCAACGGGGGCAGAAACAGAAAAAGGCCTGCAAGAAATATGGTATTTGTGGAACAGAGAAGGAGAAATGGTTGTAATAAGCCGTAAGGTAAAATGTTATTTAATAGAGAGGTAACTCTATATTTGCTGCCTGATCCCGTATATTGAATTATTAAGTGTCCTTTATGATAAAAAAATTTGTACCCATCCTTTTTCTTCTTGTTTCACTCCTGTTTTCTGACGCAGTTCAGGCCCAGGATATTTCTGCGCCTAAGTACAGCAACGAGTTCCTCAACATAGGGGTAGGAGCCAGGGCTTTAGGAATGGGAGGAGTCCAATCAGCCATTGTGCGCGATGCCACGGCAGGATTCTGGAACCCGGCAGGCCTGGTGGGCATGCCCAAGCGCCATAATGCCGTATATATGCACTCTGAGCTGTTTGCGGGCATCATCAAGAACGATTATGCCGCCTATGCCACCAACCTGGATACTGCCAGCGCTCTGGCTTTTTCGGTGATTAGAGTGGGGGTGGATGATATTGCTGATACCCGGCGTCTGCAGAATGAGTACGGGGCTATCCAGTACGACAGTATTGAGTTCTTCTCCGTAGCCGATTACGCATTTCAGGCTTCCTATGCCCGTAGAAGCAATCTCATCCCCGGCCTTACTTTGGGGGCCAATGCCAAAATCATTTACCGCAACGTAGGAAAATTCGCGAACGCCTGGGGGTTTGGCTTGGATGCCGGAGCACAGCTGCGCCGGGGTAACTGGCATTTTGGGTTAATGGCCAAAGACATCACCACCACCTTCACCGCCTGGAAGCTAAATCCAGATGAACTGGAGGCTACTTATCTGCAGGAAGAGAATTCCTTCAACGCCAACAGCATAGAAGTAACGCTGCCCCGCCTGATTTTGGGGGTTGGACGCTCTTTCCAGTTTGCCAAAAAGTTCTCGGCCCTAGTGGCTACTGATCTGGAAGTGACCACAGACGGGAAACGCAATACCCTTATCTCTACCGGGGTAGTCTCAGTAGATCCTAAAATTGGGGTTGAGGTGGGGTATGCCAATGCTGTGTATGTCCGCGGCGGACTCAACAATGTCCAGAAGATTGAAGACCTCAACGGGAAAAGCAGCTGGAAACCGCAACCCAACTTTGGGGTAGGAGTTGCCACCCATGACTTGCAGTTAGATTTGGCCCTGTCCAAGGTCTCTGATAACTCCCAAGTCTCTTCCGTGATTGTTTCTTTGGCCTATAGTTTTGATTGATTTTTCGTGCGAGTGAGTAATATGAAAACACCTTTCCAGTTAAAATACCTCTTCCTAATTTCTTTTCTGGCCTTGGCTATGGTTGGCTTGGTACAACCTTCCTTTGGGCAGCAGCAAGTCTACGGAAATGAGTGGATCAACTACAGCCAGAAATACTATAAAATAAAAGTACCTGCCACAGGTATTTACAGGTTGGATTACACTTATCTGCAGGCAGCCGGCATCACAGGCGTGAACCCACAGAACTTTCAGCTTTACCGCCGCGGTCAGGAGGTTGCCATACATGTGGAAGGTCAGGCAGACGGTTCTTTTGACAACAATGATTTCATTGAGTTCTACGGTGAGAAGAACGATGGAACCTTAGACCGGGAGCTATACAAAGATGCGGACCGCCACCACATCAACCCCTACTACAGCTTATATACCGATACCGCCGCCTACTTCCTGACCTGGTCCTCCACGCCCGGTAAAAGGATGGAGGCCTATAACCAAAGCTCTGCCGGTTTAACACCAGAGCCATGGCATTTGCAGGAGTATATCTTTTTTGACAATGGTGAATATGCGAAAGGGGAGCGGTATGGTGAGAACTATATGTCCTGGATGGATGCAGGCGAAGGGTACACGGGCGGCTCTACCGCAGGGTTCACCTTTAACCTGCCCGGTATGGTTTCCAATATATTTAGTGGAGGAGTGGCTCCCAAAGTGGAGATCGCGTTTGTGGGGGCCAATAGCAACAGCCACGAAGTGGATGTATTTGTGAGACCCCCAGGGGGAGCGGAAAGACTTGTGGGAACAGTAAGAATGAATGGATTTGGCGCTACAAAGAGTCAATTCACCTTAGCCGCCACAGACTTTGCCACAGACGGAAAGCTTGTGCTCCGTATCACCGCGAAAAATACTGCCTCCCGGTTCCGCACTGTCTATTTCAAGACAATTTACGCTCAGTCAAACACGATAACCACCCAAGGCTTACCTCTGAGTACAGAAGCCCCTACCACGGCTCCTCTTTTTTATGTTTTTGGCGGTGGCACCGCTGCAAATGCAATAGGCTATGACGTCACTTCACAGACAAATATTAAAAGAATCTCTGGTACGGTAGCCGGTGTCCAAAAAGGCTTCGTATTTCCTGAAGGTTTCCAAAAAGGAATGTTATGGTCTGGGAACAGTTTAGTTCCGTCACCTGCCAGAGAGATAAAGTTCAGATCTGTTGCCGGTAGTCAGGCCAATTATTTGATTATCTCCCATGAGATCCTGATGCAGTCTAGTGGTTCTTCCACTAATCCAGTGAAAGACTATGCCGCGTATAGAGCCTCCGCTCTGGGTGGGGGGTATGACACGCTCACCATGGAGGTAGGTCAGATTTATAACCAGTTCTTTTATGGAGATAAATCTCCCGCCGCCATTAGGAGATACATGAAGTACATGATAGCAAACGGCAAACCTGAATATCTGTTTTTGATAGGTAAGGGGTTGGAGGCAGATGATATAAGAGTTCGAAATAACCCAAGTGCGCTTACGGTGAAAGATTTGGTACCCACCGGTGGTACTCCTGGTTCTGATGTCTTCTTTACCGCTGACTGGGAAACGGGAAAATATATTCCTAAAGTAGCCACAGGACGTATTCCCGCAAATTCTGCGCAAGAAGTACTCAATTTTCTGGCTAAAATCAAACAACATGAAAGCCTGCCGCAGAACTTGGATTGGAGGAAGAATATTCTTCATCTAGGTGGTGGTACAGAGGGGGCAGAGCGCAATAAGTTAGCCGCTTATCTCCGTTCATATGAGCAGATTGCGGAAGGCAAGTGGCTGGGTGCGAATGTGGTCACTAAAATCAGAAGCTCTACTGCTGGTTTGGATACCGTCAATGTGGCGAAAGAGCTGAATGCTGGTTTAAGTCTGATCACTTTCTTTGGGCACAGTTCCACCACTACCTCAGACTTAGACATAGGATTGGTGTCAAATGTATTGTCTGGCTACCGGAATAACGGGAAGTATCCCATGATCTTAATGAACGGCTGTAACGTAGGGAACAGCTTTATTCCTGGTAAATCATTTGGGGAGGATTGGCTTCTAACGGCAGACAAAGGTGCTATTGCCTTTGTAGGGCACGCCAGTTACGGGTACCCAGATCTGTTGAATGTATTCAGTACCTACTTTTACCAAACCACGTTTGCAGACTCCAGTTATTACGGGAAGTCGTTAGGGGTGCAGCATAATGAGGTGTTGCGTAACATATCAGAGAAGCTCTCCGGAAATCATGCAACAGCCATGGCCATGCAAATGGTTTTACAAACAGATCCGGCGCTGGTGCTTTTTGCACCCGAGAAACCAGATTACACAGTTGTGAATGGAGGAATGAAAATTGCTTCTCCAGACGGAAAACCTGTTACCGCCACCTCAGAAAAGTTTGTGCTGTCCGTAGATGTGAGAAACCTGGGGAAAGTGAGTACATCACCTTGGTATGTGTCTGTAACACGCACCCTTGAAAACGGGACTGAGCTATTGTATGACCGTATCAAAGTGCCACCGGTATTCTACCGGGAAACGCTTCAGTTGGAATTGGAGGGCAGAACAACAGATGCCGCCGGTGTCAATACCTTCAGAATAAAACTGGATCATACAGACACCATTGCTGAAATAGATGAAACCAACAACCAGGCTACTCTGGAAATGTTCTTTCCAAGAAGTGGGGTAGTGGCACTGGCTCCGCATGAATACGGGATTGTGTCTGCTAACAAGGTAAAACTGGTGGGGCAATCCACAGATCTGCTTACAGCTGCCAGAGATTATTATTTTGAGATAGACACCACAAGTACTTTTGATAGCCCTTGGAAGAAGAGTCATACAGTGACAGCCTCCTTGTTACCTGTCTGGGAAGTTGAACTTCCGGAAACGGGGATGCCTAAAGATAGCATGGTGTACTTCTGGCGGTTGAAATACAATACTATTGCTGACGATGAAGAAGCCGTTTGGGCTATGAGCTCCTTCCGGCATATTCCAGAAAGTCAGAATGGGTGGTCACAGGCCAAGTTGGGGCAGTTAGATAAAGCTAGTATCTCAAAAATTGAGATTAATAACAAAGACAATAGGTTAGACTTCACACCACTGTACAAAAGCATCTTGATAAAAGGTGGCGGAGGCGGATTGCCCATGTCTAAAAGCGCTCCCTTTGGGATTTTTATTGACAACAATGCCTTCTTCTGGGACAATTGCGGCTATACCAGACCAAATATATTGGCCATGGTGTTCAACAATGTCACGTTAGAGCCTTATACCGCCATGCCTGAGAACACAGGTAGTAGATGTGGTCTGGCCGGATTGTTCGTTTACCAGTTCGCAGATTTATCAAGATCTTCTAACCAAGACAAACTGGAAGCATTCCTGAAAGCGGTGCCTGCCGGATACCACGTGGCATTGGTAGGGATCAACTCAGTGCCATATACCAGTTTTAAAGCATCCCTGAAGGAAGCTTTTAGAGGAGTGGGGTCTGTGTTGATCAATGAGTTGAAAACCGGTGATCCGTTTGTGTTGCTGGGGCAGAAAGGGGCAGCTTCTGGTAGTGCTCTTGAAATGGGGGCAACTGATACAGACACTACGCCACGCAACATGCAGGCCGTGCAAATAGAAAAAGTTCTGCAGGTGAAAGACCAGCAGGGCACCATTACCTCTTCATTGATTGGGCCTGCCACTGAATGGAGATCTCTGCACTACCAAATGAAGCTGGAAGACACAGACAGTTACCAATTAGACATTATTGGGATAGACAAAGATGCCCAGGAAACCGTGTTGGCTTCAGATGTGAAGGCCTCTACCTATACCTTGGATAATGTGAGTGCGATTACTTATCCTTACCTCAAACTGAGGCTAAATCTCATGGACGAAGGCCTCAGAACGGCACCGCAGTTAAGCCAATGGACCGTGTTGTATGAAGGGGTGCCCGAAGGGCTGTTGCGCCCAGATTTGGTTGGGGTAAGCAAGTACCAGAAAATCTCTGAGCAAGCTGCCACCGGCGAGGTGAACCTGGATTTCGCTTTTCATAACGTGAGTGACATCAGCTTCTCAGACTCCCTAACGGTAGAGACCACCCTGTTTGATGCCAACGGCGGCAGCACCGTGAAAAGGTTTAGGGTAATGCCGCTGGAGAAGGAAGATACGGTTTTCTTCAACCACAAATTCTCCACGCTCAATCTCAAAGGCAGCAACCGGTTACGGGTAACGGTAAACCCAAGGTTATTGCCAGAGCAGAATTACCTGAACAACACGCTGGAGCTACCTTTCACCAGCGAGGTGTCGGCTGGGATGCCGCCGGTGCTGGATGTGGTGTTTGATGGGGTTCGTATTCTGGACGGGGATCTGGTGTCGCCGAGTCCCTTGATCAGTATGGTGCTCAAAGACAACAACCGCAAAATCCCTATCACTGATCCTGCTTCCATGAAAGTATACCTCAAAAAGCCCGGTGCCGACTTTGAGGAACTGGACGTAAGGGCGAACCCGAACATCCGGTGGTTCCCCGCCGATGGCGAGAAAGATTTCAGGGTAGAGTATCAGCCGGAGAAGTTGGAGAACGGTACCTATACCCTGGAGGTGCAGGGAGTGGATGCGCAGGGCCAACGCGCCGGCAGTGAGCGGTACAGCGTCAATTTCATGGTGGAAAATGAGTCTACTATCTCCAATTTCTATCCGTACCCTAACCCTTTCTCGTCTAAGACTCGGTTTGTGTTCACGTTGACGGGCAGTACCATTCCTGCTAAGATGAAAATTCAGATCATGACCGTGACCGGGAAGGTGATCAGGGAGATTCAGAAGGAAGAATTGGGAGCCATCAAGATCGGAAACAACATCTCTGAGTTCGCCTGGGACGGTACTGATGAATTTGGGGACCGCCTCGCCAACGGAGTATACCTCTACCGGGTCGTGATTGACAATGGGCCTGAGGAAATGAAGCACCGTGGCACCAGTGGCGATAAAGCCTTTAAGAAAGGGTACGGTAAAATCTATATCCTGAGGTAAACCATACGTTTAGGGGCTGTTTTTCAAAAAAGAGCCCCTAAACGCAAAACGCCAAAAGAAAATGCCCACTGTTTGCAGTGGGCATTTTCTTTTATACTGAGTCTCTGGCTTCTAATTTATCTTTCCCACTACCCTTCAAGAAAGGTAGTGCATTACCCTGGGCGAGAACGGCATTTTCTGGTTTTGGGCCAATTCCGGAAAAAGAGCCGCTAAACAGAAGATAGCTGTATTTGGTGTTGTTGGGCAGGTTTTATAATCAAGCCTGTGGTTTCCGTTTAGGGGCTCTTTTTCGAAGAACAGCCCCTAAACGGAAACCGGAAGCTTAGTCTTTACTCAGTTCTTGCTGAAATCAGCCTTGCGTCTGAAGGTAAAAAAGGAAAACGGATAAGCGTGCCGTTCATCTGCTTCGTGTTCTTCCTGGGCTGTGACTTCCCAGGCGTCGGCGTCAAGGTCAGGGAAAGTGACATCGCCTTCAAAGGACTCGTGCACCAGGGTGAGGTACACCACCTCGGCCAGGGGCAGGGCTTGCCGGTAAATCTCGCCGCCGCCCACTACCATCACCTGTTCGTTTATGGAGAGAGCTTGCTGCAACGCCTCTTCTAGAGAAGCACAAACCAGGCATCCGGCCGGGGCCTGGAAATCCTTTTGGCGGGTCACGATGATGGACGTGCGGCCGGGCAAAGGCTTACCTATGGCTTCAAACGTTTTTCGGCCCATGACCATGGGGTGGCCCATGGTGAGTTTCTTGAAATGCTGCAGGTCTTTGGGCAAGTGCCAGATCAACTGGTTGTCTTTCCCAATGACGCGGTTTTCTGCGATGGCAACTACTAATGCGATCATACGGCCTGCTGAAACGTGAAACCTCTTAAAAAATCCTGAATCTTCATGCGCTTCTTGCCTTCCATCTGCAGTTCCTCTACCGCGAACCCCGTGTTCTCCCCGCACTGGAGGTGGAGGTACGTTTTACCGTCGGTGGAGTAAGCGCCGGGGGCAGAGAGGGAGGATTTCTCCAGCACATGGCCAGAGAAAATCTTGAACTGCTTTTCCTCCAGCACCGTCCAGGCGGCCGGGTACGGCGACAGTCCCCTTACAAAATTATGGACCTGCCGGGCTGGCTGGTTCCAATCAATCTGGCAGGTTTGCTTGAAGATCTTGGGGGCCATACGGAGCGGTTCTTCGGGCTGCGGCTGCGGATAAGGCTGCACGCGGTCCTCCACAATAGCCTGCGTGGTTTCCAGCAATAGTTCTGCCCCCGCATGTTTCAGTTTCTCATACAGCGTCCCGAAGTTGTCTTCGGGGGCTATGGCTACTTTCTTCTGCAGGATAATATCACCGGTGTCAATTTCATGCTGGAGGAAGAAGGAGGTGACGCCCGTTTCCTGGTCGCCGTGGATGAGCGCCCAGTTAATGGGGGCCGCGCCGCGGTAGTGCGGCAGCAGCGAAGCGTGGATGTTGAGCGAACCCAAAGGCGGCATGTTCCAGACAGCTTCCGGCAGCATTCTAAAGGCCACAATCACCTGAAGGCTGGCGTTGTAGCTTCTAAGCTCTTCCTGAAAGGTCAGGTCTTTGAGGTTGGTGGGCTGCAACACCGGCAGGTTGTGCTGTAACGCCAGCTCCTTCACCGGCGAATGCACCAATTTGAGGCCCCGGCCGGCGGGTTTGTCTGGAGCCGTGATCACAGCTACCACGTTCCAGCCGTTTTCCACCAGCGCCTGGAGGGCGGGCACCGCAAAATCTGGCGTGCCCATAAAGATAATCCGGAGGTCTTCTTTCCGCATGTTGTTATTCAAAGTCTGGGTACAGCAGGTACTGCTTACGCATTTTCTTGTAGGCCTCCAGATCGGTTTTCCAGGTGGCTCTTATTTCTTTTTCGCTCATGCCGGCCATGACCTGTTTCTGCAGCTCATCGGTACCGGCCAGGCTCTTGAAGAAGTTATTGAAGAATTTCTCCTTCTGCCCAGATTTCTGGTAGAAGTCCAGCAGGTAGCTGAGCGTGAAATTTTCCTTCAGCTCCAGCTTGGTAAGGTCTTTCCCGTAGCACACCTGGTTTTTGTAGGGGGGCTCCATAGACATACCCGGAATGGCCACTGGTGTGAAGGAGAAAGATTTGTCAGGGTAATAGGGTGCCCCGATGATCTGGAACGGAGTGTGCGTTCCGCGGCCCTGGCTCACAGTAGTACCCTCAAACAGGCAGATGAACGGGTATAGTTTGATGGACTGGTCGTTGGGCAGGTTAGGCGACGGTTTAATGGGCAGCGAGTAGAACATCTTGTGGTTGTAGCCCTTCACCGGAATGATTTTCACCTGGGCCTGCACCCCGTTCTTTAGCCACTTTTCGCCGTTGATCATTTGGGCGTACTCGCCTAAGGTTAAGCCATGGGAGATAGGAATGGTGTTCATGCCCACAAAAGATTTAAACGCGTGCTTGAGTACCGGTCCGTCTATTAAATAGCCAATGGGGTTGGGGCGGTCTAGCAGGAGCATGGGTTTGTTCTGCTCGGCGCAGGCTTCCATCACGTAATGCATGGTGCTGCTGTAGGTGTAGAAGCGCACTCCCACGTCCTGGATGTCAAACAAAACCACGTCCACGTCTTTCAGTTGGTCAGCGTTGGGCTTTTTGTTTTTGCCGTACAGAGAAAGGATGGGCAGACCGGTTTTGGCGTCGGTGGAGTTGCTGATGTGGGCTCCGGCATCGGCATCGCCCCTAAAACCGTGCTCCGGCGCGAAAATCATCGTGATCTTCACCCCGCAGCTTACCAGCGTATCTACCAGGTGCGTTTTGCCAATGGTGGAGGTCTGGTTGACCACCATGCCCACTCTTTTGCCTTGCAGGTACGGCAAATACAACTCTGTTTGTTGTGCGCCCGTTAGGAGAGTGGCCGGCTGGGGGGGCTGTTGGGCCGGTGCGGTCACTCTGGAAGGAGTGGTTGCCGCGGGGGTACTGGTAGTGGGCACTGTTTCAGTTTGTTTGCAACTGGCCAGCGTAGCACAAAGCACCGCCGCACGAAGGATAGTGGAGAGCATAGGTTTAGTTTAAGTACAGATAACTATCTTTAAGCACAAATTTGACGAAGTGAATCTTTCCCGATACATAGCCAGCCGTTTGGCCGGCGCCCGATCAGACTCTTTTACCGCATCGGTCACAAAAATAGCAAAGTTCAGCGTAGGGCTGGGCATTGCCATCATGATTGTGTCTTTTGCCATCCTGGAAGGCTTCCGTTACGAGATCCAGGCCAAGATCTTCAGCTTTGGCGGACACCTGCAAATTAGCAAATTTGACACCAACAATTCCTTTGAGGGATACCCCATGGGTACTTCTACCGGCCTGGGCGACTACAAAAACATTCCGGGGGTAGCGCATTTACAACCCTTCGCCCGTAAAACGGCCATCATCAAGACTGAGGACGAGGTGCTGGGCGTGGTGCTGAAGGGAGTGGATTCCACCTATGATTTCAGGGGCATGCGGGCTAATTTGGTGGCAGGCTCCGTGATGGAGTTCACAGACACGGCCGCCTCCAATCAGATTATGATGAGCCAGCTCATGGCCGATAAACTGCGCCTGAAGGTGGGGGAGAAGGTGCTTTTCTACTTTATCCAGAACCCACCGCGCATGCGCCGCTTTGAGGTGAAAGGCATTTTTAAGACGGGTCTGGAGGAGTTTGACAACGTGTACGTGCTAGGCGACCTGCAGCAGATACGCGACCTGAATCAGTGGCCCGACACCCTGGTGGGCGGCTATGAAATTCTGCTCAGTGACTTCACCAAGATTGACACCGTCACCAGCCAGGTTTTTGATAAGATGAACTATGACCTGCAGCTGGAGAAAATCACCGATACGTACGCCCAGCTTTTTGACTGGCTGGAACTGCTCAAGCGTAACGTGATTATCTTTCTGATACTCATTGTGTTTGTGGCCACCTTCAACATGGTGTCTACCCTGTTTATCATGATCCTGGAGCGGACCAACATGATTGGCGCTTTAAAAGCCATGGGGGCCACCAATGGGCAGATCAGGGGAATCTTTCTGCAAAGGGGGCTTCGGCTTACCATTGCCGGGCTCATTGGCGGGAACCTGCTGGCCTTGCTTTTCTGCGGAGTGCAGGATTATTTCCATCTCATTCCGCTAGACCCTGAGAATTATTACATGGACACGGTGCCCATTCACTGGGACTGGCGCATCTGGGTAGGCATTAACGGCATTACCTTTCTCCTGACCATGCTCTCCATCCTGTTGCCAACGTTGCTCATCTCCCGCATCAACCCAGTGAAAGCCATCAAGTTTGACTAAAAAAGCACCGTCGGCGTTTAGGGGCTGTTTTTACAAAAACGGCCCCTAAACGCCGACGGCGTGCAAGATGGTTAAGTGTTATTTCAGGGCAATTTCTTCCTGCTCAAAGGCTTCTTTCACTTTTTCGTTCAGGGCCTCAGAAATCTGTTGGTACCGGTAATCGCCACGGAGTACCCACACTTTCACGGACATGGTCATGGTTTGGCCAGCCAGCTTTTCCACGCCAACGGAGGGAGCAGGCTCTTTCACGATGCGTTCATCGGTGGCGATGATGCGCTCCAGCACTTGTCTTACCCGGGCCACCGGCAAAGCCGCATCAACGGTAAAGCTTAAGTCTAACCGCCGGTGGCTCTCCACGTCATAATTCACCACCACGGCAGACGCCAGCGGTCCGTTGGGCAGGTAGATGGTTTTGTTGTCTTCGGTTTTAATGACCGTGTTAAAGATGTTGATGATGCTTACCGTTCCTTTCTGGCCCTGGGCTTCAATGAAATCACCTACCCTGAACGGTTTCACGGTCAAGATCAACACCCCGCCCGCGAAGTTGGACAAGCTACCTTGTAGCGCCAGCCCCACCGCCAGACCCGCCGAGCCCAGAAGTGCCACAAAAGAGGTTATCTCCAGCCCCACCTGCGCAATGACCACCATGATGAGGAGCACCAGCAGCACAATGTTGAGGATGTTCTTGAGAAACGGCCTGAGCGAAGGATCTACATTCTTGCGGGTCATGAGACCGTACGTGAACTCCGTAATGCGCCGTATAAGCCAGAGGCCCACCAATAAAATGAAAACGGCCACTACTACCTTGAGACCGTACAGCACCGCAAAGTCCTGAATGCTTAGTAAAAAACGTTCTGGGTCAAACATAGAATTGAAGCTGATTGGATTGGAAAGATTAAATATAAAGTATAGCCATAAAGAAGAGGAAGTCTCTCTTAAGAGTGACAAGGGTATCTGGCTGGGAAGCGGTATGCTTTTAAGGAATAGGTACTTCAGGCGCATGCATGGCTTCTTGGTCTTTCTTAGGGAACACCTTTCGAAAAAAGCGGTCCCGAAGTTGGAGACAAGGCTGCTCTATACATAATGTGGAGAGCACCGCAAACACCATTGTCACCAATGTATACACTAGAAACCCTAATCCGCCCTTTCCAACATAATGCTGCACCGGTATCACGAAGAGAAAGTGCCAGAGGTAAATTCCGTAGCTGAAGAAGGCCAGTACCCTGAACGGTTTAAACAGCCCCGCGCGCGCCTGGTACAAGCCCAAAATTATCAGAAACCAGCAAACAGGGCTAAGGGTACGCAATACCAATTCAGGTAATGGAGAAAATACCGTCAGGCTTAGTAATAAGGTTAGAGTCCCCAAAACCAGCAGAGCTTTATTGTTGAAGAGAGGGTGTTGGGTGCCTTTTTTACCTCGGCTCAAGAGGGTAATGACAATTCCCCACCCAAAGGCATCTAACCTGTTGTGGGTATAGGTGGGCCATTCGGCAAAGTCAGTCACCATCGCCTGGGCTTTCAGGCCGATGCCCATGGTGAGCAGCAGCACCGCTGCAGCCACAAACCGTTTGTCCAACCTTGGCAACAGGAAAGTAAAAAAGATGAGCATGCCCGGCAAAATCCAGTAGAATTGTTCTTCCACACACAGAGACCACAGATGTTCCATGCTCCAGCGCGAGGGCGGCCCCCCATAGTTCCTGTAAAATAGAAAGTACTGCGGAAACTCACGGGGCAGCGGAATATCCTGCGGAGAAATATCTTTTAGCAACAGCACCGCCAGTAGATACCCCAGCACCAGAAATGTGTAATAAGCGGGAATAATCCTGAACAGACGTTTCAGGAAGAAAATGAGGTAACTGGTGCCGCCTTCAGCTTTCCGCAGCGTTGACCAAAGCGACACGCTCACCAAGTGCCCCGAAAGCACGAAGAACAGATCTACTCCCACAGCCTGTAGGTCCAGCACCCCAAAGTGCGTTAAGAACACAATGGTGATGGCAAAACCCCGCAAAAAATCCAGGCTGGGTAAACGGCTGGAATTACCTAAGATCTGTGAGAACATGCCAAAGAAAGCAGTTGAGATGAAAACCAAGGCAGTTTTCTGTTTAGGGAGTCTTTTTCCAAAAACAGCCCCTAAACAGAAAGTTTACTTTAAATGCTTTGTCTGAAGCAACAAATTAGGGTCAAGGCAAATCTGGCGGTAATAGTCTTCCTCAGAAGGGGCGCAGACGCCCGGGAAATCGCCGCTTTTGCCCAAAAGGTTGGTCATAAGCTGAAAATGCAGGTGAGGGGGCCAGTCGCCGTTCTCAGGGTAGGCGCCCATGGTGGCTACTTGTTGCCCGGCCTCAAAGTGCTTGCCCACAGACAAACCTTCCAGTGAAGTACGGCTGAGGTGCCCAAATAAGGTGTAGAAAATTTCCCCTTCCAGTTCATGCTCCAGAATGATGGTGGGGCCATAATCTCCGAAGTTGGCGTTGTCCTGGAAACTGTGCACGGTGCCCGCCACAGGAGTGTAAATGGGGATACCGGCCGGGGCCCAGATATCTACGCCCAAATGCACTGATCTGGGTTCCACGGCCCCGTCAAAATGCTCGCTGCGGCGGTAAATAACGCGGTTCTCAAAATAACCTCCCACGCCTACCGCTGCGTTCTGCTTCCGTAACATTTCAGTGACAAAAAGGTCAAAAGAGGCGGTGTCACGTAGATTGGCCTGCTGGAGGTCGGTGTTTTGCGCGGTAAAGTCCAGCCGTGCCACATCCGGCGCATTCAGGTCATGGTCCAGGATGGGAGCGAAGGTAGCGGCAGAAAGAAGGGAGATCAGTTTGGCGGAGTTTTCCATAAAACGGCTCTTAAACGGAAAGAGGTAAGAACAAACGGGGAAAGATACTGCAAAAACAAACGTACGCCCGCTTTTTTTGCGGTAAGTTCGGGCGGGTTGATGAAATGTCGTAACTTTCCCACTTTAATTACAGTCTGTAAACCCGAATCACCTTCGTTTTTCGTATATAAAACTATGAGTAACGCGTATTACAACATGAAAGTGGCGGCTATCACGCAAGAGACCTCAGATGCCATCACGCTTCACCTAGAACATCCAGACAAACAGAATATTCCATACGTTCCTGGTCAGTTTCTCACCTTGATCGTTCCGGTAAACGGCCAGAAAGTGCGCCGGTCTTACTCCCTGTGCAGCGTGCCGGAAGAACCGTACTTCTCAGTTACCGTGAAACGCGTGGAGGGCGGTCTGGTCTCTAATTTCCTGGCAGAAAACGCACAGGTGGGGCAGACCATTGAAGTAATGGCCCCGCTGGGGAATTTCGTGCTAAAGCCGGAGGCCTCGCAGAAGCGCCACCTGTTCCTGTTTGGCGGCGGCAGCGGTATTACACCGTTGATGTCCATGCTGAAAAGCACGTTGAAATACGAGCCCCAGAGCCGTGTAACGCTGGTGTATGGCAACCGCAACCTGGACTCAGTCATCTTCAGAGAGCAACTGGAGAAACTGGAGAAGCAGCACCCAGAGCAACTAAAAGTAGTGCACGTCTTCAATGAGGCGCTGGTAGATGCCACAGAAACCCAGGAGCATATTGGGTTGCTGGACCGTGCCATGGTATTGCGCCTCTTGGAGAACCTCAAAGTGCCGGGTTTCCAGCAGGAGCTGTTCTTTATGTGCGGTCCCGAAGGCATGATGAACGAGGTGCGCGAAGCCCTCAACTTCATGCGGGTGCCTGCCAACCAGATCTACAAAGAAAGCTTCACGGCCCCTACCACCCCAGAAACCCACGGAGCAGATGTGACCGCCGCCGCTGATGCTGATGAGATTATCACGCGCATGGTGACCATCAGATACGAGGGGGAAGAGTACCAGGTAGAAGTGAAGCCTGACCAAACCATTCTGGAGGCCGGTCTCAAAGCCGATATCGATTTACCTTATTCCTGCCAAGCCGGTTTGTGTACCGCCTGTATGGGAAAATGCCTGAGCGGACGTGTGCATTTAGATGAGCGGGAAGGCTTGTCAGACGCCGAGATTGCCCAGGGTTATGTATTGAACTGCGTTGGCCACCCACTCACCGCCGATGTAGTGATTGAAATTGGTTAATCCCTTCATCCTGTTCTATGGAAAATACCCCCAAAACACTCGCGTTGCCCAAACGCAAAACACGTCAGTATCTGCCCGAGGATTTTGAAGTGACGGACTGGGCCTCTTTGGAACCTATTTTTGAGGAACTGAAGAACCGTGAAATCACTTCTTTACCTGATCTGGAAAAATGGATCGCCGACCGCAGTGAACTGGAGAGCGTGCTCTCTGAGAACATGGCCTGGCGCTACATTAAAATGACCTGCGATACCCGTGATGAGGCGCTCACGCAGGCATTCCAGTTCTTCGTGACGGAGATTGAGCCCAAAGCCTCGCCTTATGACGATGCCTTCAACCGTAAACTGGTGGAGTCTCCATTTATAGACGGGCTGGATGAGCAGCAGTACCGCATTTACCTGCGGGGCGTGCGCCGGGCAATTGAGTTGTTCAGGGAGGAAAATATTCCGCTGCAGACCGAGATCAGTACCAAGCAACAGCAGTACGGCGCCATTGCCGGTGCCATGACCGTGACCTTAGACGGCGAGGAGATGACGCTGCAACGCGCCGCCGACCGCCTCAAGCAAACAGGCCGTGCCGTGCGGGAAGGAGCGTACCTGGCCATTCAGGGCAGAAGACTGGAGGACAAAGACAAGCTGGACGAGCTGTACACAGAGTTGGTGCAGCTGCGGCACCGGGTTGCCCAGAACGCCGGCTTTGACAACTTCCGGGATTACATGTTCGCGGCGCTGGGCCGCTTCGATTATGGTCCTCAGGACACATTCTCCTTCCACCAGGCCATTAAGGAGAAGGTGGTGCCGGTAACCCGGCAGATAGACCGTTCCCACAAAGAAATGCTGGGACTGGACACGCTCAAGCCCTGGGACATGGACGTGGACCCCAGCCTGCTTCCGCCGCTGGAGCCATTCAAGACCGGAGAGGAACTGCTGTCCAAAACCATTGACATTTTCTACCGCCTAGATTCTTTCCTGGGAGACTGCCTGGTCACCATGCGGGAAATGGGCCACCTGGACCTGGAGTCGCGCAAGGGCAAGGCTCCGGGCGGGTATAACTATCCTTTGGATGAAATTGGGGTGCCGTTCATCTTCATGAATGCGACTTCCTCGCTGCGCGATGTAGTGACGCTCTTGCACGAAGGCGGACATGCGGTGCATTCCTTCCTCACCAGAGACTTGCCCCTGAACGCCGCCAAGCACCCACCGTCTGAAGTGGCCGAGCTGGCCTCCATGTCTATGGAACTGCTCACCCTGGATCATTGGAATGTATTTTTCCCCAACGGGGAAGACCTGGTGCGCGCCAAACGACAGCATCTGGAGGGTGTACTGGAGACATTCCCGTGGGTAGCCACCATTGACAAGTTTCAGCATTGGGTGTATGAGCATCCTAACCATACTGTTGAGGAGCGCCATCAGAACTGGGTGCGCATCTATGAGGAGTTCAACCTACAGGAAGTTGATTGGAGTGGGTTGGAGCACCTGAAACCGTACATCTGGCAGAAACAGCTGCACCTATATGAAGTGCCGTTCTATTATATAGAATACGCCATGGCCCAATTGGGTGCTATTGCCGTCTGGAAGCGTTTTAAAACCGAACCTGAGGCTGCGCTGGAAGGGTATAAGCAAGCCTTGAGTCTGGGCTATACCGCCACCATTGGTGAGATCTATGCCGCCGCCGGCATCCGCTTTGATTTCTCCAGTGACTACATCCAGTCCCTGGTAGATTTCGTGAAAGATGAGTTGGCGCAGTTAGACCAAAAGTAATCTGCTGTTACTAAAACAATCGTTACTTAGCTGTAAATGCGTTTAGCGGCCGTTTTTCCAAAATTTGGCCCAAACTAGCTTAAAAAGAGAAGCCTCAGAATTAGATTCTGAGGCTTCTCTTTTTAAGCTAGTTCTATAGTTTAGTTATTCTTCTTCCTCTTCCTCCGCAGGTTTGGCGTCTTTGTCTACCCATTGGAAAAGGGGAGCCGGTTGCAGAGTGTCATAAGGCTTTCCTAGGTTAGGAAGCTGCTTTTTATAGCGCCGGAGAAGGGTATTGAGTTCTTTGGCTGTTTGGTCATAGCGTCCGCGGTAGAAAACCGCTTCAGAATGAAGAGCCGTGATGGATTGGTTCAGGGAGTCTACGAGGGCTACTCCTGTGGGGCCATTCTCCGGTAAAAAAGCGCGCAGGGCGTTCCAGACAGAATCCGTGGCGGCATCATAGGTGTCTATGCGGTCTGAGTCACGCACAGAAGTACGGTCATAGCGCAAGGTAGAAAGTCTTCTGATGGCCTGTTGCAGATCGGCGCGTTGTTGGGCCGCAATGGCCTCTGGCGGAATGGCGGCCAGTATTTCTTCCATCTGCCGTACTTTTACGCTGTCACTGTGCATCATCACGTTCCATTTGCCGGTGAGCGTGTCATTGAGCACAGCCAGCTCCTGTTTCAGTTGTTCATCAGAAATAGGACGGGCTAGTTTCCCGGTTCTGCCAGAATCTTTGGAACAGCCTACCATGCCCATCACCAGTGCTATGGCCATGCCAAAGAATAATTGTTTTTTCATAGTTGCTTGTGTAGAGGAGGCAGTGCGTGGTTTGCCTCTTTGCCGCGTGTCTTCGCCATACTGTGGTGAGACACCCTGCAAACGGATTAGTTGACTTTCCCGTTACAATGCAACTCTTTAAGCATATGTTGTAGTAAAGGAAAGCACCTTGGGCACATTAGTGCCTTTGTCTAGGGCTATAAACCGGCAAAGGACGAAGCTAGAAATTCTTAAGACCGTTGAGCAGCAGGTTAGAGAGGAACTCCGCAATTTCGTCGGGGCTCATTTTGCCTTCGGGTTTGTACCACATGTGCAGCCAGTTCAAGCTGGAAAGCAGCGTGAGCACTACAAACTTTTCATCGTTCACTTTGAACTCGCCGCTGGCAATGCCTTGGCGCACAATTTCCCGCAGGCTCTCCTCGTATTGGTAACGCATGTCCTGGAACTTGCCCAGGGAAGGTTCACTCAGATGACGCCACTCGTTCAGGAACACGCCGGCCGCCGGTGGGTTTTTGGTGAGTACCCGCACGTGCGCCGCCACCGCCAACCGCAGTTTCTCGCCCGCCGGAACGTCCTGGTTTTTCACTTCCTCAAAGGCAGCGTTGAACTCATCGGCCATTTTGAAACAGACACGTTGCAGAATATCTTCCTTTGATTTAATGTGCGAATATAAACTTCCGGCTTCAATGCCTAACTCCAGCGCCAGGTCGCGCATGGTGGTGGCGGCAAAGCCTCTGGTTTTGAAAAGCGAAGTGGCAACTTGGTCAATCTGTTCTTTACGAGACAATGGGGTACTGCTGGACATAGAGGTACTGTTTACAATCAAAACTACTGATCCTAACACCCGTTAGCAAATTTAGTTTGTCCTCAGGCACGTAAATGCACATGACCTGAGAGGTGCCGGAGAAAAAAGCTATCTTTGCGTTTTGGGCAAGTTTTTCTAAAAATAAGACGAAAACGCAGAACCTCGTACTTTTTTTAGTTACGTTTTATAAAATAATATCTCTGAACATACCATGTCTGACTATACCCCATTGGAAAGTTTGGGCGAATTCGGGTTGATCCGGCGCCTGCAAGAGCAAGTAGAAGTGAACAATGCGTCTACGGTGGTAGGCATTGGCGATGATGCCGCCGTGCTGGAGCCGGGCCAGAAACAGATTGTGGTCACCTCAGATATGCTGGTGGAAAACGTGCATTTTGACCTTACCTTCTGCCCCCTGAAACACCTGGGGTACAAAGCCGTGGCCGTGAATGTGTCTGACATTGCCGCCATGAATGCCATCCCTACCCAGATTGTGGTGAGCCTGGCCATTGGCGCGCGTTATACCGTGGAGGCCATTGAAGAACTGTACGCGGGCATCAGGTTGGCCTGCGAGAATTATAAGGTTGATTTGGTGGGCGGCGACACCACTGCTTCGCGCGGCGGGTTGGTCATCAGTATCACCGCTTTGGGCGAAGTGGAGAAAGGCAAAGCGGTGCTGCGCAGCACGGCCCAGCTCAACGACCTCATCTGCGTGACCGGCGACCTGGGCGGAGCCTATTTAGGATTGCAATTGCTGGAGCGCGAAAAACAGGCCTTCCTCGCCGATCCTGAAACCCAACCCGAGCTGGAAGGGAAAGACTATGTAGTGGGCCGGCAGCTTCGGCCGGAGGCCCGCATGGACGTGATCCATGAGCTGCGGGAGCTGGGCGTACATCCTACTTCTATGATTGACATCTCAGACGGACTAGGATCTGAGTTACTGCACATTTGCTCGCAGAGTAGGGTAGGGGCCGCCATCTACCAGGACAAACTCCCCGCCGACCAGCAGACCCTGGAAACCGCCGAGGAGTTCAAGCTAGACCCCGTAACCTGCATCCTGAACGGCGGCGAGGACTATGAACTGCTCTTCACCGTGAAAATGGCCGATTACGACAAAATCCGGAACCACCCAGACATCACCATTATAGGCAACATCACAGATGCGGGCGAAGGGGTGCGCTTGGTAACCCCGAGTGGCAACGCGTTCCCCATCAAAGCCCAGGGCTGGAACCATTTCGGTTAAGAGTAGACTTCTTGAAAAAGCGGAAGGGCGAGATGGATTCATCTCGCCCTTCCGCTTTTTTATTGGTTTTCCGCCGGAGCTTTATAAGTATGGAGTTACGTAAGATTGAAGCATGGTAATCAGTTCTTCATCCATGTAGCCGTACTTATCTGGGATGTTCAGTACTACAATTTGCTTTTCGCGGGCAGTGGTGCCAAATCTGGAGACGAGCTGCTATTTGTGCTTTTTCTCCATCACAAAAACCAGATCGGCCCAAGCCAAGGTTTTGGCCGAGATCTTAATTCTGGCCTGTTCTGAGGTGCCCGCCGACCGGAACGCGTGTTCCTGCACCGGTTGGAAAATTTTCTCGGCCGTAGGGCTACGCCATTGGTTGCGGCTGCACACGAAGAGGATGTTCATTGGGCTGGTTCTCCAGGAAAAGGCAAATCAATCCTCTGGATAAGGCACAAACACGAAGTTCATGAAATCGCGGTCTACCACAAAAAGGCAGCAGTATTCGTCGGCGTCGCGGTAGGCTTGCTCAAACTCCTCCACTTTGTCTGGGGCCACCAGCTGGCGGTTCACGAAGTCTTCCAGGTAAGAGGCGTTGATGTTCCATTCCAGGTCGCGCTCCTGCGCCCCAATCAGCAGGCCACCAATTTTGGTCACATCGCGGGAGAACACGAAGATGGGGTACTTGGAGATGTCGCGCTTCCGGATTTGGTAGGAGGCTTCTTTGAGGGTGTCAGAGACCTGCACAAAATCTTTGGTGATGGTGCCCAGGTATTTGCCGTTCAGTTCTGGATCGTTTTGCATAAGCGTAGTAGCAAGTATCGTGTATCAAGTAGCACGTAAGGTGAAACAAGATGTTGTGTGAATTTGCGTTTAGGGGCTGTTTTTGGAAAAACAGCCCCTAAACGGCATTAGCTTCTTAAAGAAAGCAGCGCCACGCTTTCTACGTGGTAGGTCTGCGGGAACATGTCTACCGGCTGAATCTTCACCACATCGTACTGCTCGGCCAGCATTTCCAGGTCACGGGCCTGAGTGGCGGGGTTACAGCTCACGTACACAATACGGTTGGCTTTCACTTCCAGCAGCTTGGCCACCACGTCTGGGTGCATGCCGGCGCGGGGCGGATCGGTGATGATCACATCGGGCCGACCATGGCGGGCGAAAAGCTCGTCGGTGAGCACGTCTTTCATGTCACCCGCGTAAAAATGGGTGTTGGTGATGTCGTTGATCTGGGAGTTGATCTTGGCGTCTTCAATGGCGCTGGCCACGTATTCAATGCCCACCACCTGCGCCGCCGACCGGGCCACGAAGTTGGCGATGGTGCCCGCGCCGGTGTATAGGTCATACACCGTCTCATGGCCATTGAGCAGCGCGAACTCCCGCGTGAGTTTGTACAGGTTGTACGCCTGCTCTGAGTTGGTCTGGTAGAAAGATTTAGGACCCACCCTGAAGCGCAGCCCCTCCATCTGCTCATGGATGTACGGCTGGCCGTGGTAACACACTACCTCCAGGTCATGGAAGGTCTCGTTGCCCTTGTTGTTGACCACGTACTGCAAAGACGTAATCTGCGGAAACTCCAGTAACAGGTAATCCAGCAGCGGCTGCAGCCAATCCATCCGGTCCTGGAACACCTGTACAATCACCATGAGGTCGCCGGTGTTGGCGGTTCTGATGATGAGATTGCGCAGGTAGCCTTCCTGTTTCACCAGGTCAAAGAATGGCAGGTTGTTTTCGCGGGCGTAGTTTTTAACGGCCAGCCTGATCTCATTAGACGGGGCCGGTTGCAGGTAGCAGTGCTGCACATCTACAATTTTGTCAAAGCGCATGGGAATGTGGAAGCCCAAGGCGCGGCGGTCTACGTCCACGCCGCTGTCTATCTGCTCTTTGGTAAGCCAGGCGTAGTCTGAGAACGTGAACTCCAGCTTGTTGCGGTAAAAGCTCACGCGGTCTGAGGGCAGAATGGGCAGCATCTCATGGCCCGTGATCTTGCCAATGCGCTCCACGTTGTCATTCACCTGCTTCTGCTTGTAAAACAGCTGCGTCTCATACGGGATGTGCTGCCACTTGCAGCCGCCGCACACGCTGAAGTGCTCACAGAATGGCTGCGTGCGGGCTTCAGAATACTCATGGAAGTGCACGGGCACGGCTTCCAGGTAATTTTTCCGTTTTTTGGTCACGCGCACGTCTACCACATCGCCGGGGGCCACGTCTGCGATGAACACCACCAAATTGTCGTGCCGCGAGATGCACTTGCCCTCGGCGGCCATTTCCTCCACGCGCAGTTGCGTCAGGACTTCGTATTTATGTTTCTTTTTGCTGTGTCTTTTCACGATGCCGCAAAAATACGAAGAAAACTCGGCCCCGCCGCCCCCTGCCTTGAAATAGCGTTTAGAGGCTCTTTTTCCAAAAACAGCCCCTAAACGGAAGCCGTGGCCGGTAGCGCAAGAAAAGAAGCGCAACCAGAATCTTCTCGTAAATTTGTGAGGGCAGCGGTGCTGCTTCACAGATGATTTTGAAGAACATGGAAAATAAAGTTGTCATCATTACCGGCGGTTCCTCGGGCATTGGCCGGGCCTGCGCGCTGGCGTTTGGGAGAGCGGGCGGCAAAGTGGTCATCTCGGCGCGCAACGCCCAGAAATTGCAGGAAGTGGGGCAGGAGCTGGCCGCCGCGGGGGTAGAATACTTGGCCGTACCCGGCGATGTGAGCAAGGAGGAAGACTGCCGCCGCCTGATTGAGGAGACCGTGGCCCGTTTCGGGAAGATAGACGTGATGCTTAACAACGCGGGCATTAGCATGCGGGCCCTGTTCCAGGACGTGGACCTGGACGTGATCAGACAGCTCATGGACATCAATTTCTGGGGAACCGTGTACTGCACCAAGTTCGCGCTGCCGCATCTGCTCCAGAGCAAAGGTTCTGTGATTGGGGTTTCCTCCATTGCAGGGTACCAGGGGCTGCCGGGCCGCACCGGCTATTCGGCGTCTAAGTTTGCAATGCAGGGTTTCTTAGGCGCGCTCCGCACTGAGACGCTGCACCAGGGACTGCACGTGATGGTGGCCTGCCCGGGCTTTACGGCCTCCAACATCCGGAACACCGCCCTGGCCGCCGACGGTAGCCAACAGGGAGAATCGCCGCGTGATGAGGCGAAGATGATGACCGCCGAGGAAGTGGCCGCCCGGATTTTGAAGGCCACCCGCCAGCGCAAACGCGATCTGGTACTTACCACCCAAGGCAAGCTGGCGGTGCTGCTAGGTAAATTCCTGCCGGGCCTCACCGACAAACTGGTGTACAACCAGATGAAAAAAGAACCAAATTCTCCTTTTAAGTAAACTTCTGGATTCTATGCGTTTAGGGGCCGTTTTTCTAAAAACAGCCCCTAAACGCTTGGGGTGATTACAGTTGGGTTTTCTCGGCCAGCGGCTGGGGCAGAAGCAGGAGGTTGTTTTTCCGGATGTAGGCGGTCTGGTCGTTCCATTCTATGCGGTACCAGATGTCCTGCTCGCCCAGGATGTTCACTTTATGGCCCGTGCCCACGGTGGCCACCAAGCCCGCCCCGGCCGAAGGCGCCGCCATGATAGGCACGTTCCCGTTCCGGATAATGCCCTGCTGGCCCAGGGTAAGGAAATTGGCGAAATAAAAGACGAAGCCCAGGTACAGGAGCATCCCTATTTTGGCTTCGCCGCTAATGGGTTGTTTCTTCACCCAGTTCCGCAGCAGCAAGGTCATAAAAACCGCCGCCACAATGAGCAACAGCTCCAGCAGCAGGGAGTAGTATTTGTAAAATTGGGTTTTGAAGAAGTCCCAGTCGGTGTACTCATAGCCGTTCAGGTGCTGTTGCAGGCCCACTTCCTCCATCTTTTGCAGCACAGATTTGCTGGGGTGCTTGCTGTAGTAGAGCTGTAGGTAGTGCATAGATTGGGTGTAATCATGCAACCCTTCATGGATGTAGGCCATTTTCAGGAGCATCTGCGGGGAGTATGTCCGGTTCTGCGACAGCAACTGCTCGTAGATCTGTAGGGCTTGGGTGTACTTGTGCTGGCTAAACAAAGAATCTGCCTTGGCCAGAGAAAAATTAGGTGCTTGAGCCAGAATAGGTTGTGCGCAAATGAGCCACAGGGAGCAAAAAAGCAGAGATAATTTGCGGAAAATGTTTGGCATTTACAGAAAGTGATTATACTTTTGCATCGCAATACGGGGGAACGCCCTGGTAAGCAAAGGTAGTAAAAAGATTCTGTAGCTCAGCTGGTAGAGCAATACACTTTTAATGTATGGGTCCTGGGTTCGAATCCCAGCGGGATCACTTGATCAAAAGCCTTTCCGGCTCCTAAGTCGGGAAGGCTTTTTTACCACCTTCTTTTTTTCTTGATTCTGTAGCTCAGCTGGTAGAGCAATACACTTTTAATGTATGGGTCCTGGGTTCGAATCCCAGCGGGATCACAATTAAACCTTCAAAGGTTATCAAAACCACTCAAAACTTTGTCTTTGAGTGGTTTTTTTGTTTGGTGCAATTTGCTCTGTAGCTTTGATACTGCCTTTTTGCAGGGCGGGTGTACGCTTCAGATGAATTGATGCCCCTTCAGAATGTTTGCAAGAGCTTTTTAATGGCCAACTGCATTGCCTTTACAGATATCCTTCCTCCTTTCAACAATATAACAACAGCAAATGAGGGTAGACGAGATTCTTGACGCTATATACCCGCTTTCTGATGCCTCAAGAAGTAAAATCACTGACTGTATAACGGAAGTAAGGCACCCCAAAGGGCACCTTCTGTTAAGAGCGGATAAAATCGAATCCAGCATTTATTTTATCAAGAAGGGGATTGTTCGGGCGTATGCCCAGAAAGCCGACAATGAAATTACCTTTTGGTTTGGGAGAGAGGGCGACACGGTTATCTCCATGAGGAGCTATGTGCAAGACCAAAGAGGGTATGAAGACATTGAGCTCCTGGAAGATTGTGACCTTTACGAACTGAAAACAGAACACCTGCGGGCACTTTTCAACGCAGACATTCACATCACGAATTGGGGCCGACGATTCGCAGAGCAGGAACTGATAAAGGTAGAGGAAAGGTTAATTGCCCAGCAATTCAGAACAGCCTCAGAACGCTACAGGGAGCTCCTTGAAAGCCATCCGGAACTGATCCAGCGGGTGCCGTTGGGGCATATCGCTTCCTATTTGGGTATCACGCAAGTTAGTTTAAGTAGAATAAGAGCAGAAGTGAGATAGGCGATCCTTTTTTATCATTTGTAAAATTTCCCCTCCATCGTATTTCCAACCTTTGCAGCAAAAAGAAGCAATGAACTGGATAATCTTGATTGTGGCAGGTTTGTTTGAAGTTGCCTTTGCCTTCTGCCTGGGAAAGGCGAAAGAAACCACCGGCAACGAAATGTATCTATGGTATGCTGGTTTTGTGGCCACCTGTGGTATTAGTATGGGGTTATTGATCAAAGCCACTCAGGTTCTTCCAATCGGGACGGCCTATGCGGTGTGGACGGGTATTGGGGCTGTGGGAACCGTTTTAGTAGGCATTTTCGTGTTCAAAGAACCAGCCACTTTTCTGCGTCTCCTTTTCCTCATGACCCTGATTGGCTCTATCGTCGGGCTAAAAGCCGTGTCACATTGAGCGATAGAGCAAAACATGAATGGCATCTGAGTCCTTTCATGGCTGGCTGCTAAGTGAAAAGCTCTTTTGAAGGCCCGCGTGCGCAGTACTAGCAGAGGTTGGTTTACTATGAATGGCCCTGCATGGCCTCTTTAATCTTTGGTGAAAGGGACTCTTAACTATACTCAAGAAGCATGGAAAATATTCAAATAACGAAGGCCTCTCTGAGAGACCTAGCGTTGGTGCAAAGAATAGGCAGGCAGACTTTCTCTGAAACGTTTGCCGCAGACAACACCGAGGAAAATTTGGCGAAGTACTTGGAAGAGGGCTTTTCGCAAGAAAGATTAACGGCTGAACTTAGCAATACCAGCTCAGAGTTCTATTTTGCGGTACTGGACAACGAGGTGATTGGTTATCTGAAGCTCAACACTGGACAAACCCAGACAGAAATAAAAGATGAGAATACCCTTGAGATTGAGCGCATATATGTACTCAAAGAGTACCACGGGAGAAAAGTAGGCCAGCTGCTTTACGAAAAAGCGATTCAAGTTGCCAGGAGAAGAAATGCAGACTATATATGGTTAGGTGTGTGGGAGAAAAACCATAGAGCCTTGAGTTTCTATAAGAAAAATGGCTTCATTGAGTTTGACAAACACATATTCAAACTAGGGGATGAAGAACAGACTGATATCATGATGAAATTGCAGATGGAAGGCAGGTAAAACAGGACAGTTTGGTTTTTTACAGGGTAATGTGGTTTCTTCCTGAGTTGTATTTCCTTTCACGCCATCATCCCCCCGTTAAATAAGTCTATTGATCAAGCTAATGACAAACCCTATCCTTTGCAAGAAGGATAGGGTTTGTTGTCTTTCTTCCAGCAATTTATGAAGCGGCAGACACTGATACCCGCTCCCGGTGGGCCCTACGCTGGCGGTGCTCCTCTACTGCCCCCTCCATGATGGTTTTGAGCTCTTCCTTGTCCCAGGGCTTTAGGAGGTAGCGGTACACCTGGCAGTGATTGATGGCCTCCAGTGCAGAATCCATGTCGCTGTAGCCGGTTAAGATTATCCGGATGGCGTCTTTGCTGGGGGGGAGGTTCTTCAGGAACTGGATACCCGTCATTTTAGGCATGCGTTGGTCTGTGATGACCAGGGAAATGTCCTCGGAGTTGAGGATGCGCAGGCCTTCTTCTCCAGACATGGCGGTGAACACTTTGAAATGGCGCCTGAACATAGACCGGAAGACTACCAGATTATCTTCTTCGTCATCAACAAAAAGAATGCTGGGCTTTTCCTGCCCCAGGGCGGCAGGGGAATGGGGATAGGGGGAATTCTGCATTTTGTCTGTTTTAAAGAGTGACTAGGTCAGGTGCTTCCTGCGCGTGGGCAGGGGAGGTGACCGCCGGTTCAGATGCTAAAAGTTTATTCAGATGTTGCGGTAGCCGAAGGGTGAATTCAGTGCCCAAACCGGGGGAACTTTCGACCTCTATGCTGCCCTGGTGCTTCAGAAGAATGCCGTAGGTGAGTGTAAGGCCCAGCCCGCTGTTGTAGCCGGTAGTTTTGGTGGTGAAGAAGGGCTCAAAGATTCTGCCTTTCACCTCCGGTGACATTCCTGCGCCGGAATCTTTCACTTGAATCACCACTTCGTCCTGATCCAGAAAAGTTCTAAGGGTAATGGTGCCCGTGCCGGCAATGGCCTGCGCCGCATTGGTGAGCAGGTTCATGAACACCTGGTTGAGCAGCGCGGGGTAGCAGTAGACCGGGGCCGTGGCGCCATACTCTTTTACAACCTCTATTCTGTCCTTCAGTTGAGCTTGCAGAAGGTCTATCGTTGCATCTAGCTGTTGGTGCAAGAGGGTAGGTTGCAGGGCAGACGCGTCTAATTTATTGAACTGGTGGAGGCTCTGGACCACCTCTTTGATGCGGTTGGCTCCTTTATTGATGCTGGAAAGCAGTTGGTCACACTCGTGCAGGAGCTCGCTCAGGTGCTGTTGCTGTGCTTGGCCTTCCTGTAGTTTTGACGGCAATGGGGCGCTTTTCTGAATGGCTTCCTTTAACTCCGTGAAATTATGGGTGAGGGCATCAATTCCCGCCGAGACAAAATTAACCGGGTTCAGAAGTTCATGGGCCAAGCCGCTGGAGAAAGGCTCTGCCGGTAAAGGGCCGGTAAAGGTTGCACTGTCCATCCAGGGAATAGTGGTAGCCCCTATGGCAGGATTTGCGTTTAGCGCCCGTTTTTCCAGTTTCGGGGCAAAACTGAATTTCCACACGAAACCCATGCACAGGAGCAGCGCCAACGCAATAGCTCCTCCAGACAGGGCAACCTGTAAGGGAACGCTCAGAGCAGCTGTAAGTATGGATAAAATGCCGTGCATTATCTACTGTAGAAAATCAATCCCCCTTAATATGCCTTTCCAGAAATAAGGGTAGCGTTCAGGCACTTTGGCCAGGGCTATCTAAGGCTACAAAAGGGTTCTTTATTTTGAAGCCTAAATTTATAGAACAATAGTCTGATATTATAATTTAATATAAAATTTATTCTATAAATAGGTTCTTTCTAATATATGCTGTAGCCAGGAGTGTTCTCTCCTGCATTGGGTACAGACCTTGAGACTATCCTTAGGAAGAGGCGGGCTTAGTGAAGATGAGGAAGGCATTCCTATGGGTATCATAGGCAAGTCCTCTATTAGTTAATCATTCTTTTATCCTCTCCTTGATTTATTGAGGCTCTAAAGAGATAGGGTCACTAGGTGTAGCCCTTTTCATTCCTTTGGGGATTTTTTTATTTGTATAGTTTAAATTATTATAAGCAAAATTAAAATGTTAAGAAATTATTATTAAATTAGTTCAGCGCTATAAAGTTATGTCTATGGGACATTGGGGGGAGGAAATACTAAAAATAGACTTTTATGAATATTAGACATCTACTTCATAATCAAAAATCAGTTGTGGTACGGGTCAGTTTGCTGTATCTATTCCCGTTGGTGGGGTTTGGACTGCTTGGGGTACAGCCTTGGGTGAACGTGAGCACCCTCACCAGAGATGCCACGGCAGTGGCCGGCGGTAAATTCTACCACGGCCTCATTTCTAATCTGGGGGTGTTGCTGTGGTGTGCAACCGCGTCCGTTAGTTTGTTCAGCGCGTGGCTCCTGAAAGCCAGAGGCGAACAAAAAACGGCTGTCTTCGCTTTCTACGCCGGGTTGCTCTCGCTCTTCATCCTTCTGGACGACCTGTTCATGCTGCACGAAGAAGCTTTCCCTAACTATATAGGCATACCGGAAAGCGTAGCCACTGCCCTGTACCCGTGCCTGATCCTGGCGTTCCTGTTCACGTTCAGGAAGAGATTGTTGGCTTCCTCCTTTCTAGTATTGGTTTCCTCCCTGGGCTTTCTGGGCTTGTCCATGCTGGTAGACGTGGTGGCACCCAACCAAACCTCTGAGCTGGAATATCTGCTGGAAGACGGTTTCAAGTTCATGGGCATTGTGGGTTGGTTTTTATATTTTGTCCATACCAGCACGGTGCTGGTGAACCAAAGAATCCAGGAGCAAGCGGGTTTGGGGAGTAGCAAGCCAGTTGCATCAGGTTCCCCAACCCCAGAGGTATTTACACCAAATGCCCCGCTGGCACTAGGAATCCAGAAATAAGCTCTTTCTTGGGGCAAGGGCAGATAAAAGGGTGGAGTAACCCAATGCTTTAGTGGCGTATTTAAAAAGAAAATTTCCATTCAATCAGATAGTGTCTGGTGATGCATTGATAGGTTAAACGCCCCGTTTTTCATTTTTGGCACGGGCTTTGAATAGAGGGAAGAAACGAAGCGATGACGATCGCTTCGCTAGAAAAAAATCAACCCTTTAAAAAGATACGAAGATGAAAAAGGTATTTGTAATGTTGTCGCTTGGTTTATTGGTAGCCGGTACTTCATTTGCGCAAGATGCGCCTGTTAAAGAAAGAAAAGCCCGCACAGAGCGCTCTGGCCGCGAGGGAGGTAGAAAAGAAAACATTACCCCTGAGCAGAAAGCCGAGAAAAGAGCCCAGATGCTGACGAAGAAGTACAACCTCACGCAGGCGCAGCAGGAGAAAGTGAAAGCCCTGTATTTGCAGCAGGCGCAGGAAAGAACGGCTTTCAAGGCACAACGTGATGCCAACGCTCCCGGTAACCAACAGCAGCGGGAAGCCATGAAAGCCAAGCACGAGCAATGGAACGCTGAGTTCCAGAAGATCCTGACCAAAGAGCAATACGCCCAATACCAGAACGACCAGAAAGCCAGAGCCAGCCGATTTGAAGGAAAAGGCGGCCACAAAGGGCATAAGATGAAAAACAGAGCGCAGAAAGCTGAACAGAAAAGCTAATTGCTCTTAACCAAAAAGGAGGTCCATTGAGTTGGGTCTCCTTTTTTTGTGCCTATAATCCAACAGGAAGGAAACGTGGTGGATGTTCATTCCAACTTAACCGCTGGAGATCCAGTTTTGGCCTGTTTTAGGAAAAAGAGCCCCTAAACGCAAGCTTTCTCGGCAACCCAAAAAAGTACTGAGTAAGGAATTGGGTTATTAAGGGTGACGCTGGTTTGCCAGAAATGTCTGGAGGTCTTGTTCCGTGAGTTGGGGGGTGGCCCCCGTATGGGTGGCTACCAGAGCACCGGCGGCGCAGGCTTTCCGTAAAGCGGTGGCTACTCCTTCGCCCTGTAGGAGGGCGTGCAGGAAATAAGCCAGAAAAGCATCGCCGCTGCCAATGGTGTCTTGCACCGGTACCGGAAAACCCGCTTGCTCATAGAAGTGGTCGCCTTGCAGGACCATAGCGCCGTTCTCCCCTTGGGTCACAATGAGCAGCTCTACGTTAAAGCGCTGGCGCAGGAAACGCATGCTTTCCCGCAGATCAACGGCGGGGCCGTACCAAGCGCTGATTTCTGCCAGTTCGTGGTGGTTCATCTTGGCGATATGAGCGGCCGAGAAGAGCTCCTCCAGTAGTTCCTGGCTATAGAAGGGAGGCCTGAGGTTCACGTCCAGCACGTTCAAGTTGCCCCGCGTCAGGTACTCCCGAAGCGTCTGCCGCGTAACCTCGTGCCGAGCCGCTAAACTCCCGTACACAAAGGCATGGCTGCGGGAGACTGTCTGGGCGGCCGCCTCGCTATAAGAAATGAAATCCCACGCGGCGGGAGCCACAATCTCATACCGGACCTCGTGTTTGTCAGATACATTCACCTTTACCGTGCCGGTAGGAGTGGTGGCGTCTGTCTGTACCAAGGCAAGCCCAAGTCCTTTCCGTTGCAGGAACGAAGTGAGTTCCTGGCCCAGAGCGTCCTGCCCAAGCCGGCTGATAAGGTGAACGCGCTCCCCTAGGTAGGTAAGATGAACGGCTACGTTCATGGGCGCCCCGCCGGGCAGTTTGCCGGTGGGCAGAAGATCCCAGAGCATCTCCCCGAAACATACAATTTCCTTAGGCATAGACTAAAAGGGTGAATTGATTCCCTCTGTGAAGGTACGTTTTTACCCCGATTTCAGAAAAGCAGGCTCTAAACGCAATTAAGCTTCTGGTTGTGAGGTGGGCACTTGCTCCTGCTTCTGCTGGATGATTTCCTGCCTGGCCGGGGAGGAGGTGAGGCGTAGGGCTGTCTGGTAGCAGGCTTTGGCCTGGGCGGGTTGCCTGCTCCGGTGGTACAGATCGCCCAGGGCAATGTGGTACAGGTAATAATGGGCGGCGCTTTCTTTCAAGTCCAGCAGCAGGTTGATGCCTTGGGCTACGCCATCACATTCGGCTACGGCAATGGCACTGTTAAGGGCAATGATAAAGCTGTTGTTCTGCTGCAACAGGAGGTCATAGAGGCGTTTGATGGCGCACCAATCGGTTTGGGCGTAGGTGGGGGCAGCGGCGTGCAGACCCGCAATGCAGGCTTGTAAATAGTAGGGGTTGAGTTGCCGGGGGAACGCCTCTTTTAGGAAATGGTAACCGCGGCTGATGAGTGGTTTGTCCCACTGGCTCCGGTCTTGGCGGGAAAGAGGCACAAACCGCCCTTGGTCATCCAAGCGCGTCTCAAACCGGGAAAGCTGAAAATATTGAAGCGCCAGCAAGTGCCGGACTTCCAGCCGTTGCTGGCCCATTTTCTCCTGGAGCAAGTGTGTGAGCCGTACCGCCTCCAGGCAGATGTCTCTGTTAAGCAGGTTGTTGCCCTGGGTGGTGTCATACCCTTCATTGAAAAGCAGGTACAGGATGCGCAAGACATTCTGCAACCTATCCGGCGACGCCTGGATGTCCAGCTCCATAAAGTCTGGCGAGAGCGTCTGGAAGAACTTCCTGCTGCGTTGCAGGCTTTTGTACACTGCTTCTTTGCTTTGCTGCACCCCCTGCGCAATCTCTTCCACGCCAAAACCGCCCAGGTGCTTCAGCGCGAAAATGATTTGGGCCGACTCAGAAAGCTTGGGGTGGCAGCAGGCAAACAGCAATTGCAATTGACTCTCCTGGGTTTCCCCTTCGCATAGGGCTACAGCTGGGTTTTCCTGCGCATACTGCTGCGCGGCCGCCTGGTGAAGGTTGCTGCGCTTGAGGTGGTTCAGGAGTTTGTGCTGCGCCACGGTCAGGAGCCAGGCCTGCGGTTTCTGGGGGAGGCCTTTGGTGGGCCATACTTTGAGGGCGGCATAGAAGGCCTCCTGCAGCGCGTCTTCTATGCTTTCCTGGTGGGCAGGTCCGTAGCGGCGGTACAACAGCGAGAACACCTCTCCGTAGGTTTCCCGGAAGAGGTGCTCGGTGGAGAAAATCGGCTGCGCCGAGGAAGGGTTAGGCGGGTGGGGCATAGTCCATGATGGGTCTGACCTCGGTGGTGCCGCCCCACAAATGACAAGGGCATTCTTTGGCAAGCTCCACGACCTGCTCCAGACTCTCCGCCTGCAACAGGTAATAGCCGCCAATCATTTCCTTCGTTTCAATGAAAGGGCCATCCGTAACCAGCGCGTTTTTGCCTTTGATGTACGCCCCGGTTTCCTCCAGTCCGTCTCCGCCCCGCAAGTGCCCCAACTGGGCCAGTTTCTCGGTCCACTGCATGTGCGCCTGCACCAGTTTCTGCATTTCCTCTGGTGACATTTCCTGCAGCGTGTCTACGTGGTCATACAAGAGTAACAGGTAATTTTTCATACGGATAAGTTTGGGTTGATAGGTTCTTTTAAGGCTATGACCACGGAGGGAATAGTTTTTGGACAGATGGAAGCAGATTTTTTTTCAGATAGCAGAAACACAAGCGGCCGCTTTCGCGATGCAGTCTTGTTTTGCCTCTGTTTCCGGAAAAAGGCAGCCTAAACGCAAACTAATACTTGGCGGCAATTCTGGTGAAGAGGCCGGGCCAGCCAGCGTCTCCGTAGTCTTTACCCAACCGCACAATGATCAAATCTTTGGCGGGGTTCACGTACACGTACTGGCCCAGAATGCCCTGCATCATGTAATCGCCTTGGTTAGACGGAAACCACCACTGGTACTGGTAATGCCAGGCGCTGCCCTGGGTGGTGTCTATTTTGGTGGATTCCTGCACCCAACTGGCGGGAATGAGCTGTTTGCCGTTCCAGTTGCCTTGCTTCAGATACAGTCTGCCCAGTTTGGCGAAATCGCGGGCGCGGGCGTTGAGGCAGCAGAAGGTTTTCTCCAGACCGTCTTTCTTTTTGTCCAGGCTCCAGCTGGCGTCATATTCCATGCCCATGGGTCCCCAGAGCTTCTCCTGTAAATAAGTGGTAATGGTTTTGCCGGCCAGCGCTTTCTCCAACACCGCCCCCAGGAGTTGGGTGTTTCCGCTGATGTATTGGAAGCGCGTGCCAGGGGCCACTTCGGGCTTCAGCTTGGCTATGGATTTGCGCAGATTACGGCCATAGTAAAAGCTGGCGGCGTGGCCGAAGGGGTTCACGTAGCTTTCATTGAACTCAATGCCGCTGGTCATCTGCAGCAAGTGCCGGATGGTGACGTTCTCCAGCCCGTTCTGTTTCAGTTGGGGCAGGTAATTGGTGAGAGGCTCCTCCACCGACTTGATCAGGCCGTCTTCCACCGCGCAGCCCACCAGCATAGACGTCACCGATTTGGCCATGGAGAAAGACGCCACGGTAGAGCTTTCCTCATACCCGTTGAAGTAGCGCTCATACTGGATAGAATCCCGGTGGATGACCAGAAACGCCACCGTTTTGTTGTCCTTCAGGAACTGTTCCACGGCTTGCTCGGTGGGGGCAATGGCCGTCAACGCGTTGGGCACGTTGGGCCTGGAACTCTGCGGGAACCGGAACGGAGCGCTGCTGCCCGTCAGGGGCCTGGACGGGAAAATCTTGTAATCTGTGATGTTGGCGAAGTTGTAGTAGATAAACCGCCCCACCTGGCAAGACGAAAATAAAAGGGAAACCAGCAGCAGGCTGCCGGCCAGCTGCGCAACTCGTGTTCTCTGCCGCATGTATCCAAAGGTTAGTGCAAACAAGATAACAGTTGTGCCGCAATGTTGCACTGCCTCCATGGAGATAGCCAGCGAAGCGTGGGCGTTTAGGGGCTAATTTTCAAAAAAGAGCCCCTAAACGGTTATCGCGCGGCGGCTACCTGGAGAACTGCGTGAGTAGCAGCAACACCGCTATGAGGGCCGCCACTATGATGTGCGGGATAAACGTGATGCCTCCCATTTGTTGAAGCTGCGCAAAGGCGGCTTGTTGGCCAGGGGCCTGCGCCAACACTTTCTGCACCTGAATGTGGGCCTGGCGCAGGTAAAGCCAGTTCCCTATAAAACCCAGCAACAGGCTCCAGCCAATGGTGAAGGCATTGTTCGCCAGAAGCGCCGCGCCGCCGGTAAGCCCCGCGGTTTGGATGAGCCGCTCCACCAGAAAAGACAGCACCACAATGGTGGCCATGGCCAGCAGCGCTTCCTTGTACAGTTTCCGGTAGAGCATCCAGGCAATCCCGAAGAAGAAGGCGCCCCAGTTGAACATCAGTTTCCGGCCCTGGCGGTACTGCTCCAATCTATCCATATAATACTCGGCGTCTGCGCCGAAATAGGCATGGAAATAATCGTCGGTGTCGTCTGGCTCAGGCTGCGGGGCGTGGGGTTGCATAGGTAGTTCGTTCGTAAGCGGTACTTTCAGATTCCTAAAGATACGGCACTTCGGGCAGACGGCGGTGCCTGCGGCGAGCAATCCCCTGTTTTTGCCCTGTTTTAGGAAAAAGAGCCGCTAAACGCCCCAGGTTGTGACGAACCAAAGCCATCATGAACGCAAGCTGCTGCATGAACGCAAGCTGCTGACAGAATTCACCATAAATGTTCCTAATAAAGCTTCAGGCCGAAAAGAAAACGCCGAGCGCCCGTAGAAGGGGAGGCACAAAACCTGAACCGTGGAACAGACACCAGAAAAGAGTACCGGCAAGAAGCTGTATTGGGGCGTGGCTGTGGTGCTCACGTTGGTAGGCTTGCTGTGGGGAGCGGCGCTGAACCTGGAGGGCTGGGCCACGCAGAAACTGCAGGACCAGGTGCATGCCAAATCAAAGGGACTGTACCAACTCCAGATCAAAAAACTGGACCTCTCCCTGCTGGCGGGTTCGGCTACGCTGGACTCCGTCATCCTCACCCCCGACCGTGCCCTCTGGCAACGGGTAGAGCAGAAATCACCCCAAGACGCGCCCGCTAGCCTTGCTTGGGCCAGGGCAGAACGGGTGCGCGTGCAGGGCCTCAACTTTCTGAAACTGCTGTTAGGCCGTGATCTTCATCTGGGCACTATCATCCTTGAGCAACCGGCGCTCACCTGGCAGGAGATGAAAAAAGACACCACTAGTCAGCCCCTGCACGAACGGGCCGGACCCCAGCTCCAGGGCCTGCGGGTGCGGCAAGTGCAAGTGAAAAACGGCAGATTCCAGTACAGAGCACTCTCCATGCCTAAGACAGAACGCATTGCGCTGGCGGGAATCACGGGCTACGCCGATGACTGGCAGTTAGACAGTGCCTCTTACGCAGACCCCGCGCGGGCGTATTACTGCAAAAGCCTTGAGGTAATTGCCCAAAAGGGAACGCTACAGTTACCGGATGGGAATTACCAACTCCGGTCAGAGGCCGTGCGGGTAGATACGCGCCAGCAGCAGGCTTCCCTGCGTCAGTTGCAATTGGTGCCGTTGCGTAGTGCCCGGGCTATGTCCAGAAGGGCGGGCAAGGCGGTGACGCGGTTCAACGTGCGGGTACCGGAGGTGCAGCTCACTAAATTGGATTTCAGAGATTTGTTTCAGAACTCTAATCTGTCAATGGGCCGGTTGGTGCTGCAAAACCCACGGGTGAGCGCCTTCAAAGACGGGAAGAATTTTGTTTCCAGAGGCAGTGGTTTGCTGCCCCATGACCTTGTCCGGCAACTGTCCTTCGGGTTGAACATCCTGCAGGCCGAGGTCCGGAATTTGGCGGTGCGCTACGAGGAACTGGCCGAGAAAGCCTTTCAGACTGGCTACGTCATGGCTAGTAACATTGACCTTTCCCTCAGCAACCTCACCAATGATCCGCGCCTGAATACCGTGAAGAAACCTGCCGTGCTGAAAGCCAGAGGCCTGCTCATGGGCAAAGCCAAACTGGAAGCCACTGTTAAAATGGCGCTGCTAGACCCCAACGGACACCACTCTATGGAAGGCAACATTGGGGGCGGAAATCCGGCTATTCTTAATCCCATCCTGGAACCTAGCATGTTTGTGCGCGTGAAGAGCGGCTATTTACAGAAAGGCGCGTTTCAGATGGAACTCACCAAGACCTCAGCCCGTGGCTCCATCCAATTGCAGTATGACAACTTCAAGGTAGATCTTTTAAACAAGTCGCCGGAACGGAAGCAGTCTTTGGGAAAGAAACTGAAAACGCTGGTGGCCAACAAGCTGGTGCTCAAATCTGAAAGCGAGCAAGACGGCAAAGCGCCCCGGCAGGGCACTATTCAGGTGACCCGTAAACACGGGCGTTCTTTTCTGGCTTACTGGAAAGACTGCCTGGCTAACGGCGTGCTCTCCGTAATTGGAGCGCCCACATAACCCGGGCCGTCGCCGCACTGGTAAGGCATTCACTTCTTCGCACAGCTCCGGCATTTTTGAAGTTAGGGCGGTAACCCCTACCTTGAGGCATCAGATATAGTTGCCTGCCTAACCTGCCCCATGAAAAATGCCCTTTCCCTGTTTTTGCTGTGTCTCTTTTTGGTCTTCGGAATGATGAACGCGCACGGACAGCAACCCAGAGAAATGCTCCGCCAGAAAACCGAGCAGCAACTGAAGGAGATACTGGAGGCATCGCCGGCACTCACGGGGCTGGTGGCGGTAGACTTAACCTCCGGCGAAACCATTTCCTTTAACCCTAATGTGGTGTTTCCGCAGGCGAGTGCCATTAAAGTGCCTATTTTGCTGGAGGTGTACCAACAGGCGCAGGCGGGAAAATTCAAGCTCACTGATCTGCGGGCCATTGCCCCGGAAAACCGGGTGGGCGGCACGGGCATCATCAAAGACTTGCCAGATACCACTTCCTTCAGTATCCGGAACCTGGCCGTGCTCATGATTGCCCTCAGCGACAACACCGCCACCAACACCTTGCTAGATCTGGTGAGCATGGCTTCTATCAATGCTACTATGCAGCGTCTGGGCCTGAAACAGACGCGGGTGCAGCGCAAGATGATTCAGGCCGCCGCTTCAGGCAGGGGCGAGGAAAACATCTCCACCCCCGCAGAGGCCGCTAAAATGCTACAGTTGCTCTACAAGGGCGAGTTCCTCAATAAAGCTGCTTCCGCGGAGATCATCTCCATTCTGCAGAAAACCAACCGCGAGACCAGCCGTTTGGCCGCCGGTCTGCCTGCCTCCGTACCTTTGGCCTTCAAGCCTGGGGTACTGAACGGTGTGTCTACGGAGTGGGCGCTGGTGCTGCTGCCCGAACGGCCCTACGCCGTAGCCATCATGGAAAACTACAAGGTGCCCGGCAAAGCCGAACGGGTGCTGGAAGACGTATCTGCGGTGCTGTACCAGTATTATTGGCGCCTGGGCAATGCCACCCGTTACGGCACCTACGTAGACCCCAAACTGATCAAATAAGCTTACCGTCTATCTGTGAAAACCCGCCCCTCCCGGGAGGGGAGTTTCCGGTAATGGTAGTAGAAATGGGGAAATTGGCAGAGGAAAATTTATACCTAGCATTAGGCACGCATTCCGTCCCCCTTGGAAGGGGGTAGGGGGATGACAAAGGCCGGTGAAGAGCCTATGTCTTTAGCTATAGAGCAGATTCGTTTCTCACATAAAGGGCAACCACAAGGGATTGCCCCTACAACGGGAACGCCATTTCCAGGACGAGAAATCATTCCCCAATCCCTTCCAAGGGGGACGAAATGCGTACAAAAAAATATACATCAGCCTATTCATACTTTAATCAAGCTCCACCAGCTTAACCCCTCACTTACCCTATGCTAGTAGATAACTCCCCTCCTGGGAGGGGCAGGGATGGGTTACAGACCACCCTCTCAATCCGTGTCACCTTAGCGTAATTCCGCTGCACCTCACTGTATTTTAACAATACTTTTCCGCTACAGGAAAGGGCTTTCGGTTTGGCGGGGTTTGCTGTCACCAGTGCGGGGAGGGTGGCGTTTAGGGGCCGTTTTTTGGAATTTAGCCCTAAAACGCTGGAACAGCCCAAGAAAGGTTGCTTCCCACCAGGTTTGCTGCATAATTTAGCCGCCGTTCCTGCAGGCATGCAGCACACCAAACTCTCACCAAACCTAAACCCCATGCACAGAAACCTTCTGTTCTCCCTTGTGAGCCTCTGTTGCCTCGCGTTCCTGCAGGCCTGCTCCACCTCCAAGCCCGTCGCTCCGCAGGAGCCAGTCGCGGCGCAGCCAAGTCCCCCGGCCCCCGGTTCCAAAGCCGAAACTGAATTCAGGGCCGCCTGGGTAGCCACGGTGGCCAACATCAACTGGCCCAGCAAACCCGGTCTCAGTACTGAGGAGCAGCAGCGCGAAGCCATTGAACTGCTGGATTTCCTGCAACAGCACCACTACAACGCGGTCATTTTCCAGGTTCGGCCGCAGGCCGATGCGCTTTATAAGAGTGACCTGGAGCCCTGGTCTTATTACCTCACCGGCGAGCAGGGCAAAGCCCCGGCCCCGTACTATGACCCGCTGGAGTTCTGGACCGAAGCCGCCCATGACCGTGGCATGGAACTGCACGTGTGGCTCAACCCATACCGCGCCCACCACGTGGCCGGTGGCCCTGTAAGCGAGCAGTCTATTGTGAAGAAGCGCCCCGAGCTGGTGGTGCACCTGAAAGAAGGCTATTACTGGCTGGACCCCGCCCAACAGGGCACGCAGGACCACTCCTACAACGTGGTCATGGACCTGGTGAAGCGCTATGACATTGACGGCGTGCACTTTGACGATTACTTCTACCCGTACCCGTCTTACAACGGCGACCAGGATTTTCCGGATGATGTTAGCTGGGCGGCGTACCAGAAAAGCGGCGGCACCTTGTCCAGGGGAGATTGGCGCCGGCAGGCCGTGAACCAGTTCATTGAGCGCCTCTACAAAGGAATTAAAGCCGAAAAAGCGCATGTGAAATTCGGGTTGAGCCCCTTCGGGATTTGGCGGCCCGGTTACCCGGCCTCGGTGCAGGGCTTTGACCAGCACAACGTCCTCTACGCCGATGCCCGCCTGTGGCTGAACAAAGGCTGGGTTGACTATTTCTCGCCGCAGCTGTACTGGAAGATCAACCAGATGAACCAGAGTTTCCCGGTGTTGCTGGGCTGGTGGTCTCAGGAGAACACCATGAAACGCCACCTGTGGCCCGGCATCAGTGTGGGCCGCGACAGCAGCGCGCTCAACGTGCAGGAGATCATGAGCCAGATCATGATCACGCGCGGCATGTTGCCCAGCAGCAAAGGCGTGATCCACTGGAGCCTTTCCTCGGTGACCAAAAACCCGCCCATGGCCAAAGCCCTGCTGGCCGGACCTTATAAGAATGACGCGCTGGTGCCCACCAGCCCCTGGTTAGACCGGGTTGCCCCGGCCGCCCCTTCCATCAGCACAGAACTGCAGGGCGACAGCGTGCGCGTGGTGTGGGTGCCCAAAGAGGCCAAAGATGCGTTCAGAACGGTGGTATACTACCAGTACGGCAACGCCTGGAACTACAAAGTCCTGAACCGCAACGACCGCTCCTTCACGCTGCTGCGCTCCTTCACCGATAAAGCCGGGGCCGCGCTTCCGCTTAAGAAAGTGGCTGTTACCTCCGTAGACCGCATGGGCAACGAAAGCGACCGCCAGGAAGCCACCCTGCCCGAAGCGGGTATGTAACCTCGGGGGTTGCTTCAATAGCGCTACAAAACAACTCGGCCTGCTTTCTCTGATGGGAAGCAGGCCGAGTTGTTTTTATGAAAGAACGAACGGGGGGAGAGCGCTTGCGCTGGTTTTGGGCTTCTTTTCAAAAAAGAGCCCCTAAACGCAAGATGCTTTACAGGTTTGCTTTAGGCTCCGGCACCCGGGTAAAATTCAGGTCCTGAAAATCATAGCTGAAATCAGTGAGCGGGGAAATGGGCTGCATGGTTATGCCCTGGGCGCGGCCCTCAAAGTCCAACGAGAAATTTACGAAGGCATCGGCGTCCATGCTGCGCTCGGTCCATTTTACCACGTAGGTAGTGCCTTTGTAGGGAAACAGTGCGCCAGAAAGTTTAGGTGACTTTTTAGCGGCAAACCAGAGCTGGCCGTTCTTCTGGGAAATCAAGGCCTCGCCCAGCCACGGGTCACGGTAGGTACCCAGAAAGGCGCTGTAGTTAGGGTTCTTTTTCTGCTGCTTCTGGGCGGTGGCTACTTGTTTCCAGATGGCATCGGTCACGTTGCCGGCGCTGGCCAGCGACTCCTGCCGGGCTTTGGCGTACTGGGCTACGCGGTCTGTGCCGGTGAGGCCCAGGTAGCTGTCTTTGATTTGGTCAGCGATGGCCCTGAACGCACCGCCTTCCTGCTGGTTGGTCAGGACAATAACGCCCAAGTTCAGTTCGGGAATCATGGTGATTTGGGTGACCATGCCTTCCAGGCCGCCGGTGTGGTTGAGCTGTTTGTAGCCTTTCACGTCTGAGAGGTTGAAGCCCAGCCCGTACGCGGCAAAGTGGGTGTTGTACGGCCCCGGGTTATTTACCGGGATAAGCGTTTGCGGGGTCTGGAGTTCTTTGCTCACGGCTTCAGAGAACAGGCGCTGGCCGTTTCCGTACCGGCCGTGGTTCAGGTGCACCAACACCCATTTGCTTAAATCTGCCACGCTGCTGTAAATGCTGGCGGCGGCGTGGTCTACGGCAGAGCGGTGGCGTTGAATCACGCGCACCTTGCCGTCTACTACCGCGTGGCCGTCTATCACGTTGGTGTGGTCTTTCAGGCGCTCATAGCTGGCAGCGGTCTCGGTCATGCCCAGGGGCTGTAGCAGGCGCTCCTCCACAAATTGGTCCCAGCTTTTGCCGCTCACGCGGGCCACCACTTCGCCAGCTACCAGGTAAAGGTTGTTGTCATAGTCATACCTGCTCCGGAAACTGGAGGTAGGCTTGATGAGGTGGCGCAGGTTGTAGATAATATCCTGTAGCGTGAAACTGTTAGAGTCTGGCCAGAGCATTAAATCTCCCGCGCCCAGCCCCAGGCCGCTGCGGTGGGTGAGCAGGTCCCTGATGGTGAATTCCTCGGTTACGTAGGGGTTGTACAGCTTGAACTCCGGAATATAGTCCTGCACCTTGGCATCCCAGGTGAGTTTTTTCTCGTCTACCAGCAGCCCCAGCGCCGCGGCCGTAAACGCCTTGGTGTTAGAGGCTATCCCGAAGCGCGTGTGCGCATCGGTTTTCTCGTGGCTGTTCAAACTCCGCACCCCGTAGCCTGCCGCGTGTACCACTTTCCCGTCTTTCACCACGCCCACCGCAATGCCCGGCACGTTGAACGCCTGTAGGGTGCGCTGCGCCAGTTCGTCTATCTGCGCGCTGGTGAGCCCTTGGGTGAAACCGAGGGTGGTGGTTATGAGGAGGAAGAGGGTGAGGAGGAGGGGTTTCATTTTGTTATTTGTTGAGGAAATGGTCCGCAAACTGAATGATGAGCATTTATTAGCACATTAAAAATTGCTATTTAGCATAAAAAGGCTTTTTGACTTGAATCATATTTTGATATTCATTAATATGTTTGCTTGCTGCCACCAGTACTATTAAAAAGGCAAGTCAGGGTCATCAAATAAACTTTCGTCAGTATCATTGAAAAAACTTACGTCAGTATCGTCAAAATAACTTCCTCGTGGTGCACTAGCAGACCTCTCATTTCGAAATTGAATTCCAATTGCTTTCTCTTCTTGATTTAAAAAATAGTCTTGATTGAAAGAATAGATATCTATGGATTCGTCAAGAATAACGTGTAAATGATTTTCATAATTAATCGACCTAGGATAGACTCTCCATCTCGTAATTGGTCCAGGGATTGTTATTGTCTGGTTGTTACTTAAAATTACAATTAATGCGTTTTCGCATTCGACAATATTTCCGAAGTATGCTGTTCCGCCGTTTGTGACTTCTCCTTTCCAAGCTTGAAGATTCAAAGAAGTTAATATTTGAAATTTTTCCTCACCTTTTTCTTCATTAGCATAATTGTTGAATTTAATAATTTCAAATCCACCATTTCTTGCTTTGTAAATTTTGTCAGCAATTCCCCAGCTTACAAAATGTTGATTTGAATTTGTTTTAAATAAAAATTTGTCCGTGATTTTTTCTTCAAAATTTCTTGAAATATCCTTTTGGCCTGTGGGGTTTAGCTTTGCACTCCATTTGAAGGTGGCTAAAAAAGACTCTTTGATAAGTGAGGTATTGTAGATGTTAAGATAAGAATAGTTAGAAAAAGAAGAATGTTCGCTACTAACTTGATAAATCGGTTTTTTAGTCTCTACTTTTTTTAAATTCTCTGGTTGAGCTCTTGAAGTATTAAGCTCAAATAGGCCTTCATCTCCACCTGACAATGCTATTTGAGGATATTTATTAGCTTTTATAGATAATAAATTACAGTCCCAAAGTTTCACAGGTCTTGAACTTACAGGATACTTTTCAGATTTTGCTCGATGGACGGAACCTGAAAAAAGTCCTTCATCATGAATAAAATATAATTGATTACTATAAATTTCAGTATCAGTTGGTAAAATTCCTGTTGGAGTCTCTTGTTCTCCAATTAAAAATTTTTCTAATTTGTTTTGTGTGATTTCAAATATTTTATTTTCTAATCTCTGAAATTTTTTTAACAATAGCTGTTTGAAATCTTTATCTTTAAATAGTTCAATTAATGAAGATTTATAAAGATAGTTACCATCTAAAAAACTGAAAGTAAAAGCTATTTTGTCTGTTTCTTTTTTTATTAAACTTTGAATAATGGAAGTCCAATCGTATACTTTTAGTCCACCATCAAAATCCCATAGGTACAACCTGCCACGATATATTTGGCAGTCATAATAATCTCCTTTTATACTTATTTTTAAAGGTCGCACGGTTGTCCTCTTCTTATTTTGTTCATTTTTGCTTTAGTCAAATATCCTTTGTCTACCCAACTCTTGAGTATAAAAGTTGGCGGTCTATCTTGAGACCGTCTTAGGTAATCGGCTGGGTACCCATGCCAAATATCATTTTCGTTCCCATCAACAAATTTTGCTAGTTTGAGGGTTTCATTCTCAAAGTTATGCCCAATATATTGTAGAACAGAATCTATTGCTTTTACTCCCCAACTATAATTATCTTGTATCCACTCCGATATTTTTGATTGTTTAAAGCATTCAACTTCTTCATTGAAATCAATTGTCCATACAGTTTTTTTTGGATTTCCTGTTGCGCGATGTTGAGAAGAAATAATATATGTTGTCTTTGATTCTTCTTTTAACTCAATTTCAATTTTGGTATCTGTTGTATATGGCATTGTTGATGATTTTCAATAGAAATCAATTTTTTGATAACTGCATCACTACAATCATTTTGGTTACACTGAATTTGTTCAATGCAGTTAACCTTTCAAAATAAGAATCAACTGCACTTAAATAATATATGGTTTTCGAAATACAATATAAGGTATTTCATTCTGTTTCCCACCTCTTTTCCCAAAAACAGCCCCAAAACGCAAAACCACCGCCTCCGCCTGCAAAACCCAGAAAGAAATCGCACCTTTGCAGAAGTTTCGGCGGGGGAACCGTAAAAGGGGAGAACCGCCACCACCTCGGCCGCCGGCCGGAACCTTTGCGCCCATGAAATTCGAGGATTACCATATCAACCCCGCCATCAAGAAAGCCCTGGACAAACTGGGCTTCAAGAAACCCACCGATATCCAGTTCAAAGCCATTCCGCCCATCTTGAAGGGCGAAGACGTGCTGGCCATCGCGCAGACGGGCACGGGCAAGACCGCCGCGTTTGCCATACCCGTGCTGCACCTGCTGCATGAGCGTAAGCAATACGGCCGGCAAGACGGCATCAAGTGCCTGGTCATGGTGCCCACCCGCGAGCTGGCCATCCAGATCACCGAGGTGTTCCACACGCTGGGCAAGCACACCCGCGTAGAGACCATGACCGTGTTTGGCGGCGTGGAGCAGGCCCCCCAGATTGAGAAACTGCAAGACGGCATAGACGTGCTGGTGGCCACGCCCGGCCGCATGTTTGACCTGGTGAGCCAAGGGCACATCCGGCTGGAGCGCGTAGAAATGCTCATCCTGGACGAGGCCGACCACATGCTGGACCTGGGCTTCATCAAAGACATACGCGACGTGCTGCGCCACCTGCCCCGCAAGCGGCAGACGCTGTTCTTCTCGGCCACCATCAATGAGCACATCAAAGACCTGGCGTACTCGCTCGTGACCAAGCCCATTAGAATCCAGATTTCGCCCAAAGACCCCGTATCTAAGAACGTGGACCACTCGGTGGCCTATGTGGGCATGGATGACAAGCGCTTCTTCCTGGAGCGCGTGGTGAAAGAGAACGAAGGCAGCAAAATACTGGTGTTCGTGCGCACCAAGGTGCGGGCCGAGCGCGTGCACAGCGCCATGGAACGCGTGGGCATCACCACCGAAACCCTGCACGGCGACAAAGACCAGAAAGACCGCCTCAACTCCCTCAACCGCTTCAAACGCGGCGACGTGAAAGTACTCATCGCCACCGACGTGAGTTCCCGCGGCATTGACATCCCCAGCGTGGAGTACGTGGTGAACTATGACCTGCCTGACGTGCCCGAAAACTACGTGCACCGCGTAGGCCGCACCGGCCGCGGCACCCAGAAAGGAAAATCCGTCTCGTTCTGCAGCCCCGAGGAAAAACCCATCCTGGACCAGATTGAAGAATACCTGGGCAAACCCATCAAAGTGCTGGAAATAGAAAAAGGCGACTACACCGCCACCATTGACTTCTCCGCCGAGGTAAAACCTGACTTGAAATCTCTGCTGCGCGAAGTAGAGGAGTTTGAGAACCAGAAGAAAGGCAAGAAAAAACCGAAGGGGAAGAAGTAGGAGCGAAGTACATTTGCAAAAGCCGTTTAGGGGCTGTTTTTCCAAAAACAGCCCCTAAACGGCTTTTGGGTTTTATGGGTGGGTAGGAGAGGGGCTTCCTTTTAGGAAACCTTTATTAATAAAAAATGAGAGGTATTTATCAAGAAAGTAAGAGGTAAACGATAACTCTCTCTAAGCGCAGATTCTCCCCTTGAGGGGAGATAAAGAGGGGTGTTTACACAGGAGAGTACGCATTGTTAAATATTCTTCTTTTATGACCCAGAAGTAATTTCCGCGCCATAGTTGGGAACGCCATGACCTGCAGGTGTAAACACCCCTCTTCGCTCCCCTCAAGGGGAGAATCTGTGCTTGCAAGGGGAGGATCTATGCTTGTAAGGGGGAATCTGTGCTTGGTAGATTATTTTGCTGAGATACTGATAATATATACACAGGAGAGTCACTTCTGCTGGTTCTTATGCTCCTCTATCCAGTGGTAAATCTCCTCCACCACATATCTGATATTCCGCTTCACATCAATGTCTTCAAACCGGAGGAACTTCACTCCATACGCTTTTAACTCTTGCTCCCTCTGTTGGTCATACGCTACCTTATCATCATGGCTATCCCCGTCAACTTCTATGGCGAGTTGCAATTCATGGCTGTAAAAGTCAACGATGTAGTGGAGCATTGGCACCTGCCGGTGGAATTGAAAGCCTAATTTTCTGTCTTTGATTTCTTCCCACAGCAACACCTCTGCCAAGGTGCTGTTCTGGCGAAGGTATCTGGCCTTCTCCCTTAAATCTTGGCGATATGGTATGATTCTGTTGGGCATTCGAGCTATTTACGAAATGCATGCCCGGCAGGTGTAAACACCCTTTTTTAGAACTGCGATTGGTGCCTCAAACTCTCGTTTAGAAATCCTTTATGGGAGTACCAAAAAGTAATTACTGATTTTGAGAGCTTATATCAAGCTTGCCTCCCCAATTTGCCAGCCCTAAATACCTCACAGGTTTTGAAAACATGTGAGGTCTACCTCAGCCACCGCCCTTCTAAAAGCTCCTCACCATCCCACTTACATTCAAAGTGATAAAACAAGTCTAAACATTAGTAAAAGAGTTTCGTATTTTATTTTTAGGTTTGTCTAAAAATATGTTTTAGTACATTTAATATTGAACATGCGAAAACAATTACTTCTGCTAGTTGGGTTTTGGCTGTCCCTTGCCGCCGCTGCCCAACAGGTGACCATCACTGGAAGCGTGCGCGACGCGCAGACGCGGGAGCCGCTGGGTTTCTGCAACATTAGTGTAGTGAATAGCACCCTCGGCACCATGGCCGATGAGAAAGGGAAATTCACCCTGAAGCTCCCGCAAACTCAACTGAGCAGCCAACTGGTAGTTTCCTTTCTGGGCTACCAGAACGATACCCTCTCTTTGCAGGCGGGGAAAACCAGTTACCAAATCAACCTTCGGCCCACGGCCGGGAAACTGAACGAGGTGGTGGTGACGGGCACCATGAAGGAGATGAGTAGGCTGGAGAGTCCGGTGCCGGTGGAGGTGTACACGCCTGCGTATTTCAAGAAGAACCCCACGCCCAGTTTGTTTGAGGCCGTGGGCATGATCAATGGGGTGCAGCCGCAGCTTAACTGCAATGTCTGCAACACCGGTGACATCCACATCAACGGCATGGAAGGCCCGTACACGCTCATTCTCATTGACGGCATGCCCATTGTGAGCAGCCTCTCCACGGTGTACGGCCTCAACGGAATCCCTAACAGTCTGGTGGAGCGGCTGGAGGTGGTGAAGGGGCCGGCGGCTTCTTTATATGGCTCTGAGGCAATGGGCGGCATCATTAACGTGATCACCAAAAGTCCGCTGAAGGCGCCGCGGGTGAGTGCCGAAGTGTTTGGCACTACGTGGGGCGAGGTAAGCTCAGATGTGGGCGTGAAGTTTAAGGCTGGTCAGGCGCACGGGCTGCTGGGTATTAACTACTTCAACTACCAGAACCCGTTGGATAAAAACCAGGACGGCTTCACCGATGTCACCTTGCAGCAGCGCGTCTCTGTGTTCAACAAGTGGGACTTTGAGCGGAGGGAGAACCGATTAGCCAGCATGGCTGCGCGCTACGTGTACGAAGACCGTTGGGGCGGACAGATGGACTGGACCAAGGAACACCGCGGCTCTGACCAACGCTACGGCGAAAGCATCTACACCAAACGGTGGGAACTGATTGGGCAGTACCAACTGCCGGTGTCAGAGAAAATTATGGCTCAGCTGTCGGTGAACCGGCACCAGCAGAACTCCTTCTACGGCACCACGCCCTTCCACGCCGACCAGACCGTGGCCTTCGGGCAGCTGTACTGGGACAAGCCGCTCACGCCCCGCCACAACCTGCTGCTGGGCACCTCGTTCCGCTACACCCACTATGATGACAACACCCCCGCCACGGCCTCCAGTGATGCCGCCAGCCCTCAAAATACCCCTGTGACCACGCCCTTGCCCGGCGTGTTTGTGCAGGACGAATGGACCCTCACCGAGAAGCACAAGCTGCTGCTGGGCTACCGCTATGACTATGACAAACGGCACGGGCACATCCAGTCGCCCAGGGTAGCGTACAAGTGGTCGCCGGGGCCGCAGCATACGGTTCGCGCGAGTTTCGGGACAGGCTACCGGGTGGTGAGCCTTTTCACCGAGGACCACGCCGCCCTCACCGGGGCCCGCGAGGTGGTCATCACCGAGGAACTGAAGCCGGAGCAATCCATCAACAGCAACCTCAACTACATTTGGCAAGCCCCGCTGGATGCCTTTCTGGTGACCGTAGACGTGACCGGCTTTTACTCGCGCTTCAGCAACAAGATCATCGGCGACTTTGACACTGATCCGCAGAAAATCATCTATTCCAACTTGCGCGGCCATGCCGTTTCCAAAGGCATTACCGTGAACACCGAGTTCTCGTTCTACAACCCCCTGAAACTTTCGGCGGGCGTCACCTACATGCAGGTGTACCAGAAAGAGGCCGAAGGCGAGGGGCCGCTGGTGAAGCGGGTGCAACTGCACGCCCCGGAATGGTCGGGGAATTTCCTGGCGGGCTACACCTTTGCCGGGAGTTTTACGGTAGACCTCACCGGCACCTTCTACGGCCCCATGCGACTGCCCATCCTCCCTAATGATTACCGCCCCGAGTACTCGCCGTGGTTCAGTCTGGTGAACGTGCAACTCACCAAGAAATGGCAGAACGGGCTGGAGGTGTTTGGCGGCGTGAAGAACCTCTTCAACTTCGTACCGAAAGACCCCATCATGCGCCCCTTTGATCCGTTTGACCGCATGGCGGCTGACCCCATCTCCAACCCCCACGGCTACACCTTTGATCCAAGCTACAACTACGCTTCCTTGCAGGGCATGCGCGGATTTCTGGGCGTGCGGTATAATTTGTTTCAATAGGAAATGGCATTCTGTGTTTAGGGGCTCTTTTTCCAAAAACAGCCCCTAAACACACAGGAGACAGCAAGTTGTACAGGCGGAGTTACATTTGGCAGAGAAATTGGTTTCAGCAGAACAGGTAGAATACTTGAAGGAACCACCGTGAGCTGTACCTCCTTTTCTGCATAGAGGCGCAAGATTTAGCCGTGGAGTAAATAGGGGAGATATATCCATTTAAAAGTAGAGGGCAGCCGTATACCTTAAGTATGATGGAAAGCCAATATCCCGAAGGATCAACCGTATATGCAAACGAACAGCCCGAACAGAAACTAACCGTAAGGCGCTACGCGAAACGCGTTTATTACTGCACCGTGCAGGACCAGCCCAACCAACGGGAACTGGTGTATTACGGACGTGAACTCAGCTTTGGCCCAGATAGGGCCAAGCAATAACCAACTAAAAAGGAGAAGGCCACAGGATTATCTGTGGCCTTCTCCTTTTTAGTTGGTTTATACCAGAACAGGTTTGTCCAGCGGGTGCGCAGTTGCCTGGGGTAGCGGGCTTAGAATGCCTTCTCTTTCTGGACCGGCTTCTAGCGGTTCTTTTGCCTGCGCCTCATAGGCTTCTTTGCCCAACTTTCTGAGCATGCGGTAATGTGAGGCCAGGGCCGCCCTGAAACTTTTAATCTCCAGATAAGGCAGATGAAACTCCTCGGCGGTTTGTTTCACAATTCTGGATATAGCCGGGTAATGCACATGGCATACCTTAGGGAACAAGTGGTGCTCTATCTGCCGGTTCAGGCCGCCCAGCAGAAAACTGGCCACCACGCTTTGAGGGGCGAAATTGGCGGTAGTGCGCATCTGGTGGTTTGCCCAGGCTTCTTCCACGTTGCCCTGCTCATTAGGAACCGGAAAATCTGTGCCTTCCACCACGTGGGCCAGCTGGAATACCAACCCCATGACGGCCCCTTCGGCCAGGTGCATGATCAGGAACCCAAGAGCCGCCTGCCACCAGGCAAGATCCAGTACCAAGAGGGGCACCCCAATAAATACGAAGTAGTGGACAAACTTGTAGAAGAACAGGTTGAAATACTCCCGTTTAGGGTGTTGGTTACGGTGCTGGCCAATCTGCTTCTGGAAGAATTTCACGTAGTCTTTCCGCAGCGCCCAAGACAGCGAGGCTAAGCCGTACAGCCAGAAGGCATATACGTGCTGGAAACGCTGCACTTTATTAACCTTCTCGCTTTCATCTAACCTAATAAGGCCTGGAGCTACTTCAATGTCTTCGTCGTGGCCGGGTATGTTGGTGTAGGTATGGTGCACCACATTGTGTGAGATACCCCACAGATAAGGATTTGCCCCAATGAGGTAAAAGAGGTAGCTAAGGCCTTTGTTTACCTTGCTGCTCTTGGAGAAGGAACCGTGTATGGCATCATGGCAGATATTAAAGCCAATGAACGCCGCAAAGGCGCCCAGGGCCAAGGTTAAGCCTACCATTACCCCCATGCCAAACCAGCCGGAGAGAATCAGAAAGTAAAGGGAGAAGAAGCCCGCCAGAAAGAAAGCAGTCTTGATCCACATGAAAGTGTTGGCGTGTTTAGAGAGCCCGTGTTCCTGGAAATAAGCATCTACGTTTTTTCGGGCTGTGCCGAAGAACGCAGACTGATTGGTATTGATGAATTTTAATTTTTGTGACATGTGTGCTTGATAAAAACTGGAATAAACTTCTTGATGTGGTTATCCCAGTGCCTCAAGCGCTGCAAAAACAAATCAGAAAGGAGGAAAGAATTGGAAACTGCTCTTGAAGAATGGTGATCTATCTGAATATACACAAAGGTGCAGTTTCCGGTGGCGACAGATAGGAGGTAATCGTATTTGTACAACGCTACTACTACGGTATTAGTGCCACCCTCGGTCTAGTATTTCCTCTAAATATATGAAAGACCAAGGGTGGCACCTGAGTTCCTCTGCTAAACAGTTTAGGTATGGACTTGTTTCTCTGTGGTTTACTGTGCTACTGAACTGGGCCTTTCTCCCAGAGCGCCTTTCTTAAAAAGTATGCACCAACCAAGGCAGATGCGGCAAAGAAAAAAGCCGAGGTGATCTTTTTGTACCGATTGGTAGAAGCGGGTTTGTCTTCCATTCTGGAGAGGTCAAGATAAGCCGGGCCTTCCAGCACCTTTCCGTCTACCCCGAAGCGGCTGCCGTGGCAGGGGCAATCCCAGCTTTTCTCGGCTTTGTTGAAATGCACCAGGCAGGCCATGTGCGTACACACCGCCGACACCACGTGCAGTTTGCCGGTATCATCGCGGTACGCGCCGTAGTTCTTGCCGTCCATCTCAATGTTCTTCCCGTCGCCCGGCTTAATATCGGCTAGTTCCTCTACCTGGCTGCGGTACGGCAGGTCTTTGAGGTATTGGGCCATCACGTCTACGTTTTCCTTGATAAACTTGCCAGCCGCTTTCTTGGGGTTATGGCGGGTAGGGGAGTACATCTCGGCCCACTGGTTTTCCTTGCCCAGAATGAGGTCGCTGATGATCATGCCCGCCAGAGTCCCGAAGGTGAGGCCATCGGCCTCGTAACCGGTGCCCACGTAAATCTCTGAGTTTTTGTCCCGGCGGCCAATGTACGGCAGACTGTCGGCGGGTTTGTAATGTTGGGCGGCCCAGCGGTATTCCACATTCTTCACATCAAACCGCTCGCGCGCGAACTCCTCCAGTTTCCGGAAAGAGGCTTCGTTGTCTTCTTGGTGCCCCACTTTGTGTGGTTCGCCCAGAATGAGCAGAAACGGCTCCCCGGCATCGTTCACGTAGGTGCGCATGGAGTGGTGGTGCATGGCGTGGAAATCCCAGAAGGTGCCCTCGGGGTAGGGCGAGTTCAATGACACTGCCAGCGCGTACTCGCGGTAGGGCCCCAGCAGCGTGTGCAGGAACCAGATGCCCTTGGGTGTGTGGGTGGCGTGGATGACCTGTTTGGCGCGTACTTTCCCGTGCTCGGTGTGCACCACATTGGGCGAGCCTTCCTCCACATACGTGACCTGTGAATTCTCAAAAATCTGGCAGTTGGGCCCCGCGGTGTGGGCGGCCAGGCCTTTGACGTATGCCATGGGGTTAAACTGCGCCTGGTTTTCTACCCGCATAGCCGAACTGATGGGGAAAGGCAGCGCCGATTTGCTTTCGTCCAGATAAGCGGGCAAACCCGCCGCCTGGGCGGTCTCCGTCTCGGCGCGGATGAAGGCGTCTTCTGCCTCGTGCTCGGTGAGCAGGTAAAACGGGATGCGCTTGAAATGACAGTCAATCCCGAACTGCTGGGTCAGGCGCTCAATCTGGTCAATGGCCGCGCTGCGGGAGGCTACCAGAGCCTTCACCGTTTCAGGGTCGTACTTCTTTTCCAGCACGTTGAGGTAGGAGCCCACGGGCGCGTACAGGTTTCCGGTGGAGTACCCGGTGGTGCTTTCGGCTACCTTCAGGGCTTCCAGAACCACCACCCGTTTGCCCGCCGTGGCCAGCAGATGCGCGGCGGTCATGCCGGTGATGCCGCCCCCGATAATCACGACATCGGTCTCCATCTCCGTTTGTAAGGTGGGGTAGAAGGTTTGATCGGCGTCTTGCCGCCAGATTGAGTCTGTTTTCATAGGTTTATCTTAAGTGAAGCGTTGCGCGGTATTTGCTTTCTTTAACGGAACCGTCTGGAAAAAGTAAGTCTTTCCGCGCCATTGAGCTTCTGCCAAAGCCCAACTTCCTTTGCGCTTTCCCCGAATACACCAGAGAAACCCAAGACAAAATGAATCCCTACTATACATCAAGAGTTATCCTGATTACCGGAGGTGCCCAAGGCATTGGGCGGGGCATGGCCCAGGCGTTTGCCCGCGAAGGCGCCCAGGTCATCCTCACCGATCTGGACCCCGAGGCGGGCGCCGATGCCCTGACCTGGCTGGACAGCCAATACCTGAAAGCGCACTTTGTGGCCTGTGACGTACGCCAGGAGCCGCAGGTGCAAGCGCTTTTCCGGCAGGTGGCCGAACAGTACGGGAAGTTGGATGTACTCATCAACAACGCTGGCATTGCCTCCCCAGCCCGCAAGCCGCTGCACGCGTTACCCACGGCAGAGTTTGACCAGGTGCTGGGCGTGAACCTGCGCGGACCGTTCCTGTGCGCCAAGTACGCGTTGCCCTTGCTGGAGAAAGCCCAGTACCCGGCTATCCTGAACATTACCTCAACCCGCGCCTTCATGTCTGAACCAGATACGTTCGGGTACTCGGCCTCCAAGGGTGGGCTGGAGGCGCTCACGCATTCGTTGGCGGTGAGTTTGGGGCCGCAGCGCATCAGGGTCAATGCCATCAGTCCGGGTTGATCACGGGCCAGAGCCTCACCATAGACGGCGGCATGACCGTGAAAATGATTTACCACGAATAGCCGTTTAGGGGCTCTTTTTCCAAAAACAGCCCCTAAACGCAAAGCAGCTTGGCGGCAGTTATTTTGGATTTTACTCCCAAATACAAACCTTTCTCCTTTCTTTTGCGGTACATTGCTAAGAACCCAACTCAACTGCCTATGCAAAAGCTGCCCGAAAACCCTGTTCTGATGTACGTTACTGATCCAATGTGCGCCTGGTGCTACGGGTTTACGCCCATCGTGAGGAGGCTGAAGGCGCTTTGGTTCGGGCGGATTTCGGTGCAGGTGCTGGTGGGTGGTTTGCGGCCGTACGCCCAGGAGCCTCTGACTTCTTCAGACAAGGACAAGCTGGCTGTGAGCTGGCACCGGGCCCAGGAAAAATCACAGTTACCCTTTGACTACGGCTTCTTTCTGCAGCCCCAGGCGGTGTACAACACTGAGCCGGCCTGCCGCGCCCTGCTCACGGTGCGCCACTTGCGGCCAGGCTTAATCCTGGAGGTACTGCGCGCGCTGCACTCAGCGTTTTACGCCGATGGGCTGGACATTAGCCAAACCGAGGTGCTGGTGAAGGTGGTGCAGCCGTTCGGGATCACGGAGAACCTGTTCCTGGCCGTTTTTGAAACCGAGGAAATCTACCAGCAGACGCAGCAGGAGTTTGAATTGGTGGAGCGCCTGGGAGTGAGCACGCTGCCCAGTGTGTACCTAGACCATGCCAGCGGCCCCCGCCTTATCTCCCGCGGTTTCTGCCAACTCCCCGAGTTGGAGGACCGTCTGCTGCAGGCCCTGCAGATTCCTTTTTAGGGCGTCACATCATTTTCCTTCTCCCCGCAGCGCGGCGTAGTGCCGCCTGAATTTCTCCTCCAGTCCTTTGGCTTGTGGCAGGTTGGCCGCGTGGGTGGCCTGTACCAGGTTTTGCAGGCCGTACAGGTTCAGTTGCTTTTCCCGATCATCATAAGCCGGCTGGGTTTGGTAGTAAGTCAGGAGTTGGTCAAAGCGCTGGCCCAGCAGTTGGGCGAGTTCCTGGGCTTCCTTTTGCATGCCCGCCTGCGCCAACGGCCACACCAAGGCCACACTCTCAAAGTTGTGCGGTGCCCCGGCGTCTGGCAGGATCCGTAAGCATTTCTGGAGCACTTTGCGGGCGTTTTCGGGCTCGCCGTGGTGCAGATACGCCAGGGCCAAGGCTGCGAAGTTACGGCGGTAAACGGGCACTATCTGGTTCACAAAATTCTCCTCATAATAATTGTCTGGCTTGGAAAGGCCGGTGAACCGGAACTGCTGCATGAGGTTGCGGTAGGTGCGCACGCGGTCCACGAAGGCTTCGCTCTCGGGGTCTGGGTTGCGGGCGGGTGTCAGGCGCAAGGCCATGCCCTCCAGTTGCAGGAACGGTTGCAGACCCAGCTCGGCCGTTTCGCTGCCGGTAGAGGCGAAATAAATGGGGCGCCGCCACTGGTTAGAGGCCATGATATCCAGCAGGAACAGGTGTTTCTTTTCCAGGGCCTCGGCCTGTAGTTCCCACTGCATTACATCTGGCACCTGGGTGGCCCTTTCCTGAGCTACCGTCCGGTTTTGCAGCACCGCGTTTCTATGCACCTGCAACTGTAGCTTTTTGGTGGGCAAGATGCTGAGGGTTCGGCCGTCCTGGGTCTGTACCTGAAGGGCCGGGTGGCGCTGTTGGAGCAGGTGCAGGTACTGGTTCAGGTCCATGCCGCTGTCCTGCACGCTGGGGTTGGGCACGTAGGGCAGGTAATTGTTCGTGCTGTAGGCATAGTGCGGCATTTCCAGTGTGGAAGGCAAGGCGGCCGAAGCGTTTACCTGTCGTTTGGCTTGCTCAAGGTACCAATCGGTGTTGAGGTAGGTCATGACCAGCACGCGCACATCGGTCCTGAAACCTTCCACCTCCTGCGCGTACCACAGCGGGAAGGTGTCGTTGTCGCCGTTGGTGAACAGAATGGCGTTGGGGGCCACGGAGCTCAGCAGGTTCTTCGCCGAATCAAGGGCGTGGGACCGGCCGGAGCGGTCATGGTCGTCATAGCCTTCGGCCAGAATGAGGACCGGCACCAGAACCGAAAGCCCAATTGCCAAGCCCGTGGCCGGCGCTGCCTGTTTCAGGAGTTTCCGTAACCCTTCGGCCAAAGCCAGGACCCCAAGGCCCATCCAGAGGCTGAAGGCGTAGTATGACCCGGCAAAGGTGTAGTCGCGTTCGCGGGGTTCTACGGGCGGCTGGTTCAGGTACAGCACAATGGCGATGCCTGTGAAAAAGAACAGCAGGGCTACGGTCCAGGCATCGCTGGTTTGGCGCCTAAATTGGAAAAACAGCCCCGAAACGCCCAGTAGCAGCGGCAGCAGGAAAAACTGGTTCCGGGCTTTGCTGGAGGAGAGCGGCGCGGGCACATCGTGCTTCCGTTCCCAGGGCCAGAGCACCCCGGCGTGCTGCGTGTCATGCTCCCGGCCAATGAAATTCCACCCGAAGTACCGCCAGTACATGTGTCCCAGCTGGTAGTGCCACAGAAAACTCAGGTTCTGCCCAAAAGTGGGTTTCTGCCCCGCCTGCACGTTCACCCAGTGCTGGTAAGCCCGCAAATGCACGGGCTGGTCGGAGTACAGGCGGGGCAGCAGCGACTTGTCCTGGTCAGCGTACACCGGATCGTATTTGGCATCTACTGCCTCGTATCTGCGGTTTTTGGGCGCGTAAATGGACCCGGCTTGGTCAAAACGCTGCGCCTGCCCCTGAAACTGCGGCCCGTACAGCAGCGGCCGGCTGCCGTATTGTTCGCGCTTGAGGTAACTCACAAAGCTGAGGATGTTCTCGGGGTTGTTCTCGTCAATGGGCGGGTTGTAGCCGCTCCGGATAGGCACCATAAGGTAAGAGGAGTAGCCCACCAGTACCAGCACCACCGCCACCAGCGCCTGGTGCCACAGCACCTTTCCGGTTCTCTTCGCCCAGCGCAGCCCGTAGACCAGCCCGGCCACCAGAAGCACCAGAAAAATAACGGCCCCGCCCCCGTAAGGCAAGCCCAGGCTGTTCACGAAGAATACTTCAAACGCCCCGGCTACGGAGGGCAAACCGGTAATAACGCCTTCCATCACGGCCAGCACAATGGCCGCGCCCACGGCTAAAGCCGCTATAATGCCCCATTTGGAAGGTGTGCGGCGGCGCAGGTACACCAGCAGGGCAATGGCCGGTATAGCCACCAGGTTGAGCAGGTGCACCCCAATAGACAAACCCACCAGGTACGCCAGGAACAGCAGCCAGCGGTTCGCCTCGGGTTGGTCTGCCTCGGCTTGCCACCTCAGCGCCGCCCATACCACCGCCGCCGTGAAAAAAGAAGACATGCCGTACACCTCGGCCTCTACCGCGCTAAACCAGAACGAATCAGTGAACGCGAAGCCCAGCGCCCCCACGGCCCCGCTACTGAGCAGCAGCAGGCGTTGGTGGAAGGTAGGGCCTTCGGCCGAAAGCGGAAGCAGGCGCTGGGCCAGCAGTGTGATGCTCCAGAACAGAAACAGCACCGTGCCCGCACTGCTCAGCGCCGAGAGGAAGTTCATGCACCAGGCCACTTGGGTGGCATCGCCGAAGCTCAACAGCGTGAACAGCCGCCCGATGAGCAGGAACAGCGGCGCCCCCGGCGGATGCGGAACCTGCAGTTTATAGGCTGCGGCAATGAACTCGCCGGTATCCCAGAAACTGGTGCTGGGCTCCAGCGTGCGCACGTACACCGCCAGCGCCATGAAGGCCGTGCCCCAGCCCAACAGCGTGTTGCTCCGCCGGTACACCCGCCAGGCGGGCAGAAGAGCTGGGGTTTGCGTTTCCGGGCTGTTTTTCCTGAAAATGGCCCAAAACGGCACCAGCAAGCCCAACACCACCAGTGCCGGACCCAGCGTGAGCCCCAGAAAGCCGTAGCCGTGCGGGGTGCTATCCGTGGCCATCAAGAGGAAACCCAGGGCAATGACGCCAATGCCCGCTAACAGAGGAATGAACTGCCGTCTGGTGAAGAGGAGGGGAGCAATGGGCAAAATGACAGGTTTAGGCGACTGAGTTGGGCTGATTTTGAGGGCCATAGGTAGCAGAAGTAAGTCTGGTGCAAACTTATCGGCTGGGGCAACGCACTCTGGTTAACGGTTTGTAAAAAGATGTTAATGAGATGTTAATGACCCGGGAAGCACGCAGAAATTCTGTACTTTAGCCCCATGAGCCGTCAAAAGATTCAAAGGATTTTGGTGCTGGCGTGCGTGGCACTGGTGGCGCTGCTGAGTGTGCAGTTGGTGTGGCTGAACAAAGCCTACAATGCCCAGGAACGCGCCTTCAACCACAGCGTGCAGGTGGCGCTGACCAGCGTCTCTGACCAGTTGCTGACCAAGGCCGGAAAGGAAAACCTTACTTCGGCGGAGCCGGTGCAGCAGGTGGCCTCCAATTTCTTCGTGGCCGAGCTGAATGCCGACGTAGACCCTGCCCTGGCGAGTCAGTTGTTGCAGCAGGAACTGGCCAAGCGCCAGCTGCACGACCGTTACGAGTTTGGCCTCTACAACAGCCTGGATGACACGCTCATGTTTGGGAAGTACATCGCGGCTCCGCAGCGGCAACTCGCCACGGACAAAGCCCCGGTGATTCGGCATGAAGTAGCGGGAGCGGTGCCGATGTATAACCTGGCGGTGGTGTTTCCGGGCAAGACGTCGTTTATCCTGAAGGAGATGGAGTTCTGGTGGTATTCAACCGGCGCGCTGCTGCTGGTGGTGCTGTTCTTCGCGTACACCATGTTCCAGATTCTGCGCGAGAAACGTCTGGCTGAGCTCAAAACCGATTTCATCAACAACCTCACCCACGAACTGCAGACGCCCATCACCAACATCGGGTTGGCCAGCGAGGTGCTCCGCAAACGCTCCGAGACGCTTTCCCCGGACCGGTTGACCCGCTACCATGACCTCATTTATTCCGAGAACGAGCGCTTGCGGGCGCAGGTGGAGCGGGTGCTGCAGATGGCCACTCTGGAACGGCAGGAACTGGCGCTGAAGAAAGAAACCATTGACCTGCACGCGCTGCTGGAGGAGACCGGTCAGAACCTGACCCCGCGGCTGCAGCAACGCGCCGGCCATTTAAGATTAGACCTGCAAGCTACCAATCCCCTCATCCACGCCGATGGCTTGCACGTGGCCAACGCCCTCTACAGTTTGCTGGACAACGCCGAGAAATATTCTGCCCAGGCCCCCGAGATTGAGGTAAGCACCCAGAACACCGACCAGGGTATTTTGATCAGCATCCGGGACCGGGGCATCGGGATAAAGCAGGAGTTCCAGAAGTTTCTGTTTGACAAGTTTTACCGCGTGCCGCAGGGCAACGTGCACAACGTGAAAGGCTTCGGGTTGGGGTTGAGTTACGTGAAGGCCATCATGGAGGCGCACCACGGGCAGGTGACCGTAGAGAGCACCGAGCAGCAGGGCACCTGTTTCCGGTTAGTCCTGCCGGTGAGGTAAACCAGCAACTGGGCATATTTGTGTCTTGCCAGTTAAGGTTAAGGCTACTATTTAGCTGTGAACAGATAAATAAGGTGGGCTTGAAAGGCCTGATTCAGTTATTATTGAATAACTTGATTGTAGGGGAGGCTTGAGGCGGTGGTTGGGTCACATAAGCAACATAAATTAGGAGTAACCATGAAGAAAAATTTACTAGCCCTGCGCTGGGTTGTACTGGCGCTTTTTGTATTCAGCAGCTGTACTTCCTCCAATGAGGAAGATCCGCAACCCGCCGGGAGCCAGTATTTTGTTTCGGCTAAGTCGCTGGGTATCCTACCCAAGGCAGCCTTGCAGGTGTACGCCGCAACGGGCGGCTTCTCCCAGTTTGTACCGTACCTGAATTATGATGTGGCGTTCTATCAAGTGGTGTACAACACCACGTACAAAGGCACGCCGGTGCAGGCCTCTGGGCTCTTATGCCTTCCGCAGGGCACCCCGTCGCCGCCAGCCGTGGTAAGTGCCCAGCACGGTACCATTTTCGCCGATGCCGATGCTCCTTCCAATTTCCCCGGAGGGTTCTCAGGCTTTGAGATGTTAGCCGCGATTGGGTATGTGACCGTAATCCCCGACTTTATTGGCTACGGCACCACCAAAAACCTGGTGCACCCTTATTACGACGAGGAACACTCGGCGGCAGCGGTGGTAGACATGCTCAAGGCGGCAAAATTCTATCTGGAGCGGGAGAAAGTAGCCACCAACGACAACCTGTTCCTGATAGGCTATTCTGAAGGCGGTTATGTGACCCTGGCCGCCCAGAAAGAGATTGAGGCAAATCCCTCGAATGGCCTAGACTTAACGGCGGTGGCCGCCGGGGCCGGAGGCTATGATCTGACGGGGATGATGAGCACCATTGCCACCGTGCCCACCTATGCAGAACCGTCCTTTCTGCCCCTTATCCTACACGGCTATAACGTGACCTACAACTGGAACCGCCCTTACTCAGATTTCTTTCAGCAGCCGTACGCGGGTAAAATTCCGGGGTTGTTGGACGGCACCAAAGACCGGGAGCAGATCAACGCGGAGCTTACTACCTCGCCATCGGATTTGTTTAACCCTACGTTCTACGCCAACCTGAACGTATCTGCCGGTGAGCCGGTGCTCAAGCAGGCGCTCATCCAGAACAGTCTGCTGGACTGGGTGCCTAAAACCCGTACCCGCCTGTACCACGGTACCGAAGACGAAGCCGTTTTCTACCAGACCTCGGTGACCACGTATAACCAGTTTCTGTCAGCGGGGGCCACTAATGTCACGTTTACGCCTATCCAGGGCGGTACGCACAGAACCAGTATTGAACCCATGATGCTGGACGTGCTGCCGTGGTTTGCGTCCCTGAACCAGTAGTCCGCCTCAGATTCGGGACCGGAAAAAGGAATAGCGTTTTACGCCTGTTTTCCAGAAATTAGCCCCTAAACGCAATTGCCCCTGCTTATGGCCTCCCTCCTGAAAGATGTCTACTTGCCCCAGTTCTTCTCTGCTTTCGCGCGGGTGTTGCAAAAAGTGGTGCCAGCGGTAGACCCGGAGGAGTTCAGCCGTCGTATTTTTACCCCAGACTGGGAAGCCAAAGAACTGAAAGCGCGCATGCGGCACACGACCCTGGTGCTGCACCATTTTCTGCCCTCTGCCTTTGCGGAGGCCGTGCCGGTGCTGCTACAGACCATTGAACAGCTCAAAGCCGACCAGTTTCCCGTGAGGCACGTGGAGTTCATGTTCTTTCCAGATTACGTGGAGCTTTTTGGGTTGGAAGACCTGCAAACGTCCATCCACGCGCTGGAACACATCACGCAGTTCATCAGCGCTGAATTTGCGGTGAGGCCGTTTCTCCTGAAATACCCCGAACCGATGATGGAGCAGATGGTGGCCTGGTCTACGCACCCACAGCACACCGTGCGGCGGTTGGCCAGCGAAGGATGCCGGCCGCGCCTGCCCTGGGCCATGGCTTTGCCGTTTCTGAAGAAGAACCCGGCACCCATATTGCCCATTCTGGAGAACCTCAAAAATGATCCCTCAGAATTTGTGCGCCGCAGCGTGGCTAATAACCTCAACGATATCTCCAAAGACAACCCGGAACTGGTGCTGCAACTGCTGGCTCGCTGGAAAGGGCAGAGCCCCCACACCGATTGGGTGGTGAAACACGGTTGCCGCACCTTACTCAAACAGGGGCATACACAGGTCTTGCAGTACTTCGGGTATGAAAAAGAAGCGCCGCTGGCTTTGCAGAATTTTCAGGTGCACACCCCGGAGGTGGCTCTGGGCAACGAGCTGCAATTCTCTTTCGTGCTGAAAAACCTGGCGCCGCTGCCCCAGAAAATTAGACTGGAGTACGGCGTGTACTACCGGAAAGCCAATGCGTCGCTCGCCCGCAAAGTGTTCAAGATCAGTGAGCGCGAATATGCGCCCGTGGAGGAAGTGACCATCAGCCGCAGGCAAAGTTTCCGGTTCATCACCACCCGCAAATATTACCCGGGGGCGCACCGCTTGTCACTGATTGTGAACGGACAGGAAAGGGAAACTCTGGACTTCACGGTAACTCAGTAACCCATGGCGCACCTCCTCCTTGTAGAAGACGATCCCAATCTGGGCTTCCTGCTGCAAGACAGCCTGGAGAGCGCGGGCTACACCGTGACCCTCTGCCCCGATGGCGAAGCCGGCCTGAACGCCCTGTCCGCCGCGCGTTATGACCTCTGCGTGCTGGATGTCATGCTGCCCAAGCTGGATGGTTTCTCCGTGGCCCGGCAAATGCGCCAACGGCAGGTAGACGTGCCCTTCATGTTCCTGACCGCCAAAGCGCTCAAAGCCGACCGTTTGCAGGGCTTTGAACTGGGCTGCGACGATTACCTTACCAAACCCTTCGGGCTGGAGGAACTGGTATACCGCGTAAAGGCCATCTTGCGCCGCACCGCCCAGGTACCGCAGCCCGCACCCTTAGAAAAACTTCCCGCTCCGGCAGAGACCATCAGATTTGGGGCATCGGTGTTAGAGTTCCAGAACTTATTGTTGCACGTGGGCGGCCATACCCACACGCTCACCCACCGGGAAGCCGAGCTGCTTCGGCTCTTCGCCCAGCACCCGCAGCAACTGCTCAAAAGGGAGGACATTCTACAGCGCCTCTGGCAGGATGATGGCTATTTTGTGGGCCGAAGCCTGGATGTGTTCATCTCGCGCCTGCGGAAATACCTGCAACCAGATGCCCACCTAAAGATCACCACCGTGCATGGCCGGGGGTACAAACTGGAAGTAACCGGGCCGGACGTTTAGGGGCTGTTTTTCCAAAAAGAGGCGCTAAACAGATAATCAACTTTCTTTCTTTTCCTGTTTCTTCTGTTCTTTCTCCGCCTTTTTCTGGGCCTTGTTCGTTTTCATGATTTTCTTCATCTGCTGCATCACGTTGATGGAGCCCGTTTTCACGTTGTCCATGGCCACGGTGCCCACCACGTCGCTTTTAGGTTCCAGCACCGAGTACGTGACCATGCGGTAGGGCCAGTCTTTGTCCCCGAAGATGGTTTTGAACGCGGTTTTCACGGGTTTCTGGATGTCTGAGGTGGCCACTATGTCAATGGGGGTTTTGCTTTGGGCTTTGATGAGGTAGTCTTTTTTGAGCTTACCGGAGGTGAACATGTGGTCTTTGAGCTGCATCTTCACATCATAGCGCCGCACGTAAAAGTCAAAGTGGTTGGGGTTGTCTATGAGCAGCGTCATGGTCATTGCCATGTTGTCCAGCCCAAAATCGTTGATCTTCACGTCTATCAGTTCCTGGCCGGGCAGGGCCGGGATGATCAGGTCCAGGTCCTGGTTTATGTCAAATTCCCTGGGGCCCACCAGTGGCAGGTCACTGTACGCCTCCAGGTGCGCCTGTACCTTGCCGCCTTCCCGCACTTGCCTCCGCACCAGCTCACGGGTCACGTTGTGGTTCATGGTCATGGGGAGTTTGAGGACCTGGGCTTTCCCTTCCTGCTCTGCCCGGCTAAACGTCTTCTTGCCCTTCGCGATGGGGGTGCCGTAGAGGCTGAACTCATATTCCACGCTGTCCACAAAACCAGAGAGGAGCGAAGGCTTCACTTCGGCCAGTAGGTTCATGGTGGCTGTCTGCTCGTTTATCCGCGCATCGGTGACCCGCAGGTGGTCTATGTCCGGGGCCAGGAACGAGATCAGTTTGCGGGTGGGCGTAAGCGCGAAGAATATACCGCCGGCCACCAAGAGTACCAGAAGCACCAGTAACGTGATTTTGAGTCCTTTTTTCATGAGCAGGGAATATGGCGATGAAGTAAGCAGAAATAAGCGCTCTTAAGGCTAACGGAACCAGTTGCTACTAGTTGGTTACGGTTTGATAATTAAGTATTTATCCTGTGTGGGCTGCGGTTAGCAACAGAAAGAGAGCGAGGTGCCGCCGGGCGGGAGGGGAGGGCTTCACCGGTGTCTGGGGCGTTTAGGGGCTGTTTTTCCAAAAAGAGGCGCTAAACGGAAACCTGCTCCCAAAGGGCACCGCGGGGCAGCGGGAGATTAAACATCGGGCGCAGCCTTCCGTATTAACAGCAATTTCAGAAAGCTGACATTGGGCGGCATCCGGTTGCCCTGTTTCCTGCCGCTTCACAAGCGCCTCACCACCAGACCCCTTATCTCCATGATGCACCCGCCCATCTATAAGATCCCGCTCCTGGCCTTTGTGCTGTTCCTGCTTTCAGCGTGCGGCCAATACCCCAAAGATCCTCGGCATACCTTGGACCAAGTGACGGGGGGGCACCCTCATTGTGGGCTACTCAGAGAACCCGCCCTGGGTAGTGAAAGGCCCCAACGGCCCCACCGGCATTGAGCCCGATCTGGTGAAAGCCTTCGCCCAAACCCTGCAGGCCGACATTAGGTGGCGCAACGACACGGAGCAGAACCTGCTGGAGGAACTGGAGCAAAACAAGCTGCACCTGGTCATGGCCGGCATCACCCATGACACCCCCTGGAAAAAGAAAATAGCCTTCACCCGGCCTTACCTGGAGCAGGGCAAGAAGAAACACGTGCTGGGAGTCATAAAAGGGGAGAACGCGTTTGTGCTTGCCCTGGAGAAATTTCTGCACCAGCAGGAGCCTTTCCTTAAAACCCTCGCCACGCCATGAAACCCATAGACAGATTTGAGTACCCTAAAGAGTTGCAGGAAGATTTCAGGAAAGCCAAGCGGCTGGAGTGGATCACCATTTTCTACCTGCTGTCAACGGCGGCGCTGGTCATGGCCACCATGGGCAACTCCCAGGCCATGAAAACCGCCTGGTTTGAAGACATCCTGAGCCTTACCCCGGCCATTTCATTTCTGGTGGCCTCCCGGGTGTTCCATAAAGCGCCCAACAAGAACTTCCCGTACGGGTACCACCGGGTGGTGAGTGTGGCGTATCTGTGCAGCGCCGTGGCCCTGTTTGGGGTAGGGGCTTTCCTCATCTTTGACTCCGCCAGCACCCTGGTGAAGCAGGAGCACCCCACCATTGGCATGAAAGTGATCTTTGGGCACCAGGTCTGGCTGGGCTACCTCATGATGGCCGTGATGGTGTATGGCACCATTCCGGCGCTCATCTTAGGCCGAATGAAGCTGCCCCTGGCCGAAAAGCTGCACGAGAAAAACCTCTACACCGACGCCGACATGAACAAAGCCGACTGGATGACCGCCGCGGCGGCCATTCTGGGCGTGGCCGGCATAGGCATGGGCTGGTGGTGGGCAGATTCAGTAGCGGCGCTCATCATTGCGTTTGACATCATCAAAGACGGGTACACCAACCTGAAACAAGCCGTGTTTGATATCATGGACGAGCGGCCCAAAACCGTGAACGACCAACAGGACGATCCGCTGCTCCAGGAAGTCAAAGAGGTGCTGGAACGGGAGACCTGGATCAAAGAACACGCTTTCAGGATGCGCGAGGAAGGCCACATTTACCTGGGCGAAGGTTTTGTGGTGCCCAAACAGGAACAAGATTTGGTAGACAAGATTGAGCAGCTCACCCAGAAAGTGGAAGGGCTAAGCTGGCGAATTCAGGAGTTTGTGGTGATGCCCGTACGGGAATTGCCCCTTCCCAACGGGCAGGATGGCGAAGAATGACCAAACCCTTCTTTGCGTTTAGGGGCTCTTTTTGTAAAAAGAGCCCCTAAACGCAAAGAATGACAGAATTAGTGAGGGAAGCAGAGTTTGAAGGTAGTGCCCACCTGCGGGGTACTTTCCACGGAGATCTTGCCGCCCAGGCTTTCCATCTGGGTTTTCACCAGGTGCAGGCCCAGTCCCTTGCCTTCGGTGTGGAAGTGGAACCGCTTGTAGAGCTTAAAAAGGTTGTCTTTCTCTTTCTTCAGGTTAATGCCCAAGCCGTTGTCTTTGATCTGGAAGCAGAGGTACTCTTCCTCTTTTTCGGTCTGGATGTTGATCTCCAGCGGCCGGTCTGGGGAACGGTACTTGAGGGCGTTGGTGAGCAGATTCTGCAAAATGCTGGTCACGTAGCTGCGCACCGAGAAAATCTCCTTTCCCCCGGAAAAATCGGTGTAAATGGCGGCCCGGCAGGCTTCCACCTGCTGCTGAATACCCGAAATAACTCCCAGCAGCTCTGTCTTCAGGTCAATGGGTTCCTTCAGTTCCACCATTTGGCTCCTGATGGTGAGGATCTGGTTCAGGTCTCTAATCACGCCGTCTAGCCGTTCAGACGCTCCGTGCAGGTTCTTGATGATTTTGGCGGCCGTTTCCTTGTGTTCCAGGTTGCGGGGCAACAACTGCACCAGGCCCAGAATGTTGGCTACCGGAGCCCGCAGGTTATGGGAGACAATGTAGGCGAACTGCTGGAGGTCTTTGTTCTGGCGCAGGAGGTCTTCGGTGAGCATGATGCGGTCCTGCTGCGCCACCTTTATCTCAGTGATGTCTGTGGTGATGCAAACCACCCGTTTCAGTTCCCCGGCCTCGTCTAAGATAGGCGTGAACTCTAGGTGGAGCCAGGTGGTAGAGCCATCTTTGTTGTAACGCAGAATCTCCTCGCGTACCAGCACTTTCTCCACGCTCACTTTCTGGTGGATGCGGCGGTGCACTTCCATTTCAGTTTCGGGGCCACTCAGTACATCTGCGGGGTATTTCCCTTTGATTTCTTCCAGGGTAAAGCCGGTTTCCTGGCTGAAGGCCTCGTTCACCCATTCAAACTTCCCATGCTTATCTGTGACCACAATGCCGTTTTTAACTTTGCTGGCCACTACAGAAAGCTTCTGGAGTTCGCGTTCCGTTTCTTTGGCTACGGAAATGTCCCGTACAATGGCGTATATGCCTTCCACCTGGCCGTCTACCAGAATAGGAATAAGCGTGAGGCTGATGTCTATTCTCCGCTCCCTGTGATCAAGAAAGACCGTATCTAGGTAATAAGAGGTGCCGGAAATGCTGTTCTGGAACAGCTGGCGGCAATTTGCCTGCTGTCTGGGGTGAATGAAACGGTTGAAATGGTGGTGAAGGATGGTGTTTTCCTCCTGTTGCAAAAGCTGACACCCGCTGGTGTTCACCCCCTGGATTCGGCCGGTTCTGTCCAGGGAGAAGACGGCGTCTGGGTGGTGCTCAAACAGGGATTTATAGCGCTGCTCGCTTTCCTTCAACTTTTGTTCGGCCTCAATTCTGTCTGTGATGTCTCTGGACTTGAGCACTACTCCCTTGATGGCATGGTTGTCGGTCTGGTTGGTGACCACCGTCTCCAGCCAATGCCATCTCCCGTTGGCGGCCCTGAACCGGAAAGGTACATTCTCAATTGTAGAGTTGATCTTGGTCAGGTACTGGTAAAAGAGGTGTTTCACAAAATCAATATCCTCTGGGTGCACAAACTCAAAGCAGGTTTTCCCCAGCAGGTCTTCCTGCGGATAGCCCAGAATACGGGTAATAGAATCACTGACAAATTTGTACTCCCCCTCCGTAGACACAATATTGACCATGTCATAGCCATTGTCGGCCAGGGCGCGGTAGCGGGCTTCGGCGGCCAGCAGCTTTTGGGTAGTCAGGTCCAGTTGGGTGCGCTCGCGGGCCACGCAATAAGAGATTCTTTCCTCCCGGTCCCAGTGCAAGACCCATTCCAGGTGCACCAGGCTACCGTCTTTCCGGAGGTAGTGGTAACTGGTTTCCACTACCTCCCCCAAAAAGAATTTTTCCTCCCAGGCAGACTGTACTTTCTGGTAATCTGGAAAGTAAATTATCTCCAGAAACTTTCGGCCGATGAGCTCAGCAGGGAGGTAGCCTAAAATTTGCTGGCAAGAATTACTCACGAACAGGAAGGTGCCTTCTGCGTCAAAGGCACAACTCATCTCACGGGAAAGATGGATGAAATTCTGTAAATTGATTTTTTGCTTCTCCGGCTCCTCCATTACTCGTGCACGTACACCTGATTCAGGTAAAAATCTTGCGTGTTCTATTGGGCCAGCGGGCAGATAAACGCTTACTCCAGAAGGAAAGAAACGCCAAAAAGCTGGCTGCCACTAAAACAGCTTCTAAATAAAAAATAATGGGGGAATGCTGCAAAATTACAAATTATCTGGGGATTTAAGGCGAATGCTCTATGAAAAAGTCAAATAAGGGAAATATACTTCTGCGTGGCGGGGAGAAACGGCAGAATTGGGATTATTCCTGAAACTAACCTTCCACCCATGTCAGGCAGGAGGGGCTGGTAAACAGAAAGCATAAAAAAAGCCCTACCTGAAAATAGGTAGGGCTTTTTTATTAAGAGCGGGGGCCGTTAATCTACTTTCTCCCCTACCTTCTGAACCCCTTTCTTAGTGGTGTTCTTTACGGCTTTACCGGCTTTCTTGGCGCCTTTGCCCGTAGCCTTGGCACCGCTCACGGCCAGGTTCTTGGTTCCTTTCCCCACCGATTTGGCACCGTGGCCCACCTGGTGAGCTCCTTCCTTGGCTCTTTCCTTGTTGGTCTGTTTCACCTGGGTGGTGTCCTGCACAGGTTGCACGGGAAGATCAGTGGCTGAGGCGGTAGTTATCTGGAGGTTGGCTGCCACAAACAGGGCCGCTAAAAATGTTATCTTTTTCATTTTGCTTCAGTTAAGTGAGAATATCTGTTGCCTTCCTTAAAACGGTGCGCGTGCGGGAGGGTTGCTCTCTGTAATGAAAGAAATGCGTTTAGAGGCTCTTTTTCCAAAAACGGCCCCTAAACAGGAGTAGTGGAATTCTTTGCAAAGACTGGAATCTTTCATAATAGTTGCACGTTTAACTATTGTATACTTAACTTTGTGCCATGAACGAGAACCACCGTGAAAACGCCATCCTTTTCCTGCAGCAGATGTCTAAAGTGACTTTAGCGTTGAAGGGGTTCATGCGTCAGAAGTTCAAGGCGCATAACCTGGACATCACCTTTGAAATGCTACAGGTCCTGCGTTTCCTGTGGGCGAAAGACAATGTGAACCAGCAGGAGATTGCCAACGCCATCATCAAAGACAAGGCCAGCCTCACGTACCTCATAGACAATCTGGTACGCCGTAAGCTGGTGCAACGTACCGAAGACGGGCAAGACCGCCGCAACAAGTTAATTACCCTCACCCCGGAGGGCCGGAACCTGCAAAGTTTGGTCACGCCCTGGCTGGAGGAAATGTACGGACTGGTAGCCAAGAACATCTCTGAGGAGACGCTGGAAAACGGATTGCGCATTTTTGACAGCATCTATAAAAGCGTGCAGGAAACTGCTGAGTAAATTTTTTTGTAGTAATAGTTAAACATTTAACTGTAAAGAATTTTATGATTAAGGAACCAATCGTTTTGAGTCTGCTGCTGTGGCTGCTGGTTTGTCTGGGCGTACAGGCCCAGGAACTGGTGCCGCAGGTGCTTACGCTAGACGAACTTTTCACCTTGGCCGAGCAGAACAGCCAGCAGCTGCAGGTGTCGCGTACCGGCATTGAGCTGGCCGGCCAGCAGCGCGCCGTAGCCGAAACCCAGCAGCGTCCCAGCCTGAGTGTGAGCGCGTCGGGTAGTTACCTGGGCGACGTGAAGATCCTCAACCCAGACCTGTCGGAGGCTAGAAGCGTGGAGATGCCGCACTTCGGGAACTCCTTCTCGGTGCAGGCTAGCCAGGTGGTGTTCAAGGGCGGAGCCATCCTAAACAGTATTGAACGCGCCCAGCTGAGCCAGGAAGTAGCCCAACTGAACTTTGATAAGAACCGCGCCGACATAAAATTGCTGCTGGTGGCCCGCTACGTAGATCTGTACCGGCTGGCCCGCCAGCGTGAGGTCTACCAACGCAACATTGAGCTGGCCCAGCTGCGCATGAAGAACATCCAGAATCTGTACAAGCAGGGCATGGTCACGCGCAATGACTTGCTCCGCAGTGAGCTTCAGATCACCAACCTGAGCATGGCGGTGCAGGAAGTGAGCAACAATCTGGCTATCTCCAACCACCAGCTGCGGCAGATTGTGGGCTTGCCCGCCAACATCCAGATTGTGCCAGACTCCTCGTTCCTGCAGACCCAACTGGAAACCCGTGACTACCACACTTACCTAGACCTGGCCCTCCAAAACTTCCCAGACCTGAAGGCGGGGCAAGTGAATGTAGACATCGCCCGTAAGAACCTGCAGATTGCCAAGGCAGATAAATTGCCCACCGTCTCGCTGCAGGCGGGTAACTCGCTGTCACGGCCGCTTACCAACGTGAGTCCGGCCATAGACATGTACTCGCAGGGCTGGAACATGGGGGTAGGCATCAGCTATAACCTGTCTTCTTTGTACAATGCCCGCCACAGCATAGCCGTGGCTAACACTGCCGTAATCCAGCAACAGCAGATGCTCGCGCTGCAGCGGCAGAACATTGAGAACGAAGTGAACAGCGCTTTCATCAAACATAACGAGGCCCGGGACCGGAGCCGGAGCTTTGCCCAGGGCGTACGCCTGGCCAACGAGAACTACCGCATTGTGGAGAAGAAGTACTACGGCAACCTGGCCCTTATTGTGGACCTGCTGGATGCCACCAATGCCAAGCTGGACGCTGAACTGCAGAAAGCCAATGCAGACGCCAACATCTTCTACACCTATTACCAATTACAACGCTTAGCCGGAAACCTTTAATAGAAATCATTCATCATCATGTCACAGCAGAAAGAACAAACAGAAGCGCAAGCACAGCCTAAGAAACGGAAAGTGGGGCCAATGGTCCTCAACACACTGTTGCTGCTGGCGGTAGCCGGTGGGTTGCTTTGGGTGGCCAGCCTCTTCTTTGATTTTAGCCATCACGAAGTCACCAACGATGCCCAGGTGGAGCAGTTCATCACGCCCATCAACGCGCGCGTGGGAGGCTACATAGACCAGATCCGTTTCACAGAGCACCAACCCGTGAAGAAAGGAGACACTCTGGTGGTCATCAATGACAACGAGATCAGGATACAGTTGGCCCAGGCCGAAGCTGCCTATCTGGACGCCGTGGCCAACCGGAACGTGACCAGCTCCAGCGTGAACACCGTGAGCAACAACGTGGGGGTGTCTGAAGCCAACATCGCGGAGGCCAAAGCCCGCCTGGAGAACCTGGAAGTGAACTACAGACGCTATGAGAGTCTCCTGCAAGATGAGGCCGTGACACGCCAGCAGTACGAACAGGTGAAAACCGAGTATGATGCCGCCCGCGCCCGTTACCGCGGACTTTTAAAGCAAAAGCAGACCACCCAGCTCTCTACCCAGGAGGTGAAGTCCAGACTGGCCGTGAACGACGCCAACATCAAACGCGCCGCCGCCGCCCTGGACATGGCCAAACTGAACCTGAAGTATACCGTGATCACCGCGCCGTATGACGGAGTGGTAGGCCGCCGCACCATCCAGGAAGGGCAGCTGATTCAGCCCGGACAGGCTTTGGTGTCTATTGTGCGCGCCGGACAAATCTGGGTGGTGGCCAACTACAAAGAAACCCAAACCGGCCACCTGTCCATAGGGCAGAAAGTGGAGGTGGAGGTAGACGCCATCAAAGGGAAAGTGTTTACCGGCCAAATCACCGCTATCTCTGAGGCCACCGGGGCTAAATACTCCGCCGTGCCTACAGATAACTCCACCGGTAACTTCGTGAAAATCCAGCAGCGGATTCCCGTGCGCATTGACTTTACCTCCGCCAACAGCCCAACCGATCTGGACAAGCTCCGCGCCGGCATGAACGTGGAAGTGAAGGCGCTGCTGTAACCTGCGCCTGCGTTTAGGGGCTCTTTTTCCAAAAACGGCCCCTAAACGCCAAGAGGTGCTCAGGACTAGCAACCCGGGGTGCGCTCCGCATTTCGGCGAAGCCGCTGGTGGATTCACCTCAATCACATACTACTGCGTTTAGCGGCTAATTTGAGAAAAAGAGCCCCTAAACGGGAAGAAGAAAAGAACTATTGGCTCTGCCCCCGCAGAGCCACCAAAGAAAGGAAGTATAAAATGTCTGAAGTGAAAAAAGGGTTGTTCCATGATTGGGTACCCAAGCCGGTGGGGCTGTTGGTCCTGTTGGTGCTTACCTTAACCGTGCTTACCACCAACGGCCTGTACACTGCCAATATCACAGACATGGTAGGCGGGCTGGGCACCCTGGCCGAATACCTGACCATGGCCAACTTTGCCTCATCTATTGGCATGGTGGTGGCGTTCCCGCTGCTGTTGAAGGTAAAATCGCAGGTAAGGACGCGGCACATTCTCCTCATCTGCCTGAGCGCCACGGCAGCCCTAACGCTGCTCTGCGCCCACACCACCAGCCCCCAGGTAATGATTCTGGCCAATTTCCTGCTGGGTACGTTCAAGATGTTCGCCATGATGGAGGTAATCATCCCGGTGATGGGCATGATTAGCCCAGACGGGAACCGGGGCCGTTTCTACGCGGTGTTTTACCCCATCAGCATCATAGCGGGGCAGGCTTCGGCGTACTTTACGGCCCAGTTGGCCTATGACTATAACTGGCAGCTGGTGTACTACTTCATGCTGCCGGGGCTGCTGCTGAGCTTGGCGCTGGTAACTGTCTTTTACCACAATGAGCGGTCCATCCCCAAAGCGCCCTGGACCGGGGTAGACTGGCTGAGCCTGCTGCAACTGAGTGGTTTCCTGATGCTGCTCAACTACATTCTCTGTTTTGCCAAAGTGGAGGACTACTTCAACTCGCTCTACATCCAGGGGGCCTGTCTGGCGTTTGTGGTACTGGTGCTGTGGTTTATCCGGCGTCAGTTTACCTTGGCGCAGCCGCTGCTGAACCTGGCCATCCTTAAGCGCCGCAACGTGTGGGGCGCGCTGCTCATGGTCTTTCTGGTGGGGCTGTTCATGGGCACTGGTTCAATCCAGAGTGCGCTCACCGTGGGAATTCTCAAGTTCAACCCGGTGACCAACGCGCAGATCAACCTCTGGATGGTGCCAGGCATTGTGGCGGGTGGTTTTTTCCTGTTCTTCTGGAACAAGTATCAGCGGAGGCTCAAGGAGATGGTGCTGGTGGGGTTTGGGGTGTATACCCTGGCGCATGTGGTCATGTACGTGAACGTGCATCCCGGGGCGGGTGTGCAGGATTTTTACCTGGCCTCGGCCATGAAAGGCTTTGGCATGGTGGTGCTGTTTGCCACCCTGGGGGTTTACGCCGCCGATAAATTGCAGATGCAGGAAATGTTCACGGCCTCCACGTTTCTCATCATCTTCCGCTCGTTTGTGGGGCCGGCATTTTTCTCGGCGCTGGTGTCTTATGGCATGTACCACGGGCAGATAGACAACCTGAACCAACTGGCCCAGAACATGGACGCGCTCCATCCCGCCGTGGCGGCCCGGGCCTTGGCGTCTGGGGTGCAGGGGCTGTACGGTTCTGTGACGGTACAGGCCGTGCTCCTGACCGTGCAGGAAATGTTAGGTTATGTAATTCTGGCGGGCGGTGCTATCTTAGCGGGAGTTGCCGTGTTCCGGTTTGGCAAAATAAACCGCCGCAAACTAGTGAACTGGCGTAAAAAGTGGCGGGCCGCGGTGGCGTTCCAGACCATTACCTCTTAAAAACCAGACCAGATGGAGTACAACTATAAGCAAATCCAATTGATGGAAACAGCCGAGCGCCTGTTTGCCACCAAAGGCTACGCCGCTACTTCCATCCGGGACATTGGCCGGGAAAGCAAAGCTAATTCGGCTATGATCTCGTATTATTTCGGCTCCAAGGAAAACCTGCTGCAGGCTATTCTGGACTACCGCACCACCAACCTGAGCCAGTTCCTGAACGAGATTGTGCACCGCCATCTCTCGGCCCGCAAACGGATGCAGCAGGCGGTGAAGGTCTACGTGCAGAAATGCATTGAGCGGCGGTATTTCTTCGCGCTGCTCATTCAGGTGCAGATGCTGGAGAGCGATTCTCAGGCGCTGGCGCATTTCTACGCCCTGCGCGACCGCAACGTGCGCTGGGTGCAAACCATCATTAGGGCGGGGCAGGCCAACGGGGTGTTCCGGAAGAAGCTGGACGTGCCGTTGCTTATGAGTACCATCTCGGGTACGGTGAACCACTACATCCTCAATCAGGCCTACTTCAGGAAGATGAACCAGTTACAGGATTTGCCCGAGGCCGAGTTCCTGCACCACCTGCAGCGCGAACTCAGCCGCCACCTGGACCTGATCCTGCAGAAGATCCTGTTCAAGAAGCAAAAGAAGGCCAAAGGTATCTCAGAGGATAGTACGGGGAGTACTGCTTCCTAAGCCGCGTTTGCGTAATGTTGTGGGGTTTCAGGAAAGGTTTGCCCATTGGCTCCTTCGCTGGTTTAGTGCCGTTTTTTGAAAAACAGCCCCTAAACGGAATCACCCAGAAACTCTCCTGCGCGTAAAACCCCAGACGCATTAAACTTGTTTAGCCCCATATGGACCTACGGAAAAAGATCATGAAATGGCTCTACCCGCTCATCATGCGGCTGAGCAAAGGCACCAGCAAGGGCCGGGTGTTGCAGAACGAGAAAAAAGCCTCTCCGGCCCAGCCGTTCTACAACCTCAGCGCGGTGCTCAGCAACGGCCAGCCGCTGGACATGGGCCAGTTCAAAGGCAAGAAGGTGCTACTGGTGAACACGGCCTCCAACTGCGGCTACACCGGCCAATATGAAGAGCTCCAGCAGCTGCATGAGCAGCACAAAGACCAGCTGGCCATCATCGGGTTCCCGGCCAATGACTTCAAAGAGCAGGAGAAAGACGATGACCAGACTATCTCGCAGTTCTGCCAGGTTAACTTTGGGGTGACCTTCCCGCTGGCGAAGAAAAGCGTGGTGGTGAAAGACCAGAACCAGAACCCGGTGTACCGCTGGCTCACCCAACCCAACCAGAATGGCTGGAACGGCCACGCCCCAGACTGGAACTTCAGCAAATACCTGCTAGACGAGAACGGGGTGCTCACGCACTACTTCGGGCCGGCCATTTCGCCGCTGGGCGAGGAAATGCAACAGGCGCTGAAGAAATAAGTTCTGGTTTTTATTACGCACGTCTGCGTTTAGGGGCTGTTTTTTGAAAAACAGCCCCTAAACGCAGACGCAGTTTTTTTATGGCGCGATGGCGCAGCCGGTGTGGGGAACTCAGGTTTCAGGGCTGGGCACTTTTCCGTACTTTTGCGGCTCCTTATGAGAAACACCTTCCTTCCGCAAAGCCCAGTTACTCCACCGTGAGGCGGGGCAGCGCCTTTCCTGTTTCCTTTTCGTTTTAATTCGGCGGGCCTTCTTTGCCGCCGGAACCTCCTTTCTATACTTTACTTGTAACCTTGATCTTTAAAGGATGAAGCCATATGTACGTTTATTTGATTTTAGCCAGAAAGTGAATTACCGCGCGGAGATTCTGGCCGGGCTCACCGTGGCCATGACCATGATTCCGGAGTCTTTGTCGTTTGCAATTCTGGCCGGTTTTCCGCCGTTGGTGGGGTTGTACGCGGCCTTTATCATGGGCCTGGTGACGGCGGTGCTGGGCGGAAGACCCGGTATGGTGTCTGGTGGGGCGGGGGCCACGGCGGTGGTGCTCATCGCGCTCATGCAGAGCCATGGGCTGGAGTATGTGTTTGCGGCCGTGGCGCTGGCGGGCGTGTTGCAGGTGCTGGTGGGCGTGTTCAAGCTGGGTAAGTTCATCCGGCTGGTGCCGCAACCGGTCATGTACGGGTTTGTGAACGGACTGGCCGTCATCATCTTCATGTCGCAGATAGAGCAGTTCAAGACCGTGGTGAACGGCGAGGTAACCTGGCTGTCTGGGGCACCGCTCCTCACTATGGCGGGTTTGGTGGCCCTCACCATTGCCATTATTCTCATTTTCCCCAGAATCACGAAAGTCGTACCGGCCTCCCTGGTAGCCATTGTGGTGGTGTTTGCCGTGGTGCTGGGCTTTGACATAGACACCAAAACCGTACGGGACATTGCCGAGGTGGGCGGGGGCTTGCCGCCTTTGCATATTCCGGCGGTGCCGTTCACGCTGGAGACCCTGCAGATCATCTTCCCGTACGCGCTCATTATGGCCGGGGTGGGCTTAACCGAAAGTCTGCTCACGCTCAACCTGGTGGATGAGATTACGGGCACCCGCGGCAACGGAAACCGTGAAAGCGTGGCGCAAGGCACGGCCAATGTGCTCAACGGCTTTTTCTTTGGCATGGGCGGGTGCGCCATGATTGCCCAGACGCTGGTGAACCTCTCGGCGGGAGCCCGCGCCCGGCTGGCGGGTATCATTGCAGCCTTCACCATTCTGCTCGTGATTTTGCTGGGTGCGCCCCTCATTGAGCTGGTGCCCATGGCGGCGCTGGTGGGCGTGATGGTGATGGTGTCTGTGGGTACGTTTGAGTGGATCAGCTTTAGAATCATCAATAAAATGCCGCGGCAAGACGTGTTTGTGGGCATGTTGGTGGCGGTAATCACCATCTGGCTGCACAACCTGGCGCTGGCGGTGCTCATTGGCGTAATTATCTCGGCCTTGGTGTTTGCCTGGGAAAGCGCCAAACGCATACGCGTGCGCAAGCACCTGGATGCTGACGGGGTGAAGCACTACGAGGTCTACGGTCCGTTGTTCTTCGGGTCAACCGCGGTGTTCACCGAGAAATTTGACGTTGCCGATGACCCAAATACCGTGATCATTGATTTCAAAGACAGCCGCGTGGCCGATATGTCTGGGATTGACGCCCTGAACAAACTCACGGAGCGGTACCAGAAAGCCGGAAAGAAACTGCTGCTCCGCCACCTGAGCCCCGACTGCCGCCTGCTCCTGCAAAACGCCGATGCCGTGATTGAAGTCAACATTCTGGAAGACCCCACTTATCACATCGTCACAGATAAAATCTAGGGCCGGTTGTTCTTTGGGTGGAGGCAGGACATAGAATGGTCCCTTCTTTACGTACACCCTAGACAGCCCCGCCTGCGGAATGAAACCAAGAAGCGGCAGCGGCTTTTTACCCAACCACAGAAACAATGGATGAGCAATTATTAGCGGCTGTGCAGGAGGCCGCGCAAAAGAAGAAATTCACCAAGATACAGTACGTGACTAACCTGCAGGAATACCTCACCGTGACGGCCCTGATTAAACAGGTGCAGGAACGGGAAGACGGTATTTACCTGGAGCTGGCCACCGGCGAAGAGATTAAGTTTGACCAACTGGTAAAGGTAGGAGACACGCCCTCCAACAAATACAACAGCCGCGATTTCACCTGTGACTGTTAACTGTTGCCCCACTTGCGTTTAGGGGCTCTTTTTCCAAAAACGGCCCCTAAACGCGCAGTCAAAGTAAAAGGCATGTCTGTAGAAGTGTTTTCCTTCTGCAGACATGCCTTTTCTGTTCACTACTTTGTACGGTTGAACCTATCGGCGCCAGCCGGGCACCAGCTTGTAGACCTTGCCGGTAGTGCCTGTGGGGCCGGTGAGGCTGGAAACGGTCAGGTAGAGTTCGCCCTGGTTGTCTTGCCCGAAGCCTTTAAGATAATAACCCAGGTCATTGGGGCGGCCTTTCAGGTTGACTTCCTGGTAAGACCATAGGCTGCGTTCGCCCATGGGAGTGGCCATGAACAGCTCCCCGTTGGGAGTGCCGGGGCCCTGGGAGAACGTCCCGAAGAAGTATTTGCCGTGGTAGCCCGGCAAAGTAATGCCGCGGTACACGTTGCCGCCAATGATGGTGGTGGCCCTTCCGCCTTTGGGGTTGCGGTAGTTGTTCATCTCAATGACCGGGTCTGAGAGCGGCACGCCGTAAGCATCTACGGTGGGGCAGTTGGCAAGCTCCTGCAAAGGGTTGGCGGCGTCAAAGCAGTGGGTGCCTTCCTTCACGTTCCAGCCGTAGTTGCCGCCGCTTTTCACAATGCTAACCTCCTCGTAGAGCAGCTGCCCGGCATCGCCCACGAAGAGCTGGCGGCCCCCGGCCATGTCAAAGGAGAAACGGTAAGGGTTCCGGAACCCGTAGGCGTAAATCTCGTCGCGGCCCGGGCGGCCCACCAGCGGGTTGTCTCTGGGAATGGCGTACGGGGCGCCGCGGTCCACGTCCAGCCGCAGAATATCCCCGAACAGGTTGGCTTCAATGTCCTGGCCGTTGCCGCCGGCGTTGGCTTTGTACCAGTCTTCCACGTGGCCGGGAGCTACGTCATTGGCCCCGCCGCCATCACCAATGGCAATGTAGAGGTACCCGTCTGGCCCAAAGGCAATGGTGCCGCCGTTGTGGTTCGTCTGCGGATCGTCTAGCTGGAGAATGACGCGTTCAGTACCTATGTCGGCTTGGTTGGGGTTAGACGAGGAAACCCTGAATTCTGAGATGCGGCTCAGGTTGTTCCAGGTAGTAGTGGGCGTGGGCCCGCCCGCTCGTGGCGGAAGCGTGTAGTAAATGTAGAACCGGCCGTTTTGGGCATACTGCGGATGGAAGGCCAATCCCAGCAGTCCGCGCTCATCATAGTTGGGGGAAAGGGGCACCATTTTGCTGCTCACGTCTATGAACGGCCGGGAGAGTTTGCGCCCGTTCTGGTCAATGACCCAGACTTTGCCCACCTGGTCAATCACGAAGAGCCGGTTGGTTTGGTCCGGGACGGCCACTACGCCCAGCGGGGAGGCCAAGCTATCGGCGACCAGCTGGAGGTCCAGGGGAGCGCCGCCGGTTTGGGGACGGGCTCTGTCTTCCAGAATTTCCTCAATTTCTTCGCAGCCGGGCAAGGTGAGGGCCATGCTGGTAAGCACCAGGAGCAGGAGGGAGGCAAAGGTGAATCTAGCTTTAGGAGCTGTAAAGGTAATCTTCATGAGATTTGGTTTTGTGACATTGGGTTTCATTTGAATGCAGATGCACAGGAACAAAGGCTTACCCGGTTAAAGAAGTTGGTAAGCCCGCCGGAGACCATGAAGTAGAACTGTTCCTTCGGCCTTGGGGCCAAAGAGTACGCTGGTAAGAAGAGAAGTACTGTGAAAAGGCTAGAAAGAGGTCATTCGCAAATCAGAAAACAAAGCCGAAAAGCCGCTTTGCCAGATGGGGTGCAGAGGATGGAAAAAGGGGAAGCGATGTGCTCACAAGACCATATTTCTTGCAGAGTTGGGTTGGCTGAATATGTGCTGGAACAGGAAACGGCCAAAACTAAATCATACGCTCTTAGGAAAGAGGAGAGGAGCCAAGATTTGCAGCTACAGGCATTTTGTGCGCCCTATCTGCTGGTTTACAGTATGAAGATTGCTTTTGTTGTTGGTAAAAGTAAAAGTAATTTTGAATTAATGCTATTATTGGTAGAAAAATATGTACCAACAGTAAATGCGTTTAGGGGCTCTTTTTAGAAAAAGAGCCCCTAAACAGAAACTCCATGAGCAAGAACCGTGGAGTTTCTGTTTAGGGGCTAAAAGAAGAAAGAGGAATCTGGTCAGCAACAGGCAAGTTGAAAAGAGCCATCTGCTAGTGAGATATATGCGCTGAACTCAGGCAGAATAAAATGGTACGCCCACCTTGACAACTTCTATTAGAGGCAAGTTTTCTTGCCCTGCACTTGCTTAGGTGACCGAAGGAGTTCTGCTGTGGTATTTACCGTTTACCTCTGGGCGGACGATTGTCCTCCCGGCGGTCCCGGCTGCCTCTCTCCTGATCTCTGTTCCTGTCATTTCTGGGTCCGAAGTTTTTGTCACCTCTGGGGGCGCCAGCGGAAGGGCCTGAATTCTGCTTGGGAACTGCGGGCTTGGCCGGGGCCTGCGGGCCGCGCAGGTGAATGACCAAGCCATTAAGGAAATTGCGCAGCAGCTGATCGCCGCAGGGTTTGTAGTTAGGGTGGTCTTCCTGCCGGAAAATAGCGCCCAGCTCGCTCTTGGTCACGTTGAAATCCACCAGCTTCAGGATACTGATAATGTCATCGTCCCGGAGTTGGAGCGCCACGCGCAGTTTCTTCATGATATCGTTATTGGTCATAGCCTTGCCTTAAATGGTGCACGAAAGTACGTATACGCAGCAAAAAAGCAAGCCAGCCATGGGAGTTGAATAGATCAACCCTTCTTTTTAGGATCTGGCGTAGTGAATTTCTCCAAGGCTTTGTTCCGCTTGAATTCCATTTTCCCAAACCGGTAGTTCACGCTCAGCCGCACAATGCGGTTGTAAGTGTTGTTGAGGTTCACGTTGTTGGAGTTGGCGTTGTTCACGGTGGTTCTTATGGAGTTATTGCCGAACAGGAAGTTCTCCACATTGAGACTCACCCCGCCTTTGCGTTTCCAGAATTCCTTGCGCAAGCCCAGGCTGTACGAGTACTGGTAGGTGCTGCGGCTTTGCAGAGACAGGCGCGGCGAAGTAAACGAACCGGCTGTCTGCACACTAAAATCATTCACGAAACGGTAAGACGCGTTTCCGCTGAGGTTGTACATAAACCCCGACCGCTGAATAGCTCGCTGCCCCACAAAGCTGTTGAGGTCATTGTAGAAAAGGTTCAGGTTTAAGCCAACCTGCCCTTTCTGGTTGAAACGGGTATTGGCAGAAAGGCTGGTGCCGTAGGTGGCATTCTTGCCCAAATTGTCAAAAGTGGTGTTGAGCGTGTCATTGTTGAGCGAGACCGGAAACTGGTACTGGGCAATGTCATTATTGGTTTGCCGCCAGTAAGCCGAAACATTGAGGCTGGTGCTTTTATAGAGCCAGCTATAGTTGATCTCAGTGTTGTGGGTGAGTTCGGCCTCCAGGTTAGGGTTCCCGTACCGGATGTTCAGCTGGTTGCTCTCGTTGCGGTAGGGATTGAGCTGCGAAATGCCGGGCCGCTGGATGCGGGTGGCATATGACAACCGCAGCCGCTGGTTATGCGGGAGAATTTTCATGAACATCACGTTGGGCATGAAATTATGGAAAGGCTTCTGCAGGTTGGTGGTGATGTTGTTGGTGGCGAAGTCACCGGCTACGTGGGTATACTCATAGCGCCCGCCTACCCGTATGGTATAGATCTTTTTAAGCCGAAGGGTATAGGAAAGGTAAGAGGAGTACACGTTCTGGTTGTATTGAAACTCGTTGGAGCGGGCGGGGTCTTCGGCCAGCGGGGCGGTTTCTGAGCGGGAGAAACGGAAGTCATAGTCACTGCCGGAGTTACGCAGCACTGCCCGCATCCCCGCCTCCAGCCTACCCAGTTTCTCTAAGGGGTGGCTGTAGTCCAGTTGCAGATTCACTTCCCGGTTCTGGCTGTGGTTATCGCTTTTCTCCAGGCGGGTGACGGTTTCCTGTCCGTTTTCCTCGGCCAGCGCGTAATCGCTGCGGTGTTGGTTGGTGTTAAAGCTGGAGATAAAATCCAGTTCCCGTCCTTTTTGCCGGAACCGTTTCTTGTAGTGCAGATTGGTTTCAAAGCCCTGGCCTTTGTTGGAGTTGTCAATATCTCGGAAGCGGAAGTTGGCCAGTTGCTCCTCCCCGGAAGGAGTGTACTGGCGGGTGGACAAGGTGCGGTCGGTGAGGTTGCGTGAACCGTTCAGGCGCACGTTCACGCTCAGGTTGTTGTTCTCGTCAAAGTCATAATCGCCGCCCAGCTGGCTGAAGATGGACCGGCCGTTGTTCTCAAACGTGCTGCTCTGTCTAATAAGCTTGGAGGGCGTCTGGATGAGGTTCTCCTCCCGAAAATAGACCTGGTCAGATTCAGAATCGCCGTTGCGGTCATTGAAGTTGCCGCCCACGCTCGCTCTCAGGCCTAGTTTATTCTTGCGGTAATTGAGGTTGGTGTTCAGGTTATTGGTGCGGTTGCCGGTGGTGGCGGTCACTTGGCCGGTCATGCCTTCCATGGAGCTCTGTTTGGTGATGATATTGACCACGCCCGCCGTGCCCTCTGCCTCATACTTAGCCGATGGGCTGGAAATGACTTCCACGCTCTTGATCATGTCTGAAGGGATCTGTTGCAGGGCTTCGGCCAGGTTGTCTGAAAGCATGGTGGAAGGCTTGCCGTTGATCAGGATCTTGATCTTGGGGCTGCCGCGCATCTCCACGTTCCCGTCTATGTCCACAGCCAGCGACGGTACTTTCTTCAGCACGTCGGCGGCCGTACCGCCAATGTTGGTGATGTCGTTTTCGGCGTTGTACACCAGCCCGTCATCGGTTTCCTGAATGAGGTTCTTTTCTCCGGTCACCACCACTTCCTCCAGGGCTTTGCTGTCGGTCTGCAATGGGATCTGGCCCAGTTGCAGGGTTTTCTCAGCGGCGGTAACGGTAATGGGGTGCAGCTTGGTTTGGTACCCGATGAAACTGATGGCCAGGTCATAGGCGCCGGGCGCCACGTTGGGGAGCGTGAACGTACCGGTGGCATCACAGGGGGCGCCGCCAATAGGTTTGCCGCTTTTGTCCTGAAGGGCCACCGTGGCAAATTCTACCGGGGCTTTGGTGAGGGCATCTACTACTGTACCCGTTACAGAAACACCCGCTCGCTGAATTATAATTGCCCTACGTTCCGCGCGGGAGGGCAGGCTCCAGCCAATGAACAGCAACAGGATCAGAAGGAGCGTAGGTAAGCGCAGAATCATAAGCTGTAGCATGTGTTTCATGGAACAGGGGCGGCAGTTGTGGACAATGAACAGAAATGGACTATTTACACAACGTGCACGCAGTCTACCTCTGGCTGAATCCTATAGACAAAGAATAAATCCATAGGTTTAATCCCTGACTTTAAATTTATTAAAAATATTATTGGCCGAGGCTTGCTTTAAGGTTTAAAAAACTAACAAATAGTTGAATTCTGTGAAAATATAACAGCCAGCTGTGGTAGTAGCATTGAGGAACAAGTGCTGTTGGATCAAGTTGGGGCTTAAAAAAAGAGGAGCCAGACATTTTAGCCTGGCTCCTTTTTAGGTAGGACTTTTTATGGTTCTAATAGGTGAGCATTTCCACTTTACCGTCCATGGTGGCGGCAATGAGGCGCCGCTTGGGCAGCACATTCACGGTATTCACCATGGAGTTGTCAATTTTATGGGCCCAGTTTACCTGCTGGGTCTGCGGATTGATGCTGTACACCACGCCGCTCTTGGTCCCGAAGAACACGGCCCCGTCTTTCTCAATCAGCATGGAAGGCACGTGCTCATACCCGAAACCGGCGTTCATTTTCCAGGCCAGTTTGGGAGCGGTTTTGTTTGTCTCAAACGCCACTACCTGGTCTTGCATGGTTTTGCCGTACACCAGTTTTTTATCGGCCGACAGGCCAAGGGATTCGCGCACGGTGGCTTCTTTGCTGCGCCAGAGGGCTTCTCCGGTTTGGCTGTTCAGGGCGGTGATGAAACGGTCTGGCGCCACAATGTACACCACGCCGTCATGGGCCACTGGAATACACATGGCCGGGGAGAACATGCGGTTAGGGGAACCGTTGTTCCATTTCCAGGCCAGGGAGCCGTCTTTCTGGTTTACCGCGTACAGATGGCGGTCCCAAGCCCCGAAGATGATTTTCCCTTCATAGGCCAATGGTGTGCTCACCACGGCTCCTTCCAGCCCGGCAAACTCCCAAACGGGCTTACCGTTGGCCGCCTCCAGGGCTCTGAACTTCCCGTCGCTGCCGCCAATGTAGACCGTTTTGTTTTGCACCAGCGGAGAACCCAACACTGAGGCACCGGTAGCGGCTTTCCAGGCGAGTTTGCCGGTTTTGGCTTTCAAGGCGTAGATGTTCCCGTCGCCGGACCCGAAGATGATGAGATCTTTGTACACCGCCGGGGAAGAGAAGATACCGCCGCCGGTCTGGAAGGACCATTTCAGTTTTCCGTCTTTCTCAGAAAGCGCTTCCACTTTGCCCACGCTGTTGCCAAAGATCACCAGACCTTGCGCGTTCACGGGCGTGGAGATCACGTTGGCGTCTGAGTGGTAGCTCCAGGCTTTTTTGGTGGCGGCGTAGGTGGTGTTCACGTCAAAGGAAGGACGGTCATAGGTTTTGCCGTCATTGTAGTTGCGGGTGCCCAGGGCCAGGCGGCGCCATACGGGTTTGGTGCCCACGCCCGGGGTTCTTTCTGAGAACAGCACGGAGTCTGCGCGCATCTCCACCAGGTTGTACCCGCCAATGGCTTCTTTGGCCCGCAGGTTAGAGCGGCCCATGGTGCCCGGCAGGCCCTCAGAATCTACCACGGTGTTCTGGTGGCCGTGGCCGCAGATGGTGTACTGGGTGTTATACTTCTTGAGGCGGTCAATGGCGTCATACCAGTTGTCCAGGCCATTGTCCAGGGGGTAGTGGTTTACAAACACAATGGGCTGCGTTTTGGACGTGGCAGCCAGTACGCTGTCTAACCAAACGGTGGCATCACGCGGAATATGGCCGTCTGACATGCGCACGTATGGGCCCGAGGCGCAGCCAATAAACTTGATGCCTTTATGCTCAAATACAAATTTGTCTGACCCAAACTCCCGGATGAAACTCACCCCACCAGACTCTGACCAGCCGGTGTCATGGTTACCAGGCACAATGTAATAGGGTATTTTCAGCTTGCTGATGATCTGTTTGGCATGCTTGAGTTCTTTGTTGGTGCCCATCTCGGTGATGTCGCCGGTGAGCAGCACGAAGTCAATGCCGGGCAGTTGGTTAATGTCGGCGATGGTGCGCTCCAGGTCTTCTTCGGCCCCGCCGCTGGGCGAACCAATGTGGGTGTCTGTGACAAACGCGAATTTGAACGACTGCGCCAGGCCGGGCTGCGTGGCAAGCCAGGCGCAGAACAGCAGGAGCAGGAGGGGAATTTTTTTCATGGGTAAGGTAAGAATGATTTAAGCGGGCTAATATCCGCAAAAGGTCATGGATATTCCAAACTTCACAGCGGGAGGCGCCTTTTTTTGCCAGGAAATTGCGTTTAGGGGCTCTTTTTTGGAAAAGAGGCCAAAACTGGAGCCGGGAAAACAGAAAAGGGCAGAAGAACCGCTACCAAAACCCAAACCGATAAATCTGAGTAAATTCCTTACTTTAGGAACTTCAACCAACGTTATTCCCCGTGCCACAATTCCTGATTACCGCCCTAGATTACACCGATGCCCAAGCTCTGGACCGCCGCATGGCTACCCGCCCGGCGCACCTGGAGATGGCCAAAAAGCTGAAAGAGTCCGGCAACTTTCTGCTGGGCGGTGCCATGCTCAATGAAGAAGAGAAAATGATTGGGTCCACGCTGGTGCTGGAGTTTGACAGCCGAGAGCAGATTGACCAGTGGTTGGCGCATGAACCCTATATGCTCCAGAAAGTCTGGGAGAAAGTAGAGGTCACCACGTTTAAGGTAGCCAATATCTAATCTTCCTTTTCAGGGGACCTTCTCAGGCTCTCTTAAATTCGGCCGTATTGCGTTTAGGGGCTCTTTTTCAGAAAAGAGCCCCTAAACGCAGTTATGTCTTACAGATACCAACCAGCCTCCGGAGCCAAGGATAAGTAAATCTTATCGCCGGGGGTGGCTTGGGTGGCGGTGGTTTTGATTAACAGAACTGTGTCTGCCCACTGCACTTCCAGCTCATAGTAGCTGCCATAAAATGTGACACTACGAACCTGGGCCTGTACCGCCTGACTGCTTGCTGAGGTGATGGTAAATGCCTCGGGCCGTACCAGCAGCCTCTTGTGTTGGTGCTCAGGGGCCGGAACGCCCTTCAATACCTGCGCCAGCTCCGGAGAAAGCAGGTTGTATTTCCCGAAGAGGCTGGCCACGTACTCATTGATGGGTTGGCGGTAAATCTGCTCCGGGGTTCCGGCTTGGAGCAGCTTCCCGTTCTGCATGACCAGAATTTGCTGCGCCCAGGAAAGCGTATCCAGCGGATCATGGGAAATAAGCAGGCACGTGATCTCCAGTTGCTCGCCAATGTCTCTGATGATGGTTTTGAGCAGGTTCTTATGGCCGGTGTCCAGGTTGGAGAACGGTTCATCCAGGAGCAGGAGCCGGGGCGAGGTGAGCAGCAGCCGGGCCAGGGCAATGCGTTGCCGCTCTCCGCCGGAGAGTTGGTCGGTACGGCGGTGGAGCAGGTGCGTGATGCGGCAAAGGGCATAGAGCGCGTCTGCGGCTTCCTGCTCCAGAGAGTTGGCATAGCGCAAGACCTGTTCTACCCGCAGAAATTCGGGCAGTTCATACTGCTGCGAAAGGTACGCAATACCCGGATGGCCAGCCACCAGTTTCTCGGCGGGGCCCAGCACCCGTTCCTCCTCAAAAAAGACTTGTCCTGCGTCTGGCTGTATAAGCCCGGCAATGATCTTGAGCAGGGTACTTTTGCCAGAACCGGTTTCGCCAGCTATGGCAATTCGCTCAAACTCCCGCTGGGTAAAGCTGATGTCTTGTACTACCGCCTCGTCTTCGCCCTGCTTGCTAATTCCTGCAACTTTAAGAAACATCATATATTTACGAGGGAAGACCTTTTGCCTGTGGATGGTTTTCCGGATTTGAGAGGGGATGGATACCCTATGGAAAATGGAACCTGTTGGTGTTTCGTGCTGACCTGGTGTTTTGACATTACTGATGCCCAGATGCTTATTCTTGCGGGGTTTGGGAGGAAACCGGCGTTAGCTGTAACTCCTGCGCATGAGGGGCCAGGGCCTGAATAATGAACGTGATGTGCTCCGCCAGATCTACCTGAAGCAATTCGGCGCCCAGCCTCACTTCCTGCCGGTCAACTTAAGCCGCGAAACTGGCCTGTTTCAGTTTCTTCAGCACCGATTTCGCTTCCAGCCCCTCCAGCCGTTGCGGACGTACCTGGGCGCAGGCCACCACAAAGCCCGTGATCTCATCGCAGCCCAGCAAGGCTTTGTCCAGCAGGCTCTCGTGCGGCACGCCCCAGTGGCTGTAATGCGCCGAGATGGCATGGGCCATTTCTTCCTCGCCGCGTTCGCGCAGCAGGTTCACGATCACCTGGGGATGTTGCGTAGGGTGCGCTTCATAGTCGGCGTCATGCAAGAGGCCGGTGTTGCCCCAGAGTTCTTCGTCCTGGTTCAACTTCTGGGCATAGGCGCGCATAACCAGTTCAACGGTGCGGGCATGGCGTAAAAGGCTCTCGCCTTTGGTATATTCCTGCAAAAGCTGAAGCGCTTCTTCTCTGGTCATGGATGTGTGCGTTTAAAACCGATAAGTTACTTCCTGCGCCCTTACGGTGCAAGCCAGACATAGACCGCTCTGCGTTTAGGGCCTATTTTTAGAAAAACGGCCGCTAAACGATAGGTGCGTGCCTCAGCCCTGTAAGCTGTGTTTTTAATGATGGTGGTGATGATGATGGTGATCGTCGTCCTCAGGTTTATGGCGCAGGTTCTGGATAGACCCAAACACGAAAAGGGTGCCCCAGCAGAGGTACAGGTAATTGAAAGAGGCGATCTCTTTGCCCCACAGGTGCAGCAGCAGGTGCGCCAAGGAAGACATGATGAGGCCGGTGACCGCAATGAACTGGAAGGAGTTCATCGCTTTGGGATTATAGAGCTTGTACCATTCCATAGGCAAAGGTTTTGATGGTTTCTTCCGGTTATAAACTCGGAAGAAATTCTTGGTATTACATTACTATACGTGAAACGGGCATGGGAGGCAAAAGGGGAGAGGAGCGCCTTTGCTCATGCGGGCATACACACCGCGAAGGTAGCGGTTTCTTTCATCGGTTCAGAAAAATGGTTTCCGTAATTAGAAGGATGCCCTAACAAGAAGAGGCCCCACTTGGTGGGGCCTCTTCTTGTTCACAAATCAAATCAATCTATCTTATATCTTCTATTTCTTTCTGGTGCCAGGCGTTACCTCCTGCACCAATGAAAGAAAGTTAGCTTCTGGTCTGGTTTTGAACTCAGCGTAGGCCTCTACCTGGCGGCTGGTCAGAATCCGGAAAAGCTTGTTCTCAAACTCTTCGTCAATCTCCCGCAGACGGGCTTCTTTCATTTCCGCGTCGTTTTCATAGGTTTTGGCTACCTCAGCGGCTTTTGACAGTCGTTCAATGTTAAGGGCGCGCACCTGAATATATTCATTCTCATTCATGCCCATAGAGGAAAGCATGAGCCGGGAAATGGAAGTAGAGGTTTTCTCCACCGCATCGTTTTTAGGGGCATTCTGTGCCGAAGCGTTAAAGGCCACCGCTGCAAAAAGGCAAAGAGAGAGAGTAAAGTTTTTCATGGATTTTGAATTTTAGGAGGTGGAGGTTTTTGTTAGTATGGTTGTAGGAGCTTGGAAATATCTATTCTCTGTTTTTGTGTTTTTTACGGTGAAGTGCTATTTGAGTTACTGTAAAGGTGTGGTTAATTGGCTTTTATTAGAAAGTTTAAACTATAATATTAAATGAGTGATATTGCTTTGAGATTCAAAAGATGCTTTGTTTAATATTGTATATATAATATTATTAATATTGAGTTAAAGCTTGTCTGTTTGGGGGCCTTCCTACTTTAAAAGGCACAGAAGCAGATTGTAGAAAAGGAAGGAGGAGCGTGAGTTGATTAGCTGGCGGGTTTGGAAGAGGAAAGCGACGGCCGGTGATGAGGGGAAGTGTCCTTACACAAGTAGTGCAAGCACCTTAAGCATTTAAAATGGGTTTAAAGCAGTAGTGCCGTTTAGGGGCTCTTTTTCTAAAAAGAGCCCCTAAACGGCACTACTGCTTTAAGAGAAACCTTCCGGTTACCAGAGCCACTCAGGACAAAGCATGCGGGCTTTGTTTCTGAGCTTGATGCCCACAATGAACTCATGGCTGCCTGCGCTGGCGGCGTTCAGGCCAGAGGTGGTTAAGTCATAGGAATAACCAAAGTCCAGGAAGTGGTTCACGTTAACCCCTGCGATGGCAGCAACGGCGTCTTCATGTCTGTAGGACATACCAGCCCAGAATCTGTCGGCGTAGGTGGCTTTGAAGTTCACATCCACTGACAAAGGGCTAGGGCTGGCCAACTTCAGCATCACAGACGGCTCAAATGACAAGTCATATCTTACTCTAATGCGGTACCCGCCGGTAAGGAAATAGTGCGGCTGTAGCTTCTGCTCAGGGGTTCTGCCACCCTCCGGCTGCGACACCTGCGTGGTGAGGAGCTGGGAGGCAGAGGCGCCCACATAGAAGTAGTCTGAGTAAATCCAGGTGCCCAGGCCTAAGTCAAAGTTGGTTCTACTCATGGTGGTAGGGCGCAGGAGCGGGTCGTTGCCGTTCACCATTTGAATGGCGTTCCCGTTCAGGCGGCTCTGCACCAATCCCCCGGCCAAACCCACCGACATGTTCACCTTTCTGGAGATGGGGTGGTGGTAGGCGTAAGTCAGGTTCAGGTTGGTAGTACTCAACGGGCCCGTCTTGTCTACCTGGGCAATGGCGCCAAACCCGTGGTGCGGACGCGACTTGTGGAATTTAGTAGAGCTTGGGTTTTTAGATGGTCTTCTGGAGATGTATCCCTTTCCGGCGCCCGGACCCGTGGGCGAGTTCCGGTCGCTCATCCCGAAGGAAGAGTGTCCACTCACGTAATACGTCACCGGGGCACCTTCCACGCCTACCCACTGCCGGCGGGTACCCATGCGTACATCCGTATAGCTCTCAATGCCGGAGAGGGCAGGGTTCAACAGGAAGTTGTTGAACAGGTACTGGCTGTATTGAGCCTTCTGCTGCGCCATGGCCGGTGAAAGCAATACGAAGAAGAATAAAATGGTGGCAAGCTTTTTCATTTTGCTTACTTGATAATAGTGACGTTACCTGTTAATGGATTCTCTTTTTCACCCAGGTGGATGATGTAATAATAGGTGGCGGCTGGCAGTGGCTGACCGTTCATGCGGCCATCCCAAGGTTTTTCATAGCCACGTGATTCAAATACTTTGTTACCCCAGCGGTTGAACACTTCCACCTGGCAGTTAGGATACTTCTGCAGGTGCGGGATCTCCCACACATCATTGGCACCGTCGCCGTTAGGGGTAAAGCCGTTGTATACTTTTACTTTCTCCAATACTTTCACAAACACTTTGTCTGTTGAAGTACAGCCATCTTGCGTGGTGACAGTCACGGTGTACTCTGTGTCCTGTGTAGGTTTCACCACCGGATTGGCAATGTTGGAGTTGTTCATTCCAGTGCTAGGGGACCAGCTGTAAGAAAGTCCGCCGCTGGCTGAAAGCGTCACGAAGTCGCCGCTCACCACTGTCTGGTCTTCTCCGGCATTGGCGGTTGGGGCTGGGATATGCACCGTTACCGGTACCCGTACGCTGGTGCAATTCTGGGTGACAGACCGAACATAGTAGGTAGTGGTTTCTTTCAATATTGGAGTGGTGAAGCTATGGCCTGAGCCTAACTGTCTGCCTCCTTCGGCTTGTCCATACCACTCTACCACGGTAGAAGCATCATTGGTCACGGCCGTCAAAGTAGCGCTGTTGCCACCGCAGATAGATACATCCTGCACAGTAGGCGGTTGAGGCACGGTAACTGTGATTTTTACCACGTTACTTTCTGCTGAAGTACATCCGCCAGAGATCACTCTTCTGCGGAACCAGGTGGTGCGCTGTAAATTACCCGGAGTGTAGTGTTGCTCTGAGTTGGTGCCAAACGCTGTCCCGAAGCCAGAATCTGGGCCGCTGGTGCTGCTTTCCCACACATAACCGTAAGATCTGTTTCCACCGGCGGGAGCCGTACCCGTTAAGCGGGCAGGTGCTGAGCCCACGCACACCGTCTGGTCAGTGGAGATGGTGTTGTTGGTTATGGCAGAGAATACTGTCACTTTCACCAGGTTGGAGATGTGAGTAGTATTGCCGGAGCTAACTTTTCTGCGGAACCAGGTAGTTTGGTTAACAGCGGCAGGAGCATAGCTTTGGCCTGTAGGGTTGCCGTTAGTAGCGGCAGGATTATAAGGAGCGGTCACAAAGCTGGAAGAAGAACCACTGGTGCTCATTTCCCAGACAAAGTTGTAGTTGCCGTCGCCTCCGGTGGGCTGTGAACCTACCAGCAGGTTAGGGGCAGTGCCCACGCAAATGGACTGGTCTGCAGAGATGGTGTTTTGTGAAATGGCTGAATTTACCGTTACTTTCACCACGTTGCTTGGTGCCTGGCAGCCTGATGAAATGACTACCCTTCTGAACCAGGTGGTTTCAGTCAACGCAACAGAAGCGTAGGTTTTAGAAGTTCCATTCTCTGTGATCGCTTTGAAATTTTTGCCATCTAAGCTGCTTTCCCAACGGTACGTGAATGTTCCGGTGCCGCCGGTTGGCGTAGTGCCCGTGAAAGCGGCCGGTTTGGTGTTGATGAAGATTACCTGGTTGTCCTGGATGTAGTTGTTGATGATGGAAGGGCTCACCAGAATCTTCACTGGTTCACTCACGCTAGGTACGCAGTTCCCAGATCTTATCACACGTCTGATCCAAGTGGTTTCATAGAGTTTACTTGGCGTGTAGGAGTCTAATTTGCTAGCTCCGGAGGCAGTTGTGTAGGTGATGCCGTCTGTGCTGGTTTCCCATACCCATGTGTAGGTGTCAGTACCTAATCCGCCAGTAGGAAGTGTGGCCGTTAAAGTAGCAGCGTTGGTTCCGGCGCAGATTTCCTGGGCACCAGACACTACATTGTTCCCAATGGGGTCTTGTACTGTAACTTGTACCGCGGCTCTTGGTCCGGGGCAGCCGCCGGTTACAGCCTGTACATAGAAGGTAGTGGTTTGTAAAAGAGCACCAGTGGTATAAACCGGGCCTCTGAAAAGAGCTGTTCCGCCGGTGGCACCGCTGAACCACTCGTAGCTGGTGTTCGCAGCAGGGTTCTTCACCTGTACAATGGCCTTTTCTGAGTGGCATACCGTGGTGGCAATGGTATCAGGAGCGGCTGGAAGTGGAGTCACAGTTACTTTCACCTCTACTCTGGCAGAAGAAAGACAGCCGTTTGACGTAACCGCCTGGGCGTAGTAAGAAGTATTTTGCTGTAAGGCTTGAGGAGTGGTGAAAGTATTCCCTTCGGCTAACAGATTGCCACCAGTGGCTACATCAAACCATTGAATTTTCTGGTTGGAAGAGGCCGGAGTGGCGGTAAGGGTGGCCACGGCGTTCTGGCAAACCACAACGTCTTTGGCAATTGGCAGAGCTGGCAAAGGCAATACGCTTATTTTTACCGCTGAGCTTACTATTTGGCAACTGCCAGAGATGGTAATTCTGCGGAACCAGGCATTGTTTTTCAGGATATTAGGGGCGTAGGTAGCCTCATTGGAAGTGCCAGGGGCAGTGTCAAAACCAGTGGTGGCGCTTGAATAGCTAACCTCCCACTTATAGATGTACTTGCCGTTTCCGCCTTGAGCAACCGGGGCATTAATAATGGGGGCAGAAGCTCCCTCGCACACCATCATGTCAGCAGGCATGGTTACTTTGGTCAGGGCCGGAGTCACTACTACTCTGATCTCGTTAGAATATTCCACGCAGGTGCCCATGGTCACTTTGCGGCGGAACAAGGTGGTTTCCGTCAAGGCAGTAGGAGCATAATTCTGGTTTGTTCTGGTGCCGGCTGCCAGACCGAACACTGTGCCTTCCTTGTCCACTCTGCTTTCCCATACATAGATAGGGGTGTCATCGCCACCGGTAGGTCTTGTGCCGGTAAGAGAAGTGGGAGTGCTGCCAGTGCAGATCTCCTGTACGCCAGCAATGGTGTTGTTGGCAATAGGAGGCTGTACGGTTACTTTTACCTCAGTACGGGCCTCAGAGCAGTTGCCGGTGGCTTTGCTTTGCACAAAGAAAGAAGTAGAGGCAAAAAGCACTTCTGTGGTAAAGGTATCACCAGTGAAGATAGGGGCTTTTGCGGTGGCGCTGATATACCACTCATATGGTCCGCCGGGAGCCGTGGCAGTTAAAGTAGCCGTAGCGCCGGAGCAGATGGTAACACTGGCTGCCTTGGGAGGGAAGGAGATCATATTGATGGAAACCAACACGGCTGTTGACGTTTGAACGCAGCCATCAATGGTCACTTTGCGACGGAACCAAGTATTCTCCTTCAGTTCTGCGGTTTCATAAGACTGTTTATTGTTATCTCCTGCTGCTGAGGTAAAACCTTCGGTGGCGCTGGTGGTGCTGGTTTCCCAGAGGTACGCAGGAGTTCCTCCGTTTCCCCCGGCAGGCACAGAGCCAGCAATGGTAGTAGTGGCGTCATAGCAGATGGTTGGAGCTGCCGCAAGAACAATGTTATTCGTAACCTGAGGTACTACTGTGATCTGAACAGGGTCAGAAATATCTGAACAGGTGCCGGAGATGACAGTGCGTCTGAACCAAGTAGTCTTGCCAAGAACCCCCGGGTTATAATTAGCCCCATTGTTACCGCCTTCTACATCTTTATTGGCATCTATGAAAGTAACGCCATCCTGGCTGCTTTCCCAGAGATACGTATAGTTGCCGGAGCCGCCTTTCGGGGTTCCGCCCGTTAAGGTAGCCGCAGGTTCTGTTTCGCACAGGATTTGGGGGGCGCTGATGGTGTTTCCACTGATCACGGGTTGTACGGTTACTTTTACTGCCCTGCGGGAAGAAGAGAAACAGCCTTGCGGGGAAAGAGTAGCCGCATAATAGGTAGTGGTAGCGGTAAGGGCCGGCGTAACAAAAGTGTTGCCGGTGGCCAGCGTATCACCGCCGGTGGCAGTGGCGTACCAGTATACTTTGCCCGCAGAGGTGGTCGCTTTCAGGGTAGCGGGGCTGCCCACGCAGGTAGCCACACCGGGAGCTGATGGGATAGCCGGTAAGGGCTGCACTGTTACAGTAACCGGGGTACGGGTAGGGTTGGCGCAACCGCCGTTAAGCGCGGCCTCAATATAATAAGTAGTGGTTTTGGTAAGTGTCGGGGTGGTGAAAGTAGCACCGGTAAATAATGGCGTGGTGGCAGTGGCGGTGGCGAACCATCTGTAGATAGGCGCGTCTCCCTCAGCCGTTAAGGTAGCGGTGGTGCCGGAGCAGATAGTGGCTGGGGCTGCGGTGGCTGCCGCAGGAAGGTCTTGCACCACAATAGTTTTGATAATAGAGTCGCCCAAGCAGGTGGAGCTGGTTCCGGAAGGGGTTACCGCCAACGTGATTTTATAAGATCCTTTCTCCTTGAAAAGGATGGAAGGGCTTATGGAAGAGGCGTTGGTGGAGTTTGTGAATTCCCAGCCGGTGCTAGGAGAAATAGTCCAGAGTCGGCGGTAGCCGCTGGTGTTACCACCCACGTTGTTCCCGTTAAAGCCGCCTTTGGTCTGGTCGTTCAGTTTCACCGTTTGGTTAGGGCAGATTGCGCCTTCTGGGGAGATAGAGAAAGCCGGAATTGGTTTGGTGGAGATAATGATACCGCTAACCTCGGCTTGCTTGGGAATACAGCCGTAGGCCACCGCGTACATCGTGAAGCCCTTCGGCTTGCCTTCTGAAGATTTGGTGAAGGCATGGGTAATAGAAGAGGGTATAGTCTCCTGTGTGAATCTCAGTGTATCAGTTCCGTCATCAAACCAGATTTTATAAGTGGTGTTGGTGGCATTGGCTTCAGTACCGGTAATACCGAAGGTGAAGGCTGCCGGGGCGCATTCAGACGTGTTGTTAGGGCTTTGGATACCAATGCCCGGCGTGCTTCCATTGAAAACAGAATAGGTTTTAGTCTCCGTACACCCGCTTGCGCTGGTCACGGTGTACTTCAAGTTGAAGCTACCCTGGCTGGTGTACGTGTGGGTGGCACCGGTAAAATTTGCCGGATAGGTGTTGGAACTGCCGTCTCCCCACTCAATGGTGTATTGGCGGTTGGTAGATGAGGTTTTAGATTCGTTTGTCACCACCAATTGGTAGTTGACAGATCCGCCCACCGAGCTACACCGGGTGAAGTTCTCCTCATTGGCGTCGGCCAGGGAGGCATCAGGTTGGTCTGGGCAGGTTTGGGCGTAGGAAGCGTAGCTCAACAGGAGCAGAAAGCCCAGTGATTGAAAGAACTGTTTTATAGGCGCCATGGTGCCAGCTAAGAAATGTTTGGTTATAGTTTTATTTGAAAGAGGGGAAACCAACGGTGCAGGGTTATGCGGTTAAGGTGTCCATTCTTTAAAAGGTTAAACCGCGAGCGGTGACGTCTGGCCTATAATCACGGGGGAATGATAAACGGCAGCGCCTGCTATAGGCTGGAGGTAGCAGTAGGTATCAGAAAAAGAAACTGATTGACTAAAGAGAGTGTATGGCTGTTTCATATATAGCTTTTTTTAATTGTACTTACTGGGTATTTTGATCTTTGTCTCTTGTAAGCACTCTTGAGCCTGAATACAGGAAAAATAATGTTACAAGGGGGTATTTGTGGGCAGTAACATTAAATTTTGAAACTTTAGTTCAATAATTACGTCAAAGGTAGATTTATAATTAAAGATTTAAAATATAAACTTTTCAATAATCTGATTGTAGTTAAGTAATATGAGTGCTTTTTGTCTTACTATTTTTTATTATTGTACTATAATGAAGGCGCAGACAATATTCTGGCTTTCAAAAAATTATTCTGAGTTTCTGAAAAGCTTGTAAAATCCAACGCTGAAGATTAATCCGTAAGTTGAGAATGTTCAACTGGCGGTGCGGTAAGTTTAACTGGAAAAATGACCAACTCACCGAATTAATCATGCAGGAAAAAAAATAGCTATTACCTTTGACGCAGTTAAAACAACAAAGACAGTTTGTTGTGTGAGGGTTAGGAAAATATCAAGGGGCGGCGGGTCACTCCTGCATTGCAGGAGCGTCAAAAGTGCTGGTGCTTATTGGGGGATATGCTACAGATGCTAATGACATTTTGCCCCGCCCGCCCCTACCTTATGTAAAGCCTCTTCTTCCAATGGAAGGAGAGGCTTTTTTTGTTCCCGTACAATTCCCTTTTTGCACAAGTCACTCCCTGGCTAAGGAATGCGCATCGTCTGCTGAGACAGCCAGCAAGTAAAGGGGAGAACTCTTCTTTTGTAGGCTTTTGAACACTCATCTTCCATTCATTTTTTCACTGTTGCCGGTTTTGGCGCTGCCCGCTCTGTGCGTTTAGCGGCTCTTTTTCTGAAAACAGCGCCAAACCGTGCACTGGGGTGCTAAACGGGAAATTGAACGCCCCACCAGAGTGTATCTTATTTAGGTGTAGCGGGGTACGGGTGCGGCGGCTTTTTTGTACCTTTGATGGCTATAACGCAGAAGCTACATGAAGCAGAATATCACCGAGAACGAGAGGGAGGTCATCAAGCTCATTCAGTTCTTCAAGAAGAGAGGCGAACGCCTGGCCGCCGAGGGAACCCTTACCCAGGAGCATGAAGACCTGAACGCCGCCTGTGAGCGCCTTACCCAGAAAATATACCACCACGCCGACTTCAGGGAGCAGGTCCTGGAAAAACACGAGACCCTGAAAGGGATCATTGATGACAACGCCCAGTGCCCTACCTGTGGCAAAGTGGATCTACTCAAGCGGGCAGGGGTGGTGAGCAATGAACTGGGCTGGAAAATGAACCGCTACAAATGCCGCCGCTGCAATATTGAGTTCACCTGGAACCGCCCCAACAACCCCTGGGATATGATTCCGTTTCTGGAGCTTTGCCTGCAGGAGCTGGATACCAACCTGGCGTCTCAGCAGATGGAGGAAGGTTTGCAGACCCGGGCCCAGGAGGCGCGTGATCACATGGCCGTGAGCCTGGAGCAGTTGCGGGCCGCCATCCAGTCGGCAGACGCAGAGAAGCAGCAGATGGAGGAGCAGGACAAAGAGATGGCCCGCATGCTGCATGAGTTCAAGAAATACCTCATGATTGAGAAGATCAAGCTGGAGCCCTTCAGCGAGAACTAAGCCAACTCCATTTTTTAGGCAAAACCCGTTTAGGGGCCGTTTTTCCAAAAACAGCCCCTAAACGGGTTTCTTCATTATTTGGTAATAAACCTTTCTGGCGGGGTGCGTACAAACACGTAAGCGGCTACAGTGGCTGCTTGCCCTAACGCACACAACCATGCCCATTGAGAAAGACATCATCACCAACTCAGACGAGAGCAAAAAACTGCCCGACGAGAATCCCCAGCCCACCACCGGCGGAAATTCTGAGTATGACCAAACCGCCAAGCCAGACATGGGCGGCAGCAAACTGCAAGCAATAGAGTCAGATTACCTGGACCAGGAGCCCGAGGGGAAATTCTCAGAAGGCAACGTGGCCGCCGAAGACGAGGAAGACACCACAGAACTGGACGGCAGCAACGCCAACAACCTGCGCACCAAATAAGGCACGCGGCGCGGCAAACCTGGTTTTTGCCTTTTTTCGGAAAATCGGCCCCAAAACCGCAACCCCTCACTTGCCGTTAACAGAAGCTGTTTGTTGCACTTAACGTTTAACACCATGAACAGAAACGATAGATCACAGGACTACGGCCGCGGCCGTTCACATAACCAGCGCGCAGACGAGGACCAGTACCGCGGCGCCTACCGCCAGGACAACGACCGCCGAAACGAATATGACCGCCTCAACCGCCAGAACTTCAATGACCGTGACATAAGCCGCGACTACCGCAGCAACCAATACCGCGGTTCCGCCGAAGACAGACGCCGCGAGAGAGACCATGAGCTCCCCCGCGACTACGGCAGAGACCCCAACCGCCGCGGCGAACGCTTTGACAATATGGGCGCCCATGAAGACAACAACGGTCTGGAAGGCTCTACCCGCAACTACGGTAACATGGGCAGCTACGGCGGCGCGCAAGGCTGGGGTTCTTCCAGCAACGGCTACCATGGCAACAATTCAGACGGGTCTAAATGGGCCAGCGGCCACGGCCGCGATGAAAACCGCCACGTGAACCGCCAGGTGTACGGCGCCTACCGCGACCATAACAGCTTCGCCCCCGGCGAACGCGAGCAGTACGATGGCTCTGGCCGTCCGGGAAGCCGCGGCGCCGACAATACCAGAGGCTGGCAACCCTCAGACCGCGCCGGCTCCAGAGGCGGCGTGCGCGACATTGGCACCAACGACATCTCCCGCCGGGGCGATGACAGCCGCTACGAGATCTACGACGATTCCCAGTCGCACTACAACCGCGGCGAGTACGAGCGCGGCCGGCAGTTGGGCAACCTGGACAGCAGCGGTTATGACCGCCGCACCCGCTCAGAGTACAGCAACCAGCTGGATTACAACCAAGCCCCCCGCGACCACTACAACCAGCAGGGCGAAGGAACCCGCAGTGAAGACTACGGCAATACGGCCGGTTCCCTGAGCTGGGGCTACGGCGGAAACTTCAAAGCCAAAGATGACCGCGAGCGCCGCTATGATCCCATGAGTGGCCACGTGAGAACCCAAGGCTCCCAACCGCCTTCCGGCGATGACTTCAGTTGGTAAACTGGTAACGTTGATGTTTTAGAAGAGGCTGCCCTTAGGGCAGCCTCTTTTGTTTTACGGGCTAACGGTTGCATGGCCGTTTAGCGGCTCTTTTCTCAAAAACGGGCAAAAACCAGGAAGCTAGTCTGAATAAGTGAATGAGAAGTGGTCAGATCAGGGTAGGTCTATAATTTGCTATGGTTGCGTTTAGCGGCCGTTTTTCCAGAATAAAGCCAAAACTAGATGGAGCCTTGTCTCCAAGACCGTGCATAATCTGGGCCAAAGCCGTGCGTTCTAACGCTGTAGCGGCTACCTTTGCACCCAAATCAAGAATACGCTCATGAAGAACCTTCGGCTTGCGCTGTTTGGCTTTGCGTTGCTGGGGAGCGCCTGCTCTCCCTCGCCGCAGCAGAAAGTAGATACGCTGCAACAGGAAGTGCTGGCCCTCCATGATTCGGCCATGGCCAAAATGGGAGCCTTGTACGCTGGCAGAAAAGATCTTGCCTATCTGAAAGACTCTGTGTTGGTGCAGGACACCCTGGCGCAGCGGAGTTTAACCACAGGTATAGACCACCTGGCGCGCGCCGATGAAGGCATGATGCAATGGATGCGGGCCTACCGCAACCCAGACGACCAAGCTCCCGAAGAGGCCTTGCGTTACCTGGAGGAGGAGAAAGTGAAAATTGAAAAGGTGCGCCAGGAAATCGCGCAGAGCCTGCGGGCAGCAGATTCCCTTAAAGCCCACTATAGAAATACGAGTAAATGAGAAACACATTTGTAGCCATTGGGTTGGGCCTGGCCTTGGCCTATGGCTGTACTTCATCAACGGAGCAGAAGAAACTGCCTATTCTGGGGCCCCGGGAGCCGCAGGTAACCACCGTAGACGGCAAACCGCAGGTAGACACGCTGTACCATTCCATCCCAGACTTCGCGTTCCTGGACCAGGACAGCCAGATGGTGACCCAGCAGACGGTGGCCGGCAAAATCTACGTCGCAGATTTCTTTTTCACGTCTTGCCCGTCTATCTGCCCCAAAATGAAGAGCCAGATGCTGCGGGTGTATGAGAAATACAAAGACAACCCAAAGGTGGCGCTGCTGTCGCACTCCATAGACCCCACCCATGACACCGTGGCCGTGCTGCGCGACTATGCCCAGCGCCTGGGGGTGAAGAGCAGCACCTGGCATTTCCTGACGGGCAACCGCGACACTATTTTAGACATGGCCCAGAAGCACTACTTTACCAGTGCCATGGTAGACAACACGGTGCCCGGCGGCTTTGAGCACAGCGGTGCCTTCCTGCTCGTGGACGGGCAACGCCGCATACGTGGGCATTATGACGGCACCAATGCCGAAGACGTAGACAAACTGCTGCGCGATATGGACGTGCTGCTCGCCGAGAAAGAGAAATAGCCTATGTCTTTACCTGCCAAGAGTATTTTGTTGGCCTGTTTTTTGGGGATTCTGCTCTCGGCCTGTTTTACGGAACGGGGCCAGGAGGGGGAGTTACTGTATGGCCGCCACTGCGCCAGTTGCCACCTGGAGAACGGCGAAGGGCTGCGGGGGGTAATTCCGCCGCTGGTGAATTCAGATTACGTGGAGAAAAACCGTGATCTGTTGGCTTGCCTAATCAAGAAGGGAATCCAGGGGCCTATCCTGGTCAACGGGAAGCAGTACAACCAGGCCATGCCGGGAAATCCGCAGCTAACGGAGGCAGACCTTACCAATATCATCAACTACCTGCACAAAGAATTCAAGTCGCCGCAGCAGCGGGTATCCTTTGGCGAAATACGGGAACAAGTGAAGAACTGCCCGTAGATGTTTTAAAAGGCAACAGGCACTAAAAAAAAGGAGCGCGACCCTAATGCCAGGGTGGCGCTCCTTTTTTGTTATCTCAGGCTGATGCCTTGAAAGCTCAGCCTGCCAGATTAACGGCCAGTGGTTCCGCCGCCGGTTGTTCCACCAGTAGTGCCGCCACCCGTGGTTCCAGTGGTTCCGGTAGTACCAGTAGTGCCGGTAGTTCCGCCAGCGGTAGTGCCAGTGGTGCCACCTCCGGTAGTTCCGGTAGTACCTGTGGTGCCGGTAGTTCCGCCACCGGTAGTTCCACCGCCAGTGGTGGTGCCAGCGGTAGTACCCGTAGTACCCATGCCTCCGCCGGTAGTGCCCATGGTGTCTGTGCCGCCACCCATGTCAGTGGTTGTGCTGGTGCCATCGTTCATGGTGCCACTGTCAACTGAAGTGTTGTCTGTGGTAGTGCCATTGGCCTGGTCTTCTTGGTTGCCGCTACCGCCGCAGGAAGAGAAAGCCATCATTGCCGCCAGAGCGCACGCAGCACTCCAATTTAATGCGTTAATTTTCATAGCTAAGTGAAAGGTTAAGTGTGAAGTATAAATACATGCCTCTTCCTACGAGATTGCAATTTATTTAGTCTGCCTCAGTTGTGAATAATCAAGGTAAAAATTAAAAAATACGTATAAACACGTACGCCGCCCTAAGGGAATCTGCTGATGCTCTCCTTCTGGTTTAAGCCGGTTTCTACCCTCTGGTGAAAACAAAAGCATAGGCTTTTGGAGGAGAAACGTACCGGATAACTATTGCTAAAATTTATAGCTTTTCTTGCAGAATAATAAAATAGCTAATATTTTTAGCTATGGAAACAGGCGCTTCAAAAGACCGGCAGAGAAACCGGCCCTTCCAAGACAGGGAGTTGGCCAAGGGTAGGGGAGCCCAATACAACCCCACCAACCCTTACCTCAAAAACGAATATGTAGTAGAGCATCTGGAAGGCCTGGATGAGCCCTGGGAGCAGAAGTCTGTTACTCAATTTTTCCTGGAATACCCTAAAACGATAGTGAACGAGGTAGACTCCCCAGACCTGGGTTTGATGTATTCCATGAACCCGTACCAGGGCTGCGAGCATGGCTGTGTTTATTGCTACGCCCGCAATACCCACCCCTATTGGGGGCTAGGGGCCGGACTGGATTTTGAGCAGAAGATCATTGTAAAAGAGAACGCGCCTCAGGTACTGCGGGCGCAGCTGGAGCACCCTAAATGGGTGGTGCGGCCCATCATGCTGGCGGGTAACACAGACTGCTACCAACCCATAGAAGCGAAGAAGAAAATCACCCGCCAACTTCTGGAAGTACTGTTGCAGTACCGGCACCCGGTCAGCATCATCACCAAGAATGCCTTGATCCTGCGCGACCTTGATTTGCTCACCCAACTGAACCAGCACCAACTAGTGCACGTCAATGTTTCCATCACTACCCTGCAAGAGGAACTAAGGCAGAAGCTGGAGCCCCGCACCGCCACCGGGGCAAAGCGGTTGCAGGTAGTGAAGGCTTTGTCTGAGGCGGGTATTCCGGTGAACGTGATGGTGGCGCCCATTATTCCGGGGCTCAACGACCAGGAAGTGCCGGCTATTCTGGCGGCCTCCGCTGCCGCGGGAGCCTTGTCTGCGGCGTACACCATTGTGCGGCTGAACGGGGCGGTGGGCGAGACCTTTGAAGACTGGATTCACAAAGCCTTCCCAGACCGGGCCAATAAGGTGCTGAACCAAATACGCTCCTGCCACGGTGGTAACCTCAATGATAGCCAATTTGGGAGAAGGATGGCAGGGGAGGGGAGATGGGCCGAAACCATCAGATCCATGTTCAAGCTCTTTTTGCAGAAGCATTTCAAAGGCCGAAGCATGCCGCCCTATGATCTCACAGCCTTCACTCCCAAATCTGGGAAACAGCTTTCCATGTTCTAGTCCTAATTTTGCCATTTCCACTCCAGATTGGGCAATGTCTAAGCACACAGTTATAATTTTTACTTTAAGTGAACCGTTGCAATTAGCTGGTTAATAGGTCTGAGCTTTGTTTGGTGTGACAGCTTGTCAGTGTATTAGAATCCTTGGCAATATCTATCTGCTTGCGGTAAGTGCATAGAGGAGGTAGAACCTAATTGGCGGAAGAAAGAAAGGAATCTGTTGTTGGTTTCTGCTGGTAAACTAAGGGGGGACTTTGGAAGGTCATAGGTATATAAGAACGCCCCCAATGTACGTTCCACAGTTAATGTAATAAGGTTAGCTTTGATATATAAATCATTTCAGTCCAATAGAATAAATTGGATTATTTTAAATATTGCTTTAAGTGCAAAAGGGAGCGCTGCGGGGGCTGGCAGTGGAAGGCAAGCGGAAAGGAGTCTTTTGTACGGACAGCTGCCAGAAGGGTTGTGAAGGGGTGGTCAGGCTATTCTTTGCCCTTTCTTCTTTCCATAGAATTTTTTCAAAACAGGGCGGGTCTTTGTATCTTTAGGCATGGGGAACACCCTAACTCATACAAGCGCTGTGGCTGGGAAGAAAATCAAAAGAAGCTTCTTGTTTAAATTCATTGTGTTTTTGAACGTAGGTGTGGCGGCCTTGTTGCTTCTTTCCCATGTCTCCTCGTACATCAACCCCAGCTCTTTCTGGCTGGCCAGTTTAATGGCGTTGGCGTTCCCGGGCCTGCTGCTCGTGAACCTGCTGTTCATTCTGTACTGGCTCCTGATCAAGAGCCGGGCTCTGTTCCTTTCGCTGTTTGCCGTGCTCATAGGGTTTGATAACCTGCGCTCACAGGTGCAGTTGAACCTCTTCAAAAACGAGGTGCCTGCCCAGGCCCAGAAGCTGCGGGTGCTTAGTTTCAACGCCCGGTTGTTTGACCTCTACAACTGGACCGGCAACCCTAAAACCCGCGACAAAATCTTTAAGATGGTGCAGGACGAAACGCCCGATATCCTCTGTTTCCAGGAGTTCTACACCTCTTCCAAACCCGGCCGAAACAACCTGGATACCCTGCTCCATCTGCAAAAGGCCAAGAACCTGCATGTGGCCTACACAGAGACATTGCGCAACAGTGACCACTGGGGCATTGCCACCTTTAGTACCTACCCCGTGGTGGGCAAAGGCAACATCCTCTTTCATGAGGAAACGAACAACCTCTGCATCTTCACCGACCTGAAAATAGGCCAGGACACGGTACGGGTGTACAACGTGCACTTCCAGTCTAACCGGTTCAAACGCGAAGACTATGAGTTCCTGGGCAACCCCAACGCCAAACCCTCCAATGATGAAAAGATAACCGCCTCGCGCAACATTATCCGGCGCCTACAGGTGGGCGCCATGAAGCGGGCCGGGCAGGTGAAGGTGGTGTCTGACCACATCAAAAACTCTCCCTACCCCGTCATTGTCTGCGGCGACTTCAATGACCCGCCCGCCTCGTTCACGTATAATAGAATTAGCAAAGGCTTGAAAGATGCGTTTGTGGAAAGCGGCTGGGGGCTGGGCAATACCTACAACGGTTTGTTCTCCGTGCTGCGCATTGATTACCTCCTCCATGATCCCCGCATGGTAGGGTCCGGCTACCGTACCATCCGGCAGAACCTGTCAGACCATTACGCCATTGTGAGCGATCTGTGGTTGAAGCCCGCCCAGGCAAAAAGATAAAGAATGGTATATTCTCGGGATGAAGGGCTGGGGCTCCCCGTTTCTCTGGTTGTTCCTCCGGAAACTCAATCTTGGTAAAACACCGTTGCGTTTAGGGGCTGTTTTTCCAAAAACAGCCCCTAAACGCAACGGTGTGAAGTGGGGCGCCACCCGTACAGAGTAGTGAAAGAAGCCGATGCAAGGGCCCATGAAATACCTGATTACAGGCTGTGTTTCTGGTTCTCGCTCACGTTGTCCAGAGTCCATTCCACGCGGCCCACAAATTCATGTTCGCGCAACCGGCAATCAGATTTGGTGCAGAGGCGGCAGCTGGCGGGGGGCAGGCAGGGGTCCAAGTGTACGAAGAGCTCTACCACGTCGCCCATTTCCTGCGTGATGATCTCCTGCAGAATCTCCACCTCCTTATGCGACTCCTGTAGGTTGAAGTACCAGGGCAGGGTAAGGTGGCAGTCTATGTGCAGTTGGCTCCCGTACTTGATCACACGCAGGTTGTGGAGGTCTATCCAGTTTTCGCGGCGGCGCTGGTTCAGGACGGTAATGATGCGGTCCATGAGCTGGAGGTCGGCCTCGTCCATAACCCCGGAGATGGAATGGCGCACAATGCCGTAGCCGGTGTAGGTAATGAAAGACCCGAAGATGATGGCCACCACAGAGTCTAGCCAGAGGATATTGGTGAAGTAAATGCAGCCCAGGCCAATCACCAGCCCCAGGCTGGAGTAGGCGTCAGACAGAAGGTGCTTGCCGTTGGCGATGATGGTGAGCGAATGTTCCTGCGTGCCTCGGCGCACTAAATATCTGCCTGCGGCGTAATTCACCGCCCCGGTAACGAGCGTGAGCAGAATCCCTAAATCCATCTTCTGGATGGGCTGGGGGTAAAGCAGGTTGTACACAGACTTTACCATGATGGCAATGCCCGCCAGGGAGATAAGAGCGCCTTCCAGGCCAGAGGAGATGAGCTCAATCTTGCCGTGCCCGTATGGGTGGTCCAGGTCTTTGGGCTTGGCCGCCAGATAAACACTGTACAGCGCCACCCCGCCCGTTACAAAATTGATGATGGATTCCAGCGCATCGGTGAGAATGGCGTTGGAGTTGGTGAGAAAATAGGCGCCAAACTTCACGCTCAACAGAACCAGGGCCAGCCCCAGCATGAGGGCCATGATGCGTGTAGAGGAAACCGCCTTTGTGTGGGTGGGCATGGGTAAGCTGCTAATGGAACCTTGCCTATCAAACGGAAGAGAGGCAAAAGGGGCGCAAAAATACGGCTTTTTTCACCAGAAGGCAGGGCGCGCCCGAAGTTTTGTGAGAAGAAGCAGATTCTTATGCCAGACAGCCCGCAGTGCCGTCGCCTACACGCTTACCCGAAAATAAGCGCCAGCAGCCAGGAGACCAGAGAGGCCAGCAAACCCAGGAAGAAAAACAGAAAACCGAACGTGAAATGCATAACAGTGTGCCTTAGAGTTAAGTAAAGATAAAAATTAAAATTAAATGCAACAAATTCATTAGAACAATCATATAAGGCACTATTGGAGTGCGCGTGATTAACAATTAATTTCGCTGTCGGTACATGAATAAACTTTACAGCCTGTAGGTACTCTTATGAATTCTTCTGTTAAAAAGGCGGTGGCGGGCAAGCCTATTGAGAAATTACTGAAAAACAGCGTGCTTTTACCAGTAGATACCGGTAGCATCAATGATGCGTTGGCAAGGCTGCAAGATTTACGACAGCAGTACATCCAAGCCCCTCAGGCAAAGGGCAAAGAGGTATTTAAGCTGCCTGCTTTAAAGAAATAGATTTCTGATTTTTAGTCATTTGCCATCTTCCCCACCGGGAGGACGGTTTTTCTCTGCGTAACCCGTAAAAAGCCGAAGGTCCCGTTTAGGGGCTGTTTTTTCAAAAACAGCCCCTAAACGGGACCTTCGGCTTTGGGGGAGAAGAAAATTTCTTTAGTCAATAAGGCCTTGCTGAAGGGCGTACTTGATGAGGGTGGCCGTGTTGCGGGCTTTGGTCTTCTCAATGAGGTGCTGGCGGTGCGACTCTATGGTGCGCTTGCTGGCAAAGAGTTTGTCTGCAATCTCGGCGTTGGTGTAGCCTTCGGCAATAAGGCGCAGCACCTCCAGTTCGCGCTTGGAGAGTTCAGGGTTGTTTCTTTTGAGATTGCTTTCAGAAACGGTGGTACCTTCAGAGTTTACCCGGTTCAGGAGTCTGAGGGCCACTTCTGAGCAGATAAAGGAGTTGTCATTGGCCACGGTTTTGATGGCGTGCACCAGTTCATCTCGGCCGGCGGTTTTAAGCACATAGCCCATTGCCCCAGATGACCGCACTTTGTGTACATAGCTTTCTTGGTCCAGCATGGTCAGGATGAGGACTTTGGCGTTAGGGTGTTTCTGCTGCAGGTGCCCCAGCGTCTCAAAACCATCCATGATGGGCATGTTCAGGTCCAGCATGATTACGTCTGGGGTAGTAGTTTCCAGAAGTTCCAGCAATTGTTGTCCGTTCTCGGCCTCTCCCACAATCTGGATCGTTTTCTCAGATTTAAGCAAAGATTTCAACCCATCTCTGATCAAAGTATGATCATCAACCAAAATTACTTTTATCATCTTAGTTTTATTGATAGTAGTGTATTAGTACTAAGTGCAGACTGCGCAAGATAGTATTATTATACATGTAAACGGTAAGTGAAAGTTCAGGCGAAATTGAAAATATAATCTAAAGAACTAAATTCAGTATTTACGCCAGATTACACGGCAAGTTTACGTATTAATTCATTCCATAAAAGGAAACGGCTTTTGTAGTTTTGTGTAAGCTTCTTTTATAGAAAAGGGTGCTGTAAAATTATTTTAAACGAAGGTAAAGTAGATGGGAAACTATGGAGATCCAGAGCAAATTCTTAGAGGCCGGGTTACTGGTTTCCCTCACAGGTGTCCTTCATGAGGCGGCGGCTACTTCTCTGCAGAAAAGGCTGGAGGGGGTAATTTGGTACAACCGTCATTTCCTGCTCCTTGATTTTGCCAATGTAACCCAGGTGACCGCCGCCGGGTTAAGGCTCCTGTTGCCAAGCGTGCAGCAGGTGCAGGAAAAGAACTGTGAATTCATTGTCATCAATTTAAATGAAGAAATATTGGCGCTGTTTAAAAAAACCGGCTTCAATATTTTGGTGACCATTAAGGATTCTTTGGATACTGCAAATACGTATATAGCTAAAAAATATAACAACAGAAGAAAGTAACCAAAACGCTTTGTATTTCAATGGTATTTTCTTAAATTAAAGATATTATGAACATTACCATTGAAGAAGACGGACATGCTTATATCCTGCACCTGAACGGAGAGCTGGACGCTTCTACTTGCCTGCAGGTAGACAGGGAAATTGAGCTGGCCCTAATTCAACCCATAGAACAGCTTTGGCTTGATTTTGAAGAAGTAAAATACATTTCCTCTGCGGGTTTAGGGGTACTTATTTCGCACATGGCTACCCTGGAAGCCCGGCAAATCAATCTGGTTTTGTACGGCATGAGCAGCCACGTTAAGAATGTGTTTGAGCTTCTGGGGCTGCACACCATCATGACCATTGTGCCTTCCAGAAAAGACGCTTCCCTGCAATTGAAGTAAAAGCCGCGGGTGTTTTTATGAATGCTTCTGCTTTCTGTTCCTCTAATTGTTTAGCGGAAAATTTACATTAGGCAAATCTCCAGCGCCGCTGAGTTACCGGAAGCCCCGGCCGCTGATAAAGTGAATGGGCGCTGCTTTTTTAAGCGTTTTTAGGAGGAAGTTATTAGATAGAAGAAGCCCCAGACCTGTAGAGGTTTGGGGCTTCTTTTTTGGGCCATGGCAGGACAGTTACTTGCCCAGCGTAATGGTGACAACGGTGCCCTCGCCGGGGGCGGAGGAAATGTCCATGGTGCCTTGCAGGTGCTTAACCCGGTTCTGGATGGTGGCCAGCCCCATGCCTTTGAAGGAGGGGTTGGAAGTGTCCATGCCTATGCCGTTGTCTTCTACCCGCACCATAATCTGTGTGCCCTTGTCTACCACCTGCACCACCACCTCAGTGGCTAAAGCGTGCTTCATGGAGTTGTTGAGCAGTTCCTGCACTATCCTGAACAGGGCGGTCTCCAGCAGGCTGTCGGCGGGGCCGTTGAAGCCCGTGACAATACACTGCACGTTGAACTGCTCCGTACTGAGCCGGCGCGACAGGTCTTTTAACGCCACCTTGAGCCCGAAATCCTGCAACGCTTTAGGAATCAGTTCATGGGCCAGGGTTCTGGTTTCTTTGATGGCGTCTTCCAGAAACATATTGATGCGCTGCAGGGTAACGCCCGCGTCTGGCTCTGCAATGGGTTTTCTGAGGATGAGGTCTTCCAGATTGAGTTTGGCAGCGTACAGCAGCTGGGCCAGGCTGTTGTGGAGCCCTTCGGCAATGCGCTTGCGTTCCTCTTCCTGGGCAGAAAGCACGGCATTCATCACTAACTTCTGTTGGTGGAGCTGGCTTTTCACATCGGCGTGCTGGCGTTGGCGCTCCAGCGTGATGTCATGGATAATACCCAGCGCGCCGGTTACTTTCTGCTCTGGGCTGGGCGGGAAAGGCAAAAGATTGATCTCGTAGTTCTTGCTGGTGTGCAGGTGGGGTATTTCATGTACCGTGAGCCGGTTGCCCTGCAGAACCTTCTTGAGACTCAGCCGCACCAGTGCCTGTACTTCCTTCGGGAAAAGGTGTACCAGACTGGTGCCCAGCGCCTGCTCCTTTTTCACAGACATGATCTGCTCCATGGTTTTGTTCCAGGCCGTGATCCGGAATTGGTGGTCAAAAGACAGAATGCCGTCTATGCTGTTCTCCAGCAGGTTCTCAGAGAACTCTTTTTCCTGCTTAACCTCCTCCTGGGCATCTATCAGCTCTGTGATGTCAATGGCAAAGGCAATCCCGAACTCCTGGGCAGGGTCAAAGAGCCCGAAATTCTGGAAATGGGTGTGCTTGCCTTGGTGGTCAATGCGCTTGATGAAGTTGATGGGCTTACCCGCTTTGATCTCGTCCACCATGTTTGTCAGCTCTGGGAAAAGCGTGAACAGGTTCTGGCCCACCAGTTCATTGTCGGCGATGTCCAATCTCCTGAGGCCTTCGCCGCGAACTTCCAAGTAATTGCCCTGGTGGTCTAAGATGGCCAGCACCATGGGCAGTTTCTGAATGAGCTGGTCCAGGATGTAGTTGCGCCAGCTGGCTTCCGCTTCGGCTTTCTTCTGCTCGGTTACGTCCAGGCAGAACCCAATGGCGCCGCCGGTGAGGGGATCATGGAGGAAGAAGTTCTGCTTGTACACCTTCTGGCCCTCCACCTCCAGCTCGCCCACAAAGGTGGCTTTGCCGCCGGTAAGTACGTTCTGGATGTGCGGCATAACCCCCTGATTCAAGGCCGACATGTGCTTGCCTACCAGATCCTGGTCTTGGTGCCCCAAAGACTTTAGCCCCAGGCCGGTTGCTTCCTCAATGATACCCGTAGGGGAAATGCGCCACAGGATAATGGGCAAATTGTTGAGCAGGCCGTTAATGGTAGCCTGTTTTCTCAGGAGCTCCTGGGTGTTGCGCAGCCGTTCAGTGATGTCCATGGCCACGCCTACCAGCTGCGTGGGCTGGCCGTGGGCATCGCGCTTAAACACGGTGTCTCTGAACAGGATATTGCGCCAGCTGCCGTCTTTGGCCTTTATGCGGGTGTGGGTTTGCAGATACTCGCCTTCGGGGAGGTTGGCACAGCGGCTTTTCCGGTTAAGCAGGAGAGAAGCGTCTTCAGGATGGTAGAGGGTGTCCAGCAATTCGCGGGGGTGGCCTTTGATATCGGCGGGGGTATAACCCAGAAATGCCAGAAAGTTGCGGTTGTTATAGATGTTGCGCCCCAGCTGCAGGTCTTCCACGTACAGGAAATCGGGCATGGCCTCGGCCATGGTTTTCATGAGGTGCTGGCTTTCCTTCAGTTGCTCATGGACCTGGTGTTGCTCCGTCACGTCTTCAGAGGTGAGCACAAAGCCATCGTCCATTTTAACGGCCACCAGGTTGAGCCAATACTCTTTGGTGCCCTTTTTGATGTGGGCGGTAAAGGTCTGGGGCTGGCCCTGCTCCACTACCTGTACGTAACGGACAAACCTACCCGAGGTGATTTCCTCCGGGGCCTCCTGGGCCAGGGTAGTGTGCCGCAGCGCCTCGTAGGAGGTGTTCATGAACGTTTCGGCCACGTGGTTCATGAGCAGCCATTCAAAATCTATGATCTCGCCTTTGCTGTTGCGCACGGCTTTGAATACCTGTATGCCATTGATAGAGCTCTCAATAATGCTGGACAGCAGCTGCTCATGCTTTTTGAGGGCTTCGTCTGTTTTTTTGCGCTCCGTGATGTCCAGGAACACCAGCCGGAAAAGGGGAGGCGTTTCCTGTTTCTGGATCTGGAGGAGCTCTACCTGCGCGCAGATGTAGTTACCCTGTTGGGGAACCATCTGTATCTCTGCGCGCTGAGATACGGTTTTCTCTTTTGCCCGGAGGAACAGGTTGTAAAAGTCATGGCTGCTTTCCTGGTGCACGAACTGGCTGAACCGGCGCTCCAGCAGGTTGAGCCGCGTTACCCCCAAGAGCGATGCGCCGGTGAGGTTGGCCTCCACAATTACCCCGTTCTGGTCTAGGGTGAAGTACCCCACCGGGGCAGAGTCATACAATTCTTCATATTGCCGGCGGGACAGTTCCAGTTCTGTAGCGGTCTGTTCCAGTTGGCGGTTCTGCATCTCCAGCTCAATCTGGTAAATCTGCAGTTCCTGAATCATGACCCGCACCTCCTCCGCAGACATGCCCGCCGCCTCTTCCACGGTGACCAGCCGCTGCAACTTCTCTGCCTTCTCCCGCAGTTTAGAGTTCTGGTGCTCTCCAATGGGAGATGCGTTCCTGTTTGTTTGCATAATGTACCCCGTCTTGGACTCTTGTTGCCTGTGCTATACGTATCAATTGCCCGGCTACCGGCGGGCGGAAGGCGCGTGCCGCCAACGCCAGTTTGGCCCTGTTTTCAGAAAAAGAGCCGCTAAACGCCCCGGTCTGGCTCCGGTTCCCTGGTGCACTGCGTCTGTTTTGCCTGTTGCCCTTAATTTAGGTCACGCCTGAAGTTGCTTTGCTGCCTGTTTACTCTTCTTATAATGCGAAAAGGCTTACAGTACCTCCATGGTTAGCAGAATTCTAAAGGTCTTGTTGTCATTATACGCAACGCGGCGGGTGTTCAGGCGCATTCTGCGGTGGCCTAGCCCTGCAAAGTTGTGTTCCAGTTGAAAGTCCTGCACGTTCTGGCCTTCCAGCAGCACCTGTTCCATTACGTCATGCAGGGCGGGTATGTCCCATTGGCCGTTGCCCAGGTGGTAGAGCCATTGCCCCTTTATCTGCTCAGGTATAAGTCTGAACGTGTCTATGAACGCCTGGCTGGCTTTCTCTACTCGCATGAGGTGGTCCAGCACAAGGAGGGGTTCAGGCATGAGGTCAATGAGGGCAGAGGCGTACAGGTTGGTGGCTTCCAGGCCGGTCTCCATTTCTTTATAGGCCGTAATGTTGGTGAACGTGATCACGGCACCGTTAATAAAGTTGTCTACCGTGCGGTACGGCATAATGCGCATAGAATACCAGTGCCTTTCATCTGCGGTCTGGAGGTGTACTTCTTTGGTGCGCAGCCGTTCCAGCACCTCTTTCACGTCTTTGGTAATGTCTGGGTACTTGAGGTTGGAGGCAATGTGGGTAATGGAGCGCCCAATGTCTGACCTAATGAGGTTGAAGATCTGGGTGGCCTGCGGCGTGAAGTTTTTGATGTTGTTGTGCTGGTCCAGGAAGATAGTGGCTATCTCTGTGCTGTCCAGCAGGTTCTTCATGTCATTGTTGGAGTTCACCAGCTCCTCGGTCTTGGTCTGGTACTGGAGGTTAATGGTCATGAGCTCTTCGTTCATAGACTGCATTTCCTCTTTGTTGGTCATAGACTCCTCATTGGTGCTTTGCAGCTCCTCATTGGCGCTCTGCAACTCCTCATTGGTAGACTTGAGCTCTTCCAGGGAAGAGTGCATTTCCTCCACGGTGGTTTGCAGGCGCTGCTTGGTGAACTGGAGCTCTGCCTCCAATTGGGAGATAATGTCGTCTTTCTGGGCGTTCTCTTCTTTGCTGGCCTTGGTTCTGCGCGCTTTCTTCTTCTGGTTGGGTATTTCCTCAAACACCACCATCAGGAAGTTCTTCACAATCTCCGGCTCGGTGAGGGGTTTTACCATGAGCCGTATGGTTTGGGTGCCTACCTCGTTGCGCACCTGCACGTTCTCTACGGTAACCACCTCCCGCAGCAGGTTGGCTTTGTGGATGGCGCTGCTCAGTTCATAGGTTAACCCCTCGCGGGCCATGTCAAAGATGTTGAGCTTGGCCTGGCCCTGGGCCGGCTCCAGGTAGCGGCCTGTGCGGCCATGTATGTAAAAAATATCGCCTTTGCCATTGATGATGACAGAGGGCGGGGCAAACTGATCTAGCATGATCCGGTTTACCGCCGTAGACATGGTGGATTCTCGTTTCAAAGTGATGTCTGGATCTGGCAAATTTTTAATGGGTTCTGTGGTGGAATAGGAAAAAGGGAAATCCAGGCGCGAAAGCGGCACCGCCGATTCACTGCGCTGGTAGATTTTCCACTTGGTGTCCAGCGGGCTGAACAGGTCTGGATAGCCCCCAATGGTTTCTGAAGAACCCAGTAATAGAATACCGCTGGGGTTTAAGGAATAATGGAACACCGGAAACACCTTGCGCTGTAAATCCTGAGACAGGTAAATGAGCAGATTGCGGCAACTGAGCAGATCCAGTTTAGTGAAGGGGGCGTCGCGGTTAATGTTGTGCACGGCAAACACAATCTTCTCGCGCAGCTCCTTGCGTACTTGGTACTGGTTTTCCTGTTTCACAAAATACCGCTTCAGGCGCTCCAGGGAAACGTCGGCGGCAATATTCTCTGGGTAGTAGCCCAGGCGGGCGCGCTCAATGGCGTTGGGGTCAATGTCTGAGGCAAAGATCTGGACCTTGAGGTGCTGTATCTCTGGGTTTTGCTCAATGCACTCCAGCAGCAGAATGGCAAGGGAGTAGGCTTCTTCACCGGTAGAGCAGCCGGCCACCCACACGCGCACGGTGTCGCCCTCTTTTTTCTCCTGCAGCAGTTGGGGCAGAAACCTGGTCTTGATCAGCTCAAACGGCTCCACGTCTCTGAAGAAGCGGGTTACGCCAATGAGAAACTCCTTGAACAGCAGCTCCACCTCGGCGGGGCTGTCTTGCAGGTAGCTCGCGTATTGGCTAAACTGTTTGATCTGGTGCAGGTTCATGCGCCGCTCCATGCGCCTAAAAATGGTATTGCGCTTGTACTGGGAGAAATCATGCTCGGTCTGGTGCCTGATAAGGGAAAAGATCTTTTGCAGTGTCTGCTCAGATTTTTTGCTGTCTGGCAGCGGGCGGCCCTGCTGGATAGGCATTTTGGCAATGCTCACCAGCTTGTCTGGGATGGCCTCCGGCGGAAGCACGTAATCTACCAGGTCTGTTTTGAGGGCGCTGCGGGGCATGTTGTCAAACAAAGCTGTCTCGGGTTCCTGCACCGCTACAATGCCGTAATTCTCCACAATGGCTTTGATGCCCAGGCTGCCGTCTGTGCCCACCCCGGAGAGGATCACGCCCACCGCCCGTTCCTTTAGGTCACGGGCCAGGCTCCGGAAAAAGTAATCTACGGGCAGGCGCTGCCCAGCCGGCAAGGTAGGCGGGTGCAACCTGAAAAAGCCGTTCTCCAGCTCCGTTTCCTGCTGCGGCGACACCACGTACACTTTGTTGGGTTCCAGGGCCAGCCGGTCTTCTACCTCCACCACGGGCATGTGGGTGTGCCGCTGCAAAATATCGGCCATGTTGCTCTTGTATTCAGGTGCCAGGTGGGGCACCACCACAAAAGCCATTCCCGGGTTGAGCGGTACGTTCTGGAAAAATGCCTCATAGGCTTCCAATGAGCCCGCCGAGCCGCCTATGCCCACCACCCAAAAGCCTCCCGGCTTTCCTTTGGCCGCGTGGCCGGGAAGGAGCGGGGCAGCAGAGGCCGGGCGTTCTGGGGCACCGGAAACTGACTCATGTTTTTTTTCTCCCATGTAGAGGCGTTGTTAGGTGTAAAGGTAAACGTTAAAGGCTGCGTGTACAGCAGCCTTTCCCTGGTATGGACAATTCCCTTGCAAAGGTACACACCCGCTAAGCCCAATTTACAAAATTTTGGGCCTGCCTGTAGCTTACAGGAGTCCTGGAGGTGGAAATGCCGTACAAATACGCTACAGAGCTGTTGTTTATTCCCGGGTTTCTGGTGCCGCCTCAAAATTGCCGGGAGCGGGCTGGCTGTTTTCCGCCGTCGCCCGTACAATTGCCTAATGCGACCAACTCCCACCTCTATAACCAACCACCACGACATTGTGGTCATAGGCACTTCGGCCGGAGGCATGAGCGTTCTGGTGAAACTACTGGAGCAACTGCCCTCAGATTTGCCTGCCTCAATCTTTATTGTACAGCACCTGGCGCGCAACTCCAATGCCCATGTGCTGGTAGACCGCCTCAACCGCCATACCGAACTGGTCTGTGAAGTAGCCGAACATGAAAAAGCCTTTGAGCCCGGCCATGTGTATTTCTGCCCCCAAGACCACCATCTGCTCTTGGGCCGCGGCCGCATGCTGGTCACCAAAGGGCCGCGGGAGAACCTGTTCAGGCCAGCCATTGACCCTTTGTTCCGTTCGTCGGCCGCGGCCTACGATTCCCGGGTCATTGGCATCATCCTCACGGGCATGTTGCAGGACGGCACCGTGGGCATGCAGGCCGTGAAGCGCAGCGGCGGTCTCACCATGGTGCAACTACCCGCCGAGGCCGAGTACCCCGACATGCCCCAGAGCGTGATGAATGAAATGGAGGTGGACTACGCGGTGCCCGTGGGCGAAATGGGGGTGCTGCTGCAGGAATTGGTTTCGGTGTCCGCCTCTACAGACCACAAGGTGCCCGAAGACATCAAGTACGAAGCCACCATTGCCGAGCGCATCATGACCAACGGCAACGGCCACTCAGAAGACATGGGGGTGATGGGCCCTCAGGTGCCGCTTACCTGCCCAGACTGCGGCGGCGCCCTCTGGGAAGTGAAGAACGGGCATCTGGGGCATTTGCGCTGCCACGCCGGGCACACCTTCACCCCAGAAAGTTACCTGATTGGCAACATGGAGGCCCTGGAGGAAACCATGTGGGTAGCCTTGCGCATGCTGGAGGAACGCCGCACCATGCTCAGCTCCATGGCCGACCAAGACCGCAAGTGCGGCAGCCAGTACTGGGCCAGCACCCAGGAAGAACGCGCCGAAGAACTCAAAGTCCACATTGAGCGCATCCGGAAGCTGTTGCTGGCCAACGCCAACGCCAAAAACCTGGACCACCAGCAGGGAGACGAGCCAGAAGCGGAGCGGGCCTAAGCGCGTTTAGCGGCCCTTTTTCCAGAATCAGGCCCAAACCGGTTTTTTGTTCCGCCGCCCTGCCATCGGCCAAGGCAGTAAACCCCTGGTGGAGGTAGGGCATTTGCGTTTAGGGGCTCTTTTTCCAAAAACAGCCCCTAAACGCAAATGTCCTCTCCCTGCCTTACACCTGCACCTGCGGGGCAATGGACCACTTGGCGAAAAGCCGCAACAGGATGTACCCGGCCAGACCCGAGAGGAAGGAGGCTACCAGAATAGAGAATTTGGCTTCGGTCTGGTACGCGGGGTTGTCAAAAGACAGCAGCGCCACAAAGATGGACATGGTAAACCCAATGCCGGCCAGCAGACTCAGCCCCAGCACCTGCTTCCAGGCCACGCCCTGGGGCAGAGAACTGATGCCCGCCTTCACAGACAGCCACGAGAGCAGCATGATGCCCAGCGGTTTGCCCACAAACAAACCCAGCACAATGCCCATGCCCAACCCACTGAACAGCCCCTCTACCATGCCCGCCTCAAAGGCGATGTTGGTGTTCACCAGCGCAAAGATGGGCATGATGAGGAAATTGACGGGTTTGGTGAGCGCGTGCTCCAGTTTCTCCAGCGGCGATTCCTCTGCCCCCGGCGTGGTGGGCAGGGTTAAGGCTGTGAGTACCCCGGCAATGGTGGCGTGCACCCCGGAGTGGTGAATGAAGTACCACATAAACACCCCCGGCACCAGGTACAAGACTATGTTTTTCACGCCCAGGCGGTTAAAGACCAGCAAAAGCGCAAACACGCCCGCCGCGTACAGCAGGTAAGAGAGGTGCATCTCTGTGGAGTAGAAAACGGCAATAACCAGAATGGCGCCCAAATCATCTACAATGGCCAGCGCCGTGAGAAATACCTTGAGCGAGAGCGGCACCCGGCTCCCCAGCAAAGACAGAATACCAATGGCGAAGGCAATATCAGTGGCCATGGGAATTCCCCAGCCACTGGCCACGTCGGTGCCCTGGTTCATGAGGGCGTAGATGCCGGCCGGAACCAGCATGCCGCCTATGGCCGCAAACACCGGCAGGGCCGCTTTCCCAAAGGAAGACAGTTCGCCTTCCACCAGCTCGCGCTTAATTTCCAGCCCCACCAGCAGAAAGAAAATGGCCATGAGCCCATCGTTCACCCACAGCAGAATTGGGTACCGCAAGGCCAGGTGTTCAGAACTATACCCCACTTCCCGCGCCAGAAACTGTTCAAACCCCGGCCCCAACGGTGAGTTGGCAACAGCGAGCGAAACCACCAGACAGATGATAAGGATAATGCCGCCGGCAGAGGCGGAACTAAAGAAATCACGGAAAGAACGTAGGTTGATTCTGATCATAAGCACAGGGATAGAGAGGTTCGTAAATAGTTTGTTTCCTATATCTAACGCAGTCTTTGCCCATAGTGATACCTTTAAATTTCATGTGCTGCGAAAAGCGCCGCACGCCGGCCTTAGTTTTTGAGCCATAGGGAAGAATGGATAAATAGTTGGGATGGAAATAGTTATAAATGAAAGCGTGAGCGTCTGCCGGGGCCGGCGGGTGAAAAATACGCTAAAACTTACCGTATAAATACAACCTAATGGGAAAGGAGTCGTTAAACGGTAGAAATAAAATGGGAAGGGTATGCGTGAGGAAGAAAAAGTGCTGAAAGCCATTTACGGCCTGGTGAAGGGAGATAAATCGCCGGTGCATTTGCCGGTGTCGCCGGTAACGGTAAGTCAGGGAATGGAGATGCCGTTGGAGCGGGTGTTGGCCTGCTGCCGGGTGCTGGAAAGCCACGGGTACTTGCTCAGCAGCAAAGGCCTCATGGGGAACCAGTACTACTACATCACCAAGACCGGGATAGCCGAAGCGCAGAACCCCAGTCTGCCTCTGTACCTGCTCTCGGGCACGATTCCGCCTTCCCTCGGCCGAAGATCCTGATTTAGCTATAAAGATAAGATAAATACCTGTAATGCGTTTAGGGGCCGTTTTTGAGAAAACAGCCCCTAAACGCATTTTTTATTCGCAGCCCCGCAGAGGGGGCTTGTGCGGATTTTCAGGCTTTGAGGGAATTTACCGCCTCTAAAACTTTGGTCACCTCTTCTGGAGTATTGTAGATGCCGGGCGTGAAGCGGGCGTAACTGGTGAGGTAGGGGGCGGCGGTGCAGACAATCTTCTTCTCCAGCAGGCGCTTCACCACATCCTCGGTTTCCATGCCTTCCACCTCAAAAGCGATAATCCCCGCCGAAAGCGCATCGTCTAGCGGGGTGTGCAGCGTAACGTGGGGCATGGCGGCCATACCTTCTTTGCAGAGGCGGTTAAGGGCGTGTACCCGCTCATACACCTGCTCTTTGCCAATAGCTTCTATGAACCTAAACGCCGAGGCTAGCGCCCAGCGGTTCTCCAGGGAGTGGAAACCACCCGGGGTCATCTGTTTCCCGTCCATGCGTTCGGGGCGGTTTTCTTCGGCAATGACTCTGTCCATCACATCGGTGAAGCTGGGGATCAAGGGCAGTACGTGTTGCCAGGCGGCAGAGGTGGCGGCAATAAGCCCGGTGCCGCGGGGGCCGTACAGCCATTTGTGGCACCCCGAGATGAAATAGTCGCAGCCCAGTTCCTCAAAGGTTTCCAGCTCAATCCCGAAGCCGTGCACCCCGTCTATCAGCAGCAGCACTTTATTTTCCTCGTCGCGGTGTTGGTTTAGTCTGGCAATGGCCTGGGCAATTTGCGGCACCGGGGTTTTAAGGCCGGTGCTGGAGTGAACCCAGGTAATGCCCACAATGCGCGTCTGCTCAGAAATGCCCTGCACCACGGCGGCCACCATTTCTTCCTGCGTCACTTCCTGCAACTTCTGGTACATGGGTACCCTTCTGAACGTAGCCCCGGCGCGGTGCGTGGCCATCCTGATTGCCTCATGGTGCGAGTAATGGTCGTGCTCGGTGGTCAGGATCTCATGGTGCTTCTGCAGCTTAAAGCCCGAGTAGATGGTGCCCAGGCCCATGGTGGTGCTGTCAGTGAGGGCGATGTCATTGGGTTCTGGGTGACCCAGATAGCGGGCGGCGGCTTCGCGGGCCTCCTGCATGAACTGGTCTTCATACTCTTCGGTGTACTGCACCGGGTTCTGGTTGAGCGCCCGCCGGTGCCGGGCAATGGTTTTCCTTACAGGTTTGGGGTGCGAGGCGATAAACTGCGAGGAAGCCAGGTGAATGTACTCTTTGCTCAGGTTAAACTGCGCCTTAACGTTTGCCCAATCCGTTTGCTGCCGCGTAGTGCTGTCTTTCTCTTTTGTCTGCATAGGCTTTTTGCTGTTTGTCTGTGTCCTGTGTAGCGGCCGGGTGTACGCAGTAAAGATTATCTTGAAACTGCTCCAGTGGTGCCGGGCCCGGCGTTCATTTTCTGGCAGTGCCTGCATTTGCGTTTAGGGCCTCTTTTTGGGAAAAGAGGCCCTAAACGCAAACACGGCTAGCACTCAGGGGGAGGTGCGTACTCAGGGAACCACTGTCAGGAGTTTCTGTCTCCTCTGAGTTATTTGCTTAACTGCACTTCTGGGTCATTGATGGTAGATTCTTCCCGCCACATGGCAATGTACGCGGGGTCATCCTGCCGTTTGCAGGCCCTGAACATGAGGCTGGTCTCAAAACTGAACTCCACGTTGCCTTCTGGGTCTAGGGCTATGAAGTTGCGGTCGCCTTCTATGCGGTCTTTGTAGATGGACATGGCCTGGCTGGAGGCTTCTTTGAGCGAAAGGCCTTTGTACTTCATAAGGGCATAGACTTCATGGGCCACATTGGCCCGCAGAATACCTTCGCCGTCGCCGGTGCAGGAAACGGCGCAGACCTCATTATTGGCATAGGTGCCCGCGCCAATGATAGGAGTGTCGCCCACCCGGCCGGGGTGCTGGTTCACCAAGCCGCCGGTAGAGGTGGCCGCGGCCAGGTTGCCGTGCATGTCCAGGGCAACGGCCCCAACGGTATCATTGCCTTTGGTCTCTTCTTCTTTTTGAGCCTCTTTCAGATCTTTTTCCTTTTCCTCAGTCTTAAAATAGCCATCGGGTTTCATTTCCAGGCCCTGACTTTTGGCAAATTCCTCGGCCCCGGTGGCGCAGAGCAGTACGTGCTTAGACTGCTGCATAATGGTTTTGGCCAGCGTAATAGGGTGTTTCACGTGCTTAACGCCCGCCACGGCACCGGCCTGCATGGTTTTGCCGTCCATGATGGCGGCGTCAAACTCATTGCTCTCGTCTTCTGAGAGGCTGCCGCCCTTGCCGGCGTTGAACAGCGGGTTGTTTTCCATGCTCCTCACGGCGGCCTCCACGGCGTCTATGGCGCTGCCTCCCTCTTTGAGGATATGCCAGCCGGCCATGAGGGCGTTCTCCAGTCCCTGTTCATAGGCGGCCTGTTTAGATTCACTTAAGTCTTCACGGCTCTGGTTTTCGGCGCCGCCGTGAATGGCGATCACCCACTTCTTTTCCATGATGATATGGTTTGGTTAGCTCCCGGCCTCACTGGGCCGAAGTGCTTGTGTGTACGGGCTGCCGTAGGTTCTGTTAAGCGGGGAAATACGGTAATGTAAATAGGACTTTTACTGATGTTCTTTTTTAAAGGAGCGGGCAACGTGTAGAAGCCAGTAATGAAGTGTAAATACTTAAAAGCTTCTGCCGGTGGGCGATAACCTGAAGAGGTGGGGGTGATGAAAGCTAAAATCAGTGTTTTATCTTCATAAAAGCAGTGTTTGTTCCGGCACTTACCGGGGGATGATAAACGTATGTATACTGCAGCGGGAGGCCCTGAATTGGATTATTGCAGGCTGTGCCAAGCAGGGCAAGTGGTCTGTTCTCCCGGTTAAGAAACAAACATGATGGTCCTTCATCCTAAATATATGGCTTCCTGGGTTAGGCTTCCGTTGCTGGGCAACAGGCTCAGGTGCACCCTTGCCTGGCGGCTAGGGAAGGAGGACAACACCAGGGGCTGGTGGACAGGCAGCCAGCTATAAGAACAACCACATATGCAGAGAATCATCACAGAGAAAATAGGGGATAAGCAGATTATTCTGCTGCAGGGCAACGTAGATGCCGCCGACCACCGGCTGTTCCGGCGCTTCCAGAGCCCCCGGAACCTGCACCAGGAGTACCGGCTCTGGATTGACTGCACTGATCTGGAGTGTATCAAAGACTATGGGTTTTGCCACTTCGTGAACCAGTTGCTTTTGCTCAGAAACTCAAAGGCCAGCATCACCCTGATGCACCTGAGTACCCAGCAACGGCAACTGCTGCGGCTACTCAAACTAGATTCCGTTTTTACGGTGGTAGATGAGCTCAAAGACGCTTACCAACTGGTCATGGTGTCTTAGGTGCATCTGCCCAGGCAAATTTGACCAGAACCAGATGTATGGCAGTGGGATGAGGCGCGCAGATGCCTCTTCAAGAAGAAGAACAGGAGGAAAGCAGCACCATGGGATTGGAACAGTTCAAAGACGTAGACGAGGCCTTGGCATTTTTTGGCCAGCAGGGGTATACCCACACCTTCACGTGTTGCCCCAACGGCTGGACCTGCCAGGAAACCCAAGCCCTGTACACCCCAGATGAGCTCCAGATGGAACACTGCCAGCGGTTTCAGCAATGCGGCGGCGCCTTCCACGTGGCGGTCTTATACACCGTGGTAGCACCAGACGGCACCAAAGGCATTATCCTGGATAACTGCACCACCTACGGCAACGCCCTTTTTGGCGAGTATCTGGTAAAACTGAAACTGCACCAACTGACGCCCCAAGCGCCTAAACGAGCCAACGCCCGCTAAGCACCATCGCCCTGCGGTTGGGCGGCTCCTACCTGAAAACCGTCATTTCCTGCCACAGACGGTTGAATTCTTTGCAGTAACCCGCCACCACTTTGCTGTCTGCGGTAACCAGCACATTCTCATGGTTGTACAAGGCGGCGCTGCGGGTCCAGTTGTAGGAGCCCGTGAGAACGTATTTCTGGTCTATGATGGCAAATTTGTGGTGCATGTGGTTGGCCGTGTTGTCTATCTTGACGGGAATACCCGCGTGGGCCAGTTGCTTTATGTCTGAGCCTTTGTCAAAGAGCTTCTCGTTGTCGGTGAGGAGTTGGATGTTCACGCCCCGCCGGTGGGCCGCCAGAATCTCGGCGGTGATGCGGTCATCTGAGATAGTGAAAACGCAGATCTTCAGTGATTTCCTGGCCGCTTGCAGGCTCTGTAGAATGGCGTGCAGGCAGGTGTCGCCGGGGCTGAAATAGGCGCCGCACGGGAGCGTGGCCGCCGAGGAGAAGAACGGAAGTTTGAATGCCATAGCGGGCAAGGTATCTAAAAATGCTTGAAAGGCCAATGGCCTGCCGGGGTTGGAGCGGGCAGGGTTCCCTGCATGATGTTTTCAATATTCCATGCCTCCTCTGCGTTTAGGGGCTCTTTTTCCAAAATAAGGCGCTAAACGCAGAAGCGGGGCGTTAGTAAGGCGGTTAAGCAGAAGAAAACCGACCTGAGAAACAGGTAAAGACGTTTTCGCTTTCGCCCTATTCCGGAAATCCTTAATTTTATCAGTCACAGGTAAAATTTACTCTTACTCATTCGCGTATGAAAGCCACTTTCCTTTCCCTCGTCCTGGCTGTTTTAGTGCTCTCCTCTGGTTTGGCGCAGACCCCAGCCGCAGCTCCTGCTCCTGCTCCTGCCAAAAACCGGGTGTATACCTTACAGCAGCAGTTTAGCTCGCTCAAGTACCGGTCTTCTACCCAAATGCAGTACAACCAGCCGCACAAAGTGGTCAAACTCAGCAGCCTGGACGCATTCTTCCAGAACGTGCAGGACACGCTCAAGGCCCGCCAGCAGAGCATTAAAAACGCCGCCAAAGAAACTGCCGCCGCCCTGGCCAAAACCCAGAAAGAACTCTCTGACCAGAAGACGCAGGTGCAGGTGTTGCAGGAAGTGAACGCCCAGAAAGAGAAGCAGATCCAGCAGGGGGCGCATGACGTGGCCAGCCTGTCGGTGCTGGGGCTGGACATGGACAAGCAGGTGTACGTGCTCCTGAGCCTGGGCATCATCTTGGCCCTGGGCGCGGTGGCCGGTATCTTCGCGGTCATGTACAAGAACAGCAACAAAGTGACGCAGGAGAAAATAGCGGCGTATGAGGAACTCACGGAGGAATTCAAGGCCCACAAGCAGCTGGCCCGCGAAAAGGAACTCAAACTCAAGCGTGAGCAGCAGTCTGAAGCCAATAAGGTAGAAGAACTGAAACAGCAGCTCGCGCAGCTTCGGAATTAAGAACGATCTTTAATCAGTAGCCGTAAAGGCTTACCGCCTCCTTCCGTTTAGGGGCTGTTTTCACAAAAACAGCCCCTAAACGGAAGGAGGCTTTTTCGTGGTGATTCTTTCCGGTCAGAGCCATCCGCGGGGCCCCGCGACTTTTGGGAAGAGCAATCGCATGAGCGGATAGTTTACGCTTAATGCGAAGTGCGCGGGTTTAGCGGCTCTTTTTCCTGAAACAGGCCCTAAACAGAATTGATGGGCGCTGCGCCAAATGTGGGCATTATCGCTTACCTTGTAAGGTCAACATTGAAACAACCTTCTGTTTAGCACCTGCTATGGATTTAACTGAACCACAGATTCCGGAGGCGCCGGCCGCTACCGGACACCCCCGGCAGCTTTACATGCTGTTCTTCACCGAGATGTGGGAGCGCTTCTCGTTCTACGGCATGAAAGCCCTGCTGCTGGCCTACATGGTTTCTGAACTCAAATTTGATGAACCCAAAGGGTACGCCATTCTGGGTTCCTACGCCGCGCTGGTGTACACCATGCCCATGTTTGGCGGCATGATGAGCGACCGCTTTCTGGGCGCGCGCAAAGCCGTGCTGTTTGGTGGGGTGCTCATGACCATTGGGCACCTGGTGCTGGCCCTGCCGCAGGACTGGAGCTTTTTCTACGGCATGGCCTTCATCATCTGCGGAAACGGTTTCTTCAAACCCAACATCTCCAGCCTGGTGGGCACCCTCTACGCCGACAATGATCCGCGCAAAGACAGTGCTTTCTCTATCTTCTACATGGGCATCAACATTGGCGCGGCCATGGGGGGGCTGCTCTGCGGGTACGTGGGGCAGCAGATTGACTGGCACTATGGGTTTGGGTTGGCCGGGCTGTTCATGATTCTGGGGCTGGTGGTGTTTGCGCTGGGCCGGAAATCTTTGCAGCACCGGGGCTTGCCGCCTAACCCCGTAGATCTCAGAAAGCCCCTGGTGGCGGGCATAAGCAAAGAAGTGGTGATCTACGCGGCCACGCTGGTGGTGATTCCGCTCATTGTGGCGCTCTTCCACCGTTATGAACTCATGGACTACATTATGTTCGGGTTGGGGGGTATCTCTGTGGTGTACATCCTCACGTTTGCGTTCAGGATGGAGGCCGAGGTGCGCAATAAGCTGTTTGCCGCCTTAATCCTAACCATTTCCTCCACCTTGTTCTGGGCGTTCTATGAGCAGAATGCCGGGGCGCTCAACCTGTTTGCCATGCGCAATGTAGACATGCACGTGGCCGGGATAGCCTTGCCCGCCTTGGCCGTGAACAATTTCCTGCCGCCCGCCTGGGTCATTGCCCTCAGCTTCCTGTTCTCCCGGCTGTGGCCTTTCCTGAACAGCCGGGGCATAGAACCCAACACGCCCAGCAAATTCGGGCTTTCGTTTGTGCTCATGGGCATCGGGTTTTACGTCTTCTACCTGGGCTGCGCCGCCAGCCAGGCCTCCGGCTTAATTCCGCTGTACACCTTTGTGGCGGGGTATTTCTTTATCATCTGCGGCGAGCTCTGCCTTTCGCCTATTGGCCTTTCCATGATTACCAAGCTGTCGCCGGCCAAAATTGTGGCGCTCATGATGGGAATCTGGTTTTTCGCCAGCGCCGTGGGCGAATACCTGGCCAGCAAGATAGGGGCGCTCATGAGCGTACCTGCGCACGTGGTGGACAACCCGGTGCTTTCGCTGCCTTTCTACGCCAACATCCTGAACCAGATCGGGCTTTGGTCGTGGGCTATAGGGGTGGCCTTGCTCTGCCTGGGCTTCTTCATCAGAAAACTGATGGGCGAGGTGCGTTAAGCCAGGTTTTTCATTTTTAGGAGGTGAAGGCAGTTTTCTGCGCCTTTTCTGGTAAAGCGTTTGCGTTTAGGGGCTGTTTTTCCAAAAACAGCCCCTAAACGCATTTAGAGGGAGAGTTTTGAGGTGCCAATTCCAAATCCTGAGAATTGTATTTTCTGCTCCCGTTCTTTTTTCTACCTTACTACCAAGAACGAACTTTACTAACCTATAGAAGCTATGGAGTTGAACCACAAACTACTGCGGCAGTTTGAGCAGGAAGCCGCCAATACCAGAAAGATGCTGGAACGGGTCCCCGAGGAACATTTTGACTGGAAACCGCATGCCAAGAGCATGTCTCTGCGGGATTTGGCCGCCCACGTGGCAGAGTTGCCCGGTATGTTCATTGCTTATGTGCTACAGTCTGAGGAGCTCGATTTTACCAAACAGAAATACACTCCTTTCGCCGGTACCACGCACCAGGAACTCATGGCGCATTTTGAGGACAATTACCAGAAGGCCGTGAAGGCGCTCAACGGCACCAACGTGGTGGAAATTGGCAAAACCTGGACCATGCGCAACGGCGAGCACGTCATTGTTTCCCTGCCCAGGCAGGTTGTGATCAGGAACCTGGCCATGAACCACCTCATCCACCACCGGGGGCAGTTGAGTGTGTACCTGCGCATGCTGGACGTTCCGGTACCGGGCATGTACGGCCCTTCGGCTGATGAAGCGTTTGGTAGTTAATCGCTTCCCTTTCAGCGTTTCGTCACCTGACCGGAGCGCTGTTTAGGGGCTGTTTACAGAAAAACGGCCGCTAAACAGCGCTCTGGCTTATTTCTTCGCAAAACATGAGAAAGTTGATTTTACTGTTGGCACTGAGTGGTATCACTATCACCGGTTTCGGCCAAACCAAACCCATGGAAATTCCTTTGTACAAAGGCGCGGTGCCCAATGCCGTAGCGGGACCCAATGAGGAGAAATTGGAGATAAGGCCTAATAAAAGCCAAAGCATTACCAAGGTGCGCACGCCCACGTTAACAGTCTTTTTGCCCGCCAAAGGCAAAGCCAACGGTACCGCCGTGGTCATTTGCCCGGGGGGAGGCTATGCGAAGCTGGCGTTCAGCCACGAGGGGTTGGATGTGGCGCATAAGTTGACGGAACGGGGTGTGGCCGCTTTCGTCTTGAAATACCGTTTACCTGATTCTACCGTCACTTCCAATCTGGAGATAACCCCGCTACAAGATGCCCAACAGGCGCTTTACCTGGTGCGCCAACGGGCGCAGGAGTGGGGCGTGAACCCGGAGCGGGTGGGTATTATGGGCTTCTCGGCGGGCGGTCACGTGGCCTCTACCGCGGGTACGCACTTCAACAGGCCGCAAATTCCCAATAGGGAGAATTTCTCGCTGCGGCCAGATTTCATGGTGCTGGTGTACCCGGTCATCAGCGGTGACTCGGCCATCAGTCATAAGGGTTCCTTCGCCAATTTGCTGGGGAAAAAGCCTGCGGCTGAGAAGTTGAAGACCTATTCCAATGAAACCCAGGTCACGGCCCAGACGCCGCCCACGTTCCTGCTGCACGCCTCAGACGATAAAACGGTGCCGGCCCAGAACAGCTTGGTCTTTTACCAGGCCCTGCTGCAACACAAGATTCCGGCGGAGCTGCACATTTACCAGAACGGGGGCCACGGCTTCGGGCTGAACAATAAAACCACCCAGGACCAGTGGCTGGAGCGCTGCCTCAACTGGATGGCCAGCAATAAACTTCTGGACGGCAGGCCGAAAAACTAACGACTTTGCCGAGGCTGATTAGGGGCTGTTTTTCCAAAACAAGGGCAAAACCATGGGTGGACACCCTTTCACAAGCGGGCATAAAAAAAGCCTCTCCGGGCAGGAGAGGCTTTTTTTATCTTGTTTATAGCTAAGACTAAGCCAGTTGTACGTTTACGGCGTTCATCCCTTTTTTGCCTTCTTTCAGCTCATAGGTTACCTCGTCGTTTTCTCTGATTTCGTCAATCAAAGCAGAAACGTGTACGAAATATTCCTGGTTTGAGGCACTGTCTTTAATGAAGCCGAAGCCTTTATCGTCATTAAAGAATTTTACTTTTCCTTGATTCATGTTGTTGTTCATTGTACTCTGATGACATTCCCCGGCGCCCATTCGTTCCTTTTCCAGAAAATAAACCCAATTAATTTAGGTGGGGCTGCCGGCGAGGAATGATTTATGGTTGATTTGGCCTGTTTGTTGCCGCCAGGACCAGGCAGGCATAAAAAAGCCTCTCTGTAGTAGAGAGGCTTTTGTGATATTTTGTCTTTATAGCTAAAGACTAAGCGCGCTTAACGTTGATTGCGTTTAGTCCTTTTCTTCCTTCTTGAAGATCATAGACTACTTCGTCATTTTCTCTGATTTCATCTACTAATCCAGATACGTGTACAAAGTACTCCTGATTTGAATTGTTGTCTTTGATAAAACCGAACCCCTTAGAGTCGTTGAAGAATTTTACTGTTCCTTGATTCATAAATTTGTTAAATATACAGCTACTACGCTCAAAGGTAGACATAAGTTCAGGTTTACCTAGAAAAAGATAAATTTTATTTAGGTTAAGTTAAATTACAGCCCGTAGGCAAGGTTTTAGGAATTGGATTTTTATTCCCGTACCTTTGTATCGGAAAGCAATCATTATCTCCATTCCCTTTCAGAGGCAGTCTCTGGAGGGGGCAATTCTGATAATCCTTGGAACCTGCCGTGCGGGTTTTCCCTCCTCAAGCCCTCCTCTGTTCTTGTTTCTACTCCAGAAAGGCTTTTTTACTGCCCGCAGCCCTGGCTTTTGCCGCACTGCCTAAACCATATGACAAAGCATTGAGTAAAACCTGCGTAGGCGGCAGATTTTTGTTGGCAATATTGCGCTAAGGCAGAACCGGCACCGGCCTCCTTAGAACACCATGTTTCATTTTAACTTACACTATGGCAAGATCACAGAACAGCTTCATAAAAAAACAACTAGAGCAGAAAAGGCTTAAAAAGAAAAAAGACAAGGAAGAGCGCAAGCAGGAGCGCAAAGAGAACTCATCTGGCGGCAATCTGGAAGACATGATTATGTACGTAGATGAGAACGGCAATTTTTCTTCTACGCCCCCAGAGAAGAAGAAAGAAGAAAAATAACCGCCTGGGGCCTTGGCTCCACCGCCACTACCGCTCAGGAATACGAAGCGCACGGGAAATGCTCTCCGGCAGGGGAGCTGTTCCTGGCACGCAATTTATTTTTCCTTTTCCTGAAGCAAATGAATTTATACAACCGTATAAATCGTTATCAGCGAAAGATGTTATGGATTTGATTGACGATGACCGTTGAGATAGCTCTATAGCCTTGCTTCAACTTAATTGTCCTTCATGGCCACACCTAAATTTATTGCCCCCTCCACGTCGTTCTACTCTGAGTTAAAGAACCGGACCAACGCCTATTTCGCCGAAAAGGGGAGTCACCCTTCCGGCAACTATAAATTATATATCAAAGCCGGCGTGCTGTTCGCCAGCATGGTTTTTCTGTACACGCACCTGGTGTTCTTCACGCCGCCGGTTTGGCTGGCGCTGGTAGAATGCGTTCTGATGGGCGGCGTGACGGCGGCCATCGGGTTCAACGTGATGCACGACGGGGGGCACGGCAGTTTCAGCCGCAAGAAGTGGGTGAACGAACTGGCCGGGCTTTCTCTGAACATGCTGGGCGCCAACATCCACATGTGGACCACCAAGCACAACATCATCCACCATACCTATACTAACATTGACGGCGTAGACGATGACCTGGATGCCCGCCCGTTCCTGCGCCTCTGCGAGAACCAGGAGCACCTGCGGTTCCATAAGTACCAGCATTTCTATTTCTGGGGCGCCTACGCCATGCTCTACCTGTACTGGATCTTCTTCACTGACTACGTCAAGTACTTCACCCAGAAGGTAGGGGATATCCCTATCAAGAAAATGAGCCGCAACGACCATCTTTCCTTCTGGGGTTTCAAGGTGGTGCACTTTCTGCTGTTTGTGGTGGTGCCTATTTACACCCTTGGGTTCCTGCCTTGGTTAGTGGGTTTTCTGGTGTACGGCATGTTTACAGGGCTGGTGCTCAGCATTGTGTTCCAGCTGGCGCACACAGTAGAGCATGCGCATTTCCCTATGCCCACAGAGGCCACCAACCGCATTGAAGATGAATGGGCGCTGCACCAGTTGAAAACCACCGCCAATTTTGCCACCAAGAACAAGGTAGTTTCTTGGCTTACCGGCGGACTTAATTTTCAGATTGAGCACCATTTGTTTCCGCGTATTTCGCACGTGCATTACCCGGCCATCAGTAAGATCATCAAAGAAGCCTGCGCCGAGTTTGGGGTAGCCTACCATGAGTACCCTAAAACCAGAACGGCTATTCTATCACACATTGCCCACCTGAGGCAGTTGGCGGTGCAGCCAGTACTGGTGCAACAATAACCAGAACCCCATATACAGACAAACGCGCGTCCCGCCTTGGTTTCCAGGGCGGAACGCGCGTTTTAGGCCTTTTTCTGGAAAAAGAGCCGCTAAACGCTTAGCGGTTCTGCCCTATCTGCTGCAGGAGTTCCTCGTCAGAAACAGACTCTAGCCAGTTGCTGGGCAGTTGCAGCCGTACAGTCTGGGCCTGCCCGCTGGGGGTACAGACTACCGTTACGTTTCCTTCTTCGGTTTCAGAGAGTTCAGCGTCTTTTTGGGCGGCTTTGCCCTCTAGTCCGGCGTAGGCCTGCACGCAGGTCCAGGTGAGGTTATCTTGGTCGGTTACTTCCCGTTGCGTCATGTCAAGGTTTGGTTAAAGATGAAGATGATAGCTTCTAACGGAAGTTTCCTATAAACGATGGGCGGAAATTCCCGTTTAGCGGCTCTTTTTCCCAAATCGGGGGTAAACCAGCTTTTCCTTAGGCACATGATTCCTGCACAAACCGGTTCAGCTGTTCCAGGAAAAGGTGCACGTGGTAACCATCGGCGAGGGCGTGGTGCAGGGCTACGCTCAAGGGCAAAGTAACGCGGCCGGGCTGCACCTCAATCTTCCCGAAGGCAATCTTAGGAATACCCGCCTCCTCCGGATTAACGGAGGTGGCGTGCTCAATGCCGGTAGATTTAAACCAGGGCAGCGTGGTGAGGTGCAGCAGATCGGGGCCCTGGTGCCCAATGAAGAACTGGTCGCTGTCTTTGGCCTCCTCAATAATCTGGCGCGAGCTGGCGCAGAATTCCTGCAACGTGTTCTGGTGGGGCAGGCTCACAAAGGCAATGGTCTGGTTGTGCTTGAGCACGGTGGTGGAAAGGTCCAGCCCGTCATACAGCACCACCTGGTCGCCCTCCAGCCGCAGGCGCATAGTTTCCGTGGCGCGGGCTGCTTGCAAGGTGGCGTACAGGTACCCCAGAAAGATAGACGTGCCTTGTTGCTTGCAACTGTGGTAGAGCGGCGTGATGTCTACTTCTGTGTGTACGTTGAAGAAAGGCTGGGTGAAGGACCTGAAGAAGCGGTACTGCTCTGCGCGGGCCCAGTTCTCCAGGTCAAGGGTTTGTTTAGTGTACTTCGAAATCATACTTCTCAATTTTTTTCTGAATAAGAGCACGCTCCAGGTGCATGACCAGGCCGTTTTTCACCTGCACCAGTTTCTCCTGCTCCAGCTGAGCCAGGAGGCGGTTGAGGTTGCGCTGCGAAGTGCCCAGCAGTTCGGTGAGCAGGGCTTTGGAAATCTGCAGTTCGTTGAGGCCAGACAGTTCGCGCAGGACAATAAGGAGCGTGTAGTGCAGCCGGTTGGTGTTCTGGATGGAAGACTGCAAAGAGGTGTTGAGCATTTTAGAAGCCATGGACCGGTGCATGAGCAGGTTAAACTCCTGTTCCTGGGCCAGCAGCTGCAGAAACTGGGCACTGGTCATGTAATGAAACCGGCAGGGGGTGAGGGCTTGCACCGTGCAGAAATGGGGCATGTGCATGAGGGCCTCCACGTCGCCTTCCACCTCCCCGGGGCCAAACACGCCCAAAGTGAACAACTGACTGGCGGCGGTGGTACGGGTAACCTTCACCAAACCCGAAGCCAGAATGAAGACTCCTTTGGGGGCGGTTCCCTGTTTTAGCAGAATGTCCTGGGGGTTCAGGTGCACCTCCTCAATCTGGTAACGCTCCAGCAGGGCGGGGTGCGCCTGCATGAACTGCGTGATGCGGGTGCGGTACTCGGTATAGAACTGCTCTTCCATGCCACAAACTTACAGGCTTCGCGCGCCGCGCCCAAGGACATTTGTCTTTCTCCCCAGGAAAGCGCCAAAGCTCCTGCGCGCTTATGGATTGCGGCTAACCTGAAATCTGATACAGACCCTGCTTAACGTCAGCGCCAGGTAATTTTACCTGGCGCTGACGTTGGAACTGGAAATCATTTTATGGACAAGAGAAGCATTAGATAAATGGCTATGGCACCAGCTTTTGGGTGACATAGAAATTGGCGTCTACCTTAAGGTCTGGGGTACCATTGGCGAGTTTGGTGTCTTTCCAGGTATCAGTTTGCGGTTGCAGCCATTTCTCCTGGCCGTTCAGCCACACTTTTACTGGCAGATTGAAGCCGCTCACGCTATTGGCCCAGCGGTACGAGAGGCGGTTTCCGTTGACGCGGTACTCCAACACCGGTATGCGCACATCGCGCAGGTACTGGTTGAAGAAGGTGCTGAGGTCTTTCCCTGTTTGTTTACTCAGGTAGTTCTCAATCTGGGCGGCGGTCACGGTTTGGTGGTAGAACTCTTTGTTGAGGCCCCGCAGGATGCTGCGCCACTTCTTGTCATTGTTCACCACCTGGCGCAAGGTGTGCAGCATGTTGGCCCCTTTGTTGTACATGTCGCCGGAGCCGGAGTGGTTTACGTCATAATAGCCAATGATGGGCCGGTCATTGCGGATGCCTTTGCGCGTGCCAATCACGTACTCGCTGCCCGCCTGTTTGCCATAGAAATACTCCACAAAGAGATTCTCTGAGTAGGCCGTGAAGCTCTCATGAATCCACATATCGGCGATATCTTTGTAGGTGATGTTGTTAGCGAACCACTCATGCCCGCTCTCATGGATGATGATGAAGTCGAACTTCAGGCCCCAGCCGGTGCCGCTCAGGTCGCGGCCCAGATAGCCGTTCTGGTACTTGTTGCCGTAGGTCACGGAGCTTTGATGTTCCATGCCCAGGTACGGCACCTCTACCAGCTTAAAGCCGTCTTCATAGAAAGGGTAGGGGCCAAACCAGTGCTCAAAGGCTTTGAGCATGCGGGGCACGTCCTTGAACTGGGCTTTGGCCTTCTCCAGGTTATCGCGCAGCACATAGTAGTTGCAGTCCAGAGGGCCTTTCTCACCGGCGTAGGTCTCAGAAAAATGCACGTAATCGCCAATGTTCACATTCACGCCGTAGTTGTTGATAGGGTTCACCACCGCCCAATGAAAGGTTTTGGTGCCGTCTGCCAGCTGTTCCACCTGCCGAAGTCGCCCGTTGGAGACGTTGGTCAGGTGGCCGGGCACGTTTACGCGTATGATCATGCTGTCTGGCTCGTCATACATGTGGTCTTTGCAGGGCCAGAAAAGGCTGGCTCCATCGCCCTGCACAGAGGTGGCAATGAAAGGATTACCCTTTGTGTCTTTTTTCCAGGTCACGCCGCCGCTCCACGGCGGATTGGTACTCACCTGCGGTTTGCCGCCGTAGTGCACTTCCACGGTTTGCAGAGAGCCGGGAGACTGCTGTTCCTTGAGCTGGATAAACCAGGCATTGCCTTCCTGCCTTACCGGTAGTTTCTGCCCGTTCTGCACCACCTGGTTGATGTGCATGGGAGCCTGTAAGTCTATCTGGAGAGTCTGCTGGGGTTTCAGGACTTTATATCTTACCAAATTTACGCCCTGCATGCTGCTGTCTTGGGGGTTCACTTTTATGCGCAGGTCATAGTGCACCAGGTCCCACCACGCCCGCTCCGGGGTAATGGAGCCGCGCAAAGTGTCTTGCCGGGTAAACGTGGGTTTGGTCTGCGCACGCGCCATAAAAGCGGAGAAGCATAGAAACAGGAAAAGGCAGTAAGGAAGGTGTTTGTGCATGAGAATTTTCTGTTTTGAATGCCTGAATTTAAGGAGTGAACCCGAATACCTATTCAGTAGTGGAAAGTCTTTTCTTTTGAGGGTAGAATAAGTGAAACTATTAACGGGCTGCTGAGTTTGCCGAAGGATTGCAGCAGGTGCACGGCTTTGGCAGTTGCCTTGGATTGGTTGCTTTTCTAGGGCTTTATAGACTGTGTTGTTCCATAGTTTCTGCTATGCGCTCACGGCCGCGGGGCCCCGTCTTCCCTTCTCGCACTGCCCTTTCGGCCATGCCAGTGTTTTCTGCTCTTTGCTTCTGCTTTTCTTTGGCCAAAAGCGAGGCGCTCCAGGGAAAGACTGGAAATGGGTTCTTCAGGCTTGAAGGTGCTGCTTTGCTGTATTGCTCATGCTGCCTCTTTGACAGAAGATGCCTCTTCATTGATGACTCTTATATCTTGAAGCTTCCTTTATGACTTGCACGCATATCGTCCCCTTTGAAGGGGGTAGGGGGATGACCACCCCTCGTTGAAGGCAGGGCCATTAAGCTCTCTCGCTCGCCTCTGGCGAGTGTGGGCTACGTGCGGCGTCCCGCCGCGGGGGGTGGTAGTGAAGGTTCCTTCTTAGCGGCCAAAGGCCGCAGGTATCTCACACTCGCCAGAGGCGAGCGAGTTTGTCACAGGACTTAACGGCCCTGCCTTCTGAAAGGGTAGGGGATGACCTCTCCTGCTGAACCATTTTCCCCCCTCGCTCGGCTCTGGCTGCTGGGTGTACCGCTGGGGAGAGAATTGTATTGCCCTGAGGCTACTCAATACCATACACCCGCTAGTAAGGGGTATGGTTTCTTGTATAGAGAACTTAACGGGGTGCCTATCTGCACAGGTTAGGAGTTGATTTAGCAATATAAGTAATTGCACCTTGGGTTACTTATTCTCCAGCAAGGCAATGGCCTGGTCAAGCTTGTGCAGGAGTGGTTCTAGCTCAGTCTTCAGGGCATGGCGGTTGGCGGCGTAGACCAATACGTTGATGACGGCTACAATTCCCAGATTAAAGGCCAGCATCCCTTTGCTAGACGGAAACCCCAGGAAATACAGCAACAGGCAAATGTTCAAGGGCATCATATACCAGTACATCGCTTTCTGGAGCAGCCGCATCTGTCTGTGCAGGTACTCTCTATACTGGTGCAGATACTCTTGAACGGGGACGGCAATGTTCTGCGGCTGTTGGCTGCGGTTCCGTCTGAGCTGGTAGATAATGAACATACAAAACGGCACCGCTAAGCCAGCGCCCAGTTTAGTGAGCGGGAAAGGAAAGCGCCAGGAGACAAAGGCAAAAAGCGGAATCATGAGCAGGGCCACGCCTATCTCGCGGCGGTCCCGATCCCTTATTTTCTGGTTCAGATCCTGCGTCTGCCGGTTCACTTCCTGCAAAAGAAGATCCTGGTTTACCTCGATTGGGGGCATGGAAGAGCCATTCTGCCAGAGGTTCTTTAAGTCCTGGTCTAGCATAGCGTAGGTTGTAAACAGGTGAACAGTTTTTCTCTGATGCGTTTCATTTTCACGGCCACGTGGTTCTCTGTGAGGCCGGTTACGGCGGCAATCTCTTTGTAGGGCAAATCCTCCAGGTAGAGCAGTACCAGAGAGCGGTCGGTTTCGGGTAGTTTCTGGATGCAAGCCCGCAAAGCCTGAAGCTGGGCTTCCTGCTCGGGTTCCGGAGGTGTTGCAGGTAAATTGGCAAACTGAATGCTGTCCAGGGGGCGGGTTTGCTTCTGTTCGCGCTTTATTTTGTGGCGCGCCTGTAAACACACGTTTAACGTGATGCGGTAGGCCCAGGTCTGTACCTGCGCCTGCCCCCTAAACGTGGGCAGCGACTTCCAGATCTGCAACACCGTTTCCTGGAACAAATCCTGCGCCTCCTCATGGTTGCGCGCGTACGCCTGGCAGATGCGGTACAGGCGCTCTTTCTGCGTGTGCAGCAATTCCAGGAAAAGCGTCTCTAGGGGAGGTTCCATGCACGGAAGTTTAGCCGGTTCAGTAAGTTAGTGCGCTCACCCCAGCAAATATGACAGAGATACCTAGAAATATTTTTCAAGAGTAGCAGAACAGTTGGTTTGGACCTAATTCTGGAAAATAAGCCGCTAAACGCATCAAGTGTTGTCTATCTCTCGCTTGCCTCCTGCACGCTAATAATAAACGTGAGACAGCAGTTCTGTTTTGGCAGCTTTTTCCCAAAAAGAGCCGCTAAAAGGAAAGGCATCATCTGCTTTGAGGTAAATTTCATTCAAGGGAATATTCCTTCAATTCAATTCTCTGAAACCATGAACTACAACTCCCGCCGCTTATATCTTTGGTCGCGGGTTATTAAGAGAATACTATGAATACATATTTATTGGTGCCTATTTATAATCAATACCTTAGTGCCATACTGTGTTTTAAGCCACAGCCTTTTCTTTGACTGTATGCTGCCCATCGCGGCCAGAGGCCGCAGGTATCTCACACTCGCCAGAGGCGAGCGAGTGCCTTTTTGGGCTGTTTCCCAATAACAGCCCAAAAAATGTGTCACCCAAAGCCAACTGCCGGTTTCCTGCAGGTCACCACCGGCCCCACGTTCATTTAGCTTATCCAAACATCCCAATACAACTAATTTCGTTCAACTAAGGGGACATCCACTTCTCTAATCTACTACAACTATGAACTATAATTTTTTGGCAGACACTGGCGTGCTGGTGTCAGAGCTGTGCTTGGGAGCCATGACCTTTGGCGGCGGTGATAACGCAGGCATGTGGTCGCAGATTGGTAAACTGCAGCAAGACGAGGTGAACAGTCTGCTCAGAACTGCCGCAGACGCGGGCATCAACTTCATTGACACGGCTAATGTGTATTCCTTCGGGCAGAGCGAGCAGTTGCTGGGCGAAGGGCTGAGACAAGTAGGCCTGAACCGGAACGATCTCTTCATTGCCACCAAAGTACGCGGCAAAATGGGTGAGGGCGTGAACCAGCAGGGGCTGTCCAGGTACCACGTGTTCCAGTCGGTGGAGGAGAGCCTGAAGCGCCTGCAGATGGACCACATTGACTTGCTGTATGTACACGGCGTAGACGAAGCCATGTCTATTGAACAGGTGGTGCACACGCTGCATGATGTGGTCATGAGCGGCAAGGTGCGGTATGTGGGTGTCTGTAACTGGCCCGCCTGGATGGTCATGAAAGCCATTGGCATAGCCAAGCAGCACGGCTGGCACCAATTCAAAGCCATGCAGTACTTCTACACCCCCGCCAACCGCGATTCTGAGCGCGATCTGCTGCCGCTGGCCCTGGACCAGAACCTGGCTTTCATGCCTTGGAGCCCGTTAGCCGGCGGGTTCCTGTCGGGTAAGTTCACGCGGGACCAGACCAGTACCGGCGGGGCCTCACGCCGCGATACCTTTGACTTCCCCATCATCGACAAAGAAAAAGCCTATGACATCATTGATGTGCTCCTGCAGCTAGGGGAGAAGCACGGCGTGTCGGCGGCGGAGATCACCCTGGCGTGGGTGCGGCAGCAGCGTGGCGTAACCAGCACCATCATTGGGGCCAAAAAACCGGAACAGCTTACCTCCAATATCCATTCCACCACGGTATATCTTGCTCCGGACGAAATTGCACAGATCAACAGCGCCAGCCAGCACGAGCCCGGTTATCCTAACTGGATGGTAGAGCGCCAGCGCATGGGCCGCTTCCCAGACCGGAAGTAGCGTTTTTAAAGGCAGGCAAGGGTAGGGCGAAAGTGCGTTTAGGGGCTGTTTTTCTAAAAACAGCCCCTAAACGCACTGTTATTTTGCTTCAGCCTGCGGGGCTGGGGCAAGGTAGAAAAGGAAAACTGCGGTGATGCAGTAGGGCAATAGTATTAGGCTCAGGCCACTGCTTTGCCGTTAAAATGGCTGGGCGTCTTGCGCAGCCAGTCCAGGGCATCTGCCGCGGTATAAAAAAATTGCAGTTCGTAGCACACCTCAGACGTCATGAGGCAACATTCAAGGGTGCGAGCGTGGTTGGGATCCTGAGGCACCACCACGGCAAGCTGCTGTACCTCGGTCTGGCACAAAACGGGAATGATTCTATGTGACAGCCAGAGCAACTCCAGCGGCGACGGATAGCCCCGGTGGGTATTGTCAGACATGATTTTCTTTATGTTGTATTGGCGGATCATGTCTAAAAAGAGGAGGGTGCCACTTCTGTAATCTGCGGTAGAGGGCGGTTTCACCCAATTTAACTTTAAAATCTGATCAAGGGTATGTAAGGTTATTTCGTACAGCGCCGTGTGCTGTAGCAGAATGGTATCTTGTTTCATAGTGGGGGAGTTTGAGTTGGGTCATATATGATATTCCTAAGTTTTGGATAGATGGTATGGTTCTCTTGGTTTGGTTAAGTAGTAGTAAATAGTCCACTTTGTGATACAGTGGCTGGCTGTAAGGGTTTATACTTATATTTCAGGCAAAAAGGTGTGGTTTTTGGCCGATTTGTGTAATTTTAGATGCTATAGAGACGATTTAATATCATGATAGCGGAATAAAGCCCGAAGATTATTAGATTAGCTGATTTTCAGATCTAAGAAATAGTCAAGTTTTACTACTGGATTTTGAGTATTGCATTTGTATTGGATTATTTGGTAACGCCTTCTCTCAGGGAGGGGAAAGCATCATTCTCACTGTGTACCACAGCCATCTGCTTCTAGGTACAACCTGCCAGAATGTGCAGATTGGGTAAGGGAGGCTGGGGGAATAAGCAGCGGGTTTTAAAGAGAGAAGCTGCAAGGTGGGTATAGGAAAAATGTGAGCAACTTGCGTCTTTTGCAGGAAACCCTCATTTGTCCATGCTTACCATCTACCATAACAACCGCTGCAGCAAAAGCCGCCAAGCCTTACAACTGCTCCAGGAGAACGGACATCAGCCCAAGGTGGTGCCTTACCTCACCCAAACTCCCACCGCGGCTGAACTAAAGGAGCTCCTGACCAAACTGAAACTGTCACCGGAAGACATCATCCGGAAGGGGGAGAAACTGTACAAAGAGGTATACGCGGGCCAGCACCTCACCCAAGACCAATGGCTGGAAGTACTGTCCCAAAACCCGGTGCTCCTGGAGCGGCCTATCGTGGTGAATGGAGACAAAGCCGTAGTTGGCCGCCCACCTGAAAACGTCCTGACTATTCTTTAAGGCCGAGTGCCATTGAGGGAGCGGCTTCCGGGGCGGGAACCAAAGGAGCGTCGGAGTTGGGAGCTTTCAGGAGGTTGAGGTCATGTTTGGAAAGGGACCTTACCGCCAGCACCACGCTGACCACCGTAAGCAAGGCGCCCATGAGAAACGGAGCCCCTGGAAAATAAACGCTTGCACCTTTCTGCGTGAAATGGGCGAACAGGTACGTCATGAGCGGCGGGCCCACAATAGAGGTGGCGCTCACCAAGCCCGTTAAACCGCCCTGCAACTCGCCCTGTTCATTGGCGGGCACCTGCGACGAGATGATGCCCTGTAACGCGGGCCCGGCAATGCCGCCCAGGCAGTAAGGAACCAGAATGGCAAACATCATCCAGCCCTGCGTGGCCAACCCGAAGAGCAGGAACCCCACCGCGTAAAGCGCCAGCCCATAATACACCGACCTTTTTGCTCCCAGCCAGGGATTGATGAACCTAATGAGCCCGCCCTGCACCAGGGCCACCATCACCCCCAGAAAGCCCATAGAATAACCTACCCAGGCCTCGTTCCACCCAAATTTCTCCATGGTATAGTAAGACCAGGTGCTTTGCGTGGAGTGGGCGGCTATGTAAATAAAAATGAGCGAACCCACCAGACCGGCAATCACTGGGTAGCGCTTTAACTGCAGCAAAGAGCCCACAGGGTTGGCGCGTTTCAGGTTAAACGGACGGCGGTTCTCCGGAGCCAAAGATTCTGGGAGGATAAAGTACCCGTACAGCCAGTTGAGCAGGGTCATGGCGGCTGCGGCGTAAAACGGCACCCGCGCACCGTATTGCCCCAGTACCCCGCCAATGACAGGACCAATGATAAAGCCCAAGCCGAAGGCGGCCCCCACCATCCCGAAGTTCTGCGCCCGCTTCTCTGGAGTGCTGATGTCGGCGATGTAGGCGGTGGCGGTGGTCATGCTGGCCCCCGTGATCCCGGCAATGATACGGCCCACAAACAGCCAGCCAATGTTGGGTGCCAGCGCCAGCAGGATGTAGTCAATCCCAAACCCGAACAGCGAGAACAGCAGCACCGGCCGTCTCCCAAACCGGTCTGAAAGGTTGCCCAATACCGGCGAGAACAGGAACTGCGTGATGGAGTAGGCGAACATTAGCCAGCCCCCGTAGAGAGAGGCATCGCTCAGGCTGCCGTTGATCAGTTCACTGATGAGTTTGGGCAACACCGGAATGATGATCCCAAACCCGATCACGTCAATGAGTAAGGTCACGAAGATAAATCCCAGTGCCGCTTTGCGCTGCTCTTTCATAGTGATTCTGTTTTTAGCAAGTGAGTGCTAAAAATAATAGGAATTTTGCAAGCGGCAATGCCGAGGGAGCAAAGAAAATCAGGTAACCGGTATTTCAGGGCAGGCACTAGGTTGGCCAGAACTGGAGGAGAGGAGGGGATTGCGTTTAGCGGCTCTTTTTCCGAAATCTGCCTCTAAACAGTAGGCAGGGGTGAGGCTTGGGCACAGTAGACAAGGAGAGTTAACAAGACTAAACCGGTTTGCTCAGTAATGAACCGGCCTAAAACAGAAATCCCCGCTCTACCGAACAGGCCAAGCAGGGGATTTAACTGGTACTATACCTCTTAGAGGGAGCCTAACCAGGTTTTCAGCTCATGTTCTGTCTTCCCTAGTTTTTGCTGGAGCTTTCCAATCCACTTGTCCTCCTGCCCCTCATCATAGGTCAGGTCGTCCTCGGTAAGATCGGCGTAGGCCATTTTTATTTTGCCCTTGATTTCGTTCCAGTTGCCCCGGGCTCTATATTCCGTTTCGTGCGTTCTCATATAGCTAAGGTTAGATATAGATATGTAAAAATATACGCAGCGAAGGCGGCTCAGGTTGCTTTCTACGGAGAGATGTTGGCCTGCCGGCGAGGGTCTAGTATCTCTAAAATAAGCAAATTAGCTTAGAAACAGATGCTTACCCGTTAAAATTATTTCAAAGGGATTACGCTGGAAGACTTTTGAGGAAATCACGGAGGTAACTAGTGTCCTGGAACTGGGCCAGAGCCACCTGCAAGTGCTCTATTTCCTCCCGCAGCCCTTTCTTGGCCGCTCTGAATTTGGTTTCCATCTGCTTGGGGGTTCCCCCGAACTCGTGGTACAGTTGCGCATCGGGACCCATGTAATACTGACTCTGTTTTTCCTCCAGTTCCTGTATCTGGTCCTGCAGCAGGCGCACGTAGTAGGCGAGTTGGTCCTGGGGTACCTGTTGCAGCAGTTGTTCCTGCTCATGCATGAATTCCATCTGCAGCCGAAGCAACTCAAAAAAGTCGTCTTGGTGGTAGGCAATGGTCACCTGCTTCATGGCTTCTTCTTTCCAGACACGGGCGGCGGGGTCTTGTTCAGTGTCGGGGTGGAGGAGCTTGGCCAGGGTAGTGTAGAGGCGGCGGCTGGCTTTGCTGATGTTCTGGAGCTCGGCTTTGATTTTGGCTTCCTTGCTTTGCTGGGCTATGGCTTTCTGCCGGTGCACCCGCTGGGCCTCGCGCTTCTCCTGCTCTTCCTGCATCTGCTGGTCCAGTTTCGCCTGAAAGGCTTCCATGTCGGCTAAATCTTCCAGCTGCACGTCCAGGCCCAGCACGTTCTTGAGCAGTTGCTGGGTTTCCTGTTTGTCTGCTGAGGTGGCTTTCGCCGAAGGGGGCGTAGGGTGTGTGTACCGTTGCAGCAGAGGGGCCAGTTCCTGCGCCTCATAGTGGTGCACCAGCACACTGGCTTGCTCTTTAATGAAGTGGGCCAGCTTCTGCTGTTCCAGTTTGGGCAGGTCTGCCTGGGTGTGGGCCTGGTCCAGCAGTTGCACCAGCGCTACCCGTTTCTCCACCATTTGCCGCATTAAGGGCTGAATTTCCTTCTGTACGCGCGCCCGGGCCTCCTCCGTAATTCGGCTGCGCTCCGCCAACCGGCCCTTCAGCTCGTCAATGGTCTGGATGCTGGCGTTGAACTGCTGCTGCAACTGAGAAAGAGAGGTTTTCTCCTGCGGCGTGAATTGCGGGAGGTGTTCTGGCGAAGGATGGTCGGGCATGGTTTGTCTTTGGCTGTTGCCTTGGCGTTTGTCTATGGGTTTATAGGCTGTATTGTTTCATCTTTTCTGGTAAGCGCTCACGGCCGCGAGGCCCCGTCTTCCCCTCTCGCAAGCCCTTGCGGCCAAGTAATGCAGCTTTCTCTTAGCTTCTGCCTATCTGTGGCCACAAGCGAGGCGCTCGAAGGAAAGACTGGAATAGGTGCGTTTGGCAAAGGCAGTATTTACGGGAGACTGATCGAATATTCTATAAGAGAACCATATCCCTGAACACTGGCCTTACAGGCTGGCGCGAGTCTCCAGACTCGTGCCTTTGGATGAAGGGGAGTCTCCAGACTACCCTCGCTGCCCCGCAGCGAAACCGGGACAGCCTAGTGTATGAGAAGCAGGTGACATTTAGGAGAAACCTGCTTTTGCGTTTAGGGGCTGTTTTCCCAAAAACAGCCCCTAAATGCAAGGGTATTATTTAGACTTTGGCCGGAATCTGCTCGAGGGTTTTCAGCAGGAAACCCCAGAATTTCTGTACGGAGCTGATCTGTACTTTTTCGTCTGGGGAATGGGCGCCGGTAATGTTCGGTCCGAAGGAGATCATCTCCATACCGGGATAGTTGGTGCCCAGAATGCCGCACTCCAGACCGGCGTGGCAGGCGTTCACGTGCGGGGTCTCCTGGAAAGTTTCCTGATAGAGGCCGCTCATGAGTTTCACAATGGTGGCGTCTGGGTTGGGAGTCCAGCCGGGGTAGGAGCCTTTGAAGGTAACGGAGGCGCCGGCCAGTTCAAAGGTGCTCTTGATGGCCTCGGCCAAATCCATTTTCTCAGAGTCTACCGAGGAACGGGTGAGGCACTGGATAGAATAGGTGCCGTCTTTCACCAACACACGGGCCAGATTGTTGGAGGTCTGCACCAAACCGGCAATGGCGGGGCTCATGCGGTATATGCCGTTGGGGCAGGCATACAGTGCGCGCAGCAGCTGGTTCTGGAAATCATAGGAAATGGCCTCAGACGGCAGGTCAATCGGCTCAGCCTGTAACTGAAGGTTAGGGTCGGTGAGGGCGTATTCGGCTTGCAGGATTTCGGTCTGCTTCTGCACAAACTGCTCAAATAGTTCGGCCTTGGCCTCTGGCACCGCAATGTCTGAAAACGACTCGCGGGGGATGGCGTTGCGCAGGCTGCCGCCGTCAATGCTGTACACGCGGGCGCTGAACTGGTGAGCAGCCAGGTACAGGAGGCGGTTCATGAGCTTGTTGGCGTTGCCCCGGCCCAGGTGGATGTCCATGCCCGAGTGGCCGCCGGTGAGCCCGGTAACGCTGAGGCGGTAGGCCGCAAAATCAAACGGGATCTTCTCCTGGTTATAAGCTCCCGTGGCGGTCACGTCTACGCCGCCAGCGCAGCCAATGGTGAGTTCGCGGTCGTCTTCAGTATCTAGGTTCAGCATGATGGAACCCTTGAGTAGGCCGCCTTTCAGGCCCATGGCCCCGGTCATGCCGGTTTCCTCGTCAATGGTGAACAGACATTCCAGCGCGGGGTGGGCAACGTCTCTGGAGGTGAGCAGCGCCATCATGGTGGCTACGCCGATGCCGTTGTCGGCGCCCAGGGTGGTGCCTCTGGCCTTTACCCAGTCGCCGTCTACGTACATGTCAATGCCCTGGCTGTTGAAATCAAAATCGGTATCGGCGTTTTTCTGGTGCACCATGTCCAGGTGGCTTTGCAGCACCACGGTGGGGCGGTCTTCCATGCCGGGCGTGGCCGGTTTCCGGATGATGATGTTGCCCACGGCATCGGTGATGGTGTCAAAGCCCTGGCTGTTCCCGAAGTCCTGGATGAACTTGATTACGCGCTCTTCCTTCTTAGACGGACGCGGAACGGCATTTAAATCGGCGAAGTGGCTCCAAAGGGCGGTAGGTTCTAGGTTTCTTATTTCCGTTGACATGGCTGGTAAGTAAGGGGAATACACAACATGTGGCCTGTGGCTCCGGGAGCTGGCCTTGCTTTCTGCGGTTAAAGGTAATGAATACGGGCCGGAGTGCCACCCCGTCTGGATTTTTCCTGAGAACAGTTTGCGTTTAGGGGCTCTTTTTCCAAAAAAAGCCTCTAAACGCAAACTGTTCAAAAAGGAGGCCCTTTACAACCTAGCCACCCCAATCCAGTAAAATAACTATCAACTAGTAAAAACACGCATGGCCATGAAAATGAGAGCAGCCTATTATGAAGCGTTCGGCTCCGCCGATCAAATAAAAGTGGGGGAACTGGAAGTGCCGGAACTGAAGGAAGGGGAGGTGCTGGTGCGCATTAAGGCCGCCGCCGTAAACCCCGTAGATTCCGCCGTGCGCGAAGGGCACCTCAAGCAGTTCCTGCCCATCAACTTCCCGGCTATTCCGGGTTGGGACGTGGCCGGGGTGGTAGAGGACCGCGGCTTCAGCGCCCGTAGATTTGCCGTGGGCGATGAAGTGTACGCCTACGCCCGCCGCCCCTTGGTGCAGCACGGCACCTTCGCGGAGTACATTGCGCTGCCGGAGAGCTACCTGGCGCGCAAGCCCCAGAACCTGTCATTTGAGGAAACTGCGGGCATCCCGCTGGTAGGCTTAACGGCTTATCAATCTTTGTTTGACGCGGGTAACCTACAGGCCGGGCAGACCGTGCTGATCCTGGGCGCTTCGGGCGGCATTGGCACCTTGGGCATTCAGCTGGCCAAGAACTGCGGAGCCACGGTGATAGGGGTAGCCAGCCAGAAAAACCACGCCTTCATGCAGGAACTGGGCGCCCACCATACCATAGATTACAACGGACAGGACGTGGGCGAGGCCGTGAAAGCCATAGCGCCAGACGGGGTCGACCTCATCTTTGATGCCGCCAGCGGCGAAACCCTGACCCAAAGCCTCAAAGCCTTGAAACCGGACGGCAAGCTGGTCTCCATTCTCAACCAAGGCCAGGACCTGGACAAGAACCTCAACTTCCAGTACGTGTTTGTGGAACCCAACTCTGCGGAGCTGGACATTCTGTGCGAACTGGCCGAGGCCGGAAAACTAAAAGTGCACGTGAGCCAAACCTACCCCCTGGACCAGGCCGCCGAAGCCATGCGCCAGATTGAAACCCACCACACCAAAGGCAAGATTGTGATAGTGCCCTGAAAGTTAGACACCAGAGATAAGATGTAAGACACAAGATTCCAGCATTTCCTGTTTTTGGCCTCTTTTCTGAAAATCAGGCCAAAAACAGGAGCATGGCTAAACCGCATTTTCCTTCTGGAACGGCCACTCCTGCTGCACTTTGGCTTTGACCAGGTACACCACTGCGCCCAGCGTAATCACCACCAGCCCTGAAATAACCATGGTGGTACCGGTGGAGAGCAGAATGGCCGCCCACATGAGCAAGGCAATGATGACGGGCAGCGGGAACAGCGGCATCCGGTACGGGAAGTCAGCGGCGGGCCTTTTTTTGCGGAGCAGCAGCAGCCCCACCGCTTGGCCCATGAACTGGATAAGGATACGCATGGCCAGAATGGCACTGATGACTTCGGCCAACCGGAACAGCAGACTAAACGCAAAGGCCACCCCGCCCAGGAAAAGCAGCGAGATGTGCGGGAAATGTTTGGTGGGGTGCAGCCGGGCGAAAACCTGGAAGAATGCCCCGTCTACGGCGGCGGCGTACGGAATACGGCTGTAGCCTAGCGTAGCGGAGAACACAGAGGCAAACGCCACCCACAGAATGAGAATGGTGGCAATGGTGGCCGCCGTCTGGCCCATGAGGCGCTGCACAAACACGCTCACCACAAACTCATATTCCTTCGCCTCGTGCCAGGGCACCACGCTTACCACGCTCACGTTCATCATGAGGTAGAGCACGGCTATGCCCGCAATGGAAATAAACATGCTCCTGGGGATGTTCTTCGTCGGGTTCTTGATCTCGGCGCCCAGGTGGCAGACGTTGTAATAGCCCAAATAACTGTACACGGTTTTCACGCTGGCAAACCCCACGGCGGCTATAAACCCATAGTTAACGGTCAACCCCTCGTTCATCTCCCTGATGGGCTGCAGGAAATTGCCGTTGAACAGTCCGCCGCCAATGATCCAGCCCATGGTGAGCAGCACCCCGCCCCAAAGCAACACGCTTATCTTGCCAATGGCCTCAATCTTGCGGTAAAGCATGACCACTATGAACACCACCAATCCGCCGCTCACCAGTTTAGACGTGAGGGTAGTCAGGGGCACCAGATACGAGAAATAGGAGGCAAACCCAATGGCCGCCGAAGCGATGACCAGCGGGGCCTGAATCATGGTTTGCCACACAAACAGAAAGCTCATGAACCGCCCCAGGCCTTTCTCGCCGTAGGCTTCCTTGAGGAAATTGTAACTGCCGCCCGCCCGCGGGAACGCTGCGCCCAACTCACTCCAGACCATGGCATCCACCAGAGACAATGCCGCGCCCGCCAGCCAGGCGTACAGAAAGTAGGGGCCGTTCATCATGCCAATGACCATGGGCAGCGTGATAAACGGGCCAATGCCCACCATGTCAATCATGTTGATGGCCGTGGCTTGCGCTAGCCCCAGGCGTCTTTCTAAGTGCGGTGCAGACATGTAGAAGTAGAGTCAGAGGAGGAATCTTTTGAAGAACGATGTGAAAAAGTAAATGGCTCAGCGGAATTATCCGGCCTGCGGAAGAAAATGGGAGATTTACCGCCGCTGATTTGCGTTTAGCGGCCGTTTTTTGAAAAAGAGGCGCTAAACAAGAGTGAAGGAAAACAGAGTCAGGAAGTTGGGTTATAGGAAGTGCTCCGCTTACAGTAGTTGAAGCAAGGGGGGAACTCTTTCGCCAAAATTATTTCCGTTTAGGGGCCGATTCAGGAAAAACAGCCCCTAAACGGAAATACCAGAAGCTCAGATTACAGCGTGACCACAATCTTCCCGAAGTGAGAGCCGTTGCTCATGAACTCCAGCGCCTGGTGCATCTGGTCAAACCCGAAGGTCTGGCCAATGGCGGGTTTTACTCCGTTAGCGGCAAAAGCGGTGAAGATCTCCTCCAGCATCTCTACGCTGCCCACGTAAATGCCCTGCAGGTTCACCATCTTGAGCGGCGAAAGGAACAAGCCCTCAGACTGGCCCGGAGCGCCGCCGCCCACGGCCCCAATCACGTAAATGCTGCCGCCCGGTTTGAGCGCCTCCAGTGACTGCGGCAGCGTGTCTTTGCCGCCCACTTCCAGAATGAAATCCACGCCCTGGCCGTTGGTGAGTTCCAGCGCTTTCTTGCCCCAGTCTGGGGTTTCTTTGTAATTAATGACCTCATCGGCCCCCAGGGCTTTGGCCTGCTCCAGTTTCTCGTTGCTGCTGGACGTGATAATGGCTTTGGCCCCAAACAGCTTGGCAATCTGCAACCCAAACACAGATACTCCGCCCGTGCCCTGCAACAGAACCGTGTCTCCGGCTTTGATGCCGCCCTTGGTCACCAGAGAATGCCAGGCCGTTACGCCCGCGCAGGGAAACGCCGCCGCTTCCTCAAATGTGAAAAAGTCGGGGATCTTGGCCACGGCATCTTCACTGAACACCACGTACTCGGCCAGAACCCCGTCGGTGCTGCCGCCCAGGGACCGGTGCACTTTCTGGGCCGAGAATCTGCCGCCGTGCCAGTCTGGGAAGAAGTTGGGCGAAACGCGGTCGCCTACTTTGAGGTGGTGTACGTCGGGACCCACTTCGGTGACCACGCCCGCCCCATCGCTGAGCGGAATCATGGGCAGTTTCTCGCCGGGGTAAGCGAAGCCGCCTCTGGTCACGGCCGTGTCTCTGAAGTTAAGCGAAACCGCTTTAATATTGATTTTTACCTGATTTCCGGTGACGGTGGGCTCGTCAAAAGTATCGGCTTTGAGGTTCTCCCAGCCTTTGGGAGCGTGCAGTTTATAGGCTTTCATGGGTTTCCTGGATATTAAGTTATAAAATTAAGGTCTTCGTCTGGGCAGAAGAATGCTGTTCCTGTTACGAAAACAGCCAAAAGTAAGGCGAAGGAGGCTTGGAATTACCCAAGTATCTTCTGAGATACTGGTATAGGGCAGGAGAGCGCCCTGCCGGAGAAAGCCGGTAGCAAGTTGCGTTTAGCGGCCGTTTTTCTGGAAAAAGGCAAAAACCAGCCCAAAGCCTTTGTGCTTCCTGTTTCTCTTTTAACTTTGACGGTCAAACATTTCCCCAAAATACGCTAGCCAAGCAATAGGCATCTGTTCATGAGAAAACTCTTTCTGCTTCCTGCTTTCCTGTTTTTCGCTTTCGCCTCGTTCTCCCAAAAACCGAAGAATGATCTGGTCCGGTGGGTGAACCCTATGATTGGGACGCACAAGATGGGCCACACGTACCCCGGGGCCACGGCGCCCTTCGGGATGGTGCAGCTCTCCCCCGACACCGACACCATTCCGTATGAGATGAACGGGGCCTACAACAAAGATGTGTACAAGTACTGCGCCGGCTACCAGTATGATGACCCTACCATTGTGGGCTTCAGCCACACGCACTTCAGCGGCACCGGCCACTCAGATTTAGGCGATTTCCTGCTCATGCCCACCACCGGCAAACTGCAACTGAACCCCGGCACTGAGGCCCGTCCGGAGAGCGGCTACCGTTCCAAGTTCTCGCACAACAATGAGCGCGCCGAGCCGGCTTACTACAGCGTGAAACTGGACGACCATAACATCCAGGCCGAACTCACTGCCACCAACCGCGTGGGCATGCACCAGTACACGTTCCCCAAGAGCGATGAGGCGCACATCATCCTGGACCTCATGCACGGCATCTACAACTACGAAGACAAAAATACCTGGACCTTCCTGCGCATTGAGAATGATACCTTAATCACCGGTTACCGCCAAACCAACGGCTGGGCCCGCACCCGCACAGTGTACTTCGCCATGTCCTTCTCCAAGCCTTTTGTCCAATACGGAAACAAAGACTACAGCAAAGGGCAAGTGTACAAAGGCTTCTGGCGCAAGTTTGACCAGAGCAAGAACTTCCCCGAGATGGCCGGCAAACAGCTGCGGGCTTACTTCGATTTCAAGACCACCGAAGGGGAGAAGATCAAGGTGAAATTCGCGCTGTCGCCGGTGAGTACGCAGGGGGCGCTGGCCAACATGCGCGCCGAGATTCCGCACTGGGACTTTGAGCGCGTGAAAGACGAGAGCCAGGCCCTCTGGAACCAGGAACTGGGCAAAGTACGCGCCAGCCTGCCCACCAAAGACGATTACATCAACTTCTACACCGCGCTCTACCACACGTTCCTGGGCCCCACCACCTACATGGACGTGACCGGCCAGTACCGCGGCCTGGACCAGAACAACCACCAGGCCCAGGGCTTCACCAACTACACCACCTTCTCTTTGTGGGACACCTACCGCGCCCTGCACCCGTGGTTCAACGTGGTGCAGCCCAAACGCAACGCCGACATGATAGAGTCTATGCTGGCGCACTATGACCAGAGCGTACATAACATGCTGCCGGTGTGGTCGCACCACGCCAATGAGAACTGGTGCATGATTGGGTACCACAGCGTATCGGTGATCGCGGATGCGATTATGAAAGGCACCTACACCGGTGATGCCAACCGCGCCCTGGACGCCTGCGTAGCCACCGCCCGCCAAGGCTATTATGACGGCCTCAACTTCTACATGCAACTGGGCTACGTGCCCGAAGACAAGAACGGTTCCTCCGTCTCCAAAACGCTGGAGTACGCCTATGATGATTGGTGCATCGCCCAGATTGCCCAGAAACTGAACCGCCAGGACATTTACCGGGAGTTCAGCCAGCGCGCGCAGAACTGGAAGAACGTGTATGACAAGAGCATCGGGTACATGCGCCCCAAACTGAGCAACGGCACCTTCAAAAAGGAGTTCGATGTGCTGAGCACCCACAACCAGGGCTTCATTGAGGGCAACGCCTGGAACTACAGCCTCTACGTACCGCAAGACCCCGCCGCCATGATTCAGGCCATGGGTGGGAACAAACGCTTCGTGCCCCACCTGGATTCTTTGTTTACCATGCACCTACCCGATGAGTTTTTCGCCCATACTGAGGACATCACCCGCGAGGGCATCATTGGCAATTACGTGCACGGCAACGAACCTGCGCACCACGTGGCCTACCTCTATAACTGGACAGACCAACCCTGGAAAACGCAGGAGCGCGTGCGCATGATCCTGAAGAAACAGTACCAACCTACCCCAGACGGCTTGGGCGGCAACGATGACTGCGGCCAGATGAGCGCGTGGTACCTGTTCAGTTCGCTAGGTTTCTATCCGGTGGCGCCCGGCGCGGGAGAATATTCCCTGGGCAGCCCGGCGGTGAAAGATGCGACCATCCAGCTGGAAAACGGCAAAACCTTTGAGATTGAAGCCAAGAACCAGAGTGAGAAAAACGTGTACGTGCAGAAGGTGGAGTTAAACGGCAAGACCTTAACGCAACCAGTCCTGCACCACACAGATTTGGCAAAAGGCGGCAAGCTCACATTTTACATGAGCAGCAAGCCGAAGAAGTAGGAGCCAGGCTATATCCTTTTCCCTGACTGAACTACCCAGGCGTTTAGGGGCTGTTTTTGGAAAAACGGCCCCTAAACGCTTTCCTGTTTTATTGCAGATACCTGGAGCGGGAATTTATCCGGTGACAGAGAAGAGGCTTAGTCTCCAGACCGGCCGACCCCAGTAAAGGCCAGGGCATGGGTAAGAGTTGCCAGTACGTTTAGGGGCTCTTTTTCCAAAAAGAGCCCCTAAACGCAGACTGTTCTTGCCAAAGATCTGCTGCCAATTCTGTACCTTGAGGGAAACAAACAGAACTATGGATCAGCGCATTATCAATCTCTTTGACGAGTACACCCACGCCCCGCTCACCCGCAAAGAGTTCATCAGCCGTCTGGCTAAACTCACGGGCAGTCTCACGTTGGCCATGTCGTTGCTCCCCCTGTTGGAGAACAATTACGCCCAGGCTGCCACGGTGGAGGATAAGAACATTAAAACCGAAGACATCACGTATGCCGGGGCAGATGGGGTGACCATGAAAGCATTTCAGGCGCGGCCCGAAGGAAAGAAGAAGCTGGGCGCGGTGCTGGTCATCCATGAAAACCGAGGTCTGAACCCGCATATCAGGGACGTAACCATGCGGGTGGCGCAGGCGGGATATCTGGCCATTGCGCCAGACGCGCTCTCGCCCTTCGGCGGCACGCCTGCCAATGAAGACGAAGCCCGCGCGTTGTTTTCCAAGCTGAATACGCAGCAGAACCTGACCAACTTCCTGAGAGGCCTGGAGTACCTGCAAAAGCATGCCTCCGGCAACGGGAAAACCGGCTGCGTGGGCTTCTGCTGGGGCGGCGCTTTGGCGGCGCAACTGGCCATCCATTCCCCGGAGCTGGACGCGGCCGTGGCGTACTATGGCCGCCAACCCGAAGCCGCCGATGTAGCCAAGATCAAAGCCGAGTTGCTGCTGCACTACGGCGGTTTGGACGAACGCGTGAACGCGGGCATTCCGGCGTTTGAGCAGGCCCTGCAAGCGGCGAAGGTTAAATACCAGTTGTATGTATACGAAGGAGCCAACCACGCCTTCAACAACAATACTTCACCGGCGCGCTATCATGAAGCCGCCGCCAAACTGGCCTGGGAGAGAACATTGGCACTGTTTGGCAGAACCTTGAAGTAAACACATCGGGTATCCTGGAGGTAACAGGAAACATACCCCCAGAAAACCGAAAAAGGCGCAAGTTCCGTTATCTTAGTACTAAATCCTATCAAAGAGACGCAACCTGTACTACTATGAACGCTTATATAGTGAACGCCAGTTTTGAGGCAGACAAAGAACATGAAGCCTATTTGGCCCGCAAATGCCAGCATGATTATGAAGAAAGCCAGGGTGCCAAGGGCCTTCTCTCCTTTGACATCTGGAAGCGGGAGCACCCCGCTACCGTTGAGTACGTGTTGGTTTCCAAGTGGACCAGCAAAGAGGATTTCAAAGCCTGGATCTCGCGCGAAGAGCATGTGCAGGGCCACAAAGAGCAACGCCAGCACCCCGTAGAGGACCGGCCTAAACTTACCAAGAAGCTCAGCTACTTTGAGGCAGTTTTGTGAAAAACAGCCCCTAAACAGAACGCCTGCCTACAGAACCGTAGACAGGCGTTCTTTATTTCTCTTGGTTACTGTTTAAAAGTTTTGCTGGTGGAAGATGACTTTGAACTCAGAACCTTTGCCAACTTCACTTTCCACGGAAATGGTGTCGCCGGAATTTTCCAGGATCTTTCTCACCAGGTATAAGCCAATGCCGGAGCCTTCCACGTGGTCATGCACCCGTTTGTACATGGCAAAGATTTTGGAGGTTTGCTCTTTGGCAATGCCCAACCCGTTGTCCTTCACCGTTAAGACGTGTTCTCCAGTGGGAGTAAGCTCTGTAAAGATGGTAACTACCGGTGGCCTATTGGGGGCGGCATATTTTATCGCGTTTGACACCAGGTTGTAGAGCACGCTGCGCAGGTTCTTGCGGGAGTAGGTAAGGTGGCTGAAATCCTGTTTTTCCAGGCGGATTTTCGCTTTGCTGCTGTCTATGAGGCTGCTCAGGCTTTCTTTGATGTCATCCAGCAATTCTGCGATCTGTACTTTCTCGCGCCTTTCGCTTTCCTGTTGGAGCTTGCTGATGTCGGTGAGGTCTGTGATCACTTTTTTGAGGGCGTTCACGGAGCCGTGCATCATGGTGAGAATCTGCTGGTGCTTTTCCTTTTCATCGCCTAAGTCTTCCTGCAAGGCACTCAGGAGTCCCTCCAGGTTGGTGATGGGAGATTTCAAGTCATGGGAGGCGGTGTAGACAAAGTTATCCAGGTCATTGTTGATGCGCAGGAGCTCTTTGTTTTTCTGCATCAGGTCTTCGTTCCGGCGGCGCTCCGTAAGATCGCGGGTGATTTTGGCGTACCCAAGGAGCCGGTGCTCAGAGTTGTAGATAGGCGACAGAACCACGTTGGCCCAGAAGGCGGTGCCGTCTTTCCTGATGCGCCAGCCCTCGTCCTCAAAGCGGCCTTTCTCGCGGGCCTGCGCCAGCTCATACTGCGGAAACCCGTTCTCCATGGCCTCGCGGGAGTAGAACTTGGAGAAATGCTTGCCTAAAATCTCGGGGGCTTTGTAGCCTTTAATGCGTTCTGCCCCAGAGTTCCAGCTAACCACCAAGCCGTCTGGGTTGAGCATGAGAATGGCGTAATCCTTCACGCTGTCAATGAGCAGACGGGTTCTTTCCTCGCTTTCCTTCAGGTCTTCATTAATGCGGAAGAGTTGTTCCTCCAACTTCTTTTTGTCTGTGAGGTCACGGGTGATCTTGGAGAAGCCAATGAGTTCTTTGTCTGCGTTGAAAATGGCCGTGATGATCACATTGGCCCAAAACGCTGAACCGTCTTTCCGGTAGCGCCAGCCTTCGTCCTCAAAACGGCCGTCTTCCACGGCTTTCTTCAGTTCATACTCGGGGTAGCCGGTCTGTACGGCCTCACGGGAGTAGAACTTGGAGAAGTGCTTGCCTATGATTTCGCTGGCGTTGTAGCCTTTGATTCTTTTGGCGCCCTCGTTCCAGGTGGCTACCTGCCCAGCGGGGTTGAGCATGAAAATGGCGTAGTCAGTTACTCCTTCCACCATTAAACGGTACTTTTCCTCGCTTTCCTTTACCTCCTCATAGGCTTTGTAGAGATCGTCCTCGGCTTTTTTCCGCTCAGACAGGTCACGGGTAATCTTGGAGAAACCCAGCAGCACCCGGTCCTGGCTGTAGAGCGGCGTAATGATCACGTTGGCCCAGAAGACCGTGCCGTCTTTGCGCACGCGCCAGCCTTCATCCTCAAACCGACCCTGTTTCTGGGCTTCCCTCAGTTCATAGGCAGGGTAGTCGCGCTCTTTGGCCTCTGAGGTGTAGAAGTTGGAGAAGTGCTTGCCAATGATGTCCTCTGCCTCAAATTGTTTGATGCGCCTGGCCCCTGCGTTCCAGGTGGCAACGTTGCCCTCCGGGTCTAAGAGAAAAATGGCGTAATCTGTGACGCTATTGATCAGTAACCGGTAAAGGTCATCTGTCTGATGAACGGGCTGCGAAATAGAGTCAACTTCTGAAGAGTGGTTCATATGGGTTGTAGTAAACAGGATATGACCATGTCAGAATCCCTTTCTGAAGAACCACGGGCCTTCCTGTATATACTTTACAGTAATATAGGTAATTATAGCTGAAAAGGCTTCAGGAAACACGTGTTACGTCCGTCTTTCTTCAAACTATTCTGAAAGTTCTTTGTTATGCGCTATCCTACTATGGCTTGTTTGTCCTAGCCCTCGCCTACGGTTTTTACTTTCCTTTGGTTTTTGCAGTTCTGGTATTTAAGTAACAAATCTCTTGGGCAGTATAGGACTGGAGCCGGCGGAGGTGCTAAGTAAGCCAGAAGAACTTGTGCCCAACGCTTTGCCCGCACCGGTTAAAACTGTACTTTTCAGCTTCTACCAATGAAGCTAACTATGTCTTATACTCCCTCTTCCCAGCGCTACGGCGCCATGGAATACCGCCGCTGCGGCAAAAGCGGTTTACAGCTGCCCGCCTTGTCTCTAGGGCTCTGGCACAACTTCGGGCACGTAGACGTGCTGGAGAACAGCCGCCAGATGCTGCGTGACGCCTTTGATGCCGGGGTTACCCACTTTGACCTGGCCAACAACTATGGCCCGCCGCCCGGCTCCGCCGAGGAAAATTTCGGGAAGATTCTGCACCAGGATTTCAGGGGCTACCGCGATGAACTCATTATCTCCACCAAGGCGGGGTACAAGATGTGGGAGGGGCCGTACGGCGAGTGGGGTTCCCGCAAATACCTTATCTCCAGTCTGGACCAAAGCCTCAAGCGCATGAAGCTGGACTACGTGGATATTTTCTACAGCCACCGGCCAGACCCCAACACCCCGCTGGAAGAAACCATGGGTGCCCTAGACGCAATTGTGCGACAGGGGAAGGCGCTCTACGTGGGCATCTCCAACTATGAAACTCCGGAGGCCACCCGCGCCATTCAGATTCTGAAGGAACTGGGCACGCCCTGCCTCATCCACCAGCCCAAGTACTCCATGTTTGTGCGCTGGGTAGAGGAAAGCCTGCTGGATCTGCTGGAGCAGGAAGGCGTGGGCTGTATTCCATTTTCGCCGCTGGCGCAGGGGCTGCTCACCAGCAAGTACCTCAAAGGCATTCCTGAAGGTTCCCGCGCCGCCAAGCCCCATGGTTTCCTGAAAGAGGCAGACATCACGGAAGAGCGCCTGGGCCAGATACGTCAGCTCCATGACCTGGCCCAGGGACGGGGACAGACGTTGGCGCAGATGGCTTTGGCCTGGCTACTGAAAGACCCGCGGGTGACCTCAGTGCTCATTGGAGCCAGCTCGCCCGCCCAATTGGCAGATTCCCTCAAATGCATGCAGAACACCCAATTCAGCCAAGACGAGCTCAACCAGATAGAGACTATTCTGCAATAGCTTTGTATTGCGTTTAGCGGCCGTTTTTCCTAAATAAGACCTAAAACAGCGCAGGCTTTCTCTAAGTTGGGAGAAAGCCTGCGCTGTTTTATTCGGCTACGCCGAGGTTACCTTGGAACGCTTCGGTCTGCGGTACATCAGATTTTTGGATTGGCTTTGTAGGCTTGCCAGAGTTCCTCCACCGTTTTGCCGGTCAGTTCTTTCCAGGCAGCGGGGGTGTAGGTTTTCTGGCGCATGCGGGCATCCAGTTCGTTCACCAGTTTCTTGTTTACGTGTTTTTCGGCCCACAGCAGAAAACGGGCAGTGATGCGGTAGCTGTTGTCAAAGTTGTGTTTGTCTGTGGGTTCAGGCAAAGACCAGTTGGCACCGGCGTTGTCTACCCCAAAGGTATGGCGCACGTAATCGGCGATGCCTTCGGTGATCCAGCCGGGGCCGCTGTCGGGGGGATAGGCTTGTACCAGGTGCATGCCTTCGTGCGTGATCACGTCAATGTCTGTGGGGCGCTTGCGCAGCCAGGCCGAGCTGATGGTGATTTTGCCTTCGTGGGCGTAGGCTACGCCGGTGTAGGCGGTATCAATGGTAACGGTCACGTCTTTCACCGTTTTTTTGTTGAACCGCTTGGCCTCTGCGGGGTAGGTCTGGAAGAAGGCCTTGATCAGGTTCTGCTTCACCGTGGGGTTGAGCGCCGGGTCCTGGTTCACGAAGGTAAGCGTGTATTTGCCTTGGGTGTGGGTTTCTGATTGGGCCAGTACCGCCGTAACGGTGCCCAGACAAAGGCCGAGGGAAAGAAGAAGGTGTTTCATGGGTTGGTGCTGAGACTTGCGTTTAGGGGCTCTTTTTCCAAAAACAGCCCCTAAACGCGAAGACGAATGTTATTGCTTGACGGAAGAGAAGGAATAAGGGAATGCGCTGTCTTGGGTGCCGCGTTGGGTGTTGGGTTTATCGCCCATCTCAAAGCGGAGCTTGCCGCCTTTGAGCAACTCAAAATGGTCTAGCCAGTTCTGCCCGTGTTTCTTGCCGTTGACTTTCAGTTCCTGCACGTACAGGTTCTGCGGACTGTTTTTAGGCGCTTCAATCTCCAGTTTCTTGCCGTTCTCCAGCGTGAGCGTCAGTTTGGGGAAGAGCGGCGCGCCCAGCACGTATTGGGTGGTGCCGGGGCAGACGGGGTAGAAGCCCATGGCGCTGAACACGTACCACGCGCTCGTCTGGCCGTTGTCTTCGTCGCCGCAGTAGCCGTCTGGCGTAGGTTTGTACATGCGGTCCATGGTCTGGCGGGCCCAGTACTGGGTTTTCCAGGGAGCGCCGGCGTAGTTGTAGAGGTAGATCATGTGCTGGATGGGCTGGTTGCCGTGCGCGTACTGGCCCATGTTGGCAATCTGCATTTCCCGTATCTCATGGATCACGCCGCCGTAGTAGGAGTCATCAAACACGGGAGGCAGCGTGAACACAGAATCCAGCTTTTTCACGAAGTTCTCCTTGCCGCCCATCAGGTTCACCAGCCCCTGCACGTCATGGAACACGCTCCAGCTGTAGTGCCAACTGTTGCCCTCCGTGAAGGCATCGCCCCACTTGAAGGGGTTAAACGGGGTCTGGAAAGTGCCGTCCTGGTTTTTGCCGCGCATGAGCCCGGTGGCCGGGTCAAAGAGGTGGCGGTAATTCTGGCTGCGTTGGGCGTAAAGGTCAATCTCGGCCTGGGGCTTTTTCAGGGCTTTGGCCAGCTGGTAAATGGTGAAATCATCATAGGCATACTCCAGGGTGCGGGCGGCGTTCTCGTTGATCTTCACGTCATAGGGCACGTAGCCCAGCTTTTTGTAGTACTCCGCGCCCTTTCGGCCGATGGCTGAGATGGGCCCCTCGTTGTTGGCTCCGTGCACCAGCGCCTCGTAGAGTTTCTCAATGTCATAGCCGCGCAGGCCTTTCAGGTAGGCATCGGCCACCACGGAAGCCGAGTTGTTGCCCACCATGATATCGGCGTAGCCGGGGCTGGACCATTCCGGCAGCCAGCCGCCCTCCTTGAAGTCATTGATGAGGCCTTCCTGCATTTCTTTGTTGATGCCGGGGTACATGAGGTTGAGGAAAGGGTAGAGCGCCCTAAACGTGTCCCAGAAACCGGTGCCGGCGAAGCGGTACCCGTCATGCACCTGTCCGGTGTAGGGGCTGTAGTGTACGGTTTTGCCGGCGGCGTTCACCTCATACATCTTGTGCGGGAAAAAGAGCGTGCGGTACAGGCAGGAGTAAAAAGTGCGCTGCTGTTCCTCAGTGCCGCCTTCCACCGTGATGCGGCTTAATGCCTGGTTCCAGCGGTCTCTGGCTTTCTGCTTGGTGGCCTCAAAATCATCCTGCGCCAGCTCCCGCTGTAGGTTCAGTTCGGCCTGCTCAAAACTGATGAAAGAGGAAGCCACCTTCAGGTTTACCTGCTCGCCTTTGGCCGTTTTGAACCCGATGATGGCACCCGTGTGGTTGGCCATGAGTTCCAGGGAGTCTTTTCCGGCCAGCGCCTTGCCCCTGAACGTGCGGGCCAGGGCAATAGGCTTGTCCACGTAAATCACGAAGAAGTTTTTGAAGTTCTTGGGGTTGGAGCGGGCGGCGCGGGTGGTGTAGCCCATGATTTTCCGTTCCTTGGGCAGCACCTTTATATAAGAGCCTCGGTCCAGCGCGTCTATCACAATGAAGGAACTGTCTGCCTTGGGGTAAGTGAAGCGGAACTGGGCGGCGCGCTCCGTGGGGGTGAGTTCGGCGGTCACGTCATGGTCGGCCAGGTACACGCCGTAGTAGTAAGGCTTGGCGGTCTCTGATTTGTGCGAAAACCAACTGGCGCGGCCGTCCTGGTCAAAGCGCATCTTCCCGGTCACGGGCATAATCACGAACTGACCGTAGTCGTTCATCCAGGGCGAGGGCTGGTGTGTCTGCTTGAAACCCCTGATCTTGTCGGCGGCGTAGGTGTAGGCCCAGCCGTGCCCCATGGTGCCGGTCTGCGGAGTCCAGAGGTTCATGCCCCAGGGCACGGCCACGGCGGGATAAGTGTTCCCGTTGGAGAGCTCGGGCTTGGAATCGGTACCCATGAGTGGGTTCACCAGCTCGGCGGGCTCAAACGGCGTTTTGCTTTTCTTTTGCGCGAAGGCCAGCGGCTGCACCAGGAGGGAGGCGCACAGGAAAAGAAGGGGTAGGCGGAAGGTCATGCGTTTAGGGGCTGTTTTTCCAAAATCGGCCTTAAAATAGCAGAATTATTTAGGATACCGCTGTTGCCTAAACGTGTGGGTGAAGGGATGGCAAAGCCCAAAGCACGTTAACGTGGCTACAAAAGCGGGCGCCTTGCGTTTAGGGGCTGTTTTTGGAAAAACAGCCCCTAAACGCAAGGCGCCTCATAAAATAATTTGGTTTACTCTATGGCTTTTATAAACCGCTGCACCGCCCGGTAAACCGCTCCTTTTCGGGCCATGGCCCAGTTGAAAAGCCCAATGCCGGTAGCCGCACAGACAACCCCGAACAGCACGTCCAGCACGTAGTGGTGCGAACTGTAGACGGCCGCAAACCAGATGCCCCCCATGATGACGCCAAACACCACGTTCACCCACTTGAGCCGGTTCTTGAGCCCGTAGTAAAACACAATGAGCGGGTACGCGGAGTGCAACGAAGGCATGGCCGCGAACACGTTGGAGCCTTTGGCGTACATCCCCCGGAAAAGGTCTATCCCAAAATAAGCGTCGAACCGGGCCAGACCGGCCATGTTACCGGGCGTGTGGGCAATGAAGTCAAAGCCGTACTGCTGAATATACCACGGTGGCGCGGCGGGGTACAGGTAGTACACCACAAAGCCCATTATATTGACCAGCAGGAAGGTGAGCGAAAAGTAGATGAACTGTTGCCGGTTTTTAAAGAACAGAAAAGCGGCAAAGCCCATGGGCACCGGTACCCAGCACAGGTAAAATACCCCCGAAAGGATGTCCAGCGCCGTGTTGGGGTGCCGGAGCCAGTACTCATTGGGCGTAAGAGCAATACCATCATACATTACCCCAAAGAAGGCTTTTTCGGCCTCATAGAGGTCTTTGATGTGCACCTCATTGAACCAGTAGTTGGGGAAGGCCTTCATGTAATCGAACAAGATCCAGAAGACCATGAAAATGGTGTAGCCCAACGCAAATTTTCTGGTGACAGGAGAAAGGTAATATAAGGAGTTAAACAGAGCCACCAGCAGCAGTTGCTCAGGTTTGAACCCAATTAAGACGTAGGAGAGCAGCAGGTAGCCCGCAGAAATGGCGGTGACCACCAGGGCTGCTTTTGCAGAAACGCCGGTTTCCTTTTTAGTTTTACTGGCTACCGTTGAAGTGGTACGCATGTTATTTTTTGATGAAATCAGAGCGGAAGATTTTGTCCCACAGCGGCGAACTTACCCCGTAGCCTTTGGAGGCGTCTGAATAGTGGTGCAGCATGTGGTGCTTCTTCAGGTTTTTCCAGAACTGGCTTTTGAAATTGAAATGATGCAGGGCGTAGTGCGAGAGGTCATACACCAGGTAACCGGTTAAAAAGGCGGCAAAGAAAGCATGCAGTTCCCCGCCCTGCAAAAATAACCGGAAGAACAGGTACAGCACCGTAGCCATAGGAATACTGGCCGAAGGCGGCATCACCAGCCGTTTGGCATCATTGGGGTAATCATGGTGCACACCATGAAAGATGAAGTGCAGCCGCAACGCCCACGGTGCCTTAGGTACATAATGAAACACGAACCGGTGCAGCAGGTACTCCGTCAAGGTCCAGACTACCAGTCCCAGAGCGTAGTAGCCTATAAAGGGGAGCAAGGGCAAACTTTGTCTGTACAGGGCATCCCAGCAGAGGAGCAGAATCACCGGTACGTAAATATACAGGGGCACAGTGAAGTGTACCTTAGACAGGGCCTCCATCCAGTCGGCCTTGAACATTCTGGTAGATTCTGTGGAATTAGAGATATAGTTCTTCTTCATAAAGATGAGAATTTATGGTTTGAACCGTTCAATAATTTCTTTTCTGGTGGCGGCCTCCTGCCCCGTAAATTCTGCATAGACCACATTGGGTACCCAGAAAGTGCCCCCTTCAATCCGGACGAACACGCGGCTCAGGATAGACTGCTTCTTCCCAATGGCAGTGTACACATGAAATCTGCCATCTGCGCCTTTCATGAGGTACAAGGTGCGTTTGTCATAGCAGACAAACTTGAGTTCGTACTTCTCGGGGGTTATCTTCTTTACATGCAGACCATAGGCAAATTTCCGCTGGATAAAGTTGAGATCCTGCCGGTGGCCCCCGTCGGCGTAGCGCATCCAGTAAATCCGGATGGGTTCTTCTTGGTTCAGGTTGCCTTTGCTGTCCAGGTTCAGTTCATAGACAATGGTATTGGTGTTAGGGTCCCGTTGCACGTAAAACAGCAGGTTAGGGATCCCCTTGGGCACGGGCAGTTCCTGTTGGGTATTGGTTTTGGTGGTTGCCTGCGCCAGCACCCGTTGCTGACCGGTTGCTAACCAAACGGCCATTCCTACTAAAACGGAAAAAAGAAATCTGCGCATATGAAGAATGGTCTATTGACCTTTTAAGGCCTCTTTTTGCTCCAATGCCTTCCTGGCATCCAGCAACCGGTTTAACGCGGTGATGTTGGTTAACACCGCCAGCACGGCCAACGGAAACGTAAACACTGACATGGTTTCAAACACCTGAAGATTGGTGCCGGGCAGTATCACTTTATAATCGCCGCCAATCCAGGTGGCCAGCAGGCCGCAGAGCATGGAGGAGAGGCCAATCAATACCACCCGCTCCGGGCGTTGCATAAGCCCGCCTTTACATTCTACGCCCAAACCCTCGGCCCGGGCGCGGGTATAACTCACCATCATAGATCCAATCATGGCTACAAAGGCCAGCAGTGAGCTCAGGAAATAGTGGTGGGCAATTAGGTAGTAGCAGATGCCCAGAAACATGATGAGTTCTGAGTAGCGGTCTATTACGGAGTCAAAGAGCGCTCCATAGGAGGAACTCATTTTCCCCAGGCGGGCCACCTGCCCGTCCAGCATGTCAAACAAACCGGCAAACAGGATCAGAAAGCCTGCCCAGCCCACATAGCTGAGATCACCGCGGTTGCCCTGTTCCCCGCCCAGTATAAAGATTACGGCTACGCCTATGTTCAGCAGAAATCCGGTAATGGTGACGGCGTTGGGAGTGAAGCCCACGGAGATCATGAACCGCACAAAAGGATTGATGATCTTGTATATGCCCTGCTGTAAAGCGTCTCTTAGGCTGGTTTTACGAATGGTGCTTTCCATGTGCGCTATTGCTTAGAAGTCAAATTTGAAGCGGCCTCTGATGCCCACTTCAGAAACGCCGGGGTTGTCAAGGTACGTCAGGCGTTTAACCACGTCTACCCGGAAGAACTTGAAGATATTGCCCACGCCCAGGCTGGCTTCCACGTACGGCTTCTTGTCCAGGGAATAAGTGGTGGGTAGGCCGGTCGCATAAGCTGGGAACGCCAATAGGTCTTTGTTCACCTCTGGATCATTCTCTTCGCGAACCTTGCCGTAGAGAACCTTCACGGTTGCAAATTCGCGCAGCTTGGTTTTCTTGATCAGGGGCAGCTTGTTGAAGATAAACCCGTTGAAACAATGGTCTATGTTAATACTGGCATACTGGTCACTGACAAACTCCAGGAAGTTCATGAGGTTATAAGACTGTATCTGGTAAGAATACGTCTGGTTTGCCCGGTGAATGGCCAGCAGCGGAAACGGTACTTTCCCAAAAATATACCCGCCTTCCGTGATCACATCTGAATATCCCAACTGTGACATATAGAAACGTTTGGTCACGTTCAGGGTGAGGCTCTGGTAATCATAGTCGCCGTTAAATAGCCCTTTGATTCCGGCAGCAGCCCGCAGCGTGAAGACCGGATACCGGTTCACAATAGGGAAGCGGTACAGCTTGCCCTGCACGTATTCTTCATGGGGCGCCCAGCGAAGTTCCAGCCGTACCTCAGAGGTGGTGATGTTCTCTATCTGCTCCGAACCGTTAGGCGCTGTTGTTCCTTCGGCCGGTGCAGTGCCTTCGGCTTTCAGGTATTCCAAACTTCCCGCCGGTGTCTGCTTCCAGTTCTTGAAACCTACCCTGAACGAGAAGCGGTTCCGGAATTCGTGGAGGTAGTCAATGTTGTAGGTCTCGTTGTAGAGCCATTTGTCATTGGTGCCGCGCTTGAACGACAGCAGGAAGTTGTCTTCCTGGATGAACTGCAGGTCTTGGCCCGGAATCTTGGTGTCTTTCTGGTAATTCACCCGCAAGGCCCGCACCGGAAACTCAAAGATGGACCGGTTAGAGAAGGAGTAGGTGCCACCCAGGTAATACTTCCATTTCTCGTCTTTGAAACCGTAGGCCGCATAGGTCTCAAACATAACTCTTTTGCTGAAGGTAGTGGTGGTTCTACCGCCTACCCGCAGCCGGAAGCCTTCCACCGGGTTAAAGCTGTAGAACGTATTTACAGGACCAATCTCAAAATAAGGCCCGGCATGTTTGTAACCGGCTATCAAGAAAGTGGCGTAATCCAGGGTTCTTTTAAAAGACCGGGTGTTTCTCAGGCTGTCAATGCTTTGGTAGGTATTGGCCTCTGCAAAAGAAAGGCTGTCATGACGGTTAGTAGCCCAATACTCATCATCGTGCCGCTCGGCTTCTTCGGCTTTCACCAAAGGATCACCTTCATAAAAGCTGGCAGGTTGTGGTTGGTTAATTTTGAAGTCTTTGAACGAGACCGTCCGCTCGCCGTACACGCCGCCTTTGCTGTTCTGCACTACGGCAAACTCAGATTTCAGGACGCTCTTGCTCAGGTTGTAGCGGCCGTTGGGTAGCCGGTCAAAGTCAAGGTTGATGTGGAGGTCACGCACCCAGTTGATGTTCACTTTCTTGCCTACTTCCATGTCTACCTTTTGCACGGCATAGTTTCCGTCCATGGTCACGTACAGTTTACCCGTGAACAGAAAGTCAGTCTCGTTCTTAGGGCTGAAGGAAAGCTCAGTTAGTTTTTGGCCGTCCACTACCACGGTATCTGTGATGTAAAACCGGTAGAAGGTAGGAGCCAGATCAGCAATAGGGCTCAGGAACTGGTTGGTAAGAATGGTGATGTTGTTCTTGTAGATGTCAATGTCCTGGTACATGTGCTTCACGTAGGAATTGATCACCACAAACTCACCGAAGTCAACTTTCTTCTCTGCCTGCACCACCGTTTTCTTTTTTTCAGGATCTTTGCGGTAATACTGCTGTGAAAGTGACTCCTGCATGTACAGCGGAAGTATGGCAGTGCCCGCCAGAGTGGTGGTGTCTATGTTCTTCGTCACGAAGTCATAGCGTTTGAGCAGAATATTGTTGCGCAGTTTCTCAGGAGTATTGGTCAACGCCAGTTGCAGCTTGTCATATTGCTGGTACTGCACGTAATCATAGCTCTCCAGGCGGTTCTTGTTCTTGTTGTCTACCACCAACCGGATGAGGTCTACCGCAGGGTTGTTTTTGTTGCTGTAGTTGCGGCTACGGCCTTTGATCACCACTTCGTTCAGTTTCTTGGCATCACTCTCCAGCCGCACGTTCAAAACTTTTGTTTCGCCGGGGGTAAGCTCAATGGTTTTGGCTTTATACCCCAGGTAGGTGAACTGAATTTTAGTAATGGCCTGGGTTGTTTTAAGGGAGAAGTTTCCCTCCACGTCTGAGGTGGTGCCCAAACTGGTGCCCGGTACAAAAATAGAGACGCCAATAAGCGGTTCATTGGAAACCGCGTCTTTGATGGTTCCGCGCACAGAAGTGGTAATTCCCTGCGCTTGAACTGAATTGAAGTTTACTCCGGCAGCTAGAAAGGCTACGCAGCAAACCAGTATATGTAAAATACTGACATATACATTCTTACTTGAATACATATCTCTTTTGTAGAATAAAATTGTAGAAAAAGCCGACCAATAGAGAAACGGTGACTTTAGAGAAGATATAGTTGAGACCCAGATAGTGGGTGAACATGAACACTCCTGAAGCATTGAGTAGAAAGCTACCGCTCCAGACCAGGAAGTACTTGGTGGCTTGCGTGGGTATTGCTCCATGGGCAGCATGGAAAACCCAGGTTCTGCCTATAGAGAAATGTATAATTCCACCAGAGATGGTGCCTGAAACAGTGGCGGCTACATACCAAATGCCTAAAAGTTCGACTGCAAAAATGGTCACCAGAAAGTCAACTCCTGATGCAATCAGGGAGGCGGCCTGGGACCTTAGGAAGGTGAGCATCTAAAATAGATCCAGGTAGACAAGAAGTTGCAAGAGTACGTTGGCATAGATTCCGGAGAGCACGTCATCCATCATCACGCCCCAGCCTCCAGCCAATTTCTCAGTTTTTCTTATGTAGAAAGGTTTCACAATGTCAAAGAATCTAAATAGGACCAGAGCGGCTAAAATGTAGTTTACCTGAACCGGAATGAACAGAAGGCTGATGCACATTCCCGCCACTTCGTCTATCACTACTTTTTTGTCGTCTTTGCCCCAGTAAGGTTCTACTTCATTGGCAGACCAAACGCCTAGTATGGTAATCAGCAACGTGATCCCAACCTGTCCTAGCACAAGCTCATTCCCACCGCCCAGCAAGAAATACCAGCAAAGGCAGGTAGCCACTGCGGCCACCGTGCCTCCACCTTTGCCTATATACCCAATGCCCAGGCTGGTGGAAATAAGTTTGTGTAGTTGAATCATATAGAACTTACTAAATCCTCTGTTTCCCTACAGGGTGTCGACGAGCTCCTGGTAGTAGTCGAGGCCGAGGTGGGTGATGAGGTCCTCTCCCATCATGTGGCGCA
>NZ_RJJE01000002.1 GCF_003721565.1 Rufibacter immobilis | reverse complement strand
GGGCCTCCCGACCCATAAAAGGGAGGCGGGTGGCGTTTAGCGGCCGCTTTTCCGAAAACGGCCCCTAAACCCCACCCGCCTCTATGTGCTCCAGTAATAGGATTAGGTAGTAGCTACTTTATCCTTCGGCTTTTTATAGATTGGCACTGTGGAGCAGGGCTCACCATACATTACGCTACTTACCACTGGCAACAGCTTCTGCATGATTTCTACATAAGCAAAAGTAGGCACGGGTATTTGGCCACACCCTTTGATCACCACTTTGGCATCTTGATAATCTGCGGGATTTATTGTAGCAATGGCATCATGTAATAACGCCTGTTCCAGTGAATCAAGGTCTCCGAACACATAGCGGTTCACGTAGGGCTGTAGCTTTGTCGCCAACAGCATATAGGCCCATGTAGGAACTATGGCATCGGTTGAACAAATGATGGCTACGTTCTTTCCTGCGTACTGCGACCAATCATGCTCTTTCACAAAAGCTCTGAAATCTTTCTCACGCAACATGAGACCGTGAAACAGGTTGTCTTTTATATCATACACCACCCGTTCACCTGGGTGCAGATACTCCTCCAGATTTAGCGTGATCAGGCCGCTATTGGCCACTCGGTTTACAAACTCTTCCATATTTCCTTTATTTCCCTGAGGGTTTAGTGATATAGACTTCTTTCAAATAAAAAGGCTCAAAATACGCCACGTCCTCAAACTGCTTCGCCTGCAACTTTGCGTATGCCAATGTCCCAATCGCCTTGGCTGTAGGTTTAACATTGTCAAGGTAAAAAGCGTTCGGGTGCGGGGCCAGGAGTTCTTTGGCTTTGGCCGCTCCGCTCCCGAAGAAGATTAGAGGCCATTTTTCCAATTCTGAGGCAAAACTGGCGCTGTCCAGTACCATAGGCTCTACAGGCAGATGCACCTCCAAAGCATGATCTACCAGGCAGGTGTATACTTCTGCACGCCGGGCGTCTATCATAGGACAGTACAAGTACTGCTCCGGCGCAGGGACACTTTCTATAACCGCATGCGCCATGGCCCACAACGTATCTACCGAGATCAAAGGTTTGTCTAAAGCATAGCAAAGCCCTTTAGCCGTGCCCGACCCTATGCGCAGACCGGTGTAAGAACCCGGACCGCCGGAAACCGCAATGGCATCTACCTGCTCCAACCCCACCCCCGCATGCCCCACCACCTGCTCCACCATAACGGTAATGTGAGAGGAGTGCGATTTCTCCATCTGCAGTTCTGCATAAGAAAGCAACTGCTGATCCAGGTGCAAAGCCACGGAACAAACGGTAGACGAAGTCTCTAAAGATAGTATGTATGCCATGTATGGGATAAGCCAAACGTTCTACTGCAAAGCTACGCTATTCTAAAACAAAAGGGCAACCGTTACCGGTTGCCCCTGCTATACTCTATATCTTTACCAAGATTGGCAACTTATCAGTTGAAAGCGTTGACTGTTTAGCGACCGTTTTTCCTAAAACAGCCCCAAACCAGGAACTGCGCCAAATCAAAAACAACCCTGCTCTATTATATATAGTGTGACAACTATCTTTTGACACTGGTGGTCAGTAAGGTCTTATAGCGGGTTGGGTTGTTCAGGACCTCTACAGCCGCCATGATATTTTTGTCATCATTGAAGGTGGCCTCCACCAAACCCTTCTGAAGATAATACCGGGAAACAATCTCCTGCTCCAGCAGCTCGCTTATCTCGGCTTTAAACCTGATCAGGTCGTTGCTTTTGTTTGTGGCCACTTTTTTTCTAATCTGCTCTATATCGGTCTTCACCTCTTCATAGTGCTTGTCTTCCTTGGCTTTCGCGATCATGTTATCTAAAGCCTTCTCCACATCTGTGGAATAAGAAATATCTTTCCCGTTCAGGTAAGAGACAAACTTCTGGTATTCCGCATCAGAAAGGCGGAACTCTTTGGCCGGCGGAATGGAGGCATTGGCTGCTCTAAACCTGGTGGCATAATCAAAGATGTAGTTTTTGGAAAGGAGTTTCCGGATGATGTCTGGCACCGGCTGCTCTTTCACCTCCAGGTCTGGACTGATTCCTCCGCCATCATACACCACGCGCCCGTTGGCGGTTTTGAAAGCTACCCGCAACGAGTCTGGTGTTTTGTGCAAAGAACCGTCTGCGTCTCTGTGGGCATAATCAATAGCCTGGATGCATCTTCCGCTAGGGATGTAGTATTTAGCCGTAGTCACTTTCAGCTGGGAGTTATAGGAAAGCGGGCGCGTCATCTGCACCAATCCCTTCCCGAAGGTTCTCTCCCCCACCAGCACAGCGCGGTCATAATCTTGCAGGGCACCTGAAACAATCTCGGCGGCAGAGGCACTGTTCGTACTGGTAAGGACTACTAAGGGCATTTGCACATCCAGCGGCTCATCCAGGGCTTTGTACATTTTGTTCCAGTCGGCTACTTTGCTCTTGGTACTGACAATGTCTTTCCCGCGGGGCAGAAACAGGTTGGAGATATTCACCGCCTCGTTCAACAATCCACCGGGGTTATCGCGCAGGTCAAGAATCACTTTCTTAGCTCCTTGTTCCTTCAAGCTGGCTACCGCCCTGCGCACTTCCTGGCCGGCATCTACCGTGAAACCAGACAGCTGCAAGTAACCAATCTCCGGAGTGACCATTCCATAATAAGGCACATTGTTGATTTGGATGTTGGCGCGCACTACCTCCACTACCATGGGTTTGTCTACCCCAAAACGTTTAATCTCCAGCTTCACCACCGTGCCCGCCTGGCCTTTGAGCAACCGGCTTACGTCTCCGTCTGCTTTGGCCGAAAGATCTACGCCGTCAATCTTCAGGATTTCATCGCCAATGATGAGACCCGCTTTTTGGGCCGGGGAGCCTTCATGGGGCAAAGAGATGATGGTGCGGCCGTCCCGCTTGCCCACCAAAGCCCCAATGCCGCCGTACTGCCCGGTGGTCATGGTGCGGAAATCCTCAATATCGTCTTCGGGAATATAGTTGGTGTACGGGTCCAGCGACTTGAGCATGGCGTCAATGCCGGTGCGCACCAGTTTGGAGGGAGCCACGTCGTCTACATAGTAGGTGTTCACCTCCTTGAAGAGCGTGGCAAAAATGTCTAGGTTTTTGGCGATATCGAAATAGCGCTCAGAGCCGTCTGTGAAAGAGAACAGGCCCCACGCAGTGCCCGCCACCAGGAGGCCGGCAAAAGTCTTCTTCAACATATCTGCAGAGGTGAAAAAACGGAAAAAGGGAATACTTTAGCTAAGCAAACGCTCTAATCCTGAATTTAGTTTTTTGCAGATAACTTTGAAAGGATTTTTTTCTTTTCCTATGTAGAGAATGGCAATATAGCGCGTTCCGCCGGCGGTAGAAGCCTGATCCAGAACGTGTTTGTGCAAGCGGTAGGCTTCGCGCATCTGCCGCTTGAGGCGGTTGCGGTCTACGGCTTTTTTGAAGTGGCGCTTAGAAACGGAGACCAGAATCTGAACCGGGGGCTCAGACGGCTCCGGCACCTGCAACACCACAAACCTAAGCGGATACAAGTTAAAAGAAGAACCTTCACGGAAAAGCCGGTCAATTAGCTTTTTGCTCCGTAAACGTTCTTCTTTCGGAAATCTATAAGAAAGCGGTTGCTCTTCTGCAGAATGTTCAGTGAAGGTACCCATTCGCAAGGCGCCTTGCAGCGAGCTACTCAGAAAAATTAGGCTTTATGTCTTCTTTCGTCAGAAACGGTCAGTCTCTTACGGCCTTTAGCTCTTCTGCTAGCTAATACTCTACGTCCGTTGGCAGTCTCCATTCTTGAGCGGAAACCGTGCTTATTTCTTCTTTTGCGTTGCGAAGGTTGGAATGTTCTTTTCATCTTACACTAAACATTTTATTAAGGCCTGCAAAATTATAAAATGGATTTTGATAAACCAAGCCACTTCCCACATTTTAATTTGAGTATTTGCACGTTATCCCGCCTCGCTAAAAGCTGCACTACGCGGCAAGCGCCCCAGAAACGCGTTTAGGGGCCGTTTTTCGGAAATAAGGGCAAAAACAGATAACCTTGCAACAACTCACGTAAATTTAAGTTTCCATTTCTTTTTTAGCCTCAGAAAACTGTGCCGCACTATCATATTTCCTTCCAGAACCCACTGTCTGGCTACCTGCAGATAAAAGCCACGTTCACGCAAATCGCCGCCGCGGAGATCAGCCTCCAGTTGCCGGCCTGGCGCCCCGGCCGCTATGAGCTCCAGCACTTCGCGCAGAAGCTGCAGGAAATTACCGTAGCCGCGCCAGACGGCTCTACCCTGCCCTGCCACAAAGAAACCAAAGACCGCTGGCGCGTGGAAACCAACGGCCAGCAAACCCTTGAGGTGCGCTACAACTTCTACGCCCGGCAGATGGATGCGGGCGGTTCCTGGCTGGCGCCTGATTTCCTGTACGTGAACCCGGTGAACTGCCTGCTTACGGTAGTGGGCCAGGAACAGGAACTCTGCACGTTATCCGTAGACCTTCCCGCCCACTGGCAGATTGCCTGCGGACTGCCCCAACCGGAACCGCACATCCTTCAGGCCGAAGACTTTGATCTTCTGGTAGACTCTCCCTTCATGGCCAGCGCCACCTTGCAGCACCAGGTGTATGAAGAGCAGGGTATCCCGTTCCACGTGTGGTTCCAGGGCGATTGCACGCCTGACTGGGAGCAGATTATTCCGCATTTCAGGGCTTTCACCCGGGAGCAACTGGCGCTGTTTGAGACCTTCCCGGTTGCAGACTATCATTTCCTGAACATCCTGCTGCCTTACCCGCATTACCACGGGGTAGAGCATTTGAACTCCACGGTGATCACGCTGGGTCCGGCGGAACAGCTCATGGCACCGGGGCTGTACAAGGAACTGCTGGGCGTGAGTTGCCATGAACTGTTTCACACGTGGAACATCAAGCAAATAAGGCCGAAGGAAATGCTGCCGTATGATTTCACGCGGGAGAATTACTTCAGGACCGGCTACGTGGCCGAAGGCGTGACCACCTATTACGGTGATTACCTGCTGGCCCGCAGCGGCGTGTTCACGGCAGAGCAATACTTTCAGGAGCTGGACACGGTGCTCAAACGCCACACCGTTGACCAAGGCGAGCAGCACCTCTCCGTCGCAGATTCCTCTTTTGACACTTGGTTAGACGGCTACAAACCCGGCATCCCAGACCGCAAAGTGAGCATTTACCACAAAGGCTGCATTGCCGCGCTGGTGCTGGACCTGGAAATCAGACGCGCCACCCAAAACACCCGCTCGCTAGATGAGGTGATGCGGCGCATGTGGCAGGAATTTGGGCAGAAAGGAATAGGTTACTCTGAGGAAGATTACCAACGGCTGGCCGAGCAGGTAGCGGGCATTTCTTTAGAGCACTATTTCCAGGAAATGATCTTTGGGACTATTCCTTTTGAGCAGTGGCTCACCCCGGCACTGGAGTACGTGGGCTGTCAACTGGAGAAACTGCCATCGGGGCAGGTGTATGAGAGCTTGTACGGTTTCCGGCTGAATGCGGCGACCCCGGCGGCCACCACTATTGCGTACGTGGCTCCTGGCTCTCCCGCCGCGCAGGTTCTCTCCGTTGATGATGAACTCATTGCCCTCAACGGCAGAAAACTGGAGAACGGTAATCTCCCCCACCTGCTCACGGGCAAAGCCGAAGTGGAAGTCACGCTTTTCCGGCAGAGGCAACTACAGACGGTGACGCTTGCGCCAGACGGCCAGTTGCACCTGCCGCAGTACCGGGTGAGCAAATTGCCTTCGGCTACGCCGGAGCAGCAAACTAATTTCAAACATTGGCTCAACCAGAAGTTCTAAGAAACCTTCTTTTGCGTTTAGGGGCCGTTTTTCCAAAAACAGCCCCTAAACGCAAAGCTTTCCTTTTTCTGTTTATTTCATAGCGCCTCGCTATCTTGACGACTAAACCAGAAAATCATGCGCCCTTACGTTTCCGCCCTCGCCCTGGCTTTTATATTGCTAGGCTGCACCGCCACTAAACCTCAGAAGAACATGACATCGCTCCGGGAGGAAGTTCTCCAAGAACTACGCCAACAGAAGGGCACCTTTGCCGTAGCCTTCAAAGACCTGCAAACCGACGAGGAACTGCTCTTAAACGAGCACGAAAGCTTCCACGCGGCCAGCACCATGAAAACGCCCGTACTCATAGAAGCCTACCGCCAGGCCCACCAAGGCAGATTTTCCCTTTCAGACTCGCTGCTGGTGAAAAACGAGTTCAAGAGCATTGTAGACGGCAGCCCGTTCAGCATTGGCCCCCAGGACGACAGCGAACAGGAACTCTACAAGGTTCTGGGGCAGAAACGTCCGCTCTCTGAGCTGCTGTACAAAATGATTATCCAGAGCAGCAACCTGGCCACTAACTTAGTGATAGAGCAGCTTGATGCCCGCAAGGTGACGCAAACCATGCGGGAGCTGGGGGCCAAGAACATGCAGGTGTTGCGCGGGGTGGAAGACGGGAAAGCGTACCAGCAAGGCCTCAACAACACTACTACCGCGTATGACCTAATGGTACTCTTCCAGCAGATGGCCCGAGGCAAAACGGTGAGCCCGGCCGCCTCCCAGGAAATGATTAGGATTCTGCTGGACCAGAAATTCAAGGATGTGATTCCGGCCAAGCTGCCCAAGGAAGTGAAAGTGGCCCATAAAACCGGTTGGATCACCAAAGTGCGCCATGACTCCGGCATTGTCTTCCTGCCTGACGGCAGAAAATATGTGCTGGTGCTGCTCTCCAAAGACTGGGACAATGATTCTGCCGCTACCGCCGCCATGGCCAACGTCTCCCAGATGATTTACCGGCACGCGGCAAGATAGTTCTGAGTTCTGTGTTCTGAGTTCTGTGTCCTGAGTTCTGTGTCCTGAGTTCTGAGCGCGGGAAATTTAACTCTACCATGCCTTACTTGAGAGGCAGACATAAAAAAGGGAGGCTGCTCTTTTAAAGAACGGCCTCCCTTTTTTATATCTGCGGTAATTCTTATTTACCTCTATCCACTTGGTTGTCGCTTGGGTTACTACGAGGACGGTCACCGCCATCTCCGTAGGCACGGTTCACGCCTTCGCGGTTGTTATTACCGGTTCTGGACACGCTGCGCTCATCCTGGATGGTGGTGCCACCGCTCTTGGAGCTCATGTAGCTACTTTCCGGGGTTTGGGGCGGGTCGTTCTGGGTGAGGTGGTTTTGGTCCGTATTATCAATAAAACCGCCCTTCGTATTGTCCTTTTCTCCGCTGTGATTTTTCTTATTGCTGCTCATAATATCCTCCTTTTGGTTAAATCATACCTTCTATACGAGCAGCTTGGGCAAAAGTATACGGTCTGGTCAGCTAAAAGCGAGCACCAGGAGCACCAGCAGGGTGGGCAAAGACAGGTAGAACCAGAAAAGCACATGCCTGCGGTAGGTTTTAGGCACCTGGGAACTGGCAAACAGCAGCGCCCCCACCAACACGCCCATGTAAATTAAGATGAAGTACATGACCTTGTTCCAGTTGCGCACAATGGAACCACCTTGCTCCTCCACCTCAGGGTCTGTGGGCACCAGCCAAGTGGCTAACCCGTAATAGACCGCTACCTCCAACGCTAAGAACACCAAGGCCCCTACAAAAATAGCCAAAGCGGTTTCCTCTTTTTTCTGCATATACGTTATTACTCTCAATAGCCAAGCTAGGCAAAAGCCGGGAAGAATAGAGGCGTGTCTGATGGGTATGGCTTAACTTCGCCTAACCTAAGGTAAAGAAATAAAGTAGAATTGCTGATTAATTTTGGCCGTATCTTTGTCTCTTCTGTTTTTATATGATTGCAAACCAACTAGATACCTCCTTACAAGCAGTCTTAACCACCTTCAGCGGTTTTTTAAAGCACAAGGAGTTTAAGGCAATTGCTCTGGAGAGCCTGTCTTTGGCTCAGCAGTCTGGTTTTACCAAAATTCTGGTAGATACCAGCCAAACCAGAGTGATTCAGCAGCAAAGCCAGAAGTGGATTGATGGCGAGTGGTTCCCGAAGGCGCTTGATACGGGCGTGCGGCACATGGCTTTCCTCATTCCTGAAGACATCTTCGGGAAGATGAGCGTAGAAGCCACTAACAAGCAGATCAGGCAAAGCGGGCAAATTGAGATCCAGTATTTCGGTAGTCTGGAAGAGGCCAGGAACTGGCTGCAGTCCGTCTCATAAAACAAAAAAGCGGGGGCTCTTGAACAATCAAGAGCCCCCGCTTTTTTATGGCGTTTAGCGGCCGTTTTTCTCAAAACTGCCCAAAACCAGCTTAGGCGTTCTGCGGCTGGAAATTTACCAGTTTCACAAACTCCAGCACCCGGCTCACCACTTCGTCTGGCTGCAGATCTACCAAACGCTCCGTGCCAAACTGCTCCACGCAGAAAGACGCCATGGCCGAGCCGTGGATCACCGCCCGCTTCATGTTTTCAAAACTGATATCATCCGTAGAGGCCAGGTACCCAATAAAGCCCCCGGCAAATGTGTCGCCGGCGCCGGTTGGGTCAAACACTTCCTCTAGCGGCAAGGCCGGGGCAAAGAACACCTGTTCTCCGTGGAACAACAGCGCGCCGTGCTCCCCTTTCTTAATGATGAGGTATTTAGGCCCCATGGCCATGATCTTCTTGGCCGCCTTCACCAAAGAGTACTCGCCGCTCAGTTGGCGGGCTTCCTCGTCGTTGATGCTGAGCACGTCTACCATGCCAATAGTCTGCACCAGTTCCTCCAGGGCAATGTCCATCCAGAAGTTCATGGTGTCCATCACAATCAGTTTGGGGCGGTTGGTGAGGCGCTCTATCACCTGCCGCTGCACCTGCGGGGCCAGGTTGCCCAGCATCAGGTACTGGCAGTCTTGGTAGCTCTCCGGAATGATCGGGTCAAAATCGCCCAGCACGTTCAACTCCGTCACCAGCGTCTCGCGGCTGTTCATGTCATTGAAATAACGTCCCGACCAGAAGAACGACTTCTCGTTTTCCTTGATCTGCAGACCATCTACGTTGATGCCTTTGCTCTGCATCATTTCAATGTCTGATTTGAGGAAATCGCCGCCCACCACGCTCACCAGGTTCACCGGCTGCACAAAGTTGGCCGCCGACAAGGCGATGAAGGTTCCGGCGCCGCCGATGATCTTGTCCCGTTTCCCGAACGGAGTTTCCAGCGCATCAAACGCCACTGACCCGATTACTAATAGACTCATGTGTTTTACAGTTATGCGCGAGACGTATCAAGTAACACGTATCGCGTAGCACGATAATTTTAGTGACCTCTTGAGAAGCAAATGTATCAATTCTGCAGAAGTATCATTTCTCAGGAATTTATCTTGATCCGCGATACTTGCGACCTGCTACATTTTCGCCCAAAACGAAAAAAGCCCCTGACGAATCAGGAGCTTTTTGGGGTGGCCGATGGGGTTCGAACCCACGACTTCCAGAATCACAATCTGGTGCTCTAACCAGCTGAACTACGGCCACCGTGTAATTGGATAGCAAAAGTAGCGGCTTTGGATATTCAACGCAAGTTTTAAAAGCTAATTTCTCTAAATTTTTTCAAGTGACGACGCTCTGAACGACTTAGCTAATTACAAAGCATGAAGTTAACGCTATGCTATTCACAGTTCTTGGGAACTAATGTTGTTTGACCATCAGGCTGCTTTTCAAACACATAACCATTCTCCAAGAAATATTTCATATTGCTCCTACCGTTCAAATGCCACAGCAAATGTCCGTAAAGACATTTATTGGGAAAGTTACCATTCTTGTGTTCAGTTGTTACCAGCGCAATCAATTCTTGCGCGTATTCTTTAGGTGAATGTAGGAGAATCATGTAGGTATGGAACTCCATCTTATAGTTTAACAGCTTTTCAATTCTACTATTTGATGGGAACCCATACTTCTTGATGATTTCTATCATTCTTTTAGTATGCAAATGATCAAAAGGTATAATATAGTTATCCCACACCTTATTAGAATAACTCTTCGTCAACTTCAAGGAATCCAGAATACGTTCTTTTACAGGAGCAGGAAGCGCTTCTATGCTATCAGTCTTATGTTTGTCAAAGGTTTGATAGTGGATATACTCCCGTACCGCCTGATCATAATTCCACATCAGCTTCATTTCTTGAATTATGGCTGATCCATCCACAATAAGTAGGCTGTCTTGCTTTGATTGGGCAACAGCGCCAGTATTAATGAGCAAAAAGACAAGTATCAAAACTCTCATGGACTCCCCTACTAAAGCATTCTTTCCTTAGCTTTTTACTGCCAATTACCGGCTAAACAACACCCGCTCCCCCTTCTTGCTCTCATCAAAAGCACCGTTCTGATAAGCCAGATGCCCAGACACAATGGTGTGCGTTACTACTCCGGGTAGGGTTTCACCTTCCAGCGGAGACCAGCCGCACTTGTACAGCACGTTCTCTTTGGTGACGGTTAAATTCTGCTCCAGGTCAACCAATACTAAATCGGCCCAGTAGCCTTCCCTAATAAAGCCGCGTTTCTCCACCTGGAAACAGATGGCGGGGGCGTGGCACATTTTCTCCACCACTCGCTCCAGAGAAATCTTGCCCTGTTTATAGAAGGCCAGCATTACCTGCAGGGAGTGCTGCACCAGCGGTAAACCAGACGGTGCGCCTTTGTAGGTGTCAGACTGTTTTTCTTCCCAGGTGTGCGGCGCGTGGTCAGTGGCGATGATGTCCAGGCGGTTGTCCAGCAAACCCTGGAAAAGCGCCTGCTTGTGACGGGCTTCTTTGATAGCAGGATTGCATTTGATCTGCGCGCCCAAGGTTTCGTACTGCGCCGCGTCAAACCAGAGGTGGTGCACGCAGACCTCGGCGGTGATGCGCTTCTGCTCCAGCGGAATGTCATTTCTGAACAGCGCCAACTCCTCCAGGGTGGAAATGTGCAGGATATGCAGGCGCGTGTTGTGCTTTTGCGCCAGTTCCACCGCCATGCTGCTGGATTTATAGCAGGCCTCCACGCTCCTGATCTCAGGGTGCATGCCCATGGGAATAGCATCGCCGTACTGCTCAGTGGCCTGCTGCATGTTGGCTCGGATGGTGGCCTCGTCCTCGCAGTGCGTGGCAATAAGCATGGGGCTCTGCTTGAAGATTTCCTCCAGCGTGTGAACGTTGTCTACCAGCATGTTGCCGGTGCTGGACCCCATGAACAGCTTAATGCCGCAGACGGTACGTGGGTCGGTCTTCAGGATTTCCTCCAGGTTGTCATTGGTGCCGCCCATGAAGAACGAGTAGTTGGCCAAAGACTTCTGCGCCGCCGTGTCATATTTCTCCTGCAGCAGCTCCTGCGTAGTGGCGTTGGGCACCGTGTTGGGCATCTCCATGAACGTGGTCACGCCTCCGGCCACCGCCGCCCGGGGTTCAGAGTATAAATCAGCTTTGTGGGTGAGGCCGGGGTCCCGGAAATGCACCTGGTCGTCAATGACCCCGGGCAGCAGGTACTGGCCCTTGGCATCTATGGTGGTATCTGCTATGGCGTTCAGGTGCTGCCCTATGGCGTGGATAAAACCGTCTTTCACCAGTACATCGGCCGTCTGGATTTGGCCCTCGTTTACCAGTTGGGCGTTTTTGATGAGGATGCTGTTCATGCTGCTAAGATAAACGGGCTCCCGTGAAAACATACGTTTAGGGGCCGTTTTTCTGAAAACAGGCCCAAAACAGATGTCGACAGAGACACTCGTAGGACCTGCGGACACTACGAGGTCAAAAAATAGTCCTCAGTTCTGAGTTTTGAGTTTTGAGTTCTGAGTCGGGAACGCGTTTTGGGGTTAGTTTGGAAAAAGAGGCCTTAAACCCACGCTGGCGCGAGTCTTCAGACTCGTGCCCATGGATGAACGGAGTCTCCAGACTCCCGTGTTCCGGCTGGTGGTCCCCGGCGAGTCTGGAGACTCGCTTCATCCTAAGCCACGAGACTGCAGTCTCGCGCCAGGCAGCTTCAAACTTGTTCGGTTCTGAAAACCTCACAGGTTAGCCACACACCACGCAGCAGACGCTTGCTTCAAAGACCTCGTAGTGTGCGCAGCTCCTACGAGGGTCTTTCCCCCGTTTACGTTTTAAGCCTGTTTTCCCAAAACCAGCCCCTAAACGTATTCTAACTTAGAACCCGTACCTTTGCACCAATGATAGAAGAAGAGAACGAAAACCTGACACCGGAGCAGGACGAAACCATACCCGCAGCCCCAACGGAGGGCGCTGCCACCGAGGACAGCGAGGAAGAGACTGATGCGCAGCTCACCTTCGAGGACTTCAAGCTGAACAAACAGCTCCTGAACGCCATCTCTGAACTGGGCTACGAGAAACCCACGCCCGTGCAGCAGCAGACCATCCCGCTGGCCTTGGCGGGGCATGATGTGATGGGCATCGCGCAGACCGGCACTGGCAAAACCGCCGCCTATGTGCTGCCGCTGCTCATGAAGGTGAAATACGCGCAGGGCAAACATCCGCGCGCGCTCATTCTGGCCCCCACCCGCGAGCTGGTGTTGCAGATAGAGGAGAACATCCAGAAGTTCAGCGCTTACCTTGATCTGCGCACCGTAGGCATCTACGGCGGCGTAGGCCCAAAATCGCAGATTGAGCGTATTCAGGCTGGCATTGACATTCTGGTAGCCACCCCCGGCCGCCTCATGGACATTTACCGCAAAGGCGAAGTTATCCTGAAAGAGCTGAAGACGCTAGTGCTGGACGAGGCCGACAAGATGATGGACATGGGCTTTATGCCCCAGATCCGCCAGATTCTGGAGATTATTCCGCGCAAGCGGCAGAACCTCCTGTTCTCGGCTACCATGCACGAACGGGTGCACATCTTGTCTGAGGAATTTCTGGAGTTTCCTATGGTGGTGGAGGTTACCCCACAGGCCACGCCCGTGGAGACGGTGAGCCAGGTGCTGTACCAGGTACCCAACCTCCGGACCAAGATTGCCCTGCTGGAGTACCTCTTCAAAGACAAGGAGACGTTTAACCGCGTCATGATCTTTACCCGCAGCAAAACCAACGCCGACAACGTGAGCTCCTTCCTGGACCGCAAAGGCGAGGGCGGCGTACGCGTGGTGCACGGCAACAAAGGCCAGAACACCCGCATTAACGCGGTAGAGGCGTTCAGAGACGGCGAAGTACGCTATTTAGTGGCTACAGACGTGGCCGCCCGCGGCATTGACATCACAGACGTAAGCCACGTCATCAACTTTGACGTACCCATCATCTACGAAGATTACGTGCACCGCATTGGCCGCACCGGCCGGGCCGAGAAAACAGGTGCCGCCATCACCTTCGCCAATGAGGCCGAGCTGTACCACATCCACCGCATTGAGAAGCTCATCAAAATGCAGATTCCGCAGGAGCTGTTGCCAGAGGAGGTTCAGGTCTATAACACGCCTTTTGACGAGCAACAGGAGATAGCACGGGAGTTGGATAACCAGAAACGCCGCGAGAACCCCGAGTTCAAAGGTGCGTTCCACGAGAAAAAGGCCCACCCCAAGCGCGAAAATATTGGAAAGGGCGCTAAAGTTAGAGATGCCAAGAAAGCCGGCTGGAAGAAAACCAAGTCTGGCGGGGCCAGCAAAAGCAAACGCGGCAAGCGCTAACCGCTTTGAAAGAGAGCCGTTTAGCGGCTCCTTTTTCTAAAACAGGCCTAAAACAGAAGAGCCGCAGGTTTACGCCTGCGGCTCTTCTGTTTTAGCATAGAAAGCAAACCACCGTTACCGCACCAGAAAATGCAGGAAAGGCAGATGGCTTAGTTTAAACAATGTGAAAGTAAGAGCGAAGCCCCAGAAAACGGCGCTCCAGAGCATGTGCAGCATGATGCGGCTTTTAGACACTCCCAAGACAGTGGCCAGTACCGTACCCACCACCGGGCTCAGCAGAATGGGCGTGAGAAACGCAATGCCAGACATGCCAAACCGCTTCCAGACCGAGACAATGCGGCGGTTCTTTTTGCTGAACATGGGTTTGTTTTTGGCCCGTTGCCGCTCCACATAGCGGTTATGCACCGCCGTGCCAATCAAGGAAAACAGAAAAACGCTGGTCATCATTCCGGCTACGGTCAGGGCCATGGTTGCCCCGAAAGAAAGCCCCATACTCACTCCCGCCAGGGGTCCGCCAAAGAACTTGACAGCACTCAGAAGATAAACAGAAATATATTTAATAACCGCGGGTAACATACTGCTTAACCAGAGAAGAAAAAGAACTACATCAACTAACTCAGAAGGTATCCTTCTCCCTTACAGAGAAACAAGGCCCACTCTATCAAATATATACTTATAGTAGTTAACGCACACCAACGCAGCTCTATTAGTTCAATAGAAACTACTTTTTGTATTTTTTTTATTTTTTAGCCCCGAAAGCCAAATCACCGGCATCGCCTAATCCGGGCACAATATACGCGAGCTCGTTCAGGCACTCATCCAGTGCACCTAGCCATAAATCGGCCTCCGGGATGCTCTCCTGCACGTGGGCCACTCCCTCTGGACTGGCAATGATGGCAGCAATGATGATTCTCTTAGGAGTACCGTAGCGCAGCATGTCTTGGTAAGTAAGCACCAGAGATTTACCGGTGGCCAGCATGGGGTCTACCAGAATCAGGATTTTGTCTTCCAGATGGGGCGTGGCCATGTAATCCAGGTGCACAGACAACTGACGGTCGCCTTCTGCCCTGTAGGCTCCCACAAAGGCACAGGTAGACTGGTCAAAGTAATTGAGGAAGCCCTGATGGAACGGCAAACCTGCCCGAAGCACCGTAGCCAGCACCGGGAACTCCACCAGCAAGGTTTGCCGGGTCTCCGTTAAAGGCGTCTGAATGGTCTGCTCCTGATACGCCAGCGTTTCAGAGATCTTGAGGGCCATCACCTCGCCCAGCCGCTCCAGGTTACGCCGGAACCGCAGGCTGTCTTTCTGTACGGTTACATCGCGCAGCTCAGAGATGAAATGATTGGCTAACGAAGGCGTTTGGCTAATGATATGAAGACGTTTGGGATCCATTGCAACGCAGAAGGTTTAGATTTAACCCCTAAAGATACATAGGAGACGGGCAGCGCTCCAAAACCGGCGTAAAATTTGGCCACCCCGGACACTTCGCTCCCTTCAAAATCAAAGGTCTTGCCGGTCATGGCTTCCTGCTGCACGAGGCTGTCTAACAGAAACGCCATGGCGCCTACCTGCCGGCCCAGGGCAGAACTGGCCCCAAATAAAAAAGTAACGCGGTGCGCCGTACGCAGCACAAAAGCCGCCGCTACCACCTCTTGCTGCACCCGCACTTCCCATATTTCGCCAACTTTTTCCTCTTTAGCCCGCCGGTAAAGCTTTTCCAATATTGCGTAATGCCGCGGTTTCAGATCGGGTAACTCCAGCCCTTTGGTCTGCCGGAACAAGGCAAGCAGGGCAGAAATGGAAGCAGCGGGCTCTATGACCAATTGTGCCTTCTGCGCTTTCTGGAGGTTCCGGCGCAGGTTGGTAGAGTATTGCTGCCGAAGCGCTGCATACGTACTGAATAAAGGGAGTTCATAATTAGGCCGAAGGCGTCCCTGCCAGCTTTGGGGCAACGCAGCCGGAACGAAGTTAGGCCACGGCAACTGGTACTGCACCTGACTGAACAGCGGCGGCAACAGCGCCAAATATTCTTCTACCGTACGGTGCTGGCTGGCCGGGGTCACTACCAAACCCAGCTGCTGCGCGAACAACGGCTGGTACACTTTCTTCTGCCCCAGCAGCGTGCGCACCGGCAGCGGGAACACAGAAACGTACTCCTCGTCCTGTTTCTCCACCAGCGCCTCCCAGTTCCCGGCGCAGACAGTTTCCAGATACCAGGCATGCACATACACCAGCGGCTCATGGGCCTTCTGCAGGCAGGCCTCCCAGCGTAGCGGGTCAATTTCATGGTGGCGCAGCAACTGAATCATCTGGCAGGCAAGATACTATTTTCAGGGAGTTTGGTCAGGGTATCTTTGTTATAAGGTGCCTTTTGCGTTTAGGGGCTGTTTTTCCAAAAACAGCCCCTAAACGCAAGGTTCAGAAATATTTCTCCTGCCACAGTGCCACGCAGCTCTTTCCGGGCAACCTGTTGCCCCCGCCAGGAGTACACGGACAAATTTCCGCTATCTTTAGCGCCTACTTTTCTCTTTATGAAAAACAACTACCGTCTGCTGATGGGCCTCCTGTTTCTGGCAGGGCCTGTCATGGCCCAGGATGCCACCGTGCCTCTTAACCAGGATGTGTACCGCCTCATAGACCGTTACCACATCAAATACCCCACAGAAAATCTGCACACGTCCTTCAAACCCTACGGCCGGGCCAAAGTAGCGGAACTGGGCGAGGCAGCCCGTCAGGATGCCGTCTCGGGCACACGCCCAGATGAGTACAACGTGAATTACCTGCTCAACGACAACTGGAACCACACCCGCTTCTCCCGCGACAATGAGAACCCGCGCCCCGTGCTGCGGCATTTCTACACGAACAAAACCGATCTCTACCACTATGAAAGCCCCGAGTTCACGCTGCGGGTAAACCCGGTGCTGGGCTTGCAGGCCGGAAAAGACAATGAAACCGATGGCCTGCGCTACATCAACTCCCGCGGGGTGCAGGTAGAAGGAACCATTGACGGCAAACTGGGCTTCTACACCTTCCTCGCCGATAACCAGGCCAAGCTGCCGGGCTACGTGAACCACCGCATTGAACGCGACAACATTGTGCCGCACGAAGCCTACTGGAAAGATTTCAGTTCTGAGGGCTATGACTTCTTCTCGGCCCGCGGATACGTGAATTACGCCGCCACCAAACACATCAGCGTGATGCTGGGGCATGACCGTAACTTCATTGGCAACGGCTTTAGGTCCATGATTCTGTCAGATTACTCGGCGCCGTACTTCTTCCTGAAGTTGCAGACCCAGGTCTGGAAACTGCAGTACACCAACCTCTACGCCGAACTCACCCAAAGCTTTCAGCGCGCAGATCAACTCTATGACAAGAAATACATGACGCTGCACCACCTCAGCATCAACCTCTTGCCTAACCTGAACGTGGGGGTGTTTGAATCAGTGATCTTCGGGCGCGACCACGGTCGGTTCGAGCTCCAGTACCTCAACCCCATCATTTTCTACCGCAGCATTGAACAGGGCCTGGGCTCTGAAGACAATGCCCTGCTGGGCGCCGATTTCAAATGGGACATCCGCAAGCGGGTGCAGCTCTATGGGCAGGTAGTGCTGGACGAATTCCTGATCAGTGAACTACGGGCGGGCAACGGCTGGTGGGGCAACAAATTCGGGCTACAGGGCGGCGCCAAATACATAGATGCGTTTGGCGTTTCCAACCTGGATCTGCAGGGCGAGATCAACCTGGCCCGCCCCTATACCTACCAGCACGAAGACCCGGCCAAAAACTACCAACACTACCTGCAGCCGCTGGCTCACCCCCTGGGCGCGAACTTTGCGGAGGCGGTGGCCATTGTGCGGTACCAGCCCCTGCCCAAGCTCACGCTCACGGGCAAAGCCATTGTCTCGCGCTACGGCCAAGACCCTGAACCGGGTAACCCGGCCAGCAACTACGGCGGCAACGTGCTCAAACCCTACACCACCCGCTCCGGCGACCCTGAACAGCCCGCAACCGTGCGTGACGGCAACTACGGCCAGACCATTGGGCAAGGCATTACCACAGACCAGGTGTACGGCGAGGCCACCGCGTCTTTCCAGCTGATGTACAACATGTTTCTGGACGTGACCCAGGTGGTGCGCCGCGCCGCCGCCGATGACAGCCGCTTTGACCAGCGCTCTTCCTTCACCGCCGTCTCTTTCCGCTGGAACATCCCGCAACGGACCCATGAGTTCTAGCCCTTGCCCGAGCGTCAGCTTGCGCTAATTTATTTTCTCACACAGCAAGGCTTCCTTCTACCGCAGCGGGAAGCCTTGCTGTTTAGGGGCTGTTTTTCAGAAATTAAGCCCAAAACGGCAAAACTCCTTTGTGTACTGATTTAGAAAGCAAAGCCGTACCTTTGCGGCAATGAAGACTTATTTCCGCATTTTAAAATTTGCGCAGCCGTTCAGCCAGTACGTTCCGTGGTATGCCATTGCCACGCTGCTGGCCACGGTTTTCGGGGTGCTGAACTTCGGGTTGCTGGCTCCTTTGCTCAAGGTGTTGTTTGGGCAGGCGCAGAGCATGGAGAATATTCCTACCACGGCCCCGGAGTTCCAGCTGAACCTTTCCTGGGCTACCCAGTTTTTCTACTACCACGTGGGCCAGATTGTGCAGGCCGAGGGCAGCATAGGTGCGCTGCGCTTCATCTGTCTTATGCTGGTGTGCTCTGTGTTGCTTGCCAACGTGTTCCGGTACATCGGTCTCCGAATTGAGGGCGTGGTGCGGGCCCGGGTGGTGAAAAACCTGAGAATGCAAGTATTTGAACGCCTCACGCAGCTACAGCTGGGCTTTTTCTCTAACCAGCGCAAAGGCCATATCATGTCTACCCTCACCAATGACGTGCAGGAAGTGGAAAACTCGGTGGTGAGCACGCTGAACGTGCTGTTCCGGGAGCCGTTCCTGCTCATTGGCTATTTTGTGGTGCTGTTTTATATATCGCCGCAGCTCACGTTTTTCAGCTTGCTGGTGCTGCCGGTCTCGGGTCTTATCATTTCCAGCATCTCCAAGAAACTGAAGCGCCAGTCTACCCAGGGCCAGGATGCGCTGGGTTCTATTCTGGGCATTATTGACGAAACCTTGAGTGGACTGCGGGTGGTCAAAGGCTTTAACGCGCAGCCGTACGTGCTGAATAAATTTGAGCATAGCAACAGCCTCTACGCCCGCATCATCACGTCTATGAACAACAAACGCAGCCTGGCCTCGCCGTTCTCTGAGTTTATGGGGGTTTCGGCGGTGGCGGGAATCCTGTTCTACGGCGGTTCTCTGGTGCTGCGCGGCGAATCTGACCTGGGCGGCGAGGATTTGATTGCCTATCTGGCGCTTTTCTCCCAGGTACTGGTTCCGGTAAAAGCCATCTCCAACGCGTTCAGCAACATTCAGCGCGGCTTGGTGTCTGGGGAACGGGTGCTGGCCCTCATTGACACCCAACCGCAGATTAGAGACAAGGCAGATGCCAAAGTGCTGCCTTCTTTCACGCAGGAAATTGAATTCAAGAACGTGGGCTTCCGGTACGGGGCTGAGCCTATTCTACAGGATATCAACCTGCGTATTCCCAAAGGCAAGACCATTGCGCTGGTAGGCCCATCGGGCGGCGGGAAATCCACGCTGGCAGACTTACTGCCCCGTTTCTATGACCCCTCCGAAGGCACTATCTCCATTGATGGCCAGGACCTGCGCGACTGTTCCCTGCACTCCATCAGGGAGCAGATGGGCATTGTGACCCAGGAATCCATTCTGTTCAATGACACCATCTTCAACAACATCGCCTTCAATAAAACCGATGCCACGGAGGCCGAGGTGATGGCCGCCGCCAAAATCGCGAATGCGCACGAGTTCATCATGCAGAGTCCAGACGGGTACCAGACCGTGATTGGGGACCGGGGTAGCAAACTCTCCGGAGGTCAGCGCCAGCGCCTGAGCATTGCCCGCGCCATTCTCAAGAACCCGCCCATCTTAATCATGGACGAAGCCACCTCGGCCCTGGACACCGAATCTGAGAAGCTGGTGCAGGAAGCGCTCACTAACCTCATGAAAAACCGTACCTCCCTGGTGATTGCCCACCGCCTCAGCACCATTCAGCACGCAGATGAGATCATTGTCTTGCAGGCCGGAAGAATTGTAGAGCGCGGCAACCACGCCCAGTTGGTGCAGCAGGGCGGGCTGTACTTCAAACTCACGCAGATGCAGCACGCGTAGCGAGTAATTTTCGCCAAAAGCAGAAAAGCCGTTTAGGGCCCGTTTTTCCAAAAACAGCCCCTAAACGGCTTTTCTGCTTTACTGCCATTACCAGACACAGCTTTTTACGGCAGGCCTGCGTACAAAAAAAGAACAGCCACCAGTTCTACCGCTACGCCTATGGAAACTTTAAAGAAAGCCGTCAATATTTTGGTCATGATTTATCTGCTCATTGCCTTCCTGTTTCTGCTGCGCATCTTGAGCGTGCCTAAGTTTGTGGCTTTGTTTGACTTAGCCCATGCTGCCCAGTTCTACAACCGGCTGCTTTGGATAGGAGCCGTGCTCTTACTGGCAGAACTCTTGCTGGAAAACGCGTATATTGCCTCCCTTAAGCGAAGCCTTGGCCGGGAGCGCCAACAGCTCAGTGATTTAAAAGTAAAACACACAGAACTGAAGGCGAAACACTATGACCAACAGCTAAGAGCCACCGCAGCCCCGCTCACTCCGCAGCCTGCTCCGGCCAAACCCGTAGTTACTACCCCGCCCACCAGACCTGGGGTAAACCCTGCGGAGGAAGAAGCTGAATTGATCATTACGCCCGCCCCCATGCCGCCCACGCTTAACCCAGAAGAAAATCCCAACCTGCCGCCGGCAGACCACCGGCCTAGTTTTTAACGCATGAATCCGTCGCCTTCTGCCCTTATTCTGCAGGAACTGCAAGAAGCCCAACAGGTACTCCATAATTTTCTGGCCCAGCCCACCACCGTTGCCGCCATTGAGGCCGCGGCGCAGCTCATGACCACCAGCCTGAAAAACGGGGGCAAAATCCTTTCGTGCGGCAACGGCGGCTCTATGTGTGACGCCATGCACTTCGCCGAGGAACTCACCGGCCGCTACCGCGATGACCGCGCCCCCATGGCCGCTATCTCCATCTCAGACCCCAGCCACATGAGCTGCGTCTCCAATGACTACGGCTATGAGCACATCTTCTCGCGCTACGTGCAGGCCCTGGCCAAACCCGGCGATGTTCTGTTAGGCATCAGCACCAGCGGCAACTCGGGCAACGTGCTCAAAGCCGCTCAGGTGGCCAAAGAACAAGGCGTACACGTGGTGACCCTTACCGGCAAAGACGGCGGCCAGTTGGCTTCCCTCAGCGACGTGGAAATCAGGGTTCCGCACTTCGGCTACGCCGATAGAATTCAGGAAATCCACATCAAGGTGATCCATATCCTGATTCTGCTGCTGGAGAAACAGATGGCTTAAACTACGCCGCCCCTGAAACCCAAAGTTGGGGCGGGAAGTACACCTACCTCTAAAACTCCATGTCTATGCGCCCTCTGCTATTCCTTTTGCTAGCTGGCCTAAGCCTGGCCTCCTGCCAGGATGCTGCCCAGAAACCAGAAACTGCCGCGTCTCCGGGAACAGGAAATACCCAGGACACTTCTGCGGTAGCCAACTCTTCCCCCGTAGACACCGCTTTCCAGATTGAGCCAGGTCAGCACATTGGTCAGGTGAACTTGGGAGATTCTCCGGAAAAAGTACACGCCGCCCTGGGCGACCCCGATGAAAGTGACGCCGCCATGGGCAAATCCATCTCCACCTGGTACAGCAAAGGCACCGGCCAAGAGCGCCACCGGGTAGACGTGTACACGGTGCGGGAAAACACGGGTACCGCTGAGGAAGTGGTGCGGGTGCAACAGGTACGCATTACCTCCCCGAGTTTTATGGTTGCTGAAAAACAGGTACGGGTGGGCAGTACTTTGGCAGAGATCAGGAAGAGTTTCCCGGGGGTGCAGGCAGTGGCTTCCTATAAGCCCGGCAATGCCCCTCAGATTTATCTTTATGATTCTCCGGCAGAAGGTATTTCCTTTGAGATTAGCGGACCAGACAGCACCTGTGTGGGCATTGCCATCCACCCCAAAGGACAGAGCATTGCGGACACTTATCTGCCCATTTACCCCAACCTGCAGCGGCTTACGCCTCAGTAATTCAAGTGCGTTTAGCGGCTGTTTTTCCAAAAAGAGCCGCTAAACGCAAATCGCCTCCGTTACCATAGAGTACCACTACCGAGCACGGAATCTTTTTGCGGTGTCCGCTGTTGGGGCTCTCAAGAAAAATCCAATATTGCATCAGCTTCTTCTATGCTTGTAAAAACCTATGGGAGCGCGGTACAGGGCGTGAATGCCTTTACCATCACCATTGAAGTAAACGTTACCCCCGGCACTAAGTACTATTTGGTGGGCTTGCCAGACAACGCCATCAAAGAAAGTGAGCAGCGCATTGAGAGCGCCTTGAAACACCACGGCTACCGCATGCCGCGCCAGAAAGTGGTCATTAACATGGCGCCCGCCGATGTCCGGAAAGAGGGCTCAGCGTATGATCTGCCCATTGCCATCGGGATTCTGGCCGCCTCAGACCAACTCCTCACCGACCAACTGGACCGTTACCTCATCATGGGCGAACTGGCGCTGGACGGCGAACTCCGGCCCATCAAAGGCGTGCTGCCCATTGCCATACAGGCCCGCAAAGAAGGCTTCAAAGGAATTATCCTGCCCCGGCAGAACGCACAGGAAGCCGCCATTGTGAATAATCTTGACGTGATTGGTGTTTCTAACCTCAAAGAAGCCATTGATTTTCTGAGCGGTGCTCTAGCCATTCCGCCGCTTAAAATAGACACCCGCGACATCTTCCAAACCTCGGTTCACCAATACACCGCCGACTTTGCCGATGTACAGGGCCAGGAGAACATTAAGCGGGCCCTGGAGATTGCCGCCGCCGGTGGGCATAACGTGATTATGATAGGACCGCCCGGCGCCGGTAAGACCATGTTGGCCAAACGCCTGCCCTCCATTCTGCCGCCGCTCACGTTGCATGAGGCGCTGGAAACCACCAAAATCCACTCGGTGGCGGGCAAATTGGGCGTACAGAGTTCGCTTATGGCGCAACGGCCGTTCAGGGCACCGCACCACACTATTTCAGACGTGGCGCTGGTGGGCGGTGGGGGCAATCCGCAGCCCGGGGAAATTTCCCTGTCGCACAACGGCGTGCTGTTCCTGGATGAGCTGCCCGAATTCAAACGCACCGTGTTGGAGGTGATGCGCCAGCCCCTGGAGGAACGGCGGGTCACTATTTCCCGCGCGCGTCTTACCATAGATTTCCCGGCCAACTTTATGCTGGTGGCCAGCATGAACCCCTGCCCCTGTGGATTTTACAACGATCCTAACAAGGACTGCGTCTGTGGCCCCGGCGTGGTGCAGCGTTACCTAAACAAAGTGAGCGGACCATTACTGGACCGCATAGACCTGCACGTGGAAGTGACGCCGGTTTCCTTTGACCAGATGACCGAGACCCGCAAAACCGAAACCAGCGCCAATATTAGGGAACGGGTAGAGCGCGCGCGCCAGTGGCAGGCAGATCGGTTTAAAGAGTTCCCAGACATCCACTCCAATGCCATGATGCCGCCCCAGATGGTGAAAGACCTCTGCCGGATCAATGAGGCGGGCCGCCTGCTCCTGAAAGCGGCCATGGAGAAACTGGGGCTATCGGCGCGAGCGTATGACCGCATCTTGAAGGTAAGCCGCACCATCGCCGATTTAGCCGGTTCTGAGGAAATCAAGATTGAGCATCTGGCGGAGGCCATCCAGTACCGCAGCCTGGACCGCGAAGGCTGGGCCGGCTAATTTTCCGTTTAGGGGCCGTTTTTCCCAAATCAGACCAAAACCGTGTTGCTTCCCGCTGCTTGAGGGAGGCAACACGGTTTTTTATTTGCGCTTGCCCATAGGGGTAAACAGCAGGAACCGTGTCTAGAGATTATACAAGGCTTTATGAAGCCGGTAAATGATTAAGAAATCAACTAACGCAGCATCATTGACTGCGTTATGTATAAGCAAGCGTGTACTCCTAAGGCAGAAAGCACAGTCCAAACAACTCTGTGACCATCAGCAGCTATTGCGTTAATTATCTTTTTTCAAGCCACCGGTTCATGCAGCAGTAACAAAAACTTTATGAGGCCAAACCCAACATTTTTATTTTACGGCGTATAAAGAGTGTTTTTACCCGAGATCGTCTCACAACTTTCTCATTTTCCATTTAAGTAAAACTATGAAAAAGCTTGTATTATTTGTAGCAGCTGCGCTTACGTTTGGCGTTGCACAAGCCCAAAATGGTCCACGTATCGGTATCAAAGCCGGGGCCAACTATTCCAACATTTCCGGTGATCTGGACAATGAAGACATCTATGAAAACAAATTTGGGTTTGTGGGTGGTTTAACCGCCAACTTCAACCTAACCAGCGACGGGTTCCTCTCCATACAGCCGGAACTTCTCTACTCTCAGCGCGGCTATCAGTACAAAGATGAGCAGTACACCATAGGATCTGGCGCAAATGCGATCAACTACAGAAGCGAAGGCAATGTAAACTTCAATTACCTTGATTTGCCTATCGCGTTAAGAGTCAACGCAGGTGGTTTATTTTTTGAAGCGGGTCCGCAGGCCTCTTATCTTTTAGGGATCAAAGATAAAAGCGAAACCTTCTTGGGAGACAACAGATCCACCACTGAGAGAAAGATAGAAAAAGACGATCTCTCTGAGTTTGAGATTGGCTATATTGCCGGCTTAGGCTACCAGACACAGAACGGGCTCAGCCTGAACTTACGTTACAACGGCAGCATCAACAGCCTTGCCAAAGATGATAACGATGAACTGACCAACGCGCGTCACTCCGCTTTCCAGCTTACCCTGGGCTTCTTGATCCCGAGCAGATAATCCTCTGGGAAACGAACCCATTTCTTCACCGGCTGAATCTTTTTCAAAGGTTCGGCCGGTTTTTTATTCCTCATTCACAACACATTACCATTCCACAAATCCTCTTTACAAGTCCCGGCAGAGGTTCTTTTCAGTTTAGGCACAGTGTTTGATTAATTCCTGACATAAAATGGAACTAAACTCTTAAACCTAAAAACATGAAAAAGATCTTCGTTTTACTTGTGGCAGTAGTGGCTTCCTATGCCGCACAGGCCCAGACTACCTTCGGGATTAAAGGCGGCCTGAATTACTCAAACCTTTCGGGTGACCTGAAAGACGAATCCAGGTTCAACAACAAAATCGGTTTTAACGCCGGGGTGTATTTCAATGCGCCCATTGTGGGTGATTTCTTCTCTATTCAGCCGGAGATTCTTTACTCCAACAAAGGGTATAAGTATGATGACGTGGAGAAAACTAATCTGCTGGGCGTGACGGAACGGTATGAAGGCACCGCCAACTTCAACTACATTGATGTGCCGGTGCTGGCCCGGATCAAGGCCGGAAGCCTGTTCTTTGAAGCGGGTCCGCAGGTGTCTTACCTGCTCAACGTCAATGACAAGACCAAATATTACGTAAACAACAAACTGGAAGACCGCGGCACAGAAGAGAAAAGCAAATCTGGCTACTCAGATTTTGAGGTGGGTTACGCCGCCGGACTGGGTTTTGCCACCCAAAGCGGTATCAGTTTGGGCTTGCGCTACAACGGCGCGTTCACAGACCTCAGCGATGACTCTCCCGCCCGCGGCGATTTCAAAGATGCCCGCCACTCTGTATTCCAACTGTCTTTGGGTTTCCCGCTCAGCAGATAGTTCAGCACGTGACGTAACTTTATAAACAGCAAAGCCCGCTACCGTAGCGGGCTTTGCTGTTTTAGGCCAGTTTTAGGAAAAAGAGCCGCTAAACGCCTTTAGGCTTGCTGGGTATGCAAAGCGGCAAAATGCTGGTAGAACAACGGAATGGTCTCAATGCCTTTCATGAAGTTGAATACCCCAAAATGCTCGTTAGGCGAATGGATGGCGTCAGAATCCAACCCGAAGCCCATGAGTACCGTGTCTATGCCCAGCTCAGACTTGAACATGGCCACAATAGGAATACTGCCCCCGCTGCGCACCGGCACCGGCTTTTTGCCAAAGGTGTCTTCCATGGCCCGGGCCGCTGCCTGGTAGCCCGCCGAATTGGTAGGCGTCACCACCGGCTCGCCGCCGTGGTGCGGTTTCACGGTCACTTTCACGCCCGCTGGCGCGATAGACTCAAAATGCCTCTGGAACAGCGCGCTGATTTCCTCTGAGCTCTGGTGCGGCACCAAACGCATGGAGATTTTGGCAAACGCCTTGGAAGCGATCACGGTTTTGGCTCCCTCTCCGGTATAGCCGCCCCAGATGCCGTTCACATCCAGGGTAGGTCTAATGGAATTGCGCTCCATGGTGCTGTAACCGGCCTCGCCGTAGACATCAGAAAGATCAAGGGCTTGTTTGTAGGCCTCCAGGCTGAAGGGCGCACGAGCCATCTCGGCGCGTTCTTCCTGGCTCAGTTCCTCCACGTTGTCATAGAAACCGGGAATGGTGATGTGGTTATTTTCGTCATGCAATGACGCGATCATCTTGCACAGCACGTTGATAGGGTTTGCCACCGCCCCACCGTACAACCCCGAGTGCAGGTCGCGGTTAGGGCCGGTCACTTCCACCTCATGGTAGCTGAGGCCGCGCAGACCGGTAGTCACGGAAGGCACGTCATTGGCCAGCATACCGGTATCTGAGATCACAATGATGTCGGCGGCCAGTTTTTCTTTGTTTTCTTTCACGAAGGTGGCCAGGTTCACAGAGCCCACTTCTTCTTCGCCCTCAATCATGAACTTCACGTTGCAGGGCAGGTTCTGCTGCTGCATCATGGTCTCAAAGGCTTTTACGTGCATATAGGTCTGGCCTTTGTCATCGCAGGCACCGCGGGCGTAGATTTTTTCGTCCTTGATCACGGGCTCAAACGGAGGCGAGTTCCAGAGCTCATAAGGGTCGGCGGGCTGCACGTCATAGTGGCCATAGACCAGCACCGTGGGCAGGGTAGGATCTATCACTTTCTCGGCGTACACAATAGGATTCCCGGCGGTCTGGAACAGCTGGGCATTATCGGCGCCAGCCTCGGCCAGTTTTTCCTTCAGGTATTCTGCCGCCCGCATCACGTCTCCTTTGAAGGAAGGGTCTGCGCTCACGGAAGGAATGCGTAGCAATTCCAGCAACTCCTGCAGGAACCGGTCTTTGTTCTCTTCAATATAGGCTTTCATAATTTCCGATTGATGGTGCGGGTGAAGTTAAACAAAAAGCGCCATTCTCTTACGGGAACGGCGCTTCGGGATCAAATTTGCGGGCACAGGGGGCTCATGTACAAATGGCGTTTAGCGCCTGTTTTTGGAAAAAGAGCCCCTAAACGCAAATGCTTTATTTACTCTTGAAGGGATTGATGTTGGCTTTGCTTTCCACGCCCTGCAGCAGGCGGTTAATGTTCTTCTTGTGCGTGAGCACCACCATTACGGCAATGAGCACGCCAAACCCCAACAGCAGGGGCTCTGGCCTGAACACGGGCAGCAGCAGGAACAACGGGAACGCGATGGCCGCCAGCATAGAACTCAACGAGACATATTTGGTTAGCAGCAGCACCACCAGAAACACGCCCAGGCAAAGCAAAGCCACCTGCAAATGCACGGCCAACACCATGCCCATGAGCGTAGCCACCCCTTTGCCGCCTTTAAACCCCACGTACACCGGAAAGATATGCCCTACTACGGCCATCACCCCCAGAATGAGTTTGTACATGATGAGCTGGTCTGGTGCAATGACGCCCCAATGCAGGAGCAGCACCGCCAACGAGGTAGCCGCCCAGCCCTTGAAAATATCTACGGCCATCACAATGGAGCCGGCCTTTTTGCCCAGCACCCTAAAGGTGTTGGTAGCCCCGGCATTGCCGCTGCCGTGCTGGCGTACATCAATGCCATAGTATTTCTTACCTACCCACACAGCGGTAGGCACAGACCCAATGAGATAGGCCAACAAAATGATTCCACCAATAATGACCACTTCCATGCGCTTGCGGTAATGTTTTTGGTATTCTCCCTCTTACGGAAACAGCACAAAAACCTTTATAAATATATTTCTTCAAATATAGGAAAAGCCCCTGCCAAAGCCCAATTCAGCCATCGGCTACAAAAAAGACACCTCCCGTTTAAGGGCTGTTTTTGAAAAAACGGCCCCTAAACGGGAGGTGCAGGAAAAACGGTCAACTCGCAGAACAGCAGCCTAGTTGCCTACCGGCACAATGTCTGGTTCTGTGGTTTCGCCTTTCTTTTTCTTTTCTTTTTTCTTTTTACCGCCAGATTCCTCTTCGTTGTTCACAGGAGTTTCAAACCCAGACGGAACGGCATCTACTGTTTCTTCTTTTTTCTTCTTCTTGCTCTTCTTGCCGGTGTCTTCTTCCTCTGGGGCGGTGTCAAAGGTGTTGTACACCGGCTGCGCCGCCGCTTTGATGGGTTCTTTGCCCAGGTAAGTCTTCCGGAAGTAGTTCACGAACTCCATCTTGTCTATGTCTTCAATAGGATAGAAGCTGTACTCGCCCGCGCCCCTACCTTTTGATTTAGAAGCCACTGCCCCGTTGAACTGCGGATCTGAAGAAGCAACGCCCAACCCGCCTTCATAGAAATTGAAGTAGTACCACACGTACGGGTTTACTTCCAGGTACATAGAGAGCACATCACTAGAAGCACCGCGCTTAATTTCTATGTGACCCGTGATTTTAGCGTTTACATCAGTCTTGTCTATGCCGGCAATACTTACCGGCCCCACGCTGTACCAGGCATTCTCCTTAGGCGACCACTTGAGCTGCACCTGGTTGAGCACCAGCGTGTGGATTAGCTTAGGCGAGATTTTGGAGAAAGGCACGTACCCAGCGGCCGTGGCGGCGGTAAAGTCTTCCACGCCTTTGTCGCCAATGAAAGGGGCCAGTTTGTACTTGAGGGTAGAGTCGCTCAGGTTGATTCCTTCCGGCAGGCCGGCTACGTTTTTGGCTACGTGCTGCCCCATGCGCTCAATGGCCTGCGACGGCGCATCAAAGTCAAAGGCCATGAAAGTGTTCAGTTCATACCGGCTGCTGTCTGTACGGCCCACCCCGCTTCCCACGGTTTGCATATTGAAGCCCTTCACAGACTTAAGCAGGTTAAATTGGCCTTCGTACTTGGCTTCTTTGGTCTCATCGTTGTACTGGAGCACATTTCCCTCATAAGACTTGCCGTAGGCCCGGGCTTCGCTGCCCAGTTTGTATTTCTTTTCTTCTTTGTTGAAGGAAAGCAGACCATTGGCCTCAAACACATCCAGATCGTCTTCAAACTGTTTTTTAGACACAAACGTGGGGTAAATCTTGCCCGAGGTGGCGTTGATGTACAAACCGGTTTTAAGCGGAGTGCCGTCTGCCAGCGTTGGGTTGTTGATTTCCAGACGCACATTCTCAGGATCTACGCCATCGCGCTTGTACGGGAACCAATCGGCGCTTTCACTGCCGCTGAAGAGCAATTTGGCGTAGCCGTCAAAGTTGAACGTCTTCTTGTTAGACACCAGCGCCACATTGCCGTGGTACCGCACCTTAGGAATGATGAACAGGGTATCGGTTTCTTTCACGGCTCCCTCTGCCAGGAAGAAAGAAGCGGGCCCCGTTCCTTGACGCTCTTCTTTACGACCAGCCTCCGCTTTCTGCCAGGCAAACTTGTCGAACTTGATCTTGTAGGCATCTCCGGTGGCATTAGCGAAGGTGTAGATGGCGTTCCCGGTGATACCGAAGCGGTTGTCTATGTGCACCTCGCCTTTAACCATCTGGTGATACTTCTGCACTGAGTCCATGGCCAGGCTAGCGTTCTGGAAGGTTCTCAGCTCTGCATCTTTCAGCAACTGTACTTTGTTGCTGTCCGGTAAAATATAGCTGTCGCCCACAGGTATGTACGGCACGCCAGACGCAACCAGCGTATGGGTTTTAAAATCATACGTAGCCCCCTTCGCCTTAAAGGCCAGTGAGTCATCACCTGATTTCATGGAGTAGAAGTAGGCCTCTGTACCGTCTTCGTTGCCACTGGAAAGGGTCAGCTTCTTCGCCTTGAAGTCCCACTTACCCGCCGACAGGGAGGATTTATATTGCGCCAGCGGGAAGGTAGTGGCGGCAGCTCCTTTCTTTTCTGAGGCGTATTTGGCGTAGCCTTCATCCATGTAGAAATCCAGGAAGATATCATAAGTGGAGAGGGCTGGCCGTTTTTTATCAGCGGAGGCGACTTCCATAGAGGCGTTGTTCCCATGGATGAGTCCCTTCTTGAACACAAACGACGGGGATTTGAGTGCTACCTCACTATTCTCTGCCACCCCACTGCCATATAAGGAAGACGGCGTGAAGCCCAGCATGCCTTTGTAGGTAAACCGGTCGTTGAAGATGCTCATGAGCTCACGCCCTACCGTTTCAATCTCAAGGGTGTCTTTGTAGGGCTGCCAATTCATGGTGAAGGATTTGAACGATCCGCTGGGATAAGACCCTTGCGCCACCGTTCCGGCTTTGAAACTTCCCTTCTTCCCTACTTCTGTGGTGGCCGAGTCTACAAAAAACACGAAACCCGGTGAGTACATAGAAGCCGTCTGGTAGCTGAGGGTCCCTTTTCCTCTGAGGCCTTTGGTGTTCAGGGTGAGGGTATCTGTGAAGCGTCCTTTTCCGCCGTACACGGCAAACCCGTTCTTAGGCACCGCATATTCAAAGCCCAACGCTCCGTCTGGCTGAATGGCTAACCTTGTCTCAAACGGTGGAAAAATGCCCCCGGAGTTGAAAGTCCCCTTAAACCCGATCACGTTGCCTTTGGTACTGGCCAGGCTGTCAATCTTGAAAGGCGGAATGCTGAAGTACACGCTGGTATCATATACCCCACCTAAGATCTCAGGCTTGTTGAAATATACGGTAGCCCCGGAAATAGCATCCAAAGAAGGATAACCGGGATACTTCTTGCGGCCAGATTTATTGTCGGGCCGGTTCAGGTACAATTTGGCTTTGCCCTGGCCGCCCCGGTTTACCAACGTAAACGGCATGTCTTTCTCTTTGCCGTCTTTGTCTTTGGTTTTGGTGGTGAGGAGCGTGGAGTCAATCTTAGCCAGGTCAATGAAGAAGCCGTCGTAGTCAAACAGGAACTCCTGCCCTTTAAAGGTGAAGTTAGACGACTTCACTTTTCCGTTGAACAAGATGTTACGGTTCTTCTGGATGCGTACCATCTGGCTGTCTGGTTCTGCGATCACGGAAGAGTCTGTATGGAAGGCAAAGCTTTTTACTCCGCGCAGAATCAGATCACCGGTGGTCAGGTCTAAGGTAGCATTTTGTCCGGCCGGCGAAAGCGCATTCAGGTGAATGTAATCATAGTCTTTCTTGTCACGGGCGGCATCTGCGTAATGGTAGGCTTTCTCCCGTAGGTGCACGGCTCCCGTAGTAGGCTCGTAATCCAGATAATTGCCCTGGGCTAGCGTAGTCAAAGCATTGTGCAGCACCTCTGGCTTTATCTTGATGTCCTCAGACATTTCCGAAAGGTAGAAATTCTGTGTGCCTCTCTTCAACCCGTACCCCACGGTGGCAAACAGCGGATGGAAGTTGGAGATGGTCTTGATCTGCTGAAACCTGGTTTCTGTGAAATACTCCTTTGAGTTCACCTGCACCGGCACCTGGTTCTTGGCGGTTAGAATGGCGAAATCAATGGCTGGCTTTTGCAAATCCCACACGGCCATGTCTGTGGTAAGCTCCATCTGGTGGTAAGAATGGTAGTACGGTGTTTGTTTGTACAGCCCGTCTGGGTTCACCAACACCAAGCGCTTCTCATTTTTGTTGTACTTGAATTTCACGCCAGGATGGGTGATGGAATCCTGCCCCTGGAAGATGGCAATGCCGGCCACCGGTGCCGTTAAGACACTGTCACTGATGGTGTAGTTACGGGAGGTGGCTCTAAATTTCCGTTCACCGCCCTCGGTTACCCAAATGGTGGAAGGGCTTCCATTCAACGCTGCACTCATAAGAGTACCGCCCGCCAGCGAGAAACCGCCTATATACTTGATATCTGACCCAAAGTACTTGATTTTGGCGTTGTTAGTATGCGAGATAAATCTGGGAAAGCCGTTATCTCCGTTGGCTTTAGGTCTAGTAAGCTTGTACTCTAAATTCCCTCTAATACTGTTTTCCAGCACGGCCGGGTAAGTCAGGGTCACGTCTTCCACTTTGAAGGTGGGTTTATCTACGTCAAACGTAAGACCTTTGAACTCTGCGGTGGCGTCTCCGCCCATGCGGTTCCAAACCAATTTTCCGCCCTGCCCCACGTACTTCCCATTGGTGAGCGATACCTCCCCTTTCGCCTCCTTGATGGTAACGGAATCAAATGCGGAAGTGAACAACAGGTCTACTTTCTCCAGCACAATCACTGGACCGGCCAGTACGGGCAGGGGGGCGGCAAAGTACTGCTCCTCCTCCACTGACTCGGGTTCCGGTTTGGCCGGAGCGGATGTCTCTTTTTTGGTAGCTGCGCCAGCCTTAGTTCCGGTTTTAGCCGTTTTAGCCGGGGCAGGCTTTTTCACTTTCTTGGGTGTTTCCCAGGCAGCCCAAGGATCTTCCTCTTCTTGCTTTACTTCTTTTTTAGGAGCCGGAGCAGCGGGCTTGGGAGCAGCAGTTGCCGTTTTAGCCGGAGTTTTGGCGGGAGCGGGCTCGTTGCCCCAAGCCGCATTGGCCGCCGGTTCTGGCGTTCCTTCCTTGTATTCAAACGCGAAAGTGCCGCCTACCGCCTGCAACTGGTTGTTTGGTCCCTTATACAGGTTCTTGGAAAGCAAAAACTGCTGGGTATTTCCCAAAAAGCGCTCATACACTTTTACATCCTGCTTTTGCAGCGTTTGCTCTACCACGGTCAGCAGTTGATCCAGATTGGCGCCAGTGTACTGGTGCAGGTTTACGCTATTGGCCACTGTACCCCAGAAATTCTCAAAATGCGGACGGGCTTTGAGTTTTTTCTTCAGCATTTGCTGAGACAGGTCCATAACCTTGGCCTTCTGCTTCTCGCTGAGCTTGCCACTGCTCCAGGCGCTCTCCATGTTGGAGGCAACCAGCACCGCGGCTTCGTTTTTAGTACCGGCCATCATGGCGCGCACATCCAACAGGAACTGCCCCTGGTCATCTGCTGACAGTTTGTAGACCTGGCTGTACCCGAGCAAGCTGCTCAAAAGAAAAAGTAAAAAGAGAAAAAAGTGCTTCATAAGAAGAAGGTAAGCGTGCTAGTGGTTAGCTGTTTTTTCTAAATATGGCCGAAACCCAATTGTTTTTAGTTCTGGAAGATTCAAACGCCAAGCCTAGTTCTGCCGCTCTTTCCTGCAACAGCGGAAGGTCTTGGGTGTAAAATCCGCTAAGCACCAGTGGCCCGTTGGGTAACAGCAATTGACTGTACACCGGCATGTCTTCCAGCAGCACATTGCGGTTGATGTTGGCTAGAATCAACTCAAAGGGAGCCTCACCGGTCAACACGCTGGCGTCGCCCAGGCGCACTTCCAGAGTAGCGCAGTTATTGCGTTCAGCGTTTTCGCGAGCATTCTCCACGGTCCAGTCTTCAATGTCAACGGCCAAAACCTGGCGGGCGCCCAGTTGCTCGGCCATGATGGCCAGAATGCCGGTTCCGCACCCCATATCCAAAATGCGCTTTCCAACGTGATCCAGGGTCAATTGGTTTTCAATCATGAGCGTGGTAGTCTCATGGTGCCCCGTCCCGAACGACATTTTAGGCGTGATCACGATGTCATAAGCCACACCCTCAGGCTTTTCATGGAAATCTGCGCGCACAGAAACTTTATCTGAGATAAGGAGCGGCTCAAAATTCTTCTCCCATTCTTCGTTCCAGTTCTGCTTGGCGATGCTCTTGGTCTGGTACGGGAACTCCCCCGCAAAACGGTAGCGCTCCAGTACTTCCTGCAAGGCCTCCTCCTCAAACCGGTCTTCCTCTATGTAAGCCTGAAACCCGTTTTCGGTATCCTGAAACGTGTCAAACCCCAGCTCTCCCAGCTCTGCGATCAGGATCTCTGCATATTCTTCTGAGGCGGTAACCGTTACTTCAATAAAACTCATATTTGTTGATTCTAATATTTCTGCAAAAGCAGCAGATGCGGTTAAAAATTTAACGAAAATAAGCGTAATATCTTGCGTATTAGACTTATTTCTAGAAAATGATTTAAACTTTAGAGGTTTCTCTTCTGAGTCAGGTTTATCTATTCTCCAGGACAGGATCACTATAAACGCGTTTAGGGCCTGTTTTTGGAAAAACAGGCCCTAAACGCGGGAGCTTCTTTCTGTGCTCTATGCGGCTCCTCACCGGAGCTAAAGCAGGAAGAAACTAGAAGGATTTGATGATGTCTGTAAAGTCTCTTGATTTCAGCGAAGCCCCGCCAATCAGACCGCCGTCCACGTCTGGCTGCGCGAACAGTTCTTTGGCGTTGCCGGGGTTGGCGCTGCCGCCGTACAGAATGGTTTTATTGAAAGCAGCTTCGGCGTCAAACAGGCGGGAAAGCTCTTCTCTGATGTATTCGTGCATTTCCTGGGCTTGCTGGCTGCTGGCGGTGCGGCCGGTGCCAATGGCCCAGATAGGCTCGTAGGCAATCACAATCTGGTCAAACTCCTCGTTACTCAAATGCGCCACGGTGTCTCTCAGCTGCTGGCCCACGTACTCAAAATGCTGCTCAGACTCCCGCACTTCCAGGGGCTCCCCGCAGCAGAAAATAGGTTTGATGCCTTCCTTCAGGGCCGCTTTCATTTTCTTGAACAGCAGATCTGAATCTTCGTGGTGGTACTGACGACGCTCTGAATGCCCCACCAGCACGTACTCCACGCCTACTGACTTGAGCATGGCCGCCGACACTTCGCCGGTATAGGCGCCGCTCTCATGGGCACTCACGTCTTGGGCCGCCAAATGCATGCGCGGGTTGCCCTGGATTAATTTGCTGACCGTGCTCAGGAAGGGGAACGGGGGCGTGACAATCACCTCTACGTTATCAGAAGTGACCTCGTCCTTCACCATGTTGTCAATCTCGCTCACCAGCGCCTGCGCGTCCTGGTAGGTTTTGTTCATTTTCCAGTTACCGGCAACAATGTTCTTTCTCATAGCCTTGAATAGATAATAAAGAAATGCGAAGCTTTTCAGGCCTGCGCGTTTAGGGGTTACTTTTCTGAAATCAGGGCAAAAACAGCGTACCCTGTGGCCGCTAAGATAAGGATTTGTGGCTGATCTACGCGCCGGAGGTGGCATTTGTGCTTACAGGTGCAGGCTTTCTTTGAGGGCGGCGGGCACAAAAATGCGTTTCTCCACGGCATTCATGATCCGGAAGTCTTCAAGAAAAGAGGTCTCTTCGTTCAGGAATTTGAGGATGAGCGGGGCGGGCAGTTTGCTGAACAGGTCATGGAACACCTGCCGTGGCTCCTGTTTCTTCTCCAGCAGCACCCGCAGGAAAATGCTGTCATACAACCCAAACTTGTTGAACCCGCTCCCTGTACCCGCCAACGGCGCTTTCCCCTGGGCTAGATTACGGGCGATGGCTGAGCACTGCCGCTGAATAAAGCTGAACGTGTAGCCTGTAGAGGCTTTGGTGGCCCCACCCGCCGTACCGATGTTGATGACCTGCGCACTTTGCTGCCTGGGGAACGGGGCATCGGTCATGGGAATCATCCCGAATTCCTCGTGCGTGATCTCATAGTCCGTGAGCTGAAGGAAATCTCTGAGGTAGGCTTTCAGTTCCTGGTCATAGGCTTCCTGGGGAAGCTCGGCCTCAGAGAAACCGGTGTACTCCACCAGCGCCTCGTGCGCATTAATGGGCAACACGTACATAAACCGGCAATCTTGATGCTGCTCCACCCGGAAATCCATCAAAGTAGGCTCCTTCGGGTTGAAGACCGGTTGTGCGGTTTTGATGAAAATGCCTTTGAAATGCTGCACCATGTAATGCTTTTTGGGCAGCTGCTTGATTTTGAAGAACGCACTGTTGAACACGTACGGCGCCTGGTACACGCCGCGCTCGCAATGCACCGTTCCGTTAGGCTCTATTCTTATAATGTCTTCCTGCCGGAACTCCACATTAGGGAACTTCTTCATCAGCCCGAAGCAATATTCATAAAACGAGAGGCTGTCCAGCATTTTGTACTGGTACGGATGAATATCCAGCAACTTAGAGAACGTGGGCGAATGAAAATACAACGCCGACCACTTACTTTTGAGGCAGCTCTCAAACGGACTTTCCCCGGTTTGCCAGAAGCACCAGGTGCGGTCATTGGTTTGCTTGGCGTCGCGGTCCAGCAGCAGAATACGCTTATGCCGCAGGGGCTCCTGTTCCAGCAGATAGCACAGCAGACTCAGGCCCGCCGCCCCGGCTCCGGCAATAATGTAGTCGTAGGGGCGCGGGTTAGCGGACATAGAAAAACTCTACAAGGTTGAGGAACAGGAAGAAGAAGAACTGCACCAGCAGGAAGTACGGCGCCAGTCTGTTCTGGGAATTTCTGAGCAGCGGCATGAGCACCAGCACGAACAGAAAACTGAACACGTACCAACTGATGTAATTCTGCACCGGCGCCACGTGGCCCTGCCAATACCAGAAATCGAACTTCTCGCAGACCTGCTCAATCAAAAAATCAATGCTCACGGGCATGGCCGCCGCCACCGCTGCTTTTAGTATGAACGGTTTCTGCCAGGTATTGACTACCGTAGCCGCTGCAAAACACAGGGCCGCCCAATTCATGCCAATGAGCCAGGGCACCTCCAGGAACTTCGGCCCGAAGGCATCGCCGTAATAGTACTCCCCAAACACATCGCCCGTGGCTACCCCAATGACCTCGGCGGTGAAGCCTACCAGAAATACGCCTATGGTGCCGGCTACCATCTTCAGGGTGAGCCCCTGGTGGTTCCAGAACAGCAGCGCCGTGGCCAGAATCAGGTTGAGCGGCGTGTTACTCAGAAACCAATCCCGGTACGGCGTGTAGAACCCAATGAGTCCGCAGCCATGGAACAGACAGAGGATGATGATAGAGACATACAGCTTATTGACAGGCAAAGGCACAGAAAGGTCTTTCATTCCCAAAATTGATTTCCCTTGGCGTACGCGAAAGGCGGCAATATAGTGAACCGGCAGCAGAAAGATTTGTTCACGGCAACCACCCCTCCTGCCAGCGAAATAAAGGCTCAGGAAAGTCTATGGCTTTTTGTGTCCTCCGTTTTTGGCCTGATTTTAGAAAAAGAGCCGCTAAACGGCAATGTGCCTTCTGCTGCTCCTGAGAAAATTTTTTCTCCTACTTCTGCTGAAAGCATCTAAGCCGCAAAAGGCTTTACGTTTGGTAAGGGCTTATTTAGATTGCCCACAAGATCCTTTCAGGATGACAAAAGGAGAAAACCCACCCCTACCCCTCCAAGGAGGGGAGTTGCTCCGAGAAGCAGCTTTAGATAGATGACGTTGAGATGGTGATAATCAACTTTTTGAGGTTATAAGATTACGCATTCCTGATGCTCCCCTCCTCGGAGGGGTAGGGGTGGGTTTCCTCCGCTTTGCGAGTGTTCTGAAACAAAAATCCCTGCGCGGCTTCTCTCATCGCACAGGGATTTCTTACACTTTCCGTTTAGCGGCTCTTTTTCTGAAAACAGGCCAAAAATAGACCTACAGCTTCGGTTTTAAATACTTGGCAGTGTGGTTCGTTTCTGCCTGTTTCACCAAGTCTTCCGGCGTACCTTCAAACAGCAGGTGGCCGCCGTTAGTACCGCCTTCGGGGCCGAGGTCAATGATCCAGTCGGCGCACTTGATGATGTCCATGTTGTGTTCGATGACCAGCACGGTGTTGCCGTTTTCTACCAGGGCATTCAGGGCAGTTAATAACTTGCTGATGTCATGGAAGTGCAGGCCGGTACTGGGCTCATCGAAGATGAACAGGATATTGCCGTTGTGTGGCGTGGCGCCTTTGGTCAGGAACGAGGCCAGTTTCACGCGCTGCGCTTCACCCCCAGATAAAGTATTGCTGCTTTGCCCTAATCTAATATAACCGAGGCCCACGTCTTGCAGCGGCTTCAGTTTCTCCAGAATCTTGGGCTGGTCTTTGAAGAAAATCAGGCTGTCGTCAATCGTCATGTCCAGCACCTCGGAGATGTTTTTCTCGTGGTACTGAATGTCCAGAATGTCTTGCTTGAACTTCTGCCCGCCGCAGGCCTCGCAGGTTAGGTAGATATCGGCCATAAACTGCATCTCAATCTTCACCTGGCCTTCGCCCTGGCACACCTCGCAACGGCCGCCTTCAATGTTGAACGAGAAGTGCGATGGCTTGAACCCGCGCGCCTTCGCCAAGGGCTGGTCGGCGTACATAGTCCGGATGGCGTCATAGGCTTTCACGTAGGTCACCGGGTTGGAGCGCGACGATTTGCCGATGGGGTTTTGGTCCACGAACTCCACGTGCGCCACTTTGTTGATGTCACCGGAGAGTTTGTCAAATTTACCCGTGGCATCGGCGTGGCCGCCGAGGGCTTTGATGAGCGACGGCGCCAGAATCTTCTTAATCAAGGTAGATTTGCCAGAGCCGCTCACGCCCGTCACCACCGTCATCACGTTCAGGGGCACTTTCACGCTCACGTTCTTGAGGTTGTTCTCGCGGGCACCATGCACTTCCACGCAATTCCGCCAAGGGCGACGCTGCGTGGGAACCGGCACTTCCATGCGGCCACTCAAATACCGGCCGGTGTAGGTATCACTTTTCAAAAGGTCCTGGAACGAACCCTGGAACATGAGATTTCCGCCGCCTGAACCGGCTTCTGGACCGATGTCCAGCACCTGGTCTGCCACTTCCATCATGCCTTCCTCGTGCTCCACCACAATCACAGTGTTACCCATTTGCTGCAAAGAGCGCAATACACCAATGAGTTGGTCAGCGTCTTTGGGGTGAAGCCCAATGCTGGGCTCATCTAAGATATACATAGAACCCACCAGGGCACTACCCAAGGATGTAGCCAGATTGATGCGTTGGCTTTCGCCGCCGGAAAGGGTGTTGGACAAACGGTTCAAGGTCAAGTAGCCCAAGCCTACACGCACGAGGTAACTCAAGCGGTTGGTGACTTCGGTGATGAGGCGGTCGGCCACGGCTAGGTCATGCTCGCTCAGATGCAGGTTCTGGAAGAACTCCAGCGTTTTGGTCACAGGCATGAGCACCAGATCCGTGATGCTTTTGCCGTCCACCTTCACGTAGCTGGCGTCTTTGCGTAAGCGTGAGCCTTTGCAGTCTGGGCAGGCGGTGCGGCCGCGGTAGCGGGAAAGCAACACGCGGTACTGAATCTTGTGCGTCTGCGCCTGTACGTGCTTGAAAAAGTCATTCAGCCCCCCGAAGTATTTGTTCCCGGTCCAGAGCAATTCCTGCTGTTCCTCAGTGAGTTCGTTGAACGGACGGTGAATTGGAAAATCGAACCGAATGCCGTTTTTGATGAGCGGTTGCAGCCATTCGTTCTGCTTCTCGGTGCGCCACGGCGCGATGGCTCCCTCAAACACGGTCAGGCTTTTGTCTGGAATCACCAGGTCTGGGTCAATGCCCAGCACGCTGCCCCAGCCTTCGCAGGTCTGGCAGGCACCGTACGGGTTGTTGAAGCTGAAGAAGTTGACGCTGGGCTCCTCAAACACCATTCCGTCCAGCTCGAAGCGGTTGGAGAACACGCGTTTCTCGTCGCCCAGCTGCACGTGGCATTCGTCGTGGCCCTCGTAGAACGCGGTCTGCACCGAGTCAGCGAGGCGCATCTGCAGGGTTTCGGCTTCCTCGTCATGCCTGATGACGGCGCGGTCAATGAGAATAAAGACCTCGCCCTTGGGCTCAGGTTTTCCTTCTGCAATGAGTTCCTCAATAAAGAAGGGCTCACCGTTCAGAATCACGCGGGAATAGCCTTTCTGCAACAGCAAATCCAGCTCTTTGCTCAGTTTGCGGTCTTTGTTTTGCTGCAGCGGCGCCATAATCATGACGCGGGTTCCGTCTTCCAGCGCCATGAGGTAATCTACCACGCTGGTGACGGTATCTTTCTTCACCTCTTTACCGGAGACCGGCGAAATGGTCTTACCAATGCGCGCGTACAGCAGCTTGAGGTAGTCGTAAATCTCGGTGCTGGTACCCACGGTGGAACGGTTGTTCCGGATGCTCACCTTCTGCTCAATGGCAATGGCCGGGCTGATGCCGCGTATGTAATCCACATCGGGCTTGTCCATGCGGCCCAGGAACTGACGGGCGTAGGAGCTCAGGCTCTCCACGTACATGCGCTGCCCCTCGGCATACAAAGTGTCAAAGGCCAGCGACGATTTGCCGGAGCCGGAAAGGCCGGTGACCACAATGAACTGATTGCGCGGCAGGGCCACGCTCAGGTTCTTTAAATTATGGACGCGGGCCCGTTTGATGATGATGTGCTCGCGGGCGTCCAGCGCGTCTATTTGGGTATCTTGCGGAATGATGTCTTCTGTCATATAGAAATGTAGCCTCTCTAGAACATAAACCGCTCAAGAATAATTCTGTTGCGCGGCCACAAAACGGCGGAAGGCTAAACCGCAAAGGTAGGCATACGCCGCCGCATTTAGAAGCCTGACCGTCAATTGCGTTTTTGGCCTGTTTTCCCAAAAACAGGCCAAAAACGGCGGAAGAAATTTGCGGGTATTTGGCTGAGTTTGTAACTTTCTTCCCTTCCGTCTCGGAAAAGATTACTTGTCATTTGATTGTTTCACTTACCAATTAATCAGTACCACTATGGGAAAAGGAGATGCTAAAAGCAAAAGAGGAAAAATCAGCAAGGGATCATTCGGGAACAGCCGTCCCAAGAAAGCCCAGAACAAAGCGACCAAGTTGGCGAAGCTAGCCCCCAGCAAAGCCGCTGCCAGCGCGTAACATTTTATTCGGCTTGCGCCGAAAACAGGAATCCCCGCCAGATTTGGTTCTGGCGGGGATTCCTGTTTTTGACCTGTTTTTAGAAAAACAGCCCCGAAACGCAACTGGCGCAGACGCTCGCAGGTGCTGCGCACGCTACGAGGTCTTGGGAGCGGACGATAATGCGGCGGCCAGCCGATTGAACCCACCCCTACCCCTCCCAGGAGGGGAGTCTTGTTGCATAGGAGCTGAATCGCATATCAGTAGAAGCCTTTCCCATGGAATGGTAGAGCACGAAAGCGACACCCGTGACGATGGCTTTGACCACACCCTAGCTGATACTCCCCCTTTGAAGGGGGCGAAGGGGATGTTGACACCTGCTGATCCGCGCCTTCCAGATCATTCCCCTCCCGGGAGGGGTAGGGGTGGGTCTACGCATGGCAGATCTTCCCATGGCTCCCGGCGAGTCTGGAGACTCGCACCACTACATGTCACGAGTCAAAGACTCGCGCCAGTGCTTGTTTTTTTTCAATGAGCAATCAGCGATTCTCCCAAGGCCTCGTAGCGTCCGGAGGACCTGCGAGCGTCTGTACCCACGCCCCCTCTCTTTATCTTTGATTTCCATCTTTCTACCATTCCCGTTATCTTTGCCCCCAGAACCTACGCAGTTGCTTTGAAAATCAGGGTTATCTTCTTTGCGGTGTATCTTTTCCTGGGCTCCCTGCTGCCCAACTCAGACCTGCATGAGCTTTCCAAAATCTCTGATTTGCTGCAGCACTACCAGACGCACGTGGCCCTGAACGGACAGTTAAGCTTCACGGAGTTCCTGCACATGCACTACCAGGGCTCCGAAAACACCCGCTCAGAAAACCACGACCGGCTCCCGCTCAAGCAGATGGGCAACTCGGCGTATGATTACTTTGTAGCCGTGCCTTTGCTGCAGCCTTCTTTCCAGTTACAGGAAACCCAGGAGCCACAGCATTACCTTTCCCACCCTCAACCCAGAGTGGCAGACGCCTTTGCCGGTAGCATTTGGCAACCTCCGCAGGTAGCGTAACAACTCCCCTTTTATTGGCAGCAACAGCAGTCTGGCTACTTTCAAAAGCCCAGGCTTCTCTCTTCTGTCATTCTGAAAGAACCTTGTGAGCAAACTAGTATAGCGTTCAAGAAACGTCACTACCGTTCGCAACCAAGTTCCTTCCAGGATGACAAAGAAAGATCTGGTGCATTCAGTCCTGAACGAGAAGTGTAAAGTTGTTTTTGGCCTATTTTCTGAAAAACTGCCCCGAAACACACTCCAAACTCAGAACTCTAGACTCAGCACTCAGGACTAACCCAGACCTGTGAGCGTCTCTGCCAATAGCCCAATCAACCTCATTTTCCCAGAACCGTCGGGACGGCTACCGTTCAGGCGTTCTCCGGCTTTGCTGCTTTTGGCTTGTTTTTGAGAAAACAGGCCAGAAACGGCGTCATTCCAAATCAAGAACATGTTACAGAAGATTATAGAGTTTTCCATCAAGAACAAGCTGGTGATAGGCTTGCTCACGGTGGCGCTGGTGGCGTGGGGCGTGTACAACGTGCAGCGCCTGCCCATTGATGCCGTGCCCGACATCACCAACAACCAGGTGCAGGTCATCACGGTGTCGCCGTCGTTGGGGGCGCAGGAGGTGGAGCGGCTCATCTCGTTCCCCGTGGAGCAGTCGGTGGCCAGCGTGCCGGGCGTGACCGAGATCAGGTCGTTCTCCCGTTTCGGGCTGTCGTTGGTGACGGTGGTCTTTGACGAGGACCGCGACATTTACTGGGCCCGCCAGCAGATCACCGAGAAACTGAAAGAAGCCGAGGAACAGATTCCCGAAGGCATGGGTTCGCCCACGTTGGCGCCTATTTCCAGCGGTTTGGGCGAGATTTACCAATATGAGCTTCGGCCGGCGGCCGGATATGAAAGCAAGTACAACGCCACCGAACTGCGCACCATTCAGGACTGGATTGTGCGTCGGCAACTGTTGGGAACGCCCGGCGTGGCCGAGGTCAGTAGTTTCGGGGGCAAGCTGAAGCAGTATGAGGTAGCCATCAACCCCGAGAAGCTCCGCAGTTTCAACCTCACCATCACCCATATTTTCAACGCGCTGGAGAAAAACAACGCCAACGCGGGCGGCGCTTACATTGAAAAAGACCCCAACGCCTACTTCATCCGCACCGAAGGGCTGGTGAAAAGTCCCGAGGACATTGGCCGCATTGTGGTCACCAACACCGCAGGCGGTGCGCCAGTCCTAATAAGAGACGTGGCCGAGGTGCGGGAAGGTTCGGCCATTCGGTACGGCGCCATGGTGAACGAGCAGGGCGAAGTAGCGGGCGGCATTGTGATGATGCTCAAAGGCGAAAACTCGTCCCAGGTGATTCAGCGGGTGAAGGACAAGGTGGCTGAAATCAGGAAAACCCTACCGAAGGGCGTGGTGCTGGAGCCATTCCTGGACCGCACCAAGCTGGTGAACCGCGCCATCAACACCGTAGAAACCAACCTCGCCGAGGGCGCGCTGATTGTGGTGTTCGTGCTGGTGCTGCTCTTGGGCAACTGGCGGGCAGGCTTGTTGGTGGCCTCCGTGATTCCGCTGGCCATGCTGTTTGCCATCTCGCTCATGAACGTGTTTGGCGTGTCTGGGAACCTCATGAGCCTGGGCGCACTGGACTTCGGGCTGATTGTGGACGGGGCTGTGATTATTGTGGAGGCGGTCATTCACAGCATCCATACCAGCGAGTACGCGCAGCAGGGCGTGTTCAGGCTCTCGCGCAAGCAGATGGACGATGAGGTGCAGGGCTCGGCCAGCAAGATGATGGGCTTTGCGTCGTTCGGGCAAATTATCATTTTAATTGTGTACCTGCCTATTCTGGCGCTGGTGGGCATTGAGGGCAAGATGTTCAAGCCCATGGCGCAGACCGTTTCCTTCGCCATTCTGGGGGCGTTCCTGCTGTCGCTCACCTACGTGCCCATGATGGCCTCGCTGGTCTTGAGCCGCAAAACCCAGCACAAAGAGAACATTTCAGACCGAATCATGCAGGCCATCAACCGCGCGTACCAACCGCTCCTCAACTTCGCGTTGCGCGCCAAAACATTGGTATTGGGCATTGCATTGGGGTTGTTCGCGCTGTCATTGGTGCTGTTCACGCAGATGGGCGGCGAGTTTATTCCGTCACTGGACGAAGGCGATTTTGCCATTGAAACCCGCGTGCTCACCGGCAGCTCCCTTAACGAGACTATTGAAGTGGTGCAGAAAGCCTCCAAGGTACTCAAGCAGACCTTCCCTGAGGTAGAGAAAGTAGTCACCAAAATCGGCTCTGCCGAAGTGCCCACCGAACCCAACCCCGTGGAACTAGGCGACATGATTGTGGTCCTGAAAGAACGCGACCAATGGACCAGCGCCAGTTCCCGGGTGGAGCTGGCCAACAAAATGTCTGACGTCCTGCACCAGAATCTTCCCCAGGCCACCTTCGGCGTGCAGCAGCCCATTCAGATGCGGTTCAATGAGCTCATGACGGGCGCGCGGCAAGACGTGGTGCTCAAAATCTACGGCGAAGACATGGACCAGCTGGCCCTGTACGCGCAGAAAATTGGCAAACTGGTGCAACCCATTGAAGGCGCGCAGGACCTGTACATTGAGGAAATGAGTGGACTGCCGCAGGTGGTGGTACAATATGATCGCGAGCAGATTGCCCGCTATGGCCTCACCATTGCAGACGTGAACCGCACCGTCACCGCCGCCTTTGCCGGTGAAATTGCGGGCCAGGTGTATGAAGGCGAGAAACGCTTTGACCTGGTGGTGCGCCTGAACCAGCAGAACCGACAGGACATTACGGATGTGCAGCGCCTGTACGTGAGCAATGAAAACGGCCTGCAGATTCCGCTGGAGCACATTGCCCAGGTGGAGATGAAGGAAGGCCCCAACCAGATTCAGCGCGACGGCACCCGCCGCCGCATCACCATTGGTTTTAACGTGCGCAACCGCGATGTGCAGAGCATTGTCACCGAGATTCAGCAGAAAATTGAGGCGCAGATTCAGTTGCCGCCCGGCTACACCATCACCTACGGCGGCGAATTCCAGAACCTGATTGAAGCCAAAGAACGGCTCTCGGTGGCGGTCCCGCTGGCGTTGGCGCTCATCTTCGTGCTGCTGTTTTTTGCCTTCAAATCCATTAAACAGTCTATCCTCATCTTCACGGCCATTCCGCTGTCGGCCATTGGTGGCGTGTTTGCCCTGCTCCTGCGAGACATGCCGTTCAGCATCTCGGCGGGTGTGGGCTTCATTGCGCTGTTTGGCGTGGCGGTGCTCAACGGCATTGTGATGATCGGGTATTTCAACCAACTAAAAGCCAGCGGCATGACCAACCTGGAACAAATCATACGCGAAGGAACGGCTGCCCGTCTGCGGCCCATCATCATGACGGCCACCGTGGCCTCGCTCGGTTTCCTGCCCATGGCCTTGTCCTCCTCGGCGGGCGCCGAAGTGCAGAAACCTTTGGCTACCGTGGTGATTGGCGGACTGCTCTCGGCTACGCTGCTCACGCTGGTGGTGCTGCCCATCATCTACTATTTCTCGGAGCGGGGCTTTGGCGGGCTGAAGAAATCGGCGGCGCTGTGGCTCCTGCCGTTCGGTCTGGCGTTGCCTTTGAACACGCAAGCCCAAACCACTCCGCCGCAAACGCTGTCGCTGGCCCAGGTGCTGGAGCTAGCGAAGCAGCACAACCAGCAGCTCAAAAGCACGGTGCTGGAAGTAGAGATGCGGGGTGCGTTGCAGAAAACCGCCGTGGACATTCCCAAGACCGAGCTTTCCTATAGCCAGGGCGAAATCAACAGCCCCATCACCGATGACCGCATTGGCGTGAGCCAGACTATTCCGTTCCCTACGGTGTGGAAAGCGCAGGGCAAGCTGTTGCAGGAACAGAAGAACCTGAGCCAGCAACAACTGAATCTGGAGCAGCACGACCTGCTGTATCAGGTAAAGCAAGCCTATGCCCGGTTGGCATTTCTGCATCAGGCCCACCAACTGCTACAGCGGCAAGATAGCATCTTTCAGGTATTAGAGCGGGCCGCCGAGGTCAGGTTCAGGACCGGAGAGACGGGGCTGCTGGAGAAAACCACCGCCACTACCCAACGCCTGGAACTCACCGACCGCCTCCGGCAGAACCAGAGCGCTTTAGCCGTGGCGCAGGCGCAGTTGAATGCTTTGGTGCAGGCCCCGCAACCCTTGCACATCAAGCCGCAGCCGCTGCAACTGGACAGCACTTCCTTCGGCGTAGCCGAAACCCAGCACCACCCGCTCCTGCAAGTGCACCAACAGCAGATTGCCGTAGCTGACCGCGAGCGGCAGGTGGAGAAAAGCAGATTAGCGCCTGATCTTACGCTGGGGTATTTCAACCAGTCCTTGATTGGTACTTATGACATCAACGGGCGCGTAGAAACAGCCGCTGACAGAAGCCGTCGGTTTCAGGGGGTGGAAGCGGGGGTGGCGGTGCCGCTGTGGCAAGGGGCACAACGGGCGCGGGTGAAAGCTGCCGCTTTGGGCAAGCAAGCCGCGGAGGCCTTGCTCCAAAACCAGCAGCACCTCTTGCAGAGCGAGTGGCAGGCGGCGCAGGAAACCCACCAGCGGCTGCGCCAGAGCGTGCAGTTTTACCGGGATCAGGTGCTGGTGAACGCTCGCCTGGCCCTCACCCAAGCCGACAAAGCTTACCGCAGCGGCGAGGCCAGCTACCTGAGCTACCTCCAGGCCGCCGACCAGCAGCTGCGCACCCAGCAGAATTACCTCCAGCTTCTGCTGGATTATCAATTAAACGTCTTTCAACTCCAATACCTAAGAGGCAACTAATATGAGAACCAATATTTTATCTTACGCTTTCGTCGGACTTTTGCTGGTTTCGGCGTGTTCTGAGAAAAACAGCCCCGAAATGGAAACCCCTGCCGCCCAATCCGCCGCTGCTGCCCCAGAAAACCCGGAAGTAATTACGCTCACCGAGCAGCAGATGCAGAACACAAGAATTGAGTTGGGTGCGCCATCGCAGCAGAAACTGGGCAACACCTTGCAGCTCTCCGGGGAGATTGACGTGCCGCCCACCAGTTTGGTGAGTGTGTCAGTGCCCTACGGCGGCTTCGTGAAAACCATGAACCTGCTGCCCGGCCAGCACATCAACAAAGGTCAGGTCCTGGCCACCCTCCAGCACCAAGATTACGTGCAACTGCAACAGGATTACTTAGACACCCGCGCCCGCCTGCAACTGGCCAATCTGGAGTATGCGCGTCAGCAAGAGCTCACGCAGGAGAAGGTGAGTGCCCTCAAAAACCTGCAGCAGGTGAAGACTGAGCGCGAAGTGCTGCAGAACAGCCTGGCCGCGTTGCGAGAGAAACTGCTCATGATTAACATCAACCCGGCACGCCTGCAAAACGGGAAAATCAGCCGCACCATCAACATCGTCTCGCCCATCAACGGCTTTGTGAAGAACACCCTGGTGAACGTGGGCAAGATGGTGAGTTCTACTGATGTGCTGTTTGAACTGGTGAACACCGATGACCTGCACCTCAAGCTCAACGCCTTCGAGAAAGACGTGCCTTACTTGAGCCCTGGCCAGCGCCTCACCTACACCCTGCCCAATGACGCCACTCCTCGCTCCGCGGAAATCATCTTGGTAGGCCACAGCGTGGAAGGCGACAAAACGGTACCCGTGCACGCACACTTAGCCCACGCAGACGAGCACAAGCTGCTCCCCGGCATGTACGTCACCGCCACCGTACCCACCAAAGAGCGCTCCGTCACCGCCCTGCCCGAAAGCGCCGTGGTGCAGTTTCAAGGGGTTTCGTACATCTATGCAAGCTCTGGCAACCGTGCTTTTAGACGGGTAGCAGTGCAGACCGGGCTGAAAGGAAATGGCTACGTGGAAGTGCAACTCCCCGCAGAACTGCAGAACTCCAGGCGTATTGCCGTGAAAGGTGCGCATAACCTGCTGGCCATGCAGGAGAACAAGGAGGAGGAAGAGTAATCTTAGGTAGTTCTGAGTCTTGAGTCAGTTTTGGCTAGTTTTGGGAATAAAGAGGCGCTAAACGGATGAACCCACCCCTACCCCTCCGAGGAGGGGAATATCTGGAATGCGTGGAGAATTTGCTGTTCGCCCATTCCTCTGCGATGCGTGTTCTCCCATGTCAATATCCCCTTTCAAAGGGGAGTAATAGCTAGAGTGTGATCACCGCCATAGTCACGGGTGTAGCTTTCATGTTCTATCCATGTCAAGGGAAAAGGCTTCTACTAGCATGAAATTCCGTTTCTATGCAACAAGACTCCCCTCCTGGGAGGGGTAGGGGTGGGTTCAACTACTTCTCTAGCGGCAATACCACCCACTCAAAAGACCTCGTAGTGTGCGTAGCTCCTACGAGCGTCTGCGCCAGCTGCCTTTTGTCCTAACAACCGCACAGAACTCTACCCATAAAACCCTCTGCGTTTAGAGGCTGTTTTTCAGAAAACAGCCTCTAAACGCAGAGGGTTTTGCTTTCACTACCGCTACAAACTCAACTTCCGGAGCTTATCGGCTTTCCAGGCGGTGAAGGAAACGATGAGGATGGTCATCGTGCCGCCGAACACCACTGAGGGCACCACGCCCAGCAGTTTGGCGGCCAGACCAGATTCAAAGGAACCGATCTCGTTGCTGGAGCCCACAAAGATGTTGTTCACGCTGGAGACGCGGCCTTTCATGTATTCTGGCGTAAGCGTATGGATCAACGTAGAGCGGATGATCACCGATACGCTGTCCAGCACGCCGCTCAGGAGCAGCAGGGCAAACGACAGCCAGAAAAGCTGCGACAGCCCGAACCCAATGATACAGGCCCCAAACCCCGCTACAGCCCACAGCATCTTCTTCCCAGCGTTAAAGGTAATCGGCCGGTAGGCCATAAACACCGCCATAGTCACCGAGCCAATGGCTGGGGCCGACCGCAGTAAGCCCAAGCCCTGCGGCCCTATTTGGAGAATATCTGACGCAAAAATGGGCAGCAAGGCCACGGCTCCGCCGAAGAGCACGGCAAACATATCCAGGGCCAGCGCACTCAAAATAATCTGGTTCCCGAACACGAACTTGAGCCCCGTCTGCAAACTTTCTTTGATGTTGAGTTTAGGGCCATTGCTCAGCGGCAGCGGCCTACCCGCTATAAAACCGTAGAGCACCAACGCCAGCAACACCAGCGCGGCATCAACGCTGAACGCCGCTGAAACCCCACCGAAGGCGTACACCAATCCGCCAATGGCCGGGCCCGCCACCGAGGCCGCCTGCCACGTGGAACTGCTCCAGGTGATGGCGTTGGCGTAGAACTTTTTGTCTGGCAAGAGCTGCGGCATGAACGAAAACGTGGCCGGCCCCATGAACCCACGCGCCAGACCGCTCAGGAAAATCACAGAGTAAATGGGCGTGGTGCCGAACTGGTGCAGCACCTGCCCCACATCTAAGGTATAGAACAACAGCGACAGAGAGCAGAAAAGCAGCACGCTCAGCACCGTCATGATGATGCGCTTACGCGGAACAATATCGGCCACGTGGCCAGCATAGAGCGCCACCGTGATAGACGGAATAGCCTCCACCAACCCAATCAAGCCCAGCGCCAGCGGATCTTTGGTGAGGTCATAGATCTGCCACCCCACCACCACCGCCTGGATTTGCATGGCCAAAGTGATACAGAAACGGGCCGAGATATAAAGCCGGAACTCAGGAATACGGAGAACAGCGTAAGGGTCATGCCGTTCTTCCGGAATTGGGGGTGTTGTTGCCACAAGTGATGCTTAAAGACCGTAAAGTTATTGTATTCTTCTAGGATAATGAGTTATTCTAAAGAAGCAGCGAACGAATAGTATCTATATAGTTGTTACCTATATAGATACTGCCTCATAAAGTATTTACGGCAGCTTTCGCTTGCCTTCCCAGAATTTTGTAAGTTTACCTCGTAAAATAGCTTATTTATGTCTCCTTTATTTTTAGATGCCATTGCGCTCACATACCGTCCAGACCTGGATGTGCTGTTTTTGCGTTGGCCCCAACCGGTATATGCACTCACTACGAGGGAAGTATACCAACAGGTGTTGGAACTGGCCCGGGAGACAAGCGCTCGCTACTGGTTGTTTGACGTCCGGAGCCGGGGTCCACTCTCGGGGGAAGACGCACAGTGGGTCATGGAGTCATTTTACAGTGCGTTGCACGGTCAGTTACCCCACATCACCCATGTGGCCTACCTGGTTACCCCTGCCCACACCGAAGACCTACAAACCACAAAAGTAATTGAGGAGATGCGGCTCCAGCCTTGGTATGGCCAGGGAGCCGATTTTGAAGTGTTCACGTCTGAAATTGACGCTCTGCATTGGCTCAAGACATGCCAGCTAAAGGAAGTCGCCCAATAACATTTTCCTCAGAAAGAGATACCTCAAAGAAGGCTTGGCAGCGTAGTTCTGCCAAGCCTTCTTGCGTTTAGAGGCTATTTTTCTGAAAACAAGGCAAAACTGACCAATATCATTTCTTTATGGGGCACCCGTGGTTAACCTTGCAGTGTTAAAGAAAAAAGGAGCAGGAAGGATTTTAGATATACTATGGAGCAGGAGAGAAGAACAGACATCGCCACGGAAGAAGATATCCGCACACTGGTAGACACGTTCTACGGGCACGTAAACCAAGACGATCTTTTAAGACCTATTTTCAATGAGGTTGCGCACGTTGACTGGGAGCACCACTTGCCCAACATGTATGCCTTCTGGAGCTCAGTGCTGTTTGGGTCCATGGCGTATAAAGGCCAGCCGTTCCCCAAACACCTTGCCCTGCCCATAGAACGCACCCATTTCACCCGCTGGATTGCCCTGTTTATTCAGACGGTAGAGGATTTATTTGCCGGGCCCATGGCCGAACAAGCTAAGCAGAAAGCAACCAGCATTGCCAACATATTCCAGATGAAAATGGGTTTATGGGCAGTTCCCGTGGTGAAACCATAAGTGCGTTTAGGGGCTCTTTTTCTAAAAAGAGCCCCTAAACGGTAAAAAAGCAGCAGATGATCCCAAGACCTGCTGCTGCTTTTTTTGTTGGATATATTGCCAGGCGGTTCACCTGGCTTGCGAAGCCGGGGCACCACTCTCAAAGAGAAAGAAAAAAGAAGCGGGCGGTTTTGCACTCCAACAACACCTTCTCGTCACCCGCCACGCTTCCTTATTTCAGAATATTACAATTTAAACTACCGCCGTTCATGCCTTTATCAGTGGCTTACCTTCATCTGGTTTGCCTTTTCGGCTTTGAGCAGCGCCAGCATCTGCTTCGCAGGCACGTAAGCCTCACGTTTCACCTGAATCAGCATCCGTTTCTTCGCGAACTTCCGATAACCTACAATGCCAATCCCGAGGCCTAACGGGATTAGAATAGCGGCCAACCACATAGAAGCCGTAGTATTAAAGAACTGATGCAGGGAAACTCCCGCAATAATCAGCGACAGAGACGTTCGCAGATAAGCCAGAAACGTTCTCTCGTTCGCAAAGGAAGTACGTTCAAAAGCCAGGGCATCTTTAATTTCTGCATTGGCTTTCTCCTGCACTTTCAGGTCTTTCCTCACCTCTTCCCTCAGCTCAGGGTTCATGTAAAATTCATATCCCATACACTGGTTTATACGGACCTCATCAACCCAAGGATTAGCCATAAATTAAATTATTCAAAGAACCTGCTTATATCTTTCAAATCGTTCGTTTCTCCAGATACAGGGTGAGGAGCTTTAACATAGCCCTTTAAATAGAGATTACCGTATATAGAGCATCTAATAGAAGTATGACTATGAAAAGAACCCTGCTTTATACCTGTATTCTTCTCTTCGCCGCCACGCTGCTCCCAGACCACGTTCTGGCCCAGCAAACCCAGGATTCTGTACGCCACACAGCCAACCTCAAAGACAACACTATTTTCTGGCGGGAAGGCAAATTGGTGCATCATAAAGGAGGCAATGTGTCTGAGCTACGGGAACCCGTGCAATACAGCAACGGCACGGTGGTATCACCCAACGGGCAGGTACGCCTGGCGAATGGCAAGACATACACCCTTAAGCAGAAGAACGCCGTGAGCCCGCAGGGGCAAATTGTCTTGGCCGCCGATGATATTTTCACCCACACTACCATTGTTGACCATGAGAAGCAGGTAGTAGGCGACACTGAAACGCGCATAAACGTAATAGACGGCCAGATAGTCTCTGCGGGCAACCAGAAACAGACGTACACCTACAGCCTAGCGCAGGACAGGAAGATTAAGCTGCTGGAGCAGTTAGTTAAACTGATGGAGCAACGCACGGCTCTGCTGGAAGCCAACCTCACCCCTGCCGAACGCCGCAGCATTGAAGCCCATCACAGTGGGTTAGACAAGCAGCTCTCCATCATAAACCAGCAGTTACAGGCACTTCCCGGCGCCTCTCAATAAGCACCTTCTAAGTCTGTGTCCTTTTGAAACCACCATTCCCAAGCATTTCTGCCCCTATCAAGATCAAGCGCCCCTGGGGCAGACTCCGCGATGTATTACTTATTGGCTTCGGGATCTGTTCCGCCGGACTTGGCCTGAAAGGCTTTCTTATTCCCAACCATTTTATTGATGGCGGCGTGACGGGCCTGTCTATGCTCATGTCCAAGAGCGCTGGTATACCGCTCCCGTTCCTCATTCTGCTCATTAACACGCCGTTTTTCATTGCCGGCTATAAATTAGTGGGCCATTCCTTCGCCTTTAAGAGTTTTCTGGCCGTCACAGGCCTGGCCGTTGTCTTACTCACGCTGGAAGTACCCATTCTCACCGATGACAAGCTGCTCACGGCAGTCTTCGGCGGGTTCTTCCTGGGTGCGGGCATTGGGCTTTCCATTAGAGGCGGCAGCGTGCTGGACGGCACAGAGATTCTGGCCCTGCTAGTGAGCAAACGCACCAGCCTCACCATTGGCGATGTGATCCTGATCATCAACCTGATCCTCTTTCTGGGAGCGGCATTTGTCCTGGGCCTAGAGCCTGCCATGTACTCCGTGCTCACCTACCTCACCGCCTCTAAAACTGTGGACTTTCTTATCCATGGCATTGAGGAATATACGGGCGTCACCATTGTTTCCATTCACAGCGCCACCATCAGGGAAGCGATCTTGAACCAACTGGGCCGGGCGGTCACCATCTACAAAGGCCAGCGGGGCTTCTCCGGCGATGAGGTAGACATCCTCTACTGCGTAGTCACCCGCTTGGAGGTGCAGCGGCTCAAAACGCTTATCTCAGAACTAGATCCATCGGCGTTCCTCATCATGCACAGCATCAATGACACCTCCGGCGGCATGATCAAGAAACGTCCTTTGTCACACTAACGCCTATTCATGAGGCTTTCCCCTCAGACTCCAGTAAATTTGCTTACATCTTCAGCAAAAATTCCCCTCCTCTCCCCAAGGCAAAACCCTAAGCACTATTAGAGTTGGTCCAATTTTTGCTTTTATGTGGGGTTTGCCTTTTTTTAGCGTTTAGGGGCCGTTTTTCTGGAAATGAGCAAAAACTGAAAAAAAGTTTTTGAGTTTATTTTAACCCGTTGCATTTGGATGTCTTATTCTCTATATTTGATAAACGCTCAAAACCTATCTATTTAACCAAACCTCACAATATGGCATAAACCTCTACGTTACTTTAATTGTAGATTTAGATGAATACAGTACAGCTAAATGATTCGGCGTTAGTGACGTCGTATATCGCTGGTAACGAGAGTGCGTTTGAGGAATTGGTGACCCGCCACAAAAGCAAGGTATACACCACTATTCTGCTTATAGTAAAAGATACTTACACGGCCGAAGACCTGTTGCAGGAAACGTTTGTGAAAGCTATCCATACCATGAAGAGCGGTCGTTACAACGAAGAAGGAAAATTTTCATCCTGGATCTGCCGTATCGCCCATAACCTGGCTATTGACTACTTCCGAAGGGAGAAACGAAGCCCCATGATTACTTTGGAAGACGGCAGCAATGTGTTTAACACCTTGAGCTTCTCTGAGGAATCAGTGGAATCTGTGAGGATCAAAGAGGAAACCCATGCCCGTCTGCGGGAACTGATTCAACAGTTGCCGGCCGCGCAGAAAGAGGTGCTCATCATGCGCCACTACGCTGACATGAGTTTTCAGGAGATAGCAGAGGCTACCGGAGTTAGCATTAACACGGCTTTGGGCAGAATGAGATACGCATTAATTAACCTGCGGAAAAAAATGTCCAATGATAAAGCAGCCTATGATCAAAACCTTTACGCAACATGATCTAGTACAGTACCTTTACAACGAACTGCCCAAAAAGCGGCGCCTGGCCCTGGAAGAAGCCTTGATGGTAGACCAGGAGCTGGCCGAATGCTGTGCCGATTTGCTCCTCACCCAGCTCAGCTTGGAGAAAGCGCTCACCCAACCAAGTGACCGGGTCACCAACGCTATCATTAGTTACTCCAAAACCGTAAGTTTGCATCCGTAAAGGATGCAAACTTTTTTTATGCGCAAACCAGAGCGTTACCGTCACTTAATTTCGTACTTCACCCAGAACTTTCCGGAGGCCGAGACGGAGCTGGATTACCGTAACCCGTATGAACTGCTGGTGGCGGTGGTGCTGAGCGCCCAGTGTACAGACAAGCGGGTGAACCTGGTCACGCCCGCTCTGTTTGAAGCATTCCCAACGCCTGAAGTACTGGCCACGGCTACCGCCGAAGATATTTTCCCTTACATCAAAAGCATTTCTTACCCTAACAACAAAGCCAAGCATTTGGCCGGCTTAGGCAAAATGCTCACAGAGCGCTTCAGTGGCGAAGTGCCGTCCTCCATAGAAGACCTGCAACTGCTGCCCGGCGTAGGCCGCAAAACCTCTAATGTGATTGCCTCAGTGATCTTCAACATGCCGGCCATGGCCGTAGACACGCACGTGTTCAGGGTTTCTAAGCGGTTGGGGTTGGTAAGCGCCAAGGCCAAAACGCCGCTGGAGGTGGAGAAAGAACTGCTTAAACACATTCCGGTAGACCTGGTGCCCAAAGCGCACCACTGGCTTATTCTGCACGGCCGTTACATCTGCCTGGCCCGCACCCCGCAATGCGAACGCTGCCCCCTCACCCACTTCTGCGCTTACTATCAGAAGAACTGGCCTAATAAACCAGATGATCCGCAGAACAAACTGGGATAACACATCACATTCGGCCTCTAAGACTACAGCTTGAGTTGAGTTTGAGCGTTTGATAGATGGGCCATGCAAACTGCTAGACATCGATACCTGATCCATTCGGCTTTGCCTGCACTAAAACAGCTATGCCTAGGAATTGAAGCAACTTATAAGTATCTAGTTCTTTTTTATACCAATATCTTATACAAAGCTTTTACTTACCCCAAGCATGAAGAAATTAATTACGCTCTTACTGTTGATCATCACCTTTGCGGGCACAGTGAAAGCGCAGGAAACCTTCACGGCAGAAACATCTATAGGCGTAAGAGCCGGCGCTAATTTCTCTACGTTCAGTTTTGAGCCTACCATTGAGCAGAAGATGATGGTGGGCTACACCGGCGGGATAGCGCTAAAGCATTTCGCCCATCCCAAACTGGGATTTCAGATGGAGCTGAACTTAGTGCAGAGAGGCTGGACTGAAGAACTGAGCGCAGACACCTCCTCCTACACCAGAACGTTGAATTACCTGGAGCTGCCCTTTATGACCCAAGCTGCTTTTGGAAGTGACAAGACAAAATTCCTGATCAACCTAGGACCTAACGTTTCTTATCTGCTGTCTGAGAAGAAAACCGCCCAGCCCGATCTGGAGGATAAGGACCTTGGCTACTACCGTGAGAAGATTGAATATCCTGTTATGGTTGGCTTGAGTGTTGGCTTGGGCATGCTGAAAAATACCCCATTGGGTAATTTCCAGGTGGAAGCTAGGTTCACCCAAAACCTAACCAACGCCTTCAAGAGCGAACAAACTAATGCCGCCTCTAGAAACCAAAGCTTGGCTGTAACGGCAAGCTATTTCCTTCCGCTCAAAAGAAAAGAGAAAACCACCGCTGAATAAAACCCTGCTTATCTGGGCCAGCTGTTAGGTGCAGCTCTATTGCTCTATCTGATAGTTGGTCTATTTGATGGCAAGCGCATCTATTTGGGCATTATAGGAGCACGTCTTGAAAGCGGCCAGACTCTGTCATCAGGATAAAATTCTCTCCCTAATCACCTGTTCAAATATCTTTTCTAGAGCGGTCACCATCTGCAGACGGTCAAATTGTTCCCGTGCCACGCGTTGGGCATTCTGCCGCATTACGTCCATTTCTTGTTCTTGCCTGAGCCGTAGTTTCAAGGAAGAAGCCAATATTTCTGCCTCTCCGGCCGGAACGTACCACCCACAGCCCTGCGCTTCAACCAAATTTTTCGTCCAACCCGGATTGGTGACCACCACCGGAGTACCCACCGCTAAACTGTCAAATAATTTACCTGGCGAGTTGGCTTGCAGTACCGGCAGGTCAATAAAAGACACCACCGAGACCGCCGCTAAAGCGAACAAATGGAAGATTTCATGGCGGGGCAGCGGCGGAAGCAATCTGATGTTCTTTTGCCGCTGGGCGGCTTCCTCCAGCAAAGGGGCATCATACCCCTGCCCGGTAAACACAAAGCAGATCTGGGATTGATCTTGCAGCAATGCCGCCGCTTTTACCAGCATAGGAATATCATTGGCCCTGCCGTAGGTACCCGCGTACAGCACCACCTGTTTGCCTTGCAGCCCTAGTTTCTCCCGCAGCGCCTCCTGCTCCGCAACCGGAGCGGCAAGCGGAATTTCGGTGCCGTTTACCAGAGTAGTGATTTTACTGGCAGGAACTCCTTTATCCAGTATATACCGTTCCATGTCTGTTGAAAGCGGAATGATGTGCGCCGCCTGCCTGTACAGTGAACCTTCCAGCTTGTACAACTGCCGCTGGGCCAGCTTGGAGGGCACCGCTCCCATCTGGATGGGGAACGAAGGCCACAGGTCCTGCACTTCAAACACCCAAGGCACCTTCCTGAAGCTGGCCACTTTGCCCGCCGCCCAGGCCGTAGTGAGCGGCGTAGAAACACCCCAGATCACATCGGGCTTGGGCATGCGCAGGCCTCTCAGCAACGACTGCGCAGCAAAGGCCCCGAACGCCTGCAAACGCTGCACCACGCCCATTTTATTGGAATAAGGCGCATTGATGGAGATCAAATCCACACCCGAGGGCACCCAATCGTACAGATGTGTGATTCGTTTGCTTTCCCAGGCGTTGGAGGTAAGGAGGGTAATCTGGTGCCGTTTCGCCAGTTCCCCCATAAACGTATAGTGCCGGCACGTGGCGGGGCAGTCTGGGTTATGGTGGTACTGGTGAAACAGGGCAATGTGCATAGGAGCAAAAGCAGAAGGAGTGCGTTTAGCGGCTCTTTTTATGAAATCGGGCCCAAAACAGAAACAGCAAAGGCTGGGGCAACCAAAGGAGCCGCCCAAGTCTTGGCTTGCGTTTAGGGGCTGTTTCTGGAAAATCGGCCCCTAAACGCAAAGAAGTTAATTCTTCTGGGGTTTGTATTTAGACCGATCCAGAATTTTGCGGGCGTCTTTCTCTTCCATGAGTTGTTGCAGCGTCACGTTGGGGTTGTTCTCCATGTAGCTGCGCACAATCTGCCAGCCTACCCACGTGGCAATACGGCCGGGGCAACGAGCGCTGATCTCCGGCACGTTGGGGCGTTCCCCCACGTACTTGCGGGTAATGAATTGGCTGGTCTCATACAGGAGCCCTTTCTCCACCAGGTGCGCCCAGATCTTGCCTTCGTTGTATTTCACGTCGGCCAATTCCTGGCCTGAGTACCAAATAATGAGCGAGTCTGGGGTGCAGGGCATGACCTGCTGGGCAAAGTAGTACGACTTGCCGTAGTCAATCATCTCGTCCAGCATGTCTTTGTTCACGAAATCTGTCTTGTTGAATTTGTTAGACACCAGTAGCATCACCGAAGGGGCTAGGTTCTGTTTCTCGTAGCGCCTGAGAATGTACTCCGGAGCCTGCGGCCGAAAGGCAGCGTTTTTCCCGATGAAGTAATCCAGCCCCAGCACCACCAAACTGTCGCTCACCAGCAGGTCACGGCTAAGCCCCGAGATGAACGACTGCACCTTGGGCACATAGAAATTAGGGTAATAATACTTCACGTACTTAAAGGCGTTCTCCAGTTCCTGCTCTACAGGCGCCATGTCTTTGAAGGTTTCATCGCTTTGGCGCACCAGTTTGTGGATGCTGGTATCTGCTGCCAGGCGCAGCAGGTTCTGTGCCATCACCTCCTCAGACGGGTAGTGGTCACGCAGCAGGAAACGGTCGCGCAACAGAGGCTCCTGCGCCAGGAACGCCTGCATCTCTGGCACAGTTTTTATCTTGAAGAAGCGCTCTTCCAAACGGTCAACTTTTATCTCCACCGGAATTTTGGATACTTCACTTGGGATTTCGCACGTTTGTTTTTTGGAGCAGCCGGTAAACAGCAATACCGCCAACAGCAGCAATAGATAGCCTCGCATTTTTTTCTTCCTTTAACTTTAGGCAAATTTACTTAACAATACGCAATACCACTTACTTATGAAAATGATCCGCTTAACTCCGTTGGTTTTGGTTCTGGCCGCTCTCCTTTCTTATGCGCAACAGGCCGCTGCCCAGATAGAGATAGGGGTGAAAGTGTCGCCGTCTGTGAACTTCAGCCGCACCTTCGCCAAAGACCAGTATAACTTCAAAAGCGAGGGCGCCGGCGCCGGGATAGGCATTGGCATCATTGGCGACTATTTCTTCGGGGCGAATTATGCGTTCAGCTCTGGCCTTATCTACAACTCCAAAGGTGGCAAGATCTCTTATGATTACAATCCCTATGTTGCGGCAGACCCAAACGACCCTGCCATTCCGGCGCCCATTAAAGGAAAAGATGACATCAATTTGCAGTACCTGGAAATACCGCTTACGCTGAAGCTTTTCACCAATGAGCTTTCTGCGGGCACCAGGTTATATTTCCAGGGCGGTCTGTCTTTGAACACGCTGCTGGCCAGCAAAGTAAATGACAAGAAAATAGACAACAACACCGGCGACCGCTACAACAAGCGGTTCAACACCTTTGAGATTGGGGCCATCTTGAGCGCCGGTATTGAGTGGCCGTTAGGGCAAAGCACCAAGTTCATGGGCGGCCTTACCTACCACCGTGGCCTCACAGACGTAGACAACGGCCACTATTCCGGCATTCTGGGAGACAAGAAGATTGAATTCAAGAACAATACCATCGCCCTTGACTTCGGGCTTAAGTTTTAGCCTTTGCGTTTAGGGGCTGTTTTTCAAAAAACAGCCCCTAAACGTCAAACAGATAAGTAAATAGAAAGCCCCGGTGCGTGCACCGGGGCTTTTTTATGTGTCAGGAATAGAAGTTCTATTCTGTCTCTACAGCACGATCTTGGAGGCTGTTTACTTCTGAGTAAGCTGATTTAAGCTCGATTTCGTCGCCATGTTCATCCATCACCTTGAAATCAGTGAGGGCTAAGGCCGTATCTTTCACCACGTTCACCCACTTAAAGTGTTTCAGGAACCACTTCCGCTGTTTGGAAATGAAGCCTTTGGTGTAGTACGCGTGTAAGAACGGATGCACGTACAGGGTAATGTTTTTCTGATTCTGGCGGGTGAGCAGGTCTTCAATGGTCTGATCTATCTCATCGGTTACCAGAATACTGGCGGATATCTTGCCGCTGCCTTGACAGGTAGGGCATACCTCGCCGGTGACAATATTTTGCTCAGGCCGTACGCGCTGGCGGGTAATCTGCATGAGGCCGAACTTGGAAATGGGCAGTACCGTGTATTTGGAACGGTCTTTCTTCATCTCTTCCTTCACCACATCCTGTACTTTCTGCCGGTTCTCGGCCGATTTCATGTCAATGAAATCCACTACAATGATTCCGCCCAGGTCCCGGAGGCGCAACTGACGCGCTACCTCTTTTGCCGCGGTAAGATTCACATTAAGAGCGGTGGCTTCCTGGTCTGTCTCAGAGTTGGATTTGTTCCCGCTGTTCACATCTACCACGTGCAGGGCCTCTGTGTGTTCAATCACCAGATATCCGCCGCCCGGGATGCTCACTGTCTTCCCGAACAGGGATTTCAGCTGCTTTTCAATGTTAAAGTGTTCAAAGGTCTTTACCTTGCCCGTGTAATGCTTCAGAATCTTCAGCTTGTCTGGGGCTATGGTTTCAATGTAAGTTTTTATCTCATTGTGCAGCTTTTCATCGTCTACCACAATGCTGTCAAAACTTTCATTCAAAATGTCTCTCAACATGGAGGAGGAGCGGCCTAGCTCCCCGATCACTTTGTCGCGCTCCTTAGCGGTGCGTAACGCAGCTATGCCTTCTTCCCAGGTGGTCAACATGGTGCGGAGGTCTTTGTCTAGTTCCGCCACTTCGCGGCCTTCTGCCACGGTACGAATGATTACCCCAAAGTTCTCCGGCTTAATGGAGGTGATGAGGCGTTTTAGACGCGTACGCTCCTCTTTGCTCACTATTTTCTTAGACACACTCACGGTGTTAGAAAACGGCACGAGCACCAGGTAACGGCCTGCCAGGGAAATCTCACAAGAAAGCCGGGGCCCTTTTGTGGAGATTGGCTCTTTTACAATCTGAACCAAGACCTGCTGTCCTTTTTTGAGGACATCGGCCATTTTGCCCAGTTTGTCTATTTCGGGTTCAAACTTGATCTGGTTAAGCTTGGCAGAAGTGTTCTTCTGGGTCTGCACCGTTTTCACGTACTTGTTCAGAGTCTTGATGTTCTCTCCCAAGTCATGGTAGTGCAGGAAAGCGTCTTTGGTATAGCCAATGTCTATGAACGCAGCGTTCAAGCCCGGCATTACTTTTTTAACGGTTCCCAGAAAAATATCTCCAACGCTGTAGTTGGTATCATTTCTATCAAAGTGATACTCTACTAATCGCTTATCCTGAAGAAGGGCTATTCGTTCTCCATCTTGAGTAGAATTAATAATTAATTCGTTACTCAATGTCTTACTAGCTTAGATGAAAGAATATACCAAAGCCCATCATCACCTCTGCGGCAATGTGGGCTTAAAGAAATTAAGGGGTTACCTTATTTTTTCTTATGTCTATTCTTACGCAGACGCTTCTTTCTTTTGTGCGTAGCAATCTTATGTCTCTTTCTTTTTTTACCGCAAGGCATAGTCTTGATGTTTTATGTGTGAAAAATATTTTAACTCTCTCTTACTTGGCGCTGTTGATTTTCTGCAGATAACTGTCTACTGAGGCAAGTACCTCTGGGTCTTTGCTTAGTTCTTTTACCCGCAGAAAAGCTTTCTGCGCCTCTTGTTTCTTACCTGTTTCTGCTAACGATACCCCCAAGTAAAAAGTGCCATCTATATGGCTGGGGTTAACAGCCAACAGTTCCTGGAACCTGCCCACCGCCTTGTCATACTGGTTAGACTGCATAGACAAAACACCCAGGTTGAACAAGGCTTTCTGGTTTTTAGGATCTGCCGAGATCACTTCCCGCAACAGGGTAATCCCCTGCATTGGCGTTTCGCTGGCAATATACGTCATAGCCAGGTTTGTCTTGGCATCCAGATTGGCCGGATTGTTTTTCAGAACCTGCGCATACAGGTTCTGGGCCTTCTTTCCTAGCAGCTGAGACCGCTCCTGCGTTGCGGCAAAAGTAAATGCCTCAAAATACTGATCTGCCGCTCTCTGGAAGGTTTTCTCGCCGGGCCGTACCGCCGCCACCTGCTCGTAGAAATACCCCGCACTGTCATGTTTGGCAATGGCGGTGTATTTCTGAGCCAGTTCCTCGGCCACTTTGCTTTTAGCCTGTCCGCTGGCTTCACGGTTAAACTTAGCCCGCAGCTCTGCAATCTCCTTCAACTGAGCCGGAGTGGCGGTCATGTGGGCCTCTCCCGCTCCGGCCGCAGGGGCCGGAGTTTCTGTTGCATGGTCTTCATGCCCCTCATGGTTAGGGTCATGGTCTGGTGCAGCACTGCTGGCGGTTCCGTTGGCCGCAAACTCGCCTTTGCTGTCTTTGTTGATAATCACCTTCGGCAATAAGGCCATGAGTACAGCCAGCACTACGGCAGAAAGAATGAGGGCTATCCTACCTTTAGACATAGTATATATTTCCGAAAATGAGTATGGTACAAAGATTTAAGGCCACAAAAGTACAAAAAAACTAAGAAACGACTGCTTCTTTGATTTTCTTGCTGTTTTTGATTTTGGCTACAAACGTTTTAGAAGGCTTGAAAGAAGGGATGAAGTGCTCATCAATGATGATGGAAGTGTTCTTAGAGATGTTACGGGCAACTTTCTTTGCACGTTTCTTATTTACAAAGCTCCCAAAGCCACGCACATAAATGTTATTACCATCGGCCATTGAGTCTTTTACCACTTTGAAGAATGCTTCAACGGTAGCCGCAACATCAGACTTTTCAATCCCTGTCTTATCTGCAATCTCTGATATAACTTCTGCTTTAGTCACTTGTTTAAACGATTTAAGTAATTGGGTGAAGATGAATATGTTTGTACAAACGTTTGCCGTAGGCTCTACGACAACCCGAAATCGGGGCACAAAGGTAACCGGCCTTTTCGGAAAGTAAAACTATTTGTTTAAAAATCTGTTAGGTTACAGCCCGCGTAAACGCAGCTAACCAATATGTTAAAGCCCTTACATGGCATCTGAAACTCCTTCTTCTTTTTCAAATATTCTTATTGACTGGTATGGGCGCCACCGCCGGCCGCTGCCCTGGCGCGACACCACAGACCCCTACGCCATCTGGCTTTCAGAGATAATTCTACAGCAAACCCGTGTGCGGCAGGGACTTCCCTACTACCTCCGGTTTCTGGAGCAGTACCCCACCGTGTTTGATTTAGCAAACGCACCCGAAGACGAGGTATTGCGTCTCTGGCAAGGATTAGGCTATTACTCCCGCGCCCGCAACCTCCATTTCACAGCCAAACAGGTAGTAGAACAATTCAATGGGGAGTTCCCTAGCACCTACCGTGAACTCTTGCTATTAAAGGGAATTGGCAGCTACACCGCGGCCGCTATTGCCTCTTTTGCCTACAAAGAGCCGGTGGCAGTGCTGGATGGCAACGTGTACCGGGTGCTGGCGCGCGTATTTGGCAAACACGAGAACATTGCCGCCCCTGCCAGCAAGAAGGTATTTGAAGAACTGGCGAATACATTGATTCCGGCAACCGAACCAGACACCTACAACCAGGCTATTATGGAGTTTGGGGCTATCCAATGTACTCCTGTAGCACCAGACTGCCTGTTCTGCCCTTTGCAGCGCACGTGCTTTGCGTTCCAGAACGGGTTGGTGAACGTGTTGCCTGTTAAGGAGAAAGCCAAAAGCAGCCGACAGCGCTTCTTTCAGTATTTAGTGTTGCAGCACCAAGGCAAAATTTACCTGAGAAAGCGCCCCGGCAACGACATCTGGCAAAGTCTCTACGATTTCTTCTCGCTGGAGACCGATACCCTGCACCCCAGCCCAGAAGCTTTGCAACTTGAGGCAGCAGAAACGTTAGGCATCCCGCCTATTCCATTCAGTTCCACGGGCAAGGTATACAAACATATCCTGAGCCATCAGAGAATTTCTGCCCAATTTTATCTGATTTCGCTTCCTTTTCGTTTAAGGGAAGAAAAAGAAGAATCTATTGGGTTACGGCTATATTCAGTTGAGGAAATAGAAGCATTGCCCAAGCCTATTTTGATTCACTCGTTTTTAAATGAGCACTTTTTTTAGTAAATTTATAAGCTAAATCTATCTTTGAACCCCCTGATTTCAATCTATGGCAAGCATCAATAAAGTTATTCTAATTGGCAACCTGGGCAAAGACCCGGAAGTACGTCATTTAGAAGGCGGTGTGGCAGTAGCCCGCTTCCCACTGGCTACTTCTGAAACGTTCAAAGACAAAAACGGAGACCGGCAGGAACGTACTGAGTGGCACAACATTGTGGTATGGCGCGGCCTGGCAGAGGTAGCGGAGAAATACGTAAAGAAAGGCCAGTCTGTCTACATTGAAGGCCGCATCCGGACGAACAGCTACCAAGACAAAGACGGCATCCAGCGCTACAGCACGGAGATTGTGGCAGATAACATGACCATGTTGGGTGGTCGGTCTGAAGGCGGAAGCGCGCAGGGCAGCGGCAACTACGGCAATGAACCTTCTTCTGCCAATACGGGTAGTAGCAATGGCACCAGCCAGAACAAAAGTGGAGGTTCCAGACCTGCCACCTTTGAAGAAGAGCCAGATGATCTGCCCTTCTAATCTATTGTTGAACCAAACTTCGCATTTTGGAAAGTTTACCGGCATTAGGGGAGCCCTCCAGTTGGGGCTCTCTTTTATACAACTCCTCTTCCATTCTTTCTACCGCAGATTGGGTTCTTCCGTCTGCTCTCTTCGGGCTGCTCTTCTGTGGCTTGCTGGCGACTACAGCCGCCTTGGCAGCATTTCAACAGTTCCATCACACGACTAGCCATCACCTAGACCAAGATCAAGAAATCGCCTTCTCTCCTCTGCACAGCAACCCTGAGAGAATGCTTCTGGCAGGCGTATTTCTAACCTCTACCCTACATGTGCTCCTGGGGGTTTGCAGCTATTGGCTGCTCTCTACCCTGTTTCCTCCTGTCCTGGAACGCCCGTGGCTGGCAGCAGGCGGCAGCGTGTTACTCATTGCCTTAGCATTGGCAGCCCTGCGGTTGCTGTTAGCAGGCTGGGGGCAACGCTTGCAACTAAATTCCACTACCCCGGTGCTAGTTCCTGTTTTGAAAAGTGTATATCTCTTGGGCGCTCCGTTCGCGGCGGCCATATTGCCCTTGCAAGCTTTAGTGGGGCGGACCCGCGTAGCCTTTGGGGCACCTTCTCCCACCCAAGACCTTGCCCTCTCCCTAGACCAGGCACCGGCGGCGCCCGCTTCTCCGCAGGAAAAAGGCTTGCTCAAGGCCATCGTGAACTTCAGCTCCATCACGGTAAAGCAGATCATGCGCTCCAGGGTAGATGTGATCGCCTTCCACAGACGCACCCCTTTCCCGGCGCTGCTTAAACAGGTGCACCAATGGGGCTACTCCCGTATTCCGGTGTACACCCATGGCTTAGATAAGATTGACGGTATCCTGTACGTGAAAGACTTGCTCCCTTACTTGAACGCCCCGGCAGATTTTGTGTGGCAAAACCTTATCAGAACTCCTTACTTTGTACCCGAAACCCAGAAAATTGACGAGTTGCTGCGTGAGTTTCAGGAGCGGCGCGTGCACATGGCCATTGTAGTGAACGAGTACGGTGACACTACCGGCCTGCTCACGCTGGAAGACGTGATTGAAGAGATTGTGGGAGAGATCCATGATGAACTGGACGAGGAGGAAGACCACTACTACACCCAGATAGATGAACATACCTTCCTGTTTGAGGGACGCACCTCATTGCATGACTTCTGTAAAATAGTAGACCCTCCCGCAGATTTGCTGGCCCCCATCCGCGCCGAAGTGGAGTCGGTGGCGGGGCTTATGTTGCGCCTCTTCTCCCGCATTCCGCACACCGGCGAAGAAACGCAGCTGGGGCCCTACCTTTTCCGCATAGAGGCGGCAGACAGTAAAAAGATTAAAAAAATACGGGTGCAGGAGATTGTACCCCATCCGCAGAATGAAAAAGAATAACCTGTTGTATTTGCTCACCGCCCTGTGCGGCATCTTCACCTTAACTGGCTGCGCCGAAGAATATACGCCCAAGCCCAAAGGCTATAACCGTATTGACTTACCGGTAGCCCAATACCAGCCTTTGCAGGAGTTGCACCCGTATACTTTTGAGCATTCTGTCTACGCCAAAATCCTGAAAGATTCTTCCCGCATTGCGGAGCCCCACTGGATAGACATTTACTACCCTCGGTTCAAAGCCAATATTCAGCTTACGTACAAGAACTTCAACCAGGACCCTAAGAAATTCAATGAGCTGGTGGAGGATGCCCGCAAGCTCACCGGCCGGCACCAGATCAAGGCCTACGCCATTGAGGAAAGCCAGATCAAGACGCCAACCGGCATTACCGCCAGCGTGTTTGAGCTGGAGGGCGAGGTGCCCAGCCAGTTCCAGTTTTACCTCACAGACAGCACCAAACACTTCTTCCGGGGGGCGCTATATTTCAGAACCGCCACCGCCAATGACTCCCTGGCGCCGGTAATTGAGTACCTGAAAAAAGACGTGGTGCATTTACTCAACACGTTACACTGGACGGAGCAGGTAAAGTAAATTGCGTTTAGAGGCTCTTTTTCTGAAATCAGGCCAAAAACGGGAACAGTATAATCTTTTCCGCCACTAGTGTTTTCCTGCTTTTAAGTTTTTTATCCATCTTGGGGTTCTATTCTCACGCTCTAGCACCACATGTTAGTCCAGAACCCTAAGAAAGCAGCTCTCAAGCAACCCAAAAGATTTGCGCAACTCCTGAAGAAAACCGTGAAATGGGGTGCTTTGGCTGTAGTGGCCTATGGTGTACTTACCACTTTGTTTTTGGGGCAGAGTTTCATGGACGAGAAGAGCGGCGTTTACCGCTTCCACTGGTCTGGGGTAGATGCCTTGTTCAATGGCGAGGAATTCGGATTTGCCAGGAACAAAGTGGTGCCTACCCAGCTAGACGGCGTAGACGGCCCTTATATTTTCGGGGAACAGCAATTTTACGTCTCTCCTCAGAATGAACTGAAGAAAGCGGCATTCAATCCCAACCAACCGGTTACGGTGCGGGCAGCTAACCCAGACAGAGACTCGTTTCAGGTATTCATCAAAAAGCCTTACCTCCCGGGACCAGACACCTATCCTTTGCCGGACCGCCTACTGGCTATCTCAGACATTGAGGGAAACTTTGATGCCTTCTATAGCTTCCTGATCAGTAACGGAGTCATGGACCAGCACTACAACTGGACCTTCGGCCGGGGCCACCTGGTCCTGAACGGAGACATGGTAGACCGTGGGAGCAACGAAACCCAGGTACTTTGGCTTATCTACCACCTGGAGGCCGAAGCCGCCCAGCACGGGGGCAAGGTGCACTATATCCTGGGCAACCATGAGATCATGAAACTCTACGGCGACCACTCCTACGCCGATTATAAGTACCACGAGGTAGCCAAACAGATCAGCGGAGCATCCCGCTGGGATTCCGCGGCCCAATTTTTATACTCGCCTGCCTCAGAACTGGGCCAGTGGCTGAGAGCCAAGAACATTGCAGAACGAATAGGGCCTTACCTCTTTGTGCACGCGGGCCTTACGCCCAAACACATACAGGCCCGGCTACAGCTCGCTGACCTGAACCAGATAGCCAGAAACCACTACGGCACTCCTTACCAGAAAGGAACCGGCAGCCCTAAAGAAAAACTGGTACTTGGTTCCTATGACAGCCCATATTGGGACCGGAGCCTCTCCCTGGGCCTGCTCTATAAAACAGTTTTCCTGTTCAATGATCCCCTGAACGCCAACCTGCACAAAACCACCCAACAGGAACTGGAACAGACGCTGGCTTTCTACGGAGCCTCCAAAATAGTGATAGGGCATTCTGTGGTAGAAGACGTTACGCTGGACTATGAAGACAAAGTCATTAAGATTGATGTGAAACACGGCACCGGGAAGAAAACAGGCCGTACCAAAGGTCTTCTGGTGCGCCAACGGCAAGAATTCAAGACCGATGATCTGGGAGAGCCCGTGCTTCTGTAAATACCTTTTCCTTTTCCTGTTTAGCGGCTCTTTTTTCAAAATCAGGCCAAAAACAACTTAGGCCCAGAAAGGTTATGGGAGTAGGCTCCGCCCGAAGCGTGGCCTGCCAACGCCATGCACACCCTGCTCAAGACCTTCCTGAAAAACAGAACCCAACTGACTGAGGATTCCATAGAGTTCATCTGCTCGCATTTCACCCTACGCAAAACCAGACGGAACCAGATTCTGCTGCACTACGGAGAGACTTGCCAGCACTACTACTTTGTGAACAAAGGCTGTCTGCGGCTCTACACCATCAACAAAGACGGGCTGGAAACTTCCCGGTTTTTCGCGTTTGAAGGAGGCTTCGGGACGGCGCTGCCAAGCTTCATTGAGCACAGCCCCGCCTTTGAGTACCTGCAAACCATTGAGGCATCAGAACTTCTGCAAATTTCCAGAGCCGACTTCTATACACTGGTAGACACCATTCCGCAGTTCGGGCTCATTTACCGGCAGATACTGGAACTGGGTTTTATCACCGCCCAGAAAAGAATCTATGGTTTTCAGGGGTTTGACGCGCTGGAGAAGATACGCTGGGTGATTCAGCACCAACCAGATTTCCTGCGGCGGGTTTCCAACAAGATGGCGGCCTCCTACCTGGGCCTCTCCCCCTCCACGCTCAGCCGTTTAAAAGCTAAACTCTGAAAACGTTGCCCCAGGTCAATGCTTTTGGCGGTGGCCTCCGGTAATTTTGCAGAAAGAACAAACCCATGAAAAAGATATTCCTGAGTCTCTTATTAAGCGTATGCTGTGCAATGGCGCATGGCCAAACGCAAACCCACCAGTTATCCAGTCACATTCTGGACATTTCCACCGGCAAACCCGCCCCCGGCGTTACCGTAAAGCTGGAAAAGCAGGACGAGCAGCGCAAAACCTGGTCTTTGGTAGACACCAAAGTGACCGATGAGAACGGCCGCATCAAAGATTTCCTGCCGTATCCGCAGGCGGGCAAAGGCATCTATAGGCTCACGTTTCTGGTAGACGCTTATTTTAAGGCGCAGCGGCAAGAGAGCTTCTACCCGTTTGTTGAGGTGGTTTTCCAGATCAGGGACAAGGACCATTACCACGTGCCCATCACGCTCTCGCCCTACGGATACAGCACCTACCGGGGTAACTGAGGCACAAACCCATTACTGGTACCAGCCAAAGGCGTTTAGCGGCTCTTTTTCTGAAAAAAGGCCCAAAACAGAATACCACCAGGAATTGGTTGGCCTGCCATCTTTTGCGTAATTTTACAGGGCGGCTTCGCGGCTGTTTTCGGGCAGATTCTGGAAAAACAGCCGCTAAACACGAAGCTTCTTCCACCACGTGTCATCAGGCTTTTTCCATACCAAAATAGAGTTTCTCAAGGGCGTTGGGCCGCAGCGGGCTACCCTGCTGCAGACTGAGCTGGGCATCTTCACCTACGGCGATCTCATCCAACACTACCCCTTCCGGTACATGGACCGCACTCAGTTCCACCAGGTTGCGGAACTCACCGAGGACATGCAGTACGTGCAGATCAAAGGCCGCATCCTGGAGAAGAATCTCTTGGGCGAAGGCCGGAAACAGCGCCTCTCGGCCATTATTCGGGATGCCTCCGGCGAGATGGAACTGGTCTGGTTCAAAGGCGTGAAGTTCATGACCACCCAGCTGAAGGTGAACCATGAGTACATCGCCTTCGGGAAGCCCAGCCTGTTTAACGGCAAGTTCAACATGGCGCACCCTGAGCTGGAGGAAACCTCAGAGATAAAGCAGGAACAAACGTTTTTGCAGCCAGTTTACCACACCACAGAGAAGCTCAAGAACCACCGCGTAGAGAGCAAGACCATTGGCCGTATGCTGTATGAGCTCCTCAAACAGGCCCCCACGCACCTCTCTGAAACCCTCACGCCCGAGTTGGTGGACCGGTACCGCATGGTGTCCAAACGGGAGGCCATGCTGCAGATCCACTTCCCCAAGAACTGGGACACACTGGCGGCTGCCCGCTTCCGGCTGAAGTTTGAGGAACTGTTCTACACCCAGCTCAAGCTGTTGCGCACCGCCACCAAACGCAAAGCCGAACTGGCCGGTCAGATTTTCAGCAAGACCCCCACGCTCACTGAGTTCTATAAAAACCACCTGCCCTTTGACCTCACCAATGCCCAAAAGCGCGTGGTGCGCGAAATCTACCAGGATGTGACGAGCGGCAAGCAGATGAACCGTTTGCTACAGGGCGATGTGGGCAGCGGCAAAACCATTGTAGCCTTCGTGACCATGCTCCTGGCCACCGACAACGGCGCCCAAGCCTGCATCATGGCCCCCACAGAAATCCTCGCCGACCAACATTATCAGGGCCTGAAACAGTACGCCGATAAATTGGGCATTGTACTGGGTAAACTCACCGGTTCCACCAAGAAAGCTGAGCGCCGGGTGCTGCACGAGCAGCTGCGCAGCGGCGAGATGCAGATGATTGTAGGCACGCACGCGCTTTTAGAAGACGAAGTACAGTTCCAGAACCTGGGTTTGTGTATAGTAGACGAGCAGCACCGTTTTGGTGTGGCCCAGCGCTCTAAACTCTGGCAGAAGAACCCACGCATCATTCCGCATGTGCTGGTCATGACGGCCACGCCTATCCCCCGCACACTGGCCATGACGTTGTATGGCGACCTGGAAGTCTCAGTAATTGACGAGCTACCCGCCGGCCGAAAAGAAATTATCACGGTGCACCGCTATGACGCCAACCGCCTGCGGGTGTTCGGGTTTATCAAGGAGCAACTTAAACTGGGTAGGCAGGCGTATATTGTGTATCCGCTTATTGAGGAATCTGAGGGCTTGGAGTACAAAGACCTGATGGACGGCTACGAGAGCGTGACCCGCGCTTTCCCAGAGTACCGCGTGAGCATGGTACACGGCAAAATGAAGCCGCAGGACAAAGACTTTGAGATGCAGCGCTTCCTGAAGCATGAAACCCATATTATGGTAGCCACTACCGTGATTGAGGTGGGTGTGAATGTGCCCAATGCCAGCGTAATGGTGATTGAGAATGCTGAGCGGTTTGGGTTGGCGCAGCTGCACCAGTTGCGGGGCCGTGTGGGCCGGGGCGCAGACCAGAGCTACTGTGTCTTAATGACGGGGTATAAACTCAGCAAAGAGGGGAAAACGCGCATTGAAACCATGGTACGCACCAACAACGGCTTTGAGATCGCTGACATTGACCTGAAGCTGCGCGGACCTGGCGATTTAATGGGCACCCAACAAAGCGGCGTACTGGATCTTTTAATTGCTGATCTGGCCAAGGATGCCAAGATCCTGAAGGAGAGCCGGGCGGCGGCACTTGAGATCATAGAAAAAGACCCGGACTTAAGTCTTCCGGAGCATACCAACTTGTTGCGGCACATCCGGTCGCTGAGCCATAACACCGTGAACTGGAGCCGGATCAGCTAGACCTGAGTCTGAGTCTTTGCTTAAAAAGAGGGAGGATTAATTGAAGGCGTATGTAAAAGTTTTTTCCGAATCTTCTTTTTTAGTGGTTGGTGTTGTACTGTTATTTGTCTGTTTTGTTACCGGAGTAGCTTCTTGAGCGTTTAGAGAATAGGTCTCGCTTGTTTTAATCTCTCCTTTCTTCCCTACTTCATTGCTTGGTTCGTCTTTCATAAACTTTCCTACCAAGATCATTCCCACCAAAACAAACATCTTAAAAATAAATTTCATAAGCTACTAATTAATTGTGTTTCATTAAGTTATAAAACAAAATACGGACTTTAACTCTTCTTTATGATTAACGAGAAACTATGTTTCTGTTAAATAATCATAAACTGCTTTACTTGGCGTTCTCCTTTCAGAGTCTTATCACTATTCCGATAAGCCTAAGAATGTACGGGCATATAGGCCCTGGGTTAGCCTTCTGTCAAGAAATAGTTTTCCACACAGCAAAAGCGAGTAATCACATATTCCAATGTTAAATAGGTAAAGGATATATTCAATTTTGGCTATTTCAAAATCGGTCGCAAAGTTAAGTAATTAATTTCACAATTCTTTTATCACTAGCTAATTACATCTGCATTGCACTTTTCCTCTGCTACCCAGAAAAATATAAAATGTGGCTCTACTGGCTGTTAACCGGTATATTTGCAGAAATAATTTGACAGGTTTTATGCGTTTCAATTCCCCATTCTTTTTTTATCTCCTGCTGGCAGGTTTGCTTCTGCAAATGAACCCCACTCAGGCGCAACGGATCAAGTCTGCCGCGTTTACCTATGTTCCTGAATCTTCTGGCGACCAGTACAACCAGCGTATTCCTAAGAAGGCGTTCACCGTCAGCCCCACAGATTTCGTTATCCTGAGCAGAAAGTCAGACAACACCTATGCCGTTGAACGCTATGGAGCCGATCTGAAAGCGGCGTGGTCTACCCCGGTGAAGTTGTTTGGGCAGGAAACTGTAGAGGCATTCTCCCAGAACAAGGAGACCGCTTTGCTCATTACCCACAGAGTACAGGCAGACCAGGGAAGCCAGGCCCTCTACGGCCGGTTGTTTGACGTTAGTACGGGGAAAGAGCTGAAGCAAACCAAACTACTGGAGGCTCCCAGCCGCAGCAGACGACTTGCGGTAGCCACCTCGGCAGATGGTTCTAAGCTGGTAACCTATCACTCCATCACCCAAAATGAGGAACTGCGGTCTATCAGAGCCGCTGTGTATGATGCTTCCTTGGCTAAAATCAAAGACAGATCCTATGATCTTGCCGGGGCTGGCCCCCAGGTGAGCGCCCAGGTACAGATTGACAACCACGGCAACCAATTCGTGAGCGTTCTCACCAGCAACTCCATGCGCCTGAGCGTGCGCCGCTACAATAACCGCGACAATGAAATCAAGGTGATGGAAGTGATGCTGGGCGGCGTGTTTGACAGCACCAAAGTGTACGTGATGGACACGCATTTCAAACTGCACCAAGACAGCAGCCTGTACGCGGCCGTGCTGGTGGCCGAGGAGAAGACCGGTGACTACTACAGCCTTAAAATGGTTCGGTTTGATTATGCCGCCGGCAAAATGCGGTTTGCGGATGAATTCAGGTTCACGCCCGATTTCATGGCGCAAGTAACTAAATCCACTAACGCCAAACGCCTGGAGGACATTTATCTCTCAGACATCCTGATCAGCAATGAAGGGCAAACCTTGGTCATTACTGAAAAGAAATACACAGACGGCGGCGAGAACAGCGACTACCATGCCAAGGAACTTCTGCTGTTTGCCTATGATGAGTATCTGCACCCCACCTGGAACTCAGTGATCCTCAAAAACCAGTTGGCGCCTGCCTCAGAAGGATTCGCCGGGATTTCCTACAGTGCTCACTTAGTAGGCAACCGCCTGCAATTGCTCACCCTGGAAACCCTCAAAGGCAAAACTGATCTCTACACCCGCTCCATCCACTTGCTTACGGGTGCCTCAGAAGCCCCTAAAGCCGTGGGCTTGAACGTGGCCAATGACAAACAGGTAGCCTTTGTAAAAGACTTCACCACTTGGCTGGACGAGCGTACCATCACCGCTGTGAACAGACCATCCAAGGCATCGGCAGGGCTACGGTTGAGCCGGATTACCTTCAAGAACTAAATTGCGTTTAGGGGCTGTTTTTGAAAAAAACAGCCCCTAAACGCAATCATGGGCTGCTTATTGAACACATCAACCTTTAGGAACCTTTTTGCCATATCTGGCTAACGAATTTCACTAATAGCTTACTTACACAGAACATTTTATTCATTTAAACATATTGAAAAACCTATACTAGATGCAAGCGCTTGACTTCCCCTTAGATTTCCAATTCAAGGTTACCACCCTCGCCAATGATTTTACTGTAAAAGACGCCAATGGCTTTACGGTATGTTATGTTAGGCAAAAACTCTTCAAATTTGTAGAGGAGGTAGACGTTTACAGTAGTGAATCACAGTCTGAACTACTTTACACGATCAAAGCCAACCAGTGGATAGACTTTTCTGCCGCCTATATCTTCAGAGACAATACTGGCCTTGAAATTGGGCGGGTGGCCCGAAAAGGCTGGGCTTCTCTTTGGAAAGCGCATTATGAGGTTTATGACCAAAACCAACAACAAGATTTTACTATCCGGGAAGGAAACGCCTGGGTAAAAGTTGCCGACGCGCTGTTGGGCGAGATTCCTCTCATAGGAATTCTAACCGGATACTTCTTCAACCCCAGTTACCATGTTACCCGTCCAGACGGCACCCATATTGCCACGCTGCAAAAGCAGAAGTCATTTTTTGGGAGAAAGTTTACCGTAACTCAGGAAAGTGATTTTGAAGCCGGAGAGCAGGAACGCATTGTTTTGAGTCTGATGATGATGATTCTGCTGGAAAGGCGCAGAGGCTAACCTTCTCCCATAAAAACAGAAAGCCCCGCTATGTGCGGGGCTTTCTGTTTTGGACTTGTTTTAGAAAAAACGGGCTCTAAACATTGTCTACTTTCGAACTACTGCGGAACCGTAAAACTGAGGCTCGCCTTGGCCGGATATTGCTCAAGCCCTTGGTTGGCTACCCTCGCCTGAATAGTGAAAGCACTTCCACGCGCGATGTTGGCCGGAACCTTGTAGTTGAAAAGCAACGAATCAGTACGGGTCACTTTGCTGTAGGCAGGTTTGTAGGGACTCTCCCCTATCTTGGTCTCTTGCGTGCCCATAACCATGTAAAACTGCACATCCTTAATCTGTCCCTCAGACCAAAACCGCAAATCCATGGAAAGATCGGTTCCGGGCTGTACCGCCGTGGCCGCTGGGGTTACCAATCGGAACGTGGCAATTTTAGGCACATAGCCTAAATCCTCTTTGATGATCTCCTTTAGATCATCCGTGGGGTCTTCATCACAGGAACTGAATGTGAAAGCGATTGCCAGTAAAGGCAATAGGAAAAGGTTTATTATCTTCTTCATGATGATACGTCTGAATTATTGAAACAACCAAAGGACACTGGTCTGGGTAACACCTGTAGGTAAGCAGGTATTCACGCCTGGCTCCTCATCTGCCAAGTTAGAGCGTTGCACCCAAGGGTTCCCTGGCAACTGGTTGATAACCGGCTTTTCTAATCGTGGGTAAACATTCTGGTCATACTGGTAGCGGCGCATATCAGTCCAGGTTTCAATCTGCAGGAACAGGGCAAGATACTTTTGCAGCATGATGTCCTGCAGGGTTAACGTAGCCGGAGTAAGCGCCACTGCTGGATTATTCATATAAGCAGAGATCTCAGCAACCGGGACGCCTACTTTGGTCATGCTTGCCTCAATGCCTCTGCGGTAAGCGGCATGGGATTCGGCGCGGTTGGTATTGAACAGAGCCTCAGCAATGATAAACTGCATCTCAGCATAAGTAATGAACTGAATAGGAGCCACTGCACGCGTATGCCAAGATGTAGGGGTCATGTTTACATTTACGTTTGTTTGGTCCCCTACGATTCTCCCAGGAGTTAGCCCTACATCTGTTTGGGTAGCGGAAGTACGGGTCATGTATACAGGAAGCCGCGGATCAGATACCCCCTGAAATCTTCCCCCGCGGCCACTCATCAGGTCTACTATGTAAGAACTTGGCTGCATAGGTTTGTTGGTGGCATTACCTAAGAACCCAAACCATGGATTAGGGTTCTGCTGTTCGTACACCAACTGGAGGTCTTCAGAGAAAGAACCAAAAGAGGCTGCGGCCTCTTGGGCAGCAGTAGCCAGAGCAGCAGGATCTTTCTCACTCAGGTGCAGGAAGTACCTGGCTCTGATGGCCTTGGCAGCTTTGGTCCATTTCGCAAGATCACCACCATAGATCAAATCATTCTGCACAGCCCGTAAGCTAGGCACTGTAGGCAAAGGCTTCGCCAAGTCTGCCAGAGCCTCATCTAACAGGTTAATGATATGCACCCGGTACAGGTCTTCCATCTTATCATAGCAGGGGTACAGGTTAGCTGTTCCCTGGTTAGCCTGTGAGTAAGGCGCATCACCGTAAATGTCAGCTACAGTCATCAGATTCAGGGCCAGTAATGTTTTGGCAATACCTGAGTAATTGTATGCCCCGGCCTCTTCAGCTCTATTGATGATGTCCTGTAGCGAAGGAAAAGCGTCTGTATAAAAAGGTTGCCATAACTGGTCAAAGCCATAAGGCGAAAACTGACCAATGGTCTGCCCTGCTAGATACTGCGGGTATTGTGCCCCATACTGAGCGGAACCATACTGTGTAGTGGAAGTAAACCGCTCTGCGGAAGGCAGTAAAGTAGACAGCGTGGCGGCGTCTCCTCCTACCCTAGATGGGTCATTGTTTACATCTAATAGATCTCCACAGCTCCCCATAAAAAGAGCTGAGAAGGTGATAGCGGTACTATATAATATCTTTTTCATGAGATTAAAAAGTAACATTCAGACCAAAATAAACACTTCTAGTAGCTGGTATATTGGTACCTACATAACCAAAAACGTTGCTACCTGGTCCATAGGCACTCTGCTCTGGGTCAAACCCTACAAAAGGCGAAGTCATCCAGAGGTTATTACCTGTAACAGAAGCCGTCACGTTAGAGAAAGGGGTTTTAGCTAACCATGTTTTAGGTAAAGAATAGCTAATGTTCACGTTCTGCAGGCGCAGGACACTAGCTTCCTGAAAGCCGTTAAACTCCTTTGCTAATCTATATCTGAACGATTGGCTGTAAAAGTTCTGAACATCAAGCACTACTGGTGTAGTATTCTCAACCCATACCGGAGACTCTACAGTACCTGTATTGACTACCCCATCAAAAACAACCAAGCGGTTCCGAAGTTCAGTTTCTGCTCCGGTAGGCGCTTCCCCTCCTGCAGAACCATAGCGCATACGGCGGTTAATATCAAAAGCGTAACCTCCCTTGCGGAAGTTAAACAAGAAGCTGAAAGAGAAATTCTTGTAGTTAAAGCTGTTGTTCCAGCCTCCTTCAAAATCTGGAAAAGCGTTACCAATGTAAGAATCTTCTGCCAATGCGGCACCTCTCCAATTGTTGTTCACGTCTGGGTAACCGTTCACAATAACCAGACGACCATTAGCCGTATTCCCTGGATCTTCCACTCTACTTAGTGCCCAACCGTACCAGTCACCGGGGCGTCCGCCGGTTTGAATACGCTGTTTTACCCACGGAGACTCCGGTTGGAAAGTGATCACATCTACTCCCTCTGGCATACTCAACACCTCACCACGCAGACGAGTGAAGTTAAAGATACTGTTCCAGCTAAAATCATTTGTTTTAACCAAAGAGGCATCCAATACCAGCTCAAGTACCCGGTTCTGGATTTCTCCGGCATTGGTTACATAGGTGGTAAAACCGGTTGCTCTACTAGTTGGAATGGGTACAATTTGATCTACTGAATTCTGGATAGCGTAGTTAGCATCCACTTTCAGTCTATTCCCCAAGAAAGCTAACTCTACCCCAAATTCATACCCTTTGGTACGCTCAGGACGCAGGCTCTCAGAGCCAATAGTTTCACTTCTTCTAATACCAGCCACACCCAGGAATGGAGCTTGTGTACTATAGTAATTCCCTAATAAATAAGGTGCGGCATCTTTCCCTACCTCTGCATAAGAAGCACGGACTTTTCCATAGTTAAAGAAGCGGTTCTGAGAAAGGCCCAATGTCTCACTGAAGATATATGCCAAGCTAACGGATGGATAGAAGAAGGATCTGTTCTTCACTGGCAACGTAGAGGACCAGTCATTCCGGCCTGTTACGTTTAAAAACACTGTCTCTTTGTAGTTCAGTTTAGCGTCTCCAAAGGCACCAATGATGTTGCGCTCCGTAGGGAACGACCGGACTGTGTATTGCCCCAAGTTATTCACACTGTTGAAATCAGGTAAAATGAAGTTGGTGCCAGACCCTGTTACATCTGTGCTGTTGATCATAGTTACTTGGTTACCCAAAGAAACTGTAAGACCGAAATTCTCATTAAGCTGCCGCTCTCCAGTAATCAACAAGTTGCTGTTGATCTCTTGGTAAGTAAGCGTCTGCTCAGAGATACTCCCCCGGCTGGTTGCAGCTATCAAAACGGTAGGGCGGGTAACAATACGGCGCTGGTTGCTGTAGTAATCTATACCTGCTCTATAGTCTACAGAAAGCCAATCCGAGAGTTTGTAGTTGAGCCCCATATTCCCGATGATGCGGTTTAAGGATTCATCTTGATAAGCGTTTTCAGCAAAGAATAAGGGGTTATCTAGCTGCGTAGCATAGCGTATCTGAGTTCCATCTGGGTTTAGATAATTCAGCATGTTTACATCTGGGGCATAACGCGAAGCGTAAGATATAACTCCAGAACCACCTGTCCCACTGCGCGGATTTGTCCCATTTGAGTTGATGAAATTAGCAGATCCATCTATTTTTAACCGTTCAGACGTTTTAAGAGAACCCACGATTTTAACGGTGGTACGGTCAAATTCAGAATTAGGCACGACCCCAGTTTGGTCTAAACGACCAACTGAGCCATAGAATGTTGCCTGCTCAGTTCCTCCAGAAAAGGAGAAATTGTTCTGGAACTGGTGCCCAGTGTTGAACACCTGATCCCATTGATCATATACGGGCTCCCCAGCCGGAATAGGTGGGCCATCAGCGCGGTATTCGGTGGGAATGTAAACGCCGTTTGAACCCCTGCCATATCTATCTTGCATGGGTGGCGTACGATACACCTCATCAATACTTGCCGAAGTACGGAAGTTAAACGTTGTCTTACCCGCCTGCCCAGATTTGGTGGTGATGATCACCGCACCGTTGGAAGCTCTTAAGCCATAGAGTGCCGAAGCGGCCGGGCCTTTCAGTACTGAGATAGAGGCAATGTCATCTGGGTTGATGTCTGCGAAACGGTTGGTGTTTGAGAAGGTATCGCCACCGCGTCCGCCGGTTAAGTTTGTTTCGTTACTGATTGGAATTCCATCTACCACAAAGAGCGGCTGGTTGTTGGCACTAGGGTTAAGCGAGTTGATACCACGTATTACAATGGTGGCACCAGCTCCGGGAGCACCACCGGCACTTTGGATGCTAACACCCGCAACTCTGCCACGGAGTGCGTTCAATGCATTGGGTTGGTTGGTCTCCTGAATCAGTTTACTGTCTACCTGCTGTACGGCATAGCTCAAGGACTTTCGCTCCTGCTCCACCCCGAAGGCTGTAACCACTACTTCCTCTAGTGCGCGGGCATCTTCATTTAGCCCTACGTTGATATTCTGTTGATTGCCTACCGTCACTTCTCTGGTTATGTACCCTATAAAAGAGAAAACCAGTACCGAGTTAGGCCCGGCTACAGAAATAGTAAAATCACCATCTACTCCTGTAGATACCCCATTAGTAGGGTTACCCTTTTCCAGCACGGTCACTCCCGCGAGTCCTTCCTTGGAATTTCCGGAAGTAACCCGCCCTGTGATCCTGCTTTGAGCATAGGAGTGAAAGCCCCCTATGAGCATGCACAAAACGAATAAATATTTCATCATAGTTTTTGTATGTGTTAATCTTCGGCAAAAGTAATTACAAATAATATAACCAAAGCAGCTACGAAGAAGAGTATTTCAGCATTATCTTAATTTTCTTGTTGCATTTTTTTATTTATTAAATTTATTCCTCCTTTTGCAAATTCATCTGGTTCTGTAAATACCTAATTAATAAACAGGCTAAAACAAGAGCGGCCCGCTGTACCAGCGGGCCGCTCTTGTTTTAGCCTGTTTTAGGAAAAACGGGCTCTAAACGCAAAACTTAGTATACGAACTCGTTTGCTTTGATCATCTCGGCGGCGATGCGTCTGCGAGCTTCTTTGGTGTTGAATGGCTCCAGTTTGGTGAAGCGTTTCAGACCAATGAGCAACAGTTTCTGCTCGTCACCAGGCTCAGACATAGCCGCAATGGCTTCTTTTCCGGCTTTATTGATGCGGTCAGCGGCGTCGTTGATGACTACGCGGGCCATGTCTAATTGACGGGCGTGGGCTTCTTCTCCGTTGCGGGTTACCAGTTTCTCCACGCGCAGCAAGGTAGACTCGGCAATGTAGGTTTGGATAGCCATATCTGCGATGTACATCAAGACTTCCTGCTCTTTGTCAAGGGTCATCATGAATTTCTGCACGGCGGTACCAGCGGTGAGCAACACGGCTTTCTTGAATTTCTCAACGGCCTTCTTCTCGTAGGCAAATAGGCTGGTATCTTCATCCCCAAAATCTGGAATGGCCATCAGTTCCTGCTGCACAGCGGCGGCAGGGCCCATCAGATCCAGCTCACCTTTCATGGCTTTCTTCAGGACCATGTCCACAATGAGCATGCGGTTGATCTCATTGGTACCTTCAAAGATGCGGTTGATACGAGCATCGCGGTACGCGCGGTCCATGGGATAATCTGCCGAGAAGCCGTAGCCCCCGTAGATTTGCACGCCTTCGTCTACCACGTAGTCCAACACCTCAGAACCATCTACTTTCAGGATGGCGGCCTCTACGGCAAATTCGCGGGCGGCTTCCAACACCGCTTCATTATAGCTCTTGCCAGCGGCCAACAACTCCTGCTCTTTCAGGTGGATGTCATTGCCGGCACGGTACAGCGCAGATTCCACCGCGAAGATCCGGATAGCTTGCTCCGCCAATTTATGACGGATGGCGCCAAACTTGGAGATCGGGATCTTGAACTGGATGCGCTCGTTGGCATATTTCACTGACAGGTCTGCCACAGATTTACATGCACCCAAACAGGCGGCCGCTAATTTGATACGGCCAATGTTCAGGATGTTGAACGCGATCAAGTGACCTTTGCCAATCTGGCCCAGCACGTTCTCTTTGGGCACTTTGCAGTCGGTGAGGAACACCTGGCGGGTGGAAGAACCTTTGATTCCCATCTTGTGCTCTTCGTTGCCCAGACTCAGGCCTTCATAGCCTTTCTCCACAATGAAACCCGTGAATTTGTCGCCGTCTACCTGCGCGAACACAATAAACACATCGGCAAAGCCCGCGTTGGTGATCCACATCTTCTGACCGTTCAGGATGTAGTTTTCACCGGCTTCGTCCAGAACCGCTTTGGTTTTGGCCGCCAACGCATCAGACCCAGAACCGGGTTCAGTCAAACAATAAGACGCTGACCATTCGCCGGAGGCTAGTTTAGGGATGTACTTGGCCTTCTGCTCCTCCGTACCAAAGTACAGGATAGGCAGTGTTCCAATACCCGTGTGGGCCGCAAACGCCACCGGGAACGAGTGCCCAGATCCCACCGATTCGGTCACGAGCAAAGACGAGTTGAAGTCCATGCTCAGCCCGCCGTATTCCTCCGGAATAGCCACCCCGAACAAACCTAAGTCACCGGCTTTCTTCATGAGGCTTTCCATAAGGCCCTCCTCATGGTTATCCAGCCGCTCTACCACCGGGTACACTTCTGTTTGTACAAATTGCTGGGCCGTCTCGGCCATCATGCGTTGCTCCTCAGAAAAATCTTCTGGGGTGAAGACATCTGCGGCGTTCGTTTCTTTGATGATAAACTCACCGCCTTTTAGTGTTCTAGATGCTGATTCTGTATTTGCCATTGTATTACTACTTTATCCGTTTAGACATAAGATACAGGACATAAGACTCAAGACTTTATTTTGAATCATTGAGTAATTTGTCTTTAAACCTATTGATCATGCGTTGTACCATGCTTACTTGCTGGAGCAACGGTTGTAAATCTGTTTCGCTTACAAACCCAAAACTTTGGGCCAAAAGCAATTGTGTTTCTACTTCATAGGCTGAGCCTCTTGCTATATTCAGGAACTGAATAAACTCTTTGTTGCTGCCTCTTCCTGCTCCTTCTGAGATGTTAGACGGAACAGAAACAGCAGAACGGTTAATTTGTGATGTAAGACTATATCTTTCATTAGCCGGAAACGTGGCCGACAGTTCATACACCTGCTTGGCCAATTTCATTGCTTCTTGCCAAATCTTAAGTTCTTTAAAATTGTGCATGAAGAGTCTTGCGTCTTATGTCCTACATCTTGTGTCTGGCGCAAAAACGCCTAGCGTAACAGCTCATAAATACCGGCCACACCCTGGCCACCGCCTACGCAGGCCGTTACCATGCCGTATTTCTTGTTCTGGCGGCGCAGGTCACTGAAGAGCTGCACGCTCAGTTTAGCACCCGTACAGCCTAGCGGATGCCCCAAGGCAATGGCACCGCCGTTCGGGTTCAATTTGTCTGGGTCAATGCCCAATTCCCGCATCACAGCCACCGACTGAGACGCGAATGCTTCGTTCATCTCAATGATGTCAATGTCCTGCAGGTTCATGCCCGCATTCTTAAGGGCGCGCGGAATGGCTTTTACTGGGCCCATGCCCATAATGCGCGGGTCAACCCCCTCGGCGGCGTAAGACACCAGGCGGGCGATAGGCTCAATGTTGAGTTCTTTCACCATGCGCTCACTCATCACCAGCACAAAGGCGGCCCCGTCTGATGTCTGTGAGGAATTACCGGCGGTTACGCTGCCGGTGGCAGAGAATACCGGACGAAGCTTGGCCAATTTCTCCATGGAAGTATCGGCGCGCGGACCTTCATCGGTGTCTACCACGTAAGAGCGGGTTTTCTTTTTGCCGTTCTCGTCCAGGAAAGTTTCCTCTACCGTGATAGGCACAATTTGGTCTTTGAAACGGCCTTCCTGAATGGCCCTGATCGCTTTCTGGTGCGAGGCATAGGCAAAGGCGTCCTGGTCTTCGCGGCTGATCTTGAAATCATTGGCTACGGCCTCCGCAGTCAAACCCATGCTCAGGTAGTACTCTGGGTGCTCTTTGGCGATCTTGTAGTTAGGCACCGTTTTCCAACCCACCACCGGCACCAGGCTCATAGACTCGGCGCCTCCGGCGATAATACAGTCGGCCATGCCGGCCTGGATTTTGAAAGACGCCGTAGCGATGGTCTCAATCCCGGAGCCGCAGTAGCGGTTCATGATAGCGCCGGGCACGTTGATGGGCAACGACAACAGCGAAATCATGCGGCCCATCTGCAGGCCTTGCTCGGCCTCAGGCACCGCGTTCCCCACCAACAGGTCGTCTACACGCGCGGGGTCCAGTTGCGGCACCGAAGCCAGCAGGTGTTTGATCACATCGGCGGCCAAATCATCTGGCCGGGTGAACCGGAATACACCGCGGGGAGCTTTCCCCACGGCTGTTCTAAATCCGGCAACTATATAGGCAGTTTGCATTTTCTTTTCTGTTTGATGTTTCTGGGGTAATGGTTGAGGCACCTTTCTGTTTAGGGGCTATTTTTTGAAAAACAGGCCCTAAACGCACTGGCGCATCTCCCTTCAACAATTCTCTTTTTTCCTAATTCCGCAGAGGTTTACCGGTGGTCAGGATGCTCTTGATGCGCTCCAGGGTCTTGCGCTCGCCGCAGAGACTCAGGAAGGCTTCGCGCTCCAGGTCCAGCAGGTATTGCTCAGACACCTCAGACGGCATAGACAAATCACCACCGCACATCACGTAGGCCAACTTCTCAGAGATTTTGCGGTCATGGTCAGAGATGTAGCCTCCGGCCTGCATGGCGTGGGCACCCGTGATAAACATACCCAAACCGGCGCGGCCCTGCACCTTGATGTTGGTTCTAGGCGTAGGCTTGGTATAACCGGCTTCGGCCAACAAGATAGCTTCGGCTTTGGCTTCGGCAATCTGGCGGTTGGCGTTGAGCGTGATGCCATCGCCGCGACGCATAAAGCCCAAGTCAAAGGCCTCCTGGGCCGAGGTTGAGACTTTGGCCATGCCGATGGTCATGAACACGTTGCGCAGGGCATTAAATTCAGTATCGCCTTCTTCGTAGGCCGCCGAGGTTCTCAGGGTCATTTCCTTGGTACCACCGCCGCCCGGGATTAAGCCCACGCCAAACTCCACCAACCCGATGTACGATTCAGCGGCCGCCTGTACGCGGTCAGCGTGTAAGCAAAGCTCACAGCCACCACCCAAGGTTAGCCCGTGCGGCGCGGCCACCACCGGAATAGCCGAGTAGCGCATGCGCATCATGGTGTTCTGGAACTGCTTGATCATGAGGTTGAGCTCGTCATACTCCTGGTCCAAGGCGTACATGAACACGAGGCCCAGGTTGGCTCCCGCCGAGAAGTTAGCAGCCTCGTTGCCTACTACCACGCCTCTGAAGTTCTGCTCCGCCAGATCAATGCCTTTGTTCAGTCCCTGGATGATCTCGCTGCCAATGGAGTTCATCTTGGAGTGGAACTCCACGTTCAGGATCCCGTCGCCTAAGTCAATAATAGAGCAACCGGCGTTTTTCCAGACTACATTGGTCCCGCGCAGCACATCCAGCAGCACGAATTTCTCCGTACCCGGAATCTGCTTGTACTCCTGGGTCGGAATGTCATAGTATTGGCGCTGGCCATTGTGGCTGCGGTAGAAATGCTCATGCCCGGCCTCCAGCATCTGGTACACCCACTGGGCAGGCTTGTAACCGGCGGCTTCCATGGCGCTCACGGTCTCGCGCACGCCCACGGCATCCCAGGTTTCAAACGGCCCCAGCTCCCACCCGAAGCCCGCGCGCATGGCATCATCAATGCGGTAGAGCTCATCAGAAATCTCCGGAATGCGGTTGGTCACGTATTGGAACAGGCCAAAAGAAGTTTCTCTGAAGAAATCACCGGCCTTGTCTTGCACCTGGCTGAAGGCTTTGAGGCGCTTGCGCAGGTCTTCAATAGGCTTGAGCATGTCCATGCTCTGGAATTTGACCTTCTGCTTAGGCCCGTATTCCATGGTTTTCAGGTCCAGGGTGAGAATCTCGGTGGCTCCCTGGGCATTTTTGGTTTTCTTGTAGAAGCCTTGTCTGCTTTTATCGCCTAGCCAGTTTTTCTCCAGCATCTGCTGAATATAGCCAGGCAGTTGGAACAGGTCACGAGCCTCATCGTTCTCGCCGGTTTGGTACAAGCCTTGCGCTACTTTGGCCAGCGTGTCCAGACCCACCACATCAGAAGTCCTAAACGTGGCTGATTTAGGACGGCCTACCACCGGACCGGTTAAGCGGTCTACCTCGTCTACATTCAGGCCTAGTTTCTCCATCACGTGCAGCACCTGCATGATACCGTAGATACCCACGCGGTTAGCGATGAATGCAGGCGTGTCTTTGGCCAGCACGGTGGTTTTGCCCAGATACAGGTCACCGTACTGCAACAGGAATTGCGTGATTTCTGGGTCTGTGTGCGGCGTGGGAATAATCTCCAGCAATTTGAGGTAGCGCGGCGGGTTGAAGAAGTGCGTGCCGCAGAAGTGTTTCTGGAAATCCTCAGAACGTCCCTCGGCCATCAGATGGATAGGAATACCGGAGGTGTTGGAGGTGATGAGTGTGCCCGGCTTGCGGAACTGCTCTACCCGCTCAAAGATAGACTGCTTTATTTTTAGGTTCTCCACAACTACTTCAATGGTCCAGTCACAGGTGGCGATCTCCGGGAGGTTATCGTCAAAGTTACCGGTCTTGATGAGGCTGGCTTTAGTTTTCTCGTAGAGAGGCGCCGGGTTGGAGGTAATGGCGGTTTGCAGGGCGGTGTTCACAATGCGGTTGCGCACCAGCTTGTTCTCCAGCGTGAGGCCTTTGGCTTCCTCCTCGGGCAGGAGCTCACGGGGCACCATGTCCAGCAGGAGCACCTGCACGCCAATGTTTGCGAAGTGGCAGGCAATGCGCGAGCCCATAATGCCCGAACCCAGCACCGCCACTTTCTTAATGATTCTCTTCATAGTCACTCTTTTTAATATATCACCATGTGCGAAGCAAAGCGCACTATTACTTACTTTTCCGTTTAGCGGCCGTTTTTCCAGAATCAGGCCCAAAACAGCTCCCGTCTGCCAAGGGACTAGAACACCTGTTTAGCCTCTATGAGCTCGTTGATCTGCCCAATGACCTGGAAGAACACCTGTAGTTGGCTCTCTGGGATCACTTCCCGCACCTTCTGGTTGAACTGCCGCACCGTTACCCGGCTCACCTCCCGTTTCTCCAGCCCCAGCTGCGTAAGCAGGATCCGGACGGAGCGTTTGTCCTGCACATCGGCTTCTTTGTAGATGAGGCCTTTCTCCTCCATGCTCTTGAGAATGCGGGTGAGGCTGCGGGCCTCCAGCCCCAGCAGGGGCGCGATCTTGGTGGCTGGCGTGCCTTTCTCTGGGTCAATGTTGAGCAGCACAAACCCAATAGAGGTGGTGATGTCATTCTTCACCGCCTGGGCATTGTACATGCGTGCAATGGCATGCCAACATACCTTTATATTATAGTCTACGGTCTCGTCTGCTTTCATAATGTTGTATCATACCAAATTTAAAAAAATATGTTATGCTTGCATACTATCCAAAACTTATTTTTTAAAAATTTTCTCTTCGCCCTCCAGATTTTCGCCATAGGGGCTGTCTGTCAAGGCCAGCTTTCCCCACCAGGGCATGAAACCGAAGGTCTCCTGATCTTCTAATAGAGTTAGTTATCCGAGCAGAAGAGGCATTCGGTTTCACCTATCAGCTGCTAAATCAGGATTATAGGGTTGGAGGCACAGCTAAGCGGCTAAGCCAGGGCATTGTCTGCCTAGGGAAGCAGGAAGATGGTTCTAGACTACTTTGAGGTGGAGGAATCCTGAGAAAGCCGCTCTTTGCCTCCATGTACCCCTATGCGTTTAGGGCCTGTTTTTGGAAAAAGAGCCCCTAAACGCAAGGCCATGAAACAGAAGAAGAGACACAAAACTGCGTCTCTTCTTCTGTTTCATGGCCTTAGGCAGTGCGGTACAGACTGTCTATGAGAGCGCGGTTGTTGTTGGTGATGATCTTGCGCTTTATGCTGAGCTTAGGAGTCATCTCGCCGCTTTCCACGCTCCAAGCCTTGGGCAGCAGCACAAACTTCTTGATCTTCTCATACTGCGCCAGGTGCTCATTGAGCTTGTCTACCTCTTTCTGGAACTTGTCCAGCACCTCGGGCTTCCTGATCATCTCCTCATTGGTGGTGTACGGGATGCTGTGGATCTTGCACCATTCCTGAAGCCCCTCAAACGCGGGCACAATCAGCGCCGATGGGAACTTCTCGCCCTCACCCACCACCATCACCTGCTCAATCACCAGTGATTCTTTGAGTTTGTTCTCAATGAGCTGCGGCGCGATGTACTTGCCACCGCTGGTTTTGAACATCTCCTTCTTGCGGTCTGTGATCTTGAGGTACTTGCCTTCCACCAGTTCGCCAATGTCGCCGGTATGGAACCAACCCTCCTGGTCAATAACTTCGGCGGTGAGGTCAGGACGCTTGTAATAGCCTACCATCACGCTTTCAGAACGGGTCAGGATTTCGCCGTCCTCGGCAATCTTGATTTCCACGCGGTCAATGGCCGGGCCCACGGTGCCAATCACGTTGTTCTCGGGCTCGTAGCGGTTCACGGCAATCACCGGCGAGGTCTCAGTTAAGCCGTAGCCTTCCATCACCCTGATGTCGGCGGCCCAGAACACCCGGGCCAGACGCGGCTGCAGGGCTGCGCCCCCAGACACAATCACTTTTACATTTCCGCCCAGCGCTTCCTGCCACTTGGAGAAAATAAGTTTGCGGGCCAGTTTGAGCTGCACGTCATAGAAGAAGCCCGGCGAAGTGCGGGTGTCGTATTTCTGCCCCAAGCCCAAGGCCCAGAAGAACAGTGCTTTTTTCACGCCCGTGAGCTCGCCGCCTTTGGCTACAATTTTATCATACACCTTCTCCAGCAGGCGCGGCACGGTCACGAAGATGTGCGGCGCCACTTCCTTCAGGTTGTCGGCTACTTTGTCAATGCTTTCGGCGTAATAGATAGACACCCCTACTGACATGTAGATACAGGACACCATGCGCTCATAGATGTGGCACAGCGGCAAGAAACTGAGGGCGCGGTGGCTTTGGTTCACCGGCACGTACGGCATGGCCGAGGTAAAATTGCTCACCAGGTTATTGTGGCTCAACATCACGCCTTTGGGTGCGCCCGTGGTGCCGGAGGTATAGATGATGGATAGCAGGTCTGACGGCTGCACAGCGGCTTTGTACGGTTCCAGCGTGGCCGGGTCCTGGCCTTCGCCCAGCTTGAGGAGCTCGCTCCAGTGCTTGGCGCCGGGCACGTGGTCAAAGGTGTAAATATCCTGAATACCGGGTAACCCTTCGGCGGCTTCCTTTACTTTGTTGTAGAGGTCCTGGGTAGAAACCAGAATGAGTTTGGTCTCTGAGTCTTTGAGGATGTAGCGGTAATCTTCTACCGTAATGGTGGGGTACATGGGCACACTCACCGCCCCGGTCTGTTGAATACCGTAATCCGCGAATACCCACTCCGGGCGGTTCATGGAGATCAGGGCAACTTTGTCGTCTTTCTGGATCCCAGACCGAAGCAGCGCCAGGCTTAGAGTGTTCACCGTCTCCACCACTTGCTGAGTGCTGTATTTCACCCATTCTCCGTTGATCTTTGCACCCAGGCAGTCTGGCTGTGGAAACTGCTGTAACTGATTGGCTAGCAAATCAAAAACACGGGTTACTTTCATATATTAGTCTTTGTAGGTCGTTCGTTGGGTTAAGTTAACGCAAAAATCCATTTAAAAAAACAAAACGACTTTACGCCCGCTTCACCAAAATGTCAAAAATGCTTCTCGGCAATGGTGCAGAATTACCTAAATTTGATTTTTGCCTGACGTTTGCATGAACCTTTCCATCTTTTTTGAGCCCCTTCCGGAAGATCCTTTCGGGTACCCCGAGAACCCAAAATCTGTAGGGGGCTACCTGGCACCTTTCGTCCATTCTTTCCCAGACTGGCGCTCTGCCCAAGTGGTGCTCATCGGCTTGCCGGAGTACCGCGGCACCGCCGCCGCCACGGAGCACACTTACCAAGGCCCTAACCTTATACGGCAGCAACTGTACCGGCTCATGAAAGGCTCCGGCGCCTGGCTGATCATGGATTTAGGCAACCTTTTGCCCGGCATACAGCTGGAAGATACCTACCTGCGGCTCAAAGAGGTGATAGAGATTCTGGTAGACGCCGGCAAATTCCCTATTCTGCTGGGTGGTTCCCATGATCTTACGTACGGTCAGTTTTTGGGGTACGAGCATCTGGCCAAAACGGTGCACCTGGCCATGATAGACAGCAAACTGGACATGGAGGAGGCCGGAAACACTGCCCCAGACCAGCACCACCTGCACCGCATCTTGCTGCACGACCCTAATTACCTGTTTGGGTTCAGCCAACTTGGTTACCAGACCTACCTGGCAGACGCTACTACACTGGCCACGCTGGAGAAACTTCACTTTGAGCTGTTCAGGGTGGGGCAGGTACGCCAGCAGATGCAGGAAATGGAACCTGTGCTTCGGCAAGCCGATCTGATGAGCTTTGACGTTTCGGCCATCCGCCACCAGGACGCGCCCGGTCAGCAAGAGGCGAATCCGTTTGGGCTCACCGGCGAGGAGGCCTGCCAGCTGTGCTGGTACGCCGGGCAGAACGACCAACTCAGCTCCCTGGGTTTCTACGGTTACCGCCCCGAGCTGGATTACCGCCACCTCACCGCCACCACCCTGGCCACCATGGTGTGGTACAGCATTGAAGGGTTCTACCAACGCCAGGGTAACCTCGACTTCGGGAGCAACCAGTTCATCAAGTTCTCGGTGGGCTTCCATGACAACCCCAGCAAGATGTACTTCTTCAAGAACCGGCACACAGAGAAGTGGTGGATGCAGGTAGACGACCTTACCGGCGAACGCGCGCCCCTCATAGTTCCCTGCAGCTACCAGGACTACCTTACCGCCGTAGACGGCGAAGTGCCCAACCGCTGGATTCTGATGCAAACCAAGATGTAAAGGATAAAAGCCTTTTGCGTTTAGGGGCTCTTTTTCCAAAAACAGCCCCTAAACGCAAACGCTACAGATAAAACAAAAAAGCCTGCCGCTTCTATCCTCTCCTATACCTTTCCGCAGCCAACCCATAGAAACCACCTGTTGCCATGCAAGAATACACCCGCGCCCAGCTGGCCCTCCGGAACGGACAAGACCGCGACGAAATCTGGGTAGCCTACAAAGGCGAAATCTATGACGTAACCAAGTCCAGGCTATGGCGGCGAGGACAGCATTATGAGCACTGGGCGGGCCAGGACCTCACCCATGAACTGCAAGACGCCCCCCACACCGCCTATGTCTTCGACAAATTCTCTGTGGTAGGAATTTTAAAAAAATAGCTCTTGTTTGGGCAGTTTTTCAGAGATTTGGCCCTTACTTGTTTGTTTCGCTTATGATTTTAATTGCTGACAGCGGCTCTACCAAAACCGCCTGGCGCCTTCTGGACGCCGGGGGCATTGTAGGCCAGGCCCATACCGTTGGGATCAACCCCTATTACCAAGACACCCCAGAGATAGCCCAAATGCTGCGGGAAAGCTTAGTTCCCCAACTCTCCGGCGAGGCTCCCCAGGAGGTGTACTTTTACGGGGCAGGCTGCAGCGCCAAAGACAAACAAGCCATAGTGGCGGCCGCCCTGGCGGAGCTTTTCCCCCACGCAGACGTACAGGTGCACCATGACCTGGAAGCCGTCGCCCGCGCCCTCTGCGGCCACGAGGAGGGCATTGCCTGCATCTTGGGCACCGGTTCCAACTCCTGCCTCTATGACGGGGAGAAGATTGTGCAGAACCACCCCAACTTGGGCTTTATCCTGGGCGACGAAGGCAGCGGCGGGTACATGGGCAAACGCCTGGTGCAGGCCTTCCTGAACCAGGAACTTCCCGCAGACCTGCACCAGGCCTTCATGGACCGCTACCACACCAACCGAGACGAGATTGTAGACCACGTGTACCGCAAACCGTACCCTAACCGGTACATGGCCGCCTACGCCCGGTTTCTCTCAGATCACCGCCAGCACCCGTTCATCTACCAGCTGATTAGCCAGTGCTTCGCCGATTTCTTCAAGGTGAACGTGACCAAATACCCCGCGTACCAGCAGAAGAAAACCCATTTTGTAGGTTCCATCGCCTACTATTTTGACGACATTCTGCGTACAGTAGCCAAGGAGCACCACATCACCGTTGGCCACATCCTAGAAAATCCTATTGCAGGGCTAGCCCTGTACCACCAACAGAAAATGACCGTATGAGTACCACTGAAACCTCCTCGCACTACGACCATCTGGAACAGATGAGCGTGCAAGAACTCCTCACCAACATCAACAAAGAAGATAAAACAGTACCCCTGGCCGTGGAAAAAGCCATTCCGCAGTTAGAGAAGCTGGTAGAGGCCACCGTAGCCAAAATGAAAGAAGGCGGCCGCCTGTTCTACATTGGCGCCGGCACCAGCGGCCGTCTGGGCGTGGTAGACGCGTCTGAGTGCCCGCCTACTTACGGCGTACCGTTTGACATGGTCATTGGCATCATGGCGGGCGGCGACACCGCCATTCGGAAAGCCGTGGAGTTCGCTGAGGACGATGACCAGCAGGCCATCATTGACTTAGACGCCTTTGGGGTGAACGAGAAAGATGTAGTGGTAGGCATTGCCGCCTCTGGCCGCACACCTTACGTGATTGGCGGTTTGCAGGCCTGCAATGAGCGCGGCATCACCACCGGCTGCATTGTCTGCAACGCCAACAGCAAAGTGGCCGCCGTGGCTAAATTCCCAGTGGAAGTAGTGACCGGCCCAGAGTTTGTGACCGGCAGCACCCGCATGAAAGCCGGCACCGGTCAGAAACTAGCCCTCAACATGCTCACCACCTCCACCATGATTAGATTGGGCCGCGTGAAGGGCAACAAGATGGTAGACATGCAGCTCACCAACCATAAACTGGTAGACCGTGGCACCCGCATGATCATGGAAGAGCTCAACATCTCTGAAGAGAAAGCCAAAGAATTACTAGATCTGCACGGCAGCGTGCGCGCCGCCATCACGGCCCAGAACGAGCACTAAGGTACTTTTTGTGTTTAGCGGCTCTTTTCCAAAAACAGGCGCTAAACGTACCCAGAAGATCCGCCCGGCTGGGGCGGATCTTTTTTTTATGCCCTTCCCCATCCTTGGGCAGTGATTCTCCGTTATGCAACTTTGCAGCTATTTCATACCACCATGCATACCATTGAACCCTTTTACAATTGGATAGAAGCCTATACTGCCTCTGAAGACGAGCGCTCGCCGCTGTATGGGGCAGAGAACAATGAGTCTCAGTACACAGACACCATTTACGGCTATTACATACACCCGCAGTGGGACAACATTGACTCAGAGACCCTCTTCCTGAAGATCCTCTACGTAGACTACAACGAGGGCTATGCTGTGATTGAGTTCATTGGGGAGTGGAACGACACCCTCAACAATGACATCATGACCCTGAAGCGCAACATCATAGACCTTATGATTGGCGAAGGCATCAACCATTTCATTCTGATTGGGGAGAACGTGTTCAACTTCCACGGCTCAGATGACGCTTATTATGAGGAATGGTTTGAGGAGGTGGAAGACGGCTGGATCGCTGCCCTCGGGTTCCAGGAGTTTGTGGTGCAGGAGATGCAACAGTTCCACCTGGACTACTATATCAACTTTGGTGGTGAACTGGATAAAATTCCGTGGCGTACCATTACACCGCCGCAATTGTTCCATGTTGTGAACAGCCTCATCCAGCGCAGGCTGGGAGCTTAGCCTTTTACGTTTAGGGGCTGTTTTTGGAAAAACAGCCCCTAAACGCAACATCGTTTTGCAAAGGCTTTTTAAAATATTAGGCATAAAAAGAGAGGGTGCCTTACGGGGCGCCCTCTCTTTTTAATAGGTGCGTAAAAGTCTAGTCTTTCACGTCATCGGCGGCGTCTTCCACGGCGTCACCGGTTTTTTCAGCGCCTTCCTCAATTTCATCGCCGGCGTCTTCGGCAGCGTCTTCCACTTGTTCAGAACGGTCTTCGGCACGCTCTTCCGTAGCGTTGTTGCAGGAAGCGAACGTCATCATTCCTGTGGCCAGGGCCATTGCATAGAGTGTCTTTTTCATAGTTTTATTTTGTACGTGTCTGGTTAGGAATTGGCTCCAGGAGGGCCAAAATCGCCAATATTTATTCGGGATCTTTAGGATCTACGGCATCAATGCTGTCTTTCACTTCTCTGGCCTGTTTGGCCAAGGTAGTATCACCAGCCATTTCTGCGTGTAGTTCTACTTTCTCCGCTTGGTCTTCCATTCGGTTTTCGGTCTTGGAGTCACAGGCAGAGAACCCAGCAACACCAGACAGAAGCGCCAACAGAAACAATGTCTTTTTCATAGTCTTATTTTGTAAGGACGGGGAATTTCAAGCCCGCCGCCCGCCGGAGGCACCGGCGAAGAAGCTGACTTACTGTAGTGTACGAGTGTATGGGTGAATGGATATATTTTTCTTTGCAGATATACCTACAATGCAATTACTATCTTTAAAACGCACAAGGCGCAGGCCTCTTCCGGCCTGAACCGGAAGAAACCTGCGCCCCTTCTATGGAAGCAGTGCGTGTTGCGCCCTACTGAATAGAGTCTGTTCCCAGTGAGTCAGAAGGCATGCCTATAGTGTCTATAGGAGATGCCGTGGTTTCTGCCACATCTGTTGCATTGGTCGCCTCTTCCACTGTTGGAATAGTAGTGGTTTCCTGGGCTTGCTTGGTTTCACACGCAGAGAATGTCATTACACCTGCCAATGCTACTAACGATAAGACAGTCCGCATAAACGTAAATAAATTAGGGTTTTGTAGAAAAAGATAGCGCGAAGAAAGAGCAAGGCCCCAAGGCCTATTTCTTTCTGAACACTAAGTTAATGGGCACACCCTCAAAACCAAAATTCTCGCGCAAGCGGTTCTCCAGGTAGCGGGTGTACGATTCTTTGATGTATTGCGGCAAGTTACAGAAAAATGCGAACGTGGGCGTGTGCGTGGGCAGCTGCGTCACGTATTTAATCTTCACGAATTTCCCTTTGATAGATGGCGGCGGGTAGCGCTCAATCTCTTTGAGCATGGCGTCATTCAGCTTGGAGGTTGGTATTTTCATGGACCGGTTCTCATGTACCTCAATGGCCTTCTCAATGGCTTTGTGCACCCGTTGCTTGTTCAGCACCGAAATGAATACAATGGGCGGGTACGCAATGGGCGCAATACGGTCATAGATAGCCTGCTCCATATCACGCATGGTGTTGGTTTCTTTCTCCACCAGGTCCCACTTGTTCACCAGAATCACCAGACCTTTGCGGTTCTTGTCTGCCAGACCAATGATGTTCATGTCCTGGGCCTCAAGGCCGCGGGTGGCATCCAGCATGACAATCACCACGTCGCTCTCCTCCAGTGCCCTGATGGAGCGCAGCACTGAGTAGAACTCAATGTCCTCATGCACTTTGCTTTTCCTCCGGAGCCCGGCGGTGTCTACAATGATGAACTCTTTGCCGTAGGCGTTGTAGTGCGAGTGGATGGAGTCACGGGTGGTGCCGGCAATATCGGTTACAATGTTGCGGTCCTCGCCCAAGAGCAGGTTCACGAACGATGATTTCCCTACGTTGGGTCTGCCCACCACGGCAATGCGCGGAATACCGGCCTCTGGGTTTTCAATTCCTTCTTCTGGGAAATGGGCCACCACGGCATCCAGCAAGTCACCGGTACCGGAGCCGTTCTGGCTGGAAACCGGAAAGATCTCGTTCTCAAAACCCAGCGCGTAAAACTCCCCTGAAAGGTGACCGCGGGCGTGCGTGTCTGCTTTATTGGCCACAATATAGACCGGCTTGTCTGTGCGGCGCAGTACGTTGGCAAACTCTTCGTCCAGGCCGGTGAGACCAGCCTCCACGTCTACCATGAACAGGATGACATTAGCCTCTTTAATGGCAAGTTCTACCTGCTTTCTAATTTCCTCCTCAAAAATATCGTCTGACCCGTGTACGTAGCCGCCGGTGTCAATCACGGTGAAGTATTTGCCTGTCCACTCGCCGTGGCCGTAGTGGCGGTCACGGGTCACGCCGCTCACGTTGTCCATGATGGCTTTGCGCTCGCCCACCAGGCGGTTGAACAGGGTTGATTTGCCCACATTGGGGCGTCCTACAATGGCGATCGTATTCTGTGCCATATTACTTGGAATGTGCGTTTAGGGGCTCCTTTTTAAGAATCACTCCCAAAACGCGGGTTAAACCTGCGGTATCGCCTCCGTGGCGCCGCTAGGGACTCTTTGGTATCACGTAGCGCGTATCACGTAGCACGACCTTAACCTAGAAATCTTGATACGTGATACGTGTGTCTTGATACTCTTATATGCTGTTATACCCGAACCGGTCCAGCAGGCGTTTGTCTGTGCGCCAGTTCTCGTTCACGCGTACGTACAAATCCAGGAACACTTTCTTCTGGAAGAACTCTTCCATGTCTATGCGGGCCTGGGTGCCTACTTTTTTGAGCGCGGCGCCTTTATCGCCAATCACAATGCCTTTCTGGCTTTTGCGCTCCACGCTGATCTCGGCGCGCATTCTGATGATGGTGTCGTCTTCCTTGAATTCCTCAATCACCACTTCGCAGCTGTAAGGGATTTCTTTCTTGTAGTTGAGGAAGATTTTCTCCCTGATCATCTCGGCGGCAAAGAAACGCTCGGGCTTATCGGTTAGTTCATCTTTGGGGTAATAGGGGGGGTGCTGGGGCAGCAGGTCCAGGATTTTCTGGAACACGCCAGGAACGCCCTGGTTGTGCAGCGCCGAGATAGCCATATACTCCTGTGCCGGCAGCTGTTCTTTCCAGTAGGCAATCTTCGCCTCCACGTCTTCCTGGGTGGCCTGGTCTATTTTGTTGATGAGCAGCAGAATGGGAGATTTGGCGTTGCGCAGGCGGGCCACCACTTCGCTCTCGTCATGCTTCTCGTAAATATCCGTGACGAAGAGAATCACATCGGCGTCTTCCAGAGAAGAATGCACAAAGCGCATCATAGACTCATGCAGCTCGTACTGCGGCTGAATGATGCCGGGCGTGTCTGAGTACACCACCTGGAAATCATCGCCGTTGAGGATGCCCATGATGCGGTGGCGGGTGGTTTGGGCTTTGGACGTGATAATGGACAGCTTCTCGCCTACCATCACGTTCATCAGGGTGCTCTTGCCCACGTTGGGTTTCCCTATGATGCTTACAAACCCTGCTTTATGCGGCTGCTCTGCCATTTTTTTACCTCCTTTTAAAACAATTTGCAAAGGTAACGCTTTTTTAAATCGTATTAAGTATCATACAACAAGTATCCTGCGGCTTGCTACTTCTTGAGTATCAATTATTCACGACAACACATACCCGCAGCGGCTCTGCCACCGGCATACCCAGAGACCAACACCTCCTCAGCAAAGACGGCAGAAGGCGGCGCCTGAAAACGCATCTATTATTTACGCGTACAAAAACTTCAAAACATTTAGCCGCCATTAGCGCTTATGGAGTTTGGCGGGTTTCCCGGCAAATGAACCTGAAACGGGAGGGACCGTCTCTATCACCCATTGGCAATATCTATCGGAAAATGATATAGATCACCTGTCTGGCCGGTGCCAACTGGCCCCCAAATCCGTATCTTTGCCCCTCAATTGAAAGCGTATGAAAAGTGGAGCCACTGGCAAAACAGGAGTATTACTAGTCAACCTCGGCACGCCGGACTCTCCCAGCGTACCGCACGTGCGCAAATACCTGCGCGAATTCTTATTGGACAAACGGGTGCTGGACATTGCCGCGCCTTCCAGATACATGCTGGTGAACGGCGTGATTGCGCCTTTCAGGGCCCCTAAATCTGCGAAGATCTACGCGCAGCTGTGGACCGAACGCGGCTCGCCGCTCTTGTTCCATGGCCTGGATCTGCAGCGTCTGGTGCAGGAGCAGCTGGGCAAAGACTACCACGTGGCGTTTGGCATGCGGTACCAGAGCCCCAGCATTGAAAGTGCCTTGAAAGAGCTGCAGGACAAAGTGGTGGACCGCATTGTGGTGCTGCCGCTGTTCCCGCAGTACGCCTCGGCCAGCACGGGTTCTGTGCAAGAGAAAGTGATGGAACTGGTGAGCAAGTGGGAGGTGATCCCAGACATCAGGTTCATCAGCACGTTCTGCAACCACCCGGGTTTTATTGGCACCTTTGCCGAGATTGCGAGCCAGCACATGGCCCAGCGCGACTATGACCATTTTGTGTTCAGCTACCACGGCATCCCGGAGCGGCAGGTTCTGAAAGCCAGCACCAAAGGCTATTGCCAGTTGGGCGTCTGCTGCAACACCTACCACAGCCGCAACCGCTACTGCTACCGCGCCCAGTGTTTTGAGACCTCGCGCCAGTTGGCCAAAGCCCTCAACATCCCCGAAGGCAAGTACACAGTTTCGTTCCAGTCACGGCTGGGCAAAGACCCTTGGCTCACGCCCTACACCGATTTCATCCTGAAAGACTTGGCTGCCGCCGGCGTGAAGAACGTGCTGGCTTTCAGCCCCGCGTTTGTCGCCGACTGCCTGGAAACCACCATTGAAGTAGGCAAGGAATTCAAAGAGGAGTTTGAAGCTGCCGGGGGCGAACACTGGCAACTGGTGGAAAGCCTGAACACGCACCCTAGCTGGATCAAGGCGGTAGCCCAGATGGTGCAGGAAGCGTAGGTTCGGTATCAAGTAGCACTTATCGCGTAGCATGATTTAGATTTAAGAGAGAAGCCCAGGCAGTTGCCTGGGCTTCTCTCTTTATGGCAGTAGCTGACGTTATCTCTTTTGAGCCTTGATTTCTTTTTTAAGCCACTTCATGGCAGCCGTGATCTTCTGGTCTTTCTTCCAGTTAGTGAAATCATCGCCGTTCAGGATTTCTTCGTCTGGCTTTATGTTTTTTTGGTAGATCATCCCGTTGCGGTCGGCTTCGTACAGGACGGCGAGGGTAAGGCCGGAGTTTTTGTCTATCTGGAAACCTTCGTTGGCGGTGGTGAGCCCGTGGGTGGTTTCCCCGAAGAACCGGGTGGATGGCCGCCCTTTGAGGCTGATGGCCACGGCCTCGCCGGCGCTGGCGGTCATGTTACTCAACAGCACGGCCATGGGCGCGTCTCCGGCTACCTGCGGCACTTGGGGCACGTTGGTAACCTGGGCTGTGTTCACGTAGAAGTTACCGCCCCTGATGCTCCACTCCTCCTCGGGTTTCTGGTTTTTCGTCACAAAGCCGCCTACTTTTCCGTCACCTATGAGCTGGGCCAAGCCCCCAAACATGGGATACATGTTGCCGCCGGTGTTCAGCCGCAGGTCTATGATCCAGCCTTTGATTTTACCCGGATGGATTTTGCTGATGGAATCCCGAATGGCTTGCGCGTCACGGTTCACATTCGTCATCCCGAAGTCACTGTTGCCCGGGAGCAAGATGTACCCGATGCCGTTCTTCAGCACGTTCACTTCCACCTTGGGCTTCTTTTTCAGCTCGGCCACTACCGCCGCATTGCGGGGCTGGGCGGGGTTCCTTTGCCAGGAATAGTTCTTGCCTTTGTACGTAAACCAGCCGTGGTGATCCTTGAGCTGCTCAAAGAGGAAAGGGTAAACGGGCAGCACGTCTTCATACGCCTTGGCACCCCGCGCTTTCTGGTACACCGCCGCCCGAAGCTCCTCCCAATTCACGACATCGCGGTTCAGGGAATGGGTTTGCAGCACCGTGAGGCCTTTGTCTAGGTATGCTTTGACGCTGTCTGTGATGCCGTAGGCGTTGTTCTGCGCCACGGCGCTTTTGCCCATCAACAATAGAAAGAAAACGAGGAGTAGGTACTTCTGCTTCATGGTTCTGCCGGGGTTTATCTATTAGATAGATGCAGATCTGCTATTCCTCGTTGCCTGTCTCTGGAGATTAACTTTGGTAAAGCACACGCAGCCGTTTAGAGCCTCTTTTTCTGAAAACAGGCCCTAAACGTAGCCTTTGGCATTTATCTGTTTTCCCGTGTACTAAATGCGGTTGAAGTCTACCCACTTCTGGGTGATGACGGGGGCATGGTGCAGGAGCTGGGTGAGCAGGTCCTGGCTTTGGTCAGAGATGATCAGGTTGCTTTTGTGCTCGGCTTTCAGAAAACCTTCCGTGACCGCCTGGTCCAGCATCTGCAGGAACGGATTGAAGTAGCCGTTCACATTGAACAGGGCGGCCGGTTTTTGGATGATGCGCAACTGGTTCCAGGTCACAATCTCGCAGAACTCGTCAAACGTCCCGAAGCCGCCGGGCAGGGCCACAAACGCGTCAGACTCGGCGGCCATGAGGGCTTTGCGCTCGTGCATGGTCTGCACCACGTGCAGTTGCGTAAGCCCCTGGTGCGCCACTTCCATGTCTACCAGGCTCTGCGGAATCACGCCTACCACCTGCCCGCCGTGGGCGAGCACGGCATCGGCAATGGTACCCATGAGGCCCACTTTTCCGCCGCCGTACACCTGCCTGATTCCTTTCTGTGCGAAGAGCGTACCCAAGGCCTGAGCCGCTTCACGGTACACCGGATTGTGGCCGCTGCTGGCCCCGCAGAAAATGGCGATGCTTTTCATAAGCTTATGAGCATGATTGGTGGAGAAGCAAAAGTACGAAAGTGGCTGTCTTCTCCTCTCTCCGTTTAGGGCCTGTTTTTGAAAAAAGAGCCCCTAAACACACTTCTTCCTTCCTCCCATTACCGGGTTTGCAGCGTCGTTACACCGTAACGATGTGTTTCCACGAAGCGCCATAAGTCCTTACCTGACCAATTCATCTCCCTGAAACGAAAGCTACAGCAATGTTTCAGGCTTTACCCAGGGAAACATTACCGTTTCACAGAGACACGACGTTAGGGTGTAACGACGCTACGTTTTTGGCCTGATTTCAGAAAAAGAGCCCCTAAACAGAAAACGGGAGCCACTTGCGCGGCTCCCGTTTTTATACTTCAGGAAACGGAGAAATCATTGCCCCACTTCCAGATCTTAAATTTTAGTACGCTCTGGCGAAGTACACGCGGCGCTTAGAGGGCTGCCCGGTGACCATGTCCACGCCGTCTTCCTCCGGCGAATCCAGGGCAATGCAACGGATGGTGGCTTTGGTCTCTTCTTTGATACGCTCTTCGGTCTCCGGGGTGCCGTCCCAGTGAGCCAGCACAAAACCGGGTTTCTCGTCCAGCACGCGCTTGAACTCCTCGTAAGAGTCTACCTTGGTGGTGTTCGCTTCGCGGAAGTCCAGGGCTTTCTGGAAGATGTTGGCCTGGATCTCCTCCAGCAAAGCCGGAATGATGTTCACCAGCTCATCAAACTGCTGCGAAGATTTCTCTTTGGTGTCGCGGCGGGCTACTTCGGCGGTGCCGTTCTCTAAATCTCTGCCGCCAATGGCGATGCGCACCGGAACGCCTTTCAGCTCCCACTCAGCAAACTTGAACCCGGGGCGCTCGGTGTCGCGGTCGTCAAACTTCACGGAGATGCCTTTGGCTTCCAGCTGCTTTTTCAGGCCCAGCACTTTCTCAGAGATTTGCGCCAGTTGCTCCTCGCCTTTGTAGATAGGCACAATCACTACCTGGATAGGCGCCAGTTTTGGCGGCAGTACCAAGCCTTCATCATCTGAGTGCGCCATGACCAAGGCGCCCATCAGACGGGTGCTCACGCCCCATGAGGTTCCCCACACGTGTTCCAGCCCGCCTTCTTTGGTGGCGAATTTCACGTCAAACGCCTGCGCGAAGTTCTGGCCCAAGAAGTGTGACGTACCGGCCTGCAAGGCTTTCCCGTCTTGCATGAGCCCTTCAATGCAGTAAGTATCCAATGCCCCTGCAAAGCGCTCATTGGGAGTTTTCTTGCCTCTAATCACCGGCAGGGCCAGGTAACCCTCCGCGAAATCTGCATACACATGTAGCATTTGCTCAGTCTCGGCAATGGCTTCTTTCTCGGTGGCGTGGGCGGTGTGGCCTTCCTGCCACAGGAACTCGGCGGTACGCAGGAACAGACGGGTCCGCATTTCCCAGCGCACCACGTTGGCCCACTGGTTAATGAGCAAGGGCAGGTCGCGGTAACTCTGGATCCAGCCTTTGTAGGTGTTCCAGATGATGGCTTCTGAGGTAGGGCGCACAATGAGCTCTTCCTCTAGTTTGGCATTGGGGTCTACACGCAGCTTGCCGGGCTTGTCCGGGTCGGTTTGCAGGCGGTAGTGGGTGACTACGGCACATTCCTTGGCGAAGCCTTCGGCATTCTGTTCTTCGGCCTCAAACAAACTTTTGGGCACGAACAGCGGGAAATAGGCGTTGGAGTGCCCGGTGGCTTTGAACATGTCATCCAGCACGCGCTGCATTTTTTCCCAGATGGCGTACCCGTACGGTTTAATGACCATACAGCCGCGCACCGCTGAGTTTTCGGCCAGTCCGGCCCGCTTTACTAACTCATTATACCAGAGAGAATAATCCTCACTGCGTTTAGGCAACCCTTTACTCATTTTGTGTATCTTTGATAAAGAAGAAATATATAGCGAAACGTGAATAAGGCGGCATAAAATTTGCTCATACCAACTGAAGCGAATTTATACCTTTTCGGGTCAAAAATACGTTAATATATCTGAATAGAAACGTTGGCGAACCGGATACTCGTGTGACTTGGTTTCGTGAATAGATCTAGCATCCTTAACCAACATCTTTACTCTTATGAATTCCTATACAAATAAACTGCTTATACTTCCGTTGCTGGGGTTTCTGGCGGCAGGGTGTAGCACTTCTTCTAACCTCCAGAGCAGCGAGGTAGATGATGTGTATTTCTCCTCTACAGACAAGGTGACGTACGTAGAGCCCGCTCAGGACATGACGGTGGAGGAGGCATTTGCCTCTGAGACCGACCAGGACGGCTCCCAGGGCGACATCACCGAACGGGTGAGTGACCCGGAGTCGTACGCTAAAAGCTCCCGCCGAAACAACACCCCTTACCAGTACTCATATTATGACGCTCCCTTTGGGAACCCATTCTACGCCTATGCTTCTCCGTTTTACTATCCAGGCCGCTACTACTCCCGAGCGATCATGATGGACCCTTGGATGGACCCATGGTATGACCCGTTCTTTGGGCCAAGCATGGCCATGTATGATCCGTTCTGGCCTCGTACCGGAGTTTCTATTGGGATAGGCATTGGCCTTGGCCGTTACTACAACCCGTGGGGCTATGGTGGCTATGGGTATGGTTACAACCCTTACCGCTACGGCTATGGCTATTATGACGGCGGGTATTATGGCGGAGGGCGTGTCATTGCCAACCGCGTGGCATATGGCCGCCGTACAGACAGAAGCTCTAATGTGGGCACCGGCAACCCTAATATTTCCCGCGGCGGGCGCGGCAACGTAGCCGGCTCCAGAACAAGTGATGCCGTGGCGCAGCCCGCAGGCAGAACCAGCCGCTCTTCCAGAACTGCGGCCACTACGCAAACCACGCCAGATGGAACTGTTCAGCCGCAACCACGCCGCAGACAGATTGTGACACCTTCACAAAGCCAGACACAAGAGTCAGGTACTGTTAACACTGGCAGAAGAGTCCGGACCAGTGCCAGCAGCAGCTCAGAAGGGGTTCAGCCAACCAGACGCCAGCGCACTGTAGAGTACAGTCAGCCCAGACCAACAGAAACCCGCACCCGCTCCTATGAACCCAGCCGTTCTTATGAGCCTAGCAGGTCTTATGAACCGTCCCGTTCGTCTTCTTCTGGCTCTTCTAGCGGCGGCGGAAGCAGTTCTGGTGGCGGCCGCAGAGGCAGAAATTAACATTCTTCTTTTAAAAACTACATGAAACGATATAGCTTTCTTTTGGCCTGTCTAGCATTGCTAGGCAGTGCCGGGAAGGGCTTTGCCCAGAATGAGGTAGATGCCCTCCGTTACTCCCGCACCGATTTTGGCGGCACCGCCCGCACCATGGGCCTTGGCGGCGCAAACGTAGCCCTTGGAGGCGACGCCGGCAGCTTTTCCTCTAACCCCGCCGGTTTAGGCTTGTTCAGACGCTCTGAGATCACGGTTTCCGCCGGGTTCAATGCCAACGAGGTGAACAGCACCGTGTATGGTTCAGAGGCCATGAACAGCCGCAACAACTTGAACATACCGGGATTTTCAGCGGTGTTTACTACCCGTAAGGCAGATGATGAGGAGGGCGATTGGCGCTCCAGCACCTTCGGGATTGGCTACACTAGGCAAAACAACTTCAACCAGCGCAGCTTTTACCGCGCCACAGGCCAATTAGAGAATTTGAAGTTTGGCGAATACGCCGCCCAGTTGGCCAACGGTGATCCTCATGTAAACGGTGAGCTCACCTACAATACACTCCAAGAGCTTGCGTACAAAACGTACCTTATCAGTCCGGAAGATGATGGCTACTACATCTCCCCTAACCTGGTAGCGTCTAATATCTTTGAGGAGAATATACAGAGCAGCGGTTCCCAAAACCAATGGGACTTTGCCTACGGAGCCAGCTTCAGAGATAAGCTGTTCTTGGGCGCTTCCATTGGCTTGACCAATGTGCGCTTCAAGCAAACCAGAACCTACTTGGAAGAGGCACCAGCCACTGACATCAATTCACTGACCCTACGCGATGAGCTGAGAACAGAGGGAACGGGGATAAGTCTGCGGGTTGGGGCTATTTACAAACCCAGTGATGCACTACGCTTGGGCTTTTCCGTGCAAACCCCAACCTGGTACAACCTAACGGATAGATTTGACACTAACTTAGCCGTTAATTTCAATCAGGCTCCAGAAGAGGGGGCATCTGTGAATCAATTTTTCGCAGCAGACCCTGGGGAATATGAGTATAATCTCACCACCCCCTTCAGAGCCAGCGGCGGTGCGGCCGTTTTCATAGGGAAGAATGGCTTCATTACCGCTGATGTGGAGTATGTAGACTACAGCAATGCGCGGCTTAACGCAGACGATTCTTTCAATAGCGAAAACCAGACCATCAGGAATGTGTATGACAAAGCGCTGAATTTTAGAGTAGGTGCCGAAGCCAGATTGGATATCTTTAGAGTAAGAGCTGGATTTGCCCAACATGGTGATCCATTCAAAAACAGCGATGTAGACCAGGCGAAGACTTTCTTAACCGGAGGGTTAGGCATAAGACAGAGCAACTTCTTTATTGATGCCGCTTTAGTATACAGCAAATACAACAGCGTGTACTCACCTTATACCAACCTTGAGTTTGACAATCCTGCTTCTGAGTTCTATCAGATCTCAGCTCCTTCAGTGAAGAATAAGCATGAGAACACCAACTTTGTAGCCACAGTAGGCTGGAACTTCTAATTCCTGTTTAGGGGCTGTTTCTGAAAAAAGAGCCCCTAAACGCAAAAGAGAAGGCCTCTCCTAATTCTTAGGAGAGGCCTTCTCTTTTATAGAAGAACAATCGCTTAGATGTGAATGGCTCTGTTCTCAGTAGCAGCCAAGCAGGCTTCTTTCATGGCTTCTGTGTAGGTGGGGTGCGCGTGGCTCATACGGGCGATGTCCTCGGCCGAAGCCCGGAACTCCATGGCCACCACGGCTTCGGCAATCATGTCTGCGGCACGGGGCCCGATCATGTGTACCCCCAGGATCTCGTCTGTTTTGGCATCGGCCAGCACTTTCACGAAACCGTCGGTATCCATAGAGGCCTTGGCGCGGCCAGATGCTTTGAACGGGAAAGAGCCGGTTTTGTAGGCTACGCCTTGGGCTTTCAACTGCTCCTCCGTGAAACCAACACCGGCTACTTCTGGCCAGGTGTACACCACGCCTGGGATCAGGTTGTAGTTGATGTGTGGTTTCTGGCCTACTATCTGCTCAGCTACCAATACGCCTTCTTCTTCGGCTTTGTGCGCCAACATAGCCCCGCGTACTACATCCCCAATGGCATAAATGCCGGGAACATTAGTTTGCAGGTGATCATCTACGGCAATCATACCGCGCTCGCCCAATTGCACACCGGCGTTCTCTAAGCCCAAACCTTCTGTGTAAGGTTTACGCCCAACAGATACCAGGCAGTAATCGCCTTCAAAGGTTACCTCCTGGCCTTTAGGAGACTCAGCGGTTACTTTCACCACGTCGCCTTCCACCTGCGCGCCCGTTACCTTGTGCCCGAAGAAGAACTCAAAGCCGAGGGTTTTCTTCAACACTCGCTGTAACTCTTTGCCCAAAGCCCGGTCCATGGTAGGGATGATGGCATCTGTATATTCTACTACAGACACTTTTGCGCCTAAGCGGGCGTATACAGAACCCAATTCCAGACCAATCACGCCACCACCTATTACAATCAGGTGCTTGGGAACCTCTTTCAGCGTCAAAGCCTCGGTAGAAGTGATGATGCGGTTTTTATCAACGGGCAGGAAAGGCAGGTTCACCGGCTTAGAACCGGTGGCAATAATGGTTTTGTCCGTTTCAATCTGCTGCTCGGCACCGTCCTGGCCCGTGATTTTGATGGTGTTCTTGTTCACGAAAGAGCCCAAGCCGTTGTACACATCTACCTTGTTCTTCTTCATGAGGTAGGCAATCCCATCATTATTAGATTTAATCACGCCACTCTTGCGGGTAATCATCTGTTCCAGGTTCACCTTCAGGTTTTCCAGCTCAATGCCGTGCTCCTTAAATGTGTGCGCGGCATTGTGGAAATGCTCAGATGAATCTAACAAAGCCTTTGACGGAATACACCCCACGTTCAAGCAGGTCCCGCCCAAAACGGAATATTTCTCAATGATGGCTGTTTTCAGGCCCAGTTGCGCACAGCGAATAGCCGCCACGTAGCCCCCAGGACCGGAACCAATAACCGTTACATCGTATTTCATAATATTTTATTTTTATGGAGGAAAGACTTCCCCGTTCACTAAAAGTATTTCACAGCAGGAGTTGAACCCACCCCTACCCCTCCTAGGAGGGGCTTTTGAAACATGCACCGTCCTCCTGAAAAGGAAGCGTCTGTTGCTCAATAAAGGAGCAAATTCTCTACTTTATCTGATACTCCCCTCCTGGGAGGGGTAGGTTTTCAAGCAAAGCAGCGCTGCCTCACCACCACCACCCGCTCATAACATAAAGGAGGAGCAAACTGATAGCTTACCCCTCCTTCACGCAGTCAAATTATTATACTCCTAAAAGAAGTCTCATTGGGTCTTCCAGCAACTCTTTCACGCGCACCAGGAAGCTCACCGACTCGCGGCCGTCAATGATGCGGTGGTCGTAAGACAGGGCCAGGTACATCATAGGTCTGATGACCACCTCGTTGCCTACAGCTACCGGACGGTTCACAATGTTGTGCATGCCCAAGATAGCACTCTGCGGCGCGTTGATGATAGGCGTAGACATCATAGACCCGAACACGCCACCGTTGGTGATGGTGAACGTACCGCCGGTCATCTCGTCAATGCCCAGTTTATTCTCACGGGCACGCTTGGCCAATCTTACCACTTCTTTCTCAATACCATCTAGGCTCAGGCCTTCGGCGTTGCGGATCACTGGCACCACCAAGCCTTTAGGCGCAGAAACGGCAATAGACACATCGCAGAAGTCATTGTACACGATCTCACCACCATCAATTTGGGCATTCACCGCTGGCCACTCTTGCAGAGCTACGGTACAAGCCTTCACGAAGAACGACATAAAGCCTAAGCCTACTTCGTGCTTCTCCTTGAACTTGTCTTTGTATTTGGCTCTGATGTCCATGATCGGCTTCATGTCTACCTCGTTGAAGGTGGTTAACATAGCCGTTTCATTTTTCACCGCCACCAGACGGCGAGCTACGGTTTTACGCAGGCTGCTCATTTTCTCACGGCGTGAGTTTCTTGAGCCCGCCGCGGCTGGCGCTGATGCCGCAGATTCTTTGGCCGCTGGTGCAGCAGCCGGCTGGGCTGCAGGAGCCGCCGGACGAGCCTGTGCGTTCTGTGCGTCTTCTTTAGTGATACGTCCGTCACGTCCAGAACCCGTTACATCAGAAGCGGATATCCCTTTTTCAGAAAGAATTTTACCCGCCGCCGGCGAAGGAGTACCACTGGCGTAGGTAGATGCACCGCCGCCTTGCGCTGAAGCGGCCTGTGCTGGTTGGGCAGCAGGAGCCGTCTGTGGCGCAGGAGCAGTAGAAACACCTGAACCGGCACCGGCCTCAATGCGGCATATGGTGGCGCCAATCTCTACGGTGTCACCTTCCTGAGCTACAATGCGCAGCACACCCGCCGCTTCAGCAGGAAGTTCAAAGGTAGCTTTGTCAGATTCCAGCTCGCAAAGTACTTCATCCATGGCTACCTGGTCGCCGTCAGCTTTCAACCATTTAGAGATGGTCACCTCGGTGATAGACTCGCCCACGGTTGGGATTTTCACCTCAATGATCTGGCCCGCGCCACCCGTGGTAGACTGGTTCTGGGTGCCATGGCTTGGCGTGTTTTCAGCAGCAACGGTGCTTTGTGGATCAGTCACAGATTTGTCTTCTGTGATGGTATCTTGAGAAGCCGATGTAGTTGGCTGAGGGGCAGAAGTTCCTTGGCCAGAACCTTCAATCACGCAGATGATCTCGCCAATTGGAATGGTATCGCCTTCCTGAGCTTTGATTCTCAATATACCAGCTGCTTCGGCGGGCAACTCAAAGGTAGCCTTATCAGACTCCAGTTCGCAGATTACCTCGTCCATGGCCACTTGGTCGCCATCTTGTTTTAGCCATTTGGCGATGGTGACCTCCGTAATGGATTCCCCAACCACCGGCACTTTTACTTCTAATGCCATAATCTCTAGTTAGATTAAGAATGTTGTTGAAAATCCGTTTAGCGCCTCTTTTTCAAAAAAGAGGCGCTAAACGGAAATGTATCTACTTAAATGCTAAATGCTTTCTCTACCACCGCGCGTTGCTCTTTCTGGTGGATTTTGTTGTAACCGGTAGCCGGCGAAGAACTTGGCTTACGAGACACCACATCGTCAATGTTCTTGCGCATCACGCTCAGGATGTAAGTCCAGGCACCCATGTTATAAGGTTCTTCCTGCACCCAGATGATTTGCGCATTAGGGTATTTCTCCAGCTCGCGTACCAACTGAACTTCTGGGAACGGATGCAGCTGCTCCAGACGGATAATGGCCACATCTGTACGGTTAGTCTTTTGCTGCTCTTCCAACAGGTCATAGTACACTTTACCGGTACATAGCAACACTTTGGTCACGGCTTTGGCATCGGCGTAGGTATCTCCAATCACTTCCTGGAAGGCACCATTCACGAAGTCTTCAATAGGCGACATCACATTCTGGTGACGCAGCATGGACTTAGGCGACATGTGGATGCACGGCTTGCGGTACGGAGTAGCCAATTGGCGGCGCAGCATGTGGAAGAAGTTAGCCGGGGTAGTACACTGGGTCACATACATGTTGTACTCAGCGGCCAACTGCAGGAAACGCTCAGGACGAGCATTGGAGTGCTCTGGTCCCTGGCCTTCATAACCGTGCGGCAATAACATAACCACACCGTTCATGCGCTGCCACTTAGACTCAGTAGAAGAGATGAACTGGTCAATCATGACCTGAGAACCGTTGGCGAAGTCACCAAACTGGGCTTCCCAAATCACCAGGGCATTAGGATTGGCCATGGCGTACCCAAACTCAAAGCCTAACACGCCATACTCAGACAGCAGCGAGTTGTAAATCTGTAACTGCTGCTGGTTTTCCTGAATATGGTTCAGGTTGGTGTACGCGGCATTGGTATTGGCATCACGCAATACGGCGTGGCGGTGCGAGAACGTACCCCGGCGCACGTCTTGTCCGCTCATGCGCACAATCTTGTTCTCTAACAGAATAGAACCGTATGCCAGCAATTCTGCTGAAGCCCAGTTGAGCGTGCGGCTCTCAAAGAACATATCTTGGCGTTCTTTCATAAGTTTCTCAATCTGCTTGAGGGGCTTGAAGTTTTCCGGTAGCGTAGTTAACGCCTTTCCTACTTTCTCAATTGCCTCTACTGGAATACCAGTATTTGGGCTCTGGTGGAAATCTTCTGGCGTAGAACGGCGCAGTTCCTGCCACTCTTTCTCCAGCACTTGGTAGTTATAGGGCAACGGCTTCTGCTTTACCATATCCAGACGGTCTTGCAGCATCTGGCGGAAGTGCTGGTCCATTTCTTCAGCTACCTTCGCATCTAGTTCTCCACGGCTTACCAGAGACTTGTTGTAGATCTCACGCGGGTTAGAATGCTTAGAGATAAGGTTGTACAGCTGCGGCTGCGTGAACTTAGGCTCATCTGCCTCATTGTGCCCATGGCGGCGGTAGCACACCATATCAATGAAGATGTCATTATGGAACCGCTGACGGTATTCAGTGGCCAGACGCACGGCAAACACCACTGCTTCTGGATCATCTCCGTTCACGTGTAGCACCGGCGCATCAATAATCTTGGCCAAGTCTGTGCTGTAGATAGACGAACGGGCGTCTTCAAAGTCGGTGGTGAAACCAACCTGGTTGTTGATTACGAAGTGGATGGTACCGCCGGTGCTGTAACCTTCCAGTTTCACCATCTGCGTTACCTCATACCCAATGCCCTGACCGGCTACGGCGGCATCACCGTGAATCAGGATGGGGAGGATTTTATTTGTATCGCGGCCATACATAGAGTCTAGTTTGGCCCGCACAAAGCCTTCTACCACTGGGTTCACCGCCTCTAAGTGTGACGGGTTAGGCGCTAATTTCAGATTAACTTTATGGCCAGACGGCGTGTGCACCTCACTGGAGAAGCCCATGTGGTATTTCACGTCTCCGTCGCCCATGGTTAAGTCTGGCACGGCCGTTCCCTCAAACTCAGAGAAAATCTGCTCATAGGTTTTGCCCATGATGTTGGCCAGCACGTTCAGGCGGCCACGGTGCGCCATACCAATCACCACTTCCTCAACGCCTAATTCAGAGCCTTTGTCAATGATGGCATCCAGGGCCGGAATGGTGGTTTCACCACCTTCCAGGGAGAAGCGCTTCTGACCTAAGAATTTGGTGTGCAGGAAGTTCTCAAACACCACTGCCTCATTTAATTTAGACAGGATGCGTTTTTTATAGTCAATAGAAGGGTTAAAGTTTAGAGACTCTTTCTCAGCCTTCTGCTTGAACCACTCCAGCACCTCAGGGTCACGGATGTACATGTACTCAAACCCGATGGTTCTTTCGTACACTTTCTTCAGGGTGGCCAGAATATCACGGAGGGTAGCGGTTCCTAAGCCAAGTTCAGCACCGCTCTGGAATTTGGTATCCAGATCAGCCTCAGAAAGTCCAAAGTCAGATAGATCTAATAAGGCTTTACGGTCTTTACGTGGACGCACCGGGTTGGTATTGGAGCGTAAGTGCCCGCGGGAACGGTAGGCATAGATCAGATTTCTTACCTGAATCTCTTTTTCCACCTCCCCGGCAGTAGCGCCAGTAGAGGAACCCGTAGCAGGCTTGGCGGCTGTAGCGGCCTCACCGTTCTCGCTTGGGTAGCTCTGGGAGAAATCGAACCCTTCAAAGAATTTTTGCCAACCGAACTCTACGGAAGCCGGATCTTGCTGATACTGCTTGTACAGCTCATCAATGTACGCACCATGCGCGTTGGCGATATATGAGTATTTATCCATAAAATTGAGAGTACTTACTTAAATCGCGGCAAAATAGAAAATGTTTTTAGTTTGACGTAATCACAAATTCGCATACGCAAATATATCTATCTTTTAACGTTTTGCATTTGTCAGTATTGCCGAAGAGGCGCTAAAAATAAACTCAACATACACGTACGTGAAAACTGTAGACTTTGGCTAAATTATGGAGAAATAGATAAGCACCAAACCTTTCTGAAAACTCTGGAATTTGTCCTGTATTTTCCGCTTTTCATGTAATGAATATGGCGAACAAAACTCCTTTTTATAAATTTCAAGTAGCTGAGCTACGTGCACCAGCTATGCAAATAAAGCCAGGGTACCTATAAAATACATAGACTGGACACTTTCCAACCGGAGCAACACTATTCCCGGCAAGATAGGCGAAGTGTATAATCTCATTAAGAAACTGCGGAAGGCCGACGCAGTAGTAGCTGCACAGGACATATAGTCCTCTGTGCAGATCTACCTCGTGGATCAATTAGGTGTGTATCTGGAAGATTTTGTTCAACAAAAAATTGAATGAAGTGCCAAACAGAATTGGCAATACCCTTGGGCTCTAAGCAAGTAAGGTCGCCTTTAAACTCAACTCCTACGCATAGATTATAGGATTTGCGTTTAGGGGCCGTTTTTAGAAAAATAGCCTCTAAACGCAAATCTCGTTACTCCCGCACCCTTACCCGCACAAATGAGGGCACATCTTTCCGTGAGTCTGAAAGTTTCACCTCCGTGATAGGTCCTGTTTTCACCTTTACTCCGGCAGCGTCATCTAACACCACCGACTTTTTTCGCCAACCCTCTAAGCTGGAAACATCAGTTACTTCATCGGTGCCTTCGCCTCCATAGAGGTGCACATAACTGCCTTTGGCGGCGGTGCCTTTCACATCAAAGATGTCGTTCCCGCCTAGCCCGTATAGATGGATCTTCTCGGTTTCGCTTGCAAAGAAGGTTCGGCTGTAGACTTTTGACTTGTTCACATTCCCCTCGCCCATTCTGAACACTTCTACCACAGTTCTGCCCTGCGAGAGACGCTGCACCACAAAGCGGTCTGCGGCATCTGAACCGGGTACCATTACTTCCTTTGCCAGTATGGAGTAATATTCTTCGGCTACCTGCACCAGTAGTTTTCTCCTGCTTTTCAGTTTGGCAAATGTCTCTTCGCCCACCAGCTGGTACACCGGGGATGGCAGTTGTTTCACAGCCGCGCTCAAGACAGAATCAGACAGGGCTGTTTGCATCTCCCGGGCAATTCTCTTGAAATCTGTTAAGGTAACCTCAGACAGGGCACGGGCATCCAGAAAGGCGGCATTAATGGTTAGCCCATACACATCATGGAAAGACGCATGAAAAGACTCAAACTTACGGGCGGCAAATTTACGGGTAGCCAGCCAGGGAATCACGCCATCGTCATAGAGGCAGAGGGCCTGGTCACGGTCTTTGGGCACCGGTTTGTACCAGGTTTCTTTTCCTTGCACGTACACCGCCCAGTCCCATTGGCCCTCATGCCGGTCCCAATCGCTCAGGAGCATGTCCAGGAGGCGGGCGCGGGCAAAGGCCCACTGGTCTATGCGGTGCTGGCTGGACCGGAAACGGCGCGCCAACATTTCCTCTGAGCTGACTAAATCTGTGGCTGCGCCGAATTCTTTGGTCAGGGAGGCTTTGGAGGTGAATTTCTCTTCCATCAGAAACAACTTGCTCCCGAAGAGGTAGGCGTACTGCTTAAAACTCTTGTCTGAGGGCCGCACGTACACCAGCCTGGGCGATGGGTGGAACACGCCCACGGCCTGGGCCAGCGGCGCTACCACCAAAGCTGCGTATGGGTTGGTGGCCGAAACCTGGTCCCGCACAAAGGACCCAACCAAGGTTTTGCGCCAGAAAGGAGACAACACACTCACCGGATCTTTGTCTAAAGAGCGCAGGGCGAAACGCCGGCCCGAGGAATCTGTAAGGGTGAGGCTGGTGGTTTGCATACCGCCGCCCAGTTTCTCAATGGCCAGTCCTCCCTCGGCTTCATCCATGTGGAAAACTTTGGCTTTCACCGGTACGGCCCACACCGGGCGGTAATGCTTCCCCAGAAAGAACATGCCTACTTTACTTAATTGGTAATGCGCACCAGCGCTAACCAGCACGCTGTCTTGCAGTATCTGCGTGGCGTTGTTTTCCCCAAAGAAGACGGCGGGGGCATCTGTTTGTTCAGTAGCCTGATCAGCAAAAAAGAAAGTCACCAATCCGTACAGGATCAACACCCCTACCAGTGTCCGTAAAATCCTTTTTTTCATGGAAGCGTGTTAACTAGAGTACAGCTTTACCTCAAAACAGGGGCAAAGGTTCTGGCAGAACCGGGCGGCGGTGGTAGTGGTTTGCAAGGAAAACCGGCAGAAAACCTATACCTTTAAGCCAAGGCGCACCGTGGCTAACCTTGCGGTTGGTCCCTGCGTTATAAACCAACTACCCAACCTTAATTCTACACTTATGGCAAACAGTGCTACCTACACCGGCATTACTCCAGATCTGTACAACCAATTGCGCGATAAATTAGGCGCAGCCGGTATTGAGCTGGCTGGCAACAGCGGACGCGTTTCCAAACAAGGCGTTACGGCTGATTATGCCTACGAAGAAGCTTCGCAGACCCTGCAAATCAATAACGTACAGGTAAGCTTTCCGGCTAGTATGATGTTCAGCCCAGATAAGATTATCCAGAAAATAAACGAAGCGGTGCGCGGCGCCGGCGGGCAGGTGGCATAACTTGTCTTAAAAAGCACGACCTAAGCGGCTGTGTTTGCGTATAGAAATCCCGGTCTTGTGCCTTAGCTGGCCAGGCCGGGATTTTTTTATTTGTAAGACTTCAACCTCTCAAGAGACACAACCACTATGGAACAGACACCCAATACCTCTACTCAGCTTGTACAGCCAAAAGACTTCGCCAGAACCGTTGAGTCCATTGTACATGTATACCAAGGCAACCATGACGTGCTGCCAGATTTACTCTCAGACGCAGGCAGAATGCTCCTGAAAGTGCGCGAGAAAATGACCCCGGTACAGTTGGTGCTGTCTGTGGCGGCCGTTGCCATTGGCGCTATTGTGCTGGTGTCTTACGGCAGCAACCACCAGTTCTCAGAGGCTCAGGAAGTGAAGGAATAGTCCTTTATCACCCTCTAGGGCAAACGGCCCCGCCTGTGCAGATAGGCGGGGCCGTTTGCTTTTACCCTATTAGGCTCATCTACTTTGGGGCTATTTTCAGAAAAACGGCCCCTAAACGCGTTCGCGCTGACGCAAAAAGTAACTTCATATTCTCCTTACATTCCTTCCTATAGAAAACTACCCGCCAAGGCACTCTCCCCGGCAGATTTGTGTTTTCTTTGCACAGCTTCCCTATGGCAAAGAAGAAGAAAAGGTATTCTGTTTTGGGGAACACGCCGCTCACGGCCCAGGAGCGCGTTAGCCGCTATATGCGTGGCAACAAAAGCAAGAACACCCAACCTGAGCTTAGGCTGCGTCGGGCCCTCTGGCAGAACGGGCTGCGCGGCTACCGGATCCATTGGAAGAACCTCCCGGGCAAGCCCGATGTCTGCTACCCCGGCCGTAAACTGGCCATTTTCCTGCACGGCTGTTTCTGGCACCGCTGCCCTCACTGCCTGCCGGCCATGCCTAAAACCAACCTGCCCTTCTGGGCTGAGAAATTTACCCGCAACCAGGAACGGGACAGACAAAACCGCGAGAAGCTGAAAGCCGCCGGTTGGCAGGTACTGGTCATCTGGGCGTGCCAGTTGCAGCAAGATCTGGAAGGCTGCCTCTTCACCATCAAGGCGCTGCATGCGGGGGTACCGGAAAGCTATTGGCTGGAGGCGGCGTAATTCCTGGTTTTCATCCTTCGGATTAAGAATGCATTAGCGTTTAGGGGCTGTTTTTCTAAAAAGGGCCCCTAAACGCCAAGGCAAGAAACACTGGTGTTCCCATCTTTGGCTTCTTTTGTTAAGAACCACCTTCACTTCGTATACATCTATCTCTTCCCAGACTTACCGGGCATTTCGGTTATTCCCTTACTCCTCTTGCCAATTCAGCGGCAAGCCGAGTTTTCTGGCAGAATAGCCGGCGGCGGAAGCGTGGAGTTTGGGCAGCAAATTGCTCATTTGTTGAGCAAACTCCACGTGCAGGTCTTCATGTAACCTATCCAGTTTCTGGAGCGCTTCTTCGGTGCGTTTGGCCAGGAAAAGTCCCAGCGCTTCATTGGCGCCGGTTAGGGTATGCAGTAGCTCTTTCTGGTGAGACAATACCTGGTTCAGGAGCAGCAGCAGCAGTGACACTTCGCCATAAGCATCATGGGTTACTTTAACGTGGTTGCTGATGACCGGGCATACTTGCCGCAGCCCTATGAGCAGCTCTGAAGCATTATAATAAAAGCCCTGGGCCACCGTAGTGATCTGGTGTTGCAGCGCCTCGCGCCGAGTTTCTAACCCCTCGGGGCCTTCCAATAACTCAAAGGCCAGCTGCTCCTGCAGGAGTTGGTTGGGCGTGAGCAACTGGAGCAGCAATTTATCTTTTCGGGCGGCAGGAAGGCTCAGGATTGCTTTCCGTAGTTCTTTTTCTAGTGCGGGCATAAGAAAGGTTCTCTGTTGGCAGAACAAAAGGCAGGTACTATCTATTCCATTTCAGGCCTATTTTTCTCCGGTGCCCCAACAAGCGCAGCCGCCGCGCAGAAAACCCGAAGATACAATTAACCTTATGCTACCCAAACTGCGTAAACAGCCGCAAACGAACCTTACAAGGTCAGCTTTTCCACGTTAACCTCATTCTGTTTTGGGCCTGTTTCTCAAAAAAGAGCCCCTAAACAGGCAGAGGCTGCCAGTACCTTATTAAAAATGAACATGAAAAAAACTTTACCCTTAAGGGTAATCCTATTGCAAGTCTGCGTCTGGGCATGCTGCGCGGTCCCAGCCTGGGCACAACTGCCTTCCCTACCGTCTGGTGCGCCTTCCTATACCGTAGTACTGGCGGGCAGGTGGTCGCCGGGAGAAAGCACGGCCGCACCTTTACCTCTGCTGCAGGAACAACTGAGAGCTGCCGGAGACAAGAGCGCGGTGGTGTTTATGGGCAATCCGTTCCAGCCGGCCAGGCTGCCCGGCGTTTCTGCCGCCAACCGCAAAGAGCTGGAAAGCCAACTACAGCGACAACTGGGTCATTTGCAGGGCTACAGCGGCAAGATCATTATTTTGCCCGGCGAGCATGACGCCAAAGGAAGTCTGGTGCAGGAAGTTAGAAACCAGGAGCGCTACATAGCCCAGTACCTGCAGAACGAGAAACTGTTCCTGCCGGAAAACCACTGCCCCGGCCCCTCTGAGATAGCCCTCACCGACGATGTGCACCTGCTCATCATGGACACCCAGTGGCTCATGCCTAACCGCCGCATGGACGAGGAAGAGGAACAGCGCGGCTGCCCTACCACCGGCGGAACCGCTACGCTGGCGGCCTTAGATGATGTGCTGCGCAGCAACGAAGACAAAAACCTGCTGGTGGCCATGAGCGTGTCGCCGGAAATGAGCAGTCTGGAACATCGGATCATGGTGCGTCAGCTTTCCCAGATGTATGCCCAGCACAAAGGCCTGGTGCACGCCGAAGGAAACTCTGCCGCCCTCTCGCACCGTACGCAGGACAGCATCCACTACGTGAGCACCGGTTTTGGTTTAAACAAATTAAAAAACTCCAAGGGCGCCGCTCCTGTGTTTTCCCAAGCCACCGCCGGGTTTGCCAAGCTACTGTACTTCGCCAACGGCGAAACCTGGCTAGAAATCTGGACGGCGCCAGACGCGCAGAGCCGCCAGGGACAAGTAGCCCACAGAGCGCTACTTTCGCGCAAGCCCACCACCAAGCAGATGGAGGCCAGCATCAAAAAGATGAACCTTTCGTTTGCAGGCCAAAAATCGGCGTTGCCCGCCAGCCAGGTATACAAGGGCAGCGGCTTCAGGGAATGGCTGCTGGGCCGCAACTACCGCCCAGAGTGGGAAACCCCGGTTTCTTTACCGGTCTTTGATATTGGCGCGCAGCAGGGCGGGCTTAAAGTAGTACAGCGTGGCGGCGGGTTCCAGACGGTTTCTCTGCGCCTGGAAGACAGCACCGGCCGGCAGTATGCCTTGCGGTCTGTGGAGAAGTACCCAGATGCGGCGCTCCCCCGCATCCTGCGCCATACCCTGGCCGCCGACGTGGTGAAAGACCAGATCTCGGCCTCCCACCCGTACGGTTCCCTGGTAGTCCCCAGATTAGCCGATGCCGTGGGCGTATACCATACCAACCCTAAGTACTTTGTAATTCCGGAAGACCCCAGGTTTGGGAAATATCTGAAAGGCTTCGCCAATACCATTGGCTTGTTTGAGGAACGACCCGATGAAGACATGTCAGACATTGCCAGCTTCGGGAATTCCAAGAACCTGGTGGGCACCGACAAAGTGCTGGAAAACACGCTGGAAGACCAGAACGATGAAGTAGACCAACGGAGCGTGCTGCGGGCCCGCCTCCTGGACTTCTTCATTGCCGACTGGGACCGCCACGATGACCAATGGCGCTGGGCCGAGTTCAAGAAAGAAGGCAAGGGTAAAATCTACAAACCCGTGCCCCGCGACCGTGACCAGGCGTTCTTCGTGAACCAGGGGGTGATTCCTAATATTGCCAGCCGCCGCTGGATTCTGCCCAAGGTGCAGGGCTTTGATGAAAGCCTCCGTGACATCAAAGGCTTCAACTTCAACAACCGCTACTTTGACCGCTCTTTCCTCACGGAATTGGAGCGCGAAGACTGGATTGCCATGGCAGACTCTGTGCGGGCCGGCCTAACCGATGAAGCCATTGAAGAAGCCGTTCGGCAATTGCCACCGGAGATCTACCAGATTTCCGGGGAGCGTTTGGCCAACACCTTGAAAGCCCGCCGGGCCTACATCAAACGTGATGCCGAGGAATACTATGAGTTTCTGGCCCAGAAGGTAGACGTGGTTGGTACAGACCAGGAAGAACGGTTTGAGGTGCAGCGTGAACCCGGTGGGGCTACGTTGGTTACCATTTACAAAAAAGGCGCAGATGCCTCGCCAGAAAACCAGCTGTACAGACGCCGTTTCCTCCCAAATGAGACCCGTGAGATTAGGTTGTACGGTTTGGGCGGTGCCGATGAATTCAGCGTACAGGGCCAGGCCGCAGACGGCATACGCTTGCGCATCATTGGCGGTCAGGGCGAAGACAGAATCACGGACAGTTCCAGCGTGGTTGGCCTCCGCCGCCTCACGTATGTCTATGATGATCCCAAAGGCACCCAATTCCAATTAGGCCCTGAAGCCCGAAATCTTTCGCGCCGCGGACCAGTGGAATACAACCGGCAAAGCTTCCGATACAATTACCTGGGGCCGCTGGCCTCTATTGAGTTCAACCGCGATGACGGTGTCTTGCTGGGTGCCGGAGTACTGCTCAAGACGCAGGGCTTCCAGAAAGAGCCGTACGGCATGATGCAGCGTCTGGTGGGTTCTTACGCCTTCAACACTCAGTCTTTTCTGGTGGACTACGCGGCGCACTTCCCGCAGCTTAGAATGGGGCTGGACCTGAAACTGAACGTGAATTTCAAGAGCCCCGGCTTTGAGCAGAACTTCTTCGGGCTGGGCAATGAGACAGCCTACAACCCAGACATTGACATAGAAAATTACCGGTACCGGTCATCGCAGCTTTACGCCAACCTGCTGGTGGGCCGCAAGCTCAGCGACTATGAAACGCTCTTTGTGGGTCCGGTCTTCCAGACGGTGAACGTAGAACGCACGCCCGAAAGGTTTCTGGAACGCCAGCTGGCCAACACAGAACGGGCCGCAGATTATTTTGAGCCCACTTCCTATGCCGGTGCCCGCATTGAGTATGTGTTAGACTCCAGAGATTTACCGGCCTTACCGGCCAAAGGGGTTTATTGGCAAGTTGCCGCAGACTTGTTGAAAGGAACAAACCAGCAATCCTCAGACGTGGCCCGGGTGCATACGCAGTTCGCGGTGTACAAAACCCTCCGGATACCGCTGAAACTGACCCTGGCTACCCGCTTTGGCGGCGGCCACACCTTTGGCGACGGTTTTGAGTTCTTCCAGGCCCAGACACTGGACGGCCCCACCACCCTGCGCGGTTACCGCCGCAACCGGTTCAGTGGGCAGACCAGCCTCTACAACAACACCGAGGCCCGCTTGCGTCTGTTCAGCTTCACTACGTACCTGTTCCCAGCCTCATTGGGCGTGTTCGGGTTCCATGACGTAGGCCGTGTCTGGATGGACAATGAAGACTCCAACAAATGGCACACCGGCTACGGTGGCGGGGTATGGCTGTCGCCGCTGAACCAGGTGGTGATCTCTGTGGGCTACGCGGCCTCACAGGAAGAAAGCCTGCTCTTGATTAGAGCCGGGTTCCAGTTCTAACCAACACCTCTTAAAAACAGAAAGGGCTGGCCATATGGCCAGCCCTTTCTGTTTAGGGGCTCTTTTTCTCAAAAAAGCCTTAAAACGCTTAGTTCAGGAAAATAGAGAACAGTTCAAACCGGTTAGAGGAAAAGCTCCAGTGCGAAGGCGATGGGTGAATCTCTTCCCCTGCCTCATCAATGATGGTCACTGCCATTCCTTCCTCTTGGTTGAGAGGCTCCGTAAAGTGTTTTACAATATACACGTGTCCTTCTTCAATCCATTCCTCAGGATCAAAGCTGGGCAAAGTGGCGTCAATACACTTGGCATATACCGCCATATAGCTAGGTGGATAGATCAGATTTACCATGTCTTGTTAACTATAAACAGGTGAGAAAAATTCCGGCGGCGCGTGTGTCTTCTTTCTTCGCTGGTGACCAACCCCTCTGTTTCCTTCACACGCTTTGCCGGGTATTAGCATGACTAGTATACGCAGCATTTTCTAAAATTCCAACTGCTCCGTATAATTTCCATTCTCAGAGACACCCTCTTTCCCTTCTGTTCGTACAAACACAAGCCGGTTTAGCTGGCATTTATTTCTTTTTGAACTATAAACCATACTACACCATGGAAAACGACAATAAGTATAACGAGAAAGAAAAACTGCCCCAGGGAAAAGAAACGGCCGGTGACCTGAAGCAAACACCAGAAGAGCCCGGTGCCGGTACCAATGACAAAGCGAGCTTCCAGCAAGGCGGCCAGCAACCGGGCAACAGCCAGGGAGGCCAGGGTGGCAGCACCGCTGACGGAGAGAAAAACTCCCGCCACGACTCCGGCGATGAGATGAGCGTGTTTGGCCGTATGGATAGTTAATCCAGACTGCTAGAGACTATGCAAGATCAGTTAAGCAACCTCCTGCGGCAAAAGCAGCACTCCTGCTTTAAGGTGGCACCAGGTGTCATGGGCATGGAAATTGTTTTCGTGAACCTGTATTACGTAGAGAATCCAGACAAATCCTGGGTGCTCATAGATGCAGGCCTGTACGGCTCCGCCGATAGAATCAGAAAAGCCGCCGAGGACAAGTTTGGCAAAGGCAATCCGCCCAAAGCCATCTTGCTCACCCACGGCCACTTTGACCACGTAGGCGCCCTGCAAACCCTAGCCGACATCTGGCAGGTGCCGGTGTACGCCCACCCGCTGGAGTTGCCTTACCTGACCGGACTTTCCAGCTATCCGCCGCCAGACTCCAGCGTGGGCGGCGGCGGTATGGCTTACCTTTCGTTCATGTACCCAAAGAAGCCTATCACCTTTAAAGGGAGGCTGGAGCTGCTGCCCTCAGACGGTTCTGTGCCGTTTCTGCCGGAGTGGAAATGGCTGGAAACGCCGGGCCACTCGCCGGGGCACGTTTCGTTCTTCCGGGAGCATGACCGGGTGTTGCTGGTAGGCGATGCCTTTGTGACCCGCAAACCAGAATCCGCCTTGGCGGTACTCACTCAGAAGCAGGAGATCTGCGGCCCGCCCGCGTATTTCACCCCAGACTGGGAAGCGGCCCGGGCATCGGTGCGCAAGCTGGCGGAGCTGCATCCTGCCATTGCCGCCAGTGGCCACGGGCTGCCCATGCAAGGCTCAGAACTCACGCAAGGCCTGTCTGACCTGGCGCGGCTGTTTGACCAATTGGCCATTCCCAGCAAAGGCAGGTATGTCCCGGAACCCGCCATCACAGACCGGCACGGAGTGGTACAATTGCCCCCCGCGGTAAACAATACCGTACCTAAAGTGTTGGCCACCGCGGGTTTGGTTGCGCTGGCTGGTTTGGCTACCTATGCTTTGACCAAACGGCGCAAAAGCAGAACGTATTCCCGCGTTAAGAGAACGTGGCCAGGTTATGCGGCTGGTAATACTTCACACCACACACCCTCTGAGCCAGAGAAAGACTATTCTTCAGACTCCCTCAACCCAGCCCTTACTGTTACCAACAATTATCCGTAGGCTGGCATAAAGCAAAAAGGGAGAGGGCGCGCAGATGATCTGTGCGCCCTCTCCCTTTTTATGGGCATTGGTGTTGCGTTTAGGGCCCGTTTTTGGAAAAAGAGCTCCTAAACGCAGCGTTTATAGGCCAATTGCCTTCCGCTTTAAGGCGGTGAACTCATCATGGGTGATGGTACCCTGCTCCAGCATCTGCCGAAGACGCTCAATAGTGGCAATATCTTCCTGGATGGGACTATTGCCCATGATTGGTGACTGATAGTTGTCCTGCGTCTGCTGACGCTGCTGCCGGTTGCTGTAGAAGCGGTTCTCATCAAACTGCTCGCGGCTGTAGAAGTCAGCGTTGGGCGAAGTGGTGGCCGCCGCAGATTGCTGCGTATACGCTTGCCCGGGGCTGGTAACGGCGTGCATCACCCGATACTCATAGTCTGCGTCTACGGCCCCGCCTCTGTAGAACGGGAAACGGGACAGGGAAGCTTGGTCCATGGTCACAAACACCTGGTCACCGTCATCATCTAGCTGCGCGGCACCAATGGGCACCAGAATATGGCGGGCATCGGTGTCTGGCAAAATATGGTTTTTATCTACGTCTACGTCCAGGTAGCGCACCTTCATCAGTTCGCGGTCCACAATGAGGTCATCTACTTTACCCAAGCGTTTCCCGTCTGAGCCGATCACTTCCCAACCTCTCACATCCAGGTTTCGGTCGGCTACTTTAAAATCTTTCAGGTCATGCAAAGGGGCAAGCCGGGGCAGCCCATCGTTTGATTTATAGGTCATGTTGGTTTTGCGTTAAGGGAGACTGATTAATGGGACAGGAACACGGGGGCAATTGGTATTACCATTCCGTTGGTGGGTGCGCCCGTGGTGGCTGGGTTTCCGCCTTTAGATTCAAAGACATATTTGTACAGAATCCAGCCCACCAGCAGCAGGATGAGCAGCACTATTATCCAGCTCCAGCCAGAGCGCTTTTTTGGTTCAATATTGATTTCGGCCATAGTTTTAGTTAGGTTAGGTCAATGCGGCAGCGCCACTTACTTGCGTACGAAGCTTTTCTACAGAGGTTTATACCCAGCGGGTTCCTCTGCCAGTACGCACAAACCGCACCGCCCCAAGACCGCTACCCTTGGCTGCGACAGGTGAATACAGGAGCAATAATTTAAGCCGAAGTTGGCAAGCCGCCATGGTTCCCGTTGCCGCCTGCACAGGCGCTTCTAACGCAGCAGCGCCGTTTAGGGGCTGTTTTTGGAAAAACGGCCCCTAAACGGCGCTGGTACCTGTACTATGTAATACGGATGTTAATTCCCCGCCTGCTCCCCCGGAATCTTAGGAAACTCTATGAACTCACCCTCGGGGCTGAAGAGCATGCTGAGGGGCTCTGCCGGATCGCGCAGAATGTCTTCCTGCGTAATGCCCCATTTGGCCCAAACGGTGGCCAGCAACTTGGCATAAGACGTGTGCTGCCAGGGATTGAAGATCACGTTGGTGACATCATCAATGAGCGTATCCATGACCAAGTGATCGTCCTGGGGCTTTACCGGCCTAAGCAGGTAATCTGGCACTACGTTGAGCAGATAAGCGGCGTAGAAGACACGGGCACTGAACTCGGCAGCCTGGATAGGCTGCAACTGCCGGGGCTCTATGATGTCCCAAACGCGCCGCAATGACTGTTTGATCATGCCGTTGTCCAGCAGGCAGCACACAACAAGCGCATTGTCTATCCTTACGCTGAACATCATGGTAGACAACTCATCCCTGAACTCAAACCTCAGAGGCTCCGCGGAAGCGTCTACGTCTATGATGAAGAGCGAGCAAGGCAGGAAATCTGAGAACTCTATGGGCACTCGTATGGACTGCAGCACTCTAAAGAAGGACTGAAACTTGAGCAACATCTTGGGCTGCTCGCTCACCGCATATTCTGGCCGCACCAAAGGGTTCTGTTCTTTGATGAGCTCGGTTACCAGAGTTCCGTAGAACATTTTCCCCAGCCACTGAAAAAGCACTTTTTCTTCCAGCCCCCTGAGTCCTGTCACTCCTTGGCTAAGCGCCTGCCGCACTTTTTCCTCCAGCGGATCCAGCACCTGGGTCTGGCATTGGTGGCAGCACGGGATTTTCAGGTCCTGGTAAGCGATAATGCTCTGGTCCAGCATGCGCAGAAGTTCCTGCCCAAAGCCGTATTTTTCCATAAGCCAAGCCGGGAAAACCGGCGTCTGCTGATCCTGGGTAATGGTGGTGCCACAGGAGAAACAGATATGGTGGCCAAAGCGCATCTCATCAAACGGATCAAAAATGGTTAGGTGCTGCTGCATAAGAATACGGGAAACCGAAGCTAAAATTACGCGGCAAAGGTACACATTTACGTGGCTTAGGGCCTACCTTTGCTTTGGTGGCACCCGTTAAACCAGCGCGTGGCAAAACCCGGCATGGAACTTGCAACGGCAGCAGAAACACAAATCAATAACCGCTATGAAAACCGCACTCGCTTTCGCCTCTGCCTTTTTACTGTCTTTCTTTGTTTCTTCTGCCCAGGCCCAGCAGAACGCCTTGCCCCCTTTGGTTACTACCTCCGGTGTGGGTGAGGTACGGGCAACACCAGACCAGATCACGTTCCAGACGGGGGTTGAGATCAGAGCGAAGACCTTGGAGGAAGCCCGGCGCGAGGCTGATAAGCGCACTACCGCCCTCATCAGCTACCTGAAGAAAAACGGGGTGGAAGACAAGCACGTGCAGACGGCCTATCTTTCTATTCAGCCCATTTACTCTGGGGAGTATGGCCAGACCACGCCTCAATCTTACATGGCTACCCGCTCTATCTCAGTGACTCTTACCAAGCTGAACAAATATGACGAGCTCATGTCTGGGCTTTACAATGCCGGGGCCAACCGGGTAGACGGCATCAGCTACCAGAGCACTCAACTTAAGAAGCACCAGGAAGAAGCCCGCAAAAAAGCAGTGCAGGAAGCCCGCCAAAAGGCCGTTTCCCTTGCCTCTGAATTAGGCGCTAAAGTGGGCAGACCTTACCAGATCAATGAAGGTGGCAGCAACGCCCCGGGGCCCATTATGTACAAGAGCATGATGGTTCGGCAAGAAGCAGCCATGGACGGCGGAGGAAACACCTTGGCGCTAGGCGAGCTGCTGATCACCTCTACCGTTGAGGTAAGCTTTATTCTGGAGTAAACCATAACCTTATTTTTTATAGATGCAGGAACTCCGCGGGGAAGAGAAGTTAAACTGGCTTCTCTTCCCCGCGGAGTTTTCTTTTGGTGCCTTTTTGCCTGTTTGCAGCAAATTCTTCCGTTTAGCGCCTGTTTTTCAGAAAATAGCCCCTAAACGGCAACGCCGAACAGTAGTTAGCCGTCAAGCAACTATTCTGTTTTTTGGTATCTTTGGAAGATTATGAAGGAACCTGCATTTACTCTGGAGGGAAGACCTGTGCACGTGGTGGAGACCAGTGAGGCGCTGCAACAAGCTGTTTCCCATTTAAGCCAGCAGCCCGAATTAGCTTTGGACTTGGAATTTGACCAGCACCATTATACCTATGGGTTTACGCTGTGCCTCATCCAGATCTCAGACGGACACACCTGCTTTATCATAGACCCTTTTCCCATAGACGACCTGCAACCCCTGTGGGATGTGCTGGAAAATCCTGGCATCACCAAGATCTTCCACCATGCTAACAATGACCTGATGCTGCTCAGCATGTTGGGGTGCCAGGTAAGGTCTCTGGTAGACACGGCCGTAGCCGCTAAGATTCTCAACTACGCCAAAGCCGCCCTGGGCACTTTGCTGGAAGAAGAACTGGGCCTGCGCCTGGACAAGTCTCAGCAGATGAGCAACTGGAACCAGCGCCCCCTGTCTAGGCGGCAACTGGAGTATGCTGCCCAAGATGTTCTGTACCTGCACGAGCTTAAGAACACCATGGTTTCTAAGATACAGGAACTGGGCCGCCTGCACTGGCTGCAGGAAGAAGACCAGTTGCTGGAGGCCATTACCTATACAGAGCAGGAAGACCCACATTTAAAGATCAAGTTTCCGCAGCGGCTTACTTTTCTGCAGCAGTTCGTGCTAAAGCCCGTCTATGACTTTAGAGACCAACTGGCGCAGAAATGGAACATACCGGCCGGGCAGGTGATCAATACCAATGCTTTGATGCAACTTCTCAATGACCCGGAGCAAAGCGTTAATGAGTGGCTGCACCACACCAAAGGCATTAACGGGCGGCTACAGCAAGATCGTTATGCAGAGCAGCTAGAGCGTATTGTCAATGGCTCGCTGAAAGAAGCGAAGAAGCGCCAGATCCCAAACCGGCTGCCGCCCAACCCGTTTCCACCCCGGCTGAAAACCCCGGAGACCGAAGCCCGGCGGGAACAGCTCTGTATTGTGCAAAGAGAGTTGATAGAACGCTATGGCGCTTATGCCACTCCCATGCTGCTGGACCAAAGCATTATTACTCACTACAGCCAAACTGGCGAGGTGGTTATCTCCAAGAAATATGCCCGGGAGATTGTACTGGCCACCGCCCAGGAACTACAGGTAACCCTGTAAGGTTATGCTGTCACACAGAAACAGAAATCACATTTAAAATGCCTAAGAAAAGTCTTGAGTTCGGGTTGTACTCGTGGTTTCCGGGGTATGGCTACGCGCATATCCATCCGGCTAACCGACGGGAGTTCGAACAACTGGAACCCCATAATAAAGTGTTTGAGAAAGTAAGTGAGATCAACGGCTGGCTGCTCCTGCGCTACGCCGATGAAGAGTTTAAAGTGCGCCCAGACCTGTTCACCGCCATCTCCTGGCTGCCCTTCACTTTTGGCGAATGGGTAAAACCGGCTAACCAACCCTCCGGCCCCGTTGCCGAGATTACCGATATCTTCTGGAATGTATCTGAAGACGCCCCGCTCTTCGGTCTTAGGGTAGGGAAACAAAAGCTGGATGGGGTGTACCGGCTAGCGCAATTACAAGCCGCATAAAAAAGCCTTCCTTCATTTCTGAAGGAAGGCTTTTTCTTTATTGCTTCTCTTATAAGGCATCTTTGATTTTATCCATCAATCCGCCCGCTGCGCCGGTCATTTGCTCAACTTGGGCATGTCCTTCAGGAGCAGGTGGCGGCAAAATAGGAATGTCGCCCATTGGCTCACCTGGCACCATCTGGAAAGTACCTTTCCCGTCAATGGAAGGTCCTTCTGCCCAGCGGCCGTATGACTCCTGGTCTTTGTAAATGTTAGTGGTAACAAACGAGTAGTTGAAGCCCTGTACTTCTTCGCTCTGCGGGAAGCTGTTTGGAATTGGAAGTTGCTGCTTAAGGCCTCCTAGCTCCTCAATCACGGCTAGCCATTGGTTTTGGTGCATGGCATCACGGGCTATCAGGAAGGCCAGCATGTCTTTCATACCAGGGTCATCGGTGGCTTCCCACAGGCGGGTAGCCAACACACGGCCACTGGCCTCTGCATGCACGTTTGCCATCATGTCTGCGGCAATGTTACCCGTGGCTATTACCCAAGATCCATTGAACGGCACACCATTACTGTCTGAAGGCATGGCTGCCAAACCAGTAGAGAGGAAGTGACGCGGGTCCATACCACCCATAATGGCGCCCACCAAAGGGTTTTTGCCAACAATTTCATCTTTTAAGGAATTGGTGGCACCTTCCAGGTTAAGGGCTACCGCGGTGGCCAGCATTTCAATATGGCCAATTTCTTCGGTACCGGTTTCCAGAAGCATGTTTTTATATTTTACTGGGCCTCTGTTTCCCCATGCCTGGAACAGGTACTGCAAACATACCCTGATTTCTCCCTCCACTCCGCCAATGGCTTGTTGCAGCATTTTAGCAAACGCTGGATTGGGTTTATCTACCCTTACCTTATACTGTAATCTACGATCGTGGTAAAACATATTATTTTGTTTGAATGAAACAATAATTTCACTTTCTAAACGATGAAAAATGTTTTCCGGACGATTATCTATTGATAAAAAAATTATTTTTATTCAATAATATATAAACATACTACTAAATATATACTACTCATTATTAACCATTTACAATGAAGTAATTTCTAATTACACATTTTCAGGCTGTAGAATTAATCTAAAAATCAGTATTTATATCACGTCAGCTCTAACTCTGTTTTAAGACTAATGAGGAAGGAAAAATGCAGTAGCAGACGTACTGTGACCTTACAATCCCGCATTAATTACGCCTGCTTCATTAGGGGCATATCCCATAAAATTTGGCGTAAAAATTAGACTATCTGAATCAGAGCTAAGCGCGCATCATCCAAATAGTTACAATTCTATATTTGCCAAACCAGAGGACAGTCTCCTTGTGTTGGCAAATATGCTCTGAGCGTATGGCAAGTCCTTAATCTAATATCTGTATTTACCGTATATCCTTGTCTGTGAACCAAAAACACCACTACTATGAAAAAAGCACCTAAAATATTAGCCGCTATTGTCTTAGCTGTAGCCTTCGGATTTGCTTCCTGTGAGTCAAAAACAGCCCAGAATGTAGAAAACGCAGCAGAATCTGCCGCAGAGGAGATAGAAACAACTGCTGACTCAGCCCTTGCCCCTACAGATACTATCACAGTAGAAGATGAGCCAGTCAAGGATGGAGTGGCAGATAAAGTAGAAAACCAATAAAAGGTTCTTTAGAAATACTTGTATTGAAGCCTGCCTGTAAAGCAAAAGCTTTACAGGCAGGCTTTTTTAATCAGCAAACAGATCTTTAAAATTATTCTATTTTTTTTTGAGATAATGATATAATTAAACAAATAGAATTATATTTGTAGCCCCCCGCTCCTCAACCATAGACAAACCTTGCCTCGTGAAATTAGCTTGTCAAACCTTACCGTATACTAGTGTATATGTAGATGCGGACCTGCATGTAGTGCATATCATATGTGAAGGATATGTACCCAGCTCAGTTTTTAGGCAAACGGTTTTATCTGCATTGGAGATTGTTAAAAATGAGCACTTTAAAGCGGGCATTTACAATGTAAGCAAGCTGAGAAGCCTGCATCCGCACGACCAAGACTGGCTCATAGATGAGATTTTGCCCATTCTCATACATTCATCTATGGCCAAAGTGGCAATCTTGGAATCTACGTTAGGCGCCAGCCAATTGAATTTCAACCATTTAGTCTATACCCTTCACGCATCTTTCCCGTTTGAGTTACAATACTTTGAAGATGTAGACTCTGCCCTTGAATGGGTTTCCAAGCCTTTGGATAAAAACTCTGACGCAGCCTTCTCCTTTGAGAGCAAGGACCTTCCTTTCATTTAACAAACAACTAGGCTTTACCTACGCCATGCTTTTGGCAGGATAAGCGTAGTCTTCCAAATACCTGTACCGCTCACACAGCTTTCCATCTTTGGCAATAGTGGCATTTCCCAAAATGCCTTCTTGGTCATTGTTGAAGAGGTGAGGCAGAACCTTATCAATGATCTGTCGGCCAAAATCCCGTGATGCATTTCTGGGCAATTCGCAGGGCAGGTTATCAACGGCCATTACCGTGATGTTTTCCTCTGAAGAATATGCTTCCTCCAGTTCTCCCGTCCAAGGATTATAATCAAAGGAGGGCTCTGCGATGGAGGTCACCCGCTTGGTACACGGTATTGATCCATTTACATCACAGGTGATATCGGCAATGGTGTTGATCTTAAAATCTGGCCGCTGCATGTCTTCTTGCGTGAACAAGACCGGCGCAGACGGGTTCCAGTAGGCGCAGGCCATGAGCAGATCAGTTACTTTGGAGAATTTATGGAAGGTAGATTTATACAGGTGCGGGTTCTGGTAGAAGTCATGGGAGTCCCACACTTCTACATCTGGCCGCACATGGTAATGGGAAGAGCGCAACTGGGTAAACACCGGCTCCGCAAACTCTTTATATAAGTAGTCAAACACACTCACCTGCTTCAGGCCCATTCTGGCAAGAACTTCCAATGCCCCCTGGGTTACCCTTCCGCCGCCGGTTACGGCAATTTTGATGTTTGGCAACGTCTTCACCTTAAAGAACTCCTCCAGCATGTCTTCCATGTCCTGGCACTGGTGGGCTGGCTTGAGGTGGTAAAGGTTCCACTTACGGCCATAGGTGAGCAGCCCGTTGTACGCCCCCACAATCCCGGCCCACCGCCCGAAAGCCACCTCCCGCTCACCTTGGGCATTGGTGATGGTCTCATAGTCAACCATGGTAATTTTCTTCTCCAAGATGGCTTGCAGCAACTTCTGGTTATGAGGCTGCTTCTTCACCGTATGCGAAAAGAAAAAGTACGTCTTCTTGGGAATTAGCTGGTCTATGGGCACCTCCTTCACCCCAAACAGCACATCACAGTCACTCAAGTCTTCTGCTAAAGGAATGCCCAACTCCTGGTATTCTGCGTCTGAGAAACACCTGATGGGGCTGGGCTGCACCACTAGCTCTATTTCTGGGTACACCTGTAGCACTTCCTGGCATTTTTTGGGGGTAAGCGGCACGCGCTTATCTACCGGCACCTTTCCTTCGCGCAGCACACCAATTTTTAGCTTTTTCATAGAGGTAAGTCTGGGGCTTAATTCCGTTTAGAGGCTGTTTTTCCTAAAGTAAAGCAAAACTGAATAGGACGTATGCCTTTTTCGCAATTTATTGACGCTCTCTGTCATTAGTTAATATTAACCTTTACTTTTGTTAAATCATTTGCACCAAACGTTTGTTACAGGACAAAAGAAACTTATCTACCTAAATTCCAGCGATAAATGATCTTTAAAACCAAGCCTGCCGATATCTTCAAGGAGCGCCACAACGGCCCCGTAAAAGAACAGATGCAGGAAATGCTGCAGACAATTGGAGCCGCCTCGCTAGATCAACTCATAGACGAGACTGTTCCCCCAGCCATTCGCTTAAAGAAGCCTTTGAATTTGCCTGCCTCGCTTACTGAGCGCGATTTCCTGCGGAAGTTCTCCCAGATTGCCAAGCAGAACAAATTATACAAATCTTACATTGGTTTAGGATACCATGACACCATTCTGCCGCCGGTGATCCAGCGCAATATTCTGGAGAACCCAGGTTGGTACACGGCCTATACCCCTTACCAGGCTGAGATTGCCCAAGGACGTCTGGAAGCCCTCATCAACTACCAGACCCTCATCATTGATCTCACTGGCATGGCCATCGCCAATGCCTCTTTGCTGGACGAGGCCACCGCCGCCGCCGAGGCCATGAACCTCCAGTACTCCCTGCGCAAAGGAGCCCGTAAAAATGCCAGCCGCTACTTTGTATCTGAGCAGGTATTGCCGCAAACCATTGATGTGTTACTTTCCCGTGCCACGCCACTGGGCATTGAATTAGTTATTGGCGATCACCGCGAGGCCAATCTGCAGGATGACACCCTGTTTGGTGCCCTGGTACAATACCCTGCCGCCGACGGAGAAGTGTTTGACTACACTGACTTCATCTCCCAGGCACATGGGCAAGATATTCCGGTAGCCGTGGCCGCTGATTTGCTGAGCTTAACCTTATTGAAATCACCTGGTGAAATGGGTGCCGACGTAGTGGTAGGTTCTTCGCAGCGTTTTGGCGTACCCATGGGTTATGGCGGACCGCACGCCGGTTACTTCGCCACCAAAGATGAGTACAAGCGTTCTATTCCGGGCCGTATCATTGGTCTTTCGCAGGATGCGTTTGGGCAGAAAGCTTACCGCATGGCTCTGCAAACACGTGAGCAGCACATCCGCCGCGAGAAAGCTACGTCCAATATCTGTACTGCACAGGTATTGTTAGCGGTTATGGCCGGTATGTACGCCGTTTACCACGGACCACGCCGCCTGAAATACATTGGCCTCAACATCCATAGCCTCACGCAGATTCTGGCCAAAGGTCTGGAGCGCTTAGGTTTTGAGCAACTGAACGAAAACTATTTTGACACCCTGCAACTGCGGGTAGAGAGTGCTGAACTGCAGCAAGCCATCCGTCAGGAGGCTGAGGCGGCGCAGATCAACTTCCGCTACTTCGGGGACAACAACATTGGCATTTCCCTGAACCAGAACACTGACCTGGACGATGTGAAAGCCATTTTAGCAGTTTTTGCCAAAGTAGCCGGCAAAGCGGAAGCCACGCTGGACCTGGAAGAGATTCCGGCCGAGACGGAGATCACGTGGCCAGAAGCATTGATCCGCACCTCACCGTACCTGCAACACGAAGTCTTTAACAAGTACCACTCAGAAAGCGAAATCCTTCGTTACATGAAGTACCTGGAGAACAAGGACTTTTCATTGACGCATGGCATGATTCCGTTGGGTTCCTGCACCATGAAACTGAACGCCACCGCCGAGATGATTCCGGTGACCTGGCCAGAGATTGGTTCACTCCACCCATTCGCGCCGGCAGACCAAGCCAAAGGCTATGCCCAAATCTTCAATGATCTGGAGGCCTGGTTATGTGAAGTGACTGGTTTTGCCGCTGTTTCTTTGCAGCCTAACTCTGGAGCGCAAGGTGAGTACGCCGGTTTAATGGTGATCAGAGCCTACCATGAAGCCCGCGGCGACCATCACCGTAACATCTCTTTGATTCCGTCCTCGGCGCACGGCACCAACCCTGCCTCTGCGGTAATGGCTGGCATGAAGGTAGTGATTGTGAAATGCGATGAGCGCGGCAATATTGACGTAGCTGATCTTCGCGCTAAAGCTGAACAGTACAAAAACGAACTATCCTGCTTAATGGTGACGTACCCGTCTACCCACGGCGTGTATGAAGAAAGCATTATTGAGATCTGCCAGATCATCCATGAAAACGGCGGCCGTGTGTACATGGACGGTGCCAACATGAACGCTCAGGTAGGCTTGACCTCGCCGGCCAATATTGGCGCCGATGTGTGCCACTTGAACCTGCACAAAACCTTCTGTATTCCGCACGGTGGTGGTGGACCAGGCGTTGGGCCTATTGGCGTAGTAGCTGATCTGGCGCCTTACCTCCCCGGTCACGCGGTAGTAGACCTGGAGCGCCCAGAAGCCATTAACGCGGTATCTGCGGCTCCTTGGGGCAGCGCCAGCATTCTGCCTATCTCCTATGCGTACATTGCCATGATGGGCGGCGAAGGTTTGACCGAAGCCACTAAAATGGCCATCCTGAACGCCAACTACATCAAAGCCCGCCTGGAAGAGCATTACCCTGTGCTGTACGTAGGCTCTAAAGGACGCTGCGCCCATGAGATGATCCTGGATTGCCGTTCCTTCAAGAAAGCAGGTGTAGAGGTAGAAGACATTGCCAAGCGTTTGATGGATTACGGTTTCCACGCGCCAACTGTGTCTTTCCCGGTAGCAGGTACCTTGATGGTAGAGCCCACTGAGAGCGAGAGCAAAGAAGAGCTGGACCGCTTCTGTAATGCCATGATCTCTATTCGGGAGGAAATCCGGGAGGTTGAGGAAGGCAAGGCAGATCAGAAAAACAACCTACTCAAGAACGCCCCGCACCCAGCCCATGTGGCTCTGATGGAAAACTGGACTTTCCCGTACACCCGCGAGAGAGCCGTGTACCCAACCGCCAACACCCGCACTGCCAAATTCTGGCCAACCGTTAGCCGTATTGACAGTGCCTACGGTGACCGCAATCTGGTGTGCAGCTGCGCCCCTATTGAAGCCTATAATGAACAGGGCGAGGAGATGAAAGCCGTTTAAGGCCAAACCTTGCTTTGCTATCAAAAACCGCCTGTGGAGCTTCCGCAGGCGGTTTTTGTTTTAGCTCCTATTTTGAAAAAACAGCCGCTAAACGCACTTCACTTTTCTGAACATATTCTTCCAGAAGGGGTGCTTCACCTATCAAATGGGCATAGTTTTTGCACAATAACTTCCCAAAGAACATCTCCTGCGTATCAAGCCTGCCTCTCATTTCTTTCGTATAGAAGCTGTAAGCCTTAACACGGGCGATTGTTCTTTGATGAATATTTATTTACTAAAACTGTAAAAATCCATGAAATCCTTCAGCAGAATAGCGAAGTTGGTGACGGGGGTAATGATGGGGCTGTTGGTGATAGGTTTTACCGGTTGCGCAACCACTTACAACGTAGTCACAGACTTTGACAAATCCACTAATTTTCAGGCTTACAAAACCTGGCGCTGGTACCAGGACCAGCCGATAGCCAAAGACTCTACCAACCGCAGATACACCACCTTTTTAGACAAACGGGTGAAGAACGCGGTGGAAGCCGAGATGCAGCGCCGGGGCTTCACCAAAGCCGCCGCGTCTGAGAAACCAGACATGTTACTGGCCTATGATTTCACCATAGATAACCAGCAGCGCCTGCACCCCAATTTTATGAGCATACCGTCTATTGGGTATGGTTATTGGTACGGCTACCGCTATGCCTACACGTACAACCGCCTCTACAACGCCAGCACGGTGCAAGATTACCAGGAAGGCACTCTTCTTCTGGATGTGGTAGATGCGAAGTCTAATGAGTTGATCTGGCGCGGAACCAATGCCACCGCCGCCACTGAACGCTCCCTGACCGATGAAAAAGTACAGGCCATTGTTTCCAGCATACTAGCTAAATTCCCGCCTCAGGCGGAGGAAAGAGCTACTGCCCGCCGGTAATCTCAGGAAACCCTAATCATCTAAAGCCTTTTGCTTACGCAAAAGGCTTTTTTTATGGCTATCATCTCATGGTTAGCTTACGGTGAGAGCTTGCTCCCAAACTTACTCTTTTATAAGAAATGCGTTTAGCGGCCGTTTTTGGAAAAAGAGCCGCTAAACGCATTTTCAATTAAGAGTCATTGTTTGATTAAGCTCTTTTCTGTTGTTGGCTATAGGTGACAGCTAAAGCAGAGGAAACAGATATGTTGAGCTTCTTTCGCTTTTAATCAGGTGTTTGACTTTGGACACATGCAGTGCGTTTAGGGGCTCTTTTTCCTAAAACTGCCCTAAAACAAAGAGAGCCACTTCAGCAGTGGCTCTCTCCCCCTTCATGGAAATTTATTTAATCTTGAATTCTGTTCTTCTATTTAATTGGTGTTCGTCTTCGGTGCATTCTACGCCATCGGCGCAGCGGTTCTTCAGCATGGTCTCCCCGTAGCCGCGCCAGGTGAGTCGGTTACGCGCAATTCCTTTGCTTACCAAATACTCTACCGCAGACTGGGCTCTGCGCTCAGAAAGTACCTGATTGTAGCCGTGGCCTTCGCGGCTGTCTGTGTGGGCGCTCAGCTCAATCTTGATGCTGGGGTTGTCTTTGAGGGTTCTCACCAGCTTGTCTAACTCAGTAGCGGCATCTGGCCTGATGTTCCATTTGTCAAGGTCATAGTAGATGTTCTCCAGCGCTATGCTCTGCTCTTTCTGGCTCTTGTCAAAGATGAGCGTTACACGGGTAGTGTCGGCTAGTTTCACGGTGTCTATGGCCACCAGGGCAGACTGAGTCAGGTACCCGAACTTCTCCCCAATCAGGTCATAGCTGTTGCCTTTCATCACCCCAAATTTGTATTCGCCGTTGCGGTCAGAGAAAGCGACGGTAGAATCCTGGGTGTTCTGAGGCGTGAGCTTCAGCCGGACATCGGCTAACGGTTGGTTAATGCTGCGTTTACCCTTTACCTGCACCCGCTCCAACGTGGTCACGTGCAGGATGGCGTTGCTCAACAGTTTGAAGGAGTAGATGTCATCTGTGCCGTTGTTGCTGTCGCGGTTAGAAGACAGGTACCCCACCTGCGCGTTGGCTGCTCCCCGCATGAACACCATCCCGAAATCGTCTTTGGGTGAGTTCACGGGTGCCCGAAGGTTTTCGGGTCTGCTCCAATTGGCTCGGTTTCCTTTGGCCTTGAACACATCTAAACCACCAAACCCCGGATGGGTGTCTGAGGAGAAGTAAAGGTTACCGGCCTGGTCAAACGCCGGGAACATCTCTTTTCCCGCGGTATTGATGGTGCTTCCCGCATTAACGGGTTGCCCCCAGGAACCGTCTGGCTGAAGTTCTGAATAATAGATATCCGTCTCGCCCAGGCCGCCGGGTTTATCAGACACAAAATACAACACCTGTCCGTCTGGTGACAGCGCCGGATGCCCCACGCTGTATTCCTCCACTTTATTATGAGCGAAAGGCTTCACGTCTGCCCAGGTAGAACCCTCGCGGCGGGCGGTGAAAATTTCCAGTCGGTTGACGTAGTTGTTGGAAAGCGGTTTCTGCACCCAGCTGGTAGGGTCTGTGTTCACGTTCTCCTGCTTTTTCTTCACCATTTTGGTGCGGGTGAAAAACAACGTGGTGTTGGCTGAATCCAGCACCGCCGGTCCGTCATGGTACGCGGAGTTGAGGGTAGCGCTGGCCAGGGTAGGCATTTGCCAGGTACTGTCCTGGTTGCGCTGGGCATAGAAGATCTGCAGGTATGGCCGGCCGGTCCAACCGTAGGTGCCTGCCTCAGAATCTTTTCCGTTCGTACTGCCGCCCCGGTCTGAGGTAAACAGGATGCCGTTGTCATACACGGTAGGGCTAAAGTCTGCGTTACCTGAGTTGATCTGTACCTCATTGACCACAATAGCCGTAGGCGGCTCTTCCAACAGTTTGAGGGCGGCGTCAGAAGCCTGGGCTTTGGCATTGGCTTTGGCGGCCTCGGCGGGAACCTTCATGGCATAGTTCTGGTACTGAGTTTTGGCCTCAAAATACTTGCCGTTGCTCCGGAGCGCCTCCGCATAATAGTACGTGTTGATGGGATCGGCCTCGGGCATGGCCACCACTTTGGCGTACCATTGCTCCGCCTCCGCGGTACGTCCCGTCAGGCGGTAGGCATCTGCCAACCGTTGAGCCCCTTCCAAGCCAGGTTCCTTCTTTGCGAACACCTCCTGGTATTCCTCAATGGCCAGTGCGTAATCATAATTCTCGTAAAGCCGATCTGCTTTGTGCGTGGTCTGGCAGCCCGTGAAAGCCAACCCGCCAGCAAGAAGAGAAAGTAAAACTGATCTGTATATTTTCAACATAAAAGCGTCTGGTTAAAATTAGAAATACCGGGGGGTTACCATTTTGGTCTGTTCCTTTTTAAGGAAGCTGTAGCCAACAGATATTTCATGGGTACTCAAATCATTCAGGTTGCCATGCAAGGTGAAATCATGGGCATAGCCCACCCGCAGCCGCTTGGTCACATACAGCTCGGCCATGGCCACCAGTGCATCTTTGGAGCTTAATCCCTTGCCTTCGAAATCATTCTTGAAGATGTTCATGGCGGTGCGGTAGCTGCCCCCTAACCAAATGCGCTCACCAAACAGGAAGAAAACATTGAAATCTACGTTGGTAGGGCCGTCAAAATTCTCTTTGAGCATGATGCTGGGCTTCACCTTTATGTTATGGCTGATGTCTGCCACATATCCCACGTTCAGGAAGTAGTGCCGCTCCGGATCATAATTGATGTCTTTGTCAATACCAATCAGATCTGTAACCGAAACACCGGCGTAGAAACGCTCTGTATGGAAGAAAATACCCGCTTTGAGACTGGGGCTCCAGGTGGTTTCTTTCTGGGCCGCTACCACGGCGGGGTCTTCCATATCATTACCGGTGATCAACTTCTTACCGTCTACCGCAAAATGGGATACACCTGCCGCCAAACCCAAGGACAAAACTCCGGTCTCACTCACCGGCAGTTTCACGGCGGCGTCTACCTCAATGTTCTTGCGGTTCTGAGCAAAGATTTCATCGCGGGAGGCATGGAAGCCTAACCCTAGCCGTTTGTTTCTGGTTAACCCGTCTATGCTGAAGGTTTGGGTATTAGGCGCACCGTCTAACCCTGCCCATTGAGTGCGGTGGAACGCATTGAGGGTAAGTGTTTCTTTGCTGCCCGCATAGGCGGGGTTAATCACTAGCTGGTTAAAGATATATTGGGAGAATTGGGCTCTATGCTGTGCCCAGGCGCTGCCCGTGAACAGCACCGCCGTGAGTATGATTAAAATTCTTTTCATTTCTACTTGAGATTAGGGTATTAAAACCTGCCTTAGCGAACTACCTGTACCATTCCTCTGAACACCTGCTCTTTGCCATCGCAGCCTCTCACGCGCAGCACATACACATAGGTACCTTCTTCCAGGCCTGTAGCGCGCCAGTCGTTCTTATAGCCTTTGGTTTTGTAGATCTCGTTGCCCCAACGGTTGTAGAGCGCCAGGTCATTGTCTGGGAAGTTGAGGAGGTTTTTGATTACCCAAGTGTCATTGATATTGTCGCCGTTAGGGCTGAACACGGTAGGGATTACTATCTCACTACCCGCCGCCGAAGCGTTTACTTCTACAGAGGCGGCACTGCTTGGGCAAGCGGCGCCAACTGTATTGCCAGCTGTTACCGTTAGAGTTCCTGTCGCGTTTGCGTTGCTAGATTTCAGGGTCACGCTAGTACCGGTGGCGGTTGTACTGTTGTCTGCAAAGGTGAAGCCTGCGGGCGCGGTCCAAGTGTACACCAAACCAGCAGTTGGATTAGAGATTGAATAAGTTAAGCCAGTACATGGCCCGCTGTTGTCTATGACAACCGGCATAGCAGGTGCAGCACCCGGTGTTACCTCCTGCGTAGAAGCGGTGGCGGTTCCACAGGCGTTAGTGGCTACCACTGTTACTTTACCTGTTCCGGTACCGGCTTTCACCTGTACTTGGGTACCGGTGGCCGCACCTATCACTTCCCAGCCCGTTCCGGTAACACTCCAGGTGTAGGTAATCCCCGCAACTGGCTGCTCCACACGGTACTGGTATGTAGTACCCGAACACAATGCACTAACTTGTGGCGCTGCAATAACCGGTACTGTAGGCGTGGCTCCCACTACCAGTTCAACCGGGAAAGCCCGACTGTTCTGGCAATTGCCCGGCACAACGGCAATTACGGTAATAGTATAAGTCCCTGGGGCAGTTGTAGCGCCCGCTTTGACGGTAAAGCCCGACAGCGTTTGCGACTCTACGCTCAGCCCGCTGTTAGCAGGCACCTCAATGGCTAGACGTGTTACTCCGGTAGACACATTGCTCACGGTGTAGCTAGCAGAACCATTAGCGCACACTTCCCCTACTCCTACCACATTTGGTCTGGCGGGACGCACACAAATGGTTACGTCACTGGAGCTACCTCCCCCACCAATGACAGCCACGTTGGTTATTTCCCCAAGGGCAGTGGTTTTAGCTGTAATGCGTAGAGTGGCGGTCTGGTTGGCTGGCAAGGCCCCAATGGTCCAGATGCCAGTGGTGGCGTTATATGTGCCTCTGTCAGCCTCTGCCGGTGGCACCAACGTTAAGCCGGCCGGCAACTTGTCTTCTACCGTTACACTGCTGGCATCTTCTGGCCCTCTATTGGTTACTCTAATGGTGTATACCACATTATCTCCTAAAGTGACGGTAGAACTATTTGCCGTTTTTGAAATCTCTAGGGTTGCGTTCTCCTCCACATCTCCATCATCATTACCGCTCCCGGAAGTGATAGGCTCAGGCAAAGAAATATTATTATTGCTGAGGGTTACGTCACCGGTTGTGGAAAGAATACGGCCTACCAAACTGGTGCCTAAGCTTAATACCGCATTGTTCCGTACCAGAAAGTTACCGCTCAGGTTAGAGGGAGTACCCGTCATTCCTCCGGCACCAATCTGAATATTACCGGTAACCTGAAAGAAGACATTATTGGCGCTGGCGTTAAATACATTGATAACAGACCCTTCTTCTATGATCAAATTGCCGTTAACCTGAACCACAAATACAGAATTGGGATTATTCTGTCCGTCAAACTTCAATCGTCCACTTATACGGGCATCACCGTCAAACTTATAGACGCCTCGGTTCAAAGTGGTACCTCTTACGGCCGCGTTGCTGGAGGAGAAACCTGCTCCTAACGTTTTACCTGTCAGATTCTGGGTAGCAGAGAATTGCCCTAGTTCATTGTACACCCGCACTATGTCAGTTTTGGCATTGGCTGCCACTGTGGTGCCACTTTCCACTTTCCCCACTACTTTACCGGTAGGGAAACCTGTGATGAGAGTACCGGGAGAGGTGCCTAAATCTCCGTATAAAACGCTACTGCCAATACTGGTTACAGCATTGGTACCCAATACAGCAAACTCACGGGCCGCCCCTAAGGAAGGAGGTGTTTGACTTTGGGCATAGGAAGAGAATGTAACAGCAAGAAGCGCTGTCAATAGTTGTAAAATTTTATTCATGAAGTAGAAAGGGAAGTAATGTTGGGACTATTGGATATTCATATATATAGATAGAACTCCTGCATGTACTTCTCTTTTCCACAAAAGTTCAGCTATGTTAAAAAGATGCAATTAAGAGCGTTTGCTTACTCTTCTCTTATTTTACAGAAAGAGCCAATATCAATTGTGCAACTTGAGCCAGCAAACATGGCATAAGTATAAACCCTAAGCTATGGTATAAATACTTAAGCTATTGATTTCCATTCAACAAGAAACACCCAGCCCATTGTATTATATACTTTATCAAGCTACCTCTGGCTAATTTACCCTTCATCTAATTCCTATCTGCATCAACTCTTCCGCATTCTTTTCATTTCCCCAGAAAAATACTACTGCTTTAAAACACGAAGCCCCGCCAATAATTTGGCGGGGCTTCGTGTTTTAAAGCAGTAGTATTTTTGGTTAAACCTATACGTGTACGTGGCGTTCTGCGTGGTAGGAAGATCTCACCAATGGCCCAGATTCTACATACTTCAATCCGCGGCGCAACCCTTCTTCTCTATAGTGGGCGAACAAATCTGGATGAATAAACTCCGCCACTTCCAGGTGCATTTTGGTAGGTTGCAGGTATTGACCCAAGGTAAGGATATCTAAACCATTGGCGGCTAAGTTATCCATGGCTTCGTAGACCTCATCTTTTGTTTCGCCCAAACCCAGCATGATTCCCGTTTTGGTGCGCTTACCATACTCTTTGATGCGTCTGATTTGCTCCAGACTGCGGTCATACTTGGCCTGTGGCCGCACCTGCCGGTAAAGGCTCTTCACTGTTTCCACGTTATGGGAAACTACTTCCTGCCCGGCAGAGATCATCACTTCTAATGCCTCCCAGTTTGCTTTCACATCTGGAATGAGGGTTTCAATGGTAGTCTGAGGAGAAAGCTTTTTGATCTGAACAATAGTCTCGTGCCAAATGCTGGCGCCTCTGTCTTTCAACTCATCACGGTTTACCGAAGTAATTACCGCATGTTTCACGCCCATGAGCTGTATGGCTTCCGCTACGCGGCGGGGTTCATCCAGATCATACTCATTAGGCCGACCGGTAGCCACGGCACAGAAAGAACAGGAACGGGTACATACATTGCCCAGAATCATGAAAGTAGCAGTACCGGCACCCCAGCACTCCCCCATGTTAGGGCAATTCCCGCTTTCGCAGATGGTATGTAATTTATAAGTATCTACCAGTTGTCTGACTTTAGCGTATTCCTTGCCTACTGGCAATTTCACACGCAGCCAGTCTGGCTTACGGGTTTTAGTTTGAGCTTCAGCTGGTTGAATAACCGGCAACGCAATCAATTGATCCATGGTACAAAGGTACTAAGTGAGGAGCGGATAGGCAAAAAACAGCCAAAGGGACAGGATCGTTCAACGGCGGCGACCGTAATATAAAGTCAGGTAAACCGAAAAGAAGGCATTACGGTTGGAAGCATTGGGCATTAGCGTCATGTCGCCGGCAAAGGCTTCTACCAACATCCCTACCTCTATACCCGTCACGCTCTCCATATAGCGGCCATACTCAAAGCTTAAACCCGCTTTCAAGTTAGCCCCTACTCTAAAGCTTGGTTCGCTCAAGCCTTTGAACACACCTGGTGCACCTACAATGAAAAAATTATTTGTATGTACATTAGGATCATACTGCTCTGTATTAATGATGAGTGGCCCAACTAAATACAAGGCACCTTGCTGCTCAATGTAGTTGCTTCTGTCATATTCAATAAAGTACGGAGCCATAATTCCAATAGAGGGACCAGCTGCCACTAATCCGTTTACCTGTACCCCAGACTCAGCAGCTTTCCGAAAAAAAGTATATTCACGCCCGTACTGTGGCCGGAGCACAAACAGATAATTACTCTTTCCATTTATATAAGAAGCCCCTGTATTATAATTCTGAACACGGCTTTCCTTTGGATGCTTTACTTCTACGCCTTCCAACGCCCAGAATTGGTACCATTTACCTCCCATGTGGTACACCTGTTTGATCATGGCACCGCCTAATAACCCACCATTGGAGTTAAAATTGAGCCCATAGGTAAATTCACGGGAATAGCTTTCCTCTTCTTCAGCAGATTGGGCAGAAGCTAGACCAACTGATAGTCCGTAAATACAAACAAGTACAGATAGAAATTTGCGCACAGAGCAAAAGGCTAAGTTTTGTTTAAAAGTAAATAACTTTACAGGCACCTGCAAATCTTAATTATAAGGCAATGAGTTCAATGACACTAACATATTCTGGCCAGTTACGCACCTCGGGAACGCACTTGGCCTCGGGCAATACCATCGTGACAGACGCCCCAGTAGACAATAATGGCCGTGGTGAGGCATACTCTCCCACAGACTTAGTTTGCAGTGCCCTGGGCAGTTGCATGATGACCATCATGGGCATTGTGGCGGAGCGCAACGCCATAGACTTAACCGGAATGAGCATGTCCATCACCAAAAAAATGGCCGCTGAACCACGCCGCATCTCTGAAATAGGGCTAGAGATCATGATGCCGGCCAGAATTTTCACAGACAAGGAAAAAGCCATGCTTGAAAACGCGGCCCGCACTTGCCCTGTTGCCCTTAGTCTTCATCCAGACATTACCCAAGCGGTGTCTTTTTATTACGTTTAGTGCTGATATATAACGTAATAAATAATTGTTTAGATATAAAAAATCCCGCTATAGGTACTCTATTTTAAGACAAAGTACCTACAGCGGGATTTTTTATATCTTGTCTCTTAAGAAGCGATTTTCTTCACTTCCTGTAGATTGATGCCTAAGTGAGAGCCATGGTACTGGCATTGCCCGTCTTTGATGAGCAATAACTGAGGCGACTCATGCCGCACATTAAAGGATTGGGCAATTTCATTGGAGACCGGGCGGTAGCTTAACAGGTCCAGATAATAAGGTTTTACCGCATTCAGCCCTGCATCATCCCACTGGCGCTCCAGCCGGCTCTTGGCGGTGGCGCTAATGGAGCACTGGGTGCTATGCTTGAAGATGACCACCGGCCGTTCTTTAGACTCTTCTTTAATCTGCTCTATCTGCTCTGCGTTCGTTATAGGGTGCCACTGCATAGTTTCTGCTGGATAATTGTTTCTGAACTCTTTATTTCTTTTTAGCCTTGGCTTGCACGTTCCTTTTAGGGAAAAGCTTAGGTTTGGTTACGGCCGTTCCATCTTCACTGATGGGCATCGCGTTTTTCTTTTTCTGCTTTTTCAGCTTACGGCCGCTTTCGCCATCCCGTAGATTGTACGCACTTATGTTAAGGTGCGATTCATTAAAATCCGTCTCCACCTTTTTGGCGGCCTTGATGCTGTTCCGTACTTCCCGCTTGTGCTGTTTACGGGATACAAATTCCGTTTGGGCAGCAACTGGTTCTACCGTCAATAAAACCAATGCCAAACCTACCAGCATGGGAAGAAAGCGTAATGTCTGTTTCATTTTAGCCCCACTTTCTCCAAAAGGCTCCTTTTCCGTTTTGGGGCAGGAACTTTCACCTTCTTCTTGGTCAATAAGCCATTTTTGTCATACTCCATGTTCCGGCCGCCAATATCGCGGCCTTCATTGGCCTGATCTTCTGGGGTGGGCTCGTTTTTCTTGAACAGACTTACCAAAGGGATTTTCTTTTTACCTGTAACATCTGGGCAGGCAATCCTGTTGGCGCTGCAACCACCTACTAGTATTCCAGTGGCCAGGGCCATGGGAACCAAGAACTGTAACTTCATCATCCTCATCTGTTAAGGTATACGTATTTCAGCCAACAGGGCTGCCTACTTTCTGTTTAGGGGCCGTTTTTAGAAAAACGGCCCCTAAACAGAAAGTAGAGTGTTTTAGAAATTTAGCAAAGCCTCCACCTTTTCCCGCAACCGTTTCACGGGCAAGAACTCCTGCTCCAGCGGCGGCGCGAAAGGCACGGCTGTGTCCAGGCTTCCTACCCGCACCACCGGCCCATCTAGCTGGGTAAAGCAGTTCTCTGAGATCCAGGCGGCAATTTCGGCACCTATACCACCGGTAAGGGTGTCTTCGTGCAGCACAATCACGCGGCCGGTTTTGGCCACCGTCTGCCCTACGGCTTCTTTATCCCAAGGTAAGAGCGAACGTAGGTCTAGAATATCGGCGCTTACGTCTGGCATGGTGTTCAGGAGCTGTTTCGCCCAGTGCACGCCCATCCCGTAGGTCACGATGGAGAAGTCTGTGCCTTCCTGCACCAGCCGGGCCCGGCCTATCTCAATAGTGTAGTAATCATCTGGGATGGCTTCTGTGAGCGACCGGTACAACAGCTTGTGTTCAAAGTACATGACCGGGTTAGGGTCTTCAATGGCGGCGTTGAGCAAACCCTTGGCATCATAGGGGGTAGACGGATACACAATTTTGAGGCCGGGCGTATGGAAAAACCAGGCTTCGTTGCTCTGGGAGTGGAACGGACCGGCCGCCGCGCCCGCACCTGTGGGCATACGCACCACCACATCGGCGTTCTGGCCCCAGCGGTAGTGGCTCTTGGCCAGGTTATTCACAATCTGGCTAAAACCGGCACTCACAAAATCGGCGAACTGCATTTCCACCACAGACTTCTTCTTCCGAATAGACATCCCCAGCCCCACGCCCAGGATGGCAGACTCGCACAGGGGCGTGTTGCGGATGCGCTCCTTCCCGAACTTCTCCACAAACCCTTCGGTTACCTTAAATACCCCACCGTATTCGGCGATGTCTTGCCCCATAATCACCAGCTCTGGGTAGCGCTCCAGGCTTTGGCGCAAGGCGTCTGACACTGCGTCTACAAAGCGGCGCTCTGAGCGGGCGCTGTCGCGGGGCTTAATCACCGTCTGGATGAACGGCTGGTACATATCTGCGAGCTCTTCCTTGGGGTCTGGGGTAGGCATGGGCGTGGCGTGGGCGGTCTCCAGCCCGCGCTCAATCTCTTCCCTTATCTCTTCCCTGATGGCCGCGAGTGATTTAGGCGTGAGCACTTTCTCATCCAGCAGGTATTTCTCAAAGTTCTCTACCGGGTCTTTCTTGCTCCAGCGCTCAAACAGCTCCTGTGGCACGTATTTGGTACCGGAAGCCTCTTCGTGCCCGCGCATTCTAAAGGTCATGGCTTCTATGAGCATGGGGCGTGGGTTCTTCCTGATGCTGTAGGCCGCCTGCCGAACGGTGTCATACACCTCCAGCACATTGTTCCCGTCTATCTGCAGGGCATCTATGCCGTAGGCCGGGCCTTTGTCAATGAAGTACTGGCACTTGAACTGCTCATTGCTGGGCGTAGATAAGCCGTAGCCGTTGTTCTCAATCATGAAAATGACCGGCAGGCTCCACACGGCGGCCACGTTCAGGGCCTCATGGAAATCACCTTCGCTGGCGCCGCCGTCGCCGCTGTAGACCAGGGCCACTTTCTCACGATTGTCCAGCAACTCCGCCAGGGCAATGCCATCGGCTACGGCCAGCTGCGGGCCCAGGTGCGAGATCATGCCCACAATGTGGTGCTCGTTGCTCCCGAAGTGGAAAGACCTGTCACGCCCTTTGGTGAAACCGGTTCTCTTGCCCTGGAACTGAGCAAACAGGCGGTCCAATGGCACATTCCGGCACGTGAACACCCCCAGGTTGCGGTGCAGCGGCAGAATGTATTCATCTTCGTCCAGCGCCAGGGTAGAGCCCACCGAGATTGCCTCCTGCCCAATGCCGGAGAACCACTTGCTCACCTTGCCCTGCCGCAGCAGAATCAGCATTTTCTCTTCAATCATGCGAGGTTTTAAGATACCCCGGTACAAATGCAGCAGATCGTCGTCTGTATAGTCTTTTCGGTTGAATTTCATGGCATTCGCGGTTTCTGCGAATCGTAAATTTACAGCAATCAATGAAGGGGTGAAATACTAGGCTACTTATTTTTACTTTTGCCGTTTAGGGGCTGTTTTCTAAAAAAGAGCCCCTAAACGGAAACGCCACCGGCAGACTGTAACACCGCTTGCCCGGCCGCGTTAGAATACCACGCTCTACAAAGAGCAGTCTCACTTATTGTTACCTATGATCCACTACAAAGAATTCACGCTGGAGAACGGCCTGCGCTGCCTGGTGCACGAAGACCCTACTACGCCCCTGGCGGTCCTGAACGTGCTCTACAACGTTGGCTCACGCGATGAAGACGAACAACATACCGGGTTTGCCCACCTGTTTGAACACCTCATGTTCAGCGGCTCCGTGAACATCCCCAACTATGACGCGCCCCTGCAGCAGGCCGGTGGCGAGAATAACGCTTTCACCTCACCTGACCTCACCAACTACTACCTCACGGTGCCCGCCCAGAACATTGAAACGGGATTTTGGCTGGAGTCTGACCGCATGCTGGATCTGGCGTTCAGTGAAAACGGGCTGGAGGTACAGCGCAAAGTGGTGGTAGAGGAGTTCAAGCAGAATTACCTGAACCAGCCCTACGGCGATGTCTGGCTCAAGCTCCGGCCGCTGGCCTACCATGTACACCCCTACAAATGGGCTACCATTGGCAAAGAAGTAAGTCACATTGAAAACGCAGTGATGGATGATGTGCGGGCTTTCTTCAAGAAACACTACTCCCCGGCCAACGCCATTCTGGTCATCGCCGGCAATATCACTTTTGAGCGCGCCCAGGAACTTACCCAGAAATGGTTCGGGCCCATCCCCGGCGGGGTGAAATATGAGCGCAATCTGCCCGCGGAGCCCCGCCAGACCCAGGCGCGTTTTCAGGAGGTGGAAGCACCGGTGCCCCTGTCTGCGTTGTACAAAGCTTACCACATGCCCGGCCGCACCAGCCCAGAGTATTACGCCGGGGATTTACTGGCCGATGTGCTGGGCCGCGGCGATTCCTCCAGACTGCACCATGAGCTGGTGAAAGAGCAGAAGCTGTTCAACTCCATCTCGGCGTTTGCGACCGGCTCCATGGAACCGGGCCTGCTGGTCATCCAGGGCAAGCTGAACACCGGCGTAGACATACAGGTGGCCAACGCCGCCGTGGAGGCCATTGTGGAGAAAATCCGCGCGGAGCACATCAGTGAGGAAGAACTCCAGAAAGTGAAAAACCAGGCCGAGACCTCCATTGTCTTCTCAGAGATAGAACTCCTGAACCGGGCCATGAACCTGGCCTTCGGGAAACTGATGGGCAACCCCAACCACGTGAACGAAGAAGGGGCGCTGGTACAGGCCGTCACCTCAGAAGACATTTACCGCCAAGCCCAGGAGATCCTTCGGCCAGACAATTGCTCCACGCTGTTCTACAAGGCAGCCCCCGGCAACGAGGCGCAGGAGGAACTGGAAGAAGTTTTAGAAGAAGAATAGCGTTTAGGGGCCGTTTTTCCGAAATTGGCCCCTAAACACACCCTCACCTATGAGTTTACACATAAGAACCGGCTTCGGCTATGACGTGCACCAGTTGCAGGAAGGATTGGATTTCTGGCTGGGCGGCATCAAAATTCCCCATACCCACGGTGCATTGGGCCACTCAGACGCAGACGTGCTCATCCACGTGATCTGTGACGCCCTGCTGGGCGCGGCCAACCTGCGCGACATCGGGTTCCATTTCTCAGACAAAGACCCTAAGTACAAGGGTATAGACAGCAAGATCCTGCTGCGCGCGGTCCTAGAACTCCTGCGCGGCAAAGGCTACAAAGTGGGCAATATTGACAGCACCATCTGCCTGCAGGAACCCAAAGTAAACCCGCACATCCCGGCCATGAAAACCTGCCTGGCCGAAGTAATGGGCATCTCTGAGGAAGAAATCTCCATCAAAGCCACCACCACGGAGCACCTGGGTTTTGTGGGCAAGAAGGAGGGCGTGGCGGCATTTGCCACCGTGCTCATCTACCGGCCAACCGCTTAAGCTAAGCTTTTGCGTTTAGCGGCTCTTTTTCCAAAAAGAGGGCAAAAACAGCTATCATTTGTTAGTTAGGCCAAAATTAGCTAGCATTAACGTCTCATACTGAACAACAAACCATTTTCATGAAAAAGCACCTTTACACGCTGGGCTTGGCCGCCGCTTTCCTGTCGGCTTGCTCAACGTCCCAAACGCCTTCGGCCTCCAACGCGGGCGGAGCTTCCACGGGTAGCGGCACTCCCGCCACTGCCGGGGCAAACGCCGGCAACCCCACCCAATACGCCAACACCATTACCGCCGCAGATCTGGAGAAATACCTGCGCGTTCTGGCCTCAGATTCCTTGGAAGGACGTGAGACCGGCGCACGCGGCCAGAAAATGGCCGCCGAATACATTGCCAATCACTTCAAAGCCAATGGCGTTCCCGGCCCGGTGAAAACCGGCTCCAACCCTTACTACCAGACATTTGACCTGGAGAAAAGCAGCTGGGGCGAAGGCTACGTGACCGTGGGTTCCAAGAAATTCACCATGGGCAAAGACTTTTTCGTGCTGGGTGCCTCGCCGTACCAGAATGAGGAAACCACCCAGGTGGTATTTGCCGGCTACGGCATTGACGATCCCGCTTACTCAGACTACACCAACCTGGACGTAACCGGCAAAGCCGTGGTAGTATTGGCCGGGGAACCTAAGAAAGCCGATGGCAAGTACCTCATCAGCGGCACAGACAAAATGAGCACCTGGTCACAGGATGCCCGCACCAAAGCCGCCGCCGCTACTAAAAAAGGCGCCAAAAGCGTGTTAGTGGTGATGGGTACCTCTGATGCCGAGTTCCAGAAAATGACTGCCCGCTACGCCGGCATGTTAAGCCGTCCTTCTATTGGGTTTGGCACCACTGCCGCCCAGCCCAGAGCAGCTAACATTTACGTGTCGCCGTCCATGGCGGCAGCGCTGTTGAACACCAAGCCCGAGCAGTTTGCTGCTTATGGTGCGTCTGTAGCCAAAGCGGGCAAAGCGGTGGCATCGCCTTACAAAGCGGCTACCAACGTTAAAATCAAGGCCGCGCGCAACAAGCAGCCGCTGCCCACTGAGAACGTGATGGGCTACATTGAGGGCACTGACCTGAAAGACCAACTGATTGTGATCAGTGCGCACTATGACCACGAAGGCATCCAGAACGGCGTGGTGTACAATGGCGCCAATGACGATGGTTCCGGCACGGTAGCCGTATTGGAGCTGGCCCAGGCCTTTGCCCAAGCCAAGAAAAATGGACACGGCCCGCGCCGCAGCATCCTGTTCCTGACCGTAACCGGCGAGGAAAAAGGCCTGTTAGGCTCTGAATACTACACAGATCATCCTATTTTCCCGCTGGAGAACACCGTGGCTGACCTGAACATTGACATGATCGGGCGTCATGACAAGGAGCACGAAGGCAAGCCTGATTACATCTACGTGATTGGTTCTGACAAGCTTTCTTCTGAGCTGCACGCCATCTCTGAGACCGCGAACAAGACCTACACCAACCTGGATCTGGACTACACCTTCAACGACCCCAACGACCCTAACCGTTTCTACTACCGTTCAGACCACTACAACTTCGCGAAGCACAACATTCCAATCGCGTTCTACTTCAACGGCGTGCACGAAGACTACCACCAACCTACCGATGACGTGGAGAAAATAAACTTCCCGTCTGCTGAGAAAGTTACCCGCCTGGTGTTCTACACCGCCTGGGAACTAGCCAACCGCACAGAGCGCATCAAGGTAGACAGCAATAAGAAATAAGCTCCGCTTATTTCAGTCCTGAGTTCTGAGTGCTGAGTTAAAAACAACTCTTGACTCAGGACTCTAGACTCAGGACTACTAAACAAAAAAGGAGAGGCCGTAGCCTCTCCTTTTTTGTTTAGTTTAGGCTTTTTCTCCCGCACAATCCTGATTTAGAAGATTTTCTGTATCTTAACCAAAAAGACAGTAAACAATAACCACCGCCATTGCAGCTTACTATAGAGCAGTGGCAATCTATAGCTTAAAGCATGTTTAAATTTTATAAAAGAATCTATTCAGGAATTAGCATAGTATTTCTTCTGCTCATCTGTGGTCTGTTTCAGGTGAAAGCGCAGCAGAAGGCAGGCATTGCCTTTCTTGCTTCCTCCTCATAGGAGAAGGTACTTGCCAAGGCCAAGCAAGAGCGGAAAGCCGTTTTCCTCTATGTGTCAGCGCCAGGTTGCCAGTTTTGCAAGAAAATGGAAAAAGATGTTTTTCCTACGGAGGAAGTGGCCCGCTTCTACAACGCTACGTTTGTAAACTACAAGATCAACATAGAAGATGATGCCGAAGGCGAGGCCCTGGCGAAGAAGTACGCCATTACCGGTTTCCCTACCTATCTATACTTTGACAAAGACGCAAAACCGCTGCACCAAAGCGGCGGCGGCAAATCCGCCGAAGAGTTTATCTTAGACGGCAAGAACGCCTTCAATCCTAACAAGGCGCTGTTTTCGCTCAAAAGGAAATATGATAACGGCGACCGATCTCCTTCCTTGCTCTTCCACTACAGCAATGCCTTAGGTCAGGTTCGCCAAGCCAATAGTCCAGAGGAAACCGTAGTCTCTGAGTACCTGGCCACCCAAACCCCGCAACAGTTAACCTCTGAAGAAAACGTACGCTACCTCTTCTCCAAATACCTGGGTTTCCACTCCCCATCCACCAAGTATTTTCTTCAGCACCAGCGCCAGTTCTCCCCTTTGTTCAAGGAAGAAGAAGTGGCACATAAAGCGAATCGGATCATCACGAACACCGCCCAACGCGCCGGGGCAGAAAATGACGTACTTCTCCTAAAGGAGGTAAAGCAAGCCATTGCGGCCCATTTCAAAGACACCAGCAGACTATCGGCGCTGGCTACTATTTACTTTTATGCCGGGCGCCAAGACTGGCTTCCTTACGCAAAAGCGACTTTACAGTACAGCCAAGCCCTGGCGGGGAATGACTGGCGCACCTTGTATGAAAGCGCCGCGTACCTGAATGCCTTTGCCGAGGACAAAGAAGCCCTCACCCTTGGCACGCAGATCATACAGCAGGTGATTACCTTACATAGAAACTACGGGAACCTATATCTGTATGCGCAACTCCTGCAAAAGACCGGCAACAAGGCCCTAGCCCTGCAAACAGCCAAAGAAGCCGTTACCGTGGCGGCACAGCAGAACAAAGACTCTAGCGAGGCCAAAAACCTTCTCACTAGGCTGGAAGCCCAGAAATAACCACTTTTACGCAAAGCTGTTTTGGCCCTGTTTTCAGAAAAAGACCCTCTAAACGCACAGTGCCGGCCTGTTTTCCGTTAGAAGTGCATAAAAGAGCCTGTTCAAAGAGGAAAAGCGTGCAGGCCAAGCTTTAATCTTGGCCTGCGTTTGCATGCACCATGCCTATTTGCACCAAAGGTTCGTTAATTTTGCGGAAACTCTATTTATCTGTAGATTGATCAAATAGAGCTTTCTCACCTATACAGGAGAACACACTTGAGCACTAAACTGAAACAGTTTCTGCTGGACGCAGAAAATAAAGCCTTTGACCTGGAGCACCGCAAGAAAATCAGGTTCAACATTGGCAAATACAATGCGGCGGTACAGAATGGCATGGCGGCCTACGAGCACCATGAACTAGCCCGGGAACGCGCCTCTTTCCTCAAGACGCAGGTCATCAACAACCTGGACAAGTATCTGGTGGAGTTTGAGAACAACTTCACCAAGCGCGGCGGCAAAGTTATCTGGGCGCAGAACGCCGAGGAAGCCCTGCGGGAGATTGGGGCCATCATGAAGCGCAAGCGGGCCAAATCAGTGGTGAAGTCCAAGTCTATGAGCACCGAGGAAATCCATCTGAATGATTTCCTGGAGAAAAACGGAATTGAGACGGTAGAAACCGATCTGGGCGAATACATTGTGCAGCTAGCCGGTCAGCGCCCTTACCATATTGTCACTCCGGCCATGCACATGTCTAAGAAAGACATTTCAGAGCTGTTCCACCAGAAACTGGGCATTCCGCTCACCGATGACGCCCAACAACTGGTCCTTACCGCCCGCAAACTGCTCAGAGAAAAGTACACCCAGGCCGAGGTAGGCATCAGCGGCGCCAACTTCCTGGTCGCCGATATTGGCGGAATAGCCGTCACTGAGAACGAAGGCAACGCCCGGCTGTCTACCACCTTCCCTAAGACGCACATCGCCATTGTGGGCATTGAGAAACTGATTCCGTCTATGCTGGACCTGGACCTGTTCTGGCCTTTGCTCAGCACCAGCGGTACCGGCCAGAACGTGACCATCTACAACACCATCTTAACCGGACCACGCCAGCCCACCGAGAAAGACGGCCCCGAGGAAATGTACGTGGTGCTACTGGACAATGGCCGCACCAACCTGCTGGCCCAACCAGAGCAGCGCGAAGCCTTGAACTGCATTAGATGCGGCGCCTGCCTCAACGTGTGCCCGGTGTATAAAAATATTGGCGGCCACACCTATGAGACTACTTACAGCGGCCCCATTGGCTCTGTGATTACGCCCCACCTGGCTGGCTTTGAGGAAAACAAACACCTGAGCTACGCCAGCTCGCTGTGCGGCGCCTGCACCAGCGTTTGCCCAGTTAAGATTAATCTGCACAACCTGCTTTTGCTCAACCGCAAACAAAGCGTAGAGTCAGGCATAGTAGACAAGAACGAGAAAATGGCCTTCAAATTCTGGAACAAAGGCATGCAGAACCGGAAGTTGCTGAACCTGGCACCGGCCTCTGTCAAAAACTTTGTGCTCCGCTATGTGCAGAAGGAAACCTGGAGCGTACGCCGTGAGCCTTTGCAAGCCGCCCCGCAGTCTTTCAATGAAATGTGGAGAAAACAACGGAAGAATGGATAAAACAAAAAGGCCTTCTGCATGCAGAAGGCCTTTTTGTTTGCCTGGAAGGCAAAGCTTAAGTTTGTTTGTCTTGGTTTGGTTTAATAAGGGCAACGGTTACTTCTAGCAAATCCTAGAAGAATGACTTCTTCTTGTTGTTGCTCTTATGTCTTTTAGCATAGCTCTTCTTATTCCGCTTAATATGCTTATAGCGGGAGCTAACACCTTTTTTCTTTTTCTTGAAGAAAGGAAGTTCTTCCTTCACAAGGGCTGTCTCGGCGGCAGTTGCAAACGGGGAGAATGAGATGGCAAATGCAACAAGCACTAAGGTAAGTAGATATTTTTTCATGGAGGCAAATTAAATAAGTTATATAATATACTACAAGTACACAATTATACGAGCAAAAGTTTAATTATTCAAACTTATTTTTGACCAAACTTACAAAACCATGTAATTATAGCTTTAAATGGCCTTATAAAAGCCTTAAAGCCTCCACCAAAACATCTATCTGCTGCTCAGAAACCGCCGGAAAATTGGCGATCCTGATTTGTTTTTCTTTGAATGCCCCGTAACCAGAGCCCACTACCAAGCCCTTCGCTTTTAGCATTGAAATCACCTCCACCGCTGGTTTTTCCAGCACATCAGCTACTATAACCGTAGGGGAACGGTGGGCTTTTTCCTGTACAAACGGCGCAAACAGTGCGCTTTCTTCCAGAAAAGAATACACCTTAGCCGCCTTGGTCTCTGTCTCTTTCCGTATTTGGGCAACCCCTTTCTGCAGCATATCTTCCACCACGTGCGTGAGCAGGTAAATATCCAGCACATTGGGGGTGCACGGCGTCTGGAACTGCTGGTACTGGTCTTGCAAAGAGGCAATGCTGTAATGCCCGCCGGTATACTGCTTACCCTCCAAAGTAGCGGCTTTTGCACGGCAGCGCTCATTCACCAGCCACACCCCCAGGCCGGCGGGCAAACCAAAGCCTTTCTGCACCGAGAAGAACGCCATGTCTACTTGCGAGAAATCAAGGGCCGCATACGGCGCCCCAGACACCATGTCTACAGAGATGAGCGGTGCTACATATTTTTCCCGCAGAGCATGGATATCGGCGACGGGCATGCATACCCCGGAACTGGTTTCATTCTGGGTAATGGCCAGTAGTTCAACCTCTGCCGGCACTTTAACGGTATCCAGACTAAACCCCTGCCCGAAGGGAACCTGGAGTGCCTGAGCGTCCCGGCCCAGCCATTTGGCGTGGTCCAGGTATTTTTTGGAGAAAGAACCGTTCACCAAGTGGTACGTGTGCTGCGCCGTCAGGCTTTGCAGGCTTCGCTCCCAGATCTCGGTGGCAGAACCCGTGAAGTAAATGGCATAGTCTTGCGGCAAGCCGAACAACGCCCGCAGCCCCTCATCGGCGCGCCGGTACAGATCTTTGAAGGCCTGACTCCGGTGCGACTGGGAAAATACTTGTTTGTCTAACGCATTCTGTAAATGCCCCGCTACGGTGGGGTAAAGTTGTGCCGGGCCGGGAGTAAAGTAAACAGGAGCCATTTTTATAATGAGTAGATGATTGAGTTAGGGATGAAGTGAAGAAAAGAACCTGTTTTAAGCCTATTTTCATAAAAACGGGCCCAAAACAGGTTCTCAGCATGATAGTACTTGATACGTGCTACATGATACTAGTACAATGTCCGGGATTTGATGGTATCCGGGATCTGCTTCAGGTGTTTGATCACAGAGCGGTCATATTTGGTGTCTACGTCTGTGATCACGTACCCAATGTGCTCGTTGGTCTTCAGGTACTGCCCCAGAATGTTGATCTGGTTCTCCGCTAAAGCATTATTGATTTTAGCCAGAATGCCCGGCACGTTGCGGTGAATGTGGATAAGGCGGTGTGCATTGCGCAAAGCCGGCAGCTGCAGGTTAGGGAAATTCACGCTGTTGTAAGAGCCCCCGGTGTTGATATAGTCTATCATCTTGGACGGCACGTACTGGGCAATGTTTTCCTGCGCCTCCTCGGTGCTACCCCCCACGTGCGGACTCAACAAAGTATTAGGCAACCCGCGCAGCGCTGATTCAAACTGCTCCTGGTTGTTTTTGGGCTCATACGGGAACACATCTACCGCGCACCCTCTTATTTTGCCGCTCTTAATGTTCTGGGCCAGCGCCTCAATGTCTACAATATGACCTCGGGAGAGATTCAGGAATACCACCCCAGGCTTCATCAGCTCAAATTCCTGCGCACCAATCAAGTTCTTGTTATCCGCGCGGCCGTCTACGTGAAGCGTCACAATATCTGCAAGAGCCAGCAATTCATTCAAAGAATGGCAGACTTTGGCATTTCCCAGAGCCAGTTTGTCTACCACATCATAGAAGTATACCTCCATGCCTAATCCCTCGGCCAGGACAGAGAGCTGCGACCCGATGTTGCCGTAGCCAATGATCCCCAGTTTTTTGCCTCGGATTTCATTGGAACCCTTCGCTGACTTGTCCCACTCGCCTTGGTGCAGGCGGTTGCTTTTCTCCACCAATCCGCGCGAAAGCATGATGATTTCGCCAATGGCCATTTCCACCACGCTGCGGGTATTGCTGTAAGGGGCGTTGAACACAATGATACCGCGCTCAGTACAGGTCTGCAGGTCTATCTGATTGGTGCCAATACAGAAGGCGCCCACCGCCATAAGCCGGGGCGCATGCTCCAGCGCCTTTGCCGTTACCTGAGTCTTAGACCTGATGCAGAGAATAGACACGTCATGCAGGCGCTCACACAGTTCCTCCTCTTCCAGGGCACCGGCCACTACCTCTACCTGATACCCTTCCTGCTTAAACAGATTGATGGCCTGCTCATGGATTCCCTCCAGCACCAGTACCTTGATTCGGTTCTTAGGATAAGACAGTGCGCTGGGCAGTTTGTTCACGTACAGGAATTCATCTAAGCTAGGCGTTACGTGGTCTGCCTTGCCCACTACGCTGTCGCGGCTAACATTCTCAGTAAAGGCATAGAACTTATCGGCGATGCCGGCTTCTTTGATTTCATAGTCGGTGTAGCCGTCACCAATGACGTAGACCTCGCCGGGCAGATTCAGAGATTTGATCTGTTTGGCTTTGCCCTGATTCTGGGTGAGCACATTGGCGCGGTCAAATCCAATGATATTACCGGCTTCATCATACACAAAGCTATTGGCGAAGACATTCTCCGGCTTTACGCCCAACTCCCGCACAATGGGCACAATGAACTCCTTAAAGCCATTGGAGATAATGTAGATGTCGTCTTTGAAAGCCTCAAAGAAAGCTTTGTTATGCTTAAAAGACTCTGAAATCTGTCCGCGCAGGTGCTCTATGAGCGTAGTAATGTGGTCACGGTTGGCGTGCAGCAGGGCCAGTCGCTGGTCAAGGGAATCTACCAACGGAATTTCGCCCTCCATGCCAAGATCTGTGATGCGCTGAATCTCTGCGAGCACTTTCTGCCGGCGGGCCGGGTCTGGAATGCAAATGGCGCAAAGTTCGTCCAAGGCTTCTACCTTGGTAAAGGTACTGTCAAAGTCAATGATGAAATGCTTGTGCGTACTCATTGGAAGAAGGGTTTAACTATGCCTGGCAAACTGCCTCTGCCAGGCTTCTGAATTTCCGTTGAACCGCCCCACCAGGAACGGCGTCCCAATATTGGGGAGGATATGTTTAAATGAAAAACGTTTAGGGGCTATTTTTGAAAAAAGCGCCCCTAAACGGCTTGGACTAAAAAGTGGGGCAAGACACGTGCAGACTACTTCTTCCCTGCCCAAGAGGCAGCCGTACGAACTTAATGGAATACTCACCCGTAAAAAATGCACTATCTTACTTCTGAAATCTATGTAAAACAACTTTAGCAGAACCTGCAAGCCATACCAATGGGCGAAGGCGCTTTCACGCAGCCTGGGCCAGAAGCTGTTGCAACTGAGCGTTACGGCCAGTAAATTAGCTCCTGTGCCGCTATGAAATCGGTTGGCATTGAAATCGTTTACAAATATGTTAATATTTTTATATAATACTTATCATTAAGCCATTAAATCTACATATAAAATAATAATTTAATAATATATTTTTTCGTAACTTAGCACATCTCTAAAAAGAGATAATTTTCGTTGTAGAATTGACAAAAACCGACCTATAAAATGGCCCAAGTTTCAGAAATTGATAATCTTGACAGAAGAATTCTTTCCATGCTTATGGTAGATGCCACCAGAGCCTACACAGACATTGCGAAGGAGTTACAAGTTTCTGGGGGCACCGTACACGTGCGCATGAAAAAGTTGGAGGATCTGGGCGTGATCAAAGGATCGCACCTGTTCATTAACCCCAACGCCGTAGGATATGACATCTGCGCCTTCATTGGCATTTACCTGGAGAAAGGCTCCGCCTACCAGACAGCCGTGGCCCAGATGCGGCAGGTACCAGAGATTGTGGAGATGCACTACACCACCGGCCAGTGGAGCATGTTTGCCAAGATCATCTGCCGCGACACCCTGCACCTGCGCGAAGTCCTGAACGAGAAAATTCAGCCTATTGAAGGTGTGGAACGCACAGAAACGTTCATTTCACTGGAAGAAAGCATTACCCGCCAGGTAGATATTCTGTGAGAACCGCAACCGCTGGCATGACTTATTGGGCAGAACAGAAAACTGTAGTATCTTTCAATGCTGAAGTCTCTTGAAAGGCCAGCAGATTTATGCGCAAAAGATCTGATCTCAATTGGGTTCTGAAGTGGGCAAGGCAGGCACTTCTGCTTAGCCTCTTATTTTTCTTTGTTTCCGCGTGCGGCAGTTCCGGCTCCTCTGAGCAGGCAATTGTCCTCAAAAAACAGTTGCGCAAGGTAAGTCTGGTGGCCCACCGCGGCGCCTCTGGGTTAGCTCCAGAAAACACGTTGGCTGCCGTAAAAAAAGCCCTGGAAACCACCGCCGATTACATAGAGGTAGACGTTCACCAGAGTAAAGACGGACAGGTAGTGGTCATCCATGACCCCACCGTGGACCGCACCACCAACGGCACCGGCCGCGTGGCCGATCTTACGCTGGCCGAACTGAAAAAGCTGGACGCAGGCGCAAAACATGATTCTTCCTTTGCCGGCGAGCGCATTCCTACCTTAGCGCAGGTGCTGCGCGCCGTGAAAGGCAAAAAGAAACTCCTCATTGAGCTAAAGAAAGGCGAAGACAATTATTACCAGGGTCTGGAGGAGAACACGCTCCGGCTCATCAGGGAACACCGCGCCGAGGAATGGTGCGTGCTTCAGTCTTTCCATGACCCCATTCTGGAGCGTATCTGGCAGACAGACTTCGTGATTTCCACGCACAAGCTCATGGTGGGCAAAATACCGTTGCTGCCCATTTACATTGACCATGAGCTTAAGTTCGGGAATTTTGAGCGCTACTCAGAGGCCACCGCTATCAACATCCATCGGTACTTCGCCTCTAAGGCGCTGATCAAGTCATTGCACAACCAAGGTTTCAAAACCTTTATCTGGACCGAAGACTCGCCCAAGAACATCAAAAAACTCTTTGAATTAGGGGCAGACGGCGTCATGACCAACCACCCTGAGCTAGTTACCAGAGCGGAGTAATTGCGTTTAGGGGCTCTTTTGGGAAAAAGAGCCCCTAAACGCAATTCATTAACCCACCTCCATTCCGCAAGCGTTTATTGACCTTCCGCCGCTAGTTGGTTGTAAAGCAGCAAAGAACCGCAGGCACTGGCCAAGACCAACTGCAAATCTGGGCTAAGGGTATTTTTCAGCCAGACTTTGCCGTTGTTGACGGTTTGCACAGAAGCCAGCACATAGCCGTTTTGGGAGAACTCATACCCTAGCGCCGTGCCAGACGGCAGCGCCTTTCCCTCCCATTTATACAGCGGCTGCACCTCTATCTCGTGTGTTCCGTTGCTCAGTTCCCCCCTGAAGTTCACCCGTTCCGTATAGTTTCCGGGATCTGCCAACGACAATTCCCAGGTTCCGCTTTCAGGGGTCTGGAACGCCACTTTCAGGAATTCACGCTGCTTGTCAAGATTCACAGACCAGCCGCCCGCCTCAGCGGCAACGGAATTCAGCATGGCGGCAGCCTGCACCAACACTGTTTTCTGCCGCACCGTGTCTGTAAGCCCGAAGCTGTACTTCTGGTACGCCTCAGACACCTGCAGGAGGCTCTCTGGGCTAGTGCCTGTGCGGCGGGTCCAGCCTCTTTTGATGTCATGCAGCCGGTAGGCCCCAAACCCGAAGCCTTTCTCACTGCCCAGAGAGAGCCTGAAGGCCGAGCGGCCAACCACGGGCATAGCCGTAGTCTCCTGGCGCAGGCCTTCGCTCACGTTCATATCTGGCACAGAACAAGCCGTTACTCCTACTAGCAAGGCGGCGGCGCAGGAAAAGAATGTCTGAAAACGGAACATAGACAATAGAAATAAGCAGCGCAGGACTGTAGATTTAGACGTACTATCGGGCAGGAACAGCCAAAGCGGTTGCCGTAACTTTTGGGTACCTCCGGCAAAACCTTTGGCTGGTTTCTGAACTTATCCTATATTAGATATGGAGTAAGACCGCAGAAACCAGATGTACCCCTAGTTGGTCTTGTTCTTTTGTTTAAAACAGAAGGGGCGATACCCGCTTTTTTAGTCTTGCGGGACTTGTTCCCGTATCAATTCCTGTCTTTATTTCTGACCCATGATCTTAGATGCCTATACCTTTCTCATTATCCTCAGCAGCCTCATCATCCTTTCATACCTGTTTGATGTAGTGGCCAAACGGTCAAAGATTCCCTCAGTGATCTTGCTGCTTACCACCGGAATCCTGCTGCAACTACTAGCCAAGTACTTCAACGTAACCTTGCCCGGCCTGCGCAATATTCTGGAACTGTTCGGGATTATTGGGTTGATCCTGATTGTACTGGAGGGTACGCTGGACCTGGAACTGAAACGCGAAAAGCTGCCCCTTATCAGGAAGACTTTGCTCACGGCCACGCTAACGCTGCTCATTACCGCCGGTCTTATTGGCTGGTTCGTGAATTTCTGGCTACATGTGCCGTACAATGTGGCCCTTGTGAACGCCATTCCGTTGGCCGTAATCAGTAGCGCCATTGCCATTCCCAGTGTGTCTAACCTCACGCCGGAGAAGAAGGAGTTTATTGTCTACGAGGCTACCTTCTCAGATATTATTGGCATTATCGCTTTCAACTTTGCGGTGCAGAATGAGACGGTGGGCATTGGCTCCTTTGTGACGCTGGCGGTTGATCTGGTCAGCATTTTCCTCATCTCCATTGTCTGCTGCCTTATTCTGCTGTTCTTCGTGGACAAGATCAGGAGCCACATCAAGTTCTTCCTCATTATTGCCATTCTCATTCTGCTGTACGCGGTGGGCAAGAAACTGCACCTGTCTTCGCTGCTCATGGTGCTCTGTTTCGGGCTCATGCTCAACAATGCGGCGCTGTTTATCAAAGACCGGCTGGGCAAGTTCATCAGCTTAACCTCTTTACAGTCTGAGATTGTGCAGCTGAAGCAGATTAACGGCGAAAGTGCCTTCGTGATCAGGACGTTCTTCTTCCTGCTGTTCGGGTTTTCTATTAACCTGCAGGAGCTTTACCAGCTGGATGTCTGGGTGTTGGGCTTCACCATCTTCAGCATTATTCTGCTGGTGCGTTACCTGTACCTGCAGTACGTGGCGCGCGTCCCTCTTATTCCGGAGCTGTTCATTGCCCCGCGCGGCCTCATTACCATTCTGCTCTTTTACAGCATTCCGGCGCGGTATGACATTGTGGGCATGAATGAAAGTGTGCTCTTCTTTGTGGTGCTGCTCTCCAGCCTGCTCATGATGCTGGGCCTGCTGCTCACCCGCAATGACGTAAAAGACATCCCCAACTACTGATGCCGCAACTACAGGATATTAATAACTCTAAGACTATAAAACAGTTAAACCCGTTATCAGATACATTCAATATTGCATAACTTTATTCTTATGAAAAAAGTGCTCTTGATTACGGGACTGGGCATCTTCTACGCTGCCAGTGGCTGGTGCCAATATGCACCCAGTGATTATCTACCCGTGTTGGATGACCGGAGACCCATCACCAGATATGTCTTAGGCACTATTCCCTCTCAGGAGCCGCTCCTGCTGCTGGGCAACCAGGAAACCGACTATGCTTCTTTGCTGGTAGACACGAAAGAAATTAAGGTGCTACAGGTGTATAAAGATTCTACCATGCTGGCTGGCATGGGGCCCAAAGCCAAGAATGGGGTAGCAGTGATTGAACTAACGCACAAGCGGCCTCTCCTGAAGCTGAATGATGTACTGGACCGGTTCAAGGTGCCGGCCCAACAACGGAAGTTGCGCGTGCTGGTGAACAAGAACCTCGTCAACGAAAAACGTTTTTTAGCCGATGTCAATTATATAGCCAAGGTAGAAGTCATCAAACTGGACAGCACCCACCCCATCCGGTTAGGGTGGGATGAAAACGAGCAGTTCCTGAATATTGTGACGGTGAAGAAGTAGAACCAGAAATAAAAGTCTTCTCCGGGCCATGTGCCTGATCTTCTTATAATCTTTCAGGAAGTCCCTAGGCGCCACGCACGCACGCAGAAAATTGGAGGTTGGTGCCAAGGAGAAATAGCCCCACAGACAAAAAGCCGTTTAGAGGCCGTTTTTCGAAAAACAGGCTCTAAACGGCTTTCTTTGATTTCAGCCCTTAGCTACTGTGGGTCCTCGTCTGGTAGAATCTCCACGTCCTGCACCAGCACCAGGTTTTCTATCTCGCGCCCTTTGGGAGTGTTGGCCAATCCGCCCAGAGCGGTTTCTTTGTACTTGGTTTCCATGCTCTGGCCCACCTCGCCCAGCGCCATCACGCATTGGTCTACCGGAATCACAGGGTTAACCCCGGCAATGGCAATCTGGGCGCTGGAAAACGCGATGGCCGCCGCACTGGCATTGCGCACAATACACGGCACTTCCACCAGACCGGCCACGGGATCACAGATGAGGCCCAGCATGCACTGGATGGTAATGGCCACCGCCGCAAAAGTCTGCTCCACGGTTCCGCCCAGGCAATAGACAATAGCGCCGGCTCCCATGGCGGCGGCACTGCCGGTTTCGGCCTGGCAACCGCCCACGGCCCCCGCCAAAGATGCGTTGGTCTCAATGATGAGCGCAATACCGGCGGCCACCAGCAAACCCTCATGGATTTTACGGTCATCTAAGTGGTGCAGGTCCTGGATAGTGGTCAGGATGCCGGGCAAGATACCGGAAGCTCCCGCGGTAGGTGCAGCCACTACGCGGCCCATGCAGGAATTCACCTCTTTGGCCCCCAACGCACGACTCACCAACTGCTGAAACTCCGCCGACAACACCGTTACCGGCGCCGCCGCTACTTTCTTGGCCCCGTTGTTCACCATGCCAGAGCGCGAGGTCATGTCTTGGGTGAGGCCAGTTTTCACGGCATCGCGCATGACCTCATAGGCCCGTTGCAGACCGTTCCAGATTTCTTCCTCCGTGCGGCCTTTCTGTTCTATCTCATATTGCAGTACCGCCTGGTACAACGATTCACCCGTGGCCCTGCAATGCCGCTCCCAGCTTGCGAAATCATTGAATAATAAAGCCATCTCTTATCTTCCTCTAGGTCTACAAAACGCGCACTTCTTCTGCAACGCTGTACTCATTCTATTACGTGCCAAAGCTAATTCTATAGCCTTTAAAAATACAGGAAAGAAACATCATTAGTGGTATCTTCCTCCTATAGAGAAGCGAAAAAAGCTAACATTAGTTCTCATGCCTTTTTTGACCTCAATTCAGGAAAAACAGCCCCTAAACGCACCTGTACACCTTGTGATTGCTATAGAGGAAATTACGTTTACCTTAAAGAACGCAGTGGCAGTGCCAGGGAAACGTTCTACAGACGCACCGGCACAATCTCCCGTTCGCCGGTCTCCAGGTTTACTTTCCAGAGTTCATGGGCGTTGGTGTTGGTAAGCCAGAGGAGCCCCTGGTGGAACAGCAGTCCGTTGGGTTCTTCCAGCCCGGCCACAAGCGTCTTAACCCGTTCCCTGGCCAGGTCCATGACCTTTATCTTGCCGTTGTAGGTGTCGGCTATATAGAGGTTTCCGCCGTGGGCGGCGATGCCCATGCAGTGTTGCAGATATGCTTCCTCAAAATCACCGTCTTCATCACCGAACTCAAAGAGGCCCTGCCCAATGAGAGTAGTGACAGAGGCTTTGTCTAAGTCAACGGCCCTGATGGCACTGGCTTCGGGGTCTGCCACGTACAGCGTGCGGTCTACCAGGGCAAGGCCGCTGGGCTGGTTAAAGGCGGCTTCAGCGAGGGAGCCGTCGGCGAGGGCTTCGCGGCCGGTGCCGGCAAAGCGGTACACGCGCTGGGTCTGCAAATCCATGCGCAGGATCTGGTGGTTTCCGGCGCTGGCAATGTAGAGCTGGTTTCCGTCCAGGGCCAGGTCCCAGGGGCTGTTGGGGTTCACCGGCACGCCTATCTCCTCATGGAAGAAATAGTAGCTCAGCTCTCCGGTTCCGGCCACGGTGCTTACCTGCTTGGTATCCAGATCCACCTTCCGGAGGGCGTTGTTCTTGGCATCGGCTACGTACAGAGCGGAACCGTGCAGCGCCAGCCCGTGCGGCTCATGGAAAGTTGCCTCCGTTGCGGGACCGTCTGTGAAGCCTTGCTGCCCGCTGCCTATCACGTCCAGCACCTGGCCGGTGGTGTCTATCTTTAAAATTCGGTTGTGGCCGCTGTCAGAGAGGAAAAGGTGCCCGTCTGGGGCCGAGATCAGTTTGGAGGGAAAACTGAGCGTGGTGGCGCTGGCGGGCAGCTCCCGCTTGAACGGGAAAGAACCTCGGTTCAGTTTATCCCCGAAGGTCTGGATCAGTTCATCCAGGTGCGGCTTGATGATATCATAGATGCCTTCGCCGGGTTTCTGCCCAATCACTTTGCCGTCTGGGTCTATGAGCACCACGGTGGGCCAGGCATTGACGGCGTACTGTTTCCAGACCTCAAAATCAGCATCATTGACCACCGGGTGATCAATCCCGAACTTGAGGATGGCCTGCCGGATGGCGTTCTGCTGTTTTTCGGCGGTGAATTTGGCGGAGTGTACGCCAATGACCACCAGTTCCTGGGCATACTCCTGCTCCAGCCGCTTCAGGTCTGGCAGAATGTGCTGGCAGTTGATACACCCGAAGGTCCAGAAATCGAGCAGCACAATCTTCCCCCGGAAGTCTTTGAGGGTGTACCCGCGGTCGGTGTTGAGCCAACCGTGGCGGGTGTTTATTTCAGGGGCATTGACGCGGCCGGTGAGCATGGCGGTTAGAAGCTTACGTAAAGGTATATAACCCTGCAAAAACTTATTTGGCCGTAAAAAGTTACAGTTTCTTTTGAGAGAAAGAATTTATCTGCGGGCTGTTTAGGGGCTATTTTTGGAAAAACAGCCCCTAAACGGCCGTGGCACCTGCGGCCAGATGACCAAGGGGAAGATTGGCGTATTACTTTACGTTGTAACTTCCCACGCCAACTTGGGAAACTTCTGCGCGTACAATTCCCCAATTGGCAGTTTTAGGTTCTGCCGCGGCCTGTGGGCGTTTAGCGCCTGTTTTTCCAAAAAGAGCCTCTAAACGCCCACAGCCACCAATTTGTGTACCACCTTTAAATGATTGTCTATCACATAAACCTCTACGCACTTTGACTATCAAGACCATTCTGACCACGTCTTTCCTGTGGCTCTCGCTGTCTGTAGGCGTGGTTGCCCAAACCCCAGTGGTTGACACCACCGTTGCCCAGGCCGTACAGGTAATTCCCGCGGAGGAGAAGCCCAAGACCAAACACTACCTCAAACGGGCGGTGCTACCGTCTGCAGTACTGGTGGCGGCTGGTATTTACACCATTAGAGGCAACGGCTTTTACAGCAGCTATGACGCCAGCCGAGACGCCCGCAGGGCTTTTCCCAACTTCAGCACGGTGGTGGATGATTATCTGTTCTTTGTGCCCATTGCGGGCTTGTATGGGTTTAACCTGTTCTCCTCGCAGAACAAGCATGACATAAAAAGGCAGACGGGCCTGTTGCTGGTTTCTGGGTTGGTGACCACCGCCCTTACGTATCCCACCAAAATCCTGACGGGGGTAGAGCGCCCCAACGGCAAACCCCGGGCATTCCCTTCGGGGCACACGTCTTACGCCTTCACCATTGCCGCCATTGTAGACAAAGAGTTCCGGGGCAAAAGCAAATGGATCAGCGTGGGCAGCTACACCATCGCCTCGGCCACGGGCGTGATGCGGGTCCTCAACAATGAACACTGGATGTCTGATGTGCTGGCTGGCGCGGGTCTTGGCCTGCTCTCTGTGAACACCGTCTACTTTGTGCATGACCGCATCATGCGCAACAAAGGCCTCAATGCCAGCATTGCGCCTACCGTGCTCCCCAATGGGCAGTTGGGCATGGGCATGGCGCTGCAATTCTAACACCTGGTGAGGGATTGCATAGCGGTAGTTTACGCTTAATTTCAGAAAAACAGCCCCTAAACGCACATGAAGATTCTTAGCGCCAGCCAAACCCGGTCCGCCGATGCCTATACCATTGCCCACGAGCCTATCACCTCACTGGACCTCATGGAGCGGGCGGCTGGGGCGCTGGTGCACTGGCTGAAGCAGAAATACACAGCCCAGATTCCTTTCCATATTTTCTGCGGCCCCGGCAATAACGGTGGCGACGGTCTGGCGGCGGCCCGCCTGCTGCACCAAGACGGTTACGACGTGTGGGTGTATCTGCTAGAAGCCTCCCAAAACAAATCTTCTGATTTCACGCAGAACCTGGAGCGGTTGCCCCAGGCCATTCCGGTAGTGCGGGTGCAGACGGAAGAAGACCTGCCCGCGGCTTTGCCGAAAGGAAGCATTGCCTTAGACAGTTTGTTTGGCTCTGGCCTCTCCAGACCGCTGGAAGGTATCTACGCCCAAGCGGTTGCTTTCCTGAACCGGCAGCCGGCCCCCGTTATTTCCATAGACATTCCCTCGGGCTTGTTCGCAGATGCGCCCACGCCGGCCCAGAGTGCGGTGGTGCAGGCAGCCGTCACCCTTACGTTTGAGCGCCCCAAGATGGCGTTTCTGCTCCCGGCTTCAGGTGCGTACGCGGGCGAGTGGCACGTGCTGCCCATTGGCCTGCATCCAACGTTTCTGGAACAGACAGACTCGCCGTACCACCTGTTAGTGCCTCAACACATCAAATCCCTGCTGCGCCCCCGGCAGAAGTTCTCCCACAAAGGCACCTTTGGCCACGCGTTACTGGTAGGCGGAAGCTACGGGAAAATGGGCGCCATTACCATGTCTGGACACGCGGCCTTGCGGGCGGGTTTGGGTTTATTGACTGTGCAGGTGCCCCACATAGGGTACACTATTCTGCAGACCGCCCTGCCAGAGGCCATGGTACTCACCGATGACCACGCGCACCACCTCACCCGTTTCCCGGAGGATCTGACCAAATACCAGTGTGTAGGCATAGGCCCTGGTCTGGGCCAGGCCGAAGCGTCACAGCTGGCGCTGGAAAGGCTATTTCAGCAAGTAACTCCTCCGTTGGTGCTGGACGCCGATGCCCTGAACCTGGTGGCCACCGACCGATTGCTGCGCCAACACCTGCCCCCCCACAGTATTCTCACGCCGCACCCCAAAGAATTTGAGCGCCTTACCGGCCCCGCCACAGATGATTTCCACCGCCTGCAACTCCTGAAGGAGTTCTGCGCCCAGTACCAGTGCTACGTGGTCTTAAAAGGGGCGCACACCTGTATTGGTACTCCAGCCGGCGAGTTTTACTTCAATACCACCGGTAACCCCGGCATGGCCACCGGCGGTACCGGCGATGTACTGACTGGCATTCTCACGGGGCTACGGGCACAGGGGTATAGTGCTTTGGAGGCTTGTCAGTTGGGTGTTTACCTGCACGGTTTAGCCGGTAACCTGGCGGCACAGGCAGAGGGGCAAATCTCCCTCATCGCCTCTGATCTTTACAAGTATCTGGGAGCGGCTTTCAGAAAAGCGTCAGAATAATTCCCTTTGCAGTACAAGTGCGTTTAGGGGCTCTTTTTGAAAAAACAGCCCCTAAACGCACCTCCCTAGAAAGAGTTGATTAGCTTATTTAAGCAGCCAAACCAAGAGAAACTGCATCAGCATCATGCCATCGGCTAAGATGAGGAAGTAGTATTGGGAGCGGTATTCATGGGCGTACCAGACTACCGTGGCGGCCCCCACTCCGGCCAAGCCTAAAGCCAGCCGCATGTGCGGCGCGGTTCCGGAGGGCAACAGAATGGCAAACAGGACGAGGGTAAACAGCGCCAGCCATTTAGTGTTCTTTACTCCCCACTTGGTAGGGAAGGTAACGGTATTGGTCAGTTTGTCTTTGTGCACATCCCTTATATCAAACACCAGTGTGAGGGAGAAGATAAACAGAAAGCGACGCACGAACAGAATCAGATTGTTGCCGGAAAACAGATCACGGTCTACTTCCATGAGCGGGAGCTGCACCGTTACGGCAGACCACACATAGGCAATCAGGAATACTTTCAGGAAGGGAATGTCCCGCAGGGGAATGTACCGGTCGCCCTCAGGCACCACGGCAATGGAATACAAGCCGGCCACTACTATCAGATGCAGCAGAAACCAGAAGCTTAGGTCAAACAGGGCAGTCCAGTACAGGTAGATGACGCACATGGCGCTGCCTATGGCAATGAAAATCAGCTCCAGCCTGTTATTCCTGATCCATTGGGTGCGCGGCGAAACGGCTACTTCCTGGTTGAACTTGTAGGGCAGCAGGCTGTCTGCGTTGTACACAAATAGTGTAGCGAAGAACACGATGCCCCCAAGGCGTAAGGATATGGGAATCCCGCTCAACATATACGTTTCCCACACCAGCACCGCTGCACAGATGGAGATGAAGATGTTGCTGTACAGAATAAAATTCAGGATTCTCAGGGGGAACTTCATGGTTCTTCTACGTAAACGGCCTCTAATGCCATTTCTGCGGCAAAGTACGTTTGCCGCCACAGAGCTGCAACACTTTTTTGTATATGTATAGAAGTAATTCGCACGCGGAGTGATCAAAAAAAAGCGCTGTTTTTCCTCTACGGAAAACAGCGCTTTTCAACTAAAGGTGTTGCTCTCTTTTAGCTGTTGGTTCCTTTGAAAGTGGTATTGTATAGCTCAATGCTCTGCTCAATGATTCTGTAAGCGTCTTCACGGCCCAGGAAGTTCTCCACAATCACTTCTTTGTTCTCCAGTTTCTTGTAGTCTTCAAAGAAGCGTTGGATCTCCAACAACGTGTGCGGAGGCAACTCAGAAATGTCATTGATGTGCTTTACAGACATATCATTGGCGGCTACGGCAATGATTTTGTCATCTTCCTCATTGTTGTCAATCATCTGCATTACGCCAATTACTTTGGCATCAATAAGGCACATAGGGGCCACATCAATAGAGCAAAGCACCAATATGTCCAGAGGATCTTTGTCATCGCAGTAAGTCTGCGGAATGAAGCCGTAGTTAGCCGGGTAATGTACTGCCGAAAATAAAACCCGATCCAGTTTAAGAAGACCGCTGTCTTTATCTAATTCATATTTCGCCTTGGAACCCTTAGGAATCTCAATGATGCCCGTTACAATCTGGGGGGCACCCTCGCCATAATGCACATCATGCCAAGGGTTACTTGCGTTTTTGGTAGTTTCTAACATCTTACTTATTTCTATTCTATCTTCTCAAATGGGTATTATTTCTGCACATGCTCCGCTAAAGAGCGCCCCGTGGTGCCATTTGGCTCCTGAATGCGCAGCCAAGTGGCCAGGCTGGGGGCTATGTCTACAATTTCTGTTCTCACTGATGACTCTCCGGCCGGTATCTGCCACCCGTACCACAGCAGCGGCACGTGGGTGTCATAGCTCCAGGAGCTGCCGTGGCTGGTTCCTTTCACCTCGGCGCGGCCGTAGTTGTCATACCAACCCGGTTGCAGCGCCACCAGTACATCACCGGAGCGGAGCGACATGTATCCTTTTTCCATGAACATACCCATCCCTTTTTCCCAATGTGTCCGGAGAAGGGCATCGGTGGTCATGGTTCTGTATACCCCCGGGAACCGCTGGAGGAAACGGGCGCATTCTTCCTGAACTTCCACCAGGTTCGCCTTTTTACTTTCTATTACTCCATGGTTCAGGTAAACCTGCTGGTTCGTGGATTTGATCACCCATTCCGCTTTCCCAAACCTTTGGTTCAGGTGCTTCTTCAGCGAATCTGTGATGACACTGTTGTTGATAGTACCAGCCGGAATACGCAGTTGCTGCAAGTAAGTTGGGTTATGCGCACCGCCGTGGTCGGCGGTAAGGAAAATGAGCACATTCTCTTTCCCCAAGTAACCGTCAATAAACTTAAGCAAATCTGCCATTTCCTGGTCCAGGCGCAGGTAATTATCTTCTACTTCAATGGCATCTGGGCCGTATTGGTGCCCAATATAGTCTGGGGTGGAGAAACTGATGGCCAGAAAATCTGTGACGGCTCCTTTGCCCAGGTTCTCCGCTTTTATTGCTTCAATCGCGAATTCTTTGGTGTACGTGTTCCCCGCCGGGATAGAACGCAGCAGATCAAATGTCTTTCCCCGGTACGCCGGAATGTTGTGCGGGAAAACGGGTTTGGCCTCGCCTGAGAAAGTACCTTCAAAAGGCTGGTCATCCTGAGTACTTTCTGTGTATTGCACTATAGGCAGCAGCGTGTTCCATTGCTGGCTCAGGTATTGATCTGCCAGCCTGCGATTATTGAAGGCTTGTACCCATGCCGGAAGTTCCTGCATATAATAGGTGCTGCTGATCATGTTGCCATTGCTCCCATCAAACCAATAAGCGGCATTGGCCACATGCCCGGCGGGCAAGATGGCTCCTCTGTCTTTCAAGCTTAAGCCTATGACTTTGCTTCTTTGATTGGTGGCCAGTTTCAGTTCATCTGTGATGGTAGTGGCCAGCAAATTTGCCGGTGACATCTCTCCCGCCTTGCTGGTACTTCCTACGGTCTTCACTGAGGTATCCTCGGCGCAATACACGTTCCGGCCGATGCTGCGGTTGTACCAGTCGTTTCCTACTATGCCGTGCACCGATGGGGTAGTCCCGGTATAGATAGACGCGTGACCGGGTGCCGTGTAGGTAGGAACATAGTTGTAATGGTTGTTCCTGAAGTTGAAGCCTTCTCCTATCAATCGTTTGAAACCATTGTTGGAGTATTTGTCCCAGTAACGGTACAGGTAGTCATAGCGCATTTGATCTACCACAATCCCGATCACCAACTTAGGAACGTCTGGCATTCCTTTCTTCGACTTCTTTTTTTGGGCAAAGGCTGGGCAGCAGGCAAAAAGAAGCGCCAGGCACATTACCCAAAATCGGGTGTTTTTGTTTGTCATTGGTTTTGGTTTCCGGTATTTGCGTTTAGAGCCTGTTTTTCCAAAAAGAGCCCCAAAACGTAAATATATCAGACAGTGAGCTAAGTCTTCTGGTTTGATGTGTTTTCGAACCAAAATTAATCATAAGATAACCTAACACCTATAAAAGCAAAGCGCCCATTTTGCAATGGGCGCTGCTCAAAGAGGTATGTCTTCTTATTATCTTCCGGCTGCAAGCGCCTCAGCACCACCCACAATCTCTAAGATCTCAGTGGTGATAGCGGCCTGCCTGGTTCGGTTATACGTCAGCTTCAACTGTTTCAGCAGTTCACCGGCATTATCTGTGGCTTTGTCCATGGCGGTCATACGCGCACCATGTTCAGAAGCGTTAGACTCCAGAACGGCTTTGTAAACCTGAATCTTCAGAGACTTAGGAATTAACTGCTCTATGATCTCTTCTTTGGAAGGTTCAAAGATATAGTCTAAGGCTACGTTAGCTGCTGCCTCTTCCTGTGGGTTCTCCTGAATGGGCAGGAACTGCTCCGTCCGAATGATCTGGGTGGCTACGTTCTTGAACTCATTGTAGATAATATCTACCTGATCGTATAACCCCGTGCGGAAACCTTCCATGGCTTGCTCAGCGGCTATGCGTACGGTTTCAAAGGAGAGATTCCCGAAAACAGACGTATAGTCACCGGCCATTGGGAAACTGCGCTTGTTGAAATACTCGTGCCCTTTCTTCCCGATAGCCATGATCTCTACGTTCCCGGCGGCTCCCTGGGCGGCGTAGCGCTCATTGATTAGGTTGTTAACTGCCTTCATCACGTTACTGTTAAAGGCGCCACACAAACCACGGTCTGAGGTTACGGCAATAATCAGCACCCGCTGTACATCACGTTTCTGTGCATATACATTGGAACCGGCCTCTCCGCTTACGCTGGATAGATTAGTTAAAATACTGTTCAGGCGCTGGGCATACGGACGCATGCGCAGGATATTATCCTGAGCTCTACGCAGTTTTGCCGCCGCCACCATCTTCATGGCTTTGGTGATCTGTTGCGTAGATCCTACAGAAACGATCCGGTTGCGTACTTCTTTTAAACTAGCCATTAATAGTTAGTCAAATATGAACAGAGAAAGAAAAGTAGGGTACAGGCCCCTACTTTTCTTCTGTTAATGATTATTTACGATATCTAGCTGTGAGCTCGCGAGCAACTTGCTTCAACGTGTCGGTCACAGTATCATCAATTTTACCAGCTCTCAAGGCATCCAATACCGGACGGTGCTGGGCATTCAGGGTCATGGTGAAATCTTTCTCAAACTGACGAACTTGGTTTACCGGAACATCGTCAATCAGACCATTGGTACAGCAGTAGATCATAGCTACCTGGTCTTCTACGGCAACCGGAGAGAACTGTGGCTGCTTTAATACTTCCAGGTTTCTGCGGCCACGCTCAATGGTCAATTTGGTAGCGGCATCCAGGTCAGAACCGAATTTAGCGAAGGCTTCCAATTCACGGAACTGCGCCTGATCCAGTTTCAAGGTACCGGCTACTTTCTTCATTGACTTGATCTGAGCAGAACCACCCACGCGAGATACCGAAATACCTACGTTGATAGCCGGACGGATACCAGAGTTGAAGAGGTTGGTTTCCAAGAAGATCTGACCATCTGTGATAGAAATCACGTTGGTAGGGATATAGGCAGAAACGTCACCAGCCTGCGTCTCAATGATTGGAAGAGCAGTCAAAGACCCACCGCCTTTCACCAGATGCTTGATAGAATCTGGCAAGTCGTTCATGTTACGAGCGATCTCATCAGAAGCGTTAATTTTGGCGGCACGCTCTAATAAGCGGGAGTGCAGGTAGAATACGTCACCTGGATAAGCCTCACGTCCTGGAGGACGACGAAGCAACAGAGACACTTCACGGTATGCCACAGCTTGTTTAGACAAGTCATCATACACTACCAGGGCTGGACGTCCGGTATCACGGAAGAACTCACCAATAGCGGCACCAGTAAACGGAGCGTAGAACTGCATAGGAGCTGGGTCAGCAGCCGGAGCGGCTACTACCACAGTATAACGCATTGCGCCACCGGCTTCCAGAGCGTTCACAATCTGTGCTACCGTAGAGGCTTTCTGGCCAATGGCTACGTAGATACAGAAAACAGGCTCGCCACGATCAAAGAACTCACCTTGGTTGATGATGGTATCAATGGCGACAGCGGTTTTACCGGTCTGGCGGTCACCGATGATCAACTCACGCTGGCCACGGCCAATCGGAATCATGGAGTCAATCGCCTTGATACCTGTTTGCATAGGCTCATTTACCGGCTGACGGAAAATAACGCCTGGTGCTTTTCTTTCAATTGGCATTTCGTACAGCTCACCCACTAATGGGCCTTTGCCGTCGATTGGCTGACCAAGTGTGTTCACCACACGGCCTACCATGCCATCACCTACGCGAACGGAGGCGATTTTATTTGTTTTCTTAACTGTATCGCCTTCTTTGATATTGCTCCATTCACCCAACAATACCGCACCCACATTGTCTTCCTCAAGGTTGAGGACAAGGGCTTGCAGACCATTTTCGAATTCTAACAACTCACCAGACTGTGCCTTAGATAAGCCGTAGATACGAGCAACACCGTCACCTACTTGCAGAACCGTACCAACTTCTTCCAGTTCAGCTTCTGTTCTGAAGTTTGACAGCTGTTCTCTTAAAATCGCTGATACTTCATCAGGTCTAACTTCTGCCATGATTATAGTTTAGTAATGTATGGATTCTCTTTAAACTTATTTTTCAGTTTCTGCACGTTGGTTCTCACAGTATTGTCTATCTGCTGGTCACCTATGCGCAATACATACCCGCCTATTACGGCTGGGTCTACTACTTCTTTCAACTCAACCGTTTTGCCGGTACGGTCTATTACCATTTGCTGGAAAGTAGCCCGTAGTTCTGGGGTGAGCGGAACGGCAGTAGTCACCGTTGCTTTTTGAATGCCTTTCAGTTGGTTGTACTGTTTCACGAACTCCGTTGCCACAGACTCCAGAATCTCCTCACGGTTCTTCTGGGTAACAATCTTGAAGAAGGCATTAGTTAGCTCGCTCATTTTACCGCCAAAGAGAGCAGTAAGGATGGCAAGCTTTTTATCATGTTTAATAATCGGGTTGCGCAACACCAGGCGTAAGTCACGGCTATCCTCTAAGGTTTTAGAGAAGAGGCGCATATCTTCATACACCTTCTCTAATGAGCCTTTCTCCTGGGAAAGTTCAAGCAGAGACTTCGCGTATCTGGAGGCAACTCTTTCTTCTGACATTTCTTTCTCTTGCGTGGTTTAAACGATTCACTTCCTTTTATGGGCGGGAAGTATCTCGCCGGTTCCGGTTTTAGCTAAGCTGTGCGTCTTGCAGATAGCTCTGTACCAAAGCACGTTGCGCTTGCTCATCCTGCAACTCACGTCTAATCAGCTTTTCAGCAATGTCAATAGACAACGTAGCGGCTAAGTTCTTCACTTCTGTAAGCGCTGCTTTCTTCTCGTTTTCAATTGAAAGACGCGCTTGCTCAACCATACGGGCACCTTCTTCAGAAGCTTTGGCACGGGCGCTTTCCACTAAGTGGTTAGCGGCATCTGTCGCTTCTTTGAGAATACGCTCACGCTCTGCACGGGCCTCATTCAACAAACGCTCATTGTCTGCTTTCAGAGACTGCATCTCTAATTTTGCTTTCTCAGCCATGGTCAAAGCAGAGTCAATAGACTCTTCGCGCTCACGCAAAGCACCCATGATAGGCTTCCAAGCAAATTTAGATAACAAGAAAAGCACCACAAGGAAGGTGACTACTTGCCAGAAAAGTAATCCTAAGGCTGGGGTTACTAATTCCATTGTATTATCAGGTTAATGTATGAAGGGATTACCTTCCGTAACTTATACGTTCTACTTACTACGCATTACATCTCACCGTCCAGACCAATCGTCTGGACGGGAGATGTAACAGACATTCTTAACGAATGAATGAAATCAGAAGGCAAACAACCACCCCGAACAGGGCAACACCTTCAATCAGAGCCGAAGCAATGATCATGGCAGTCTGGATACGGCCACCAGCCTCTGGTTGTCTGGCGATAGATTCCATGGCAGAGCCACCGATTCTACCGATACCCAAACCAGCACCAAGAGCAACTAAGCCTGCACCGATACCAGCACCGAAGATTGCGTAACCTGTGCCTAATGTTAATTCAAGCAATAATGCTAACATAGTAGTAGATATATATAGTTAAAAAAGTTCCTTAATTAATGGGCATGCGCCTCATCATGGTGCTCATGCTCTTCTACAGCACCGCCAAAATACATGGCAGACAACAGTGTAAAGATGTAAGCCTGCAATAGCGCCACAAACAGCTCCAAGAAGTTCATGAACGTAGCAAACGCCACACTCACCGGCCCAATGGCAACGCTTTTGAAGATAAAGATCAAGCTAAACAAGCTCAGGATAATAATATGCCCGGCGGTGATGTTTGCAAAAAGACGCACCATCAAGGAGAAAGGCTTGGTAAGAATACCAATCAATTCCACCGGGATCATAATAGGAGCCAACCATCTTGGCACCCCTGGCGTGGCAAAGATGTGCCCCCAGTAGCTTTTGTTTCCGCTGAATACAGTGATCAACAAGGTAAGCAGGGCAAGCACCAGGGTCACGGCAATGTTACCGGTGAGGTTAGCACCGCCAGGCATCAAGCCCAGCAGGTTGTTAAACCAGATAAAGAAGAAGATGGTTAGTAAATACGGCATGTAACGTTCATACTTAGGCCCAATGTTCGCCTTTCCAATCTCGTCTCTAATAAAAATAATAATCGGCTCAAAGAACGACTGAACACCGTAAGGAGCCCGACCCCTTGTCTTCTTGTAACGGCCCGCTATGGTTAAGAATACCGCAAACAACAAGATCACGCTCAGGAACATAGAAGCCACGTTCTTGGTAATGGAGAAATCCATAGGACCTACCGCCTTCAGTTCACCGTCCTCGCCTTGCACCATCCGCGGCTCGCCTTCTTCATTGGCATAGTAGATATGCCCATGCTCTGCTACATAGCCTTTGTAAGGACGAAGCCCACCATGCTCATCATAGAAATTAGAGGAAGAGAAAATATCCAACCCATTTTCTCCATATAATATAACTGGCAGAGGCAACACCACACCGTGGGCAAACTCCCACACATAATCATCCCCAATGTGATGGGTAATCATCTCTCCCGGACTAAATTCACCACCCTCGGCAGATTCTGCCGCCTGGGCTGAAAAAGTAAGTACAGAAAGAAGGAAAACGAGTATCTTTTTCATTCAGAGTGATTTAAAAGAAACAGAGTAAACGTAACGTGCTTCCTCAGATTTGCTTTTTTGAATTTCGGCGCAAGTTACTCAACAAAGAGTAGATTTCAAATCCGGTATAGATAAAATAAAGTGCGAAAAAGTTGAATACGAATTGCATCACCTGTTCCTCATGAAAATACCTGTATACAAAAATTGCTATTATAGAGAAGACCATGCGCACGCCCATAGAGGCATAAAAATAGACATGTAAATTCTCTACATCCTGCTTTACACCTAAATGCGACACATAGTGGGCAAAACCGGTCATAAAGACGAAGAATCCCAGCATGTACCAGATATAGGAATGTATCAACTTATCTCCGGTGAGCAAAACAACGCCAGACACCAGAAACACCAGCAAACCAGTAATGAGGACCATGCCTCTAATAAAACTCACAAGCCTTAATTCTTACGCGTTAGTGACACAATCACAGAGTACATGGTGGCAAACACGGCTATGATGAGCAGACTCAAGGTCCACCACGGGGTGCTGTTCTGGAAATACGCATCCAATTTGCGCCCGCCTATTGCCGCCACCGCCATCACGGCAATCATCTGGAACGCCAAACCGGAATACTTGAGATAGGGCTTTATCTCATTCTCCTTTTCAGGTGGCGTAGATGGTTTGTCAGGTTCCATAGGCGTTTACTCTGCGGTTACAAAGGTACTAATCATAGGCTCAGCTTCCGCAGAAAGATTTTCTCTGTTTTTACGTTGTTTTCAGAAAAAGAGGCTCTAAACGGATTAGGTGCGCACAAATTCTAATTTAGTTCGTTTACCTGTTTATCAGCCTTTTGCCGCAGTGCGGAGCATGAATATAAAAAGCGTAAATTTGCTTAGCTTCTGCGCTCCTTGCCCTATACGCAAAAGGGTGCGTTTAGGGGCTACTTTTTGAAAATCGGCCGCTAAACGGCTAATTGCTTTATACCTTACTCATCATTTGACTTTACGTTGAAGCCAATACGTCTTTTTCTTTTGCTATTTCTCCTGGCCACGGTGGCGGGCTGTTCTTCAGACAAACCCCTGGGCAAGGCATACCGCAACCTCAACGCGCGGTTCAATGGGTACTTTCTGGCCTATAAAAAAATGCAGGAGGTGGAAGCTCGCTTGGAGGCAGCCCAGACCAATGACTATAACCGCATCTTGGAGGTTTTGCCGGCCGCAGACACTACCGTCCTGAAAACCCTGGCCCCAGACCTGGAGGAAATTATCAAAAGAGCTTCTTTCCCTATTGTGCGGCACCCAAAGTCTAAATGGATTGATGACTGCTACGTGCTCATTGGCAAAGCGCGCTATTACCAGGGCGAGGACGCCGAAGCGTTTAAAACCTTCCGCTTCGTGCAGACCACCAGCACAGACCGCCATGCCCGCCATGAGGCCATGATCTGGATGATGCGGCTCTCGCTTCGGCAGAAAGACTACGACAATGTCATCTCCCTCTCTGAGCAGTTCAGGAAAGAGCGCATGAACGAGGCCAACGGCCGGGAACTGCTCTTGACGCGCGCTCAGCTGGCCAGCATCCAGAACAACCTGCCCCTCATGATGGAGAATCTGGAGAAAGCTATTCCCTTTGCTCGCAAACGTGATCAGGAAGCCCGTCTGCGGTTTATTCTGGGGCAGCTTTACCAGGCCACTAATCAAGATGCCAAAGCCTATGAGCAGTTTGCGAAAGTGCTGAAAAAACGTCCGCCCTACGAATTAGGCTTCTACTCAAACCTGAACATGGCGCAGGTAACGGAACTGAAGGACGCCACCGACAAAGAAAAGGTGGAAAACTTTCTCCAGAAGATGGCCCGCGACGAAAAGAACACCGAGTACCTGGACAAAATCTATTACGACCTGGCCAAACTGGAACTGAGGCAGAAGGCTTACCCAGAGGCCCTGAAACTGCTCAGGCAATCTACCGCGGCCTCTACCACCAACCGTGCGCAACGGGCCTATTCTTATCTGCTAACGGGGCAGATTTACTATGAGAACCTGCAACAGTATGGTCTGGCACAGGCCTACTATGACAGCACCCTGCAATTCTTGCCGCCCACCACGTTAGGCTACGAGGAACTGGCCGATAGGCGAACCGTTCTGACAGCTTTCACGCAGCAGTTGGAGATCATTCGGTCTGAAGACAGCTTACAGGCTTTGGGGCAACTAAGCACGGCTGAACGGGCTCAACGCGTAGCCGAGCAAATTACTCGGGAAAATGAACAAGCGGAAGCTGCGGCACTCGCAGCGGCCAATGCGGCAAAAAGCCCTGTCCCTACCCGTACCGGAACTTTGCCCGTTAGCGGCGCGGGAAATGCGGGAAGTACCTGGTACTTTGATAACCCAGTTGCGCTTGCCAGTGCCAGGAACGACTTCCTCCGTACCTGGGGCGACCGTCCCTTACAGGACAATTGGCGGCGTATCACGGCTATTTCAGGGGAAAGAGGCTTAACTGCCGGGCCTGTTACCAGCACCCGCGTAGACAGCAGTGCTTTGGCGGCGGCCAACGTCCAAAAGCAGCAGGAGTATTTGGCGGCCATTCCGGTAACACCAGAACAACGGCAAGCTTCAGACAAACGCGTAGAGGAAGCATTGTTCACACTGGGCAATATCTACCAACAACGTCTGCGGGAACCTGAGCGGGCGGCCCAAACCTATCAGAAACTTTTGGAGCGTTTCCCTAACTCGGTGCATGCCTCTGAGGCGTATTACAGTCTGTACGTGATTGCGCAAAGCCAACAGCAGACAGAACAAGCGGCAAGTTATGCCCGTGCCTTAAAAGAGAGGTTTCCTACCTCTAAGTACAGCAAACTCATTGATCAGCCAGATTATTTGAGAACCTATTCCGCTGAGAACTTGGCCGCACATGCGCTTTATGACTCCGCCTACGCACTTTACCAAGAAGAAAAATATCCAGAGACGAATGCTGTTTTAGACCAGATTTCCCAAAAATACCCTCAAAACGACATACCGGATCAGGTAGCTTTTCTGCGGGCTTTGATAGTAGGGAGAACTCAGCCGGCCGCGGCTTTTAATGCAGCCGTAGACCGTTTCATGATCCAGTTCCCTGAAAGCCCGTTGCTGCCCAAAGCACAGGAGTTCATGAAACTGTACAACCGGTATGAAACGGGCGAGCTAGCCAAAGCACCAGAGGTTAGCGCTCCTGTTGCACCTAAAGAGGAAGTGCCTACTTATAAAGTTGAGATCAGCGCACCGCACCTGTTTGTGATTGTACATACCGGAGACAGCGCGTCCCTGCGTCAGCTAGCTGCAGCGTATGTCCCTTACAATAACCGGTTCCACCCTAAAAAGCAACTTAAAGTAGAGCCTGTGGCCTTCCAAAAGGACACTACGCTGCTAGTAATACGGGCTTTACAAGACTATAAAACCGCCACCCAGTATGCCCGCCTGCAAACGGCCCGGAGTTCACCTTTAGCCGCCGTAAAAGGCCCGAAATTTGCTACCTTTGTAATCACTGAAGCGAATCTTGCCTTGCTGCAAAAGTTAGGAGATATCGCGGAGTATGTAGCTTTCTTTGAAAAAAATTACCAATAGCATGTCGTCTACGCCTGATAAGAAGTACCGGAAGATTATTTCGGCGCTTTGGCTGCTTTTTGCCGGAGGATTTGTATTCTTCCTCCTATATGTTTTTGCCGTCAGCATTAACTTCTTAAACCTCTTCGGGGACCTACCAGACCTTAAAACGCTGGAGAACCCTAAGAGCGAGCTGGCCTCTGAAGTATACTCAGAAGACGGACAACTCCTGGGCAAATATTTCCGGGAGAACCGGAGTCCGGTTACCTATGAACAATTGCCCAAGACCTTGGTAGACGCGCTCATTGCCACAGAAGACATTCGGTTTGAAGAACATTCCGGTATTGACTTCAAAGGCACGCTGGCTGTTCCCTATTATAAATTGACCGGCAAACAGGACCGTGGTTCCAGTACCCTTACCCAACAATTGGCCCGCAACCTCTTCCGGACCCGTGATGACTTAAACAATGGCTTGCTCAGCGATGTGCCGGGCCTGCGAATGCTCATCATCAAGACCAAAGAGTGGATCATGTCTGTAAAGCTGGAGCGCTCTTACACTAAGAAAGAGATCCTGCTCATGTACCTCAACACCGTGGACTTTGGCAGCAATGCCTACGGGATCAAAGTAGCCGCTAAAACCTTCTTCAATAAAAATCCTGAGCAACTTACGCTGGAAGAGGGAGCTACGTTGGTAGGTGTCCTGAAAGGCCCTTCTTACTACAGTCCCGTGACAAGACCAGAACGCTCCCAGAACCGCCGTAACACGGTTCTGGATCAGATGCTCAAGTACAACTATATTGATGAATCTGCTTTTAAAACGGCCAGCGCCAAACCTATCAAGCTGGACTTCAATGTTGAGAACCAAAACAAGGGATTGGCTCCTTATTTCCGCACGGAAATTGGCAAGTCTTTAGCGCAATGGTGCCGTGAGAACGGGTATGACCTGTATTCAGACGGACTCAAAATCTACACTACCATTGACTCCCGTATGCAGCAGCACGCAGAAGCAGCCCTGGAGCAGCACATGAAGGTAATGCAGAAGGAGTTCTTCCAGCAGTGGAAAGGCCGGAATCCCTGGATAGATGAAAACGGGAAAGAAATCAAGAATTTTCTGGCTACCCAAATGAAACGGACGGCCCGGTATAAGAGCCTGGTAGAACAGTACGGCGACAACCAAGATTCTATCAATTACCACCTAAACCAAAAAGTACCTATGCGTATCTTCTCCTGGAAAGGGGAAAGAGATACCCTTATGAGCCCAATGGACTCTCTGCGGTATTACAAGCATTACCTGCAAGCCGGTTTCATGGCCATGGATCCGCTTACTGGTAAAGTAAAAGCCTGGGTGGGTGGCACCAATTACAAATACTTCAAGTACGACCACGTGAAACAAGGCGCTCGCCAGCCGGGCTCTACCTTTAAACCGTTTGTATACACCGCAGCCATAGAAGCTGGTTACTCTCCTTGCTATGAAGTAGTAGATGCTCCGGTTACCATCATCAACCAAGATGGGGTGCCTTGGACTCCCAAGAACAGTGATGGCAAGTATACCGGACGCAGACACACACTTCGCGAAGCTCTCGCTTTTTCTGTCAACACCATTACTACCTTCTTAATGAAGAAGCTTGGGCCAGAAGCCGTAGTAGCCACAGCCAAACGTTTAGGCATTACTACCAAGCTGAACCCATACGCTTCTTTGGCCTTGGGTTCAGATGATGTCACGCTTTATGACATGGTGGGCGCTTACGGAACGTTCGTAAACAAAGGTGTCTGGACCCAACCGCAGTACCTGCTCCGGATTGAGGATAAGAATGGTAACCTTCTTCATGAGTTTGTGCCTAAAACCGTGGATGCCATCAGTGAGGAAACTGCTTACCTCATGGTGCACATGCTCCAAGGCTCCGCAGACATTAGAGGGGGTACTGCCTATTACGGCCTGCGCCACCGCTATGGCTTAAAAAATGAGATTGGCGCCAAAACCGGAACCACCTCTAATTATTCAGATGCCTGGTTCATGGGAATTACCCCAGATTTGGCGGCTGGCGTTTGGGTAGGCGGAGAAGACCGCAGCATTCACTTTAGAAGCGCTGCTTACGGCCAAGGAAATAAACTTGCCATGCCTATTTATGCCCTGTTCATGAAAAAGGTATACGCTGATAAGTCTTTGAATGTCTCAAAAGCTCCGTTCCCTAAACCATCGCAGCCTTTGCAGGTCCAGATCAACTGCGGAAGCTATAATAATGTCCCTACAGTCGCTGATTCCGTAAAACAGGATCAAACACTCACCTTGCCTGAAAACGTAGAGGAAGAAAGGTTTTAAGGAGTAACATTGTATGGCTGTAGAAGAATCACCTAGGGAACAACTCAAGCATTTGCCCCACCGCCCGGGCATCTATAAATTCTATGATGACAAGGGCATTATCTACGTAGGCAAGGCCATTGATATCCGCAAACGGGTGAGTTCTTACTTTAACCGTTCCACGCAGCACAACAAGAAAACTCTGAAGCTGATCTCCCAGATCAAGCGCATAGAATTTACCATTGTAGACAGTGAGGCTGATGCTTTTTTGCTGGAGAACAATCTCATCAAACAGCATCAGCCTAAATACAACATTCTTCTCAAAGACGGGAAGTCTTATCCGTACCTCTGCATTACCAACGAGCGGTTCCCTAGGGTACTCAGCACCAGAAACAAGCTGAATGACGGCTCCCGCTATTTTGGGCCGTACCCCAGTGTCACAAGCATGTATGTGGTACTGGAACTCATCAGGACCCTGTATCCTTTGCGCACCTGTAGCTATAACCTGAGCCCAGTTAATATTGAAGCGGGTAAATTTAAGGTGTGTCTGGAATATCACATAGGCAACTGCAAAGGTCCTTGTGAAGGTCTATACGATGAGGCAGAATACAACCAGCACATTCAGCAGATCAGGAATATCCTCTCCGGCAACCTAACCGTGGCCAAAAACTACTTCAAAGAGGCTATGTCTGCCGCTGCGGCGGAGTTTCAGTATGAAGTAGCTCACCAGTACAAACAGAAGCTTGACCTGCTGGATGATTTCCAGGCTAAATCCACTGTGGTAAGCCATACGCTCACCAATATTGATGTCCTCACCATCACCTCCAATGAGAAATGCGCCTTCATTAACTACTTGAAAGTAATGAACGGCTCAATCATTGGCACCCAATCTCTTGAGCTGCAAAAGAAACTGGAGGAGACGGATCAGGACATTCTGGCCTCCATGATCATGCAGCTTAGGCAGGACTTTGAAAGCACTTCCAAGGAGATTCTGGTTAACATTGACAACCTCGTCCTACCTTTGGAAGGCATTACGGTTACCGTACCGCAGATTGGAGATAAGCGCAAGCTCCTCAATCTTTCCATGAAAAATGCGCTGTATCTGCGCAAAGAGAAAGAGAGCATGCAGGACAAGTCCAAAGACAGCAATGAAGTGCGCATTATGGAAACCATGAAGCGTGACCTAAGGCTTACAGAGCTCCCTAAACATATAGAGTGCTTTGATAACTCAAACTTTCAGGGAGACAATCCGGTAGCCTCTATGGTCTGCTTCCGGAACGCTAAGCCTTCTAAAAAAGATTACCGGCACTTCCATATTAAAACGGTGGTTGGCCCAGACGATTTCGCTTCTATGTATGAAGTAGTTACCCGCCGCTATAGAAGGTTAATTGACGAAGGAACTTCCCTGCCTCAGTTGATCATCATAGACGGTGGCAAAGGCCAGTTAGGAATGGCGGTGAAAGCCCTGAAAGATTTAGGTATTTACGGGCAGGTCGCCATTGTCAGTATAGCCAAGCGATTGGAAGAGATCTTTTACCCGGGAGATACACTCCCTCTTTACATTGACAAAAAATCAGAGACGCTCAAGCTCATCCAGCGCCTTAGAAACGAAGCACACCGCTTCGGGATTACTTTTCACCGCTCCCTCCGCGATGCGGGCACTTTACAGACTGAGCTTACCAAGGTGAAAGGCCTTGGCCCCGCCACTGCCGAAAAACTTTTAAGTAAGTTTAAATCTGTGAAAAAGATTGCGGAACTCTCTCAGCAAGAACTGGAAACCGAGATAGGGAAGAGTAAGGCGAAACTATTAAGGGATTACTTTTCTCAAGCATCCAAATAGATGTTTGCGTTTAGGGGCTCTTTTTCAAAAAAGAGCCCCTAAACGCAAACACTCATCAAATCCAAGCTTCTACGGAAGAAGGCTTCATCCAAATTAAAGAGGTCCACAAAATGAGCTTCTTTCCAGTCTCCCTAATATGAGTTCCTGATAAAGCGGTTAAGCAGAAGGAATAAATATAAGGCCAATAAAAAAGGAGGCTGTTTAGAGCCCCCTTTTTCTATTTTAAGTTAAAACTACTAGTAGCTCCACAAGCTGTATTCAAACTCAATAAGTTCTTCCATAGCCTGTTGCGCAGCTAATAAGCCTTTCTTACCGGTTCCGTACACCTCTTCCAGACGAGCATCGTTCACGTTAGAAACTTTGGTGATGTAAGAGCTGAATAACCACAGGTCAAATGCATCTGCCAAATTTTTATGCTGTGCATCATTTTGTTGGTTAAACCAAAGCGCTTCATCTGGGTGTGCTCTGAACACTCTTGCCAAATCACTGTACTTGAAAGAAGCAATCGGTTTCTCAAAACCCAAGCTGTTGTATTTGGCAGGCATGATCAGCGTGATGGCTTGAATGTCATGATATAATCTTGAACGCTTCTTGTCAAACACTACATCTTCTTTGATCTCTAACTTATAAAGTTCATTAGGAAGAAGCTCATTCCCTGTTGTCACAGCTGCTGCGGGAGCAGGAGTAGCCTTTGCCGTAGACTTAGTAGCTGCTTTCTTCTTAGGAGCAGGTGTTCCCCAGCCATCGTCGTTACCCCAGCCATCATCTGCAGCTGCAGGCTGATCAAAACCAGCTGCTTTTTCTGCTTCAGTTAAGCCGCCGCCTCCAGTGCTGGTTGGGCTAAGGTTAGTGAAGAATTCTTGGGCTGAGATAGGCGTATTTAAGGTATCTGATCTGTATGCCTGAAGTTCACCACGTTTTACAGCTTCTGTGATGAGCTTGGTAATTTGTTTACCGGTAGAAAACATAGGACGGTTCTGCTTCTCGCGTAAATCAACCGCTCTCCAAACTGTTTTCTTGAACATCACATCTGATGCAGGAATTGGTCTGGCAGAAGCAGGAGCCGCCAAAGAGCTATCCATTCTGGCCTGCGCCACTTCAGCTTGTCTCTGCATTTCCTGCTGGCGAGCCAACTCTTCCTGACGAGCTTTCTCAGCCGCAGCCTGGGCGGCGGCATTTTGCTGTGCTCTCTGCGCAGAAGTAGTTGTCTTCTTTGTAGTACGCTTTTGTGCCGTACTAACCACCGGAATGCTAAGCAAACCTGCTAAACCCAACACAATTAACTTCTTCATGATACTGTAAATAACTTACTAATTAAGCTGAAACGTGAGACTTGAGCCATCAGAAGGAACAACTTCCTGCTGATCACGATAGTTCATCCGACGTACTTCTCTTACGTCAACCGCAATTCTATCGCCAGGGCGAGCTTGGGCAGCCAAATTGCCTAAGCTAACCGTTGGTCCTGAACCTTGAACCTGCCCTACCGGACGAGCACCGCGTACTAGATATACCGTGTACTGGGTAACTCTGTAACGGGCATCCTTTGGAAGCTGATTTTTAAAGCTTTCATCCGGAATGGCCTGTATGGTCAATGAACGCGGGCCTGGAGCTGGCATTCCTTTCACTACATCTACCGGACGGCCATTGGCCAAAGCAACCACGCGTGGTCTTGGCACTAGCTTCACGGTGAAATCTTGTGAACCAATTGCGTTGCCGCCGCTGCTCACGTTCAGTTTCACTTGTCTTGAGGTAGGGATAAGGGTTACGAATCCTTTTTTGGCACCTTTTACCACTGTTGCTCCGCTTGCAGAGAAGGATGGATCATACATGGCACCTAAAGCAGGAACCTGGATGTTAAGTTCGTTACCGCAGTTAAAGTACAGGGAGTTAATAGAAGCGGATTGAATTTGCATTACGGGCTTCGCTACTACGTAATCCTGAGTTACAGTGAATGTTGTATCACGTCCGCTTGCCTGACGGAAACGTACCTGACCTTTCCACTGTTTCTTAGCGTTACCTTCAGCATCATAGTTGCCGGCTGTAGCGGTGAATTCGATCTGTCCTCTTCCGCCTTTCACTGAAATTGGTCTACCGTCAACAGACATAGTAGGCGTAACCGCGTCTGAAGAAGCAGCTAAGAACATTTCTGCTTTATATTTAGTACCAGCGGCAACGGTCTTTGACTCGGCGCTGGCCATAGCGAAAATGTTCTCAAACTTAATGATGTCAGCGCCTACTTTTTGGGCTAACTGAGACAATGTTTCTGCCTCATACTTCAACACTTCAGATTCTTTTTGAGCTAAAGTAGCCAAAGCAGCCACCATTGGAGTTTCCTCAAAGTTCAATTGCGCAAAGTTCTTCTTGCGCTGATCCTTATTCTTAGCTACCCGCGGATCTTCTGTTCCGCTCATGGCTATTTTTGTGGGCACCCCTGGGTTATATTGGCGCAAGAAAGCCGCATATTCATTTAGCTTTGCTTCCAGTTCATAGCCTTTGCCATTTTTAGCGCCACCCAGCATCAATTCATTTACAATCTCGTTGGCTTCAGGATTTTTATAGTTTCCTGATTCATCTTTGCCTCCGGTTCTTTTCTCAAGTTCATCCCGAAGTCCGCGAAGATAGTCTACCATCTGGGCGGTACGGGTTCTTACTTGGTTTGCAGATTCTACCACTCTGGCATCTTGCGCTCTATTTCCGCTTTCAGCCACAGCAGCTGCAATCCCTTTCACTGTACCGTTGTTATCGCTAACCGTGTTACGGTTAACTTCCATCAGGCTCTCATCAATGAATTGGAATTTTAATAGTATTGCAGAGCTTACGTTCAAGGCCAGCAGCGCAGTGAGTACGAGATACATCATCCCGATCATCTTTTGCCGTGGCGTCTCTTTTCCTCCAGCCATAGTATCCTTTAGTGATTACCTTCTTTGTTAGATTTATTATTAATAGAGGATTGGCAGAGATTACCCTCTCATGGCATTTAACATGTTGCCATACACATTATTCAAAGAATGCAGGTTTTTAGTTAGGTTAGTTACCTCATCTTTGAATTGCTCCGTCTCACGGCTAGCCTCTGTCAAATTCTCCATGGCGCTGGTAATGCTACCGTAGAACTTGTTAATAGACTTCAGGTGGTTGTTGGCATCCTGCAGTTCCATTTCATACACCGCGTTCAAGGCGCCTAAGTTTTTAGTCACTTGCTGCACTTGCGCGTTGTAAGCTTGCGTATCTGCCGTGGCATTGGCCATTTGAGTTACCGCTTGCAGGGTAGCACCGTATGCTTCGTTGATTTTATCAAGTGAGCTAGTGGCTGTTCTTACACGTGTAGCATACTCTTTTGTAGCCACGGTCGCATCTGTTAGATCAGACATTTTAGTAGCTGTTTCGCTCAAACGGTTCAAACCTTGGCCTAATGAGCTGATAGTAGCTGGCGTTACATTGGCATCGCGCAGCATTTTATCTAAGTCACCGGTTAAAGACGGACCAGCAGGAGTAGCAGCAGCTACCGTTGGAAGTGGACCATCATAATCATCGCGCAGTTGCGGATATACACGCTCCCACTCTGGCTCATGTGGTGGGTTTGGCTGAAATGCACTTAAGAAGAAAATTACCGCTTCCGTACCCAAACCAACGATCAGCATTTCGTTGGCACCCGGTAAGTGAAGAATTTTGAATAAGGCCCCAACAATTACTACTGCGGCACCAATTCCGTAAATTTTTGGCATCACCTTGTCGAAGAAGAAGTTGCCTCTCGCTTTGCTCATTTTAGACTGATTTAGATTATAATTGTTTAGGTTCTTAGCTAAGCTAATAGTTCAAAAAAATGGATAATTTTTATTGAGCATAATCAAGGTCAGAAGAACGACCAATGTAGATCATTGCACTGCGGAATCCAATATAAGAGCGAGCAGAATCTTGGTATTCAAAATTACGAACACCAGTCTCTAAGAAATGTGCGATATCTTTCCAAGAACCACCACGCACAATCTTACGAGGCTCATTGTCATTATAATAGGTAGGGTTCAGGTCCCATACCAATGGAACAGTAGCTTCTGAGTAAGCATCTTCACACCACTCTGCCACGTTACCAGACATGTCATACAAACCAAAGTCGTTAGGGTAGTACTGACCTACTGGAGCGGTATAGGTAAAACCGTCACTGTAATAGTCACCACGCCCTGGTTTAAAGTTAGCCAACATACAACCTTTCGCGTTACGCAGGTAAGGACCTCCCCACGGATAGGTAGCTAAATCTCTACCACCACGGGCGGCATATTCCCACTCCGCTTCAGAAGGAAGACGGAAGCTTGGCATTGGCGCCATTCCGCTTTCCACGTTATAGTTGTTCTTGTGTTTGGTTCTCCAGCTGTTGAAATATTTTGCGGCAAACCAATCCACTCCCACTACCGGATAATCATCAAATGCTGGGTGGGAATAGTAATACTCCATAAGAGGGTCACCCATATGGTAGGTAAAGTCTTTCACCCAAACAGTGGTATCAGGATAAAGCTGAGTCATTACAAACTCTTCCCCCAGAATATCCAATGAATCCTGACGAATAGCATCCACAAACTGACGATACTCGTTGTTTGTGATTTCAGTCTCATCCATGTAAAAACCACCAATTGTTACCTGCTTATTCATGTTAGACATGCTAGCGGCAATATCCTGGTCTGTCTGTCCCATGTGAAAAGTACCGCCTGGGCAGGCAACCATTCCATACGGGATTTCCTGTGGATTAAATTCAGGACGGTCCTCTGCCCCAATCACGTCCCCCTGAGAATCTCTCCCCATGCCACAACCTGCCATTAGAACTACGCTCAAAGCAATGGCAGAAAACTGTAAAAACTTAATCATATTCTTGGACTTGTAAAAAGTAGCGTTTTCGCTTAGCATTAATTTTATGAAGATGACAAATATAAGTCGCTGCTTTGAAAAACAAAATTAGTGTTTTTTCTTGAAGATCAATATTCTAACGATACAAAGAAAATAATATTTTGTTTCATCAGTAAATCCCTCAGTTTTAACAGCATGGACATTACTTAAAATTAGGTATTCAAAAAAAGTAACGAGGGGTTCTAACCGGCGGCCTTGTATTATTCCTAGGCTTAGGTAGCCTATAACCAAGCATCACTTCATGTGAAGTAGCGCTTTTTGCGTTTGTGCCTACGGTGGTATAATCAAAAGCATATCCAAAGCTCAAAGCATTATCCTTCAAAAGATACACGCCTAACATCCCTGTCACAGCCTCTCCAAACCTATAGCCAGCACCTCCCCAGAACTTGTCATTGAAAGTAGCTCTTCCTCCCACCTCCAATGAATTAACTCCGGCATTGATATCTTGCTTGAACATTACCGTTGGTGTTACGTCTACAGCCCGCGAAAGTTCTATTTCATACCCTCCGGTAAGCATAAGGTGTTTTTCACCTGAAACAGTTCCCACCTCATTGTTCTTATCTGTATTTTCGAATTCGTAACTACTGCCCAGTAAATTCGTTATACCCGCTCCAACGTACCAACGGCTGTGCTGGTACCACAAACCGGCACCCATATCAAATTTTCTATCTGAGCTATTGAAAGGAACACGGTTATCACCAAGATCATTGGCACGGTATCCCCCTTTACTCATATTTGTGAGTCCGCCCTGGATTCCTATCCCCAAGACCCCCTCAGCAATAGACACATGATGAGAATAAGCGAGTTGTGTGTAGAAAACGTCTACCGCTCCTATCTCATCTTTCATCACCACCAAGCCCACTCCTCCTTTAAGGGCAGACACAGGGGCAGAAACAGAGAATAGGGCTGCCCTAGGCGACCCTCCGGCATCAAATGCTCCATCATACCCTAACCATTGGTACCTGTAGAGCACATTTAATTCTGTTTGTCCTTTCACCCCGGCGTAACCGGGGCTTATGAACTGGCCGTTAAAACTATAATGACTAAACTGCGGCAGTTGTTGTGCCTGCAAACAAAAGGGTAGAAGAAGCCCTAACAGAAGTACCAGGTAACCAGATTTGTGCATCATTAACAGCGTTAAGTTCTCTTGCAAGCACCAAGAGCCATGTGGCTTAAACTAGCGATTTATCTGCTAACCACCAAAGGCTATTCTCCTTGATAAATCCTTAGCCATGCTACGCACAAATACAGGAAAAGTATTGATTAATTTACTTTTTCCTGGAATGTTGTTGGATATAAACCTCAATTGCCCCTGTCATGGAAGGAGCATTGGGCATTGGGGCCTCAATATCCAGTTCTAAACCTGCATCACGCACAGCTTGGGCAGTAGTTGGTCCAAAGGCAGCAATGCGGGTGTTGTTCTGTTTGAAATCAGGGAAATTAACAAACAGAGAATTTACCCCAGACGGGCTAAAGAAAGCAATACAGTCATATTTTACCTCTGCCAAATCTGACAAATCTGAGGCAACGGTTCTGTACATGGTGGCTTCAGTAAAGTTGAAGCCGTTAGCCCGCATAAATTCAGGGATGTCTTCTTTTCTAATGTTTGAGCACGGATAGAGGAATTTCTCGCTCTTATGCTTTTTCAATACATCAAAAAGATCAGAAGCTGTTTTACCGCCAATGAACAATTTACGCTTCCTTAAAACGATGTACTTCTGTAGATAGTACGCTGTCTGATCAGAAATACAAAAATATTTCATCTCAGCAGGAACCTCAATTTTTCCCTCTGAACAAATCCTGAAGAAATGGTCTACCGCGTTTCTACTGGTAAAGATCACCGCAGTATGATCCAGAATAGAAACTTTGTCTTTTCTGAACTCTTTGTATGGAACAGGCTCAATTTCAATAAATGCTCTGAAATCAACCTTAATACCATATTTCTCAGCAATGCTCAGATATGGTGAATTATCATTTGCCGGCTTTGGCTGCGTGACTAGTATACTGGAAATCTTTTTTGAATGTCTATCCGCACCCAACTCTTCTTTACCGTCAGCCATGTTTAGAAGGTAGTTTAACAACTTGTAGTCTAAGAACCGTAAATATTCCTGTTTTGCAGAGGACTATACAAAAACAATAAGCTTGAGTAAAATCATCAGCGGAATCACTTCTGTGGCGCAAAGGTACGAAAATAAATGTAGATTTTTAAGGGAATATTTTTTACTAACTGTGTGAAAAGTCCTTATCATGGTGAATACCAGAAGGGCCGTAATACTCACATTAGCAATCCAGTACACAAACTGAGGGGTACTTGCCCACCAACCCAGGTAAAGGAGCAGAACAAACGGCAAAAAGATCCCCATCCCCAGCAAAGTGCGCAAAAACTCCCGATACTGTGACAAGACCATTTCCCCAACCCCAAAGATAAATCCCAGCAGCCGCAGAAAGAGGTACTTCAACAGCACAAAGAGAAAAATAATCAATGAGTACAGTAGTATTTTAGAGATCAGGTCTGCCTGGGTAGCGGTAAACAGCTGGTTCAGTAACGCCAAATCCTCTAAGTTGGTGTGGATTGCCACAATCAGCAGCGAAAAAGACAAGGAGAATGCCAGCACAAACAGGATACTGGACCAGTTACCTATGGGCTTAGACAGAAGCCCTTCCTCAAGCGTAGACAACTTGATAAAGCTGCTCCATCTGAAGATACTGACAAAGTCTGTGTAGAACGTAATCCTGAGGGCACCATAGATCAGCCCTACTACCACCATAAAGAAGATCAAGGCGCTGCGGTGCATACTTGGCTGTCTCACCAGTGGCTTATAGGCAGTGTCTGACTTGATGTTCAACGTTGCCAAAGGCTCCTGAGGAACCCTAAAAGAGGCATAGTCTGGCTGCTGGTCTGGGTGCCAGACAGATAATAGATATTTCTTCCCAGGCTTTAAATAAGAAGAAAGATCCAAGGTATACCTAGCTGTGGAATCGGCTGTGAAGACCAGTCGGTTATCCAGGAAGATGCACAGCTCTTTACGGGCGGCAAATTCAATCTTAGGATTGGTGTACTGATCAAGACTCACCCATTGGTAAAGAGCCTGCCGCTCATCATGAAAATCTGCCAGATACGGCACCAGCTTATTCTGCTGAGCCCTGAAGATCATCCAGTCTGAAGACAGCAAGGGTTTCAGGAACTCAGACTGCCCAAAAGCAATTCCGCTCCATAACCAGAAAGCAATTACAGTAACCCAAAAACGCATGCATTAACCACTGGTAGTGGACTTAGAGGAATACTGCCCCAGCACCGCACTTAATACTACGGAAAAGCCCAGAAGACACAGCAACAGGTTTAAATTACCCCAATGTGAAAAGTTGAACACAAATACAATCACCAGCACGTTCAATAATGCCAGAATGAGCACCGTAGCCACCTGGCTGAAACCCATGGCTAGGATGCGGTGGTGGATGTGGTTCTTATCTGGGGAGAATGGAGACACCCCTTTCAGGACTCTGATCAGAGAAACCCTGATGGTGTCAAACAAAGGCACAAACAGCACCCCTAAGGCCACGGCCGGAGAAGAAGGAACGTAGCGCATCTCTATGAACTGGATAGCCATGATGGAAACCACAAAGCCACAGAGCAAAGACCCCGTATCGCCCATAAAGATCCTAGCCTTATAGAAGTTATACCGCAAGAAGCCCAATAATCCCCCAATAAGGCAAACCGCCACCCCCGCATAATTGGAATAAGCATCTATATGGGCGTACCAGAAGAAGAAGCCAAAAGTAGCTACCACTATGGTCACAATAGTTCCGGCCAAACCGTCTAATCCGTCAATCAGGTTGATGGCGTTGGTGATTCCCACAATAGTAAAGAAAGTAAAGCCATAACTCAACCCATCTGGCAGCTCATGGATATTGAAAATCCCCTGGAAACTGGTGATTCTGATATCGGCAATGAACATGACCACGCCCGTGGCCAAGACCTGCATGAAAAACTTCTTGAACGCCGAAATAGAGACTAAATCATCCTTAAGGCCGCCAAAGAATAGGATAATACAGCCCGCCAGCACCTGTTGCACTCCGTTAGAAAGATCCCCAAAAATGGTCAAGGCAGACATGAAACCGGCAAATACCCCTAACCCGCCTAATCTTGGGGTAAGCGAGACGTGCACCGTCCGTTTATTGGGCTGGTCCAGAATGTTCTTCAGGTGTGCCACATACACAATAGAAGGGATGGCAAACAGCGCAATGAAGAAAGACCAACTAAAGGAGAGTAGGTATGTAAAAAATTTCATGCCATATCTTGGGTTTGACGTAGTTTAATTGAGGGCAGCAAAATATTCTATGAATGCAGCACCCCTTCTTTTTCCAGAATGGAAATATGAATTATGTTTTCCTCCACAATACTCCCGGGCACAAACAAAAAGCGTTTGTCATAGATAGTCTTGCCAATGTAGTAGCTCACCCAAAACTCATTTGTGATCTGGAACAAAGCCGGATCAATGGGCTCTACCTGCAACGCGCTCTTAGGAGCCACCTGGTCAAACATGTGCCGGAGCACCGATGTCTTCACCTCCTGCCCCTGCTGCTCTCCGTACCCTTTGGAGGCAATCAGGACATTGTCTAAATAGAAGTCATTGTTATTGATAAAATACACATTCCATTCTTCTTGCCCCAAGGTGTTCAATTCACGCGCAATAGCAACGGACACCCCCGCCACGGTATGGAAATCAATGTCTTTCTTCATATTGTTGCAGCAACAGCTTTGCCTCAAATAATTTTTCAAAATGCCGGAGAAGCTTCTCTTCCACTTCCTCTATGGGAACGGCATGCCCAAGTTCCTTCTCCAGAGAAGTCACGGCTTTGTCTGAGATACCGCAGGGCACAATGTTCCCAAAGTAGCTCAGGTCTGTATTCACGTTAAGCGCCAAACCGTGCATGGTCACCCAACGGCTGCATTTCACACCCATGGCGCAGATCTTCCTGGGGTTACGCTGCTCCTCAAAATCAAGCCAGACCCCAGTCAGTCCGGCTATTCTGCCAGCCTGAAGTCCGTATTCAGATAAGGTCTGAATGACTGCCTCTTCCAGAAGACGCAGGTACAGGTGTATGTCTGTGAAGAAATTCTCCAGATCCAGGATTGGGTACGCCACCAGTTGCCCGGGACCGTGATACGTAATATCCCCGCCTCGGTTTATCTTGTAAAAGGAAGCATGTCTTTCTTCCAATTGCTGCTCATTCAACAACAGATGCTCCTCATGCCCGCTTTTTCCCAAGGTATACACGTGCGGATGCTGGCAGAGAAGCAAGTAATTAGGAGTTTGCAGATGCTCCGCTTCTTCCAAGGAACGGTTCTGCGTTTTTACTCCTACAATCTGCTTCAGGAGCTGCTCCTGGTAATCCCATGCCTGCTGATAATCCACCAGCCCCATCCTCTCATACACAACTTCCTTATTTTGCTTCATGGTCTTGCAGCCTGCACTGTCTATCAATAATACTCCTCCTGTGCAGAAACCAAGCATCTTAGCAGTTCCGTACAGAAAGGCACCTGTTGTACCAAAATGGTCTTACCACAGGAAATTTATGCAAATTACTCATTAAACCAGCACCTACCAAAAATGGCGCACAATACTCATCTGGGGCAAATGGGCGAGCACGCCGCCGAGGCTTATTTACAGGCGCAGGGGTATCTGGTGCTGGAGAAAAACTTCCGGTACAAACGGGCAGAGGTAGACTTGATTGCCGCCAAAGAGAAGCTTCTGGTGCTGGTGGAGGTAAAAACCCGAAGCAGCCACCAATACGGTTACCCAGAGGAGGCGGTCTCAGAAAGAAAGGAGAATTTGCTTCGGCTGGCCGCCGATTATTATATAGAGCTGCACCAGTGGCAACACGACGTAAGGTTTGACGTGATCTCTATCCTCTGGCGCCATGGTCAACCCGAGATCCTGCACATTGAGGACGCTTTTCATTAATCCGCAACTTTCTACTCATGGAAGGTTTGCGTTTAGCGGCTTAAAATTCAAAAAAAGGCCAAAACTGAGACCTATCCTTTTTTAACGCCGAAGCCGTTTAGGGGCTGTTTTTGGAAAAACGGCCCCTAAACGGCTTCGGCGTTCCCTCAAGCCGGGAACGTCCTTTAACGCAAAGAATCAGTTGTCCTTCTTTTCGAATACCAGTGCCCCGTGCCGGTCATACTGTTTCACGAGCACAGGCTCTATGGGTTTGTCAAACGCCGATTCAGCGTATTTGAACTCAAACTGCCGGCGGCCCCTGAAGTCAAAGAAATTGATCCAGGTGCCTACTTTGTGGCCTTTGTCATAGGAGCCTTGCCACTCTAGCTGCCCATTCTCATAAAATTTGTAATAGTCGCCCTGCACCTGCCCGTATTGATAGGGTATCACTTCTTTGATCTTGGTCTTGGCGGCATCATAGTACGTGATTACGGCATCGCGCAGGAAGCCTTTCTCATAGTGCACTTTTTGGGTGAGGGTACTGTCTGGCCTGAAGGTTTCCCAACGCAGATGCTTGGCCCCTACGTAGAAGAAGCCCTGCTCAATAATGACATCGCCACGTTTTTTGGTGTACGGCCCGTGCAGAATAAGCATTTGGGTTTTGGAAGGGTCTAACGTAGCCGACCGGAAGATTTTGCGTTTCTTCACGTCAAAGAAATGCTTATCCCGCACGTAAGGGTTAGGCTCCTTGTACTCGCGCAGGTAATAGAAGGTCTCCACAATCTCGTTGTCGCCCCTTCCTTGGCGCGTGAACCCTTTCTTCACTCTATACCCGAAGTAGGTCTTTTTCTTTTTCGGCTCCTTTTTCTTCCCTTTCTTGTCTTCCAGCACGCTGTCTGGGTTAGCATTTGCCAGAGACGGCTTAGCCAGAGAGTCATTCAAGATGGCGGTGTCTATAGGGTTTACCACCAAGGAGGTCTTGGATTTCTGCCAGAAGAACAGCTTTTTCTTCTCTTTCCCTATGATTTGGGCCTGCGCCTGGGGGCCAGTCACCCAACAGAGGCAAACCAAACTGAACATCATTACTTTCGTCCACATTCTCATATTACCCATAGCAGACTTCATTCTGAATTTTGTTTATAACGCCGCTGGCTTTAGATTCCTTGTACAGCCCCACTACGGAAGTAACCGTGCCCCATGTTGCTGCATGCTAAGAACAAATCACGGCAAATAAAATTCAGTTCTTCCTGTTTAGCGCCTAATTTTCTGAAAAAGCGCGCAAAACAGCAAAAGCCAAGCCCGTGCAAACAGGCCTGGCGGCAATAAACCTAAATAAAAATGGACTCTTAATGGGTGCCGGAGCTAGCCAAGGCCGCAGGTTCTGCCATTTCGCGCACCAAACCGGTGATGCCTCTTTTGGCTAAATCCTGCCGGGCTTGCTCAGCGGTGGCCTTAGACACAAAGCGGCCGGCCAAAATGCGGTGCACCCTACGCCCGTTAATGGTTTCCTCCACCAGGGCAATAGGCATTTTCTCATACATGCTCCGCAGTTTCTCTACCTGTGCCTCCGCATTGCTTAGGCTCCCGAAGGAACCCGCCTGTACCACAAATGCTTTTTGCTGCAGGGCCGCGGGTACGGCCGGGGCAGGAGCCACCACGGCGGCATTCTCGGTCACCACTGGCTTCACTAGCGGAGTTTCTACGGGAGTGCCAGTTGCCTGTTCATTGGCCAGGGCCAAGGCTTCTTTTTCCTCCTCGGCGGCGGCTTTCTCCGCTTTGGCTCTGCTGGCCAGGAAGGCTTCTGGCAACTCAATCACTTCTACCACTACTTCGGCAAGGCCGTTTCTGCGGTACTTGATCTTACGGGCCGCAGCTTCTGACAGGTCAATGATACGCGCACCTCTGAAAGGACCGCGGTCATTGATTCTCACTACCACGCTCTGGCCGGTAGCAACGTTGGTTACTCTTACTTTACTGCCTAAGGGAAGTTGATTATGGGCAGCTGTTAATTTATGACGATTGTAAATTTCGCCGCTGCTAGTAGGGCGACCATGGTATTTAACGCCATACCAAGAGGCTAAACCGCTTTGCTTGTCGCCTACATCTTGCCCTGTGGCAATTGGCGCGAAGCTGAAGAAAGAAATGATAAGAACGGTAAGCGCATAGCAAATTTTCTGTATCCCCATTTTAGGTTTTGTTGGTGGAACATAAATTTAGAGCTGGCAAAATTAGGAGTTTTTTTCCGCCCTCCAAGACATAGACCTTTCTGAAGCTTCTTTCCAGACCTTATTCACTTACAATAATTAAATAATAATATGAAAAAGTTATATTTATCAAAACGTGTATATAATTAATTTCATAAACCTTGGTATACCAGTTTATGCGTTTTTGCAATCTATTTTTTCTGCGTTTAAACACGCTATAGCTGGAATTTATTGGAGGAATTGGATTAAAATTACTTATTTAGAGTAGAGACAAGACCTAGGAAAAGTAAAAAGCCGAAAATAAAAACGACTTTTTCTGAAAAAAATTAGTTGAACCCTTAAATTTTTAGGCGATTGCGTATCAGTTTAGCACGTATATAGCCAAAACTTAATGTTCAAGAACAATGGACTTCGGACGCTTGCCAGACATTCGCCAAGTAGACTTCACGCTACCGCCAGACCATAGTATTACGCACCAGGTTCTGGCCCGTGCACAGCGGCCTACCCGCCCTAACCTTTACCTGGGTTGCCCCACCTGGACGAACAAACCCTGGATAGGCACCTATTACCCGGCCGGGGCGCAGGACGCGCAGTTGCTGTATTGGTACGCAAGGCAATTCAACACCCTGGAGATGAATACCACCCATTACCGCATCCCAGACGCCACGGCTATCAGCCGGTGGCGGCAAGCCGTTCCGCCGGGGTTTGTCTTCTGCCCTAAACTTCCCCAGATCATCAGCCATGACCAACTGTTGCAGAACGTGGGCGAACCTACCAAGCTGTTCTGTGACGCAATCCTGGGTTTAGGCGACAGCCTGGGGATGGCTTTCCTGCAGCTGCCGCCGTTCTTCGGGCCCGACGATTGGCCGGTGCTGGAGCAGTTCCTGAAACACTTCCCCGAAGAAGTGCCGCTGGCGGTGGAGTTCCGGCACGAAAACTGGTTCAAGGACTCCAAAGTAGCGCAGAAGGCCTTTGAGACACTGGAGGAGCGGCAAATCACCACCATCATCACCGATGTGGCTGGCCGCCGAGATGTGTTGCACATGCGCCTCACTTCTGCTACCGCCATGATTCGGTTCAACGGCCATGGCCTGGTGCCGTCAGATTACACCCGCCTGGAAGCCTGGGCCGACCGGCTGCACCAGTGGCTGGAGCAGGGGCTACAAACGGTTTACTTCTTCATGCACCAGAAAGATATTATGCACGCGCCACCTGCGCTGGTGTACCTGATGGAGCAACTGGAAAAACGGACTGGCCTATCGCTGCAAAGACCTCAGAAAGTACAGCAGTACGTGCAGGGCCAGCTTTTCTGAGTCAGGCAGACCTTTATGTTCTGAAATTCTATTCTACCCGAGGTTTGGCATGCAACCACTCACCGGTAACTTGCATCTATAGACATACCTAACCTTTTATACCTCTGCTCAACTGTAAGATGCTCCTCAAAACCCTTCTCCAGAAAAGCTGTCTGGCGGCAGCTCTCCTTTCGCCATACTTCCTGTTTGCTCAAAGCAATGTACCCTTTCTGTATGCCCCGCATGACAGTGTGACGCTGGTCATGAAAGAGGCCAGTTACAAATACACCTTCAATGTGAGCGAGGCGGGCAAAGAAAAGCTGTTGCGCATCAACCCCAAGTCAAGGGCAAACAAGATGTGGGTGCTAACGGGCAGAGACAGCCTGGCAGTGCAGTACCGGAACAACCCCCGGGAGAGATTCATGCTCACCAACGGCAAAGACACCGCGCAATTGGTATTCTCTTACTTCACGCCACCAGCCCATGAAGAACTGAACAAACAAGGCAGCGCCGCCTACGCGCAGAAAAACTACCAAGAGGCCATTTCCCTATACCAGAAAGCCATCGTGGCCACGCCCAAGGGCCCGCATGTGCGTTCCACGTACTATAACATAGCCTGCTGCTATGCATTGATGGGCCAGAAAATGCCCGCCCTCAAAGCCTTAGAGCAAGCCGTAGACGCCGGGTACAAGAACGTGGCGCACCTGAAGAAAGACACCGACCTGGACCCGCTTCGGCAGGAGAAAACGTATTTGCAGTTGGTGAACCGGCTGGAAAAACAAAACGCCCAATTGGGCGACCCTCTCAAGGCCCAACTGGTCACCACCGATGTCCATCGTTTCTGGAAAGCCTATGACCTGGCCGCCAAAAACCCGGCGCGCCAGCAGGAGATTTTTGAGAAGGAGTACTTCAACAAAGCGTCGGTGGGCTTGCAGGATTACTTCGCCAGCAAGATTGTCTCCACAGAACTGTTTCTCAACAACCTGAACAACAAGACGGCATTTTTCCCCGCTATTCGCCAGAACACGCTGCAAATAGACAACATGAAAGCCGATATCTATAAAAGCTTTCAGAAGATGAAAGACTTGTACCCGGCCGCTACTTTCCCCAACGTGTACTTCGTGGTGGGGCGCTACAGCTCGGCGGGCACTGCCTCAGACAACGGCCTGTTAATTGGCATTGACCAGTACTCGCGCTCCCCAGAAGTGCCCCTGCAGGAACTCAACCTCTGGGAGCGCAACAACTACGGCTATGTGAAAGATGTGCCGCCGCTCATTGCCCATGAGTTAATCCACTTCATCCAGACCAACCGGAATGACACCACGCTGCTCTCCAACGCCTTGGCCGAAGGCATGGCCGATTTCATTGGCGAACTCATCTCCGGCGTAAACACGAACAAACGCCTCCATGACTTTGCCAACCCACGTGAGAAACAGGTATGGGAAGCGTTTCAGAAAGAGATGTACCTCAACCGCGCCTACAACTGGATTGCCAACAGCAATCAGGAGCGCCCCGACCATCCCGCCGACCTGGGCTACTACATGGGCTACAAAATCTGCGAGGCTTACTACCAAAAAGCCGCCAACAAGAAACAGGCCGTGAAAGACATCCTGGAAATGAAAGACGCCTGCGCCTTCTTCGAGCAGAGCGGCTACGCCGATAAGTTCACGAAAATATAGCCTGCTGCCAATACAAGTTCAAAGGCTCTGTTTAAAGCCTATTTTTCTTAAATCGGGCTCAAAACAGAAACCATCCCTTAGCCCTCACAGGTTTTGAAAACCTGTGAGGGCTTGCTGTAGGTGAGGACTTCTACTTACAATAGTTTGTTGAACAGACTCTCGCAATGAGATCATTTGAACAGGCGTTTTAAGGCTGATTTCTGAAAAACGGCCCCTAAACGCAAAATACATGCAGCTAAGACTGAAACTCAATTGCAAACGTAGTGATGCCATCAGCATGCGTTTGCAGGGAGAAAGGGAACCCGTGGTGCAGCAGAATCTCGCGCACCATGGTGAGCCCGATGCCCTGTCCGTTGGCCTTGGTACTGAAGAATGGGGAAAACAGCTTTTCCTGCACCTCGGGGGAAATGGGCTTGCCGTTGTCCTGAATCAATAATTGCGGCGGATTAGCCACTGTTTTCACGTTCACCCAGCCGCCTGCCTCCGTCGCTTCCAGCGCATTTTTCACCACATTGATGAGCACTTGTTCCATCTGCTGCACATCCAGCCCCACGGACTCAATCTGCTCGGCCAATTCCCATTCCCAAGTCACTTGCTTCCGCTCAAAGGAAGGTAACATGAGTCGGTGGATACTGTGCAGCAACTGGTGCAGGTCAGTGGCGTGTTTCACGGGCGGCGGGATTCGGACCACATTGGCAAAATTGGCCATGAAACCAGCCAGGTTCTGGTTGCGCGTAATGCAGACTTGCAGCGCCTCGTCAAAGTCTGGGCGGGTATCTTCGTTCAGCTGCGGCGAGAAGTAGGAGAAGGAGTGGAGGATGGAGTTGACCGCACCAATGGAGTTGTTGATTTCATGCGACATCATCCTAATCAGTTTCTCGTAGGCGTTGCGCTCTTTCTCCAGCAGCTCCTGCGTGAGTTCCTCCACCAGAATGAAGTAACGATGGTAGCCTCGGTCCAGAAACCTGATTTTGCGGCAGCGGTACGTCTGAATACCGTTCGGCCGTATCACGCGCTGCTCGTCTTTGGGCAGTTTGCTCAGGGAGTCGCCCCAGTGCTGCGGCAGTTCGGTCATCGGCTTGCCAATTACGTCTTTCCCCGAGGTCTGCAGCAGCCCCGCCGCCGCCGGGTTCAGGCCCGCCACGCGGTCATGCGTATCCAGCAGGATAATGCCCGAGGGCGAGGCTTCAATGAGCCGCTCCAGCAGGAAATGTTTTTCGGTTTGCACCACCCGTTCCTGCCGCAGCTCGTCCATCATCTGGTTGTACACGCTTATGAGCTGGTCCACCTCTTTCTGGCCAGTTTTCAGGAACTTGATGGAAAAATCGCGGTCTTTGATAGACTCCACGCCGGCAGCAATCAGGTTCAAGGGACGTACAAACGCCGTATACAGCCGAACCGTGAGTACCAGACTCACCAGAATCAGCGCCTCGGCGGCCACAAACATCCACTTGTTGTAGGTGAGCAGTTGCCAGGCCAGCACGCCCATGGCCGCGTACAGCAGCGCCGCGGTGAAGATAAACCTATTCTTGAGCGTCATACGGAATGTTGAACTTCTCAAGCCTTCGGTACAGCGAACCCCGGCTCACGCCCAGCGCCTTGGCCACTTTGCTCACGTTGTTGTGGTAATAAGCCATCGATTTTTTTATCATGCTGGCTTCCAGTTCGTCCAGGGTCATGGCTCCTACGGATGGCAGCAGTTTCTCATCCAGTTTCCGGGAACCACCCTGCAGTTGGCTCTGGAAATCCTCCACGTCCAGCAGGCTCTTGCCGCTCACCAGCACCGTGCGCTCCACCAGGTTCTTCAGCTCCCGTATGTTGCCCGGCAAGGGCAGCTCGCGCAGCCATTTCAGGGCTTTTTGGCTTACCTGCAACTCCTGTTTATGGTACGTTTTCTTGAGGTTGTTCACAAAATGCTGCACCAGCAACGGAATGTCCTGATTCCGCTCCCGCAGCGCCGGCAGCTTCACCGTAATCAGGTTGATGCGGTAGTACAGGTCCTCCCGAAACTTCCCTTCAGAAACCATCTCTTGCAGGTTTCTATTGGTGGCGCAAACTACCCGTATGTCCAGGTTTTTGGAACGGCTGTCGCCGAGGACCTCATAGGTGCGATCTTGCAGCACGCGCAGCAGTTTCACCTGGCTGTTGAGGTCCAGTTCGCCAATCTCGTCCAGGAAGATGGTGCCTTTGTTCGCCATCTCAAACCGGCCCACGCGGTCTGTCTTGGCATCGGTGAACGCGCCGCGGCGGTGCCCGAACATCTCGCTCTCAAACAAGCTCGCTGAGATGCCGCCCAGGTTCACCTTCACAAACGGAGCCTTCCGCCGATGGCTGTTCTTGTGGAGCGCCTCGGCGATGAGTTCCTTACCCGTGCCGCTGTCGCCCTCAATGAGCACCGAGGCATCTGTGGCACTGATTTGCCCGATGCTGCGCAGCACCTGCAACAGCCCGGGGTCTTCGCCCACAATCATGGAGAAATCGTACTGCTCGTCCAGCGGCTTGCGGCTGAGTTTCCCGGCAGGGATTTCGGCGAGGGGCTGGGCCAGCTTTAGCGCAGTTTTCACGCTTTGCAGCAGGTGCTCGTTGTTCCAGGGCTTGGTAATGAAATCGGCGGCGCCGCCTTTAAGGCCCTCCACGGCCAGGTTAATGGAACCCCAGCCGGTAATCAGAATCACCGGCACTGATGGATAGCGTTGCTTCAGTTGCACCAGCAGGTTCAGCCCGTCTTCGCCGGTGGTTTCTATGGAGAAGTTCATGTCCAGCAGCACCAGCTGAGGCGTCTGCCGGGCAGCCAGTTGCAAGGCTTCCTCGGGCCCTTCGGCCTGGGCCGTGGCATAGCCGGCTTGTTTGAGCAACAAACTCAGGGAAGCCCGCACGGCTACGTCATCGTCAATAATGAGAATCATGGGCGTGAAAAGCAGATAGGTGAAGGTAACGTTTTTAAGCCGTTTTAAGAAAAAGAGCCGCTAAACGGCATGGGTTCAGACACTCGTAGGAGCTGCGCACACTACGAGGTCAAAGGGAGTTCAGAGTCAATAGTTCTGAGTTTGATAATAGAAAAAGCTGGCGCGAGTCTCCAGACTCGTGCCTTGGGATAACGGGTAGTCTCTGACTACCCTCGCTGCCCCGCAGCGACCGGGCGCATTGCTGAGCTACTTTCCCTCTGTTGCCCAGAGATAAATCCAATAGAGAAACTGCATGTAGCACCAGCTCTCGGCTCCCGGCGAGTCTGGAGACTCGCATCATCCGTCGGCACGAGTCCAGAGACTCGCGCCTGGGTTTTATTTAAACCTCATAAGTTTTGCGTTTAGGGGCTGTTTTTCTGAAAACAGCCCCTAAACGCAGAAGCCAGCTTACTCTTCATGCAACGCCACGGCCGGATGGATTTTCGCGGCTTGCCAGCTGGGGTACACGGCACAGACAATGGCCAGCAGAAAGATGAGCAGCGCGGCGGCGCCTATGCCTTGCCAGTAAATCTCGGCGGAAAGCTGGAACACGTGCAGCAGCGGGAACTGCGCCGCCAGCAACAGGCCTAGCAGCAGCCCGAAAGTGGCCATCACCAGCACTTCGCCCACAAACTGGTTCCGGATTTGTCTGGTAGTAGCACCCAGCGCCCGGCGCAGGCCAATCTCTGAGTAGCGGCGGTTGATGTTGTACCACAGTACGCCAAATAAGCCCAGCGCCACGTTGAAAATCAGGAAGCCGCAGACCACGCCCATGGCCACCATGGGCACCCAGGTCAATTTTGATTTGCTTTGGCGCATTTTCTCCAGCGTGGTTACTTCTATGGTCCAGTCTTTGGCAATACGCGACAGGTCTTTCACCATTTTCTCCTCAAAAACTACACCGGTGCCTGGTTTTACCTTGATGAGCAGGCTCGCATACAGCTGATCGGGTTTGGCCTTCTCCAGGTTGATGCGCCGGAAAAGCGCGGGTTCCTCTTCGGCAAACTCGCTGTCGGCGCGGTAATGGGGCATCACGCCCACCACGGTATAACTGGTAGAGTCATCCACCTTGATTTGTTTGCCCAGCGCTTCTTCCTCGCCAAACAGCCGGTCTTTCAACACCTGGTTGATGACCACGGAGGCATGGAGCGCAGCGGCATCCTGCGGCCCGAACCACCGGCCCTGATCCACCGATAACTGGAAGACGTCTTTGTAGGCATCCTGCACCTCGTAATTATTGGTTTGCACCGATTCTTTGTTTCCGTAGGAAACCCCCATGCTCCAGCTGCTGAACGAAAAGGGCACGTTGTTGTGGGCCAGCGAGGCGGCCTCCACCTCAGGGAAAGATTTGAGGCGCTGCATCATCTGCTCCTGTATGGCTTTGGACTGCCCCATGGAGTCTGCGTTGGACCTAAAGGAGAGCTGCCACACGTTCTGGTAGTTAATGCCCAGCGGTTTCTTATAGTTATGGTAGTTGTAGAGCACAAAGCTGATGACCGCGAACAGCACCATGAATGAGAAGAACATTTCAGTGATGAGCAGGAAGTTGCTTTTCTTCCGATTCCAGATCAGTTTGAATAAATGGCGTATCATTTGGAGCCTCCTCTCAGTGCCTCAACGGCGTGTAAACGTGACATTTTAAAAGCGGGGTACACCCCGGAAATCAACCCGAACACCAGGCACAGGAGCAGTCCCCAGGCGAACACCCGCAGATTCAACCCCAGTTGCGCGTAGATGATAATGCCGCTGTCATTAATCAGCGCCAGCACCCCCGCCGAGAGGAGAAAGCCCAACAAGCCCCCTAGCAGCGTCAGGAAAACGTTCTCCACCACAAATTGCCCAATGATGGTATTGGACGAAGCCCCAAACGCCTTTCGCACGCCAATCTCAGAAGACCGTTCCATGATGCGGCTAATGTTGATGTTCACCAGGTTGATGGTGGGCAAAAGCATGAACAGAAAGGCCGCCAACGCTAACATAGTGTACAGGAAACCCACTTTGTCTTCTTTGCCGCTGCCTAAGAAGTTACGGGCGAAACTTTCCAGAATGGTATCTGGGTAGGAGTGCACCTGCTTCTTTTCTTTGGGGTTCAGACGGGTCACGTCCTGGATGATGCGGGCGTATTCTTCCTTTATCTTAGGAATGTCTGCCGCTTGCCGAGCTTTGATGGTGGCAAAAAAACTGCCCCGCAGGCCGGTGTCTTTAAATTCTTGGCTTTTGAGGGTGATGGGCACCCAGACATCAGCGTAAGATTGTATTCTCAGCACCGGCACGTCTTCCACCACGCCTATGACCCGGTATTTCACCTGATCCACCTCAATGGTCTGCCCCAGGGCCGGCCCCGTCCCGAAATAGTTCTTGCGCGTCGTCTGGTTGATCACGGCCACCCGGCTGGCGTTCTTCACTTCCTGCGCCCCAAAGGGATTTCCTTCCAGAAAGTGGAAGTCCAAGATCTCCCAGAACTGCTGGTCGGTGTGCTTGATGTCCAGCGCCAGCTTCTTGTTATGGATGTAGCTGTTCACCGGATTGAATACCGAGTGGACGGAGACTTTCTCAGGCGTTTGCATGCGCCGCACATACCGGTCCAGGAAGTAATAGCTGGGCGGGCCGCTGCTGCTGTATCCTTCCCCCTGTTCTTCGCGCAGATTGTTCACAAACAGCAACCGGTCTGTCTCCCGCTCCGGCATCTGCGGCCCGAATACGTGGTCAAAGAGCGAAGTCACCACCATCAAGACCATCAAAGTGAAACTGATCCCGAAGAGGCTGATGAAGGTGAAGAATTTCCGGCGCAGCAGGACCGCCCAAGCAATTTTCAGGTAATTCTTTAACATGGCCGTGGCGTTAGATCTGCGCTTCTACTAGTCTGGAATCGGCTACCTGCTGCCCGTCAAAGAAACGGACCAGGCGGTTGGTCTTGAGCGCCATGTTCTCGTCATGCGTTACCATCACAATGGTGGTGCCTTCTTCCTGGTTCAGGCGCAGCAGAATGTCCATGATCTCATCGCCCATCACACTGTCCAGGTTTCCGGTAGGCTCATCGGCCAGGATAATTTCCGGCTGACCGGCCAAGGCCCGGGCAATGGCCACCCGCTGCCGCTGCCCCCCGCTGAGCTGGCTGGGGAAGTGCTTGGTGCGGGCACTCAGGCCTACTTTCTCCAGGGCCGCCAGCGCCCGTTTGCGCCGCTCAATCGCGCTCACGTTCCGGTACAGCAGCGGCAGTTCTACATTATCCACCACGCTCAGGTCATGGATGAGATGATAGCTCTGGAACACAAACCCGATCTTTTCATTGCGTAGCCTGGCCAGCTGCTTGTCTGAGTGCGTTTTCACCGGCTGCCCGTCAATGATCACCTGGCCACTAGAAGGATCATCCAGCAAGCCCATGATGTTAAGCAGCGTAGATTTCCCGCAGCCCGAGGGACCCATGATGGACACAAACTCCCCGCGTTCCACGTGTAAATTCACGCGGTTGAGGGCTACCGTTTCAATGGTCTTGGTGCGGTAGACTTTTTCAATGTCTTGTAACTGTATCATAGTTAATATGCTGATGTGTGAATGTGCTGATTTATTCTTTCCGTTTAGCGCCTGTTTTTTCCAAAAAAAGCTTAAAACAAGTTTTAGCTGGGTACTTCTTCGTCCCCCTTTGAAGGGGGTAGGGGGATGATTTCGCATGCTGATCAATCATCCTGAGGTTCTTGTAGGGGCAATCCCTTGTGGTTGCCCTGGCTCTGTAGTAGAAGCTTTTCAGTTCTCCAGCCGCCTTTGTCATCCCCCTTCCCCTTTCAAAGGGGGACGAAATGCGTGCTTGTCGTTTTAGCCCTGTTTTCAGAAAAAGAGCCGCTAAACGCATTGCTCATTCTTCCGCCAGCAGTGGCACGCCGCGTTCAAAGTCATATAAGGTAAGCGCTCTGAGTTTGTAATAAGCTACCCAGAAATCCTGAAGGGCCGTAATATACGCCCGCCGGGCCTGGTCTTTTTCCTGTAAGGCGATGTTCAGGTCGGTGATGCTGATTCGGCCCACCAGAAACGTGGCTTTGGTGATGTCATAGCGTTCCTGGGCAATGGAATCTGCCGAGGCGGTGATGCGGAGGCGCTCCTTCAGCAGCTCTATCTGATTCACTTGGGTATAAACATTCTGCTCAAAGGCCGTCTGTTCCTGCTCCACGGTGTATTGGGTGAGTTGGAGGTTGGCCTCGGCTGTTTTCACGCTCGCTTTCTGCCGCCCCCAATCCACGATGGGCACGCTGAACCCCAGCGTTACCTGCTGCTGGTTCTCCGGTTGGGCATAGCTCTCAGAGAAGTTGTTGGCGCTCTTGGTCAGCCCGAAGGTGGCGTACAGATCGGCGTTGAAGCCGCCTTTGCCGCGGGCCTGGGCCACCTGCTGCTGGGCCTGCAGCACCCGCCGCTCAAACTGAAACCGCTCTTTCCGGTTGAGCCGGGCCTGCTCCAGGGCGAGTTGCTCTTCCACCTGCAGAGCCGGAACCGCTTCGGGTGCCTGTACCGCCACTTGCTCGCCCCGCATCAGGCCCACGTACGCCGAGAACTGCATGGCTACGGTTTTGAGCTCAGTGGAAGCCTGGGCCTGGGCCATCTGCGCGTTCATGAGGCTCAGTTTCAGTTGCAGCAGTTCGTTCCGGGACAATCGGCCTAGCCGATGTTTTTCCTCGGCCACCCTGAACAGCGCCTGGTTGTTTTCCACGTTTTTACTCGCAATCTCATAGTTAACCTGCTGGAGCAAGACCTCAAAGAAGCGCTGGGTGGCGGTGGTAGCAATATTCTCGCGGTCTTCTATGAACTGCCGCTCTGATTCCCGGAAGCGCAGCGGCTCCACTTTCTTCGCCCAGCCCAGGCTGTTGTACCCAAAAATAGGCTGCCGGAACCCGATGATGGCCGGGAAGGAATTGTAGCGCCGTACCCCTTGGTTGAAATCATCGAAGCGTTGGCTCTGCGAAGACACGAAGAACTGTCCGCCCGTAAGCCCCACCGCCTGACTCAAAGACAAAGACAAATCTGAGTTGCTGATGGAAACCGCCCTGAAGTCAGTGGTACCGTCTGGCTGAATGACCGGAATAATGCTTCTTGAGAAATCTGGCAGCGTACCAGACAAGGTCAGGTGCGGCCGATAATCTGCCTTGAACGTGCGGTACTGCCAATAACTGCCGGTTTTGTTGGTGGCGGCTTGCTTGGCGGCCGTGGAGGCGGAAAGCGCCAGCTCAATGGTTTCGGGCAAGGTGAAGCGGCGCGCCACTCCCCCGTTTTGGGCGTTTGGCTGGGCCTGCGTCACCGGCAATTTCAGAAGATAGAACAACACTATATATAATAGAGTATTTTTCATGATGCAGGGGACTTAATCGGCTGAGAGTTGCAGTTCTTTCAGGTGCACGTACTCCTTGGTGTTGGAGAGGATGATCTGCTCGCCCTTGGCGATGTCGCCTTGCAGTTCCACGTAGTCCAGGTTGCTGGCACCGGTTTTCAGGGTGCGGCGCACGGCTTTGTCGCCCTGGACCACAAACACCGCCTGTTCCGGGGAGCCGGTGAAGAAAGGCCCGTTTTTCACGCGCAGCACGTTGGGCCGGAAATCGGTGAGGACGAAGACTTCCACCCGCAGGTTGGAGCGCAGGGCTTGGTGGTTTTTCTCCTGCAGCCGCACGTAGAACGTGATAATGCCGTTCTCCACTTTGGGCTGCACGCTGGCAATCTCGCCGCGCAGATCTGTGTTGTTCACCCGCACGGTCACGGGGCCGCCTACTTTCAACTGCTCGGCGTACGTATCTGCAATGGTGGCTTTGATCTTGAAGCTGCTCAGATCGGCTATGCGGGCCAGCGGGTCGCCGGCGTTCACGGTGCCGCCTACTTCCTCGTTCACCCACGTTACCACGCCTTTGCGCACGGCTTTCACATCGGCTTGCTCCAGTTGGCGTTGCAGTTGGCCTATGTCGCGGCGCTGCATTTCCAGTTCATAGCCCACGCCTTTCATGCCTATGCGGGCGGCGGCCTGTTCGTCCTGAATTTGGCGTTGGAGCTGGGTTAGTTCCAGCGAGGCTACTTTCAGGTCCAGCTCGGCTTTCTTCACGTTTTCCTGAGTGCCGCCGCCAATGGAGAGCAGGTATTGTTCATCATTAAGGGCAGCTTGCAGGCTTTTCACCCGCACTTCCTGCACAGCATAGCGGGAGCGGAGCTGGTTGACGTTTTTCTGGAGGTCGTTCTGGAGTTCGGCGGTTTTGTTCTGCTTCAGTTGCTGCTCATCGCGGAGCTTGTCAAAGGCCGTCTGGGACGATTGTTTGTCCAGGAGCAGGAGCGGCTCGCCGGCCGCCACGTGATCACCGGGGGTATGCAGCACGCGCTCAATCTTAGCCTGAATGGGACTGGCGATGACTTCCTCGTTCTCGGGCACCACCACCCCGGAGGCAGTGAGCGAAGCCTCTACGGCACCCACTTCCACGGTGGCGAAGCGGAGCTCTGATCTGGCTACCCGCGTCTGCAGCACCGACCGGAACGCCAGCACTCCGATCAGCACCACCACGACCACGGCGCCTATCTGCCACCACCTCCTGCGTTTGGCTTTTTGTACTTGTGCTTGGGGTATTTCTCTATCCATGGTTGACACTGTTTTGACACCATCTGGTATCCAAGCGGCGTGCCAATACATAACCATCTGGTTATATACAACTTACACTAAAACCCCTTCTTCAAAAGTGTCCGGTTCTGGACAGCTATTCCGGTTATGGGCAGGTTTAGAGAAGAATTAATTTCGCTTTTGAGGTAAGTACGTTTAGGGGCTGTTTTTCCCAAAAAGGCTGTAAAACGTATTGATTGAATATAGGATGGACATAAAAAAACCGGTTGCGTTTAGAGGCTGTTTTTGGAAAAACAGCCCCTAAACGCAGCCGGTCACTTAACCGTTTAACCGTGCTTATTTCAACTTGAACACGTCGTCTTTCAAGTTCTTGTTGATTTCCACGCTGTTCACGGTAGAAGAAATGATCTGGCTGCCAATGTGCAGGTCTATCTGGTGCGGAAACTTGATGCCGTTCACCTCGCGGTAGTCTTTGATGTCTGTGGTTTGGTTGGCAGTACCTACGGCGGTTTGCTCAGTGGCCACCTCGCGTACTTTCAGACCGGTTTCCTTGTCAAAGTAGTGGTAAGACTTTTTACCGCTAGGCAGGGTCAGTTCCAGTTTGTAGGCTTCACGGCCTTCTACTTTCTCTATCTGGTTCAGGGCCAGTTTTACGCCCAGTTGGTCATAGTTCAGGAAGCTGAACATCCAGTTCTCCAGTTTCTGGTCCTGCAGTTCTGGTCCGGCCAGTTCTTTCACCTGCCCCTGGCTGTTGATGTTCCCTTTGGTGCCGTTAATGGTAATGCGGTTCACCTCATTCGCCCCAAAGCTGATGGTAGTCAAAGACTTCTCCACGCCTTTCTGCTGCTGCACCACCGCCAGTTGGGCACCGGGCACATTCATGGTACGCTTAATGGTAAGGTCTTTTACTTTCTCCAGATTGGCTTTGCCTCCCAAGGCATTCATATAAGCGGCTAACACCGTCTGCACGTTCACCCCGCTCGGCAGGGCCATGAGCGGAGCCTCTGCTTTCTCCCCGAAGGCATTGAAATAGGCAATAGGCTGGTTGCTGTTGAAACGCTTCAGTTTATCAGCGATCTCGCGGGCGTTCCCGATGGCCGTTAAATAGGCTTTCTCCGGCTGCAGGTACTTCTGGGCCACCCGTTGGATGTCTGCCGGCGTTACCGCGGCCACGTTTTTCAGGTAGTTGGCATAATAGTCCTGCGGCAGGTTGTACCGGGCAGTGTTGATGGCGAACATGGCCACCGTAAGCGGGTTTTCCAGCGAACGGGCGAAAGAACCAGTCATCATGCTCTGCACTTTCTTCAGTTCCTCAGCGGTCACCGGCTCTTTGCGCAGGCGGTCCATCTCATACATAATCTGCGTGAAGGCGCTGTCTGTCACGGTATTTCTTACGCTGGCAAACGCACTGACACGTCCCGACAGCTTGTCTGACACCAAAGAGGAATTAGAACCATAGGTATAGGCGTGCTTTTCGCGTAGATTGGCATCCAGGCGGGCAAAGGAACCACCCAGGATGTTGTTCATCAAGCTGGCGGCAATGGCGTCTGGGCTACCTGGTTTCAGGTCCACGGTGTACGTGACAGAGATGTTAGACTGCACTGAGTTGGGCCGGTCTACAATGGCTACTTGATTACCGCTTAATGAAGCCGGAGCCGCATAGGTGGCCTGCTTCACATCGGCTTTTTTCCAGTTCCCGAAGTACTGTTTCACCAGTTTCTTGGCGTCTTTGGCCGTGATATCGCCTACAATTGCCAGATAGCCAATGTTCGGTCTGAAATAGGTGCCGTAATACTGCTGCACATCTGCCAGGGCAATGTTTTCAATGGTCTTCTCCGTGATTACCTCGCCGTACGGGTGGCTTTTGCCGTACAGGAGCGTCTGTTGCAGGTTTCCTTCCATGGTAGCCGGGTCATCTTTGCCCGAAGCCAGGTTAGACACCATCTGCTTTTTGAACTTGTCTAGTTCCTCCTGCTTAAACTGCGGACGCAGTACCACATCAGAGGCCAGTTCCAGCAGCTTAGGGAAATGTTTCTTTAAGCCTGAGGCCGAAAAACCAGTGGCAGTTGTGCTCAGGGAAGCGCCAATAAAGTCAATCTGCTCGTCTAGCTGGTCTTTGGTACGCGTGGCGGTACCGGTACGCATGAGGTAGCCGGCAGCCCCGGTTAAACCGGCTTTCTCGCCCTCTAATACAGGCGCTCTATCCAGCACCAAACTCATGGACACCTTTGGCAGGTTGTGGTTTTCCACCACGTACACCTTTAGCCCGTTGGAGAGCGTGAAGAACTCATACTTGCCCAGTTCAATGACCGGAGCCGGGCCCGCAGGCGGCGGCGTCTGTTTGGTTTGCGCCATACTGCCCAAGGAGGCCGTCAGCGCCAGAAAGAAAATGGAAATATATTTTTTCATGGAATGCTGTGAATAAGAAAAAAACCAATGCTTATCTGTTCTGGGCTACCTTGGGTAGGTAGTGCAGCACCGCGCGGTTCTCTTTGGTTAAATACTTTTTGGCTACCCGCATCAGGTCCTCTTTGGTCACGGCCAGGATTTTGTCCAGCTCGGTATTGATGAGGTTGGTGTTGCCGTATAGGGCATGGTAGGAAGCCAGTTTCTCCGTGCGTCCTTCCAGCGTGGAGATACCGTTGATGTACTCGGTCTCCAGTTGGTTGCGCAGTTTCTGGAACTCCTGGTCTGAGATAGGCTCATTCTTCACGCGCTCAATCTCGGCATCCATGGCCCGCTCCAGGTCATGCACATCTACGCCCATGTTGGCTACCGCCAGATTGATGAACAACCCCGGGTCTTCCATGGCCATAGGGATAGAAGCTACCGTTACGGCTTTCTGCTGTTTGTCTACCAGGGCCTTGTTCAGGCGGGAGCTTTGTCCGCCGGCCAAGAGGGTGGTCAGCATGTTAATGGCATAGGAATCATCTGTCCCCTGTGCCGGCGTATGGAACGCCTGCACCACCGCGGGCAGCTGAATGTTGTCAAATACTACTTTACGGCCTTCCTCTATCTGCGCCGGTTCCTCTACAGACGGACGCGGAATGGTACCGGTTCCTTTAGGAATACGGCTGAAATACTGATCTACCCACGCCTTGGTTTGGTTGATGTCCAGGTCTCCGGCAATGGTGAGGGTGGCGTTGTTGGGCACGTAGAACGTTTTGTAGAACTGCATGAACTCTGGCAAAGACGCCCGGTCTATATACTGCGCAGAACCAATGGGCACCCAACGGTACGGGTGTACAGAGAAGGCCGTGGCGAAGGTATTTTCCAGCAGCGAGCCGTACGGCTGGTTGTCTATGCGCTGCTTTTTCTCTTCCTTCACTACCTGGCGCTGGGTTTCTACGCCCTGCTGGTCAATCTTGGCCGCCCGCATACGGTCGGCTTCCATCCAGAGGCCCAAGGCCAGTTGGTTAGACGGCAGAATCTGGTAATAATAGGTGCGGTCAAAGGAAGTATTGGCGTTTACGGCCCCGCCCGCGCTCTGAATCATGTTGATGTACTTGCCGCGCTCCACGTTTTCTGAGCCTTCAAACATTAAATGCTCAAAAAAATGCGCGAAGCCGGTGCGGTCTGCGTTCTCGTTCTTGGAACCCACATGGTACATCATGGTAACGGCCACGGTGGGGGTAGTCTTGTCTTGGTGCAGAATCACGTGCAGACCATTGGGCAGGTCGTACTCCGTGAACTCAATCTTGTTGCTTTGCGCGGCAGCGGTGAGGCTGGCACCCAGCAACAGGGTACTCAACAATTTTCGTTTCATTCAAAAAGCGTTAAAAAATAAAAAGGGTCGTTTGGTTAGTATGGCACGTTTTTAGCCCTGTGGCCGGAAAACGTCCTTAAATTTAAGTCTATTTTTCCTAAAACTGTTCCATTGCCGCTAGACTTTCAGTCTGTTAAGCTTTTTTTGGATCAGTTTAAACCTTCTCCGTAAAACCACCTCTAATTCATAAAACCACTAAAAGAAGCCCGTAGTATGAGAACCTTTCAAAAATTAGCGTCGCTCGCCTTCCTGTTTGTAGCCTTATTGGCCGGTTCTTCGGCCTTCGCGCAGCAGACCCAAACGCCGCAGAGCCGCGCCAGGCTCACCCCAGAAGAACGCGCGCTGGCGCAGCTGGAGCGGTACCAGAAACAGCTGGACCTCACGCCAGACCAGGCCACCAAAGTGAAAGCCATTGTGTTGGCCTCGGCCCAGGACATGGAGAAAATGCGCACCCAGAACGGCCGCGTAGACCGTGCCGCCATGCAAGCCGAAGCTCAGAAACGTGCCATGGAGATCAACGCGCTGTTAACCCCGGCCCAACAGGAGAAATTTGCCGCCATCATAGCACAGCAATTGGAGAGAGGACAGGGGCAAGGCCAAGGCCGCGGACAGAGAATGGGAGCTCCCCGCCGCCCCAACAGCCAGAACAACCAGTAAACTAGCTTTTAATACCATGGAAGCCGAGGCAAATGCCTCGGCTTTTTTTATGCCGGCCCCGGAACCTTGCGTTTAGGGGCCGTTTTTAGAAAAAGAGCCCCTAAACGCAAATTTGCGCCACTTGCCTTTCCATAGAGAACCAACTATCTTTCAAGCAGTTTCCACCCTCCTGACCCCGCCGCCATGAAATGGGTAAAAGCCCTGCTTGCCACGCTGCTCACTGTTCTACTGGTCTACGCCCTTAACCGCACCTACGGCATTGTTCCGGCCCTGGGACCTTTCCTAAGCCCTTATGAAGGGTTCTGGCGGAGCGGGTCAGACGATGATTTCAGTTCGCAGGAGCTTTCGCTGGCAGGATTGCGGGCTCCGGTTCAGGTGAGGTTTGATTCTCTGCGGGTGCCCCACGTCTTCGCGCAGAACAACCATGACCTGTATTTCGCCCAAGGGTACCTCACGGCCAAAGACCGTCTCTGGCAAATGGAGTTCATGACGCACGCCGCCGCCGGAAGGCTGTCTGAGATTATTGGCGACCGTGCCCTGGAAATGGACCGCTACCAACGCCGCATGGGCATGATGACCTCGGCGCGGAAGTCTCTGGCTAAAATGATGGCCGATCCGGAGAGCCAGGCCGTGCTGGAAGCCTATACCGCAGGCGTGAATGCGTACATCCGGCAGCTTCCAGCGGGGGAGTATCCGTTTGAGTACAAACTGCTGCACTACGCCCCTGAACCCTGGACTCCACTTAAGATAGCGCTGCTGCTCAAGATGCTGGCCTATGACATGACCGGGAGCTCAGATGACCTGCGCATGACCAACAACCTGCGCAAATACGGCGCCCAAGTAGTCAATGATCTTTTCCCCGATTACCCGTTCAGAGAGGAACCTATTGTTCCGGTGGGCACGCCCCTTGATTTTACGCCGTTGCCGGTGCCTCCCACTCCCCAGGAGTTCGTAGCCGGGCTGGCTTTCCATACCCTGGAGCGGCAGAAGCCCGAGAACCTGGGCAGCAATAACTGGGCAGTCTCGGGTTCCCGCACGGCCAACGGGTACCCGCTGCTGGCTTCAGATCCGCACCTGGGGCTCAGTTTACCGTCTATCTGGCACGTGGTACAGCTGCACGCTCCGGGCATCAATGCCTACGGAGTAATCATTCCGGGCGCGCCGGGCGTGGGCATTGGCTTCAACGAGCAGATTGCCTGGGGCATGACCAACGTAGGCGCCGATGTGCTGGACTGGTACGAAATCAGATTCAGAGACCAGAAGCGGCAGGAGTACTGGCACCACAACCAGTGGAAACCCGTGCGCCGCGAGGTGGAGGCAATCAAGGTGAAAGGCGGAAAAACCGTGCTGGACACGGTGCTGTACACGCATCACGGCCCGGTGGCCTACCTGCCGCATGAAAAAGCGTTCAAAAAGACCAGCACCCCCACCGGCCACGCCCTCCGCTGGACCGCCCATGACAACCAGAACGAACTCAAAGCCCTGTACCTGGTGAACCGGGCCTCCAACTACCAGCAGTTCAGGCAAGCCTTGACCACCTGGGCCGCGCCAGCCTTCAATTTCGTCTACGCCGATGCTCGGAATATTAGCATTGTGTCTAACGGGCTTTACCCGCTCAAATGGCCGGGCCAGGGCAAGTTCCTGCTGGACGGCACCAACCCCGCCCATGACTGGCACGGCTGGGTACCCATGGACCAGGTGCCCCAGGTATTCAACCCTGCCCGGGGCTTCGTGAGCTCCGCGAACCAGACTCCGGTGAGCCCTCAAGATTACCCGTATTACTTGGGCTCCAGCTTTGCCGGCTATGAGCGCAGTGCCCGCATCAATGAGCGGCTATCTGCTATGACCCAGGCCACGCCAGACAGTTTCAGGGTGTTGCAGACAGACAACTACAGCTATGTACCCAAAAACGTGCTGCCCACGCTGCTGCGGCTCATTGACCAGAACACGCTTTCAACAAACCAGAAGAAGGCTTACCAACTCCTGTCCACGTGGAACTACCAGTTTAACGCCCAAAGTGTAGCGCCCTCGGTCTTTGAAGAATGGTGGCAACAACTGGCCCGCGCCATCTGGGCCGATGATTTCCCGCCGGCTACGCTCAAAGCCCCTGCCCGCGACCGCCTGGTGCAGATGATCTTGCAGGAACCCAATGCCCGCTGGTATGATGACATGACCACTCCGCAGAAAGAGACGCTGGCCCTGCTGGCGAACACTACCTTCCGGCAGGTAGCCGACAGCCTGAGCACCGGCCAGCCCGAACAATGGCAGTGGGGCCACGCCAAGAATTCCAGTATCAACCACATGGCGCAGTTGCCGGGCTTCGGGCAGAAACTGTTTGCCGGGGGCAGTGCCAATTCCATCAATGCCCTCAGCGGCAGCCATGGCCCCTCGTGGCGCATGGTGGTGCAGATGGGGCCGCAGGTGCAGGCCTGGGGAGTGTACCCCGGCGGACAGAGCGGCAACCCCGGCAGCAAGTTCTATGACAACTTGTTGCATGACTGGCAGGCCGGGAAACTGCACCGCATGTTGTTTCTGAAATCGGTGCAGGACCAGCCTGCCGCCACTTCCGTTCACTGGACCTTAACCAAAGACTAGCCATGCTCTTCCTCCTCATTCTCCTTCTCAGCCTTTTAGCCCAGTTTTTTCTGCCGTGGTGGAGCATTGCCGTGGTATGTTTTGGAGTGGCGTTCCTGCGCGCGCACCGGGGCGGTCAGGCCTTTCTGGCTGGGTTCGGGGCTATTGCGTTGAGCTGGCTGGGCGCCGCATTGTTCTGGCACCTGGTCACCGACGGACTCCTAAGTTCCCGCGTGGCGGCGCTGCTCACCATTCATTCTCCCTGGCTCCTCATGGCCGCCACCGTCCTGATTGGCGGCACCGTGGGCGGGATAAGCGCCCTGTCTGGGTTCTTCTTCCGGAAAGCGCTGCGGTAGCGTTTAGGGGCTGTTTCTGGAAAAAGAGCCCCTAAATGCTTAGTTAAAAACTTCTTTGCCGCTGCGAAATTAGCGGGCGTCTGTGCCATTGGGTGCGTTGCGTAACTGCAAACCCCCGTTCCGTTTAGGAGCTGTTTTTGGGAAAACAGCCCCTAAACGCATCTGCCAATCTTCCCTTCGGTGGGCGGGCGGGCCCCCGAAAAAAGTCTCCTTACTTGTCCTCTTTATTATTCTTTGACTCAAAAAAACGTTGTTCCTGCCTCTTTAGCGGGCATTCTCAAAGTATCTGCAAAAAAATCTGAGAAATGCTGTAATGACTTCCGGGTACGGTCGTCTCTGTAAATGAATGGACTTACAAGAGTTTAAAACCAAGGTACTCCCCAGCAAGCAGAAGCTTTACCGGCTGGCGCTGTTCATGCTCCAGAACAAGGAGGAGGCTGAGGATATTTTGCAGGACGTGTTCCTGAAACTCTGGACCAACAAGCACAAGCTCCACGCTTACGCCAGCATTGAGGCGTTTGCCATGAGCATCACCAAGAACCTGTGCCTGGACAAACTGAAGGCCAAGAAGAACAAGCAGATGGTAGACGTGACTGACATGGAACTGAATTCCGGCGAGCAGACGCCCTACCAGCGCTATGAACTCGCAGACCAGGTGCACAAAGTGCAGGAACTGGTAAAGGAACTACCGGAGCAGCAGCAGTTAATCCTGCACCTGCGTGATGTGGAAGGCTATTCTTATGAAGAGGTGGAACAGGTTACCGGCATGAACGTGAACGCCATACGGGTAACCCTGTCCAGAGCCAGGAAAAGCGTGCGAGACGGACTTTTAAAGATGGAAAACTATGCCCTTTAAACAGATAGAAACTCTTCTGGAGAAATACTACAACGGCGAGACTTCTTTAGAGGAGGAAAACCAGCTTAAAGACTTCTTCCAGCAGACCAAACTGTTGCCAGACCATCTCAAAGCCCATGCTATTCAGTTTGAATACTATGCGCAGGAGCAGGAAGTAGAGCTGGACAAATTTTTGGCAGATGACTGGCTGTTTGAGAAGATTGGGCAGCCGCAGATGACCGCCTCACCGGCTGCGCCGAAGGAGAAGACTTTCTTCCAGCAGTACGCCTGGCAGATGGCGGCCAGCATCAGTTTGCTATTGGTGGCGTTCTGGGCGGGCAATTACTTCAGGCAAGATTCTGCCCCCAATAAAGTGGCGGCGGTACAGGAGCAACCCCAAACCCAGGCAGCACCATTGGTAACGGAAATCACTCCGGCCCCAGAAACTTCGGCCCTGGCCGCAACGGAAACAGACCCACTGCCCGCTCAGACAGCAGCACCGGAGTCAGAGAAAGAGATTTCCTCTTCGCCACGGCGGAAAACCATCACGGTGCTGGCGAGCGCCACTGTGGCCCACGCCTCTGCCAGCGACCGGCTGCAAATGGTACGTCAGGAACTGGAGACAGAGGGCCTCACGCCCCAGGAAAGCAAAAAAGTGATTAGGCAGCTGGTGAAAACCATGAACCAGGACAACAACGTGAACGTGCGGCTGGCCGCGTGTGAGGCGCTTTACCGGTTCAAAGACCGGCCAGAGGTGCGCAAGGCCTTCATTCAGGCGCTGGGCACCCAGACAGATCCTATGATGCAGCTCACGCTCATTGAGATTGTGATTAGCCTGAAAGAGAAAAACGCCGTGCCGCACCTGCAGGACTTATCTACCCGTGACAATTTATTACCTATCATAAAACTGAAAGCACAAGAGGGACTGGGCACCCTTATTTAAACCTGCCTCAACCTCATATCTTCTCACACCATGAAAAAAGCAATTACACTGGCATGGGCTTGCCTCCTGCTAACCGGGACTTCCTTTGCACAAACTTCCCACGGGGGCGGCCAACAGAAAGCATCCACCACCGCCGCAAACAACGTCAGGAACTATAAAATCAAGCTGGGCAACGGCAAAGAGAAACAGGTGCAGCTCTCCATGTTCAACAGCGATGTGGAAATAATTGGCCACAATAGTGACGAGGTCATTATTGAAACCCGGGAGTACAACGCCCCGCCCCAACGCGCCGAAGGCCTCAAGCCCCTCTACAACCAAATGGAAGACAATACCAGCCTGGGACTCTCCGTTGAGAAAAAAGGCGATATCCTGACCATTGCCAAAGCCTCCAGGAGTGATGCCAAGTACACCATCAGGGTACCCAGAAACGCCTCTATTCTGTACAAAGAAACCAACTGGACGGGCGGCGACCTGCGCATTTCTGACCTGGACGGGGAGATTGAAGCCCGGCTGAACAACGCTGAGGCCACCTTCACCAACGTCTCTGGCCCGGTGGTGGCCAATACCACGGCCGGTATGCTCAAAGTGGTTTTCTCTTCGCTGGCCCAGAGCAAGCCCAGTGCGCTTTCATCGGTGGCGGGTGAGATAGACATCACCTTGCCCGCCAACACCAAAGCCAACTTCAAGCTCAAATCCCTGCAGGGCGAAGTCTATACAGATTTTAACATGGACTTAAAGCAAGAAGGCAAGGAGAACAACATGAACCTGATTGGCGGCGGCGGCAACATTGACGGCAAAACCAACGGCGGCGGCGTAGAAATGAGCGTGCAAAGCATCTCCAGCGACATCTTCATCCGAAAGAAAAAGTAATTCAAGATAATCCCCACAGGAATGGAGGCAACAGGGCCTACGGGAACCGTTTCTACCGCCCGTACCCTTGCCTTCCGTTCCTACTAGGAAACACCCTTCCATCCCCGCCTTCTAATCACCCAAAAATACTATTCTTATGAGAAATTTATTGATGGCCGCCCTGCTGCTGTGGGGCTCCCTGGCCGCGCATGCCCAAAAAAAAGTGGTGGAGAAGACCTTCGCCCTGCCTGCCTCCAAGAAAGTGAACCTGAACCTCCCGTTTGCCAATGACGTCAAACTCACCGCCTGGGATAAAAACGAGGCCTTGGTGAAAGTCTGCTATGAAATAAACGGCGGCAAGCTGAACGAGGCATTTGTCTTACGTTTTGAGGACGCCAAAGACCAGCTGAACGTCTTGGCAGACCTGAGGCAGGAACTGTTCAAAGACGTGGAGAGTGACAGCATCAACTGCCCAGACGGCTACCGCAGCAACTTCGGGAATTACAACACCAAAACGGGCAGGGCCACCAGCTTTGCCTGTACCAGGATTGACTATGAGATTTTCCTGCCCCGCCACGCCAACGTGACCCTGGAAACCATTACCGGAGACGTAGAGGCCCGCGGTCTTACCGGCCCCATCCAAGCTAAGTCTATCAGCGGGTTTGTAGACATAGACTGGCCCACCCAGCAAGGCGCCGCCGTGCAGCTCAAAACCATCACCGGCGAAGTGTACTCAGACCTGGAGATTGCCCTCCACGAGCAGCGCCCCGAGGCTCCCCTAGTGGGCTATGACCTCAACGGGAAACTAAAGGAGGGCGGCCCGGTGGTGAGGCTGGAATCCATCAGCAATGACGTGTACTTCCGCCGGAAAAAGTAAGCCCGTTTAGGGGCTCTTTTCCCAAAAATAGCCCCTAAACGGAAACCTACCCCAGACCGCCTGCCGCTCCCCTTACGTTTCCTTTACCCAAATTTCCCCCTGGGAAGGGGATTCTCAGCAGCCCCTGTTTAGCGCCTGTTTTTCTAAAAACAAGCCCTAAACGCCATCGCCTCCCAAAGGCAATCCGTCACCGTCACCCTTTCGTCTAAAAATCATATTCTTTTCCCCTCATGAAAAAAAGATACCTCTTTTTACTGGGACTGCTATGCCTTTTCCTTTCGGTGGCTCCTGCCGGGCGGGCGCAGACAATTTCCGCCTCGGCGCAGGGCGCAGGAAAAATAACGGGCCTGGTGCTAGACTCGCTTTCAGGAAAACCGGTAGCCTATGCCACCGTGGCGTTGCACCTGAAGAACAGCTCCCAGGCGCTTGATGGCACGCTCACCAATGACAAAGGGCAATTCTCTTTTTCAAAGGTGGGGCCAGGGGTGTACACGCTCACGTTCAGCTTCATTGGCTATGCCGCTAAAACGGTACAGGACATTAGTATCACGGCCCAAACCCCAGACGCAGACGCCGGCACCATACAGCTTCACTCCGCGGCAAACAAATTGCAGGAAGTGACGGTGGTGGGGCAGAAACCGCTCATTGAAGACAAAGGCGACCGGCTGGTGTACAACGCCGAGCAAGACATTACCAATGCGGGCGGCAACGCGGCAGATGTACTCAAGAAAGTGCCCTCCTTGGCAGTAGACCCAGAAGGGAATGTGCAGTTGCGCGGCTCTGCCAATGTACGGGTACTTATCAACGGCAAAACCTCTAACATCATGGCCTCCAGCCTGGCAGATGCCCTGAAACAGATTCCGGCAGACAACATCAAGAGCGTGGAGGTCATGACCAATCCGCCGGCCAAATATGACGCCGAGGGTACGGGCGGGGTCATCAACATCATCACCAAAAAGAACAGTTTGCAGGGCACCAGCGGCAGCGTAGGAATTACTCTGGGTACGGTGGGCAGCAACGGCTTCGGGAACCTGAACGTGCGAAAAGGGAAACTGGGCGTAAATGCCGGGCTCAACGGGTTCAAATATTACGTGCGGCGGAAGTCTCTGATGCGCCGCCAGGAGGGCGAGGCGCTGACCAACCAAACGGCCAGGGGAAAAATCTTCGGTGGTGGGGCCAACGCGCAACTGGGGCTGGACTATGAACTGGACTCGCTTAACCTGTTCTCAGCGGGCTTCAAACTGAACCTGGGCAAGTACCAGGGCCGCATGGACCAGGTGACCACGTCACCGGCACCGGGCCTGTACCAAACCATCTACAGCCAGAACCACTTCCAGTTCAGACCCCTGGGCACCGACCTGAATTTTGACTACACGCACATCTTCAAGCCGCAGCAGGAGCTTACGTTTCTGGCCCAGTGGAGCCAGTCAGACATTGACAACCGCATTGACCAGGACCGCCAGAACACGCAGGAGCAGCTGTATTATGTGCAGCGTAACACCAATGACAACTTCAATCAGGAAATTACCCTCCAGCTAGACTACACCCAAGCGTTCGCCGGCAAAACTTCCCTGGAGGCGGGCCTGAAAACCATTCTCCGCCGCGCGGAAAGCAATGCGCTCTATGACATCACTTTTCCGCTGGAAAACCGTACCGCGCCCGGGCAGAACCTGCTCCACTATGACCAGAACGTAATGGCCGGGTATGTCACATATGGCGGTCCGCTGCTCAAAAACTACACCTACCGGGCAGGGGCCCGCTATGAGCACACCTTCATCTCCGGTGATTTCACCAGCAACACCACCCGCCTGAAAAACCAGTACGGGCGGCTGGTTCCTTCGCTCTACGTGTCCAGAACGTTTAAGAAAGACCATACGGTTAAGGTGAGTTACACGCAGCGCATTCAGCGGCCGTACATTTTCTACCTGAACCCTTACCGTGACACCCGCGACCCCAAGAACGTCACTTACGGCAACCCAGCCCTTAGCCCTGAACTCACGCATACCTATGAACTGGGCTACAGCACCTTTTTCAAGACCAGCTCGGTCAATGCCTCGGTGTTTCTGAACCAGACCAATAACGCCATTCAGCCCCTCATACGCCTGGAAGAAGACATTGCTTTCACCACCTATGGCAACGCCGGGAAGGCGCAGGGCTACGGCCTCAGTCTGTCCGGTTCCACCAAGCCGGTGGCAGCCTGGAGCATTAACGGCAGCATGCACGTGCAGCACAGCCGCTTCCAGAGCCCGTTTGCCCAGAACAGCGGCTGGCAGTATTTCATCAGCCTCAACACGGGCTATGAGTTTGGCAAAGGCATCAGTGCGCAGTTCTTCGGGAGCACCAGTTCTTCCAACGTGACGTTGCAGGGCAAAAGCTACGGGTGGAACTACTTCAGCCTGGCCGTTAAAAAAGAACTGTTTGACAAAAAGGGCAGCGTAAGCCTGGCCGCCGACAATATTTTCACCAAAACGATGCGGTTTGGATATGAGACCAGAACTCCCGCCTTCACCCAAACCCTGGAGAACCGCAATTACAACAGGTCGGCGCGGGTCACGTTTGACTACAAGTTTGGCCAAGCCGATGCCAAAAAAGCCGCGCGCCAAAAGAAATCCATTGACAACAATGACGTGAAGCAGGGCCAATAAAACAGGTCTTACAGACAACAGGGACGGCACCTTTGGCCGCCCGGAAGAAGTTGGTTTATTTGTGAGCAGCGCACGGCTCTTTGGGTCGTGTTTCTGCTTTTGGCCTGTTTTCAGGAAAAGAGGCTCTAAACAGAAAATTCCTTTGCCGTTTCTGGCCGCTTTTCCGCAAATTGGCGCCATCACAGAATTATCTCACATGCGCTTCGCACTTACCAACGGCACCATTTACTCAGGCTACACCACCGCCCAAGGCTACGCAGTCTTGTTTGAGAACGATAAAATCACAGACCTGGTCCAGCACTCAGAAATTCCGGAAGGCACCACTGTTATAGATGCGCAGGGCGGGATTATCTGCCCCGGTTTTGTAGACTTGCAGGTAAACGGCGGCGGGGGCGTGTATTTCACCCAGTACCCCACACTGGACAGCCTGAACACCATCAGAGACGCGCACCTGCAATTTGGCACCACCAGCTTTCTGCCCACCGTTATCTCGGCCTACCAAGAACGCATTCTGGAAACTTTTTCCGCGGTGCGGAAAGCCATGGGACAGCACCCCAGCACGTTTCTGGGCATGCACCTGGAGGGACCGTTTTTCAGTCCGCAGAAGCCCGGCGCCCATGACACTGCCTGCATAAGAACCGCCACCCATGAAGAACTGGACGTGCTCTTAGAGGCCGGGAAAGACGTGCTCAAATACCTCACGCTGGCGCCGGAATGCGCCGAGGAAAGCATCCTACAGCGGCTCGTTGACAGTGGCATTGTCTTATCTGCCGGGCACAGCATGGCTACCTATGACCAGGCCCTGCACTTCTTCCGGAACGGGGTCACGGCTGTGACGCACCTCTACAACGCCATGAGCGGAATAGACACCAAACAGCCCGGTCTGGCCGCCGCCGCCCTGGACTACGGCCAAGCCTGGACGGGCATTATCGTGGACGGAGAGCACTGCCACCCCTACGCAGTGCGCCTGGCTAAAAAGATGCTGGGCCAGAAGTTGCTCCTGGTCTCAGACTGCGCCGCCTGCGTGGGCTCAGACATAGCATTCACTGATTTCGGGAACTTCAAGGCCTATTACCGCAACGGCCGCTGTGAAACCGAAGACGGTCGGTTGGCCGGTTCTGCGCTCACCATGCTCCAGGCGGTACAGAACACCGTGAACCTGGTAGGGTTGGAGCTGGACGAGGCGCTGCGCATGGCCACCCTCTACCCGGCACAGGTGCTGGGGCTGGAGCACCAGGTGGGGCAGCTGGTGCCCGGTGCGGCGGCCAATCTGGTAGTATTAGACCAAGCCTTGCAGTTGCAACAGGTATGGATAGACGGAGCAGCCGTGCCCCTTGCCATCGGTAGCAAAACCGTTTAGCGGCTCTTTTTTCCAAATAAGCCTTAAACCAGCTTTTCCCGTATCTGTTGGTTGAACCTGATATACCTATGAAAATCATTACCATCACCGTAAACCCCGCTCTGGACAAAAGCACCCGCGTGCAGCGGCTGGCCCCCGAAAAGAAACTCCGCTGCGAGGAGCCTACCTATGAGCCGGGCGGCGGCGGCATCAATGTCTCCCGAGCCATTAAAAAACTGGGCGGCGAGTCCTGCGCCTGGTACCTTTCTGGCGGCGCGGCGGGCCAGCGCATCGGCGATTTGTTACAGGCCGAAGGCGTGCGCTACCGCGAGTTCAACTGCGTAAACTGGACCCGCGAGAACCTGATGGTGTTTGAAACCGCTACCGGCGAACAATACCGTTTTGGCATGCCCGGTCCGCAGATACAGGAGCCGGAGTGGAAACAGTTGCTGCAGGCCCTGGAGGAACTGGAGGAAACCCCGGAGTTTGTGGTGGCCAGCGGCAGCAACGCCCCTGGCATACCAGACGATTTCTATGCCCAGATGGCCCAGATTGCGGTAAGGAAAGGTTTTAAGCTGGTGGTAGACACCTCGGGCGAAGCCCTCATGCAAGCCGCCGGCGAAGGGATTTACCTGCTCAAACCCAACCTGAATGAACTGGCCGCCCTGGCCGGGAAAGAGAAAATAACGGCGCAGGAGCAGGAGGAACTGGCCCGCCGGGTCATTGCCGAAGGCAAAAGCCAGGTGCTGGTGGTTTCCCTGGGGCCCCGCGGCGCCATGCTGGCCACCAAAGACGGCTTTGAGTACGTGACCCCGCCCACCGTTAAACAGGAAAGTGCCGTAGGCGCCGGCGACAGCATGGTAGGCGGTATGGTTCTCAAACTCACCGAAGGCTGGTCGTGGCCCGAGGTGATCCGGTACGGCGTGGCCACCGGCACGGCCACCACCATGACACCCGGCTCAGAACTTTGCCGCAAACCAGACGTGGAGGAAATTTACCAATGGATTAAGCAGCATAGCTAACCCGTGCGTTTAGGGGCTGTTTTCTGAAAAAGAGCCCCTAAACGCATTTAATCATCGGCGGCGCCGGCTCTCCGGTTGGCTTTCTTCTGCCCTTGCTTTTGCTTGGCCTGTAACCGTTTCTGCACGGCGGCTTTGGAAGGGCGGGTTTTCTTGCGGGGTTTGGGCCGGTGCAGGGCCTGCTCCAGTACCTCATACAGTTTCTGCACCACCAGCTCCTTGTTGGCTAACTGGCTCCGGTCTTCCTGGCTGGCCAGGTGCAGGTATCCTTCTTTGTTCAGGCGTGAAGCCAGTTTCTCCAGCAGCAGGTCTTTCTGCTCCTGGGTAAGCAGGGCCGAGTTCTCAATGGAGAACCACACCTCTACCCGGCTGGCTACTTTGTTCACGTTCTGTCCGCCCGGGCCGCTGCTCCGCGAGGTCTGGAAGGTAAGTTCTGGGGTTAGATCTGGTAACATAAGGTACAACTACGGATGTACGTGCGCCAAGATGACAGCTTCTCTTTTTTCCGGCTTGTTGGGGTTCTTCTCGCCGCCAAACCTAGCGCTTTTGCCCCCAATAAAAACTCATTCACCAGCTTATATTTTAAACCGAGAACCGCTCGTTGTTCAGGTATGGACACTTGCCGTCCGTAGCCGGACACTCTCCCAAGCATCTAAACCAGATTAATTACTTATTATTAATCATTTAGCGTTTGGCATAGGATTGGAGTAGAGCCCGGCAGAAATGGTCAGCAGAAACCCTTTTCTTTGAAAAGGAGTAGGGTAGCCAAAAACAGCTGGTGCTTATCCATGCAATCGTCAGGAAATGTCTATTAGGTGAACAAAGAAAAAGAACGCCATGAGAGTGATTATTCTGCTATTCGTTATTTGTCTTGGAGCCGGGCTGGCGCTGAAAGATGCCTTGCGAAGCCTTGATTACAGGCAGCAGATGCTGTACATCAACCAGTCTGGCAGAAACGTACCCGCCACCCAGGCCGCCGCTCCTCAGAAAGAGATAACAATCAAAGCCTTGCACCCGGTTTACGTTTAGAGGCTGTTTTCTGAAAAAGAGCCCCTAAACGCAAAACCCAAGGCACGGAATCAGTCTTTCTTCTTTTTCTTCTTACCTTTGGGTGTAAAGATGCCCTTGATGATTTCCCCGGGCGTAGGCGGTTTTTCCCGCACCAGCACGTACCGGATGGAGAACGCGCCGCCCATGTTGAACCACTCCTCGTGCCGCAGATGGAACGCCGGTTTCAGGTCCGCCGAGAGCAGGAACGGCAGTCCGTTCACTTTGTACTCAATACCGGCAATGGCGTCAAAACCGTAGATGGCACCGTAGTCTTTGAGCCTTCCGCCGTGCACCCCGCCGCCCACATAGTAGTTGAACCGCCGGCCCAGCATGGGAAAATGCTGCTCAGCCAGCACGGTGGCGGTTATCTCCCGCGGACTAGCCGTGAGCAAGCCCTCCAGCGTAGTCTTCTCCAGCACTTTCTGCTGGATGGTAAGCCCAAACTCGTCACTGCCAATCCTGAGACCCGCGGCAGTTTTATAACGTTGTGCCATGGCCGGCAAACAGCTCAGTACGCTTAAGCCCAGCCCCAGCAATAAAATTTTCTTCATGTGGTAAAGTACGGAAGAGAAGTTGAAACAGCCGCCCATCAAAGAGCCGCCCTTGTGGGAGGAACGCGCAAAGCCTCTGTTTTCTTTCGTGTTACCTCTTCAGATTTCATAGAAGGAATATTTCACTTCCACCTTCGCCACAATGGAATTGGCCTTACTTAACCCAAACGAAGCGCTTCTGAAATTATCTACGAAAAATTTCGTGGGATATGTTTTCTTTTTACGAAAGCATTCGTACAATTGTCTACGAAACGTATCGTAAGACGAAGAACAGAGACGCAAGATGGAGAACAACGCCCCCCTTAAGCCTACAGACACCGAGCTGGAGATTCTGCAGATCCTGTGGCAGCACGGCCCCAGCACCGTGCGGTTTGTGAACGAGGAGCAGAGCAAGCTCAAAGAAACCGGCTACACCACCACCCTCAAGCTGCTGCAGATCATGCACGAGAAGAACCTGGTCTCCCGCGATGAGGAAGCCAGATCACATATATACCAGGCCGCCGTCACCGAAGAAGAAACCCAGCAACGCCTCCTGGACCGTTTTCTGGACACCACCTTCCGGGGATCGGCCATGAAACTGGTTATGCAGGCGCTGGGCAACCACCGCACCACCCCAGATGAATTAGACCAAATCCGCCACCTTTTAAAGAAACTGGAAGATGACTCCTCAAACGCTGCTTCATGACGTACTCCCGGAGGCTGTGATTCACGCCTTGGGCTGGACCCTCCTGCACTCCCTCTGGCAAGGCGCGCTTATGGCCCTGCTGCTGGCCGTTCTGCTCAGACTCATGCACCGGCACTCGGCGGCTGTCCGTTACCGGGTTTCCTGGGGAGCGCTCATGGTCCTGCTGGCAGTCTCTTTTATCACGTTCTGCCAGCTGTATGAGCCAGGTGCCGGTCATGCCACGCCTATTGTATCTGCCGGTTCCGCAACAACAAGCACGGTACTGGCCACCGCCGCCCCGACGCTTCCCGTCTGGCAACAGCTACTGGAAAAAGGACAAGCCTATTTTAGCCAACATCTGCCCGTAGTGGTATTGCTCTGGCTTTTGGGCATGTTGCTTATGGGGCTGCGGGTACTGGGCGGCTGGGTGTATGTGCAACGGCTGAAGTCTTACCGCACCCGGGCCGTGGCCGAGGCATGGCAGCAGAAAACGCAGGACCTGTGCCAGGCCTTGGGCATTACACAGGCGGTGCAATTAGCCGAGTCTGCTTTGGTGCGGGTTCCTATGGTGATTGGGCACTTCAAACCCCTCATTCTGCTTCCGCTGGGCGCGCTGGCCGGTTTGTCAGTTCAGCAGGTGGAAGCCATTCTGGCCCATGAACTGGCGCACGTACACCGCCGCGACTACCTCCTGAACCTGCTGCAAAGCATGGTAGAGACGCTTTTCTTTTTTCACCCGGCCGTGTGGTGGATCTCTGACTGCGCCCGCACTGAGCGGGAACACGCCTGCGATGACCTGGCCCTCGCCCTCTGCGGCGATTCGCTCACCTATGCTTATGCTTTAACCAATTTAGAAGAACTCATGATGAAAAAGAATCCCTCCACGCCTCGCCTCGCCATGGCCTTCTCGGGCCGTCGCCGGTCTTTGCTGGGCCGCATTACGCGCCTGGTGCAAAAATCCACCACCCGCCCTTCCTTTTCTGAAGGATTTTTAGCTAGTTGTGCTGTAATAGCCGGAGTATTAGTGTTTTCTGCCAGCGCCTGGGCCAATTACCCCTTGCAGGCAGGTCAGGAACAGGATACTTCCGCACAGGAAAAACCCCAACTTGCCCAGGCACCCGTTCCCTCCACCGCCCCAGAAGCGGCCCAAAGCTTACAGGAAGAGGACCTCACGCTACAGCAATTGGAAGACGGCCTGGTGATTGTGCAGAACAAGAAGGGCAAAGTGGTAGAGGTGTACGTGAACGGACAGCGGGTTCCTAAGAGCGAACTGGGGAAATACCAGGACCGGATTCAGCAACAGTTAGCCGCCGCAAAAAAAGGCAAAACGCTGAAAACTGAAGAAGAGATAATCAGCGCCATGAGCCACGTGGAGACCACCCTGGAGAGCATAGAGACTGAGGAAGATGGAGAAGTTCCGGCGCCGCCCGTACCTCCTGCGCCTTTAGCTCCTATGGCCCCAATGCCGCCCATGCCCCAAGAAGCAAACTCCCCACGCCTAATGCGGATTCCGGTACCGCCTGTGGCCCCCGTTGCCCCGGTGAGACCCGGCACAGACAATGAAGACAGCAACAAGAAATACAGGAAAGCCATGCAAGACTACGAAGCCCGCATGCGAGCGTACCAGGCTAAAATGGAGGAATACAGCGCGCGCTACGCCGCCTATGCCGCCCAAAACCCTGCCCACCAGGAAAGGCTTATGGAGCTGCACAATCGGCGCATAGCCCAACATGAATTGCGCCAGAAAGAGCACGAAAAGCGCATGGCTCAACACGAGGTGCGCATGCAGGAACACAACGAGCGCATGAAAAAGCACAACCAAATGATGGAGGCGCTCAAAACCGCTTTGGTAGAAGACAAGCTCATTCCGTCTGCGGAGGCCAACTATGAACTCAAACTGGATAAAACCGGCCTCTACCTGAACGGCAACAAACAGTCTGAGGCCCTATTCGAGAAATACAAAAAGCTGATGGGCAAAGCCTCTGGCGAAGACATGGACGTGATGCTGGAAAAGAAAGGCTCTAATTTCCACATCAAGTCCAACGTTCAGTCCAAGTAACGGCACTGTATCACCTAGAATCCGCTGCTTTCTGTTTAGGGGCCATTTTTCAAAAAAGAGCCCCTAAACAGAAAGCAGCGGATTTTTTCTTCTGTACCTGATCTTTTTTTGCAGGCACTCCCTTAGGGCATGGCTGGCCTTTGCTCGGCGGCAGCCGCTTTTAGTTTCAATACGGCCGGTTTCAGGCCTTTGCCTGTGGCGGTTAAGGTGATTTCACCGGCTTCTTTGGTGGTTTGAATGATGATCTGGGCCAGACCGTTGAACAGCTTCCGTTTCCAGGCCGGGGCGGGGGTGAGGATCTGGAGGGTGCCGGGGTCTGTATTCACGTTGTCCCAGTCGTATTTCTTGGGAATTGGGGTAGCCACAATCTCCAGGGTGTTCTTGCCGGGCTTCAGGAGGGCGTGGTTGAGCTTGAACACATTCCCTTTAGGGTCTTCCTTTAAGTTTTGGGCAACCTCTTGCCCGTTGATGTAAATAGACTGCTCCCGCCCAATGCTCTTGTAGTAGAAGGTAATCTCTGCACCGGCCAAGTGGGCGGGCAGCTCAAAAGTACCACGGTGCACATACGCGGGCGCCAGGTTCTTGTAATCACGTTTCAGGAAAGCCGGAATCCAGTTGCCGCCCTCCGCATCGGGCAAGGCCGCCGGGCCGCTGGGCATACTTTGCAGCGGTTTCTCCTGCAGATCTGTGATGCCCACTGCTTTGATGTCTTCTATGAATCTGTCTTTCTCCAAGGAAGTAGGATCACCGTTGCCTACGCCTATGATCTTGCCCGGCCCTTTGAGTTGAAACGTGATCTCATCATGGGCAATGGGCACCGCCATCTTGTTTTTATCTGTGACAGAAACCGTGATGATGGCCAGATCCTCGCCGTTGGCTTTGAGGGTGGTTTGGTAGGGATTTAGTTGCACAGAAGCCGCCGGGCCCGTGGTTTTCACTACGTCTGTGAGTACTTTCTGCCCGTTTTTGTAGCCAATGGCTTCCAGCGTACCGGGAGCGTATTTCACCTTCCAGGCCAGATGCGAATTGGGTTTCATGGTCTGCCTGCCCAGACTCTTCTTGTTCAGGAACAGCTCTACTTCCTCGCAGTTGCTGTAGGCCCGCACGTCAATTTCCTGACCTTCCTTTCCCGGCCAGTTCCAGTGGGGCAGCAGGTGCAGCGTAGGCTGGCCAGACCACCACGAGCGCAGATAATACACATTGTCCTTCGGGAAACCGCAGTTATCCATCATCCCGAAGTAAGAAGTCACCGATGGCCACACGTGGGGCGTGGGCTCGCCGCGGTAATCAAACCCGGTCCAGATGAACATGCCCGCCAGCCAGGGGCGGTTGGCATAGAAGGTCCAGCCTTCTTCAATGGAGTAGAACGAAGGGCGCGGTTTGCGGTCATAGGCCGCCTGGTAATGTTTCTCCAGATCAGTGACGTACACGCCTCGGGTGGCGAAGGTGGAGCCTTCCTCAGTACCCATGCTGGGTTGGTTGGGGAAATCTCTGTGGTGCGCTTCAATGTCGCCGTTGCCCAGGTAGTTGTAGCCCATCACCTCCAGCACATCAGAAATCCCGCTCCGGAAACCGCCGCTGATCCCCGCCGATACGGCCCGGGTAGAGTCAAGGCTTTGGGCGTAGGCCTGCATGGTGGTGGCCATGCGTGCGCCAATGATGCTGTTCTCAATGGCCCACTCCTCATTGCCAATAGACCAGCTGATCACGCTGGGGTGGTTGCGGTCGCGCAGGATCAGGCGTTTCAGGTCTTCCATGCGCTGCTCAGATGTACCCATGAGCCGGTTTTCATTGATGACCAGCATGCCCAATTTGTCGCAGGCTTCCAACAGCTCCGGGGTAGGCGGGTGGTGGGAACTGCGGTAGGCGTTGGAGCCCATGGCTTTGAGGGTCTTGATGCGCCAGTACTGTAGTTCATCTGGTAAAGCGGTGCCCACACCGGCGTGTTCCTGATGGTTGTTGGTGCCTTTGAGTTTCACGTGCTTACCGTTCAGGAAAAAGCCTTCTTTGGCAGAGAACCGGATGGTCCTAATCCCGAAGGGGGTGACGTAGCGGTCGGTTTCCTGATTTTGGGCGAGCACGGTGGTGACCAGTTGGTAGAGGTAGGGCGCGTCCAGATCCCATAACGTAGCATTGGTCACCGGCAGAACCATGCGCACATCCTGCGTTTGGAACGGGGCCAGCGTCAGGTTTTCCTGCCGCTGGGTAGCCACCGTTTTGCCCGTAGCGTCTACAATGGTCTGCACCACAGAAAAAGTCCTGAGGGTTTTGTCTTCATTGACAATGCTGGCCCGGGCCGTTACCTGCGCGTTGGTGTTGTTCACCTGCGAAGTCACAAAAGTGCCGTGGGGCGCTACGTGCAGCGGGTTGGTTTTGGAAAGCCACACATGGCGGTAAATACCGGCGCCTTCATAGTACCAGCCTTCTTCCATAGTGGCGTCTACCCGCACGGCCACCACGTTGTCGCTGCCGTAGTGGAGGTACTCAGAGATATCAATCCGGAAGCTGTTGTAGCCGCTGGGCTCGGTACCCACGTAATGGCCGTTTACCCACACCTTGGAATCCCGGAAGGCGCCGTCAAACTCCAGCGCAATACGGCGACCCAGATCTGAGGCCGGCACGGCAAAAGTTTTCCGGTACCAGCCCACGCTTCTGTCTGGGAAGTTTCTCCCGATGGCTTTGAACCCGTGGCTAAAGCTGGCCTGCGGACTGAACTCCTGCTCCACGGCCCAGTCATGCGGGAGGTTGAGCTGGCGCCAGGCGCGGTCGTCAAATTTAGGATCGGCGGGCCCGTCGCCGTAGCCGGCCTTGGCCAGATAGGAGAAATAGCTGTTGCCGTGGTTGAAATCTTTCTGGGTGTCTGAAGGATGCCCGAAGGCAAACTGCCAGTTGAAGTCCATGAGCAGCCGCTGTCTGCCACCGCTTTTCTCCTGGGCAAACGCCCCACAGGTAAACAGCAGGAAACAGAGGAACACGAAGGTCTTAAGCCTTGACATAGAGAGGAGTTTGGGAACGTATCAAGTTAAGTAAAACTTTGACAATCCTCTAGAATGCCGGGCACAGCGGCGGTTTTCCCTTCTTTTGCGTTTAGGGGCTCTTTTCTGAAAAATAGCCCCTAAACGCCCGCGCGGCCTGTGCGGCTTAATCCGTACCTTCGTGGCAGTTTTAGAGCCAGAGAACATGAGCGAGAAAATATATTCTGAATTGCAGCACCTGCCGGGCCTGCCCCTCACCAAAACCACCCGCCTGGGGCATGTGCAGTTCTTCCACTTCGGGAAAGCGCACATCACCAACGCCAGCGGCCTCATCCTGGACGTGGGCGCCTGGACCCTGGAGGTGGCCTGCCACTGGCAACTGGAGGAAGCGGGAACGGTAGCTATCCGGTTTGAGGACGCCGGAATCCCCCGTGACACCCAAGCCCTCGCCGACCCTACCTTTGACCCGCTGGTGCCCGGCAGCAACCTGAGAGACCGTAAACTACAGGAACTGGTGCGGCACCAGCGGGAGCATTTACAGGTGCAGCAGGTAGCGGCCACGCCAGACGGCGACATCATCATCACGTTTGCCAACCAGCAAGTCCTGCACATCAGGCCCAGCCAGGGCGTACTGGAGACCACCGCTTATTTCTGGCGCTTCTTCAGCAACACCGGCACCCAAGAAGCCCTGAGCTTTGGCCCCAATGGCGTAGAGCGGGCGTAGCGTTTAGGGGCTCTTTTTGGAAAAAGAGCCCCTAAACGCCAGTTCTGCGGCAGAGAGGAACAACGGGACTGGGAGAAGCCCTTGAAGAAATATAATACAAGGGCCAGTGGGCCAAGCAACCTTTTAAGGTTTTCTGCATCTGTTATAGAAAAGATCCATCACCGCCTTACCTCACTACCCCATGAAAAAGCTTTTCCCCTACTTCTTCCTCTTGACCATCCTCAGCCTACACGCACAGGCTCAGTCTGTAGACGGCAACGGCATTCTTAAAACCCAGAACCGCAAAGTAGAATCCTTCACCGGCCTTCGTGTTACCGGCGGATTTGAGGTGGTGCTTACCCAGGGCGCCTCCGAAAGCCTGAAATTGGAAGCCGAAGAAAATATTCTGCCCCTCATAGAAACCACCGTCCAGAACGGGACACTCCAGATCAAGACCAAATCCGGCATCCGGAACGCCAAGCGCCTTAAGGCCTATGTGACCGTGCGCAGCCTGAAATCGCTGGAGCTGAGCGGCGGCATCCGGCTCAACACTACCAACGCCATCAGCGGCACTTTGCTTAAACTGGATTTCGCCGGAGGCATTGAGGCCGAGATGAACCTCCAGTTCAAGGAATTAGACGCCGACGTTGCCGGAGGCTCAGACATCACGCTCACCGGCCGCGCCGACAGAGTTCGTTTTGATCTGGCCGGCGCCACCAAGCTCAAAGCCCTGAACCCCAAAGCCGATTACGTGACCATTGATGCCGCCGGGGCCAGCACCGCCCAGGTAAACGCCGCCAAGGAACTCAATGTAGATGCCGCCGGCATTGTGAACGTAGGGTACAAGGGCTCGCCTAAAGTGAATAAAAGCGGCATGGGCAAGGTGAAACCCATCTAGCCGCAGCTTCCCGCTTAGCCACGCCCCGTCTCACAGCGGGGCGTTTTGCATGTATAGCCCTTCTGTTTAGCGGCCGTTTTTCTAAAAGAAGCCCCTAAACAGAATCTCATGCGCGGTCTTATCCGCCAACGGCAGCCCCTGAGGCGCTCCTGCGTTTAGCGCCTGTTTTTGGAAAAAGAGCCGCTAAACGTCCTTTTCTCTCTTCATTGCAGTATTTCCTGCGGCCGGGGCTTGCATTCCTGCCCAACATGCGGTAAACTTAAAGGGGCAATTGTCCTGCCCTGTGAATCTCTCGCTTAACTAACCAAACAAACCCTTGAAAAGACGTGATTTTATTGGACTGACGGCTATGGGCGTAGGGGGGCTTATGCTCTCCGGTGTTCCTACGTTCGGTCATGAAATTGATCCGGCCCGCGCCCTGGAGCCCGTAAACGTGGCTCTGCACAAGCGCCTGGCAGATGTGGCCCTCAACACCGCCAAAAGTAAAGGTGCCTCTTACGCCGATGTGCGCATTGGCCGGTACCTGGCCCAGAACATGTTCACCCGCGAGAAGCAGGTGCAAGGCATTAGTACCACCGAGTCTTATGGCGTAGGCGTGCGCGTGATTGCCAACGGCACCTGGGGCTTTGCCTCCACTTCAGACGTGAGCGACAAAGGCATCGCCAAAGCCGCCGAGCAGGCCGTGGCCATCGCCAAGGCGAATTCTAAACTGCAGAAGGAGCCGGTGCAACTGGCCCCGCAACAAGGTTACGGCGAGGTAAGCTGGAAAACACCTATCCAGAAAAACGCCTTCGCGGTACCGGTTTCTGAGAAAGCTGATTTGCTTTTAGCGGCCAACGCGGCTGCGCTGGCCGGTGGCGCCAACTTCGTAAACTCGGCGCTGTTCCAGATCAATGAGCAGAAGTATTTCGCGTCTACAGACGGTTCTTACATTGACCAGGACATTCACCGCATCTGGCCTAACTTCACGGTAACCGCCGTTGACAAAGCCTCTGGCAAATTCAAAACCCGTGAGGCCCTGAGTGCGCCCATGGGCATGGGCTTTGAGTACCTCACCGTGAAAGCGCCCACCATGAAAGGCCCCGAAGGCACCGGCCTTATTGGCTATGACAAATACTATGATATAGTGGCCGATGCCGGTCTGGCCGCCAAGCAGGCCCGCGAAAAACTCACTGCCAAGTCGGTAATGGCCGGTAAATATGACCTGGTGCTGGACCCTAACCACCTGGGCCTGACCATCCACGAAAGTGTAGGTCACCCGCTGGAGCTGGACCGCGTGCTAGGCTACGAAGCCAACTACGCCGGAACCTCCTTCGCCACCCTGGACAAGTGGAAAACCAAGAATTTCCCGTACGGCAGCAAGCACGTCACCATCTTCGCCGACAAAACCCAACCCGGGTCTCTGGGCGCGGTGGGTTATGACGATGAAGGCGTGAAAACCAAGCGCTGGGACCTCATCAAAGACGGAACATTGGTGAACTACCAGGCCACCCGTGACCAGGCCCACATCATTGGGGAAAAAGAATCGCACGGCTGCTCGTACGCCGACAACTGGAGCTCAGTGCAGTTCCAGCGCATGCCTAACGTGTCTCTGGCGCCGGGCAAGCAGAAACTGAGCGTGGATGAGATGATCAAAGACGTGAAACGCGGTATTTACATCGCGGGACGCGGCTCTTACTCCATTGACCAGCAGCGCTACAACTTCCAGTTCGGGGGCCAACTGTTCTACGAGATCAAAGACGGCAAAATTGTGGGTCCATTAGAAGACGTGGCCTACCAGAGCAACACCCAGGAATTCTGGAACTCCTGCGCCGCCGTCTGTGACGAAAGCGATTACCGCCTGTTCGGGTCCTTCTTTGACGGCAAAGGCCAGCCCAGCCAAGTGAGTGCTGTTTCGCACGGCTCGGCCCACACCCGCTTCAACGGCGTGAACGTGATTAATACAGGAAGGAAAATCTAGCGATTTTCTAGTCCTGAGTTCTGAGTCTTCAGTCCTGAGTTGAAAGTGTAGAAAGAAGCACATTTATGGCTGAAAGTATCATTGCTGCTAAGTCTTATAGTTTCGCGCTGCGGATGATCAAGTTGTACAAGCATCTGCAGAAAGAACAGCGGGAGTTTTATGTGCTGACCAAGCAAGTCTTACGCAGCGGCACCTCTATTGGAGCCAATGTGGAGGAGGCATTAGGCAGTCCTTCTGGTGCTGATTTCAGAAATAAACTGACTATCGCTCTCAAAGAAGCCCGTGAAACCAGCTACTGGCTCAGACTTTTGAAAGACTCAGAGATTATATCTGTTACATCTTTTGACAGCGTGCACAATGACTGCCAAGAACTCATTAAAATCCTGAAGAGCATTATTCTCACTTCAAAGAAGAACGAAAAGAAGGAAATTACACCACCCACTCAGGACTCAGAACTCAAGACTCAGGACTAATACCAATCAGCTTCAACCAACATCAGACGTATCAACATAATGGCAATATTATCAAAAGATCAGGCCCAGGCGCTCCTCAAAAAAGCCCTGAGCTACTCCAAAGCCGATGAGTGCGAGGTAAACCTCAGCGGCTACAAGGGCGGCAACATCCGCTACGCCCGCAGCACCGTTTCCACCAGCGGTGAGGAAGAAAACATGTCGCTGGCCGTGGAAGCCCGCTTTGGGAAACGCTCCGGCGTGGCCACCATCAATGAGTTTGATGATGCCTCGCTGGAGAAAGTAGTGCGCCGCGCCGAAGAGGTGGCCCGTATTGCCCCCGAAAGCCCCGAGTACGTGCCCATGCTGGGACCGCAGAACTACCTGCCCAGCAACGCCTGGTTTAAATCCACGCATGACATTGACCCGGAATACCGGGCCAACGCCGCCGCCAAAAGCATGCAACTGGCCGACAGCAAGAAACTGACCGCCGCCGGCTTCTGGGAAGACCGCAGCGGGTTCAGCGCCAAGATGAACTCTAAAGGCCTGTTCGCCTACAACCAAAGCTCGGGCGTAGATTTCTCCGTGACTATGCGTACCGCAGACGGCACCGGCTCTGGCTACGTGACCCGTGACGTGAGCGATGTTTCAAAACTGGACACTGGCGCCGCCTCTGAGATAGCCGCCCAGAAAGCCTTGACCTCTGTGAACGCCAAAGCCGTGGAGCCTGGCAAATACACGGTCATTCTGGAGCCCACCGCCGCGGTTGATTTGCTGCAAAACATGTTCCGGAGCATGGACGCCCGTAGCGCCGAAGAAGGCCGAAGCTTCCTGAGCAAACCCGGCGGCAAAATCAAGCTGGGCGAGAAAATGTTTGATGACCGCGTGACCATCACCTCAGACCCCACCAACCCAGAAGTTCCTTCCTCTACCTGGTCCGGTGACGGTCGTGCCCACGAGAAAGTGATCTGGATTGACAAAGGCGTTATCAAGAACATTCCGTATTCCCGCTTCTGGGCCGAGAAAAAAGGCGTGAAAGGTCTGCCTTCGCCGGGCGGTTTCATCATGGCCGGTGGCAACCAAAGCCTGGAAGACCTCATCAAAGGCACCCAGAAAGGCATTCTGGTCACGCGCCTCTGGTACATCAGAGCCGTAGATCCGCAGACTCTGCTCTACACCGGCCTCACCCGCGACGGAACCTTCTACATTGAGAACGGCAAGATCAAGCACCCCGTGAAGAACTTCCGCTTCAACGAGAGCCCGGTGATCATGCTCAACAACCTGGAGGCCCTGGGCAAACCGCAGCGCATCGGTGGCAACCTAGTGCCCCCCATGAAAATCAGAGACTTCACCTTCACCAGCTTGTCAGACGCGGTATAAGACCTCACCCCAACCCCTCTCCCACGGAGAGGGGCTTTCTGTTTTCTGTCTAGAGACTGTTCTGAAGAACACAGACCAAAACTCTTTTCCTACCGGCTTTAAGTTAAAAGGTTAAACCCATGACATTTAGTGTCAGAATGTTTCTTTCAGCTGTTCTGATTTTTGTTTTAAAGGCTACAGCATCTGTTGGCCAAATAAACAAAAAAGAACTGTCTATAGGCCTAGGGCTCGCTTCAGGTAATGGACATCCTGTTTATAGATTACCAGAAAGCGATAGCGGAATAAACACAGCAACACTTTTTGCAGAATATGGTATAGGTAAATTATTTAGCGTTGGTCCCTACCTCCTTTATTCACGTGAAGTGGCCACCTATGTAGATCCTTATTACCCCGCCTTAAACTCCAAAGATGTCAATTCAGGCTTTGATGCCGGAATGAGAGGTTCTTTCCATACCAGTTCTTTTTTGTTTACCAAGCTAAACGGAGACCTCTACTTTACTGGATTTTACGGCTACACCTATAGGTCTGTAGTGTATGACAAGAAGAACATCTACCGAGATGACTTCAACACAAAAATTCATGACACCTATTTTGGAGGGTTGGTAGGCTTATCTTATAACTTTCTCCCTAAGATTGGCTTATACGGCGAAGTCGGGTTTTCAAAAAAACTATTTCTTGGAGCAGGAGTTAGGTTCTTAATAAAGAAGAGCGAAAATCAAAGCAATCCCTAAGTAAATATGGATGACTTGTACCCTCAATTTTGAACGTAGTTCTAATGTTGTCTACAGAATTCTATTACGACCATACATTTACCGGCTAGCCTTTTCATGCCTACCCCCTTCACCTTCGCCCGCCTGCAATACCGCTCCGGCAACTGGGACACCGACCAGCGCATGCCTTCTAACCTGCTGCACTCGCTGGTGGAATATACCACCGTGCCCGTGGTGGAACAGGAGAAGATTATCAACCTGGAAAGCACCGACCTGTTCAAATACCCTTTCTGCTACCTGAGCGGGCACAAACTGGTGCAGTTCAACGCCAAAGAGCGGGCCAATTTTGAGAAGTATGTGCAGAACGGCGGCTTCGTGTTTGTGGATGACTGCAACCATGACATTGACGGCCTGTTCGCGCGGTCCTTTGAGGAACAGATGCGCGTCTGCTTCGGGCCGAAGGCCTTAAAGAAAATACCTAATACCCACGCCCTGTACCGCTCTTTTTTCAAGTTCGAGGAAGGACCGCCCACCACGTCTTTCGAGCTCAACGGCTGGGGCGATGACCTGGTGCATGATTACCTCAAAGCCTACGAAGTTAACGGCCGCATTGCCGTGTTGTACAGCAACAAAGACTACGGCTGCGAGTGGGACTATGACTTCCGGAACAAGCGCTGGCTAGCCGAGGACAACACCAAGTTTGGCGTAAATATCCTGATGTACGCGCTCACCAGTTAATTGCGTTTAGAGCCTGTTTTTCCTAAAACGAGCCAAAAACGGAAAGTCATTTCAGAAACAATTACCCCGCTGGCGCGAGCTTGCAGCTCGTGTCCGTACGCATTTCAACGCATCTGACGGTTCAGCAATAGAAAGGCACGAGCTGCAAGCTCGCGCCAGCGTACTACAGAAAATACCTGCTTCCCGTTTTTGGCCTCTTTTTCAGAAATCAAGCCAAAAACGAAAAGCCATTACAGAAACAATTGCTTACTTACTCCTTCAAGTATTTCTCTTTCTAAGTTTCCGCCACCCGTGACCACCCAAGAAGTAACCCAGCTTTTAAACAAACTCCCCGCCCTACGGCAGGAAATAAGTAAAATCATTGTCGGTCAGCAGGAAGTACTGGACGAAGTGCTCATTACGCTGCTGGCGGGCGGCCACGGCTTGCTGGAAGGCGTACCCGGTCTCGCCAAAACGCTGTTGGTGCGCACCCTGGCCAGCGCCGTGGATTTGCCGTTCCGCCGCATTCAGTTCACGCCAGACCTCATGCCCACCGACATTCTGGGCACCGAGGTCTTAGAAGAAGACCACACCACGGGCAAGCGGTTCTTTCAGTTCAACGAAGGCCCCATTTTCGCCAGCATCGTGCTCGCCGATGAAATTAACCGTACCCCGCCCAAAACGCAGGCGGCGCTATTGGAGGCCATGCAGGAATTTGAGGTGACCTACGCAGGCAAAACGTACCCGCTGCCGCGCCCGTTCTTCCTGCTTGCCACGCAGAACCCCATTGAGCAAAGCGGCACCTACCCCTTACCCGAGGCGCAATTGGACCGTTTCCTGCTCTACATCAAAATCAAGTACCTTACAGAACTGGAGGAAATCTCCGTCCTGAAAAACACTACCGGCGGCAAGCGGGAAACCGTGCAACCTATTCTGTCTGGCGAAGAGATTCTGGCTCTGCAAAGCCTGGTGCGCGAAGTAAGTATTTCAGATGAATTAGTAGCCTACTCCGCCCGCGTGGTTCGGGCAACCCGCCCCGCCGAAAGCTCGGTGCCCTTTGTGCAGGAATTTGTGCGTTGGGGAGCTGGTCCGCGCGCTGGACAGGCACTTATTCTCACCGCCAAAGCCCGAGCATTGCTACAAGGCCGCTTTGCCGTGACCTTACCAGACTTGCAGACGATGGCCTATCCTGTGTTACGGCACCGTGTACTCGTGAACTTCACCGCCGAGGCAGATAACATCACTACCGACAAAGTGGTGGAGGAACTGCTGAAAGGAGTGGAGCTGCCGAGGGAAGTACTGCGGTAGTTCAAATAACAGTTAGAGCGTATAAAGAAGGGAACCCTTGTTTATATGCCTGACAACCACCACTACAACAAGCACCTGAAGCCACTCGCGAAAGCCCATCGGGCAGGTTCTACCAAAGCCGAAGTCAGGTTGTGGTGCGAGTTGTTGAGCAAAGGGAAAACAGGTGTCTCTTTTCTTCGGCAGCGGCCCATAGGTAATTTTATTGCAGACTTCCTATGCAAAGAACTAAAGCTGATCATTGAAGTAGATGGTTATTCCCATAACTTCAAAACAGACGAAGACACAGCAAGAGATAAAGAACTAACTGCCCTCGGCTTTACTGTCCTTCGGTTTACCGATGTAGAAGTCATACATGACTTACCCAACGTGCAACGAACTCTAGAAACCTGGATAGCAGAGAAGAGAGGCAAAATTTCAACTTAGTTTGTAATGCACGCATTCCGTCCCCCTTTGAAGGGGGTAGGGGGATGACAAAAGCCGCTGAAGTTAGAACTGCTTTATTCAATGCTGAAAAATAAATAGTCCGCTTCGGGAATGCGGAACTCTGCACGAGTCATCATCCCCCTACCCCCTTCAAAGGGGGACGAAAAAGTACCTAAATTAAGCCAACTATGCCCCACCGCCTGCTCAACCCACAGACGTTTGCCGCGATCAAAGACCTGCGCCTCATTGCCAAGGCGGTGGTAGATGGGTTCATGCTGGGGCAGAACCAGAGCATTAGGCGGGGGGCGGGCATTGAGTTCGCGCAGTACAGAAGCTACCAACCCGGTGATGATTTGCGGCAGCTAGACTGGAAGATGTTCGCGCGGTCAGATAGGTACTACATTCGGGAATCTGAGGTGGACAGCAGCGTGGCGGTTCGGTTTGTGGTAGATGCCAGCGGCTCCATGGCGCACCAAGACGGCACCCTCACCAAACTGGACTACGCCCGCTTTTTGGTGGCAGCCCTGGCCTACCTGGCCACCCAACAGGGCGATGCCGTGGGCCTGTTTGTATTGCAGGAAAACCAGCTGGTACAACTAGCGCCGCAGCAAACGAGCCAGCACCTGCAACGGTTCTTCCATCAGCTGGAGCACGTGAAGCCCCTCGGTCCCTTCCCCGCCCCCGACCGTTTAGCGCCTGTTTTTGCGAAAAAACGACAAAAAGAGATCACCGTTCTCATCACCGATATGTACGAGCAGACTTCGGAGATTTCTGAAACGCTGCGCAAACTGGGGGCCCGCGAGAAAGACACGCTCCTGTTCCATCTCATGGGCCAGAACGAGCTGGAGTTCTCTTACCAAGGCCAACTCAGCTTTCAGGATTTGGAGACCGGGCAAACAGTGCAGGTGAACGCAGAAACCCACCGTGAAGCTTATTTACAGAACCTACAAACCTGGCTAAGGAACTTAGAAACCGACACCCGCAAAAAGCAAATCCACTACGAGCGCTTCCACCTGCATGAGCCGCTGGACAAAGCGCTAAGAGCGTTTCTGCAAAGCCGTGCAAGACAATAAGGAAGGAGTTCTGAGTCTTAAGTCCTAAGTTCTGTGTGGAATTCCGTTTAGCGGCTCTTTTTTCAAAATCAAGGCAAAAACAGATGCTTCTTCGGTGGAAACCTATTCTTCCAGGTACACCTTCGTCCCCCTTTGAAGGGGGTAGGGGGATGACAAGGACAGCTGAAGTTAGAACTGCTGAAACCTAATACTGAAAGCAAATAGTCCGCTTCGGGAATGCGTTCTCTGCACGAGCCATCATCCCCCTACCCCCTTCTAAGGGGGACTTTTCGGGAATGCGTTCGAAAATATTATTATCAAATAAGCTGCTAACCTCCGGCAACAGCGCGGGCTCCAATGACCTCGTAGCGTCCGGAGGACCTGCGAGCGTCTGCGCCAATTCCTGTTTTTGGCACCATTTCCGAAAAAGGGCCGCTAAACAGAAATCTTGCTGCCTATCTTTACCCCAACATTCACCCATTCACTCCATCACATACTCACTCATTACATGACAGGCTACTTTGGCATAGGCATTTTTATGCCGAAGAACGAGACCAACATGGGCACCTTGTGGCGGTCGGCAGCCATTCTGGGGGCGAGCTTTATTTTTACTATCGGCAAGCGGTACAAGAAGCAGAGCACCGACACCAACAAAAGCTGGACCGAGATTCCGCTGTACCACTACACCGACTTCGAGGATTTCTTTCGGCACTTGCCGTACAGCTGCCAGTTGGTAGCCGTGGAACTGGACGGAAAAGCCGTGCCCGTAGAGCAGTTCCGGCACCCAGAGCGCTGCGTGTACCTGCTGGGCGCCGAAGACCACGGTTTGCCGCCTACCGTCCTCGCCAAGTGCCACCACCTGGTGCAGCTTCCCGGCGAAACCTCACTGAACGTGGCCTCGGCGGGAACGGTGGTGCTGTATGACCGTCACCTCAAAAGCGCCTTGGCAAAACAGCTGTAAAAAGCCTTCGCCCCGCAGGAACTCAGGTAGAATTGAGGCTAATGGCAACCATCACCGCCAACGGAGGGCAAGATCTGCACAGGTGGCAGGTAAAAGCCTCTAGGGGTGGGTTATATAGATGGATGGCAAACCTCGCCACTGGAGGCAAATAGTACCGCCCAAGCAGTAGGAATTCTGCCCAATCCCGTTTATCTTTCCTTTTCCAGACCAGGCCCGTCTTGTGTCTTTTGTCTTACGTCTTGTGTCTAAAAAGTAGCTTTGTTCCAGTTTCTCAATCCGGTTTGGTTATGGGCGATGGCCAGTGTGGCGGTGCCCATTGCCATTCATTTATGGAACAAGCGGCAGCCCAAGACCGTGCAGGTGGGCAGCATTCGGTGGCTGCAACCCTCAGAAAGCCGAAAGCTCAGCAGTCTGCGCCTCACCCAGCCTTGGCTCCTGCTTCTGCGGTGCCTATTGCTGCTATTGCTGGCGCTGGTTCTGGCCCAACCGCAGTTCATCCGCCAAGTGCCCGCCGTCCCCGCAAAACACGTTTACCTGCACCCTTCGCTGTTCCAGGCCAACGCCTTGCCTTTGGTAGCCGCCACCGTAGATTCGCTGGCGCAAAAAGGTTGGCAAATCCACAAGTTGCAGCCAGGCTTCCCCATGTTGCCGCTGACCCAGGAAACCTCCATTCAGAGCTTTCAATCAGATTCGCTGGCCGCCGATACCACCAACGCCTGGGCCATGCTGCGGGTGCTCAACCGAAGCCTCCCTTCCCACGCCCACGCCTGGATTTTCACCACAGACTTGCTGCGGCACCACCGCGGCAAGTACCCCCAGCTGCGCCCCAACTTCAAATGGATCCCCGTGCCCGTGCCGCAAACCAACGCCTGGCTGCAAGATGCCTACTACACCAGTAAAGGCCAGCTGCGGTTGCAGTTCGGGCGAAGTGATGCCCAAGAAGTTACGTTTCTGGAACGAACGGTAGCCAAACCCGCGGCGGGCCAAACCATTTCCCTGCCTGCGCTGCCTAGCGTCCGGTTTTCGGCGCACGCTGAGGCGGATTCGCTCGCCCTGCAAGGCGGAGCCCGTAACTCTATTCCGCTGGCCAAAGAACCCTTGCGCGTGCTGGTGCGCTACGCCAAATCCCGGCAAGCCGATGTGAAATATTTGCGGGCAGCCCTGCAAACGGCGCTGGAATACCGCGGTGCCGCATTTGAGTTGACCGTTTCCCGAGAGCCGCTGCCGCTGCCGCTGCCCACCGCCGCGCCCAACTGGGTTTTCTGGCTCACAGATGAACCGCTGGCTCCGTTTTTGGCTCGTTTTCCCAAAAACAGGCTAAAAACGCTGCAAGACGCCCCAGCCTCCGCCCGCGTGCAGAAACTTGAAAGTTGGCTCCAGATACCGGGCCTCGCGCAGCACGTGCCTTTGCACCAGCGCACCCCAGCCCCAGAAAACCCCGCGGCCCAGGTGCTGTGGCAAGACGGATACGGCCACCCCCTGCTCACGCAACAGCTAGATTCGCTCCAGACGCATTACCGTTTCTACAGCCGCTTCCACCCCACCTGGAACGCCCTCCCCGACAACGGCCAGTTCCCCGAACTGCTCCTGCGTCTGCTCTTCCCTGAGAACTCTGCTTGGGAAACGTTATATGACACCCGCACTCTTCCCCAGGAGCTGGAACAGCCACGGGCGTTTAGCGGCTCTTTTTCAGAAAACAGGCCAAAAAAGGAAGAAGTACTGGATTTGAAGCCGTGGCTGGTGGGATTGCTGGCGTTGCTGCTGGCGGTAGAGCGGTGGTTGGCGGGGAGGGACGTAAGTTTTCAGAACAATAAGAAATAGTAAAATGAAACTTACACGAGAAAGCTAGGAAGCTATTGAATCCTTTTTTGAAGGAACAAGATTTGAGGGTGGTAGGATTAATACTTTTTCTTTTTCAGAAAAAAGTATTGAGCATGGAGAAGAAGTCATTGACTTCATAAACTCTTCATATTTCCAAGACGAATGCACTAGTGATATCGTTAAGCAGTTGCCAGTGCAAGAACAGAACATGTATCTTAAATCTCCATTCAACTTAAAAGAACTCAGCATAAAGGATTTTAAAAAATATTCCAAGAATGAGTTATGCTCTTACTTTGATACATATTCTAGTGGAGCGACGGAGGATACATATTACTTTAACATCTATTGGGAAGAAGTAAAGGAAAGAATACTCTCCCTTCATGATAATTTTTCATTCTATTTAATATCTCTTGATTGGTTTGATGTAGAAAGAAACAGGAAGAATTGGGAGCAGGCAGATATAAGATTAAAAGCACCAGAGTTTTGGGTTTATGGATACTATTTCCTCTTCATTGGAATCTCTGATATTGAGCAAAAGCTTATTGCTACTGTATTGTTCTTTGACTAAAAGAACAGCCCTTCCTTTTGTCATCCTGAAAGGAACCTGTGGGCAAACTAGAAAAGCGTAGAATAACTGCCACTACCGTTCGCCCACAAGATCTTTCCAAGATGACAGGTGAGAGAGATTCTATGAGTTATCTGATCGTCCCCCTTTGAAGGGGGTAGGGGGATGACAAGGCTATGAGAAGAACCATAAGCTTAAAGCAAAGGAATGAAAAGATGATTCTCGGGAATGGATAACGCTGCACGAGTGGCCCAGCACGAGTAGTCATCCCGGGCCTTCAAAGGGGGACGATCAGATAAAGTGCGTAACGTCAATTAATAAAAAGCAACTTACAGAGACCTTAATAACTTTTTGAACCACCCCACCTCCCATACCGCCCCAACTGCCACGGTCCTGCAACAAGTACGGGCGCAGTACCTTCAGAAGAAGGCGTGGCTGTATGCGCTTCAGGCGGTGGCGGTGGCGCTGCCCTTGGCAATGTGGGCGTATCGAAGTTGGCAACATGGAACCGGGGAAGCCAGTATAGGCGCGGGCATTTTAATTGTGCTTAGCATCGGGTTTCAGGTGGCGCGGTGGCGGGAGGTACGCAAGAAAACCAGCCTGCTGAAAGTGGCCCAACACCTGAACCGGAAGTATCCGCAGCTGGAGGAAAGCGCGGAGCTGTTATTGCAGTCTGAAACGGAGCTGGGTCTGTTGGCTAACCTGCAGCGGCAACGGACGGCAGAAGCGGCCGCGCAGATTTCCACCGCCGAAGCCTCTCAGGTGAACTTCAGAAACGGCTGGCTGACGCTTCTGGCGGGGCTGGTTCTAGCGGTCATTATCTGGTTTGTGCCGGCGCTTGTCACTATACAGCCCTCGGCGGAGCCGTTGCCAGAAAAAACTACTACCAATGTCAATGCGCCCGTGGCCCAGCCGAAGGCCATTTTACCCGCCATAGAGCAGATGCACGTGCGCATTTCGCCGCCAACTTATACCCGCAAAACCCGCTACGCCGTCACCACGCCCTCGTTTAAGGCTGAAGTGGGCGCAAAGGTGGAATGGACGGTGCAGACGAACCAACCTGTCAAATCATTGCAGTTGGTGTTGGGCAACCAGAAACCTATTTCGCTGAGGGCGGTGGCGGGGCGGGAGCACACGTACACCGCCGCCATCACCGTGACGCAGTCCACGCTGTACCACCTCCAACTGAACGGCCAGAACTCTGATTTTTATTCCATAGAGGCCATTCCAGACGAGGCGCCCGTTCTCACCGTGAAGAAACCCGCCCAGTACACCGAGATTCTCTTCGGGGAGCCGCAGCGGGTGACGGTGCAAGCCACGTTGCAGGATGACTACGGTCTCAAAACGGCAGATTTGGTGGCCACCGTGGCCAAAGGCGAGGGCGAGGCGGTGAAGTTCAGAGAGCAGCGCATTCCGTTGCGGGTGTCGTTCAACGGGCAGCCGCGGCAGGTGCAACTGAACCAAATCCTGAACCTTCAGCAACTGGGCATGACCTACGGCGATGAGCTCTATTTCTACCTGCAGGCCTACGACAACCACCGCGGCTACACCCGCACCGAGGCGTTTCTGGTGGAGATTGAAGACACCACCATCGTGGAAACCATGGATGATCTATCGCTGGGCGTGACCCCTAACCCAGAGTACTTCCGGAGCCAGCGGCAGATTATCATTGACACCGAAAAACTGATTCAGGAACAGAAAAGCCTTGCCCAACCAGTCTTCGCGGAGCGGTCCAACAACATCGGGGTGGACCAGAAACTGCTCCGGCTGCGTTACGGTAAGTTCCTGGGCGAGGAGTTTGAATCAAACATCGGCGCAGCCGCCCTGCCGGAAGGTTTAGCCGAAGGACACAGCGTAGATGACGGCCACGACCATTCGCCTAAGAAAGGCGAGAGTGAGCACCAGACCCAGATGAACGAACTGCTGGACCCGTACCTGCACAAGCACGACCAGGAAGAAGCCGCCACCTTCTTTGAGCCCGCCATCAAAGCCCAACTCAAAGGCGCACTAGCCCAGATGTGGGAGGCTGAGCTAAGACTGAGAACAGGTCGGCCGAAGGAGGCCCTTCCGTTTGAGTACAAGGCACTCAGAATGCTCAAAGACGTGCAGCAGAAATCTAGGGTGTACGTGAAAAAATCTGGGTTTGAACCGCCGCCGCTCAAAGAACCCGAAAAGCGCCTCACTGGCGACTTAACCAAAGTGCAGACTGTGGCGCTCAGACGGGAAGAAAAACCCGAGGCTTCTTATCCCGTGGTGCGGCAGGCGCTGCAACGCGTGGAGAGCTTGAAACAAGGTGCCACCCCGAAAGCAGAGGATGCCGCCCTACTGGAGCGGGCCGGGCAGGAGCTTGGTAAAGCCGCTGTGCGCGAGCCTGGGCAGTACCTAAAAGCCTTGCAGGATGTACGCCATATAGTGCAGGATATCCGGGCGCAGCGGGCCATTTGCGCCGACTGCCTTCTGCGGGTGGAAAGCGCGCTACACCGTTTTTTGCCTGTTTCTGAAAAAAGAGCCGCTAAACGCACCTCTGCCGCAACTGAGAAAAATTTAGCCCAAGATTACTTTAACCGCCTAGATTAACCGTGAACCTTCCGTTGCCGCTTGTTCTTTCTTTGGCGCTCCTGCTGGGCGCGTGGCTCACGTGGCTGGCCGTGCGCCGGGCAGACCGTCGGCGGCTGGCGGGACGGCTAGTGGCGTCGTGGGTAGCGGTGGCGTGTCTGGCGCTGTTGGCTTCACCGCCCAAAATTACCCGTACCTACAGCGCCTCAGAAGCCATTTTGATCACGGACGGTTATAGCCCAGACTCACTGCAAGCCCTGTTGAACCGCCTGCAACCCAAGCCGCAGGTCTTCGCTTTTGAGACAGAGGCCCAGCAGGCTATTCCGGTCAAGGATTTCGCCGCTTTCCGTCAGCAACACCCAGCTGTGCAGACACTGCATGTGCTGGGGCACGGCCTGGCGGAGGAAGAGTTAGCCAGCGTAGCTACCTTGCGCTTAGTGCCGCACCTTTCGCCGTTGCCTGCGGGGGTGCTTTCGGCCTCCTGGCCGAAGAAAATCACGTTAGGCGAGCCGGTTCAGGTGCAGGGAATTTTCACTTCGCCAGAAAAACCGGTGATCCTTTATTTACAGGCGGCAGGCGGAAACCGTGACTCGATGGAAGTGAAGAAAGGAGCGGGGCAGGCTTTTCAGCTGGGGTTCACGCCTAAAACCAGCGGGCGGTTTGTGTACCAGGTGCAGTGGCAGGAGGGAGATTCGCTCCACCGGGAGGTTATTCCCGTTATTGTAGAAGAACCGCGCCTGCTGAATGTACTGCTGCTGTCCTCGGCACCGTCGTTTGAGGTGAAGTTCCTGAAGAACGCGTTAGCCGAACAAGGGCATGGCGTGGCGGTACGGCAGGAGGTGAGTCAGAATATTTACCAAACCGAAACCATCAATCTCTCCAAACAGTCGCTGAACAGGTTAACGCCCGCTTTACTCCAGAACTTTGACGTGGTGCTGTTGGAGGAGGCCACGCTGCAAGGTTTAAGTGCGCAGGAGAAGCAGGCGCTGCAACAGGCGGTGCGGCAGCAGGGGCTCGGGATTCTGACCTGTTTTTCCCAAAACAGCGCCAAACCAATTCCTTTCTTCGCCGAGGCTAGGTTTAGGCAGATTTCAGAAAAACAGCCTCTAAACGCACCGGTACGGTGGAAAGGGCAGCGCCCCAATACCTCTGCCGTCTTCGCCTTACCCTCTGTCATTCTACAGGCCCAGGAAGGGCAGCAGGTCTTGGCCTGGGAGCAGAATCCGCAGCAGGCGGTGGTGGTACACGCCCGAAAAGGCATGGGCCAGGTGGGCATCAGCCTTGTTCCGGAAACCTTTCCGTTGGCGCTGGAGGGCAAGGAGGCGCTGTACAGACAGTATTGGGCCACACTTCTATCGGCGCTAGCCAAACCGGCTAGAGAAATCGGTGTAGCGGTGGCTCCGGTACGGCCGCAGATAGATGCATCCGTTTTCCTCCAGCCTACTGGGCAAGCACCCACTGCTGAAAATCTGCAGGTAACAGGCCATGAAACGGCAGGCTCTTTCCGGGCTAATACGTCTGCTCTCATGCCACAACGCGAAGAATATATTCTGTGGCCGGCCAAGGCAGGGTGGCACGCCACTTCCTCTGTTGAGGACGGGGGAACCGGCAGTTATTATGTGTATGCCTCCACAGACTGGCAGACGCAGAAATATCATGAAAAGCGCTTAGCCCTGCAGAAAGCTGCACAAACTTCTTCTATTGCCGAAACTCCCGCCAGGATTACCCAGGAAGAGGAAATCTATCTTTGGCCGCTGGGCCTGCTTCTATTGCTTTCGCTCGCTTTCTTGTGGTTAGAGGAGAAAATATAGGATTCTCACCCTTGAGCGGTTAGCTAAACCGTATATCTTTACCGTATTAATTCTGAATTTGATGTACTCAACGAGCGCAGGGGCTAATCAGTCGAATATTCCTGCCGGCCTGCCGCTGCCCGCGTAATTTTATATTCAAAATCGAAGTATTATCATTCTAAGGCATACATAAGGAGTCTGAACTTAACTATACTTTATGCGGCAATCTTCACTCTCCCTCATTTGCTTCTTGCTGTTCTTCACCTGCCAAAGCAGTGATGCATATGCCCTGAAGCTTTCGCCCTTCGCGAATACAGACACTATCAAGACCTTGCCTATCTCAGGTTCTCCTTTTTGCCCGGGCAGCAAAGTCACCGTTCCCTTTGAAACCAATGTGGCCTTTGCCGGAGGTAACTTTTTCACGGTGCAATTGTCTAACAACAGAGGTAGTTTCAGTAGCCCCACGGCCTTGGGTACCATGCCCGGCACCGGGTCTGGGGCTATAGAGGTGACGTTGCCTACCACTATTGCGGCGGGTACCGGTTACCGCTTTAGAGTAGTGGCCTCTACCCCTACCACCAATATGGTGATACAGGATAATGGCACTAACGTAACCATTGGTTCTCCTCTGGCCAAACCTACCATCACTACTGCACCCGTTTGCGCCGGCGGTACCTTAACCCTTACGGCCAGCAGCATTAGCGGCGCCACCTACACATGGACCGGCCCCAATAACTTTACCGCCACCGGCAGAGTCGCTTCCGTGCCCAGGGCTGAAGTAAGTGCTTCCGGCACGTATACCGTTACCGTTTCCTTGAACGGCTGCTCCAACACGGCCAGCATTGACGCGGTTATTCAACCGGCCCTGGCTAACGCCGGCCCAGACGTAGCTACCTGCCCGGGGCAACCGGTACAATTGACCGCCACCGGCGGAGTGAGATACAGTTGGAGCCCTAGCGCTACCTTAAGCGATGCGACCATTGCCAATCCGGTTGCCACTCCAACGGCCAGTACTACTTACACGGTAACCGTTACCGGAGAAAACGGCTGCGTACGCACTGATCAGGTAGTGGTAACGGTTAATCCTTTACCTGTTGTTACCATAGCCCCGGCAGCCCCGGCCATTTGCGTAGGTTCATCTGTGCAACTGCAAGCCTCTGGTGCTGCTACGTACTCCTGGAGCCCAGCCGTTGGGTTGAGCGATCCTACCAGTGCCTCGCCGGTGGCTACGCCTTTGGTGACCACCACCTATACCGTTACCGGCACTTCGGCCAGTGGCTGCGTGAACACGAAAACAGTCACGGTCACGGTTAAACCGTTACCCGTAGCCAACGCCGGTTTTGACCGCACCATCTGCTCTGGCCAGGCGTTAACGTTAGGTACTGCGGCTTCTTCCAACGGCACTTATCTGTGGGAACCGGCAACGGGTTTATCCAGCGCCTCGGCTAAAACACCCACCCTCAACCTCCAGAACACCAGCAATCGGCCCATTACTACCGTATATAAACTTACCGTAACCAGCAACGGTTGTTCTACTACAGACGAAGTAGCAATTACCGTGAACCCGGCTATACCCGCCAGCGCAGGGCCAGACGTCTCTATCTGCACCGGCGGCAGCGCCCAGTTGCAGGCCAGCGGCGGTACCACGTACCGTTGGAGCCCCACCACGAATTTGAGTGATCCTAACATCGCGAATCCGGTGGCGTTTCCTACGGCCACTACCCGTTACATTGTCACCGTTACCAACGCAGAGGGCTGTAGCCGCAATGATACCGTGATGGTGAACGTGAACCCAGCCCCCGCTCTTGCCGTTACACCCGCAGCTCCTTCTATTTGCGTGGGTTCTTCTTTGCAATTACAGGCAACGGGCGCTACCTCATATTCCTGGAGCCCTGCTGCTGGCTTGAGTGATCCTACCAGTGCGTCTCCCATTGCTTCTCCCACCACCACCACTACCTACACTGTTACTGGAACCTCTGCCGGAGGCTGTGTTTCCACCAGAACCGTGACCGTGCGCGTAAATCCTGTTCCGGTAGCCAACGCCGGGCCAGACAAAGTTGTTTGCTCACGCCAAGGGACTGTATTGGGTGCGGCCGCGGTTACGGGCTATACCTATTCCTGGTCTCCGGCGGTAGGCTTGTCCAAAGCAAATGTGGCGAACCCAACGCTTACGTACCCCGGCACAAACGACACACCTATCACCGTTGAATACACCCTCACCGTTACCGCCAATGGCTGCTCCTCTACAGATGTGGTGAGAGTAACCGTGAATCCGGCGGCCTATGCCGGTCCTGATGTGACGATCTGCCAGAACTCAAGCACCCAACTACAAGCCAGCGGCGGACTTACGTACAGCTGGAGTCCGGCCGCAGGCCTGAGTGATCCTACTGTTGCCAACCCCATCGCCAGCCCTAGCGCCACGACCACCTATACCGTAACCGTTACCAACCCCGCCGGAACCTGTGTGAAAACCGATCAGGTGAAAGTAACGGTGAACCCGCTCCCTACCGTAACGGCTTCGGCTTCTCTGGCAACGGTTTGCGCGGGTGGCACGGTGAATCTATCGGCTACGGGCGGAACCTCCTACCAATGGTCGCCCAGCACGGGGCTTGACAATCCTAGGAGCGCCTCGCCGGTGGCCACTGTTACAGAGACAACCACCTACACCGTTACCGCCACAGATGCCAAAGGCTGCTCTAACACGGCTCAGGTCACCATCACCGCGAACCCTCTGCCTACGGCGACTATCCAAGCAAGTGGGCCAACCAGCCTTTGCACGGGAGGAAGCGTGACGTTAACCGCTTCGGGCGGGACGGACTACCTCTGGAGCAACGGCGCCACCACTCCTTCCATCACCGTATCTGAGGCAGGCGCTTATTCCGTGAGAATCACCAACGCCAACGGCTGTCAGGCCACTTCTGCTCCGGCTAACGTTACCGTCAATCCATTGCCTACCGCCACCATTCAGGCGAGTGGTTCTACCACGCTTTGCCCAGGTGGGAACGTGACGTTAACCGCTTCGGGCGGGACGGAATACCTGTGGAGCAACGGCGCCACCACTGCTTCCATCACGGTATCTGAAGCGGGTGCCTATTCCGTTAGAGTTACCAATGCCAGCGGCTGTCAGGCTACCTCGGCTCCAACGCAGGTGACCATTGGCACGCCACCAACCGTTACGCTGGCGCCCTTTGCCTCCATCTGCAAGGACCGCAGCGGTTTTGAACTGACGGGCGGCTTGCCGGCCGGTGGTACCTACAGTGGTCCCGGCGTCACTGACAATAAGTTCTTTGCGGCCACTGCAGGACAAGGCACCCACACCATTACCTACACGTACACAGACGAGCGCGGCTGCACCAACTCGGCCACCCAAACCTTAACGGTAGGCAACTGCCTCAGCGCCGCAGATGAATTGCAGGCTGCTTCCCTTGCTATTTACCCTAACCCGGTGCAGGAAAAACTGAATTTCTCTGTTACGCTTACCAAGAAGGAGGTCATCACCCTTTCATTGACAGATCTCAAAGGCAATGTAGTCCTGACTACCACCATTTCGGCACCGGCCGGGGACCTGAAAAAGGAGATTCCGGTGCAGCATCTTCCGCAGGGCATGTACCTACTCCAGTACCGTACCGCTGGCGCGGTCACCACCCGGAAAGTGTTCATAGCGCGGTAACCGCTGCTCAGCAACCTCCTATATAACAGAAATCCCCGGCAACATTGCAGGGGACTTCTGTTTAGGGGCTGTTTTTGGAAAAAGAGCCCTTAAACGCAAGTGATTATCCTTTCCATTTATAGCTGCAAAAGATGTAAAGTTTATTGCCATCATCATGTACCAGAAGGGTTAGAATAAGGCACTCTATCGCCAGAGATCTATATTCCAGATGCTCAGCCTGTGGTAGTTGACAAGCTATCTAATTTGCCTGCTACGGGGCAGCTTTTTAAACGCACCTAAATATCTAAAACTTCCAGTTGCGTTTAGGGGCCGTTTTTGGAAAAAGAGCCCCTAAACGCAGCTGGAAGTTTGCATCTTATTAGCGCACAATCTTGAACTCTGTGCGCCGGTTGAGCTGGTGGTCTTCCTCAGAGCAGGGAACGCCGTCTTTGCAGCGGTTCAGTAGTTTGGTTTCGCCGTAGCCTTTGTCAATTACCCGCTTGGGGTCAATTCCCTTTGAAATGATGTACTTCACGGCGGTTGCCGCCCGCAACTGCGAAAGCATTAGATTGTAGCGGTGGCTCTCGCGGCTGTCTGTGTGGGAGCTCAATTCAATCTTGATGGTGGGGTTATCCTTCAGCATGTCTACCACCTTATCCAGCTCCTGCATGGCCTCCGGCCGAAGGTCATGCTTGTCGAGATCGTAGTAAATATTGTCTAGCACAATGGCTTGGTTGTAGGCGCTTCGGTCCAGGACCAGTTCCACATTGATGGTGTCTGTGGTCTTACGGCAGTCTGGCACCACCTGTATGGTCTTGATCAGGTATCCTTTCTTGCTACCCCTTATGGTATAGGTTTGGTTGGCTTTGGCAGTGAATTGGAACTTGCCGTCTTCGTTTGAGATGGTGCGGAAAGCGTTGGCAGAATCTCCGTTTACAATTACGTCCAGGTTCACGGCCTCTACCGGTATCTTCTGGGTGCGGCCATTGCGGGAAGGAAGGCGCACAAAGGTTGCCCCTACCAATTGACAAGGCGTAGCGGAAGGTCCTACTTTGTAAATATCATCTGAACTACCGTCGCCGCCCCGGTTAGAGGAGAGATAGCCGTTCTTGCCGTCTTTCTCATAGATGAGCCCGAAATCATCGCGCGGCGAGTTAAAAGGATAATAGAGGTTCTGCACTTTCTGCCACTGGTTTGCGCTGCCTTTGGCCGAGAAGATATCTAAACCGCCCATTCCCAAATGTCCGTCTGAGGAAAAAAACAGCGTTCCGTCTGCGTGCACCACCGGAAACACCTCTTTCCCGGGCGTGTTGATCACCGGCCCCGCATTGACCGGATCTGACCACTGTCCATTGGCCTGCCTAACGCTATAATAAATATCCGTCTGGCCTTGCCCGCCGGGCATATCTGAGACAAAGTAGAGAATCTTCCCATCTGGCGAGAGAGCGGGGTGCCCCACAGAATAGACATCTCCCTTGCTATGGATGAACGGCTTCACGTCCTGCCATTTCCCTTTCTTGAGGGTAGCGGTGTAAATCTCCAGCCGGTCAATAAAGTCATCGTTCTTGGAGTAGCGCTGCCAGCTCCCTTCCTCCGTGAGTTCCTGCGGCAACACCCGTTTTTTCACCCGCTTGGTACGGGTAAAGAAAATTTCCTCAAGATCTGGCGAAAAAGTAGCCGTAGCGTTATGGAATTGGGTATTGATGCCGTTTTCCAAAGGCGTGATGGGTCCCCATGTTTTATTACTCTGCCGTTCTGCCTGGTATAGTTGCAGATAGGGGGCCCCGGTCCAGCCATAAACTTTTTTGTCTCTGGAGCTTTGCCCCCGGTCTGACGAGAAAACAAGGTTATTGCCGTAGAAGACCGTGCTGAAATCTGAGAAGTTGGAGCTAAGAGTGCTGTCACGGGTAACGTCTACGGGCAAGGGCCGGTTTATCCAGCGCATGGCCATGTCGCAGGCTTGCATCAACCTTTCGGCCTCGGCCTTTCTGGACGGTTCACGCTGGGCAAAACGCTGATACGCCTGTTTGGCGTCTTCGTATTTCCCGTTCTGCCGGCAGGCGTTGGCGTAGTAAAAAAGGTTGACCGGGGCCGCGTTGGGAAATACCAGCGTCTGCTTATACCAGATCTCAGCGGAACCAGGCTGGTTGATGAGCCGGTAGCAGTGGGCAATACGTTCCGTTATGTGCAGCGTAGGCTGGCCGTTGTCTAAAAGCTTTTTATATTCTTCCAGTGCCAGGGCATAATCAAAATCATTGAAATGCTTGTCTGCTTTGGCTGAATTTCCCTGCGCCCATGAGGAAGCAGGTTGACAACACAGCGCCAGGCAAAGCATTAGTAAAAAGGGGAAAATCTTCACAATTCCAGTTCTTGCACCAGTTGGTGAGTAAATAGTTTCTGTTTTGCCCTCTTCTATACCCGCACCACTTTTACCCTTTAGGCGTTAGAAGTAGCGCGGTGTTAGCATACGGCCATACTTCTTTTTAAGGAAGTTGTAGCCCAAAGATAACTCATGGCTAGAGTATTGGCGAAGTTTATTCAGGGAGAAATCATAGGAATACCCCACTCGCATCAACGGTGACGGATGTAGTTCCACCAGAACAGCCAGCGCATTTCCCAAGCGGGTATTGCTGGAAAAGGACTTGTTATTGAATATGTTAAGGGTTGTTCTGAAGGAGGTTCCCAGCCAAATCTGCTCATTAAATAGAAAGAAAGAGTTAAGGTCCAGGGCAGCCGGACCATTAAAGTCTTCCTTCAACAGGATACTAGGCCTGAATTTCATTTTCCGGCTAATGTCAAACACACCACCGGAGGTGAGAAACAGGTGCGGCTTGGGATCTGTAGGAAGCCCGTCCTGAAAGAAAACCACGTTCCCAACAGACAGTCCTGTATAGAACCGGTTACTGTACAGATAAGCACCCACCCTGGCGTTAGGCTTGATAGCGCGCTCTATTCCCATTGGGATAGCCACATCATTTCCTTCTTCCGGTTCCAGCAGGGTCCCGTTTAAGCTTTGCTGCGTTACGCCCAAGGAGATACCCACTGCCAGCCTGGTGACCGCATCTAGGGAAATACGCACCGAAGAATTCAGGGACACCTCCGTAAAGCGTTGCGCCCCTAAACGGTCATTGGTAATGATCACCCCACCCGCCAGCTTGCGGTTCAGGTTCCCATCTACGCTCAGGGTTTGACTGAGCGGGGCTCCCTCTAAGCCCGTCCATTGGCTGCGGTGCGACCCACTCAGGCTAGTAAAACCTTTGCTGCCAGCATAGGCCGGATTCAGGAGCAGGCCATTGAACATGTATTGGGTAAACTGAGGATCCTGCTGGGCAAACGACGCCTGAGGTAAACTCCACCAAACTAACCACGTTAAAACAAATAGTATCCTTTTCCTCATCCCCTCTAGCGCATAATGGTTACGTAGCCTTTCTCTACAACCTCCTGGTTGTCACAGAGGCGCACCCGCAGTACATAAAAGTAAGTTCCTTCTGCCAGGCCGCCGCCGTTCCAGTTGTTCCGGTAGTTTTTCATGCGGTATACTTCACTGCCCCAGCGGTTCAGGATCACCACATCATTGTCTGGATATTCTAATAGGTTTCTCACTACCCACAGATCATTCTTGCCATCATTATTGGGCGAGAAAACATTAGGCGCTTTTATTTCAGGGGCAAAATATTTTGGCTCAATGTCAAGGCTGGCAGAAGTTGTGGAGCAAACGCCGTTGCTGATCTTTACTGAAATCTTAGCGGAATTCCTTTGGGCATTGGCCGGTGCCTGCACAGAAACATAGTTACTGCCCGGCCCCTCCTTGATGGTCCACCCCGGTTCATCTGTAATGATGCTCCAGGTATAGGTGGCTCCCGGCACTGCCGGAACAGAGAACTGATTTCCCACACAGGTAGAACTTTCATCTTTGATAACAGGTACAGTTCCCACTGATGGGGCCACTGATACTTCCAGAGAACTCGTCTCACCGGCACTACACGCATTGGCTGCTGTCACGGTAACGATGCCTCTACCAGCCAGTGCGATTACTTTAATATTTTCTGTTCCTCTTCCTTCTTTGATAATCCAACCGTCCGGCACGGTCCAGTTGTAAGTAGTTGCCCCAGGAACGGCTGCAATTTTAAATTCCCGTAGTTCAGATGAAGCACAAAAGGAAGCCAACCCGGTTATCGAACCTGGCTTCAGTTGCCCAATTGCACTTGCGGTGACATTCAAGCTTTTCTCTGTACTCAATCCACAGCTGCTCACTGCTTTTACAGTGATAGTACCGCTGATATTAGCTGGAATAACGGTGATTTCTTTAGAGGTATGGTCAGTTATAAGCTTCCAGCCAGCAGGTACTGACCAGAAATAAGATTCCGCGCCACTGACACCCGTGATACTATAGGTAACAGCCCCGGCACTCACACAAACATCTGACTCGCCTATGATGTCACCACTGATAGTGGGCGCACCATTGGCCGGGATTACTGCTATAATACGTTTTTCACTTTGACCACAAGCGTTCTTGGCAATGACGCTTACTTCACCGGGAGAACTTCCGGCCGTTAAGAATAAAGTTGTGCTTCCCTGGCCTTTCTCCAGTTTCCAATCAGCTGGGAATGACCATTCATAGGAAGTCGCCCCGGCTACAGCATCAATTTTAAAGCTTAGCCCCTTTTGCCCCACACATGGAGCCGCGGTGAAAGAGGTAGTGATTGCCTCAGGTTTAGCAAGCGTAACGGGCTGTACCTGCACTTGCAGTGTACGCGGGTCAGAACTGACCCCACAACCATTAATCCCTACCACGCGCAGCGTGCCACCTGCCGTACCTGCTATAACGGTAATACTTCTAGTACCTCGGCCCTCTTTGATCATCCAGCCGTCGGGTAAGGTCCAGTTATAGGTGTTAACACCATCTACCGCTGCAACACTATACGTTAAAAGAGTAGTAGCGCAAGCGGCTGCCGGACTTTGAATGTTGCCCAGCACTGGCTTAACGCCCGTAGAAATAGATACATTTTTTACCGTAATGGCACTGGTACCACAGGTATTTCTGGCAGCTACTGTTACCTGTCCTCCCGTGTTACCTACCTGTACAGTGATAGAGACAGAGCCGCGCCCAGAAACAATAGTCCAGCCGGCGGGTACATCCCAATCATAGGAAGTGGCTCCGGCTACGGGTTCAATAGAATACACGATTTGCTTTTGCTCCGCACATACGCCACTTTCTCCTTTGATAGCCGCTGGAGCTGCCAAGCTATGCGTACCTACGGCTACAGCTAAGGTTCTTTTATATCCCGTTCCACAACTATAGTAGGAAGTAACAGAAACTTCTCCAGACTGTAAACCAGGCCTCACCTGTATCTCTCGGGTTCCCCGACCGCCTTCAATAATCCAACCATCAGGCACCTCCCAATGGTATTTAGTGATATCGGCTCTGGCAGCCACTGAGTACGTTTGTAGCGCGGAGGTGCATATAGCGGCACTGCCGTTGATAGCATCTGTTGCTGGCACAACTGCCGTTGGAACTACCATTACTACTTGTGCCGCACTGGTGCCGCAACTGTTACTAGCCACTACAGAAACAGTACCGGCTTCGTTTCCAACTTTCACCGTTACCTCAGGCTTACCTTGGTCAGAAACAATTTCCCAACCATTGGGCACGGCCCAGGTATAGACTGTGCCAGGCACGGGGTTCCTGACACTATAGTTCTTTTCAGTTCCACCACCACATGGCAACGTTTCACCTATGATCCCGGCGGGCAGAACAGGAGGAGACTGAGGTATAACCTCCCTCTTTACAGTAGCGCTGGCCCCGCAGGCATTCATGGCTACCACCGTAATGGTACCGGCTCCGGCTCCCGCTTTTACTTTGATTTCTTTGGTATCGCGCCTGCCTATAATGCTCCACCCAGTAGGTACTATCCAAGTATAGGCAGTAGCTCCTGGCACCTCATCAACATAGTAAGAAATAGAGCTTTCTGTTAAACAAGGAGTGGTTATTCCTTTGATTGCCCCTGGCGAGGCGGCAAGGGGTTGTGTGATCACTACATTCACGGAGTCTGAACGAGAACCACAGGCATTAGACGCCTTCACCTTCACATATCCACCGCTTGCCCCAGGCTTCACTGTGATGGATGTACCTCCCTGACTAGACAGAAAAGACCACCCTGCAGGCACTGACCAGACATAGTCTGTTGCCCCTTCTGAAGCCTTAATTGAGTAGGTATGAGAACTACTGGAAACGCACAATTCTCTGTCTCCTGCGGTAAAGCTAAATGGTTTGGGTGCGGCCTCTGAGATATTCACATTCGCCGCTACGGCCGCACTCGTGCCACAAGCATTACTCGCTGTTACCTGCACCTGCCCCGCCACGGCACCCACACGTACCACAACTGTGGTTTTTCCCTGCCCCCGTACAAACTCCCATCCTTCAGGCAAGCTCCAGGTATAGGTGGTGGCTCCGTTTACTTCGGCAATAGAAAAAGAAGTTTCTCCTGCATTGGCGCAAAAGTTAGTGTTCCCGGTGATCTTTCCAGGTTTAGCTGGCACCGCCGAAGAGACGGCAACATACAAACTGCGGGTGATACTCTGCCCACAACCATTTTTTGCAGTAACCTGGATAGTACCGTTAGCTGTACCTGCTTTTACCCTTATCTCTGATGATCCATTCTCATTGAGAATAGTCCAGCCGGAAGGTACTTTCCAGAGGAAAGAAGAAGCTGCGTTAGTAGAGGCAATACGATAGATAAGCTGGTCTGCATTGGCGCAGACACTTGCACTTCCTTGAATAGCAGGAGCCAAAGCCGGCACCTCGTTAGAAGGAGACACCTGTACCTCTGTAGAGGCACTCTGTCCACAGGCATTGCTGGCGGTAACCTTCACTACTCCAGCCTCCCTTCCTACCTTTACCACCAAAGAGGCACCACCTTGCTCAGAAATAATGCTCCAACCGGCAGGGACTGACCAAGTATAGGTTATGCCAGGCACGGGATTTTTAACGGAATACTTTTGCTGCCCCTCCATACAAGGAGCAACTTCTCCTATTATGCCCACAGGAGCCGCAGGGGGCGCTGTGGCCGGCATTACCTGCAATGTTCTCACAGGGCTGTTGCCGCAACCGTTACTTGCTACAACTGAAATGGTACCGGCAGCAGGACCAGTTTGAACTTTTATGCTTGCGGCGCCTCGCCCATCAATAATAGACCAGCCCTCCGGAAGAGTCCAATGATAACTAACTGCACCAGACACAGGAGCAACAGAATAAACTACCTCTTTTTGGTTGAAGCAAGGTTCCTTGGCGCCAGAAATTGGGCCAGGAGTTGCAGGAAGCTTTGTGTTTACCGTTACTTTCAAAGTGGCAACTGCTCCCTCACCGCAGGCATTAGAGGCCAAAAGTTTTATCTCTCCGCTGCTCCCAACTTTCACATTGATTCTGCGGCTGCCATTGTCAGAGAGAATCTGCCAGTCGGCCGGCACAGTCCATTGATAAGATGAAACACCCTCTATACTTTCTACTGAATACGTACGTGCCGCATTTGACCAACAGACCGCTTCCTCCCCAGAAATTTTCCCCAGCACAGGAATCCCTGAAGAGGTAGACACGGCCAGTGTGGTGACACCACTGACACCACAGCTATTCTGTGCCGTCACAGTAATCTGCCCGGCGGCTACTCCAGCCTTGACCGTGATTTCCCGCGTCCCCAGCCCACCGGTAATGCTCCAGCCATCTGGCACAGCCCAATTGTAACTGGTGGCAAAGGGAACTGCCGCTACCTGGTATTTTATACCTTCTGCGTTAGCACAGACTTGGTTTGAACCAGTAATAGAAGCAGGCTTTTGTGGCGCCGCAGGCGCCAGAGTCACTTCAATACTGCTGCTCGCGCTTTTGCCACATGCATTTTCAGCGGTTACTTTCACTGTACCTCCTGTTATACCTGCATTCACAGTGATTGCCGCCGTGCCGTGGCCTTCCTCAACCGTCCAGCCTAGGGGTAATTCCCATACATATGATGTTGCCCCTGCGACAGGGTTGATAGAATAAACAATCTTCTGTTGCAGCAAACATGCCTGAGGAGGCCCGGAAACGGCAGAAGGCATAGGAGGGGGTGAAGAAACCGTGCTTACGTCCAGAGTACTAGCGGGGCCTTCACCGCAGGCATTTACTGGCCGTACAGAAATGGTTCCATTCGCTTCCGCCCCGCCGGTAGTTACTTTAATAACATTGCTATCATGCCCTCCTGTAATCGTCCACCCCGCGGGCAATGTCCAGGCGTACTTACGCGCACCCACGACAGGATCTACCTGATACACATTCCCAGTAGTATTGACACAGAGTGAAGTTTTCCCCTTTATGTCGCCTAACTTAGAAGGCGTGGCACAGATAGAGAGTTCTGAAGTATTGTTCTTGATGTTAGGATCAGTGCCGTCTCCGGTCACAGTGACCACCGTAGTGGAGAATTCAGTCTTTAGGATGCTTGCCTTCGCCACCATAGTTACTTCAGCACCGCTTGGGAAACGATCAATTACCAGTTCCCTCCTAAGCGGATCAAAGATATACCCTAATGAAGTGACGGCGCTAAGGAAAGAAATACCGGAGGGGGTTTCAAAATTCATCACCACATTCGTCTCCTCGTCGGGCCCAAGGTTCTTGAGGGTGATGGTATATGTCACAATAAGGCCTACGCCGTAGGGCCCTTCACTCACCACATGCTTTACTTCTAGGTCTGAGACATGTTCTGTCCTTACTTCAGACACTTCGGCACCCACCAAAGAAACGCTTCCCTCCTGACTTAGCAGTTTCCCCTGTACAGTAGCACCTTTAGATGCCTCAATGTTACCCTTGGCCACCACAACCCCCTTCAAGGAGCCTCCTGCGCCAATCTGCACCTTCCCTGCCACCTGCCAAAAAACGTTCTTTGCTCGTACCCCCTGCCGTAACTCCACCTTTACAGCTGGATCTACCACCAAATCTCCCTCTACCTGAAAGATAAATATCCCATTGGGCTGCTGTCCACTTACTAGTTCTAATGATTTTTGAAGGTGTGCATTTCCTTTTATCCGATACACCCCTGGTGTTATCTTTCCTCCAGAAAGGGTGTTACCTACCAGAGAACTTGCTGGCATTTTGCTCCGCAGCTCTTCATAAACCACCGCTATAGCTTCCTGAGTGGCTTGAGATTTACTGGTCAAGGGCAATACTTCTTTCTGCACTTTACTATTGCCACTAGTTTTCACGCCGGCACCACCTGCCACAGAGACACCCCTCAACGCTTTTAGGCTGGGACTTGTCTGCGCAACGAGCGCCGAATGGGCTAGGAACAAGAGCAAAAACAGGAGCAACCGTATCTTCATGCAGAATCCTCCAATGTCTATTTAATAACTATTCAAAGAATAATTTAAATCCTTATATAAAATTGATCTTGAATTAAATTTTCACAATTGAAATCAAGAACCTTTGCTAACTCAATGCATAAGCATTTCTGGATTGAAGAATTCCTTTGATCTCAAAGCATCCTTTTTAGCTTTTTCTATTTGATCAAGTTGATTTATTACAAGTTTTCACTTTTTAGCAAATCTATCAAATAAAAAGCAATAAACATGTAACATTCTATATAAGCATCTACTAATATTGAGAAACTGCCACTCCTGAAGAGTCACTATAACAGAGGAAGTTGCACAGCAGAACTACCTTAAAAGAGGTAAAGCATAGAATGCTATTTAGACCACCAATATGTGCAGCAAAGAAAGGAGACGCGAGAACGAATAATAAATAATTTATATTTTCTATATATTCTTTTCACCCTGTGCAGGCAAGACAGAAAACACCAAAATTAATGCTCCTAAAAGGATTTAGCATTTTGATTAGCTCCAAGGATAAGAAATCCACTGAAGGGAATGCTGTTTTCATACAGGCCGCTTGAAAACCCTCTAAAGCCAGAATAAAAATCTCCTCAAGGCTCTCCCTTCACATCAAGATAAGCATGAAACTTAGTGCGGAATTAAAGAAGCAAGAAAGCGTATAGAGGACTTAGAAAAGAAAAAGGCTTGCAAGCATTTGCTTACAAGCCTCTCTAGGTAGCGGGAACAGGACTCGAACCTGTGACCTTTGGGTTATGAGCCCAACGAGCTACCAACTGCTCCATCCCGCACTGTTATTGTGATACAAAAGTAGGGGGTAGATTTTAATCCTCCAAATGTTTTGGCAAAGTTTTTCAAAAAAGATGCTAGAAACGTCCTGTAATCCCGAAATGGATCTTTCCTCTCTGGAGGCTGAAGGTCTCCAGAGAAGTTCTCCCAACGGAGTAAACTAGCTGAAACACACCGGCTCCCGTAGAAAAACTGATTCCACCGCCAACCCCGCTGGCCCATTGAACATTTTTCTCTGATTTTAGGTCGCGGCGCAGGTAACCCTGGTCATACAATAGGAAAACGTAAGAATCTTGCCCGGTGTACTGCCGGTATTCCAGCGTACTAACGGCGTAAGAGGAGGCGTAGAAGAAATAATCGTCAAAGCCGCGCAAGGAAGTAAGGCCTCCCAACCGGAAGAGCTCATTCAGATACAGTCGTTGATTCACCAAGATTTCGGAGCGCAGACGGGTGAGCAGCACCCCATTTTTAGAAATCGGCCAGTACCGCTCCAGCCGCGCGGCTAAGGAGAGCTGCGAGGTCTTCAGTTGCAGGGTATCATAATAGCTGGCTTCTACGCGGGCATTGCGTTGCACCCGTTTGTTACCCACTGCACCCTGGAAATACACCTGGGCTCCGCGCCGCGGGAAAAACAAGTCATCTAAGCTTCCCCAGGCATAGGAGAGGCCATAGGAGGTAAAGTTTGCGTCAATGGCCGAAGAATCTGAGCGGCGCTGCCTCAACGCTTCCGGCGAAAGCAGTTGCGAACTAAGCACTTCGGCAAAAAAGGTGACCCGACTGGTGGTAGACAGTGGATAGGCAATCTCCAGGCGGGGCCTCAGGTTCAGGAAAGAAGTATCTTGTTTGTAAAGATGGAACAAACCGGCTACCTCAAAGGGTGAATTAAAGAAATGCGGGTGCCTGTATTCCACATCCAGCAACTGTGAATTACGCTCCACCTTTCGCCAGTGCAGGCCAATCTGCTTGCCGCTGCCCCGTAAGTTCCGCACCTGCAGGTTCACTTCGCCGGTAATTAATAATCTGGAAGAGGAAGATTCTGGATCGGGAAGGAAACCGACAATGCCATCAAACTGGTTGGCCTTCTTCTCGTCAAGGAAAAAATATACCCGGGCCTGATTTTTCGCAAATAACACTTCCGGTTCTCTGGTAATGCGCACAAACGGCAACTGCCTTAACGCTCGCATGGCCGCCTCTATGCGTTGCTGGGAGAACGGCTGCCCAGGGGCTAATTGCGTATAGCGGTATAACGTGCGCAGCTGCATTCTACTGGTGCCCATGATCTGCACCGAGTCTATGAGCATAAGCGCCCCCCGTACTACCCGCAGCACCCCGCTTAAAGAATCCTGGTAGAGCCGCAGCGAGTCAATCTGCACAGACGCGTACGGATATCCGCTGTTTTCGGCCTCCCGCAGCAAAGCCTGTTGTAGTTGGGCAAACTCGGCGGGCCGGAAAGGAGTATTGCTGTACAGTTTCTCTCTAAACCCTACTTTCTCCAACAACCCTTCGCCCACGTTGCCGTTTCTGAGGGATGCCCAGGTGTAGGGCCTCCCGGAATACACGTACACCTTCAAAGAGTCATTTCGCCGATGTACGCTGTCAATAGCGGCGGCCAGGTAGCCTTCCTCCTGCAACCGGGAGAGCCAGTTCCGCAAATCCTGCCGCAGACCAAGGGAATCCTGAGCCGAAAGCTTAGGCTGTAGCCGGAGCCATAGTTTGGCGGCATCAGGGTCTTGGGAAATAACCTGCACCACCAGCCGGTCTTGTGCTCGCCCCACATGGCAAAGCAGCAGCAAGCCCAGAAACAGCCCCAGAATTGCGTATCTTTGCCAGACATTCTTTTGGTACAGACGGGAACTAGACCTCCTCTTCATTGTTTCTTAAAGGTACGGCTTGCGCTTCAAATTGAAAAAAGGCCGTTTTCATTTACTCTAAACGCTTTCCATAGCCCTTACGCACATTGGCCGGAATTTATCTCCATATCCCTTTCTGCAAACAAGCCTGTCACTACTGTGATTTTCATTTCAGTACGTCACTGGGTCTGAAAGAACAAGTCTTACAGGCCATGCGACAGGAACTTGCCTTGCAGCAGCATTACCTGAACGGCGAAACCATTGATACCATTTACTTCGGCGGGGGTACGCCTTCTATTCTCTCCGTGGCGGAGTTGAACGAGCTGCTGGAAACCGTTTACGCCCAACATACGGTAAACCCGGCCGCCGAAATTACTCTGGAAGCCAATCCTGATGATTTAACCCTGGAGAAACTGCAGGCCTTACGCCAAACTCCCGTCAATCGCCTGAGCATTGGGGTACAGTCTTTCCATGACCCGCACCTGCAGCTCATGAACCGGCCGCATACCGCGGCGGAGGCGGCCCTTTCCATCAAAATGGCGCAGGACCTGGGGTTCAGGAACATCTCCCTGGATCTTATCTATGGCATTCCGGCCGAAAACCCGGCGCTGTGGGAACAGGATTTGAGCCAAGCCTTCGCGCTACAGGCCCAGCATCTTTCCTGCTACGCGCTTACCATTGAGCCCAACACCGTTTTCGGACATCGGGTCCGCAAGGGAAAGTTCTCTCCCGCCGACGAGGAACGCGTGGCCCGGCAGTTTGAACTCCTCATGACAGAGGCCAAAGCCCATGGGTTTCTGCATTATGAGATCTCCAACTTCTGCCAGCCGGGCTATGAAAGCAAACACAACAGCAGCTACTGGAAACAGGTACCGTATGTAGGCATTGGTCCCAGCGCCCATTCGTTCAATGGGGTGAGCCGGCAGTTCAACCTCCCTAACAACTCTAAATACGTACAGGCCTTGGCCGAGGGCCAGTTGCCTTGCACTGTGGAGGAGCTCTCCGTGGAAGACCGTGTGAACGAATACGTGATGACTACCCTGCGCACCAGCTGGGGCTGTGACACCAGGTTTATCCAGGAGAAATGGGGAGTAGACTTAGTTGCACTCCACGCCCCGTACCTGCAGAAGATAGCAACCCAGGGACTGCTGCGGCAGGAACAAGGCGTTCTTCTGCTTACGGAGGCTGGCAAATTACTCGCCGATGAAATAGCCCTGGACTTATTTCTCTTGCAGGAAGAAGCCTAACGGATAGGAGCTTGAAGGCATCTTGTTTGCGTTTAGGGGCTCTTTTTTCAAAAAGAGCCCCTAAACGCAACTGTTTCTTAAAAAGAAAAACGTTAGCCTAACGCTACTGCTAACTATCTTTCACCCAAAGCAGTATTGGCTTCTACTGGCTCATAGCAAATGAAGAAATTCATGTACATATTATTCTCCCTCCTGGGCCTGCTGGCAGTGGGCGGCATCTTGTTTATCTCATTTGCCCCGCAGTTTGGGGCAGCGGCGCAGGGACAGAGCCTGGAGCGCCTGCAAAAGTCACCGCAGTACCGTGACGGGAAGTTTCACAACACCTCACCCACACCCATGATGGACGAGTCTCCACTGCTGGACAAGGTCAAGATCTTCGCTAAGTTTTTGGGTGGCGTGGAAGGCTCCTCGCCCACAGACCCGCTGCCCATGGCTACTCTTACAAAAGAAGATTTCCTGTCAGACACCAGCACTACTCCTAAAATCACGTGGTTTGGGCACTCAGCGGTACTCCTGGAACTGGACGGGAAACGCATCTTCGCAGATCCTATGCTGGGGCAGCGGGCCTCGCCGGTGTCATTTATCGGCTCCAAGCGGTTCAGTGACCAACTACCCATCAAGATAGAAGACCTGCCGCCTCTGGATGTGGTGTTGCTTTCGCATGACCATTATGACCACTTAGACCACGGCACCATCAAGAAACTCAAGGAGAAGACAAAGCATTTCTTCGTGCCGCTGGGCGTGGCCGCTCACCTGGTGAAATGGGGCGTGGCTCCGGAGAAAATCACCGAACTGGATTGGTGGGAGACAGCTTCCTATGAAGGAATTTTTCTGGCGGCGGCCCCGGCACGCCACTTCTCGGGCCGGAGCCTCACCGACCGCGACCGCACACTCTGGTGTTCCTGGGTGCTCAAAGGCGCGCAACACTCCATCTACTTTGGCGGAGACTCGGGCTATGATACGCACTTTAAGCAGATAGGCGAGAAGTACGGCCCCTTTGACCTCACGCTGCTGGAGTGCGGCCAGTACAACGAAGCCTGGAAATACATTCACATGATGCCTGAGCAAACTGCGCAAGCGTTTCTGGACCTTAAGGGCAAGGTACTCATGCCTACGCACTGGGGCGCCTTCTCTCTGGCGCTGCACCACTGGAAAGAACCCATTGAGCGCCTCACCAAAGCCGCCGCCCGGCAGAACATCCCGGTAGCTACACCCATCATTGGGCAGCGGTGGCAGGTAGGCCGAGAACTCCCGGCACGGCCATGGTGGCAACCACTTAATTAAATTTTCTGTTTAGGGGCTCTTTTTCCAAAAACGGGCGCTAAACGCAAAGGCATATCCTGCGGCGAAGGAGCCCGTAAAAGACAAGGGCGGTGTAGCATCTGGCACACCGCCCTTGTTTTGTGAACTTCTTCTACTAGAGCGTATATGTTATTATCTGAGGGTATTCCATTTAGGTACATCTTTAACAAAGTGAAAGTAGATGTGCTGCGGGTATTTCTTTTCTCGCTCACGTTCCATATCATCAAACTGATCTGGATTGAGGAATGGCCACCCATTCCGGCGGCCCTGCCCTCGGTGCTGGGTACAGGCATTTCGCTGTTGCTGGCTTTCAACCTGAACCAATCCTATGACCGCTGGTGGGAAGCCCGCATGGTGTGGGGCGCCATTGTGAATGATTCGCGCTCTCTGGTCCTGGAACTGAAGGCCTTCATCGCTGCTGATGATTTCCAGAAAGCCCCCGTGCAAAGCATTTTCAGGAAGATTGCCTTTAGGCAGATAGCCTGGTGCTACTGCCTGGGCCAGAGCCTGAGAAAAGAAGACCCCATGGAGAACATGCACCAGTTTCTGCCGCCGCAGGAGCTGGCCTACATCCAGGACAAGATGAACAAGCCGCTTTCTTTGCAGGTGCTGCACATGCAGGACTTAAACGAACTGCACCAACAGCAGGTGCTCAACCACATGCAACAGACCCAGGTATCGGCTACGGTGGTGCGCCTGGTAGATTCTATGGGCAAGGCCGAACGCATCAACACCACCGTGTTCCCGGCCACCTACAGAATGTTCATCCACTTCTTCATTTACCTGTTCCTGATCATCCTCTCCATTACGCTGGTAGAGACCATTGGCATCTGGGAGATTCCGGTGCTCACCGCCGTGGCCTCCACGTTTTTCCTGGTGGAGAAAACCGCCCGGCACATGCAAGACCCCTTCCGGAACAAACCCACCGACACGCCCGTGACGGCCATTGCCCGCACCATTGAGATTAACCTGAAGCAGATTCTGGAAGAGAAAGACGTGCCCCAGCCCCAGCAGCCCGACGGGTATTTCCTCATGTAAAGCAATTTTGCCAGCCACGGCTTACGCCGAAGGAGAAGATGCGTTTAGGGGCTGTTTTATGGAAAACAGCCCCTAAACGCATCTTCTCTATAGAACTAAACTTCTACGGCTATGGCAAAATCAATGCATTATCCCGCTTCCTTTTCCGCTCCCGTGGCACGGCCCCGCAGATGCCTTTCGCTGGTGGGGGTTGGCGTTGCCACCTTGTGCGCGTTGCTCCTGAGCCTTGCCTTCTACCTGCTTCAGGTGCCCCGGTTAGCCGTTGAATTCCCTCCGGCAGTACCGCCAGGAAGTGTTCCCCAGCAAGTGGCGCATCCGGGCTTCGGCAGTGCGGCAAATATGGCTGAACATCCTATGTTTGCGCCGCTCACAGCCGCACCGGCAGATGCAACGCCTAAAATCTTCAGACCCGGCTTTGGAGAATAAGTGCAGACAAACCCAGGCTCCCATCTGAAAGCGGCAGACAGGCGCAACGGCTTTCAGGTGGGATTTCATTTACGAGGAGAGATTTTACAGAGACTCCCTTGCCACCCCTTTGGAAAGTAAAGCCGTTCTCAGCATCTTTACCTGTCTCTAGCAACACCCTCTACCCCTATGCGCCAACGTCTTTTCTTCTCGGTTTTCGCCTTCCTGTTTGTTTTTTCGGCCAGCCGATGCACTTCGCCCAAGCAGCTTCTGGTACAGCCGCAGCACGATCAGGTGATGTACATGGGCCGGGTGGGCAAGCCTTCTGCCCAAACCGCTGAACTCTATTGGTCTGGCACTTCCGTGAAGCTGAACTTTGAAGGAACCGGCGTACAGGCCCGGCTCAAAGACGATACCGGCAACAGCTATTATAACGTAATCCTGGACGGCGACACCGTTTCGGTAATCAGGCCAGACACGGCGGCGAAGCTCTTCACGCTGGGCTCCCAGCTTAAACCGGGCAAACACACGGTGGAACTGTTCAAACGCACTGAGTGGGACAAAGGCACCACCACCTTCTATGGCTTTGAATTGCCCCAGGGCGCAAAAGTATTACCGGCATCGGCGAAGCCGAAGAGAAGCATTGAGTTCTACGGCAACTCCATCACCGCCGGGTACGCCGTTCATGACTACTCCGGGAAAGACTCCTGGGAAGGCCTGAACACCGACAATTACGTGAGCTACGCCGCCCTCACCGCCCGCTACTTCAACGCCGACTACACCTGCGTCTGCAAAAGCGGCATTGGCATTACGGTGAGCTGGGGCCCCATCATCATGCCGGAGATCTACGACCGCCTGAACCCCTCAGATGCCTCCAGCCGCTGGGATTTCACCCAGAAGCAGCCCGACGTGGTGGTGATCAACCTCTTCCAGAACGATTCCTGGCTCGTGAACCGCCCGGAGCATGAGCAGTTCAAACGCCGGTTCGGGACTGAAAAGCCCACGGAGCAGGACCTGGTGACGGCTTACCAGAACTTTGTAAAGGGCATTAGAGCCAAATACCCCCAGGCCCACATTATTGCCGCCCTAGGCAACATGGACATTACCCGCGCCGGCTCGCCGTGGCCCGGCTACGTGGAGAAAGCCGTGGCAGGCCTGCAAGACAAGAAAATCCACACCCTCTTCGCGCCTTACAAGAACACCCCCGGCCACCCGCGCCGCGAAGAACAGCAGGCCATGGCTCAGTTGCTGATTGGGTTTATTGAGAAAAACATTGAGTGGTAAGGCTAAGCGCATTGGTGTATGCAAGAACTCCTGCACGAGAACAAAGTCTTTGAGGGAATCACCTACGCCGGCAAGGGCATCAGCGGCCGGGAGTTTGACGGTTGCACGTTTAAGCACTGTGATTTCGCCAACAGTGACCTTTCCGGCAACAGCTTTTCTGAGTGCGTGTTTGACAACTGCAACCTGAGCATGGCCAAGCTGAACGGCTCCAAGCTACAGGACGTAACCTTCACCAACTGCAAACTCATGGGCGTGGACTTCAGCGGTTGCCATGATTTCCTCTTTTCGGTCGCGTTCAAGGGCTGCACCCTGGACTACACTTTCTTCGGGAAAAAGAACCTGAAGAAGACCCTTTTTCACTCCTGTAGCATCAAAGAAGCCAACTTCACAGACACTGACCTGACGCAGGCCACCTTTGCGCAGTGCGACTTGCTCAGAACCGTTTTTGAGCGCACCAATCTGGAGAAGGCAGACTTGCTCACGGCCTACAATTACGCGTTTGACCCAGAGAAGAACCGGGTCAAGAAGCTGAAGATCTCCGCCCAGGGTGCCCTGGGCCTTCTGGCCAAATATGATCTGGTCGTAAAATAGTTTTTCGTTTAGGGGCCGTTTTTGGAAAAAGAGCCCCTAAACGCCTTCGTGCCCATATTTGTACTCTGCGCCAAAGAAAGCACCCTGGTTTGCTTTGAAACGCTTTTATGGCAGCCTTAACAGCCTCCAGAATTTAAACTGCCGCTTTCGCTACCTTGCCACAACCTTTTGCTGGTTTTCGCTTATTTCCATAAAAACAGCCCCTAAACGCCCACTATGCTTTCTACTACCGCCACCATCACCTTCGGGAACCGAGCCTACCAGTTCAATCCCTTGCAGCCGCTGGACCTTTCCCTGCCTTTAGCAGCAGGGCCAGATCAAGTAAACTGCTTTTGGGCTGAGCCGGTACAGGTAGACACCATTACCGTAGGCAACTTTGTGGGCAGCGTGGCCCAGGGCGGTTCTACCAATTACCAGCGCGTGCACCTCACGCCCCACGGCAACGGCACCCACACAGAGTGCTACGGCCACATCTCGCCAGACCCGGCGGCCACGCTAAACAACTGCCTGCAACGGTTCCTGTTTGTGGCCCAGTTGGTATCGGTGAAGCCCCGGCAACAGGAGAACGGCGATCTGGTAGTGATGGCCGAAGATGTGTTGGCGCAGCTGGATCAGGAGAATTTGCCAGAGGCTTTGGTTCTGCGCACGCTCCCAAATTCAGAGACGAAGCGCACCGCTCAATACTCAGGCACTAACCCTCCCTATATAGAGCCTGCCTTGGCTGAATATCTGGCTCTGCATGGAGTGGAGCATCTGCTGCTGGATTTACCGTCGGTGGACCGGGAGGAAGACGACGGAGCTTTGCGGGCGCACCGTGCATTCTGGCAGTATCCTGCGGCTATTCGCACCAATGCTACTATTACGGAGTTGATATTTGTGCCAGATGCGGTGGAGGATGGATGGTATCTGTTGAATTTGCAGGTGACCAGTTTGGTGCTGGACGCCAGCCCCAGCAAGCCGGTGCTGTATGCGCTGAGCCCTATGGCGGCAGCTACGGTTTCTTTTGCGGAAGCCCCGCATTGAGGAGGATTCTTTGGCTTGCCGCCTGCTGCTCCCTCGGGAATGGCGGTTTGCCTCAAGGCTTTACTTCCTTATTGTTTCATAGCTTCCGGTAAGCGCTCGTGGCCGCGAGGCCTCGTCTTCCCGATTCGCACTGCTGCTTTTCCTAAGCCTCCGGCTTTGCTGCTGACGCAGCACCGTCAAATCAGAGGCGCTCATCGGAAAGACTGGTTTTGGTTCCAGCTCTGTCAAAGCCATCTATAGAGATCCGCATTGTAGACAATTAGCGTAGACCAGGGGCTAGAGACACTCGTGCTGCGCACATCAGGAGAATTGTCTACAGATCTCATATACTCCTGTTAAAGCTTAACCGTGAAATTCAAAAACCATTTAGCGGCCGTTTTTCTGAAAACAGGCGCTAAACGCGCATAAAAAAAGGGCTGCCCTTATGGAGCAGCCCTTTTCTGATTCTTGATCGGCCGGGGCCGAGGGAGAACTTATGCTTGTGCTTCAGCAGTTTCAGCTACTGGAAGAACTGAAACGTAAGAGCGGTTTTTAGCACCTTTTTTGAAAGATACAACACCGTCTGTCAAAGCGAACAGCGTGTGGTCTTTCCCGATACCTACGTTCGCACCTGGGTGGTGCGCAGTACCGCGCTGACGCACGATGATGTTACCAGCAGCGATGGCTTGGCCACCGAAGATTTTCACGCCTAAGCGCTTGGAATGTGATTCACGGCCGTTGTTAGAACTACCTACACCTTTTTTGTGAGCCATTTCTAGTTATGTTAATCCCGGAGAGAAACCCCGAAAATATGTTCAACAATAATTTACGTATTCTTATCTCTGCTTAGCCAATGGTGTTGATCAACACTTTGGTGTATTGCTGGCGGTGACCATTTTTCTTTTTGTAGCCTTTTCTTCTCTTTTTCTTGAAAACGATCACTTTGTCACCTTTGGCGTGGCCCTGGATGGTACCAGTTACCTTCACTCCGTCTACAAAAGGAGCACCAACGGTTAAAGATCCGTTATCATCAACAAGAAGAACATTGGCGAACTCTACGGCGTCACCCTCATTGCCGGAAAGCTTGTTAGTGTAGAAGAACTTACCGCTCTCTACTTTCGTCTGGATACCAGCGATTTCTACAATTGCGTACATCAGCTTACGATAGTTTTTAAAAATGAACCGCAAAGGTAGGCGTAGTGGCGCTAAAATACAAGTGGCCCGGGGTTATTTTTCTCCTAGCCGAGTTTGGCAGATTCCTGTAACTGAGCCACTTGCAAGTTATCCCCCATATTGTGGATAACTCAGGTGGATAAACCAAATCAGTTATGACTATCAATGAGTTACGCGTGGATAAAGACAAAGGAAAACAACACCACCCCTGGAAAGAGGTGGAAAAGGCAGCTTTTAAGCCCGCAAAATCAAGGCAGCCCCGCATATCTAACACAGATTGAAAATGGCTTATTCTAAAGATAAAACCAAGAGAAACAGCGGCTTTATTTCAAGAGAGACTTAAATCGCACCGTCCCTTAGTTTACCTTTGCCCCATCACTCCCGCTGTGGATAGCTGTGGATAATTTACCTGGATAATTCTCCCAGCCGTTCCCTTTCAACCGCCTCTGCATGGGTGCCCCTTCCGCCCCCGCCCCAACTCTCCTATGTATTTTGTAGCGCAGCTGCACCGGAGGCCACACCGCTTCCTCGTAGCCGCGTTTGAGTCTGTCTCTGCTAGCCAAAAGCGCTTCCCAAACGCCTTGCTACCTCTATGAGTCCTCTGCCTTTCCGGTCTCTTTTACAAATTTTTTGAACAGCATCGATGCCCTGGCTCACATCCGTTTGCTATCCTCTGAGTAACCGCCTTTGGCTCATAGCATTTAAGCTATATTTAAAGTTTCTAATTTTGATAAAAATTTAAATAACTGATAATCAATAATTTAAAATGTTGATAACCGCTGTATAAGAAATGGATAAATTAGACCGTTTCAATCGGGCTGTCAACGTATTTGTCCCTATATTTGAATTCTCAAGCCGGAGGCACCTGCTTCAGATCATGGAGTTGAGGGGCTGCCGCAGAGAGGAGAAACGGCTGCTTAACGTTCTCCGCCTTATTTATTTATAGAGCACTAACCGTAAAGTCTATGGAGCCCATTTTACAGGAAAACCCGAACCGCTTTGTTCTGTTCCCCATCCAAAACGATGCCGTGTGGCAGATGTATAAGAAAGCAGAAGCTAGCTTCTGGACGGCCGAGGAGATTGACTTGTCGCCGGACTTGAAAGACTGGGAAAAGCTGAACGACGGCGAGCGCCACTTCATTTCCCACGTGTTGGCTTTCTTCGCCGCCTCAGACGGCATTGTGAACGAAAACCTGGCCATCAACTTCATGCAGGAAGTGCAGATGCCCGAAGCCCGCTGCTTCTATGGGTTCCAGATCATGATGGAGAACATCCACTCAGAAACCTACTCGCTGCTGATTGACACTTATATTAAAGACAGCGTAGAAAAAGACCGCCTGTTCAACGCGCTGGAGACTATTGACTGCGTGAAGAAAAAAGGCGAGTGGGCCCTTAAGTGGATCAACTCTGAGAACTTCACCGAGCGTCTGATCGCGTTTGCCGCCGTAGAGGGCATTTTCTTCTCTGGCTCGTTCTGCTCCCTATTCTGGCTCAAAAAGCGTGGTTTGATGCCGGGCTTAACTTTCTCCAATGAGTTGATCTCCCGCGACGAAGGACTGCATACAGACTTTGCATGCCTGCTATACTCTATGTTAGTGAACAAGTTACCGGAGGAGCGCGTACACACCATCATCCGCGACGCGGTGAGCATTGAGCAGGAATTTGTGACCGATGCGCTGCCTGTGGACCTCATAGGGATGAACGCCAAACTCATGACACAATACATTGAGTTTGTGGCCGACCGCCTGTTAGTGGCGCTGGGCTACAGCAAAATCTACAACGCTACCAATCCATTTGACTTCATGGAGATGATCTCCCTGCAAGGCAAAACCAACTTCTTTGAGAAACGCGTGGGTGAGTACCAGAAATCGGGCGTGATGAGCGACCGTGACTCCAACGTGTTCTCTCTTGACGAAGACTTTTAACCAATCACAGAGAAAGCAGTTTCCGTTTAGGGGCTGTTTTTCAGAAAACGGGGCCAAAACGCCTAACAGCCGGTTGGGCAAGCCTTCTTCCATTTTTAGAACCAATGCCCGTTCCTCACCTCTGTTTCAGGGGCGAACAGGTAACGTACGGCCTTCTGCTACGCAAACAAGGCAGGAGCCTTACGCTATATAGTATCTGCTTGCCAAGAGCAGACACAGGAAATAAGTAGTTAAAACAGGCCTTTCCAGCCTGCGAGTACCTTATAAAAAACAGGAAAGATATGTTAGTTGTAAAGAGAGATGGCCGCCGGGAGTCGGTCAAGTTTGATAAGATCACGGCCCGCATAGAGAAACTGTGCTATGGCCTGAACATGACGTTTGTGAGCCCCATTGAGGTGGCCAAGAAGGTAATTGACGGTATCTATGATGGCGTGACCACCGTGGAGTTGGACAACCTGGCGGCAGAAACCGCGGCGTCTTTGACCACCAAACACCCAGACTACGCTATTCTGGCGGCGCGCATTGCTATCTCCAGCCTGCACAAGGTGACCCAGAAGTCGTTCTTCAACACCATGAAGCAGCTCTACACCTATGTAGACCCCAAAACCGGCGAGAACGCGTCTCTGATAGCCAAAGACATCTTTGACATCATCAAGAAACACGCGGCCGTGCTGGACTCCAGCATCATCTATGACCGTGACTACAACTATGACTACTTCGGGTACAAGACCCTGGAGCGCTCCTACCTGCTGCGCCTACACGGCAAAGTAGTGGAGCGTCCGCAGCACATGCTCATGCGGGTAGCGGTAGGCATCCATAAAAACGACATTGACGCGGCCATTGAGACCTACAATCTCATGTCTGAGAAGTGGTTCACACACGCCACGCCTACTCTGTTCAACGCGGGCACGCCGAAGCCGCAGTTGTCTAGCTGCTTCCTGCTCACCATGAAAGAGGACAGCATCCCGGGCATCTATGACACGCTCAAGAACTGCGCCTTGATCTCGCAAAGCGCGGGCGGTATCGGGTTGGCGGCCCACAACATCCGGGCCACCGGTTCTTACATCAAAGGCACCAACGGTACATCTAACGGACTAGTGCCGATGCTCAAAGTGTTCAATGATACGGCCCGTTACGTAGACCAGGGCGGCGGAAAACGCAAAGGTGCGTTCGCCATCTATCTGGAGCCGTGGCACGCCGATATCTTTGAGTTCCTGGATCTGCGCAAGAACCACGGGAAAGAGGAAATGCGGACCCGTGACCTGTTCCTGGCTCTCTGGACCCCAGACTTGTTCATGAAGCGCGTGGAAGCCAACGGCGACTGGAGCCTGATGTGCCCCAATGAGTGCCCAGGCCTTTCTGAGACCTGGGGCAAGGACTTTGAGCGCCTGTATGAGAAATACGAGAAAGAAGGCAAGGCTCGCAAGACCATCAAAGCACAGGAACTGTGGTTTGCCATCTTAGAAGCGCAGACTGAGACTGGTACGCCGTACATGCTGTTCAAGGACCACGCCAACGGCAAGTCTAACCAGCAGAACCTGGGTACCATCAAGAGCTCCAACCTCTGCACCGAGATTATTGAGTACACCGATGCCGATGAGATTGCCGTGTGTAACCTGGCTTCACTGGCCCTGCCGCGCTTCATCAAAGAAGAAGGCAACCATAAGTCTTTTGACCACGAGAAGCTGTATGAGGTAACCTATACCGTGACCAAGAACCTGAACAAGGTCATTGACATCAACTATTACCCGGTACCTGAAGCCAAGAAATCAAACCTGCGTCACCGCCCTATCGGGTTGGGGGTACAGGGTCTGGCTGATGCCTTCCTGAAACTGCGCATGCCGTTTGACAGCGAAGAAGCTGCCCGCCTGAACAAAGACATCTTTGAGACCATTTACTTCGCGGCCATGACGGCTTCTAAGGACCTGGCCAAACGTGACGGCGCGTATGAGACGTTTGAAGGTTCGCCTATCAGCCGCGGTATCTTCCAGTTTGACATGTGGGGCGTGAAGCCCGAAAGCGGCCGTTGGGACTGGGAAGCCCTGCGCCAGGAAGTAGTAGAGCACGGCGTGCGCAACTCTTTGTTGGTAGCACCTATGCCTACCGCCTCTACCTCGCAGATCTTGGGCAACAACGAAGGCTTTGAGCCTTACACCTCCAACATCTATGTGCGCCGCGTACTGAGCGGGGAGTTCATGGTGGTGAACAAGCACCTCCTGAAAGACCTGGTGGACCTGGGCCTCTGGAACGACCAGATGAAGAACGCCATCATTGCCGCCAACGGCTCTGTGCAGGGCATTCCTAACATTCCGCAGCACATCAAAGACCTGTACAAAACGGTGTGGGAGATCAGCCAGCGGACCATCATTGACATGTCTGCCGACCGCGGCGCGTTCATCTGCCAAAGCCAAAGCCTGAACCTGCACGTGTCTAACGTGAACTTCGGGAAGCTGACGTCTATGCACTTCCACAGCTGGAAGCGCGGCCTCAAAACCGGCATGTACTACCTGCGCACCAAAGCCGCCGCAGACGCCATCAAATTCACCGTGGAGAAACAAGCCGCCGAAACCCTGGCGCCTATGTACAGCAGCGTAGAGCAAAACCAAAGCGACATGGCGTGTAGCCTGGATAACCCAGATGCATGCGAGGCATGTGGTAGCTAAAATCAATAGGCACTAAAAAAAGGAGAAGTTACTTCTCCTTTTTTTAGTGCCTATTGATTTTATATAATTAATTAAATAATAAATATAATAACGTGAAAATTACTAGAATAAGAATCAAGAACTACAAAAGCATATCATCACTTGATATACAAACTAATGGAAGACTAAATGTTTTCATTGGCGAAAATAGTGTAGGCAAAAGCAATATATTCGATGCTATAAATTGGCTTCTCGGCCCTGTTTATCCATCATTTAATTCTACCTTGCCAAATGACCATTATCAAGGTGACTTAGAAAATAAAATTCGAATCCGCTTGTATTTTGATGATGGTAATTTTCTAGAGCTTGCTGAAGAGTGGATAGATAAATATGACAACCCGAAGTCTGGTCTAAATTTAACAGGTGAATATGTAACTGATATAACTAGGCAAAAGTATTGTTCCGCTTATTTGGGAATAGATAGACAGATTTTAGATTATCTACCATCTAACAGATGGTCTTTGATGGGAAGAATTTTACAAGAAATTAATGCAGCATTTTGCAAGGAAAAGGTAGTAGACGAGGAAACAGGCGAGGAGATTTATAAATCTGACTTATTAAAGTCTCAACTTAGAGACATTCGCGACAATACTCTTTTTTCAGTAAGAGATGATGAAGGCAATGAAGTTATGAAAAACTTCATTGAACTTCTCCAAAAAGAAAGTGCTAAACAACTTAATAAGCCTGAACAAGAATTTTCTGTGGATTTCAACTTATATGACCCTTGGAACTTCTACAGAACTCTTCAGTTACTAGTAAAAGACAGTGAATCAACCCTAGAATTTCAAGCCTCAAAACTAGGCATGGGAGTTCAAGCGTCAATCTCTATAGCTGTTCTAAAAGCTTATTCAACATTAAAGTTGAAAAACAATACTCCAATTTTTATAGATGAGCCAGAATTGTTTCTTCATCCTCAAGCTCAAAGAAATTTTCACAAACTACTTAATGAACTTGCAGACAATGGGACCCAAATTTTCCTAACTACACATTCTCCCAACTTCTTAAACCTAGCAAGATTTGAAGAGATATATGTTGTACGGAAAGAGGCAACTACTGGCACATATATAAATTGTGCGGCTTGCTCTGATTTTATAACAGATTTATATCAAAGACATCAGATAGTTTCTGATTATGAAGCAATGATGCTTCAATATATGAATGCCTATGAACATACTGGTGACACTCAGAAAGCGAATGAAGCTTTTTTTGCGAAAGCAATAATTTTAGTAGAAGGTGAATCAGAATCGCTAATTCTGCCACATTTATTTGACATTATGAAGTTTGATTATTTATCGAAGGGCATCACAATTGTTAGATGTGGAGGTAAAAATGAGTTAGATAGGTTCTATAGGCTTTATTCAGAATTTGGAATCCCTTGCTTTTTGATGTTTGATGGAGATGACAATCATATTGGAACGCAAGAGGAAAGACCAACTATCAAAAAGAACAGAGCTCTACTAAAATTATTCGGCATTGAAGCAGATTTTCCAGACGGAAATGTTCATGATAGTCTTCTAGGCTTTAAATCCACATTTGATGTAAGTCTTGGTTTAGGTACTACTTCAAAAGGATTAAAGTTATTTAGATTAGCCAAAGAAAAAATAATAAGTATTGAGCAAATGCCAAGTTGGGCACCAACATTAGCAGGTAAATTAGATGCTCTTACAAAGATTAAAGCCTCGAGTGTTCTGGTTCGTGAGCAGCAAATAGCATAAACAATTAGCATTTGACTGCCGTGCCAATTAAAACTTTCCCAATATCTTTAGAGTGGCAGGGAAATGCGAAAGCAATCTCTACTATCTTGTTGGTGAGAACACCAACAAAGGCAGGGCTACAGGTAGGGGAACAAATACAATCTATTATAAATACTCCCTCAACGGTAGTCACTCAAACAGAGAGCAGAAGGTCCTTGTTTTTTTACCACCGCCCCTATCATCCTGAAAAGAACTTGGTAGCAAGCGGTAGTAGTGTATAAACAAAGTATTTCTAGTTCGCCCACAAGATCCTTTCAGGATGACAAAAATGGGGGTGAACTTCTTATCTACTTTTCAACTACTGCGTCAAGAGACAGAGGCATCACTTCCTGTTTCTGGCCTGATTCTGGAAAAACAGGCTCTAAACAGGAATGGGTTTAAGTCTATTACAAAAGCACCAGAAGAAGGGCGCCAAAGAAAACCAGAAGCCCAATGGAGAATAAGCTAAAGAGCAGACCTGTTTTGGCTCCTTTGGCATTGGCTAGGTTATCTGGGTGTTTCCGGTTCCAGGACAAGGGTTTTCTACTGAACACCACGCCACCTAGCGCAAGAAGCAGAGAAAGAGGTAGCAGAATGGCTCCGTCCCGGGTGAGACTGGAAAGCCCTGCTATGCCTACTACAAAAGACCCCATTCCTAAGAGCAGCCCGGTGCGGGCCATTCCAGCTTTAGGCTTTTCCGGCTCCGCTTTCATCACCCATTGCCGGTTCACTTGCTTCTGCTGTACCCGAGGCACCATGACTGGCACCGGTGTACCGAGGGAAGTACCTGGGGCTTTCCCAAGCAACGCTTCCTCATTAACAGGCGATGAAATTACAGGAACAGGCTCCCCCGCAGACGCAGAGAAAGACGCAGGCGCAGGCTCATCCTGCGCCACAAGATGCCGGGCGGTAATGGAATCAGGAAGGGAGAGAACAGGAGTAGCGGTGGTTCTGACCACTGGTCCTGAAAAGTAGAAGACTTCTTTGCGGGCACAGCTGGCGAGAAACAGCAACCCCACCAACCAAACGATCAGTTTCTTTTGCCCCGGCAGCGAAAGTATTTTTCTGTTCATCTATTTAAGATAACAAGAATATTTTTCTTTCCCTATATCACAAGCAGTGAGATATTTACCTTGCTAAACCCTATGCATTTTCAGCTCTAGCGAAAATAAGAGCCAAGTGGAAGCCCGAATTTCTAATAGGGCTACTGTTCATCTTGCCTTAGAGGTAATACAGCGCGTTTGCGGCAGTCACCGTATAACTACGGCAGTACCAATTTCCTTTTTCATGCACAAGTACACGTTTGCGCTGCTGGCGCTGGTGGGCAGTCTGCTGCTTTCCTGCCAATCCTCTTCAGAAACTTCCACGCCCGCCACGGATGCAGACACCTCCGCAACCCAGACGGGGCAGGAACTGAACCTTCGGACGGAGCGCCTCCAGCGGCAATCTGAGCTTTGCCAGGCAGACACCTGCGCCAAGGTAGAGATCCAGTACCTGATTGCCGAGGGCGGCCCAACAGCCCTCCGCGATTCCCTGAACCAGTACGTACGGCGGTACCTGCTCCGACAGCAGCTCACCAACAACCCAGACGCCCATCTGAACCAACCCGGTAACCCCGCGGAGGCCACCGCGAAGGTATTCCTGCAACAGTATGCCCAGGCCAGGAAAGAGTTTCCGGAGGCGGCTACTAACATGGGCTGGCAACTGACCATTACCTCTGAGGTGCTGTACCAAACGCCCGCGCTGGTCTCGGTGCAAATGAAGGCAGTAGGCTACAGCGGTGGCGCGCACGGGTATGCCATGACCACCATGCAAAGCTTTGACAGCACCGGCCACGCCCTCCGGCTAGCCGACATGGTCACCGACACCGTAGCCCTGCGCCAACTGATGGAGCGGGAGTTCAGGAGAGTGCGGGAGCTGGGTTCCCAATCTTTTGAGGCACAAGGCTTCTACACCCAGGCCGGCAGCCTGCCGTTCCCCCAGAACCTGGCGCTCACCGCCAAGGGGCTGCACCTGTACTACAACGCTTATGAGGTGAACGCCTACGCCTTCGGGCCTACGGAGCTGTTGCTGCCCTATAAACAGATCAAACGCCTGCTCCAACCGGCTTACGTGCCCAAATCATAACTAAAAAGGATACTGCCGCAGCCCAGGCGTTTAGCGCCCGTTTTTCTAAAAACAGCTCTTAACCGCCTGGGCTATGACGCAGCCTGTCCTGTACCCCCTTTTAGCCACCAGATACAGCTCTACCCCACGCAGATTCTGCATCGGCTGTGCCGGGCAAAGAACAGGTTTTCCCGTTCGGGCGAGGCAGTAAAAGAAAAAGCCGTTTAGCGCCTGTTTTTGGAAAAACGGGCGCTAAACGGCTTTTGTGGTGTTGGGTAAAACGCGGTGCGCTTACAGATTATACGTGTACACGGTCTCAAAGGGAGCTCCGGTGTCTGGGGTAGAGGTTCTCTTTACCGGCAGGCCCCGCTCATTGTACTGGTAGGTGTGGGTAGTGACCCGCTGCTCGCCGTTGGCCAGGATGATGGTTACTTTACCGGGGTTGCTCTGGTGCAGCCTGATGCCGGGCGTAAACAGGAAACCTTCCGTGAGGTGCTGCACGGCCACTTTGCCGTCATAGTTCTCATACTTGATGCGCTGCGTTACCTGCCAATCGGCTGTGGCCGATGTTTTCTGGGACTGGGTCACTTCGCTCAGGTTGCCGCTGGCGTCATAGGTGAAGGTGCTTTTGCCCGCTTCACGGGGGGCGGCGTCTGTGGGCGCGTCTTTGTAGAAGCTGGAACGGGTTTTCAGCCTGGCGTTCTCGCCGGTGCCATCATACTCAAAGGTATGGTAGCTTTCCACTTTTTTATTGATCAGTTCTTCCAGCTTGTAGAGCTTGTTGTCTGAGGTGTAGCTATACACATTCTCAATGTCTTCAGTGGGGCCATCAGTGACTACGTAGGAGATGCGGCCCCAGCCGTCATAGATCACTTCGCTCTTAGATTCCTGCTTCTCGTTCAGGGCCAGGGCTCCTTTGCCGTCCAGGCGCACCAGCCAGCCCCGGGAATCATAGCCAAATTCGCGGCTGTCGCCGGTGGTGGTAGATACTTTCAGCAGGAAAGCCGGGGAAGAGGAGGGCATGGGCTCCGGGTCATCCAGCTCACATCCTGCCAGCATAAACGTGGCGGCCACCGCCAGGACAAATCGGTTCAGATAGGTTTTCATGTTAAAAAAATTACGCAAATAAAGCTGTTCTACCCTGTAGAGTCATTCTGTACCCAATTGGTTGCATGCCTTTTGCCCGCCCCGCTGTTTTTGCCCCAAAAATGGAAAAACGGGCGCTAAACGGCACCGTTTAAAACAGGAAAAGGAAGCCGCAGGGCCTCCTTTCTAGTATTTGATTCTGCTATCATGGAAGCTTACTGCGCAATGGGTTGCAGCACCCAGGCCAGGGCTTCGTCTTTGTCATCAAACTCTTTGAGCAGCATCTCCCCAAAATGGTCTACCCGGTTCAGGATCTGCTGGATGGCCATTTTATTGAAAATATCCTCAGACATGACGGTGGCGTTGCGCCTGATGGTACTGTCTCTGAGCACCGGGAAAATAGTTTCCAGGTACCATTCCTGGTCGGCTTGCCGAATGGCTTTCATCTGGCGGTTATCGGCTATCCAGCGCAGGGGCTGGCGTTCTTCTATCAGATGCAGGCAGGCCATCATGGCTTCCCTAAACTCTTCGGAATTGAGGAAACCAGCTGCCTGGGCCACGCCTAATTGGTGTTCGTCGTCGTAAGTGAGGGTGAAAACATGATTCTGGAAGTACGTCATTATCATGGTAAAACAATTGAGCGAACGGCAAAAATAATATTTCTGCCCAAAAAATCTTCCTAAAGTTCCCAATTGTGGCATTATGCCGTTTATCTCAGCCGCTGTTCCAGGCTGGAGATGACGCGGGTTAGCTGCTCAGAGAGCTTTTCTATATCCCGGAGGCCTTCATGCGCCTCTTCTATCTTGTCTGCCTTGTACAAACCTATCAAATGCGTGGCCGCCGTCTGTAGCTCTTTGTACAGGCGTTGCATGGTGCCCAGCTCCGGCATGTTCTGGTACTGGCTGGTGCCAACGGTACGGAACCATTGGCTCACGGGACCGTTGGCCGAGAGAAACTCATGGTCTGGACTGCCGCCGTACACCGCTGAGCGCACCTTTGACTTGAAAAGAATCAGCTTTATCCTGAGTTGCTGAAGATCACTTTGGACAGCGTTCATGGAAAGCTTTTATGAATGTGTGGCCCTATTAGTCCTTTACCCATTGATTTCCTTCTGGAGGCTTTCGCGCAGTTGCACGTGCGCGGTGGTTTCATAGCCAAACACCAGCACCCCAATAATGGAGTTGTTTTCCCCAAAAATAGGCTGGTAATGGAGGGTCATGTACACGTCTTCCACCTGGCCGGTGTCTTGCCGCCTGCGCTGGAAAAGAATCTCGTTCGCGGAGAAAGGCGTGCCGGTTTGGTACACATTGTCCAGCAAGCTGATGAATCCCTGCTCCACCGCCTCCGGCACCGCTTCGGCCACCGTCTTGCCTTCTAGCTCACGGTCAGGGAACAGCGCCTGGTAATACGGGTTAATGAGCTCGAACCTATGCTCAGCGCCTTTGATGGTGCAGAAAATGGCCGGCGCGTTCATGACCATGTTCTCCAGGGTTTTGCGCTCAGACTCAGCTTTCTGGAGGGCGGTATGCACCTGGTCAGACAGCAGGGCCATCTGCTCATTGCTCTCCAGCAGTTCCTGCACCAACTGTTTGGTGCTGTGGATGTCTGTGGCGCTGCCTACCCACAAAGACACTTTCTCTTCTCCGGCCAGCACCACCGGAGAGCTTTTGATCACAAACCACCGGTAGTCTCCGCCCCGGCCCCGCAGCCTTACCTCAGCCTGGAACTCGGTCTGCTTCCGGAAATTTTCCTCGGCTTTGGCCAGAAAATTGGTTCTATCCTCGGGATGAAGTGCCTGCGCGAACGTCTCCGGCGCGGCCAGCAGCTCCGGCGTAGACAGCCCGGTGTACTTGGCCCATCTTTCGTTCACATAGTTTACCTGCCCGTCTGGACTCACGGTGTAAATGAGCTGGGGCACCGTGTCGGTCATGATCCTGAACTTGTTCTCGCTGAGCAGGTGGGCCTGTTTGGCCAGCTCCCGTTCCGTGACATCAGTGGTCTTCTGAATGATGTATTCAATGTTGCCCTGGGCATCTAGTACCGGTGTGTGCGAGGCCTCCCAGAAGCTGTCATAAAACCCGCCGCCGTCTTCCTCCGGCAAAGCGATGTGGTAGCGCACCAGCTCCATACGGTCTACCTGTTTGGTCTCCAAAACCTTGGCAATGGACTTGCGCACAGGGTTCTCCTCAAAGGAATAGGTTTTGTCTGGGAACGCTTCCAGCAGGAAATGCAGGCCCACAATGTCGTCCAGCTTCCGTTTGGTGATGCGCAGATAAGCGTCTGTGGCGGTGAGCACCGTAAAATCTGGCCCAATGACCACCATATTGTCTGGCGCGAGTTTAAATATTCTGGAAAAATCCATATCAAAGCAATTATCAATGCACAAACAAGACCATAACCAGATTGGCGGCCCAATGTTCTGGCCTACCACCTCTTTGGGCGGCAAAAGGAAGATGGAAGCCTGAAGGTATACAGTTTAGCGCCAGAGGCACCTTTACTGATCGTCCTTTTTGAAGACCACGCTAATGTTGCCGCTGCGCTCCAAGCAGGCTACTTCTACCTGCTTCACATCTACGGGGCCGCCTTTGAGCTGCAGAGCTTCCAGAATGTCATTCTCCGTGACGCTGTGGGCCCGCATGGCATCTTTGAGGAAGTGCCCGTCCTTGACCAGCGTGTCTGGTTTCCCTTTGATGAAGGAGCTCACCGGGCCATTCTTAAACTGGTACGCCAGTGCGGCCAATGCCCGGTGCAGGAGCACCAGCACCAAACCCGCCGCCAGCGTGGGGAAAAAAGGGGAAGTGCCGGTAATGGCGCGGCTCATGATGGAACCGTACATTACCCCCAACACAATGTCAAAGGCGCTGTGCTGCCCAAAGATGCGCTTGTTGGCAATGCGCACGTAGACCAAAGAAATAAGAAAGACCAACACGGCCCTAATAGACATCTGCCACCAGTTAAGGTCTTCCTGCCCAATTCCAAGAATGTGTTCCAATGTTTCCATACAGGTACCCAACGGAGGATCTCAACCAGAGTTTCCGTGTGGTGGCGGCAAAGAAAAGGCAGTGGCGGTTTAGCGCGAAGAGAAACCGCCGTTGGTTTAGGGCTGAAATTGAAAAAAGAGCCGCTAAACGGCTTCGGACGCAGCTGCGCAGTAACTATTACCGATTTAGGAAAGCAATTCCAGAGGTGCCGTTACCCCTCCAGCAGCCACCGGAGGCCTTCTTCCTCAGAAAGGAAGTTCTGCAACCTGAATTCTCCCAGATCTCCCCCGCGCTCTACCAGGTAGCTTACGTTGGCTACTTGCTGTTCATCTTCTGAGGGCAGCACGGCCATACGCCGCAGGGTACTGGCCAAAAAGGCCGGCACCACGTTCTCCGCGAACCACAGCTTGTCTTCCTCTGGGTAGGCTTTGAGTTTGCGGTCATCGGCGAGCCAGCCGGTAATCTGGTACTTGTCTATGACGTGGGTACAGATGAGAAGTGCTTCCTGCAACTCTGCCCCGCTTACCTTACCCTGCCAGATAGCCCAGGCCACCCTCAGTTCCTGGTTGTACTTTACGGTAAACGGATAACTTTCATAATACACCTGAAAGTCGCTCTGAAGAATTTGTGATAAGGAAGCTTGCAAGATAGGTAGGGGATTTATCGGCAGAAATTTCTGCTAAAATACGACAAAACCGTTTCAACCGAAAACAGCGCCGCTAACACCCCTGTACAGCCAGAAGCCTCTACGAGAGAAAGAGCAGTTGAAAGCCCAGCATGACCAAACTATTATGGAGGCTGATTGTGCTTGTGGGTGTTCTCAGAGAGCCTCTGCAATACCTTACAACACGAAGGGGAAACCTATTTACCCGTCAAATTCCATTTGTCATTGCCCCCGCAGATGTATACCTTAGAGATTGCAGACAACGGCAAGGGTTTTGAGCAGACCGCCACCCTAGGCTCTGGCCGCACCAACACCAAAAATGCAGGCAAGAACCCCTCAAGGCGCAACAGCGGTACTTGGGCAGCGCTCCGGTTCCCTTGCCTGCCGCCAGTTCAGGTACCTAATAATCCAGCCCATGATTGACATTGTCATTGCCGATGACCACAAGCTCTTCGCCCAAGGCCTGGCCAACCTCCTCAACACCGACCCCGACTTACAGGTGACGGCGATTTTCAACGACGGACGCTCCCTCCTTGACCACCTGCAGAGCCAGCCCACGCAGGTAGCGCTCATAGACCTGAACATGCCTTTCTTTAACGGCGAGAAAACGCTCCAGCGCATGAAAGAGCAGGGTATCTGCTGCAAGAAAATTGTTATTACCATGTACGCCGATGAGCGCCTGCTCAAGAGCTGCCTGGCTTTAGGCATTGACGCGTACCTCCTCAAAAACACAGAACTGGACGTGGTCATTGACACCATCAAAGCCGTGGTAGCGGGTACTTATGTGCTTGACCAACGCGCCTCTGGCCAGCGCATAGAAGACCCAACGTTCAAGGACGATTTCCTCAATGTGCATAAACTGTCTAAACGGGAGGTAGAAATTGTAAAACTGGTGGCGAAGGGCCTCACCAGCGCAGAAATAGCAGACACGTTGTTTCTTTCCATTCTTACAGTAGATACGCACCGGCGCAACATCCACCAAAAGCTGAAAGTGAAGAACACGGCAGAACTCATTCAACTGGCGCTTAAACAAGACCTTTACCTTCAGTAAATTCTGCCAACCCAGCCAATACCAGCAAACTTCCCACCTAAAACGGCAGCACCTGATCTACCCGTTTAGCGGCTCCTTTTCTGAAATCAGGCCCAAACCAGCGAAAGAGAGGCCGCAACAGGCCATGCGCTTATTCTTCAGTTCTTGATTTTTTTGGAAAAAACGGCCGCTAAACGCACAGCGCCTCACTAATAAGCTAACACACAAAGCGCTATTCAGCCTGACTGGAATTCTGTGTGGAAAAAGGGGACAGGAGCCACACCATGGCCTCGGCCTCACTATCAAAATCGCGGAGGGCTAACTGTACTTCCCCGGTCCGCTGCAGAAGCCGCTCTACGGCCATTTTATTGAAGAGATCTTCAGATACCAGGGTTGCCATGCGCAGCAACGGACTGCGCAGGATACGCGGCAATATGTTGTCTACAAACCACAGTTGGTCTGCCTGCCGGATGGCCTTCATTTTGCGGTTATCGGCGAGCCACCGCAGGATACCTTTTTCCTCCATCAGCTCCACGCACTTGAGGGTGGCTTCTCTAAATTCCTGGCTGTTCAAAAAACCGTTCCATACCGCATAGGCTACCTGCTGCCCCTCGTCATAACTCAACACAAGCCCCTCAGCCTCATAATAAATCTTTCTCATAGAGAATCATTACACCTCAAATTACCTCTATAGAGCACCACCTTTCACGGCAGAAAGCCTCTATCAAATTTTAAGGTTATACGCAATCTCTCCGTAAAAGTACGATGGGAAGCCCCCATTTTCTGGCCCTGAAAGACGCATGCGCACCTAGATCACGGTCTTTGAATAGTGACAGAATTCCAGCGCCCCTAGAACTGCCACATTGCCAGCTACCCACTAGCATCTAATTGTCATTTTGTCTCACAATCCGCTCTAGCAGTACTTCTGGGGCATTGGTACGCGCTTTGCATACCCACCTGTAGAAAGTAAAAGAAAGGAAGAGGAGAAGCCATGAAACTCATTAAAGATAAAAAGTTCTTACAGAACGTTGCGCATTATATAGACTTAACCAACACCGTGGGCGGAGGCGTGGTGCAGCCGCAGGTGCACATGCAGAAGCGCAAGAAAGAAGCGGTGCTGCAGGTACTGCTGCCCGGGGTTGCCCCCGAGCAATGCCAGGTGGTGCTGGACAAAAACCAGCTCACCGTGATGGCTCTGCACCAAAGCGAATCCACACCGGCCATGCAGGTGCCGCTGTTCCACCAGAATTTCCTGCTGCCTCCGCATGTAGACTTCAACGCCCTTAAAGTGGTGCATGAAGGAAGCACACTGCGGGTACACATTCCGTATCTGCCGCAGGGGCCCCGGTTCCTGGAGATTGAGCAACAATAAGACCTGGAGCACCTTACTCGTTCAAGTGGCGTTTAGGGGCTCTTTTTCTGAAAAACGGCCTAAAACGGCCCTCGCGCTTTTGAAAGTAGCTAGTTGTTCTGGCAGACGAGAGTACTGCCCTATGTTTCACCATTAAAAGAAGATAAAGTTATGGCCATCCAACGTTTAGGAAGCGGCTTTGATGACATCATGCCGCAAAGTTTCAGCAGCATGCTGGATCGTTTTTTTAATGACTCTGTGAACAGCCGCGAACGGCTGAATAGGTTTAGTCCGCAGGTAGACACCTGTGAGACAGAGCAGGCGTATGAGATTGAGGTAGCCTTGCCCGGCCTGAAGAAAGAAGACATTCACCTGGATTTTCAGCAGGGGCGTCTTACCATCTCCGGCGAGCGCCATTTCAACCAGGAGCAGAAAGACAAGCGCTACCACCTCATAGAAAGCCAATACGGTGCTTTCAGCCGTTCTTTCCAGTTCCCAGACACCGTGAAGGCCGAGGCCATTGAGGCGGTCTTTGAGAACGGGGTACTGCAGGTACGGGTGCCCAAAGATGAGCAGAAAACCGCTAAGCGGCGCATTGAGGTGCGTGACGGCAGCAGTGCTACTACCGTACATTTAAATGCCGCCAACCACCAGGAGCAGGCCAGCCCGGCCAAACAGAAAGCTTCTGGCTCCAAAGAGAAAGCGGCGGCACAGGCTAACTGAACAGAGAAAGCGAATGCATAACAGATGAAAAAGAAGAGGCGCCTGGTACAGGCGCCTCTTCTTTTTTAGGCTTCTTTACAGCCAACTAGTATTTTTACAAAACAGTGGAAGGTTAGCCTTGCATGCCGCTGCTCATGGCCGCCCCGCCCTGTCCTTTGTCACGCCCGCTGCCATCTGGGATGCTGCCGGGGTTAAAAGAAGACTGGGAAGTTTGGCCGGGTGCCGCTGGTTGGTTGGGTCCGCCGCCTGAGACACGGGTGGCCGCACCACCGGGCGTACTAGCTTTGTTTGCTCTCACATAATACACAGTGATAAACAAAGCAACTATCAATAGGATACAAAGTGCAATAAACATGGCCGAATCTGATTAAGTAAAACATGAAGTCCTTCTTCTTTTACTATCCTTTCTGGCCTGCTGTTGCGCCAAAGGGGAAAAAGAGCCAATAATCTTTGCCTCAACCTTTTTCACTCAACATTATCAATAGAAGTAGCACTTTTTCGTTAGATAAACATGATGATCAAAAAACTGTTTTTACTCCTGATAATAGGCTGGGCAACCATAGGCCTTAGCTGGGCGCAGGGTGTCTCCACGGGCGGTTCCTATTTTGTGGAACTGTACAACGGTGAACGCATCTACGCCCGCAAGCTGCAATTCAAAAGCCCGGTCTTCAAACAAAATTTCTTCCTGCTGGATGACTCCCTGCGGTACGCCCCTGAGACGGTGAAATACTTCCAGAACCAGGAAGGATACTTCGCCCGGGTGAACGCGGGCCGCCGCTTCAGTGATTTCGCGCAGCGGGAACAGGCCGGCCGTATCTCCACCTATTTCGTGTACCGCATGGACTACAACTCCTTCAGCCCCGGTATTGGCATAGGCATGGGCCGCTACGGAATGGGGGGGTACGGGATGGGAGGCTATGGCATGGGCGGGTACGGGTATCCATCCCAGCGCCGGGTGTATTATTTCTCTAAGGAACAGGGACCGCTGGAGCCGCTCACGTACAAAAACCTTCGGGTGGCCTTGTCTGACAACCCCGGCAGCATGGAAAGCCTGCAGGATTACAAGAGAGGGCAGAACATCCAGACCGGGATGTACATTGCCGGGGCCGGATTTATCATAGCCGGTATGCAGCAGCAGTTCCGGGGCACATCGTCTGGGTCCAGTATCTCGCCGCTGCTATTGGTAGGGGCTGGCATTACCTTGCTTCCGCAGATCATTAAGCTGGTGAAGAAAGACAAGCTCTCTGAAGCCATTGACCTGTACAACTATGACCCAAGGTAACAGTTCTTGGCAGCCGCACAAAAGCAGAAGGCCCGTTCCTGTTGGAGCGGGCCTTCTGCTTTTGCGGGAACATGCTTCTTTAGAGTTTGGCGCTTTTCTCTAAAGTAGCGGGGGCTTTGGCAGCCGTGGCTTTTTTGTTCTTTTTGGCTCTTAAGTAAGAAGAGGCCACATAACCGGCTTCACCGTCTATCTGCACCAGGGTCCATTGCTGGTTCTGCTTGCGCATCACAATGATTTCATCGTCGGGGTTTAACAGGCGCATTACTTCACCCGCCGCATTTGGCTGACGGAACATTTTCACTTTCTCGCTGTTCACCCGGCTGGTAGGCTCTTGCGCCAACACGGCTACTGCTTGCATACAAATAAGGGCGGCAATCATTAATAAACGTTTCATAACAAGTAGTTAGTTAAATTAGTAATTAGAGACTTTTCTTTCTAAATAAGACCTTCATAAAAGCACCTTTTATTTACAAAAAGGACGTATAGTTCCAGGAGACATTTTGCATGTCTTTTTCAATGATTTTCTATTCTCATATTTGGCTTATATATCTATAGATGCAGAATCTAAAAGAAGGTTGCTTGGCTGTTGCTCTTTATTTCATTTTTCATGATAATCTGTGGTCTTGGGTAGCATCTGTAAAGTACTTGCTTCTACTGCACTCTTTATTACAACACGCATGCCAATAATATAAAGGATTAATAATCAGCATTATATACAAACAACTATCCACTTAAAGCGTCCGTTCCCGCACATTCCTGTTTCAGAACTGGACATTTCCCTGCTCCACTTCTTTTACCTGGCCATGTAATTCCTATAATCCTCTATAGAGAAATCATGGGTTTAACTTTTCCTTAACAGTGCAGTCTCTCACGCCTTAATCACACAGTTTTATTACTGTAATTCCCCTGGCTATTTTTCTTAATACAGCAGTAAATATACAGGTCCTATTTTCCTAAAAACAACCAATAGCATTAATTAACAGACATTTAACCTTCGCTCCTATAAACGCTCTTCCTTTTAACATTTTGTTAGCATAACTTTTACAACCCTTTCCCCATCCCTACCTTTGCGGCTGATGTTGTAAGCTCATGGATGCGTCTTTTCAGATTAAGCAGATAGAGGGATGGGCCGAGATGGCACAGCAGTTCCCGCTCATTCAGTACCTCAACCCCAAGATGGAGCCCGAGCGGTATGAGGCCCTGCTCCGCCAGATGCTCCCGCTCAACTACCGCATGGTGGGTGTGTTCAAAGGCGCTACCTGCGTTGGGTTGTCTGGGTACTGGATTGGGACCAAGTTGTATAGCGGCAAATACCTGGAGGTAGACAATTTTGTGGTAGAGGAGCAGTACCGCTCGCAGCGGATTGGGAAACACCTGCTGGACTGGCTTACCCAGGAGGCAGAACGGCACCAATGCGAGACCATGATGCTGGACGCCTACGTGGTGAACCACGCCGCGCACAAGTTCTACCTCCGCGAGGGGTTTGTGATCAAAGGCTTCCACTTCCTGAAGAAACTATAACCCGAGTAGCCCACTCCTGAGCGGCGGCTACCTTTGGCGCATGTGCGTTTAGCGGCTCTTTTTCCCAAACAAGCCCTAAACCAGCCATCATTTGGCCAACGCCTTAAAGAGCCTTAACTTGGGCAATGGCACCTTGGTTCTTTAGCGTAGTGGACCAGAACCAAGCATTAACCGCGCTCTCGCGCACTCTTACTGGCCGCTGTAGGCCTGGCTTTATTTTTATTTTCTAATATGCGTAAGCTTCTCTTTCCCCTCCGTCACCTTCTTCTTAGTTTAGTCATCTTGATTCCCTTGCTCAGTGGCTGTGGTGCCAGCGCACCCGCCTTCGGGGAGAAAGGGTATACAGAGAGCGGAAAGGCCTCTTATTACTCAGACAAGCTCCGCGGAAACAAAATGGCCAACGGGCAGCGCTACCGCCCCAGCAAGCGCACCGCCGCGCACAAGAAATTACCTTTCGGGACCAAGGTGAAGGTCACCAATCCACGCAACGGAAGGTCAGTGAAGGTGAGGATCACAGACCGCGGACCTTACGCCGGCGGCCGCATCATAGACCTGTCAAAATCGGCGGCCCGCAAGCTGGACATGGTGAAAAGTGGGGTGGTGCCGGTGCAGATGAAAGTGGTGAAAGAAGCCAGCAAATAGCCTAGGGCCCAAAGCACCCGGAACCACTTTTCCGTTTAGGGCCTCTTTTTCCAAAAACAGCCCCTAAACGGAAAAATACACGAGTTTTAGAAGCTTAGCTGAATGCCGTTGGTGAGGCTGTAGAGGTAGTTGGGGATGGGCACAATGGGCCGGTTCTCATAGGTGTGCGAGTAATTGGTGGTGAGCTGGAACCGGTTGTTGATCTTGGCCACAATGGAAATGTCGCCGCTGAACCGGTGGCGGGTCATGCCGGCGGGCTGGTCATACCCTACCTGGTAATAATGGATGGTGTTCAGCTCCAGAAACGGGTTTAGCGGCAAGCGCACGCTGGCGTAGTTAGAAAGCTTGGGGATATCCTTCATAATGTAGCGGTCTTCCTCCAGGTTATGCCAGCGCTCATGCTCAAACATGGCGCCCGTTCCCAAATGCACCCTAATGTTCTCTTTCTGCACCAATGCATAGCGGATGCCCGCCCCGCCCAGTACCCGCAGCTCAAGCCCCCGGTTATAGTCATATTGGGCCTGCGCGTAGGCTTCATAAGACAATCGCTCCTTTCTGTTGAAGGTCACGCGCCCGTGCACATACCCGGTCTCAATTTGGGTAGCGCCCCGCAACCGCACGTAATTGTAAGACCCCAGCAACAGGTAAGTGGTGTTTTCAGACACGTAGCCAATGTTGCCGCTGCCGGTGAGGCCAATGTAATGGTCGGTGGCGCCTTCATGGCCGGTGGCGCGGTTGAACAGGTTCAGGTTGAGGCCCAGCTTTCCGGTGAAGTACCCGGAGGAATCTTTCTCTACCCGGGCTTTCTCCACGTTCAGGATCTGGCCCGAGGCACTTATACAACAAAGGAAAAGAAAGGCGGCAAGAAGGGAAGTACGCGGTGAAAACAACATAGGCAATTTACAGCCAGGGCCGTTGGCCGAATGGCTCATGATCTGGTAAAAAAGAGGCTACAGAAGACGAGGGAAGCTTCAAAGCCCATGAGAAATAGCGCATTAGAAAACGCACCAGTCCCCGAAATTACGCATTTTACCCGAGGCACCCAAGCCAATCCCGCAATTCCTGCCCAGGCCACCGCCGCGTTTGCCCCTATCTTGCCCTATTCGCCCGATCAATTAGAACCACTGCTGCTGCTCAAACTCCGGCACTTAAAGCAAAAGCCGTTTAGGGACTCTTTTCCGGAAAAGAGCCCCTAAACGGCTCTTGCATGAGCTGTTATCTATTTACTGGTTGAATTCTTTGATGGCCTCGCCCAGATCATACACGGGCACCTGGGAAATGGCCGGCGCAATGATGCTAACCGCTGCCGCCGACCGATAACCTGCCGCGCAGTGCACCACTATGGGTTTGTCTACCGGAATCTCCGCTACCCGCTCCCTGAGCTCTGGCAGAGGAATTTCCAGCGCGTGCGGGAAAACCTTCTTCTCTTTTACCTCATTCCGGTTCCGGACGTCTACCACGGTGTATTGTTCAGGACTGGCTTTAAAAGCCGCCACGTCTAAGCCAGGCAGCTGCGCGGTACCCGCCGGGGGCAGGGGCATAGCCCCGGAAATAAGGCCCTCATACCCAATGGAAGCGGTTCTACAGATCAATTCCCGCAGTTTTTCCTCGTCTTCCCCTATGAGGTAGAACGGTTCTTCTGGCCCCACAATAGCGCCTAGCCAGGTTTCAAACTTAGGCCCGTCCTGTAGGTTGATGGCCCCGGGTAAATGCCCCTGCTTGAACTGCTCCTCTGGGCGGGTATCTATCAGGAGGCTGTCTTCGTCCAGCGGGTGGTCTGCCGGAATAATGGGCACTTGTTTGATGGAAGGCAGAAACTTGGGCGCCCCCTTCAAATTCAGCTGCACATCATAGGCGAAGTACTTGGGCATGAAAGGCTGGTCGGCGGTCAGGAAAGCCACAAACTCGTCTTCGGTCATGGGCTGAAGGGCAGGGTTGGAGGCTTTCTCTGCCCCAATGGTGCTGCTCTTGGCATCGCTCAGCGCTTTTCCGCAGAGGCTGCCGGCGCCGTGGGCCGGGTACACCAGCACGTGATTGGGCAGGGTCATGAGCTTCTCACGGGTAGAGCGGTACATCTGCCGCGCCAATTCCTCGCGGGCGGCGGTCTCTTTGCCTACTTTCTCGCGCAGGTCTGGGCGGCCCACGTCTCCTATAAACAGAGTGTCGCCGGTGAAGACGGCGTGTTCTTTTCCTTCTTCATCGCGCAGCAAAATGGAGATACTGTCTGGGGAGTGCCCGGGGGTGTTCATGGCCTGCAGGGTCACTTGCCCAATCCGGATGGTGTTGCCGTCATCAAAGGGGGTGTGTTTGTAAGTGGCTCCTGCCCGTTTGCTTACGTAGATAGTCGCCTGCCGGGCCTCAGAAAGCTCCAGGTGCCCGCTCACAAAGTCTGCGTGCGGGTGCGTTTCAATGACAGCCGTAATGCGGGCGTCATGAAGCATGGCGTACTCTTCGTACGGCTTAGGGTCCCGCGCCGGATCAATGACCGCAATCTCGGCATCGCTCATGACAATGTAGGAGAAGTGGGCCAGGCCTTTGTCTTCAAATTGCTCTATCTTCATAACAGCTAAAATACGCAGGAAGCCCTCCCTGCGTTGAGACGGCGCACGGGGCCTAGGCAGGGCTGGCAAATAAGTAGTATGTTTGGTGGCCTCCTGCGCCGGTTCTACCGTTACAGGAAACTACCGTACACAGTTGACCAAAGGAAATAATGATGCAAACACCCAAAGGAACCCTCATAGCCCTTGGCGGCGGCGATGACGATGGCCTGATCAGCCTGATCAGGTCTGAGCTTTGCAGCGTTGACTCGCACATTGAAGTCATTACCACCGCCACGCTGGAACCCATGGAATCTGGCCAGGCCTACAAAGAAGCGTTTGAGGAACTGGGCTGTAGCAGCGTGCGGTTCATGCACATTGATGAAGACAACGAAGCTGACAAACCCGATAACCTGGCCAGAATTGCCAAAGCGGAGGTGATCTTCTTCACGGGCGGCAACCAGCTGCGGCTCAAGGAATTTTTAGGCGGCACCCAACTGCACCAGCTTATGCAACGCCGGTACCTGGAGGAGGAAATCACTATTGCGGGCACCAGCGCCGGGGCCGCCGCCATGTCTGACCGCATGATCTATGAAGGCTACGGCTCCTATTCTCTCATGAAGGGCGAAGTTAAAACCACCGATGGCCTGTCTTTTATCCAGAATGTGTTCATTGACACGCACTTCACGGAACGCGGCCGTTTTGGCCGTCTGGCCCACGCGGTGACTAAGCGCCCGCAGTTCATTGGCATTGGCCTGGGCGAAGAAACCGGCATCATCATCAAAGGCGGCAACCACGTGGAGGTCTTCGGGACGGGAGTGGTGACCATTATGGACGGCGCCCACGTACGCTACTCCAATTTAGACGAGGTAGACGAAGGTGACCCCATTGCCATTGAGAACCTGACCATGCACCTCCTGGTGGAAGGCCATGAATATTGCCTCTCTGACCGCGCCTTCCGGAAACTTTCACAGCAAAAGAAAAGCACTTCTCCCAAAGTGTAGTATCCAGTACCTGACCACAGGCTGTCTTTACGGGGGGGTAAAACGACAAATGCGTTTAGGGGCTCTTTTTCAAAAAAGAGCCCCTAAACGCAAGTACTTCGTTTAAACCCGATGCCGGCGGTTTACAGCCTGAATTCTTTCTGTAGTTCCATGTTGATGGCTACCGCCGCTTTGGTACCTTCTGCGGCGGCCACAATTACCAATTGCATGTCACGGGCGGCGTCTCCGGCCACGTAGAGCCCCGGCACATTGGTTTGCTGGTGCTTATAGGTTCTCACCACTCCTTTACTCGTGAAATCGCACTGTAGCTGGCGGGCCAGGTCTGCGCTTTGGTCTGAGCCCGTGGAAAAGAACATGGCTTCGCGGTTCTCTGTTTGTCCGTTCTTGAGCACAATGCGCTGTAGTTGCCCGTCTTCGCCCTCCAGGCGTTCAATAGCGGCGGTGTTTATCTGCACTTTGTTTCTGCCCAGCAGTTCTCGGTCTTCGCGGGTGAGGCGGTTGGTGCCGTCTGTGAACAGCATCACATCACTGCTCCAGGTCTTGAGCGAGAGCGACAGGCCAATGGCATCGCGGTTTTTGCCGTAGGCCGCCAGCGGCTTGTTCTTGGACTCATACCCGTCACAGTAAGGGCAGTGGTGAATGCTGGTGCCGTAGAAGGGCTCGGCCCCGGGCAGCTGAGGCCACCTATCCTTGAGGCCTGTGGCCAGCAACACCTTCCTGGACAGGTACACCTGGTCTTCTTCGTCTGTTGCCTGAAACAGTTCGCCTTCCTTGGTGATCTTGACAATGCGCTTATGTTTGATGTCTACCTCGTACTTGGCCAGGTCTTCGCGGCCAAGGCGCAGGAACTCACCGGGTGGGGTACCGTCTCGGGTGATAAACCCATTCATGGCGTGGGAATAGGAATTACGGTACTCTTGGGTGTCAAACAAAGCCACTTTGCGCAGGCAGCGCCCCAGCAGCATAGCAGCACTCAGTCCGGCCGGTCCGCCGCCTACTATCAATACATCATACATAGTTGTCTATCTCTTAACCAGTCATGGCTTAACGCATCTGGCAAAAAAGAGATGACCTCTATCCTTACTTTTTCTTACAAGCAGCAGTCTGGCTGGTAGAAACCTTTGGATATGCCTGCCCAGCGCTAAACTATTGATTATTATTTCTAAAAAATATAGTGCTTATGCATAACACTATTAGAATACCTGTTCAATTTTTCTATATTTGATTACCAAATTACCAACAAACCATTATACCTATTTTAAAGAGCGAAACGCATGAAAAGTAAATTTTTAGCCTTCTTGGGGAGTGCCCTCCTCTCGGCGAGTATTGCCACTGCCGGAGGTTACCAAGTTAACCTACAGGGGCAGAAGCAGATAGGCATGGGGCACGTAGGAACAGGCCTTGTGTTGGACCAGAGCAGCATTTTCTTTAACCCTGGGGCGTTGGCCCACCTGCGTCAGAATGGCATCCAACTAGGCGTAAGTGCGTTAACCTCCAAAATTGCCTACCGATCGCTCAGCCCTGGTATATCAGAAGCCCGCACAGACAATCCTATGGGGACTCCTTTTCAGGCGTATGCTTCTTACGGAGCAGAGGAAAGCCCTTGGCGTTTCGGGATAGGGGTGTATACTCCTTATGGCAGCACCGTAAATTGGGGTAATTACTGGCAAGGTCGTTTCGGTCTGAATGAATTGAGCTTACAGGCCATCTATATCCAGCCTACGGTGAGCTACCGTATCTCAGATAGATTTGGCGTTGGTGCCGGGCTTATCATCTCTACCGGTAGCGTAAACCTGCAGCGCAGCATTCCTCTGCAAAACGCCTTTGGAGAAGAAGGGCACATTGAGCTGGACGGAAAATCTAAAACGGCTTTAGGCTTCAACGTGGGGGTATACGCCCGTCCAATTGATAAATTGTCTCTGGGACTTACTTACCGCTCTAAAGTAGATGCCACAGTAGAGGCCGGTGACGTGACTTTCCGTATACCGGGTGCCGCTCCGGTTGCCGCCCAATTCACCGCCACTGAATTTGATGCCACCCTTCCCTTGCCAGATAACATCACTCTGGGTATTGGCTTTATGCCAACCGAACGCCTTACCATTGGCGCCGACATTCAGCGCGTAGGCTGGGGGGCTTACAAGGCCCTTCGCTTTGATTTCAACGGAATTGTAGGAGGCCAGGACCACACAGAGGCACAGCGTAATTACAAAGACTCTTACATCTACCGCCTTGGTGTGCAGTACAAAGTAAACGAGATGCTTACGGTACGCGCAGGTGGTTACCTTGACAAAACACCCGTACGCTCAGGCTACCTTACCCCAGAAACTCCAGATGCAGACTCAAGAAGCGTGTCAGGTGGTTTAACTCTGGCGCTGAGCGAGAAAATAGACCTGGACCTTTCCTTCAGCTATATCAACAAAAAAGAGCGGACAGACTTATCTGATAAATCCAGCGGTGTACCCGGCACTTACAAGGCGGTGGCCTACATCCCTGGCCTTGCCGTGAACTATAAATTCTAATTTATTTCCTGCACAATCATGAAGAACATATTCCATAAAATAGGCGCCGCCTTAATTCTTTCCAGCGCCTTCTTCTTTACTGGCTGTGAGCCAGAGTTTGAGAACGACATTACCGTTAGCCGCGGCGAGCTGAACCTGAGCAAATACGTGGCCGTAGGAAATTCCCTTACTGCCGGTTTCCAGGACAATGGCTTGTATTTGGAAGGACAGGTATATTCTTACCCTAACATCCTAGCCAACCAATTTTCCTTTGCGGGAGGGGGGGCCTTTGTGCAACCGTACTTCAGTGAAGCTCAGTCAAATGGTTCTGGATACATAAGACTAGCAGGAATTTCTGCAACAGGTTCTCCCACACTGGCACCGGTTACCACTAATCTGGCTGTACGTACAGACGCGCAACCCCTACCGGGTGGCCCAAGGTTAACCAAATTTGCTGATGCCGCAAAGGTTCAAAACTGGGGAGTACCAGGCATTTCTGTTTTGTCCAGCGCCTATAATGAGTACGGAAATGTAAACCCTTACTTTGAGCGCTTGTTAACAGATGCTGAAGTAACGGCCAAGACTACTTATATCCAGAAGGTAGTGGCCACCCAACCCACCTTCTTCTCCCTATGGTTAGGAAACAATGATGTGCTTACGTATGCCACCAGTGGAGGAGTAGCGGTAGCAAGCAATCCTTTCAGCAACATGACACCTGTAGCCCAGTTTCAGGCTATTTATCAACAGTTAGCAGGAGGATTGGTGCAGGGAGGAAAGGCGAAAGGGATAGTGATGAATATTCCAGATGTTACGTCTGTTCCGTTCTTTACCACCGTTACCCAGGCCTCTGTTAGAAGATCAACGGGCAATGACCAATTGGTGATCTATATCAGAGACGAGGCCGCTCCAAACGGTGCGCGCCCAATAGCAGATGGTGACTACATTCTTTTAACCACCCAAGCTAATCTTGGCCGCCAAGATGATGTTACCCTTCCCTCAGGAACGGTAAAAATCCCGCACGGCTTCCACCCTGCAAACCCTCTCAATGACAATGAAGTGTTAGATAAAGTTGAAGTAGCGGAGATCAAGACAAGAACCTCTGAACTGAATGCCATCATTGAGCAAACAGCCAAGAGCGCCAACCTTGCTTTCTTTGATGTGCATGCCTATTTCAACAACATCAAGAGCGGATTCTCCATGAGTGGCATCAATTATTCCCCTGCCTTTATCACTGGTAATCTCTTCTCCTTAGACGGTGTACACTTAACGCCAAGAGGATATGCGATCATCGCCAATGAAATGATCACCAGAATCAATGCCCATTATAAGGCGACTATTCCTACCATTGACGTGACACAGTTCCGGGCAGTGTTGATCCCGTAAGTATCTGTCAAAATAATCTTCTAAAGGCCCGGAAATTTCCGGGCCTTTTTTATGCTCTTAAACGTATAAGTTATTCTAGAAAACTTCACACTCCTTAACCCTCCCAAGCTATTACCTTATTCTTTGTTGTATGAACAAATCACGTTTACTTCCCCTGCTCTTCTGTTTGCTGACCCTTGCCACCTCCTGCGGCGATGACGATGAGGAAGTTTCACAAAATGAGCAGAGATTGGTAGCAAAGCAATGGCAGCTAACTACGGTCACGTTAGCCGGCGGACTTATTCCAGGCTATTCCTCTGAAGGAGCGGCACCATGCCAGCAAGATGATTTCTTTGAGTTTAGAAGTGATAAAACCTTCATATATGATGAAGGAGCTACCAAGTGCAATGACTTAGTCCCGCAGCAAACGCAAGGCACCTGGTCTATCGCAGGCAATGTATTGCGTATCTCTGGTGAGATAGAGCCCTTGGCCCTTCCGCTCTCTGATTTGGATTTAACAATCAAGGAGATCACGAACACCTCTATGACCTTAACCTTTACAGACACAGTTTTGGGCACTGGAGCTCCCGGAACCGTGACCATGACGGCCAAATAAGGTAACCATAAAGCCAAACAGAGAATGTATCATAGTCCCCTTCTACTTCTTATTAAACATCTGTAAGAGAATAAAATAGAAGCAAGGTTATTTAAGCATGCTATTGCTTTTTTGTGTTTAAAACAGGAAATAGCAGAGGCAATAAAGCTCTCCTGCATGTCCATGAAAAAGCGCTATTTATTTCCTTTGTCTTTGCTTCCTGCATTGCTACTGGTCTCCTGCAGCGATGACGAAGATGCGGTTTCCAAAGAGGAACTACTCAAGAACAAACGGTGGAACATTGCCGCGCTCCAAGTTACCAGCCCCTCCAGCATAGATTATTACCAAACGTTTGCCGCTTGCCAGCGCGATAATTTTGCCCAATTCCAGGAAGGGGGCGTATTGTTGATGGATGAAGGTGCCACCAAATGCAATGCCCCTACTCCGCAGCAGGCTTCAGGAACCTGGTCTCTACAGGACGACCTTCTACACGTGGAAGGCATAGAGGCACTGGGAATCCCGGCGGACAAGCTGGAACTCACCTTAACCGGCATCACCAACACCACCCTCACCGCTAACTTTACCCAAGGAGGCCTAACCGGCACCCTCCGCATGGCCGTACAGTAGCCGTTCTCCCTCCTTAATAAGGCAGAAGAAGTGATTTAACAGCAGGAATCCCCTCCTTACCACCCAAAAAACAGGGCCTAAAACAGAAAGAGAAGCTATTTTGCCTCTCTTCCTGTTTTAGGCCCTGTTTTGGAAAAACGGCCGCTAAACGCTTAGTGCGCCTGTAGCCAGTTCTCGCCGGTACCCATGCCTACTTCCATAGGCACGCTGAGCGGGAAGGCGTTTTTCATGAGCTCCTCTATCTTTGGCTGTACTACCGGCAACTCTTCTTTGAGCACGTCAAACACCAATTCATCATGCACCTGCAGGATCATCCGGCTGGCCAAGTTCTGCTCCCGTAGCCATTGGTCAATGTTGATCATGGCAATTTTGATGATATCGGCGGCAGTACCTTGGATAGGCGCGTTGATGGCGTTACGTTCGGCGTAGCCCCTGATGTTCTGGTTGCGGGAGTTGATGTCACGTAGGTACCGGCGGCGCCCTAACAAGGTTTCCACGTATTCCTGATCGCGGGCCTGGTTAATGGCGCTGTCCATGTACTCTTTCACGGCCGGGAACTCCAGGAAATAGGCTTCAATGATCTCGGCGGCCTCGCGGCGCGGAATGGCAAGTCGTTCGGCCAAGCCGAAGGCCGAAATACCGTAGATAATCCCAAAGTTGATGGTCTTGGCCTTGCGGCGCATGTCTGAGGTCACTTCCTCCACCGGCACCCGAAATACTTTGGCCGCCGTAGACGCGTGAATGTCCAGCCCATTCTGGAACGCCTCTTTCATGGTGGCATCATTGCTGAAGTGCGCCATGATCCGGAGCTCAATCTGGGAGTAGTCGGCGGAAAGCAGCACGTGGTTCTCATCACGGGGCACAAAGGCTTTGCGTATCTCCCGGCCTTTCTCCGTCCTGATAGGAATGTTCTGCAGGTTAGGGTTGGTGGAGCTCAAGCGCCCGGTGGCCGCCACGGCCTGGTTATAGGACGTGTGCAGGCGGTTGTCTTCCTGGCAAACCAGTTGCGGCAGCGCGTCTACATAAGTGCTCTTGAGCTTGGTGAGCTGCCGGTGGTCCAGAATGAGCTGCACAATCTCGTGCTCAAAGGCCAGCTTTGATAAAATTTCTTCGCCGGTGGCGTACTGGCCGGTTTTGGTTTTCTTGATTTTACTGCCGCCCAGGCCCATGCGGTCAAACAGAACCTCGCCCAACTGCTTGGGTGAGCCTATGTTGAACTCCATGCCCGCGTGCTCGAAAATCTTCTGCTCAATCTCCTTAATACTAGTTTCCAATGAAATGGAAGACTCGGCCAAGGCCTCGGCATCAATACTCACCCCGGCGCGTTCCATGTGCCCCAATACGGCCAGCAGCGGGTTCTCCACGTCATTGAACAGGCGTTTCAGGCCTTGTTTTTCCAAAAGTGGGTCAAAGTAGTTTTTGAGCTGTAGGGTGATGTCAGCATCTTCGCAGGCGTATTCGTAGATCTGCAGGGCGGGCAGCTTGTCCATAGTGAGCTGGTTCTTGCCTTTGCCCAGGAGCGTCTCAATGGAAATGGGCGTGTAGTTGAGGTAGGTCTCGGCCAACAGATCCATGTTGTGGCGCATGTCGGGCTCCAGGAGGTAATGGGCCAGCATGGTGTCATACAGCGGTCCCTGCACGTCTATGCCGTAGCGTTGCAGCACCACCAGATCATACTTAATGTTCTGCCCGATCTTCACTATAGACGGGCTTTCCAGCACTTCCTTGAACTCCTGCACAATCTCCAGCGCAACTTCCTCATCATGCGGCGGCACCGGAATATAGTAGGCTTCGCCGGGCAGGTAGCTAAACGAGATCCCCACCAGACGGGCCGTGATGGCGTCTATGCTGGTGGTTTCGGTGTCAAAGGAGACTTCCTTCTGAAGCTTGAGGTATTTCAATAGCTGCTGGCGCTGCTCTGGGGTGGTAAGCAAGTGGTACTCATGCAGCGTGGTGTCTATGGTCTTGCGGATGCGCGGGGCGAACTCGTCTGTCTGGGTTTCTGTGGCTTCTCCTGCTTCCGGGGCCGTTGCCTCTGCGGGTGCGTCAAACAAAGAAGTCTGGCCCATAGGGGTGTTTGATTTCACACCTTTGCCCACCGTAGGCTTGTGGCTCACGGGCTTGGGAACCGCCGGCGAGGCAGTGCCCAATACGCGGGTAGCCAGCTGCCGGAACTCCAGCTCATCAAACAGGGCGGCTAGTTTCTCGGTGTCGGGGCCGTCATAGCGCAGGCCTTCCTCGTCAAAGTCAATGGGCACGTCCAAGTGAATGGTGGCCAGTTCCTTGGACATGAGGCCCTGCTCCGCGAAGTTCACCACGTTCTCTTTCTGCTTGCCTTTGAGCTCGTGCGCATTGGCGATGAGGTTCTCCACGCTCCCAAAGCGCTGGATCAAGGTCTTGGCCGTTTTCTCGCCAATACCCGGTATACCCGGAATGTTATCTACGGCATCGCCCTGCAGCCCCAGAATGTCAATCACCTGCTTCACATTACTGATCTCCCAACGCTCCAGCACCTTGGGTTTGTCAATCACCTCAATGGCGTTGCCTAGAAAGGCCGGTTTGTAGACAAACACGTGATCAGTGACCAGTTGGTAGTAATCTTTGTCGGGCGTCATCATGAACACGTCATAGCCCGCTTTCTCGGCTTTGCAGGAGAGTGTGCCAATGATGTCATCGGCTTCGTAACCGTCCAGCATCATGCCCGGGATGCCAAACGCCTCTACAATCTTCTTCACGTAGGGGATGGCAATGGCGATGTCTTCGGGCATGGCCTGCCGGTTGGCCTTATATTCCACAAAGCTGTCGTGCCGGAAGGTTTTGGAGGGTGCATCATAACACACCCCTATGTGGGTAGGCTTCTCGCGGTTGAGCAGGTCTACCAAGGTATTGGTGAAGCCCAGGGCAGCCCCGGTGTTCATGCCTTTGGAGTTGATTCTGGGGTTCTTGCTGAACGCGAAATGGGCGCGGTAGATGAGCGCCATGGCGTCTAGCAGAAACAGGCGTTTGTCTGGTGTACTCATAGTCTAGCGAAGGTACGGGCAAAGCCGCGGCTGTGCAATGTGGTATAGGTATAAAGTACGATGATGACAGAAATTTGGAGGTAATGCGTTTAGGGGCTGTTTTTGGAAAAACAGCCCCTAAACGCATTTTGTTTGATTATTCTGAGCCTGCCGAAGGATTCTGGATGCGCTGGTGCACGCAGTTCGCTGTTGCCATGGCTTGCCGCTTGTCTATGGCTTTATAAGCAGTGCTGCTCCATCTTTGGCGGTAAGCGCTCACGGCCGCGGGGCCTCGTCTTCCCCTCTCGCACTGCCCTTGCGGCCAAGCCGATGCTGTTTTCTCTTAGCTTCTTTCTTACTTGGCCACAAGCGTGGCGCTCGAAGGAAAGACTGGAATAGGTGCGTTTGGTAGAGGCCGTTGCAGCAAATGAAGTGTTGTTTCTTTTCTAGGGGTAAAGGTGAATTGCACCTCTACCAGATACTCCCCCTTTGAAGGGGCGAAGGGGGATGTTCACGCCGGCCGGCCACGCTTCCTAGGGTCACGGCGTTTCGGGCACGTTTTTCAGAAAACAGGCTCAAAACGTGCTGTCTCTTTGCTAGCTGGCAGAAACCTTTACTCCTAGGGAACAGCACTTTATGGGAAGTTCTTATTATATTTAGCTTTTGCTATATAATAAAGACGTTTATGGAAGCTGAGAAAGACAAGTTCCTCTGGAAGATGGCCAAGAAGCGGGTGGCGTTCCGGCGCCATCTCTTTACGTACCTGGTCATCAACCTTCTGGTGTGGGCCGCGTGGTTCTTCACGCAAGGGCAGAGCAACACCACCGGCGGCCTTCCGTGGCCGGTCTGGATGACCCTGGGCTGGGGCGTCGCCCTCGCGTTCAGTTACTATGATGCCTACCATGGCGCCCAGGACCACGCCGTGGAGCGCGAGTACGAGAAACTCTCCCGAAAGAAGAATCTTTAGAACTAACGGATAATTTAGCTAGTTTTGCTTATAGACCAAAACTAGCTAACCCATGCCTAAATTTAGATCTGGCGTTCTGTACGGCGATGAAGTGCAGGACTTATTCAAGTATGCTAACGACAATAACTTTGCCCTTCCGGCCGTAAACGTAATTGGTACCAACTCCATCAATGCGGTACTGGAAACAGCCAAAGCGGTAAATTCGCCGGTAATTATTCAGTTCTCCCAGGGCGGTGCGCAGTTCTACGCGGGCAAAAGCCTGAGCAACGAGGGTCAGGCAGCCTCTATTGCCGGTGCTATCTCCGGTGCCCACCATGTGCACCAAATGGCCGAGGCGTACGGTGTACCAGTAGTTCTGCACACAGACCACGCCGCTAAGAAACTGTTGCCTTGGATTGATGGCCTTCTGGACGCTGGTGAGAAATTCTACGCCCAGCACGGCAAGCCTCTGTTCAGCTCCCACATGCTGGACCTTTCTGAGGAGCCTCTGGAAGAGAACATTGAAATCTCTGCCAAATACCTGGAGCGCATGTCTAAAATGGGCATGACCATTGAAATTGAGTTAGGTGTAACCGGTGGTGAAGAAGATGGCGTAGACAACTCTGATGTTGACAGCGAACACTTATACACGCAGCCTGAGCACGTAGCTTACGCTTACGAAGAACTGAAAAAAATCAGCCACCGCTTTACTGTAGCGGCTGCTTTTGGTAACGTTCACGGTGTGTACAAGCCAGGTAACGTGGAGCTTCGCCCTGAGATCCTGAAAAACTCTCAGGTGTACATCCAGGAGAAGTTTGGCACTGAGCCTAACCCGGTACATTTCGTATTCCACGGTGGCTCTGGTTCTGAGAAGCACAAAATCACAGAAGCCATTGAGTACGGCGCTATCAAAATGAACATTGACACTGACATGCAGTGGGCGTTCTGGGATGGTATCCGTGGCTACTATGAGAAGAAGAAAGACTATCTGCAAGGCCAGATTGGTAACCCAGATGGTGAAGACAGCCCTAACAAGAAGCATTATGACCCACGCGTATGGTTACGCGCCGGCGAAGACGCTTTTGTGACCCGCCTGAAAGAAGCGTTCCAAGACTTGAATGCTTTAGACAGAAACTAATCTGCTTCACCGCATGATTTATAGAAAAAGCCGGCTATAAGCCGGCTTTTTTGTTTTCATACCTACACAACCTAAGGAAGATCATCTAAAGATACCTGAAGCAAAGCCTTATAAGGATCACCTGCCAACCCTAACAGCTTGGCAAAAGCTGGCTCTGTTTTATAGCCTTGTTTCTTCAAAGCAATTACCTGCTCTCTGAACTCTTCTCCCTTAACAGAGAGTATCTGATACTCTATGAGCATGTGGCGGTAAGCATGTTGTTCTTTACTGGGTCTGTTCTGCCCGAATACTTCTACTTCAAAGTCTTTCAGAAAGAAATTGGCGATGATAGTCTCAGAACCTGCCAGATGCAGTTCTCTTACTGCAAAGCCTTCATAAGGCCCGAAGCACTTATGCAGCGTTGAAAGAAAGTCTGCTTTCTTTTGCCAGTAACAGCTAATATCCAGGTCACTGGTTTCTACATAAATCTGGAGCGGAATGGTACCAGTTAATACCGGAGTGAATTCCGCTAAGCAGTCTAGAACAGCATAGCTGGTGAGCACCTCATACGCCTGCCTTTGCCTTGCATCTCCAGAACGCAGGTAGTCAATGGTATCAAATTGGATCATTGATGATGTGTGGTATTGCAAAGATGCACCGAGGTTAATTGGCGCAGACACTCGCAGCTCCTCCGGACATTAAGAGGTTGTTTGAACTGAGGCTATTACTCATTTGAGTATGTTCCCTCATCCTAACTTTCTCCCTGAGGGAGAAGGAACTTTGGTTACGCGTTTTTAGCCTGTTTCTGGAAAATTAACCAAGCAACAGCTCTGGGTTTGTGCTCCCAGAGAGGCCAATATATACCCAACAGCAACAGTTCATTTGATTGACCACTATTGCCTCATCACTGTTTACTGTTAACTGATCTCGCTGTTTTACTACCAGCTAGAACCAGCCCCGCCGCCGCCGAAGCTTCCGCCCCCAAAGCCACCGAAACCACCTCCGTCACCTCCGCCAAAGCCACCGCCTCCGCCGCCAAACATGCCGCGCCCGCCGGAGAAGTCCCCGAAGATAACGGGAGGGAAGAACGGTCCGCCCAAGGTGCGCATGCCGCCCCCGCGTCCGCCCCGTCCGCCGCCGCCTCTGCGGCTCAGGAAGATGATCAGGATGAAGACTAAGACAATAATCCAGATGAAGGAGAAACCACCTTCGCCCTGGTCTTGCCGCTGGCGTGGGTCTGCTTTGTACTCCCCGCTGGCTACGTCAATGATAAAGCTGGTGCCTTTGTCCAGACCGGCGTAATAGTTGCCTTGCTGGTACTCAGGTTTGATGGTGTACTCCGTGATGCGTTTGGCAATAGCGTCTGGCACCACGCCTTCCATGCCGTAGCCTGTGGCAATGAACACCCGCCGCTCATTGACGGCAGTTAAAATGAGAATCCCGTTGTTTTTCCCCTGCTGGCCAATGCCCCACTGCTCGGCTAATCTGAAAGCGTAATCTGAGATGTCATAGCCGCCAATGGAGGTGATGTTGACCACGGCAATCTGGGTAGAGGTGCTGTCATCATAAGCAACCAGCTTCCGCTCCAGCGCCTGCTCTTCTTCAGGAGAAAGGATGTTGGCTAGGTCATTGACCAGACGCTGCGGAGAAGGGCGCGGCGGAAAATCCTGCGCCAGACCTTGCCAGGCCCACAGCCAAAGTACTCCCAGAAGCCAAATTGATTTTCTCATTTAGTAGGGGTTTGGTCAAGGGAACTGCCAAAGGAGATATCATCAGACAACTCATTGATATCTTGGTGGTCTCCGGCATACGGGAAATAAGTTTTGAGCTGCTCGCCGGCCATTTTAATACCTTTGCTCAGCCCTTGGGCGTATTTGCCTTCCTTGAAGTCTGCAATCACTACTTTGTTAATCTCTACCCAAAAATCTTTGGGCACCACGGCGTTGATGCCGGCATCGCCTAAGACGGCAAACTTGTGGCTTTTCATGGCCACGTAGAACAGCACGCCGTTGCGCAACTTGGTCTGGTGCATGTGCAGATACGCAAACACCTGGGTAGCCCGGTCCAGGACCTCGCCCTCGCAGGTATCTTCAATGTGCACCCGTACCTCGCCAGACGTGTTCCGTTCGGCTTCCTGAATGGCCTGCACAATAATGGCCTCGTCTGCTTCCGTAATGTTGTTGCGTGGCATAAAGAAAAGAGTTCTGAGTCTTGAGTGATAAGGCTAAGCCAAAGGGGATTTCTGTTTAGGGGCCGTTTTTCCAAAAACGGCCCCTAAACAGAAAAATTCCTGCTACGTGATACGCGCTACTTGCTGCGTATTAGAACTGCACGGTAGGAGCGTTCTGGGCACCGGCATCGGCTTCAAAGTAACCTTTGCGCTCAAACCCGAACCAACCGGCAAAGAAGTTGCGCGGGAAGGCTCTTATGTAAGAATTGTAGTCCTGCACGGTGGCATTGAATTTCTGGCGCTCCACGGAGATTCTGTTCTCAGTGCCTTCCAGCTGGGCCTGCAACTCCAGGAAGTTCTGGTTGGCCTTCAGGTCTGGGTAGGCCTCGGCGGTAGCCAATAGGCGGGAAAGGGAGCCGCTCAACTGGCTCTGGGCCGCCTGAAACTTCTGAATATTCTCGGGGGTGAGCTGGTCGGCGTTCAGTTGCACACTGGTGGCTTTGGAACGGGCCTCAATTACCTGGGTAAGGGTTTCTTTCTCAAAATTGGCGGCCCCCTTCACGGTGTTCACCAGGTTAGGCACTAGGTCTGCGCGGCGCTGGTAAGAGTTCTGCACCTGTGCCCACTGGCTGGAAACACTCTCGTCTTTCTGCACCATGTCATTGTACCCACAGGAAGTCTGCGATGCCAGAAGAAGCAGGCCGAAGAAGTAAAGCAATAGTTTTTTCATAGAAAGGTTGTTTATTCTGTCTAGCTGGTAATGATACGGATATTTTCGGTCTAAGGAACCTCTATACGCACCAGCGCCACAAAATATGCGTTTAGGGCACATTTTCCTCAAAACTGCCCTAAAACAGCTACAGCGGCTGCGGGTAATACGTACGAAAGCCTTTCTCTAAAGATAGGAAGGATCGGCTCAAATATTGAAGAAACGCTATAATTAATTTCGCTTTTTGCTTGGCGGGCATGCTTTCTGCCGCGCCTATATGCCATGAAAACCGCAAGAAATGCGTAGCTTGTGGAGTTAAGCCTTCTTTTTTCTATGAAAGCAGTCATTCCGGTGGCGGGCATGGGTGCCCGTTTACGTCCGCATACCCACACCCAACCCAAGGCGCTGGTGCCCATTGCCGGCAAGGCCATTCTGGGGCATATCATTGAACGTTTGCAGGCCACAGGCATTACGCAGTTTGTTTTTGTGGTAGGTTACCTGGGCGAAAAGATCATGCACTATGTGCAGCGCAAATACCCCACCATTGAGGCCGAGTTTGTGGTGCAGCAGCCCCGCGAAGGCCTGGGCCACGCCCTCTGGGCCGCCCGCGAGACCTTCCGGCACGAGAAAGACATGCTCATCCAGCTAGGCGATACCATTGTGGATGTGGACATGGCCCGGCTTTACGCCTCTGAGCACACCATGCTGGCCGTGAAAATGGTGAAAACGCCCAGCATGTTCGGGATAGCGGAGACAGATGCCAACGGGTTCATCACCAAAGTGGTGGAGAAACCCAAGATCCCGAAGTCTAACCTGGCGCTGGTAGGCCTCTACAAGATAGCCAACCCGGCAAAACTGGCCGAATCCCTGGAGTACATTGTCGCCAACAACATCCGGACCCAGAACGAGCACCACCTCACCGATGCCCTCATGCACATGATCCAGGAGGGCGAGCAGATGGTGTCGCTCACGGTAGACCACTGGTTTGACTGCGGCCGCAAAGACACGCTGCTGCAAGCCAATGCCACCTTGCTCAACCGCCCCGAGTTCAGGAAGTGCGAGTACCCGCAGTTTCCCAACACCATCATCATTCCGCCGGTGAGCATTGGCAAAGGTGTGCAAATTTCCAATTCCATTGTGGGTCCCAACGTGGCCATTGGCGAGAGCGCCATCCTGAGCTACACCATCGTGCGCAACTCCATCATCGGCGGCTACGCCGAACTGGGCTATGCCGTGCTGGAAGACTCGCTGGTAGGTTCAGATTCCTCCCTCAAAGGCCTGAGCCAGCGCCTGAACATTGGCGATAGTACGGAGATAGATTTTAGCCACTGATATTCTGGACGCAAGACATAGGACATACGACACAAGACTTTTATGCTTGCGCAAATGACGGAGTGAAATCATTCCAAGAGAATCCTACGTCTTGTGTCTTACATCTTATATCTCAAAAATGAACAGAATCACCCAACTCTTCAACATACAATATCCTGTTATACAGGCGGGCATGATCTGGTGCAGCGGCTGGGAACTGGCTTCGGCGGTGAGTAATGCCGGCGGACTGGGCCTCATTGGTGCGGGCTCCATGTACCCAGACACGTTGCGGGAACACATCCAGAAGTGCAAGAAAGCCACCGATAAACCCTTCGGCGTGAACGTGCCGCTGCTGTACCCAGACCTGGAGGAGCACTTCAAGATTATTATGGAAGAGAAAGTGCCGGTGGTGGTTACCTCGGCGGGCAATCCCAAAACCTGGACCAAGACCTTGCAGGCCAATGGCGCCAAAGTGGTGCACGTGGTCAGTAACGTGAAGTTCGCGCGCAAATGCGAGGAAGCGGGAGTCGACGCTATCGTGGCCGAGGGCTTTGAAGCCGGCGGGCATAACGGCCGCGAGGAAACTACCACCTTCTGCCTCATCCCCTTGGTACGCCAGGCCGTGGGCATTCCGCTCATCGCTGCGGGCGGCATTGCCAGCGGGGCCGGAATCTTCGGGGCACTGGCCCTGGGGGCCGAGGGCGTGCAGGTGGGCAGCCGCTTCGTGGCCAGCGTGGAAAGCAGCGCGCACCAGAGCTTCAAAGACCGTGTTATTGCCGCACAGGAAGGTGACACGGAGCTTTCCCTGAAACAGCTCACGCCAGTACGCTTACTCAAAAACAAGTTCTACCAAGACGTGAAAGACGCCGAACTGCGGGGTGCCTCTACTCTGGAGTTAGCCGAGTTGTTAGGCTCTCGCCGGGCCAAACGGGGCATGTACGAAGGCGATATGGAAGAAGGCGAGCTGGAGATTGGTCAGATTGCCGCCCTGGTTAAAGACATTAAACCCGCCGGCCAGATTGTGCAGGAGATGTGGCAGGAGTTTCTGGAGGCTAAAAACCGTTTCTGCGGAGAGTGGCAGTAGCCTTGCGCTTAGGGGCTGTTTCTGGAAAAAGAGCCCCTAAACAGTCATGCTCTTCTCAGCTTTTCTGAGGTAGGGGCAATCCCTTGTGGTTGCCCTTTGTGGTACCAGCGGAAAAAGGGCAACCACAAGGGATTGCCCCTACTCTATTTCGATGTTGGGCTATGTTTACTCATGTATAAAATTTCTAATTTGCCTCACAACCTCCTCACCGCAGCCCTGGCCCAACACGTCTCGCTCACGCCCGAGGAAGAAGCCGCGTTTATGGCCATCTGCGTCACGCAGGAAGCGAAGAAGAAGGAGTTTCTACTCAGAACCGGGGAGCTGAACCAGCAGATGTACTTTGTGCTGCACGGCTGCCTGCGGTCGTTTATTGTGGACCAGAGCGGCAAAGAGGTAAACCTGGAATTTGCGGTGGAAGGGTACTGGATCAGTGATGTGGCGTTCAACCAACCGGCGCTACTGTCTATTCAGGCGCTGGAGTTTACGCAGTACTTGCAGATCAACATCAATCAGTTTGAGCAGCTCACGCAGGATCTCCCCGTTTTTAACCTGTTTTTCAGAAAACTGCTCCAAAACGGCTACTTCGCGTTTAAGAAGCGCATGCTCACAGGCATGACCCAAACCGCCGCCCAAAATTACCGTGACTTCCTGCTCAAGTTCCCCCACCTGCCCCAGCGCATTCCGCAGTACTACATTGCCTCTTACCTAGGCATCACCCCGGAGTTCTTCAGCACCATCAAAGCAGAAGGGCTGGATTTGTACCAGAAGGCGATTGCCCAAACGTAACTGTTTTTTTGTTTTAAAACGCATTCCGTCCCCCTTTGAAGGGGGTTGGGGGATGATCACTCGTGTTGATTTACATAGGCAGATCACGCATTTCCGAGAATCATTTTTTTCATTTCGCTCCGCTGAAGTTGATGGTTCTTCAACAGCCTTGGTCATCCCCCTACCCCCTTCAAAGGGGGACGGAATGCGTGAAAACATTTAGATATCACTATTATTGAGGCAGCGACCATTTCTTAAACTACCTTATTCTTTTCGGCTGTAGCCTTCCCGACCTTTGTAGAGTGAGCTTGCGGGGCGGAAGGCCGTGTGAAAAACTTCCGCGGGCGAGTTGTACGCTTTTTCTCACGCAAAAAACAGAGCGGTGGAAAGGAGGGATTTTATAAAATTAGCCGCCGGAGGGGCTTTAGGGATGACAACGTTATCAGCTTTCAGAAAATTTACCGAGGACTTGACGCCTCAGGACTATACCATGCCCGTGCTCTTCATTGGGCACGGCTCGCCCATGAACGGCATTGAGGACAATGAATTCAGCCAGCGCTGGAAGAAGATGGCGCAGGAGATACCGGTGCCTAAGGCGGTGCTGGTGGTGTCGGCGCACTGGTTTACCAGGGGAACCAAGATCACGGCCATGGACTTTCCGCAGACCATCCATGACTTCGGTGGCTTCCCGAGGGAACTGTTTGCCGTCCAGTATCCCGCTCCCGGCAATGCCGCACTGGCTCAGGAAACCGCAGAACTGGTAAAAACTGCCCAGGTGGAACTGGACCATGACTGGGGGCTGGATCACGGTACCTGGACCATTATCCGGCACATGTACCCCGCGGCAAACGTGCCGGTGCTGCAGCTCAGCATTGACTACACCAAAGGTCCGCAGTACCACTATGAGCTGGCCAAAGAACTGACGGCGTTGCGCAAGAAAGGCGTGCTTATTGTGGGCAGCGGCAACATGGTGCACAACCTGCGCATGGTGAGCTGGGAGATGATCAACGGCGGCGGCTATGACTGGACCCATACCATCAATGAGAAGTTCAAGGACCTCATCCAGAACCGCGACCACCAGCCTTTGATCCATTATCAGACACTAGGCAAAGAGGCCCTGCTGGCCATTCCTACGGTAGAACATTACCTGCCGCTCCTGTACACGCTGGGCTTACAGGGCAAAGACGAGGAGACTTCGTTTTTCAATGACAAGATGGCAGGCGGCTCCCTCACCATGACCTCGGTGAAGATTGGGGCATAGGAACCGCTGGTTATAGGTGGGCTGCTGTTTTCCGTTTAGGGCCTGTTTTGGAAAAACGGCCCCTAAACGCCTTTGTTACCGCTAGACAAGTGCAGGATTGGTCTATCTCCTGCGCCTGTTGGTCTAAAAGATTTGCCGGCCTGCTAAAGGATCTGGTACTTGGTGTCATATAAGTAGGATATGTTCTCTGCACCCTAACTAATACGGCGATGGCACTCCAAAATAAAGATTTCCTGGTTCTTCTTATCCGGCTGTTTTTAGGCTATGTCTTCTTCTCGGCGGGCATCTGCAAGCTCACGCACGGCAATTTCGGGCAGCTGATTGGTCCGCCTTGGCTGGAGGAACGGTTGGCTCAGTATGGTCTGGGCTTGTTTGCGCAGGTGGTGGCGGTGAGCCAGGTGGTGGTGGGAGCATTGTTGTTTTCGCAGCGGTTCAGTACGCTGGGGGCGGTGATGCTGGTACCCATGAACATTTCCATTCTGGCGGTTACGGTGTCGCAGAACTGGACGGGAACGCCCTATGTGAACGCCGTTTTTCTGCTGCTCAACCTGCTCTTGCTGGCTTATGAATACCAGAAATTCCAGTTCCTATTTTCGGCTCAGCCGATGCCTGCGCCAGTTGTCCCGCGGTTAGATACCTACAGAACCGGTTTCTGGCCATGGGCTATGGTAGCCGCCGCTCTGGTAACCTTATTTGTTGCGCCAGCCAACAGCACGTTATTGACGAATGCGGCCGGACTCTGCACCTTTGCGCTGGCAGGCATTGCAGTATTGGTTCCGGCGGGGCTCAACAAATGGGAGAAGGTGATGGTAGCCCAAGCCATTGCCAATATGTGCCTCATGACGCTGGGAAAAATCTCTGGTGCCCTCCCCGTACTGGCCGTAAACAGTGCCGTGCTTTTGCTGCTCCTGCTGCTAAATCTCTGGCTGAAAAGCAGAAAGTCTCTTTCTCCTTCGGGGGTGGCATAAGTCAGCTACTTGAGAGCACCTGCTATTTGTTAAACAAGGACTTAACGATCATAAACGTTTAGGGGCTGTTTTTGGAAAAACGGCCCCTAAACGTACTTGCTTGCCTTCTTGCTCGCCTTACGGATAAAGCAGGTATTTCTTCCGCATCTCTTTGTAGGCCGCCAACCCCGGTTGCCACGTCTCCCTGATGCGCTCTTCAGACCAACCTTCCTGTACTTGTTTCCGGAACTCGGTCACGCCCACCAATTTTTCTATCACGCCCATCTGCTTGCTGTAGGAGGAGTCAAAGAACTTCTCCTTCTGGGGGTAAGCGTTGTAGAGCTCCAGGAGCCAACTGATGTTGATCTGGCGTTTCCTTCTGAGCTGTTCCACGTCATAATTACGCAGGTCCAGACCGTAGCAGAGTTCGTTCATGTGCAAGGGGCTTTCGCTCATGCCGGGGATGCTCACAGGGGTGTAGGAGAACGCATATTTGCCTTGCAAAGCTGGCGCACCCAACACCGTGAACGGATACTGTGTGCCGCGCCCGTGGTTCAGGATGGTGCCCTCAAATAGACAGGTGCTGGGGTAGAGCATCACAGACTGGGCGGTGTTCAAGTTAGGCGATGGCTTCACTGGCAGCACGTACGGCATGTCATGGTGGTAATTGGCCAGCTTAATGATATTGATCTTGTCCAGTTTAAGCCCATTCGCCAGCCAGCCTTCGCCGTTGATCATCTGCGCAAACTCGCCCACCGTTACGCCATGCGCAATCGGGATTGGGAACTGCCCGATGCCGGACTTGTGCTTCATGTCCAGAATGGGGCCGTCAATGAGGTAGCCGTGCGGGTTAGGTCGGTCCAGCACCATGAATTCCACCTTGTGTTCGGCGGCAGCCTCCATCACATCGCGGAGGGTATTGATGTTGGTGTAGAACCGTACGCCCACGTCCTGGATGTCATAGATGAGCACATCAATGCCTGCCAGGTCTTCTTTGCTGGGCTTCTTCTTTTTGCCGTACAGCGAGATAATGGGAATCCCGGTTTTCTCATCTACCTCATCGCCCACATGGGTGCCGTTGCTGGCGTTGCCCCTGAACCCATGCTCCGGCCCGAACACCTTCACCACCTGAACCCCCAGCGCCAACAGGCTGTCTACACTGGGTTTATCGCCAATGATAGAAGTAGGGTTCACCACCATGCCCACTTTCTTGCCTCTGAGGTACGGCACGTATTTCTGTGTCTGGTCTGCCCCGGTGATAAGCCCCGGTTTGGCCTTGGCTGAGTTGGAACTGCTTTGGGAGGAAGTAGTTGTGGCCGTGGTAGAAGCTTCCTTTGAACAGGAAGAGCAGCCTAGCACCAGTGTTAAAAAGCCCATGGAAAGGTAAGAAAGGAGGGGTTTGGTCATGGTTTGGGAAAAGTTAAATAGGATGAGGGAAAGAATGAGTGCAATGTAGAAAGGAATCAAAGAGCTAAGAAAGGTTTTTAAGAAAGATTAAAAAGCAAGGTTTGCAGAAGGTTCCTCCCAAAGAGGCCGGATAATTAAATTGTAAAAAGCTAACTTGACAATCGCAATTCTATATTCAACTCTGTGAAGTAAGCTCAACAAGTTGATATAACTTATTACTAACCAAAAATTGCATGGAATCAGCTGTAACCTTTATTAAATATGAAGGAAAACTTGTTGAAGATGGCTTTTTAGATGCTCGAAAAACAGCGAGTGCTTTATCTGGTATAGATGAGGCACTTAGATTTTTTCTGTACCATGAAAATCCTGACTTAGAACTTATTCCTTTTGAAATTCCAGTCCGAATTAGAAAAGGAAGTTGGGAGGCAATATTCCCTGAGAATCTTGACGAGTTGCTTTTAAAAGGATTGGCGGCATGGAGCATTGGCAAGTATGCTGGAAGTGCTCTTGAAGAAATGGCCAAAAATGATTTCAAAGATTTTGGGTTCAAAGACATTTTCAGAAATGCTTTTAAGGCAATGACTTGGGTTATTAAAGCAGCTACTCATTTAGGGGCATTAAGCAGAAAGAACTTTAGAAATATATCTTTTTCACCAGATAATAGATTTATTGGGCTGAAAAACGATTATGATAGAATACTCTGGTTTCCTGTTGAATTTCTGGAGCATTTCTCTAATTGCCCTGAAAGTCTCTTCCAGAAGATAATTGGTATTGTTGAAGAGGATAGAGAATTTGTGATAGGCTATATTGAACCGCTAGAACAGGAACAAGCAAGGGTAAATTATAAAAATAGATATATATTCTTAAATGAGGAAGAGGACAAAGAAGTACTCTTCCCAGAACTAGAACATGGTGCCTATGTTGAATTAGAAGGTCATATCACAAGGGGTAATGAGAAGACGAATACTTTGGGCTTACTTTACCAAAACCATGTTTTAACGTGTTTACCTCAGAAAGGAAATATCAAAGACTACAAAACCGCACTTTTCAATAACTGTGTAATCAAGGGGTATATCGATAGACAAGACAAACAAGGAACCTTTATTGAAAAGAGACCTAGAATTAAATTCATCTCTATCTCCATTATTGATTCAAGAGGCCAACTTAGTTTGTTTTGACACTTCTCATTAAAAACCAAAAGAGGCCAGAAACTTCCGTTTCTGGCCTCTTTTTTCTAAACCAGCGCTAAACTAGCAGGCTGCTACTCTTTGTCAATCAACTCCACGCTTCGCTTCACAAAGGCCGTTAAGGCCGCGCCCGAAAGCATGTTCTGCGACAGCAACGCCAGGTCATAGGCTTGTTTGGCTATCTTCTCGCCGCGGGCATCGTCACCTTTCAAGATGCGGTGGTTGATGTGGTGGTTCGCGTTGATGGTCACGTTGTACATGTCGGGTAGGTTGCCCATCATCATCATGCCACCGCCGCCCATGCGGTTCATGTCTTTCATACGGCGCATGAACTCGGGCAAGGTGATAATCACCGGCTGGTCATCTACGCTCAACGCCTCCACGCCTACAGTCATGTTCTGGTTGTCAATAGCCTTCTCGAAGAGCTCTTTCAAGCGCTTAGTCTCGTCCTCAGACAGAACACTTTCGGGCTTGGCATCGGTCTCAATGAGCTTGTCAATGGTGTCGGCGTCAACGCGCTTCAACGTAGTTTTCTCCAGTTTCTGCTCCAGCTGCCCGATGAAGTGCGGGTCAATCATGTGGTCCAGCTTCACCACGTCATAGTTGCGGTTCTTGGCGGTCTCAATGAAAGCGTGCTGCTTCTCGGCGTCGTTGGTGTAGAGAATGACCAGGTTGCCGTTTTTGTCGGTCTGGTTGGCTTGTACGTAATTGCGATACTCTTCCAGGGTATAGAATTTCTCGTCGGTGCTTTGCAGCAGCGCGAAGTCTTTGGCTTTCTCGTAGAACTTGTCGTCTGACAGCATGCCGTACTTCACGAACACCGCAATGTCGTTCCACTTCTCCTCGTAGGCGGTGCGGTCTTTCTTGTAAATTTCGTTCAGCTTGTCGGCCACCTTCCGGGTGATGTAGGTGTTGATTTTCTTCACGTTCGCATCGGCCTGCAGGAAGGAGCGGCTCACGTTCAACGGAATGTCTGGGGAGTCAATCACGCCGTGCAGCAGCATCAGGAACTCCGGCACCACGTCTTTCACCTCGTCGGTGATGAACACCTGCCGGCTGTAGAGCTGGATTTTGTTTTTCTGGAAATCGAACTCGTTCTTCACCTTCGGGAAGTACAGGATACCGGTGAGGTTGAACGGATAGTCCACGTTGAGGTGAATCCAGAACAGCGGGTCCTCAGAGAACGGGTACAGTTCTTTGTAGAAGTTCTTGTAGTCTTCGTCGGTCAAATCAGACGGCGACTTGGTCCAGATCGGGTTCGGGTTGTTGATAACCTCGCCGTTGAACTCTACTGGTATTGGCAGGAACTTGCAGTATTTGTTCAGGATGGTCTGCAGACGCGCCTCTTCCAAAAACTCCTCAGAATCCTCGGCGATGTTCAGAATTACATCGGTTCCGCGCTCGGTTCTAGTGCCGTTGGTGATGGTAAACTCGGTAGAACCGTCGCAAATCCAGTGCGCAGGCTCCGCGCCGTCTGCGTGCGACAAAGTGTCAATCTCCACGGTGCTGGCCACCATAAACGCCGAGTAGAACCCAAGCCCGAACTGCCCGATGATTTGACTCTTGTCTGCGTTGGAGTCTTTGTAGCGCTCCACAAACTCCGTAGCGCCCGAGAAGGCAATCTGGTTAATGTATTTCTTGATCTCCTCGGCGGTCATCCCAATCCCGTTGTCCGAGATGATGATTTGCTTCTTCTCCTTGTCCACCTTCACGGTCACCTTCAGCTCGCCTAAATCGCCTTTCAGCTCGCCAATGCTGCTGAGGCTCTTGGCTTTCTGGCTCGCGTCAACGGCGTTGGAAACCAGCTCGCGCAGGAAAATCTCGTGGTCTGAGTACAAGAACTTCTTGATGATGGGGAAAATGTTCTCGGTGTGAATCGAAATCGTGCCTTTTTCTTCCATTTCCGTTTATATCTGTGTAAGTAATTAAATTCTTTTTCTCTCGCTTTCGGCCTAGGCCGATGTCCTGTTTAGCGGCTCTTTTCTGAAAAACAGGCGCTAAACACAAAACAGGTACGTCTTCGTCCCCCTTTGAAGGGGGTAGGGGGATGATTGCTCGTGCTGATTTACTCGTGCAGAGTCACGCATTCCCGAGAATCATTCCAATTTTTTTATTGCTAAAGCAGACGGTTCTTCTACTGCCTTCGTCATCCTCTCCCCCCTTCAAAGGGAACTTACAGGAATATGTATCTCAAAACAATCAATAATCAGCCGTCAGCAATGAACAATCAACAATTCAGGTAGGCAAAAGCTGTTCCAGCCTCTGGAAAATGACAGGTTGTCAGGGTTGGCAATGGCAAAATACGCAGACGGTTGATTCCCTTGCCAAAGATTTAGTATATTTACCGGTGAGTCTTTTGTGTTTGTGAGAAACTTCACCAGATATAGCGCCCTTTTTCTGCTGCTGCTGTTTACGCGGGTCATGACCCCCAACGAACTGCTGCTGCGGTTGCACGCGCACGAGCACACGCAAGAGGAGCGCCCGCACGATGAGTCGCAGACGCACATTGGGCAGAAGCACACGCACTGCCACACAGACAACCTCTTCCACGCGCCATTCCAGCCCAGCGAAGCCGTTGTCCTGCCCACCCCCTTCTCCTTTGAAGTTTCTTACGGGGCCGCCGCGCCCCAACCCGGATACGTTACTTCCAGCTCTTCCTACTTTCTTCGCGGCCCGCCCGCCACGCAACACGCTTAGTTTCCTTTTCCTTCGGATGGGGTAGCTGCGCTATCCCGGGTATTTCTGTTTAGGAGCCGTTTTTCCGAAAACAGGCCCAAAACGCATTTCTTCCGCCGAAGGCGCTGGGAGGACGCTCCTCCTATTTCCCATTTCTTTTTTCTTACTGAGTTGCGCAAATACATTAATTATCTTGTGCTGCTTCTGCTGTGCGCCTGCGTGCCGCTGGCTAGTGCGTACGCCCAGAGTGGCCCTACCGCGGCTGAGACGGTCTCTGAGAAAGACTGCGGCATTACTTTATCTGGCACCGTCACAGACCATGAGAGACGCAGTGTTCTGATAGGGGCCACCGTAGTGCTGGAGGGAACGCCCCATACCAGCGTGACAGATGCCAACGGCCACTACCATTTCCATGACCTCTGCCCCGGCACCTACAAACTGGTGGTGTCTTACCTGGGCTATACCTCTGAACGGCTGGAGAAATTTTTCCGGGCCCCGGAGGTGGTAAATTTCAGGCTACACCCAGATGCTCTGTTGCTTAGATCAGTGGAGGTGCGGGCCGCGCGCCAGCGGGAGCAGCCTACGCAGGCCAGCAGCCATTTGAGCGGCCGCGAACTTGCCCAAACCCAAGGCCAGTCGCTGGCCCAGGCCCTGGAACGCATGACCGGCCTGAGCAGCATACAGACTGGCCCCAGCATTGCCAAACCGGTCATCCACGGCATGCACAGCAACCGCATTCTGGTCATGAACAACGGCGTGCGCCACGAGGCCCAGCAATGGGGTTCTGAACACGCGCCCGAGATTGACCCTTTTGTGGCTTCTGAGCTAACGGTGGTGAAAGGCGCCGCCGGCGTACGCTACGGCGCCGATGCCATTGGCGGCGTAATTCTGGTGGAGCCCAAACCCCTGCGGGACTCGGCGGGTACCAGTGCGGTGCTGAATCTGGTAGGCGTGAGCCACAACCGCCAAGGCGTGGTGTCTGGCATGGTGGAAAGCAATCCGGCGGCGGTGCCGAGTTTAAGCTGGCGCTTGCAGGGCACGCTCAAGCAAGCAGGCAACAGCAAAACGCCAGACTATTACTTAGACAACACCGGATACCGGGAGCAGAACTTTTCGGCGGCTGCCGGCTGGACCCGTGAGAAGTACGGCGTAGACGCTTATTTCAGCAGGTTCCATACCAAGTTAGGGGTATTCTCGGGCTCGCACGTGGGCAACCTCACCGACATCCGGAACGCTTTGCAGCGGGAACGTCCCGAGCCTGAGGCTGATTTCACCTATGCCATTGGGGTGCCGTACCAGAACGTGACGCATGACCTGCTCAAGTTGCACGCCTTTTACCGCACCGGCCCCTCAGGCAAGTTGCACCTCACGTATGCGCGGCAGTTCAACCAGCGGGAGGAATATGACGCGCACGGCGACCGCAGCCGGCCAGGCCTGAGGTTTGAGATCGAAACCCACCACACCGAAGCCCTCTGGGAGCACCCGCTCATCGGGAACCTGAAGGGCAGCCTGGGCGCCAGTTACCAGTACCAGTTCAACCGGTTTGAAGGACGCTTCTTTGTGCCGTTCTATGAGAGCCACACCGGCGGTCTGTTCTGGATTGAGCGTTGGGAGAAAAACCAGTGGCACCTGGAGGCAGGCCTAAGGTATGACTACCGGCATCTGCAGGCCCGCATGTACCGCAAAGACACCCCGCAGAGAACCGGGCAGGCCGGGCCAGACAATGAGTTGCTCACGCCCACCCACACGTTCCAGAACCTTTCTGGTACGCTGGGTGCCATCTATGACTTCGGCCCACACCTGAACCTGGCGTTCAACGCCGCCACCGCCTGGCGATCGCCTACCACCAGTGAGCTGTACAGCAACGGCATTCACCACGGCACCGGCACCTATGAGTACGGCAATGCCAATCTAGGCGTGGAACGGGCGTACAACTTCATGGCTACGCTGGCTTACGTGCAGAACAAGCGCCTGAACGGCGAGATCAGTGTGTACCGCAACTACATAGACAACTACATCTACCAGGAACCAGACACGGTGCCTACCCTTACCATTAGGGGAGCGTTTCTGACGGCCCGGCAAAAGCAGGCGAACGCCACGTTTACCGGGGTAGATGTGAGCGCGTCTTACCAGCTCACGGAACACCTGGCCTTTGCCACCAAAGCCTCTCTGGTACGGGCCTATAACCGCTCCGCAGACGAGTACCTGATCTGGATTCCCACTGACCGCTATGAGAACAGCCTCCGCTACACTCTTGACAAACTGGGGGCCCAGGGAACCTTTGCGCAAAACTTTATCCAACTCAGCGGCTTGGCCGTGGCAAGGCAGCGCCATATCCCAGACAATTATCTGGCAAGGGACTACGCCATGCCGCCGGCCAGTTATTTTCTTTTGAACGCCGAAGCCGGCACCACCTTACAGCTAGGCAAGCAGCAAGTGGAGATTGGCCTCATTGGCCGCAATCTGCTCAACAAAGCCTACCGAGATTACCTGAACCGCTTCCGGTACTACGCCGATGAAGTGGGCAGGTCTATTACCCTGCGGGTGAGCATCCCGCTGCATTTCTAACCTTGATTTTTAGTTACCTAAAGTAAAACACACCATGAAATTATTTCTGAAACCATCCCTCGCTATTCTGTTTGCCGCCACCGTGTTCACGACCAGCTCTTGCAGCAATGACGAAGACCCACTGCCTGAAAACGAAGAAGAGCTCATCACTACCCTTAAATTGACCATGGTTCCGCAAGGCGGAGGCACTACCGTAACCGCTTCTTACCGTGACCTGGACGGCGACGGAGGCGCGAACCCGGTAATTACCGGTGCGCAATTGGCCGCCAATAAAACGTATGAAGTAACGGTGCAGGTGCTGGACGAATCTAAAAGTCCCGCAGAAGACATCACCGCGGAAGTACAAGAAGAAGGCCACGAGCACCAGTTTTTCTATGTGCCGTCTCCCGGCCTAAACCTGACCGTAACTTCAACTGACAAGGACAGCAACAACCTGCCCATAGGCATTACCACCAGAATGATGACCACCTCATCCTCCACTGGTACCCTACAGGTAGTCCTGAAGCACCAGCCCGGCCTCAAGAACGCCACCAGCACCATTAACACCGGCGAGACTGATGTGGAAGTAACCTTCCCGGTCCAGATACAATAACGCCCTCATCTTGCTGCTTGCATTGCAGAAAAGCCTCCGGTTGTACCGGAGGCTTTTCTGTTTAGGGGCTCTTTTTCCAAAAACGGCCTCTAAATAGAAAAGGACCGACTCAACATTATGAACCGGTCCTTTTCTGTTACTAAGTATGTAAGTGTCTATTCTAATACGGGCTCTACTTTAAATCCTTTGGAACGTAACAACTGAATCAAACCATTCTCACCGGGTAAGTGAGCCGCGCCAACCGCCACAAAGGAAGGCTCTTTCTGCATCATGTTCACCAGGGGAGTCAACCATTTATGGTTGCGCTCATCCAGAAGCAGGCCTTGGGTCTCGGCAGATTCTTCCTGGGCAGTGATAAGCGAGTACAAACCATCCAGATCCTGCTGCTGGTACAGGTTCAGCATCTTTTTCATCAGCTTGCGCTGGCGGTCAAACTGCTTCACACTGTTAAGTAATTCTGTGGTTTGTTTCTCTAAGGTAGATTTGTCAAACAGGGCAATCTGCTCTTCCGGGGTTTCCAGCACATATACAGAGCGGTGCCATTTCTTAGCCAGATTCAGCAGGGCCAGATCATAAGACTCTGGGTTATAACCCAACAGTTTAGGGTAAAGCAGCAACTGCCCCAGGAAACCCGGCTTAATGTAGCGGAACTGCTGCATGCTGCGCTCCAATGAGTCTTTCACAAAGGAAGTGAGCAGGTTATACTCCTGCGCAGTCATCAGGCTTTCAATGGGCTGGCTCATGCGCATGGATCTGGACAGCAGGCTGTTCAGGCGTGGGCTGTCTAAGTCAACTTCAAACACCACCGCCTGGGATTTGATCAGTTTTTGCTTTACATTTTCAGGCAAGGTAAACTGATCTTTGGGCACCAGGTGAAATGTTCCGTAGATGTAAGAAGTTTTGATGCCTTTGCCGCTCACCTTCCAAAGCAACGACTGCTTCTGGGGAGCAGGAGTGGAGCAAAGCGCCTCTGAAGAGAAGAAGATCCCTACAAATAAGCTTGCCAGGAAGCACCAAATAAAACCGCCTTTATACGTGGCCATATGTTTAAGGTTACAAATCTTTTACAAAAGTATAAGATTTTTCTCCTGCGCAAGAATCACCGAGTTGAAATTTTCTACGATTCGCGAAAATACTTTAAAAAATATAATTAATTGTAAACATAATAAATATAATTTTTTCAAAATACTTTAATAATCCTAGACAAAATCCAAAATAATTACAAACCTTTTCTTAACCCAATCGTCACATGGACACAACAAACCCTTCTGCCTCCCCCTCTAAAATTCTCTCCGCCGCCGTCATTATTGCGGCATTAGGCTACTTTGTAGACATTTATGACCTAGTACTGTTCAGCATTGTTCGGGTGGCGAGCCTCCGGGATCTAGGGGTTACCCAACCAGAGGAACTCCTAGAGAAAGGCGTTTACCTCATAAATATGCAAATGACCGGAATGCTGCTAGGTGGTATTTTCTGGGGAGTTCTGGGCGACAAAAGAGGCCGCATATCGGTCCTATTTGGCTCTATTTTATTGTACTCTTCCGCTAATATCTTAAATGGGTTCGTTTCAGATCTTGAACTTTACGCATGGCTGCGGTTTATAGCCGGGGTAGGTCTGGCCGGGGAACTGGGGGCGGGCATCACCTTAGTGTCTGAAGTACTCCCCAAAGAGAAGCGGGGATATGGCACTACCATTGTCGCCTCCGTCGGGATTTCAGGGGCGATTCTGGCGGGCGTGGTTGGTGAGTATTTCCACTGGCGCACCGCCTATTTTGTGGGCGGGGGCCTGGGGTTACTGCTGTTACTGCTGCGGGTGAGCGTGTATGAGTCTGGGATGTTTGCCCGTACGCAGCGCCAAAACGTGGCAAAGGGCAATTTTCTGAGCCTCTTCACCAACGGCGCCCGCTTCTACAAGTACCTCAAGTGCATCTTGATTGGGGTGCCTATCTGGTTTGTGATAGGGGTCCTGATTACGTTCTCTCCTGAGATTGGCCAGGCCCTGGGCATCACCTTCCCCATTTCGGCGGCCAAGGGCATCGCCTATTCCTACTTCGGCCTTACGGTAGGTGATTTGGCGAGCGGCCTGCTGAGCCAGAAGTTACGCAGCAGAAAATGGGTGGTAGTCCTGTTCCTGCTGTTGCTGGCCGGCATTATCGCGTTGTTCCTGCTGGCCCGGGGCGCGAGCGAGGTCTATTTCTATGGGCTGTGCGTGGCCTTAGGCTTTGGGGGAGGTTACTGGGCCATCTTCGTGACCATTGCGGCGGAGCAGTTCGGGACGAATATACGGGCCACCGTGACTACCACCGTCCCTAACTTTGTGCGCGGGGCCGTGGTTCTGCTCACGCTTTCGTTCAAGGGATTGCAGGACACGCTGGGTCTTCTGGAAACGGCGGCTCTCCTGGGCGCAGCCACTCTCTTCATCGCACTCCTGGCCATCAGCACCCTGCCCGAAAGCTTTGACAAAGACCTGGATTACGTAGAATAGCGTTTAGGGGCCGTTATTTCTGAAAACGGCCCCTACAGCTATGTGCTGGTTCTGGCCACACTCGCCCAAACCAGTATACCAGGGCTATCTTCTCCCGAAGCCGAAATAAAAGTGCTGAAGGGCATAAAATCACCTACTGCTAAATAACTTATGAGTGGCTACTCCTTTAAGCACTGATGCCTGACACTTTATTGGGGCGGATGCTCATTGGAGTAGTAATCCTGTAGCCAGACGTAGTTTAGCCTAGGGAAAGCAACCGAAGAAACACAGCCCGCAACAGAATCAGGCACCATTTTTCAGGACTCTTTGTTAGTCTAGCAAGATTAGCACTAATTTTGAGAATGATTCTTTTCAACGAGACCGTAAACATAGACAACGCCGTGGCCGCCGAGTGGCTGCAGTGGATGCAGGAAACGCATATTCCAGAGGTGATGGCGACCACCTTCTTCGTGAAATTCCAGATTGCCAAAGTAATGGAGGAAGAGGACAACGGGGGCACCACCTACGCCATCCAGTACTACGCCCGCCACATGGATGACCTCCTGGAGTACCACCGCGACCACGACCCGGCCATGCAGGCCAAAATGCGCGCGCGTTACCCAGAGCAGTACGTTTCCTTCAGGACGGTGCTGGAAGTAGTGGCAGAGTAAATAGTCTAACCACCGCCTGAAGCACATTAAAAGAGGATTCCCGTTTAGGGGCCGTTTTTTCAAAAACAGCCCCTAAACGGGAATCCTCTTTTGCTTTGATACTACAGCCTGCGGCTGAGCAAGGTGACTTTACTTCCCCAGTTTTGCCCCAATTCCAGAAAAAGCGCCCCTAAACGCAAACGCTACAGCCGCTGCAGTTCTTCCTGGCTGAGGTTGCAGTTGATCCACTCACCGTCCAGGTTGGCGCCTATGCTGCAGTAGAAGTTGATGGCCGGTTCGTTCCAGTCCAGCACCTGCCATTTCATGCGCTTATAGCTTCCTTCTTTGGCGGCCTGCACCACCGCGTTGAACAGCATGCGGCCTATGCCCTGCCGGCGAAGGCGTTCTGTGACCACAATATCTTCCAGAAACAGCATCTTGCCTTTCCAGGTAGAGTAGGCGGTGTAGTAGAGCGCGATGCCCACAATGCCTTCCTCCACAGAATCTGCCACGAAGAACTCAAAGATGGGGCTTTGGCCAAATCCATCGCGGCGCATGTCCTCTATGGTGTTGGTGACCTCGTTAGGCGCTTTCTCATACACGGCCAGTTCCACAATAAGGGCGTGTACACCGGGTAAATCGGCCTCGGTTCCTTTCCGGATGGTGACGGTCAAGCTCATATTTTATTTACAGCTATTTTGAAAAAATCAAGGCCTCACTAATCTAGATGGCTCTGCTAATGGCAAAGAAACACAAGAATAACTTACCTTCTAATGGCAGCACTACATTTCTGTTCGCGCCACTTGCAGGGCTTTTTCTAGTAGCTCGTCGCGTTGGTCTTTTATTCCTTTGATGGTAGGCTTTACTTCTATATCTGGCAAAAGCCCCACACGCTGCGTTTCTTGCCGGTTTGGGTAGTAAACGCCTAACCCGGTGAAAACAGCTTCCACCCCGCCCGGCAAGGGAAGATAGGCCACGTTACCATCAGCGCCCGCCGTGTGGCTACCCACCGTCATAGACCTTGGCGAGGCCTTGAAAAGCATGACCGTATATTCGCCTCGGCTTTGGGTGTCTTCATTCATGATCATGATGACTTTCCCTTTGTAGCATACTCCTTTGACGGGCTGTATGACTGCAGGCTTAAGACTCTGGAATATACCTGGAAATGTAAAATCAGGACCTGTAGCCAAGGTTTTTACTACCTTTTTAGAGGTTAGATAAGGAGCAATTTTAAAGCCTGTCAGTTGCGGATAATACCTCAGATCAAAAATGATAGCCTTGCTTGTCATCAGTGATTGCATGGTACTGTCTACTTGAGTCTCTTTTAGATTCCCCATGTGCACATAGGCGATCCCATCTTCTACCCAGGAAACCGCTGGGGCAGGTTGATTCCTTTTAGGTCTCAACTCATTATATCTATAGAGGCGTAACTTCTGCGTCACACTTCTGCCGTTTCGCTCAAAGGTTATGTCCATCTCTGGGGTATAACCTGTAAGCAAGGTATTTTTGAGCGAACGTAATAAAGTGGCTTGGTTGGAGGCCGGAATAGATATTTTGCTTCTCTCAATAATGGAGTCTACCGGTAAGTGATTAAGATGCGTAATGACATCTCCTAGTTGCAGAGGCCCTAAAGCCGCCACAGAATCATTCCTGAATCCACTAACTACTGGTTTACGACCTACAAAAGAAATTGCATAGGGAGAGATGTAACCAGTGCCATTTACATTACGATGCGCTTTTAAGGTCTCCGGCGATTTTGCCACAAATAGGCTGTGGCTATCTTGAACACTGGAAACCATTTGCCAAAGTGCCGAATTATAAGCCCGCAAGTCCTTAGCATCCTTGAATAGCGGGATCAGGGTTTCCAGCACCTGATTCCAGTCTCTGTCAATGGCATACTTATATGGGAAGAAGTAATGGATGGCATTCCAATACCTAAAGAGCGCCAATAACCGGTATTCTTCTGAAGGGAACAGCATCTCTTCATAATATTTTTCATTGCTGAAATGAGCCACACCAGGCAATCTGGTCTTTACATAAAAATTAGGCTGTTGGTTCCGGTTGTTTTTCAGGTGAAGCAGCTTTTGCTGCAAGGCTGGGGTAAGCATGCGGGAATCTGCCAGAAAAGACAAATCCAGATTACGCCGGTGCCATACAGAAATCTTTTCTTCTGAACCACACTTTTTGCAGTTAGTTACCGGCCCCAGTTGTTCAAGCAACTTAGCGTAAATAGTTGAAAGCTCTTCGGGAGTGGCTGCCATTCGCACCTCAGGCAATAAGGTGATCATCTGCTGGTCCCAATCTCGTTCTCCTTTGGCCACTTCTGGGTGGTAATATTTCAGAAAGCCCCAGATTTTAGCCCAAGAAGCAAGACGTTCTGTTTCTGTCAAAGCCACCGCCGAGTGACCTGTCACTAGAAAAACAATAAGAAGCAGAAAGGAGACCTGTGTAGCAGCAAACTTCATAGATTCGTTTTAAGGATACGTTTAAGAAATAAGATTATGTATTTTAAAAAGAACGCAAAAAAGCCGATGCTTGTATACAAACATCGGCTTTCCTATATATATGCACATCTTTCTTCTACTGCGCCGGATACGGGTTCACGCCCATGTTGTAGAAGGTAAAAGCCCAGGTATCGGCGGCCTCGGCAATTTGGGCGGTGGTAGACTTGCCCGCCCCATGCCCGGCTTTCACGTCTACCCTAATCAGGTAAGGATTGCCCGGCGCGGCTTTCTCCTGTAAGGTAGCAATGTATTTGAACGAGTGGGCCGGTACTACGCGGTCGTCATGGTCGGCGGTGGTCACCAGCGTGGCGGGGTATTTCACGCCTTCCTTGATATTGTGGAGAGGCGAGAATTGGAGCAGATTCTTGAACTGCGCCGGATCATCTGAGGAACCGTATTCGGGTACCCAGGCCCAGCCAATCGTGAACTTATGGAACCGCAGCATATCCATGACCCCCACGGCGGGCAAAGCCACTTTGAACAGCTCCGGGCGCTGGTTGGCTACTGCGCCAATCAACAGACCTCCGTTGGAACCTCCGACAATGGCCAGTTTCTGCGGCGATGTGTATTTCTGGTTTTGCAGGTACTCTGCGGCGGCGATAAAGTCATCAAACACGTTCTGCTTGTTAGGCGTCATGCCCGCTTTGTGCCAGGCCTCGCCGTACTCACCGCCGCCCCTGATGTTGGCAATAGCCAGCACACCGCCGTTCTCCAGCCACAGCATACGCGAAATGCTGAAGCCCGGCGTTACCGCCGAATTGAATCCGCCGTAGGCGTAGAGGTAGGTGGGGTTGTCGCCGTTCAGGGGCAGGCCTTTCTTGTGCGTGATGAACATGGGTACCTTGGTCCCGTCTTTGCTGGTATAGAAAATCTGCTTGGTCTCATAGGCCTCCATGTCCACGTCTACCTCGGCCTTGCGGAACAGGGTAGATTTGTTGGTGGCAATATCATACTGGTAGATAGCGCTGGGGTACGTGAACGACGTGAAAGTATAGAAGACCGTTTTATCTGCTTTCTTGCCCCCAAAACCGCCCGCAGTACCCAAAGTAGGCAGCTGTACATCATGTAGCCATTTACCGGTGGTGTCATGCACGCGCACCAGCGTAGCCGCATCTTTCATGTAGTTCAGGATGAGTTTCCCGCCTACCAGCGTGGCGTAGTTCAGCACGTTGTCGGTCTGGGGCACCAGGGTTTTCCAGTTGTTTTGCTGCGGTTTCTTCAGGTCAATTTCCACTAGCTTGTACTTGGGCGCCCCCTGGTTGGTGAGCACAATGAGTTTGTCGCCCACGCTCTCCACCACGCCGTATTCTTTGTCAAAAGTCTCCACCAACGGCACAATGGGGCTGTTGGGTTTAGAGAGATCCTTCACATACAAAGAATTATTGCTGGTGCCTTCAGAGGCGGTGAGAATTAAATACTTTTCATTCTCCGTAGTGCTGGCGAACAGCAACCGCAGCGGATGTTCTTTGGCTTCCCAAATAAGTTTATCCTGGCTCTGCGGCGTGCCTATTTTGTGGTAATAGACTTTGTGGTACTCGTTCTTGTTGGCCAGTTTGGAACCCTGCGTAGGCTCGGCGTAGCGGCTGTAGAAGAACCCGTCTTTGTGCCAGCTGGTGCCCGAGAACTTGATCCAGTGCAGCTCATCGGTCAGTTTTTTGCCGGTGGCCACGTCCAGCACGTAGGCATCGCGCCAGTCCGATCCCCCGGTGGAGGTGGTGTACACGGCGTATCTGGCATCTTTGCTAAACGCCAGGCTACCCAGCGAGGTGGTACCGTCTTCTGAGAGCTTGTTGGGGTCCAGGAACACTTCCGGGGTGCCGTTCAGGCCTTTCTGGCGGTAGAGCACCGCCTGGTTCTGGAGCCCGTCGTTTTTATAGAAGTAGTAATAGTCGCCTTCGCGGAAAGGGGCACCGTACTTAGGATAGTTCCAGAGTTGCGTCAGGCGCTGCTTGATCTGCTCCCGGAACGGAATCTTATCCAGGTAATTAAACGTCACTTGGTTCTGTTCTTTGACCCACGCCGCCACGTTCTGGGCCGTATCGGCTTCCAGCCAGCGGTAAGGATCTGGCACCTGGGTCCCGTGGTAGGTATCTACGTGATTTGTTTTCTCGGTTTTAGGGTACATATCTGAAGGTTTTGCCGCCACCGCAGGAGCTTCTGCGGCCACGGCGGTAGTTGCGGCCGTACCAGCGGGTGTACTGGTTTTGCAACCGGTGAACGCCACCAGCGCCGCAAGGCATAGAAACGAAGTTTGTCTGTTCATGTTTTAGTGGGTTATAGCCTGGAGGGTTCTACAGTAGCCTTAACAGGAAAAAGGCTCCTTCCAAAGATATATTTCTAACGCCAGGAAGACAATTTCCGGTACAGTTCCGCTTTCCGCAAGGATTCGTTTTTACCTCAATTCTGGAAAAAGAGCCGCTAAACGCAAAATAAATTTTCTCAGCCACACAATATCCCGCCTACCTCCTCCGTTTTAAGGGCGAAATAGTTGTTGTGTACCGTAGCAAAGGGAGTGAGCTGATTATAGCTGGCTCCCTTTGTTAGTTACCAGACAGCAGCCCATGTTGCCGCTATTATAGGGCAAGAAGATCATGTGACAGTGGCGGAGCCGAGATGCAAAGTCTTTCTCTTGGCTCTTCGGTTTTCCGCTGCCTCCTCTAAAGCCGTTTAGGGCTGTTTTTCCAGATTCAGCTTAAAAACAACTTTATTTATGTTCTGTGCAATATAGGGCACCGCTACCCGTTTCTATTACTGAAGTAGTTCCTGTTTAGCTTGAGGCATTTACCTTTAGGGGTAGGTGCCTCAGTTTTTTTATGCCTGCCGCCTGGGCCACATCCGTACCGGGGCAAATTTCCGTAGGTGTATTGCAAGGGTGCCGCCGGTACAGTATCTTTCTCTAGCGGAGGGGTTACCACGCAACGCTAATTCTATACTGCGGCATCTATCAAAGGCTACTATGAAGCACAGGTTTACCCGTCTGTTTTCTTATTTTCTCAAGAACCGTCTGGCCGTTTTGCTGCTGGCGTTTAACCTCATAGGCTGGCTTTCCGCTACTTCGGCCCAGGGCCAGGAGGTGTGCCTGCTCCTGCCGTTGTCTCTGGAGGAACGCGTACAAGCCGCCGAGGTGGTGGTGGAGGGAAAGGTGGTGAGCCAACGCTCTTTCTGGGACGATAAGCACGAGAACATCTACACCGCGCACCAGGTGGAAGTGTACAAAGTCTTCAAAGGCACTCCCGGCACCAGTACCGTGGAAGTCATCACGGAGGGAGGCCGGGTAGACCTTGACCTGCACGTTTACTCCGCCACGCTGCAACTGAAACCGCAGCAACAAGGCATCTTTTTCCTGAACCCTTCTAAAGGGAAATCTACAGAGAAACGCTACACTGTTTTTGGGAGCATGCAGGGTTTCATCAAGTACCAGCTTTCTGAGGGCACCGCCCAAGACCCCTTCGCCCGGTATTCCTCTATTCCGCTGCAAGTCTATGGCTCTATTACCCGTTTGTCTGGGCGGGCGGCGCGTACCGTGAAAGCCAACGTGGAGCTGGAGAAAGCCTTACAGCCCAAAGAAAGCACCATGAACCAGCGCAGGCTCACCCCGGCCATCAGCAGCTTCAGCCCGGCCAGCCTGCGGGCCGGTACCGGCGAGGTGCTCACCATCAGGGGTAACAACTTCGGGAACACGCGCGGCAACGGTTTTGTGGAGTTCCGGAACGCCGATGACGGAGGCGCCACCTTCATTAAACCGCTGCCCACCGATTACGTGAGCTGGACCAACACCGAGATACGCGTGAAAGTACCCACCGCCGGCGAAGACAACGGCACGGCCGGCTCTGGCGTGATAAGAGTCACCAACAATGACCCCAACACCGCCACCTCAGAAACGCAGCTCAGCATCGTTTTCGCCCACTCCAATGTACAGTATGAAAATGCAGACCGTAACATTACGCTGCAGAGTTACCCCGTGAGGATGATCTCCAAAAATGCTGAGGGTGGCTATAACTTCCGGTTTGGAGCCAGCTTTGAGGCCAATAAACCGGCGTTGCATGCGTTCAAACGCGCCATGAACGAATGGTCCTGCGCTACTTTCGTGAACTGGAACACCATCCCCAACGCTCCCGTAGCCACCACCGCCGATGACAACATCAACTCTGTGCGCTTTGTGAACAACGGCGACTTACCGGAACGGGTCTTGGGCCGCACCATCAGCAGGTACGCGGGCTGTATTTCCACCACCAACAACACCCTTGACTGGGCGGTAGATGAGATAGACATGGAGTACGCCTCCAACTTCAACTGGCAATTCGGCCCGGGCACCCCCAGCAACCAACAGTTCGATTTCCAGTCGGTGGTGGTGCATGAACTGGGCCATGCCCACCAACTGAGCCACTTGATCTTGCCTCGCGCCGTCATGCATTACGCCGTGGCCAGAGGACAGGTTTCCCGAGAACTGAACGCCTCCAATGACATTGCCGGGGGAAATTACGTGATGGAGCTAAGCCAACGGCCCACCATCTGCGACTATAACCTCATGGAATCAAGACCGGCCAATGCCTGTGCCATCCCGGTAATCCTCATAGAGCTGGAAGCTACCCTCACGGCCAATAACCAGGTACAACTGCAATGGACCACGGAGGCCGAGGACGGGTTCACCCAGTTTGCGGTGGAAAGAAGCCCAGATGGCATCACGTATACAGAAATAGGCCGTGTTGCGGCCAACGGCACCACCACCTCGCCCAGCGCCTATGAATTCACAGACCCGGCGCCGCTGGGCAGCCTCAACTATTACCGCCTGCGGGTGCTCAAAGACAATGGGCAAACAGAGTTCTCCAATGTAGTGCAGGTAACGGGCCCTCAGTTTGTACGGCAGTTGGCGCCTAACCCGGGCGGCAGCCAGACTTCTCTGTACTTTGACTCTCCCGTGGCCGACCGGCTGCAATTAACGGTTTATGATCTCTCTGGCCGCCTACACGCCTCACTCACGGTAGATGTGGTGCCGGCATCTAACCGCTATGAGCTCACGCTGCCGGTAGCCGGCCAGGGCTTGTTCCTCATCAGGTGGCAATCTGGCAGGGAGAGCGGCACTTTCCGGTACATCAAAGTAGACAAACTGTAACCTTGCGTTTAGGGGCTGTTTTTGGAAAAACAGCCCCTAAACGCACCCTTCTGTCCAACGCCAGCCGGTTGCTTTGCTCGCGCCGGAGCCGTAGCTTCGGGGTTTAGAGTTTTGCCATGCCACAGATGACCTGGGAGCGCCTGATCTCCAAGAAACGCTTTGATGAACAAACCTTAGAACACGCCACAGATGAGTCTGTGCGCGGCGAGTTTCAGCGCGATTATGACCGGCTGGTGTTTTCCACACCCTTCCGCCGCCTGCAGAACAAGACGCAGGTGATGCCCATGCCGGAGAGCGATTTCGTGCACAACCGGCTCACGCACAGCCTGGAGACATCGTGCGTGGGCCGCTCCCTGGGCCGCATGGTGGGCAAGGTGCTGCTGGAACGCCACCCAGAGATACAGACTTCGCCTAACCGCATGCTGGAGTCTGACTTCGGGGACATGGTGGCGGCGGCCTGCCTCACGCACGACATCGGGAACCCGCCCTTCGGGCACTCCGGCGAAGACGCGATTTCTTCATTTTTCAGGAGCCCTGAGGCCGCCGGCTTTCTGCAAGACTTAACTCCCGCCCAGATTTTGGATCTCCAGAACTTTGAGGGCAACGCCGCCGGCTTCCGGATTCTCACGCACACGCACCCGGGCCAGAGCAACGGCACCTGCGGCATGCGCCTAACTTACAGCACCCTGGCCACGTTCACCAAATACCCGCGCCCCTCAGACGCGGTGGTGAAAGGCTCTAAGAATGCGAGCGAGAAAAAGTACGGCTTCTTCCAGGCCGAGCAGGCGCACTTCAGGAAAATTGCGCAGGAATTGGGCATGTTACCGGCCGGAGAGAATGCGTTCCACCGCCACCCCATGGCTTTTCTGGTAGAAGCCGCCGACGATATCTGTTACCGCATCATTGACTTTGAGGACGGTTGCCGTTTGGGCCTCATCCCGTTTGAGCAGGCTCGGGAACTGCTGCGCCCGCTGCTCAACGAGCAACCCGGTAAGGTGCACAGCACCACGTTCTATGACTGGCGCGAACAGCTGGGCGTGTGGCGGGCGGTCATCATCAACAAGCTCATCTATGAATGCCGCAGCATTTTCCTGGATCAGGAGGAGGCTATCCTGAACGGCACCTTTGACCAATCACTCATTAATCTGGTGCAGCAGAAGGCAGCGCTGGATGAGATCAAGAAAATTTCCATTGACCGCATTTACCGCAACCGGCCGGTGCTGGAGATTGAAGCCGCTGGGTTTGAGGTGCTGGGCGGATTGCTCGAAGCCTTTCTCAAGGCCGTGTTTGACCCCACCGCCGGCCGCCACCGCAAGTACTTAGATTTGGTACCAGATCAGTTCCTGAGCCCGCAGCGGCAGCTTTCCCAAGACCCTTACGAGAAAATCCTCAACATCACAGACTTTATCTCCGGCCTCACCGACGGCAGCGCCATTGGCCTGTACCGCAAAATCAAAGGGATAGAACTGCCCAAGATGTATTAACCTGTTTAGGAGCCGTTTTTCCAAAAAGCGCCCCTAAACGTACCCATGCCAGATGCGCAGGTTTAGAAGATAATGGTCTTGTTGTTGCTCACAAACACCTTCTCCGTGAACACCAGCTTAAGCGCCTGCGCCAGCACAATCTTCTCCACATCGCGGCCAGACTGGGCCATGTCTCGGGCACTCTGGGCGTGGTTTACCTGAATCACGTTCTGCGCGATGATGGGGCCTTCGTCCAGGTCGCTGTTCACGAAGTGGGCCGTGGCGCCAATGATCTTCACGCCGCGCTCATAGGCCTGCCGGTACGGGTTGGCCCCAATGAATGCGGGCAAAAACGAGTGGTGGATGTTGATGATGCGGTTGGGAAACTGCGCCACAAACCCCGGGCTCAGCACCCGCATGTACTTGGCCAGCACCACGTACTCTGGGGCGTAGGCGGTGAGCACTTGGGCCATTTCCTGATCGTGCTCTTCACGGGTCTTTCCCTCGTGCGGCACGTGGTGGAACGGAATCCCGAAGCGCGACACCAGCGATTCCAGCTCGGCGTAATTGCCCAGCACCGCCAGAATGTTCGCGTTGAGGTCGCCGTACTCGTGCCGGATGAGCAGATCGCCTAAACAATGATGCTCCTTGGTGACCAGAATCACGATGTCTTTTTTGCGTTCCGGCACCAGCCGGATGTTGGCCTCGGGCGGAAGTTCAGCTTTAAGTTCCTGCACCAGCGCCTCGGGCTGCACGTCCCCCGCCAGTTCGGCCCGCATGAAAAACTGATTCTGCTGCCGGTCCACAAACTCATCGTTGCTGGTGATGTTGAGGTTGTTCCTAAAAACGATTTGGGTAACGGTGAAGATGAGGCCTTTGCGGTCTGGGCAGTCAATGAGGAGGATATGGACCATTTTTACTTGAGCGTGACGGGTTTGCGTTTAGCGCCTGTTTTTGGAAAAAGAGCCGCTAAACGCCAATATAATAAAGTTGGGCGCAACTGAATCCCAATGGTTTAAAAGCGTAGTTTCAGCTGCGGCAGGTTTTTGAGGTTCTGCAGTTCTTTGAAGGTTTCCAGCAGGCCCAGCTGCTTCATGACGGCGCCGGCGTTGGGCAAGCCCACCACCTGCCAATAATTGCCCTGGTCCCGCATCTGCACTTCCACAATCACCGGGTTAGCCTGCGATGCTACCCTAAGGTCAAGCCCCACCACGGCCAGCGAATCTTGTCGGCGTACGTAGGTGATTCCCTCCAGGCGGCTGTTCATGAGTGGGTTTTCCTGCAAGAGCTTTTGCACGGGCAGCACGGACTGCAACTGTTGCCATTCTTCCTCGCTCACCTGGGCGGGCGGGTTCTTGCCAGCTTCGCCTTTCTCCACGTACTCCTCAATCCCGCTCCGCATGGCCTGCAACACCTGTTCTTTCTTAGAGGCCATGGCCATGCCTAAGGCCATAGCCGCCAGCGCCTGTTCTTTCTGGGGCAGTTCGGCCATGCCAGCTTTTACCGCCTGGTCCAGGAAACTGGCCGTGGTGCGGTCTACGTCTACGTATTTCTCCAGCGCCACCAGGTCGCGGTTATCTACGGCCTGCTTAATCTGGTACAGGGAATATTCGGGCCCTTGGGCGTAACGCTTGTACAGCCAGAAGCCCACGGCCCCCACCAGCACCAGCACCGAGAGCACCACCATGATTCTTTTCATATCGTTTTCCGTTTGTCTGTCTGACTTCTATCTACGGAAAAAAGCAATGTCTGCCAATGTCTCTTCAAAGAAAAAGCCGAGGGTGCGTTTAGCGCCCGTTTTTCTGAAAACAGGCGCTAAACGCATCCTCGGCTCACCCAAGGAAAAATAAGAGAGATAATCTACAGCATGCCCGCGCCAATGGCGATCAAGGCCCCGGCTATGGTGGCCAGCAGTTTGCCCCGGTTGAAGCGGTGTTCCGGGCTGGTTTCAAACAAGATGGTGGTGGAGATGTGCAGGAAGTTCCCTACCACTAGACCAGATAAAACAGTGTAGGCTTCGCCGGAAAGAAGTTTCTCCAAGGCTACGTAATTGCTGAACAAAAGCCCCAAAGGCGAGGCCAAAGCGAACAGGAGCAGGTACCCAAAGGCTTTCTTGAAACTATGCAGCCGCTCCACCAACACCGACATGAGCGCGATGGCCGCCGGGATGTGGTGCAACGCAATACCAGCCAGAATATGGTAAAAATTATCCCCCACATGAGTGTGGGCGTGGCTGTGTAAATGCTCATGCGCTTGCTGGGCGGCCATACGGCTCTGCACCATCACGCTGCCCTCCAGAAAAGAATGGATCACCAGGGAGGTGAGCAGCAGCACCGGAACGGCGCCAATGCCTTGGTGGTGGTGATGGTGTCCCTGCGGGTGCGCGTGGATGTGCCCGTGCTCCACCCCGTGGGAAAAAACCTCCAGCACCAGCTGCAGGAAGAAACCCGCCAGAATGTAAAAGCCTACCCGGTGTGGGTCTTGGGTGCTCAGGAGCACATCTGGCAAAATGTGCAGGATGGTGAGCGCAAACAGGTAGGCGCCACTAAAGGCCAACAGCAATTTAAGCCACCGCTGGTTGTTCTGAGGCAGAAAACGCACCAGCCACCCCGCCAGCAATACAGTAAAGAATAGAACGGAAACCGCTACTATCATGGGTTATTTCTTCAGGATGAAAATCATACGCTCACTCTGCTGAGGGTCAAAAGGCCGCAGTTGGTAGTCGCCAAACACGTTGGCCAGCCGCAGGTTTGCCATCCGGAAGTACTCCAGAAACTCCTCATACTCCAGGGCGCGTACTCTTTCTATAAATTCATAGGGCTGGCCCTGGTCCTCAAACCGGATGGTCTTGAGAATGAAGCCAGCCTCTACTTTGCGGGTAATATGAAACGTGAGCTGGTCTATCTGCTTGGTTTCCTTGGCCACCAAACGGTTAATGACCCGCCGTGTGTTCATAAAGTCAATGATGAGCTTGCCGCCGGGTTTGATGGAAGCCGCCGTAGACCGCAACGCCACCACGTTCTCATAATCTGGGGCGAAGTAACCGAAGCTGGTGAACAGGTTGAAGACGAAGTCAAACGCATCTGGGGCAAACACTTCGCGCATGTCATGCACGTGGAACCGTAGCTTTGCGTTCTCAAACTGCCGGGCATAGGCGATGCTGTGCTCAGACAAGTCTAGCCCGGTTACGTCAAAGCCTTTCTGGTTGAGGTACACAGAATGCCGCCCTCGGCCGCAGGCCAGGTCCATAAATTTGCAGGTAGATTTAGGCCTGAGATGATCCAACAGATTGTCCAGGAACCGCTGGGCCTCCCGGGCATCGCGGTTCTTGTACAGGATGTGGTAATACGGTGAATCAAACCAGGTGTGAAACCATTCTGCGGGATGTGTCATGGGCATGGGCAGACAAGGATGAAAAGCAATGCCACCGCTCCGGCTTCTTTCTCCGGGGCTGGGCCTATAAAGTGGTAGTACTGTCTGCCGATGCCTGGAACTTAGGATTCTTCTCTAAGTCCATGCCGCATACGGGGCACTTGCCCGGCTGCATGCTGGCACTGCCTTCGCACTCCATGGGGCATATGTACGCCATTTGCTGGGCAGAAGTGGCGGGCTGCTCAGCGGTGGAAGAACTATTGCAGGAAGAGACAGTGGCCAGGGCCGTTAACGCCAACGCCCAGGTATAGAAAGTCTTTTTCATGAAAATAAAAGGTAAGCCAAAGCCCGTTTAGGGGCTGTTTTTGGAAAAACAGCCCCTAAACGGGCTTTGGCCAGAGGTGATTACTCGTGGTTTTCTACCACTTCTTTGGTGTTGGCTTTCTGAGCTGGGTCAACAACCCCTTTCTCAGCGCCAGGCTTGGTGGCGTTCTCGTGCTCATCATGGTTTACCTGCACGTCTTCACGGGCCACCGCTTCTTCGGCGTTGCCGTTGTCAATGTTAGACGTGTTGTTGCGCATTCCTGGAGGAACGGAATCTGTAGTAACTTTTACCTCAGGACGCAGGTCAGACGGCTCGCTGCTGCAAGAAGCCAGCAAAAGGGCACCGGCCACGGCGAAAACGGAAAGAGTATTTTTTATCATTTTTACGGAAATTAAGCCTGAAACAGATTTTGTTTTAGACGCTTACGCGGGAATAAAGTTTTTACGGCGCAACAGCGACTCCATCAACTTGAGGTCATTGGGGCTGTTGAAGATTTTGTAGGGCAGGTGCAAAAAAACCGGCACGTTGAAAGTTTTGGCTAACCAGCCTTTCCAGCCTTTGGGCATCTGCTCCGGAGAGGGGCCTTTCAGGTACATCTGGTAGGCGTCTTTGGTTTGGCTTACGCGCTCAATCATATCCCATTGCAGGGCCATGCCCTCGCGGTCATTTCGCTTCATGAGAATCTGGCGCTGGTCAATCTCAAACATCACGCGCTCAAACAGCACGTTGCTCTGTTCCATCTGGGTTACCCCCATCACCTGGGCAGAGCGCACCAGAACGTACAGCACGGTTACCAACACGGCACCCGCCACCCACCACCAGGAGAAGGCGAAAGCGGCCGGCAGAGAGAAAAGCACCAGCGGAATGAGCGCCCGCCACCATTCTTTTTTCCAAACCTGGAGCAGCGCCATCTTGGCGTAGTCGTTTTTATCTAACTGATTTTTCTTTGTGCGGATGGCCAATGGGTTAAAGGGCTGCTGTTGCTGCATCCGCTGTCCGCCGCGTTGATTTGGTTGTTGCATAATTTACTCTACTTTGTAAATGGACATAAGACCAAGGACACAAGATGTATGATTTTCCTTAACAACTTCTCCTAACCTCTAGCCCAATCTTCTGTTTTACTCTTTTAGTCTTATGTCTTAGGTCTTAAATCTTACGTCTCCTTAAAATGCTTTCAAACTCAGGTCCAGGCTGCGGTTAGAGTGCGTTAAGGCGCCCACGGAGATGAAATTCACTCCCGTCTCTGCCACGGCTCTAATGGTCTGCTCCGTGATTCCGCCAGAGGCTTCGGTTTCATAGCGGCCGCCAATGAGTTCCACCGCTTCCCGCAGTTTATTCACCTCAAAGTTGTCTAGCATGATGCGGTCAATGCCGCCCGTTTCCAGGGCCTGCCGCACCTCGTCCAAATTACGGGTCTCCACTTCAATCTTCAACTTCCGGCCCAGTTTCTCCAGGTAGCGGTGCGTGGCTTCAATGGCTTGCCTGATGCCCCCGGCATAGTCTACGTGGTTGTCTTTGAGCATAATCATGTCATACAACCCGAACCGGTGGTTGGTGCCGCCGCCAATTAACACCGCCCATTTCTCCATCATCCTGAAGTTGGGCGTGGTTTTGCGGGTATCCAGTAGTCGGGCACCGGTGCCTTCAATGAGCTGCACAATGCTTTGCGTGTAGGTGGCAATGCCGCTCATGCGCTGCATGCAATTCAGAACCAATCGCTCTGCCGTTAAGATAGACTGCGCCTTGCCGTGCACCGTGAACGCAATGTCTCCGGGCTTCATGGAGTCGCCGTCTTTCATGCGGAGCTCCAGCTTGAGCGCCGGGTCTACCTCTGCAAAGATATAGCCCGCCAGTTCCACTCCGGCCAGAATGCCCTCGGCTTTCACCAGAAGCTTGGCTTGGTTTGTGGCATCTGCCGGAATTGAGGCCAATGAAGAGTGATCGCCATCGGCTACGTCTTCCTGCAGGGCCTGCCGGATGAAGGCTTTTATGGCATCGGGGGTTAGGTACGGAGCTTTCACGGTGCAAAAATAAAAAAAGGCACCGAATCTACGGTGCCTTTTCCTTTCTATCGGCGCAAAGCCGCCATTATATTTCTATTAAGTGAGTAGTCTTGCCTTATTTACTTAAACTCAATGGTGTCAATCTTATAGGAATCGCCGTATTTCCTCACTTTCACCACCACATTGTAGCGGCCGCCTTTGTGGTTGTATTTGCCAATGGCGTAGCGCTGGCCGTCTTCAGAACCACCCTGGTGGTCAAAGGAGAAGCTTACCGGCGCGTTTTTACTGAAGAAGTTGCGAACCACCATCTCGGCCTGGCTCTGGCTGTAGCTGCCGTTGTCGCCGTCAATGTTCACGTCTACCTTAGAATTGAAATAGCGGGCAAGGTCACGGGAAGAACCAGATTTTATCGCCGACTGGATGCCTCCCATCACGTCAGACTGGGCGGTTACCTGTCCGGCACCAACCAGAATCCCCAACAGCACCACGGTCATCGCCATCAATCTTCTGAAATTTTTCATGTTTTCTTAAACCAGATTTTCTTCTTCGTATGCCAAAACTATGCCAAAGGCAGATAAGTTCAGCCCCCTAAAGATACACGAAATCTGTAGAATCAAAGACTAGGCGCTTCTTTTTCAAGAGAGGCTTGTATCTTTACGCGCATGAGCAAGAAGGTACTTTTGATGATTCTAGACGGTTGGGGCCTGGGAACAGACCCTTCCGTATCGGCGATTGAGCACGCCAAAACCCCTTTCATGGATTCTCTTTTCCAGCGTTTCCCGCACGCGCGCCTGCAAGCCTCCGGCGAAGCCGTAGGATTACCGGAAGGCCAGATGGGCAACTCTGAGGTAGGCCACATGAACCTGGGCGCCGGCCGGGTGGTGTACCAAGACCTGGTGAAAGTGAACGTGGCCATCAGGGAGAAGAGCCTGGGCCAGAACCCGGTGCTGCAAGACGCTTTCCAGTACGCCCGCGAGAACGGCAAACCGGTGCATTTCATTGGCCTGGTGTCTGACGGCGGCGTGCATTCCCATATAGACCACTTAAAGGCCCTGTGCACGTTGGCGCAGGAGCAAGGCGCTCCCCAGATATTTGTGCACGCCTTCACTGATGGCCGCGACACAGACCCCAAAGGAGGCTTGCCTTACCTCACAGACCTCCAGAACACCTTAGATACCACGGGCGGCAAGCTGGCTTCTATTATTGGCCGCTACTACGCCATGGACCGCGACAACCGCTGGGAGCGCGTAAAACTGGCTTATGACCTGCTGGTGCACGCCCAGGGAAGAGGCTCTGTGAACTGGCGCGAAGCCATGCAGGAATCTTATGACAACGGCGTGACCGATGAGTTTATCCAGCCCATTGTGTGCCTGAACGAGGCCGGCGAGCCGATGGCCAAGATCCAGGAGGGCGATGTGGTGATCTGCTTCAACTTCAGGACCGACCGCGGGCGCGAAATTACCCAGGCGCTCACCCAACGCGCGTTCCCGGAGCAGGACATGCAACCGCTCCAGCTGCGCTACTACACGCTCACCAACTATGATGACACCTTTGTAGGCGTACACCCCATCTTTGACAAAGACAACCTGGCCAACACGCTGGGCGAAGTACTGGCCAGCGCCGGCAAAACCCAGATCAGGATTGCGGAGACCGAGAAATACCCGCACGTGACGTTCTTTTTCTCCGGCGGCCGCGAGCAGCCTTTTGACGGCGAAAAGCGGCTGTTGTGCCCTTCGCCTAAAGTGGCTACCTATGACCTGCAGCCCGAGATGAGCGCCTTTGACATCAGAGATGCCATTGTACCAGAAATTGAAGCGGAAACCGCTGATTTCATCTGCCTCAACTTCGCCAACCCAGACATGGTGGGCCATACCGGGGTGTTTGAAGCCGCCGTACAAGCTGTGGAGACGGTGGACCAATGCGCTGAGGCCGTTATTTCTGCCGCTCTGGCGCATGGCTATGCGTCTATCATCATTGCAGACCACGGCAACGCCGATGTGATGCGCAACCCGGACGGTACGCCTAACACGGCCCATACCACCAACCTGGTGCCCGTTATCTTAGCCGACAACAACTACCAGGGAGAATTGCAGGATGGGAAATTAGGTGATATTGCCCCCACCGTGCTGGCCCTGCTGGGCGTAGAAGCTCCCGCTGACATGAGCGGCACTTCGTTGCTTATTGCAAAGGCAGAGTAACCTTACTCCACTATAAAAAACGGAGACAGAGAAACATGAACCTGCTTTCTCTGTCTCCGTTTTTCATCTGTTTTCCGTAAAATAGGCTCTAAACGCCCATCATTCATCCATCACCGCTATGTTTCTCGCTACCGCTGTACGCTTTTGGTTCAGGAGAGCCCTGCTTCTAGGCCTCGTTTTCATTTTGTTTGGGGCAAGTGCCTGTGAAGAAGAGCAGCCCACCGGCCCTACCACCGCCAGACGTACCCAGCAGGCGTTTGACTTGGTAACCTTCCTGGATCAGGAAGCCAAAGCGTTGAGTGCCCAACCAGCCGCTGTGCGCAAAACGGTCTCAGAGGAAGGCAAACCCACTGAAACCAAAACCATCGCTACCCTCCATTGGGGGGAAGAACTAGGTGCCTTCGCTGACGCCGACATCAATAAACCTGCCCTTGCCGGCGTTTTCACCCAGGAAACGTCCAATAATGCCGCCGGGCAGCAGGTACATCGTTATAAAGCTAAAGACGGGGCCAATACAAACGTGCAGGAGGTAACATATACGGTAAATGCCCAGGGGCAATTGGTCCAGTTAAGTGCCACCATAGTACAGGAAAACATGCTGTTCAGAACGCAGAAGCAATTGTTCCTGCAAGCCCAGCCCGGCACCACGCCCAGCCTGCAACGGTACCGTCTGGAAGAAACCCAGAAACTTCTTTTGATGGATGCGCAGCATTACGGCGTGGCCGCCGAAGTAGTGCGCTAAGAAAGCATTAGCCCTAAGGTGATTCTTCTGGTTTTCTGTTTAGGGCCTGTTTTTCAAAAAAGAGCCGCTAAACGCAAGTTACCGTGCCCACTGCCGCCTATTCACCCACTACAGAGAAGTAACGTACTTTGGTACTTCCAGGCACCAGCTTGGTATCTTTCGGGATGCCTTTGTGCGACTCTTGGTACTGGTGGCTTTTGTACCAGGTCTTGAAGCTTTCCTCATCGTCCCAGTACGTCATGAGCCAGATCTCATTGGGATTGTCCTGCGGAGAAAGTACCTGCAGTTTCTGAAACCCGGGGGTGCTGTCTACCATGTGCGGACGGTTTCTGAACGCCTCTTTCACACTGGCTTCGGTGTCATTGGCTATGGTAAAAGTACTGAGGGCTATGAACATATATTGCTTTTCTAATTCTTAAACGCTACATCTGCGGACCCGGCGTTTTACGTAAGATTTGTAATTGGCAGTAAGTTAGGCAAAATTGTAACGTAATTGAATCTGCCCCGTTATCGGAAAGTTTATTCCTGTGCCTCCTTCGGCAGATCAGGGAGAAGAAAGAAGCCGCATGCAAAATTACCAGAACCACCAAGTAGATCTCTCCAACTGTGACACAGAACCTATTCACATCATAGGCCGCATACAACCGCACGGTTTTCTACTTGTACTGGACCAGGAGACACTTCAGATAGAACAGGGCAGTCAGAACATTCCCCAGTTTCTTCCTTTTGCCTTAGAAGAACTTCTGGGCAAGCCGCTAAGTATTCTCTTCCCAGAAGAGTCCGCTACTTTTGACCCAACAGTGCCGGAGGCGCAGTTTGTAGTGCTGGCCAAGGCTCCTTTTGTGGCTTATACCCATGTGTCTGGAGACAAGCTGGTACTGGAGTGCGAGCCCAGCGCCCCGTACCCAGACACCCAGAAAATGCAGCACAACACGCTCTTGTACCAGCTGCACAACAAACTGAACATGGTATATACCTTGGAGCATGCCGCCGAAGCCGTTGCCCACACCCTCCGCACCATCTTAGCCTATGATCGGGTAGACGTGACCAGGTTTGACCAGGAGTGGAACACAGACGTAATTGCCGAAAGCCGCAATGAGCGGCTGCATTCTTTTATAGGCCACCATTTCCCGGCTACAGACATTCCCTCCCCGGCGCGGCAGCTGCTCCTGCACAAGCACGTGCGGCAAATCCCAGACGTGGACGCCCAGGCCGTGGAGATAACGCCTTACCTGAATCCCGCTACCGGCAAACCCACCAACATTCTTCTCTCTGAATTCAGGAATCCCTCTGAGATACACCTGGAGTACATCAGAAACACGGGTGTGGCCGCCACTATCTCGTTCTCCATCATTGTGAAAGACCAGCTTTGGGGAGTGATTGCCTGCCACCACGTGGAACCCATCTATATTGATGTATGGCGCCGCCAGCTCTGTGATCTGGTCACCAAAGCCTTCGCCAACACCATTTCTTCCATGCAGGAGAAACGCGACCAGGAGCAGTTCAACAGGTTTAAAGCCAATGAGCAGACCCTGATAGAGCACCTAAACAAAGGGTTGGGCATGGAGAAAGCTCTCTTTGACCAGCATCCCAATTTGCTGGACATCACAGAAAGCCACGGCGCCGCACTGCTGCTGGACAGTTCCGTCACTACTATAGGAAAAACGCCGCCCGCCCAGGAAATCAAAGAAATGGCGCAGTGGCTTTCTGAACATGTGTCTGAAGGTGTTTTCTATACCCGGCAGCTGTCTCAGGAGTGGCCGCAGGCTAGCACTTACAGTGACACGGCCAGCGGCTTGTTGGCGCTGGAGATTTCACGCTACAACCAAGAATACCTGCTGTTCTTCAAACCCGAGATTCAGGAAACCAGGATTTGGGCCGGCAACCCGGAAAAACCCATGCTGGAAGACCAGAACCTGCATCTGCACCCCCGCAAATCCTTTGAGCAATGGGTGGAAGTCATCAGAGGCAAGTCTGAGCCCTGGACCATGAATGAGATAGAGATCACCCAGATCCTGCTCAAAGACTTGATTGCCATCCGGCTGCGCAACCAAGCTTCTAAGCTCCAGCGCCTGAACCAGGAACTACTGCTCAACACAGAGCAGCTGCGCACCAGAAATGCCCAATTGGAGGACTTCGCGTACATCATCTCGCACAACCTCCGTTCCCCACTGGCCACCATCAAGAGCCTCCACCAGTTCTATGTCGCCGAACCGGGTGAAGAAAGCGCCGCTTACGCCATGAAGAACGTGCAGCGGGTCAGTGACAACATGTCTGAGACCATTGATGATCTGAACGTGATCCTCAAGACCCACCTGGTAAAGCAGCTTCCGCATGAAGAGGTGCCCTTAGCCGAACTCATTGAAAAGGAAGCCCAGAATCTGGCCACCCTTATTGAACAGACCGGCGCCCAGATCAAAACTGATCTGGAAGAGGCCTCCATCTACATTCCTAAGCTGTACCTGGAGAGCATCCTGCACAACTTCATTTCCAACGCCCTGAAGTACCGCTCCCCAGACCGGGCGCCGGAAGTGCTCATTAGAAGCTGGCGCACCTCAGATGATATTCTCCACCTTTCAGTGGCAGACAACGGCCTGGGCATGGACCTGCAAAGGGTAGGGGATAAGCTATTTGGCTTATACAAAGTCTTCCACAGCCATGAACAATCCAAAGGCTTAGGGCTATACCTCACCAAAATGCAGGTAAAAGCCTTAGGCGGCACCATAGAGGTGGAAAGTCAGGAAGGAGTGGGCACCACGTTTACCGTTCACTTCGGGGAGATTGACTATAACTCCGCTTCCAGGGCATAGCCCGAGCTTTAACCCGTCTTTGAGGAGAAGCGGTTTTTGCGTTTAGGGGCTCTTTTTCCAAAAACGGCCCCTAAACGCAAAAACTATTCCGGAAGGAAATGGATGGATTTCTATTGGCCCTGTAGCGTGACCATCACCGTTCTTTTGCCGCCGTGGTTACGGTGTTCGCAGAGGTAAATGCCCTGCCAGGTCCCCAGATTGAAACGGCCTTTGGTGATGGGCACCGTCACCGAGGCACCTAACAAAGCCGCCTTGATGTGCGCGGGCATGTCATCTGCCCCTTCCAGGGTATGGCGGTAATAGGGAGCGTTCTCTGGCACAGCCCGGTTGAAGTGTTGCTCAAAGTCATGCCGCACGGTAGGGTCTGCGTTCTCATTGATGCACAGGCTGGCCGAGGTGTGCTGAATAAAAACATGCGCCAGCCCCACCTCTATTTCCTCCAACTCGGGCAATTGCGCCTCCAGCAGATCAGTGATGAGATGAAAGCCCCGCGGAACGGCGGGCAGGCGGATAGCTTTTTGGAACCACTTCATAGGCAAGAAACAAATATCAATAATCTACCTCCAGAGCACCGGCATCGGGTTTGGCGGCATCGCGGGCTTTGTCTTCATAATCCAGCGTAATGCCCGCCACCGGCTCTCCGGCAGCATTGGCCGGCGATAATTTAATGATCTGGAAATCGGAATTAGGCCCGTCTCTGAACAAGGGATCTACGTTGAGCTGATTCCCCAGTTTGTCAAACTCAGCAACGTAAGCTTTGGTCTTGAGGAACGAGTGCCGGATGATTCTGCTGGAACTCTGCCCCATGGCGCCAAACTGTAGTTCTTCGTCCTGCCGCCCCCACAGAATACTGTTGAGAACAATCAGGTGGTAAGGTGCTTGCCGCACTACGTTATTATTTGCCTGCCATTTCTCATCAAATACAAAGGAGGGCGAGAGCCGGATAAATTCATTCGCATAATTGGCCAGCGTACTGAAGATAATCTCATAGCGTCCGCCACCCAAGCCCGCCAACGCATATTCCCCGCAATTGGCCACCATGCTGTTCTGCAAGCGAAGGTTTCCGCCGTGGCTCAGGACACCGTTCTGGAGCATGTTCCTCACAAAACTGTTTTGCAGCATCACCTGCGGCACGGTAGCACCTTCGGCGCGCAGGTAGATACCGGTTACGGCGTTTTTAATCTCAGCGTAGCGGATTTCATTGCCCTGGCTGGCTGGCAAAAACTCAAGCCCCTGCCACTGGCCCGGCGCGTTCCGGTAGGTATCTTCCTGGCGCACCTGCTGGAACACCACTCGCTGCTCGTGCTCCCCTTCTACCAGGAGCGTGCCTTGCACCTTTATTTTGGCCCTGCGGTGCAGATACACCTGGGTTCCTTTCTCAATGGTAAGTGTCTGTCCGGCGGGCACGGTCACAGAATCATAGATAACGTGGGCTTTGGCGGCCGTCCAGGTTTCTGCGGGAGCGGTGGTGTAGTTATGCTTGTAATAGGTGGCGTTCTGCCCGTAGGCCACCAGTTTTACCTTCTGCTGGTTCCCGTTGGTGGAAAACAAGAGTGAATCCTGCACCAGGAAAGGCTGCTCCGCCGAAGTGGGATTGATGGTGGCTTTTACCAGCACCAATAAGCTATCACGGCCTCTCAGCTCCAGGTTCTGCACCTGTGGCCCCGGCATTCCGTTCACGTACACCTGAAACGCCGAACTGCCCAAACCACCTACTCTCACCTCAGAGATCCTGACCGCGTTCTTGCTGGGGTTATATACCTTCAGACGTTTGGTGATGCTGCCTACCTGGGTGAACACGGTGTCAAACAGCACCGTGTCGGCCTCAAAGCGGAGCATGGCCCCGGCATCTGGCGTGATTTCTTCCTCTGTGGGCGTACAGCTGCCCATGCTCCAGCCAAGGGCGCACAGCAGCGCCAGGCTCTGCCAGAAAGCTTTCAGAAAACCACCAGAAACGTGAGGAGATGCTGACAAGGCGTACTAATTAAGTTAAATACCAGTTTCCGGTTTAGGCCTTATTTTGGAAAAAGAGCCGCTAAACGCAATGCTGTCAAAATAAAAAAGCGCAGCCTGTTCAGGCTGCGCTTTCTCCAGAAAGTTTGCTTATACCTGGGCGCCTTCTTTCAAGCGCTCAGCGTTCTCCGCAATACGGAGCTGCTCCACAAACTCGTCAATATTTCCGTCTACCACACTGGGCAGGTTGTATACCGTTAAGCCAATACGGTGATCGGTTACGCGGCCCTGCGGATAGTTGTAGGTTCTGATTTTGTCTGAACGGTCGCCGCCGCCCACCATGCTCTTGCGCTGGGCACCTTCGGCTTCGTTCTTCTTCGCCAATTCCTGCTCATAGATACGGGACCGAAGTACCGCCAAGGCTTTGTCAAAGTTCTTGAGCTGCGATTTCTGGTCTTGGCACTGCGCCACCAATCCGGTTGGGATGTGTGTGAGACGAACGGCAGAATACGTGGTGTTCACAGACTGACCACCCGGTCCCGAAGAACAGAAAAGATCCTTCCGGATGTCGTTCATATTGAGCTCGATGTCAAACTCCTCTACCTCTGGCAACACTACCACTGAAGCCACCGAGGTGTGAATACGCCCCTGGGTTTCTGTGGCGGGTACCCGCTGTACGCGGTGCACGCCAGATTCAAACTTGAGCTTGCCGTACACGTCTTCGCCGGAAATGTTCACGATAACTTCTTTGTACCCACCAGCGGTACCTTCCATCACGTCAATCACCTCAATTCTCCAGCCTTGCTTCTCCGCGAAGCGGCTGTACATGCGGTACAGGTCACCGGCAAACAGAGAAGCCTCATCGCCCCCGGCCCCGGCCCTGATCTCCATGATGATGTTCTTGCTGTCATCCGGGTCTTTGGGGATAAGCATCTCTTTGATGCGCTCTTCCATCTCATTGCGCTGCGGCAGGAGCTCGTCCAGTTCTTCTTTGGCCATTTCCCGGAAATCTTCGTCCTTCTCGGTGGCAATGACTTCTTTGGTATGCTCAATGTTGCTGAGCAATAATTTGTAGCGTTCGTACTCTGCCACAATCTTTTCCAGGTCTTTGAACTCCTTGTTCAAGGACTTATATCTCTTCAGGTCACTGGCTACATCTGGCTGGATGAGTTGCTCGTTTACCTCTTCAAACCGCTGCTTTATGGCTTCCAGTTTATCTAACATCTTCTGCGTTACTTAATTCAGGCCGCAAAGATAGAGAATTTCCCTTGCATTTACGGACGTGTGTGTTCAGGCTATTTTTAAAAGGAACAGTACAGAAACAGAAAAAGTTGCCGCTACTTCACCAACACCTCTGCCTCGGCGCGGCCTAATTGCCCTTTGGTACTCACTCCTTCTAAAATGGTCCTATAACTGGTCTTAGCGTCTGCGGCAAAGAACGTGAAACTTGCCTTGCCAGTGGCATCTGTCTGTACGGTTGGGTTCCAATACAAAGTAGTGCGCAGGTCAGGCAGTTCTGCTTCTTCGGGTTTGGTATACGCCGGTACGTAGAATTGCCTTGGGGTCTGGGAACGGATGCCTTTGTACGCGGCTACCCCTTGGTAACGGGTACTGGAGGCTGCCCCCCCGGAGCTGCCTCTCTTCAGGTTGATGGCAATTACCCCGTTGCCTCCCTGAGAACCGTAAATAGCGGAAGACGCCCCGGGTTTGAGAATGTCAATGGTTTCTACTTCTACCATGGACAGATTGCGCACAAAGTCTATGTCTATGGGCATTCCGTCTACTAAAAAGAGCGGCGGGCCGGCACCACGCATGGAAACGTTGTCGCCCCTTACCATCAGTCCGGCCACCCTGCCCGACAGTGCGGAGATCACATCTGTTCCGGGAGGCAAACTTTCGGCTTTGAGGGTATGGTCTGCGTGGCTGTACAGCCCTCTAGACATGCGCTCTTCTTCCTGCAGTTTCTTCGCCCTAATTTCTACCGCACTCAACAAGATGCTCTTCCCGGAAAGCTGGTCTAACCGCAACTGCTCGCGGTTGCCGCGCAAATAAGCCCACTGCGTCTGCGACAGCAGGCTTGGCGGCAAGAAGTACGGCAGTGGCGCAATGGGCATGATAGGCACATGCTTGTCCAGTACTACTTCCAAATTGCTCTTGCCTTTGGCGTTACGGGCCTGTACCACTATGCGGGCACTGTCATCCAAAGAAGAGACCCCAAACGCGAATTTGCCTTGCGCATCGGCGGTGTCCAGTAAAATCAGGCTGGGCGGGCGCATACTAATTAACGTCACAATGGCGTACGGCTCTGGTTTACCGGACAGCTTCAAGACGGTGCCGCTTACAGCCAAACCACGCTCCAGCGGATAGGTGAGATTGGGTTGCTTATCCTCCAGAACGTCTTTCCACGTGAACCGGCGCCAGCCTTGCGTAAGCATGAGGTTATCCAAGGCTTGGGGAGCTTCAGGGTCTTTGGCCGAGAAATAATAGCCGGGATGTTCTACGTGGCCACGCAAATCTGAGGTGAGCAGCAGATTGGAAAGCAGGGTAGGAGCGTACGGCTCTGGCATCACTTTCTGGGCATCTGTGACGGCCACAGAAAAATGCCCTACCACTGGCCGACCGGCCGTGTCTGCGGCCTGTACCTGCATGGTTACTTTCTCACGAGATTTGTAGCTGGGTTTATCTGCCGTGACCGTTAGCCGCAGTTGGTCTTGATGATTGACAAAAACCAGACGTTCCGCCAGGGGCTCCCCGGTACTGGAGAACAGGGTAAACTGCGTGATTCCAGTAGGTAGCTTGCGTTTGGGCACGTTGATCAGCAGAAGGTCTTTGGCGGTAGTGGTATACGCAGTGAAATAGACAGTGCCCCGGCTCTGGCCTACAATACTCACAGCTTCCGGCCTGCCGTCTCCGCCGGCATACCCCACTATGAATGCTTTGAGTTGCACCACGTCTGGCTGCGCGCTGTTCACCGTCAGTATTACCCCTTTCTCCCGCGCTACGGGCAACGGATATTCTTTTATGGCGCCATCTGTGTTTAGGAGGCGGGCGTGGTACTGTTTTCCTTTCTGGGGTAGAAACCCAAAGCGCCCCATGCCCCATTTCAGACTCTTGAAACTGGTTACTTTTGCCCCTGTATTGTCATAGACCTCCCCCTGCACGTCTCTGCCTAGCCCATTGGCAGCTATGGCCTTGAAACCAACGACGCTCCACATGCCGTTGACCAGTTCCCCGCCTTCGGGAAAGAATTGCAGGTCTACTTTCTGGGTTGCGCCTGGTACCGGAATCCTTTTCTGCACACTTTGCTTGTCTTGGTTAACTGTTAACAGAATCTGGGCCTGCTGCCGGTTTTCCCCGTCTGGCAGGTAAAACCGAAGCTGTGTTTCCCCGGCGGCGTTTGTGACTCCTTTGCGTCTGCCAGAGGTTTTACGGCTTGTTTGCAGGCTGTAGGAAAGCGGCACCTGGGCCAGTAGCTCCTCCCACAGGTTCTTGAGGCTCAGGTTCACCAAGACAGAATCTCCGGAGCCTTGGCGCTTGTAGCTGTACGTAGGGACTACCACCATGTCATCTACTCTGGGGTTGAAGATCTGCAGGTTCCGGTGGAAGAAATAGTCCTGCCCAAAATTCTGCATCCAGCTGGTGTAGGCCCGCAGGCGGTACTGCCCCGCCGGGATGGTGTCTGGCAGCGCAAAATCTCCGTGCCCCACGCCGTTCTTCACATTCACCGCCAAGCGGCTAAAGAGTGAATCTTCCTGGTTGATGAGGTCTACGTACATCACCTGACTCAGAAGGCTGGGGGCATGGTTGTCGGCATTGACCAGATAGGCTTTGAACCAGACATCTTCGCCGGCGGCGTAATAGGGTTTGTCCAGGTGCAGGTACACTTTCTCCTGCGGATAATTAGCCGTGTAGGCTGTGAGTTTGGCCAGCACCTTCTGCAGCATTGCTTCATCTCTGAATCCTTTAGAGATGAAGCTAAATGCCGTTAACACACATACCCCTACTAATAAGAGTAACTTATTTCTACCGGCCATTATCATTATAAATTATTTGAAGATTCAAGATTAACACCTATGTGCCTAGGCAGAACTCAAGTAGTAGCTGCTTGTAGAAAGGATGGAAGGATATCCCTCAGAATATTCCTTAAAAAAGCAGCCTGAGGGATATACTTATTATAGGTTGTTCTGCTCTAAAAACAATAAAGCAGATCATGCCTTTCATGCGTTTAACCTAATCCGCCTATAGGAAGTCTACCGTACTTGCATTGCCGTGACTCCTTTGCCTAACAGCCCTTTAGAAGTTAAGCCTTGCACCACGGCACGGTAAGTTGTTTTAGCGTCTGCACAATAGAAGGCGACTTGAGCTTTGCCCTCGGCATTGGTTTTGATCACTGGGTTCCAGTACAGCGTGCTTCTCCAGTCAGGAGTAAACTCTTTTGAGGGCTTGTCATATTTGGGCATGTAGAACTCGCGTACGGTCTGGAACTTTGGTCCTCTATAAATGGCTACACCTTGCCATCTTGCATTGGTTTTAGCCACAAAGGAACCAGGAACTTTCATAATGATAGAGATCACCCCGTTCACTCCTTCTCCCCCGTAAATAGCAGAAGGCGCTCCAGGCATGAGGACATCTATCCGCTCTACCTGGGTGGGATCAAGAGTTTGGGCTAATCCCATGTCTGCCCGCACACCATCTATCAGATACATGGGCTCGGTTGATCCTCCCTCGCTGGCGCCACCTTCCCCGCCAAAATCAAATGACTGGGTCACACCGCCCCTCAGCACCAACTTTCCCTCCTTCATTTGCACCCCCGGTGTACGGCCCGGCAGCGCTGAGATAATGTCTAACCCCGGCGGAAATCTATCCCCTCTTACGGAGTAACTCACATCACCGGGAGAGTGCAAGGTGGTTCGGTCGGCAATGCTTTTGTTCGCATACGGGTCTTTTCTGCCTTTCACCACTACCTCTCCCAACAGCACGCCCTTGCCCATGGACTGGTCTACTTTCATCTGCTCCTGGTTATTGCGCAGGTATGCCCATTGTTGGTCAGAAAGGGAAGCAGCTACGGTACCATAAGGCACCTGAGGCTTCACCAGCGCGGGAGCAGGATCCTCTAAGGAGACAATGAGATTGCTTTTGCCTTTGGGGTTACGGGCCTGCAGCACTACCCGGGAGCTGTCTTTGAGGGTGGGCAATGCAATAGAGAATCGTCCTTGCGCATCTGTATTCCCAAACAGAATATTCTTCATATTAGCCACATCAAACATAGTCACCACCGCATCTTTCACAGGCTTTTTTTCATTGTACTGAGTGACTACTCCACTTACTGATAAACCCTGCTCCAAAGGGGCGGGCATAGCCTGAAACTTATCTTGCAGAATGTCTTTCCAGACAAACCGGCGCCAGCCCTGAGTGAGCATTAGGTTATCAAGTGCTGTCTGCGCCTCCTCTTGGGTAGCTGAGAAGTAAAAGTCTGGCTGCTCTATGTATCCTCTCAGGTCTGAAGATAACTGCAGGTAAGAGATAAGCGTAGCGCTGTTGGCGTCAGGCACCACCGTTTGCCCATCTGTGACGCTCATTGAAAAGTTACCGGCCACCGGACTTCCTGCAGCGTCTTTTACCTCTACCTGAAGGGTCACTTTCTCCCTGGGCTTATAGGTAGGCTTATCTGGCGTAATGGTTATCTGGAGGTTCTTGTTTTGATTCACAAAGACTAGCCGTTCGGCCAACGGTTCACCTGCTTGATCAAAGAGAGTGATTTGTGAAATACCGGTAGGGAACTTCTCCTTTGGGATATCTGCCTGAAATACATCTCGGCCGGTAGTACTGCTGGCACCAAAGAAGGCTGTACCTCTTGATTGGGCTACTACATGCAAAGCCGTCGGCTTTCCGGCTCCATCTGCAAAACCTATAGTATAGCATTTTACCCGCACTTTATCAGGCTTTGAATTGTCTACGGTCATGATTATACCCTTATCCTGCGCCGGTGGCAAGGAATATGTAGTTTCACTGCCGTCTGCCCCTTTGATCTTTGCTTCATAGCGCTTGCCTTTTTCAGGCATGAACCCAATGCGGCCCATCCCAAACTTAAGGCTAGTGAGATCTGCCACTTTAGCCCCACTCTGATCTACCACCACTCCCTTCACGTCTTCGCCCAACCCCTGTGCATTGGTAGCTTTAAATCCTATATTGTTCCAGAAACCGCTCACTAAATTCCCTCCTTCGGGGAAAAACTGAAGATCAAGGGCGCTGCCTGATCTTGGAACGACAAGCTTCTTTTTTACTGTCTTCTGCCCCTGCGGGATGGAAAGCTGTAGCTGGGCTACTTGATTGTCACCTGCGTCTGGCAGATAAAAGCGCAATTTAGTCTTACCCGTAGGGCTGGTATTGAGCTTTCTGGAAGCTGCTCTTTTCGCCCCCTGCAATACAGTATAAGTGATAGCCGTCGGCGGAGCCAGAGTTTTTTTAGGGGTCAGTAGCTGTAGGTCTACTATAACTGAATCCCCACTCCCTTGACGTTTGAAGGAAAAATTGGCAGCGGGTGTCAAATCGCTTTCTCTAGGGTTCCAAATCTGAATGTTCTGGTGGAAGAAATAATCTTCATGAAAGTTCTGCATCCAGCTGGTATAGGCTCTCACGCGGTAAAGGCCCGCTTGAATACTGTCTGGCAAGGTAAAGTCTCCAAACCCTTTGCCTTCTTGCATATTAAGCACTACCCGCTGGGCAATTGAGTCTTCCGGGTTTACCAACTCTACATACAGCACCTTACTCAAGGGACTAGGGGCGTGGTCTGAACTGTTTACCAGATAGGCGCTGAACCACACATCATCGCCGGCGGCGTAATAAGGCTTGTCTAAATGTAGAAAGACTTTTTCCTGCGGATAGTTGTTCTCAAAGAAGGTAAGTTTAGAGGTAATTTTCTCCAGCATTCCGCCTTGCCAAGCCTTAGGAGCAAACGAGACTAGGGCCGCTAAAAGAAGTACTGTCACTAGGCTAGCGACAACTTTAGTCTTAGAAAGCATAAAATATAATATGGGGTTGTATATAATGATTTGATATGGAATACTGTGCTAAATGTAAATAAAACACAGGGCTTTATAACTATTATATCTAAGTATATAGTTTATTAAATACTATAGAAAACAGACAAGGCGCTGCTTTTGCAAAAACATTGCGTTTAGGGGCTGTTTTTGGAAAAACAGCCCCTAAACGCAAACCGCTCACCTCACCAAGGGAATAGCTTACGTTACTGCCACAACCGCTTCATAAACCGTAGGGCGTTCTGGTGACTAATAGCGGCCATCTCCTCCCTAGAGAACTGTTGGCGTAGCTCCTTCAGGATAGATTGGTAGCGGCAGGCATTGCGGTGTTCCTCGTGGAAGTAGGATTCCCCGCCCTCCATCATGCCAGATTCCTGAAAGAAATCGGCGCCGAAGCTGAGGGCCAGAGGGGCGTGTTCCAATCCGTAGCAGATGTGTTCCAACAGGATCTGGGGGCGGTGCGGGTGCACAAACGTCTTCAGGAAATTGATCCCGATGAGCCCTTGGCGACGCACTACTTCCTGCACCAGTTCCAGGGGCAGGTTACGGGCATTGTCATACACGGCCCTGAAGTTGGAGTGGCTGGCTATGACGGGAATGTCCAGCCGGTTTTGGTCTATGAACCGGAGCATGTCCAGCGCGGCGGCATCTGAAGTGTGGGCCAGATCTAACGCAATCTTGCGGCCGCTCATGTAGCGCAGTAGCTCTTCACCATCGGGTTTCAGGCCAATGCCAGGGGTAAAGTTTCCGCCCGCAAACCGGTTCTCATCGGCGTGGGTAAACCCGATGTACAGCAGCGGACCCGCCAACCTTATAATTTCCTCCAGGCGCAGAAATGCCTGCTCCAGCGGCTCGTCTTCCTCGCATAACCCTGAGGCATTTTCAATAGCCGCCACCAAAGCCACCCGCTCCCCGTGCACCACCTGCTCTTCCAGTTCCTGCGGCCTGATGGGCGCAAACACTTCCTGGTTCTGCAACAGGTTTTCTCTGAATAACCGGGCCTGCTTTAGGGTAAACGCGGCGCTTCCCGGTTCAGTGGGCGTGAAAAAAGCCATGGTCTGCAGCCTCACCCGCCCGGCCTGTAAATGCGGAATGGCACAGCCAATGCGGTTCACGTCCATGGCGGTGGCGCCGGGCACCCAGGCCAGGTAGCCGGTGAGGTCGCAATGCAGGTCAACAATGGGAAGGTTCATGGGCAACGGAACGGGGAATGATGTTGTACATCATATAAAATGAGACATTACCGCCGAGTTTACGAAGAACTGCCCCACAAGCCGCCGCAAAGCCGGATTTTTTACCGAATTTTGCAGAAATTTCATCGGCGGAGCCGAAAGGCCGGCCTCTTTCATACGCTATGGCAACACTTCCTTCCATCCTTTTACACGCAGGCAAAGAACATTCGCTCAGACGTTTCCACCCGTGGGTTTTCTCGGGGGCCATCAAGAAAATTGAAGGTGACGTGCAGGAGGGCGACATAGTGGCCGTGTACACCAACCGCCGTGAGTTTCTGGGCATTGGGCACTACCAGCCGAGCTCCATTGCCGTGCGCATTTTCTCCTTTGAGGAAGTAGAGCCTGATTATGCTTTCTGGCGCAGCCGCGTGCAGCAGGCCGTGGATTACCGCCGCCAGCAGGGCTTCCTGGACACCCCAGATACCGATGTATACCGCCTGGTTTTCGCCGAAGGCGACCAGCTGCCCGGCCTCATTGTGGACGTGTACGGCAATACCGCTGTGTTGCAGGCGCACAACGTGGGCATGTTCCACGTGCGTCAGCAGATTGCGCAGGCGCTCATGGAGGTCTTTGAGGGCAAACTGACCGCGGTGTACGATAAGTCTGCCGAGACGCTTCCAGCCAAAGGTCCGGTGCAGGGCCAAAACGGTTATCTGTTTGGTGATACGCCGGTGCCCCACGTGGTGACCGAGAACGGCAACCAGTTTCTGGTAGACTGGGTGACCGGACAGAAAACCGGTTTCTTCATTGATCAGCGCGAAAACCGCCAATTGCTGGCGCATTACTCCAAAGGCAAAACCGTGCTCAACACGTTCTGCTACACCGGGGGCTTCTCCATTTATGCGCTCAATGCCGGGGCCAAGGCGGTCCATTCAGTGGATGTCTCCAAAAAAGCCATTGATCTCACGAACCAGAACGCCGAACTGAACCACGGTCAGGACCGCCACGAAGCCTACGCCGTAGACACTTTTGAGTATCTGAGGGGGAAAGAAGGTTTGTATGATCTGATCATCCTGGACCCGCCGGCCTTCGCGAAAAGCCAGAAAGTACGCCACAACGCGCTCATGGGCTACAAGCGCCTGAACGCCGAAGCCATTCAGAAAATAAAGCCTGGCGGCATTCTGTTCACCTTCTCCTGCTCAGGCGTGGTAGACAAATACCTATTTGACAGCACCATTATGGCCGCCGCCATTGAAGCCGGGCGCAACGTAAAAGTCATGCACCACCTCTCCCAACCCGCCGACCACCCCGTGAGCATCTTCCACCCGGAAGGAGAGTATTTGAAGGGCTTGGTGCTGTACGTGGAGTAGGATTTGGTAGCAAGTAGCGCGTATCACGTAGCAAGACTATGACCTCCTGTTTAGGGGCTGTTTTTGGAGAAAAACAGTTAAAATGAGTACTGCCGCTTCCTTAGCGGTTATATAGCTTCTTAAGTCATTGAAAGAGCTTTAGAAACGTAGGGGCAATCCCTTGTGGTTGCCCTTTACGTATTCCACCGCGTTAGGGCAACCACAAGGGATTGCCCCTACTGCCAACTTTGTGTGTAAAAAACGGCCTTTCCTCTAACCATCAGGGCTGCAAGAGAACATCCAATGCATGCGTTTAGAGGCTCTTTTTCCAAAAACAGCCCCTAAACGCAAAACGAAATCCTGATACCTGATACGCGCTACCTGATACTACTGACCACCCAGCACAAACTGCTTCGCTAGATTCTCCGGTTGCAGGGCCTCATCTAAACTCATTCTAATGCGCCATTCTTTGGGGTAGTGGTTATTGACGCGGTTCTGGAGCTTCTTGCCCCAGCCCAGCGCCACGCCATTGAACTGCACCAGTACCCATCCGTTGGCAGATTCTTCCAGAGAAACGTCTTCGCGGTGCAGGTATTTGAGGGCGGTGGCCAGGTCAACCTCGGCGGCGGGGAAGGCGTCTTCCGCTAAGTGCTGCGACAAAGCCAGGGCGGGCAGAGGCTTGGCGTTGTTTTTCATTACCTCAGCCAGTTCAATGCCGCCGTAGACCACGCGCAGGTTTTCATAGAGCTGCTCCAGTTCCAGCATCCAGGCGTTGGGCAAGGCCCTGAGGGTTTCCTTGTGCTTCACAATCTCCCAGAACTTCGGCTCCCGCAGCCAATCCTGCACCAGGGCTTTCTCCTGTTTGGAAGCGATGACCAGAAACGGACGCTTGCTCTTGCGGTAGGGTCGGGCTTCCTCGCCATCGGTTTTGCGCACGGCGGCCAGGAAGAAGCCCTCGCCCTGGGTTTGGTGCGGGTAGAAGCGGTAGCCGTGCATGCCTTCCAGTTCGGTTGCGGTCACGCCCCAGTCTGGGTGTAGCTGCAGCGCCAGGGTTTCAGCGTCTTGCTGCTTGGCCAGCCAGGCCAAGTTCTCCTCGTTTTCTTCCAGGTTGTAGGTACAGGTGCTGTAAATGAGTACGCCGCCGGGTTTGAGCGCGTCCCAGACATCCATGAGAATGCGGCGCTGGCGCTCAGAGCAGAGTTTCACGTTGGCCTCAGACCATTCAGACATGGCATCTGGGTCTTTGCGGAACATGCCTTCGCCCGAACAGGGCGCGTCTACCACCATCACGTCAAAGAAACCGGTGAGCTGCCCAATATGGCTGGGATCATTGTTGGTGACTACCACGTTGCCGCTGCCCCATTTCTGGATGTTCTCGGCCAGGATGTTGGCTCTTGGTTTAATGACTTCATTGGCCACCAACAGACTCTCCGGGGAAAGCAGTGAGGCGATGTGCGTGGACTTTCCGCCGGGGGCCCCACACAGATCCAGCACCGCCAGCGGCTCCTTTAAGTCCACGCATTGCCTGAGCGCCTGCTCCAGAAACATGGAACTGGCCTCCTGCACATAATAGGCCCCGCCGTGGAAAAGAGGGTCTAAGGTAAAACTCGGCCGCGCCGAAAGATAAAATCCGGTCTCTGACCAAGGCACCTGCGGCAGCCCTTCTGGCAAAGCGGTTTTGGCCTGATTCACCCTGATGCTGGTGGGCGAGGGCTGGGCCAGGGCTTGCGCGAAGGCGGGGTAGGCAGCCCCCAACTGCGTCTGCATGCGGGTCTGGAAAGAAGCGGGAAGTTCTAGGCTCATAAAAATCAGTCCTCGGGCTTAGGCCGAAGCACCTGCAAAGATACCAATTCTGTTTTTGCCCTGTTTCCGGAAAAAGAGCTGCTAAACGCCTCTAGTCCGCTGCCAAAATGGGTTCCCGGCGCGTGGTGATTTTAGCGGGCTTGCGCACGGTGCGGGTCTGGTACACGGGGTTGTCCACAAAGGCCACTACTTTGAGGGTAAGGTCAAGGCCCGTGATGGTGCTGGGGTTCTGGAAACCCAGGTACAGATATCCGTCATCGGTCTTGGGCGTTTGGGAGATCAGGATTTTGCCGTAGTCTGAGAGCACATCCTGGCCTTTGGCCACGCCGTAGGGCTTCCAGCCGTCTTCGTCTTGGGTGAACAGGTTGGCGTTGCTCTTGTTGAACAAGTAGTAGCTGATGTACCCGCTGGACTTCACCTGCGGCAGCTGCGGCAACAGGCCCAACCCGAAAGCCACCAAAGGATTCCCCCCCGACAGCAACGCCGTGGCTCCTTTGGCCAGCGTCTTGCCCGTTTCCTGCAAGGCCTGCACAGATTCCTGCCCCACGCCTACCCAGTACACCCAGTGCCTGGTGTTGGCCGGTAGCTTAAAGCGCTCCGTACTGCGGTTGTTGCTGGTGATGTTGGTGAGCGAGGCCAGCCGGAAGGTTTTGTCTACCACGGTTTCGGGCTTCAGGTCATTTTTCACCAGCACTTTCTCGGTGCCGGTGGTCCAGGCGGTGTCCTGCACGGTGCGCCAGGCTACGTGCGTGCTGAAGTTCTGGCTGGCCGCACTGGCCGGAATGCGGGTAAGGGTGAAATGGCTTTTGGTGCTGGTCTCAGACAAGCTCTGCATCGTAATAGTGTACACCGATTTCTGCGGAACCGTGAGACGCAGTTTGCTCAGTTTCTTGGTTTCCTCCGTGCTGTAGAGCGGTGAGTTGGAGAAATACTCCTGCACCGTTACTTTGTAGTTGGTTTTGGCTTTGTTCTCCAGGTCCAGCACCAGCACATCGCCGGCCTGAAACGCGTATTGCAGTTGCGTGGCCGGCTGCTTGGTGCCCGCCACCTGCACCTCCAGGTCGGCAATCTTGATGGCCTTGCCAGACTGGGCCACGGTGGCCAAGGAAAAACTCAGAAACAGCCCGCAGAGAGCCAGAACAGAACGAAAGGAATTGCCAGACATACAGCAAGCAGAAGTAAAATTTTATTTTGGCGCTAATTTACGAAAAACGCCTCATAATCAGAACCTCGGCTCAATCCACATCTTGCGGGCAACCCCTAATCCTACAAAATTCCCCCTTCCGCCGCCGCGCATAAAAATGGCCACGTTCTGCCCTTCATACAGTTCGCTTAAGCTTATGGTGCGGCCTTCCTCACTAATGATCTGGGTGGTGGGCGTGACCAGTACATACCCCCGGCTATAGCGCGACTGCTGCACATCTGTAAATCCTTCCACCTCAATGGTGACCTGCCCTCTGTCATAGACCCTTCTGGTAATGGTGCCGCGTAAATCTACCCGCTTAGGGGCCAGACGGGCAGGGGCTTCAGTTGCCGTGGAGTCTGCGGTGGTGGCATTGGCGGTGGCATTGGCGGTGGCGTCTGGCCCGGCGGGGGCCGTGGCCTGGCAGCCCAGCAGGTAAACGCTGCAGAGAACAGAAAACAACAGATAGCCCCAGAGGATTTTTATCTTCTTCATGGTCTTACAGTTAGGTTGGAATCTATGAACGGAAACAGCGCAAAAACAGCTGAACCCAGTATTGGTTGTTCCTGCGTTTTTAGCTTATTTTTAGAAAAAGAGCCGCTAAACGGAGTATTTATACCGGCAGATTTGTTAACTCTGTATCCGCGTTAGCAGACTGCTTTCCCAACTCATTCACCATTCGGGCGGCGCGGAACATCCTTTTATGGCTAAGATCAAAACAGCATATTTTTGTCAGAACTGCGGAGCGCAATCGGCTAAATGGATTGGCCGTTGCCCGGCCTGCGGCGAGTGGAACACCTACGTGGAGGAAGTGCTGGCGCGCGAAGACGTGACGCCCACCACCGCCTGGAAAGTGGGCACCAGCAGCCAGCAAGTGGCCAGCAAACCCAAACCCATCGCGGAAATTACGTACTCTGAGCAGGCTCGCATTGTGACCCAAGACGCCGAACTGAACCGCGTGTTGGGCGGCGGCATTGTGCCCGGCTCCATGGTCCTGATTGGCGGAGAACCGGGCATTGGCAAATCCACGCTCATGCTCCAGATTGCCTTGAGCCTGCGCGGCCAGCGCGTGCTCTACATCTCTGGGGAGGAAAGTGAGCAACAGATAAAAATGCGGGCCGAGCGCCTGGGCGCCCAGCACCCCAACTGCTTTATCCTCACCGAGACCGGCACGCAGAACATCTTCAAGCAGATAGAACAACTGCAGCCCGATGTCCTGATCATTGACTCCATCCAGACCCTGCACTCTTCCTTTATTGAAAGCGGTGCGGGCAGCGTGGCGCAGGTGCGGGAATGTACGGCTGAGCTGCTCAAGTTCGCGAAGGAGAGCGGCACGCCGGTGTTTCTGATTGGGCACATCACCAAAGAAGGCAACCTGGCCGGGCCCAAGATTCTGGAGCACATGGTAGACACCGTGCTGCAATTTGAGGGCGACCGCCACATGACGTACCGCATTCTGCGCACCACCAAAAACCGCTTCGGCTCTACCTCTGAGCTGGGTATTTACGAGATGCTGGGCACCGGCCTGCGCGAGGTGAGCAACCCTTCGGAGATTTTGATTTCGCAGCGCGAGGAGTCGTTCAGCGGCATTACCATTGGCGGCACCATGGAAGGCAACCGCCCGCTGCTCATTGAGGTACAGAGCCTGGTTTCCCCGGCTACGTACGGCACTCCGCAGCGCACCGCCACCGGCTTTGACGTGAAGCGCCTGAACATGCTGCTGGCTGTACTGGAGAAGCGCGGCGGCTTTAAACTGGGTACGCAGGACGTATTCCTGAACATCGCCGGAGGCCTCAAAGTAGAAGACCCGGCCCTGGACCTGGCCATCTGCGCGGCCCTGCTTTCCTCTTTTGAAGATGTGGCCATTCCGCATACCACCTGCTTCGCCGCCGAGGTGGGTCTGGGAGGAGAGGTACGTGCCGTGCACCGCATTGAGCAACGCATCTCTGAAGCCGAAAAGCTAGGGTTCCAGGATATATACATCTCCAAGTACAACAAAAAGGGAGTAGATCTGGATAGGTTCAACATCAGAATCCATGCCGCCTGCAGACTGGAGGAAGTGTTTAGTGGCCTGTTCGGATAGTTTACTGGATTTGAACTATTTCAATGAGCCTGGGCGTTTACCAACCATACTTGAAGACAACATTCATCCTCTTACATAACTAATAGCGATGCGTTTCCCTACTCAAAGGTTGCTGACTTCTGCGGTGTTTTTCCTGACCATCTTCTTTGGAACCGGCTCTGCTGCCTGGGCTCAGGGCACGGCTACCATCACCGGCAAAATAGACAATTCCGTTAGTGACAGCGTGCTGCTGGAGCTTTACACCGTGCCGGCTTCTTACTCTGGTCAATCGCACACGGTTGCCCTCAAAGGCAATGGCGAGTTTACCCTGCAAGTTCCGGTTGCGGAGCCAATGCTGGGTGAGCTGGTGCACGGCCCGGAGTCTGTCATGCTGTACCTGCAACCCGGCGACAATTTGGATGTACGGGTAGATGCCGAAGACTTTGTGAGCAGCCTGAAACTCAAAGGCCAGGGTTTTGTGGAGAACAACTATCTGGTGCAGTTTGAGCGCAAGTTTGAGGAAGAGGAAGATTACCAGGTACTGCCCAGCAACATCTTTAAACAGGAAAAGAACTTCCTGCTGTTTCTGGACGAGCGCCGCCAGGACCAACGCAAGTTCCTAGAGAAGTTCCTGAAAAGTAATAAAGTTTCTGAGGCGTTTAAAGCTTATGCCCAGGCCCAGATAGACTTCAGCTACGCCAACGACCGCCTTACGTATGTAGATGTGCGCAAGCGGGTGGGTGGCCTTCCGCCCGAGCTTTCCCCTACTTATTATGATTTCCTGAAGGAAGTTAACCTGAATGCCCCCGGCGCCCTGCGCAACCAAGCCTATTTAGACTTCCTGAACAATTACTTCCAGTACAGAGCTTTGCAGGAGCAGCCCACCAACCTGGAGAGAGACTATTACCCTACGCTCTACAAATTAGTGAAACAAGAGCTGCGTGGCAGCGCCCGTGACATGATGCTGTCCCGTATCCTGTCTCAGACGTTCCGGTTTGGATATGTGCCAGACGCAGACGCCATGTATCTTGATTTCCAGAAAGAAGTGAAAGACACCAATTACCTTTCTTATGTCACGAGCCAATACCGTCAGTTCAGAAGGGTAGGGTTAGGCACCAAAGCAGCGGCGTTTACCTTGATATCCTCAGACGGAGACAGCGTTTCTTTGAGCAGTTTCAAAAACAAAATGGTGTATCTGGGCTTCTGGCGCACGCACTGCGGCATTTGCACCGTAGACCAACTGGCTTACAAATACTTCGCGGAGCAGCTGGCATCTAAAGGCATTGAGTTACTGCAGGTCTCCGTAGGCGAAGACTTTAATACCTGGAAAGCGAACATCGCGCAGAAAAAACTGCCGGGAACGCACCTGTACGCCCCAGACCTGTCGGCGCAGATTCTGAAGGACTATGATGTGAAATCTTTCCCGGCATACTTCCTCATCGCGCCAGACGGTACCCTCATTAACACCAACGCCCGCCGTCCGGGCCACGCCGAAGGAGCCCGCGACATTGCCGCCGCCGTAGACCAATACCGTAACTCCTCTGCCCGCAAATAACGTTTTTTGCTTACTTTTGAAAAAAGAGGCTCTAAACACAGACAGGTGCCATCCGTAAAAGGTGGCATTTGTTGTCTATACCCCACTCACTTTGACCCGAGGCACCTTACAAGACGGATTGAATTTAGCGTCTAAGCTTACGCCGCGCCGCGCCTGGAACGCGCTGCAGGTGGTGAGCAGTTATGCCTTGGCCCGCCTTACCAAGAAGCCCCGGCACTGGGGCAGCCCGGTCAGTATTTCGTTTGAGCCCACCACCTCCTGCAACCTGCGCTGCCCAGAGTGCCCCAGCGGCCTTCGGTCATTCACGCGGCCCACGGGCATGCTGGCCGATGATCTGTTCAAGCAAACCATTGACGAGCTCCAGGACCGTTTGCTGTACCTGCTGTTCTATTTCCAGGGCGAACCGTACCTCAACCCTTCCTTTCTGGACATGGTAAAGTACGCCTCCGGCAAAGGCATTTACACGGCCACCTCCACCAACGCCCATTATCTCACCGAAGAAAATGCCCGCCGCACCGTTGAATCTGGCCTGGACCGGCTCATCATTTCCCTGGACGGCACCACCCAGGAGGTGTACAAGCAATACCGCGTAGGCGGTAAACTGGACAAAGTGCTGGAGGGCACCAAACGGCTGGTGAAGTACAAGCGCGAGCTCAAGTCGAAGACCCCGTACCTCATCTTCCAGTTTCTGGTGGTGCGCCCCAACGAGCACCAAATAGACGAGGCCCGGCAGCTGGCCAAAGAACTGGGCGTGGACGATGTCTGGTTTAAAACCGCCCAGATCTACGATTACCAGAACGGCTCCCCGCTCATTCCTACCATAGATTACTATTCGCGCTACCAGGCGCAGCCTAACGGCACGTACTCGCTCAAGAACAAACTCATTGATGGCTGCTGGAAAATGTGGCATTCCTGCGTCATCACCTGGGATGGGCTGGTGGTGCCCTGCTGCTTTGACAAAGACGCACATAACCGCCTGGGCAACCTGAAGGAGCAGAGCTTCAAGGAGCTTTGGAAAAGCGAGACGTACCGCAAGTTCAGGGGTTCCCTGCTCAGGGGGCGCAGCCAGATAGAGATGTGCCGCAACTGTTCTGAGGGCACCAAAGTCTGGGGCTAACCCGTTGGCATTGGTTTCCGTAGCTAGATTTCCTTATCTTCCGTATGAGGAATTCAGTGCCTGAGCCGTCGTTCTTGGGCGTGGTTTCTGTTTTCTACTATTCCCATTCCTGTGACTGAAATAAACGAAGCGTTTCAACTCCTTTGGCGCAAGCTTGAGATCTGGCTGAAGCAGATTGTACTCATGCTGCCCAACCTGTTTTTGGCCATGCTGGTGCTGGTGCTTACGTTCATTGCGGCCCGGCTCCTGCGCCGTACCTCAGACAAACTGCTCATCAGGTTCACCCATAGCAGCGCCCTCAACAACCTGGTGGGCACCTCAGTGTATGTGGGTATTCTTACCTTGGGCATCTTTTTCACCCTCAGTATTCTCAAGCTGGACAAAACAGTCACCACCTTATTGGCGGGTGCCGGTATCATTGGTTTGGCCTTGGGTTTCGCGTTCCAGGACATTGCCGCCAACTTTATCTCTGGGGTGATCATCGCCTTCCGAAAACCGTTTGTGGTAGGTGATGTCATTGAAACGAATGAGCACTTCGGGACCATTGAGCGCATTAACCTGCGTACCGTGGATATTAGAAGACAGACCGGCGAGTTGGTGAAGGTGCCCAACCGCAAGGTGTTTGAATCTGCGCTCACCAACTTCTCGCACTACGGCATCCGGCGCATTGACCTGAAAGTGGGCGTCTCTTACGCCGAGGACCTGGAACGGGTGCAGCACGTGGTCAAAGAGGCCATGAAAGACATCACCAACATGATCTCCAGCAAGGAGGTGGAAGTGGTGTATGAGGAGTTTGGGGACAGCAGCATCAACTTTCTGGTGCGCTACTGGATCAACTACAAACGCCAGACCGATTTCGTGTACGCCAAGAGCGAGGCCATCATGAAGATCAAGAAAGCCTTTGACCAGCATAAGATAGAAATACCGTTCCCAATCACGACCCTCAACTTTGGGGTGAAGGGCGGCAAAGACCTCTCTATAGAACTCAAAGAAAAGGACGGGCTGCCCTCCCTGGCCAAAACCACCAAATTGGAAGTGCACCCCACCCAGCAAGACGAAGGCAAAGAAAAAGCGGCAGAGGAATAACCTCTGCCGCTTTTTCTTTGTGGCTAACTGTACAGATTACTTGTCGCTCTTGTCCAGGTTCTTGCCCATGTCTTCCACCTCTTTGAGGAAGGCGTCAATGTTCTGGTCGGCGTAGGGGCCGTAGGAGTTGGAGATAGTGCCTCTGGTGCCGTCTGTGCATTCAATGGCGTACAGAATGGACATGTCATCTGGGTTGGTCTCGCCCTCAAAGCGGTAGAAATCCACAATGCGCACTTCTTCCACAGAATAACTTTTATCGCCCTTCAGGGTACAGAGGCGGTTGTCTTCGGTCACTCTGAAATCGGTGACATATCCTTCTTTCTTCAGGCGGGCTTCTACGTTTATCAAGCTTCTTTCTTCTTCCTTGTCTTGCATGGCTAGGTATGTTAAGGTGTTGTCAGAATCGTTGGTTTATATGTGGCCTATACGTAAAACCCGCCGGTGGTTGCCAGTTATATTCAAAAAAAAAGATATTCAAGCCGATGGAAGATGCTCCGGATAGCTTTTGCGTTTAGGGGCTCTTTTTCCAAAAACAGCCCCTAAACGCAAAAGAAAAAGCCATTCTGGGTAGAATGGCTTTTCAGGTAGGAGCGAAGGGAAGAACAGGTTACTTAGCAGCGGCCTGCTTCGCCTGTATCTCGCGTTCAATCTTTTTGAGGTCTATGGAGGAGCAGGCCCCGCCGCAGCCTTTGGCACACCCCGCCTCTTTGGCAAAGAAGCTCTTGTAGCCCAGCCGCAGCACGTAACCGCTGGCCAACGCAAATATGATGAAGATGATGATTTCCTGTACCATAACACAAGCGTAACGCGGGCAAAGGTACAAATAGTTTACCGCCCGTCTAAAATGTGCGCCGGGCCTTCCCGTTTAGGGCCTCTTTTTCCAAAAACAGCCCCTAAACGGAAAGGCCCCACGCTCTCTATTCCTTCCAGAAAGGCTCAATGAGGCCTAGCATTTCCTGCTGCACCTGTGGGCTGTTGCTCACGCAGATTTCCCGCCCGAACACAAAGTTCTTGCCGCCCCTGAAGTCAGTGACCTGCCCGCCAGCTTCCTGCACCAGAATTGCGCCGCCGGCCACGTCATAGGAGTTGATGTTGAACTCAAAATACCCTTCAAACCGACCCGCGGCTACGTAGGCCAGATCCAACGCGGCAGAGCCTAACCGGCGCAGGCCGTGGCAGCCCTGCATGAACGAGCCCATCACCTGCAGGTATTTCTGCATGAGGTCAAAGCTGTAGTACGGGAAACCGGTGGCTATCAGGGAACCGGACAGAGACGGCACTTTAGACACGTAGATGCGCTCCTCATTGCAGTATGCCCCGCCGCCTTTGATGGCGTGATAGCACTCATCGCGGCAGATGTCATACACCACGCCCAGTACCAGCTCGTCTCTCTGGATCAGGGCGATGCTCACCGAGTACACCGGCAAGCCGTGGATGAAGTTGGTGGTGCCGTCCAGCGGGTCAATGATCCAGTTGAATTCCTCGGCCTGCTCGGTCTTGGTGCCTTCCTCGGCAATGAACCCAGCCTGGGGCAAGAACTTCTCCAGACCTTCCACCAGGCGCTTTTCGGCTTCTTTGTCTACGTAGGAGACTAAATCATTGAGGCCTTTGTGCTCCATGCGGGAAGCGTCAAAGTTGGCAGCCTCAGAAAAAATGAATTTCCCAACTTCTCTGGTTAGGGTCACTACCTGGTCGCGGAGCGCGGATAAATCTGTCATAAATTCAAAAAGGAATGACTGATACAGTCTGTTTATAGTTCTTAAATAACCTCTCGCTCGCCTCTGGCGAGTGTGAGCTGCATACGGCGTCCCGCCGCCGCTTTAGCGCTTACACTTCTTAACTCGGCCAGAGGCCGCAGGTCACCCACACTCGCCAGAGGCGAGCGAGAGTTTGGTAAAACGTTACGTCTGATTTGCGTTTAGCGCCTGTTTTTGCAAAAACAGGCGCTAAACGCAACGGACACTTAAACTTTGTTTATACGGCATTTCTGTTTCGGCGCGTAATGCCCAGCACCACCGCCAGCACCGCCAAGCCAATGGCCAGCCACTGGGTGCCGTGCCCAATGAACTCGCCGTAGCGGGTGTAAAACGTCTGCTTCTGGTTGAACCGGATCTGGTCACGGAGGGCCGCCTGTTCCCACCACCCCGATTTCTGCAATAACTCGCCTTTCTGATTGATGAACCCCGAGATGCCGGTATTGGCCGCGCGGGCTACGTCACGGCGGGTTTCAATGGCCCGCAGAGAGGCGTAGCTCAGGTGCTGCTTGTAGCCGGGGCTGTCGCTCCACCAGGCATCATTGGTGATGATGAAGATGGCACTGGCCCCGTTGCGGATGTATTCGCTCACAAACTCGCCGTAGATAGACTCATAGCAGATCACGGGGGCGCCCACCAAAGTAGGTGCTTGGCTATGCGCGAACACGGAGCGGGTGTCTTGGCTACCCATGTTCCCGGCAATGCCGCCCAGATCAATGGCCAGGGCTTTCAGAATCTTGAAGAACCCAGGGTAAGGGGTTTTCTCCACGCCCGGCACCAGTTTGGATTTGTGGTAGAACTCATGCTGGCCGTTCTGCTTCAAGTGCAGGGCCGCGTTATAGACATCAAAATACCCAATCTGCGGATGAAAGCGGGCCGTGCCGGATCTTTGGGTAGAGTCTGGATACAACTTGGCGGTGGTAATGCCCGCCACCAGTTCCAGGCCGGGGTGGCGGCTCAGGAAATCACTGAGCACGTAGCGCACACTGCTGGTACTGAAGTTCTCTTCCCAGTTAAGCCCGTTGCTGATGGAGGTCTCGGGCCAGAGCAGAAACCTGGTGTTGGGGGTGATTTGCTGCTCAGACAGTTTAATGAGGCGGTTCAGCTGCTGCTCAAACGGGATGTAGCCTTCGCCGCCCTCAAACTTCTCGCGGTACGGGTCTACGTTGGGCTGCACCACCACTACCTCGGCCTGCTCGCCCTGCTCTTCATAGTTGCTGTAGATAAGGAAGGAGATGATCATGGGCACCAACACGGCCAGTCCCGGCGCCAAACGTTTCCCCCAGGCATCCTTGGGAGCCTGCAAAGCAAAGAAGGCCAGCAGATTCACTACCCACACCCAAACTGAGCCACCTAAAAAACCGGTGTATTCATACCACTGCACCCAAGCGGGCAGCGCCGAGAAGCCGTTACCCAGCGTGAGCCAGGGCCAGCTTAGGTCCCAGTTGAGATGGAACTGCTCAAACGCGATCCAGTACACGGGCAAACTGAGGTAGCCAATAGTTTTGCCCGCCGCTTTCTTCGTGAAAAAGAACGCCACCAGCGGCACAGACATGAACAGCGCATTGAACAGCACCGCCGCAATACCGCCACCCAGCGTAGAGTAGCTTACCCAATACGTGGTGAAGATATTCCAGAGCAGCAGCAGCAGGTACGTGTTCTTGAAAAACGTGCGCCCGCGCTTGGGTTCGGCCTTGGCCGAGATGGCCTGCTCCATGAACAGGAACGGCACCCAACCCAGAAACAACACAATGGCCAGCGGCTTCACGGGCCAGCCCAACCACAACGTAAAAGCGCTCAGCAGCGCCAGCAGCGGGAGGTAAAAGCGGTTATTTGCTTCCTTGAACAACAATGACAAATTCTCCTTTTATAGCTTTAGTGGTAAACGTCTGCACCAGCTCCTCCAGGGTGCCGTTGAGCGTTTCTTCAAATAGTTTGCTGATCTCGCGGCTCACGGAGGCCTGGCGCTCCGCCCCAAAGTATTCCTTGAACTGCTCCAGCGTCTTTAACACCCTATGCGGCGATTCATAGAAGATCATGGTGCGCTCTTCCTGGGCCAGGCTCTGCAAGCGCGTCTGGCGGCCTTTCTTCACGGGCAGGAAACCTTCAAACGTAAACCTATCGGTGCTGAACCCAGATTTTACCAGCGCGGGCACAAAGGCGGTGGGGCCGGGGAGGCACTCAATCTTGATTCCTTCCTGCACGCAGGCCCGCACCAACAGAAACCCCGGGTCTGAGATTCCGGGCGTACCGGCATCTGACACCATGGCCATTTTCTCGCCTTTTTTCAGGCGCTCCACCAGGTGCGCCACGGCTTTGTGCTCATTGTGCAGGTGGTGGCTGTGCATGCGTTTCTCAATGCCCAGGTGGTTCAGCAATTTGCCGCTGGTGCGGGTATCTTCTGCCAGCACCACGTCCACTTCCTTCAGAATCCGGATGGCGCGCAGGGTAATGTCTTCCAGGTTGCCAATGGGCGTGGGCACTAAATATAAACAGGTCTCTTCAGTAGGTTCGGCCATAGGTCAAAGATACTAATTATTTAGTCCTGAGTTCTGAGTCTTGGGGTTTGAATTGATTTCCAGTTTGGCCTTGTTTTAGGAAAAAGAGGCGCTAAACGCACCTCAGAGGCCATAGCCCTGGGCTATTCTATCAATGCGGCGGGCCAGTTCATGGTCTTTGGGCGTAACAACGTTCCCGGCGTCATGGGTGCTGAGCCTGATCTCCACGCGGTTGTAGGCGTTGCTCCACCACGGGTGATGATTCAGTTCCTCGGCCACCAGGGCCACCTCCACCATAAACCCGAAGGCCTCCTTAAAGTCTTTGAACGTGAAGCGGCGGCGCAGGCAGTTTTCTTCTTCGGTCCACATAGCAAGAGGGTTTGTCTATTGGTTCTGGTCTCCGTGTTTTTACTCTGTTTTCAGAAAAACAGCCGCTAAACGTAGCTTTTCTTTTCTCGCCCCTCGTATTCTTTTAACGCCCTCGCATTCTGCGAAGGCCAACCCCTGATGGTCTGGCTCCCTCTGGAGTAGCCGGCATCAGCGGTATAGCTGAAACCTATTCCAACCATTATAAAACTATGGCAGAAGAACAGAAACCCCAAGAGGTGCCAGACCAGCACCAGAGCAGCCAGCCCGGTCATGAACATGAAATGGGTCCTGAGCCCATTGTGATACGGGAAAGCTACAAAGGCAGCGACAAGCTGAAAGGCAAGAAAGCCCTCATCACCGGCGGCGACAGCGGCATTGGTCGGGCGGTGGCGGTGCATTTCGCCCGCGAAGGCGCCGATGTGGCCATTGTTTACCTCAACGAAGACCAGGATGCCCAGGACACCAAAGCGATGGTGGAGAAGGAAGGCCGCAAGTGCGTGCTCATCCCCGGCGACCTGCGCGATGAAGCTTTCTGCAAAGACAGCGTGGCGCAGGCCGTGAAAGAACTGGGCGGCCTCAACATTCTGGTGAACAACGCCGCGGAGCAGCACGAAAAAGAAGACCTGCGTGAAATCACCGCTGACCAACTGGAGAAGACCTTTAGGACCAATATTTTCGCGTACTTCTACGTGGCGCAGGCAGCCCTGAACCACCTCCAGAAAAACGACTGCATCATTAACACCACCTCCATTACGTCTTACCGCGGCTCAGACCACCTCATGGACTACTCAGCCACCAAAGGCGCCATTACCTCTTTTACCCGCTCGCTGTCGCAGAACCTGGCCAAGGAAGGCATTAGGGTAAACGCCGTAGCTCCGGGCCCTATCTGGACGCCCTTGATTCCGGCCACATTGGAGGAAGTAGGGGAGTTTGGCAAAAGCCAGCCCATGGGCCGGTTGGGTCAGCCTTCAGAAGTGGCCCCTGCCTACGTTTTCCTGGCCTCTGAAGACGCTTCTTACATTACCGGGCAGACCATTCACGTGAACGGCGGCGAGCAGATAGGAGGGTAAGCCTCAACCTTTCCACGTGGAAAACAGTAAACGGTAAGACCAACTCACCTAACACAAACGCCTATGGCAACTGAAAATAATGGACACCCCAACGGGCACGATCGTCCTATACGGGTTATAGATGACACGGCCACCAACATGGAAGACATGATGGCCGGGCATATCATTCCGGGCGCAGATCCGCCCAAAAACGAAGCTCAGCGCGGCGGCTTTGGGAACAGAGACGGCAAGGAAGGCTACGGTTCAGATTCCTCTGACGGACCAACCGGCGTAAGCGTAAATGAAGAAGCCGATAGCACTGAGCCGCCCAAAGATAACATGCGCACCGAGGAAGAAGGCCGCGGCACCTGATGCCCGTTGTCACAGTACTTTTTTTGATGTTGAACTAAAAGCGAAGGAGGATTACTATGCCTTATAAAAGCAAGAACACCAGCCACGACTCTAAGTCTCAGAAAGGCGACCCTACTGCCCACGGCACCTCAAAAGCCGGAATGAAAACCACCGGTGGCCCAGAGGAAATTGACAGAGCCGAGGAAATTGTGGCCAAACATTTAGACGACCAGGAGCGTCCGGTTCCGGAGGCTATCACGCACCCTAACCGCAACACCAATAAACCAAGCATCAACAAGCCCGGCTACGGCGGAACTTGATTTGCCATGCCTCTTCAAGAAAAGCACCTTCCCCACCAGAAGGTGCTTTTTTGTGGCTGGTTTAGAGCTAATTCTGGAAAAACGGCCCCTAAACGGCTACTCTTCAACGGCTTCCTGTTTCACAAAACCACTTGCCTATGGCCCGCTATGCCATCTCAGATATTCATGGGTGTCTGGTCACGTTCAGAACCATGGTTGAAGAAATCATACAATTGCGCCCCCAGGACCACCTCTACCTGCTGGGAGACTACATTAACAAAGGCCCTGATAGCAAAGGTGTGTTAGATTACCTCTTCACGCTCCAGCAGAGAGGCTACCAACTTACCTGCCTGCGTGGTAACCATGACCAGCTTTTATTAGATGCCATAGACCAGGGAGAGCATACTGTATGGCTTCCGGAAGCCGAAAAGCAGAAGACTCTGCAAAACTTTGGCGTACATCAGTTCAAGGACATCCCTTCCAAATACATCGCCTTCATCAGAGCCATGCCGCTCCTGGTTGTGCTGGATGATTACATCCTGGTACACGCGGGGCTAGATTTTTCACTCACTAACCCATTGCTCACCAGTAATCACCTTCTATTGAACACAAAACGCATGCAACCTTCCAAAGCCAAGTTGGGAGAGCGCCTGCTGTTGCATGGTCACGTACCCGTTACAGCCAGTACTATTAGAAAAGCGACCAATAAGAAAAAGGCAGCCATCAATCTAGATGCAGGCTGCACTTATTACCGTAATGAAGAATTTGGACAGCTTTGCGCCTTTCACTTAGATGAAGTAGCACTATTCTTTCTAAAGAATATAGAACAATCTTATCCCATCAATGTCAAGTAATTATAAATATTCATATTTATAATATAATATATTAGTTGCTACAATCTTAATATTTACATCCTTATTACAAATACCCTCACAATTGCTAGAACTTACCTGCCAAAAAATGGGCTTTCTCAAGGCTTATAAACATAAATTAGCCAATTCGTATATATAGATGTTATTGCCTAGGGGTAAATAACAGCTAAAAAGATTTATATCTTTTTAGCATCTGTAATGGAACTTTCTATTAAATTTACACGTATTAAGCCGCTTAAATATTTAAGTGGCTTAATACATAATTAATCTTATATAATTTTAAATTTTTGCAGCACACAAGAATCAGCGAATACTTATAAATAAGTATTGCACAATAGATTAAACATACAGCAACAAAAACAATTAATTAACTTAAAGTAGCCTTTATGGAGAAACATTTACTCAGAAGTAAGTCTTCCGGGAAAAGAAATGCGAGCAGGGTCTGGTTATTTATAGCCGTGCTGCTTTACGGATTGATGCCTATGCTGCAAGCGCAGGCGCAGGTAACAAGTTTGCCCACGTTACATTATGGTCGTTGGGATAATAGCACCCCCACATTACCCTATCCCTCAGGTTGGTCTCAAAATGGTTTAGCCACTGACCCCTCTGTTAACTTAGGTCCGTCCACTAACAATGCCCTGAATACAAGATCAGCAGGTTTTGACGGTACTGGAGATTTCATCAAAATAAATCTCTCTGGCTTACCTGCCAGTATAATACCCGGTGAACTAAGCTTTTATATCGCTTATAGATATACTGGCACAGGCACGGCACTATATGACGGTACTTTTGTGGTTGAAGAATCTGAAACAGATGGCAATTACTCTCCAATAGCTTCATACACGACTTTAGTGAGACAAATAAACTCAAGCGGTGACGGTGAAGAGAAAAAAGTCAATATTAAACCAAGTACGAAGTTTGTGAGACTTAGATTAGCCACAAACCTACAAACCAATGGCGCTGTATTGATTGACCGAGTAAGTATTGCAGAAGCTACTCCACCACCACCATCTGCTCCTGAGATCAATGTCATCCCAGGCAGCAGTGCACAGGGAGGCAGTTCTTCTTATACTTTTGCAGATCAGAACCTGAATGTAGTTAGTGCTCCGGTTACCTTTACTATCCAGAATACTGGCCCTGCAGCTTTATCAGTTACTACTCCAATTACGATAAGTGGTACAGACCCGAGCCAGTTCCAAATTACGAAGCAGCCAGATGCTTCCATCCCAGCCGGCGGTTCGTCTACCTTTGAGGTAGCGTTTAAACCCACTTCAGTACTTACCAAGACCGCAACAATCAGCATCATTAATGATGATGCCACTGAGAATCCTTATACAATTAACTTAACCGGGAAAGGTGTCCTTCTTGCCCCTACCATCAGCAGCTTTGAACCCAATGCGGCTTCGGTGGGTACTACCATTACGATCAAAGGCTCTAATCTGACCAATACGAACAACGTAGTTTTTGAAAGTAATAAAACCGTAGTTCCTAAAGTACTGGACGACAATACCCTCACGGCCACAGTACCCGCCGGTGCTGTTTCCGGACTAGTGAAGCTTACGTACAATAACAACTCTCAAAGTTCAACCAGTACTGCTTCCTTTACAGTGCAAGCTCCAGAAATTGATGTAACTCCTGGCAGCAACTCTCAGGGAGGCAGCTCCGCCCAAGCCTTTGGGGAACGCAACATCAACACCACCAGCGCTCCTTTTACTTTCACTATCCACAACACGGGCAATGTACCTCTTACCCTAACCACCCCGTTGGCTTTAAGAGGCACAGATGCAAACCAGTTTCAGATCACGAAGCAACCAGATGCTTCCATCCCAGCCGGCGGTTCGTCTACCTTTGAGGTAGCGTTTAAGCCAACTTCAGTATCGGCCAAAACTGCGAACATCTTAATTGCCAATAATGACGCCAATGAGAACCCTTATTCCATTAACCTTTCAGGAACAGGAGTTCTTCTTCCGCCTACTATCAGCAGCTTTGAGCCTAACGCGGCAGCGGTAGGAAACACCATTTTGATCAAGGGTTCCAATCTGGTAAACACCACAAGCGTTATCTTTGAAAACGGAAAAACAGCCACCTATACGGTAGTAGATGACAACACATTAACCGCCACAGTGCCAGCAGGCGCTGCTACAGGAACTGTGAAGTTATCTTATAACAACTTTTCGCAGACCACTACCAGCATAGCTGTTTTTACCGTTATCTCAGCTCCAATCATCACAGATTTCTCTCCTAAGTCTGGCCCAGTGGGCACAGTGGTCACCATTACTGGCTCCAACTTCTGGGTAGACGGCAATGTGTACTTCAAGGATGCGTCAGGTGAATACATCTACGCAGACAACTACGAGTACGTGAGCACCACTGAGGTAAGAGCCACTGTTCCAGCCGATGCGGCATCAGACTTTATTGCCGTGGACGGAGAGTCTGGACTTACTGAAACTGCCACCAAATTCACTGTAACGGTTCCTGCACCAGTAATCGCCACTGTTGACCCTAACGCAGGCCCTGTAGGAACAATCGTTTATGTACAAGGCTCTAACCTAAAAGGGATCCAAAGCATCACCTTTGGTGGAACTCTTGCCACGGAATATGATGACACAGACGAGAACAATTTAATCGTGATCGTTCCAGAGGGAGCAGTCTCAGGCAACATGATAGTTACCACAGCAGGAGGCGCTGCACAAACTAACTTTACCGTAACGGTTCCAACTCCAATCATCACAGATTTCTCTCCTAAGTTTGGCCCTGCGGGCACAGTGGTGACCATCACAGGTGCTAACTTCTGGGTAGACGGCAACGTGTACTTCAAGGACGCCTCTGGCAATTATATCTACGCAGACAACTACGAGTTCATTAGCGAGAATGAAGTAAGAGCTACCGTACCAGCCGATGCAGCCACTGACTTCATTGCCGTGGACGGAGAATATGGACTAACTGAAACAGACTCTAAGTTTACCATGATTGTGCCTGCCCCAGTGATCAACAATGTTGAACCTAACGCTGGTCCGGCCGGAACAGTGGTGACCATCACAGGCACAGACTTAAGCAGAGTTCTCTCCGTATCCTTCAAAAACACTCCTGCACAATTTGAAGAAACTGCAGAAGGCTTAGTTACCATTGTGCCTGAAGCCGCCACAGAAGGGCCAATCATTGTGAAAACGGCTGGAGGAACTGCAGAAATGAACTTCTTCGTTCTAACCACCACCTTGCCAGTAGAACTGGTAGACTTCACAGCAACGCCTGCTTCTAACGCTGTTATGCTGAGCTGGAAAACCGCTACAGAAAAGAACAACGCCTATTTTGAAGTACAGGCAAGCGCTAATCCAAAGAGAGAGGAATTCAAGACGGTTAAACGCGTAGAAAGCAAAGTAACTAACAGTTCTTCTTTGACCTCCTATGAAATAGAAGACCGTACTCCAGCCAAGAGCACTACTACTTATTACCGCCTGAAACAGGTAGATTTAGATGGTTCTGTAGAATACAGCAAAACTATTGCGGTAGCACGCACTGCTGCTGCTGCTACTCCAGCTGCAACACCAGTTACTGTTTATCCAAACCCGTTTGACGACAGAAGTAACCTAACTATTGAGGTGACAGCTGAACAAGCTGGCCAACTGAACGTGGTTCTCTATTACGTTACAGGTAAGAAAGCTTTTGAGCGCTCATTCAATGTAGAGAGCGGCATATCCACCATTGAGCTACCAGTAAACACTGCTTCAATTGGCGCAGGAATGTACATCTTATCTACTGAACTGAACGGTCAAACAACAACTACAAGAGTGGTAAAAAAATAGCCACCCTCTGACCAAATAAAAAAAGGGAGACTATCGTCTCCCTTTTTTTATGCCTTCTGCAACCGCCATACCTATTTGGCCCAATCCCCTGCCCCAGCGGCCATTCACTTATTTCCTGCTGTTCTTGTAAGAAAAAAGAGTGTTGAATCTCTTCACCAATTCTAAGTTTACAGCTCAAATCCTATCACCTCTCGTAAGCTGGGAGCTTTTTCTGCTTCTAAAAAGTCTTATCTGCCCATATATAACAATATATATTTAAAGATATAATAATCCCTAAAATCCTTGTATTTATATATTAATATTCTATATTAGAACGCGCAATAGAGGGATTAGTATCTAAAAGTGTTTATATGTAAAAATTAAGGGGATTATGATAGTACTAAAACTGCACAACCACCCTTAGAAACATCTGCGATTTCTACATATATCACACTTCAATACTACCTTATCTGCCCTAGCTGACTGTTACTATTTCTGAAAGCATACCTTATTTATCATGAATCACTAAGCCCATGTCTATGAAGCAAACTTTTACTCTTCTAAAGAAGGTAGTGTATTTCGCACTCAGCTTCCTTCTGATTAGCGGAACCATGGCTACGGCAAATAGCCCCTCCGCCCGCTATAGTAGCATAAGCATGCTCAACAGAGTGGAGTCTTTCAGAAGCCTGCAAGCTCCTCTGTCGCTCTCAAATCTCACATGGCTAGGACAATCTTTGTCTCCGCTCACCATGAATGATTCAACGGCTTCAGGAAAAACATATTATTGGGTGCCGTTTGGCGTAAACAACAGAGGCAGCGGAGCCTGGAGTGAACTAGGGCACTGGGCTACCACCAGTGGCGGCAAAGTGAAACATACAACTCTACCCACTGCCGCAGATGATGTTGTATTTGACCTCAACTCATTCTTATTTACCGGGCAGAAAGTTACGGTAGACGTAGAAGCCAACGCCAAAAACATTTCTTGGGTGAACATTAGATCTACCACCTTAGAAGGTAGCGGCGCCGCCCTGAATGTCTATGGCTCTTTCCAAGTGCACAGCAACCTTTTGTTGGCAGGGCCGGCCGGCTTTACCATCAACTTCAAGTCGGCTACCCCTGAGACACCTATTAACCTGCTGAACAAATCTTTCCCGGGCTCCTCCAGAATCACCTTTGAAGGTAGTGGCGGCTGGATACTACAAAGCCAATTGAGTGCCGGGCAAGGGAGCAGCATTACCTTGGTTGAAGGAACGCTCAAGACCAATAACCAGAACATTTCCATCAATACCTTCAGGTCTATTGGTGAGAAAGCAAGAACATTGGAGTTAGGCACTACCACCATCAACAACATGAGCACCTGGGATGTCTCTTCTTCCCTCAACCTGAGTGCAACAGAATCTAAACTAGTGCTGAATGGCCCCGGCACCCACACCTTCAATGGCGGAGATCAGGTTTATAGATCTGTAGTCCTCCACGGCCCAGAATCTTTTGTAAACAACAGCAACACGTTCAAGGAGCTGTCTTTGCCTATCAACATTACAACAGACAGCACCGCCGGTAATATCTTAACCTTAGAAAGCGGCCAAACCCAGACCATAGAAACATTGTCCACCTTGGGCAGCGCACCTTATACCACTATCCAGTCTTCAGTGAAAGGAAGTAATGCCGCCTTCAACTTTACCTCCCTTGGCTTCTGCACAGATTACCTGATTGTATCAGATGTGCATGCTACAGGCCCAGGCAACTATTTTGCGGGTTTGAACAGCGAAAACAAAGGAAACAACAACGGCTGGCATTTCATTACCTGTGCCACCAATGTGTACAGCCCCAAAAAAACCGCTGATTTTGACACTGTATTCACCACCATACCGGTAGTTTCAGACGGATCAAACAAGTGGCAGGAAATCAAGTTCAACGGTGAGTTGGTTGGCGCTATCAGAGATGGGGGCAATGCCTTGGGCGAAGTAACCGTAGATTTTACCGTAAGCGCAGACAGCAGCCGCACTGTAAAAAATGCAGGCGGGGCAGAAATCAGCCTGATGCCCAGAAACTGGAGAGTCTCCTCCACTAACCCGCCTGCTTCTGACAAACCGGTGAGCATTAGAGTGTACGGTTTACAGTCTGAGTTCAGCAATTATCAGGCGGCAACGGGTAGTGTGGCGGCCCTGACAGATCTGTTTTTCACCTCATACAGCAACCAGGACAGCACAGAAAACTGCGCCTATCTAGACAATACCGCGGCAGGCATCACCACCTTGATCAGCAATGCATCTTTCGCTACCGCCGGTAATTACTTCACTGCTGAACTAACGGGCCTCACAGACTTTACAGAACTTTACCTGCATAACGGAGGAACCGCCATTGACTTTGAGGCTTCTAAGCCAGCCCCACCGGTAGTAGAGCAACCTACTCCTGGTGAAGACCAGGATGACGAGGACGAAGAACTGGAGCCGGAAGAAGACCCAACTGACTGCAGCATCATCAAACTGAAGTGGAACGCCCACCCAAGAAGCAAGAAACTCTACTATGAATTGGAAGTAGCCACCGATCTTTTCAAAGGCGACTTCAAAGTGATTGGCAAGTTCCAGAAGAACAATTCCAAGCACAAGGCCCAGACCTTTGAACTGAAAGACAGCAAAACCGGAAACGAGTCCATCAGATACTACCGCCTGAAGATGTATGACGCCAAAGGCAGAAAGTACTACAGCAGAATTCTGATAGTGAGGTTCAATTGCGGCGTGCAGGTTGTACAGGCTTCTCCTAACCCGTTCACAGACCTCCTCAAGCTTTCTGTAAGCACGCCCAAAGCCGGAGACCTCAACATCAAGCTTATCTCCAGCAACGGCAAAGAAAGCATGTCCAAGAGAGTGATGGTGCCAAAGGGCAAGTCTGAGACAGAGGTCAGAGTTGACCCTAAGATGAAACCAGGTCTGTATTACCTGTTCACTGAGCTGAACGGTAAAATCATTACCCAGCGCATCTTAAAGAAATAGTTAACATTCACATACCACCTTCAAAAACCCCCAGGCGCACCCTGGGGGTTTTTGCTTTATTTAGGAAAAAGAGCCCCTAAACGCCTTTCATATTTCTGTGTACGCTTGCCGCTTCAAAACATTGGTAATTTGCCGCAATGGCTGTACTTTTGGGCACCCACTAACAATATCAAAATGCAACGCGATTCCCAAATCTTTGATCTTATCCAGAAAGAGCACCAGCGTCAGCTGCATGGCATTGAACTTATCGCTTCTGAGAACTTTGTTTCTGAGCAGGTAATGCAAGCCATGGGCAGTGTGCTCACCAATAAATACGCAGAAGGCTTACCCGCCAAACGCTATTATGGCGGCTGTGAGATTGTGGACCAGTCAGAGCAATTAGCCATTGATCGCGCAAAGCAATTGTTTGGAGCTGAGTGGGTGAACGTACAGCCGCACTCCGGCGCGCAGGCCAACGCCGCCGTAATGCTGGCGGTTCTGAATCCAGGAGATAAAATCTTAGGTTTTGACCTGTCGCACGGGGGGCACTTAACGCACGGTTCATTGGTGAACTTCTCCGGTAAACTGTACCAGCCTTCTTTCTATGGTGTAGAGCCAGAAACCGGCGAGATTGACTGGACCAAAGTAAGAGAGGTAGCGGAGCGGGAGAAACCTAAACTCATCATCTGCGGCGCCTCAGCCTATTCCCGTGACTGGAACTACCAGGCTCTGCGCGAAGCCGCTGATGCCGTTGGCGCCCTGTTGCTGGCCGATATTTCTCACCCAGCCGGTTTAATTGCCACTGGCTTATTGAACGACCCGTTTGAGCACTGCCACATTGTGACCACCACCACCCACAAAACCCTGCGGGGCCCACGCGGCGGTATGATCATGATGCGGAAAGACTTTGAAAACCCCTTTGGGCTGAAGACGCCTAAAGGCGAGCTGCGCATGATGTCTTCCTTGCTAGACAGTGGCGTGTTCCCAGGCACACAGGGTGGTCCGTTGGAGCATGTGATTGCCGCCAAGGCCGTCGCTTTCTTTGAGGCCCTCTCGCCTTCCTATAAAGAATATACTGCCCAGGTGCAGAAGAACGCCCAGGCGTTGGCCAAGTCTCTCGTAGACCGCGGCTATAAGCTTATCTCTGGCGGCACAGACAACCACCTCATGCTCATTGACCTTCGGTCTAAAAACCTGACGGGTAAACTGGCCGAGAATACACTTATCAAAGCAGACATCACCATCAACAAAAACATGGTGCCGTTTGATGATAAGTCTCCTTTTGTGACCTCCGGAATCCGGATTGGCTCCGCCGCCGTAACTACCCGTGGTCTGAAAGAGCAGGACATGGACCGCGTGGTGGACTATATTGACCGCGTGCTCATGAACCATGAGAATGAAACCATTCTTTCTGACACCAGAAAAGAGATCAACAACTGGATGCAGGAGTTTCCGTTGTTCAGTTACTAAGCACTCACTATTACATGACACAACGATCCGGAGAGGTGGCAGCGCACGGCGGTGAGGAACATGAAATGACCTTTTTGGACCACCTGGAGATTCTCAGGTGGCACTTGATCCGTTCGGCGGTGGCCATTGTGGTATTCACGGGCATTGCCATGGCCAACAAGGAGATTGTCTTCCATGACATTATCCTGGGGCCTTCGCGCACAGACTTTTTCACCTATAGAAAACTGTGCGAGGTGGGGGCGGCCATTAACTCGCCGGGGTTGTGCATCAATAAACTGGATTTCACGTTGCAGAGCCGCGAACTGTCTTCGCAGTTCACCATGCACCTCACCAGTTCCTTCGTGATAGGTTTGCTACTGGGTTTCCCGTACCTGTTCTGGGAGATATGGCGGTTCATTAAACCGGGACTGTACCCCAATGAACGGGAGAATTCCCGCGGGGCGGTGTTCTTTGTGTCGTTCCTGTTTTTGCTGGGGTCCTTGTTTGGGTATTTTATTGTGTCGCCGCTCTCCATCAACTTTCTGGCTTCTTACCAGGTGGACCCCAGTATCGCCAATGAGTTTGACCTGTCATCGTATATCTCTACGCTGGTGACGCTGGTGTTGTCTTGCGGGATCATGTTTGAGTTGCCCATGATTGTGTTCTTCCTCTCCCGGGCGGGTATCTTATCTCCGGAGCTCATGCGCATTTACCGCAAACACGCCATTGTGGTCATTGCGTTTGTGGCCGCGGTACTTTCGCCGCCAGATGTGTTGAGCATGACCCTGATGGGGATTCCGCTGCTGCTGCTCTATGAGGTGAGTATCAATATCTCCTGGTGGGTACGCCGCCGCGATCTGGCCAAACTGAATGAACAAGCTACTTCTTAACTTCTAAGACATGAAAATTGCATTAGGCGGCGACCACGCCGGCTTTGAATATAAGGGCATCGTGATCCAGCACCTGGAGGCCCAGGGCCATGAGGTGAAAGACTTCGGGCCATTCTCTAACGCCTCTGTAGATTACCCAGACTTTGTGCACCCGCTTTCTACCGCCGTAGAGAACAAAGAGTACGAATTGGGCATCCTGATCTGCGGCAGTGGCAACGGGGTAGCCATCACCGCCAACAAACACGCGGGCATCAGAGCCGCCCTGTGCTGGGCGAAGGAATTGGCCGAACTGGCCCGTTCGCACAACAATGCCAACGTACTATGCCTCCCGGCCAGGTTTGTGAGCCAGGAAGCAGCCAAGGAAATGGTAGATGCATTTTTAACCACGCCGTTTGAGGGTGGCCGCCACCAGACCCGCGTAGACAAAATTGCCTGCGCGTAAAACCAATACATCTTTTTAGGGAATTGCGTTTAGGGGCTGTTTTTGGAAAAGCGGCCCCTAAACGCAATTTTGCTTTTCCTAATTATCGTCTTTTGTTCACCTTCTGTTGAATGGGAGTTCTTAACCTCAATTGGTTTTGCTCCGCAGATTCCCCCTTTGAAGGGGGTAGGGGGATGTTGACACGAGCAGATCTCTCTTCTGCTGAGCTGTCTGCAAGGGCAACTACCTTTCACTCCCGTTCCTGCCGAACCTAGGGCTATATTACCTTCTGCCCGTGTCTGTCACTTTCGCCGTTGTCGCTGTTCTCACCGACAACCAAAACTGCCGCCCCGGTTAGCTATCCGTCTTTACTCTCCACGCCTTTTCCTGCTAAGTTCTTGGCGGCTGATGCGCTCTGCCCGCGTCTGTCACTTTTCTCCTTGATGAGAAAAGTAACCAAAAGAATCAAGAAGCTCCGAACTCGCTGACGCTCAAACAGGCGGAGCTTCGGTTCTGTACCACCGGGCAACCGTCCTCTGTTCCATAGGGAGCGCGGGCCGTTGCAGGCTTTTACCGTCTGAGCGTGCTCCCGCTAAGCGCCTCGGGGCATATTGCCCCTGCGTTGCCCGCTCCCGCAGGCAAACCAACTGCCTGTGTAACGGCTTTGGTGCCTTTTACATGCTTTCATCGTCCCCTGCGGATGTGGCTGGAGTATGGGGGAAATGAATTCAAGGAACTGCGTATTGAGCTGTTGACTGCGAGACTCCCCTCCTGGGAGGGGGAGGGGTGGGTTGGCGTTTAGCGGCTTTTTTTCTTAAAATGGCTCCTAAACGCAAATGAGGAAAGTAAATGAGTCTGATGGCTTCTACTTCACCAACCGGTAAAAGGGGCCGTCATCAACCTTCTCGTAGCGCTGAAACACCAAAGGTAATTTATACTGTAGTTCCGGCATGAGGTTCTTCTGGTCCACAATATAGGTGGGAGGGGCTTTCCTGAGGTCCTGCAAGATGGTGAACAGGGCTTCATAGTAGTTCAGTCGGCCAAAGTAGGGTTGGGCCAAGTCCCAGCGCAGGTAGGGGGAGCCCAAGCTGTTGTGTTGGTAGTAATTCAGGTCTGGGCCCAGCACCAACAGGCGCTCGCCTTGCACTTGCCGGTATTGCGGCGCATCGCGCACTTGCACCAGCTCGGGGTCAATGCCTAAAGGATGGTACACTACTCCCAAGGGATTGTAGCGCATGGCCACAACACCGGCGGCTACCACCAGAAACAGAATCTCGGCCACCCAGAAACGCTTTTCCCAAAAGCCAAACAGAAACAGCCCGAAATACGCCAGCAAAGGCAGCAGCAGGATGAGACCTTTGGCAGAGCCATCGTGGCCGCTAATGAGCACCAGCACCACCACAATAGCCCAAATGAACATAAACTGCAGGAAACGCGCCTGGTAGTTAGGCCCTAAGTTGATGAGCGGAAGCGAGAGGAAAGACAATACCAGAATACTCAGAGGCAAAGCCGCCACCATGAGTACCTGCTTGATGGGCAGCCCAAAGTCAAACGTAAACTGCCAGGACCAAGACAGGCCCTGCTCAAGAAACGGCACCAGCGCATTTTGGTATAGAAAGTACGTGAGCACCACCGTGAACGGGAAAACAAAGCCCGTCAGCATCAGGAGCGTACTCCGGAAGGCGTTGGAGGCAAAATAGATAATCGCGAAGAAACCCAGCACCAGAAACCACACCAGCGGCAGATAGCACAGCGCCGCCAGCCCCAGCATAAAACCGGCCTCAAACAACCGGCCGGCGTTGGTGGCTTCCTTAGAGATTACCGTGAGGCTGTAGACCGCCAGCAGCACAAATGTATGCCCCAATAGCAACGGAGAAAGAATATCCAGCTCAAAGAAAATGCTCCCAAAGAGCAGGTACAGCAGCGCCGGCACAAAAGACTTGAAAGGGTGTACCTGGTTGCGGTTAAAAATAAAGTTGAGCAGAAACGCCTGGTACGCAATAAGCGCCATCGCCAGCAACCGGTGCGCCAGGTAAGACTTGGGCGCCACCATGTCCAGCAACCCGTACACCGCCCCTGAGAGCGGACCTATGGTATCATAAAGGCTCTGGTAAAGGGTATAGCCCTGGTGCAGGCGCTCGCCCACCAACACATGGTGCAGCTCAGAAAGCGTGGTAGGAAGCCCAAAAAAGAGCAACGGAAGCCGAAGAAGCAGAAACAGCAGCACCAACACCACCCACCTGGACGGAAACAAACTGCGGAAGAATCGTATCAAGCGTATGCGCGGCTTAGCCCTCGCTCTTGCCTTACGGAGAAGAGGAAAGCGGTTTGTGGGGTAAAAATGTGAAATTAATACGATATTTGCTGAACCATGGAAAGTAAACGCCAACAAAAATTCGCCCGACTGATTCAAAAAGAACTTGCTGAGATTTTTCAGCGTGAGGTATCGCACTTGTTTCAGGGCGCCTATATATCTGTAAGCGGAGTGAAAGTGTCGCCAGACTTAGGGGTAGCCAAAGTACACCTGAGCCTGTTGCTCAACCCCAAAGGCCGCGAAATGCTCAAAGAAATCCAGATCCATACCAAGACCATTCGGCATGAGCTGGCCAAGCGCATCAAAAACCAGGTGCGCGTGATCCCGGAGCTGATCTTCTACCTGGACGAGACCGCTGAGTACGCCGCCAAAATGGACAAAATCATCTCAGAACTTGACATACCCGCTGAATCTAAGGAAGACCCTACCAACCCCTTCCGCACCGAGGAAGACTACTATCTATCTGACGAAGACGGCGAGGATGACGAAGAAGACGCCGAAGACCGCTAATCCCGCACCTGTTATCCAGCCAGCAGCCAGCTACTAAACCCACCCATGCAGTACGATCCCATAAAACGCGTTCTGGGCGAGGCCTTCAACAAGACGCCTCTCCTGCGCAAGCTCTTTTACAACCTCCTAGACCTGCTGCTGCTGCGCACGTGGCACATCCACAAAGAACTGCGGGCCTGGGCCAAAGGCAAACGCCAGCAACCGGTGCAGATTCTGGATGCCGGCTCGGGCTTTGGGCAATACACGTACTACCTCTCCGGTATGAGCCCTAAATGGCGCATTCTGGCCGTTGACGTGAAAGACGAGCAGATTGCAGACTGCGGCAACTTCTTCCAAAAGATCAAGCGCCACAACGTGATGTTCCGCAAAGAAGACTTGGTTACGTTCCAGGACCCGCAGGCCTTTGACCTGGTGCTGTCTGTAGACGTGATGGAGCACATTCTGGAAGATGTGGAGGTGTTCAGAAACTTCCACGCCTCGCTGCGGCCCGGCGGTATGGTGCTCATTTCCACCCCTTCTGACCAGGGCGGTTCAGACGTGCACGGCGATGACGAGAGCTCCTTCATTGAAGAACACGTGCGCGACGGCTACAACATTCAGGAGATACAGCAGAAACTGAAGAGCGCCGGGTTCAGCCGCACAGAGGCCCACTATTCCTACGGTGCCCCGGGTAAAATCTCCTGGCGCCTGAGCATGAAGTACCCAATCTTGATGCTGGGGGCATCTAAACTGTTTTTCGTGCTTCTGCCGTTCTACTACCTGCTGGTGTACCCGTTCTGCCTTGTGCTCAATTGGCTAGACACTAACGGAAAACACCCCACCGGCACCGGTCTTATTGTGAAGGCCTGGAAGTAAGCGATCCCCTGTAATTTCAAAAAGGGTTTACGTTTAGGGGCTATTTTCAGAAAAATAGCCCCTAAACGCAAAACTTTGGGCAGGCTTTGAGAAAGGGTTGAGAACTAGTAACTTCATAGCGTGCATACGTTCCACTCATTCCCCTTAAAATGGTAGAGTTAGCCCGAACAGATTCAGACAACCCAGATTTTACAGAGCTGGTCACCTTGCTGGACGCCGACTTGCACGTGAGAGACGGAGATGACCATTCTTTTTTCGCGCAGTTCAACAAACTCACCAACATCAGGCACGCGGTGGTGGCGTATCTGGATTCCTTGGCGGTAGGTTGCGGGGCTATCAAGCAATACACCCCAGATACCGCAGAAGTGAAGCGTATGTTTGTGCTGCCGGAGTTCAGGGGGCAGGGAATTGCCGGGCAGGTATTACAGGAACTGGAGCGCTGGGCAGCCGAGCTGCACTTCAAGAAGCTCATTCTGGAAACCGGCAAGGCGCAGCCAGAGGCCATCAGGCTCTACACCAAAAGCGGCTTTACCGTTATCCCCAACTACGGGCAGTACCAGAACATTGAAAGCAGCGTGTGCATGCAGAAAGCTTTGAATCAGGAAAGGATGCTGTAACTTTACCGGCGCAACTGCTGCCCAATCGCTAAAAAACGGAACCCTTTTGCGGTAGAACAGTAAACGTGACCGGAACGGCGCAGGCTGCTTCGTATTCTTACAACCACTCATTCACACATTACATACCAGATGAACGTTGCTCTCTTTATCGCCCGGCGGTACTTTTTCTCCAAGAAGAAGCGCAACATCATCAACATCATCTCCATCATTGCCATGATTGGCGTGGGCGTGGGCACCATGGCGCTCATTGTGGTACTCTCAGTGTTCAACGGGCTGGAAGACCTCATCCGGTCGCTCTACGGTAAGTTTGACCCCGAGATCAAGATCACGTCAGTGGAAGGCAAGTCTTTTGAGACAGATGAACAGCTGCTGGAGCGCATCAGGAAGACCCCGGGCGTGGCGCTGCTCACCGAGGTGATTGAAGACAACGCCCTGCTCCGCTACAATGACCGCCAAATGGTGGTGAAGGTGAAAGGCGTGAGCGATAACTTTTTCCAGCAGAACCAGATAGACTCCGCCATTGTAGACGGTGACTACCGCCTGAAACGCCGCGGCCAGCAGTACGCGCTCATTGGTAGGGGGGTGCAGTACCAGCTCTCCATTAGGCCAGAGAACCCGTTCTCGCCCATGCAGTTCCTGTACCCCAAGGCCGGCAAGAAAACCATCATCAACCCAGAGAACGCATTCCGGCAGCTGGGTATACAGGCGGGCGGCGTTTTCGCGATTGAGCGCCAGTACGATGACCAGTACGTGTTCGTGCCCCTGGCCTTCGCGGAGGAGCTCCTGAGCTACGGCAGCAAGCGCACATCCTTGGAGATCAAGACCCAGCACGTAGAAGACGTAGACAAGGTAAAAGCGGCCCTCCAGAAGGTACTTGGCCCGGGTTTTAATGTGCAGAACAGTGAGGAACAGCACGTGAGCCTGCTCCGGGCCGTGAAGGTAGAGAAGCTGTTTGTGTTTGTCACCTTCACGTTTGTGCTGCTCATTGCCTCCATCAACATCTTTTTCTCGCTCTCCATGCTGGTGCTGGACAAGCAGAAAGACATTGCCATTCTCACCTCACTGGGTGCCGATGCCCGCACCATTAGGCGTATTTTCCTGCTGGAAGGAGCCATTGTGGCTTTCTCCGGGGCTTTTGTGGGCCTGGTGGTGGGCGGCACCATCTGTTGGCTGCAGCAGACGTTTGGCTGGGTTTCCATGGGCATGAGTACCTCAGTGGTAGAGGCGTACCCCGTGCTTATGCGCCCCACAGACTTTGTGTTTACCGCCGTGGCCATTATCCTCATCACGCTCATCGTTTCCATCAGGCCCGCCCGCCGCGCCGCCGCCATTTCCATCAGAGAGAACCTGTAAAGCTGGTTTGGCTCAGTTTCCGGAAAAAGAGCCGCTAAACGGCTTTGCCCTTCTTTCGGCTTTCGGCCGCGCCACCGTAAACAGATCATCTCATTCGGCTAAAGCCGATGCTCGGATGGCTTTTCCGGGGCATGGCTTACCTCTGCTTCAACTCTATGGGAATGAGGGCGTTTAGCGGCTCTTTTTCCGGAATTAGGCCAAAAACAGGAAAGGCCGGTGCCAAACAGATTAGGCGCTGCTAAAAATTATGTCTTTTGCTTAGGCAGAAGAGAGAAAATTTGTACTTTCAAAGTTGGGATAGCGAGCCTCTGCCATGAAAGTATATACCACACAGCCTTTTCAAGTCATTTATTCTCTGTTTGAGCATGAATACCTGGGCTATCTGTTTGAGTCTTTCGTGGTGCAGGTCAACTCCAAACGCCAGCTCACGCTCCAGCACCAGAACATCTCCACCAAGAACGCCGAGGAATTCTCTTCCCGCCTGGACGAGACCGATTTCCTGCTCATTGACCTCATGGACCAGATCCAGCAGGACGCCGTGTTCAAGAAATTCTCGGTGAAGAAAGGCACCTTAGCTGATTTCTTCCTGCGTACCTATGACCCCGCCAAAGGCGATAAGCCCTTGCAGGAAAACATTGAGCACTACGTGCAGAGCCGCATGGCCAAGATCCTGGACCTGCTCCAGGACAAGATGGTGTTTGTGATGGGCAAAGACGGCGAACCCACATGGAAGCGCCTGAAAATGGCCCCGGAGAAAGCCACCGTGCTCTTCCACTTCCGGCGCAACGAAGACAATACCCATTATTTCCCTACCATCAAGTACAAAGGCGAACGGCTTGATTTCCAGTACCAGAATGCCGTTCTGGTCTGCAAAGAACCCGCCTGGCTGCTCCTGAACGACGTGCTCCACAACTTTGAGAAACAGGTAGACGGCAAAAAACTACAGCCTTTCCTCAACAAGAAGTTCATTGCGGTGCCGCGCAACGTGGAGGAAAGCTATTACCGCAAGTTTGTGGCCCCGCTCATAGAGCAGTTTGACGTGTACGCCAAGGGGTTTGACATAAAAACGGAACGGTACGCGCCGCAGCCCCAGTTGCAGTTCTCAGAACTGACCGTGGCTGAACCGGCTCCCGCTTTGTTTGCCACCGCCGGCGGCGAGGAGGAAGAGGAAGAAGAAGTTCACCACCCTTCAGACGGCGATAAAATTGTGTTCCAACTCAACTTCCAGTACGGCAGTTACACCGTAAGCACCCAGGAGAGCCGCAAGATTAGCGTAAGCGTGGAGAAAACCGAAGACTCCTACATCTTCCACCGGCTGCACCGCAACCTGGAGCAGGAAACCGCTTTCCTGCGCGAACTTTCCAGCCGCGGCCTGGACATCAGGAACGGGAAGGCCGTGCTGGACAAACCTAAAGCCTTTGGCTGGCTCAACCACCACGCCCGGGCGCTGGAAGAACTGGGGTTCACCTTTAAACAAAGCGAGTCTGAGAAGAACTACTTTATAGGCGAAACCAGCGTGAGCGTGGGCATCTCCGAGACCAACGACTGGTTTGACATTTACGGCACCGTGCGGTTTGGGCCTTATGAGATCCCGTTCATCAAACTACGTAACCACATCCTTACCAAACGCCGCGAATACAAGCTGCCCAACGGCCAGATCGCCATTATTCCGGAGGAGTGGTTTACGCAGTACCTGGAGCTGTTTGCCTTCTCTGAAGGCGATGATGACCTCAAACTGCACAAGCACCACCTCTCGCTGGTCAGTGACCTCCAGAACGGCAACCTGGCCCACGTGACCATGAGCCGCAAACTGGAGAAGCTGCGCGAGTTTGAAACCGTAGAAGACAAGCCCCTGCCAGCTGGCTTCATGGGCGAGCTGCGCCCGTACCAGAAAGCGGGTTACAACTGGCTGCATTTTGTGCAGGAATACCACTTTGGTGGCTGTCTGGCAGATGACATGGGCTTGGGGAAAACCGTGCAAACGCTGGCCATGCTGCAGCACCGCAAAGAAAATGGAGCCCAGAGTGCCTCTCTGCTGGTCATGCCCACCTCCTTGATTTACAACTGGCTCGCCGAGGCCCAGAAATTCACGCCGCAGCTGCGCATTCTCACCTATACCGGCACGTACCGGAACAAAAGCGTGGCGCAGTTCAAGCACTATGACCTTATTCTCACGTCTTACGGCATTGTGCGCCTGGACTACGAGATCCTGAAGAAATACCAGTTCGACTACGTGATTCTGGACGAAAGCCAGGCCATCAAGAACCCTAACTCCAACACGTCTATGAGCATCCGGGAGCTGAAGTCTAAGCACCGGCTCATCTTAACGGGTACGCCCGTGGAGAACAGCACCCTGGATTTGTGGAGCCAGATGTCGTTTATTAACCCGGGGTTGCTGGGCACCCAGAACTTCTTCAAGAAGGAGTTCCTGCGCCCCATTGAGAAACTAAAAGACGAACACAAAACCCGCCGCCTCCACACCCTCATAAAACCGTTCATTCTGCGTCGCCACAAAAGCCAGGTAGCCAAAGAACTGCCCGAGAAGATTGAGCACGTCACGTTCTGCAAAATGACCGAGGAGCAGGAGCATGCCTACGAGGAAACCAAGTCTTACTACCGCAACAAGATCCTGAAGAACATTGAGGAGCAGGGGGCCGGTAAATCGCAGTTCATGCTCTTGCAGGGCCTCATGAAGCTGCGCCAGATTGCCAACCACCCCCGCATGGCCGACCCGGCCTCAGAAGCGGAGTCTGGCAAGTTGGGCGAAGTGCTGCGCCTCACCAGAAATGTAGTGAGCGAAGGCCATAAAGTCCTTATCTTCAGCCAATTTGTGAAGCACCTGGACATTGTACGCGAGGCGCTGGATGAACGGAAGATCAACTACGCGTACTTAGACGGCTCCACCAAAGACCGCCAGGCGCAGGTGGCCCATTTCCAGAACGACCCTCACTTGCCCGTCTTCCTGATCTCGCTCAAGGCCGGAGGCGTGGGCCTCAACCTCACCGCCGCCGACTACGTGTTCATCCTAGACCCCTGGTGGAACCCCGCCGTGGAGGCCCAGGCCGTAGACCGTGCCCACCGCATAGGCCAGCAAAACACCGTGTTCACCTACAAGTTCATCACCAAGAACAGCGTGGAAGAGAAGATCCTGGCCCTCCAGGACAAGAAACTCCAGATGGTCTCTGACCTCATCTCCACCGATGAAGCCGTCATCAAACGCCTCACCAAAGAAGACATTGAGAACCTGTTGAGCTAAGCGTTTAGGGGCTATTTTTCTAAAAAGAGCCCCTAAACGGGAGGCACTTCCTTAAATGGTAGCTATTTATTATATTAGATAGTGCGATTCCTGTTATTTGCTGATTTCAAGGGATAAAAGGATGTTTTATAAGAGATATATTGAAAATAAATGTACCGGTGCAGATATACAGATGTTATGTGTAATTAAAAAATTAAGAAATGGCTTTATATGGCACTCACCCGCCTCTTTCATTAGCCGAGGACCCTAGTGACCCAGTATGGCATTGGTTTATTTGCAATGGACCTCATGGAGAAAGATTCACTTGGGAAAAACCTAGTTACGCCGAAAGTGATTTGCATTATCTGGAAAATTTTATTGACGAGCGTGCAGAAACAATCGAAAAGTTTTATGAAAGAGCCAGAACAGTTGCATTGAAGTCATTAGAAATCGACAATCATGTAATGATTAGAACTGCGATTCAAGTTTTATGTGTGATTGGGCAAGATGAAGATTTACAGTTGGTATTAGAATTTGTAAATCATGAAGATAAATCAGTGAGAAATGATGCAAAAGCGTGTCTTTTCGAAAGAGGTATAAAATTTAAAAAAGAAAAATAACAACACATAACACTGTATAAAAGTCAGCTTCGGCCGACGGCCTCCGCCGTCGTTTATACTAATCGTTAATTTAAAGTGAAAAGAATAAAATAAAGAAAGAGATAAAGGAAGATGCCCCGCTTTGAGAATAATCTGAATGCTTCATATTTAATAAACCGGCTCTTGCTAATATTAAATACGGAGTTGCAGTCTTTTATTTATTTTGATTGGCTTGCAACCAAATCCTTCATGGCCGGGTCATCTATAAAATCACTATAACCTTATCTCCACCATCATGAAAATCACCTATACTTCTTTGCTGTTTTTTATATTATTGTCAGCTTTTCAATGCCAGCACCAAGAGGACATTAAGCCTCGTTCAGAAAATAATGCCATCGTAACAGGTAAATGGCAGTTGGAAGAATACTATATGAGTATTGGTGGCCCTGGCTCTTGGACTAAAGCAGACCCGGCTCAACCTTCTATTATTGAATTCAAAGCAAATGGAGATTATATCAGCGGCAAAGAAGACTGCTCTGGGCAGTATTCGGTAGCAAACGGCCAAGATATTATAATTACCGTTTCGTGCAGTACTGGATACGTTAAGCAAAGCGAGCTTATCGGTAAAATTCAACCAACTGGAGAACTTACCATTGTTCCTACTTCACCCACATGCATTGAAGGATGCTCATACAAGTACAAGCGCATCAAATAAGATTGGCTGGGTAGTGCTTCAATGAGCAGTCTGGCCTACAATTGAGGGGACTACCAAGAAAAGACCATAAGATTCCTCTGAAAATTGGCAGACATACATTAGACTTGTCACTAGTGACAGATATTTTCTATCGCTTTTGATGTGATATTGCTTAGAAGCCTTTTTGGCAAAACGGAATAGCTAATTGGATTGGCAGCAATATTCACTATGTATTGCCAAATGAGCCAGAGTGAAGGTAATATATAACTAAAGCCATTATTGTATAAACACCATACTTCGGCCCACGGCCTTGCAAGTTGTTTCTACAAGTCCGTTAGTATAGATGTAAAATTAGCTTAACTAAATATTTTAGCCTACTTTAGAGATAGAATCTAGAACAATAAATTATTTTATTCAACCTTTTAATAAATGAAACCAAATTTTCTGCTATTACCCTTTTTATCTTTTTTATTCCTGCTTAATTCTTGCAAAGAAGAACTTGAAGTACTTGATGAAATTGAAATTAAAGATCCGCAAGCTAAGATAGAGAGTCTACAAGATTCAATCTCTTTCGAGTTAGACGGGAGCATATACACATTTGATAGACCCTTGGGGCATGGCAGTGGTAATGCACAGGTCAATTTGGATAGTGTAACAGACAAAGGGCATCCAGACTCTGTTTTATACTGGAGAGAATTCAAGATGATGAATTCAAACTTTGAGGGAATTGGCATCAGGTTCGTGAAGAAATACAGCAAGAACCAATTGAGCAGTATTAATTTTATGAGCAGACCGACAAATGTGTTGGAGCTGTATACAAAAGGAATGCAACCTTATGCCGTTGATTTTGGAAGGTTTAATACTACTGACGGTATCACGATAGACGCAAGCCTCATAGACAGTAATTCTAACCGATTGAATCTGCAGACATATCTTCCAGAAATGCGCCGCTGGCTAACTTCCATTGGCTATGACTGCCAGGAGAATTCAAGCTTTGAAATCACTAATTTGCATAAACTGTCCACCGGAGGATACCTGCTAGAAGCGAAGTTTTCCGCTAATCTCTTTTATTTTGAGGGAAAAATTACCGCTGACAAAAAGGTGATGGAGGAAGCAAAGCCAAAAAGAATTAAAAATGGGTATATCAGGCTTCGTGTAGACTAACGAGTACACAGCTGTTAGCTACACAGGCTTGTTCCATATAGCAAAGCAATTCAATACCATATTTACTAACAACATGGGAACAACTTTTACTTTTATAGGAATAGGCCTGCCAGAACTCATCTTTCTTTTGGTCTTATTAGGGGCACCGGCGGCTATCTGGCTTTGGGCTACTGTAGATTTACTTTCCAGCAAGTTTTCCAACAGGGTAGACAAACTCATTTGGCTGGTGGCTATTGCGCTTATTCCAGTGTTGGGAGCTTTGCTCTACCTCATCATCGGCCGCAGGCAGAAGCTGAAAAATTCGGCCCTATAACAAAACTTACTTAAAATTTAAGAGAAATCAAAGCTTCCTTATGTTTAGGGGCCGTTTTTGGAAAAAGAGCCACTAAACGGCACCGGCCACCCGAGCAATAGCTCAGGTGGCCGGTGTGTTATAAGAGCTATCCTCTAATGTTTAGATTTTAGCGTAAGGGAATTTCTTGGAGGCTTTGCGCATAATTGTGGTAATGATGGTGTTGGTGTCACTGCCCAGTCCGCGGGAGAGGCTTTTCTCGTATTTCCAGAGCAGTTCGCCCGAAGTTCCGTCATGAATATTTATGGCGGTTTTACCAGAGTTGGTAGCCCCATAGAAACCAACGGCCAAACCCAAGGCCAGAGAAGCCCCGTCAGACATAGGCTTGTCTGTGCTGAACGTGCCTGAGATGATACCGTCTACGCCCAACACTTTAGACAGCTCGGCGGGAGTAAAGCTTTTGATGTTCTCTGTGGTAATGTTGTTTTTCAGCAACAGGGCATTGGTAGTGGCGGCATCCTGGAAAGAAATAGTAAAATCGTCTTTGCTGCTCACTTTGAGGAAGTACGTTTGCAAAGCACTCTGCACCGCCAGTCCCTCATTCTTCTCCATCTCCTTCATACGCTCGGGCGTCATATTCTTCATTTGGTTTGGTCTAAGACCAATCTTAGCGTCAAAAGGAATGATGGCAATTACTTTGTGCTGTTTGGCTAAAGTAGCGAAAGCCGGGTTGGTGTAAATTTCTTTGGTCTGTGCCGAAGCTCCAAGGCTGAACACCAGGGCCAAAAGAAGAACAAAAGCTGAAGTAGTTTTCATAAAGGGTTGTGATTGGATTGAAAGAATGTGTGATAAATGGTTATATTTTTTCTATAAATCTATTAAAAATCTGATAGTTAAACTAGCCCCTGCGGCGCATAAAGCTCCTGTTTTTCTTTCCCTTCGGGAGTTTGAGCAGTAACATTCCCTGCCGGAACGGGTTATATAGGTAATTGACTACTCCTTGCATGAAACTGCACCTCCAGACGCCCGTTGCCCAGCCGTACCAAACCGTGCTAGAAGGTTTTACAGTAGACCTGTTCAGGGCACTTTCACCCCCATTCCCCCGCCTAAAAATTTTACGCTTTGAGGGCAGCTTTCCCGGTGATAGGGTAGAAGTAGAGCTACAGGCCGGTTTCATCAGACGCCGCTGGACCAGCCTCATCACTGAGCGGGAGATTACCGCGCAGGAAGCCTGGTTTACAGACGAGGGGCAAGAGCTCCCGTTCCCGCTCACGTACTGGCGGCACCGGCACCTGATCTCCCGTTCCGGCGACCATAGTATTATTCAGGAACAGATTGAATACCGCACCCCTTCCCGTTTGTTAGATTTGCTGCTGTACCCCATCATGTATGTCATGTTTGCCGTAAGAGGCCCGGTATACCAAAGGTTCTTCGGGAAGGTGCGTTAGCGTTTAGGGGCTCTTTTGCCAAAAACAGGCGCTAAACGCCCATTAGCCCAATGGCGGCATTCCCCTATACATTCAACAATAAAACCAGAAAAGCAGGAAACTGCGCAGATAAGCGATATGGCAAAAGCAGTAGTGATTGGTTCTGGCATTGGGGGCATTGCGGCAGCCGTGAGACTAGCTGTGAAAGGATATTCCGTGACGGTGCTGGAGGCCAATGCCACTTTTGGAGGAAAGATGACGCAGTTCAGCCTACCCGGCGGTTACCGCTTTGATGCCGGACCCTCGCTGTTCACGCTGCCCCAACTGGTAGACGATCTATTCTCTCTGGCCGGCCGAAACCCCACAGACTACTTCCGGTACCAGCGCCTGCCCATTGTCACGCAGTACTTCTGGCCAGACGGCACCCATCTCACGGCCCACGCTGACTCTGAGCTCTTCGCGCAGGAAGTGGAGACTAAACTGAACGTCCCGAAGGCGCAGTTGCACCGGCACCTGCAGAAAGTGGCCCGGCTCTACCACGCCACCGCCCATACCTTCCTGCACAAGTCTCTGCACAAACTGGACACTTTCCTGAGCCCAGATGTACTGAAAACCCTTCCGGCCCTGCCGGAGCTGGGGCTCACTACCACCATGCACGCCGCCAATGCCCGGGCTTTCTCAGACCCGCGCCTGGTGCAGCTGCTTGACCGCTATGCCACCTACAACGGCTCAGATCCTTACCAGGCACCCGGCACTCTCAACCTTATTCCGCATCTGGAATTCAACATTGGCGCATTCTACCCAGAAGGGGGCATTTACGCCATCGCTGTGAGTTTAGTGAGGCTAGCGGAGGAGCTGGGGGTGGAGTTCAGGTACAAGGAGCCCGTGGAAGAAATCCTGCTCCAGGGTTCCCGCGCCACCGGCGTGCGCACCAGCCAAAACACTTATCAGGCGGACACGGTAGTCAGCAACATGGACGTCATGCCCACTTACCGCAGGCTGTTACCCCGTCATCCGGCTCCAGAACGAACCTTGCGGCAACCGCGCAGCAGTTCGGCGCTTATCTATTACTGGGGTATCTCGCGCTCCTTCCCGGAGCTGGACCTGCACAACATCTTCTTCAGCCAGGACTACAAACAGGAGTTTGAGCATATTTTCCAGAAGAAAACGGTAGCCGATGATCCTACGGTGTACGTGAATGTTACCTCCAAATACACGCCCACAGATGCACCTGCCGGACACGAGAACTGGTTTGTGATGGTGAACGTGCCGTATAACCAAGGCCAGGATTGGGACGCGCTTATTCAGAAAACCAGGCAGAGCGTGCTCCAGAAAGTAAGCAAAGCCTTAGGCACTCCCATAGAACCGCTTATTACCGCAGAAAAAGTGTGGGACCCGCGTGGGATTGAGGCAGACACTTCTTCTTTTGCAGGAGCTTTGTACGGCAGTTCTTCCAACAATAGAATGGCAGCTTTCCTGCGGCACCCCAATTTCACCAACAAGATCAAAGGTTTATACTTTGTGGGCGGTAGTGTACACCCGGGCGGCGGAATCCCGCTTTGCCTTCTTTCGGCCAAGATAGCGGCAGATCTGGTACCGGGTGTTTCCTCTCCTATTGCGGAATGATATAAAAGTTGCCCAAGCTTAAACTGCTGTTCCTGCCCAAGAAGCACTTGCCTGGCTTAAGTGCAGTTCCTTTGTCTACTTTCTTTAGAGGCGAAGCCTGAACCTCACGCATTTTCTGGTGTGGTCTCTGTTTTGGTGCGGGTTTACGTCTTACCTTGTACTACCTTACTTAATCTCTGCCGTAGTGCACATGCCCCAAGTTTCCCTTTTCTGGAAGGCTTTGCCCATTGTTTCGCCGTTTATGGTTTTCATGGGATGGCTCACGTGGCAGGCACAAGACAACGGCTTCTTTTGGGACAATATCTTGCTGGCCTCCAAGTATGGCCAGTGGTATTACCAGACTAGATTTTCAACGCTATTTGTGCCGGAGGAATTGGCTGGTTACCCGCCGCTGTTTGGCATGTACATAGCCGCCGGTTGGCACCTGTGCGGGAAGAGTTTGCCCGTGAGCCACTTTCTCATGCTTCCGTTTCTGCTGGGCATTGTCTGGCAAGTGTATTTACTGGTTCAGCGTTTTGTGGCTTCCAGGGTTTGGCTAATGCTGGGCATGCTCCTGGTCTTCTTGGACCCAACGCTGCTGGCTCAAAGTACCCAAGTGGCCCCAGATCTGGCATTGCTGTTCCTCTACCTAATTTGCCTCAACGCGCTTCTACGGCACCAATCGCTTCCTTTAGCCACCGCCCTGGTGTGTATGGCGCTGCTCAGCCCTAGAAGCCAACTCTTACTCCCCGCCGTTTATCTCACACAACTGTTCCTCCAGTGGCAAGAGAGTAAAACTATCTCTTTTCAAATCTTCATCAGAAATAGTAAAGTTTACCTTCCCGCGGCTTTCCTTCTTTGCCTTTGGCTGGGACTGCATTACTGGCACTATGGATGGGTAGGTTTTTCAAGAACTTCGGATTGGGGAGAGTACGCGGCTTTTGTCTCGCCCACAGGGTTCCTCCGGAACGTTGGTCTTATTGGCTGGCGCTTGCTGGACTTTGGCAGAATTGCGCTATGGTTCACGGCAGCAGTATTGCTCTGGCACTACAGAAAGCATCTCTCATCTTCTACCCAACAATTGCTCGTGCTTTTGTTGGTTCCATTGATCACCCAAAGTCTGGTGCTGGTTTGGTTTACTAATCCTATTGCGCATAGGTACTGGTTAATTATTTATGTGCTGCTAGGGATTCTAACCACACACCTGCTGGAGCAAATGGTTAGGCTGCGGGTAAAACAGGCAATCTACTTAGTTTTGGTCGTCAGTTTATTGAGCGGTCATTTCTGGCTGTACCCGCCTAAGATAGCCAAAGGATGGGATGCCACACTGGCCCATTGGCCGTATTTTGAGCTTCGCCGGGAGATGCTAGCCTATCTAGATCAACGGCAGATCAAGTGGTCGCAGGTGGGCAGTGATTTCCCTAACCTAGCGGCGCCCGCAGACACGGATTTGGCTTCAGACAGAAGACAGCTTTCTGCCAAAGACTTCGCTACCCAGCCTTATATTCTTTATTCTAATGTGCTTAATAGTTTCACAGATCAGGAGCTGGAGGCCCTGCAACGCCACTGGGTAGTAGTGCATGAGCTAAGCAGCGGCCAGGTATTCATGCGTCTGTATGCAAAAAGATAAACTAGCCGCTTCACGGGCTTCGCTCACTTATCATGGCCATTCTGTTTAGGGCTTGTTTTTGGAAAAAGAGCCCCTAAACGCACTACCTATTGTTAGAAGGAATTCTACTGCTCTCCCTAAGATTCTTAAACGGTTAAATATAGTTTTAGCTAAATATTATTATATTTACTTTCAGAGGTAGTAGTTCTCCCGGTTTTGAGATGATGAAGAAAGAACTCTTACGTACCGCCATGCGCTCTTTTTCAGCAAATGGAGTGAAAGGCTTAACAGAGCGTCAGCTGATGCAGGAGCATGTGCTGACTGCCGCAGAGTTCCATGAAGCGTTCAAAGACAAGGAAGATTTCCTCCGCCAGGCAGTAGAACTGTACCTGGAAGAGCAGAAAGAGGTCCAGCTTAGCCTGCTCAAGGAAGCGGATCACTCTATTGCCAAACTGATGCAAGTAATCAAGCACCATGTAGAGCAGTTGCAGCAGATCAATCCGGCCTTGTTTGTACAGATACAGTACCTGTACCCGCGCATTTGGTCTCTGTACCTCCGGCACGCACAAATGCATTCTTACTATTTGTTTTATGATCTGCTCAACAAGGGCATTCAACAACAGTTATTCCGGCCAGATCTCAATATTGAGGTAGTCACCAAGGTTCTGTTGGAGCAGATCAACATCCTTCTCAACCATGCTATCTTTCCGCCGCACCGCTACAACATGGCAGAGGTCTTCAGGGGTATCTTTCTGTATTACCTGAAAGGAATTTCTACGGAGAGAGGCAACAAGGAACTGGAAAACTTCTTTTCCACGTTCACACAGTAAGACCCATAACTAGCGCTAATTATGTTACAGTGTAATTAGCTCCCGGTGAAGTTCTATCTTTGCGGAGGGAACTACGGCTAAGGGCCTGGTTTATCTACTACTTTAAAATCTATGGCAGATGGCATTTAAGCAGACGGTGTTACAGGAATTGCTCACCCTAATGCGGCAGGAAGGACTTTCCCATTTAAATGAGCAGGAAATTATTAGCCGCATAGACATTTCTTCTGCCACGTTCAATGAGTTCTTCTCTGGCATGGAAGATATGGTTACCCAAGTAGTGGCATATGATCTGGAGATCCGAAAGCAAGAACATGAACGTCTGTTTGCTAATGAGCCTAGCCCATTGCGGCGACTGCTGTTAATGGTACAAGTGGGGCTGGAGGGACTGCGCGCCATTAGGCCTACGGCCTTGATGGAAACGCAGGAACTGTACCCTAAAGCCTGGGCGCTGTACTGGAACCACTCTAATGACTATACCGCCCATGTGCTGTACAAGCTCCTCAATGAAGGTATTCTGCAAAAAGAACTGCGCCGGGACCTGAACATCCAGCTGGTGACCAAAATCATGCTGGAACAGCTTACCCTGGTGGTAAACCCAGCTGTTTTCCCGCCGGAGCGATTTAATGTGGCAGAGGTATTCAGAAGCGTCTTCCTCTACTACATAAGAGGCATCTGCACCGAAGAAGGCACCAAGATAGCCGAAGAGTACTTCGCCGCTTTAAGATAATCTCCCTATAAAAAAGGCCTGCCCAATCTATTGGGCAGGCCTTTTCATGTAAGCAGGTGCTTTTGCTTAGCTAATAGACACCCGCACCTTTTGGGTGAATTCCCGCAGGGCCGTCTTGAAATCTGTGTTGTGGTCGCCCATGTGGTTCAGGATCCAGATAGCCCCAAACACGTGGGTCAGTTTCTCGCCTTCGTCTGCGCCTTCAATCTCAAAGGCAGGCGTTTCTTCATTGATCAATTGCTCTTCTGCCTCGCGCAGGCTTTCAATGGTCTGCGTTTCCACCAGTTTCTTAATAGCAGGTATCTTCATGATGTGTGCTTAGGCTAGTTTACGGACCATCTCCATGACATAATCTTCTTTGCTGGTAGCAGCGCCCTCTACCAACTCCCCGTTTTTGAACACGGCAAAGTAAGGCAGATTGGTTACGCCAGCCAATTTACGGGCCTCTGGGCTCACCTCGGCGTTCACGTCTACGAAAGCCACATTGCCAAACTCCTCATTGGCGGCCATACGCTTGAATTTAGGAGAAAACAGACGGCAGTTACCGCACCAGTCAGCGAAGTATTTTACCACCACACGTTCGTTGCTTTTCAGCACTTCTTGAAAATCTGTATCAGTAGCTTGAATAATAGCCATAGGGTACTATAATTTATTTTGGTTTAAATTACGTTCTTGCAAAGATAGCGTTTCTAGCCTACTTTTAGAATACATCACTGAACCAGCCCTGGTCACTGCCCGGCAGCAGGACTGGTGTTTTTACTACCTAAAAAGGTTATCTTCGCTATAGATGCGCATTTTTGCCTTCCCCACTTTTGTTACCGCATGTTTTTCTCTTCCGCCAAACGCACCCTTCTGTCTCTTCTTATCATAGCTGCACTGGCAGTGTCTGGTTTCACCCCTCTCTGGCCACAGACAGATATTGTCAACAGATTACTGGCCAAGCTTGAGGCCTGGAACACCAAGTTTCCGCAGGAGAAAGTGTACCTGCACTTAGATAAGCCGTATTATGCCGCCGGAGAAGACATCTGGTTTAAAGCGTACTTGGTCAAGGCCCAGGACCATGTCCCCAGTGCCTTAAGCAAAGTTTTGTATGTAGAGCTCATCACGCCAGAGAATACGTTCTATAAATCCAACGCCGTCAGTATTAACCGGGGAAGGGGCCAGGGGAGCTTTGCCTTGCCAGATGATCTCCCAGAGGGTACTTACCGCCTACGGGCCTTCACCAGCTGGATGCAGAACTTCCCTGAAGACTATATCTTCCACCAGAACATCACCATCTACAGCCCACGCAAGAATGATTTGGTGACCTCTACTGCATTCACCCACAAGCGGCAGTCTTCCGGAGACTCTATTCTGGTGAACCTCCGGCTCCTGAACCACCAGGAAAAACCACTGGGCAACACTAGCGTCTCTTATTCCACCAACTTTGACCGGAAAGCCTCTTCCAGAAAGGCCTCCACGAACGCCGAAGGCAAAACCATACTCCGCTTCTTTCTGCCAGACGGCGAAACCAAGAACCCCAAGCTGCACCTAACGGTAGAACAGCCGGGCGGCAACATCAACAAAACCATTCCTTTCCCCAGCCTGAAAGAACAGGTAGACGTGCAATTCTTCCCAGAAGGGGGCAATCTGGTGAGCGGTCTCTGGAATACCGTAGGCTTTAAAGCCGTTGACGCCAACGGATTGGGAAAAGACGTGCAGGGAGCAATCTATGACCAAAGCGGCCAGAAAGTAGCCGATTTAAAAAGCCTGAAATATGGCATGGGCCGGTTTGGGTTCATTCCTGATGCTTCTAAAAAGTATGTAGCCCGCCTTACCTCTGTGAAGGGTGCCGCCAAAGAATACCCTTTGCCTGCCCCGCAGAAAAAGGGCTTTATTCTGTCTGTAGACAACAAAGTACCCGATAAATTCAGGCTGAAGTTCTATATGCTGGGCTTCAATACAGACAGCACCGGTAAACCCAAGGCGCTCAACCTCATTGCTCAGGTACGGGGTCAGGTAGTATATGCCGCCGCCAGCCCCGTAGCCCGTGAACTCTTCCAAGCCGATATTCCACTGGACAAACTCCCCGCGGGCATTGTCCAATTTACGGTGTTTTCAGAAACCGGCGAACCCCTGGCTGAACGTCTGGCCTTTGTAAAACGCGCCCCGCAAGTACAGCTAACGCTTACGCCAGACAAACCGGCTTATAAACCCCGGGAGAAAGTGACACTGCAGGTGCAGGCCAAAGATGAAACCGGTGCTCCGGTGGCAGGGAACTTCTCCCTGGCCATCACAGATCAAAAAGCCGTTACGCCGGCTCCCAATGCGGCTTCCATTGTGTCTTACCTTCTCATGAGCTCAGACCTGAAAGGCCATGTAGAAGACCCTTCCTACTACTTCAACACTAATACCCCAGAGGCGGCCACCGCCTTAGACAACCTCATGCTCACGCAGGGCTGGCGGCGCTTTGTCTGGAAAGACGTGGTACAGGACAAATATCCGCAGATGAACTTTGCGGCGGAGAAAGGCCTCTATATCAGCGGTACCGTGAATAAAATAGCGGGTCTGCCAGACGCGTATGCCAGTGTCTCGCTCATGGACCTCAACAACCTGCAAACCACCATTACCGGCCAGGCCGATGGGCAGGGCAAGTTCCAGTTCAACCTAAACGGGTTCACAGACAGTGCTAATCTGGTGGTACAGGCAGGCAAGGGCATAGGCTCTCTGCTTACGTTAGACAATAACCTGCCGCAGCTGCAGGTGTTTCCGCAGGTACCTTATGAACCCGTTCCGGCTCCTTACTCCAATGAAGTGTGGGCGTATCTGCGCCGCAACCGCGAACAGCTGAAACTAGACCAGTTCTCCGGCAAAAGCGGTATTCTACTGCGGCAAGTGGAAATACGAGGCCAAAAGCAGGAAGAGCGGAAGGCTACCTCCAGCACCCTGTACTCTACCCCAGACCATGTCTTGAAAGGAGCTGAATTACCCAGAGGGCAAGACGTGATTCAATCTTTGCAGGGGCGCGTGGCAGGCCTGCAGGTAAGCAATGGGCAAGTAGTGATGCGCGGCGGCGGTCCAGCTATGTTTCTGTTGGATGGCATGCCCATTGACGCCGAGTTCATCAGAACCCTTACTGCTGACCAGGTAGAAACCGTTGAGATTCTGAAACCGGGCGCTTCCTCTGCCATGTATGGCTCCAGGGGCGGGAACGGAGTGGTGGCCATCACCACCAAAAGAGGTGGCTCAGACAATGGCTCTTCTTCTGTAACGGCCAAGCTGCCCGGCACCGCGACCTACCAAGGCTTGTATTACCAGAAACACCGCGAGTTCTACATGCCCCGCTATGACAAGCCCGATGCCAGCAACGTGGAGATGCCAGATTTGCGCACTACCCTCTACTGGAATCCATCTGTGCAAACCGATGCCGCGGGCAAAGGCACCGTCACCCTCTTCACTGCCGATCAGAAAACCACTTACCGCGCAATTCTGGAAGGTATGAGCCCAGACGGAAAATTGGGGCATCTGGTGGCTTCGTTTCAGGTAAAGTAATGCTTACTTAGCCTTGGTGGAATCTGGCTTACCACCAAAGAGCCCGCCACGGCCTCTTCTGGAGGCTTTAGTTTTCAAGGTGATCTGTTCTATGACCTTTTGCCGGGGAAAAGTGATGAGCCACACGCCCCGCACCTGACCGGCTTCATAGCCTTCTGGTTTGCCCAAGGCCGAGAACACCCTCAGCTGTGCCAGGCTCTGCGCCGAAAAGTCCAGCAGGCTAGGCTCATCGCAGCTGGCGCAATTACGCCGCCGGATCTGCAAAGGCTTGGTATACAGAATAGTTTGCTGGGCCACGTTTAGCTGGGCTTGGGCAGCGGGAACTTTAGCCCCACATAAACTCACCTGTTCTGGGAAAAACTTCTGCGCCTCAGCTAGGGAAGAGAAGGTTTGGCGTTGGAGGGTGGCGTTATACCGTTGCAGAATGCTGTTAACCGTGGGGAGCTTATCTGGTTGGGCAACAAACAGCTCCTGTTCCTTGGGTTGGCTCTCGGCTAATTGCAGAAAAGCACCTTCAATAAGGCCTACAATGGTATCTCCGGCCAGTACAGCCTGCTTTTCCATGTCTTCCTCTGTGATGCGTTTCACTTTGTGGCGTTCGGCCTCAACGGCCATTTCTTTGCCTCTCTCCAGTTTTTCCGGCTCACAGGCCACCGCCATCAGCCCTAAGACGGTGAAGGTAAAATATAGGCTCTTCTTGATCATGTATTGCATAGGAAATAAAGCGTCAGCGGCTTTTTAGCTCTTACAAAGATGGGGCATGCGTTGGTTTTACACAATGGCAGGAAGTAGCCTCCCCTTGTTGATACCTTTGCGTTTAGGGGCTATTTTTGGAAAAACAGCCCCTAAACGCAAAGGCAAAAGAAAAGCCCGCTGCCAATGCAACGGGCTTTTCCTGTAAAGGGATGTGATTTCTGGTTATTTGTTTTGCAGCACTACCGGCTCACCCAAGCCTAAGCTTTTGAGGCCTTCCAGCTGGGTTTTGGCATCGCCTACCACAACATACACCACTTTATTAGGATCAATGTAGTTGCCAATCATGCTTTTTGCCTGCGCGTAGTTCAGGTTCTGAATGGCTTGCTCCTCACGCTTGAGGTAATCTGTAGGCAAGTTGTATGTGCTGATGGTCTCCAGCAGGCCTACCAGGCTTCCCAACGTTTCGTATCCTAAAGCGGTTTGGCGCAGCAAAGCTCCTTTAGAGGTAGCCAGGTCTTGCTCTGTGTAGCTGGAACCGTACGTTTTCAGGATTTCGTCAATGGTTTGCAGAGACTCTTTGGTCACGTTAGTCCGCACGCTGGAAGAGGCCACAAACGTGCCTGGGGCGGTTGGCCGGCGGGAGAACGCGGAGAAGGCGCCGTAGGTGTATCCTTTCTGCAGACGCAGCACGTTGAACAGGGTAGAGGCAGAACCGGCCCCCAGCTTGTGGTTAATGGCCTGCATCACCGGATATTCCTGGGTTCCTACCGGCACGGCCAGGTACCCCGCATAAATCACCGACTGCTTGGCATCTGGCTGGTCAATGAAATACAGACGGGCAGCGGGTTTAGCGGTAGCGGTTACGGCGGTAGGCAACGTGACCGGTTTAGCGGCCCATTTCTGCTCCAGGCTAGCCAGCGCTTTTGTGGCATCGGCTTGCTTGATGTTACCGGCAATCTGGAAACTGGCCACGCTGGGCGAGAAGTTCTTCTGGTAGTACTCCTTCAGGTCTTGTAAGGTAATTCCCTGCACGGTTTCCAGGGTGCCGCTGGTAGGGTAGGCGAAGCGGCTGTCCTGGCCGTAGAGTACTTTGTTGAAGGCCAAGGAGCCAATGGCATTAGGGTTGGCCATGTTCTGCTTGATTCTGGTGAGGGCTGCCTGCTTGACTTTGGCAAACTCAGCCTCGTCCCAGCGTGGCTCCAGCAGAATTTCCTCCACCAGTTTCAGAACCTGCGGGAAGTTGCGGCTCAGGGTGTTGCCGGAGATGGTGATGTCTTCAGAAGATGAATTTACGTTGATGAACGCGCCCAGTTGCCCAATGGCTTCCTCCAGTTGCTGCGGCGTTTTGTTTTTGGTGCCCTCCATGAGCATGGCATCCACCAAACTGGCGGTACCAATTTTCTGAGGAGCATCTAGCTGCATGCCGCCTTTGATCTGAATGCTGAACTGCACCAGCGGAAGCTCATTCTGCTCAATGCCGTACACTTTCATGCCGTTCTTGAGCTGGTTGCTCCAGATAGCGGGCGCTTTAAAGCTGAAATTGTTGCTCAGCTCAGGCATTTTGCTGCGGTCAATTTTAGAGGCGGTTTTAGGGAAGGAAGTAGGCTCCTGACCGGTATTTTTCTCGGCGCCGGCCACCACTTTCTCTTCCACCACATCGGCTTTCACGGCACCTTTCACGGCCAATTCCTCTTGCCCTTTGGGCACGAAGCTGGTCATGACGTACGGTTTGCCTTTGATGTACTTGCGGTACACGTTCATGATGTCCTGTGCAGTCACGGCCTGGGTCATGGCAATGTCTTTCTTGGCAAAGCCTGGGTCGCCGGCAAATTCATTGTACTGGGCCAGCTGGAACGCTTTGTTCAGGAGGCTGGAGATGCCGTTGTACAGCGCAGTTTCCTGCTTAATCTTGAGGCGCTCCAGTTCTTTTTGGTTTACCCCTTCTTTCTCAAACTTATCCAGGGCGGCCATCACGGCCGTGTGTACATCGTCCAGATCTTTCTTGTCAAAGGCTCTTACGCTGATTCTGAACGTACCGGCAATCTCGCTGGAGCGGTTCCCCGCCCTGGCCCCGGGCGCCAATTTGCGTTCCTCCACAATCACTCTCTCAAAAGGTGAGTTTTTGCCGTCTGAGAGCAGGCTGCCCAGCATGTCTAGCGCGTAGGCGTCTTTGTGGTACTGCTCCACGGTGGGGAACACCATGGTAAGCTCCGGCAGGTTGGCGAAATTGTCCACGTGGAACAGCGACTTGGTGGCCGTCAGTTTGGCCGGCATGGCCGGAAGCGGCTTGGGCTCAGGCTTGGTGGCCAACTCCCCAAAATATTTCTCAATGAGTTTCTTGGCCTCGGGGGTTTCAAAATCGCCGGTCAAAACCAGGGTGGCATTGCTCACGCCGTACCATTGATCATAGAACTCTTTTACATCCGCTAAGGTGGCGTTCTGCAGGTCTTCCAGCGACCCGATCACATCCCAGCTGTACGGGTGGCCGGCAGGGTAGAGGTTCTTCAGAATCACGTAGTCTGTGTGGCCGTAGGGTTGGTTGTCTACGCGCTGGCGTTTCTCGTTTTTCACCACCTGCTTCTCGTTCTCCAGGCCCCATTCGCTCACGGTGTTAATGAAGAAGCCCATGCGGTCAGACTCCAGCCAGAGCACGCGCTCCAGGGCGTCTTTAGGCACTACCTCATAATACACGGTTCCGTCTTCAAACGTACCGCCGTTGAAGTTTCCGCCCACCTGATTGATGGCTTTGATGAAATTGCCCTTGCCCACATTCTCTGAGTTCTGGAACAGCATGTGCTCAAAGAAGTGCGCAAAGCCGGTGCGGCCCGCTTTCTCGCGGTTAGAACCCACGTGGTACATGATGGCCACGGCCACTTTAGGGTCAGATTTATCCTGGTGCAGCACTACGTCCAGGCCGTTGGGAAGCTTGTATTTCTCAAACTTGAGGTCGAACTGCGGCGTGGCCGAGGTTTTTGCGGCGGGTTTAGCCGTAGCTTTCTTCGCCTGCGCCCATACGGGTTGGCTTGCGCTCATGACCATGCCGCCCATTAAGACAGAGAGGCACGCGGTCTTTAATTTTTTGTTCATGGTATTACGGGAATAAAGGGGTCTTTTGGCGTTCTATTGGTAGTGCAAACGGGTCTTTTCTTACAGATTGTCCTGTTTTTAACAGGCGGCCCCAGGTGCGTTTAGCGGCTCTTTTTCTAAAATTAAGCATAAACCGTCTGTAGAACCGTTACTTATCCTTGAAGGTAAGGAAAATATTTACCTGTCTGTTTAGGCGCAAATATTTATATTAGCAATTGGCTATTCCCGGCCCGAAGGCGCAGAGAGTTGTTTCTGGTTTGAGCCTGTTTTGGGAAAAAGAGCCGCTAAACGGCTTTAAGAGCATATAAGTTGTCAAGGCGATGAGTGGGCACCGGCCCGTTGCTCCGGCCTTTACGCATCAGTTACATGAAGAACAGAAAGCTTATCCTATTCCTTTTCTGCCTGGGGTCTCTCCTGGCCTGGACCGCCCTGTGCCTCACTTACTTTGCCACCGGCCGTATAGAATGGCTCCGGTTGCTAACGTTCCTGGCCTCAGCCATTCTGGCCTATGTTGTGTACAGAAGAAAATGAAAAAGCGCCTCCTTTTTCTCCTGCTCTGGATAGCAGCCGTGGCTTCTGCCGGGGCGCAGACTCCAGAAACACCGGTGATCCCCAAAAACCAGTACGGGCTGCCAGTGGTTTCCTCTGTGGCTTTGTACCAGCAGCTGGTGGCGCAGCACCCAGAGCAGGAGTTGGTGGAGCTTGCTTCTTACATCCCAGGCCTGGTGCTGGACATTAAATATGCCACGGCAGACAATTTAGCCAAACAGCCGGTGTACACGCTGGCCACCGCCTACGCCCGCGAACCCGTGGCAGACGCCCTCAAAAAGATACAGGAAGAGCTGAAACCGCTGGGGCTGGGCCTCAAAATCTACGACGGGTACCGCCCGTACCAGGTCACGGTGAAGTTCTATGAGAAAGTACGTGATTCTGTGTTTGTGGCTTCGCCGAGGACCGGTTCCCGCCACAACCGCGGCTGCGCCATGGACCTGACGCTGATCCGGCTCCGGGATGGCAAGGAACTCAGGATGCCCACCGCCTATGATGCCTTCACGCCCAAAGCCCACACAGACTACGCCAAGCTGCCCCATAAAGTAAAGCAGAACCGCGATCTGCTCAAGCAGGCCATGCTCCGGAACGGTTTTCAGGTGTACCTAGACGAGTGGTGGCATTTCGATTTCAAGGAGTGGCGCAGCTTCCCCTTGATGGACATCCGGTTTGAGGACCTGAAGGTGCTTCAAAAATAAGCGTTCGGTTTGCGTTTAGGGGCTGTTTTTCCAAAATCGGGCCCTAAACAGGAAGCTAATCCAAATAAAACTTGCAGAGCTAGGCGGAAGGCGGTTATTTGCTCTTTCAGAGTTACTAACCCTTTTCCTCCGCTATGAGAAAACCTCTCCTCCTGAAGCCAACCGCGCTGTTGGCGGTTCTGTTTGCCCTTTTGATTTCATCGGCTCATGCCCAGCCCTCGCCCAAGCGCGAGTTCAGGGGCGTCTGGATTGCCTCTGTGGCCAACATTGACTGGCCCAGCCAGCCCGGACTTTCACCTGTGACCCAGATGCAGGAGTTCCGCTATATTCTGGACGAGCACCAGAAAACCGGCATCAACGCCGTGGTGGTGCAGGTGCGCCCCACCACCGATGCCCTTTACCGCAGCAAGAAAGAACTGTGGTCGCATTGGCTCACGGGCAAACAGGGGCAGGAACCCAATCCGCCGTACGACCCGCTGGCGTTCCAGATTGAGGAGTCTCACAAGCGCGGCATGGAGTTTCACGCTTGGTTTAACCCGTACCGGGCCACGCATGACACCATCAGTGCTAAGATCGCCAAAGACCATATCACCAGAACCAAGCCTGAGTGGTTTGTGCAATACGGCGGCAAGTACTACTTTAAACCCGGCCTGCCCGAAGTGCGCGAATACATCATTGGCATCATTATGGACGTGGTGCGCCACTATGACATTGACGCCGTACACTTCGATGATTATTTCTACCCGTACCCCACCAAAGACCCTTACCCAGACGATGAGGATTTCGCCAAATACGGCTCCGGCTTTGCCAGCAAGGCAGATTGGCGCCGCCACAACGTAGACGAGGTCATCAGGGTCCTGTCTGACAGCATCAAGAAAGAGAAGCCGTACGTGAAGTTCGGGATAAGCCCCTTCGGGATCTGGCGCAACCTGTCGCAGGACCCGCGCGGTTCAGACACCCAGGGAGGCATCAACAACTACGATGACCTGTATTCAGACATAAGAGGCTGGCTGGAGAAAGGCTGGATTGACTACAACGTGCCGCAGATCTACTTCCACATTGGCTATCCCATTGCAGACTACGCCAAAATGCTGGACTGGTGGGCGAAGAACAGCTTCGGGAAACACACCTACATAGGCTTGGGCACCTACAAAGTCAACAGTGACACCAAGTTCAAAGAATGGTCAGACCCGCGGGAAAGCGGAAGGCAGATACGCCTGAGCCGTGCCACCCCCAACGCCCACGGCCAGGTGTATTTCAGCTCCAAATCTGTGATGGCAAACCCATTGGGCGTACAGGACAGCCTGCGCCAGCATTACTACGCCAACCCGGCGCTCTTGCCCACCATGCCCTGGCTGGATAGCATTCCGCCGTTGGCACCCACAGACCTGAAAGTGCAGAACACCACGGCCGGCGTCTCCCTGTGCTGGACGGCTCCCAAAGCCGCCTCAGACGGCAATACCGCGCGGTATTACGTTATCTACCGTGTAACTAAGGGCCAACGCATCAATCTGGAGAACCCTGCCCATATTCTGGCGGTTCACCATGGCGAGGCTTCCTACACAGACACCTCGGCCAAAGCCGGTGAGGGTTTTATCTATGCCGTAACCGCCGCAGACCGCCTGCACAATGAAAGTGGTTTGTCCAATACAGTAGGAGGGAAGCGGAAGAAATAAAGAAGGAAGCTTCTTAAGCCGTTTAGACGGCCTTTTTCCCAAATCAGGCGTAAAACGGGTGGCTAGTCAGTCGCCCGTTTTTTATGAATAATTGCGTAGTTTTGAGGCATCTAAAGTATTAACCATTTTCTAACAGACATGAGCATACGCATAGAGAAAGACACCATGGGTCCGGTAGAGGTACCCGCCGATAAATATTGGGGAGCGCAAACCCAACGTTCCAAAGAAAACTTCACCATTGGTGGCCAACTGATGCCCACTGAGATCATTGAGGCCTTCGCTATCCTGAAGAAAGCCGCCGCTTACACCAACGCTGAGTTGGGCGTTCTCTCCCAGGACAAAGCCGAAATCATTGGCCGCGTGTGCGACGAGATCCTGGCCGGTGAATTAGCCGATCAATTCCCGCTGGTGGTATGGCAGACGGGTTCTGGTACCCAAAGCAACATGAACGTGAACGAAGTGGTGGCTAACCGCGCGCACGTATTGCTGGGCGGCGACCTGATGGACGAGAAAAAGCAGATTCACCCCAATGATGACGTAAATAAGTCACAGTCCTCCAACGACACTTTTCCTACGGCCATGCACATTGCGGCCTACAAGATTGTGACCGAGCATACCCTTCCCATGGTACAGAAACTCCGCGACACCCTGCATGCCAAGGCGCAGGAGTACATGAACGTGGTGAAGATTGGCCGTACCCACTTAATGGACGCCACCCCGCTCACGTTGGGTCAAGAGTTGTCTGGTTATGTGTCTCAGCTAGACCACGGCACGCGCGCCCTGCGCAACACCTTAGACCATTTAAGCGAACTGGCACTGGGTGGCTCAGCGGTAGGAACCGGCCTGAACACGCCTAAAGGCTACGCCGAACTGGTGGCGAAGAAAATCTCTGAGTTCTCTGGCCTTCCTTTAAAAACCGCCGAGAATAAATTTGAGTCGCTGGCTGCCCATGACGCCATTGTGGAAACCCACGGTGCCCTGAAGCAACTGGCCGTGAGTCTCATGAAGATTGCCAATGACATCCGTCTGCTGGCTTCTGGTCCGCGCTCCGGTATTGGCGAAATCATCATCCCAGAAAACGAGCCGGGTTCTTCCATCATGCCTGGTAAAGTAAACCCAACCCAGGCCGAAGCCATGACCATGGTGTGTGCCCAGGTAATGGGGAACGATGTAGCAGTATCTGTAGGTGGCATGAACGGCCATTTTGAGCTGAACGTGTTCAAGCCTGTCATGATCTTCAACCTCATCATGAGCGCCCGCCTTATTGGCGATGCCTGTGATTCTTTTGACAAACACTGCGCCGTAGGCATAGAACCGAACCACGGGGTGATCAAGCGCCAGCTAGAGAACTCTCTGATGCTGGTAACCGCCCTAAACCCGCACGTAGGTTATGACAATGCCGCCAAAATTGCTAAGAAAGCCCACAAAGAAGGCACTACCCTCCGCCAAGCTGCCCTTGACTTAGGCTTGTTGACCGATGAGCAATTCACGGAGTGGGTTCGGCCTGAGGATATGATTGGTAGCTTGAAGTAATTCCGGTTTTGACCTGATTTGGCAAAAACATGCTTAAAACGAAGAAGCCCCCTCTTATACAGAGGGGGCTTCTTCGTTTTAAGCTTTTGGGTGGATTATCTTTCTCTCCAATAGTCAATTTTGCCCGTAGTAACAGGAGTTATACTTGGAGGAACTGGAGCCTCATATTTACCCCTTATTTGGGTTGTATAAACACGCCCAAAATGAGAATTAGTTACAGCAAGTGAGTGAGAAATATACGGTGCTGAGGTTTCAGGGTCATACGTTGTTCCAGAAGGATACACTTTGAAAACCCAAGTACCGACAACAGGCAATTGTACATAGTCACCTTGTTGTTTATAATCTAGATTCATTCCTAAAGGTACAATTACAGCAGGCACTTCAGGCGCAGTAGCCGTAGCCGGAACCTTCGCTTTCACGGCATAAGCATCTACTTTAAAGGGAGCTTCTGCCATAGTGTTAACAAATCTCCACCAAACTTTACTAAAATCTGATACAGGCTGATTATCTCTTGCCAAATGAATCTCATACGTTGCAGGAGAAGTAGCTGTAGCTGGTACACCTACAAAATAGGCTGAATAAAAAGTAGCTGGCTCTAATGTAATTTCTTTAGCTGTCAATTCAACCAATTGACCAGCTGTTTTAGAAGCTTCTACATCTATTACCCGCATCTTAAAACTACCGGCATCCACTTCTGCATAATTGTTATTGGGGAATACTGTACCAAAACCCTGACCCCTTAACTGCCCGGCTGTTGCACCTGTTGCAACCGGGGCAATGGCAGTAACTTTCACATCATTCACATAGAATGCCGCAGCAGGTGCTCCCTGTGAATGAAAGAAGAACTTCACTTTAGCCTTAGTACTGACATTGTAAGCTTCTGTAATCTCTGGAAGCTCATTTTTCTCGCAAGCTCCCAGCATGATTACTGCAGCTAGTAGCGCAAATGTTCTAGTGAGTATATATCTCATATCTTTAAAATTTTATTCGCTAGGCTTACTAAACCAAGTTTCAAATGTATGGAACGCAGGATCAAAACCACCTATTTTTTCAAGGGCATCTTTATTCCACATGTATTCTGAATTGAATCTTGGCCGTGCTCTATAAGCAAGCTGACCATTATTGCTGACTGCTAATGCTGATGGCAATACAAACCCTGTGTACACTCCTGTAGTAGTAATACCATCATTTGGCACTACATCAACATTATAGTGGTATCTCCTAAAGTCTGACCAAGTCTCCATCATTCCTAGTCCCCAACCCCAAGTTGCAATATATTTTTGTAACATAATCTTTGAGAGCGTAAGACCAACAGGAGTAGTTGGAATTGTTTCTTCACTGCCTAAGTAAGCAGTTCTTCTTTGATCATATAGTGCTTTGTCTACTGCAAATTGACGTGCAAAATCAATATGAGCAGTAACTCCAGCTTTATATGCATCCAGTGCTTGTTGTGAAGCTCCTTTTGCCTTACGCCATTCTGCCTCTGCTCTTATGAATTGAAGCATAGCATAGGTCATGATAGGATGTGGAGTAGCATTTCCAAACAAGTACACTTGTTGACTGCTTGGAGTAACTACGTTACCAGAAGTTGTTCCCCAAAATGTATTGGGCCTTTCTGCCACAACAGATCCTAATCCAGCAAGTGGGGTAAGCCCTCTGTATTTACCATCTGGGGCAGGTGCCATCATTGCAGCAATACGAGGATCATTTAGCTTTTCTGTTGTTAAAACTGGATCATTCGCAGCAGGCATCAAAGATGGATTCGTTCCATTGAGTAAGCCAATTATAAAAGTGGATTGCCTTAATGCTCCTAAGTTGTTTCTGATGGGCCCATACCAGTTAGCATTAGCAGAGTTTGTCCCTTCATATCTTATAAGAGCGTCATCTGCATTGCTGGTAAATGATTTATTCAAATTGGTGATTACTTCATCCGGATTATAGCTACTCTTGTTTGTAAGTCTATTGGCATTGATAGCTAGTAAACCATATGCAAATTTGATCCATTTTGAACGGTCACCATTATAAATTAAATCTGCGGTTCTTAAACCAGAACCATTTGCATCAATTCCGTCTGTTCTTTCAAGATTTTGAATACCTAATTGTAGCTCCTTTTTAATTTCATTGTATACAAACTCTTGATTATCATACTCAAATGTTCTTTGATCAGGAGTAAAAGCTTCTGATAAGATAATTTCTCCATGATAGTCTGTGAGCATTTGCCATCCTAAAGCTTTGAGTATGTGGCCTACTCCCACAAAATCATACTTTTGTGATGCCTCTGCACTATTCATCATGTCTATGAGGTTATAACCCATGCTGAAGTAGACCGCTCTCCATAATTGAGAATAAGCATCACTGGAAGTAGGGTGCCCATGGGCGTCAAAGACATTATCTACACCTGTAGAAACCCAATCTTGCGTATATTGACCCGCATATCTAGCATCCCATTGAATAGCCACAGACAATTCAGATTGAATTTGTGGCAGGTACAAGTCTGGTGGTAAGATAGCATCTGGACCATTAGGGTTAGTATTAACATCTAACCAATTCTCACAGCTAGTAGATACAAGGGTACATACAGCTATAAGCGATATATATATTATTCTCTTCATGTAACTTTTAGTTAAAATCCTGCTCTAATTCCAAAGTTTAGTCCTCTAGGTGTTGGGAAGTTCCCATAATCCATACCCACACCTCCTGCACCGCCAGTAGCAGCTGATGTACCAGCTCCTATAGGATCAAGCCCAGAATAGTTTGTAAGAATAAACAAATCTGTTCCTGTTACATAGATGTTAAACTCTTTGATGAATTTTATTCTTTGTAATAAAGCAGAAGGTAAACGGTAGTTTAAAGTAATATCTCTTAATCGTACCCAATTGATGTCTTTTTCTATAAATGTGTTATTATAATAGATAGAGCTCCAGTAAGATGAGTTTCTAGAAACATCAATAGGAATGTTATTCTTTGTAGGATTATCTGTATTCTCTAACCCATCTTGTAATACTCCATCAACAATCCTAGGCGTCTCACGACTCAAGGTTCTAGGGCTAATACCGCGGGTTACCATGTAGTGCTCAGTAGCATTATAAATATCTCCGCCAACTCTGAAGTCAACATTGAAGTTTAATGATACGTTCTTGTATGTGAAAGTATTTTGTACCCCTACGGTAAAATCTGGATTCTTATCACCTACAACAATCCATTCTTCTTTTATTGAGGGAAGGCCTGTTGTTGGATTAATGATTAACTGACCTCTATTGTTTCTTAGGTAGTCATATCCGGTAAATGTAGTAAGTGGCCCTCCTGGTCTTGCTCCTGCTCTCACGTTTCCATAGAGAAAGGTATCAGAATTATAAAACTCTGTTACACCTTCAGGTAAACTTACAAGTTCACTCCAGAACTTGGTAAAGTTAGCAGCTACATCCCAAGTAAAGTTAGGACGTACTACAGGTGAAGCATTCATCTGTAACTCAATTCCCTCATTCTTAATTTCTCCAGCATTGAAGGTAGACAAAACGAAACCTGTTCCATAGCTCAGGCGCAAATCTTTAACTATTTGCTTTTCAGATGTTTTACTAAAGTAAGTTGCATCAATGCCAAAACGATCATTGAAAAACTTCAATTCAGTTCCAAATTCATATGAAGTTGTCATTTCTGGCTCTAAACCAAAGCTTGGCCCTGTAAAACCGTATCTATAACCTCCACCTGTAGTTGTTGCTGTTTCATAGAAAGGCCGAATGCTATATGGCCTTGCATCTTTACCTACCTGCGCTATGGATCCTCTCAATTTTCCGTATGAAAGAATGTCCTTGATTCCTGCAAAAGGTGCTAACTCTGTAAATACGAAACTAACTGCTGCTGACGGGTAGAAGAATGAATTATTCTCCACCGGAAGGGTAGAAGTCCAGTCATTACGTCCTGTTACAGTCAAATATAACATGTCAGAATAACTTAATGTTAACTGACTGAATGCACCAATGTTACGATACTGCCATAGGTTGTTGAAAGCTCTCTGTGAAGTGAGTAGAGTGTTGTTGATTGAGTAAAGATTGGGAGCTTGAAATCTTTCTCCACTAGCAGAAGCAGTAAAGGTATTATAATCCCGTACCATACTTCCTAACCTAAAATTCACCCTAAACCTGTCATTGAAGAATGCTTTGTTAAAAGCACCATAGTACTGAAGGGTGAGATTGCGTGTAGTCCCTACTGACTGATCAAAAAGTCCCCCATATGACTTCCCGGTATTTGATTCTGGATGACGTACAATAGTTGTCTTCTCTGTATAATAGTCTACCCCTCCTTGAACCACGAACTTAAACCAGTTTGTAGGATCAATGGTTAACGACACATTGGTTCTATATCTATCTGTGAGCGTATTAAATTTATTTTTATTGACGTTAAAGAAAGGATTTTCAACATCATTAGAGAAAGCACCAGCATAATCTCTTCTTCCTCCTGTTGGAGTCAGGTAATTACTGGCATCATCTGTTACTGGCCAAAGCATTAAATGCAGGAATGCTCCATTTGCTCCGGTAAAGGACTTGTTATTGTCAGATCTAGTATAATCGAAAGTTACATCCGTATTGATGAATCTGTTCAACGTTGAAGAGATAGAAGAGGATAAATTGATTTGATCAAGACCTGTATTAGGAACATACCCTTTAGAATCTGTGTATGCTCCTGAAATTCGATATTGAGTTTTGTCACTTCCTCCTGTAAAAGAAACATTATGTTTTTGTTGGATAGCTGTTTCAAAAAAGCTCTCGATATTATCATAGAACTGTGTCCCTTCAGGGAATTTGCTTCCAAAATATCTAACTTCCTCATTACCCTCAGCTGTATAACCATTAACGCCTCTATCATATACTAATTGACGCTCCGGGAGTCTTGTGATTTTGCTAACTCTAGTGTTATAGCTATAGTTAATACGGCCTTGGCCAGCTTTACCACGCTTTGTTGTAATCACTATTGCCCCTGAAGCAGCTTCAATTCCATATAGGGCAGAAGCTTCTGGTCCTTTAAGTACAGTAATACTCTCAATATCCTCAGGGTTTATATCAGCTCCACGGTTTGTAAAATCAACACCTCTGTTCTCAAAAGATTTCCCAGTAACTCCTGCTGAAGCCAACACGCTAGTAGAGGTAGTGTTATTACTGATAGGTAACCCATCTACCACAAATAAGGGTTGGTTATTACCACTCAAAGAACTAATACCTCTAATGACAATAGAGGAAGAAGCACCTGGTAAACCAGAAGTAGAAGTAACCTCAACTCCGGCCACACGCCCAGCTAAACCATTGACAAAATTCTCCCGCTGTGTTTGCGCTACATCTGCCCCTTTGATTTCAGTAATTGCGTAGCCCAATGATTTCTTTTCTTCTTGAATACCTAATGCTGTTACTACAACTTCATCAATTGCTTTAGAGTCAGCTCTCAAAATAACATCAATAGAATTAGAGGCACCCACAACTTTCTCTTGAGCGATGGTCCCAATAAAACTGTACACTAAGACTCCTCCCACTGGAGCCTGAATGGAATAACGGCCATTTCCATCTGTAGAAGCACCTACGGTTGTGCCTTTTAAAACTACGCTCACGCCGGGCATAGCAGAGCCGTCTTCGGAGGAAGTCACCCTCCCGGTAATGGTCTTGCTCTGGGCAAAACCAGCTTGAGCAATACATAAGCTCAAAGTAAATAGCATTAGCCGTAATAGTATTTTCATAAAAAAAGGGTTTAGGTAATGATTGTTTTGTTGTTGGTCATCGGAATAAAAAAGAGATAGTTATATCATAAGCAAAAGTAGTTTTCCTGAGTTAGAGAGGAATACAAACATTTAAAGGCTTCTATAAAACAGGCACAATATTATAAATTTATTAAATATCGAATTCTATTTTGATCTTTTTAATTAGTAAAAGAAAAATCAAAGCTTTTTAATAAAATTTATAAACTAGACCTTTAGTTACAGAAATATTGTCCGTATCGAGTTTATGAAACTAGAAGAAATGCTGAAAATAACTAAGATACTCCTTTTATACAAGGAAGATTTTAATTTAATTATTAAAGCTAAGATATCTCCATTACAAACTTTCTGCATAAGTTTAAACAAATTTGCTTTTGTAGCTAGTATGAGTAAAACTCTCTTACACTTAAGCTTTTCAACACTCTATCTATGGCACAGTTTATTTTGCTAAGAGTATTTCTAGCGGAAGGAAGCAAAAAGTTAATTTGATCTTTTAGATTCACACTCTTAACATCCACCCGTGCAAATTCTCCCCACCTCAGCCCCCAGTTTAGAACAACCCCTTCTGCAAGAGACTAAACCTGTTAGAACAAGGCTCCTGTCTCTGGATGTATTTAGGGGCATAACCGTACTAACCATGATTCTGGTGAACAACCCCGGGAGCTGGGGAAAGATTTATGCGCCGTTGAAGCATGCGGCTTGGCATGGGTGCACGCCTACAGATCTGGTTTTTCCATTCTTTCTATTTATAGTGGGAGTTTCCATAGCCTATGCGTTGTCCGGAGCCAAGCTCACCCATGAGAAACACACCCAAACAATAGTAAGAATCATCAGACGGGGCTTGACGCTGTTTGCCTTAGGCATGTTCCTGTCACTGTTCCCAAAGTTTGAATTTGATACTGTTCGTATACCGGGTGTACTCCAGCGCATAGGGATTGTCTTCATTGTAGCTGGTATCATCTTTCTGAAGACGGAACGACGCACCCAAATCATGACTATTGCAGTTATACTGATAGGGTATTGGGCAGTGATGATGTTTGCACCCGTTCCGGGTATAGGTCTAGCCAATCTACAGCCTACTACCAATCTGGCTGCGTGGCTAGACTATAAATTACTGGCTGGTCACTTATGGAAGTCTACTAAAGTATGGGACCCTGAAGGAATTTTGAGCACTATTCCGGCCGTGGCTACCGCCTTAACGGGAGTACTGGTAGGGCAGTGGCTCAAGAAGAAAGACGATGCCGGAAACAAGATTGCGTGGCTAATGGTATGGGGTGTGATCTGCACCTGCCTGGGCCTAATCTGGGATCTACATTTTCCTATCAATAAAAGCCTTTGGACCAGCTCATATGTGCTGTATACCTCCGGATTGGCTATGCTTGGGTTAGGGCTTTGCTATTGGCTTATTGATGTAAAAGGGTACCAGAAGTTCACTACTCCATTTTTGGTTTATGGCATCAATGCGATTACGGTGTTCTTCTTATCAGGCCTGATTCCCCGTATCATGGGGATGATCAAGGTACAGACAGCCTCAGGAGAAGTAGACAGCAAGACCTATCTGTATGAGACTTTCTATACTCCTCATTTAGACCCTTACAATGCATCACTAGCGTGGGCGCTCACCTGGATTGGCTTCTGGATGATCATCCTCTGGATCATGTATAGAAAGAACATCATCATCAAAGTTTAGTACTTGCTCTACAACGCTACTGTTATTCCCTAACCTTATTAACCATAGTTGCGGAAGCTGGCCACAAACCTGCTTCCGCTTTCTTTTCGTATGCGTTCATGATGGAAAGAAGACGACCTGCTTTTATAAGAAGACGCCTTAATAGCTTTGGCTATGCCTTTAAGGGAATTGCGGCGGCTTTCCGGTCAGAGATCAACCTGAGATGGCATGTATTATCAGCTGGGGCAGTGGTAGCCGTTGGGTTTTATGTTGGTCTTTCCAAGATAGAGTGGGCCCTTGTCTGTTTCTCCATAGGCTTGGTCTGGATGGCTGAACTCTTCAATACCGCCATTGAAGTGGTGGTTAACTTGGTATCGCCGGGGCATCATCTGTTGGCGGGCAAGGCAAAGGATATAGCGGCGGGCGCTGTTTTGGTAGCTTCCATTACCGCTTCCTTAGTAGGTTTGCTGGTGTTCTTCCCTTACTTGGGGGCTCTGTTTCAAAAATGAAATAAACATTCTTTCTAAACCGCGCGTTTACTACTTTTGCCCAATTTTGAACGGCACAAACTTCTTCTGTGTGTTTACTTTTCTTATTCTTATATGACATCAAACGACGTACTCAAGAACCTAACGGAATATAATGTCTGGGCAAACGCCCGGGTTCTGAAAAGCATGGACCGCATTGAAGGCGATCTTCCAGACTATGCCCAACTTATGTTCAGCCACGTATTGAATGCCCAAGCCATCTGGATTGCCCGTATTACCGGCACTAAAAGCCCGGTTACGGTTTTGCAACGGCACACGCTGGAAGAACTGCACCGCCTGCACGAGCAGACATCGCCAAAATTGGTAGAACTATACGCCAACGCAGATGAAGCAGAACTGAACCGCACCATTGACTATACCAATACCCAAGGGAAAGCTTATTCTACCAAAGTACAGGATATCCTTACCCATGCTATTAACCATGCCACGTACCACCGGGGGCAAGTAGCCCGTGAACTTCGGTTAGCAGGCCATGAGCCGATTAACTCAGATTATGTAACTTATGTGCGTATTCAGTACGGGCAGGACTTAGAGATCTGATAAGTGCGTTTAGCGGCCCTTTTTCTGAAAACTGGGCAAAAACAGATCATAAAAAAGAAGAGGGGGAGAAGCTTCAAAAGCTTCTCCCCCTCTTCTTTTAGGAAGGTATATTCTTTAGTCCAGGTTCACAGTTGGTAGTTCAGTGATCTGATCATTAGTCACTACAATGTTGGTGAGTTCTTTTCCTTGATAAGGCTCAGTAACGCTGAACTGTACTTTATATATCCCGGCGGGTACTCCTTTGATCAGGAACCGCCCGGCATCATCGGTGAAACCGCCAATGGTGTCGTTAGCGGCAGAAATCACTAAGATTCCTGGCTTGGCAGCCGCCGGGGTAACGTTGCCTCTAATGCCACCAGCAATCGCCTGCGTTAGGGTACGGATGACCGGCTTAAGGTTGTACTGCCCGCTGTTGCCACGGGGCACAATTGATTTAGCGGCATCAAAATCTAACAGGACTACATACGTGACATCAGATTTCAGGTCTGCATTGATCTGTAGCTTTAAACCAGAGGTTTGGCCACTTGGTGTGGTAAGCGGGCGTCTGTTTGGCTCACCTTTTAACTTGAGCGTGTTGTTCTCACCTAACACTAATCTTATCTGAGAAATACGCCCGGCGGGAAGAGTGGCGCTGGCCAAGAGCGTGTCACGGCCGTTGGCAAAGTCTAGAAGGTTGTATACTCCGGGAGTGATATGCTCTAGAGTGGTCCAGCCAGTACCATCATCAGTAGCCTCCCGGTGTATCTGTACGGAGCGGATATCTATGTTAACCTCATCATAATCACCGGGAGAATCGGTTAGCCGCACTTCCATACGTGCCGATCCCGCGGGGTCTGCCTCATCTGAACAAGATGAAAATCCGAAGACTGCAGTCCAAAGCATTGCAAAAAAGAAACTCTTCTTCATGTAAAAATATTAGGGTGAAATATTATCCTATGATAGCAGGCCCTTGTACGTGGTAGTTGCCAGAAGGAAAGTCCCTTAAAAAGTTTGTTCCAGACCTGCTTCATAGAAGCAAGCCTGGAACAAACTTAATGCCAAGTGAAAAGACTATTGTTGCTTGGTTGTATCTACAGGCGGTGTACTTACAGGCTTTTTAGGACCTAAAAGTTTGTTCAACCGTGATTTAGCCTCCTCCTTCAGCTTCTGCTCTGCTTCTTGGCGCTTTTTCTCCAGTTCTTGCCGGGCTTTCAGTTCAGCTTCTTGTTTACGCCTTGCCAATTCTGCGTTAATGCTGTCTCTGTTAGTAGGCACATTCACATTTAGCTTCTCTTTCACATTCTCCAGTTTACTGGAGACTACTTCTTTCACAATAGAAGAGGCTTCTGCTTTAAGGCTGCTGCCTTTCAAGGCAACGGCCGGATCATTGTAGGTGCCCGTAACGCCTAACTGCAGGGTTACCCGCTCCAGGCTGTTCAGGTTCTGGGCGCCCGTTAAACCAGTAATCTTGCTAGCTAATGAGCTTCCTACTTTGCCTGAGGGTACATCCATAGCCACTACATAGTCTACTTTTCCAGAAAGATTATTGGTGCCCCCCACAGTCATTTTTATATCACCCACTGAAAAATCAAAGGGTTTCACCACCAGGTTACCGCCCACAATCTCGGCCGCAAAGCCACGGTTTTTCAAAGAGAAGTTCTGAACTTCTTTTAAATTAGTCAACTGGCTGATCTTGCTTAAGGCCTTCACATTGGAAACTACGGCTTCTACCACTTCCACCATTCCCTTACCGGTAAGGGTGCTCATAACAGGCATCATGTCACTCCCCAATTCACCATTTAGATTGAATTTGGTGGAGAATTCGCCTTTCAGCAATTTAGCAATGGGTGCTATGTGTTGAATGGTATTGAAAGCATTAAAGGACTGTTGAAAATCCAGGTTCTTAATATCAAGTCCGAAGGAGAACTTGGGGTGGATAAGATCTCTTGAGTCATAGGAACCGGTAGTGGAAAACTGACCACCCAAGGTATTAAAAGAAACATCTTCCAGCTTGGCTATCTGATCTTTAAGTGAAACTTTACCATTGATATTCTGTAGCTTCAGGTTATCATATACCACAGTTCCAATCTGAGTTGTCAACACCATGTCTATGTTAGCGGGAACCTGTACTACACCCTGTGCCTGCTGGGTAGAAGCGGATACTGTCTGCCCCGTACGCTCATCTACCATCCACTCATTCACATTGAAGCTAGTGGAACGTAGCGTGAAGTTACCCCGGAGCGGCTGGTTCTCAGAGAACAGATAGCCCATGTAATTAGAGACTGTACCATTCATCTGCACATCGCTCTTGCCCAGATAACCATTTAATTGTTGCAATGCGACCTGCTCATTATTAAAGGTGGCTTTGGCCGAATTGATGCGCATGCCCTGTGGCAAGTCTGTACTCTTATAATTAAGTTGTGCTATCTGCACTGTTCCACTGGCCTGAACATTACCGTAGCGACCGGCGTCTACATCAGTCATCTTTCCTTTGACCATGATATTCCCATTCAAGCGTCCACTAAGGGTGGTTCCTTCAATGGGAAAGATTTTGGTTAGTTTAGTGAGGTCCAAGACCCCTTTAATGTCTGCATCAAACTGAGGCTGGGCCAAGTTCTTGATAGCTACCCTACCTTCCAAAGGCTCTTTGTCCAGTAACATTCTGAAGCGGGAAATCTGAATGTCTGTGTCTGCGGCATTGCCCGTACGGTTAGCTACTGTAGCAGCCACTGTAACTTGCTCCAGCGGAGCTGGGAAAGAAGAAGATTTCACATACCCGTTGGAGAGGTTGAGGGTAGCTGTTACCACTGGCATATGCTTCTCAAAATATACCCCTTTGGCCTGGGCGTTTACGGCAAGCAAGCCTCTGAGGGTAGTACCTTCCAGCGGAAACACTTTGGTGATCTCAGCCAGATCTAGTTTCGCCTGCAGATTCCCGTCAATTTTCATCGGCTCCAGGCCGTCTATCACTACCCGGCCATCTATTGGGTTTTTACCTAAATCCAGGTGCAGTTTTCGTACGTCTACTAAAGTGTGGTCAATATTGCCATCGGTGTTTTTCACACTCATGTCAATATTGATGTTACGGGCTGCCTGTGGCAAATCTGGATATTGAAAGGTACCGTTGTTCACCTTTAGGTCTACTCCAAACCCCGGCATAGACGTCTCATTAAAAATCCCCTTCACGTAACCATTGAAAGCTACCTTTCCATCAGTTTTTACGTCTTTGAATTTCTCCGTAAAAACACCTGGTACCAATGAGAAAATATTCCGGAAGTCAGTCTCAAGCGCTTTAAAAGTAAGATCAAGATTAATGTCTTCCGCTGGCATGGCTATGGAACCAGCCATACCCAGCACGAAATCATTTATCCTGAAATTATTGTCTTTGAAGGTATACTTGGCATTAGCCAAGTCCATAGCCAAGGTTACATCAGCGTCCAGCTTCTTGTTCTCAATATAGTTTGTTCCGGCATAGGTGACCGTAAAACGCTCTGCCTGTGTCTTGGTGTCCATGTCAAAGATATCTTTGGCTAAGTCACCGCTACCGGTATGTTGCACGTTATAGGCGTTTACCCCAAACGGAATACTGAGGTCTTGGTACACAATCTGCCCTTTGTTGATCTCCCAATGGTTAATACCCATTTTGAAATCAGTAGTATCTTGAGCTTCTGGCGTGGCGGCGGTATCTGGAATAAAGATATCCCAGTTGGCTTTTCCGCTTTTAAGCACCAACAATCTAAGCCTTGGCTCCTCCAGCTGCACTGATTTAATCTCTATTTGATCTCCTGAAATCACGCTCATTAAATCCAATCCCAGGCTGAAGTTGGGCAAATACGCCAGCGTATCACGCTGAAAAGAATCTTTGCCTATGATGGTTAATTCTTTTACACTCAATCCTAAGTCTGGGAATGTGCTAAAGAGAGAGAGACCAACGTTATCTGTTTCGTATAAGACGCGGGCATTAATACTTTTGGCTATTTCTTTATCCAGCCGCTCTTTGATTTTATCTTTGAAAAAGACAGGTATAAGTGCTGCGGAGGCTAGCAGTACTACAATGAATATTGCCAACCCTATAAATACTTTCCTCATATTGGTAATGATGTGTTTTCAGCTTGTAAGTTTAGGTATTTTCAAATGAAAATATTCTTGGAGCCCCTGCAATTTGTGTGCCGCCTGTTCTTTCCTAAGCAGGAAAGCCTGAGAAAGTATTTTCTGCTGGGCGCTCTTTGCTTTTCCTGTTCTGTTTGCGCTCTGGCCCAGGAAACCACCAGTGTTCTTCCCTATGCCCACCGCCTTTTTCTTAACCCTGCTTTTACCGGATTATTGTCTGAATACAGCATCACGGGCGGGCATAGGTCTCAGTGGACAGGCACCAAGGGCGGGTTCAGTACCCAATGGGCCAGCGGCGAGTACCGGTTTGAAAATAACAGAAATGCCGTAGGCGCTACGTTCATGACGGATAGAGCACCAGCCGGTGGTTATCAGAAAATACAAATTGGGGCTCTCTACGCGTACCACACCAAACTGAGAGAAAAACTAGATATAAGTGCTGGCATGCAAATAGGGTATGGGTCGCAGAAGCCTTCTGCCAACGGCCTCATATTTGAGGATCAGCTTACCCCCAATGGAACAGTCACCCGGCCAACTGCTGAAACCTTTAATTTGGACAAAACATCGTATCTAACGGTATCAGTAGGGGTGCTCCTTTTCACAAATCAGTTCTGGGTGGGACTATCGGGGAATCATTTAAATAATCCTACTGTTGGGGAAATGTCTTCCAGCACAGCAGCTCCCAGTTTTCAACTACAGACAGGCTATAAGTTTTACGTGAGAAGTTATTTCGCTAAAAATCATTTTGAGGAGATTAGCTTTATTCCCACTCTTACGTATACACAGCAACGCAACTTTAACCGCTTAGACGCAACTATTTATGCAACTGTTACACCGGTTACTATGGGGATTGGGATGACATTGTTACCAGGCACAGAAAATACACCGCTTGCCAGTACTATACAAGGACTGTTGGGCGTTACGCATAAAGGAGTTAAGATAGGGTATGCGTATAGGCACCCGCTGGCTTCAAGCCCGGTTGCCATAGGCCCGTCACATGAACTTGTTCTTTCCTTTGAGAAAGTGGATTACCTCAAGATCTTTAAAAGATCCGGTTACGATAAAAAATACAATCGCATTGCTTGCCCTGCGTTTTAATTTTATATATTTTTACGTGTTAAAAGCCGCATTTGACCAAAAGAATACAATTTTACCTGGTATTTACCAATTTTATGAAACTGTCTAAACACTTATTGTACGTATTGGCCGCAGGAGCTATGGTTTTCTCCTCCTGCTCCAAGAATAACCGTCCTACCAGTACAGATCCCGGGAGCAGAAGTACCGCTACCGGAATTGAATATGATGAAGAAGATGGTGGGTTCGCAGTAGCTGATTACAGCGACGTACCTGAAGGACCTGGTCTGGTATTTATTGAAGGGGGTAGAACTACCCTTGGGTCTTCTGAGGAAGATGTGGCCATGACCCGTGACAACATTGAGCGTACCGTTACAGTAGCTTCTTTCTATATGGATGAAGCAGAGGTGGCCAATATTCACTGGTTGGAATACCTGCATTATATCCGGAAAGACTCTTCTGAAGAAATCTACGCCAAAGCCTTACCAGATACTACTGTTTGGGAGCGTGAATTATCCTTCAATGACCCCTACGTAAATTATTACCTGCGTTACCCAGGCTTCCGTTACTACCCGGTAGTGGGAGTAAGTTGGTTACAGGCGCAGGATTATTGTACGTGGCGTACTGCCATGGTAAATAAAGGCTTGGCAGCCAACTATGACGGCGAACTCACTGAAGGATCTACTCCTCCAATTGAGTCTGGCGCCATTCTGCCAAACTACCGTCTCCCCACAGAGGCTGAGTGGGAATATGCTGCCCAGGCTTTGATTGGCACGCAATTGAGCGAAGAAGAAAACCAAACTAACAAACGTATCTATCCTTGGGACGGCCATCAGGTTCGGAACCCGTATGGCAAAGGCCAAGGTCAATTCCTGGCTAACTTTAAACGTGGCCGCGGTGACTACGCTGGTATTGCCGGTTCACTGAATGACGGTGCCATGATCACGGAGTATGTATACGCTTACCCGCCAAATGACTTCGGTCTTTACAACATGGCAGGTAACGTGAATGAGTGGGTACAAGACGTTTACCGTCCGCTTTCTTTCCAAGACGTAGAAGACCTGAACCCAGTACGTAGAAATGGGGTACAAGATGACTCCTCTATGTATGATGTAGCTGGCTTCCAGTCCTTAATCACCAACACCGTACGCGTGTACAAAGGTGGTTCTTGGAAAGACGTAGCTTACTGGTTGTCACCTGGTACCCGTCGTTACATGGAGCAGGATTCTGCTACTTCAACCATCGGTTTCCGTTGCGCCATGATCAACACTGGTTCAAATAAATAATTGGCTTAGAAGCCATAAATAAGAAAGGCCGGGTTAATAACCCGGCCTTTCTTATTTATGGCTAATTATATTTATAGAGTGTAGGCGATAGAAACTACGCTCACGGCTTTAGCCCCATTATTCAGCAATACATGCGCACAGGCTTCTACGGTAGCACCCGTGGTAATGACATCATCTACCAATAACACATGTTTGTCTGTTATGGCGGCAACATTCTTGATGCCGTATAACTGGCGCATGGCTTCCCATCTGGCTTCTCGGTTCTTACTGGTCTGGCTGCCTTTGGTGGCATTCTTCTTTAGTACGTCTGTGGAGAAAGGCACTTCAAGAGCCAGCGCGATTTCTTTCGCAAATCCTTCTACCTGATTATATCCCCGCTGTCTCTGCTTGGCTTTGTGCATTGGTACAGGCACTACCACTTCAACCGCTTTAAAATCAGCTTGCGTGCTCAACTCAGTACCAAGCCATTGGCCTAAAACATTGCCTACTTCTTCCTGTCCTCTGTATTTTAGCTGATGGAGGAGCCGCTGCACCCGGCCCTTCTCTTGAAATTTAAGATAGGCCGTTGCCAGTTGAACAGGTACTCTTCCCCAAAATACCCTGTGCACAATATTATCAGAGGGGGTGAGGTGGAAATTGGTATAAGGCAACTTGATGCGGCAATGGCTGCAAATGACCGTTTCGCCCACGGCAAGTTCACCTCCACAGGCTTTGCAATCCTCCGGAAAAAGCAGGGCCAGAAAATCATGGTAAACGGTGCGTAACCCCAACTGTAGAGACGCCATACACTCTTGCAGATTTTGATGTAACTTTACAGAAATGGCCTACAGGGCCAATTATAATCCCGATCAACAATGAGCTTAATAAAAGAATTCAACGACTACCGCACCCGCATGAACGAGAAGATCATGGAAGCGGACAATAAAGTAATCAAACGTTTCTTCAACCTGGACACCAATGCCTATGCCGAGGGTGCTTTAGACGTGAAGACGAAGGAAATGTTGGGCCTTGCCTGTTCCATGGTACTGCGCTGCGATGACTGCATCAAGTACCACCTGGGCAAATGTTTTGAATGCGGCCTTACCGATGAGGAAGTGTATGAAGTATTTGCCATTGCCAATCTAATTGGCGGTTCCATTGTGATACCGCATTTCCGCAGAGCGGTAGAATACTGGGAAGAACTAAAAACGGAACAGCAAGCCTAGTTCTTTTGTCTTTATAGAAGATTCCTGTTTAGGGGCTGTTTTTCTAAAAACAGCCCCTAAACAGGAATCTTTTTGAGTAAACTAACAATAAGTGGTGAAAGAAATCTGCAGAAATGTTCTCTCACCACTCACTCATAATTGATGTATGGAGAACGAAGAAGATTTTGATGTGCGGTGGGCCGACCTCCGGCAGAACATCAAAAGCATGTTTGGGAAAAAGCCTGACCTGAACGCTATCCTTTTTTTGATTGGTGTGCAGGAGCTGGGGCAGGGGGTACGGGAGTTCACCAAAGAAGAGAAACAGGACCTGATGCACATTGCCACCTGCAAACTGTTGAGTTTGTCGGGTTATTATGCGTTGGAAGGGCTGGACCAGGAAGGATGGCCGCACTGGAAATCGGTGAAGCCGCTGCCGGCCTGTAATCTGAAAGAGCAGGAGCGAATGCTCAAGTGGCACGCTCTGGAGTATTTTGATCAAATGAAGTAAATGAAAATCATTAGCTACAACGTAAACGGAATCAGGTCTGCTATTTCCAAAGGATTCCTGGATTGGGTTAAGGCCGCTAACCCAGACGTGCTGTGCCTCCAGGAAATAAAAGCCGATGAGAGCAAATTTGACAAGGCCTGCTTTGAGGAACTAGGCTACCACGTGTACATCCACCCGGCGGTGAAGAAGGGCTACAGCGGCGTGGCCATCCTCTCAAAAGTTGCGCCCAAGAACGTGTGCATTGGCTGCGGCATGGAGCAGTATGACCAGGAAGGGCGGGTTATCCGGGCAGATTATGAAGGCTATTCCGTCCTGAATGTGTACATGCCTTCGGGCTCCAGTGGGGAGCACCGGCAGGCGTTCAAGATGGAATGGCTCAGAGATTTTCAACAGTATATTCAGGATTTGAAGGCCACTGTGCCCGGTTTGGTCATTTGCGGCGACTATAACATCTGCCATCAGGCTATAGATATCCACAACCCGAAAGCCAACGCCAACAGCTCCGGATTTTTACCGGAAGAACGGAATTGGTTCTCTGGCTTCTTGCAAGACGGGTACATAGATTCGTTCCGGCACTTTAACCCAGAGCCACACCAATACACCTGGTGGAGTTACCGCGCCAACGTGCGGGCGAAGAACCTGGGCTGGCGCATTGATTACCTGCTGGTTTCTGAGCACCTGAAGCCGCTCCTGAAGAGAGCGGCCATTCTGCCAGAAGCCAAGCATTCTGACCACTGCCCAATTTTGCTGGAAATGCATCCGGTAGAGGCGTAAAATTAAATCACCCAGCAGTAATTGCGTTTAGCGGCTATTTTTCCAAAAAGAGCCGCTAAACGCAATTTTCTTTTAGAACCGTTGTAAATACCTAGCAATTTCTGGTTCGGCTCTTTGTTTACTAGCAACTCAAAGCGCGTTTAGGGGCTCTTTTTCCTAATTTGAGGCAAAACCAGGAGCAGGCAGGCTCTTATCTAAGAAATAACAATAAATTAGTAAGCAGAAGAGTTAATATTCTAATCTTCAATTACGTATAGGAGGAACAGAAGGGGAAAGGCTTCGCCTACCCTTGCTTCCTAATCCCAATACTTCTACTAACCCTATTTACCCGTATGCAGGCGGCCAGCTCCTTGAATACAGTTTTACAGCAGCTTCAGGCGTTTAAGCGCAAATTTTACCTGAACCTGCTTTTCAGAGGTATTTTGCTCACGTTAGGCTTGGTGCTGTCTTCTTATCTGCTGATCACTGTGCTGGAGTACTTCTTCTATTTTCAGCCGGAGGTGAGGGCATTCCTTCTTTTCTCATTTCTGGGCATAAGCGCGTTTGCCGTAGTTCGCTGGCTCTGGACTCCGCTGTTGGCTTTGGCCAACCTCAAGAAACTGCTCACAGATGAACAGGCGGCCCAACAGGTGGCGCAGTTTTTCCCCGAGATCCAAGACCGGCTTTTAAACCTGCTCCAGCTCAAGAACGTGGCCATGACCAATGACTTGGTGGCCGCCAGCGTAGAGCAACGCTCTGGCGAACTGGCTTCCTATAAATTCCCTGAGCGGATCAAATTCACCCAGAACAGATCTTACTTCAAATACCTGCTGTTGCCGCTCTCACTGGTGCTCATCCTGGCCTTCATCTATCCGGCTCTGTTTGTGAAGGGAACTGAGCGCATCATCAACTTCAAGACGCATTATGCTCCCGAGGCGCCGTTTGAGTTTGTTATCCAAAATTCAAGCCTGCAAGCCTTCAAGGGCGAGGATTTTCAATTGGAGGTTGCAATCAAAGGAAAATCGGTGCCCGAAGAAGTGGCCTTGGTGCTGGATGGGCAGGAAGTACCTCTTAAAAAAGGAAAAGGGCAGACCTACGTCTATGAATTTCAGCAGGTGCAGGAATCGGTGGATTTTCAGTTGGCCGGTGCTGGCTTCTACTCTAAACCCAGCCGCTTAACAGTGGTAGCCAGGCCTGCCCTTCGGCAGTTGAAGGCAGAGCTGAAGTACCCATCTTATCTGCGCAAACCAGCCGAGGTGCTGGACAACACCGGTGACCTCACCATCCCAGAAGGAACTCAGGTGACTTGGCACTTAGCCGCTGACAATGCTGATTCCCTTTGGTTACAGTTTGACGCTCCCGCACAGAAAGTAAAAGCAGAGGCCCGGGAAGACGGGTTTGTGGTCACACGCACGTTTATGCAGAACCAGCGCTATAGCATGCATCTCCGTAATCGCTACAGCGAGAATAAGGAGGAAATCTCGCACCAGATTACGGTTGTTCCAGACCGAGCCCCAGAAATTACGCTGGAGCAGTTCAAAGATTCAGTTCTGTATTCTTACCTGGTGGTAGGAGGAACCATCTCAGATGACTATGGATTCAGCAGGCTAGCGCTCCATTACCGCGTGCTGAAGGGAAACAACTCTACATCGGGTTACAGAACTGTGGCCATCCCTTTCAACGGCTCCCTGGCCACCCAATCCTATTTCCAGCAGCTCAACCTGAAACCTTTCAACCTGCAGCCCGGCGATAAGCTGGAGTACTACGTGCAGGTAAGTGATAATGATCAGGTGCCCCAACCTAAGAGCGCCCGCACTTCTACCTTCCTCTTCAAGTACCCAGACCCCTCTGAACTGCAAAAGTCCATTGAGGAGACCTCCCAGCAGGTGCAGTCACAGATGAAATCTTCCCTTACCAAAGCAGAGGAGTTGCAGAAGTCACTGGAGAGAAATGAAGAGAAGACCAAACTGAAACGCGAATTGTCTTACCAAGACAAGAAAGCCCTGCAGGAACTGACAGAAAAGAAGAAAGCCTTGCAGGAAGACCTGGCAGCCCTGCAGAAGATGAACGAGCAGCTAAACCAACAACAGGAGCGTTTTTCGCCTCAAAACGAAAAAATGGCCGCTAAACGCGAGCAGCTCCAGAAAATGATGGACCAACTGCTGGACGATGAAACCAAGAAGCTCTATGAGGAACTGGAGAAGCTTCTGCAGCAGAAAGAGCCAAATCCCGCCCAGATTCAGCCGCTGTTAGACAAGCTCAATAACAAGGAAGAGAACCTTCAGAAAGAGTTAGACCGACTACTGGAACTTTTCAAGCAGCTACAGGCAGAACAGAAACTGGAGAACGCTATGCAGAAGCTAGATGATCTGGCCAAGAAACAGGAAGAGCTAGCCAACCAGACAGCCCAGCAGAAAGACAAAGCAGACCAGAGCCTGCAGCAGGAACAGAAACAACTGCAAGAGGAATTCAAGCAAATGCAGGAAGACCTCAAGGAGGCCGAACAGATGAATGAGCAACTGGAGCACCCAGAAGACATGCCCAACACTGAGCAGTTAGAAGAGCAGATAGAGCAGGAGCAGCAGAATGCGCAGGAATCTATGCAGAAAGGCCAGAACAAAAAAGCGAGCCAGCAGCAGAAATCGGCGGCGCAGAAAATGCAGCAAATGTCCCAGCAAATGCAGAGCCAGGAAATGAGCGGAGACATGCAGCAGATGCAGCAGAACCTGGACCATCTCCGCGACATTCTGGAGAACCTGGTTACCTTATCTTTTGATCAGGAGAAACTGATGAAAGACTTCCGGAACGTGCAGCAAAGTGATCCCAGATTCATTGGATTAGCCCAACAGCAACTCAAGTTGTCTGATGACGCCAAAATCATTGAAGACAGCCTGCTCTCATTGGCCAAGCGGGTAATCCAGATTCAGTCATTCGTGACCCGTGAGGTAGGGGCCATGGAAGAAGAAATGAGCAAAAGCTCTGAGTCTATCAAAGACCGTAATCTTTCCAAAACCGGTACGCACCAGCAACTGGCTATGACCTCTATGAACAACCTGGCGTTAATGCTGAGTGATGTGCAGAAGCAAATGCAGCAAGCCATGATGGCGGCACAACAGAGCGGGCCAGGCAAGAAGAAAGGGAAGGGCCAGAGCGGGAAGAATCTGCCGGGGGCATTGGGCCAAATGCAACAGCAGCTCAATCAGCAGATACAGCAGTTACAGCAGAGCGGGAAAAGCGGCAAAGAATTGTCTGAGCAATTGGCCCGTTTGGCAGCCCAACAGGAAATGCTCAGAAATGCCATGAAAGACTTGGCTCCATCGCCTACCTCCCCAGGCGGAAAGGAAGGCGGCGAGAAACTAAGCAATTTGAACAAGCTCATGGAACAAACCGAAACTGATCTCGTTAATAAACGTCTCACGGAGCAGACAATGATGCGGCAGAAAGAGATTCTGACGCGCTTATTACAGGCTGAGAAAGCTGCCAATGAACGTGATCTGGATGAGAAACGAGAGGCCAATACCGCCAAAGATTTGCCCGCTCGTATCCCGCCTTCGTTACAGAAGTACCAGGAACGCCAGAAACAGCAGACAGAATCGCTCCGTCAGAACCTACCTGCTTTGACACCTTATTATAAAAAGCAAGTAGATGCTTATTATAAGCGATTAGGTTATTAGATTTGCAGACATTTCAGATATAGTAAACATATTATGAATCAAGTAAAAATTCAGATTCCTTCTATCATTGAGAATATCCGCATTGTGGAGAGCTTCATTGACAACTCCCGGGAGAAATTCCAGATAGAGGATGACATCTATGGTAATATCATGGTTGCCGTAACGGAGTCTGTGAACAACGCCATTAGACACGGAAACAAGTTTGATAAAGATAAAAACGTTTATCTTTCTCTTTTTGTAGAACCAAACCAATTGCGCTTTGAAATAGAAGATGAAGGAAATGGTTTTGATCCGGAGTCTTTGACAGATCCAACCGCTCCAGAGAATCTGGAGAATCCAGGCGGTAGGGGCATCTTCCTAATGCGTAACCTCTGTGATGACGTTTCTTTCAGCAATGACGGCCGCACCGTTTCGTTAACTTTTAATATAGAGAATGCAGGAACTGCCAATTGAGTTCTTTACCGAGGAGGTAGACTTTGAGGTAAAGAACGAAGAGAAAGTCAAAGAGTGGCTTTCAGAAATTATCTCAAAATATTCTTTTGAATTAGAATCTTTGAACTACATTTTTTGTTCTGACGAATATCTTCATCAGATGAATGTAGAATACCTGGAGCATGACACGCTCACTGATGTCATCACCTTTGATAATTCCGACTTTGAAGGAGTTATTGAAGGTGATGTTTTTATTAGTATTGATCGCATTGTGGACAATGCCGCAACTTTCAACATTACCCCAGAAGAAGAGCTCCACAGGGTAATGGCGCACGGATTGCTTCATCTGCTTGGTTTTGACGATAAATCACCAGAAAAGCAGACTATCATGCGTTCTAAAGAAAATGAATGCTTAGAGCTCTTTAAGTTGTAAACACTCATTTCTGAAGTTTTCCTCACTTATCAACAATGTTTCACGTGAAACACCACATTAATCCACACTATGTTCACAAGTTATGATGTAATAGTAGTAGGGGCGGGACATGCCGGGTGTGAAGCAGCACATGCGGCCGCAACCATGGGATCGAAGGTATTACTCGTAACCATGAACATGAATACCATAGCTCAGATGTCATGTAACCCAGCCATGGGTGGCGTGGCCAAAGGCCAAATAGTAAGAGAAGTTGATGCTCTGGGCGGCATGAGCGGAATCATCACGGACAAGACGATGATCCAGTTCCGGATGCTCAATATGTCTAAAGGCCCAGCTATGTGGAGCCCCCGTGCCCAAAGTGACCGTATGCGTTTCGCGGAGGAGTGGAGAATGGCTCTGGAGCAAACGCCTAACATTGATTTCTGGCAGGAGATGGTGTCAGAGATTATAGTGGAAGAAGGAAAAGCGGTGGGAGTAAAGACTAGCTTGGGCATTGAGATCAGAGCCAAAGCGGTAGTCTTGACCAACGGTACGTTCCTCAACGGCATCATCCATATTGGTGAGAAAAAATTGGGCGGCGGCAGAGCCGCCGAAAAATCAGCAAAGGGTATTACAGAGCAACTGGTGTCATTAGGCTTTGAAGCCGGTCGCATGAAAACCGGAACACCACCGCGGGTAGACGGCCGGAGCTTGAACTATGAGGTAATGGAAGAACAGAAGGGCGATGAAAATCCGTCCAAGTTCTCTTACACCGATACGCCGGCGCTTACCAATCAGCGGAGCTGCTACATCACTTATACCAATTCCAAAGTTCACGAAATACTGAAGACCGGGTTTGAGAAATCGCCTATGTTCCAGGGAAGGATTCAAGGATTAGGTCCGCGCTACTGCCCATCCATTGAAGACAAGATCAACCGCTTCGCGGAACGTGACCGTCACCAAATTTTTGTGGAACCGGAAGGGTGGAGTACCGTGGAAGTATATGTAAATGGTTTCTCCAGCTCGTTGCCCGAAGATGTACAGTTAAAGGCGTTGCGTGAGATTCCGGGTTTTGAGAATGCGAAGATGTTCCGGCCAGGTTATGCCATTGAATATGACTTCTTCCCACCAACTCAATTGAACCTGACTCTGGAAACAAAGTTGGTGGATAACCTCTACTTCGCGGGCCAAATTAATGGTACCACCGGATATGAAGAAGCCGCTTGCCAAGGCCTTATGGCGGGAATTAACGCCCACAACAAGGTGCATAACGCAGAGCCATTCATCTTGAAAAGATCAGAGGCATACATTGGTGTCTTGATAGATGACCTGGTGAATAAAGGGACCAACGAGCCTTACCGTATGTTCACCTCCCGCGCCGAGCACCGCATTCTGCTTCGCCAGGATAACGCTGATCTCCGCTTAACAGAGAAAGGTTACCAACTGGGGCTGGCCTCAGAAGAGCGTCTGCAGAAAGTCATGCGTAAAAAGCAAGAGACCCAAGAAGTCTTAACTTATCTCCAGCAGAAAGGCATTGAACCGGAAGAAGTAAACGCTATGCTTCTATCTTTAGATTCAGCGCCTATCAGTGAGAGAGCTAAGGCCGGCAATTTGTTGAAGCGCCCTAATGTGGAGCTGGAGCATTTGCTGGAATCTTCTGAAAGTCTGAAACTATACCTGAGCAAGTATTTACCAGAAAGTTTAGAACAGGCGGTAATCTTATTGAAGTATGCCAGCTATATTGACAAAGAAAACCAGATGGCCTCTAAAATGGAGGAACTGGAGAATTACCGCATCAAAGATCGCTTGGATTACAAAGCCATCACTGCGCTTTCCAATGAAGCCCGTGAAAAATTGCTCAAAATCCAACCAGAAACATTAGGACAAGCATCTCGCATCAGTGGCGTATCTCCGGCAGATATCTCCATCCTGATGGTATACTTAGGTAAATAGAATGAGCTACGAACGGCTAGACCATTGCCCCATTTGTTCCAAAACAGAGTTTAAAAATTTTCTAGTAGTACAAGACAAAAGTGTAAGCCAGGAGAGTTTTGTGATTGTGCAGTGCACCAACTGCCAACTCAAATTTACAAATCCCCGGCCCAACGAAGAAAGTATTGGCCCCTACTATGCCTCTGAGGCTTATATTTCACATTCAGATACCAGTAAAGGTCTACTGAACAAGACCTACCGGTTGGTTAGGTCAATGGCCGTGAAAAATAAGGTGGAATTAGTAAACCGCCTTAGTGGCAAAGGAGAAATTTTAGACTATGGTAGCGGGGTAGGGTATTTCCTGCAAGCCTGTCAGAAAGAGGGCTGGAAAGTAGAAGGTTTTGAACCGAATGAAGCAGCCCGTAAACAGACCGAAGAAAAGCTTGGGAAAGCCTTATTTCAAGAGCCGTTGCAGGAGTTAGGCGAAGAACGTTTTGATGTTGTTTCTATGTGGCACGTCTTAGAGCATGTACACACGTTGAATGAAACGCTCAAAACTTTGGTAAACGCAACTAAAACCGGAGGTCATCTAGTCATAGCTGTTCCTAATGCAGATTCCTACGATGCTAAAAAGTACGGTGCAGATTGGGCGGCATATGATGTTCCCCGTCACTTGTACCACTTTAACAAAGCCAGTATGCAGCGGCTTTTGAAAAAGCACCGGCTACAGCTGAAAGAAGTACTGCCCATGAAGTGGGATGCCTATTATGTGAGCATCTTAAGCGAGAAGTACAAACATGGGCAGACTAAGATGCTGGATTCGTTTTATACGGGCTTCAGGTCTAATCTTCATGGTGCCCAAAATGGTAATTCGTACTCAAGCCAAATCTTCATTGCCGAGAAGAAATAAAGAATCTATACTTAGAGTAATGACCTTATAGTTGACACTATAAGGTCATTTCCATTTTAAAGCAAAAAATGAAAAAACAGCTTAAAAACGCACTATCGGCGTTAGCCTTAGTTCTAAGCGGGTGCGCTAGCATCAGTAGCCCAGAAGGAGGGGAACGGGATATCATTGCTCCAAAACTAGTACAGAGCTACCCAAAAAGCGGGCAGATCAACGTAAAACCGGAGAAAATTGTCTTAACATTTGATGAAGACATCCAGACCGTGGACCTTACCCGGCAACTCATCATTGCGCCCTTCACAGACAACACGTATAAAAGCAAAGTAAAAGACAATACAGTAGAACTCACCTTCACTGACCCTTGGCAAGAGAACACTACCTACAGTTTGAATTTCAGAAATAGCCTGGCAGATATCACTGAAAAGAATCCGGCTAAAGATGTGATCATCACTTTCAGCACCGGGTCTTATTTAGATTCAGGTAGGGTGAGCGGTACAGCCCAATTACTGTTCAGCAATACGCCACCTAAGGAGGCAAACATACTGCTGTACCCTACTAATGATACCTCACAGGTTACCAAAGGAAGACCTCTCTATGTGACCACCGCAGATTCCAGCGGAAACTTCAGCATCCGGAACATTAAAGAAGGCAATTATTTCATTTATGGGTTAACGGAAACCAACAACAACCTGCGGTACGACAATGAAAAGGAGAATATAGCTTATATAAGCGATTCTATTCAGGTACGTCCTGTAGCTGAAAACATACAGCTAAAGCTACACTTCCAGGATGTGACCAAACCCAATGTTGTCTCACGCAAAAGTTTCCTGAATGTGTATGAAGTAGAATATAATGAGGGTATTTCTAAAGCAACTGTAACTGCCCCAGATAAGGACCAGAACATCAAATGGCTGATTGCCAACAACGGCAAAACACTTCGTCTTTTCCCGGGTAAACCAGAAGAGAAACGCTGGCTGGTAGAAGTACAGGACAGCGCCTCCAATCCAAGAGTAGACACCGTAGCTGTACGTCTGAGTGGTAACGCTGCGGCCAGAAAGAACAATAGTTTTGCGGTGACTAATGGTTCTTCCATAGCGCCAACAGAGAAGATTACGGTACAGTTTGAAGTACCCACAGTTGTACGAGACACAGTAGGCGCCTTTACCTTCCTATTAGATTCAGCTACCACTATAGCTACTAGATCTGCCAAAGACTTTCAGTTAAACCAAGAAGGTACCACTATTACTTTTAATCTTCCCCTGGAAGCCAAAAGAGATATTCTTATCACCATGGACACAACTAAGGTAGTGCCTTTCATAGGTGCGCCTTATGCCAATACTCCACAGAAAATACAGATCACAGATAAAGTAGACGTAGGTAGCTTGCTCGTGAAATTGGCCACTGAACAGAAAAACTTCATTGTACAGCTCATGCGTCAGAATGTGGTGGTGAAGGAAGTGAGGGACCAAAAGTCAATTCTGTGGGACCAATTGGAACCAGGATCTTACCAAATCAGGATTTTGGTAGACGAGAACGGCAATGGAAAATGGGATAATGGTCTATTAAAAGAACGAAGATTACCTGAACCCGTGGTCCTGCCAGTTGATAAATGGGAGATCAGGGCCAATTGGGAAATAGAAACTCAGGAAATCAGATTTTAGGTGGATTCACAGTGGATAACTGTGGACAAGAATATGGATAAAAGAACCCATTGTCTGAAAAATCAGATTCACCAGAACCCAAAAAGGAGCAGAACTAGCAGAAATGTGGGGAAGCGTTTATAAAATCAAAGTTTTTGAGAAGTTATCAACCTGAGTATAAACGTAGGCCTCAATTTTCCAGAATATGTGTGCAGAAGTGGAAATCTGATTTAAGTGCTTGAAAATGATAAAAAAAGAATCCACACAACAGTGAGTATAAAAGTGGGTAGTAAGCGGATATTGAGAAAGTGCGGGGAAAACGTGCGGATAAGATTTTTTATCCACTTCTACACAGCCCTAATGACGAACAAGATTCTTTTTAAAAAAATCATTTTATAATAGATATCAAGTTGACTTCGTGGAAAAGTGGGAAAAGCGCGCAGATCAGAAAAGAGAAAGGGGGAGCTGGGGCGCGGCGCAAATTTTTTAGGCAGGCCCCAAACAGGTGTACAATGTGGAAGAACCGCAATTTTTGAGTAGTTTTAGGAAAACAAAGCCGGAAACGGACCACCATATAATCATTTGAAACTATGGAACAGGACAGAGAAGAATTTGACAACGAGATAAAATTAGGGTACGGCATAGGTGACCTGTACTTCGGGCTGAGCATGGATGACGTGGAGGAGATCATGGGCGAGCCAGAGGAAATTGAAGAGTCTGATGAAGAAGATGAATTTGAGCACAAGGCTTGGAACTACTGGGACAGTGGCTTCTCATTCTACTTTGATAAGGAAGATGACTACCGCCTGAGCTGCATTGAAACCGCAAACCCTAACGTAACACTGTTTGGCAAAAAGATTTTTGAAATGAGCCAGCAGGAAGTGGAGGATCTGTTTAAACAGAACGGCGTGCAGAACGTGGAGAAGGAAAAGATTGAGAACAACGTGACCTGTCTTTCTTACGAGCGTGAAATGATTGACCTTTATTTTGAAGAAGGAAAGCTGCTGGCGGTGAACTTTGGAGTTCATATGGACGATAACCTGGAAGTTCTTTGGCCAAAACAAGCCTAATGCAGACTGAGACATTCTTATAACATCTCACTTAAACAGAAAGAACCGCCTCAAGCGGTTCTTTCTGTTTTTAATACCTTCTGTGTAAGCCTCCTTAGCATAATTAAGCTTTAAAGAATCCTTTTGCTACTGACATTATTCTCCATGAACTACCCATTTCAATAAAAATACGCCATTCTCGCGCGATTCATTTTTGCTGTTCCACGGTATTTAGCGTGGAACAGCCTTTCAGAAGGCCCTAAGAGAGGCCATTTTTAAGCCCTACAAGACCACCTATTAGAAATAGCGAACTCTGAGAGCCTAGAATCTTCAAAGTCTTCTACAGAGTCTAAAAAGGGAAAAGGACTTCGAGGGCTACTGGGTTATAGAAGGGCAGGCATAGGAGTTCATCAGCCTTGCCGCTAATGAATCGACCTACTATTGATCATCAGAATATTGTTGGAGCTTCTAATTTCCCATATAGGTACAGATAAGAGCTTGAGAGCGTAAGCGTTTAAGCTATTCAAAGAGTATAAGATATTATAAAGCAAAAGAGCCGCCTCATTTCTGAAGCGGCTCTTTTTATATCTCTTTACTATAGTCCTAGGCAAACATCCAGCGGAAAAGCAGGAATAAGGTACCAGATAAGAACATAGAGACTGGTAACGTTAGTACCCAAGCCAAAGCAATGTTCCGGATGGTACCGGCATTCAAGTTTTTGATACCGCGGTTGGCCACCATACTACCTGCAATACCAGAGGAAAGAATGTGGGTGGTACTAACGGGTAACTTAAAGATAAACGTAGAGAAACCAATCACGCTGGCTGCCATGAACTCGGCAGAGGCTCCTTGGGCATAGGTGAGGTGCTCTTTTCCAATCTTTTCGCCAATGGTTTTCACAATGCGCTTCCAGCCAATCATGGTTCCAATACCCAGAGAAAGCGCAATCATCATAATCACCCAATTAGGAGCATAATCTGTGTAAGACCGCATACCGGTGACACCAGCTTTCAGCTGATCACGGTCGCGCTGGCTCAACGTGATGTCTGGGCTCTCCATGAGTCTGTCTGTTCCTTTAGTAATCAGGAGAATATCGCGGCGCAGAAGGAAACGGGTATCTTTAGGAAGGTTATGAGTAGTAGGATTGGCGGCAAAAACACCGTTCATTTCTCTTACCTCGGCGTTAAGCAAACTTAATTCTCTGGCATCTGACGCAGAAAGCACGGTGCTGTCTACTTTAGAAAGAACTTGCTCAACTTGGGTAATGGAGGTTCTGAGTCCGGCTGGGTCTTTGTCATTGTCCAGAGCATAATAAGTAGGCACAATGGCAATCAAAATCAGCATCACCAGACCTACTCCCTTCTGACCGTCATTAGAACCATGGAAGAATGAAACCAGGGTACACGTAATAATCAAGATGATTCTGATCCACAGAGGGGGGGCTTTGCGTTTATGCGGCTCCTTGAAAATAGTCTTGTTCTTCACAAACCGCTTCAGGAGGAACATCAGAAACACGGTTAAGGTAAAGCCCAAAACGGGGGAAACCAGAAGAGACATACCGGTTTTGCTGGCCTCGTCCCAGGAGAAAGTAGCCTCAGTGGTGGAAGGAAGTAGAGAATACGCAATGCCAAGGCCTAGAATAGAACCAATTAAGGTATGGGAGCTGGAAGAAGGCAAGCCGTAGTACCAGGTACCCACGTTCCAGATGATCGCACTTAACAGCAGTGCACCAATCATGGCAATGCCGTGCCAGACATCTTGGTCAATAAGCGTTTCTATGGGCAGGAGGTACACAATTCCCATGGCCACCCCAATACCGCCGGCAAAAACGCCAATGAAGTTCCAGAAACCAGACCAGACTACCGCTGCCCATGGTCTGAGCGTATTGGTGTAAATAACGGTAGCCACTGCATTGGCGGTATCATGGAAACCGTTCACAAATTCAAAAGCACACGCGGCCAGTAAGCAAATTACCAGCAAGATCAGTAAATGTGTCTCTAATCCGAACATAATTAAGTATTGGTGAGAAAAAAAGGTGCCAAAAGTAAAGGAATTAATTCCTTGTAATGTTACCGAATTGTTAAGGAATCAGTTGAAAGGAAATTATACGGACACAAAAGTACGAAGTAAGCATAAACCCTTCTCATTCTCAGGATTTTTAACCAAACATTTCTCCTCCAGAAGCGGTATTGCCATAACCAAACCTATGCGGCGCTTTAGAGAAAGTGCCAAGGAAACCTCTATATTTGCGCCATGAGCACAACTGAGAAAACCACAGAAAACGCACAGTTAAAAGATATCATCTCGCACGCCAAGGAGTACGGCTTCGTGTTCCCCTCCAGCGAGATCTATGACGGACTGCAGGCCGTGTATGACTATGGCCAAAATGGGGTAGAACTGAAAAATAACCTCAAGACACTTTGGTGGAAATGCATGACGCAGCTCAACCAAAACGTGGTGGGTATAGACGCCGCCATCTTCATGCACCCCAACACCTGGAAAGCATCGGGCCACGTGGACTCGTTCAATGACCCCATGATTGATAACCTCGACTCCAAGAAGCGCTACCGCGCCGATGTTCTCTTAGAGGAGAAAGCCGCTGAGTACGAGAAAGCCGGCGATGTGGAAAGAAAGCAGAATCTGCTCAACCAAATGGCGCGTCTGCTGGAAGCCGAAGACCTCAAAGGCGTACAGCAATTGATTATCTCAGAAAACATAAAGTGCCCAATTTCAGGTACTTCTAACTGGACCGAGGTGCGCCAATTCAACCTGATGTTCTCCACACAGGTAGGATCCGTGGCCGAGGACTCCAGCACCATTTATCTACGCCCCGAAACCGCGCAGGGAATCTTCGTGAACTTCCTGAACGTGCAGAAATCGGGCCGTATGAAAGTGCCCTTCGGGATTGCCCAGATTGGGAAAGCCTTCCGGAACGAGATCGTGGCCCGTCAGTTCATCTTCAGAATGCGTGAGTTTGAGCAGATGGAGATGCAGTTCTTCGTTCGCCCTGGCACCGAAATGGAATGGTACCAGCACTGGAGAACCATGCGCCGCAACTGGCACGAGGCGCTGGGCGTTCCCGCCGAAAAACTCCGTTTCCACGACCACGAGAAACTGGCCCACTATGCCAACGCCGCAGTTGACATTGAGTTTGAATTTCCGTTCGGTTTCAAAGAAGTAGAAGGAATCCACTCCCGCACCGATTTCGACTTGACGCAGCACCAGGAACTGAGCCGTAAAAAGCAGCAGTACTTTGACAACGACCTGAACGAAGATGGCAAACCGTTTGGAAACTACGTACCATACGTGGTAGAAACCTCCGTTGGCGCCGACCGTCTGTTCCTGATGACCCTTTGCAACGCCTACCAGGAAGAGGAAATCACCGAAGGCGAGAACACCAAGACCCGTACCTTCCTGAAATTCCACCCGGCCATTGCCCCGGTGAAAGCCGCCGTGTTCCCGCTGGTGAAGAAAGACGGGCTGCCTGAGAAAGCCATGGAAATTTTCAACGATCTCCGTTATGACTTCAACATGATCTACGAAGAGCGAGATGCCATTGGCAAACGCTATACCCGCCAGGACTTGATCGGGACGCCGTTCTGTATTGCGGTTGATTATGAGACCCTGGAGAACAACACCGTTACCGTGCGTGACCGCGACAGCCGTGAGCAGAAGCGTATGCCTATCTCAGAACTGCGCCAGTACATTGGTGACGCGGTTAGCTTCAAGCGGATTTTTGAGAAACTGTAAACTGTGCGTTTAGCGGCTCTTTTTCTGAAATAAAGCCCAAAACAGAAATAACAAAAAAGGCTCTCCTGCTACAGGAGAGCCTTTTTTGTTGTGGAAAGCTTAGAGACCCGAGCACAGAAGAATCAGCGGTTTTCCACGTGGTACTAAGGCGAAACTGTATCGGGCGTTTAGGGGCTGTTTTTCAAAAAAGAGCCCCTAAACGCCCGTGGGTTTTAAGCAGGAATTTCTTAGGGTAGGGGAGAAGTCAAACTCACCCCGTGCCCCGCTATTGTGGGATTCAGTTGCAGGAGTTCACCTGTTTGGGTGAAGCCACCTTTGAACGGATGTTCTCTTATAAATAAAGGAGTATCCAGATCTATGTACTCAAATCCGCCAACGCCTGCCGCGAAATGCGCCGAGAAAGTCATGGCCAAAATGCTCTCCACCATTCCGCCAATCATGAGCCCTAGGCCGTGCACCTGAGCCAGCGCCGCCATCTGCATAGCTTCCAACACTCCGCACTTCATCAATTTTATGTTGACAACCGAGGCACTTCGGTCCTGCGCTAATCGTGAAACATCCTGGGCACCGCGCGCAGATTCATCGGCGGCGATGGGGAAAGGGCAGTTCGTTGCCAACACTGCCAGGTCTTCCCAGGATTCGCGCGGAAGCGGCTGTTCCAGTAAAATAACCGGGATTTCGGCTTCGGTAGCTCTGTTGACAAAGTCTTGCGCCCGGGCCAGATTATAGCCGCAGTTTCCGTCTACAATCAGTTTTGTCCCCGGCGCCGCTTTGTGAATTGCCTGCAAACGACGCAAGTCATAATCCACATCTACTCCTTCGGTCTTCACCTTTATAACAGAGAAGCCACGTTCCACGATTGACCTGGCAGAGGCGGCTGCATGGGCCTCGTCGCCGGCGGTGATGGTGAGGTCGGTTTTCAGTTCTGTCTGCACCCCCCCGAAGAACACGTAGAGCGGCATCTGGTAATGTTTGCAGAGCGCATCCAAGATTGCCATCTCCAGACCGCACCGGGCTGCGGGTGCCTGGGGAGCCAATTGCTCCAGTTCTTTAGCCAGAGTGCGCCAGCTTTTCACATCTTTCTGTAGCAGGTGCTTCTCCAGTTCGCCCAGCATGGCCAGGGTGCTTTGCTGCGTCTCGCCGCTCACCGCGGGGAAGGGGGCTGCCTCGCCCAAGCCAAGGGTTCCGTCTTCCAAGGTGATCTGCACCACCACATTTTCTACTTGGTATTGCGTGCCCGTGGCAATGGCGAAGGGCTCAATCAAGGGTAAATTCAATGGTTGATAACGTACAGAGGCGATTTTGGTAGAAGTCATAGTTTTGGTGGAAAAATGTAGCGGCAAAGAAACAAAGAAAGCGAAGCCGTACAACACAAAATCCGCCTAAGAATCATACCTGCCCTATTTTTCCTGAAGTTATCCAGTGAAAAAATGATTTTCCTGTTTTGGAGCTGTTTTCAGAAAAACGGCCGCTAAACGTGCGGTTATCCACTTACCTGAAGAACAGTAATTGCCGCTTGGCACAGGCAGTAACTACAGCGCCTACTACTAGCCATGAACAACCATACATCAGCGCTTTTCCGTTTAGCGGCTGTTTTTAGAAAAACAGCCGCTAAACGGAAAAGCGCTGAAAACCTGTACTCAAGTTTTTATTGCTTAACTTTGCTAAAAGGAGCGAAGAGAGCTACATAGGTCGTATTTTGCGGTCCTACGCTTTTGCAAGTATCTGCCGGGGGCGGTTCCATTTGGTTTCTGGCCTTACTGCATATTAATATAGAGTAACACCTACCACATCCTACAAACAATAAGGTGAAGTACAACGAGTATAAGCAACTGGACTATGCGGGTCTGGCCGAAGAGGTGAGAGCCTACTGGAAAGAGAACCGCATCTTTGAGAAATCGGTGGAGACCCGTGCGGGTCAGCCTACCTTTGTGTTTTATGAGGGACCACCTTCGGCCAACGGCGCACCGGGTATTCACCACGTGATGGCCCGTGCCGTGAAAGACATTTTCTGCCGCTACAAAACGCTGCAAGGTTTCCAGGTAGTCCGCAAAGGTGGCTGGGATACTCACGGTTTGCCCATTGAGTTGCAGGTAGAGAAAGAACTGGGCATTATCAAAGACGACATCGGGAAGACCATCTCGGTGGAGGAGTACAATGCCCGTTGCCGCGAGACCGTGATGCGCTTCAAGCACCAGTGGGATGACTTAACTGAGCGCATGGGGTACTGGGTGGACCTGGACAAACCGTACATCACCTTTGACAACCAATATATAGAATCCAACTGGGCCTTGCTCCGGAAACTCTATGATAAGGGCTACCTCTACAAAGGTTACACCATTCAGCCGTACTCGCCTTCAGACGGCACCGGACTCAGCTCCCACGAGTTGAACCAGCCGGGCTGCTACAAAGAAGTAAAGGATACGTCCATCGTGGCGCAGTTTAAAGTGATCAAGAATTCTGCTTCAGAATTTCTTTTCGCGCAGCCTTCCGGCGATGTCTTCATCCTGGCCTGGACCACCACTCCCTGGACCTTGCCCTCCAACACCGCTCTGGCCGTTGGCGACAAGATTACCTATGTGCAGGTAAATACCTTCAATCCGTACACCCACCAGCCGGTGAGTGTGGTGCTGGCGAAAGCGCTGGTTGGAAAATATTTCTCTGAGAAGAACAAAGACCTGCAGCTTACTGACTACAAACCCGGAGACAAAGCCATTCCTTTCGAGATGGTGCAGGAGTTTACCGGGAAGCAATTGGTGGGACTTCGGTACGAGCAACTGATGCCGTATCTGCAGCCGTTCTACGATGCAGACAAAGCGTTCCAGGTGGTGGCCGGAGATTTCGTGACCACCGAGGATGGTACCGGCGTAGTGCATACGTCCCCAACCTTCGGGGCCGATGACTTTAGGGTAGCCAAGCAACACGGCATCCCAGCCCTCACCATCAAAGACGAATTGGGCAATGAACTCCCCACGGTTGACCGCAGAGGAAAGTTCATCCATGAGATTGGGGTAAGGCTGCAGGAAGGCGTACAGAAGTATAACATCAAAACCCACAAGCCGCTTGGGCCCGATGACTTCTACGTGAAGAATTACACGAATGAAGATGAAAGCCACCCGGATTACAAAACCACGGATGTCATCATCTCCATCATCCTGAAGGAAGAGAACAAGGCCTTCAAGGTAGAGAAGTACGAGCACACCTACCCGCACTCCTGGCGCACCGATAAACCGATTCTCTATTACCCGCTGGATGCCTGGTTCATCAAGACCACCGCGGTGAAGCAGCGGTTGATTGACCTGAACAAAACCATCAACTGGAAACCGGAGTCAACCGGATCGGGCCGTTTCGGGAACTGGTTGGAGAACCTGGTAGACTGGAACCTGTCGCGCTCGCGCTACTGGGGAACGCCGCTGCCTATCTGGCGCACAGAGGAAGGCGACGAGGAAATCTGCATCGGCTCTGTGGCCGAGCTGGACCGTGAAATCGAGCGCAGCATTGCTGCCGGCGTGATGACGGAGAACCCATTGCGCAAGTCCGCGAAAGGCACTACTAACACTGGCACCAAAGACGAGCATGAGGCCAACACCTTACTGGAATTTGCCGGTGAGTTTGCCTTGAGCCCAACCGGTACCGAGGAGCCTCGGGCTGAACTGGGCATCACTGATTTCAACTACGAAGGTTTTGACCTGCACCGTCCGTACGTAGACAACATCATCCTGGTAAGCCCGAGCGGCAAACCCATGAAGCGCGAGACCGACCTCATTGACGTGTGGTTTGACTCCGGCGCCATGCCGTACGCCCAGTGGCACTACCCGTTTGAGAATCAGGAGACGTTCAAAGCCAACTTCCCGGCTGACTTCATCGCTGAGGGCGTGGACCAGACCCGGGGTTGGTTCTTCACCCTGCACGCCCTGGCCGTGATGCTGGAAGACAGCGTGGCGTTCAAGAACGTCATTGCGAACGGCCTGGTGCTGGACAAGAACGGCAACAAGATGAGCAAGCGCCTCGGCAACGCCGTAGATCCGTTTGAGACCATCGGCCGCTTCGGTCCCGATGCCACCCGTTGGTACATGATCGTGAACGCGCCACCTTGGGATAACCTCAAATTCAATATTGATGGCGTCACCGAGGTACAGCGTCGGTTCTTCGGGACACTGCAGAATACATACTCGTTCTTCGCGCTGTACGCCAACCTGGACGGCTTCACGTTTGAGGGAGCAGAAATCCCGGTAGCGCAACGCACCGAAAGTGACCGCTGGATCATCTCCCGCCTGAATACGCTGGTGAAAGAAGTGGGCGCGTACTTTGACGACTACGACCCAACCAAAGCCGCCCGCGCCATTCAGGACTTTGTGGCCGATGAGCTGAGCAATTGGTACGTGCGCCTCAACCGTAAACGTTTCTGGAAAGGCGAACTGAACCAGGACAAGCAGGCGGCTTATCAAACGTTATATACTTGCTTGGAAACGGTAGCTAAACTGGCTTCACCGATTGCGCCGTTCTACATGGACCGCCTGTTCCTGGATCTGAACCAAGTGAGTGGCCGCAGTAAAGCCGAGTCTATCCATTTGGAATCTTTCCCGCAAGTAGAGGAAGATTTGATTGACGTAGATCTAGAGCAACGCATGCAGTTGGCACAGAGCGTGTCTTCTTTGGTGCACTCGCTCCGGAAGAAGCACATGATTAAAGTGCGTCAGCCGCTGGGCCGTATCCTGATTCCGATCTTAGATGAGAAGATGAAGACGCAGCTGCAAGCCGTGGAAGATCTGATTTTGTCTGAGGTGAACGTGAAAAGCCTGGAGTACCTGGAAGACACCACCGGCATCCTGGTGAAGAAGATCAAACCTAACTTCAAGCGTCTGGGCCAGGTGTTCGGTCCGAAGCTGAAGTTGGTGGCCGCCCAAATCCAGCAGATGAGCCAGGAAGACATTGCCAAGATGGAGCGTGAAGGTTTCTTCGAGATTCCGGTGGAAGATGACACGACCGTGCTCAGCCGCGAAGACGTAGAAATCATGTCTGAGGATATCCCGGGTTGGTTGGTGGCTTCGGAAGGAGCGTTGACTGTGGCGCTGGACATTACCATCACCGAGGAACTTCGTCTGGAAGGCATGGCGCGCGAACTGGTGAACCGCCTGCAAAACCTCCGCAAAGACAGCGGCCTAGATGTGCAGGATAAGATCAGAGTGTTCCTGCAGGAGGACAATGCAGAAGTAGCCGCCGCCGTTCAAGCTTTTGGAGCCTACATCGCGGAAGAAGTACAGGCGGTAGAACTAACCCTGGTGCAGTCCTTAGCGGATGCAGAAGCCGCCGTGCTGGACATGGAAGGATTCAGTTTGCCGGTCCGTTTAGAAGTGGCCAGATAAACCCGCCCTTTCGGGAGAGAAATGAAGATTGACCGCCTTTGCGTTTAGCGCCTTTTTTTCCAAAAACAGGCGCTAAACGCAAAGGCTAAACCACTATCATGAAGTACACAAAATACTATCTGGTTGCCGTGTTGGTAATCATTGTTGACCAGGTCGTGAAGATGCTGGTGCACAATAACATGCAGATGGGGATGCCCGGACAGATTCCGGTATTCGGGGATTGGTTTAAGCTGCATTACACCCTGAACCCCGGCATGGCCTTCGGCGTGGAACTGGGCTCAGATTACGGCAAGATCATCCTTACCGTGTTTAGAATGGTGGCTATGGTAGCCATTGGGTATTTGGTCTACTACCTGGTGCAGCACCGTTACCACAAAGGATTGATCTGGTGCGTGGGTCTGATTCTGGGCGGCGCTGTTGGTAACCTGATTGATAGTATTTTCTACGGGGTTTTGTTAGACAATGCCCCTTATGGCGTGTCTACTCCCTGGCTGCACGGTCAGGTGATAGACATGTTCTACATTGATATCTGGGAAGGTATTGTACCTAACTGGATTCCCATCATCGGCGGTACGCCTATGTCACTTTGGCCAATCTTCAACGTGGCAGATGCAGCCATTTTCATGGGAGTCCTGATCATCATTTTTAACCAGAACAAATTCCTGAATCCACCACCGGCCAAGGAAAAGCACGAAATTAATATTGTAGAGGCATAAAAAGATGGGGCGGCTCAAATTTGAGCCGCCCCATCTTTTTATGGACGTATGTAGGTGATGTAAGGAATTAGAAGGAATAGCCCATGTTTAAGCCTACCGCAAAGATAGAGGTGCCATGGTTGTAGACATAACCGGAAGCCCTCATCCCGAAGAAAAGGCGGTTGTCATTAAAGAAGTCTGTTTCCAGCACTACCTTGCCACCAATATCACGTTTCCTGATGTGCACGAAAGCATCATCAGAATTAGCGATGGGAGTGACTACCCCTTCATCAGGTTCTCCCCGTACCAGATCCAGCTCAGAGCGTCTTCTCACGGCAGGTCCTACTCCCAGCTTGATGGTATATTTTGCGGTTTCCGTGAGGTCATAAAACAAAGAGGCATCAAACATGACAAATGCCTTTCTGGAAGTGAAGAGTTCTCTGGTTTGGTCATATCTTGAAGAACTGAGATATTCCGCAGACACGGTAAAGTGTAGATGGTCGGTGAGTTCGCGGGTATATTGCTGGGAGAACAAGGCTCCACTGTTATCTCCCTCCATGATGTACGCAAAGCCCACGCCGGTACGGAAGTGGTTTGGGTAACGGTGCTGGGCAAAAGCGCTCTGCTGCAAGAATAGGAAGAAGAACCCTACTAAAGCTGTTTTCAGAAGCAGGGTGCTTAAGTAGTGAAAGTGTTTCATAAAAGTTCTGTAATGCCGAAGAAGGGGATTATGGGTGTTAAGTACTGACAATACTTAGGTTTGAGAATTTAGGTTGTCTCTGTGATTGATTTCTATATACTTTGCTTTTTAACTTACCTTAATACGATAGGTAAACTATTGAATGTCTTTAGATAGAGCCATACTCTTTTAGAATTACATCTGGAATATTCATCCAAACAGTACCTCTTACGCAGAAACAAACCTTATATGGCTTCACCCATTCTACAGGTAGAACAACTCAGCATTAGCTTTCAGGCAGAGCAGGGTGTAGTGCAGGCAGTTGATTCTATTTCGTTTCAGATACAGAAGGGGGAGGCAGTGGCCATTGTAGGCGAGTCGGGTTCCGGGAAAACTGTGACGGGTCTGTCACTCATGAAGCTGTTGCCTTCTGCCGCGCAGATTACCGGTTCAGCTGTCTTTAACAGCGGTCAACTAGGGCAAGTGGATCTGTATGCACTTCAGGAGAAGCAACTGCAAAAGATAAGGGGCCAAGAGATCTCAATTGTTTTCCAAGACCCCATGTCCTCTTTGAACCCTGTTATCTCCTGTGGAAAACAAGTGGCAGAGGTGCTGTTACTTCACTTACCTATTTCTAAAAAAGAGGCTTATTCGCGCGTTCAGGAGCTTTTTGAGTTGGTGAAGCTCCCAAATCCAGACCGTATTTTCAGGAGCTATCCACATGAGTTATCAGGAGGGCAGAAGCAGCGGGTCATGATTGCCATGGCCATGGCTTGTAACCCATCCCTTCTTATTGCCGATGAGCCTACCACTGCGCTGGATGTAACGGTACAGGCTAATCTGTTGCAGCTGCTCAATCAACTACGTCTGGAAAAGGAGATGGCCTTACTCTTCATTTCTCATGACTTAGGAGTTGTCGCTGAGCTAGCAGACCGAATTCTGGTCATGTACCAGGGCAGAATAGTGGAACATGGCACGGTACTGCAAATCTTCAGCAATCCGCAGCACCCTTATACCAAAGCGTTGCTGGCCTGTAGACCCACGGTGAAGATGCAAGCAGCCGTTTTGCCTACCCTCACAGACTTTATGCCGGTGCCAGAGGAGGGAACTCTTCCGGTAGATGCCTTACCTATAGAAGAGCAGCATTTGCCTGTGGAAAAACGGAAAGATGAGCAAGCTGTTCTTCTATCTCAACAGGAGCAAGAAGCACCGCAGAAGCCATTGTTGCAGGTACAGGATATCCACGTGGAATTCACCAGAGGCAGGATCTTCTTTTGGCAGCAGAAAGAGCAGATACAAGCTGTAAACGGAGTTTCTTTTGAAGTTTTCCCCGGGGAAACTATTGGTATTGTAGGCGAGTCTGGCTGTGGGAAAACCACGTTGGGCAGAACCTTATTACGGTTGATAGAACCAACGGCCGGTAAAGTAGTTTTCAACGGGGAAGATTGGAGCAATTTGTCTAAAGAGGAACTGAGAAAGAGGCGGAAAAACTTTCAGATGATCTTCCAGGACCCTTATGCTTCGCTTAATCCAAACCTCGCCATTGGGCAAGCCATTATGGAACCCATGCAGGTACATCAGGTGTTAAAGAATCAATGGGAGCGAAAACAACGCGCCTTGGCGTTACTGGAAACAGTAAGCCTTCTCCCAGAGCATTTTCACCGTTATCCCCATGAATTTTCCGGTGGTCAATTACAGCGTATCTGCATTGCCAGAGCGCTGGCCCTGGAACCCACGTGTATCATCTGCGACGAGGTAGTTTCCTCCTTAGACGTTTCTGTGCAGGCCCAGGTCCTGAACCTGCTCAACCGTCTCAAACAAGAATTCAACCTCACGCTGCTCTTTATTACCCATGACCTGTCTGTGGCCAAATTCATGTCTAACCGCCTGTTGGTGATGGACAGAGGACAGATAGTGGAACAGGGACCCACACAGCAAATTTTCTCTTCTCCGCAACAACCTTATACCAAGGCACTGCTGCAGGCCATTCCGGCCGGAGAAATAGCAGATATTTTAGCGGCGCAAGAGAAACGAAATGCGTACAAAGCAAGTATAGATGAATAGATATATTTGTAGGCAGCTTTTCTTGAGGTGCGTTTAGCGGCCGTTTTTCCAAAAACAGGCGCTAAACAGAAAATAAACCGCTCCCCAAGCCAGGGGAGCAGAACTAAACAAAATTGGGCAGTGGTAAAAGAAGCTGCCGCCAAGTGCTATTTTCCAAACATGGGAGCAGCACACATTTGACAAGAATTAATGGAAAGAAAAAGAAGAGGTTCGGGTGGAGGCAGAGATTCTGCGCCCCGTTCTAGTAATACCAGAAAAGACAAAGGTGCCCCACGCAGGAGCAGTGCTTCCTCGGGCCGTGGTGGCCGGGGCGTAAATGCCGGTGAAGTGTCCAGAGAAGTGCTCTTGAATATTTTCAGCCGGGAGCCGAAGAAGGTGTTCACCTACCGCCAACTGCACCGCCGGTTGGGCATCAACAACAAAGAAGGACGTGAGGAAGTATTCGCCCTCCTGAAGAAAATGCGCAAAAGCGGTGAGCTTGTTCACCTGCAGGAAGACGCCTATATCTTCAACCCTGACTATAAAGGCACTACTGAGAAGAGCTATGACCGCGGGGAACGCGGCAGCCGACGAGACACAGACCGTGGTGGGTTCCTTTCCCGCCGGGGAGGCGCCACCATTGTGGGCAAGGTAGATTTAGCCAATGGCCGTCATGCCTATGTGGTGAGCGAGGAAAGCGAACAGGACGTACGCGTACCCGTGGAACGGCTTAGGTTTGCCATGGACGGTGACACCGTGCGGGTGCAGCTTCGGCGCAGCCGCCGCGAAGGTGACCGCCCCGAGGGTGAAGTAGTGGAAGTGCTCAAGCGCGAGCGTGAGGAAGTGGTAGGCCGCCTGGAGATGTCCAAAGGTTTCGGGTTTGTGGTGCCAGACATGAAACGCATGTACTTTGATGTGTTTGTGGGTGAACGCGGCCTAGCCGATGCCAAGCACGGTGACAAAGTACTGGTGAAAGTGACCGAGTGGCCAGAAGATCCGCAGCGCAATCCTACGGGAGAGATCACTAGGGTATTCGGCCCGGCCGGAGAACACAACGCTGAGATCCATGCCATCATGGCCGAATTTGGCTTGCCGTTTGAGTTTCCGGAGTCGGTGGAGAAAGAGGCCGAGAGCATCCCGGAGGGCATTACCAAAGAGGAAATTGCCAAGCGCCGCGACTTCAGAGACGTAACCACCTTCACCATTGACCCCGCAGACGCCAAAGACTTTGACGATGCCCTGAGTGTGCAGCAGCTGGAAAACGGAAACTGGGAGATTGGGGTGCACATTGCAGACGTAACGCATTACGTGCGCCCGGGCAGCAGACTGGAGAAAGAAGCCTACCGCAGAGCCACCTCTGTGTACTTGGTAGACAGAACCATTCCTATGTTACCGGAGCGCCTGTCTAACGGGTTGTGCTCCCTTCGGCCCAATGAAGACAAACTCACGTTCTCCGTGGTGTTTGAGATAGATGAAAACGCCAAGATCCATGATTACTGGATTGGCCGCACCATCATCCACTCAGACCGCAGGTTTGCCTATGAAGAAGCCCAGCAGGTGATTGAAACCGGCGAGGGTGATTTCTCCACGGAGATTCTGAAGCTGAACGAACTGGCCAAGAAATTCAAAGACAAGCGCTTTAAGAACGGAGCCGTGAACTTTGAGACCATTGAAGTAAAATTCAAGCTGGACGAGAACGGCAAGCCGCTGCACCTGTACGTGAAAGAACGCAAAGACGCGCACAAGCTCATTGAAGAGTTCATGCTGCTGGCCAACAAGTACGTGGCCGAGCACGTGTACAAGCTCAAGAAAGGGCCCAAGAAACTGACCATGGTGTACCGTACGCACGGTGCTCCAGACCCGGAGAAACTCATGAACTTCTCGGTGTTCGCGCGTAAGTTCGGCTATAAGGTTGACCTGGAGGAAGGCAAGGACATCTCCAAGGAACTGAACAAACTGGCCAGCCAAACTGAAGGCAAGCCGGAACAGAGCGTATTGCAGAACCTGGCCATCAGAACCATGGCCAAAGCCAAATACAGCACAGAGGCTGAAGGGCACTTTGGGTTGGCGTTTGCGCACTACTCGCACTTTACCTCGCCCATCAGGCGGTACCCAGACATGATGGCCCACCGCCTCATTGACCTGTACCAGCACAAAGACTTCACCGCAGAGAAGGAAGAGTTTGAAGAACGCAGTCTGCATTCCTCAGACATGGAGAAACGCGCGGCAGACGCAGAGCGGGCCTCTATCAAGTTCAAGCAGGTGGAGTACATCAGCGGGTTCCTTGGGCAGCAGTTCAAAGGCATTGTCTCTGGCCTAACGGAATGGGGCATGTACGTGGAGATTGAGGAGAACAAATGCGAGGGCATGGTGCGGCTGGCAGACCTGCAAGACGATTTCTATGAGCTTGATGCCGCTAATTATCGCCTCATTGGGCAGAACAACAAGCGCATCATTTCCTTCGGGGATGAGGTCATAGTGGAAGTGAAAGCGGCCAACGTGCTGGAGCGTACCATTGACCTTGAACTGATTGATGTGGTAAAGAAATAGCAGGTTGCTGCTCACCCTGAAAAGCGTTTAGGGGCTCTTTTTCCAAAAAGCGCCCCTAAACGCTTTTTTAACTAAACACAAAAACAAAAAGGCTGTTTCTTTATTTTACTGTAGCTTTGAGCAAGTAAAGAAGCTGTTTCCAAAAGCTGCAGCCAGATTTTTACCCTTTAGCTAAAATTATCTCTGTGGATATTTCACAATTCTCAGAACGCATTCGCCAGCAGTTGTCCACGCTCCAGTACGGGCAAAATCCAGAGGAGCTGTATGCGCCAATCCGCTATACAATGGAAATGGGCGGGAAAAGAGTGCGTCCGCTGCTTACCCTGCTAGGTGCTTACCTCTTCCATGACAACGTGGACAACGCCCTTATGCCCGCCATAGGCGTAGAGGTTTTCCACAACTTCACGCTCATGCATGATGACATCATGGACAAGGCCCCGTTACGCAGAGGGCAAGCCACGGTGCATGAAAAGTGGAATACCAGCACCGCTATCTTGAGTGGCGACGTGATGTTGGTGCGCGCCTATGAGTTCTTCCTGGACATTGAGCCCGAGAAGCTTCCGGTGGTGCTAAAGTTGTTCAGTACCTGTGCCGCCCAAGTGTGCGAAGGCCAGCAGCTGGACATGAATTTTGAGAACCGGCAAGATGTGCAGATAGAGGAGTACCTGCACATGATTAAACTGAAGACTGCCGTGCTTCTGGGCTTCAGCCTGGAGCTGGGCGCGCTACTCAACAACGCTACGCCAGAAGATGCCCGCCACCTGAAGGAGTTCGGGATAAACATGGGCATTGCCTTCCAGCTCCGCGATGACCTGCTGGACGTGTACGGCGACCAAGCCAAGTTTGGCAAGCGGGTGGGCGGAGACATTGTCTCAGACAAGAAAACGTACCTGCTACTCACTGCGCTGGACCGTGCCTCTGCCACGCAGCGCAAAGAACTGGAGAAATGGCAGGGTACTCTCTCGCCTGAGAAGGAGGATCAGAAAGTGAAGGCGGTGAAAGAGATTTATGATGAACTGGACATCCAGAACATCACCCAAAGCCAGATCAACCATTACTTTCAGAAAGGCCTGCACCACCTGAACAATGTCAACGCGCTCAACAGCAAAAAAGAACTGCTTCGGGAATTGGCCATTCAGCTCATTGAGCGTGACAATTAATAACAGCACCGTTCTGGTAGAACAGCGCTTCGTTTAGCGCCTGTTTTTAGAAAAACGGCCGCTAAACGGAAGGGAGTCAAAAGGCTGGTTCCTGGAGTAACTTATTTGAACATGATCCTTAGTATAACCATTATTCTTATTGCGGTAACCGTGCTGGTGTCTCTGTTTGCCTGGCAGAACCAGAACCTGATGGAGAACTGGGTGCACCATCCGCAGTCGGTGGCCAGGGACAAGGAGTGGTGGCGCCTGCTTACCTCTGGGTTTCTGCACGCAGATTTCATGCACCTCTTCTTCAACATGTTCTCTTTTTACGTGTTTGGCGGTGTGGTGGAACAGGTGTTTCTGGGCGCCTTCGGGTTCCCCATGGGGGCAATTTTCTATGTGCTGCTGTATCTGGCGGCCATTGTGGTGTCAGATATTCCCACGCTCATCAAACACAAGAACGATAGCCGCTACTATTCTTTGGGGGCTTCCGGTGGTGTGGCGGCCATTATCTTCGCCAGTATCTACTTCAATCCGCTCACAGAGCTCATTATTTTCCCTATTCCCATTCCCATCAAAGGCTACATCTTTGGGGCGTTGTATCTGGGCTACTCCTATTACCTGAGCAAGAGAGGGAATGACGGCATTAACCACAGCGCGCACTTTTATGGCGCGGCCTTCGGGTTTCTGGTAAGTGTGCTTCTGGTACCCAGCCAAATTTTGGGCTTCTTTCAGGCTATTATTGGCTCCTGATTTGTATTTATTGTAGAGGGGACGCTACATCTATTTTCTTTAAATCTGCGTATACTATTGTATTACAGGAGATTTAAAGGGGAGAGAGATGAAGCGATTGTTTGATTATCCGAAGATATTTCTGGCTTTAGTGCTCTGGCTGGGCCTACAGGCCACCAAGACCGAGGCGCAGACCTTTATGGCCGAAGTAGCCGCTACCACCGAAGTAGCCCGCATGAGCCTGGGCGAAGGCATTGCCCAAAAAGACCAGTTGTTGCTAGACCTCATTACCAAGGCGGGCCTCATGCCGGTTCTTTCCAGCAACGAAGAACATACCTTGTTTGCCCCGTCTATGCAAGTGTTGCAACAGCACGCCGCAGACACACCAGAACAGCTCAGGGCTTTTCTGGAACAGCACATAGTGAAAGGCCACTTAACCGCCGAAGACCTGCGCGACGGCCATGATCTAAAGGCGCTGAGCGGAAACAACCTGCGCATCTGCCGTAAGAAAGGTGCTGTCATTGTGAGTGGAGTACGCCTGAAAGAAACTGACCAGCTTTATGCCAACGGTGTGTGGCACCGCCTGAATGGAGCTTTTCAGCCAGCGGTCACTTCCCAACTATAGTATACGCATCAGTGAATGTACACGTGAGGCTGCCTTTCTCAAGGCAGCCTCACGTGTTTAGGTGCATGCTGTTTAGGGGCCGTTTTTGGAAAAAGAGGCGCTAAACAGCATACATAGTGTGGCAGGGTTGCGGGGCAGATGGGGAATGTTCCTGATAATCAAAAAAATATTTTCAGGGTAGAAGCAACCCTTGGTAGTTACTTGCCATCTTTAGAACGAAACCTAACCCAACTGCCATGAAAAAACTGTCTATCCTCCCTTTGCTGGCTGTGCTGGCCCTCTTCGCAACGCTTTCTTCCTTCAAAGCCGGTGCCCCTCAAACCGAAGATGAAGAGACCCGCAATGTGGCTCCCTTCAGAAAAATCGGGTTGGCTTATCCGGCCAATGTCATCCTGAGGCAGGGAAACACCCAAAGCCTGCGCATAGAGGGCAATAAGGAGCAAATGAGCCAACTGGATCTCAAAGTTGAAAGTGGCCGCCTCATCATTAATAAGAAAAGACGAGTACAAGGAAAATAATTGGTTTACCTCAGACAAAGACAGGCTCACCATCTACATCACCGTGCCAACGGTAGACGGCCTGAGCGTGAGTGGATCCGGTAAAATCAAGGGCGAGGGAACCTTCCAGGCTTCTTCTTTAGACTTGGCCGTGAGCGGCTCTGGTGCCATACAGTTGAATGCCACGGTGGAGGAAGTCACCAGCCGTATCGCGGGCTCCGGCAGCATTCTGTTGAGCGGCGAAGGAAAACAAAGCGTCATCTCGGTGAGCGGCTCCGGCTCCATGAAGGGGTATGAGTTTAAAACCTCAGACGCCAAAGTGAGCATCAGCGGTTCTGGCTCCTGTGAGATCAACGCTACCTCCTCTTTAAAATCCAGCATCAGCGGCAGCGGCCGGGTGACTTACCATGGTTCGCCCAACGTAGACAGCCGGGTGAGCGGCAGCGGCTCTGTGAGGAAGCGCGGTTAGCCCCAAAAAGCGTTTAGCGGCTCTTTTTCCAGAATGAGGCCAAAATCAGCCCACCAGAAGCAAACTATTACATAGTGCCGTTACCAGTGATACGCGTAAGGTATCTTCACCGCATCTTCAGGTTGTTGTTTGTAGAGAAACATGAAATCCCCGCGGTGAAGATTACCTTACGCTACTGGTAAAGGATGCCCAAAAGGCAATGCAGAACGAAGACCTCCCTGGCACCAATGCGTGCCGGGGAGGTCTTCGTTTTTGCTGAAGGTTTAGCATGCTCTTAGCAGAAGTTACTTTCTAAATTCAATCTGCGTTTAGGGGCTCTTTTACCAAAAAAGAGCCCCTAAACGCAAAAGCTCCCTGCAAAACCATTACTGCAAAGACCGAGCCCTGAACAGCAGGAACCCCACATGCCCGAACACGCTCCAGCGGTTCTGGTCATTGTCATAGTGGATGAAGTGCAGGGCCGCCGGACCAATGGGCAACTGCATTACAATGCCGGTACTGGCCGTAAGCCGGGGGCGTTCAAAGCCACTTGCCCGTATGGCCTCCTGGAGCGGACCTTCCTCAAACGGCCGGTGCATTACGTGTACAAAGGCTTCGGTGCGCCACTCAAATTTGGTGAGCAGGTTTTGAGAGTAGCGCAAGCCCACGGCTCCGTAGCGGGTGGCGCGGTACTTGTCCAGGAAAAGGGTGCGGGAATCTGGCAGGGGCGCAAACACCGGGGCGGTGGTGAGCGATGACCGGTAGTTGGAAAACAGGCCCTGGGTGCTTACCATCCCTTCCACAAAATAGCCCCAGCTACTCTTATCCTGGTTGAAAGGGTAGTAGCCCTCATAGGTGGCCGAAAACTGCAACCATTGGTGCTCTTTCGTTCTGGATTGGGGTTGGAGGGAGGTGGTGCCGGGTCTGTATAACTCTTCGCCGGTCACGCCACGTACGCCCAGTACCGCCCGGTGCCCTCTGGTGGAATACATTTTCCGGTTAAGGGAGTTTCGTTCAAAACGCAGGGCCAAGGTTAATCCACTGAAGTCGGTTTCGTCTAGTTTGTCAGAGGAAGACACGTCATTGATGTTGGCGTACTGGTCTTCGTTGGAGAACCAGGCCCCGTCCAGCACCACGCGGCTCCTGAAGTTATGGCTGAAGCCGGTTTGCAACCCCACTTTGAAATCACGTTGCCTTAGCTGGGTACTGGTGGCATCGCGGTTCAGGAAATCGTTGGCGTCTTGGTAATTGAGCGAACTGTACATGACAGAGGGTTCTATGTAGAAAGGCAGCTTGGCCGGTACGTTCACCCTAAACCCGAACTGACCGGCGGTATAGAACCGACCCACGTTGGCGTTGATCCCCACGGTGTACAGCAGCTTGTTCAGGTACCGGTACTCCAGCCCCAGGTACAGATTGTCTACGGGGCGGGTACTGAACACGGCGCCCACCTCGGCGGTGGCATTGTTGCTCTGTCTGGCGTCAATGTTGAGCTCATAGCCGCCAGAGAGGCTGTCAAACCTGATTCTGGGATAGATTCCTTTGAAGAAATCATTGGCCGCCAGCCGGTAATAGCCTTCCTCAATGTCACTGATGGTGTAATTATTGCCTTCTTTCCTGAAGAAGTTCCGGACGTAGTTGTGCTGGTTTTCTTTGAGCCCCTGAATTTTTACATTGGTAAAGCGAACGGGCGGTGCTTTGTCTTGGAAGGCTCTTCTCCGTTCTTGTAGGCTCACCGTGTCTACCTGGCGTTTAATGCGCTCCTTCATGAGGGGCAGTCTTTCCTCGGCAGATTTCACGCCCAGTTCAATGAGTTCGCGCACGCGGTCAAAGGCGGTGGTGCCGAAGCCTTCCAGATCGGGCTGGATCAGGATTCCGTTGGGCCCCACGGCCAAGGTATCGGCTACGTCAAAGCCCAGAAAAACCAGGGAAGAGCTCAGGAGTTCATCGTCTTTCTCATGGGGGTACTTCTTGAAGGAGACATCGCCCACATTCACGCCAATGACCACATCGGGCTTAAACTCAGCGCGCATCACATCTGTAGGGAAGTTATTGAACAAGCCTCCGTCAAAGAGATACCTTCCATCGGCTTGCCGAATGGGCCTGAACGCCAGGGGAACGGCCATGGAATTGCGGACGGCATCTGCCAGAGACCCGCTGCGCTGCACAATCTGCTGGCGGGTGAAAATCTCGGCGGTGAGGCTGCGGTAAGGCACAAAGAGCCGGTTAAAGTCATATTTGGAGATGGCCGCGCCGGCAGCCAGGGTAGAGGCCAGGGCATAGTTCAAGTTCACGTCGCTCACCAGCCCGCGGGAGGTCTGTACCTTTATGTTTTTCTGCAGCGTGAGGGGCAGCCGGAGCGCGGCCGGGGATGGGTCCAGGCTGAAGTAGTTGAAGGCGTTTTCCTCCAGTGGCCTCCCAGACACCCAGTACTGGAACTTAGGCGAAAGCACCAGGTCCTCAATATCCTGCGGCGAGTAGCCGGCGGCGTACAGCGCTCCTATCACAGAGCCCATGCTGGTGCCCACAATGTAGTCGATGGGGATCTGGTTTTTCTCCAGCACCTTGAGTACCCCCACATGGGCCAGTCCCTTGGCGCCGCCGCCGCTTAAAACAAGCCCCACCTTCTGGGCACGGGCCTGCCAGGAGAGAACCAGAGAAAAGAACAAAAGTACCCATAGGCGGGGTAACTGTGTAGACATATGAATTCGCTAGAAATTGAGTTGAGGTAAAAGCTTCTGCGTGACTACAGATTCTCCTCTAACCAGAAACGGGGAGCTTTCCAGAGGCAAGGAGAAAAGGAACGCCATTACACTAAAAGCCATGGGCAAAGCCGCTTAGGTGCACTTACTATTTCTGCGGTAAAAGGTTAGAGCTGGAGGAGGGAAGAGAGAAAAGCCGCTTTTTCACGTGAATACCAGAAGTGCGTTTAGGGGCTCTTTTTCCAAAAAGAGCCCCTAAACGCACTTCTCTTCAGCCCGCGGGAAAAGGTTAGTTTTCCTGTAACGGCACCACCCACGGCGAAGGTTGGTGCGTGAGCCAGGGCACTGCCGCCAGATTAACCGTAGAGTCTACCAAGGCCTGCGCCGGACGGTTATTGAGGCTTACGTGGGTATACGCGAATACTTTCACTTGTTTATAGCCTTTCTGCTGGTACTTCTGCGCCAGGAACTGGCAGTATTGCCAAATCAGATCGGGGCGGGTGGCTACGGAGCGGGACTGTTTGGGCGTAAGGTGGGTTTCAGGGTGCTCCCAAAATGCGTTACCGTCTGCCTCCACCTTAAAGGTGGCATACCCAGACTTGCTCCTGAGCATCATGTGCCAGGACATGCGGTGGCCTTCCTCGGTCCAGTTGGTATTGCCCGGGAACCACCACTGCCGCATGGGCAAAACAAGCTGCACCACCAGATGGAGGGCCAGCAACAGAAGCACCGCTTTCTCTTTGAAGGCAGGAGGGGCAGGCGCTAACGCAGGTGCAGAAACAGGCAGCATGGGTTTGCGGCGCAGGAAAATCTTTCTAATCTGCTCCGGCGGAAAAAAGAACAGGCACAGCGCCAGCGCCAGATACGGGAAAATGCCAATGTGGAACACCGCCGAGTTGAACCCGTGGAAGAACACCGCCAGGAAAAAGGCCCAAATCCGAGTTCGCCGCCATAATAGCAAGGGGGCAATGAGCAAATCAAAGAAAATACCGCCGTACACCACCAGCTTCTGAAACCAGTCCTGCTGCAACAGTCCCCCGATGAGCCAATAATGGCTTTTGTTGGAGAACCAGATAGAAACCGGAGTACCCGCCAACCAGTCTTCGTTTATTTTGGCAATGGCGGCATAGGTATACACAATGGTCATCTGCACCACAAACACCAGCAGACACCAACGGGGGCAGGAAAGGGATTTTAGCGGTGGGTTGCGTTTGGCGTCTATAGAAGCATAGGTGTGGGCCGGTACCAGCAGCATGAGAAAACACAGCACCAGCAAGAGGTAGTAGTGGTTGTTGTAAGCCGCTTTCTGCATAAGGTAGGCTCCCCACCAAAGCAAGGTAAATAGCGTAAGACTGGCTCTGTAGTAGAAGCCCACCATCACCAGCAGGCCCAGCAGCGCCATTGTCCCGTAGTAGAAGTACATGCCGTTGCCGGACAGCGGTTTGAGCCACTCAAACCCGATGAAGGGAAAATGTACCGTAGGTTCTATGAGGTTCTTCTTCACCCAACCCGTCAAAATAGCCCCGCCCGTCTCCAGAAACAGCAGCAACCCGAAACACCACCGGAACACCACCAACGGCGCGTTGTCTACCGGCTGGCGGAGCCACGACAGGAGAGACATCTTAGAAACGGGGGCAGTAGCGGTAGACAGCATGCTCACTAGTACTGGAGGAACAGCAAAAGAGTTAAACCTGGAATGATTTCAGGTGCGCTAAGAAAAGGACTGCATTAAAAAAAACAAACCAGCCCAGCAGAACGCACTGCCGGGCTGGTTTAGGCTTAATTCTGGAAAAAGAGCCGCTAAACGCTTCTTAACGCAAAGGCCTTGGCACTACCGGCAGACTCTCGTGGCCCTCGGCGTCAACGGCCTGTACCGCGAAGAAGTAATTGTCTTTGGAGTAGGGCAGGGTAGTGGTGGTGCCTTCTACGTAAATTTTCTTTTCCCACATGGGCGAGGAAGTCTCGCGCATGAGAATGTAGTAGCCTGCCGGTCTTTCGCCTTTGGCAGGGGCTTTCCAGCGCAGTTCCGTCTTGTTGGTGAGGTTGCTGGTGACTACGCCCACTTCCTCTGGTGAGTAAGGAGCCAGCGCCAGGTTGGCCAGGGTAGCTAGGTTCATGGCGGTGTTCTTGCGCACGTACTCAAAGTCCACGTGCTCCGGGAAATCGCCGTAGTTGATGCCGTTCTCGGTGCGCACGTTCTGGTGCTGGTACTGGTAGTTCTCGTTCATCTCACAGACGCGTATAGCCGTGAAACCCGCCTGGCTGAACGGGGTGTGGTCGCCGCCGCGCAGGAAACGGTCTGTGCGGTAATTCAGGACCACTTCCAGTTGCGGCACGTAGCGGCTGGTCATTTCTTTCATATAGCGGGCCAATTGACGGCTGCGGCTGTCGTTTTCACCGCCGGTGCTTTTGCGCAGGGCCGCCATCTCGGGGGTTTCCACCGCCGGTACGCCTTCAGAGAAAATCCGCACGCGGGTGTTGTCTTTGAGGTTGGTCTCGTCTGAGAAAGAGTTGCCAATCATGTCATTGTTGAGCATGGCCACCAGGTTCCAGTTCTCCTGCTTGGCACGTTCGGCTAAGTGTTTGGCGCCGTAAAGGCCCTGTTCTTCGCCCTGCACGCACACGAAAATGATGGTGGCTGGAAATTGCTGCCTGGCCATGACCCGCGCCAGTTCAATCACGGCGGCGGTGCCGGAACCGTCATCATTGGCTCCGGGGGCTTTGCCTTTGGCATCCATCACGTCTGTGTTTCGGCTGTCTATGTGGCCGCTCACAATGAACACGCGGTCATCATTGGGGTCGGTGCCTTTGAGGGTAGCCATCACGTTGGCCATCTCCACGTCCTGGGGAATGCGGCGGCCGTCGGCTTTCACGGTGTAGCGGTCCTGGGTCACGGTCATACGTCCGCCGGAGGTGGCGGCGGCTTTCTCCATTTCGGCCTGCGCCCAGTTGCGGGCGGCGCCAATGCCTTTCTTCTTGTCTTTGACGGTGCTGAGCGAGTGGCGGGTCTCAAAGCTAACCAGACCGCGCACCAGCCGCTCCAGTTCCTGCGCAGACACTTGCTCGGTCATGGTTTTGATGACGGGGTCTGTCTTGATGATGGCTTGCGCCTGGGTAAGGCTAGGTAAAAAAAGCAAGCCCAGCGCAGCGGCACCCGCGCGGGCGAACGAGAAAACGGAAGAAGACATAGAAAGTATTGGTTTGTGTTGGTGTAATGGGTAGGTAATTTCTGCATTTATCCGCAGAAACCAATGGAAAGAAGGCAAGCCGAAGGTATCTGTTTAAAGGCTACTTTTGCGGAAACGCACCCAAACCGGGAGGGCTACCCAGGAAACGTTCTCCGTGGAACATGACCCAGCCCTAAACAACGCGCCCCGGTTTCCGTACGTCTTACATTATTCCACCAATTGCAGAAACTATGAGCCAACCCGTATCACCCGGCAGAGAATTTCTGGACAGTGTCCATTACTACTATGACCAGGCTGCCCAACATTCTAAACTCCATCCTGGTATTCTAGCGCAGATCAAAGTCTGCAACAGTGTCTACAAAGTAAATTTTCCGGTTGAGATAGACGGCCAAATCCACGTGATTGAGGGAATCAGGGCGCAGCACAGCCAGCACAAACTGCCCACCAAAGGCGGTATCCGGTTCAGCACCCACGTAGACGAAGACGAGGTAGTGGCCCTGGCCAGCCTCATGACCTTTAAGTGCGCCGTGGTGGATGTGCCGTTCGGCGGGGCCAAAGGCGGCGTGAAAATCAACCCCAGAACCTCTTCGGTGGAGACCTTGGAGAGAGTGACCCGCCGTTTCGCCACCGAGCTGATCAAGAAAAACCTCATTGGCCCGGCCGTAGACGTGCCCGCGCCCGACTACGGAACCAGCAGCCGTGAAATGGCCTGGATCGCCGATACGTACCACACGTTCAAATTTGGGGAAACCAACGCGTTGGGCTGCGTAACGGGTAAACCGGTAGGCCAAGGCGGAATCAGGGGCCGAAACGAGGCCACCGGTCTGGGTATTTACTTTGGTATCCGTGAAGCACTGCAAGACCCGGCGGTATTGAAACCGCTCAACCTGAACAGCGGCATCTCGGGCAAACGCATCATTGTGCAGGGGATAGGAAACGTAGGCTACCACGCCGCCAAGTTCCTGCAACAGGACGGTGCCATCATTACCGGCGTGGCCGAACGCGAGGGCGGTATCTTCAACCCAGACGGTCTGGATATTGAGAGCATCTTCCAGTACCGCAAAGAGAACGGCTCTTTTGAAGGCTACAACGGCGGGGCGTTCATCCAGAACTCGGTGGAAATGTTGGAGTACGACTGTGACGTGTTGCTGCCGGCCGCCCTGGAAAACCAGATTCACAATGGCAACGCCGAGCGCATCAGAGCCAAAATCATCGCCGAAGGCGCCAACGGCCCCATTACGCAGGAAGCCGAGCGCATTCTGCATGCCCGCGGAGTAGTGATTTTGCCCGACCTTTACCTCAATGCCGGCGGGGTTACCGTTTCTTACTTTGAGTGGCTCAAGAACCTGTCTAACGTCCGCTTCGGGCGGATGGGGAAACGCGCCGAGGAAGCCAGCCTCAAACGTTTGGTGAGTACCATTGAGAAAACCACCGGCAAGAGCCTCAGCGCTGAGGAGAAACTCCTGATCATTCACGGGGCCGATGAACGCGATCTGGTATATTCCGGTTTGGAAGACACCATGATCACGGCCTACAATGAAATGCGCGAGGTCACACACCAGATCAAAGCCATCACCGACCTGCGTACGGCCGGTTTCTATACCGCCATTGAGAAAATTGGCGTGAGCTACCAGTCATTGGGTATCTTCCCGTGATGCCGGCGTAACTATTGTAAATGGATAGGATTCCGTTTAGGGGCTGTTTTTGGGAAAACGGCCCCTAAACGGAATTTTTGCGTTGGGTGGTTTGCCTTTGGCTGATGGATTAGGCTGATGCCTTGGCTGTGGCGTTTGTCTATGGGTTTATAGACTGTGTTGCTGCGTTTCTTCTGGTAAGCGCTCACGGCCGCGGGGCCCCGTCTTCCCCTCTCGCACTGCCCTTGCGGCCAGGCCAGTGTAGTTGGCTCTTAGCTTCTTTCTTACTTGGCCACAAGCGAGGCGCTCTAGGGAAAGACTGGAATAGGTGCGGGTAGTAAGAGCAGTTCCAGTTTGAAACTAATGATGGCATAGCGCGAGTCTCCAGACTCGTGCCGATGGATGAGTGGAGTCTCCGGACTCCCGTGTTCCGGCCGGTGGTTCCCGGCGAGTCTGGAGACTCGCTTCATCCTTTGTCACGAGACTTTAGTCTCGCGCCAGTTTCTGCTATAGATGCAGACTCAGAACCCAAGGCTTCCCTTTAGGAGCTCTTTTTCCCAAACTAAGCCAAAACTGAACTCAAGACTCAGAACTAAAAATGTGTGTCTTTTGAAAGGTGTAGTGTAATTTACCCGGGCTTTCGGCTACTAATGGCTAAACCTTTACGTACCACGGTGGAGAATCCGGTTTTACGCGCAGAATTTGTGAAGCTCATTGCCCAGGATCAGGCCCTGATCCATAAGGTATGCAGCATGTACTGCCGGGACCTCGAGGAGCGGAAAGATCTCTTCCAGGAGATAGTGCTGCAACTCTGGCGGTCCTATCCTGCGTTTAAGCACGAGTCTAAGGTAAGTACCTGGATGTACCGCGTGGCGCTGAACACAGCCGTCTCCAGTTTCCGGAAAGAAAGTCGCCGTCCGTACCACGGTTCCCTCTCTGACTTAGATCTGCAGATTCCGGCCTCGCCGGATACTTCCGCAGAATATGAATTGAAGATCAAGTACCTCTATGCCGCCATTGACCAGCTTTCTCAGGTAGAGAAAGCCATTGTGATGCTGTACCTGGAAGATAGAACCTATGAGGAGATGGCCGAGATCATCGGGATCACCAAGTCTAACGTAGGCGTGAAGTTGAATCGCATCAAAGCGAAATTGGAGAAGCTCTTAACCCCCGTGTATGATGAACTTAGATAGCCTGAAAGATGCCTGGAAAGTGTACGCGGCGCAAGCGGCGGCGGCAAACCAGGTCACGGAGAACCAGATAGCAGACCTGCTCAAGGTGCGCACGGAGAATGCCGTAACCAAGCTCAAGCAGAACATCTACTTTGAGCTGGGCGTGCAGGGGTTAACCGTTCTGCTGTTTGGGGTGACGATTTTTCTGGTGAAGGAAGACCCGGCGTTCCAGGCGCTGTGCGTGGTGGTGGTGATGGTATGCCTGCCCTTCCTGGGCTATTTCTGGGCCAAGCTGTCTTACATCAAGCGCCTGAACGTGACCACCGCCAATCTCAGAGCCACCTTGCGCAACCTCACAGACATGCTCCAGGGCCTCATCAGGCTCTATTTTTGGACCAACATGCTGCTGGCGCCTATTGGTTTAATGGCAGGGCAACTGGTGTACCTTAAATTGGTCAAAGGCATCAATGCTACGCATTTACCTTGGGAGCAGCTGTACCTGCGGCTCATCATTGGCTTTGTGTTTGGGGCGGTGTTGGGCTACTTCTTCCTGAAATGGTACATCCGGAAAATGTTCGGGGATCACCTGAAAGCCTTACGCGGTGCTTATCAGGAGTTGGAGAGTGTGGAGGTAGCGGCTTGATTTGTGTAAGATAGTTCTTTAGCTGGCTGATGCCTGCGCGGTGGCGTTTGTCTATGGGTTTATGGGCTGTGATGTTTCATCTTTGGCGGCAAGCGCTCACGGCCGCGGGGCCCCGTCTTCCCCTCTCGCACTGCCCTTGCGGCCATGTAGCTGAAGTTAGTACTTAGTAACTGCCTATCTGTGGCCACAAGCGAGGCGCTCGATGGGAAGACTGGAAACGGTGCGGGTAGTAGAAGCAGTTGTAGGTGGAAGCAGGTAATTACAAATCCGACCCCCCTTCGTTTTGGTTGCCAATCCTAAGCAGCTTTACCTTTACAGATTCACTTTCTTTGCCGCTGGTTCATTCTTTCTACCAAATTCGGTTCATCTGAAGTTCTTTAGACTCCCTTCGTTTCTCAATCAGTTCCTTCCTGTTCTTTCTGATTTATAAGCTGAAAGCACCCTGAGAGGGGAATTTGTAATACCCCATGCCTGCTCACGCCAATCTGCCTCTTCATTGTTTAATGCCTATCGGTTCAGAAAGTAGCAGGTCTGTTTAGGGGCTCTTTTTGGAAAAACAGGCGCTAAACGGAAGCCGCAGCGCTACTTCTCTGGGCTGAGAAAGGAAACCCTTAGACGAACAGAAGAGAAAAATATATGGCAAAGCTGTAATATTTAAGGGGTTGGGGAGACTAACAGGTAAAACAGCTTTTCATTTACCCCTACCAGTATGATAAGACTTCTGCTTTCACACCAATGGAAAGAGGCTACGCGGTCTAGCGTGTGGCAAAAAAATGTAGCCATCAATGCCGTCTTGGGCTTCTTCATGCTCATCCTGCTGATGTACGTGGTGCTCATCGGGTTTTTCATGGATGAATTGGTGCAGGCCGTGAAGCCGGGCGCCAATACCATTGAGGTGGTGAACCGGGCCTTGCTGTACTACTTCCTTTTTGATCTTGCCCTACGCTTCTTCATTCAGGAACTGCCGGTCATGGGCATACAGCCGTACCTGCACCTGCCGGTGGGCAAAGGCAAACTCATCCATTTTGTGCTCTGGAAGTCTATCACCAGCATGTTCAACTTCTTGTCTCTGTTGCTGTTCATCCCGTTTGCGGTGAGAATGCTGCCGGAACTGTACGGCACCGTTGGCACCTGGGCCTGGGTACTGGGACTATTCCTGCTCACGCTGTTCAACAACTTCCTGACGCTCTACTTCAAACGGCTGCTGGTGGAGAAACCACTGGTCACCTTCGGGTTTCTCTTTGCCGTGGTAGGCCTGGGTGCCGCCGATTATCTGGGGTACATTGGTTTGGGAACGGTTTCGGCGGGGTTCTTCAGCGGTCTGGGAAGTAACCCAGTGTGGCTTCTGCTGCCTCTGGTGCTTTTTGCAGGCGCGTACGTGGTCAACTATGCTTACCTCAAGGCGCACACTTATCCGGAGGAAATGCGCATCAGAAAGCAATCCAAAGTAGGCGACACCACTGAGATTGGCTTCCTACAGCGTTTCGGGGAGTTGGGTACCCTCATCAGCCTGGAACTGAAACTCATTGCCCGCCACAAGCGGCCCAAATCTACCATGACCATGGGCGTGTTCTTTCTGGCCTACGGCTTTCTGTTCTATACCAACAAAGTTTATACAGACGGTTATGCCATGCTTATTTTCCCAGGCATTTTCATGTCGGGGTTTGTGATGCTGAGCTACGGGCAGTTTGTGCCGGGCTGGCAGAGCGCCCATTTTGATGCCCTGCTCACCAAGCGCCTGAGTCCGTACACCTTCTTCCTGGGCAAGTTCTGGATGTTTGTGCCCGCCTGTACCGCTGCTTACCTCATTACCTTGCTCTACGGCCTCATGCCCGAGATTGGCGGCAAGATCATGCTCATCAATACGGCCTGCTTCCTGTACAACATTGGCATAAACACCTTTGTGGTGCTGTACATGAGTACCTACAACAAGAAGCGCATTGATCTGAGCAAAGGCTCCTCGTTTAACTGGCAGGGCGTGGGCGCTTCGCAGTTCATCCTGATGCTGCCTGCCCTGGTGCTGCCCATTCTGGTGTATGTGCCCTTCGGGCTGATGGACAAACCTTACTGGGGAGTGGCCGCCGTGGGCGTGCTGGGGCTGTTGGGCTTCATCTTCCACCGGCAGTTGCTGGGTCTGGTGGTGAAGCGGTTCCAGGAGCAGAAATATGCCATTGCCGCCGGTTTCCGGCAAGCTTAGTTTTACCTTGATTTCAGAAAAATAGCCTCTAAACGATATGATAGAAGTACGCGACCTCCAAAAAATCTACAACGGCGTAACGGTAGTCAATATTCCGGCGCTCACGGTTCAGAAAGGCGAAACCATTGGCCTGGTAGGCAACAACGGGGCGGGTAAGACCACCTTCTTCCGGATGATTCTGGACCTGATCCGTCCCTCCAAAGGGCAGGTGTTCAGCAAAGGCGAAGATGTGCGTTCCACCGAGGACTGGAAACAGTACACCGGCTCGCACCTGGATGAAGGCTTCCTGATCGATTTCCTCACCCCCGAAGAATACTTCAACTTCATTGGCAAACTGAACGGCCTCACGCCCGGCGATGTGCAGGCGTTCCTGGACCGCTTCCGGGATTTCTTCAACGGTGAGATTCTGGAGCAGCGCAAGTACATCAGAGACTTCTCCAAGGGGAACCAGAAAAAAGTGGGCGTGGCCGCCGCCGCTATGTCTGATCCCGAGCTGTTGATTCTGGACGAGCCCTTCGCCAACCTGGACCCAAGTTCCCAGATCAGGCTCAAGAACCTGCTCAAAGACCTTAAGCGCCAGGGCATGACCATGCTTATCTCCAGCCATGACCTGAGCCACGTGATTGAAGTCTGTGACCGCATTGTGCTGCTGGAAAAAGGCCAGGTGGTGGAAGATATGCAAACCAATGAAACCACGCTCCAACAGCTGGAAAGCTACTTCACAGTCTAATTATCCACGTTGCTGTTTGTGGATAACCCAATAGCGGATCAGAATTAATCCACAGTAAAAACAGCAAGGGAGGCGGTCCTGTTTAGGGGCTCTTTTTTGAAAAGTAGCCCTTAAACAGGACCGCCTTGTTTTATTTGATTTCCTAGGCTTCTTCCAGAAGTACTTCTTTGGCGCCTTCCAGCAAGACGTGTACCAATTCCCCGCCCATTCTCCAATCTTATCTTAAATCTCCTATCATGAAAACTTATTCAATAATGTTTGGGCTGCTGTTGGCCCTGCCGCTGGTAAGTCAGGCGCAACAGTCATTCAACAAACTTAAGATGGATAGCCTCTTCACGGTATTGGAAGAGAAGAACAAAGTGATGGGCGCGGTGGCGCTCTACCAGGGGGATCAGCTGGTCTACAACCGGGCCATCGGGTATCAATCCATCAAAGATGGTCAGAAAACAAAGGCAACCACAAGTACTAAATTTCGGGTAGGTTCTATCTCCAAAACCTTTACAGCGGTCATGGTTATGCAACTGGTGGAACAGAAGAAACTGACGTTAGAAACACCGCTGGCTAAGTTCTTCCCGCAGTTTGAGAACGCCTCTTCCATTACTGTAGAGCATCTGCTTACCCAACGCAGCGGATTGAAAAGCTTTACCACAGACCCAGCATACAGCCTCTACTTGAACCAACCCAAAACGCAGGCCCAAATGCTGGAGATCATGTTAGCGCAGAAAAGTAGTTTTGCTCCGGGCACCAAGTATGAGTACAGCAACACCAATTATGTACTGCTGGGCTATATTGTGGAAAAGGTAACAAAACAGTCTTACGCTGAGGTGCTTAAGAAAAACATTGTGGATAAATTAGGCCTCAGAAACACATATTACGGCGGTAAAATCAACAGTGCCCAACAGGAGGCCTCTTCGTTTCGGTTTATAAACGACCAATGGACCGAAGTCCCGGAGACGGATATGAGCATTCCGCACGGAGCCGGTGCGGTGGTGTCTACTACCCAGGACCTAGCCAGGTTCATACAGGCACTGTTTCAGCATAAATTGGTTTCTGAGGCTTCTCTGGCCAAGATGACCAGCATGAAAGACAATTACGGCATGGCTCTTACTCCGCTGCCTTTGGGGCCATACACCGGGTACGGGCACGGGGGCGTGATTGACGGGTTTTCTGCCATGATGAGCTATTATCCTACTCAGAAAGTAACCATGGTCTCTACCTTCAACGGAGTGAACACCAATGCCAACGACGTGCTGGTAGGTATCCTGAGCATAGCGTTTAACTTCCCGTATAAAGTACCCACGTACGCTGCCCCTAAGAACCTGAAGCTGGATTTGGCTAAGTATGAAGGTACTTTCTCTTCGCAGCAGTTCCCGCTTAAGATAGTGGTCAGGAAAGAAGGGGAGAAACTGGTGGCACAGGCAACCGGGCAGGGCACCATAGACCTGGAGGCCCGCAGCGAAAGCGAGTTTGTGTTTGAGCCTGCCGGCATCGTGATGGAGTTCAACAAGTCGGCTGCCGGGGCAGCCTATGATCAATTTACCCTGAAGCAGGGCGGCGGCAAGTTCACGTTCACCAAAGAGCAGTAAAGCTCCCGCCGTAGCGGCTGATTTTGGTAAGGCAGCGTTTAGAGCCCGTTTTTCCTAAATTTGGCTCAAAACGCTGTTCTGTTCAGGAGCGTATAGAAACTCCAGACACATAATTCATGGATTCATTGACCCACGCCGCACTTGGCGCTTGCCTGGGTGAAGTCATGCTTTCCAGGAAAATAGGGAAGCGGGCTTTGTTCTGGGGAGCCCTTGCGCAGAACCTGCCAGATATTGACGTAGTAGCCGCTCTGTGGCTATCGCCGGACCAGAACCTGCTGGTGCACCGGGGTGGCACGCATTCGTTCTTGTTCGCCCTGGGGCTAGCCGTGCTGCTATCCTTATTAGCCCGAAGGAAATATCGGGACCGGCAGGTGCCTTGGAATCAGTTTTTCGGCTTCTTTCTGGTGCAGCTGCTGGTGCATGACCTGCTGGATACCTGCAATGCCTACGGTACCGGGCTGCTGGAGCCTTTCAGCCAGGAGCGTTTCTCCTTTCACCTGCTCTACGTGGCAGATCCGCTTTTCACCCTGTGGCCGTGCCTGGGCCTTATAGCCTTGCTGCTGCTCAGAAACTCAAACCCCAAACGCACCTATTGGGCCCTGGCCGGTTTAGTACCCGCGGTTGTGTACCTAGGGTACGCGTTTCTGAACAAGCAGCAGATAAGTCAGCAGATAGAAGCCTCTCTGGCCAAGCAGCAAATCCCGTATTCAGATTACTTCGTGACGCCTACGCCCTTCAATAACTGGCTCTGGTACGCAGTGGTGGCTACCGAAAATGGCTACCAGATAGGGCACAGGTCTGTGTTTACCGAGAAAGCGGTGCCCACGGAGTTTACCTTCTTTCCCAAGCAGGAAGAACTTCTCCGGTTTGCCATAGACCCCGGAGAAGTACAGGAGCTGAAGCGCTTCGCCCATGGCTACTACACCGTAGAGCGCTGGAATGATACTTTGGTGTTCAATGTGCTGCGCTACGGGCAGATGCAGGGCTGGCAAGACCCTAAATCCCGTTTCACGTTCCATTATTTCCTGAGCCCCGCCGGGGTAGACAACAGGCTGGTAATGCAGCGCGGAAGAGCCAAAGGCTGGAACAGAGAATCGCTGCAACGCATGAAAATCGCCATTTTTGGGCCGCCGCCAGAGAAAGCACATTCAGCAATGCCATAATCAACCAACAGAATCTGCTCTGTTCCTGCCCTAGGGCAAGCCGAGAAGTTCTTGATGACAACTGTTCCATTAACCCGAAGACATAACGCGTGACCCAACTGCTCACAAGCATAGACTGGCTGCTCATCTGGAACCTGGTGTACTTCCCGGTGCTGGCGCTGGTGTGCCTGCGCATTATCTATGATACCGGCTCCACCTCCAAAACGCTGGCCTACCTACTGCTGGCCATTTTTGTGCCCGTGGCCGGAATTATTATCTACTTCTCCTTCGGGGTAAACTACAAGAAGCGCCGCATTTACTCTAAAAAGCTGGTAGACGATGAAATTTTTCTGCAGCGGCTGGAGCGGCGGGTGCATGCCCACACCGAAGAAACCCTGGCCGCCAGCAATGCCACCGTGCAGAGTTACCGCGAACTGGTGAAACTGTTGCTCAACGATGGCCTGAGCCCGCTCACCGGCGGCAACCAGGTAAAACTGCTCCTGAACGGCGAGGAAAAATTCCCCGAGGTGCTGGAGGTGCTCCAGCAGGCCCGGCACCACATCCATATAGAGTATTACATCATTGACAATGACCACATAGGCAACCAGATCAAAGACATCCTCATCCAGAAAGCCCGTGAAGGGGTAAAGGTGCGGTTCATTTATGACGATTACGGCAGCCGGGCCATCAGGCGGAAGTACACGGCAGAACTGCGGGCGGCGGGCGTGGAGGCGTATCCCTTCCACAAGGTGCATTTCCTGCTGCTGGCCAACCGGCTCAATTACCGCAATCACCGCAAGATTATTCTGGTAGATGCCCAAACGGCTTTTGTGGGCGGCATTAACGTAGCCGACCGCTACATAAACGATCCGCAGAACCCCAAAGGCCTCTACTGGCGCGACACGCACCTGCGCATTGACGGCCCCGGCATTTATTACCTCCAGTACCTGTTCTTCTGCGACTGGAATTTCTCCTCGGGCCAGCAGCTGCACCCGCACGAAGGCTATTTCATCAACAGGCCCAAGCCAGATGCCAACTCACTGGTGCAGATAGCCGCCAGCGGACCAGATTCGCCCAGACCCACCATTCTGTTCTCGCTGTTGCAGGCCATCTATCTGGCGCAGGAGGAAGTGCTCATCACCACGCCCTATTTTATTCCCGGCGAGAGTATTCTGCAGGCGCTCACGGTGGCGGCCATGGGCGGCGTGAAAGTGAAACTGCTGGTGCCGGGCATCTCAGACTCTGGGCTGGTGAACGCGGCCGCCTGGTCCTATTATGATGACATGCTCAACGCCGGCGTGGAGATTTACCTGTACCAGAAAGGCTTCATCCATTCCAAAACCCTGGTCATAGACGGTTCTGTGAGCATGGTGGGCACCGCCAACATGGACAACCGCAGCTTTGAGCTTAACTTTGAGGTGAACGCCGTGGTCTATGACACCGCACTTTCGCAGCAGCTAAGGGAGATTTTCTACCAGGACCTTCGGCACGCCGATAAAATTGACCTGGAGGTTTGGCGCAACCGGCCCCGCCTGAAACAGTTCTTTGAGAAACTGGCGCGCCTGCTGTCGCCGTTGCTGTAAGCGGCCGGTTTGCGTTTAGGGGCCGTTTTCCCAAAAAGAGCCGCTAAACGCACTACAGCTCAAACCCCAGGGAACACCGCTGCCCCAGCAGCGCCGAAATGTTCTGGCGCAGCTCCAGGTTGGTTTTCATCTTGGTGAGCTCCTGCTCAGAACGGGTTTTTATTTCTTTGCGCTGGATGGCTTCCATAAACCGCCGCACGTCTTCGGGGGTTTCCAGCAGCAGGCCGGGTACTTTAGTGGGTTTGTTGTCTTCGGCCTTGGCCACCATGGTAAAGTAAGAGGTGTTGGTGTGCTTCACGTAGCCTGATTTCACGTTCTCGGCAATGACTTTGATGCCAATCACCAGCGAGGTGCGGCCCACGTAGTTCACTGAGGCCATGAGGCTCACCAGTTCTCCCACCTCTACCGGTTGCAGGAAATGCACCCCGTCTACGGTTACCGTCACACAGTAATTGCCGGCGTGCTTGGCGGCGCAGGTATAGGCCACCTTGTCCATGAGCGAAAGCAGAATGCCCCCGTGGATCTTCCCCCCGAAGTTGGCGTAACTGGGGATCATGAGTTCGGTGAGGGTGGTGCGGGAGTGGGAGACGGGCCGGTAGAAATCCGGTTCTGGAATGGGTTGCTGCATGTCTGTTTAGCGCCTGTTTTTCTAAAAGTAAGGCAAAAACAGGAAATATACAGCTAGGAAGGTGCTTCTGGTTACCTTGTTCTGATTTGATGACAGGTGATGAAAGACAGCGTCATCTTTCCCTGGTTCAGCACAAGTTGGCGTTTCTTTTTTAGTTCGGCTATTTTCTTTTGTACTGCCTGTTTTTCTGCAAGGGGCGGAGAAGACGTTTTCCCTGCCAGATCGAACTCAAATGAAACTACTGCTGAGAACGTTTCAGGCAGCGCGCCCGCGGGTTGTTTTCTAAGTTTCTGTAGAAGCAACTGCTGTTGTGAAAGATCATAGCCAGGGTTGGTGGCATGCAGGGACTCCAGTTGATAGACACCGTTTTCCTTTGAGATAAGCAACAAGGCAAACCCGGGTGCTTCTGGAAAGCTACTACTGGAGAAACGAATGGAAGTATCCACAATTTTCTTCAGCAATACCGTATCTAAGGCAGGCGAAACAGATTGGCCGCTACTAAACCTGGCAAATACGACAAACCCTAACAGAAGGAAGTATTTCATAGCGGCGGCTGTTTAAGGCATTACAGAAACACCACGTCATCAATCACTTGCTCGCCCATGTCATTGTTGATGAGGGCGATTACTTTGGTCTTGGCCATGTTGAGCTCGTGCTTGAGCGGGGCCGAGGTGAGGCGCACGAACAGTTTGCGGTTGCGCACAAATACTTCCTGCGTTTTGAGGGAAATGGCCCGGCCCATGATTTTCTCCCAGGAACTCACCAACTGCACCTCGCTCAGTTTACCGTTCAGCTTGTAGGCTTTGAGCATGGCTTCAATACTGTCTTTGAGAGAGATAGTATCGGCTTTGCGCATGAACGGACTTCTGGGGTTAAGCGGACGCAGGGACATAGTGGGCTATTTTAGGTGGTGCTACGGCGCTAAATTACTCTATTTGTATACGAGAAAGTGCGCCCGGGGGCAGATGAATTTACGCACTCAGTTATCCCCCAGACTTCCCTCAGTTATGCACGTTGTTTTGGGCATAATTTCCGAAAAAGAGCCGCTAAACGCAATTTCTGGTTACTGCCACCATTCAAAGTAGAAGTTATACGTCCTCCTCATCCTCAATGGTCACGGCGGTGCCTTGGGCTATCCTGAATCTACGGATGTTGTTGGAAAGCGGCCGAAGAATCCGGTCTGTGCGGTCCAGGTGGGTGTCGGTAAGGAAAATCTGCCCGAAGGTGTTGTTGGCCACCAGTTGCATGAGCTGCTCAATGCGCTTCTGGTCCAGGCGGTCAAAGATATCGTCCAGGAGCAGGAGCGGTTTCTGGCCGTTCTGCTGGGCTAGCACCTCAAACTGCGCCAGCTTAAGGGCAATCACATAACTTTTCTGCTGCCCCTGTGACCCAAAGTTCTTCACGCTTTTCCCGTCCATGAGAAACACGAAATCGTCTTTGTGCGGCCCCACGGTGGTGCGCTGCAAAAGCAGGTCTTTGCGCTGGCTTTGGTCCAGCAGATAAGCATAGTTCTGCCTGATGAGCGGGCTCTGGTAGTCAAGCGTTACCACCTCAGAAGAATCTGAGAGGTGGCGGTAGTGGCGCTGGAACACCGGCTCAAAAGTCTCTAGAAACGCCGCCCGCCTGATGCTCAGTTCGGTGCCCAGCGGCATGAGCTGCTCGTCTAAGACCTGGAGGTACTCTTTGTCTACGTAGTTCTTCTCATAGAACTGCTTCAGGAGCGAGTTGCGCTGCTTGAGCACGTAAGTGTAGTGAATGAGCAAATCCAGGTAAGAGTGGTCCAGCTGCGCCATGAGGCTGTCAAAGAACTTGCGCCGCTCCTCGCTGCCCTCCCTGATCAGGTCTGTGTCATACGGCGAGATCAAGACCACCGGGAACTTGCCCACGTGCTCACTTACCCGCTCATAGGGCGCTTTATTTAAGGTGATGATTTTTTTCTGCCCCGCCTTCAGGTAACACTGTACCGCGCTTACTTTCTCTTCGGTTTTAAACCTGCCCCGTACTATAAAGTAGTCTTCGCCGTCTTTGATGTTCTGCAGATCACTGGAGGTGAAGGCGCTTTTGGTGAGCGAAAGGTAATGGATGGCGTCCAGCAAATTGGTTTTGCCGCTGCCGTTATCGCCTATGAAACAGTTGATATGGGAAGAAAAGGGCAGCGTGGCCTCCTCGTAGTTCTTGAAGTGCAGGACGTGTAGATTTTCGAGGAGCATGAACTTGTTTCCAGATTTTTACTTAATTTCGCATGTTATAAGACCTTACAGAACAAAACTAGAACTGATTCAGGCTTGAAAAAGTAATTTTGATGTTCTGTATTCTTGCAATTAACCCTTACGAACAACAGACATAAAGTATGGCGGAGACGAAAGCAGCGAAGAAGGCAAAGGTAAACGGTGCCCCTGCATTTTCAAAAGAGACCTATCTGCGTTGGTATGAGATGATGCAGCTCATGCGCAAATTTGAAGAGAAAGCCGGCCAATTGTATGGTCAACAAAAGATAAAAGGGTTTTGCCACCTTTACATTGGGCAAGAAGCGTGTGCGGCCGGTGCCATCACCGCGCTCACCAAAGACGATAAGTGGATCACCGCGTACCGCGACCACGCCCACCCGCTAGGGCTGGGAACATCGCCTAACGCCGTTATGGCCGAACTGTTTGCCAAAGCCACCGGTTGCTCTAAAGGCAAAGGCGGTTCCATGCACATCTTTGACAAAGAGGTGAACTTTGTGGGCGGCCACGGTATTGTGGGCGGCCAGGTGCCTTTGGGCGCTGGCTTGGCGTTTGCCGAGAAATACAACAAAACCGGTAACCTGTGTATTGCCTACATGGGAGACGGTGCCGTGCGCCAGGGTGCCCTGCACGAGGCCTTCAACATGGCCATGCTCTGGAAACTGCCCGTGATCTTTGTGGTGGAGAACAACGGTTACGCCATGGGTACTTCTGTACAGCGTACCTCCAATGTAACAGAACTGTACAAGCTGGGCTTGAGCTATGACATGCCTTCCGAGCCCGTGAACGCCATGCGTTGCGAAGACGTGCATGAGGCCGTGGCCCGTGCCGCTGAGCGTGCCCGCGCCGGCGAGGGACCTACGTTCCTGGAGTTCAGAACGTACCGTTACAAAGGCCACTCCATGTCTGACCCTGCCAAGTACCGCACCAAAGAAGAGCTGGAGAACTACCGCAGCCAAGACCCAATTGAGGGCGTGCGTTTCACCATTCTGGAAAACAAATTCGCCACGGAGCAGGAACTGGAGGAGATTGACAACAAGATCAAAGCCCAGGTGCAGGAATCTGTGGAGTTCGCAGAGAACTCTCCGTACCCAGCCCCTGAAGAACTGTACACCGATATCTATGTAGAGAAAGACTATCCGTACGTGATGGTCTAAAAAGGCGGGCATGCGGGAACCAGGCGTAAAAAACTGGGGTTCAGCAGGCAACGCATTTTATAGAGTAGCATCTAATCTTATTTTTTATACTTTCTGATGTCAAATAACACAATGAAGCGAGAGAGCGAATTCGAGCTAGTGGAGAATCCAGATGCCCTGGCCGAACGCCTTGTGCAGTCAGAGGATTTTGTGGTGCGCCATAAGAATCTGCTGATAGGTCTGTTTGTGGCCATTGCCGCCGCCGTAGTGGGAGGTTTCCTGTACTACCAGAACCAGCAGAACAAAAACCAGGAGGCGTTGGCTGCCATGTTCCAAGCCGAGTATTATTTAGAAGCTGACTCTTTGAACAAAGCCCTCAACGGCGATGGCCAGAACTCAGGCTTTAAGGCTGTGGCCGAGGAATACGGCAGCACCAAAGCCGGTAACCTGGCCAACTTCTACGCCGGTATCGCTTCTTTGAAACAAGGTAAATACCAGGAGGCGCTGAATTTCCTGGAGGAGTTCAAGTCTGATGACCTGCTCCTGCAAGCCCGCGCCTACAGCCTGCAAGGCGATGCCAACCTGGAACTGGGTAAGAAAGAAGAGGCCGCTGCGCTGTACAAGAAAGCCGCTGAGCACAAAGCCAATGATTTCTTCTCGCCGCAGTACCTCATGAAAGCCGCCGTGGCCCATGAAGCTGCCAACCAGTATGCAGAAGCCGCAGAGGTGTATGACCGCATCATCAACGACTATCCGTTGAGTCCAGAGGTAAACGACGCCAAGAAATACAAGGCCCGTGCCGAAGGCTTAGCCAAAAAATAAGTCACCTAGAGCTACTTAGAAACGGATCGGGTACCGGAAGAGATTTTCGGTACCCGATCCGTTTTTTTATGCAACTTTGCGTAGAAGCGTTTAGCGGCCGTTTTTCCTAAATCTGCCCTAAAACAGTAACCGCAGTACCCTCAACATTTATCCTCTTAATTCTTGTAAAGGAATGGCAAGCGCCCTAAAAAACCTTAGTGAGTACAACTCAGATAACCTGCCGGATATCTCCGGAAAGAAGTTCGGACTGGTAGTGGCAGAATGGAACAAAGCCATCACAGACACGCTCTGCAAGGGAGCTTATGATACACTGCTGCAGCACGGCGCCAAACCTGAGAACATCTACCGCAACACCGTGCCCGGTTCCTTTGAACTGACCCTGGGTGCCCAGTATCTGGCGCAGAGCAATGAGATAGACGCAGTGATTGCCCTAGGCGTTGTGATCAAAGGGGAAACCAAACACGATGACTACATCTGCCACGCCGTGGCGCAGGGGCTCACGCAGGTAGGACTTAAGTTCCAAAAGCCCGTGATCTTCGGGTTGGTGACCACCAATGACGAGCAGCAGGCCTGGGACCGCGCCGGCGGAAAACATGGCAACAAAGGAGTAGAAGCGGCGGCCACGGCCATTCAGATGCTGAACTGGGTGCTGTAAGGTTATCCTGTTTCTACCAAAAAGAGGAGCCCGGCCATACTAGCCAGGCTCCTCTTTTTTTGTTGATGATCAAAGTTGGGGTTCTGCGGCCTAAACAGGCATCAAACTTACAGATTGCGTTTAGCGGCCGTTTTTCCAAAAACAGGCGCTAAACGCAAATCTGCTCAAACGTTGTAATGGGGCTGCTTAGAAAGCAAATCCCACTGACAGACCGCCCCGGGGGCTGAAACCGCCAAATGTGCCCAGGTTGAAATTATCTTCCCCGCCGCCTCCTTTTACTGTGGCAGCATTAAAACCAGGTCCGGCGAAGAGGTCTACCACTATAAACTGCCCCATCAGGAACTGAAAACCTAACAACGCGCCCCCACCGAAGGACGTGAGGGTGCCCTGGGCTTGGGTGTCTTCGCGGGTAAGGTCAAAATTCTGGTAGCGCATGTAACCGGCCCCGTAGAACCCTGTGGGTGCGTTTCCAGAAAAGAAATACCTCACCTCGGGCGTAATGCCAAACCCGGAAAAACTGGTGTCTTTCACCTTAATACCCGTCTGGAAGTAGCCAATCTGGCCGCTCACCTGGGGCGTGATGGCATATTCGGCAAAGAAAGAGCCCGTCTTCACGATAGGACTTAAGATGTTGGCTTTTACCGTTACTTGCTGCGCCTGGGAGAAACGGGGCGCAGCCAGGGCGGCTAAGAACAGCAGAAAAGAGGCGAGTAGTGACTTCATGAAACGGAAAATAAGGTTCAGGAGCGGCTATTCAGAAATGGTGCCAACTTTAGCCGCAGCGGCCGAAGAAGGTGCACCTGCTCGCGCTCAGGTTAAAGAAATGGTAAAATTCAGCTACCATTTTGATACTCTGCTTACTTTTCCGAAATATTAGAAGTATTTTTGCGCAAAAAATAAGTAGCCAGTGCTTTCAAAACCCACGGGATGAAATAAATTCTCCGTAGTGGGAAGTGAGGGAAACACAGAAGGCACGGGCTGCCAGAACTTGAATACTAACAAACTATACCCCAACCGTTACGAACAAAAAAGCCATGAGTGAAGAAAAACAGCGGTATTCCCAAGAGGAGTTGAACGAATTCCAGGAAATTATCATTGAGAAACTAAATAACGCGCGCAAAGAAGTAGCCTTTATTAAGGAAACCCTGAGCCGCCGCAATGATGCCGGTACAGACAATACCGCTTCTACCGCTAAAGTGTTGGAAGATGGCGCTGATACCGCAGAGAAAGAAAGCTTAAACCAGTTGGCCTCCCGTCAGTTGAAGTTTATCCAGCAGTTAGAGAACGCGCTCATCCGCATTAAGAACGGTAGCTACGGCGTGTGCATCAAAACAGGCAAACTGATCCCTAAGGAGCGTTTAAAGGCGGTGCCGCACACGCAGCACACCATTGAGGCCAAAATGAGCCGCAACGACTAAGTTAATCCATTAGAATTTGAACCTGTTACTGAACCATCTTCAGGCGCTCATCTTTTGCGCCACTTCGCCGGTGTCTATTGAGGAACTGCAGAAATGCCTTTCTGAAGCACTGGTCACGGAGGTGAGCGTGAGTGATGTATTGGAGGGAATTGAGCAGCTCAATGCTCAATTCTCTACCGATGCCTTCGCCTTTCAGATTTACGCCATTGGAGGCGGGTATCAGTTTTTAACCAAGCCTGCTTACCAAGACTCAGTAAGCATTCTGCTTAAGCATAAGTCCAAGAAGAAACTCTCTGCCTCTTCTCTGGAGACTCTGGCCATCATTGCCTATAAACAGCCCATTACGCGTTCACAGGTAGAACAGATCAGAGGCGTGAGCTGTGATTATGCCATCCAGCGCCTGCTGGAAAAAGGCCTGCTGGAAATCAAAGGCAAAGCCAACACCATTGGCCGCCCGGTATTATTTGGCACCAGCCAGAAATTCATGGAATACTTTGGGATAAACCACCTCAAAGACCTCCCGCAACTCAGAGATTTGGCCACGGAGGAGAACACCATCGGCGAAGCCGCCGGACTATAAGCTTCAACACACATCCTTTTATACAGTAGCGATACTGCAATTTTTCACAAGAACATGGCAAGAAACGAAGATAGGCCTCAAGAAGGCAACAATCGTTCACGGGGTAACTCCGGGAACGAAGGCAAGAAAGTATTTGGCAGAGGCACCCGCTTTGACCGCCAGGAAGGCGGCAAACGGGAAGGCGGCTTCCGCAACCGAGACAGAAATTCCAGCCCATCAGACAGACCCTACGGTAACCGGGAGCGTTCAGACAGGCCGTACCGTGATGACCGTGAGGGTGACATCAATACCAACCGCGAAAACAGAGAACGTGCGCCCAGAAGAGAAAACGACCGCAAAGGCGGCGATTTCCGTCCGGCCCGTGGCTTTGAAAGGCCAGACAGAGGCAATGACCGCTCAGATTTCCGCCCCAGGGGAGAGAACAACCGCGAAGGCAGAGAAGGTGGCTACAACAGATCTGAAGGCAGAGATGACCGCCGCAACAGCTATTCCTCTGAAAGAAGAGAAGGCAGAGGCCCGGCCCGCGGAGGCGACGAAAGAGGGGAACGCCGCTCTTTCGGGAACCGCGATGACCGTGGGGCTAACCGGGGCGGCGAGCGCCGGGACAATAAACGCCCTTCTTTTGGCGAAGACAGAAGAGAGAGCGGCTTCCGCAAGCCAGGTTTCTCCTCTGACCGTAATGACCGCAGCGGGTTCAACCGTGGCGGCGAGGACAGGAGAGACAAAGGCGCTGACCGCCGGGAAGACAGAGGGTTTAACCGCTCAGACGATAACCGTGCACCGCGCAGAGAAGGTGAGAGAAGTTTTGACCGCGCTCCACGTGAAAACCGCAGCCGCGATGACCGCTCCTCTTCGTTCCAGAAACGTGACGGTAAGTTTGACCGGGGCAGCAGACCAGACCGCCAAGATAGGTCAGAGAGAAGTGACAGAGGCATCAAAGAAGGCCAGTTTGGCCGTTCAAACGAAGAAATCCAGGAGGCTCCTTCTTACAACCTGAGACGCTATGAAGAGCGCCAGAAGAGAAAGAACCCAGAATACGGCAATGAAGACCTTCGCCTGAACCGTTACATCGCCAATGCCGGTATTTGCTCCCGCCGCGAGGCAGATGAGTTAATTGCCGCCGGTGAGATCAAAGTAAACGGACAGGTCGTAACGGAGATGGGTTACAAAGTAGCGCCTACAGATACAGTACAGTACGGCCGTAAAACCCTGAACCGGGAGAAAACCGTGTACGTGCTTCTGAACAAGCCAAAAGATTTCCTCACCACCACAGATGACCCAGAAGGCCGTAAAACGGTGATGGACCTGGTGAAAAACGCTTCAAAGGAGCGGCTGTTTCCGGTAGGGCGTCTGGATAGAAACACCACTGGTTTGTTGCTGTTCACCAATGACGGTGAAATGGCGCAGAAACTGACGCACCCGTCCAACAAAGTGTCTAAAATCTATCAGGTAGAACTTGATAAGCCTATCACGCAGGCCCACGTGAAAGAAATACAGGAAGGCTTGGAGCTGGAAGACGGCAAAGCCGATGTAGATGAAGTAGCGCTGTTAGGTGAAAGCAACAAGTTCCTGGGGATTGAGATCCACATTGGCCGTAACCGCATTGTGCGCCGTATTTTTGAGCATCTGGGCTATGAAGTAGTTACGCTGGACCGTGTACAGTATGCCGGACTCACTAAGAAAGACCTTCCAAGAGGTAACTGGCGCTTCTTAACAGAAAAAGAAGTAGTGCGTCTGAAATACTTTATGTAATCATTCGTTCATAGAATGCTGAATCTGGCAATAGACAGGGGCAATACCCGCATCAAAGCCGGTCTTTTCCAGGACGGGCAGCTGGTGCAGCAGTTTATCTGCCCAGATTTTGCCTCTTTGGGGCAGAAACTGGAGGGTATGCCTTTGCAGAACGCTATCATGTCCTCTGTCAGCAATGAGTCGGGGGAGCTGGTGCAGCATGTTCCGGTTTCTGGGCAACGAATCATGTACAATGCCCAGACGCCGGTTCCGGTGCAGAACCACTACGGCACCCCGCATACGCTGGGTGTAGACCGTATGGCGGCGGCTGTGGGAGCCCATTACCTGTTCCGGGAGCGGAATTGCCTCATTATAGACGCCGGCACCTGTATTACCTATGATTTGCTCCTGGCCAATGGCACGTTTCAGGGAGGGAGTATTTCACCTGGTATTTACATGCGGTACCAGGCCATGCATGCCTTTACTGGTAAACTGCCGCTACTGGAGGGATATGAGCTGCCATCTCTACCCGCCAAAACCACGGCAGACGCCATGAGAGCAGGTGTTCTGTTTGGGGTTCAGGCAGAGGCAGAAGCGCTTATTCAACATTATGAACGTCAATACAAACCGGTAACGGTCATATTCTGCGGCGGCGATGCCCCGTTTTTTGAAAGTACAGTAAAAGCACGCATCTTTGTCATTCCCGAATTGGTTTTAATCGGGTTAAACCGAATACTTGAGTATAATGTATAAGCCCTTCCGCGCACTGTTAGTCATCTCTGGTTTAGTTATTGGAGCACAGCAGGTACAGGCGCAGCAGCTTTCCAACTCCCCATATTCCCGCTTCGGCGTAGGTGATCTGGTGCATGGCACCGGTACAGTCCGTAGTGCCGGTATGGGCCAGGTAGGGGTGGCAACTGCTAGTCCCTTTCTTATCAATGACATGAACCCGGCGCTGCTGTATTACAATAATTTGGTAACGTTTGAGGCAACTGTGGCTTCTGAGCTGAAGAAGCTCTCTGATAGAAATACGTCTCAGGTAGACGGCACGGCAAATTTGGGTTCTCTTTCCCTGTCTATTCCGCTTTCCCGCCGCTGGACAACTGCTTTAGGGCTTAAGCCATACAGCCGGGTGAACTATGAGACGGTTGCTACTTCTACCGTGCCCGGTACAGAGAATGAAGTGCCAGTAACGGCTCTTACAGAATACAGAGGCAGCGGCGGCTTGAACGAAGTCTATTTTGCCCACGGCATTAGAATTGCGAACGGCTTAACGGCGGGGGTGTCTGGGTCCTATATTTTTGGGACGATTGAGAGACAGTCGTCAAATATTTTGGTAGATCCCGCTGATGAAACTAGCGCCCTGCAGAAAACTTTATTCAACACTACTACCAAATACACTGGGGTAATGTTGAAAGGCGGCTTGCACTACCGTAAATCACTCAGCCCGAAAGCGAATATAGGCCTTGGTGCTACCTATACAGGCAAGGCTGCCATTAGCGCAGACCGTGTCACCACCCAGGAACGCAGGTTTTTGGATGAATCTCTAATCTCTGCCTTAGTTATAGATAGTTTGGATGGGCATACTACTTTGCCTCAGATGTGGCAGGCGGGTGTGTCTTTTGACAACAATAAAAACTGGACAATAGGCGCAGACTTCACCAACATAAAAGGTTCTGACTTCAGAGGATTCTCCCTGAACAAGAACGAAGGCGGCCAGGAGTTGGGCGATGGATACAGAGTTGGTTTAGGTACTGAGTTTACACCAGATGCGGGTTCTGTCAGTTCTTACTTTAAACGGATAAGCTACCGCCTGGGTGGCTACTACGGAAAATCAGAGTTAGTGGGCACAATTGGTTCTAATGCCGTTACAGCTCATGATCTGAAAGACATGGCGTTCACCTGGGGTTTCTCCCTTCCTCTGGGAAGAGGGGTGAGGCCACCAGATTACACGCAGGCGCTCCTGAACACCAGTTTCACGGTAGGACAGTTGGAGGCCAAGAACACGGGTCTTAAAGAGCAATACTTTAGGGTAAACGTAGGTATTACCTTTAATAACCGCTGGTTTATTAAACGCAGGTTTGATTAAAAAGAAGACGTACTTAAAGAACATAGACAGATACCAGGTCCTGAATCATTAGATTCTGGGGTCTGGTATCTGAAACGTTTAAAGGAATGGTGAATCAAGTGCTGGCTCTGCTCAAAGAATACACGCGTATGAAAGCCGCAATGGCCTGTTTGCCCTTGGTGGCCATGTTTAGCTGGAGCTGCCAGAAGGCAGATGAGGTAGTAAGACCCATTGAGTACAAAGGGCCAACCTCTGAGACATACAACCAGGTAACTATTTACAGTGATTCTGCCAAAACCAAGCTGAAGCTAAGTGCTCCGGTAGAGCAGCAGTTACAGAACGGAGACATCCTGTACCCCAAAGGCATGTACATCACGTTCTACGAGGAGGAAAGGCCCACTACCATCATCACCGCCAAATATGGTAAGTATGATAAAGCCAAAGATCAGTACTTTGCCCGCAATGACGTGGTGGTAAGAAATGTGGTGAAAGAGGAGCAGTTAAACACCGAGGAGCTTTTCTGGGAGCGGCAAAAGCAGAGCATCTTCACTGACAAATTCGTCCGGATCACGAGCAAAGAGGAAGTAGTGACCGGCGTAGGGCTTACTGCCAAACAAGATTTCTCTGATTATACTTTAAAACAGTTCTCCGGCTCTTTTGTACTAAAGCAATGACCTTAAAACAAACCATCTACATGGCCCTGGCAGTGGTCTGTCTGGTGATAGGAGTACATCAATCTATTGTGGCGGGCTTGATAGGAAGCTATTGGATCTTCATGTTATCCGTTATCTTTCTGATGCTTTTCCGTATGGATAAGGCAAAGCCAAAGCAATAGATTTGATTCTGATGGACCTTGTCTCCTCTTACATGACCGCTGGGGTAGGAGTGCTGCTGCTTCTCCTGTTCAGTATGGCAGAAGTCGCCCTGCGGCAAGTTGGGAAACCTTACATCCAACTGGAAACAGCGGAGCAGAAGCCATCCATACGTAGTTTCCTGCTGCGCCGCGAAGGTATTCTAGCGCTTACCATTCAGATTGGAATGGGGGCAGCGTTGCTGTTGCTGGGTCTTGGTCTGTATGGGAGCTTCTATGGGCAGTTGCAGTCGCACGTAGTGCCTGGGGCAGCGGTTTTGCTGGCTGGTCTTGCGGCAGTAGTATCTTCCTGGCTTCTGCTGCTTACCATAGGCATGTGGGCCAACGTAGCCTCACCCATCCGGCTGTTTAACGTGGTGGCGGGGCCAATGGCAATTATGGTGGTGTTGCTGTACCCAATTACTGCCGTAGTGCACGCTGTTTTAGGGCTGTTTTCAGAAAAAGAGCCGCTAAACGCCCCGGAGGTAGTAGGCAATGCCGTAGCCTTTCAACCCTTTGGGCTGAAAATCCCTACAGCGGAGGAAACCTTGCTGACGCCTACCAATGAAGTAGACAGTAAGATCTTCCATAATGCGTTGGAGTTCAAAAACGTGAAGGTGCGGGAATGTATGGTGCCCCGCATTGAGATAGACGCCATTGAGCTGGACGAAGGCGTGGAGGTGCTGCGGCAGGCGTTTATTGAAACTGGCCACTCCAAAATTCTGATCTACCAGGACTCCCTGGACCATATCTTAGGCTACTGCCACCAGTTTTCCCTTTTCAACAACCCCACTTCCTTGGAGCAGATCCTGACACCTCTGGAAGCCGTGCCCGAGAACATGCTGGCGCGGGAACTCTTCGTGAAATTCATTACCGAACACCGCAGCATTGTGCTGGTGGTAGATGAATTTGGCGGTACCTCCGGCTTGGTGACCCTGGAAGACGTGATGGAGGAAATCCTGGGCGACATCAACGATGAATATGATGAGGAAGACCTGCTGGAGCAATCTTTGGCCCAAACCGGATCTTACCTGTTCAGCGCCCGGCAGGAGATAGACTACCTCAATGAGAAATACAACCTAGGCCTACCAGAGGGCGACTATGAAACTTTGGGCGGGTTTATCTTGTCTGTACTGGAAGAAATACCCACCGCCGGCGATGTGGTGGTGGTTCCGCCTTTTGAAATCAGAATCCTTTCCATGGATGAGCACCGCATCAACACCGTGCATCTTTCCGTCAGATCTGCCCCCGCAGAAGAATAACCTGCTCTATAGACACTTATATTTTGATTTTATCACATATTCAGATTATTTTGCATAACGCTTAAAATACGTCTAATACTTACATGGCATTAATTAACAAGATTCGGGAGAAGTCAGGCTTCGCCATTGGCGCAATAGCCATTGGCTTGCTCATTTTCATTGTGTTGGGAGACTTGCTGGGACCAAATTCCCGGTTGTTCGGAGACAAAATGGTGGTAGGGGAAGTTGCGGGGCATGAAATCTCTGTGCAGGAGTTTGAGGCCATGTTTGAGGAAGCCAGAAACAATTACGCCAACCAGTACGGACGCCAGCCTTCTGAAGCTGAAATGGCTTCTCTGCGCGAGCAAACCTGGAACCAGTTGGTTTTCAAATACGCTTTTGAAGGAGAGTTTGAGAAAGTGGGCTTGGGAATCTCTGAAGAAGAGCAGGTAGACATGGTGCAGGGACGTAACGTGCACCCTGCCCTGAGACAGATGTTCACAGACCCGCAGACCGGTCAGTTCAACGTGGAACAGGTAAAACAGACCCTGCGCAACCTGGGCAGCATGCCTCCAGAGCAACAAGCGGCCTGGCGTAAGTATGAGCAAGATCTGGCTACAGACCGTTTGCGTAACAAATATTACAACCTGTTCACGTTCTCTAACTATGTAACCACAGAAGAAGCCAAACGCTTCAACACGGAACAAAACACCAGAGCTTCCATCAAAGCGTTGTTCGTGCCTTATTTCAGCATTGCTGATTCAGCGGTGAAGGTAACCGATGACCAACTGAGCGAATACCTGAACAAGAACAAAAAGAAATTTGAGGTAGAAGAAGGCCGTTCCATTACGTATGTGTCTGTGCCGGTTGCTGCCTCTAAAGAAGATAGCGCAGAATACAGCACTGAAACCGCAGAACTGGCGGCGCGCTTTGCCACTGCTGAGAATGATTCCCTGTTTGTAAAAGCAGAGTCAGATACTCCTTTCAACGGAGCTTACGTGGCAGCCCATGAAGTACCGGCAGAACTGAAAAACCAAACCCTGGAGAAAGGCAAACTGTACGGTCCTTTCGCTCAGAACGGAAACTTCAGCCTGTACAAAGTAATGGATGTGAAAGACGGTGGCCAGGCTTCTGTACGTGCCAGCCACATCCTGATCAAACCAGAAAGTGATACCCCAGAGGCCAAAGCCGCGGCTAAAACCAAAGCGCAGGGCATCTTGAACCAGATCAAAGGGGGAGCGAACTTCGCCCAACTGGCTGCCCAGCACGGCTCTGACGGAACTGCCTCTGTAGGTGGGGATTTAGGTTGGTTCACCGAAGGCAGAATGGTGCCATCTTTTGAGAAAGCAGTATTTGGTGCTTCTGGAGCAGGTTTGCTGCCAAACCTGGTAGAAACAGATTACGGTTACCATATTGTGAAGATCACAGAACCTAAAACTACCAGAACCTACCAGATTGCCCAAGTAACCCGCGCCTTAACCCCAAGCGACAACTCCCGTGAGTTTGCTTTCGGGCGTGCCAGCGGTATTGCCGCTAACAGCTCAAACCTGGAGGATTTCAACAAAGCGGTAGCCAATGAGAAAGGTCTGGTGAAAGCAGAAGCCAAGAACTTCAGCGCCAGCGACCGCTCTGTAAACAACCTGCAGAATGCGCGTGAATTGGTACGTTGGGCGTTCTCCAAAGACACCAAAGAAGGCGATGTCTCTCCGGTAATCACTATGGATGACCAATACGTGGTAGCGGTATTAACCGGTAAACGTGAAAAAGGAACTGCCAAAGTGGAAGACGTGCGGGAAGAGTTAACCGCCGCTGTACGCAATGAGCTCAAAGCCAAAAAGATTAAAGAGAAGTTAGGTGCTGCTTCTGGTACATTAGAGGAAATTGCAGCTAAATACGGTCCAGATGCGCTTGTGCGTACCGCTACAGACGTTACCTTGGGTGCCGCCAACGCACAGGGAATTGGATACGAGCCGGTGGCCATTGGTAGAGCCTTCGGGTTGAAGCCAGGTCAGCGTACGGCCCCGGTAGACGGTGAAGGCGGCGTGATTGTGGTAGAGTTAACCAACGTGACGCCAGCCACTCCAGTGGCAGACATCGCCTCTGTGAAGCAGCAACTGCAAGGAACCCGCGCCGGACGTGTACAGAGCGCCTTGTATGAAGCCATCCGTAAAAACGCAGAGATTGAAGACAATCGCGTTAGATTCTTCTAAGCCAAATCTTCTTCAAATAACAAGAGCCGCGCCATCCAGCGCGGCTCTTGTTATTTATGCCCGCCTGGTTTTTGCCTATTTTTAGAAAAACGGCCCCTAAACAGTATATTGTACAGGCGCAGAATACGTTAAGGAGAAGGCACTGCCAAAGAGATACGCATGAAGAGAAAGTTATTGTTGATCTGGTTACTGGCCATAGGGTGTCTGGGCCTAATGGTGCCGCAGGCAAAAGCGCAGGGGGTGGCTGAGCAGATGGCCTTGGCCAAAGAGTACCTGCGGCAGAATGATTTTGCCAAAGCCGAGGCGCTGTACAGCCAACTGGTGGAGCAGGATGTTCAGTTTGGGCTGGTTTACCCAGATTACCTCAAAACCCTGCTGGCGCTCCGTAATTTCAAGGAAGCCGATAAACTGGTAAAGCGCGCCCAGAAGAAGTACCCAGCGGTGCCGGCCTATGCCGTTGATGAAGGAAAAGTGCTGCAGGCCACCGGCAATGCCGCCGCCGCCGAGAAGAAGTGGGCACAGGTGGTGCAGGCTACCACGCCAGAGAACGTGTACAGCGTGGCCAGTGCTTTTCAACAGGCCGATTTGCTTCCCTACGCCGAACAAAGTTACCTGCGGGCCCGCCAGTTGAGCGGCAGCGAGAAAAGCTTCGCAGCGCAGTTGCTCCAACTGTACGCCTTTCAACGCAAAACCGATCAATTGGTAGATGAAGTGCTGCGGCAGGTAAAAGGCAATGCCGTACCCTTAACCTATGCTCAAAATCTGCTGCAAAACGTGCTTCGGGATGAGGAGTCTCTGGTTCAGCTGGAACAGCGCCTCATGACTGAGGTACAGACCGATCCCGATGCCACCCCTGTGCAGGAACTCCTCATCTGGACCTTGCTCCAGCGCAAAGACTTCGGCCCGGCCTTGCTCCAGACCCGGGCTCTGGACCGCCGTACGCAAGGCGGCGGGGCACGGGTGCTCTCCATGGCAGACATCAGTCTACGGAACAAAGACTACGCCACCGCTATAGAAGGATACACCTACGTAATGCAGCAGTACCGCACCGGCGACCTGTACCCCATCGCGAGGCAGCGCATCATCCAGGCCCGGGAAGAGCAGGTGAAGAATACCTTTCCCTTAGACAGAGAAAAAATAAAACTTCTCGCCCAAGAGTACGAAGCACTGTTGCAGGAGATGGGCCGTACTGACCGTACCGCCGAAATCCTGAAAGAGCTGGGAGAACTGCAGGCTTTCTATTTAGATGCCCCGGAAACGGCCGTTAAAAACCTGCAGGAAGTCATTGCCATGCCCCGGGCCAACCAAAATGTGGTGGCGGAGGCGAAATTGGCCTTAGCCGATGTGTACCTGCTCCGGGGCGAGCCTTGGGAAAGCACTTTGCTCTACAGCCAGGTGGAGAAGACGCACAAAGAGCAGCCATTGGGCTATGAAGCCAAACTCCGCAACGCCCGGCTCAACTACTACAAAGGCGACTTTGAGTTGGCGCAAAGCCATTTAGACATTTTAAAGCTAGCCACCAGCCGCGAGATCGCCAATGATGCCCTGGACCTGAGCCTGCTCATTATAGACAACACAGGGCTTGATACCTCGGCGGCCGCCCTGAAAGAATATGCGGCCATTGACTTCCTGGTGTTCCAGCACAAATACCCTGAGGCCCTCAGCGCTCTGGATAAACTCCTGACCAAGTACCCGGGCCACAGTCTCACAGATGAAATCTACTTCCAGAAAGCCGAGTTGCAGCAACAGATGGGGCAATTTGCCGAAGCCGCCCAAAACCTACAGCTCATCATTGACAACCCCAAGTACGATATCCTGTCAGACGATGCCCTTTTTCTGCTGGCCAGACTCAACGAAGAAAACCTGAACCAGCCCCAAAAAGCTCAGGAACTCTACAACCAGCTACTGGTAAAGCACCCCGGCAGCGTATTTGTGGCCGAAGCCCGCAAGCGCCTGCGCAAATTGAGAGGGGACAAAGTATAAGGAAACCATGCGGTGCGTTTAGGGGCTCTTTTTCCAAAAACAGGCGCTAAACGCACCGCACGGGGAAGGCAGTAGAATATTAAGAAATTATAATATCTGGATTAAGCTGTAGTAGCGTCTTCAGGAAGGTTTCCTGGTCCAGCGGTGAAAGGTAGATTTCGTCCCACTTGTTATAAAGAACCACCAGCCCCTTCGGCCCCAGCGCCGGACGCAACCCAGACCACAGATAGGTATTCAGCCTGATCTCTTTAATCTGCTGCACCGGTATCTGCCCATGAATAGGGCCGCTTCTGTAGGAAAGGGTAGAGGAGGTAATGCGATAGAAGGTGCCAAACCAAATCCAGAGGAGCAGTCCGCAGAGGAGGAGGCAGAGCAAGGCCAGCGCGATTTTACCCAGTAGGGGCATGGTACTTTGTACTTCCGTGGCCAGTAAGCCCAGCAGCAGGAGCGAGGTGCCCCAGATAGTCAAACTACTTAACCAACTTCTGGAGGAAAGGAAGGTGACGGGAGCCATACCCATTGGTTTCTTTTCTTCAAGATAGCAAAGTTCTGGCACTCGTGGGCGTTTAGGGCCTGTTTTAGGAAAAAGAGCCGCTAAATGCTAATCCCGGAAAAAGATGAACAAGATAGCCAGGAACAGGAAGAAAGACAGGTACATGAGAATGTCTACCAAGCCGTAATCTTTGTACTTGTGGTAAATTTCTTTTAATCTTTTCACGGGACAGAAACTAAAATAAAACGGATTCGCTTTGTTAAAAACACCAAGCAGCCCTAAGGAGTGCCTGGTTCTCTCTCAGATTTCGTAAATTTGTGGCCTCACACCACAGATTAAGCCGCAGCAACACCGATGCAGAAACGATGGGTAGTAAAGGAAGCGCCGGACGCCGCAAAAGTACAGAATTTAGCAGACAGCCTGAACATTAGCCGCACCCTGGCCGCCATCCTCTGTCAGCGTGAGATTTGCACCTTTGAGGAAGCCAAAGCGTATTTCCGCCCCTCGCTGCAAGACCTGCATGATCCGTTCCTGCTCAAGGACATGGACAAAGCCGTAGACCGGCTGGTAAATGCCCTGCACCGCCAGGAGCGCATCCTCATTTACGGCGATTATGACGTGGACGGCACCACCTCCGTGGCGTTGGTCTTCCGGTTCCTGCAGCCCTACTTCCAGGACAGGATTGAGTACTACATCCCAGACCGCTACGCGGAAGGCTATGGCATTTCGTTCCAAGGCATAGATTGGGCCCAGGAAAATGGGTTCAGCCTAATTATCTCCCTGGACTGCGGCGTAAAGTCCATTGACAAGATTGCGTATGCCAATGAGCGCAACATAGACTTCATCATCTGTGACCACCACCTCCCCGACGATCAACTGCCCCAGGCCGTAGCCGTGCTGGATGCCAAGCGTTCAGATTGCCCGTACCCCTACAAAGAACTCTCTGGCTGCGGCGTAGGCTTTAAATTCATGCAGGCGTTCAGTTTGCACCAAGGGTATGATCTGGAGCCGCTGTACCAGCTCTTAGATCTGGTAGTGGTGAGCATAGCCGCAGACATTGTGCCCATAACCGGCGAAAACCGCGTGCTGGCCTACCACGGGCTACAGCGCATGAACAATGCAGACCTGCTCCGCCCGGGCTTAGAGGCTCTGAAAGAACTGGCAGACTTGCGCAGCGAGCTGGATATTACCCAGATCGTCTTCGGGTTTGCCCCGCGCATTAACGCCGCCGGCCGCATGGGCGATGCCAAGCGTTCTGTAGCCATGTTGCTGGCCAAGACCAAAGAAGAAGCCTTTGAGGTAGCCCAGAACATCAATATCTCCAACTCAGAGCGGCGGGGGCATGACACCAGCATCACCAAAGAGGCCCTCCAGATGATTGAAGAGGATGACTTCCTGCGGAATGCGCGCTCCACGGTCTTGTTCAAGGAAAATTGGCATAAGGGCGTGGTGGGCATTGTGGCCTCCCGTTGCATAGAGAAATATTACCGACCTACCATCATTCTCACGGAGTCTAACGGCAAAGCCACGGGCTCGGCGCGGTCTGTGCATGGGTTTGACGTGCACCAGGCTATACTGGCTTGCTCAGATTTGCTGGACCAGTTTGGCGGCCATATGTACGCCGCCGGGCTTACGCTGCCCGTAGAGAACGTTCCCGCCTTCAGGGAGAAGTTTGAGCAGATTGTCGCCAGCACCATTCTGGAAGAGCAGTTGGTACCCATGGTGGAGATAGACATGCCCCTGGAGTTCCACCAGATACGGCCTAATTTTTTCAATATCCTGAAGCAGATGGAGCCGCTGGGCCCGGGCAACATGGCGCCCGTGTTCATGAGCACCTGCGTCTATGACACCGGTTCTGCCCGCGTGGTAGGCGACGCCCACCTGAAGCTCCGCCTCACCCAGGATGGCGACATTTCCTTTGACGCCATTGCTTTCGGCATGGCCGAATATTATCCCCGCATCCAGAAAGGTATTCCGTTTGATGTGTGCTACTGCATAGAGGAGAACGTCTTCAGGGGCAACGTGACCCTACAGCTTCGGATCAAAGACATCCGGTTCCAGGAATAACGGAAACTTTCTTTCGTCCTTCAGTGCGTTTAGCGGCTCTTTTTCTAAAATTAGGGCTAAAACAGCGTACTCAGCGGGGAGAATAGCTTTTACTTATCTCTATAGGCAATCACTGAAGGCTGGGTTTGAGGGTGAAAGTAACATTTGGCGGCAAGATGCGGTACAGAGGCAGGAAACCAGCCTTTGTATAAGATGATTTCTTCCAACGCTCAAGAAGACAGAAACGTGGTGGCCCACATAGCCGGAAGCCTGAACCAGAACGCGTCCATCCAAAATATCTTTGGCGAACCCATTCATGCCCAGGGCAAAACCATTGTGCCGGTGGCGCAGGTGGTGTTAGGTTTGGGCGGAGGACAGGGGAGCGGCGAACGAGAAGCCGAAGAAGGCGTGCAGGATCGCCAGGGGCAGGGCAGTGGGGCTGGGGCCGGTCTCATCACCATTCCCAAAGGAGTTTTTGAAATCACCGCCAAAAGAACCCGCTACGTTCCGGTGTCCCCGGCAAGGCCTTATTGGCTAGGAGCCATGATGGGTTTCGCTGTAGGCTGGCTGCTCGCGAAACGGAAGGCAAAGGCTAAACTTCTGCACTAGCCTTTGGGGGCAGCAGGGAAGGGTTTTCCGTTTAGCGGCTCTTTTTCCGGAATTAGGCTTAAAACGCTTCTTTCTGGGCCATTGCTCCGGCAGAGGAAACAGGCAGTTTAGGAACGCACAAGGTGTTAAGGGCCGCTAAGTCGCCGTAGAACCAGTTCACGTCTACCGGGGCCTCAATGCCGTTTACAATGCCTTTCTCTGAGTACTGCCAGAACGCCATCTTGTCTGAAGGATGGGTAGAAGGCTCTTCGTTTTTGTAGCGGGCAATCCAGAAGCGGTAACCGGCAAAATGGCCTCTCAGCTTGCGGTCATAGAACCCTTGGTAGGTGTAGATGATGGGCTTCACGCCGTAGTGCGCCTCCGCGCCTTCCAGCCACCGGCGTATGTTCTGCCGCATCTGGGCATCAGAAACATCCTGCGCGAAGGTTTCAATGTCCAGCACCGGGGCCAGATCGCCGGGCTGTAAAACAACGTTTCTTTTGAAATGGGCCAACTGCTGGTCAGCGTCTACCCAGGGCAGAAAGAAATGGTAAGCGCCGCGCTTAATGCCGTGCTGGCGGCTGTGCTCCCAGTTGCGGTCAAAGTAAGGGTCTTTCAGGAAATCGCCTTCGGTGGCTTTGATAAAGGCGAAGTTGATGTTGGAGTCTTTGACGTTTCTCCAGTCTACTTCCTTCTGGTAACGTGATACGTCAATGCCGTGCAAGTACTCACCGGTGAACGTGCGGGCGCTCACAAGGGTTAGAAAGCAGACAAACAAGGCAACGGCCACTCCCGCGCGACCCGTTACCAGTCTTGAGAAGGAAAACATGAGGGAAGTACTGGTGTAAAACTATGTAGTAAAAGTTAAGAGTTATTTTGCGCCCTCGCAAATAAAATGCTATAAATACAGAAACTTGTTCGCTAACTGATAAAATTGGCGCAACCAACTTCATTGCGTACACGTACCGGGCCCACTTGGGCGTTAACGCAAAAGATATAAGGTTAATTCCTTAATTTTAAGCGATGATTCTACGTTCCGAAAATCTTTTCAAAAAATATAAGTCTCGCACGGTAGTGAACGATGTGAGTGTGGAGGTGAACCAAGGGGAGATTGTGGGGCTGCTGGGGCCTAACGGTGCCGGTAAAACCACCTCGTTCTACATGATTGTGGGGCTGGTGAAACCCAACTCCGGCCGTATTTTCCTGGACCAGGAAGACATCACGGACCTGCCCATGTACCGCCGCGCGAAGAAAGGAGTGGGTTACCTGGCGCAGGAGGCCTCTGTGTTCCGCGACCTCACGGTGGAAGAGAACATCATGTCTGTGCTGGAGATGACCGATAAATCCAAGCAGGCGCGCCGCGAGAAGGTAGAGGAATTGCTGGAAGAGTTCTCGCTCACGCACGTGCGCAAAAACAAAGGTGTGGTACTCTCAGGCGGGGAACGCCGCCGCACCGAGATTGCCCGCGCCCTGGCCGTAGACCCTTCCTTCGTGTTGCTGGATGAGCCTTTTGCCGGGGTAGACCCCATTGCCGTGGAAGAGATCCAAACCATAGTGGCCAAGCTCAAAACCAAGAACATCGGGATCCTTATCACAGACCACAACGTGAACGAGACCCTTTCCATCGTGGACCGCGCCTATCTGCTTTTTGAGGGAAAGATCCTGAAAGCCGGCACCGCCGAAGAGCTGGCCGCCGACGAACAGGTGCGCCGGGTATACCTGGGCAAGCACTTTGAGCTGAAGCGGAAAGTCTGATTCTGATTGCCAGGTGTTCTAAGGACTACACTTTCTTTTGTCCTCCTAAAAGAACCTTGTGGGTCAGATCTAAAAGCGGTTGATAAAAGGAAAGGTGGTTTTCCCATAGCTAACGGCGCTCTTGTTCGCCTACAAGATCCTTTTAGGAGGACAAGGGAGGAGGAAAGGCCGTTTCTAGAAGGTTAACTGCTATCATCGGAAACCAAAAAGCGATATAACAGTACAAGCTCATACTTTTAGGCAATCAACAACCAACCATCAACAATTCTATAGAGTGGAGATAATCAATTCGCTGGTAACGTGGGTCATGAAGAAGAGAATCCATCAGATAGATCTCTTCCGGAAGTACCCGCATGATGTGCAGAACGAGTTGTTTACCAATCTTATCCATACTGCCAGAGGCACAGAGTGGGGACAGAAATACGGCTATTCAGACAAGTTAACCGTGCGGGAATTTCAGGAGCGGGTACCAGTCAGTGCCTATGAAGACCTGTACCCGTACATTGAGCGGGTGATGCGGGGCGAGCAGAATGTGCTGTGGCCCAGCAAGGTGGAATGGTTCGCCAAATCCTCTGGTACCACCAACGCCCGCAGCAAGTTCATTCCCGTTACCCCGGAGGCGCTGGAAGACTGCCATTACAAAGGTGGCAAAGACATGCTGTCTATCTTCGTGAACAACTACCCAGACACCAAGGTGTTCTCTGGCAAAGGCTTGTCCATTGGCGGGAGCCACCATCCTAATGACTTCAACAGCAATACCCGCTGCGGCGATGTCTCTGCCGTGATCATGCAGAACCTTCCCGTTTGGGCCGAGGCCATGCGCACTCCCCCGCTCAAAGTAGCGCTCATGGACAAGTGGGAGGAGAAGATAGAGAAGATGGTGGAGATCACCGTCAAAGAAAATGTGACCAGTCTTTCGGGCGTGCCCACCTGGACCTATGTGCTCCTGAACCGGATTCTGGAGGAGACCGGCGCCAAAGACATCACGGAGGTATGGCCTAACCTGGAGCTGTTCACCCACGGTGCCGTGGCCTTCGGGCCGTACCGGGAGTTGTTCCGCCAGCTGATTCCAAGCCATAAGATGAAGTATCTGGAGGTATACAATGCCTCGGAAGGCTTCTTCGGGATACAGGATGAGCCCAGCCTGCTGGACGAGATGCTCCTGATGCTGGATTACGGCGTGTTCTATGAGTTCATTCCCGTTGACCAGATGGACCAGGAGCAACCGCAGGTGCTCACGCTAGACCAAGTGGAATTAGGCAAGAACTATGCCCTGCTTATCTCCACCAATGCCGGGCTGTGGCGCTATAAGATAGGGGACACCATCAAGTTCACATCGCTGGACCCGTACCGCATTAAAATATCTGGCCGTACCAAGCACTTCATCAACGCCTTTGGCGAAGAGGTGGTAGTGGAAAACGCCGAGACTGCCATCACCAAAGCCTGTGAGGCTACCAACGCCACCATCACCAACTTTACCGCGGCACCGGTCTATTTTGAAGGCAAAAGCAAAGGCGGCCACCAGTGGGTGATTGAATTCTCCCAGCAGCCTTCCAGCCTGGATCAGTTTACGCAGGTATTAGACCAGACGCTGCGCACTGTGAACTCAGACTATGACGCCAAGCGCCAGAAAGACCTGGCCCTGCAGGCACCCCTAATCACGGTAGCCCCCGCAGGCGCTTTCCTCAATTGGCTCCAGCACAAAGGCAAAATGGGCGGACAACACAAGGTACCGCGCCTGGCCAACAACCGGGAGTATCTGGAGGAGATTCTGGCTGTGAATAATCTATAGGTTAATTGCTCCATTTTTGCGTTTAGGGGCTCTTTTTCAAAAAAGAGCCCCTAAACGCAAAACACCGCCTTTTAAGGCGGTGTTTTGTAAACGTATATCAGGCGCTGCCGCACGCAAGGTGCGCTGGAGGAACGGCTATTCTAAGAAGCTGCTCAGCAAACCGCCCTCTTTGTTGGAGTTGCCGCCGTATGGCATCAATGCCTGAATCAGTTTCTTCACGGGCATAGACTGGATCCAGACCCGGCCGGTGCCTCTGAGGGTGGCCAGGAACAAACCTTCGCCACCGAACACCATGGAACGCAAGCCGCCCGCCCGCTGAATATCAAAATCAATTCCGCTTTCAAAGGCTACCACGCAGCCGGTGTCTATGCGCAGGGTCTCGTTGTGCAGGTGGCGCTCAATGACAGTACCACCCGCGTGGATGAAGGCCAGACCATCGCCGGTGAGACGTTGCATGATAAAGCCTTCGCCCCCGAAGAACCCGGCCCCCAGCCGCTGGTTGAAGTGCATGGCGATTCTGGTGCCCAAGGCCGCCGCCAGGAACCCGTCTTTCTGCACAATTAAACCGTTAGGATACTCCGCCAGGCTAATGGGAACGATAGTGCCGGGGTAAGGAGCCGAGAAACCTACTTTGGCTTTGCCATAGCCGCGGTGGGTAAAGTGCGTCATGAACAGCGATTCACCGGTAATGGCGCGGCTCCCCATCTGCATCAGCTTTCCGAAGAAGCCTGAACTGGGGTTGGATCCATCGCCCATCTTGGTTTCAAACTGGATGCCGTCTTCCATGAACACCATGGCGCCGGCCTCGGCAATCACGGTTTCCTGCGGGTCCAGTTCTACTTCCAATACCTGGATGTCTGAGCCGTAAATACGGTAGTCTACTTCGTGGGATGTCATAGGGGTTTAGGGTTATTTTTTCTTGGGAGTGGGTTTAGAAGCCTCATCGCCTTTGTCAGGGAAATCATCGTCTTCGTCCTCTAAAGATGCTCCTTTTTTGAAGAAATCCTCCTCGTTCTCCTCTTCATCCACGGTTTCCTCAATGGGATATTCCTCTTCCTCCTCCTGGGCCCGTTTCTTGCCTTGGTCGCCCACCAGCTTTTTGTCGGTGACGTTGCGGTCCAGGAAGGAATTCAACTGGTCAATGTTGAAGTTGGAGGTGATATCGCCTAAAGGGTTGATCTTGATCTCAAAGCCTTCCAGCTCTGGATGTACTTTCGCCTTCTTCTCTGGCTTATTCTCTTTTTTGTCTTTATCTGCTTTCTTCTTTGCCATAGTAGTAAAGTTTACACCGCAGCAACACACAGCCGCCCGGTCTGCCTTTTATTACAAACGGGAAATCTGGAAGAAGGATAAACGAATTAAAAAGAAACCGCCGTCTTTAACAAGCAACTGTGGCTTATTTAAGACGGCGGATGTATTAAACTATTGTAAACTGTTTTAGGCCTTATTTAGGAAAAAGAGCCGCTAAACGCATTTTTGGCTAAGCTTAAGCGGCGTACTGGGCCAGCTTGCTCAGCGCGGCGTCAATGCGCTGCTCGGTTTCCTCTCTGCCAATGATCTCAATAATGGCCATTAAGTCTGGGCCAGCCTCTACGCCGGTAAGGGCAATGCGCAAAGCCTGCATCACCTGACCAATTTTGAGGCCGTTGCGCTCCAGCACCTGCAAAAGCAGGGCTTTCACGGTGTCTGCGTTGAACTCTGTTAAAGAACCCAACTCATTTCTGAACTGCTCAAAGGCACCGGCCGCGGCGGCAGACCATTTTTTGGCGGCCACCTGCTCATTGTACTGCGTGGGAGCCACAAAGAAATAGGAAGCCTCTTTCCAGAAATCCTGCGGGAAGGTTACGCGCTCTTTCATAAGACCCACAATTTTCTCGGCGCGCTCCGGTGAACAGGCAATGTCTTGCTCGGGCAGTGCGGCTAATAAATACTGGGCTAATTCTGTGTCTGGCTTGGCGCGCAGGTACTGCTCATTGTACCAACGGGCTTTCTGGATATCGAAACGGGTACCTGACTTGCCAATGCGCTCAATGCTGAAAGCCTCAATGAGTTCTTCCATGGTGAACAGTTCCTGCTGCGTGCCCGGGTTCCAGCCCAGGAAGGCCAGGAAGTTGATGAACGCCTCCGGTAGATAGCCGCTCTCACGGTAACCGCTGGAAACCTCACCAGACACCGGGTCTACCCAGCGCAATGGGAACACCGGGAAGCCTAGTTTGTCGCCGTCGCGCTTGCTCAATTTTCCGTTACCGTCTGGCTTTAAAAGTAAAGGCAAGTGCGCGAACTCCGGCATGGTGTCTTCCCAGCCCAAATAGCGGTACAGGAGCACGTGCAACGGAGCACTTGGCAACCACTCCTCGCCCCTGATCACGTGCGTGATGCCCATGAGGTGGTCATCCACAATGTTGGCCAGGTGGTAGGTAGGCATGCCGTCAGACTTCATCAGAACTTTATCATCCAGGGCAGAGGAATGCACCATTACCCAACCTCTGATCATGTCTTTAAGCCTTACTTCCTCTTTGCGGGGCACCTTAAGACGGATTACGTACGGCTCTCCGCTTTCCAGCCTGCGTTTCACCTCATCCTCTGGTAGGGTGAGGGAGTTTTTCATGGTGGCGCGGGTAATGGCGTTGTATTGCGGGGTAGCCACTTTGGCGGCTTTCAGGCGTTCCCGCATGGCGTCCAGTTCCTCGGCGGTGTCAAAAGCGTAGTAGGCGTGGCCGGCTTCTACCAGTTGCAGGGCGTAGTCCATGTACATGGGCTTGCGCTCAGACTGGCGGTAAGGGGCATGGGGGCCGCCATGGATGGGGCTTTCGTCCAGCTTAATGCCGCACCACTCCAGGCTTTCAAAGATGTATTGCTCTGCGCCGGGCACAAAGCGGGTTTGGTCAGTATCTTCAATGCGCAGCAACATCTTGCCGCCCATTTTCTTCGCGAACAGATAGTTATACAACGCCGTGCGCACCCCGCCAATGTGCAGTGCCCCGGTGGGGCTAGGGGCAAAGCGTACTCGTACTTCTCTTTCCATGTTGTGTAGGTGTTTCAATAGAGGTGCAAAAGTACAGTATTTCAAGCCTTTCTTGAAATTTTACCCTTAAAACCTTGCCCTTGGGTAGTGTATTCTTTTTGGAAGGTACCGCTGCCGGGACAGTAGCTGGCCTGCCGAAAGTATTTGTTTCTCAACATGTTTGTATACCTGTGGCCGCTTCTGCGTATGTAGGCGTAAAATTTGGTACATGCTCAAGAAGAAGTTACAAGAGGCCTGGTGCATTGTGAAAGAAGTGTGGTTTGATTTTCTGGACGAGAACTCTTTCCAGAAAGGGGCTGCGCTGGCGTATTATACCATCTTCGCGTTGCCGCCCATCCTCATCATCATGATCAATATTGCGGGCGCCGTCTTTGGCCGCGATGCCGTAAGCGGGCGCGTCTATACGCAGTTGCGGGAATTGTTGGGGAGTAAAGGCGCCGCAGACATCCAGACCATGGTGGAGAACATCAACCATTCGGCAGATTTTACCTTCGCCACGCTGGTGGGGGTGGGTACGCTGTTGATAGGGGCTACGGGCGTGTTTGTTTCCCTGCAGGAATCCCTGAATCAGATTTGGGGGGTGAAGCCCAAGCCGCGCAATGAATATCTGAAACTGCTGTGGGACCGGCTGCTTTCCTTTGCCATGATCCTGGCCATTGTATTCCTGCTGCTGGTGAGTTTGGTGGTACACGCTATTCTGGTGGCCGTCACCTCTTTTCTAGCCGACCGAGTAGACCCTTCTATGCTACAATTGACGCAGTTGGCCAATTTTGTGGTCTCCACGGGCGTGGTGACGTTCCTGTTCGCGCTCATCTACAAGTTCCTGCCCGATGCCAAGATCAGGTGGAGCGATGTGTGGGTGGGGGCGCTGGTCACGGCGTTGCTTTTCACGCTGGGCAAAACCCTCATAGGCTTGTACCTGGGCAACAGTGATTTTGCGGGCATCTACGGCGCCGCCGGTTCTGTGATTGTGGTGCTTACCTGGGTATTCTACACCTCGCAGATTGTTTTCCTGGGGGCGCAGTTCACCTTAGTCTACGCCCGCCGCTATGGCGCCGATATTTATCCGTCAGATTATGCCGTGCGCGTCATTAACCGGGAGGAGGAAGTAGGGCACGCTCCCGTCAACGATGATCCTGGCCCTAATGAGGCCAAAGCCAAAGGCGAGGAGGAAGAGGCAAAGCCGTGACGTTTTTAAGCCTTCGCCTAAAATGCGTTTAGCGGCCGTTTTTCGAAAAACAGCCGCTAAACGCAAAAGGATTCACTCTAAAAAAGGGAGTTAGAATTTCACCGCGATGCAGGAAATTTCCACGTTCACGTCTTTGGGCAGGCGGCTTACCTCCACGGTCTCGCGGGCCGGTGGATTGCTGGTGAAATAGCTGCCGTACGTTTCATTGATGGCCGCAAAGTTACCCAGGTCCTTCACGAAGATGCTGCACTTTACCACGTGGCTGAAATCCATGCCTGCTTCCTGCAAAATGTATTGCAGGTTCTTCATGACCTGGTGCGTCTCCGTCTGAATATCTGCTTGCACAAGCTGGCCCGTGGCCTGGTCTAAGGCAATTTGCCCCGAGATGTACAAGGTGTTACCGGCTAAAACGGCCTGGCTGTACGGCCCAATTGGTGCCGGCGCTGCTTTACTTTCTATGATGTTGGTTGCCATAAGCGGATAGGTTATCTGTATCTTTACAAGCCTAAAGGTACAGAATTATGAACACATTGCTTTTGGCTACCCCGGAGCAGGAAGAAGAGTACGGGCTTAAATTCCACCATCGGGCTTACCTGCACGTACAGGATTCCAAAGACCTGGCTATTTGGCTTCCGCAGGCAGATCTGGTAATTGATTTGCTTTTGCATGAACAGCCCGAGCGGTTAGCCCAATACCAGACGCAGGGCAAAGCCGATAAGTTAACGGTTTTCTTCAACGCCAATGGCGTAGATATAGCGGCCTTCGCCCAAGCGTATACTCCCCTTAACTTTCACCTGGCCGGTCTCAAAGGTACGCCTTTGCTCAACAAGGAAGTGTTGCAGGTAAGCCTGCTGCGCGATGACTCCAGGCGGGCAGTGGACAAAGCGTTTGTGTTTCTGGCCACGCTCTATGAACTGGTAGAGGAGAAGAAATAAGCGTTGCGTTTAGCGGCCGTTTTTGCAAAAAGAGCCTCTAAACGCAACCACATAAAACGGCCTTAGCTGTGGCGCATTACGCCTATGGGAGCATCTTTCCAGTCTGGGAACAGCACCTGCGTATCTTTGATGTGCAGATGTTTGCCGGCCACTTCACTGAAAATGTTCCTGAAGTCAGTGGTGACGGGAAGGTCACGGCCGTCTTCCAGATTTTCGGGGGCTAGTACTGGTACGTTACCGTGGACCAGGCCTCCGTTCACGTCATTGCCCAGGATGAACATACAGGAGCCACGGCCGTGGTCTGTGCCGTTGCTGCCGTTCTGGTGCACGGTGCGGCCAAACTCGGTCATGGTCATCACGTCTACCTCGTCCTGGTAAGCCTCAACATCGGTCCAGAAAGCGGTCATGCTTTGGCTCAGGTCCTGCACATTGCGCGCGAAAGTACCCTGGGCGGCCCCCTGGTTGAAGTGCGTATCCCAGCCGTTAGATTCTGCGAAGGCAATTTCCAGCCCCACGTCCATTTTGATCAATTGCGCAATCTGCTTCAATGAATTCCCCAATGGGCTATTAGGGTATACTGCGTTATTGGCGGGCGTGTATTTCTTTGTGTCTACCTGCTTCAGCATTTTCACGGCCTCAAAGCTTTCTTTGCCGGTACGGCTGAGCAGTGAGGAAGAGGTTTGGTCATAGAGGTCTTCAAAGCTGCGGGAGGCCAATGTGGAGGCTTTCTGATTGCCGCGGAGCTGAACCCCGAAGTCCTGCAAATTACTGATGGCCACGGCTGCGTGGTCTCCATAAAAGGAGCGGGGCAGGGAAGAGGTGAGGCTCACCGCCTGAAACGGCGTGGCCGCTTCATGGCCCATTAAACCTACGGCGCGGTTTAACCAGCCGCTGGGTGTGCCTTTATGGAACGGGGTCCCGGCTTCCATGTAATCCTGGGCGTCAAAATGGGAGCGGGTAGGGTTAGGGGAGCCCATACCGTGCACAATAGCCAGCCGCTTTTCCTGGAACAGGGGCTCAAATGAACGCATGGCGGGATGTAGACCAAACCTTCCGTCTAAATCCAGTAACGGGTTGGCCGCGGATTTGGCAGCGGTCATGAACAGACTGGGGCGGGCTTTCTGCAGGTAATGATCAGTGAATGGGGTAACGGCCATGAGTCCGTCCATGGCACCGCGCTGGAAGATGCAGACCAGTATTTTGTTGCGCTTGTATGGTCTTGATAGTTTATAGCTGCTGGTCGCCTGCGCCAGGAAATTGGGCACGCCGCCTAACCCAGCCACAAACATGGCAAACGCCCCTGATTTAAGAAAACCTCTTCTGGTGATCATATCTGTGTCTTTAGGGGTGGAAAATGGGTTCATTACCGGCGCTGGAATTCGGGGGACCCGATGATGATGCCTACCACTTGGGCCAACATCGTATTGCTGCCGTTGTTCATCTGCAAAGCGTTGGCCGAGACAGCATTCTCTGCGCCTCCATTTCTGCGGGCACCTTTCCTTTTCTCCCGAGGTGCGGTCATTGTCATTTCTTCGTCTTCTTCTGAAGATGCACCGCTGGGAGCCATGGGGTTGTTCTGATTGGCGGCGGCATCAACCTTGCTGCTGAACGTAGGATCCTTGAGGGAAGGGGTGAGGCGCTTGATGGTCTCGGTGAGGTCTCGCTCGGGCAGGAGGTAATGGCTGTAGATGGCTAAAGCAGCTTCCGCGCTTTCCGGCTCCCGGTGCTGGTTCAGGGCCATCAAATCTATGCTCACCCCCGGAATGCGCTGCGACGCCAACGCCAACCCAAAGTTCATGCGGTTGAGCAAAGAGCCGGTGTTAATCCAGTAAGCAGCTTTGTCGGGGAAGCCGGTGGGGGCCTGGTAGTAATAGAGGCGTTCGCCCATTTTGGAGATCCAGTTGTGCAGTTGGAAAGGAGCTTTGACCTCAGCGTTCAGGCTGCGCACCGAACTAATGGCTAACTCAAACGGCGACTTTGTTTTCTCGCGTAACGCGCCCTTGCTCCAAAACTCCGGCGAGGAAACCATAGTGAGTAACACTTGCTGAATGTCGCCGTTCTTTTCAGAAAACGTTTTGGCCATCTTGTCTATGAGGCTCTGTGGCGGATTGTCATGCACAAACCGTACAGCCAGTTTTTTAGAGATAAACTTAGCGGTGGAAGGGTGGTGAGCCAGTAATTTAATGAGTTCTACCCCTTCCTCGTACCCACCGTTAGCCGGGAATTCTTTGCCCAAGACTGTCTTTTGGCCTTTGTCATGCTTGTTTGCCGCAAATCTGAAGTCCCCTTCCAGTACGTACCCTTGTTGAGCCATGGCCTCCAGGCGTTTGGGTGTATAGGCCGCATTCTTGTTCCCTTCCACGTTGCTTTGGCCAATAGCGGGGTTGATGGTCCAGCCGGTGAGGACGCGGGCCGCCTGGGTTACGTCTTGCTGGGTGTAGCCGCCGTCTACGCCTAAGGTGTGCAGTTCCATGATTTCGCGGGCGTAATTCTCATTGAGGCCTTGTTTTTTCTGTGCCGCTTTCATCCTCTCTGTCATCTGCATCCCTTGCATAGAAGTGTCTTGAGCTTGTCGTTCTTTTAGCGCCCGCATTTGGTACTGCTGCACTTTCTTCTGAGAGGGAGTAAGGCTTTCTGAGGAGACAGTACTCTTGAAGTTGTCCAGATAAGTCAGCATGGCCGGCGATTTGGCGGTAGCCAACAGTAGCTTTTCAAATGAGCCCACTGCGTTAGGCCTTATCACGTCCCGCTCATAGGAGAGAATATAAGGAGAGCAGTTCTTGTTGGTGAAGGACACATTGAAGTGGTTAAACCAGAAGCTGGTGAGAATCTCCTGTAGCTGGTTTGGCGAATAAGTTGCCCTTAATATCTTCTGGTTGATGAGCTCCTGGTACAACTCCCGCTCCGGCCGATACCCTTTTTGCTTCATGTAGTTGCCCAGCTTTTGGCGGTATTCGTCATTGGCAGATTTATCTGCAAACCCATTTTTCACCTTCGCTTGCTCAATCACGCCATCTTTCACCGCCAGGCGCACCAGTTGCCCTCCCTGCGGAAAAGTCTGTATTATCTGCTCATTGGTCATTTTAAGAGCGGCCAAGCCTTCCAGCCGTTGCTGTAACGCTTGGTCGGGGAGTTGGGCGGTCAGTTGTTGCATGAACCAGTTTTCCAGGCCCATCTTTTCCACTTCGTCTATTTGCCCGGGCTTAGCCCCGTAGGTGAACCGGCTGAGTAAATGGGCGGCCGCCTGCCTTTCTGTAAGCCCGGCTTTTTTGTAGGGGAATCTGGGGCCTTTGGCACCCAATGCATTTTTAACACCGAACGAAGAAAAGAGCAACCCTCCTGCCAGCAGGAGCAACGCAAAACAAGAAAGCTGAATTACTTTTTTCATAGGCTGTGAGGTGGTGACTAGGTTTGGGCAAAAGACGAACAGCAGGCCCTAAGCCATTGAGTTACTTGTGCTTCTAGGGAATATTGCTTTGTCTCCTATAGATAGGAAAACGCTAATAAGGTTTAATGAGAGGCAGATTAATTTTTATAATCTGCGAGGGGAATCAGTAGACGGGTAATCCAAGATAGCTTCCATGGTCAGATTCTGTTTAGGGGCTCTTTTTGGGAAAAGAGCCCCTAAACGGACTTTGGCTAATCAGTACGCCTAGGGGACGAAGATGGGAACAACACCGTATCATAACTTCTGCCGTTGAGTGCGAAGCAGAACCAGCCAGCTTATTAGAACTTCCGTTTAGAGGCTCTTTTTCTAAAAAGAGCCTCTAAACGGAAGTTCTAATAAAACAAGAAAGGGAAGCAATATGCTTCCCTTTCTTGTTTTATTAGAACTTGGAGTAATTACTCTACCGTTACAGATTTAGCCAAGTTACGTGGTTGGTCAACGTTACAGCCACGCATTACTGCAATGTGGTAGCTTAATAGCTGCAACGGAATCACAGAGATCAATGGCATCAAGGCTTCGTGGGTGCTTGGCACTTCAATCACAAATTCCGCCATTTGAGGGATTGTTGTATCTCCTTCCGTCACGATAGCGATTACTCTTCCTTTGCGGGCTCTTACTTCCTGTACGTTAGAAACGATTTTCTCATAGGAACTATCCTTGGTGGCAATCACCACTACCGGCATGTTCTCATCAATCAAGGCAATAGGGCCGTGCTTCATTTCTGCCGCCGGGTATCCTTCCGCGTGGATGTAGGAGATTTCCTTCAGCTTGAGGGCACCTTCTAAGGCTACCGGGAAGTTATAGCCACGGCCTAGGTAGATGAAGTTAGAAGCATCTTTGAAAATCTCAGAGATAGCCTGAATTTCTTTATCTAACTGGAGCGCCTGCTCTACTTTGGAAGGGATGGTTTCCATCTCCAGCATGAGCTGACGTAAGGTAGACAGCTCCAAGGTACCTCTCATTTCGGCGATCATCATGGCAATGAGAGAAAGAACAGTCACCTGAGCGGTGAAAGCCTTTGTACTAGCTACTCCAATTTCTGGGCCAGCGTGAGTATAGGCACCTGCGTCTGTGGCGCGGGCAATAGAAGAACCTACTACGTTACATACCCCAAAGATGAGTGCGCCTTTGGATTTTGCCAGTTCTAAAGCGGCCAGCGTATCTGCCGTTTCGCCAGACTGTGAAATGGCTACCACAATATCGCCTTCGCGGATGATAGGGTTCCGGTAACGGAACTCAGAGGCATACTCTACTTCTACCGGGATGCGGGCAAACTCCTCAATCATGTACTCTGCTACCAAGCCGGCGTGCCAGGAGGTACCGCAAGCCACAATGATGATACGTTCCGCATTTTTGAATCGCGTTGCATACTCTCTGATGCTGGACATAGTAAGCTGTGTGTTCTCAGCCACCAAACGACCGCGCATGCTATCTAAGATGGAGCGGGGCTGCTCAAAAATCTCCTTCAGCATGAAGTGTGGGTAGCCGCCTTTTTCAATAGACTCCAGCTCCAGCTCCAGTTTTTGGATATAAGGTGTTTGTACTACGTCTTCTTTGGTACGGATATCTAGGGTGCCGTCTTTGATGACCGCAATCTCATAATCATTCAGGTACACTACTTCATTGGTGTATTCAATGATAGGTGTCGCATCTGAAGCTAAGAAATATTCTCCTTTGCCTACCCCAATCACCAAGGGGCTTCCTTTGCGGGCGGCCACTAATTGGGTAGGAGAGTCATGGGAGATCACGACAATGGCGTACGCGCCCACTACTTCATGTAATGCCAAACGGATTGCCTCTGCCAGTGAAACACTGTTGTTCTTCTGGATGTCTTCAATCAGGTTGACAAATACCTCAGAGTCTGTATCGCTGTGGAACTCGTAGCCTTTGTTGATGAGGTGTTGCTTTAAAGAAGCATAGTTCTCAATAATGCCATTGTGAATAATGGCTATCTTTTTTGAGCTAGAATAATGTGGGTGCGCATTTACATCATTCGGCTCACCGTGGGTGGCCCAGCGGGTGTGCCCTATACCAATGTTGCTGCTTGTGTTGCGGTCCCCAATGTAGGCTTCCAGATCAGCTACTTTGCCTTTCTTTTTGAACACATTCAGGTTTCCCTCACTGAGTAAGGCTACCCCGGCACTGTCATAGCCGCGGTATTCCAAACGCTTTAATCCTTTCAAAATAATAGGGCATGCCTCACGCTGCCCTACGTATGCGACAATTCCACACATAGTAATGTTCGGTTCGGTTTAGCTTAAAGTAATAGATGTTTTATTGAGCTGTTGAATAAAACAATCTGAGCTTGATCCGGCGGGCAGCATTGTTGCTTTGGTTAGCTTCAATGATAGCACGATTCACCGTTTGCGCCAGATTGGTAGGCGTTGCTGCGTCATCAGATAGATTTGAAGGCAATAATATGAGACCGTTGTTCGCCAATCTATTGTAGAGCAGGTTTTGGATATAGCTTGTTATATTGATTACGTATACGTAGCCTCCTTGTTTACCTCTGTACTGGAGAGTAGCACGTTGAGAGGTGCCTTCTGCCGTTAGGGCAATAGGAATCCCTTGGGTGCCTTGAGTTAAGGCCATACGGTTAGAAGGGGTGGCCGTTACCACAGAGATAACTGGAGGAAGCTTGGCAGAGTCCTGAGCGGAAATCACGGAAGATTCTACCACCGGAATGATCAGTTCAGCCTTGTTGATGGCCAACTGTCTGTCCTGTTTTTTACCGGTGAGTGCCGCGGCTACAGGATCTGACTCCCGGAAGAACGCAAGGTGTGGCATACGGATAACCGTAGCCAATCCGGTGCCTGCCTGTAAGTATGTGCGGTTGTTCGTTGCAGTAGAGCTGAGCGTGCTCCCGTTAGCTGAGGTAGGGGTGAAGGAGGCTAATGGTGTGCCCGTTCTGTCTGCCTGTACTTGGTTGTAATAACGGTCTGTATAGAGGAAGGTGGTGGTCTTAGCTATGTTCTTCTTTGATTTGTAGTGCAGCGTAAGATTGGTGGAAGAAGAAAGCAACGAAAACCCGATGATGCTGCCTTCCCCGGCCGAACCGTTAGCGGGAACAATAGCTAAGCCTTTCATCACATTTGTGAAGGCATCAAGGGTAGACGTTTGCGCTAGTGTCTGGAGTACCTCGTTGGCGAAGCCACCGGTAATCTTCAGTTTAAGCAAAACCGGTACAGTTCTAGAAGTATCCGCGGTGCTCTTGACGGTAGACCTAGGCCGTGGCAAGAAGGTAACCGTACCTACGGGCGTGTCATTGTATGACATAGCCTCGTTGGTATAGTAGGTTTCGTCATCTCTGAACCCTTGCGTTAAACGGTGCACGTTGAACGCAAGGGTCTTGGTAGTATCGCCGAAGGAGTAGCTGTAATCCAGATTGATGATCAGGGAGTCGGCACCTTTGGTTACATCAATAGAGTCTGGATGTGCCGGGAAACTCAGCGGACCAAACTCCGCGAATGTCTTGGCTGTTACTGTGCCAAACTCACCGTCGGTGACGCGGCCTACCTGCACATTCGGGGCCCCTAGACCAATGATAGAGTCTTGCAGCAGAACAGTAGAGGCTACTACCGTAGATGTATCTGAATAAGTGGTTCCTATCTGGGTGCCCGGTTCCTGCAATTCCAGTCCAATGGCAGTAGGGTCTTCACAAGAGGGAAATAAGAAGGAGGAAAGAAAGAGTACGGCAGCTGCTTTACTAATTCGCCAGTTCATTATATAAGTCAAAGTAAGAATCTAATGTGTTTTCGTCTGCACTGATGGTGTTGATCTGCTTTGTGCTGTTGTACTCCTGGAACATAGCATTAAGATTGTCACTGAAGTCTTCAGTAGACTTGATCACGGTATCGGCGTACTGGATGCCCATTTTGATGAAAGCGCCAAAGTCACCCGACTTCAGGTTTGTCAGCATCTCGTCTTCAATGTCCAGCATTTTGGCTTTCTCCAGCAGATCTCCCTCAAATTTGTGGGTAAATTCGCTGTTGTAGACAGAGAAAACAGACTTAGACGTCTTGAAAATAGGGTCATTCTTATAAGTCGTCTTCAGGTATAATGGAATTAAGCTTGTCATCCAGTCATTGCAGTGCACAATATCCGGAGCCCAGCCTAATTTTTTCACCGTTTCCAAAACGCCTTTGCAGAAGAAGATGGCACGCTCATCATTGTCTGCGTGGAATTTGTTGTCTTTGTCCACCAGAACGGATTTGCGGTGGAAATAGTCTTCGTTGTCAATAAAATAAACCTGTAGCTTCGCATTAGGAATAGAAGCCACTTTGATAATCAGAGGCTTTTCTTCTTCGCCTACGGCAATGTTGATGCCGGAAAGGCGAACAACCTCATGCAAACGGTTTTTGCGTTCGTTGATCAGGCCAAACCGAGGCACGAAAATACGAACTTCCATCCCACGCTCTTGCATCGCTTGTGGCAACATCCTCAGGAATTCCGCTACTTTTGTGGTTTGCAGAAAGGGATCAATCTCAGTGGCCGCGTATAAGATTCTCAATTTGGACATAGGTTGGAATGATTAAAATAAAATTGGCAATAGGTATTGCAAGACGCAAAATTAAGCAATTATTAGCTGATTCTCAATTTATTTGAATAAAATCATACCTTTGGCGTCTTTTGCCTCCTCACATTAAAATTAGCAGCCTTCATGTTGCAGCTTTCTTCTTTATCAGACATTCGGCAGCATACAGAGATGCTGCGCCAGCAGGGTAAACGCATTGGGTTTGTGCCCACCATGGGGGCCTTGCATGAAGGGCATCTCTCCTTGATAAAAGCGGCCAAGAGCCAAAATGATATCACCGTTTGCAGCATTTTTGTGAACCCGGTGCAGTTCAACAATGCCGAAGACTACAAGCTCTACCCAAGGCTGCCGGAGAAAGACGCGCAATTGCTAGCGCAGGTAGGGTGTGATGTGCTCTTTTTGCCCACCGCCGATGAAATGTACAAGCAAAAAGCCAAGCTCACCTTTGATTTTGGTGAGTTGGAGCGGGTAATGGAGGGGGCTCACCGGCCGGGCCATTTCAATGGGGTGGCCACGGTGGTAAGTAAACTCTTCCATTTAGTAAAGCCGCACCAAGCGTTTTTTGGGCAGAAAGATTTACAGCAGTTTGCCGTAGTGCAGCAGTTGGTGCAGGATCTGAGTTTTGACCTGGAGCTGGTGTGTTATCCAATCATACGCGAGGAAGATGGTCTGGCCATGTCCTCCAGAAACCGCCGGCTTACCCCAGAGCAGAGAGCATTGGCGCCCCGTTTATACCAGGCGTTGCAGTTCCTGAATTCCAAATTGGAGACATTGCCTATTGAGGAGGCTAAAAAAGAAACGGAAACATTCTTGCGCAGCTTTGAGGAGATTAAGTTGGAGTATCTTGAAGTGGTACATGCCAAAAGCCTGCAACCGCTTGAATACTTGGCTGAAGGAGAGCCTGTAGCTTTGTGTCTGGCCGCTTTTTTAGGGGAAGTGCGCTTGATTGACAATATTCTGCGCTAAAAGAGCAAGTTCCGGTAGTAAGCGCAAGGCAAGAAGACCTGTTTGTCTCATAAATAATCTCTAACTTTGCACGTTTTTAGATTATTTTGATGCAGATTGAAGTTCTTAAATCCAAGATACATCGGGCTAAAGTAACCCAGGCCGAATTACACTACGTAGGTAGCATTACCATAGACGAAGATCTGCTGGATGCCGCCAACATGGTACCCCATGAGAAAGTGCAGATCGTGAACGTGAACAACGGGGAGCGGTTTGAGACCTATATTATCAAGGGGGAGCGAGGCACCGGAACCATTTGCCTGAACGGACCAGCGGCCCGTAAGGTGCAGGTAGGCGATGTGATTATTATCATCTCCTATGCTCTTATTAATTTCGCTGACGCCCGTACCCACGAACCTACCGTTATTTTCCCAGACCAACACAACCGGCTAGTGTAGACCCGCCCGGCATGAAGAAAATCGCAAACGTACTTAAGTACCTGCTGCTGTTGGCGGTATCGGTTTTCTTGATGGCCTATGCGTTGCGCAGCATTAACTTTGCCGCGGTAAAAGCAGAACTGCTCCGGGCAGATTATGTCTGGATTGGGGTAACGCTGCTTTTATCGGTGGCGGGTTACCTGAGCCGGGCCATCCGGTGGCAGATGCAGTACGCGCCGCTGGGGTACAAGCCTGGGCTGTGGCAATCTTACCACGCACTTATGGTGGGGTATCTGGCCAATGTGGTATTGCCGCGGGCAGGGGAAGTGATTAGATGTACCTTCCTGAAGCGTTCCGCCAACGTGCCGGTGAATGTGTCTTTGGGGACGGTCATCACAGAGCGTGTCATAGATCTGCTCATGTTAATGATGTGCACCGGCTTTACCTTTTTGCTGGAGTTTGACCGCCTGCACGATTTCTTCCTGAAAATTTTCACTGAGCGCTATCATGGCTTCCAGCAGAACCTGCAGACGCTGTATCTGTTGGGTGTGGTGGCCGTTGTTGGGACGGGAAGCATAGGCTGGTACATTTATAAAAATATCGCAAAGCTTCGGCGGAACGCCTTTTTCATAAAGGTGAGCGATTTTATGCGGGGGCTTTGGGAAGGAATCTCCAGTATCCAGAGAATGGAGCAGAAAGGAGCCTTTATTTTCCATACGGTCTTCATTTGGCTCACGTACTATCTTACCAGTTACCTTGCGTTCTTTGCGCTGCCGGGTACAGCCGGCCTCTCTTGGCAAGCCGGTATGGCTATTCTGGTAGTAGGAGGGCTGGGAATGTCTGCTCCCGTACAGGGTGGTATTGGCGTTTACCATATTCTGGTACGTACTGCCTTGCTTTTATACGCGGTGCCACTAGACACCGGCATGGCCTATGCGTTGATTACCCATACCACGGGCGCCCTGCTGGTGGTGGCAATGGGAGGCGTGAGTCTGGTGGCCAGCCTTCTGCAAGTCAAAAGGAAACCAGCCCAGCAGGTAGCTTAGGCCGTTTAGAGGCAGTTTTCAGAAAAAGAGCCTCTAAACGGGAAACTTATCTGTTCTTGGGCCATGTAGCCATTCCTGTTTTACGTAAAAGAAACCATCCATCATTTCCATATCCATGCTTCCCTCAGAAGAGAAAATTGTATCGCTTCCCCAGCTTCTGGCCAATGTGCAGGAGTGGCGGGCTCAAGACCAGAAGATTGTGTTCACCAACGGTTGCTTTGATATTGTGCACCTGGGGCACGTAGATTATCTGGAGCGCGCGCGCCTTTTAGGCGATAAACTGGTGGTGGGGCTGAATACTGACCAATCTGTCAGTACTTTAAAGGGGCCATCCCGGCCATTGCAGGACGAAATGTCACGTACAAGGGTTATGGCATCCTTTTGGTTTGTAGATGCCGTAGTGCTGTTCGGCGAGCAGACTCCTTATGAACTCATCAAAGCGGTACAGCCAGACATCCTGGTGAAAGGCGATGATTACACGGTTGACACTATTGTGGGACATGACATCGTTTTAGCAAATGGAGGGGCTGTGAAAACAATTCCGTTGGTGAAGGGGTATTCTACTACACAGGTGGTAGAGAGAGTGTTAGCTGTACAGCCGCGTTAAACTTTAAACAGAAAAGACTATGGGTGGTATTTGGATTATAATGATTGTCATGATGCTGGCTTCGGCTTTAGTCAGCTGGACCTTGAAAAGTAAGTTTGAGAAATACTCTAAATTGGGTCTGACTTCTGGCCTGAGCGGACGGGAGATTGCCGAATTGATGTTGGCTGATAACGGCATTACCGATGTTCGGGTGATTTCCACCCCCGGCAAACTCACAGACCACTACAACCCCGCCGACAAGACGGTGAATTTAAGTGAGTATGTGTATGAAGCCCGTTCTGCGGCCGCGGCGGCGGTAGCGGCACACGAGTGCGGTCACGCCGTGCAACACGCCCGGGCATATTCTTTCTTGAAATTCCGTTCGGCTATGGTGCCGGCTTTGAGTGTGGCTAGCCGCTACATGCAATGGATTCTGCTCATTGGGATCTTGATGATACAGACCACTATTTTGCCGTTGGCCATTGGGGTGGCACTTTTCGCTTTGACCACACTTTTCAGCTTTATCACGTTGCCGGTAGAGTTTGATGCCAGCAAAAGGGCTTTGGCCTGGATGAGCACCCGCGGCGTAGTAACCACCCAAGAACATGGCATGGCAAAAGATGCGCTTAAATGGGCGGCCATGACGTATGTGGTAGCTGCTTTGGGTTCATTGGCCACATTGTTATACTATGCCTCCTTCCTGTTTGGCAGAAGAGACTAGTAAACAGCTAAGGCATTCATAAAAAAAGAGGGAGCATAATAATTTGCTCCCTCTTTTTTTATGAATGCCTACGTATGATAGAACGGGGAAAATGCAACAATTTTACCGAACAAATGTTAGCTTTGAAAGGTGTAGAAATTTAGATGCGCTGCTTGCATACTAAATTTTACCTAACTTTGTTTAATCTATTATTTAATGACTGCAACTCATAAGTAACTTTCTCTATGGATTTTAAATTAACGGAAGAACATTTAGCCGTGCAGGAAGCTGCCCGGGATTTTGCGCAGACAGAATTATTGCCTGGTGTAATTGAGCGAGATGAACACCAGAAGTTTCCTGCAGAACAGATCAAGAAAATGGGGGAGCTTGGTTTTCTGGGAATGATGGTAGACCCTAAATATGGCGGCGGCGGAATGGACTCCGTTTCTTATGTGCTGGCCATGGAAGAAATCTCTAAGGTAGATGCCTCCGCTTCAGTGGTAATGTCTGTCAATAACTCCCTTGTCTGCTGGGGGCTGGAGAAGTACGGAAACGAGGAGCAGAAACAGAAATACCTTCCACGCCTTACTTCCGGCGAGATCATTGGCGCCTTCTGCCTTTCTGAACCTGAGGCGGGTTCAGACGCCACCATGCAACGCACCACTGCTGTTGACATGGGAGACCACTACCTGCTCAACGGCACCAAAAACTGGATCACCAACGGAAGCACCGCTTCTGTCTACTTAGTTATTGCCCAAACCAACCCAGAGTTGCGCCACAGAGGCATCAACGCTCTTATTGTGGAGAAAGACACGCCGGGCTTTGTGGTAGGGCCTAAGGAAAACAAATTGGGTATTAGAGGCTCAGACACCCATTCTCTTATGTTCACAGACGTGAAGGTGCCCAAGGAGAACCGCATAGGTGAGGACGGTTTCGGGTTTAAGTTTGCCATGTCTACCCTTAACGGCGGTAGAATAGGAATTGCCTCCCAAGCGCTGGGCATTGCCTCCGGAGCTTATGAACTGGCGCTGAAATATTCAAAAGAGCGTAAAGCGTTTGGGGTGCCTATCTCACAGCACCAGGCTATCCAGTTCAAGCTGGCAGACATGGCTACCAACATTGATGCCGCCCGTTTGCTGTGCCTTCAGGCCGCCGCAGACAAAGACGCGCACCGCGATTATTCTAAATCTGGCGCCATGGCGAAGCTTTTTGCCTCTAAAGTGGCCATGGAAACAACCGTAGAGGCCGTTCAGATACACGGTGGCTACGGCTTTGTGAAAGAATATCACGTGGAGCGCTTAATGCGTGATGCCAAAATCACGCAAATTTATGAGGGTACGTCTGAAATTCAGAAAATAGTAATCTCAAGGGAGATCTTGAAATAGAATAGGGGTTTCTAAACGTTTAAAGTTGATATTTAGGTATATAGGGAATGTGCTTTTATAAATATATTACTTATTTGTTTGATAAGCTCAAAGATAAGTACTAATTTTAAGCCGACAGACAACTTAAAAAATCAACAAAAATAGAAACCCTTTAATAAGTTCCCTTACATGGAAGATTACAATAAAATAATTGAGTCGCTGAAAGTGCGCTACATCAAGGCTAAAAACCTGGTGTTGCAGCAGCCACTCACTGTGCGTAACTACTATGATGTTGGTAACAACCTCATATTGGTGCACAATGGCATTGTTGCTTTCGGTGATGATAAGCAAGTGGCGGAAGAAGGACAGTTGCTCTTCATTCCGGGTGGACGTAGTACCAAAATCTACTACGGTGACACCGAGAGTAGAGTCATCTCCAATGATGACTACATCACCACCAAAGACAAGTTCTTCAAAAGCAACAATGACCTTGACCTTATTGGAGAGGCAGATGACAGCCACAGCTTTGTGAGCTTTGAGGCTAAGGTATTTGATTCTGTGAACTTCTTCACCTCTCTGGAGGTGCCGGCGTTCGTGATTTCCAGCAACAAGCTGGCCACGCTGGTGATCAAGATTGTGGAGGAAAGCATGCAGGATCTGCCGGGTAAGGAGCGTATCATCAGCCTGTACACAGAGCAGATGGTGGTGGAACTGATCCGTTACATCTTAAAGAACAAGATGTTTGTGGAGCAGTTGGCCACCAACAGTACCTACTTCAAAGACCCACGCCTCATTGACCTGTTCAACTACATCAAAGAGAACTTGGGTGGCGACTTGTCTAACAAAGTGCTCAGCAACGTAGCCAACGTGTCTGAGGACTATGTAGGCCAATACTTCAAAATGCTGACCGGTATTAACCCGCAGGACTACATTGAATACCAGCGCATGGAGCGTGCCGTATTCTTGCTGCGCACAACCAAGAAAAGCATCAGAGAAATTGGCAAAGACGTGGGCTACAAAGACACGGCGTACTTCTGCCGCCGCTTTAAGATGATGTTCGGGATTCCGGCCGGTAAAATGCGCCGCAGAGAGTCTTCCATGAACGTATAACGTACATCTTCCACTCACATACCCACAGAAAGGCCCGCCGCAAGCGGGCTTTTCTGTTTAGGGGCTCTTTTTCTGAAAAGAGCCCCTAAACAGCTTATGGGTTTTATGAGCAAGCCGTTCAGGCCAAGGTGGAGGATGTTTATATGCTGAATTGGTAACTGTCTCTTTGTTTCTGGTGGAGCCGGCGTTGGCGCAGCCAGGCCCGGGCGGTGGCCAGATCTGCGAAGACTTCGGCCTCAAAAGAAGTGACGCTGGCATAGAAGGCATCGGCGGTGGCTTCCGCAAACGTCTCAGGCTTTACCACCAGTGCGTAGAACTGAAGCCCCGCCTGGGCAGCCTTGGGAGCCCACTCCTCCAGCGTCCACTCCAGGGAATGGCTCCAGGAGCCTACCATGTCGCGGGTGTCTATGAGCATGGCATGGCAATTGGCTTCCTCCAGGGCCTCAGTATAGGCTTCCATACCGGTTCTAACAGCCTCTGGGGTAGAATAACCTTGCCAGGTGGCCTGAATCCAATGGTTATCAGGATCTGCCAAAATTTGGAGATACACATGGCCAAAAGCGTTCACAAGTTCTGATCTCATAGCACAAAAATTAAAGATTCGTCACAGTTCAACCAAAGGCTAGCGCTTGTGGAGCAGCTGGCCTCCAGTAATTCCCTTAGGCTTCCTAAGGGAGGAGCTCCTTTTTCCCGTTTAGGGGCTCTTTTTCTAAAAACAGCCCCTAAACGGAAAGAGAAGCAAATAGGCGCAGTAGCAGAAGTCTGCGGCGCCGGAGGCCGTTACAGATAAAAGTCACCGGCGGCCTCTGGTTGGTAAATCACTTCTTCAATCTCATAGCTTAACATACCCCTAGGAGCAGCGCAAGCCACTTCCTGCCCTACTTTTCTACCTAAGATGGCCGTACCTACCGGCGCCAGCACAGATATTTTGCGCTCCGCTACGTTGGCGTCTTTAGGATAGGTGATGGTGAGTTCCATTACCGTGCCACTTTTTTTCTCCCGCAGCCTCACCAGCGAATTCATGGTGACCACATCTACCGGCACTTCCTCTGAGGGAATGATTTGGGCAGTACGGAGTTCTTTGCAGAGGCCTTCCACTTGGGCAGGGGCTCCGGATGAACGCTGGGCTTGTACCAGCAGGTGCAGGCGTTCATAGTCTTTTTCGGTTAGAAAAACAGTTTCCATAATAGTTTAGGTTAAGGTTATTTTCTGATGAAAGCGTTGGGTTCTGGGCGTACCTCAGCGGTATGCCTCTGTTGCCAAAACCCAGGAAAAGCCAGAAAAGGAAAGCGCCATCAGGAGATGAGGAAGGAAATGCCCCTAAGGACAGTTTCCAGCTTCATCTCCTGATGGCGACGACGAAGGGTGCCGGGGAATACTTTATCCCGGCTTAGTTATTAAAGTCTTTGGGTGACGTAAAAAAGAAGAGGCAATAGCCGTTCAGGACATCACGCAGAGAAGCATGATGCGATGCTGCTACCAGGCCAGTGAAAGGCTTTTCCAGGGTAGTTGATATGTTCCGATAAGGCAGCACGGCGTTAGGTCAATTATTCAAAGATAGCCAAAAGAAAACTCAGGAGCAATCTTGGCCAGGGCTATGCCTGCGGCAGTACCACGTTGAACCGCTGTTTCACTTCGCTTACCTCAGAGATAAACTGCGGGCTCTTCTCAATGTGGTTGCCCACTACCAGAATGTCGGCGCCGGCTTTCCAGGCGGCTTCGGCTTTCTCCACGGTGTTCACGCCGCCGCCCACAATAATAGGCACGGAAACCGCTTCGCGCACCGCCTGAATCATAGAAGCGCTTACCGGGTACATAGCCCCGCTGCCACCGTCCAGGTACATGTACTGCAGACCCAGCATTTGCCCGGCCAGCGCGGTGCAGGCGGCAATAGAGGGTTTATCATGCGGAATAGGCGTGGTGCCGCTCATGTAGGAGGCCGTGGTCTGGCGCCCCGAGTCTATGAGCATGTACCCGGTGGGGTACAGGGCCAGGCCACTTTTCTTGAGCAGGGGAGCGGCCGCCACGTGCTGGCCTATGAGAAAATCTGGATTACGGCCAGAGATAAGCGAAAGCAGGAGCATGCCGTCTGCCTGCGCATCTATGTACAAGCCGCTGCTGGGGAACAGAATAACCGGAATATTGCTGTGCTGCTTGATGTAGCCCACAAACGAGGCCTGCTCTGGGTTAGAGATCAGGCTGCCGCCCATGAAAAAGAAATCCACCTCGTGCCGGTGGCTCAAGGCCAGAATTTCCTGGCAGCGGGCTACGGTGAGGTGGTCGGGGTCCAGAAGTACCGCCAGCCGTTTGGGGCGGTTGGCGGTTACGTCTGGGGTGTTAGGCGTTAGGTAAAGCTGATGACTGCGGTGGTTGGGCATCCGTGATGGGGTCTGGCTGTAACTCGTATGCAACGGTGGTTTCTTCCACCAGAACAGGCTGCTGCGGGGCCTCCGGGGCTTGCAGGTGTTTTTCCACCATCTTGGTGAGGTACACCATCAGGATAGCCGCCAGCTGCTGTTCCAAGATCTTAAATAAATCTGATTTGAAGAACGCTTTCACCAAAGAAGTTTCCTCCTTGGAGGCAGAGCGGCCGTGCCCAGAAGCTACCGTGCCGGTAGATGGGTGGTATACCGCGGGGTAGGTACGCTCAATGGCGCTGTACAGGGGCTCGTCATCCTCTACCTCCGGAATAGACGAAATCCAGGCGCGGTCTTCGGCGCCTTTGAACCGGGCGGGGTTCTCCAGGCGGTTGCTTTTCTTCTTCTTGGGCTTGTCTTTGCCGCCGCCGTTAAGCGCTCTGCTCACAAAGTAAATACCCGCCAGCACGCCGCCGGCAATCAATAGGTTTTTGCCCATCTTCTGCGATTGGTCCTTCAGGTCGGTCACGTCACTGAGGAGGGCGTTTTTATATTCTTCTTTTTGACGTTCCAGAAACTCGCGCGGGTCATCAAAAAGCGGATTGTTTAGTTCGCTCATGGCAACAGGTATAATTAGTTGGTTTGGTTAGATTCGTCAGCCTTGTAAATAGTGTTCCGGAATGCCTTGTCTGCCATGCCCTGGAATACCTTCTTATCAAGGCCCACCACCAGAACAACGAGCAAGATAAGGTAAAAAAGCGTGACAATCCCGAAGCCCCAGTACCGGCTGTCCAATACATCGTTCAACAGCAGCGCGATGAATAGGTTGAGGAAAAGCAACACCATTAACGCCACCAGTCCCAGCAGCACCCCGTGGATGGTGCTCACGAACACCCCTTTCAGTTTAGTCTGCAGGTCTAGTTTAACCAGTTCTATGCGGGTATCTATGTACCCCATCAGGTTGGCGATGATACTGTCCGTTTTGCTTTTGTCTTCGGTAGCCATGTGTGTTTTTTTGATGGTGTGCGTAGTGGATATACGGAACATTGGCGGAAAATATTCCAAAAATAAACGTCTTCAAAATTCCATACGCAAATGGCCCGCTCCCGGATTACCAGATGAGGTGGGGAAGCGTGCCGTTTAGGGGCTCATTTTCAGAAATTAAGCTAAAAACGCGCCGCAGGTATGCCCAAGCAGCGGGCTATCTCGTATTTTTGCAACGTGTGTGTCTGTGACCGTATCTCTTGAGCAAGAACTACTACCATATTCTGGGGGTTTCCTCCACCGCCTCGGCCGCTGAGATAAAGGCGGCCTACAAGCGGCTGGCGCTCAAGTTCCATCCAGACAAAAACCCCAACAATCTCCAGGCCGAGGAGCGCTTCAAGCAGGTGAACGAAGCCTACCAGGTGCTCTCAGACCCCCGCCGGCGGGCTTCCTTTGACCTGCAGCAGGAATACCAGCAGCGTCAGCGGCAAGCCGAAGCCTACACTAATCCGCGCTACCACCATACCCGTCCGCCTGCCGGGTTTAAGGAGCGGTATTACCGGCAGCGGCCCGTGAAGCATACCCATTTCTCGCGCCGCGATATCCAGATCACGGTTACGGTCGTATTGCTGGCGGTTCTGCTGGTAGTGGCCGTGGCCCTTGGCTGGCGGCAGATTGCCTCTGGGCGGGCCATGGACCGGGCCCGCGAAGCGGAACGGGAGCAGAACTGGCACCAGGCCCATGAAGCCTATTCTACCGCACTGGAGCACCGCCCCGGGCTGGAAGAAGCGCGGGTAGGCCGGGCCACCCTGCGGCTGCGCCATCTCCAGGACTTCGGCGGAGCCATTGACGATTATACCCAGGCCCTGCAGGGAAACGAGGAGCCGCCCGCCGCCTGGTACGCCGCCCGCGGCAAAGGCTATCTCAGAACCAGGCAGTACCCGCAGGCGCTGGAAGACCTGAACCGAGCCATTTTCCTGGACAACAAACAGGCTGAGGCTTACCTGGACCGGGGCATTGTGCACCTGCAATCTGAAGACGATTTTGAAGCCGCCCAGGCAGACATCAGCCACTACCTGCGCCACTCCAAGAGTGTAGCCGCCACTGCCACGGCAGAAGCATTGCTGTACCGCGCGTTTGCGTACCTGCGCATGAAGAACCTGGAGAAGGCGTGGCAAGACACAGAACAGGCCCTTCGGCAAGACGACCGCAACCCCAAAGGCTATTATCTGCAGGCCAAAATAAAGCAGTTGCAGGGCGAGCATGAATACGGCTGTGCCCTGCTCACCAAAGCCGCCGACCTGGGTTTTGTCCTGGCCCGGGAGGAAGTGCAGGACATCTGCCGGTGATAGGTGCTGCCGTGCCGGTATGCGTTTAGGGGCTCTTTTTCTGAAAACGGCGCCTAAACGCGCTCTACCGCAAAATAGGAAAGAGTTTTCCTAACCCTATCCGGTAACTTGCAGGGTACCAGGTTCCTTTCTCTAAAAGTGACCTCAGACTGTAGTAAAATTTAAAGGTTGCTTTACCTTTGTCCCGGTTTCAGAAAAGGGCAAACTGCTGTTCTCTGAGCCGGCGCATCTGGGGAGAAGGAGTTTGCTCTCTTCCGGCGGCGCGGGTCTGGTGGCTTTTGGCTTCTCCAGACCGCTTGATTTGCCTGTAGTACACCATGAAACGCTTACCCATCCTGCTTTCTTTGCTCGTGCTTTCCTTAGTCTCGTGCGAAGATCTATTTGAATACCACCCCAACCAGATTCGGTTAGAGGACAGCGAGAAGAACTTGACGGCCCGTTACCTGCAACGGCTTCAGAAGCAGACGCCCCAAGACACCCTTCGCATTCTGGTCATGGGAGACACCCAGCGCTTCTATGACGAAACCGAAGCCTTCGTGGACAAAGCCAATACCTTCCCTTACATAGACTTTGTCATTCACCTGGGCGACATCTCAGACTTTGGTATGTCTAAGGAGTTTGGGTGGGTGCATGACATCATGGAAGACCTCAAGTGGCCTTACCTCACGGTGATTGGGAACCATGATATGCTGGGCAATTCCCGGAAGGTGTACGCTCAGATGTACGGCCCCATGAACTATTCCTTCACCTACGGGTCCGCCAAATTCATCTTCATAGACACCAACGGCCGGGAATACGGGTTCAACGGCAAAGTTCCGGATTTAGAATGGCTGGCGCAGGAGCTGAACCCCACAGAACCGCAGTCCTGGACCCAAGCCATTGTAGTCTCCCACGTGCCGCCTTTTGACTCAGATTTTGACCAGCAGCTGGAGCTGCCGTTCCATAATACGCTGGTGAGCAGCAACAAAGTGTCGTTGAGCCTGCACGGGCACCGGCACAACTGGGGTTCAGAGGTGAAGTACGGAGATGATATTCTCTACCACGTGACCACCACCGTGAAAAAACGCGGGTTCACCTACCTCAAAGTCTGGGACCAAGGATATTCCGTTGAACAAATAGCCTACTAAGATGAGAACCTGTACACGTATTCTGCTGGTATTGGGCTTATTTCTGTTTTCGGCCGGAGGCCATGCCCAGGAGTTGCAACCGGAGCAGGACAGAGATTGGTCGCCATATTACCTGAAGACGCAGTTCGCCGGCGATGTGGGCTTGGTTTCTGTGGGCATAGGCAAACAGTCGTTCAGCCAGCGGCTGGAGACCGATCTCTCGCTGGGCTACCTGCCCAAATCTGTGGGCGGTGACCACATCTTCACCCTCGCGCTCAAGTCTACGCTGCTGCCCTTCAAGCCCGTGAAGGTGGGGCCGGTGGACTGGCACGCCTTCACCACCGGCATGCAGTTGGGGTATATCTTCGGGAAAGAATACTTCGCGAGCGAGAAATACCTGAGCCGGTACCCCAACAGCTATTACAGGTTCTCCACAGCCTTCCATCTCTACCTGTTTGCCGGCGGGCAGGTCAATTTCACCAGAATTGAGAAGCTGAACCGCTTCAAGGTGTATTATGAGGCGGGCACCATGGCGAAATACCTGGTCTCTTACGTCCAGAACCCCAAGTACCTGAGTCCCGGCAAGATCTTTCATCTGGCTATAGGAGCCAAAATGCATCTCTAAGGAGTTCGTTGCGCAATTGGGCACGTTGCGCTAGTGAAAAAGTAGATCCTGTTTAGGGGCTCTTTTTCTGAAAACGGCGCCTAAACAGGATCTTAGGCAGAAGCCTAAGGTATTATGCCTTGCATGCACAACTCCTTGCCAAGGTCATCGTTTAAAAAGTAGTCTCCTGGCAGGAATTCCAGCGTTTGGTAGCGGCAGGAAGTGAAAATATTACTACCTTAAAGCACTAAAGCGGCCTTTGGGAGCGTATGAAAGAACAATAACGGCCAACGTAGAGATGGAAATGAGAGTGAAGGAATTCAGCCAGCTTCCTTTAACGGAACAGATAAAATGTGTGCAAGATACTGGGCGGTACCTGCACGCCCGCCTCAAGGGTTGGTGCCACATTAGTCTTTACTTTATGGGCAGTTTCTACGCCGAGGTATGGTTGCTGGAGCACTGCGGCAGCATTGGCATGGTGAGGACGTTTACCTCGCAGGAGCAACTGGAGCCTTACCTCAAAACCACCGCCATGGAGAAACTGGTGCAGGAACTCACCCACTAAGAGTGCTGTCCACCTGTCGTTCAGTTTCCCCGGCCTTCCTCCCTTGCATGAGGTCTGGGCTGGTTTAGGCTTAATTCCAGAAAAACGGCCCCTAAACGGCGTAGGCTGGGGTCTGCAATAATTTAGTCCTTTCCCGCAGAAATGTTCCCGGGCAGATACGCCAATTATTCCCTTTTTCCGTAAGTTGGAAACTCAATGAAGAGAGGGCAACGCTTGCCCCGGCTCTTTCCAGCACCATGCGCCATGAATAGGGAAATCACATACCAGGCCGCCAAAGCGGTGGCCGGCACGGTAGAGAAACATTTTGTCCAATACCTGAGAGAAGCCCGCGAGCGGGGAGAGCAGGCCTCGGCCCCCGAACCGCACGCCAAAGTAATCGCCGCCATGATTGACACGGCCTTTTGGGCCAGTCTGCGGCGCGAGGAAGGGCACTCGCCTAAAATCTCACTTGCTTTCCTGCCTCCCGAACAGGCCATCCGTCCGTTGGTTTTTGAACAGCGCTTGCCCCTTACTTCCCACATGCTCACTAAAATTGCCCCAGGGGTGGAGCGCTCCGGCATTCATCTGGGAGTTTGGTACGAAGGCGAGGAGCTGTATATCTGGGGCACCATGCATGAGATCTCTACGTTCTGTTTTGTGCTGGATGTGTCAGAGCCCGGGTTGCTGGTCATTAAACACCGGCGCAAGGGAGGCTTTGGCAAGTTCAACAACGTGGCGGTACTCAAAGGCGACCAGATAAAAGTAGTGGACGAAACCAGCGCCAACCTCCCCGATTGCCCCGATGTGCTCACCTCCCTGCTGGGCTTTGCCGCGGCCTCTTCCTGGAATGATTCTGTCAATGTGCTGGTGCAGCTGGCCGTTTCCATGCGGGCGCACGGCCGGGGCGGCTCTCTGTTGGTGGTGCCCTCGGGCAAGGAGGACTGGCGAAACTCCATCATGCACCCCATCCAGTACGCGGTAGCCCCGGCCTTCTCTGAGTTAGCCGAGCTCATGCGGCAAGACATAGCCGAGCGTACCCGGAGTTCGTGGCAAACCGCCTTGCGGCAGGCCATAGACAGTATTGCCGGCCTCACCGCCGTAGACGGGGCTACCGTCATCACCGACCAATATGAACTGCTGGCCTTCGGGGCGAAGATTGTGCGCGCCTGGGAAAGTGCGCAGGTAGAGCAGATGGTGTTCACTGAGCCCGTGATTGGCGGCGAGGCCATGGTGGTCCCGCCCGGCCAGACCGGCGGCACCCGTCACCTCTCGGCTGCCCAATTCGTGCACGACCAGCGCGATGCTCTGGCCTTGGTTGCCTCCCAAGACGGCCGCTTCACCATCTTCACCTGGTCGCCCTGTGAGGAAATGGTGCACGCGCATAGGGTAGATGCGTTGTTGTTGTAGTACGTTTAGAGGCTATTTTTTGGAAAAAAGACTTAAAACAGAAGTGCCCATGACTCCAGTTGTAGCGCTTATACTTCTTCCATAAACAATTCTAAATTATAAATGAGACAAGGCCAAAGCCTCTGGACAAAGGATGAACTTATTCTAGCTATCAATCTCTACTGTAAGCTACCATTTGGAAGACTTCACAGAAATAATCCTGAAGTGATTCGGCTAGCTGGGTTGATAGGAAGATCTGCTAACTCTGTTGCGTATAAGCTTGTCAACTTTGCGAGTTTAGATCCAAGTTTGCAGGCGCGGGGTGTCAAAGGAGCTTCAAATACAAGTAAGCTGGACAGGGAAGTGTGGAGCGAATTCAACAAGAATTGGGAGGAACTGCCGTTTGAGAGCGAGAAACTAAGAGCAAGTTTTGAGCATACAACAGTTGAGAGAATCAATCAGATTGATGAATCTGAGTTGCCTAAAGAAGGCAAGGCAAGAGAGCAAGTGGTTAAAGTACGGGTGAATCAGTCTTTTTTCAGGCGAACTGTTCTAGCCGCCTATAACTCTACTTGTTGTATCACAGGTTTGCAGCATCCTGCTCTTTTGATTGCGGGACATATTAGCCCTTGGGGAACAGATGAAAAAAACCGATTGAACCCGAGAAATGGAATCGCCATAAATGCTTTGCATGACAAGGCTTTTGAGGCTGGTCTTTTGACTATCACTCCTGATTATACTATCAAAATTTCATCCTCGCTGAAAGGAAACAAACAAACCAGTGTCAATGAAGATCATTTCTTGAGGTATGACAACAAGGGAATAATACTGCCATCTAGATTTCTGCCTGATAGAGCCTTTCTGGAGTATCATAATGCAGAAAGATTCATTCCTTAAATCAAATCTCCACTTTCATCCCTTGAAAACCTCTTTCCTATGCCATGCCAGATTCTCGGGCGCAGGATAGTGAATGGTGCCAAAAGGTAAATTCAACCGTTTCCCGTCCAGTTTCTTCAAGGCGTAAGCGTTATTCTCATCTTCGGCAATAGCAGGGGAAATCAGTACTTTCAAATGTGCATCCACAGAAATCAAGCCACGGTCAAAGGCACGGTGCAGGTTAGGGCAGAGTGCGAGGCCATTGGTGACTTTATCATCTTTGCTGAGGCTGAAAGGCACAATATGGCACGCATCTACCATGGAGAATCCGTGCAATGAGCTGAGGCGCATGCCCGAAATGCAGCAAGTGAAGTTATATACCTGAGGCACCAGTTTTTTAAACAAGCCGCCGCGCACAAAGAGCTGTTCCTCATCTGGGGCTATTTGAGCAATGGTATAGGTGGCGGCACTTTCGTTCAGGAGGTATTTCTCTAAATCTTGTAAATAGCCGCCGCCGTTTTTGGCCTGTAGATAGGATTGGGTGCTGTTGAGAAAGTAACGATTCAGAATAGCAGTTTTTAAAATATTTCTGCTCTGGGTAGATAGCAGGAGCGCGAACAAATCTTCAGAGAAAAAAGCGTGCTCTACCAAGCTGTTCAGCGTGTTGAAGTTCTTGATAACCGAATTGAACTCCTTGCCAGGCCATGTCTTCACGAACCAAAATCCTTCACCAGACAAATGGTAAAAAGGTAGGAAAAAATCTGGGTTATGGGCAGTGGTCACCAATAGCGCAAAGTTCTCTTTGAAGGTTCCTACCAGTTCTGGAGTAATGCAAATCCTGTTCTCTGTAAGAACGTCCTTTTCAAATAGCTCAATTAGGCTCAACAACAGCACAGGCTTGTGCGGGGCAGGCCCAAACTTAGTCACGCCTTGGCGAAGATGGGTGAATTTATGAAGATACTTTTTCAGGCTTTCTGAAAGCGAAGACATAGCAGGAAGATTAAGCTTGTCCTGAAAGTAGGTATTTCTTTTAACTTAGAGCTATTGATTCAAGCGGGTTTCCGTTTCCTGCCTCCTTTTCCCAAAATGCCCTAAAACAAAAAATCCCGCTCCATTCCTGAAGCGGGATTCTCTTTCTGCTGGTGGTGATGATTGGAATCGAACCAACGACACAATTTGTCTTCAATATCTTGAATGGGCCAAACAGGACTACTTTTCAGAAGGTTTAGTATTTGCTCCGAAGATAGTTCGCCATACGTGCTGCCAAGCGCATTGCCATACATATTTTCTTAGTACAGGCGGCCAAGAGATTCCCGGATTGGCTACACTCGCTCATATCTAAAAGCGAGAATATGACCACAAAAGCCTATCTAAGGAAGCCCAATTCAAAAGGACTCTGCTCATTATCAGTCTGGTACACCCACCGCCATAAATGGTTCTCTACTGCTGTAGGGATATTGATTGATCCTGTTTACTTCGATAAAGATGCAGGTCAAGTGAGGCGTTCACATAGTGAATGCAAGCTTATTAACGCTGCCATAGAGAAGGTAAAGTCTGATTTAATGGCTTGTGCATTGAAGTTGCTTGTACAGGGCATAGATCCTTCTGCGGAGGCCGTATCCAAGCTGTATGGAGGCAAAGTGACTATTGATGAGTTACTAGCTGCCTCAAATCCAGGACTCGGTGGTGGAGCCGAAAACAAGCCAAAATTGAGTCCTGCCTTTGACTTCCATAAAATACTTGAAATCTACTCCAAGGGCAATCAAGACATAAGCCCCAACACCATCAAGCAATACAACCTGCTGCGGAACAACCTTCTGAAGTTTGAAGAGAAGAAGAACTACCCTTTGAGCTTTGAGGGTATGGATGATAAGTTTTTTGAGGCTTATTCTGACTTCCTCCTGTTTGACCTAGACTACTTCAATAACAGTTGGCATAAAAGCGTAGGCCTGTTGAAAGGCTTTTTAAACTATGCCCAAGATAAGCATTCGGTTACAACAGTAAATCCTAAGTCCAACAAGTGGAAGAGCTACAATGAAGAGAAAGACATCATATACCTGAATGTAGAAGAGCTAGATAAACTGTACAGTTATGAGTGGGACGAGGTAAAGAGGAAGTATGTTGATTTGTTTGTGCTAGCCTGTGATACAGGGTTTAGGATTTCAGATTTGTTCAGGAGCAGGCTTTGGCGGATTGAGGAAGGAATGATTTATACCACTACCAAAAAGACCAAAGGTGCTGCTAAGGTGCCTGTAACTCCAAGGATAACTGAGATATTGAAGAGGTATAGCTATGATATGAGGGTAGCTAGTGAGCAGAAGGCAAACAAGTACATCAAAGAGTGCATAGAGGAGATTGGCTTAAATACTGAAGTGACCATCTTAAGGTATAAGCGCAAGAAGGAGTTTGAGTTTGTGCGGAGGAGATGTGATTTGGTTACTCTGCATTGCGGAAGGCGTTCATTTATCAGTAACTGCTTCGCCAAAGGCTTTACTGAGACTGAGATTTTACAGATGATCGGCTCTAAAGACCTCCGTACTATGAAGCGATACCTGAAGATAGAGACAGAGAAGCTGATGGGTAAGATGGCTTCTGCTGCTTAGTTAACACTAATACTTGAATAGAGGGTGTTTTCGCCTCCTCTGCCAACTCCGATATATTTTGCTAATACATTGCTTAGTATATATCAGGTGCTGATAGGGGAGGCGATTTGCTTGTTTTAATAGAAGGTTATTCAACTAAAACTTAGAACAGCATAAACAAAAGTTTATATCCCAAAAGTGTTTCTGTAAATACCAAATTATTTTTAATTTATTTTTATTGCATACTTGTTTGGCATTGTCAAAAATACTACTTTTGCATCATCATTAATTCTATGATTGATGATGTCGCTCTTTGATGTATTGGTTTTAAAATATTGTTGTTGCTCCCCATAGATGAGCGATAATGCCGCCCCAATCTACACTATCAATCGATAAATCTACACCTTGTATACGGCAGCCTAAGCCGTTCTCATTAGGCATCAATCCATATAAGCCGCCCTCAAAAAATAGGGCAATAAATTGAAGTGAATACCTGTGAATTTACCATAAAAAATATGGTGGGGATAGCTATGTCCATTCCAATTTAATCACCCCCAAAAAGTCATAAATATTTGTTTATGCAGTTCAAAAATTCAGCTTCTTTCTTGAGGCAGGGAGTGCTATGTCCTTTTAATACAATTCTTAAACTTCAAACTTTTTTAACAATGGAATCAAGCAAAAATCAAGAACAAGTAAATCCAGAATTATTCAACTTGGATGAGAGTAATGATCAAATCTTTTCATTCGATGAGGATGAGATGCCGATTGAGCAGTTAGAGCAGCTAGAAAAAGAGAGTGATGAGAGGCTCTTCGGTAAGTACGGTGACATCCAAGAAGAACTTGGAGACGATGACTGGAACTGGCCTATACAAAGCAAGAACAGTGAACCTGCTGAGAACAAAGAGGGCCAAGACGACTTAAAACACTTTAACCCGAAAACCCTATTTGGTCATTAATCAAGTAATGTTGTACACCTGCGCCTTGCCCCTTTGATGGGGCTTGGCGGTGTACTCCTTGTTTGAATGTCAATGACGGGTCTTAAAATATTGGTTCGCTCGCCACTCCCCACAGGCCATTATGGGCCTGGTCGTTGCGGCTCCATACCAAGAGTAAATAGCTGCACAGAATTACAGAACAAAGCCTGCGGCAGCGAGCAACTCGGCAAGCCTCACCAGGCAACCCAACAACAACAACAACAACAACAACCAATTTAATCAAGACATATAGTACATCTTTATCTTTTTGGCAAGTAGTACAATTACCAACCAGAAAAGTACAGAACAACCAGAACAAGAGCATAACCACAACCACATAAAGCAAGGGGCCACCAACAATCAACATTCCCACCACTTACTAACCTGTAGTACATCTTTATCTTTTTGATAGACTGTACAATTTAATGCTGAAAAGTTGCAGTAAAAAGATTAAGACTTTTGCTCAATTGAAGCATATAATATGTAGTACATAAAACAATATCATACATACACTATGGCACAGAGACAACACAACAATATCAACTTGGCAGCATCCATTGAGGATAGAGATAGGATGCTGAGAATTATCTCAATACATCAACTGAAGACAAGAGAGAAGCTTACGTTGAAGGAACTTATTACTAAACTAATAAACACTTATACAGAGGTAAATGGAGAAAATATATAAAGAGAATAAGCAACAGAAACTATTCAGGTGCCACCTAGAATCAGGAGGTTCGCCAGTAAAGTATTATAGTAAAGCTACAGAAGGATTAAGGCCTATAGCTTCAGCCATACTTGCTGATGCTGGTATAGGGGATAGGATAGAGGAGGGTTTGATGATGCTTGAAATGATGCAGCCATTTTACTGCAAGAATGATTTGCGGTACGTGAATATTCACAGTAATAGATTCGTGAAATACTTTGGAAGCAATGACAAAAGATCATACACTCATTTGATTAGGGCTTTCACTAAGGCGGGCTTAATAGAGCCTTTTCGGGGTAGTTCTATGGTGGCAAAACTAGGTAATGGTAGTTACACAGTAGGATACAAAACAAAGGCTTACAGGATAACCCCTCAATACTGGGATATAGTTGACAAATCACCTGTAAGCCAGATAAAATTTAAACATTCATTTAATATGGCTTTCAAGATATGGAACGAACAGGATGAGCAAAAAAGAGAGATTCTTATAGAATCCAAGAGAAGGAAACTAACTGAAAATACGATAGCGATTTGTTCGGGCCTAGACTCTAAACAAGCGTGGACTGACATTAACATTATCTATAACAAGGATAGTGAAGCCAAGTTCAAAAAGCATCCTGTAGCTGATACGCTAAGGTTTGTCAATAGGCTTGCCGATGGCTGGTACTATGAAATGTGTTATGATGAGTTTGGGCATAGGTATCATTCCCCCCTTACCAACAGCATCAAGCAGGTCAGGGAGTATGTCAGATTCAATGGCAAACCAGCAATGGAGATAGATTTCAAGAACTCCCAGTATTACTTCTTTGCCTTGGCGGCGACTTATCCAGATATAGTCTACAACATTCTTACGGAAGGGGAAGATGAGGCGCAGGATAGCAATGAGGTGATGTTAGTATTAAGCACAATCAAATTGGCTTACAAAGCCAATCAGGACTTCAGGGAGTTCTGTAAACAGGCATTAGCAGGGAACCTTTACGAGTGGATGGTGGAGGAACTAACCTCAAAAGGTATTAGAACAGATAGAGATAAGGTTAAGAAGATGCTGATGCCTGGGCTTATGTCAGATGAATTAGAAGCTAAGAAAATCAAGAGGAAACTAGGCTTGGTGATTCCTTCAGTTATAGAAGTGTGTGGGATACTGAACAGGCCGGAAGAGAATAGGCTAGCCGAGTGGAAGGCGTACGTTGCTGAAGTCGGTGATATGTATTCATACCCACAGCTGGTAAAATTAAAGAAGCAATTTTATAGGAAAAGAAATCTTATCCCTAAGCTACTCCAAAGGCTGGAGACTAGGATTATTATCGATAGAATAGCTGTAGAGGCGATTGCAGAAGGTGCAAAGCTTTTTACAACAATCCACGACAGTTTCCTTACTCACCAAGACAACAAGAATTTATTCTTTAGCCTGATAAGCAGATGGTTCAGTATGATGGGAGTGGCCGAACAAGACCATCCTAAAGTAAAGGAAAAGGTTTTTAGGGGTTGGAATTGTGGCTGTGGGCAGAAGGGGTGTGCTTGCTCCTACTGGACAGAAGTAGATCTTGCAGGAGTGCCTTTGATGTATGCTGAGTTGCTATAGGATTTAGAAGGTGCTGTCTTTTCACTTGGTTTTCGCTTTAATTCTAATTAGCTTTTCAACTAAAATAAGAAAAGTGAATAATTGGTATTATGGCGAATCAACAAAGACCTCAAGTTGTAAGACTTTGGGTATTAAATATTAAGTTAAGATCGAATACAAGAAAAGGTCCATCTGCTTACGAAGAGCTTATTACTGAACTTTATAAATTAAGGCTTTCTCCTAAAGTTAGGGGTGGTAGTAGTATAATACTCCGGACACAATTTAAGGAGTCTATTGATGGTAAGGCTGCTGTGTATTATGGTAAAATATCTAGGTTTACTCGTCTAGATAGTACCGAATGGTTTGACTCTCTAAATATGGAGGTTGTTAATCACGAAATCCCTGCGGGCCTGTTCCCAAATCTAAAAGAGACAGAGTATTTCTTTATTCCAAGTGCACATAGATTCTGTATTTTAGACAAAGCAGGCACAATTTCGCTCACAAATGCAGAAGATTATTTAAAGAAAGTTCTTCCTAATGTAATTTTTGAAGATGAAGATTTTGAAGTAAATGTTGAACAAGATATCAACTCATTTGAAGAAATTCTTTACGCTAGTGAAATAAAGAAGCTTGTAATAAGTATCACTTACAGTAACAACGATACAAATGATGAATTAACCGCTTTCGTTGATAATGAGTTAAGGGCATTAAGGGTTGGTAAGTTAGATGCTACAATAACGCCAGACCAGACTGGACAACTTTCTTTAGATGATAGTCCCTTTATAAAAGGGGCGCTAGGAGTAGCTGAAAGTGATGGAACTGTAGAAGCAACAATAGTAGACCAAGAAGGTGTCAAAAAGAAGGTTAGTACAAGGAATTACCCTAGGAAAATATTTGTTGAAAATATAGGGGGAGATGATGCTGTTAATCGTTCAGTCTTCTCTAAAATAATGAGCATTTTTAGACAATGATGACTGAAAAACAATTGCAGGAATTAGAAGATAGGCACTTAGCTGGATTTGCAGGTCTATGGAAGAATTATACAAGGGATAAGCTATTTAGAGGCATTAAATTTCCTCTGCTATTTTCCTTAGTTTTTACTATTTTATTTTCTTTCTTTAATGAAGATCTTTATACAATAATAAAAGATATTTCCTCAACAACTCTTTCCGTTATACCTAACTTGTTGGGTTTCTTGCTGGGGGGTTATGCAATTATAATTGGCTTCGGTAACGTAGAGCTTCTAAAATCTACTACAAGGACAAGTGAAAATAAGCCAGTAAGTTTATTCCAAGCGATGAGCAGCATTTTTGCTTTTTGCATATTGGCGCAAGCTGGGAGTTTAATTTTAGGGGCTGTATATCAACTATTCATTAATGTGGATTTTGAATCAGTGAGTTGGTTTGATACTATTCAACCATATTATCGGAGTTTCAATGTGCTTTGGCTATTCCTTATAACTTTTGCACTTCTATATTCCATCTTTTTACTGCCGGTTATGTTGATAAATGTGTTCAATTTTGCACAAGCTTATCACTTAAGGCTTACAATAGAGAGGATTAAAGAGGATGGGAATAAGTAATAAGATTGCCATAGATGTCTTGCTTAGTCAAGAAATGAGAATATGCTCAATTAAAGCAGTGGTTGATTTTATAAATCAGAATGCAGTCGCCATCATTAATAATCTGGACAAGGAAAGTATTGATGTTTATAACTTCTTACAAAAGGAGTTCCAGCAGTCAGACGTAGAAAAGAACTTGGTCTTTCAATTCCTTTTCAGAAGCTTTTACCGTTTAGACAACGCCGGCCTGACTCCAGATTTCAAATCCGAATATTTCAGGATAATGCAGGAGGAGAGAAGCAAAACAGTCATTGACTTAGAAAGTGCTTTAGATAGGCTTTATAATTTCAAGAACAGACAAGACAATAAAAGCTTCCAATTCTCCTTCGTTACAAAGCTCTTCAACACTATAGATAACAGCCTCCCTATCTATGATAGTGAAGTAGCTCGAGTTTTTGGTTTATGCAGGCCGTATCAGAAAGATTTTAAAATCAAGTACAAAAGGTTAAAGGAACAGCTAGACCTTATCACTGAAGCCTATAACGCTATTATAAGCGAAAATTTGGTGCATCCAGCTATTAGCCTGTTTGATTCCAAGTTCAAAAATCACCAGTTGTCTGATATGAAGCGACTTGATTTTATTGTTTGGTCTGCTGGGAAAGTAATGTCAAAAGAACAACAGGAGAAAGCATAGTTTAATGACAGGTAGAATAAGGAACTGGGTTGCGATTACTTTAATTCATAATCAACTTTAGGGTAAATTTCATCTGGTTGAATGTCTTCAGTAAACCCCTTTAAAGGCAAATTCTTGATAAGATGATAAGTTGAAATTAGTTTGCTATGTTCGTCCTCAGGTTCAAGCTCCCACTTCTTGCCAAATGTTGAAACAGAATTGTAAAAAAGAAGCGCTTGTTCATAAGTGGATAACTGCGCTCGTAATGTTTTAACGTAATTGTACTTTTGATTAGGGGTTAAGAAATCAGAGTTATGAACAAATTTGACTGTTTGAAATAAATGTCTGAAATAATGGCCAAGTTGAGATTGGAATCCACTTTGGTCTTGTAAACCTATTCTATGACTGGGTCTATAAAAATCGTCCTCTGCCCATTCTTTATCTATTTCATTTTGCTTGGCAACATCGTAGGGTAAGTAACTGATTAGTGTTTTGCTAAAGCTTACATTCTTGCCAAAAGCATCATCATAATAGTTTATTTCGCCTACAATTTTATTAAGATGATGTTCTAACACTTCCTTGTTGTAGTTAAGTCCTAGATAAAAAAAGAGGTAAGTTGCTTCTATTCTCTTTATAGGCTCAATGATGTAAGCATTTTTGTCTACTCCCTTTATTGTCCTGTATAAAAAGTTGAAGTCTTTTTTAAGTTCCACAAAAGCATTCCTTGCTCGCTTCCCATTTACTTCAATTTCAGCTACATTATCTCTGTGTAGCCGAACCATCTCAAAGAATATTCCTTCAAATTGCTGGATTTTGAAATTTAAGTTTTGAGCTTGATTTGCTTCGTACTGAACATAGAAAGCAAAGAATGTTAAGATTGCCCCAATAAAAGCTATGATTGGTGCTGTTAAACCTCCAAAAGTGTCTCCTACTACTCCTGTATTTTGGAATTTATCTACAAAAACAGGTTGGTCAATTAAATAAATTGGGATAAGGAAAATACTTAAGAATAGCAGTAATACTCCAATAACAAAGGTTGCAACTTTCATTGCATCAAATAGAAAGTCTACCGACCATATATAAGCCCAATCTATTTCTAAGTGTTTTTTCTCATTTGCCATAAAGGGCAAAAATATGGAAAAAGTGTCAGTCTTAGGTACTATGCTGCTCTGTAGATCAGTTCGTTGTGCCTTACCTCAATTCTCCTTACTTGCACAGAGGTAAAGGGCTTGCCATTCCTAGTGGTTCTGCCTCTCATATTCAGGTGGGCAGCAATGTCCCTGTAGCTGCTCCCTTTCTCTCTCATTAGCAGAATGGTATCTAGCACATTGTTGATGTAATCGGCTTGCCTAGCATTGTCAGAGATAGCTTGATAGGCCTTTGCCCTAGCTTCGTCTGTAAATGTGTTAGAGGTATTCCAAACCTCGCCACGGGCCTTCTTTGCTTTCAGAGCATCAGTTATCCGCTGGCTTATTCTCTCTCTTTCATATTGAGCCATTGTAGCGAATATCCCAAGGGTAAGTGTGTTGCAGTCTGGAATGTCGCAGCAGATAAAGTCTACCCTGCTGTTCTTAAGGGAGAAGATGAACTCTACATCTCTGCTTAGCCTGTCAAGCTTAGCTATAATGAGGGTAGCCCCTGAAGTTTGGCAATGTTGAAGTGCCTGCTTAAGCCCTTGCCTGTTGTTCTTCTTTCCAGATTCTACTTCTGTGTACTCAGCAACCACTTGTCCAGATGTAGCAATGTGCTGCTTTACTATTTCTACCTGAGCTTCTAATCCGAGGCCAGACCTTCCCTGCTTTTTGGTGCTCACCCTGTAGTAGGCTATAAAGTTCTTCATAAGTCTCTCATTTGTTGAACTTTCTGAAGATAGCCGAAACCGCAACAAAATAGAAACACTAGTTCGCATTTTGTCGCAGAGTCTTGAATAGGACAAATCGTCATTATTTAGATAGGGAAGGGCAAGAGAGATGTTTGGTTGGGAATTGAAGAAGTTAGAAGGATAAGGAAGGTTTGCTTTCGCTAAGTTTTATTACTTTTTATCTGTTAAAGGCAGTAAATATGCTATTCTAGCTAATCGTGAGCAATCATTGATAAGTCTGAAGAGTCTTACTACTCTTCACTATGAGTGCCTAAAAATGGCGCAGAAGAGACATTTTTCTTCCTGTTTATATTCAAAACTATATATTTAACTGTATGAAATAACCCAGTATTAGTGAATAATCAAATTATGGAGAATTCAGAGGGAGCTTTAAGCCAACCATTAATATCTATCAAGACAGGACAGGAAGCTTTCACTAAAGACTCTAGGTGCACAACTTTCCGGCTTTTGGATTTCTGGCAATGGTCGATGTCTGATTTATTAAACAATACATCTAGGGGGCGACTAGCGGAATACATTGTTGCTACAGCTTTGGGAGTCAGTGACAAGGTCCGAGTGGAATGGGATGCTTACGATTTGATTGCTCAGAATGGGAGTAAGATTGAAATCAAATCCTCCGCTTATATTCAGAGTTGGCATATAGGGAAACTATCATCAATATGTTTTGATATAAGGCCGACAGTAGAATGGAACATTAAAACAAGGAAGTACGAAGGAGAGGCAAAAAGGCGGAGTGACTTCTATGTTTTCAGCCTTCTGCATCACCGAGATAAGGAAACTGTCAACCCTTTGGACTTAGACCAATGGACGTTTTTTATTCTGCCAACCTCTGTTTTAGATGAGAAGGTCCCTTTTCAAAAGAAAATCGCACTAAGCAGTCTAAAAGGTTTAGGGCCTGAAGAGTGCAAGTATGGCCAGATAAAACAAGTTTTAGATAGATTGATAGTAATTGACTCTAAAGAAAGTTTAAGTTAGAATGTTGCACTTGCTCAACTAAAGATATTTTATTGCAAAGGAAGTAAGTAGGGTTTTTGGTTTAGGTGCTTTAAACCTAGAAGAACGTTGCCCTGGAACATCTTTGACTAGTAGATATAAAGAATGTTAGTAAATAGTGTGAATGTGTTACTAAGTTTTGATTGCGGAACTAGAGCGATGTAATGGGATACTTCTATACTCGGTATACCAAACCACTTAAGATATGACCGCTTCAGCATTCCACCTCAAGAAAGTAACCAACCAATACAAGGAGACACTGACCGTCCTTGAGATTGTAGGTAATTCAGTAAGAGTACTAGAGGAGTACAGCACTCAGTATCATACCTCTAAGCTGTTCTATGAAGGCGCCTCACTATACACCCTAATCAACGGATAGTATGGAAAGGTTCACCATCTACTCTAAGGAAGACATTGCTGCATTCTTCATCTTTCTAACCAACGAACTAGAGGTAAACTTCCACCCTGATGACTCATTTTTTGACTATGTGAATATCCATACAGGAGAGCCAACATTCACAGGCGAGGACGCAGCCAAGTATGACAACATTATGCAGGACTGTTTTGATTGGTGTGAGGCCAATGACGAAGACATCTATCTGATAGCTTTAGAACTGTTTAATGCGACCAATGGCTCCTGTGCAGACGAGGATTGAGTATTATCAGTTACTTAATGTGGCTCAGGACCAAACTTGGGGTGCATTTAGGCTTAGAAGCTCAGTTTGCAACGTTAACTAGCTGCATCAATTTCATAGGAGTAACAAATAGCCACGTAGAGATAGAGTCAGGTGGCTCTAAGGACAAGATCAGAGTTCACTAAGATGTGATCATAGAGAAGCTGCTAAAGGGAGTTTAAAAACAAAGGCGACCATTTAGGTCGCCTTTGTTAATGTGAAGTCTTATGAGAGTAATTCAAAGCATTTCCTTCTTTATCATTCCCTATATCACTACGATGCTTCCTAAGTGCTTGAATCAACTTGATGGAAGCATCAGAGGTGCATATAAAGTAAGTTAATTCTGTGCCAAACTTATGAGTTAATTCTGTACTAAACTTATAAGTATACCTAGTGCTTTCTAGATATTGCTTAATAACCTCTTTGTGCAGCTCTTCCAACTTCTCAAGTTCATCATTCGCTACGGCTACTGGTTTGAATTCAAACGGCTCACTTGGATTATGGAAGTTCCCCTCCAATCCAACAGCTAGAGGTTTATTCCTTTTAAGTTGAATAGTGCCTATAAAGTTACTTATTGCGACAATAACACCAGCTACAGCCGCAATGACTGTTATGCCCATTACTAGTGTCTCCATATTATATGTTTTTTATTCTATCGAATATACTGTAGCTAATCAACGTATTAACCAACGCCAGTATACCGGTAAGAACTTTAGTGTTAACTTTCTCATATCCAGCACCATTGTCAAGCTCAGCATTGATAACAGCACTGTATACAATAATCACTACCATTATCATCAATAACGACGCACCCCTGTTCTTTGTTTTAAAGTTTGGTTTTAAGTTTGGTATCTTCTTCAGTTGCCTCTCTTCAATCCCATCTAGCTCAATTATGTTAGCAAGGCACAAAGCCAAGCTATAAGTCACAAGATCCGACTCATTAAAAACAAACATTGCACACCAGGGTTTATCAGATATTGCCGAAAGCAAAGCTCGTGCAAAAAGTGGCAGGATACCTACCCCAACGGTATAGATAACCCATTTAGTTTTTCTCATTTAATCTTTAATACTCAAACAAATAGTAAAATTTGGTTCAATTTTCAAAGTTACTAATCGATTTCCTTGATTCATCTCCTATTGCTAAAGCTATTTTGACCCCTTCTAGTCAATCTGCTTCTTTTCTTTGGCTTTGGTTATCTCTCCTGTTTATTAGTTACTCTCTCGATAGAAGTCGTTCACAATCTTAGATTGGTTTAAGCTTGGCTAAAACTATCTTAGGGGATTCCCTGGTTGTCCACCCTGATATTAACTGAACTCGTCATTGATTGAATCTAAACCAATATGCTTCTGTGTTGCATAAACTCAATTCTTGAGCTAAGGCAACAGCCCACTTTAGGTCCAGATAGGATAACGTGCTAGTCGTAATGAATGAGCAAGGGAATGCAATCGCTATCTAATTGAAGTAGTCAATAAGTTCTCACGTCTATTTTAGAGTAAGTGACAGGGTTCTCAAGTGTGTAAGAATTTAGATGATTGAAATCTATTAAAAGGAATTATATGCAAATATCTATATATTGAGAACCTCTTAAACTGAATTGTCAAAAATAGATAGTTTGATTTGCAAAAAATAAAGCATAATTAATTTATTATAAATGGAAAGCACTATTAGTCAGTTGTTTGGGACAGGTAGCAGAAAGTTCGAGATACCATCATATCAAAGAGCCTATTCTTGGGAAGATAAGCAAATCAATCAATTTCTCGAAGACCTGAAAAATGCCGAAAATCAATATTATCTCGGGCATTTTCTTTTCGAGTCAAATGATGACTCAACGTTGTATGTGATAGATGGTCAGCAGCGGCTTACAACCTGTGTCATCTTCTTTAGTGTCCTCAGAAGGGTATTGGAGGAGAGAAAGAAGAGTAGCGAAGAAATCAGAGTAGATTTGGATGCTCTTGCTTCACGCTACCTTGTAGACAAAATAGAGGATACTCAAAAATTCAAAACTGTCCGGAGCGACAATAATTTCTTTGTAGAGGAAATTATTGAAGGGAGAGAAGGACACTCACAGGAAGTGGATACGACTTCCAAAGAAAGGATTAGAAATGCTAAGAAGGTATTCTCAAAACAATTTGCAACTCTTTCTACCGAACTCTTGGAGAGGTGGTGCCAAATCATTGAAGACGCAACTGTGACTGAATTCATTGTAAAGGACAAAGTTCAGGCGGCTCAGGTTTTCGCATTTCAGAATGACAGAGGTAAAAAGTTGTCAAAGCTGGAAATTATTAAAGCATACTTTATGCTTCAAATTTATTTGTCAAGCGGCTCTAAAGAAAAGATCAGTGACAATATTACCTATCTAGAGGATGAGTTTTCAAAAATATACAAGCAGATAGTTCGCATTAATCTCGACGAGGATGAAGTTCTGAATCATTACTGGCGAGCTGTGAGTGGCCAAGGTTTTTATAGTGCTGAAGTGATTGAAGGCATAAAGAACAAGATAAAAACAAAGTCTGGGCAGCAGGGTGAATTAAATTCAAGAACGAAATGGATAAAGGGGTTTGTATCCGGGTTAGCACAAGCATTTCAGACCGTAGAAAAAGTTGAGAAGTCTAATGATGTTCATACACGTCATTTGCGAGACCTGAACAATATGGCTCTTTCTTATCCTTTCCTTATCAAAGCTTATAAGTATGGAGTAAGTGAATCCTCCATAGATCGTCTTGTAAGGCTGCTCGAGAACATTACTTTCAGAAGCCTTATTCGAGGGGGGAGGGCTGAAATAGAGTCACGATTGAACCACTATCTGGTACCTTTCAAGTCAGCTGAAGATATAGATACAACCATCTCTAGTACAATCAATAGTATTAGGCAAAGTAATTGGTGGTGGTACTGGAATGACAATTCTTTAAAGAATCAACTTTACAGCGGGGATTTTTATCAGAACCGAGTAGATAATTATTTGCTTTGGAGATATGAGCTCCAATTGGCTGATAAGAACCACCCTGTCCCCCATAATGTATCTTTTAAGGATTTGATAAGAAATGAAAGTATTGAGCACATAGCTCCCCAGACCCCTACTAATGGTGACCCTGTTGCCAATGGTTATGGACCCTATAAAGTTGAAGCAGAGCCTAAGGATGGTATCTCTTCCGGGAGTTGGTTAAACAGTATAGGTAACCTTATGCTTATTGCCCAATCCCAAAACAGTTCTCTTGGGAATAAAGCATTTTCTAAAAAGTTAGAAGTATATGGGAAGGATAATCTCCTCAATCAACAAAAAGAAATCATTGAATTTGTTGCTGATAAGTCAAATCCTGTTTGGGATAAGACTGCTATTGAAAGGAGGAGGGATAAGATAGTCAAAGCAGCATTAGAAATATGGAGCCTTGATAGATTGAATTAGCTTTAAAAGAAGAGACCACACTTTATAAAGTGTGGTCTCTTCTTTTAAAGCTAATTCAATAATTGTATGGTTTCTTTATTCATTGCAAAGTAGTAGTTCTAAAGCGCAAGTCTTGTAGCATCTGAGTTAGACGCATTGAAAACTTGGCAGGGGCTTGTAGTTTCTCTGGGTCTGGGCTAGTGAATCAGATAGTTTTGTTGATGGCCTTCTTTGACTTAGTAAGTCTGAATCAGTGCTGCTCAATCCTGCTTAAAATGTTACTCATTCCCCTTGGTTGGTGCATTGCTTTTTGCGTAGCGATCTCCTGCCTTATATTTAGGAAAGAGTTTTCATTTCGCCTTATTATTTTCGGTATGCTTTATGCTTATATATAATATAACATATATGGCTTTGTAAAACCAATACTATGAATCGTCTCCTTACTTATGGGGTAAATAGAGGTGAATTGAAACACATTTCAGAAGTCGCCAACGGCCGAGCTTGTAATTGTGTTTGTTCAAACTGCTCAGAGGAGCTGGTTGCTAAAAACAACATAGCAAATATAAAAGCGCATCATTTTGCACACTTGTCTGGAGCGGAATGCGCAGGAGCTTATGAAACAGCTCTGCATTTATTAGCTAAAGCGGTTCTGGCCAAAACTAAAAGGTTATTTATACCCGATTTTCACTATGATTTTAACCCTAATAATGAAGTATCCTTATATACAAGGGGTAGTGAGGTAAGCTTTGATTCTGTGGTTCTTGAACAAAGAGTCAAAGTCGGGGACAGTTTTTTAATCCCTGATGCCATTGGAAGTCTGAGGAGTCGAACCATCTATATTGAATTTGCTAATAGCCATTTTATAGACGAGCTAAAAAGAAAGAAACTTATAAATAAAGGGATTCCTTGTATTGAAATAGACTTATCTGGTCAGGAATTGGATGAGGAGAAGTTGGAAGCCTTTTTTAATTCCTCAACGTCTCAAAAATATTGGATATTTAATCCCCGCTTAGAAAAAGCCTATCAATTAGAAATGGCTGAGAAAGCAAAACAAGAAGAGGCTGTCAAAAGAGAGGAGTTAAGGAAGCTGAATTTTTTTAAGGCAAATCTTGGTTACAAGGTCCTAAGAGTATTGGGTGAGGTTTCAACAAGATGCCCTAAGAGAGTGGATGCTTTAGGAGGATTAAAGGAGACTATTTTCTACAATCGGAAAGAACTCAGGTATATAATTGACGGAGTCTTTTGGAATGGTAAAATGTTTGGATTCCCTCCAAATGGGCGCTACATATATTTAAATAATGAAAAGGTGTGGGTATTCCCCCCTCACGGCGAGTCAACGGAAATAACAGAGGAGCAGAAAAAGTATAATAGTTTCTTGTACAAAGGGCTAATGATAATTAAAGAGGCAATTGATGCAGCAGAAGTTGGGAAGTGTCTGGATTGCCAGTATTCTGTTTGTAGATTAGGTATAGAGGAAGTTGAGTATCAGGTGTGTGAATATCCTAAATAGGGGGATCATCCAAAAAGTCTACTACCTTTACTGTTAGCTGTTTGATATCTTTTGTCTCACATTCCCATACAGTAAACACTTCCCATCCCATTTCTTTCAATTGAGCTACATTGCGGATGTCCCTGTCCACATTAGACTGTCGTTTAGTCTGCCAAAACTCAGTATTAGTTTTAGGCACTACAGCCCCATACTTACAGGTGTGCATATGCCAGTAGCACCCGTTTATGAAGATTATTTTTTTCCTGCTGGGAAATACGAGGTCTGGTTTTCCGGGCAGGTCCTTTCTGTGCAGTCTAAAACGATAGCCCAAGCTGTGAACTAGGCGCCTTATTACCATTTCGGGCTTGGTGTCCTTGGACTTGATTCGGGACATATTGAAGCTCCGCTGTTCCTTGTTGTGTACGTCCGTCACCTATCTCTAAATCTGCTTTAAGCTCTGATACAAACTCTTCCAAAGTTTTGATACGGCTTCTCCACTCAGGAGGATATTGTGTATGCAAGTCTTGGGGAACAACAAGAGTTACCCCTTCATCTTCCATCTCCTGTAATTGGTTTGAGGAGATACCTTTCTGCATTGTGATTATATGCTTATTAGGCACTCTGTTGGCTTCATTAAGAACCTGCCTCCACCTGTCTTTGCAGGTGGTCTTTATTCCAATCATACGAAGCTTTTCAGCAGGATATTTAGAATCCTCATAAGCTTCTTTGCTTGGAATCAGTATATCAGGCTTCTTGTTTCCTTCTATTTTCGCTTGGCTTTCAAAGGGGATTCCGGCTAACCTCAATAAAAATTCAGTATGGTGCTCGAAGGAGTGGCCAGCTCTGGACTTTCTCCTGTTTGTTATACTGTTTGCGGTAGCAACAAAATCATCTACGTCACTAAAAACCCTTACTATCTGGTCCTGAAGCAATAGCCTTTCTATTCTTTTAAATAGCTTGTATTCAAAATCTACCAGCTCCATTATTTTCTTATCGAGAGAAAGCTGGTTGAATTTGCTTAAGCATTCGAGTAATATCCGTTGTGTTCCGGTCGAGATGGCCCCAGACGTAGGGAAAGCATCCAGGTTGGTAGTAAATTCCCTGAATTTCCTTTCAATGCATTCAGATTCTGTTTCAGGTTCCTCCTCCTCGCCTCTTATATAAGCTGCCCAGTTCTTTCCAAACTCAATCTCAATACCAAGAGAGCTTTGGATGTCAAGAATATCATCCTCAATATCCAAGACGTAAGCCCTCATCTCAGTATGGGAAATAGGTATCAAGACAAGCAGGCTTCCTAGGTTGTCAGGTGTCAGCCAAAGAAACTCTCTCCCGAATCTGGTTAACCTGTATTCGCTCCTGGTTCCCGTGCCATACCAAGTGATACAGGATTCTGTAACTGTACCATCCTGCCATAAAACAGAAGGCCAAGACTTTGCATTTACTCCCTTTATGGGCGGGTTAGGTGTAAAGAGCTCCCAAACAGCTTTTGGCAGGTAATAGCCTTTCTGATGTCCTCCCGTCAGACCAAGATCGTTTGGAGATATGTATTTCAGAATCGCTTTTCCATATGCCTGCGCATCTTCTATTGCTCTGTCACCGATCGGAGTTGCCATAAAACAAAAATTGGGTTGAACAAAAGAGTCGATTTCCGCTCTAATATCCAACCCAATCTATATTTGTTTATGGCTATTTTATTTCTTCCAGCGCTTATTCTTTAGCATCACTTCTACAATGTTGGCACCTACTGCTTCTGCAATAAGAGGGCAGAGTGAGTTTCCGAACTGGCGATATGCCTGTGTGTCAGATACAACAATTGGCAAATCATCATCAAAGCCCATCAGACGTTTTGCCTCATTTGGCGTAAGTCTTCTAGGGTTCATCCCTTCTCCTTGAGGAATAAGAATCTCAGCCCCATCCTTGTGGTATCTTGCACTAATTGTTCTTGACTGTCCATCCAAGTCCACTAGGCCGAACCCGAACCCGTTGCCTCTTTCCCGGTGCTTCCTTGCATACTCCTGTAGGTAGTTCCATAAATGGTCACTTAATGTATACTTGGGATCAGGATTAGGGTCAAGTATATCTCTTAATGTTGGCCTTGGCCCTGCTGGCGGTGCCGGGAATTCGAACCCAGGGTCTTCCCCAAATACCTTTTTATCAAAGCCAACAATAAAGATCCTTTCTCTGTGCTGAGGGACGTAGTCTGCCGCATCAATGATTTGCTTTTCTACTTTGTATCCAAGCTCCTCAAGTGTTTTCATTATTACCTTGAATGTCTTTCCCTTATCGTGTGAGACAAGGTTCTTCACGTTCTCAAGGATAAATACAGGAGGTCTCTTTACTTCAAGGATAGTGGCAACATAGAAGAACATCGTTCCCTGTGTCGCATCCAAGAAGCCGTGAGGCCTTCCGAGGCTTTGCTTCTTGCTCACGCCGGCCAAACTAAACGGCTGGCAAGGGAAGCCCGCGGCCAAGATGTCGCAGTCTGGAATTGTATTAGGGTCAATTTGTGTGATGTCTCCCGATGGCTTATCTCCGTACCAAGCTTCGTAGGTCTTTTGGGAATACTTATCCCACTCGCTTGTAAATACGCACTCTCCGCCAGCTTTCTCCAGTCCAAGACGGAAACCACCGATTCCGGCAAAGAGGTCAACGAATTTGAAGAGGGGGGCGGGTTTGAATAGAAGCTCAGGCTCAGTAATCTTTTTGGCCTTTTTCGGCTTTGCCTTTTTTACTGGCGCGGGAGTTATGGAAGATGTAGCAGACTCCAGAGTCTGGCTGGTTAGCTGAAAATCTATATTCGATTGGAAGTCCATAGCGCAAGAATTAGTTTACAATTTTAACCCTTTATACGGGTTAATCCTAATGCGATTAGCAACTCCTGGGAAAAATACAGGCCTTGTTAGGCTAACTGCCAGGTTTCCTGGGAATTGTGCAAAATGCTGTTTTGCTTAAAGGTAAAGGGCTTCAATACCAAATGATGCAGATAAAAATTTTTATTTTCTACAAGATATTAGCTGTCTTGTTTAGCTAGAATGTTCTTAGAAGATTTACACTCTTTAGAACTAGCCTATGCCAAGCAATTTAAATACCGCTATTGATTTTTTGGAAACTCAATGGTCTTCCATCAACGATAATAAATTAAAAGGAATAAACGCTGAGATTCGCCTTGAGGCTTATTTGAAAAGCCCTTTGATTAAAGATCTTTACCGATATATCATTCCTGGAGGATGGATAATAGCACCTGGTAGTAATGCTGTGTTGATGCCCACAAAGGCAAGAATAGCAGTATTGCCAAATTCGTTTGGGTTTAGCTGGACAAAGTCGTTTTCACCTTCACCATTTACAGCCCAAACTTTAGCATCATCCTTCTTTAATCAGGTTGGCATAGAAACTTATTTCGCAAATTTTGATCCTTCTGGCAGGGAAAGTCGTTTTGATGTCCCAAGGAAAAAGAACTATAATACTACTTACGAACTAGAGCCTCACCTAATTGGTAGCAGTGGGTTGGAGAAAGTCGATATCAACGTGATGATGAGAAACTTTCCTAGGAGGAAAGGCTTAGTGGGAATGAGAGCCTACAAATCGGGTAGAATCGATAGAAAGGATCCTGTTTGGAGTGATTCTTCATTGGTGACTCATCTTTTCTGGAAAGAATATTCTAGATATTTTCTCCAGAGGAATTATTTGGTTTCATCTAATGACCTTGACTTTTTTATAATCGGTAAAAGTGGAAAGGCATATCCAATCGAGTTAAAAAGCAAAAGAGTTTATGCAGATGCTAAGCTTGGTGACTGGTTTGGTATTGATATTGGACCCTTTTCTAAGTTGTCCTTTTTCGTTTCTCTATCAAATAATATGGAAGCTTTATACCTTGTTGAAGAGGTTGATGATTTGGGGGGAAATATTGAATGGTGGGGTGTAAGGTTCTCTGAGGTTCTAAAGTATTGCTTTTGGGTAACTCAATCTGGGGGAGCTTCAATGGGAGGAGGTAGGTCAAACACTATTAAAGTTCCAAAAGAAATCTTTACTCCTTTGCATTTGCTTCTTCCTACTCTATAGCCCTGTGTTCTAATCATCCCCTCAAACTTTCTTCTAATCTTGCCATATAATGTTATGACAAATTTGGAAGAAGTTTTTGTAGACGTAGAAGGATTCAAGGGCTACAAAATTGGGAACTACGGAACGCTGCTAGGGAAACTAGGTAAGCCAATGAGGCCTAGCCTATGTAATGACGGTTACTTGCAGACTGATGTACAGCTCAATGGGAAATCTGTAGGGAAACTCATTCACAGGTTGGTTGCGGAGCACTTTGTGCCCAAGCCTAACTCCAATGAAGCCCTTTATGTAGATCACATTGACAATGACCGCTTGAACAACAGAGCTGACAATCTCCAATGGGTTACACATAAGGAGAACATCAAGAAGTCTACGTTGGCTGGTAGGAGAAGAGCCAAGCTTAAGCCTGAACAGGTAGTAGAGATAAGAGGTAAGTTCTTGATAGGTAAAATGAACAAAGAGCTTGCAGAAGAGTACCAAGTATCCTTTAAGACTATTTGGGGAATTCGTAATGGCTCTATCTGGGCTGATGTAGTATAGTTTGCCAAGCGCATCGCCATACACAGTATTGCTGCCCTAATGCACCGAAAAGCAAAAAGGTCTCTGAAATTACTTTCAGAGACCTTTTTTGTTACCACTCGACATCCTGTAGGGATGGCGAAAGTGGTGATGATTGGAATCGAACCAACGACACAAGGATTTTCAGTCCTTTGCTCTACCAACAGGAATGAATTATTATATAGAATAAAAGTGATTATAACTTATAATAATACTATAGAGAGACAGGCTGTAAGACATTTCAATTTTCTTCATGGGTAAATTTTTAGATTTCTTACCTATGAGAAAGAGTATATGGGTAAGAAATCTAAAAATTTACCCATGACAATTTATTGTTTGACTGAAGTTCTACTCAGGCTTGTAATGGATAGTGCCAGTGTGAATAATCACTTCTACTAAACTTGGATTTAAGTAAAAGTTAGCTTTACCTATCTTTTCTTTGTGAAGTATGCCTATGTTTACCAACTGGTCAAGGTATTTGGCTGCCGTTTTTCTGGTAATAAGCAACTCACGCTCTAAAAACTCAATTTTAGTATATGGGTGGCGAAACAAGTTGTTCAGCAAATCCTGAGAATAAAGCTTGGGAAGTTCCGTTCTAATTTGGTGTTTGTGCTGTTGCATTACTTGTTTGATGCCCTTCACTAAATTAATGGTTTGCTGAGCCGTGACCTCAACTCCTTTCAAAATGAAGAGTAACCACTCCTCCCATAAATTAGTGTCTCTCACATATTGCAGCAAACGGTAATATTCCTGTTTCTGATCAATAATATAACGACTAAGGTATAGAATAGGCAGGTTGAGTAAGTCTTTGATGACTAAATACAAGATATTGATGATGCGGCCTGTGCGCCCATTGCCGTCATAGAAAGGATGTATGCTCTCAAACTGATGGTGAATCACTGCCATTTTCACCAAAGGATCTACCTCGCTGAGTGAGTCATCGTTAATATACTCTTCCAAGTTCTGCATCAATGCATAGACAGTGTCATACTCTTGTGGTGGCGTATACACTGTCTCTCCCGTTTGGGCATTCTTCAGAGCAGTGCCTGGAAGTTTACGTAAACCTGCATTATTTTGCTCTAGCTCTTGCTGAATGGATAAGATGTGGTTAAACGTGAGAAGTTTGTGCTGCCGGGCAATTTGAAAGCCTTTTCTTAGAGCCTGTGCGTAGTTCTGAACTTCTTTGGTGGCGGCAGAAAGTGCTAAGTTTTCCTGTAGTTCAGCTTTGAACAATTCATCTTGCGTGGTGATGATATTTTCAATAGCTGAACTGTCACGGGCTTCCTGTAATGTAAGCGTATTAATTAGAATTTGCTCGTTGGGAATGGTGGCCGCTATTCCCTTCAGTTCCGCCAAATATCTGTGGGCAATGGCAGCCTGCTTAAGTACCGCCTTAGTTTCTAATTCTTGTGCTGGGGGAAGTAGTGGAGGTCTGGATGTCATCACAAAATGGAGATGGAGTAGAAGGCAAGATAAGAAATTAGTCTCTTCCGCTTCCAGCCTCCTTTTCCCAAAACGCCCTAAAACAAAAATCCCGCTCCAATTACTTGAAGCGGGATTCTCTTTTCTGCTGGTGGTGATGATTGGAATCGAACCAACGACACAAGGATTTTCAGTCCTTTGCTCTACCAACTGAGCTACATCACCAGCATCTTTTAGCAACCGTTCCGGAGGCGTTTCGCTACCGTTCTGGTGAAAAAGTATGCAAATGTAGGAAGCCTGATCGGATTTGCAAAACTTAATGCAAAAAAATCTTTTATACCCTTTTCCGAATACTTTGCTAAATTCGTTCGTAATAGAAGCAAACTCCAACGTAAAACTTCCTTTTTGTGATAAGTAGTATAGCCTTTATCATGGTGGCGGCGCTCGGTATCGGGCTGTTTGGCTGGCAGATACGCAAGATTGCCCATAACATTAACCTGGGGCGCGACAAGACCATTGCCGGCGATGTCTCGCAACGCATTAACACCCTTTTGCTGGTGGCGTTTGGCCAACAAAAAATGTTCAAGCGCCCCTTGCCGGCCGTGTTGCACCTGTTTGTGTACATCGGGTTCCTGGTGATTAACGTGGAACTGATTGAGATTTTGATTGACGGTACCTTTGGTACGCACCGGGTGCTGGGCTTTCTGGGGCCGGTGTACAACGTGCTCATGGCCATCAATGAGATTCTGGGACTGCTGGTGATCATTGCCTGCGTTATTTTCCTGGCACGCCGCAACCTCACCAAAGTGCCGCGCCTCACCCGCGGGCCCGAGATGCGCGCCTGGCCTAAGCTGGATGCCAACGTGATCCTCATCACGGAGATCGTGCTCATGCTGGCGCTGTTCGCGTTCAACATCGCAGATCAGAAACTGTCGCAGTTGAATGGCGTGCAGTTGGCGGGGGCTTTTCCGGTTACCTCAGGATTGGTAGATCTGTTCGGGAGTGATGTGAGTACCCTCAAAACCATTGCCGGTATTGGCTGGTGGGTGCACATTATTGGTATTCTGGCGTTCATGAACTACCTGCCCAGCTCCAAGCACTTCCACATTCTCATGTCGTTCCCTAATGTGTACTACAGCAAACTGGAGCCCAAGGGCCAGTTCAGCAACGTAGAGAGCATCACACATGAGATCAAAGCCATGCTAGACCCCAGCTATGTGGTACCACCCGCCCCCGAAGGCGCAGATCCGCAGAAATTTGGGGCCAAAGACGTGGAAGACCTCACCTGGAAGCAGCTCATGGATGCCTACACCTGTACCGAGTGTGGTCGCTGTACCAGCGTATGCCCAGCCAATATTACAGGTAAGTTGCTGTCGCCGCGTAAGATTGTGATGGACACCCGCGACCGCCTGGAAGAGAAAGGGCATTCGCCTATCATCTTCGCGCCGGCGCACTACAAAGAAGAGTCTGAGCGCGTGAAGGTAACCGAGGAGCGTACGCTGCTGCGCGGGTACGTAACGCCGGAAGAGCTCTGGGCCTGCACCACTTGCAACGCCTGCGTGGAGTCTTGCCCCGTGAACATCAACCAGCTGTCTACCATCATTGACTTGCGCCGCTTCCTGGTGCTGGAAGAATCGGCGGCGCCGGCGGCCCTCAATACCATGTTCAGCAACATTGAGAACAACGGGGCCCCGTGGGCCTTCTCGCCCAGCGACCGGTTCAACTGGGCCGATGATTTATTCATGGCTTCTAAGAACTAAGCCATTTCCTTCGGCTTTGCCGAACAAACCTTAGCTTTTGTGCTGCATGCCGAGTAAATTAGCCTGCTAGCACTTTACAATCTTACTTAGCATACGCACCTCATGTCAGAGAAAAAACAGATACAAGTACCCGTCATGGCAGATTTGGCCGCCCGCGGTGAATCTCCGGAAGTATTATTCTGGGTTGGCTGCGCCGGCGCCTTTGATGACCGCTACAAAAGCGTGACCCGCGCCTTCGTGCGCATTCTGGAGCACGTGGGCACCAAGTACGCCGTGCTGGGCATGGAAGAAACCTGCACCGGAGACCCCGCCAAGCGTGCCGGCAATGAGTTCCTGTTCCAGATGCAGGCCATGACCAACATTGCCACGCTGGACGGCTACGGCATCAAGACCATTGTGACGGCCTGCCCGCACTGCTTCAATACCATTAAGAACGAGTACCCGGCGCTGGGCGGAAACTATGAGGTCATCCACCACTCCACGTTTTTGCAGAACCTCATCAATGAGGGCAAAGTGAAAATTGCCGGGGGCGGCGAGTTCAAGGGCAAGCGCATCACCTTCCATGACTCCTGCTACCTGGGCCGCGCTAACAACATCTATGAGGCTCCGCGCGAGGTACTGGCTGCTTTAGATGCCGACCTGGTGGAGATGAAACGCAGCCGCGCCAACGGCCTGTGCTGCGGTGCCGGTGGCGCCCAGATGTGGAAAGAACCAGAGCCGGGCAACAAAGACATCAACGTGGAACGCGCCGAGGAAGCCATTGGCACCGGTGCCACCATCATTGCCTCCGCCTGCCCGTTCTGCATGACCATGATGGCCGACGGCGTGAAGAACAAGAACCAGGAAGACAACGTGAAAGTCTTTGACATTGCCGAACTCATTGCCCAGGCCGAAGGCATCAACGCCTAGCAGGTTGGTTTGCGTTTAGGTGCTCTTTTTCTAAAAACAGCCCCTAAACGCAAAGGCAAGTTCAGACAAACCATTCCGGTAGCCATTGGCTTTCCTTTGGCTCCTGAAGTTGACGATAGAGTAAAAAGCCAGATTGAAAAATGCGTTTAGCGGCTCTTTTTTGAAAAAGAGCCGCTAAACGTCCTATTTACCCATTGTAAGCGTTTCTGTACGTGAGTTGTTTCTTACGCTGCCAAGGCGCTTACCTCATTAGCACATTGCCATGTACGTTCCTTTTGAACAATTACCGCCGTATAGCCGGGTGTGGGCATACCAGATCAGTAGACCGCTTTCTGTAGAGGAAGAAGCGCAGATGAACCAGCGGCTGCAGGATTTCGTAACGGAGTGGAGCAGCCACGGGCGTGATCTGCAGGCATCCTTCAGCATTCTGGAGCACCACTTTCTGTTTCTGGCCACCAATGAGCAGGTAGCCTCGGCCAGCGGCTGTTCCATAGATAAATCAGTCTCTTTCCTAAGGCAATTAGAAGAGGACTTTAACGTTAAATTATTTGACCGCACGCAGTTGGCCTTCCAGGAGCAGAGCCAGGTGCGCACGGTGGCGATGGCCGATATAAAAGCGCAGATAGCGGCCGGTACTCTATCGCCTGATTCCCTTTATTTTGATACCTTAGTGCAAACAGTGGGTGCCCTGCGGGAACAGTGGCCCAAACCCGCTAAAGATACTTGGCTGGCTCGCTACTTTCAGAGCCAATAACGCGTAAGAGGCACATGATGCGACAGAACCGAATCCTTGTACTGGCCTTGTCTTTGGCTGTGGCGGCTTGCGGGCCCTTCCGTAGCTCCGTACAAAAAGGCGACAAGAACTTCAGTAGAGAAGAATACCAATTAGCCATTGAAAATTACCAGGCCGCGCTGAACAAAGGACGCACCGGTGCCGAGGTGAATTTCAAACTGGCCGAGGCTTACCGTCTGTCTAACCGCCTCCCGCAGGCCGAGCAATACTACAAAGCCGCCCTGGACGCTGGCCGCAAGAACGAGGAAACCATGTTCCGCTACGGTATGGCACTCAAGGCCAACGGCAAGTATGAGGAGGCCGCCGCGCAATTGCAGCGGTATCTGGCCGTGGCTTCCAACAAGACCTACATCAAACTGGCGCAGCTGGAGGTGAAGAACCTGGAGCAGGTAGCCAACATCATCAAGACGCCTTCTTACCAGATTGTGAAGCCGGTGCCCGCGTCTAACTCGGCGGCGTCTGAGTTTTCGCCGGTGGTTCTTAACAATGAGCTCATTTTCTCCTCCACCCGTGAGGACGCAAAGTATAAAGGCAACGGCGAAGGGTTTTTGAACCTGTACGTGGTTCCTCTGGCAGATACCGGCAACACCGCCGCCGCCACGGTAAGACCTTTTGCCGAGCAGCTGAACGCCCCTGAGGTGCACGATGCCTCGCCGGCGTTCACCAATGAAGGCCGTACCATGGTCTTTGCCCGGGGCAATACCGGCAAGAAGTCTGGGAGCGCCAACGTAGACCTGTACATCTCACAGTATAAGACCGGGCAGTGGTCTGAGCCGCGGGCGGCCAGCTTCAATGACGCCGCCGCCTGGGATGCCTCGCCTGCTTTTTCGCCAGACGGCAAAACGCTGTATTTCTCCTCAGACCGCCGCGGTGGCCAGGGCGGGCGCGATATCTGGAAAACTACTCTGGATGCAGGTGGTCGCTTCTCCAGACCAGAGAACTTAGGACCCACCATCAACACGCCGGGCAACGAGTCTTTCCCCTACGTGGCACCAGACGGCACCCTGTACATTGCCTCAGACGGCCATCCCGGCTTGGGCGGACTGGACCTCTTCCGCATCAGCGGTGACTCGGTCATCAACTTAGGCGCGCCCATCAATTCCATAGGCGATGATTTTTCGCTGCTGGTTACTGGGCAGGACCAAGGTATTTTCGCCTCTAACCGAGCCGGCGGCCAGGGCGGCGATGACCTCTATTCCTTTGTGAAGCGGCAGCCAAAACTGGTTAATTTCTTTGTAGACGGCCGCGTGCTGGAGCGCAACGAGAAAACAAATGCCACCACGCCCATGGCCAATGCCCGCGTTACACTGCAAAACGCCCAGGGGGTAAAGATCACCGAAGCCACCGCAGATGCCTCCGGCGCTTTCACATTTAAATTAGATACCGCCAGCGTGTACTCCGTCATCGCGGAGCGCTCCGGTTATTTTGCGGCCCGCCAACCAGTGGTGACCCAGGGCAAAACGCCGCCGCAGAGCCAGCTTACGCAGCCCGTGACCGACATCAGGCTTACCACCACGCTTACCCTGAGTAAAATTGTGCGCAACAAGGCCATTGTGGTAGAGAACATCTTCTACGACTATGACAAAGCCAATATTAGGCCAGATGCCGCCGTGGAACTGGACAAACTGGTGCAGACCTTGATAGATAACCCTACCATCACCATTGAGTTGAGTTCGCACACAGACAGCCGCGGGGTAGACATCTATAACCTGGATCTGTCGCAGCGCCGGGCGCAGAGTGCGGTAGACTACATCATCTCCAAAGGCATTGACCCCAAACGCATCACCGCCCGCGGCTACGGCGAGACCAGGCCGGTAGTGCGCAACGCCAAAACCGAGGCTCAGCACCAACGTAACCGCCGCACAGAATTCACCGTGACCCGCATTGATGAGTAGTCTCTTTGCCGTTTTCAAGGTCTGTTCTGTAAGTTTCTTTAAACCGAAGTGTTCAACTGTTTAGCCGAAGCATGAAAAGCAAATTAATTTTTATTTTAGGTCTTTTGTTTACAGCCTTCGGGGTAGCCCCTTTATTCTTTGACATGCCTTTCCAAGGGAAGAATGCCTCTTTTGTGGAGGGCGGTCTGCTAGGCCTGGGGCTGGCGATGATGGTAACGGCCTTCGTAAAACGGAAACAGGAACAAGGGCAGTAAACCTATGTTGCTGCTCTAAACAGAAATACCACAAGAAAAGCCTCCCAGAACCGGGAGGCTTTCTTATTTTTGCCCAGCAATGAGCCAATTCCCGTTTAGGGGCTCTTTTTGCGAAATTAGGCTCAAAACAGCTTTTACTTCAATCACTGCCTCCCATGGAAAACAGGTACCTGCAGCGCGGCGTTTCCGCGTCTAAAGAAGATGTACACAACGCCATCAAGAACATAGACAAAGGTTTGTTCCCCAAAGCGTTCTGCAAGATTATCCCAGACCTGTTGGTGGGCGATCCTGAGTACTGTAACATCATGCACGCCGACGGCGCGGGCACCAAATCGGCGCTGGCGTACCTGTACTGGAAAGAGACCGGCGATATTTCCGTTTGGAAAGGCATTGCCCAGGATGCCATTGTCATGAACACCGATGACCTGCTCTGCGTGGGCGCCACGGAGAACATCCTACTTTCCTCCACCATTGGCCGCAACAAGAACCTGGTGCCCGGCGAAGTGATTGCCGCCATCATCAACGGCACCGAGGAAGTGTTGCAGATGCTGCGCGACAACGGCATTGGCATCTACAGCACCGGCGGCGAAACCGCTGATGTGGGTGATCTGGTGCGCACCATTATTGTGGACAGCACCGTGACCGCCCGCATGAAGCGCAGTGACGTGATCTCCAACCACACCATCCAACCCGGCGATGTGATTGTGGGCTTTGCGTCTTACGGCCAGGCTACCTATGAAAATGAGTACAACGGCGGCATGGGCAGCAACGGCTTAACCAGCGCCCGCCATGATGTGTTTGCCAATTACCTGGCCCAGGCTTACCCAGAAAGCTTTGACCCCGCCGTTCCCGCCGATTTGGTTTATTCCGGGAGCAGCAAACTCACAGACGTGAACGAGGAAACTGGCCTTACGGTAGGCAAACTGGTGCTGTCGCCCACCAGAACGTACGCGCCGCTGGTGCAGGCTATCTTGAAGGACTACCGCAGCCAATTGCACGGCATGGTGCATTGCAGCGGCGGAGCGCAGACCAAAGTGCTGCATTTCACCCAGAACGTACACATCATCAAAGACAATCTGTTGCCGGTGCCGCCGCTGTTCAGGCTTATTCAGGAGCAGAGCAACACCAGCTGGCAGGAGATGTACAAAGTCTTCAACATGGGGCACCGTCTGGAGCTGTACGTGCCCGAGGCCATCGCGCAGGACCTTATCCAGATTTCCCAATCGTTCAACATTGATGCGCAGATCATTGGCAGGGTAGAGGCCAGCGAGAAAAACGAACTCACCATCACCAGCCCGTACGGCCAGTTTTACTACGAAGGATAGGTTCTTCTTTCCTGTTATAGAAAGCCCTTGCGTTTAGGGGCTGTTTTTAGAAAAAGAGCCCCTAAACGCAAGGGCTTCGGCTTTAAATATAGATTTGGCACAATATTGGTTTTGGAGTAGGTGAACGATTTCAACTGTACCAGCCATGAAACGTCTATACTTTTTAGGATTGTGCCTGTGCCTCCTGAATCCGCTGTTGTACGGGCAGGCAAGGCCAGAGGCCGCTCTTCTGGTAGAAAGCCAGCGCGGGGAGTATTTCCAGCTCAACATCGGGGGCCGAATCATTAACCCAACTCCCGCCAGTAGGGTGGCCGTGGGGGATCTTCCCGCCGGTAAGCACCTGCTGCGCATACGGGTACTGGGCAGAGGCCGAAGGGCGCAGAACATTACTGCCCAGGTAGTTTTGGAGCGGGGCTATGAAAGTGTGTATGTGCTGACCCCAACTTCTCACAGATCCTTAGGACTGGTGCTCCGCAAAGCGGAAGATATCCCGTTGGAGAACCCGCTGCCGCCCGCAGAGGTGTCGGCGCAGGACATCTGCCGCCACATGATGGAAGAGCGCGATGTGGACCGGGTAATCAGGTTCATACGCGAAGAAGACTTTGACGACCGCAGGCTTGAGATCGCCAGGGGCGAGATAAAGCTGGCGGGTGGCCTCCTGACCGAAGACCTGTACCTGCTCCTGAAAGAACTGAACTTTGATGAGCAGAGAGTTGCCCTGGCCAAGTTCGCCTATGCCTATGTCTGCGACCGCCATCGGTTCAGCCGGGTGCTGGATGCCTTTGAGTCTTCCGCCGGTAAACGCGAGATGCAGGACTTCCTGTATAAACGCTAATAGGCAAAGCGAATGGGAAACACATCAGTTGAAGAATATCAGGTTTAAAAGATAAAAGCCCCAAACAGAACGGCTCCGTTATCTAAACGGAGCCGTTCTGTTTGGGGCTTACGGCTGGAGGAAAACCTATTGGCTAACCCTCGGCGTCAAGCGTCTATTTCTACCGAAGGCGGTCCATGGAGCGCACCAGGTCTTCATCACGCTTAATGAAGCGGTTGGCCAGCACGTTCATGAGCAAGCCAAAGGCCGGCAGATAGAAACCGGAAAGGTATTCGCCCTGGGTTTGGGTTTTCACCAGGTCTTCGCCCACGTAGGAGGAGAAGTAGAAAGCGCAGCCCATGAGCGCAGCCATCACCAGGGAGTTGAGCAAGCCCAGTTTCATTTGGGTGAGGCGGTTCTTGTACTGGAAGATCTCATATAAGGCAATAAGCGCCGCCGCACCCGCCAGAATAGCAATGAACACGGTGCTGGTGGAAGGGGCGCTGGCCGCTGCCGTACCCACCCCCGACAAGGAGAAAGCGGTTAAGGCGTATTCCTGACCAGTGGCCGGATCAGTTTTAGCCCAGATTGGCAAAAAGAACATGGCTACCATGGCCACCACAATCAAAAACAGGAAAACGCTCTGAACTCTCTGTATCATAAATTTTTGGTTTCAATAGTGCCTGCAAAGCTACATAAATCTTGGCAATGAGGTAACTCCCCCTCTGGCCAGAAATACAGGTTTCTGCGGCTTTCTGCTGTCAGGGAGCGGCAAATAAAAAATCTTCCTGTGAATCAGGGAAGTAAAGGGCGCGAGATAGCTAATTGTAGAAAGTGGTCAGTTTTGGCATGAACGTTGCAATTGGGTAGGTAGATCAAATCTAAGAGTGATGAAACGGTTAGCGATATTCAGTTTAGTAGGGTTGCTGTTGACAGGAAGCGGAGCAGCCTCAGCGGGTACTTTGGGAGCAGGCAAGGGCAAAGAGAACCCGTTCTCCAAAGCAGAGAAAAAACGCACTAAAGCCCTGGAGAAAGCGGCCAAAAAAGACGCCGAGTATCAGCAGGAAATGGCCAGAGCCAAAGAGAAGTACGAGCGCGACCAAGCCGATCTCAAAGAGGATTACAACCGCAAGCAGCATAAGATCAATGATCAGTTTGTGAAAGACCACTACACCGCCAGCCAGTTCGCCCAGGAAATGGACCGTCTCAGAATCTCTTACGAGATGGACAAGCAGAAACTGCAGGAACGCTATGAACGCCAACGCGACAAGCGTCAAACCGCCTGGCAGGCAGAAAGAAATACTATCTCGCTAGTGAAATTGTAGCCTAAAGGCAATCTCAATTATAATATAGAGCACTGCGTTTAGGGGCTGTTTTTGGGAAAACGGCCCCTAAACGCAGTGCTTTCTTTTTGTAAAGCTGGCAAGGCAACAGACTACGGCGGGGTTTCTGTATCTTTGCGGTATGCGGTATTTTTTAGAAGTGGCGTATGACGGGACCCGGTTCCACGGGTGGCAGGTGCAGCCCAATGCGTTGTCGGTGCAGGAGGTGCTGGACGATTGCCTGCGCAAAGTGTTCCGGCTGGCCGAGGTGGAGACCGTGGGCAGCGGGCGCACAGATACCGGCGTCCATGCCACGCAGCAATGGGTACACGTAGACCTTCCGCGGGCGCATGAGCCGGAGGAAATCCAGTACAAGCTCAACCGCATACTGCCGCAAGACATCGCCGTGGGGCAGGTGAAACCGGTGGGCCCTGAGGCACACACCCGTTTTGATGCCGTAAGCCGAACCTACGAGTACCGCATCACGCTGGAGAAAAATCCGTTCCTGGTGAGGCAAGCGTATTATCTTTCCAGAAAACCTGATGTGGGCCAGATGAACCAGGCGGCGCAGGCGCTGCTGCAACTGGAAGATTTCACCACCTTCTCCAAAGTGAAAGGAGATACCAAACATTACCGCTGCACCATCACCCACGCCCAGTGGCTCCAGGAAGGAAACCAGCTCATCTTCACCATTACAGCCAACCGGTTTCTGCGCGGCATGGTGCGGCTGGTGGTGGGCACGCTCTTAGACGTGGGTAAGGGCAAGCTGAGTCCGGCGCAGTTCAGGGAGATAATTGAACGGCAAGACCGAAGCCTGGCCAGCGGGGCCGCTCCCGCCCAGGGGCTGTTCCTGCACCGCGTGGAGTATCCGGAGAGGTATTTTCAGCACCAGTTGGCCCTGTTTGAGCAGGCTGTGGCCAGTCAGGCCGAAGAGGCATAGAAGAAGAACAAGTGCGTTTAGCGGCCGTTTTTCTGAAATAAAGGCAAAAACAGCTTGGCCTGGCGCAGAAAGTGCCTGGGGCATCGGGAATGGACACCTCTACCGGGTGCGGCTTTATTGCGTACTTTTGCTTTGGCGCGGCAGGGGCGTTTAGCGGCTATTTTTCCAAAACAGCGCCAAAAACAGACAGTTCTAGCTTATTCCTGCACCTGCTTCTGCCTGTTCTACGTTAGCAGAGGCAGGCATTGCATTTAACAGATTCAGAGAAACCTACATGAGTGAGATAGGAGGCAGCAAAACCGGGAGTGCATTTGACTGGGAAGTGCTGCGGAAGATATTCCGGTTTGTGAAACCGTACCAGAGAATATTCTATTTGGTTATTTTCCTCACGGTGGCCTCGGCGTTGCTGGCTACCATACGGCCGTTCCTCATCCAGGAAATGGTGGACAAGCAGATTCTGCAGTACAACTGGCAGGGTGTGAACCGTATGTTCATGTGGCTCATTGTGCTGCTGGTGGGCCACACGGTGGTGTCTTACTTCCATACTTATTTTGCCGGTTGGCTGGGGCAGTACGTGGTCCGTGATATACGGGTGAAGCTGTATGAGCACATCCTCAAACTTCGGCTCAAGTTCTATGACCGCACCCCCATAGGTACGCTGGTCACCCGCAACGTGAGCGACGTGGAAACCCTCTCCGATGTGTTCTCCGAAGGTCTGGCCGCCATGATCGGAGACATTCTGCAGCTGCTTTTCATTTTGGGTTACATGTTCTGGATTGACTGGAAGCTCACGCTGGTGAGTCTTTCCATGTTCCCGCTGCTCATCATCAGTACGTACATCTTCAAGGAGAAAGTAAAAGAGTCTTTCCAGGAGGTGCGCGGGGCGGTGTCTAAGCTCAATGCCTTTGTGCAGGAGCATATCACAGGCATGATGGTGGTGCAGATCTTCAACAACGAGGAGCGCGAGATGAAGAAGTTCCAGGCCATCAACAAAGAGCACACCCGCGCCAACATCAAATCAGTGCTGTATTACTCCATCTATTTCCCGGTGGCCGAGGTCATCGGCGCAGCCGGAACGGGGCTTTTGGTGTGGTACGGGGCCAAAGGCGTGATTCAGGACACGGTTACGCTGGGTTCTTTGATCGCGTTCATCATGTACATTGGCATGTTCTTTAGGCCCATCCGGCAAATCGCCGATAGATTCAATACCCTGCAGTTGGGCGTGGTGAGCTCTGAGCGGATCATGCGCCTGCTGGAGAGTAAGGAGATGATCTCAGACTCGGGTACCTATGCGCCCGAGACCATTAAGGGTGGGGTGCAGTTTGAGAACGTATGGTTCGCCTACAATGACGAGGACTGGGTGCTCAAGGGCATTTCTTTTGATGTGCACGCGGGCCAGACGGTGGCTTTGGTGGGGGCCACGGGCGCCGGAAAAACCTCCATCATCAACCTGCTCAGCCGTTTCTACGAGATCAACAAGGGCACCATACGCGTAGACGGCCATGACGTGAAGGAGTACGATCTGGAGGTGCTGCGCAAGCACATTGGCGTGGTGCTGCAAGACGTGTTTTTATTTTCCGGCACCATCGCCGACAATATCAGCTTAGGAAACAAGGAGATTACCGAGGAGCAGATGTGGCACGCCGCCCGTCTGGTAGGCGCAGACAAGTTCATTGAACGTTTGCCCGGCGGATTGCAGTACAACGTGATGGAGCGCGGCGCCACGCTATCGGTGGGGCAGCGGCAGCTTATTTCCTTTGTGCGCGCCATGGTGTATGACCCTAAGATCATCATTCTGGATGAGGCCACTTCCAGCGTAGATTCAGAAACCGAAGAACTCATCCAGTTCGCCATAGCACAGCTCATGCAGGGCCGCACCTCTATTGTGATTGCCCACCGCCTCTCCACCATCCAGAAAGCCGACAACATCATTGTGCTGGACCGCGGTGAGATCAAGGAAAGCGGCACCCATGAACAGTTGCTGCAGACTGGCGGGTATTACGCTCAGCTGCACGAAATGCAGTACAAGAGCTTCGTGTAAAACTTGCTTTGCGTTTAGGGGCTGTTTTTGGAAAAAGAGCCCCTAAACGTGACTGGGTTTCTATTCTGGGCTGCCTGCCCCTTTAGAACGACCAAGGTAAAAAGACAAGCCAAATTTAAGGCTGGATAAGGACAGGTTCGCCTTGAACTCCTTTTGATCCAGCATCTTGTTGCGTTCATACCCAATCTCCCCGGCCGTTATTTCAAGCCCTAGCAGCGGCGTAGGGAAAAACACTATGCCTGGGCTTAAAAACGCTTTATAGCTGTTGGCTTTGGTCTCATTGTGCTGGGAAGATGCTACACTGGTGGACTGGCCGACGCCACCCAGAATCAGGTTGCCTTGAGAATCTCTGGTGTAATATTCTCCAAAAGGAGTCCCATCTGGATGTACTAAGTCAATATATCCATAGGTGAAATAGGAGAGGTCAACTTCTTGGGTAGTTCTGGCAAGGGCTCCTCCCGCATGTGCAAAAAAGGACAGCTTTTGCGTGAGGGGTTGATAGTAGCGTATAAAAGGTCCGGCCTCCCACGTTTTGGCAGAGATTTCCGCCTGGGTGTCGAAAGTGGTGGCATGGGTAGAGCCGGAGTAAGGAAGTAAATCCCTGGTTTCTGTCTCCGTTGTGGCCTTAGAGAACCCGGCCATAATGCCTACCGCCCATCTGTCATTGAGCATATAACCTGCAAAAGGACGTGCAGATAACGTTGTCTTAGTCTCAAGATTAGCATTGCTTCCAGATTTGTGCTCATAACTGAAATTGCCTCCAACTATTACCGCATGTCTTAGGGTTTGGGCATGGCTACCGGTAAAGCAGAGGAAGAGAAGGATACAAAGGAGTGGGTAACTTTTTTTCATAAAGGGTTTAGGGATAAAATAGAAGAGATATAATGATGGCAAAATGTCTAAGGTGCCCATTGGCGCAGTGAATGTAATCTTCCTTTTGGAACTTTGAAAGGAGTGTGGCACCAGATGATAGCTAGAGGTAGGCTTGCCGGAAAGAAATTCCTGACCAGGCATAGCCGGTTTCTGCTCTAGCTGTACCTTTGCGCTATGAAAAAGAAGTTCTTGATTTACCTGGCCATTGTGGTGGGCCTGGTGTTGGTGTTTTACACGTATATGGGCGGCTTTACTGAGGTTAAAATCTCCGAGGCCGTTTCCTCGCAGGTAGTTATTGCCGGTAAATATTTTGAGGGAGATCCCAGCTCAGATGCCTTGGGTGATATTTACCAGCAGGTGGGTAAAGCGGTGGAGCAAAAACAGATAGTGGGCGATTTCGCGGGGATTTACTACAACAACCCTGGTAAGAACTCCAAAACCATCAAGGCTTTTGTGGGCGTGGCCGTGCAAGATACAACCGCGTTGCCTGCTGGATTTACGGTGCGGGTGGTGCCGGCCGGGAGACCGGTTTTGCGCGGTGAACTAGACGCTAATATTACCCTTGCCCCCAAAAGAATTTACAGTGCCTTGTTTGACCACGCGGAGGAGCACAAGCTCAACCTGAAAGAGTTTTACGTGGAACGTTTCCCGGAGGGGAAGCCCGCCGTCATTGAAGTAGAGCTGAATCAAAAATAAGATTTGCGTTTAGGGGCCGTTTTTGGAAAAACGGCCCCTAAACGCAAATCTTTATACAAGCCTTTTTACCTCAGTGCCTCCTGTTTTGTCAGAGACCTTTTGCCGAGTCTACATGAGGTAATTGTATTCCTTCCTGTACTGAACTAGGTCTTAAACCAATCACTAAAAGTGGATTTATTTCTAACAGGGGGAGAGGCTAACGCCGGAATTTGTAGCTCAGCTGTAGATTCCGGCGTTAGGCTTATCAGGGAATTATTCTGAAACGGAACGACCTAGGTACAGAGAAACACCTAGAGACACGCTGCTTAAGCCCAGGTTAGCATTGAAGGAGCTTGTTTTAGTTGAGCTGTCTGAGCCCTCCGGTTCTGATTTCATCATGGTATAGCCAATATTGCCCATGGTGAGTTCTAAGCCAAGCGTATTGGTAGGGAAGAAGACGAACCCGGGAGCGAGGCTTACTCCCCCTCCTTTATTAGAGTAAGTTGAAAAAGTTACGTTGGGTGTGTCTTCATATTCAGATTTGCCAGAACTGTAATAGGCGTTGGCTTGACCAAAGAAAGCTGCCTTGTTTCCTACCGGCTGATACAGGCGTACAAAAGGACCTACATTGAAAGTTTTGGTCTCATAGTCTATTTGAACATATGCAGTATTATAGCCATTGCCGTTGTAGATGGGAAGGTTAATAAGTTGAGGAGTTGATCTGGATTCATAGCCTGCTGATACTCCTATCGCAAATCTTGGGCTCACAAAGAAACCTACTTTCGGGTTCAAGGAGAAGGTGCTGTTTTTGGAATCAAAATTCGTATCTCCATTTTCTGTTTTAGAGGAAGAATAACTGACAGCCCCGGTGATAAGGGTCTTCCCAAAATCTTGTGCATGGGACAAGGTAGCGCTGCCTAGGAGAGCAGCAATGATGAATAGCTTTTTCACTTAAATGAAGTATTAGGTATAGATTAAATAATGAATAGTGTCTGTAATTGAATTGTAGAGCAATATAGTGAAATAAGGCCCATAAAAGCGATGTTCCTTTTTCATTGTGCTGCCGAGACGCTACTGCACAATAGTGGCATTGGGGGCTGGGAATAAACTTCTTATTTCCTGTTTTCAGAAAAGTGCTTCTACGGGGAGGCATCTAAAAAAAAGAAAGACCAGCCCGTAATGGCTGGTCTTTTCGTTGTTTGGCTTGCACCGGGTATATTATATATCAATCCCCATATAGGGGTACAGTTTATTAGCTGCGGGTATTCATGATCCTGAAGGCTTCTGCTCTGGTAATTTCCTTTTCCAGCAAGAGCAAGTTGTTTGCATTAATGATTAAAAGTCTAAACTGGTTTTTCAGGTCATGGTAATAGATGAGCATGGTAAGATCTTCATAACCGCGTTTGAAAATCTTTCTAGCCTTCGTCTTTAAATTGTACAGCTCTATTTTTATCTTTTTAAGCTTTTCCATCATGGCACCAACCTTCTCTCTGTAAAGAGTTTATGAGTAGTTATACTAATAAAAAGAAATAGGGGTTACGGTATATATGGGAGAAAGAAATTGTATTATATATTTTATTGGGTCTGGTATTGCTTTGTAATTAGCTAGACTGTTGGGTATTGAATGAGGTGGTGGTACCTGTTTATAGTGTTTTGCTTAGGTGTCTTCTTGTTTTAGATGGTACCTGAACCATAGCAACAGGGCAGAGGAGAGGTGTAAGGAGAAAACATGCTTTACAGAGAAGGCTTCTGAGGGAAAAGCTTAGAAATGTATAAAGTAGACTCCTGTAGAAAGATTTGTCTCTAGCTTTGATTTTATATTCCATCAGATTCTAATAATTCTTAGAAGCTCCATTCCCTGATGAACTGGAGCGGGCTGATAAAGCAAAAAGCCCAGGCAAGGGCGATGTGAAGAGCCAGTGCCTGGGCAGGTAATGAAGCAAAATCAGTTAATTGTCTGAAAAAGTATAACCACAGAAGTTATAGATTTCAGCCAGTGGGGCTACTGGTGGCAGCGTTTGCTGTAGCACCAGTGGGGGGTTATTGGCCGATACAAAACCCCATCGGTTGCGGTTGCAATAGTGCAACTCTTCTGGTAATTCCAGTTTACGGTGTTGTTTCATGAATATACCTCCTGCTATTAAAAATAAGAAATAACGCAGGCTTGGTTTTGCCTATGCGTTGCTGTTCAAAATGCTTCTTAAACTCCAAGCACTATGGTACCTTTGCTTCCTGCCTGGTGTACAGGTATTAGCTAATAGAATGAAAACAAAAACAGGACGGATTTTAGCAGTAATCGTGATTGCGCTGGTGACACTGCTGCATGCATCCTCTCATGAATATGTGTCGGCGGCGGCTTGGTGCAGTTTAGGGCTTGCCATAGCCCTGTCAGGTAAAAAGCCCGATGAAGGGCAGAAAAGACCTAAAACTCTCCGGCAGTACGCTACGTTGCTGTTCATCATATTCGCTTTGGGCTTGTTCAGTTTCCAGTTATACCGTGACTTGACAGACAAAGGAGCCAGTAGAATTCCTACTACCACTCCGGTGCATGAGTAACTGGTTGAACTAGCCCAAATAACGTGCCAGAAACAGAGGCTAAATATGTTTGGTAAGATCTCTGATTCTGCTGCGCAACTGGTCTAAATGGGTTTGCTGTTGCTTCTGCTTTTCAATTTCCTCCAGTTGGTGCAGCAGTGCCTGCATTTCGGCCAGGTATTCTGCGCGGTCTTTCTTCAGACCCACCGGTTGCGCATTCTCTCCTTCTTTGCCTTCAACCTTGAACACATTGCCTTCCCCATAGATCACCCAGCGGGAGTTGAGATCCGGGAGTTCCTTTAGCAGAGCTACTAAGTCATCCATGCAATAGTCCTCTCCTTGCAAAATGCAGCCCACAGTTTCTGGAGGGGTCTTGGTAAGCATACTAAGCTGGTACACATCCAACTCCTTTATGCGCATGTAGAAGTTGAGCCGGGCGCTGGTCTGCTGAAGGTTAATGGCCATACTATCAGTGTGTTAAATTGTAAATAAGTGGGTGCATACGGATCTTTATACAACAAGGAGAACGCCGTACGAGGAGCGATGTCAATCCTCTGCTTCATACGCAAGTTGTGGCGCGCGCGTTGAACAGGCTAAACCCAATACGCTACTAAAAATGTGACGCAAAAGGCAACTCTTTCTTTTCTAAGAAAATATTGTAGGCTTATGGAATTAGCTTGATAAAATAATGTTAAAAATAGAATTGGTATAGTTTTATTATATTTGCCTGACAGATAAACAAGATCAGTTGTTTAATCCCCGTACAAAGACTTTATGAAGACCCAGTTTGAGCCGTTGGAAGTGATCATGTTGGTAGATGATGATGATACCACCAATTTTGTGAATAAGCGCTTGCTGTTGAAATTAGGAGTAGCAAAAGAAATCATCATCAAGAAAAACGGAGCAGAGGCGTTAGAATATCTGCAAACTTCCGCTCAAAATGGAACTGCTTTCCCAGACTTAATTTTCCTGGATATTAAGATGCCGGTGATGGATGGATTCAGCTTCTTGGATGAATATCATAACCAGAATCTGGCGCATAACCGAAGCATGATCATCTTAATGCTTACCTCTTCGGCCAGCTTCTATGATTTAGAACGCTTAAAAGGCTACAGCTCCGTAAAAAAACACTTTTCCAAAGCTTTAACCGACAGTGACGTAAAAGAAATCATGTCTGACTATTACCAGCGAAGCTAGCTATCTACATTTAACATAAACAGAAAAGGCGCCATGTGAACACATGGCGCCTTTTCTGTTTATATAGTAATTAGGCTTTCAAAGGTGGAGCCAGAACGGTGTCTAGAGGCCAGGTGAAGTGCATGGCTGTTCCCCTTCCTTCAGACTTTACCCACACACGGCCACCTTTCTCTTGTATGATCTTACGCACAATAGCCAAACCTATGCCCGTGCTGTCTGGGTGGTTCACATCACTGGTGGTTTCAAATAGCTCAAAGATTTTTTCCTGCTCTTCGGCCGGTATGCCCGGCCCGTCATCTTCCACCACAAACTCCCAATGCTCCGGCGTCTCAAAAGCTTTCACCCAGATATTGCCGGTTGGTTGATCATGGTACTTTACCGCATTGCTCAGAAGGTTGCTGAAAATCTGCTGCAGGTAAATTTCCTCTGCTTCCAGTATAGGAAGATTATTGGGGACATGCAGTTGATAGCCCGTGGGAATGGTAAGGGTAGTGATGACATTGTACACCAGTTGCCCAATAGAAACCCGTTTCTTCTGTATCTGTTGGCGGCCTGTTAGGGAGTACGCCAACACATCTCTAATCAGGTATTCCATGCGCTTAATCTGCATCTGGATCATGGGCAGTACGGCTTGAGCCTCCTGCTGACTTCCTTCCTCCAAGAAATCAGTGACGGCATCTGTAAGGCCCATGATGTTTTGCAGTGGCGCTTTCAGGTCATGGGTGACCGTGTGGGCAAACTCATCTAGCGTGGTGTTAACCTTCTCCAGCTGTAAGTTCTTGACCTCGCGTTCCTGCAACAGCGCATTGATTTCCTGGTTAGAAGCTTGCAGTTCCTGGTTCAGGTGCTGAATTTCCTGTAGTTGGTATTCTGTCTCAATCGTGCGCACCCGCAGTTGCTCCAACAGCTCAATGAGCTGCATGTTCTGCCGTTTTATCTCAGCGTAAGGTGAAATCTCAGATTCAAAATTGAAGAAGTCTGACCAACCCTGTATAATGGCCTTGTTAATGGGTGGGTGGTTGGCCGGAATCCTTTTCTGTAGCCGTACCCGCGTACCTTTCTCAAACCCGCTTTCCAGCTGGAAATGGTCTACTAACTTGCGGGAGCTGTAAATGCCCTGTCCTTTGTTTCCAGTGGGGATATATTTTCTATCCAGTAGTTCCTCTACGTTAGGGATGCCCCTGCCTCTGTCTGTCACATAGGCCTCCAGCAGCAATGTTCCCCTGTTTTCTACCATACTAAACCTAATGGTTCCCTCGCCTACATGCTCCAGCACGTTACGGCAAATCTCAGAAACTGCCGTCGCAAATTTAGTCTGCGAGGCGATGGGCAAGCCCGAAAACTCTGAAAGTTGCATGGCTCGTTTGTAAGCCAATACTACGTCCAGTTCGTTCTGTAGCTTTATGGTAGTGATGGGTTGATCCATAGAACTAATTGGTAGCCCGCACTACCACCACCAACGTGTCATCTGTGGTGCGGGTGTTGTCTTTATAGAGTACTGACGCTATCAACGTAGGATCATGCCTTGTCAGTTCCGGATATTTGTGCAAATCCCATCTGCTTTTAAGGCCATCTGAGTGCAGTACCATAAGGTTACCGTATTGCCAAGGGTGGTTCTGGTGATGGATAGTGGAAGGAATACTCATGCCCAAGGTGCCATTGTAGGAGAGCAGATTCTTGGGCCGGTCAGGGAAAAACAGGCGTCCGCCAATGTTGCCTATGCCGCAGAACTGGAGCGTGCCGGTTTCGGCGCTCCAAAGAGCCAATGCTCCTACCGCTCCCCTGGTTTTCTTAATGGCCGCATGTACCCCGCGCAGCATATCTGATGGCGTTTGTTTAGGTAATTGGTAAAAGGTCTTCAGGGCTTCATTGGAGGCTTGATGGGCAAATGGGCCATGCCCTAAACCATCTAAAATAAGTAGATGGCCTCCTTCAAGAGTAGGGCGGAAGCCCCACCCATCACCACTAACCTGTTCACCGGGCTTGGGTACCAACACAGCGCCCATCTGAAATTTATACTTGTTGGGAGCAGCTTTTTTGGGAGCCTGTCCTTTTTTATAAATACGCGAAAGAATTACAGTGCCTACTCCGCGCTGGGAGTACAGGTCAAAAAAGTCTGACTGCCTCTTAATGGCTCCAAGCCCTTGGCCCATGCTGCCAAAGGTAGAAACCCCGTCTTCCATCATGCGCTGTGGATCACTCATGCCTGGTCCATTGTCAAGGCAAAGAAGTTCCAGCCCACAGGTGAGGCCGTTTTCCTGGCAGATAGGTTTCACCAACAGCTCGCCGCCCTGCGTGTCTGTATGTTTGAGTAAGTTGGTAGCCATTTCGGTTATTACCAAATTTACTCGGCCAGCTTCAGTCTCCGTAAAACCGGCAGTTTCAGCAATCTTACCTATGTCTCGCCTAACTATGTTTAAGAAGCTGCGGTCTGGAAGCGAAAAATGCTGATGTGCATTAAAATTAAAGTCCATTTTTCCACCGGATAATTATGACTGTGGTTCCTTTGCCGGGTTCACTTTTGATGTCAAATTCATTCACGAGCCGTTTGGCTCCCGGCAATCCAAGTCCTAAACTTTTTCCAGTAGAATAACCATCTTTCATGGCTAAGGTTACATCCGCAATGCCTGGTCCTTCATCTGCAAATGTGAGACGTACCCCCGGAATGCTGCTTTTGCTTACAACCTCTAGGTAAGTAATGCCGCCGCCGCCGTAGCGCAGCATGTTCCGTACTAATTCGCTGGCGGCGGTGATGAGCTTGGTTTGGTTTACCAGGCTCATCCCAATTTTGGTGGCTAGTTCTTTGATGCGGTTACGGAACAGGACTACGTCCTGCTCTCTCTGTATGGGAAGCTTCTCTTTAGATAAAACTATCATAGAGTCCCTCCTCATCAGTGTCTAGGTTGCCTATCTTAGTTCGCAGCAGTTCCATGCCCTGTTCTACGTCTAAGGCTGTATGCACACCAGAAAGGGTAAGGCCCAGTTCTACCAATGTAATCGCTACCGCAGGTTGCATGCCTACCACTACCGTGGCGGCGTCCATAATTTTAGACATAGAGGCAATGTTGCCCAAGATGCGGCCCATGAAGGAGTCTACAATGCTTACGGCAGAAATATCAATGAGAACGCCTTTGGCTTCGGTCTTGCTCACCATGTTGATGAGGTCGTTCTCCAGGGTAAGGGCCAGCCGGTCGTACAGGTCTACCTGTATGGTCACCAGCAGAAAAGGCCCCATTTTAAGAATAGGAATTCTTTCCATAGCCGTGCGTGATTAAAAGCCTAAGTTTTGTTTTGCCCCACGCGTAACCTGAATGTTCAGCATGGAGAAGGCCATCTTAAGTGCGCTGGCTAAAGACGCTTTGGTATAGATGTTGGTGAGGTCAATGCCTAAATGCACAATGGTTTGGGCAATTTCTGCTCTTATACCGCTAATGATGCACTCAGCCCCCATAAGGCGGGCGGCACTTACGGTTTTAATGAGGTGCTGGGCTACCAGGGAGTCTACGGTGGGTACACCGGAAATATCCAGAATGGCAATACGGCTGCTGGTGGCTACAATCTCTTCCAGCAGGGCTTCCATCACTACCTGGGTGCGGGCGCTGTCTAAGGTGCCAATGATGGGGAGAGCCAAGATACCGTCCCATACTCTAATTACGGGAGTAGAGATTTCACTCATCTCATTAGACTGGCGCAGAATTACCTCTTCACGGCCTTTGATATAAGTCTCCATGGTAGTCATGCCCAGGCTGTCCATGATGTTGTTGATAGACAGAATCTCCCTTGACAGCTTAGAAGGGTCAAGCGCTGGGTTCTGCTCCAGTTGCTGACCTAGTACCTGTTTCAGGCTTAGGATATACATGTTTGTTTCACGTGGAGAAAACCCTTGGCGGGCCCGTGAAATGGAAATCTCATTTAAAATATCTATGAGGGTCTCATACCCGGCAGAGTCTGTGTTTTCGGCTTCCGGAGTTCCAAACGCGTTCAGGAGGGCGGTCAGGAATTCCTCAGACTGCTGCTGTAACTCAGCCACGCTCATCAGATCGTCCCGCAGGGCGGCGTCCTTTACCTGGTTGTCCATCCATTTCTCTAAAATCTGTTTTCTCTTTCCTTTCAGGTACGTGGCGGTATCTTTGTTCATAAGGGGTAGTTTTCTAAGTATAGGAATAGCTATTCCGTTTGGGCCTTTTTTACAGAAAATAGCCTCTAAACGTAAAATTGAGGCCTAAGGGTAAAATTAGAAAATAAAGCGACCAAACTGAATCTTTCTGCTCAATTTTAGCATGTGAGGGCTGGGCAGGATAGAAACAAAAAATCCTGCCGGGTTGGCCGGGCAGGATTCTTTAAATAGCGTTTTCCGTTTAGGGGCCGTTTTTGAAAAAACGGCCCCTAAACGGAAAACGGAAGATGGTTTTTCTATTCAGTTTTAAGGGCTTTCACGGGGTTGGAGAAAGCGGCCCGCAGTGCCTGTACACTCACCGTAGTCAAAGCAATAATGAGGGTAAGGACGCAGGCCGCCAGAAACACCCAATACCCAATATTAATGCGGTAAGTGAAATCCTGAAGCCATTGTTCCATGAAGTAGTAGGAGATGGGCCCGGCAATGACAAAGGCAATGAGCACCAGCTGGGCAAAGTCTTTGCAGAACAAGCCCACAATGCTGGCCGAGGAAGCCCCCAGCACTTTGCGTACCCCCACTTCTTTGGTGCGCTGGGCCACCATGAAAGCCACCAGTCCATATAGCCCCAGACAACCAATTAAAATGGCGATCACCGAGAAAACTTTGAACAGGTAGGCCTGCCGCTGCTCTCCTTCATAAAAACGGGCAATGGAGTCGTCAAAAAATTCATAGTGGAAGACATCGTCTGGGTAGGCGCTCTGGTAGACATTCTGCAGGTGAGTCAAGGCCGCCTTCGTGTTTTTCTGCTCCAGTTTCACATTCAGGAACAAATAGATGTCCGTGAAGGTAGACATGACTACCGGCTGAATCTTATCACGCAAGGAAGTCAGGTGAAAGTCTTTTACAACTCCTACAATCTTGCCTTGGTTCTGATTGCCATTAATCACCAGGTCTTTGCCAACGGCGGCCTGCGGATTTGTCTCGCCCACTTGCCTCAGGAAAGTCTCATTGACCAGGAACTCCCGCATGGTGTCGCTTTTCTCGTACATGCGGCCGGCCAGTAACGGAATATTGAACGTTTTCAGGTAATGTTCATCGGCCATTTTCATGTTCACGCTGAAGTTGCGTTCCACAGAGAATTCATCGTACCGGAAAGACGTATTCATGTCAATGTTGGCAGATGGCGGGGCGATGGCAAAAGAGGTAGCCTTGATGGCCGGATGAGCTTCTAACTGCGGCCGAAGGACCATCAGATCTTTGGCTTTGCCTGCCGGAAGGGGTATGTTCACAATCGCTTCCTTGTCAAAGCCTAAAGAAGCCGACCGGAAATACTCCATCTGGTTGTGCACAATGATGGTGCAGATGATGAGCACCTGGCAGACGGTGAACTGCAGCACTACCAGCGTGCGGCGCAAGGACAAACCCGCCGCCCGGGCGGTAGCAGTTTTGCTTTTTAGGGCAGAGATGGGCTGGAACCCCGAGATGACCAGGGCCGGATAGAACCCCGCAAAGAAAGTAACCGCCACCAGTAGCACCACCAGGAAAAGCAGCAGCAGCGGATCATGCAGAATGGAAAACGCGAGCTGTAGTTCCAGCAAGTTGCTCAATGGCGGGAGCAGCAGCTCGGTTAACACCACTGACAGCGAAAGCGCCGTGAGGGTTATCATCCCGGTCTCCAACAGGAACTGGGTCATAAGCTGCGGTTTGCTGGCCCCCAATACTTTGCGCATGCCCACTTCTTTGGCCCGCCGCAAGGCCTGAGCCGTGGCCAAGTTCACAAAATTGATGGAGGCGACCAGCACCAGGAACATCCCAATGAGGGCCATCGCCCAGAGCGTGGTTTTGCTAATGGTGCGACCTTTGAAATTTCCGTACCGTTCATCAAAGTGTACCTGGGTGAGCGGCTGAAACGTGTACCGCTCCTGCTCGCCGGGAGAACGTGGTCGGTATTTCGCGGCCACCTCATTCAACCGGTCCTCGGCTTGTTTCAGGTTCGCTCCCGGAGATAAGGCAAAGTAGATCTGCTGATTGCTGTAGGTACTGTTCCAGGAATCATTGGCAAAGGTGTTGATCTTCCTGGAGGACTCGTAGTCAACGAGCATCTGGTATGGCAAATCTGTATTCTCGGGCGCGTCTGGAATCACGCCGGTTACTTTCAGGTTTACCTGGTTGTTCATGCGCAGCACCCGTCCCACGGGGTTCTCACCGGGGAAGTATTTGTCAGCGATGGTTTGGGTCAGCAGTACCGTGTTTAGGTCTTTGAGCGCCTGCTTCCCGTTTACGCCGTCTGTAGGAAAATCAAACAAGTCAAAGAACTCCGGCTCCACAAACAAGACGTTCTTTTCTTCTCTGAACTTCCTGGGAGCCTCTTTGTCATTGAGAGACAACACCATGAACGTACCGCCTTCTTCATTGAATAAGTGCGTGGCGGGGGTGAGTTCTGGCAGAGAAGCTTTCAGGAGAGCCAGCATGGGAAACGGGGTTCCGGCATTGTTTTCAGGGCCGTGTGCCGAGATCTTGTCTACGTTGATGCGGTAGATACGGTCTGCCTTGCCATGGAACGTGTCATAGCTGAGCTCATGCCGTATCACCAGAAACAGCAGCAGGCTACAGGTAATGCCTAGGGCCAAGCCTACCACGTTGAGGGTAGTGTAGGCCAAATTGCGGCGCAAGGTGCGCACCGCCACCAGAAAGTAGTTTTTGAACATGGCGCTGGCGTTATAAAATGGCTAATTCTTTCACGTTCTCAGAGATGACCTGCCCGTCAAACAGGTTGACCACGCGGTGGGCGTAGTCAGCGTCTGAGGGGGAGTGGGTCACCATAATGATGGTGGTGCCCTGCTCATTGAGGCTGCTCAGCAACTGCATCACCTCCTGGCCGTGCGCTGAGTCCAGGTTTCCGGTTGGTTCATCTGCCAGGAGCAGCTTGGGTTTGGATACCACGGCCCGGGCAATGGCTACCCGTTGCTGCTGCCCCCCAGATAGTTGCTGTGGAAAATGGTTGCGGCGGTGGGCTATCTGCATCTGCTCCAGTGCTTGTTCTACGCGTTGTTTCCGTTCAGTGGCGCCTACTTTCAGGTAAATGAGCGGCAGTTCTACGTTCTCATACACCGTTAGCTCGTCAATGAGGTTGAAGCTCTGGAACACGAAGCCCAGGTGCTCTTTGCGCAGGTTGGCCCGCTGGCGCTCGCTGTGCCTGGAAATTTCCTGGTCCAGAAAATAGAACTCGCCGCCGCTGGGGTTGTCCAACAGGCCAATAATATTCAGCAGAGTAGATTTGCCGCAGCCCGAGGGACCCATGATAGCTAAGAACTCGCCTTGGCGTACGTGTAAGTTTACATTGGCTAAGGCGGTGGTTTCCACTTCATCTGTGGTATATTTCTTCTGGAGATTAATGGTCTTTAACATATCTTTTTGATTGTTTATTGCTGGTTGTTGATTGTTTTTGCTCTTGCTGAATGTCCCCCTTTGAAGGGGGTAGGGGGATGATTGCTCTTGCTGATCAGGCATTCCCGAGAATCATCTTTTTATCTTCTATTGCTAGTGCTTTCAGGTTCTTCTACCGCCTTGATCATCCCCCTACCCCCTTCAAAGGGGGACGGAATGTGTGCTCAACTCAGGACTTAGAACTCAGGACTCAGAACTGGAGCTGAAGCGTTTAGAGCCTCTTTTTCAGAAAACAGCCCCTAAACGCCTTACTTCAGTTCCAGCCTTTCTTTGTTATGGAAGGCGTCATAGGAAGAGACAATAACCTGCTCGCCGGGTTTCAGGCCCTCCAGTACTTCATAATACTCAGGGTTCTGGCGGCCCAGCTTTATCATTCTCTTGGTCGCGGTTTTGCTTGTTTCATCCAGTACATAGGCCCAGGCGCCGCCGGTGCTTTGGTAGAAACCTCCCCTGGGCAGCAGAACCGCCGGGGCCGGATCAGAGAGCTGCAGCCTGATCTGCAGGGTTTGGCCGCGCCGGATGCTTTCAGGTAGGTTGCCGGTAAACTTCATGTCTATCGGGAAGCGGCCGTTGGTCACCTCTGAGTACACCAGGGAGATTTCCAGCGGGTACGTTGCGCCGTTGTATTGAAAGCTACCCTGTTGCCCGGCAAACACCCGGCTTACGTAATGTTGGTCCAGCTCGGCTTTCACTTTAAAGCCGCTCAGGTCATCTATCTGGCCAATCACCTGACCGGCCTGCACGGGGGCGCCCAGTTCTACCTGAATAGAAGAGAGCTGTCCCGAGATGGGGGCTTTAATATAAAGGTTTTTGAGGTTGTCTTCCATCATCTGGAGGTTGCGGCTGGTGCGGGCAATGGTAGTTTCCAGCTGCGCAATCTGCTGCCGGGCATTGCTCTCCTCAAATTTCTGAGACTCCAGCTCAATGGCCCGCTCGGCTTTCAGGCGCTCATACTCCCGCCTGAAGTTGAAGAACTCCTGCTGCGAAACCGCTTTGGCTTCATACAGCGCAATATTGCGTTCGTACACGTCTTTGGCTGCGTCTACCTGTGCGTCTAGGGTGGCCAATTTACGGCGGAGGTTGAATTTGTTCTGTTGCAGGCTCAGCTTGGAGTTCTGGAGGTTGTTGATGAGGTCATTCATGAGCGTTTCCTGGTTCATGAAGTCCAGCACCAGCCGGTTGTTGGTCAGCTTGAGGATGGGGTCGCCTTGCTTTACCGGTTTGCCGCCCTCCAGGTATTTCTGATCCACGGTACCGCCTTCCACCGCCGGGATCATGATGGTCTTGATGGGGTGCACCGTTCCGTCTACCGGTATGAATTCCTCAAAAGAGCCTTGGCTCACGGTGGCCATAGTCAGCTTCTGGCTTTCCACGTTCAGGTTAGAGCTGCTGTCGGCAAAGGCGATGAAATACGTGAGCAGACCCAGTAGCGCCACGGCCGCGGTATAGGCAGCTATTTTGGGCAGAGGCCAGCGTTTTTTCTCAATGATGCGGTCCATGGAAGTGAGGCTTTATGCTTTTCCCTATGCCAATTGCCGTGCCACCTTATCAAGTGGTTGATTTTCAATGCATACTAGGTAGACTTGCTGAGAAGTGTGCGCCAGCGGACATTTTTTTGTCCGGACCTGAACACATATTGGCCAGAAAGCCACGGGAAGAACGCGCACGTTTAGGGCCTGTTTTCAGAAAAAGAGCCGCTAAACGCAAGCCATCTTTGTTAACAGTGGTGACCATCTCTTTTCCATGAAAAAAATAGCTGAACTTTTGTGACCAAATATATGTATATACAATAAATGTACATACATTTGTAATGTCTTCGGCAAAGACGAAGAAGGTATTTAACTACACTGTATAATAGAAAGAGACTATGGCAACGATCAAATGGGCAGTAGACCCAATGCACAGCGAAGTTCAGTTCAAGGTGAAGCACCTCATGATTACCACCGTGACCGGCTATTTCCAGAATTTCCAGGTGGAGGCGGAGACTTCAGATGATCAGTTCTCCAGCGCCAGCAAAGTGGTTTTCACCGCCGATGTCAACTCCATCAACACCAACAACGAGCAACGCGACACGCACTTGAAGTCCCCGGATTTCTTTGATGCCGAGCAGCACCAGCAGGTTAGGTTTGTGGCTTCGCATTATGACAACGTAGGGCAGGGAGAATTACAAGCCGATGATTATGAACTGCACGGCGAGCTTACCATCAGGGGCATCACCAAACCGGTCACTCTTAAAGTGGAGTTTGGCGGTATTGTGGTAGATCCTTACGGGCAGACCAAAGCCGGTTTTACGGTAACCGGTAAAATCAGCCGCAAAGAGTTTGGGTTAACCTGGAGCGCAGTCACGGAGGCCGGAAGCGTGGTGGTAAGCGATGAGATAAAACTGCACGCAGAAATCCAGTTGGTGAAGCAGGGGTAACCTACCGCAGGCGGGAAAAGCGTTTAGCGGCTCTTTTTCCAAAAAGAAGGCTAAACCAGCACCTTCCAAGTTAGCGCAGGCTTCCTGTCTGAATTGTGCGTCGTTTATAAAAAGGCACTGAGGCCAGTAGCTAGGTGCCGATGGGGCAGTGGCATTTGGCAGATTGATTACCGGTCACTTGCACAGCCCCGCAAGCGTACTACTTATAAAGAGTATCCATCCATCATTAACTTCTACTGTTATGGACAATAAAATACTAGGCCTGCACCACATTACGGCAATTGCTGGTATGGCCAAAAAGAACGTAGATTTCTATACCAAGGTTCTGGGGCTTCGTCTGCTCAAGAAAACCGTGAACTTTGATGACCCCGGTACTTACCACTTCTACTACGGAGATGAGAAGGGCAGTGCGGGTACCATTCTCACGTTCTTTCCCTATGAAGGAGCCAGAAGAGGCAGTGCCGGTACCGGTATGGCCACTAACATTGGCTATTCGGTGCCCGAAGGCAGTTTTGATTTCTGGATAGACCGCTTTGAGAAACACAACGTCATCTACAATAAGCCTTCAGAGAAGTTTGGGGAGCAATATCTTGCGTTTCTGGACCCCGAAGGCTTAAAGCTGGAGTTGGTAATCCCAAAAGTGCAGGACAACCGCACGCCCTGGCAAACCGAGGAAGTCAATGCCAGTGTCGCGACCAGAGGCTTCCACAGTGTAACCCTAACCCTGCGGGACGTCAAAGCCACCGCCGCCATTTTAACCGACATCTTTGGCTACACGCTATTGGAGAAGAGCGGTAACCGGTATAGGTATAGCACAGACGCAGTAGAACACGCAGCCATTATAGATTTAGTGGAACTGCCTAATGAGGCGCGTGGAATAGGTGGGGCCGGTACCAATCACCACATTGCCTTCCGGGTGAAAGACGAAGCTACTCTAATGGATTTCCGCCGGAAAATAGCCAGCGCCGGGCATGGCATCACAGAAAAGATAGACCGAAACTACTTTTACTCTCTGTACTTCCGGGAGCCGGGCGGCGTGTTATTTGAAATTGCCACAGATAATCCGGGCTTCGGGATAGATGAAGAATGGGATAAATTAGGCGCCAGTCTTTTGCTGCCGCCGCAGTATGAATCCCGCAGAGCCCAGATTGAAGCCGTGTTGCCTAAGCTGGATTAACTCCAAGGCAGTGAGCTGCCTGTTTTACACTACACACTATATTATATATGTATACCCACCAAAGCAACGTGATAACCCAAGGCAAATCATTGGCCGAGACAGGGAAAGCGTTAATCATGATCCATGGTAGGGGCGCTACCGCCGAAAGTATTCTTTCGCTCGCTGATTATCTGCCGGTGAAAGATTTCACGCTCTTTGCTCCACAGGCTACCAACCATAGCTGGTACCCCTATAGTTTTATGGCACCGGTTGCCCAAAATCAACCAGCACTAGCCCTAGCGCTAGAGCAGCTAGATGAGTTAGTGAAGAATATCAAGACACAGGGCGTCGCTAGTGAGAACATCTATCTATTAGGTTTCTCCCAAGGCGCCTGTCTCACGGTAGAGTTTGCCGCCCGGCATGCCCAGAAATTTGGGGGGCTGTTCATCTTCACTGGGGGCTTGATAGGCCAAACTCTCCTTGATGCTAATTACCAAGGTGGGTTTGAGGGGACGCCGGTATTAATTACCACAGGAGATCCAGATATGCACGTGCCTGTGAAGCGGGTAGAGGAGACGGTTAAACAATTAGAGTCACAAGGAGCGCTTGTAACTAAGAAGATTTACCAGGGACGTCCGCATACCATTACTCAGGAGGAAATAGAGCTGGCATGTGAAATCTTTGAGCAAGTCTCTTCAGCTGATAAGCGATAGCAGTTGTAGTCTGAGCGAATCTGCGCCGGATAGGTTCATAGCCGGTCTCCCTCGGGCGGGGTACCCGCAGGGAAGGTGAAAAATATTTCCCTTCCGGGAACTCGCTGGTTCTGAAGGCGGTTACGCACAAGGCCGCGCCTGCGGTCCCCCGGATTCTTAC
>NZ_RJJE01000017.1:608635-1709883 GCF_003721565.1 Rufibacter immobilis | reverse complement strand
CGTGCAGCAGCATGGGCTCCAGCACCCTGGCCTTCGAGGCCGCCTCGAACACGTTGTCCGAGTACACGTCCCAGCCCCCGAACACGATGTCCCCCAGCCCGGCCAAAGGCACGAACTCCCTGATGAGCGGGAACCGGCCGTCGGTGCGCTTGCCCAGCCGGATCCGGCCCATCTGCGTGAGCGAGCCCACCGGCTGCGAGAAGCCCTTCTTGATCGACTCAACCCCCGCGATCAGCGTCGTCGCCACCGCCCCAAGGCCCGGCAGCAGGATCCCCAGCTTACCGCTCGCCTCTTTTACTTGATACTCCATGTGTAACTTAGTTAAGGTAAACCAATTATTTATAACCACTTATTTACTTTATACCACTGAAGCGTCTGCGATAGACCTTTCTCAAGGTCATACTCAGGGGTATACTTTAAATCTCTTTGGATGCGCGCAATGCTGCAGTTCCAGTTCTCGGCAATGAGCTCATTTATCTTTTCCCGATTCAACGCCGGAGTTTTGTTTGCAGAGAACAGTTCAGACAGAACAGCCAAGCTCCTTACCGCTCCCACAGGGAGGTGAAGCCGTAAGGCTTTCTTGCCCAGTATTCGTTTGGTCAAATCTGCCAATGTATACCTGTTATAACTGTTGCCGTCAGAGACATTGTAGCTGGCACCGTTCACCTCCGTTTGCAATGCCTGCAATACTGCTTTGGCCAAATCTTTCACGTAGACAAAACTTAGCCGCTGGTTTAGTTTGCCTATGTAAGGATCTAACCCTTTACTGATGGTGGAGAAAAGAATAAAAATGTCTTTCTCCCTTGGTCCATACACGGCGGTGGGCCGAAGCACCACCAGTGGCAGCTCATTTATCTCTTTCAAATACTGCTCAGCTAGCAGTTTGCTTCTGCCATAATCGGTAACCGGGTTTGGCTTGCTCTCTTCCGTAATTGGAGTTGTCTGCTCGTAAGCGACAGGTCCCAAGGCTGCCAGGCTACTGAGGAAGACAAACTTCTTCAGCGGAATATTAGCTTGCACAGCTGCCTGGGCCAGATTACGGGTGAACTCTGCGTTCACTTTATTATATTCCTGGGCACCTTTGGCCTTTGTACTGCCGGCGGCGTGAATGATATAGGTATACTGCTTTTCTTCTAACTCCTTCTGCAATACAGAAATGCTGTTAAAGTCTAACTGGGTGTACTGAATAGGGAAAGGCTTGAGATGGTCTACCTGGCTGGACGCACGCACGGCCGCATAGACTTCCAGGCCAGCGTTCACTGCTTCTTCCACCAAATGATAGCCCACAAAGCCACTGGCTCCCGTGATCAGTACTCGTTCCTTCATATCGCCTTTTCGTAAATGCGGTACTTTTTATAAGGTTGAGCGTCCATGTTCAGCAATCCCTGGTTCATTAATTGGTTGTTCTCCAGAATCCAGGAAGCTTCCGCCACTTTCATTTTTTTCTCTTTGAATTTGAGCATGGCGTAGCCGTAGAAGCAGGCCTCAATACCTAGCTTGCGGTAATTTTCCAGCACCCCCAGGGCAATGATGCGCAGCCCATTTATCTTCTTCTTTTGAAGAAGCAATTTGAAAATGCCAGTAGGGAGCAGGCGTCCGTTTTTGACCTTGATCAGAATCTGGTTGATGTCCGGCACGGAAAGCGAGAAGCCCACAATTTTTCCTTCATGTTCTGCCACCATGCAGAAGTCTGGGTCCAGGATCATTTTCAGGTCCTTGGCCATGTAGTCAAACTCATTGGGAGTCATGGGAACAAAGCCCATGTTCTTGTCCCAGGCATGGTTATAGACCTCCCGCAGTTGGGCCGCTTCTTCTTTGAATTTCTTCAAGTTGATCGGCCTTATTTTGATGCCCCTTCGCTCCAGTCTTTCCTCCAACACCTTGGTCATCCGGAAGGGGCGCTCGTTGTAATTCTCCTTAAACTGGTAGGCTATGAGATCCACTTTTTTGGAGAGCCCGGCTTTTTCCAGCAACTGGAGGTAATAGGGCTTGTTGTAGGTCATCATAACTACAGGCGGACTGTCAAACCCTTCCACCAGCATCCCGCAGGTTTCATTGGTAGACGGGTTGACCGGTCCAATCATGGTTTTGGCTCCCTGTTCCCGTAGCCATTGAGCCGTCTGCGTAAACAGCAGATTTGCCACCTCCTGATTATTGATGCAGTCAAAGAAACCGAAGAAGCCATCTTGCATCTGGTTTGTTTGGTTATGGTTCCGGTTGAGCACGGCGGCTATACGGCCTACCACTTTTTCGCCTTCGTAAGCCAGAAACGGCTGCACCAGCGAGTGTTCGTGAAACGGATGTTTCCCAGGAGTTAACAGGTCCCGCTGGGCAATAAAAAGCTCAGGAACATAATTAGGGTCCCCTTTGAAAAGCTTGTGCGGAAAGTCTATGAAGGCTTTGAGCTGATGCTTGGTGTTAGCGGGCACTACTCGCCACATATGCTTCTTGCTTAAGGTTAATCTGAAGTTCTTTGAAGGCTTCAGAAAGTTTGCTCACCGCTTCTTCAATCTGGGCAAACGTGTGGGTAGCCATAACTGATAAGCGAATGAGAGTAGAATCTGCCGGTACCGCCGGAGCTACCACCGGGTTAACGAAAATGCCTTTGTCTTGCAGCGCGCGGGTAAGCAGGAAGGTCTTATAATTGTCTCGTACATAAATGGGGATGATGGGTGACTCTGTAGGGCCCAGTTCAAAGCCTTCTTCCTGTAAGAGTTTGGTCATATAGTGGGTGTTGGCCCAAAGCCGATCCATCCATTCTGGCTCAGTTTCCATAATGTCAAGGGCTGCCAAGGTACTGGCCACCGATGCCGGCGACATACTCGCACTGAAAATAAGCGAGCGGGCGTGGTGCTTCAGGTACTGGATAGTAGCATGATCTGCCGCAATAAAGCCACCCAGAGAAGCCATAGACTTACTGAAGGTACCCATAATGAGGTCTACGCTCTGGATGAGGCCAAAGTGGGAGGCCGTACCGGCACCTTTCTCGCCAATCACTCCTAAGCTATGCGCGTCATCTACCATAATGCTACCGCCGTAGCGTTGGGCTATGGCTACCAACTCCGGAAGCTTCACAATGTCTCCTTCCATGCTGAAGATACCGTCTACTACAATCAGCTTAATGGCCTCTGCCGGCAATTTGCTGATTTTCCGCTCCAGGTCTTCCATGTCATTATGCTTGTACTTGAGCACTTTGGAAAAGGAGAGGCGGCTACCGTCTATGATGGAGGCATGGTTGAATTCATCTAGCAGAAGATAATCGTTGCGGCCAGTTAAGCTGGAAACTACTCCCAAGTTAACCTGAAAGCCAGTGCTGAATACAATGGCGGCGTCTTTGCCTACAAAGTTAGCCAGCCTTCTTTCAAGCTCTAGGTGGATGTCTAAGGTGCCATTCAGAAACCTGGAGCCGGCGCAGCCTGTGCCGTAATCATCAATGGCCTGTTTAGCAGCTTCTTTTATCTTAGGATGATTGGTAAGCCCCAAGTAGGCGTTGGAACCAAACATTAATACTTTTTTACCGTCAATGATTACTTCAGTATCCTGGGCAGACTCAATGGATCTGAAATAAGGATAAGCCCCCAGCTCCCTGGCTTTCTCCCCGGCTTTCTCCGGAGCACTTTTTTCCCGATTCGCCAGCTTCTCGCTTAATTTAGTTGTCATTAGGATAGACATTTACAAGTATCTAGTGCCGCAAGTGCAGATTTCATATTTACAATGTCCTTGCTAGGACAAAGGAGGGGAAAGTGATTTTTTTTTGCTGAACCAGTAGTTGAGCTTATCAACTATTAGTTGAAAAAAAAGTAGTTGACGGAGTCAACCACATCTGGAAAAAAATTAAATTTTGTTTCTTAGGTGCAGGGCTACTTTCACGAAGGTGGTAATCTCGTCTTTGGTTAAGCCCTCCTGTAAATGATTCATTACTTTTTCTTCAATCTTTTGTGCCTTCTTAAGCATGCTTTTGCCTATAGGTGTCAGGAGCAGGGTTTTCTTTCTTCTGTCACAGGTGTCACCGCATCTTTCCACCAAGTTTTTCCCTTCTAGTACCCCAATTACCCTTAAAACCGCTGACTTATCTTTCTTCACAATTTCAGCTAATTCCTGCTGAATCAGGGAGTTGTTTTTAGATAGCAGGTTTAAGAATACGAAGTGCTGAAAAGTTAAGTCTATTCCTGAGTTTGTGAATTCTTTCTCTACTGCTTTCCCTAGTGCCAGCCCCGTCCTTCCTATCAGTAATCCAAGATGTGACGCCTCATTCATAACCTCTATTGATTAACTGCTGCAAAGGTGAGAATAATAGTTGACAGCGTCAACTATTATTGGTATCCTTCATTATAGCAAAGGAGCTAAAAAATAAGTATTCTCATACTTGTTAATGCCGTTTCTACTCAGACACATGAGGGAGCTTTTTCACCTGAAAAGGAGCGAGGCGGGAAAGACTAAAAGAAGCTCCTCCGCTTCCTCGTGCACTTAATATGGATATAGGTCCACGAACAAATAGAGCAGAGGGTGTCCGGTTATTTAAATAGCGTTTAGGGGCTCTTTTCCCAAAAAAAGGTCTAAAGCGGGAAAATAGGTTTTCCCGCTTTAGACCTTTTAATGATAGAGGTTATGCTTTTTCAACAGTTTGGCTGGAGACATATTCCACAAAGTCACCAACGGTATGGAAGGGAACTTCGTCTGGAATATTGATTTTGAAGTTTCTCTCCAGTTCCCAAATAACATCAACCAGGTCTACGGTGTCAAAACCGAGTTCTTTGTTGAGGTGGGAGGTTATGCGTAGCCGTGAAGGTTTGATCTCCTTTATCTGGCTGATGATTTTTACCACCTTCTGGGTAACAGAAGGAATTGCAACGGGTATCATAAGGTAAGGGTAGAAGTTCTTTCTATAAGTGAAGGCGCAAAGTGTATAAACTTCCTTTCTGTCTGTTCTGTAAAAAAGCTTGGCGACAGCCCCTGATTTTACTCCGGGGAAAAAGGACCGCAAAAGTACCTATTGCGCGAGCATTGTGCAAAGTTGGTGCTGATATCCTTAGTGAAAGTGATAAAAACGGGCGCAAGATGCGCCCGCCTTTCTTCATCATTCATTATTCAGGTAGTATTCATTAAGCGATAGCAGGGTGTCCGTGCCCTTCTTTCTTCGCCTCTAGTTCAGCGGTTTCACGCTCCAACTCTTCGGCGGTTTTGTCTATCAGGATAATCTCTGTCTGCTTGTCCCAGCCAAACTTGGCCATGATGCGGTCAAATCCATAATAGATGATCGGTACTACAATCAGAGTCAAGAACATGGAAGAACTCAGACCTCCAATCAAGGCCCAGGCCAGACCGTTTTTAGTAGCGGCTACCGAACCTCCGGCCAACGCAATCGGAAGCATACCAATCACCATCGCCAGCGTCGTCATCAGGATCGGGCGGAAACGGATTCTCACCGCTTCCAGCAACGCGCTCTTCACATCATGACCTTCTTTCTTCATCTGGTTTGTAAAGTCCACCACCATAATGGCGTTCTTGGCCACCAGACCAATCATCATGATAATACCCAGGATAGAGAAGATACTCAGAGACTGGGCGGCCAGGGCCAGGGCCAGCAAGGCTCCAATAATCGCGAGCGGGATGGAGAACAACACCACCAGCGGATAGATGTAGGAGTCATACAGGGCTACCATAATCAGGTACACAAAGATGATAGAAGCCAGCAAGGCTACTCCCAGCGTACCGAAACCTTCGCTCTGGTTTTTCAAGTCACCGGCGTAGTCAATGGTTACGCCGTTCGGTACTTTGATCTCAGCCATACGGGCTTGGATATCGGCACCCACGGAACCAGACGGACGCCCGATTACCTGCGAGTTCACGTTCAGGGACGTTACCCGGTTGGTACGCTCCAACTGAGACGGACCGGTTGACTGTTTCACATCAGCGAACTGACCCAGACGCACTACCTTGCCTTGGTTGTTGATGAAGGAAAGGTTCGCAATGTCGGTCACGTTGCGGCGGTCAAACTCATCCAGACGGATGTTAATGTCATAGTCTTCTGTACCGGAACGGAAGGTAGCGTCTGTGTTTCCGGAGAAGGCCATCTGCATGCCGGCACCCACACTTTCCAGGCTCATGCCCACACGGGCCATCTTGTCACGGTCCACTACTACCTCAATCTCGGGGTTACCACCTTCCACAGACACTTCCACGTCCACGGTTCCCTCCACGCCTTCCACTAGTTTGGTGACGCGTTGGGAGAAGGAGATCAGGGTGTCAATGTTTGAACCTGACAATACCACCTGAATAGGTGCCTGGGCGTTACCCACCAGACCAACCGGTACCGGGGTTACCTCTACGTTGGGCAGTTTTCCTTCAATATCAGCTTTGGCCCGACGGCTGAATTCCTGCGTGCTGAAAGAACGCTCTTTCACGTCTACCAGGGCTACAGAAAGTTCCGCCTGGTACGCTGAGGTCTGTCCTTGCTGTGACGAAGCCGTGGTACCTACCGTGGTAAACACCCGGGTTACTTCCGGAATACCGTTCAGGTACTCTTCCACCTGTTTGGTGGCGAAGTTGGTTTGCTCCACCGTGGCATTCTTAGGCAACTCTAACTGCAAGCTTACCTCACCGCGGTCACCCGCCGGGATAAACTCGTTACCAATGAACCCGAAAGGCACCAGCATGAACGAGGCAATCAGGAGCAGGAACGTAGCGGCCAGTGTGATGAACTTATGGTTAAAAGCCCATTTCAGGGCACTGGTGAAACCGTCAATAATTTTGTCCAGCAAACGCTCAAACCACAGAATGAAACGGCCGAACATGTTTTTGTCAGACACGTGCTCCAGTTTGGAGAAACGGCTGGCCAGCAACGGAATCAGGGTAAAGGCTACGAAGAGCGAAATCATTGTCGCTACGGCCACTACCACGGCAAACTGCCGCAAGATGTCAGATACCAGACCGGTTGACAGAGCAATCGGCACGAACACCACCACAATTACCAGGGTGATGGAAGTAACGGTGGCCATGATTTCTTTGATCCCGTCATAGGCGGCCTGTGCTGGGTTTTTACCCATCTCCATGTGCCGGTAAATGTTCTCAATTACCACAATGGCATCATCCACCAGAATACCTACCACCAGCGAGAGCGCCAGCAAAGACATCAGGTTCAAAGAGAAGCCCAACAGGTACATGGCAATGAACGTGGCCACCAAAGAGGCCGGGATAGATACCATTACAATCACGGCGTTACGCAGGGAGTGCAGGAACAGCAACATCACCACGGCTACCAGAATAACGGCAATCACCAAGTCATGGATCACGGAGTCCGCGGCTTCCAGAGTAAAGTCAGAGCTATCAGAGGCGATGTTGAATTTCAGGCCTTCTTTGGCATAGATTTTCTCCAGGTTAGCCAAAGCGGCTTTGGTCTGGGCACTCACCTCTACGGCGTTGGCATCTGACTGCTTCTGGATAGTGATACCCACGGAGGCTTTGGAGTTGATACGGCTCAACACGTCCACATCCTTCTGGGTATCCTGCACCTCGGCTAAGTCTGACAGACGTACAATACCATTCTGGTCATCTTTAATCACCAGGTTGCGCAGTTGGTTCAAATCCTGGTATTTACCTGATAATCGCAGCTGGGTCTGTCCGTTCTCGTTCTTGATTCTACCGGTAGGGAAGTCCAGGTTGGAATTCTTGATTTTCTGCTGCACCTGTAGGATGGAGATCCCGTAGGCTTCCAGTTTCTCAGCCTGAATGTTTACTTTTATTTCGCGCTCAGAACCACCCAGGATTTTGATTTGGGCCATCCCTGGCACGCGGGAAAGTTCAGGTTTGATCTTGTTCTCAATCAGGTCGAAGAATTCGGTGGCGGGCATATTGGCCGTAGCCCCCATTTTGATGATGGGCAAGTCGTCAAAGTCAAACTTGTTCAGCGTGGGCGGATCTGCATCCTCAGGCAAATTAGCCAGAATCGCGTTGATTTTCCGCTGTGCGTCCTGCAAGCTTAAGTCTACGTTGGTGCCTTGGTTCAGCTGAATGGTGATGATGGAGAAACTCTCTAAGGAGGTGGCCTTCATCTCTTTCACGTTCTCCAGGGCAGAAAGCGCATCTTCAATCTCTTTGGTCACGGAGTTCTCCACCTCGTTCGGCGAAGCCCCCGGGTACAGGGTCGTAATGGTCAACACCGGAGGGCTGAACTTAGGCAGCAACTCGTAGTTGAGGGAGTTATAGGAGACAACACCTAGCAGGGTGAGCACGGTGAAGACCACCACCACCAAGGTTGACCGCTGAATGGATAATTTGGTTATGTTCATTTTCTAAACTTCTTCTGTATAAGAAAAGATGTAATTACTTAAGCGCGGTTACCTGAATACCTTCACGCAGGTTGATTTGGCCGCTCTGCACTACTTTTTCACCCGGCTGTATGCCGTCCAGGATCTCTACCTGGTCCTGGGTTACAGTTCCCACTTTCACTTTGCGCAGGTTGGCTTTGTTGTTGTTCACCACCCACACGCTTGGGTCTTGGATACTTCCCACAATGGCTTCACGAGGTAACAGCAAGGCGTCACGCTGGGCATTCACCGGGAAGAAGGCCGTGCCGTACATACCTGCCCGCAGGTTGTTGTTGGCGGTGTTCTTCACTTCAATCTCCACGTCAAACTTCAAACTGGCATCAGCGGCTGCCCCTATGGCGGTTACGGTGCCTTCATATTCCTGGGCACCACCGGCATTGGCGGTTACTTTCACTTTCTGACCACGGTTGATGAGAAGAACTTCGGCTTCAGAAACCTTCACGTTCAGTTTCAGGCGGTCTACGTTCACAATGTCGTACAGCTTGGTGCTGGCATTGGCGTTCAGGTAAGATCCAACTTCAATGTACATCTCGTTGATCTCACCGTTGATAGGAGCCGTTACACGTGCGTTAGACTGGTTCTGGCGGGCGGCTACCAACTGCGCACGGGTGGCGTTCACGTTGATTTGGGCATCTTCCACCTGGCGTTTGGTCACCGCGTCACCGGCTACCAGATTTTTCATGCGCTCCAGATCTTTCTGGGCTTTCTGGTAATTGGCTTGGGCGGTGGCTAAGTTGGCACTGGTGGTGTTGTCTTCCACCTGAATCAGCACCTCACCGGCTCTTACTTTATCGCCTTTGCGTTTGTACACGCGCTGGATCTGGCCAGACACTTCGGCCATTAGGGTTAAGCTTTGCACTGGTCTAAAGTTACCTTGCGCCGTGAAGGACTTGTCCAGCTTGGCATTCTGCACTTCAGTTAATGTTACCGGAATGGCTTCGCTTTTGATTTCGGCCACGGCGGCGGCTTCGGTCATTTCCTTTTTGTTCTTATTCAGGGTGTAAGCAACCGCACCAATGAGCAGAACAGCAACCAGGATATAAATAAGTTTTTTCATTTTTTTAGAGTGTACCGAAAAGGGTTATTGGATTAGGTTTCTTAATTCGCCGCGGGCTCTGATGTAGTTCAGCTGCGAGATCTTATATTTTAAGCGTTCGTTGTTCAAGTTGGTCTGGGCTTCTCTCAGGCTCACTTCAGCTTCAAGTAAATCGGTGAGCGGGGAGAGACCCTCTTTGTAAAGGCTGTTGGTGGTATTGTAAACCTCCTGGGCCAGCTCAACGTTCCGTTCCTGGTTCTGGATGGCCAGTTGGCTGGTGCTAATCTGCTTGATAGCATTGTCTAAGCCCAGTTGCGTGTTAAGCGCCAGGTTCTGCATGTCCAGCTCAGTCTTCTTCACTTCTATCTCGGCCTGTCTTACCTGGTTTCTGCGCTGGAACCCGTCAAAGATGGGGATGTTCAAACGCACACCCAGTACAAAAGTCTTGAACCAGGGTTGGCTGGTGTCAAAGAAGTTGAATTCTCTGCGTTGAGCGTTATAGGTGTACTGCCCAAAACCGGCCAGGGTAGGGAATGCTCTGCCTTTAATGTTTTCCACGTTCAGGCCATACAGCCTTCTCTGGGTTTCCAGGGCCTGGTAATCGGCGCGCTGAGCCAGAATCTCATTGGCGTCTGTGGTAAGCGGAAGCACCGTGTTGGAAAGCGTGGTGGAATCTGCTATCTCAAACTGCTGGTCTATGGGCATGCCCATGAAGAACTTAAGCGCGTTTTTCTGCTGCTCATACGCCGAGGCCAGAGTCTGGCGCTGATTCTCCAGGTTGGTTTTGTTGACCGTGATGCGGTTCACATCTACCTTCTTGGCGAAATCATTCTTGTATTGCAGCGTCAGGATTTTCTCCAGTTGCACCAGACGGTTGTAGTTTGCTTCAATGGTGCTGAACTGCTCCTTCGTTTGCAGGGCCTGTAAATAAGCCGAGCTCACGTTATAGAGCACGTCTTCTCTGCTCATCTGGGTGCGCAGGCGGTACAGGTCACGGGTAGTCTGCGCCGCTTCCAGGCCTACAAAGTAGGATTTGCTGAAGATCAACTGCGACAGCTCCACCCCGCCGTTGGCGTTGTATTTAGTACCAAACTGAACCGGTACAAAAGTGCCGGGCTGCCCAATGATCTCACCGGGAAGGAGTTGGGTAGGAATAGACGGATAGATGCTCAATTGCCCGGTACCCGTTAACTGCGGCAAACCGGATCCTTTGGTTTCCTTGATTCTGTACTCAGCGCCTTGTTCATCTAATTGGGCTTTGGTCACACCAATGTTATTGGTGGTGGCAAAGGTCAGCGCGTCTTTCAGCGTGAGCACTTTGCCCTGCGGTTGGGTTTGCGCATAACTGAAACTCGCCACTATCGTGAGCAGGAGACTCAGTAATAAATGCTTTTGATTCACGGTTTCGTAGGTATTTAAAAGTTTGTAATAAATAGTTGGTTCAGAATAAAAGGAACCAAAAGGGCAAAAAAAATTATTTTTTTCTCTCTTTCAACCACTTGTCTAAGAGCGCGGGTACTTCTCTGGAAAGAAACTCCAGGAATTCAATGCGCTCCAGCACCTTCTCATTCATGTCTGGATTGGCGCTTCCGCGGAGTTCGTTCGTTTTCCTGAGCAATTTGCTGAAGGCCAGAATGTAATCCATCTTGCTGATCACTTCCTCGTGCCAGTTCTCCAGCAAGGCTCCGAAGTACCTTTTTCTATCGCCGGGGAACGTGATGTATTCAATCAAACGCATCTGGAGCAAAAGATTGAGGGCATTGCTGGCCGCGCTCTTGCTAATGTTCAGCGTATCAATGATCTCCTCAAAGGAGAGGTGCGGTCTGTCTGAGACGTACAGCAACCCAATGATCCGGCCCGTGGCCGGCGGGAAACCCTGCTGCTCATGGTAGATCCCAATCTTTTCTATCAGTTGTTTCTGTTCTGAGGTTAGCTTCGTCACTTATTAATCTCCTTGTATTTGTTCTGAGAACGTCACAAAGGTAGAGATTAGTTTCTTTGGTTTATAATTTTGAGAACTAAATTTTTTGAATACTTTTCACTTATTGGAAACGGCCAAGGCTGGTTTCAGAACAGTTTTGCGGAACAAAGATTTAAAGCCTTGGTGCCGCAAGCCGCCGCTAAGCTAACGTGTTCAGGCGCAGCCCGCAACCCTCTAGCTGGCCAACAGGACAGAGTACCGGATGAAGGTGCGTTTTCAGGCGATGAAACCGAAAAGTATCCTGCTGAAATGGAAAGAGGCCTGTGAGATCACCCGTGTTTTGGTGAACCCACAAGCCTCTTATCCAAGGAAATATTAATGCTGATGCCGTACTACTCAACAAATTTATGCGGCAAACAAAAGGGTTGCGTTTAGGGGCCGTTTTTCCAAAAACGGCCCCTAAACGCAAAATAGGTAAAGGAACTGTTCAGCTGTATCCATATTTCAGTAAACCAAACTTGCTCCACCCGCTTTAAGGAGGTGCTGGTTTTGAGACGATTTTGGAAAAACGGCCCCTAAACGCAAACGCTGTTATTTCTTGAACCGTCCGCCAAAGAAGTCGTTGGCGTTCCAGGTGGGGCGTTCCTTGGCCTGCGCCACCTGATAGCTGATGAGGAAGTTGAGCTGCACGTAGTGTTTGCCCGCTTCAAAATCAAAGCTGTCATTGAGCTCATCCTGCGGCTTGTGGTAGAACGACGCGCGCCACACCTCTACCTGTTTGTTCAGGTTGTTCTGCCCGTCTTTGGTCTTGTTGCCGTATTTAATATGGAGCGCCGGAATGCCCTGGCTCACAAAGCTGAACTGGTCACTACGGATGAAGCGGTTCTGGTCTGGCTCAGGATCGGCTTCCACGGCAATCCCTAAATACCCGGCCGCGTTGGCTACCGGTTGCGCCAGCGAAGAATGCTCGGCCCCCAGCGCTACCGCCGAAAGGAGCGGGGCAATGATGGTGGGCATATCGGTATTGATGTTGGCCACTATTTTCTGCTTAGGTACGGTGGGATAGCGGGCGAAGTAAGAAGATCCAAGCAAACCCATCTCCTCGCCGGTTACCAGCACAAACAACACGGACCGCTTTGGCTTCTGCTTCAGGTTGGAGTACACGCGGGCTATTTCCAGCACACTGGCCACCCCAGAGGCGTTGTCATGGGCGCCGTTATAAATAGAGTCGCCCTTCACGGGAGTGCTCACGCCCATGTGGTCCAGGTGGGCACTGTGCACCACGTATTCGTCTCGCAGTTTAGCGTCTGAGCCGGTGATCTTGCCCACTACATTATAGGAGTCGAAGTCTTGGTACGTGGAGGTGTAGCTCGCTTTCATTTTAGCCGGCAAATTGGCCGAAGAGGGGGTTCCTTTCCGAAGGTTAGCCACCACCTGGGCCGTGTCTAACCCCGCGCCCTGTAGCAGGGTATGGAACGTAGCCGCATTGATCTGGGCGAGTACTTTGGATTGGTCAGACACAAAGCTGCCGGACGCGCCTACTTTTCCCTTGGCATCCATGACGCTGTTCACACCGCGCGACAAGTTAGGCACCGTGGCTCTGGGGTTAGGGTTGCTGCTGCCAATGATCACGCCTACCGCGCCGTGGTCTACCGCGTTCTGCAGAATGGTGGAGAGGCTCATGCTGGCGGCCGCAATAGTGGAATGGAAATTTTTGGGCGCGCCTCTTAGCACTACCACCACTTTTCCTTTCACATCCAGTTTAGCATAGTCATCATATCCTACCTCGGGGGCCGTGATCCCGTAGCCGGCAAAGGCCAAAGGTGCTTCTACCTGCACAGATGGCGTCTGCGGATTTGGGTAGAAGGCGAAATCCCGGCCCTGCACCAGTGCCGTCTCCTTCTGGTCAGAAATTAGGGTGAACGTGGCGCCGTTGCCCGTGTAGGCTTTCCTGATTCTCACTTTCTGGAGATACGTGTTATTCTCACCGGCAGGCTGTACGTTCAGGTCTTTCAACTGCTGTACCACATAGTCTACGGCTATCTGGTAACCGGGTGTGCCCGGCAAACGACCCTGTAATTTATCGTCGGCGAGGTACTGAATGTGCGCTTTAAGGGCATTGGGCTTGACCAGTGTAAGGCTGTTCGCTACATCCTGGTCTACCTTCAAAGTCTGGGAAAAAGCGGTGCCGGTGCTCAGGAGCGCGGCCAGCAGCAGAAGTTTGGTTCGTTTCATGTGAGGTTAGTGCTTTGTGGGAGGGAAATTACTAAATAAACCCTGTATAGCCACCAACGGCGCAAGGTCTCAGATAAGGTAGAGGAGGAGTTGCCGCGCTAGTGATGTGTAGTTTTGCGTTTAGGGGCTCTTTTTCCAAAAACAGCCCCTAAACGCAACGGCGGGCCCAACAGGAAGCTAATTGGTAGTCAGTTAAAAACAAAAATCCCTGTAACCTCGGTTACAGGGATTTTACTGCGGGAAAGACTCAGGAATGTGAAACAGGCTCCCGCCGTGCCAGCGGGTGTACACTTCTTGAACTCTCTATTATTTATTGGACTGTTGGCGTACGGGCACCGGAATAGGTTGCAGGGTAGGACCAGTCAATCTTGAAATCAATTCTTTCAGTAAGGAGGCAATGGAAGAATATGTCTTGCTTGTCATGGGTTTAAAATTTAATTTGTTCAGGGAGAAGCTTGGCTTACTGTACGCTCTGTTTCTGCCCCTTCGTTGTCTTGAACGCAGGATTGTCTTTAAGATTTTACGGCAGAGGAAAGATTCTCCGCCTTGGTTTTCATAAGCAATACCCATACCAATAGTTGTAGCTACAACAATAGCGCAATCCCGTTGGTTTCCTCTCCGCTGAAATTATTCCTATTCAGAACAGCGATCATTGGAAATTTGCCCAGCAACGGAGGGAAGAGATTTAGCACTCTCTTCTCGCCACGGAAGCCCTAATGTTGATTTAAGTTACGTAATACGGGCTTGCAAAACCAATAGTGACACCAAATTTTTTAATTTTTCTTTTAGGTGCGGCGTAAAGGGGAAAACTACTGCAAAGGCAGGCACTAAGAATTCTTCAATTAAGCTAAAAAGCCACCGGTAAGACAATATGGAAAGTGGTGCCCAGCCGTTCCTCGCTTTCCACCTCAATGGAGCCTCCGTGCTGTTCTACCAATTGCCGGCAGATGCTGAGCCCCAAACCATTAGATTTCTCGCCTTTCAGGCCCCGCCGACGGGCTTTGGAGAAACGGTCAAACAGTTGGCCCCTGAACTTCTCTGGAATGCCAATGCCTTTGTCTGCGATGTCCAGCAGGAGTTTCTTGTCGGTTTGCCGGGCCTGAATCATGATTTCGCCGTTGTGGGGCGTGAACTTCACCGCATTGGAGAGCAGGTTGTTCATGATCCGGTGGAACCGTTCTTTGTTCAGGTTGGCGTAGAGCGGGGTAGGAGGCAAGCTGAGTTTGAGGTCCCGCGTCCCCTGGAGCTGCGTTTCCCATTCATCGCGTACTTCCTGCAGCAAAGTAGTGAGGTTTACTTTCTCCAGCGGAATATAGTCACGCTGTTCCTCGCGGGCCAGGTACAAAATCTCATTGATGGTCTCACGCGAAGACTGGCAGCTGGTGAGAATTAGGTTGAGGTATTGCTGCTCCTGCTCTTTGGAGGCGGTGCCTTTCTGCAGCAGCGTGGCAATCATCTCAATGTTGTTGAACGGACTGCGCAAATCGTGGGCTACCACGCCCAGAATCTCAGACTTAGCCTGGCTGATTTTCTGAATCTCCAGCTTCCTGGCCTCAATTTCCTGCAGTTGCAGAAAGTTTGCCACCTTATAGCTGTACATGACCCGCGAGAGTACATAAAAGCAAGTCATGATCACGAACGAGATGCAGTGGTTGAGTAAGATCTGCTCTGTGCTGATACCCGAGAAAAGCAGGATAACCGAGAACGCCACTGTGGTAAGAGCCGCTAGGGCCAGGGCCTCAAAATATTCAAAGTCCCAGAGAAAGGCTACGGTAACTAAGCCCAACAGGTACATGGTAAGGGTGTTCTTTGGGTTGCTCTGGGCAATATACGTCATGCCCAGGCAGCAGAGAATGAACAGGAACCCATACCACAGGCACAGGAGCTGAGAGTAGGGCAGGCGGGGCTTTCCGCTAAAGGCAAACTGCTCCACCGCCAGCACCAGCGCTGATGCCAGGGCCAGGAAGATGTTCAGGCCGCGGTAGAAATCTGCGTGTGCGGTGTGGCTGAGCATCGGGAACAGCAGGGGCAACATGATAATACAGCAAGGTACTAGTAGGGTAAGATGCGCCGCCAGCCGGAGTTTCTTCAGATTTTGTAAAGCATACTCTTGCCTGAATACCTCTAATGTTTGGAGAGGAAGGGTATTGAAAAAGTAGAATTTCAAAGCGATAGGGGAAAGAGCCAGCTCAACGGCAACAAATTGATAAAGAGCGGCACTAGCTTGCCCAAAGATAAGAATTTAAACAGAAAAATTGTAGCTTCCTGTATCAATTCTGAGATGCTGCTATGAATAATTCAACTCTAGGGGCGTGTAATGAATGGCTTTGGGTAAACCTGCCGCTCAGCGGAACAAAATAAAGAAAGAAAAGGCAGCGGTTGGATCTGTTTTTGGCAAGATTTTGGTTTAAAGCTGTTAAGAGCGTTATCTCTTCTGTTACCTGAGATCAAGTTTTTGATGCTCCCAACAGAAAGCTGCCGTCTCGTTTAAATTACTGTCAAGATGAAAACATTTATAAAAAGAACGTGGGCGCTGGGGGCTATAGTCCTCATGGTGTTCAGCCTGCTGGGCAGCCGGGAGGCGCAGGCAGGACCTGGCGGAAACGTCTCCTTTCAGGTCTTCTACGATGAACTCAGCCCCCACGGCCGCTGGATCAATGACCCGGAGTTTGGTTATGTGTGGGCTCCCAGGGTAGAGCGTGATTTCCAGCCTTACGCCACCCGTGGCCACTGGGTCATGACCGACTATGGCAATACCTGGGTGTCTGACTATGACTGGGGCTGGGCGCCGTTCCACTACGGCCGCTGGAAGTACGACGACTTCTACGGTTGGCTTTGGGTACCCGGCCAGGAATGGGGGCCCGCCTGGGTAGACTGGCGCCACACCGACGGCTATTATGGTTGGGCTCCTATGGCACCCAGAGCCACCATTGTGGTAGCGCCCGTTAGGTGGGTGTTTGTGCCCGTCATGTACATCACCAGCCCGCGCGTGTACAGCTACTATGTGCCCAGAACCCAGGTAGTGAACATTTACCACCGCACCACTATCATTAACAACTATTATGAGCGCGACAACCGGCGGTACGTCTATGGCCCCAGAAACCGGGATATAGAACGGGCTACCAACCGGAAAGTCAACGTTTACCGGGTAGAGAATGATAGCCGGGCAGGCAGAACAGCGTTGGCAGATAACTCAGTGAGAATCTATCGGCCAGAGGTGCGGAGCCGCCAGGAAGATGCTCCGGTAAGGGTAGAAACCCGAGACAATGCCACTCGTTCCCGTTTTACAGACAACAATGGAACCATGACTAGAACCGACCGGGGCAGCAACCAAGGCCGAACGACTTCTGGTGAAGAAGCAGGTACCGTACGCAGCCGTTCTGTAGAAGGAAGGGAAGTTGAGGCACTCTCCCGCACACCGTCAGAAGCATCTACGGCACCCAGATCTGAGGAAGGAAGACGTAGCCGGGTACGGGAAGTTGAACCCAGAACAAGCCACGCTACTGAGCAGAAGGAAGAGTCAGCCCCACGGCCAGCAGGAATTGAGTACTCGCGCCGCTCCAGGACCATGGAAAGCACCGGCACCCAAAGCCGTTCCATGGGAGAAACGCCCGCTACCCGTGCAGAAGGGAGTTATCCCACACGAAGAGCTGAGTCTCCGGCCCAAGGGCAATACCAGCGCAACCGGCAGGAGGCCGGAACCCAGGGGCAATACCAGCAGCAGCGGAGTAGACAAATGGCCTCACCCGCCCAGGCTCCAGCCCAACGCGGAACCACTTCCCGCTCAGAATCTTCCTCCCGAAGGGAAGGGGGACGGAGTGGCAGAAATTGAGTTAAGATTGATGTAATGAATGATGGAAAAGCCGCACCTCTTTGGGGTGCGGTTTTTTATTGCCATTGCGTTTAGGGGCAGTTTTTGGAAAAAGAGCCCCTAAACGCAATATCGGGAACCCTAACAGACATAATAATCAAGATTGTGCGAATTCATAGATGAGCTGGTTCACCTTCTCCGGAAACTCATGGTGGAGCCAATGGGTGGCTTCTTCCAGAAAGATCAATTCCCCGTGGGCACACTGTTCTATGCTGGGCTGGGCCAGTTCAGTGCCTAGAAATTTGTCCTGCTTCCCCCAGATCATGCGGGTAGGCACCTGTACCTTCTGGTCTGCCTCTATGGGATTGTACTTATACGCACGGTACCAGTTAATCATGGCTTCTAGTGCATCGGGTTGTTCCCAGGCGGTTCTGTAGCCTTCCATCTCTGCCGGACTAAACGCATTGGACCGGGCAGAGCCGGTCATGGAGCTTTCCAACAGCTTGAAATCAAAGGAACTGCTAACGGTCTCGGGCACCCACGGAATCTGGAAAAAGCCGGTGTACCAGCTCCGGAGCATCTGTTTGGGGTTGTGGGTGAGATGATGGTGGGCTACTTTTGGGTGCGGCATGTTCAGGATCACCAGTTTGTCCAGTAGGTGCGGGTATTTTAAGGCTATGTTCCAGGCCACCGCTCCGCCCCAATCATGCCCCACCAGCACCACTTTTCCCTGGCTCACCTGCGGTATCAGTTCCACAACGTCTTGGGTGAGTTGGTCAATGGTATAGGCTTCTACGCCGGTTGGTTTGCTGCTCAGGTTGTAGCCGCGCTGGTCTGGGGCTACGGCGTGCCAGCCCTGTGCCGCAAAGAATGCCAATTGGTTTTTCCAGCCGTACCAGAATTCCGGGAAGCCATGCAGGAAGAGGATGGTGTTGCCGCTAGTGGGGCCGGCCTCTACGGTGTGCAGCTGAATTTTATTTACAGAATAATGCTGGGCTCTGGTTTTCATGTATGGTACGTGTCGTGAAGTTCTTTTTACGTACCTGGCTCAGAAACTTCCGTTTAGGGGCTCTTTTTCGAAAAACAGCCCCTAAACGCACTCAGGGAGTAGAATGTGCTACATCCGGAGGGGAAAGTTAAAACTATAAAAAATCCCCGCCTCACCTTGCGGTAGAAGCGGGGCAAACAACTAAGGAGAAACGCTTGATAAAGTGGACTGTCAAATAGCACCCAGCGGCTAGAACAACTGGTACTTAGACAGTTCTTTGGAAGGAAGTTCAGATTCTCCCATCAAATACACATCAATGGCGCGGGCGGCTTCGCGTCCGTCTGAGATGGCCCAAACTACCAGTGACTGACCGCGGCAGGCATCACCGGCCGAGAAGATGCCCGGGACATTGGTTTGCCAGTCATTAAGTTTGAAGTTGCCGCGGCGGTCCAGCTCAAACTTGAAGTTGGCGGTAAAGGCGTCGTGCTCCGGACGTTCGTACCCAATGGCGATGAAGGCCAGGTCGCAGGGCAGGATTTTCTCGCTATTAGGTTTCTCGGTGTATTCAGACTGGTTTTTCCACTCCAGCTCCACCACGCGCAATCCTTTCACGTTCCCGTTTTCATCGGCGATGAATTCCTTATTCAGCCAGCCCCAACTGCGTTCGCACCCTTCTTCGTGTGAGGAAGACGAGGAAAACGTGGTAGGCCACTCCGGCCAGGGATTGGTAGGGTGCCGTTCTGCGCTGGGCATGTAGCGGTACTGCAACTGCGTGATGGATTTGGCGAACTGCCGGTTGGCCGTGCCCACGCAGTCAGAACCGGTGTCGCCGCCGCCAATCACCAGCACATGCTTGCCATACGCGTTGATGTCTTGCTCAGGGGCAATTTCTACCCCGTCTACTCTCCGGTTGTGCAAACCCAGGTAGTCCATGGCGAAGTGAATGCCTTTCAGGTGGTTACCCGGAATAGCAATGGCGCGGGGTTTAGAGGAACCGATACACAGCAGCACCGCATCATATTTGCGGTACAGCTTCTTGAGAGTGGTGTCTTCGCCAATACGGCGGTTGAACTTGAACTTAACGCCTTCCTCTTCCAGAATAGCCAGACGGCGATCTATCACCCATTTCTCCAGCTTGAAATCTGGGATACCGTAACGCAACAGCCCACCGGCTTTCTCATCTTTTTCGTACACCGTTACTTTATGGCCGGCTTTGTTCAACTGCGCGGCGGCTGCTAACCCGGCCGGGCCGGAACCCACAATGGCTACTTTTTTGCCGGTGCGGTACAAAGGCGGTTGGGCTTTCACCAAACCTAACTCAAAAGACTTCTCAGCGATGGATTTCTCTATGTGCTCAATGGCCACCGCCGGTTTGTTGATGGACAGCACGCAGCTGCTCTCACACGGGGCGGGGCAGATGCGGCCGGTGAACTCCGGAAAGTTGTTGGTGCTGTAAAGCACACGTATGGCCCGTTCCCAATCGCCTTCAGACACCGCATCGTTGAAATCCGGGATCAGGTTACCCAGTGGGCAGCCGTTGTGACAGAAGGGAATGCCGCAATCCATACAGCGGCTGGCCTGCTGTTTTGTTTTGTCTTCCGGAAACGGAAGGTATATCTCGTTTGAGTCGTTGATTCTGACTTTAGGGTCGCGGGTGCCGGGCACTTCGCGGTTATATATTAAAAATCCGTCTGGCTTTCCCATTATACCAAGGCTTTTTCGGTTTCAGCTTCTTTTACTTGCAGGGCCTTCTTTAGGTCGTGCGGCATTACTTTCACAAAGTAGTTGCGGTGTGTTTCCCAGTTCTCCAAGAACTCCTGGGCCAGTACACTGCCGGTGTAGGCCACGTGCTCCTGTAGTTTCTGCACAATCCAGAGCAGGTCATCGGTATCAGGCTCTTCCAGGCCTACCATGTCTAAGTTACACTGCTCCACGTGGCTAGGGTCTGGGGCATAGAGATAGGCAATACCACCGCTCATGCCCGCCGCGAAGTTTTTCCCAATGGCACCCAGCACCAGCACTTTACCGCCGGTCATGTACTCGCAGCCATGGTCACCAATACCTTCCACCACGGCCTCGGCGCCGGAATTCCGCACGCAGAAACGCTCCCCGGCCATCCCGTTGATGAAGACATTGCCTGAGGTGGCTCCGTACAGCGCCACGTTGCCCGTGATGATGTTCTCGTGCGCCAGGTACTCGCTCTCTTTGAACGGCTGCAGAATCAACTTGCCCCCAGATAGGCCTTTGCCCAGGTAGTCATTGGCTTCGCCGAAGAGTTTGAACGTGACGCCTGGCGCCAAAAACGCTCCGAAGCTTTGGCCGGCAGAACCGTAGAAGGTAGCCTTGAAGGAGTTTTCTGGTAAACCATATTTCCCGAAGTTCTTGCTGATTTCATATGACAACATGGTGCCCACCGAGCGGTCTACGTTGATGATGCGGTACTCAACTTCGGTGTTGCCTTTCTTCAGGTCTCTGATGAGCTTTTTGTCCAGCACTTTGGCAATCTCGTGGTCCTGCTCAATCTGCTTGTAGGTACCCACATTTTTGGGCACATACTCCTGGTGCAGAATAGGAGAGAGGTCCAGGTTTTTCAATTTCCAGTGGTTCAGGTCGGTTCTGATTTTGAGGACCTGTGACTGGCCCACCATTTCATTGATGGTCCTGAAGCCCAATTGAGCCATGATCTGCCGCAACTCCATTGCCAAAAAGGTGAACAAATTCACCACGTGGTCTGGGTCGCCGGTGAAGAGGTTGCGCAGGTCTGGGTTCTGCGTGGCAATACCTACTGGGCAGGTGTTCAGGTGGCATTTACGCATCATGATACAGCCTTCCACAATGAGAGCGGCAGTAGCCACGCCATATTCTTCGGCTCCCAACAGAGTAGCCACGGCCAGGTCATAGCCGGTCAGAATCTTGCCATCGGTCTGTAACACCACGCGGCTGCGCAGGTTGTTCTTAATCAGAGTTTGATGGGCTTCGGCCAAGCCGATTTCCCAGGGCAAACCCGTGTGACGGATGGAACTCAGCGGACTAGCCCCTGTTCCACCATCGGCACCGGAAATCATGATGGCGTCTGCCTTGGCTTTGGCTACGCCCGAGGCGATGGTGCCTACCCCGGCCTCAGCGACCAGCTTCACGTTGATGCGGGCTTTGGGGTTGGCGTTCTTCACATCAAAGATGAGCTGCTTCAGGTCTTCAATGGAATAAATGTCATGGTGCGGCGGCGGTGAGATCAATCCTACGCCGGGCGTAGAGCAACGCACGCGGGCAATCCAATGGTCTACCTTGTGGCCGGGTAACTGACCACCCTCGCCGGGTTTTGCCCCTTGGGCGATCTTAATCTGAATTTCATCGGCGTTGGCCAAGTAATGGCTGGTCACGCCAAATCGGCCGGAGGCCACCTGCTTTACCCGTGACATTTCAGAATCGCCGTTGGGCTTTTTGATATAGCGGGCTTCATCTTCGCCGCCCTCGCCGCTGTTGCTTTTGCCGCCGATGCGGTTCATGGCAATGGCCAGTGTGCTGTGCGCCTCATACGAGATAGACCCGAACGACATGGCACCCGTGGCAAAACGTTTCAAGATGGCCGACACCGGCTCTACCTCGTCCAGCGGCACCGACTGACGTTTCCTGAATTCAAACAGGTTGCGTAGCGTAATGGTGGTCTGCTGCTGGTGCTCGCGTATGGCCTTGGAGTACTCTTTATATAATAGGTAATCGTTGAGGCGGGTAGACTTTTGCAGTAGGTGAATCACCTTGGGCGTGAGCAGGTGCTCTTCGCCATCGCGGCGCCACTGGTAAAAGCCACCAGATTCCAGCAGGTTCTCCAGATCTGGGAAAGCTGAACTATGTTTGGTCAGGGCTTCTTTCTCCAGATCCTCAAAGTTGAGCCCCTCCAGGCGGTTGGTGGTGCCTTTGAAGCATTTTTCAATCACTTCCTGCCCCAGACCCAGAATCTCAAAAATCTGGGAGCTCTGGTAACTCTGCAACGTGCTGATGCCCATTTTTGACAGGATTTTCAGCAGGCCATTGTCTACCGCTTTGATGAAGTTTTGGAAATAGTAGGTGTACGGTTGTGCATTGTCCAGTTTCTGCTGGTCGTGCAGGCCTTTGATGGTGTCATAGACCAGGAACGGATACACAGCGCTGGCCCCATACCCAATAATGGTAGCGAAGTGGTGGGTTTCCCAGGCATCGCCGGCTTCTACCACCAGTCCGGCTTTGGTTCTGATGCGTTTCTCCACCAAGTGATGGTGTACCGCGCCCACCGCCAGCAAAGACGGAATAGCGGCCCGCTGCTCCTGGATATTGCGGTTAGAGATGATCAAGATTTTCTTGCCCGCCCGTACCGCGGCTTCGGCCTGGGCGCAGATGCGGTCAATTTCGCGCTGCAGGTTGCCGGTCTCACGAGTGGAGAAGGTGGCGTCTACTATTTCATGGTCAAAGCCTTCTTCTTTCAGGAATACCAGTTTCTGGAACTCCACCGGGTCAAGTACCGGCTGTGAAATATGGATCTGGCGCGTGTGTGCCTCGGTCTCATCTAAGATATTCAATGATTCTCCCACCCGGGTGAACAAAGACATGACCAAACGCTCTCTGATGGAGTCTATGGGCGGATTGCTTACCTGCGCGAAAAACTGCTTGAAATAGCTGGATACGTGCTGGCTCTGCTGGGACAATACGGCCAAGGGAGTATCTGAGCCCATGCTTCCTATGGGCTCATACCCTGTAGCGGCCATTGGTTCTACCAACATTTTGAGGTCTTCGCGGGAGTAGCCGTAGGCTTTCTGGCGTTGTCTCAGTTCCTCTGGCGTACATGGCTCCAGCAAGACGCGGGGCTCTGGCCGAAGACGCAGTTTGATGCGGTTTTTCTGTATCCAGTCATAGTACGGTTTATCATTGCAGACCGTGGCCTTTATTTCCTCGTCTTCATAAATACGACCCTCAGAGATATCTGCCAGAAGCATTTTACCCGGCTGCAAACGACCACGTTTCACTACGTCTCTAGGGTCTACGCAGAGGGCCCCGGCCTCAGAAGCCATGACCAAGCGACCTTGTTTGGTCACGCAGTAACGGACCGGGCGCAGCCCGTTGCGGTCCAGGGTGGCGCCAATCTGGGTGCCATCGGTAAAGAAGAGGGCAGCAGGACCGTCCCACGGTTCCATCAGAGACGCATGGAACTTGTAGAACGCCTTCCGGTAGGTATCCATGTGCGGGTTGTCTTGCCAAGCCTCGGGCACCAGCATCATCATCACGTGCGGCAGCGGACGGCCAGACAGTGTCAAGAGCTCTACCAGGGCATCTAAGTTAGCCGAATCGGAATCTTCAGGGTTGGTAATAGGAATCAACCATTTCATTTCTTCCTCGGTGAACAAGGGAGAAGACATGAGCGCTTCCTTAGATTTCATCTTGTTCACGTTCCCCCGGATGGTATTGATCTCGCCGTTGTGGGCAATGAACCGGAAGGGCTGGGCCAGGCGCCAGTTAGGGAACGTATTGGTGGAGAAGCGGGAGTGCACCACGGCTATCGCCGATTTAAACTCGGGGTGGCGCAGGTCATGGTAGTACTTCTCCAGTTGGTCGGTTTTAAGCTGGCCTTTATAGATAATGGTGCGGGAAGAGAAACTGGCAATGTAAAAAGTGCCGTTTTCGCCGCGAACATTCTTCTTGGTTTCATTGCTGATGAGGTTGCGCAGCACGAACAGCTTGCGCTCCAGGTCTTCGCCTTTGATGGTGGGGTCTACCGGCTGCACAAACACCTGCTCAATATAAGGCTCCACAGCTTTGGCCCCATGGCCGGGCACTTGTCCGTTCACCGGTACCAAACGGTAGCCCAACAAACTCAAGCCTAGTTTACGCAGGCAGTTGTTTAATATTTTGCGGGATTTCTCCCTCACTTCATAGACAGTGGGGAAGAAGACCATGCCCACCCCATAGCTGCCTTGCGGAGGAAGCGTAATGGCAAACTCAGCCAATTCTTTCCTGAAAAAATCGTGGGGTAACTGTACTAAGATACCTGCGCCGTCGCCGGTTTCTGGATCACTGCCGGTGGCGCCACGGTGCTCCATGTTCTTGAGCATGGTAAGGGCATCTTTAACCGTGGTATGGGACGTATGGCCATCTAAATTAACGACACAACCAACACCACAAGCATCATGCTCTAACTCGGGCGTATAAAGCCCCTTCTTCAACTCATCTGCCTGATTCATTCCTTTGTTTGTTGGATTCGGGTAAGGGTGAATCAGTAAATTGTAAGAAAGTTATCAAAAAAGCAAGCGGTTATTTGTGTTTTTATTACTTAACAAGCGTTAGCTTAATGAAATTTTTAAATAATTAACCTTGTGTTTTAGAAGCTGCTAATACAGCTATTTATGGAGAATCTTCCTTTAAGGAAATGTCAATGAGGTGAAAAAATATTTTTTAGTCATAAAACGATTGGCAAGCAATGCTTTTGGGCTAAGAGCGCCCGCAAGCTTCTCCAGTTGCTAAGTAATATATTGATTCTTGATAAAGACGTTTAGGGGCCGTTTTTCCAAAAAAAGGCCCAAACCAGAAGTGTCTCTTTCACTTCTGGTTTGGGCCTTCTGTCAATGTGGTGTTTTTCTTGTTATCTGTTCTTGCTGTCTTCCCTGGTTCTTTCCAGCAGGTAGATGCACACCAAGGCCAGCAGGTTGACGGTCACAAATGATAAAGAGTTTTCTGCGCCAACGCTGAAATTAAAGGAAGACAGAGACAGCCGGAATTTAAAAAGCCAGCTTTCCCAGAATTCCACCCCTATCCCCAGTTTAAGCCCCGCCACATAATTGTAGGCTACACCAGATATCCCAAAGCTCAGCACCTGCAGTATCTGGTTTGCCATAGATAAAGTAAAAGCCCGGCGTGTTCCCTGGAACAGCAGAAAGCCGCATAAAATGGAAAAGGTGTACAGCACGGCGGCCAGCGCAATACCTACCCAGGTAGAGGTGGAAGGGTTCTGTAACTGCGGAATCAATTTCAGGAACAAGCCCAACCCTATCAGACCACCCGCCAGTTGGTAAATAGCCAGTGAAAGAACTAAGGGTGAGATTCGTTTTGGAGCAATTGGTTGCTGTTGCTTCATGATGGAAGAAAAAGGTCTCTATTAAAAAGCCCTGGCTAACGGAGCCAGGGCTTTCTCAAAAATCAAAATAAGTATCTACAGATTAGTGGTCAAAGTCTATGTCTTTGTATCTGTCACGGAGAGCAGCTAAACCTTTCTTACCATAGGCCAGGCGGGTGATCACTACGTAAAGCACTGGTACAATAAAGATGGCCAGGAAGGTAGCGGCCAACATACCGCCAATTACTACCCAACCGATGGTCTGGCGGGAAACCGCTCCGGCGCCGGAGGCCATCACCAGCGGAATCACTCCTAAGATAAAGGCCATGGAGGTCATGATAATAGGACGCAGACGCAGCCGAACGGCTTCAATGGTCGCTTCAATCAGTTCCATGCCGCGGTCTACCCGTTCTTTGGCGAACTCCACAATCAGGATGGCGTTTTTGGCGGCCAGACCAATCAGGGTAATCATACCAATCTGGGCGTAGACGTTGTTCTCCAGTTTCGGCAGGAAGGTAAGAGCCAGGATCGCCCCGAACATCCCCAGCGGAATGGCAAACAGGATAGAGAACGGCACACTCCAGCTTTCATACAAGGCGGCCAGTAACAGCAACACCAGGATGATGGACAGCGCGAAGATGTAGATGGTGCTGTTCCCCGCTGATAACTCCTCCCGGCTGAGGCCCGAGAAGTCAAAGCCGTAACCGGCTGGTAACGTTTGGGCGGCTACCTCTTGCAGCGCCTGCAAAGCTTGCCCGCTACTGTAACCCGGTTTGGCACCTCCCGAAATCTCCACTGATCTGAACAAGTTGTAGTGGGAGATTACGGCTGGGTTTTCCACTACTTTGGTCGTCACCAGGGCGCTCAGTGGCACCGATTCTCCCCGCTGGTTCAAGACATAGAACTGTTTCATGTCCTGGATATCCATCCGGTAAGCGGTATCTGCTTGGGCTACTACGCGGTAGTTACGGCCGTAACGGGTGAAGTCGTTGATGTAGCGGCTACCCATGTAAGAAGACATGGTGGCGTATACATCGGTCAGGCTGATGCCCAGTTTTTTCACTTTCTCGCGGTCCACGTCTACGTGGTAGCCGGGCGTGCGGGTGTTGAAGAAGCTGTACGCCATGGCAATCTCGGGGCGTTGGTTCGCAGCCATCAGGAACTGACCCATCACGCGCTCCAGCTCTTTGATGTCGCCTGCCGTGCGTTGCTCCAGCATGAAGCTGAAACCACCAGACTGCCCCAGACCCGGAATGGCCGGAGGAGCCACCACAATGATATTCGCTTCTTTGATGGCGGCAAAGCGTTGGTTCAGCTCGGCCATCACCCCCTGCAACTGCATGGAGGGATCCTGTCTTTCGTCCCAGGGCAGCATCTGGATGAAGAACGTACCACTGTTAGACTTAAAGGAGAAGTTAATTGCGTTCAAACCAGAGATGGAGGTGGCGTTTTTAATGGCTTTTACCTCTCCCAGAATACCGGCCATTCTCTCCAGAATCTCCTGCGTTCTGTTGGCGGAGGAACCCTCTGGTAATTCCACGGAGATAAACAGACGGCCTTCATCTTCCGTCGGGATAAAGCCGGTCGGCTTTTTGGCGAAGAGCCCTACCGTACCCACGTACAAACACACCAGCAGAATTAAGGCGAGAGGCGCGGCTTTAATGCTCTTGCGAACCCCCACTGAATAAGACTCCGTGGTTCTGGCAAACCAGTTGTTGAACTTGTAGAAGAACTTGTTCAGACCTCTGGACTCGCGGTTCACGTTCATGGGGCGCAGCATCAGAGAGCAAAGCGCCGGGGTCAAGGTCAAGGCCACAAAGGCTGAGATCAGTACCGAGATCGCGATGGTGATGGCGAACTGCTGGTACAGACGGCCCACAATACCTGGGATGAAACCTACCGGAATAAACACCGCCGCCAGAATCAGGGCAATGGCAATTACCGGCGCCGTGATGTCTTTCATGGCCTTGCGGGTAGCCTCTCTGGGCGAGAGCCGCTCATGGTCAATATAGTGCTGCACCGCTTCCACCACCACAATGGCGTCATCCACCACAATACCAATGGCCAGCACAAACCCGAAGAGGGTCAACGTGTTGATGGTAAAGCCCAGCGGAATGAAGAAGATGAACGTACCAATGATGGATACCGGAATGGCCAAAATAGGCACCAGGGTCGCTCTCCAGCTCTGCAGGAACAGGAACACCACCACAATTACCAGAATCAAGGCCTCAATCAAGGTGTGCACCACCTCGTTGATGGAAACCTCCACCACGGTCACAGATTCAAAGGAGACAATGTAATCTACGTCAGCGGGGAAAGATTTTTTCATTTCCTCCAGCGTGGCGTAGATCCCTTCGGCGGTGGCTACCGCGTTGGAGCCCGGGGCCTGGTAGATCAGCATCATCGCCGACGGGTTCCCGTTGATGGTAGACTGCCGGCCATAGTCGAACTGACCGAACTCTACCCGCGCCACGTCTTTCAGGTACACCAAAGAACCATCTTCTGGGTTGGTGCGGATGATCACGTTCTCAAACTCTTCCTTCGTGGTCAAGCGGCCACTCACGGTGATGGGGTACTGGAACGCCTGGGTGTTGTATTGCGGACGGGCACCCACCGTACCGGCGGCCACCTGCAGGTTTTGCTCCTGAATGGCAGCTACCACCTGGTTCGCGTTCATGTTGTACTGCGCCATTTTATCTGGCTGCAACCATAGACGCATACTGAAATCCTGGCCAATGGCGGTCACGTCCCCAACTCCCTGCACCCGCAGCAAAGCGTCTTTCACGTAGATGTTGGCGTAGTTGTCCAGGTACTGAACGTCGTGGGTTTTCTTGGGGGAGTAGATCCCGATTACCATCAAGATACTTGGGTTCCGTTTCCGTACCGTTACCCCTAACCGGCGTACCTCCTCAGGTAAGGTGGGCTCGGCCACACTGGCGCGGTTCTGCACGTCCAGGGTGGCGATATCGATGTCCGTTCCTACCTCAAAGGTCACGGTCATGTTCATCTGGCCGGTACTGGTGTTGGTAGAGGTCAGATAGGCCATGCCCGGCGTACCGTTGATTTGGGTTTCGATGGGGGTGGCCACCGTTTGCTCAATGGTCTGCGCATCGGCGCCCGTGTAGTTCGCCGACACCGATACCGTGGGCGGGGAAATGTCCGGGTATTGGGTGATGGGCAGGTTCATCATGGCCAGCAACCCTACCAACACGATCACAATGGAGATCACGATGGCGGTGATGGGCCGTCTTATAAATACATCAGATATCATACTCGTTCTGAAAAAGCTACTTGAAATTTATATTATCTGGCACCAGCTGGGGCACCTCCGGCGGCTTGCGGCGCACCCACCTGTATTTTCGCGCCCTGGCGCAGTTTCTGGATACCTTCCACCACAATCACATCTCCGGGCTTCAAGCCTTCGCGGGCTACAATCTTCTCCTGGAAACGGGTTCCTAACAACACGTTCTGCTGCTGTACAGAATCGCCTTGCACTTTGTAGACGAAGTACTCGCCCAACTGCTCCGTCACGGCTTTGTACGGAAAGGTGATCTGCTGACCAATGTCTTGGTTCAGCACGTTTACATTGGCCGTCATACCGGCCACTAACTGGCCATTTGGGTTAGGGAAGCTTACCCGTACAGTAATAGTACCGGTTTGCAGACCCACAGCCCGGTCAATGGCCGTCAGTTTACCGGTATGGGGATAGCTGGCTCCGCCCGAAAGGCTGAGGGTGAAAAGAGAGTCTGGCTGCTTTCCTTTCTGCAGATTAGTGAAACGCGGCAGTTCGTTTTCATTGATCACGAAGTCTACCCCGGTAGGTCCTTCAGAGGAGATGGTGTTCAGGAGGGTTTGTCCAGGGCTAACCTGTGAACCTACGCGTACCTGAGAGATGCCAATGGTACCACTGAACGGCGCTTCAATGATAGAGTAGCCAAGGTCAGTGGAGGCGCTGGCCACCTGTGCGCGGGCTACCGCCACTTGGGCGCGGGCTGTTTCCACATCGGCGCGGGCGTAATCTACGCGCTGGCGGGCTATCGCGTCCTGGCGGGCCAGGTTCTCATAGCGCTCCAGGTCTTTCTGCACGCGGTCCAGATTTGCCTGGGCGCTGCGTACATTGGCCTGGGCCTGACGGTAAGCCGCCTGGTATTTGGTGCGGTCAATCTCATACAGTTTCTGGCCTTTGGTCACGCGCTGGCCGTCTTTTACAAAGATCTGGGTGATGTAGCCACTCACCTGAGGGCGCAATTCTACTTCATTCAGCGGAACCACGGTGCCAGGGTAGGTGTCTGTGCCCACAACATGTTCCTGGGTAACGGTGTACGTGTTCACAGGTACTGCGGCGGCCATGGGGTTCTGCTGCGGCGCCTCTTGTTTACCGCAGGAAACCAACAAAGCGCTGGACAGGGTAAGCGCCGCCAAGGTGGATAAATGTAACTTCATGATGGTATCTATGGTTTTTCTCTCTGATTACTGATTAACGGGTATGGTTCCCAAAGCACGCTGCACTTCCAGCTTGCTGGAAAGCACGTTGTAAAGGGCATTGTAATAGTTGAGCTGGGCGGTTCTGAGATCCGTTTCGGCAACAATAAGCTCTAGGTAAGTCTTGATGCCCTCATTATACTGAAGCTTGATGACATTGTACACCTCCTCCGCTAGTTGCACATTGCTCTGGAGGGTAATCCAGTCATTGTAGTCGCTTTTATAGCTGGCCAGGGCACTCTGGTACTCCGTGTTGATTCTGCGTTGCAGGTTCTGCAGGTCTATGCTGAGGCGGTCTTCCTGTAAGCGCGAGATGCGCACATTCTGCAGTCTTCTGCCACCCTGGAAAATGGGGATACCCACCTGCAAGCCTACCTGTGATGTAGGGTAGATGTTATTGTACAGGCTGGAAAGTTCACTGCTGAAGAACTGCGGGTTGTAATTGCCATAGATGGAAGCCGTTGGCAGGAAGCCGAAGCGGTAAAAGCTGGTGTTCAACCCCTGGATCTGGCGCTGCACCTGTATCTGCTGGAATTCCACGCGGTTGGCGAACGTCACATTCTGCGTAGTGTCTACAAGAATGTTCTGCTGCATCTGGTTATAGTCGTATGCCAGGGTTAGCGGTGCGCCCACCGGCAATCCCATCAGTTCCTGTAGCAGCGCAGTGCTGGCTTTGATGGCTTCCTGCGTTCTCTTGCGGTCTGAGCGGATGCTATTGAGGGTGATGCTGGCGCGTTGGTAGTCGGTTTTGTCTACCAGGCCTTGCTCATACTGGGCACGGGCATCACGGTACTGCTTCTCCTGGCGGGCGATGTTCTCCTCCAAAATACGCAGCTGCTCCTGGCTGAGCAGGATGTTGTAGAATGCCTTGCTCACGTCTACCACCGTGTTGATTTTGGTGGCTTTGGTATTCAGGTCCAACGATGATCTGGTGAACCGGGCTGCCCGGCTCGCCAATAACAGATCATTGCTGTACAGCGTCTGGTTTGCCTGTAGGTTAAGGTTGGAGGTATAGTTCTGCCCGGTGGTAATGACTTCGTTCCCAATGACAAAGCGGGGCCGCTGAATGTTGCGCACCGCCGCGAACTGGGCCGTTACCTGAGGTAGCCAACCAGACAATTGCGCCTTGATCTGGCGCTCCCCAATCTCTTCATCTAATTGGGCCTGCTGCACCTGGGCCTGGTTCTTGAGCGCGAATTCAACACATTGTTCCAGCGTGAGCCTGCCGGCCGTGCTATCTGGCGTCACCTGTGCCAGTACTGCCAGGGGAGCCAGGAGGCAGCTCAACAGCAGGGGCATCAGATATTTCGTTTTTTTCATAAGTACTGGTAAAAATTAAATCTATAAGTGGGTAAGTGGGTGGAGGTTATAGCTTACGAATGCTGTCCCAAATCATCTGTGCCAATTGCTTGAATTCTTTCTCGGCTAAGGAAAACTTACCGTCAAGGTGTACTTTGGCGGCGGTCATGATGCTGCTATGAATCATGATGGACATCAGCTTGGGGTCCAGATCGCGCAAGATGCCGTTCTGGTGGCCCAGCCGGATGAACTGGATGATCTCATTCTGGGAAAACTCATTCTGCTCTTTGGAGCAGCGCGGGAAATATGGTGAATTCACAAACTGTTCAATGAAGAAGAGCACGTCTGGGTTCTGGATGTAGAACTGGCAGCGGCTGATCCAACGCAGGAAAAAGTTCTCCCTGAAATCCATGTCCTCGCGCAGGCTTTCCTGCATGGCCGCCTGAATCATGTATTGGGTGTAGGAGAACAGCTCCATGATCAAGGTGTCCTTGCTGTCAAAATAATGGTAGATGGTACCAGCGGCTACCCCCGCTTTTTTCGCCACTTGGCTCATGGGTGTGCCATGAAACCCATTCTCTTTTATCAGTTTGAGCGTACTCTCCAGAATCGCCTTTTTTTTCTCTGCAATCATTGCCGGGCCCATCAATTAGGTATCTATTGAACGTTCATTCGGGTGGCAAAGTAAAGCAGATTGCGCCGGAGTTGGAAAGGTTTTCTTTGACTCGCCTCCTGAATGCTGTACCCAGGGAATTATTTATGATGAAGTATTAATTGATAATCAATGAGCTGTGGGAATAAAGACGGTTGGTATCTATAGAGATACCAACCGCACGTGCAGCGGAGGGATTGGGTGCGTTTAGGGGCTCTTTTTCCCAAAACAGGCCCTAAACGCGGTACGGCTATTTCTGGGCAAGTAGATGCTGCACAATTTTCTGGGCATGGTCTCGGGAGTTCTCAATAAACCAGAGATGGGTGTCCATGCCGCCGCATACCACACCCGCCAGGTAAAGGCCGGGCTGGTTCGTTTCCATGGTCTGGGAGTTGTGCTGGGGGTACAGTTTATCATCTGGAGACAGTTCTACCCCAAATTTGCGCAGCAGGTCAAAATTAGGTTTATAGCCGGTGAGCGCCAGCACAAAATCATTAGCCAGGGTCACCACGCCTTCGGGGGTCTGAATGTCTACCTCACCCGGACGGATTTCCAGCAGGGAAGAATTGAAATAGGCCTTGATGCTGCCTTCCTGGATGCGGTTCTCAATGTCTGGACGCACCCAGTATTTCACGCGCCGGCCAATCTCGGGGCCCCGCACCACCATGGTCACCTGGGCGCCTTTTCGGTACGTTTCCAGGGCCGCGTCTACGGAGGAATTGCTGGCCCCCACCACCACTACTTTCTGGAGGGCGTAGTAGTGCGGGTCTTTATAATAGTGGGTTACGTGCGGGAGGTCTTCGCCGGGGATGTCCATGGTGGCAGGCAGGTCATAGAAGCCGGTAGACACAATCACATTCCGGGCGAGGTAGGTTTGCTTGGCGGTTTCCACTATGAAATGGTTTCCAGTTTTCTGCACAGAGAATACCTCTTCAAACAGGCGCAGGTTCAGGTTGAACTTGAGCGTGACGCGCCGGTAATATTCCAGCGCCTCGTTGCGCCGGGGCTTGGGGTTGTCAGAAATAAAGGGCACATCGCCAATCTCCAGCTTCTCTGAGGTGGAGAAGAAGGTCATGGTAACCGGGTAATTGTACAGCGAGTTGACCAAGGCCCCTTTGTCCAGGATCACGTAGGAAAGTCCCGCTTTCTGGGCTTCAATGCCGCAACTCAGCCCTATGGGGCCTGCACCTATGATGACAATGTCAAAGTCTGAGGAAGTACGCATACTGCAAATCTACGTAAAGAGAACTAGGAAGGAGAGAAGGTTGGAGAAAGTGAGACAGGAGCGCAACACGCTGCGGTTGTCCTTTCGTTTTCGTTTTAGGCTTGTTTTAGGAAAAACAGCCGCTAAACGCACTGGGTCTGGCAAAGGTAAAAAGCGGGGCTAAACCAGATTTTTTTCTACACCTTCTTGCCGCTGGGCACGTTTAGCTACCTTCACGCATTATTCACGCTCATCTAAATGAACAGGAAAGTACGGGAATTACAGTCTTTCTTCTACAGCCAGAATTTTTCAGACGGCATCAGAATCACCATTGGGGTGCTGTTGCCGGCCTTGCTTTTTTCGTACCTGGGTCAGCTGCAAACGGGTATTACAGTGTCTTTGGGGGCCTTGGGGGCCAGCCTGGGAGATTCGCCGGGGCCGGTGGTGCACAGACGTAACGGCATGTTGGCTTCTATTGCGGTGTGTACGCTGGTGGGCATGTTAACCGGTGTTGCGCGGCTGCACGTGGTCACGCTGGGGCTGGAGATTTTCTTTCTGAGTTTTGCGCTGTCTATGCTGCTGGTGTACGGGGCCAGGGCTTCGTTCATTGGCTTGGCGGGTTTGCTGGTGTTGGTCATGACCATGGACCGCCCGCTTTCTCTGGCGCAGGTGCTGCCTTACGGGGCGTTGGTCATGGTGGGGGGCATCTGGTATCTGTTGCTGGGGCTGCTCACGTACCAGATGATGCCCTACCGCCCGGCCCAGCAGGCCTTGGGCGAATGCATACGGGAAGTAGCCAAATTCCTGCGCATCAAAGCCACCTTCTACGCCACGCAGCTAGACCTGGAAAAGCAGTACCGCCAGCTGGTGGCCCAGCAGATTCTGGTGAGCGAGAAGCAGGATGCCGTGCGCGAGGTGTTGTTCAAGAGCCGCCAGATAGTGAAAGAGTCCACAGATACGGGGCGGAGACTGGTCCTGTCTTTTGTGGATTTGGTGGACCTCTATGAGCAGATAACGGCCATCCATTATGACTACAGCTCTATCCACGAACGGTTCGGCCAGACGGGTATCCTGAAGGAGATAGAAGCGGTGATAGAGAGCCTGGCGCATGAGCTGGATAACATTGGGTTTGCCATGCAGGCCAACCTGCGCCATACCCAGCACCTGAACCTTCCGCAGCAACTGGAGCACCTGAAAGCCAGCATTGACGCTCTGGCCGAGCGGCAGCCCCACAGCAATACTTTGGTGCTGAAACGGATTCTGGTCAACATCAGAACCATTTCGCAGCGCATCACAGACATTGTGGCGTACTTCAATGTGCAGGAGGCGCAGGATGCCCGGCAAGACCGGGTGCTGGAGTTTACCCGCTTTGTGTCGCATCAGAATTATTCGCCTAGGCTGTTCTGGAGCAACCTCACGTTCAACTCATCGGCTTTCCGGTTTTCGCTGCGGGTGGCGCTGGTGTCAGTTTTCGCGTTTGTGCTCACCAAGCTGTTCCCGTACGGGCAGCATAGCTATTGGGTCTTGCTCACGGTGGTGTTTCTGCTCAAACCGGCCTTCGGGCTCACAAAGCAGCGCAACGTGCAACGGATTATAGGTACGGTGGTGGGCGGGGCCATTGGCTTGCTCATTCTGTTCTTGGTCCGCAACGAGACTCTCCAGTTTGTGTTTCTGTTGCTTTTCATGACGGGTTTCTACAGCGTGCAGCGCATCAACTACATGCTCAGCGTCATTCTCATGACGCCGTTCATGCTCATCCTGTTCAACTTTCTGGGCGGCGGCGGGCTGGCCATTGTGCAGGAGCGCGTCATAGACACGGTGGTGGGCTGCGCCATCGCCTTTGCCGCCACTTATTTTGTCTTGCCCAATTGGGAATCTACGCAGGTGAAACAGTTTTTGCAGAATGTGCTCAACGCCAACCTGAGGTACCTGCAGGTCTTGACCAACTGCCTGGAGGGCCGCCAGGTGCAGGAACTGGACTACAAACTGGCCCGGAAGGAAGTATACGTGAGTTCGGCTAACCTCTCGGCGGCGTTCCAGCGCATGACCGCCGAGCCCAAGAGCAAGCAGCGCAAAAGTCGGCAGGTGTATGAACTGGTGGTCCTGAACCACGTGCTGTCTTCTTACATTGCCACCATTCTGTCTGAACGCATGGCGGGGGCGGGCACGGCCTGTTCCAAGTCTTTCCTGAGGCCGGTGCGACGGGCGCACCTTTCGCTCCTGGAGGCCCTCCGCAAGCTGGACCCGCAGTTTCAGGTGCCGGAAGGGGAAACGGAACCCTCTGAAGCCCCCAAGGAAGCCGCGCCAACGCTCTCCGTGGAAGACCGGCTCCTGGCCGAACAACTGGAGTTCATCCGGAAAGTCTGCACCGACATCCAACGCATCACCGAAGTTGTCCTGTCCACAGATACTTCCCCGGAGGAAAACAAAGTTCTGGCCCCGTCTGCGGCCTAAGCTGTTTAGGGGCTGTTTTTGGGAAAAGAGCCCCTAAACAGGAAAATGGTTTTGGAATTTGCGGGGGAGAAACGTATATATGTATATACATTTAATGTTAGGGCTTCTGTTCAACCCAATGAAGAGCGGCACGTATACCAAACTCTCCGGAAAAACCTCTAAACCAATCTAAAGACTATGGCAAACACCAAGTGGATTCTTGACCCTACGCACAGCGAAGTGCAGTTCAAAGTAAAGCACCTCATGATCACCACCGTCACCGGTTATTTCCAGAGCTTCCAGGTGGAAGTGGACACCGAGGACGATGATTTCTCCAAAGCTTCCAATGTGGTCTTCACCGCCGATGTGAACTCCATCAACACCAACAACGAGCAGCGCGACACGCACCTGAAGTCCCCCGATTTCTTTGATGCCGAGACGCACAGTGAGATTCGGTTTGTGGGCAACCGCTACGAAACCTCCGGCGGAGACTCCGCTAAACTGCACGGCGAGTTAACGGTGCGGGGCATCTCCAAACCCGTTACCGTAGACGTGGAGTTTGGTGGTATTGTGGTAGACCCCTATGGACAGACCAAGGCCGGTTTCACCGTTACGGGAAAAATCAGCCGCAAAGAATTTGGGCTTACCTGGAACGCGGTCACCGAGGCCGGAAGCGTGGTGGTGAGTGATGACATCCGCCTGCAAGCTGAAATCCAGCTGGTGAAGCAAGCCTAGTTTATTTTCACCGCAGCAACGCAAAGGAAAGGGAACCGCATGGGTGTGGCTCCCTTTCCTTTTAACCAGTAGGCTGCGGTGGCTGGTTTAGCCCCAAAATTGAAAAAATGGCCGCTAAACGGCTTCCAGCTTTAAGGTAAACTAATTCTTGCCCTGCCTACCTGCCCGTTGCGGTTTACCTCAACGAGCCTCTGAAGTGAAGAAGACCCACGTGAATTTTTTTCAGCGCTTTTGTCTAATTGAGCCCAGTACAATCTTCTTTATTATCAGAAGGTTAAGAGATTGCTGCGCGATGGGTTCTGAGAAAAAACGTATTCTATAATTATTCTCCTATCTGATATTATCTTTTTTTTAACAAACCTCCGGATAAGTACGTATAGCCAGCATGCCAGAAGAAGTTGACAGAATAGGAAGAAAGCGTACATGACAATAAACAATACTTTTGGGGTGAGCATTATCCCAGACAATGAGGTAGAACGCGTTAAGAAACTGCACGATTACCAAATACTGCAATCAGAGGACAACGGCCCTTTCAAGCACATTGCCGCCCTGGCCGCCCACGTGTTCAAGGTGCCTATTGCCCTGGTTTCTTTTGTAGACTCTGAGCGGGTGTTTTTCAAAGGGAACGTGGGCATGGAAGACGTGACCGATGTGGAGCGCGGCATCAGCTTATGCTCCCTCTCAGTGATGCGGCAGCAGGCCACGGTGTTCAAAGACGCCCTCAAAGAGCCTTGCCTGCTTAAAAATCCGTTAGTGGCCGGGGAGTTTGGCTTGCGCTTCTATGCGGCCGTTCCGCTCACCACCCATGACGGCTATAACCTGGGCTCTGTGTGCATTGTAGACAAAGAACCCCGTGAGTTTGGCATTGATGACCAGATTACCCTGGAATACATGGCCAAACTGGCCATGGACGAGCTGGAACTCTGGAAATGCAAACTCTACTCAGAAAGCCGCCTGCAGGATTCCTCTGCGCAATAAGAACCAACCCTTGCCATAAAAGCAGAAGCCTGCTCCGTTTGGGGCAGGCTTCTGCTTTTATGGGCGGACCAAGAAAGGCATATTTCCGTTTAGGGGCTCTTTTTCCGGAAAAAGGCCTAAACCAGAACATAGCTATCGGTTGCCGGGGCAAAGGCTTTAGGGGAGCAGCTCGCCCACGTGTTTCTGTATGTTGTGGCAGATCTGGTCAATGGGCAGATCATTGTCATCGGTCCCGAAGGGGTTCTCTATTTCCTCCGCAATCAGCTCCAGGCTGGCCATGGCGTAGAGGATGAGCATGACCACCGGAATCACGTAAAAACCCATGCTGAACGACCACCCAAACGGCAGGGTCATGACGTAGAAGAAAATAAATTTCTTAATGAACACGCTGTACGTGAACGGAATAGGCGTGTTCTTGATGCGTTCGCTGGCTCCGGTCACTTCCGTGAGGACTTTGATCTCATCGTTCAAAACCAGCAGCTGGCCCGCCGAGAGGCTGCCCATCTGGTGCAGATGGTTGACCCGGCCAAAAATAGCGGCGGCAATCTGGTTGGGCACATGCGCCTTCCTGGAAAGGTCCAGCACGGGGTCCAGCTCCTGGTAATCCTCATTACCGCGTAAGTGGCTCTTGAGGGCGAAGGCGTACGAAGAAATCATTTGCCGGAAGAAAAGCCGGTCCTCCGGATTGGGGACGCAGGCTTGCAGTTTAAGCGCCAGGTTGCGCGAGCAATTGGTGAGGCTGCCCCAGATTTTTCTACCTTCCCACCAGCGGTCATAGGCGGTATTGGTCCTGAACACCAGCAGCATAGACAGCACAAAACCCAGCACGCTGTGCATGAGTCCCACGTTCCGGATGTGCTCATTCTGGGAAAACGCCAGATAATTGAGCTCCACGTACGCCACCAGCCCCGCGTACACGCCCACGCCTATCAACAGCGGAAGCAGCCGCAGAAACGTGTCTGATTTGGTGAATCGGAAGATGAAAACGAACCAGTCTTTGGGGTTATAGTTGATCATATGTTACAATACTTATAGGAAGCCCAAAGATAAGCATTTACAAAAAAGGGTTTTTCGGCCCGTCGCCCGGAGGCGTTTAGAGCCTCTTTTTCCAAAAACAGCCCCAAAACGATCAGAAGCTAACCGAAATAGACAGAAGGCGGAAATTTATTTCAACCGGGCTAACTTGCGGCGCATCACCTCCTGCACGGGTACGTTGTCTATCTTGCTTTCCAGCCAGGAGATAATGTCCAGGTACAGGAAAGGCCGGCGTTCAAAGGGGTTCTGCGAGATCGTGATCAACGTGTCTTTCAACTCTATGAAGGCATCCTTCACCTGGTGCGGGGCAATGCCGCCCACTTTGCGCAGGAACCGGAAAATCTCCACCTGCATCTGCTGCTGGTTGTCCATCTTGCCCAGGAAATGGTACACCGTCCTGATCTGGTAATCCAGGGTGTCATCGTCGTAACCAGCCTCGTAGTGGGCAATGAGGTTGAGAATGCGGGCGAAACACTGTAAATCTTCGCGCAGGCTGGTGTTGCGGTGATGGATGACTTTGTTCAGGTACTCAATGGCTTTCTTGAAATCGCCGCTGCCAAAGTAGAGGCTGGCAATTTTGTAATAGAACACCAGCATGCGGTGCGGGTCTAGCTGAGCCTGAAACCCCTCCAGATTCTTGAGTACTCCCGGAATAATCTGCAGCCCCTCCGTGAATTTGCCTTCCAGAAAGTACGCATTGATCTTGTTCGTGTAAATGTACAGGAACAGCAGGGTGTCAATGTTGGGGTTGGAACGGCGCTTGGGGGCATTGGCGAATTCTTCCAGCTGTTGCAGCACCTCAGAAAATTTAGAGTGGTAGAGCAGGTTGTACAGTGCGTTGAGCAGGTTGTGCATGCCTTTGATATACAGCACCGGCCGCCGTTCCTTCATGTGCGGGTACTCCTCAAACAAGTCCACCCATTTCTGGGCGTAGCGGTAGCAGGCTTTCAGGTCCTGGGTCATGAGATGGTACCACACGTGCGCCTGGTAGTAGTACAGCTTCTCATAGAAACCGGCTCGCTTCAGATCCAAAATAGGTAAGTTAGCCTCAAAGAAAGCCGTGATGGATTCATGGTCTTCCTGGTTTCGGGCCAGGCCCACTTTCAAATAATGCCCATATAAGCGCAATGCAACGTTGGAAAGCTGGTGCATCTGGGCCAGGTGGGTAGAAACGGTGGTGGCTTCCTGGGTAAGGCTTTCGGCGCGGCCGCTCAAACTGCGGGTAATGTACTGGCTCTCTATCAGTTTCTCCAGGTCAATGGCCGTGAGGGCAATGTGCGGTAATTCAAACTCCAGGGCCGCTACTTTCACTTTGTCCAGCATTTTCAGGCTCTGCTGGTAGAATCCTTTGTTATAGAGCACGCGGGCGTAGTCTAGCTGTTCGTGCAACTGAATGTCCAGATTCTGGGGAGCATGGTAGGCGCGCAGACTGGAGAGCAGATGCTTGTACAGGTTGCTCTTGAGGTTGGCCAGCTGCGCTTTCTTTATGCTGGGCACCTGCTTCAGAATCAGGGTCTCGTTAAGGGTTTCCTGCTGGTCCAGGGCATCAAACAACTGCAAGAACTTCAAGTCTTCACTGGAGCCGCTTTTGTTGGTGAACAGCCGGAAGTGCCGTTTCTCAGAGGGAGTCAGGGATTTTATCAATTGAAAAATAGGATCAATATTTTGGTTGGGCATTGTAAATGAAAAGTAATTAAAATATTGATTTTCAGATTGATGTGAATTAAAAGTGGCTTCTTGGAAATAGTAGAGGTACTGAAAAAAGTTTTTTGCTTCCGTAGAAGTACCCACTTCTTTGTAACGAACAAGAAGCCCAAAATAACGATGTCAGTTCAGAAGATACAAATATTTGATACAACGTTGCGCGATGGCGAGCAGGTGCCTGGCTGCAAGTTAAACATGGAGGAGAAGTTGGTAATCGCGCGGCAACTGGAACTTCTGGGCGTGAACGTGATTGAGGCTGGCTTCCCCGTTTCCAGCCCCGGCGACTTTGAAGCCGTGCGCGCCATTGCGGCCCAAACCAAAGAAGCTACCGTGTGCGGCCTCACCCGCGCCGTGGAAAATGACATCAGAGTGGCGGCTGAGGCCTTGAAAACCGCCCGTTACCCTAGAATCCATACCGGTATTGGCACCTCAGAATCGCACGTGAAATTCAAGCTGCGCACCACCCAGGCCGATGTGATTGAGCGGGCCGTAGCGGCGGTCAAATTAGCGAAAAGCTTTGTGGAGGACGTAGAATTCTACGCTGAAGACGCTGGCCGCACCGACAATGAGTTCCTGGCCATGGTCTGCGAAGCCGTCATCAAAGCCGGTGCCACCGTGTTGAATATTCCAGACACCACCGGGTATTGCCTGCCAGAGGAATACGGTGCCAAAATCAAATACCTCTATGAGAACGTGCGCGGGGTGCAGAATGTGACCCTATCTACCCACTGCCATAATGACCTAGGTTTAGCCACCGCTAACTCTATTGCCGGTGCCATTAACGGTGCCCGCCAGATTGAGTGTACCATCAACGGGGTAGGGGAGCGCGCGGGCAACACGGCCCTGGAGGAAGTGGTTATGATTCTACGCCAACACCCTTATCTAAACCTGGATACCAGCGTAAATTCCCGCTTGCTCACCGAGACCTCACACCTGGTGTCTCATATGATGCGCATGCACGTGCAGCCCAACAAAGCCATTGTGGGCGCCAATGCGTTTGCGCACTCTAGCGGCATCCACCAGGACGGTGTGATCAAAAACCGTGAAACCTATGAGATCATTGATCCTAAAGAAGTAGGCGCCGAAGATTCCTCCATTGTACTCACCGCCCGCTCCGGCCGAGCTGCGCTGGCGTACCGCATGCAGAAATTAGGCTATTCTTTAGAGAAAGAAGCCTTAGACAAAGCATATACCGCCTTCCTGGAAGTAGCCGACAGAAAGAAAGAAGTAGTAGACGAAGATCTCCATTTAATGGTGGAGCAGGACAATTTGGTATCGGCTAGTTAGGCAATGCCTAACATTTATTGTCATCCTGAAAGGAACTTGTGGGCGAACAGCAAAGACAGAATTTGGGAACAAGTAAGCCGCCCACAGAAATGAGAAGAACATCCAACAATGGCAAAGACATTATTAGATAAAATATGGGACGCTCACGTAGTGAAGTCCATTCCGGGTGGGTTAGATGTATTTTACATTGACCGTCACCTCATACATGAAGTAACCAGCCCGCAGGCGTTTGATGAGATTGAGGCGCGGGGCTTGCCGCTGTTCCGCAAAGAGCAGATTGTAGCCACCGCCGATCATAACGTGCCTACCAAAAACCAGCACCTGCCCATTGAGGAGCCGTTGTCCCGGTTTCAGGTAGACAAACTCACTGAGAACTGCGCCAAGCACAACATTGAACTGTACGGCCTGGGGCACGAGAAACAAGGCATTGTGCACGTAATGGGTCCGGAACTGGGCATCACCCAACCGGGCATGACCATTGTGTGCGGCGATAGCCACACCTCTACCCACGGAGCTTTCGGCGCCATTGCGTTTGGGATTGGTACGAGCCAGGTAGCGCAGGTGATGGCCTCGCAGTGCTTGCTGTTGAGCAAACCCAAGAGCATGCGCATCACCGTTGATGGTAATGTGAAACCTGGCGTAACGGCCAAAGACATCATCCTCTATGTGATTTCCAAGCTGGGTACAGGTGGAGCAACAGGTTTCTTTGTAGAGTATGCGGGCAGTGCGTTCCGCAACCTGAGCATGGAAGGCCGCATGACCGTTTGTAACATGTCTATTGAGATGGGCGCCCGCGGCGGAATGATTGCCCCCGACCAAACCACCTTTGACTACCTGAACGGCCGCGAGTTTGCGCCGAAGGGAGAGCGCTGGGAGCAGGCGGTGGCCTATTGGGCAACCCTGTTCACTGAAGAAGGAGCCACTTTTGACAAAGAACTGACGTTTGACGCGGCCGACATTGCGCCTATGATTACGTTCGGGACTAACCCGGGCATGGGCATGGCCATTGACGCGGTAATTCCAACTGATGTACCGGTGAGTGAGCAGGCCAGCTACAGCAAATCTTTGCAGTACATGGGTTTCCAGCCAGGCGAGTCGTTGTTGGGGAAAGAGATTCAGTACGTGTTCATAGGGTCTTGCACCAACTCCCGCATTGAAGACTTGCGCCAGGTAGCAAAATATGTGCAGGGCAAGAGAAAAGCGCCGCACGTGGAGGCCATTATTGTACCCGGTTCCAAGCACGTGGAGAAACAAGCCATTGAAGAGGGCATTGACAAAGTGCTCGCCGAGGCTGGATTTGAGCTACGGGAGCCGGGCTGCAGCGCCTGCCTCGCCATGAACGAAGACAAGATTCCGGCCGGGGCTTACTGCGTCTCTACCTCTAACCGCAATTTTGAGGGTCGCCAGGGGCCAGGTTCCCGCACTTTACTGGCCAGCCCGTTGGTAGCGGCCATCACCGCCGTGGAAGGAAAGATTGTGGACATTACCCAATACCTGAACTAAGAAAAATTTACACGCATTGCGTCCCCCTTTGAAGGGGGTAGGGGGATGACAAAGGCAGTTGAAGAACCATCAGCTTCAGCTACAAAGTGATTAAAAATGATTCTCGGGAATGCGAAGCTCAGCACATGAAATCATCCCCCTACCCCCTTCAAAGGGGGACGATCATATAAAGAATTGTAAAGTGCACTTGTGGCACATAAAGCAGTTAAATGGAAAAGTTTGAAGTGCTTCAATCCACAGCGGTTCCGCTCCCGATTGAGAATATAGATACCGACCAGATTATCCCGGCCCGATTTTTAAAGGCCACCTCCCGCGAAGGTTTCGGGGAGAATTTATTCAGAGACTGGCGCTTTGACAACGCTGGTCAGCCGAAGGCAGATTTTGTTATGAACACAGGCCGCTACAGCGGAAGAATCCTGGTGGCAGGCAAAAACTTCGGGTGCGGCAGTAGCCGCGAGCACGCTGCCTGGGCTATTTATGATGCCGGTTTCAAGGTGGTCATCTCCAGCTTCTTCGCCGATATCTTTAAAGGCAATGCGTTGAACAATGGCCTGTTGCCACTGCAGGTGAGCGACGAGGTGCTGGCAAGATTGCTGACCCAGATTGAAGAAGACCCGCAGACCACGCTGGTGGTGAATCTGGTCAACCAGGAACTGGAAGTGCCGGTGTGGGAAGAGAAAATCCCCTTCGCCATTGACGCCTACAAGAAAGAGTGCCTCATCAATGGCTACGATGACATTGATTTTTTAGTGAACCAGAAAGAAGCGATAGAACAATACGAAAGCAACAGACCATGGGCGTATTAACCAAAAGAATAGCCGTTTTACCCGGCGACGGAATCGGGCCGGAAGTTTGTGCCGAGGCCCTGAAAGTGCTGGAGGCGGTGTCTGAGCGTTTCGGGCACCAGTTTGAGCTGGATGTGCAGTTGATGGGCGCCTGCGCCATTGACGCCACCGGCGACCCGCTTCCGGAGTCAACCCTACAGGCTTGCTTTGAAGCCGATGCCATTTTGTTAGGCGCCATTGGTGACCCGAAATACGACAACAACCCCGCCGCTAAGGTACGTCCCGAGCAAGGGCTGTTGCGCCTTCGGAAATCATTAGGTCTGTTCGCCAACATCCGTCCGGTAACCGCTTATGATGTGCTGATTGAGCATTCGCCGCTGAAGGCAGACCGCATTCAAGGGGCTGATATGTTGATTTACCGGGAGCTGACCGGCGGTATCTACTTCGGAGAGAAAGGCCGCACCGCAGATGGTGCCTATGACCACTGCACATATTCCCGCGAGGAAATTGTGCGCATTGCACACCTGGCGTTCCAATCGGCGACCACGCGCCGCAACAAACTGACGCTGGTAGACAAAGCCAACGTGCTAGAGACTTCCCGTCTGTGGCGCGAAGTGGTGCAGCAGATTGCCCCTGAGTATCCGAGCGTTGCCGTTGATTACCTGTTCGTGGACAACGCCGCCATGCAGATGATTCTGAACCCCAAGCAATTTGACGTGATTCTCACCGAGAACATGTTCGGGGATATTATTTCAGACGAGGCTTCGGTGATTGCCGGTTCTTTGGGCTTGTTGCCTTCGGCCTCCGTAGGGGAGACTGCCGCGTTATTTGAGCCTATCCACGGATCATTCCCGCAGGGCAAAGGCTTGGGCATTGCCAACCCCATCGCCACCATTCTTTCCGTAGCCATGATGCTGGAGCATTTCGGGTTGCAGGAAGAGGCCAATCTGGTGAAAGATGGCGTGGACTATGCTCTGAGACGCAATGTGCTTACACCCGAACTGAACAAAGAACACCCTTACACCACCGAGCAGGTAGGTTGCTTCATTGCGGACTATGTGCAGGAGGGCGGCGAGTGTTTCCGGCACCTGAAGAACCTGGAACTGGGCCTGAGCACCATTATCTGATGAACGCGTTTAGGGGCTCTTTTTCCAAAAACAGCCCCTAAACGGAAACTCGTGATGGTTATCTCTGGCGCGAGACTTTTGTCTTGTGACACTGGATGAAGCGAGTCTTCAGACTCGCGGGGAACCACAAGTAAAACACTGGAGTCTGGAGACTCCACGCATCCATCGGCACGAGTCCTGAGACTCGCGCCAGCCAAAGAATAGAGTGCGTTTTTGCCCTGTTTTAGGAAAAACGGGCGCTAAACACAAAGAGAGAACCAAGATGCGACATAGGTCGGTCATTTGCTTTATCGTCATTACTCCTCTGCCGCAAGGTGGTTAGGACAGGCCTCTTACAATCTTTTGGAGCCTTTCTAACCACCCGGTAGAAAGGCTCTTTTATTTGATAATTACCAGATTAACAACATAGTACACCATGGCTCTGAATAAATACAGCGGCATCTACACCAAAGACGACAGCCTTCCGGCCTCCCAGGCCATGCTGATTGGCTCAGGGGTGAAAGAAGAAGACCTGCGCAAACCGTTTGTGGGCATCTGCTCTACCGGCTTTGAGGGGAACACCTGCAACATGCACCTGAACGGCCTCGCCGATGCCGTGAAAATGGGTGTGCAGGCCAACGGTATGGTGGGCCTGCGGTTCAACACCATTGGCGTGAGCGACGGCATTACCAACGGCAACGCCGGTATGCGCTACTCTCTGGTGAGTAGAGAACTGATTGCTGATTCCATTGAAGCCATGGCCGGTGCGCATTACTATGATGCGGTGGCCACGGTGGTAGGCTGTGATAAAAACATGCCGGGTGCCTTGATTGCCATGGCGCGCTTGAACCGCCCCTCGGTGATGATTTACGGCGGCACCATCAAAGGCGGTGAGTACAAAGGCCAAAAGCTGAACATTGTGTCTTGTTTTGAGGCCTACGGCAAAAAACTGAATGGCACTATCTCAGACGAAGACTACCGCGGCATCATCCGGAACGCGTGTCCGGGTCCGGGCGCCTGCGGCGGAATGTACACGGCCAACACCATGGCGGCGGCTATTGAGACCCTGGGCATGAGCTTGCCGTTCTCATCTTCGGCCACAGCCGTGAGCCCAGAGAAAAACCAGGAAGCGCTGGACACCGGAGCCTACATTCTGAATTTGTTAGAGAAAGACATCAAGCCCAGAGACATCTTAACCCGTGAGGCGTTTGAGAATGCGCTGGTCATGATTACGGTTTTGGGCGGTTCTACCAACGCCGTGCTGCACCTCATCGCCATTGCCCATGCGGCGGGCGTGCATCTCACTATGGAAGATTTCCAGGACGTGAGCAACCGCGTGCCGGTGTTGGCAGATTTGAAACCCAGTGGCAAGTACCTCATGGAAGACCTTTCCGCGCTGGGCGGTGTACCGGCTGTGCAGAAAACATTGCTGGAAGCTGGTTTGCTGAACGGTGATTTATTGACCGTGACTGGCAAAACCTTGGCGGAAAACCTGGAAAATATAAAACCGCTGGGCGCGGAGCAGGATTTGCTGAGACCACTTTCCAACCCCATCAAATCAGACGGCCATATCCAGATTCTGTACGGCAACCTGGCCTCTAAAGGAGCGGTGGCTAAGATTTCGGGCAAAGAAGGACTGCGGTTTGAAGGCCCTGCCATTGTGTTCAACTCAGAAGAAGAACTGAATGACGGTATTGCCGCTGGGAAAATTCAACCGGGTCAGGTCGTCGTCATCCGGTACGTGGGGCCCAAAGGCGGTCCGGGCATGCCCGAAATGTTGAAACCCACCTCGGCCATCATGGGTGCTGGGTTAGGCGACAAAGTAGCTTTGATTACCGACGGCCGTTTCTCGGGTGGTACCCACGGCTTTGTGATTGGCCACGTGAGCCCAGAGGCCTACGACGGCGGCACCATTGCTCTGGTAGAAGACGGCGACTGGATTGTGCTGGACGCCACCACCAACACCATAGATGTGCAGCTTGACGAAGCCGAATTAACTGCCCGCAGAAGCGTGTGGCAACGCCCGAAAGCCAACGTGCAGGGCGGTGTGCTATTGAAATACATTAGAACAGTGAGTGATGCCAGCCACGGTTGTATCACCGATTTACAAGACGAAGCCTATGTTAACGCAAGAGAAACAAGCCCCAGCCTTGCCTGAGACAGATACCATGATTAGCGGTAGCCAGGCGCTACTGCACGGCTTCGTGGTGGAAGGCGTAGACACCATCTTCGGGTATCCGGGTGGAGCCATCATGCCCATCTATGATGCGCTCTATGACTTTGAAGGTGACTTGAAACACATACTGGTGCGCCACGAGCAAGGCGGCATTCACGCTGCCCAGGGCTATGCCCGAAGCTCCGGCAAAGTAGGCGTGGTGTTCGCTACCAGCGGCCCCGGTGCTACCAATTTAGTCACCGGCCTCGCCGATGCCTTGATTGACAGCACGCCTTTGGTCTGTATCACGGGTCAGGTATTCGCGCACTTGCTAGGGACAGATGCGTTTCAGGAAGCAGATGTAATTGGCATTACCACGCCGGTCACCAAGTGGAACTATCAGGTAACCGATGCCACTGAGATTCCGGAGGTATTGGCCAAAGCGTTTCACATTGCCCGCAGTGGTCGCCCCGGTCCGGTGTTGATTGATATTACCAAAAACGCCCAGCTGCAGAAGTTCGCTTTTCGGGGCTACACGCCGTGTGACCACATCCGCAGCTATCGGCCCAAGCCCATTGTGCGCAAAGAATACATCCGCCAGGCGGCGGAATTAATTAATAAAGCCAAGAAGCCGTTCGTGCTATGGGGCCAGGGCGTGATGCTCGGCTCTGCCGAGCAGGAGTTCAGGACTTTTCTGGAGAAAACCGGAATCCCGGCGGCCTGGACCATCATGGGCGCAGGTGCGTTGCCTACCGACCACCCGCAGAACGTGGGTATGCTGGGCATGCACGGCAACTACGGCCCCAACGTGATGACCAATGAGTGCGATGTCTTGATTGCCATAGGCATGCGCTTTGATGACCGCGTAACCGGCCGCCTGGACAAATATGCCAAGCAGGCCCAAGTCATTCACCTGGACATTGACCCCGCCGAGATTGACAAGAACGTGAAAACCACCGTGCCGGTGTGGGGCGACTGCAAAGAAACCTTACCGTTGCTCACCCAAATGGTGGAAACCAAACAGCATACCGAGTGGCTGGCCAAGTTCAAAGAGTACGAGCAGAAGGAAATTGACGCTGTCATCAGAGAAGAGTTGTTCCCCACCAGCGATGAGATGACCATGGGCGAAGTAATTCAGCAACTGAACGAGCTCACTAAGGGCGAGGTCATCATTGTCACCGACGTAGGCCAGCACCAGATGGTGGCCTGCCGCTACGCCAAATTGAACCAGACCCGCAGCAACATTACCAGCGGCGGCTTGGGCACCATGGGCTTCGCGTTACCGGCGGCCATCGGGGCCAAGTTTGGGGCACCTAACAGAACCGTGGTGGCCGTAATTGGCGACGGCGGTGTGCAGATGACCATTCAGGAACTGGGCACCATCATGCAGAGCGGCATAGACGTGAAAATCCTGATTCTGAATAACCAGTTCCTGGGCATGGTGCGCCAGTGGCAGGAGCTGTTCCATGAGCGCCGCTACTCGTTCGTGGACATTACCAGCCCAGATTACGTGACGGTAGCCAAGGGTTACGGCATACCGGGTCGCAGCATCAACCAGCGCGAAGACTTGGTAGAGGCGTTGCAGCAAATGCTCTCCAACCCCGGCTCTTTCTTGCTGGAGGTGATGGTGACCAAAGAGAACAACGTGTTCCCTATGGTGCCGCAGGGCTGCAGCGTGAGTGAAATCAGATTGAAATAACCTTGCTAAACCAAGAAGAAGATGAGTGAGCAAGCGCCAATAGAACGGCAGGAATACAACATCACGGTGTACACAGAGAACCAGATTGGGTTGCTCAACCGCATCGCCATGATATTCTCGCGCCGCAAGATGAACATTGAGAGCCTCAATACCTCGCCCAGCGAGATAGAGGGAATTCACCGCTTCAACATCGTGGTGCACGAAACTGAGGAGGTGGTGAGCAAAATTGCCCGCCAGATTGAGAAGCAGGTAGAGGTGCTCAAGGTGTACTTCAACACCAACGAAGATGTGATTTGGCAAGAAATGGCCCTCTACAAAGTGCCCACTGATATTGTGGCCGAGAAAGCGAAAGTGGAGCGGCTGCTGCGCGAAAATGGAGCCCGTGTGGTGGTGATTAGAAAAGATTATACTGTCTTTGAAACCACCGGCCACCGCGAGGAAACCGACAACCTGATTAAAATTCTGCAGCCATTCGGGTTGATTGAGTTTGTGCGCAGCGCCCGCATCGCCATCATCAAAGACAGCGACGGCTTCAACCGCAAACTGCGTGAGTTTGAGCGCGCCGAGCCGGGGCATGAGGTCATGGAGAACGAATTCCTGAACAGCCGCGAGAAGGTGTTCAGCATGTAATTCCGCGGCGAGGAGAGTCCGATTGCTTTTAGAGCCTGTTTTTCTGAAAAAAGGCCAAAAACAGAAAGTCTGGAATTTCCTGGCGCGAGACTCTAGTCTCGTGACAAAAGATGAAGCGAGTCTCCAGACTCGCCGGGAACCACCAGTAGAAGTAATGGGAGTCTGGAGACTCCACGCATCCATCGGCACGAGTCTGGAGACTCGCGCCAGAGATAAAAAAGCCGTTTAGGGGCTGTTTTTCCAAAAACAGCTCCTAAACGCAAAGAGCGCAGAAGGGCTCTTTTAGAAGTGTAAATCATCTTAAAACCTTTATTAGCTACAGTAAAATGGCAAAGATTAATTTCGGCGGTGTAGAAGAAACCGTTGTAACCCGCGATGAATATCCGTTGGCAAAAGCCCAAGAGACGCTTAAAGACGAAGTGATTGCGGTGATTGGCTACGGCGTGCAAGGTCCGGGTCAGGCGTTGAACATGCGCGACAATGGCTTCAAGGTGATTGTGGGCCAGCGCAAGGATTCAGCCTCTTGGGAGAAAGCCAAGCAAGACGGTTTTGTAGAAGGCGAGACCTTGTTCTCTATTGAAGAAGCCGTGGAGCGCGGTACCATCATCTGCAACCTGTTGTCAGACGCTGGTCAGATTGCCGTTTGGCCCACCATCAAAGAAAGATTGAAGCCAGGCAACACCCTGTATTTCTCACACGGCTTCGGCATCACGTTCAAAGAGCAAACCAACATTGTTCCGCCCGCTGATGTAGATGTGATTCTGGTAGCCCCTAAAGGAAGCGGCACCAGCCTGCGCCGTCTGTTCTTAGCCGGTAGCGGGTTGAACTCTTCGTTCGCGGTGTTCCAGGATGCCACAGGTAAAGCCTACGAGAAAGCTATTGCTATGGGCATTGGCGTAGGTTCTGGTTACCTATTTGAGACTGATTTCAAAAAAGAAGTCTACTCTGATTTAACTGGTGAGCGCGGTGTGTTGATGGGTGCTTTGGCGGGTATCATTGAAGCCCAGTACCAAGTATTGCGTCAGCGCGGTCACTCACCGTCTGAGGCGTTCAACGAAACCGTGGAAGAACTAACCCAGAGCCTGGTGCCATTAGTAGGCGAGAACGGTATGGACTGGATGTTCAGCAACTGCTCTGTAACCGCTCAGCGTGGTGCTTTAGATTGGAAAGGCAAATTCCGTGAGGCTACCTTGCCTGTATTGAATGAACTGTATGACAGCGTGGCGTCTGGCCAGGAAGCGGCCCGTACCATTCAGCGCGGTTCAACCCCAGGCTACCGTGCCGAGCTGGAAGCCGAGTTGGCGGAGGTGCGTGAGTCAGAGTTATGGCAGACCGGTGCTACCGTAAGAAAACTCCGCTCCGGCAGATAGTCTTACCTCCTTTTTCTCAGGAGAAGAATAAAATCTTTAGTGCGTTTTGGACATGTTTTCTTGAAAATGGGCCCAAAACAGAAACGCCTGTGAAGTCTCTAAGGCTTCACAGGCGTTTAAACCAAACGGTAACCGTCATCTACTGGCGCGAGTCTCAAGACTCGTGACAAAAGATGATGCGAGTCTCCAGACTCGCCGGGAGCCACGAGTAGGATTTTGACGAATGGAGTCTGGAAACTACCTCCCCCGGTCTGTCCCCTAACAGACCGAAATGGCACTGATTCGAAGTGCGTTGGTCTGTCAGGAGTTAGACCAAGCGTAATATGGGAGTCGGGAGACTCCACGCATCCTTCGGCAGCCAGGGAAAAAGGTACTTGTTTTAGGGCTTATTTTCTGAAAACAGGACAAAAGCAGAAAGAGGAATTCACCATGCAGAAACAGACAGCTTCATTAGAAACCGTGGTAGCGCTGGGAAATGTAGAGAAAGCGGCCAAGAACCTGAAAGGGGTGATCTACAAAACGCCCCTCATGAAGAACCTATGGCTGTCGCAGCTCTATGACGCCGAGATTTACCTGAAGCGGGAAGATTTGCAGGTGGTGCGTTCCTACAAAATAAGAGGGGCGTATAACAAGATTTCGTCGCTTTCTGCCGAGGAAAGGGCGGGGGAGATTGTCTGCTCAAGCGCTGGGAACCACGCGCAGGGGGTGGCCTATGCCTGCCAATTGCTGGGCATCAAAGGCTACATCTTCATGCCTGCCCAAACGCCCGCCCAGAAGGTGAACAAAGTGCGCCTCTTCGGGAAAGATATGGTAGAGGTGGTGCTCACCGGTGCCACCTATGATGACACGTTCAAAGCCGCAAAGGAATTCTGCGACGGGCGCGGGAGCACTTTCATTCCGCCGTTTGATGACCTGGCCATTGTAGAAGGCCAGGCCACCGTGGGGCTGGAGATTTTCAAAGACGCTGATTTTGCCATTGATTACCTGTTCATGCCTATTGGCGGGGGCGGGTTGGCCTCTGGCGTCTCTAGTGTGTTCAAGCAGGTGAGCCCCAATACCAAACTGATTGGGGTACAGCCGCTGGGCGCGCCGTCTATGTACCGGTCCATTAAAGAAGATCAGCGTCAGGCGTTGGAGACCATTGACTCGTTTGTAGATGGGGCGGCCGTGAAATGCCCCGGTGAGATCACATTTGAGATCTGCCGGGAACTGCTAGATGACGTGGTGCTGGTGCCCGAAGGCCAAATCTGCGAAGACATTCTCAAGATGTACAATGAGGAAGGCGTGGTGCTGGAACCGGCCGGCACCTTGAGCATTTCGGCTTTAAAAGATTTCGCCGGGGAAATCAAAGGTAAAAACGTGGTGTGCGTGATCAGCGGCAGCAACAATGACATCACCCGCATGGAAGATATCAAGGAACGCGCGCTGCAGCACCAGGGCCTCAAGCACTACTTCATGGTCACGTTCAACCAGAAGCCCGGGGCGCTGAGAACCTTCGTGAACCGCGTATTGCACCCCGAGGACGACATCATCCATTTCCAGTACATCAAGAAGAACAACAAAGAGAAAGGCCCGGTGTTCATTGGGGTGGAGGTGAAGCACCCGCAGGATGTGGAAGCCATCAAACTCAGAATGCTGGAGGAAGGCTTCGCCTATGAGTACCTCAACGGCAAGCAGGACTTCCTCAATCTATTTGTGTAAGATTTTATTAGTTCGTTTTAGTAAGTGTTGTGTAGTTTGAGTGCCCCGCTGCTGTCAAAGGCGGTGGGGCATTCGCTTTACGCTCTCTGCTCAGGCTTGGGGCGTGGCTACAAAATTTTAGGTACTTGCTGCTTTTACGCTTCCTCTTTGCATATTGCCTTCAGGTTGTCAATTTCAATGCGTTAATTCTGTGTAAGTTGAACTGCTAATCCTACCCTAAACCCATGAAAAAAATGCTCCTCGGCCTGGCCGCTTGCGTAAGCTTGAGTTACGCTTTCTGCTCCGTTACCATGGCCCAAACAAAGCTTACCCTTTCCAATTTCACCTATACTACCGGCAAGCCGACTATAGGAAAAGTACTGGCGGTAGGCCAGGGTACTGCCGTTCCTAAGGTGAAACTGGTGGGGGAAAGCAAGAAGCTCTTTGAGTTAGGCACAGACAATACCCTGCGGCTGAAGCAAACCGCTGGGGCGGCCTCGCAAAATCAATGGCTGGAGGTGACGCTGGCGGCCAACGGAAAACAGGAAACCTTCCGGATTGTGAAAGACGAGTTCATCACCAACGGCGTGATTGCCCACCGCGGAGCGTTCAAGAATACGGGCGTGAGCGAAAACTCCATTCCGGCCCTGCAACATGCCATCAGGCTGGGCTGCGCCGGCAGTGAGTTTGACGTACACATGTCCGCTGACTCAGTGCTGTTTGTGTACCATGACCATGACGTAAAAGGAACGCACATTGAAAAGACAACATCAGGGGAACTGGCCAAACTCAAACTTCCCAACGGCGAGCCGTTGCCTACGCTGGAGGCTTACCTGCTGGCTGGCCTGAACCAGAACAAAACCAAGCTCATTCTGGAGATAAAGCCTTCTTCTGTGAGCAAAGAGCGGGGGCAGGCGCTGGCCAGAAAAGTGGTGGAGTTGGTGCAAAAGCACAAGGCGCAGGGCTGGGTAGACTACATCAGCTTTGACTATGACATTCTTAAAAAGGTGCTGGAACTGGAGCCATCGGCTAAGGTGGCGTACCTCAACGGCGGCAAAGCGCCCGCTGAGCTGGCCAAGGACAAGATGACGGGCTTTGACTATAACCTGTCTGTGGTGCAAAAGAACCCGCAGTGGATAAACGAAGCCCACCAACTAGGCCTCACCGTAAACGTCTGGACCGTAAACACCCCCGAAATGATGGATTGGCTGCTGGAGCGCAAAGCGGATTTCATTACCACCAACGAACCAGAGATTTTACTGGGCAAGGTAAAGAAATAAGATTCTTGTGCACAGCGCGGTACACTCCAAACTAATACATTTCTGATGTTTCCGTTTAGGGGCTGTTTTTTCAAAAACAGTCCCTAAACGTTTCCAGCACAAGTGGGCATAACTTTCTATTCTATACAGATTTTTATTCGCTGAATTTGCTCTTTTCTCCATGTCTCTCCCTTTTCTCACCTTCCAGAACGTATCCGTCAGGTACGTGAACCAGACCGTTTTCTCCCAGCTGGATTTCCAGATTCTGCCCGGGCAGCAGTGGGCCTTGGTGGGGGAGAGCGGCGCGGGCAAAACCTCTCTGCTGCAGGCTCTGGCCGGTAGGTTGAGCGTGGTAGGAGGGCACGTGGCGTACGGCTTCTATGAGCGGTTTCTGGAAACCCATCCTAAGCAGCAAGATGCTTTTTCTTCTTTCCGGGATCTGGTGGCGGAGGTGGGGCAGAAGCATACGTTTAAGAACCATTCCACCAATACCGCAGACTTTTACTACCAACAGCGGTACCATGCCTCAGACGCCCAGGATGCGCCCACCGTTCAGGAATATCTGTCTGGGTTGCCGGCCCCGTCCCGACCAAATCCTGTCTGGACGCTGGAAAAAGTGGTGCAGGCTGTCCGGCTGGAGGAGCTAAGGAATAAACCACTCATTACTCTCTCTAACGGCGAAACCAAACATCTGCTGCTGGCAGCCGCCATGCTGCGCAACCCTCAATTGTTGCTCCTGGACATGCCGCTCACTGGTCTGGATGCGGAGTCCCGTGTCCATTTCAATCAATTGCTCTCTGAGATCATCGCCTCGGGCGTAACGGTGGTCATGGCTACTTCTGCGCAGGAAATTCCCCGGGCTATTACCCATGTAGCGGTACTGCATCAAGGCAAAATTATTTCGGCACAGCCGAAGGAAAACTTTCACCACCAAGTATTTAGCCATGGCCAAAAACCGGCTCTGGATGCTGCTGCCCTAACGGGTTTGCTTTCAGACAAACCGCTGGCTGCGTATGAAACCATTCTGGAACTGAAGAATGTAAACGTGCGCTACGGCCACAAAACGGTGTTGCAGAACGTGGACTGGCGGGTGCAGCAAGGGGAACGGTGGGCATTGCTGGGACCTAACGGAGCCGGGAAAAGCACGCTGCTCAGTTTGCTCAACGGCGACCACCCGCAGGCCTTTGCCCAGGACATTACGCTCTTTGACCGTAAGCGCGGCACCGGTGAAACCATCTGGGACATCAGAAAGAAAATTGGGTTTGTCTCGCCGGAGCTGTTTCAGTTTTTCCCGTACCAAAACACCTGCCTGGAGGTGGTGGAGTCTGGGTTGTATGACACGCTGGGGCTGATGCGGAAAAGCCAACCTGAGAATGCGGCCCAAGCCCTGCGCTGGCTGGAACTTATGGGTGTGGCAGACGCAAAAGACAAACCGCTCAGAACGGTCTCAGCTAGTGTGCAGCGGCTATGCCTTCTGGCGCGGGCCCTCATTAAGCATCCGCCGCTACTTATTCTGGACGAGCCTTGCCAGGGGATGGATGCGCAACAGCAGAGAGGGTTCAAAGAACTGCTGGAACAGATCTGTGCCCATAGTACTACCACGCTGCTCTACGTGACGCACTACGCCCAGGAGATTCCAGCTTGTGTAACTAAGGTGCTGCGGCTGGAGCAGGGAAAGGTGTTGGCTCCGGCGTAGTTAATTGCGCGCAATGCCGTATCTTTCCATTTTATGCCCATCCCTTCCACAAGAAGTTCTGGGTAGGTTCATCCATGAGGAAACATTTAAGCCAAAATAAGTTTGCCCTTCTGCTCACGGGCGTGAGCTGGCTTTTGCTGGTGCTGGTGGTGTGGCTGCTGCCGGTGTCGTTCAGCGGTTACCTGCAGGCCGACCGTGATACGCTTTTCTGGTACGTATTATCCCAGTCTGGCGGTGTTTACGGCACGCCGGTGCTGGGCATTTTGCTCTGTCTGCTGGCGGCCAGCCAACAGACAGGCCTTAAGTTGCGGGCACAATCTTTCACGGTGGCGTTTCTGTTTTTGCTGTTCACGCTGGGCAGTATGGCCATGCTGAACGAGTACGTGATAAAGCCGCTGGCGGAGGTGCCACGCCCCAGCCATCAGTTTCTGCTGGGCGGCAAAGGGCAGGAGGCTTCCTTGCTGGACACTTTTTACCTGCAAGACGCTGAGACGCGCCGGGTGTATCTGGCGGAGTATCTGAAAAAGAACCCTGAGAAGTATACCCAGATCTCGCCGGTGGTGCTGGAGCATTGGGTGAGCGAGGCGGGCTATTCTTTCCCATCGGGCCACTCCCAGAACGCTTTCCTGCTGGGCTCTATGCTCACCATGTGGCTGGGGCTCCAGCTGCCGCGCCGGCACCGCCCTTGGTTGGTGCTGCCCATGCTGTGGGCGGTGCTGGTCTGTATGTCCAGGGTGGCTTTGGGCGTGCATTCTGAGCTGGATGTTTCCCTGGGGTCGGCAACGGGCATGGTGCTGGCTTATTTGTTTTCTTTGTCTGGGGTGTTGAAGCGGGTCTTCAAAGTGGCTACCCACCCAGAGCAATATTCTTAAGCAGATGAAAATATTATACGGAGTACCCGGCGAGGGCATGGGCCACGCCACCAGAAGCAAAGTGATCATCACGTACCTGTTGGGGCAGGGGCATGAGGTGCAGGTAGTGTCCAGCGCGCGGGCGTACCAGTTTCTGGCCAGGGCCTTCCCGGGGCGGGTACATGAGATCAAGGGTTTTCACATCGCGTACCGCAACGCAGCCGTCTCCACGGTGAATACAGCCATGCTGACCCTCAGAACCGCCCCGGCCACGCTCAAGATGAACTTTAACCGGTACCGCGAGCTCATGGAGAAATTCCGCCCGGAGGTGGTGATCTCAGATTTTGAGTCCTTCAGTTTCTTTTTCGCCAAGCACCATAAATTGCCCGTCATCAGCATAGACAACATGCAGGTGATTAACCGCTGTGTATTGGACGTGCCGCTGCTGCCCGAGTGGAAGAGCAGTTTCCAGGTGGCCAGAAACGTGGTGAAAGCCAAAGTGCCCCGCTCAGCGCATTATCTGGTGGCCTCTTTCTTTGACGTGCCGGTGTGCAAAGACAATACCACGGTGGTGCCCCCCATCATTAGGGAAGAGATTCTGCGGGCGCAGCCCCGGCCGGGGAACCATGTGCTGGTGTACCAATCCAGCACGAACCAGAAAAACCTCTTGCAGACCTTGCAGCAACTGCCCGGTGAAACCTTCTACGTCTACGGGTTCAACAAAGAAGAACAGCACGGCAATGTACACCTGAAGGCGTTCAGTGAGGCGGGCTTCATCCAGGATCTGGCTTCGGCGAAGGCTGTGGTGGCCAACGGTGGTTTTTCATTGCTGAGCGAGGCGGTGTATCTGCGAAAACCCATCTGTTCGGTGCCCATTCCCAAGCAGTTTGAGCAGTACCTCAACGCCGCCTATGTGCAGAAACTGGGGTATGGCCGTTATTTCCCGGAGTTCACGCCAGACGGACTCAAAGCGTTTCTGTACGAGGTGCCGCAGTTTCAGGAGCAGTTGCAGCACTACCGGCAGGAGGGGAACGAAATTCTGTTTGGGGAGTTGGAGAAGCTGCTTTCCCAGATAAAGTAGCACCATCCTGAAAACGTCCTTTGCGTTTAGGGGCTCTTTTTCCAAAAAGAGCCCCTAAACGCAAAGGACGTTTTGTGAGAGGGTTGTTGCAACTGGTTGATACTGATTTGGTTTTACGAGGAAAGTGTTATCTTTAGTGAGCTGGGGCTTGCGGAGGGAAAGGAGTAAGAACACACACGTAATCTGTATTGGCCATGAAAGCTTTCTCCCTGTTTACCTTGTTCCTTTTCTATAGTCTCTCCACCCTTGGGCAGGCGGCCACGGATACTGCGTTTACCCGGAAATATTACTTCATGCTGGGCACCACCATTCCTACTTCCAGTGAGTCACACGCAATTTTGAATGGCTCTTTTGTGAAGGAAACCCGGCAGAACTATCTTTTGGCCGTGAGAATGTATTCACAGGAGTACGAAGAAACCCAAGATGGGCAGCTGAGAAACACCGCTTTGTTCGGCAATAACCTCCCCAAACATTCTGTAGACGAGCTTAATCTCACCATAGGGAAATTCAGGAACGAACGAAAAAGAGTTCACCTTTCCCTTTCCACCGGGCCCTCTCTGGTGCGGTACAAAATGCCGCACAACATTAAAAAAGTGACCAGCGGCGGATGGGGAGGCATTCTCAACAGCACCCATTATGAGTACGATGTCAGGACGTATTGGCTACCCGGTTGGAGCATACGCGGTGATTTTGCCGTGATGGCCACTCACGCGTTCGGGCTGAGCGTAGGGGGCGTGTTCAACTACAACCGCAAAGTGCCCAACGGCGGACTGAACCTGAATCTGCTCATTGGGGAACTCTATCCTAAAAGAAAGAAGCGAACAGACTAAGCGGCTGCCTTATTCCACCTCCTCCAGGTGCACGTAGTAGCGCGTGATCTTGTTCCACTGCAAATCCTGAAAACCAGCCCAGCCACCTTCTGAGATAAGCGTGTTGAGCAAGGTTCGGTTTTGTGTCTCTTCGCCAGAGTTATTGATGGCTTCGTCGCGGCCAATCTCAAAGCCCATGAGCTTGGTGCCGTCGCGGAGGATGCGGAAGGTACTGGTGGCTTCAGAGGAGAAGAAATGCTTCACGCCGTCGCTCTCGTCAGGGTTTCGCTGCGGCTCGGGTTTGGGGCTGGGGCGCACAATGAACTGGGCGGCGTTCTCTTCCTCGGTCACCTCTACCACCGTTACCCAGTTCTCAATGGTGGTGGCGGGCAGAATGATCTGCATAAAATCGCCTACCTGTACTTTGGTGGCTTCAGATGGATGGCCGGAGGAGTCAAAGAGCTGAAAGGTGGAATTGATGCCCGGCAGTTTAGACCAGCGGTTCACGTCAAACAGTTTCTGCTTGCTGCGGGCAAACTCCCGCCGGGCGGTGGCCTCGTCTGGGTAGGTGTTCTCGTTGTAGAAGAACTTGTCTTTGGCGTCGTTGCCCTTGAGTACTTCCCACTCTTTCTTGAGCTTGTCAAATAAATCAGAGATGCCCATAATATCTTCGGTCCAGTAGAGAATGTGTTTCACCTTGGTACGGAGCAGGCAAAAGGGAGTTATACGGTAAATAGACAGCCGTTGCGTTTAGGGGCTCTTTTTCCAAAAACAGCCGCTAAACAGGATTATTTCACCACCGGCGACACCTGCGCAATGCCATCCAGCACGGGCCTGATCTGGTTGGCCTGCTGCATCATCTGGTACAGTTCCTGGGTTTGGCCGCTCTGGAGACACTCCTGGAAGCGTTGCAGGTGCTTGATGTACTCGGCCAGGGCGTGGCTCAGGAAATGGGCGTTCTGCTCAAAGATGGGCGCCCACATGTCTGGGGAGCTTTTGGCCAGACGCACCGTAGACGCAAAGCCTGAACCCGCCAGCGTGAAGATGTTGCGTTCGTCTTTCTCCACGTCCAGCACGGTCAAACCCAGCAGAAACGAGCTCACGTGCGAGAGGTGCGATACGTAGGCCACGTGCTTGTCGTGCTCCTCGGGCTGCATGTAAATCGTCTTGAGACCTAGCGTGGAAAACACTTCCTGGGCCGTGTGCAGCGCGTGTTCAGAGGACAGCTCTTTCTCACAGATGATGTTCATCTTGCCCTGGTACAAACCTTCCAGCGCGGCGGTGGGGCCTGAGTACTCAGTACCCGCAATGGGGTGGGCGGCCACAAACTGGGCCCGGTTAGGGTGCTGGCGTACGGCTTCGCAGAGAAGGCTTTTGGTAGAGCCCAGGTCAATGACCACCGCCTGCGGGGGCAGCATGTCCAACAGCGAAGGCAGCAGTTTCTGGATAGCGGACACCGGAATGGCCACCAGAAGGACATCAGACACGGCGGCAGCTTCTTGCAGGGGCAGAATGCGGTCCACCAAGCCCAGTTCCACCGCGCGGGCGGCGTGCTCCGGGTTTTGGTCTACCCCAATCAGTTCCCGTACATTTCCTGCTTTTCTGAGGTCTAAGGCCGCCGAACCGCCAATAAGCCCGGTTCCTACAATGGAGATGGTTTTCATGAGTGACAAACGTACGCAACGTAGAAAGACGAAGGTACAACAAGTTTTCTGTTCGGCTTCATCTCTGGGCTGGGGAGCACAGGCGAAGAGTCAAAAAAAACACGCCTGCGTTTAGGGGCTGTTTTTCCAAAAACGGCCCCTAAACGCAGGCACAGTCCAATGCCGGATCACAGGGTTTAGGCATCTGCCATAAAAGGGGCGTATTCTGGGTGGCGCTTCACGTAGGCCTCCACCACGGGGCAGGAAGCCACAAACTTGAGTTGGTGCTCTTTCACGTAGTCCAGGGCAGTTTTCACCAGTTGGTCGGCCAGGCCTTGGTTGCGGTGGCTTTGGGGTACGTAGGTGTAATCCAGGTCCAGTTCCTCCTGCTCGGTGCGGGAGTAGGTGAGTTCTGCGTCTTCTTCGCCCAATGCTATGTAGAACCTCAGGTCTTCTTCGTCGTGCTGTACTTCCTGTTTGCTCATATGCTCGTTTTTTGAGAAGCTATACGGAAAACCAGCTACGGGGAAGTTTCCCTTGGCGGAAAATAAAGTAACAGAACCAGAAAGAGAGCGGTAAAAGAAACGGGAGAAGCCCATCTGCTTAAGTTTCTACACCACCCATACGCAAACACGAAAGATGAATTACATTGACTTACTCCTGCTGATCATTGTGCTTTCCAGCCTCTGGACGGGCTGGTACCGGGGTTTTGTGTACGGAGTGCTGGACCTGGTGCGGTGGGTGGGCAGCCTGCTGCTGGGGCTCAAGTTTTACCCATACGTGGCTTCGTGGCTGGAGCAGGTGCTGGACTGGAACGAGCTGTGGCTCTTGCCCCTTTCTTTTTTCATAGTGGCGGTGTTGTCCAGTATCCTGATTCAGGCGCTGGGCGATGTGATTGTTTCCCGGCTGCCTGCCCATGTGCATCGGCATAAGGGCAACCAGGTGCTGGGCTTGTTACCGGGGCTGCTAAGCGGACTTGTCACGGCGGCTATTGTGGTGGTGCTGTTCATGGCGCTGCCCCTGCCGCAGAGCATTCAAGAGGAAGTGCAGGAAAGCAAACTGGCTTCTAGATTATCCTCGGTGACGGAAAAGGCCGAAATGGCGCTGGCCCCTGTCTTTGACGAAGCCTTGAACCGCACCATGCGCAAACTCACCGTGGCGCCGGGCTCTGAGGAAATGATTGAGTTGCCCTACAAAGTCACCCGCATGACGCCACGCCCCGACCTGGAAGCCCAGATGCTCCACCTCATCAACCAGGAGCGCGCCAAGGAGAACCTACAACCCCTGGCCGCCGACACCTCTTTGCGCCGCGTGGCCCGAAGCCATTCTGAAGACATGTTCCGCCGGGGTTATTTTTCGCACTACACCCCTGAGGGTTGGAGTCCCTTTGACCGCATCCGGAAAGCGCACGTTCCTTTCCGGCTGGCCGGTGAAAACCTGGCCTTGGCGCCCACGCTCACCATTGCGCATGAGGGGCTCATGAACTCGCCCGGCCACCGCGCCAACATTCTTCGCGATAGGTTTGGCCGCGTGGGCATTGGCGTGCTCCAGGGCAGCGACCGCAGACTCATGATTACCCAGAACTTTAGGAACTGAAACACACTCTTTTCTACCATTCCTTTAAACTTAACCGCAACTTAGTTGCATTTAGAGGTCCTGTTGTTTATTATTGCTGCCGAATGGCCAGGACGGGAAGGCTTTATCCAAATCGCTCCCGTTTCCCCCTGATCTGCCCCAGTTGTGTAGAGGCTGTTTTTCTGTTTTAGATGCTCCGGTTACAACCCTATATCGCCAGCTTTTTGTTACTGCTCTTCTGCCAGGTAATGGTACCGGAGGCGGCGATTCTGGCGTTGCATGACCACGAGCACACGGCGGCCCATGATGAGCCTGCCCCCGGTGATGCCAAACATACCGTGGGCAAAGTGCACAAACATTGCAAAGAGAAAGACTACGGGCAGCCTCACCTCTTGGAACTGCCTACGGTACCCACTCCGGTTTACACCGTTGCCATTAGTTCCCTTACCACAGACTTCTGCTTTGCCTGGAAGTTCACCTATCCCAATAACATTGACCTTCGGGGACCACCCCAACTCCTTTCTTAACTTTTGGTAAGCCACTGTCTATTGTAGTAGCGCAGCTTTTCTGTCATACTCTTTCTGCTTAGAGAGAGCAGGTGGCAGGAGTGTATTCTATTCATTTTGAGAATCTGGGAAGATGACTCAGGGATATTCATGCCCTTCTATCATCCAATTCTCTAAGCAGCCTGTGCTTGCCCTTCTCTGTGTGTCCTTGCCTCCGCTAATGCAGGCATTCCGGCACAATTTCTAAACATCAGATGTCTTTGTCCTTCCTCTAGCGGTGCGGCTGGTTGGTGATGATATGCCCAGGGAATCCTTGCTATTCCTGGTAGGGCTTTTCACCCATGTCCAAGTCTGCGCAAGGCTTAAGCATGGGTTGGGTACATGCTCTCATCTCCAAAGTCAGGAAACCGGAACGGCTACATCTGGATTGGTGGCAGGAGTAACACTTGCCATGTCTGTGGTCTGTCCTTCATTTTTTCTCTGTATGAAGCTTACGCTTTTCTTACTGCTCTTCAGCTTTGCCATGAATGCTCTGGGCCAAAATGTTTCATTGTCTGGAAAAATAACAGACGAGAGGAACAATCCTTTACCGGGGGTAACGGTTAGGCTGAGCCCTTCAATGTTGGCCACGCAAAGCGACGCATCGGGTTATTTCACTTTTCCGCACGTGCCAGCCGGTCACTATTCCCTTACCTTCTCCTATACCGGTTATCGGCAGCAAGTGGTACCCGTTCACTTGGTGGGCGGAGGCACCGAGGTAAACATCAACCTTTACCCTGCTCCGCAGGAACTTGGGGAAGTTGTGGTGGCCGGTGACCGTACAGAGTTCAGGAAACGGGAGGAATCAATGAATGTGGAGGTAGTGAACGAGGTCTACATCAGACGTAACCTGGGAGGAAGCCTGATGAAATCGCTGGAGCGCCAACCGGGGATCAAGACGATAGGTATAGGTTCTGGCCAATCCAAACCGCTCATCAGGGGGCTGGGGTTCAATCGGGTGGTGGTAGTGGAGAATGGTGTGAAACACGAGGGACAGCAGTGGGGGGTAGACCACGGGCTGGAGATAGACCAGTTTGCCGCCAGCCAGGTGGAGTTGATCAAAGGAGCCGCCTCGTTCGTTTATGGATCAGACGCCATTGCCGGTGCCATTGACATCAAACCCCATCCTGTTCCCCCAAAGCATACGCTGGGCGGTGCGGTAGATATCATAGGCAAAACGAATAATAACCTGTACGGCACCTCTCTCAACCTGTATGGCCGGAAAGAGCGCTGGTTCTTTGATAGCCGGGTAACCCGTTTAGATTACGCAGATTACCGGGTCCCCACCAGTAGGGTGTACGTCTATGATTATGCCGTGGACCTGAAGGACAACCGCCTGCGCAACACCGCAGGCCACGAGACAAACCTGCACCTGAGCACCGGCGTGGTGGAAGAGAAATACCGGTCTGTGTTCTACCTGAGCAACACCTACAGCAAGAGCGGGTTCTTTGCCAACGCCCACGGCCTGGAGCCCCGCCGCGTAAACACCGAGGAACAGGATGCCTCTCACCGTGATATCCTGATGCCTTACCAGAAAGTTAATCACTTCAAGCTCATTAACCGGAGTTCTTTTAGTTTACCTGGCCACGAGGTGGAGGCGGAACTTGGTTACCAGAAGAATTTCAGGCAGGAGTTTAGCCCGTATGTCAACCATGGGTACATGCCGCCCCTGTACCCAACCCGGATGCGCACCCCTCAAACCTTGGAAAGAGAGTTTGAGAAGCAGGTGTATTCTCTCAATATAAAGGATAACATGGCCTGGGGCAGGCACACCCTGGCCGCAGGTGTGAATACAGAATACCAAGACAATAGCATTGGTGGCTGGAGCTTTCTGGTGCCGGCGTTCAGGCAATTTAGTGCCGGTGCTTTTCTGTATGACAAGTTCACGCTGAACGAGCATTGGCTGCTGCACGGAGCTTTGCGGTACGATTACGGGAAGATCAAGATCACCAAGTACACAGACTGGTTTAACTCTGACGTGCAGACCCAGGAGGGCACAGTTTCTCAGGCCTTGGTAAGGGCAGACAGCCTGCAGCGGCAATTCCAAAGTTTTATCTGGTCAGCGGGTTTCAACTATAACCGGGAGAAACTACAACTCAAAGCCAATTTGGGGAAGAGCTTCCGGATGCCCATTGCGAAGGAATTAGCGGCTAACGGCGTGAACTACCATTACTTCAGCTATGAAAAAGGAGACCCAGGTTTATCGCCGGAGCAGTCTTACCAACTGGATGTAAGCGTGACCTGGACGCAACCGAAATGGTCTGTTCAGCTAAGTTCCTTCTATAATTACTTCCCCAACTACATCTACCTAAACCCAACTTCACGCCATGACTATTATTATGGGGCCGGTAATCAGGTATTCCAGTATGCCCAAAGCAGCGTAATGCGCTACGGCGCAGAGTTTGAGGCAAAGTACAGGTTCCTGAAACATTGGAGCACCGAGTTCCTAGCCGAATACTTGTACAGCGAACAATTGTCTGGTGAGAAAAAGGGCTATACGTTGCCCTTTTCACCCCCGCCGACAGCGATCATCAATATCAGCTATGAGCCCCAGTTCAGCCGGGGACCCAAGAATACCTATTTTTCGCTTGACTACCGGCTAACGGGTAGCCAATACCGGATTGTACCGCCGGAGAAAAAGACGCCCGCCAGCCAGGTGCTCAACTTCTCTGCCGGCACCACCTTGCGCGTCAGCAGACAGGAGCTTTCCATAAGCGTACAAGCCCAGAATCTGCTGAACACCCGCTACCTCAACCATACCAGCTTTTACCGCCTGATTGAACTGCCCGAGGCTGGACGCAATATTATTCTTTCTCTAAAAGTGCCCTTCACGCTTCTACGCCATGACTAAAAGCAAACCTCATAGCGGAAGATCTGCGAGAATGGTCACGGCTCTCTGGCTGGTGGCCGTGCTCAGCGGGCCGGTGCATGGCATCTTAGTCAACCACCATTCCCGCCCGTCTGACAAAACCAAAACGGTGGTTGCGGTATATGACCACTGCTTGCTCTGCCATTTCCAGGCGGAAGGAGCGGTACCAGTGTTGCCGTGGTCAATCACACAGTGGAAGGTGCCTGAGCCGCAGTGGCTGGTGTATAGGATCACTTCTCCTACTCCCAAAACGGAGTCAGGTATCTTTCTGAGAGGGCCGCCAAAGAAGTTTAGTTGAAGCGACCCCTAGTTTAAATCCCATAGATTTTAAAAGCATACCCCATCCATGGGGCGAATACATCATTTTTAAAGATTCGACAATGAACGTTAATACATTTCTAAAGAACTACTTCTCCCAGATCCAGGGTACTACTTACTCCATCCATAAAGGCGTGCAGCATGCGCTCCTGGGCTTTCTTGCCATAGCCGTTCTCGCGTCCTGTGACAAAGATGAAAATGACCCAGAGCCCCAACCAGTTCAGGCAGTAAAGGAATTTGAGTACGTCCGGCTGCTCACCTCAGATGGTACCTCTACTACCATTACCCAGATAAAGCCAGCCGATGGCACTACCCTTGCATTCCAGGCAAAATACCCCAATGCATCTTTGTATCCCACGGCCTCAGGGCGTTTTGCGGCCTTGTTGTTCGGGAGCCAAAACAGGGTGGAGTTCTTTGACAGTGGCCTGGAGTACCACGGGGACCACGTGGATGAAAAAGGAACCCCTACTTTTGCTGCCATAACTGGTGAAGGATTAAAACCTTCGCATTTCAAATCCAAGGGTGATGAATCCATCATTTTCAATGACGGAGACGGTACCCTCACCGTAGCCCGTGAATCTGATTTTCATGTACCTGGCGCGAAAATGCGGGTAGTCAATGCTGGTTTAGACCCACACCATGGGGCTATGGTGAAATTCAACAATGGCACCTACGGGGTTACCGTAGTTGATAAATCCTCTACTTTGGCGGGGCCTCACGGAGTAAAGATTATCAATGCTTCAGGTAATGAGGTGATCGCTTCCACGTTGCCAACCAGCCGGATTCACGGAAATGCCACGGATGGTACCAATGCGGTGTTTGGCGCCGAAGGCGGAGCTTTGGTAGTGACGCAATCCGGACAGCAACGACTCATTCCTAATCCCGCTGGTTTCGGTGAGGTTCGCCTCGGAACCATGTTGTATGCAGAGGGGGCTAAGAAGTTTGTAGGGTATTCCAATTTGAAGGGTGCTTACTATATAGACCTGGCTACTAACGAAATGATCCCAATTTTTGAGAGTACGAGCATCATGCAGTGTAAGGTAGACAAGGCAGGCCGTAACCTGTTGCTGCTGCTCTTAGACGGCACCCTCAAAGTGTATGATCTGGCAACCGGAAACCTCAAAAAGGAAGGCAAAATCATTTCGCCTACTGCTGCCGCAGAAACACTTAAGCCAGTATTGGAAGCAACCGAGAAGTTTGCCTACATCGCCCTGCCGGCGTTAGGGGAGGTCCATCAGGTGTCGTTGGCAGACCTTACCAGTGTCTCCAAAATCAAAGTCTCCGCTCAGCCTACCAAGCTGGTTATCCTCGGTTTTGAAACAAGTGAATCGCACTAAGGAGGTAGCGGTGAAGAACTTTTCTAAACTCTTCTGACACATAGAAGAGAAATACACAGCACAACTCCGCAACAGCCTCGGCCAAGGGCCAAAGCTGTTGCGGAGAGGCTCTCCGTGATATTCAGAAGCGGTTATTCAGCTAGAAACCAAAGAGTGGCTTTCGCTGGCTATGCATCTACAAACACTTCAACTTTCAAAAAAACAATGAACGTGAAAGCACTAGTAAAACAATACCTATTTCTGCTTTTGGCAGTTGGCCTCTTTACTTCCTGCGACGAGGACGATGAACCTGCCCCCGTTTTACCCAAACCTACCATTGACAACATTGAGGTAGGGCTTGGTAACAACGGGGTAGGCGTAATTGGCAGGGATTTTCACCTGAACGCAGATATTTTGGCTGGTGATAAGATTGAGAACGTGCAGGTTAGGATACAACAGAGAAGCGGTGAAACGTACTCTAAGGTATGGCAGCACGAGATCACCTGGGACCAGTACAAAGGAGCCAAGAACGCCAAAGTACACAAGCATTTCGACATACCGGCCGACGCGGCCGAGGGGAATTACGATTTCCTGATCATGGTCAATAATCAGAATGGCGCCAAGTTAGAGGAGAAACGAAGCATTATTCTCTATGAGGAGAAAAACCTGCCCGTAAACCCGCAGCTAAGCATCTTCAACCTCTTTGCCAAAGGGGAGCCTTTCTACTGGGATGGGAAATTTGTCAATGCAGGGCAGAAACTCCAGAAGGGAGACGTGTTCAATTCCCAAGTTGCCATTTCTGGGGTCAAAGGCGACGGGAAGATGTACCTCTTATTGATCAACAAGAAGTTGAACCATCGGCCAGAGTCTGTGGAGCAGATAGATTTCAGTAAGGCAATTGTCTATGACGTCTACGAACACAAGGGCTGGGCGGCGGCCGATTTTTTCACCAATTCTATTTTTGATCCGGCGACGTTTACCCCCGTTCGTGACTTCCCAAACCTCACTATTGGAGCGGCAAATGACAACAATGCCCCGCAGCCAAGCCCTGTCAACGGTGCCAAACCCTGGGAGTCTGGTACTTACTATTACGGCGTGGTTTATAAAAACACCACCTATGACTTCAGTTTCTTCCACTACATAGAGCTTCCCATAGAGATGAAGTAACCAGATCAATCTTAAGTAGTGCCGGAGTTTTCCCAATGATTTTCTCAAGAGGTTCACGGAGGTAAGGTATTTCTGTTTAGGGGCTGTTTTTCCAAAAAGAGCCCCTAAACAGAAACCATCCTCCTGCCATGCCTGGAATAACGTTGCTGCCAAACCCACACCGGCACCGGAACAAGTCCGAGAGAGGGAGGCGGCACTTCCGTGAAAGTACACTTGGCTATTCAGCCCGAAGCTCTTGCGCGCCGGAAAAGAAGGTCAAGCATCATCTAAAGACAAGACTAAAATTTCAACCATGAAAAAGATCATCATCAGCATGTTGGCCACGACTCTCTTCTTGCTGTCTAGTTGCCAAGGTGACGAGGAAGAAGTACTGGACACCGAATACCCGGTGATTGACACCAGTTTTGCCGGTGCCTTTCCGGTCCAATGCAGTACCGTTAAGCGAGGGGAAACCTTCACCTTCCGTGTGCGGCTGCGGGATAACCTCCGGCTCGGCTCCCTGAGCGTGGACATTCACCACAACTTCGACCACCACACCCACAGCACCGAGGTAACGGAATGCGCCATGGAGCCGGTAAAAGCGCCGGTAAAACCGTTCCTGCTCATCAAAGACTTTCCTATTCCGGAGGGCCAACGCGAATACGAAGGAAATTACCAGATACAGATTCCGGCAGACGTGGACCCCGGCGATTACCATTTTCTGATCCGCTTAACAGACCAGGAAGGCTGGCAGACCTTAAAGGGGTTGAGCATTAAAGTACAATAACCCATTGACAAGGTTTCGCTCCTTCACTATAAAATAATGTCCAGTAGAATACTAACTGAACACAAATGGCCTGGTCAAATTACACTTAAACCAGCTGCTGTTTCATTTTTTATATTCTCCGCTCACTCAATTAAATACGTCTATGGAATTTGCCTTAGAAGCAAGACAACTCAAGAAAGAATACCAAGATAAACTGGCCCTCAAAGGTCTCAACCTACAGATTAAACCGGGTGAGATTTTTTGCCTTCTGGGGCAGAACGGGGCCGGTAAATCTACCACCATCAATTTGTTCCTGGGCTTTATCACGCCTACCTCCGGGGCCGCCTACATTAATGGTTTGGAAGTGGCTGATCATCTGCTCAAGGTGAAAGAATACCTGGCCTACATTCCCGAAAATGTGATGCTGTACCCCAACCTCACGGGGCTGGAAAACTTGGCTTTGTTCAGCAGCCTGGCGGGGTTTGAATATGACAAGGAGCAGCTGTTGTTTTACTTGATAGAGGCCGGCTTGCCTGCCGAGGCAGCATCGCGCAAAGTGGGGACCTATTCTAAAGGGATGCGCCAGAAAGTGGGCATTGCCATTGCGGTGGCCAAACACGCCAAAGTGCTGCTGCTGGATGAACCTACCTCCGGTCTAGACCCCAAAGCCAGCAACGAGTTCTCTGATCTGCTGCTGAAACTGAGTAGCCAGGGCACGGCCATTTTCATGGCCACGCATGACATCTTCCGGGCCAAAGAAGTAGGCACCCGAGTGGGCATTATGCGCGAAGGGGAACTGGTGGACGTGCTGGGTACTGCCGCGCTAGATGCCAATGAACTGGAGAAACTGTACCTCAACTATATGCACAACTAACATGGTGAGAAGCATAGCCCAAAAAGAATTCCTGAGTACGCTCCGCGATAAGCGTTTTGTCGTGCTGAGCGTACTCGTGTTGCTGCTTTTGCTGGCCGCCACCGTGGTGGGGTTGTATAGCGCGCATACGTTGCAGCAGGAACGGATGGTAGCGCAAGAGGAAGTAAACCACCAGTTCCATAATTCCCAAGACCGCCACCCGCACCGCATGGCCCATTACGGTTCCTTCGCGTTTAGGCCCAAATCCAGCCTTAGTTTTCTGGACTTTGGGTTAGATTCATTTACCGGGGCCTCGGTGTTTATGGAGGCGCACCGGCAGAACAGCGCCAACTTCAGCCAGGCGCAGCAATCTTCCTCACTCATTCGGTTTGGGGAGATGACAGTGGCCTTTGTATTGCAGATGCTCCTGCCGCTGCTCATTGTTTTCCTTTGTTTCGGGGCGTTTACCCAGGAGAAAGAAACGGGTACCCTTAAGATTCTGCTGAGCCAGGGCGTGTCTTTGCGCCGGATTGCCTGGGCTAAGATCAAAGGCTACAGCAAAACCGTGGCCCTAGTGGTTACCCCCGCGCTATTACTGGCGGCTGGGCTGCTGTTCGGGCAGAACGGGTTTGATCTGCATCCAGATACCGTTTGGCGGCTGTTGCTGTTCCTGTCTTTTTATCTGGTGTACTTTTTCATTTTCATTGTGCTGTCGGTTATCATCTCGGCGTTGCACCGGCGGTCCAGCACCGCTTTGGTGACCTTGCTGGGTATCTGGATTCTGTTCTGCGTGATCATTCCCAAAGCCGCGGCCAACCTGGGCAACACCTTGTACACCACGCCCACCAAAGCCCAGATGGACGCCGATGTGCACGAGGAAGTAGCCAAAGGCATTGACGGGCATAACGCACAGGATGCACGCGCCGGAGGGCTCAAAAAAGAGCTGCTCCGGAAGTACGGAGTAGATTCGCTGAGCCAATTACCGGTGAATGTGGACGGAATCATCATGGCGGCCGGCGAAGAACAGAGCACCCGCGTGTACCGAGAACATTTTGACAAATTAACTAACACCTTCCAGCAACAGAACCTTATCTCTGAGCTGGCAGCGTTTCTGAACCCGTACTTGGCGGTGCGGCATTTGTCAATGGGCATGGCGGGCTCTGATTTTTCGCACTACCTCCATTTCCAGGAAGAGGCCGAGGAGTACCGCTATAAGTTAGCGCAGGGGTTGAACCACCTACAGGCCACCCGCCTCACCTACAAAGACAAAACCACCCGTCTCAGCTCCGACACCTGGAAGGAGTTCAAGCCATTTTCCTACGAGACACCGCCCGTGCAATGGGCCCTAAGTCACCACGTCTTCTCTTTGGCGGCTTTATTCCTGTGGCTGGTGCTGGTGTGCACGGTGGGCTTCCGGCTCATAGACAAAACTCAAATTGTATAAGGGATGAAAAAATTCTGGATACTGATCAAATACGAATGGCTCAATTTCAGGGCCGATAAGGGCTTGCTCATCTTAGTCACGCTCACCTTGCTGGCAGGCTTGTATGGCATTTACTACGGCACCACTGAGGTAGAGCGCCAACGGCAAAACCTTGCCGGATTGCAGAAACTGACGGAGCACAATGTGGAAGAGATGAAAGCCAAATACCCCGCGGGCGCAGATGCCGGCGATATTGGGTATTACCATTCCACCTTCGCTGTGCACCATCCAGATTCATGGGCCGCTTTGGCGCTGGGGCAACGCGACGTGAACCCGTACTACATCAAGCTCAGGTTGCTTAATTTGCAGTCCCAGTTGTATGACACGGAGAACATCAATCCACAGAAGGTACTGGCGGGCAACTTTGATTTGTCTTTTGTGCTGGTGTACCTGTTTCCGCTGCTCATCATTGGGCTCTGCTTCAACATTCTGTCTGTAGAGAAGGAACAGGGAACCTTGCCCTTGTTGCTGTCTCAACCCATTAGTCTGCCCCTCATTGTAGGCGCGAAGCTAACGTTCAGAATGCTGGTGGTACTGAGTTTGGGCTTGCTGCTTTCCATTATCGCTATGCTCTGGGGCAACGTGGTGCCCGATGGGCGGGTGGCGCTCTGGCTGGGCGTGGTGGTCTTGTACTGCCTGTTCTGGTTTGCGGTGGCGTTTCTGGTGGCGGGATTGCAGAAAAATTCGGCTTTCAATGCGGTAACTCTGCTGGGCGTATGGCTGCTGCTCACCATTGTGGTGCCGGCATTGTTGAACGTGTATGTCTCCATCAAGCAGCCCGTACCGCAGGCGCTGGCATTAACCATAAAACAGCGCGAAGTGGTGCACGGCGGCTGGGACAAACCCAAGGAGGAGACCATGGAAAAGTTCTTCGCCCTGTACCCGCAGTGGCAGGATACTGCCCAAATCAAAGAGCGGTTTGTTTGGCGCTGGTACTATGCCTTCCATCACTTAGGCGATGTGGCAGTGGCAGACTTGGCCTCCCAGTACAAACAGAGTCTGCTAAACCGGCATGAACTGGTGCAACGGCTGAATGTGCTGTCGGTGCCGGTGAATGTGCAGGGAATTTTCAACGCGCTGGCAGGGACAGACTTGCCGTCTTACGTGCAGTTCCTGCAAAGCGCCACCCGTTACCACGATGCGCTCCGGGCGTTCTACTACCCGTTCCTCTTCCGGCAAATCACCTTCCACCACGCAGATTTCGAACAGGAGCCTAAACATCATTTCGCCAGCTCCCCAGACGTGGCCTCGGCTACCGCTGGTGTGGTGAAGCTTTTCATAAGTGTGTTAGTGGTGTTTGGAGCGGGATTACTTTTATACCGGTGGAAAGTGGCTTCTGTCAAATAACCCACCTTGCGTTTAGGGGCTCTTTTTTGAAAAAGAGCCCCTAAACGCAATGGTGAATTCCTGTTACAGGGAACCGACAAAAAAGAAGCGGCTGCCTTTTATAGCAGCCGCTTCTTTTTTGTTTAATGCGCTTACTTCTCAATGACCTTGATCAACGTTTTCGCTTCCACGCGGTCGGTTAATTGCATGCCGTTGAGGATAGCCATTTCCTCCAGCCGTTTGTCTGGTACGCTGAAAGTTCTGAGTACCTGCGTAAGCGTACCGGCAGCTTTCACCGTCTTGATGCGTACCACTTCTGGCTTCCGGTTGATCTTCTCCTGGTCGGTGAGCTGCCGGAAGTTCTGGGCCACGGCGCTGAATGACTGGAAATAATTGTTGAAGTCTGTCGCCGCCGAAACTCCGGTAATGTTATAAATATTGCCGCCGTACTGGATGAAATAACTCAAGGCCTGGATAGGGGCCGCTTGTTGCTGTTGAGCCTGCTGTTGCTGTTGCGTAGATTGCTGCGCAATGACCGCCAATGCCGGCAGCCCGTTTACCGTTACCTGTTTTGATTCTATCGCCTGCAGTTGGTTTGCCTGGAGCATCTGCTGGGCGGCGGTCTCCAGTGACGTACCCTGGGCCAGCCGCAGGAACAACAGGGCTTTCCCGTCTTTGGGAGCCATCTGCACCTGTTGCGGCGTGTTCTGGATGTTCCAGCCGGTGGGCACCGGGAACTGGAATTTAAGCTCAGGATGGTAGAAGGTGTTGTTCTCCACGAAGCCCTGTTTAGGATCTTCGCCGTAAATGAGGCCGTCAATCATGCGTAGGTAGCTGTCCCGGCCCTCTTTCAGGTTGGTGGCGTTGGTTTTCTGTTTCCACTGGTCGGCGAGCTGGTGTACCGTGGAATAGCGGTTGGCGGGGTTAGGGTGGGTAGACTGCCACTCCGGAATCTCACCTTGGCCGCTCTGGGCGCTTTGCCGTTGCAGCGTCTGGAAGAAATCAGCCATGTGGCTGGCGTCATAGCCTATCTTGGTAGAATACTCCACGCCCAACTCATCAGACTGGCGCTCATCGTCGCGGCCGAATTTGAGGAACAGGAGGCTGGCGCCCTGTGAGGCCACATCGCCCAGCTCAGCCAGTTCCGGGAATGCGATCATGCCGCCCAGCAGCACGCCCTGCGTCAGGATGGATTTACTTTGCTGCTGCGCCGAGTGGCGGGCGGTGATGTGGCCAATCTCGTGCCCCAGCACCCCGGCAAACTGCGCTTCACTGTTGAAGTGCGCCATAATGCCCCGTGTAAAATACACATATCCGCCGGGCACGGCGAAGGCATTGAGAATAGGCGAGTCCACAATCTTGAACTCGTATTTCAGGTTTGGCCTGTGCGAGACGGCTGCCATCTGCTGCCCTTTCTCCTGGATGAACTTCTGAAGGGTGGGGTTCTGCACCAGGCCGTACTGCGCCACAATCTGCGGGTCGGCCTCCAGGCCCATGGCTATTTCCTGTTCTTCAGACACCAGACTGATGTCGCGTTTGCCGGTCACGGGGTTGGTGGCGCAGGAGTTGAATAGCAGGAATACAGAGGTAGCCAAGCTATAAACGAAGTGCTTTCTCATAGTGGTAGAAGTTAGGCCAAACGTGCTGCTCTCTCAGGGCACCGAACGCCGCTGGAGATTCCCTTGCAACGTGCCGGAAGAGCCCTGGGTTACGGCTGCTAGTTTTAGGACTTATCTGGGAAGCGGCCAAGCTGTAGAAACGCGTTTAGCGGCTCTTTTTCCAGAATTCACTCTAAACTGGATATCGGCCCGTGGCCGATGAATTTAGGGAAGCAAATCTGGGGACGGAGGCATTTGGTTCAGGAAGAGCTGCTCGCGCCAGCGCATGCGGTAGGCGTTCATGGCAGTGGTGCCCAGTTTCTGCAGCAGGCGGTAGTTTACCACGGCGCCCACCGGTGCGCCAATGATTGGGATAAGCTGTGCCAGTTTGGCCAGGTCAATGTAGTCACGGTACTCCTGCTGGAAGGTGCGCCAGTCAAACTGGTGAATGTCCTGGGGCAGGTGCAGTTTCTGGGTTTCCCAGTCCACCATCTGCAGGTACACCTCGCGGCGCTGCTGCTGGCTGCTGAACGCCAACTGGAAAATATGGAGCAGGTACACCCGCTCGCGGTAATCATCCACGGAGTGGCCGTACAGGGCCGCCAGGTCAAACAGCATCTTGAGTTTAATGCCCAGCAGGAGCGGGAAATCGGCGAGGCCCAAAAGAATTCCCCCGGCCCCGGTAATGCCTCCCTCGGCGGCGGCCGTACTTCGGTAAAACGCAATGCGCTCCCGCACGGCCGCCTCGCGGGCTTCCAGCGATAAGCCCGGATTGGGTTTGGCGGTGGTGTGCTTCGCCCCGAACAAAACCGCCCTGATCATCTGCTTGATGGTGGCGGTAACGGCCTGGTGTACCTTCTCTGGTATGTAGCGGTTGATTTTCTGCTGCAGGCCGCGCGTGAAGTGGTTCACCAGGGAGGGATCTTTCAGCATTTGCTGCTGCCACTCCCGGAGTTCCAGGAGCATGGTTTCTTCGTACGCGGAGGTGGCCATAGGGCTTGAAAAAGATAGTGTGGGATTGGGTACAAGAACGGCAAAGGGCGGGGAAGAGGCAAACAAAAAGCGTTTAGGGGCCGTTTTTTGAAAAACAGCCCCTAAACGCTTTTTGTGCTTTCATAGGGTAGGTTACCGGCGGCCTCTGCCTCTGGTGCCGGCCGTTCTTTTGGGCTTCTGGTCAGCGGCGGGGCGGGCCGAACGCGAAGAACCCGCCCCCGATGATTGGCGTCCCGACTTGCCCGGAGCACCGCCACCTGCCGGTTTGGCCGAGCTTCTTTTAGGACCTGAGCCACCAACGGTGTCCCGGGATGCCCCGCCAGCGCCCGCCGAACCTTTGGGCTTGCGGGTGGATTTGGCTTTGGGGTTTTCATAGGTATTTTCTCTGGTAGGCCGGGGCAGCGCCACGCGGTGCACTTTCACGCCAAACTCTTCCATGATGTCCTCCTCTTCCTCGGGCGCGGCCTCCACGGCTTTTTTGCGCGGCTCCTTGCCCCAGGTGGAAGCGTCCTCAAACTTGGAGGAGTCTGCCAGCAGCTGGTTCATGGTCTTGAGCTCCTCCAGGGTGAGGTAACGCCAGTGGCCGGTGGGTAAATCAGCGAGCTTGATGTTCATGATGCGCACGCGCTTCAGCTTCTCCACTTTGTAGCCCAAGGTCTCGCACATGCGTCTGATCTGGCGGTTGAGGCCTTGGGTAAGCACAATCCTGAAGGCTTTGTGACCCTGCTGGTGCACCACGGCTTTTTTGGTAAGCCCTTCGGCCAGCCGCACGCCATTGGACATCTGCTTCACAAAGTCATCGGTCACGGGCTTGTCCACCATCACCACGTACTCCTTCTCGTGGTTGTTGTCGGCGCGCAGGATCTTGTTCACAATGTCGCCGTCGTTGGTGAGCAGAATGAGTCCCTCAGAGGCGTTGTCTAGCCGCCCAATGGGGAAAATGCGCTTGGGAAACCCAATGAAGTCAATGATGTTCTTCTTGTCGTTGGGGTCTGTGGTGGTGGTAATGCCGGTGGGTTTGTTAAAGGCGATGTACACCGCGCGGTCAGAGGGTTTCTTCGCCCGGATGGGTTCGCCGTCCACGGCTACTTTGTCGCCGGGTTTTACGGTGGCGCCTTTTTTTGCCGTGCGGTTATTGATGCTCACCCGGCCGTCTTCTATGTATTGGTCGGCCTCGCGGCGCGAGCAGAAGCCCGAGTCGCTGATGAATTTATTGAGCCGGATGCTGGTATCTGTTGACATGGTACCTCAGTGAATGGGTTTGAATAGAGCGACTGAACGTGACTCAGCTGCTCTAGGTGCCTTATGAAAATATTTCAGTTACGGGAGCGCGAATAGGTTACCTGAAGGTTCTCAGGTACAGTTCTTCCACTTTGGTGCGCGCCCAGGGAGTTTTACGCAAAAACGTGAGGCTGGACTTAATGGTGGGGTTGTGGTTGAAGCTGTTGATTCTGATGCGCTCACCCAATTCTTCCCAACCGTAATGGTCTACCAGCTGCACCAAAATCATCTCCAGGGTTTTCCCGTGCAACGGATTGTTTTTCTGTTCTTCCATAATTTCCCTGCAAAGGTAGTCTTTCTCTGGGAGTTTACGAGAATGGCCGCGCCCAAGGCAAGCAAATGGACCTGCATTTCTGCGCCTGCCGCACCTGTTTTGCGTTTAGGGGCCGTTTTTCCGAAAACACGCCAAAAACGGTGTTGCCCGCTGGCTAGACGCTGTGGGTTTCATGTGACCGGCCGAATTAGATTCAAATTCTTCTTCCGTACCAAGCGCTCGTTAGCTTTGCGTGTGGGTTTAATAAGAAAAATTAGTACCTTCAAAACCTCTCAGGCAGGGCCGTACCCCTCGTATTGCCTCGCCATAATGCCGTCTCACCCAACCTTCAGTTTCTTAACCATGCAAAACAGTTCCCTCTCTGCCCTTGCTCAACCAGACGCTGCTTCGGCCATAGAAGATTTTGTCCAGACGTATGCGGCGCACCCGGTGTACATTCCGCCCCGCGGCCCGCGGCTCCACGCCAAAAACTGGCCCGCTGAGGCGGCGCTCAGAATGTTCCTGAACAACCTGTCTAATGACGTGGCCGAAAAGCCCGAGGAATTGGTGGTGTACGGCGGCATTGGCCAGGCGGCCCGCACCCCCCAGGATGCCCGCAAGATTGTGGAGCTGCTGCTGACCCTGGAGGAAGACGAGAGCCTGCTCATCCAGTCTGGGAAGCCGGTGGGCAAGATCAGGAGCCACGCCGAGGCTCCGCGCGTACTCATCGCCAACAGCAACCTGGTGCCCCGCTGGTCTACCTGGGAACACTTCAACCAACTCCGCGAACGCGGCCTCATGATGTACGGACAGATGACCGCCGGTTCCTGGATCTACATTGGCACCCAGGGCATTTTGCAGGGCACCTATGAAACCTTCGCCGCCTGCGGCCGAAGGCACTATAACGGTGACCTGCGCCATAAACTGGTGGTGAGCGGGGGCTTGGGCGGCATGGGCGGCGCTCAGCCGTTGGCAGCCACCATGGCGGGCGCTACTTTCTTGGGCGTAGACATTGACCCTGAACGCATCAAGAAACGGGTTGAAACCGGCTACCTGGACCATATTTCCTATGACTACCACCATGCCATGCGCCTGGTGCTGGCCGCCCGCCACAAAGGCGAGGCCGTGTCTATTGGCCTGGTGGGCAACATAGGCGATGTGCTGGAGAAACTGCTGGAAGACGAGATTATCCCAGACATCCTCACAGACCAAACCTCGGCCCATGATCCCATCAATGGGTACGTGCCCCACGGCCTCACGCTGGAAGAAGCGCTGGCGCTTCGGCAAAGTGATCCGCAGGAATACAAAGCCCGTTCGCTTCAGAGCATGGCCCGCCACGTGGGCTATATGCTGGAAATGCAGCGCCGCGGCAGCTGTACCTTTGATTACGGCAATAACCTGCGGGAATACGCCCAACAGGGCGGCGAGGCCAACGCTTTCCAGATTCCCGGTTTTGTGCCGGAGTACATCAGGCCTTTGTTCTGTGAAGGCAAAGGACCGTTCCGGTGGGTGGCTTTGTCCGGTGACCCCGAGGACATCAAAGTAACCGATGAAGCCCTCAAACAGCTTTTCCCCGAGAATACGCACATGATTGGCTGGCTCAACGAGGCGAGCCTCAAAGTATCGTTTCAGGGCTTGCCTAGCCGCATCTGCTGGCTGGGCATGGGCGAGCGCGAGAAAGCCGGGTTGCTCTTTAACCAGCTGGTGCGCGAAGGCAAGGTGAAAGCCCCCCTCGTGATTGGCCGCGACCATCTGGACTGCGGCTCCGTGGCATCTCCGTACCGCGAAACCGAAGGCATGAAAGACGGGTCAGACGCCGTGTCTGACTGGCCGCTGCTCAACCTCATGGCCAACGCCAGCGGCGGGGCCACCTGGATTTCCTTCCACCACGGCGGGGGCGTAGGCATGGGCTTCTCCCAGCACGCCGGCATGGTGATTGTGGCCGATGGCTCTGAACGTGCCGACCGCTGCCTGCGCCGCGTGCTGCACAATGACCCGGCCCTGGGCATCTTCCGCCACGCCGATGCCGGTTATGAAACCGCCCAGCAAAACGCCGTAAAGCACGGTCTTACTATCTAACGTTATGCTGCGCCTTGTGGGGCGTTATCTAAGTCCACGCACTGCGTCTTCCGTTCAGGAACGCGGTGCGTGGTTCTGTATTTATAAGATCATGGGTGATAGGAAAGGGGAAAGGGTGGTTCCAGCTCCCAAGCCGTTTAGCGGCTCTTTTTCCTAAAACTGCTCAAAACTGAACCTCCAGAAGCGAGAATTCATCCGTTTTAATTTTAACTTCATGCAAGCATCACCGGAAAACTACCTGCTCCTGGGGCCTTTTCACCAGATCGTGACCATGGCCGGGCTCCCGGCGGCGGGGCCTTTGCAAGACCATCAACTGGAAGTACTGGAGCAGACGGGAATTGTGCTGTTAGGTGAGAAAATCGTAGAAGTGGGCACTTACGCGCCACTGGCCCAGAAAGCTCAGGCCCTTGGTTACGCGGTGCAGGAACTGACGGAGCCCCTGGTGCTGCTGCCTGGGTTCATAGATGCCCATACGCACCTGTGCTTCGCGGGCTCCCGGGCGAACGATTTTGCCCAGCGCGTTGCCGGTAAAACCTATCTGGAAATTGCCCGCAACGGCGGCGGCATTCTGGACACCGTCCGGAAAACGAGAGCCGCCTCTCCAGAGGAATTGGCCCAAACGCTGCATGAGCGTTGCCAGCAGCATTTGTCTGAGGGCGTGACCACCTGCGAGGTGAAAAGTGGTTACGGCCTCACCGTAGCCGATGAGCTCAAAATGCTGGAGGTAATTAACCAAGTACACCAGGAGCAACCCCTGGATCTGGTGCCCACCTGCCTGGCCGCCCACATGCGCCCACCGGAATTTTCGCAGTCCGGTAACTACCTCACGCATATTGCGCAGGAATTACTGCCGCAGGTAAAAGCCCGTGGGCTGGCGCAGCGGGTAGATATTTTTGTGGAAGACACCGCCTTCACAGAATCAGAAGCCATTAAGTTCTTACAAACCGCTAAAGCCTTAGGCTTTGACGTAACTGTGCACGCCGATCAGTTCAGTACCGGGGGCAGCCAGGTAGCCGCCCAGGTGGGGGCCGTGAGCGCCGACCATCTGGAAGCCAGCGATGCCACGGCCATGCTGCACCTGAAAGAAGCGGGAGTAGTGGCTACTGTGTTGCCCGGCGCTTCGCTGGGATTGGGCATGCACTTCGCCCCGGCGCGGCAACTGCTGGACCACGGCCTCTGCGTCGCCGTTGCCACCGACTGGAACCCGGGTTCTGCGCCCATGGGCGATTTGCTCTTACAGGCCGCCCTGCTGGGTGCCGCTCAGAAATTAACCTTAACTGAAACCCTGGCCGGTATTACCCATCGCGCCGCCCTGGCCCTGGGCCTCACAGACCGGGGAATCATAGCCCCCGGCTTTCTCGCCGATATGGTGGCTTTCCCTACCAGCCACTACCAGGAGGTTCTGTACCGCCAGGGAAAACTCAAACCTGCCATCATCTGGAAGCGTGGCCGGCGTTATAACCTGCAACAACCTTTGCTTTCTCGCCAGGAGCCTTAACTTAGCCCCGCATTAACTTGATTGCCTATGTACAAACCATCTGATAAAACAACCTGGAACGGAAGAATTGATCCTCAGGATGGCGTATTGGGGTTGCGGTGGCACCAGATAGTTCAGTTGCTTGATCTTTCCAGGGAGGTGGCGGAAAGCGAGGGCAGCATTATTTTCCTGGGGTTCAGCTGCGACGAAGGCGTGCGGCGCAACCAAGGGCGGGTAGGAGCGGCGGCGGCGCCCTCGGCCATCCGGCAGGCCATGTCGGCTCTCGCCGATCATCTGCCGGACGAGGTGCAACTCTTCGGCGGCGGTGATGTGATCTGCGCGAACCAGCGGTTGGAAGAAGCCCAAGCCCAATTGGGCCGAAAAGTGCAGATGCTGCTCCGGAAGGGCTACAAACCTTTGGTGCTGGGTGGCGGCCATGAAACCGCATTCGGGCATTTTCTGGGCATACAGCCGCAATTGAAGCCCGGCGAGAAGCTGGGGATCATCAACCTTGATGCCCATTTTGACCTGAGAACCTACGGTCAGCACCCCAGTTCCGGCAGCCCTTTCCTCCAAATCGCCGATGCCCTGCAAGCCGGAGGGCAGGAGTTCCGTTACCTCTGCCTGGGCATTCAGGAGTACGGCAACACCCGCAAACTCTTTAAGACGGCGGCTGATTTAGGCGTTCAGTACTGCACCGCCGAGGAGTTGCAAACCGGGGCGGAAACCGTGCAGCAGAAGCTTCGTGAGTTCCTAGATGGGGTAGAGAAGGTGTACCTCAGCATTGATCTGGATGTGTTTGCGGCCGCGTATGCTCCCGGCGTAAGTGCGCCCACCGCCCTGGGTATTACCCCGCACGCGGCATTGCCCTTGCTCCGGCAAATCATCCAAAGCGGCAAAGTCCTTTCCCTTGACGTGGTGGAACTTAATCCCGCTTTAGACATAGACAACCGGACGGCCAAACTAGCCGCCGCCCTCATCTTCCATCTGGTGCAGGAATGGCATTAAGCGAAGTTTTGGCGTTTAGCGCCTGTTTTTAGAAAAAGAGCCCCAAAACGCAAAGGCTACACGTGTGCCTCAGGAAACTGCTCATTGTCTTGCCGGTTCCCGTTTAGGGGCGCTTTTTCCTGATTTCGGGCTAAAACAGCAAGAGATGGGGAATTGTCAAGCATTCCGTCCCCCTTGGAAGGGCAACTATATACTACTTGGGACAGAGCAGCGATTAAAGTTACTTTAATCGCTGCTAAATCTAGCATACAAGAAAGAGAACCTAAATGTCGTTCCTATGCTGGTAATTGAATTGTTAATCATATTCTTGGTATGGTCGTTGCTACCAGTAATAATAAAGGGGGTTAGATGGGAAATCTTAATAAGATTTAAACTAATTTTGTTGCTACAATGTATACAGTAGTATATCTTGCAACAGAAAGAAGAAAAGAACAACTAGAAGAAAGAAAGATGAAATCGGTTAAGAAAGAAACAGCAAAGCCTATCTCTGCTGCCTTCGCTAAGATGATAGAGCGAAAGAGGGAGATACATGAGCACATAAAAAAAGGCGGTTCTTTTGAGCAACTAGAGGCGAAGGGGTATAAATTTGTCACTCCATTATAATCTAGATAAACAAGGTATAGGGTATTCTTTTATAACAGACAAAGGAGTTAGGTATTATGCCTATTTTGAGGCTTACCAAGAATTCTTTACAGAGTACCCTCTTATAAAAGACCTGTTTTTCACTTTCAATTTTGACGTAGCGGACTTAGGAGAGAACAAAAGAAGGCCAAAGGATGACAACGGCCGAACAAAGGCAACTATTTCACTTTTGCTGGAATCGTTCTTCAAAGAAGATTTGGATAGGGTGCTAATAACTGTGTGTGATAGTTCTGATAACATGCACGGCGGGAGGAAAAGAATCTTTGATACTTGGTACTCTGAAAGTAAATCTGTACTACCACTTACTAAAATCAATGGATTCAATAGTACAGAAGATATGGAAGTTCATTCTTCATTAATATTCCATAGTACCCATATTTACAAGGATAATATCATAAGTGCTTACGAGCAAGTAAGAGACGGAATGTTTATTAAAAGATAAAAGAGAGCCTAACCGCTCTCTTTTTTTTATGTCTACACCGTAACTTTTAACAACTAAATTAGGTATTTACTGGGATAAGTTGTGTCTTTACAAAGTTATAAGTCAGAAACTTAAATGAAAAGCCAGTTCAATTCACTAATCCAAGTACTAGACTTCTTCAAGGATGAGGAAAGGTGCAAGCAGTACCTGGCGCAGCAGCGTTGGGGTGATACCCCTGCCTGTCCTCATTGCGGATGCGTGAAAGCCTATGTGACGAACAGAGGTTATAAATGCTCTGAGAAACTGTGTCACAAGAAGTTCACCGTAACAACGGGGACTATCTTCGAGAACACGAAGATTAAGCTTAGAACTTGGTTTGCCGCAATGTATCTGGTTACCGCTCATAAGAAATGTATCAGTTCTTTGCAGTTGTCTAGGGATTTGAACATCACGCAGAAAAGCGCATGGTTCGTGCTACACCGTATCCGTGAGATGCTGAAAGAGAAAGCCCCGCAGATGCTGGAAGGGACTGTTGAGGCAGATGAGACTTATGTAGGCGGCAAGGCTGCCAATAAGCACAAGAAAGTACGTAAGGAACTACGCGAGAAGGGAACGGGCTATGTACATAAAACACCTGTTTCCGGGCTCCTACAGAGAAACGGCAAGGTGCATACTTTCATAGTAGCAAAGGCAGACGGTTCTACCCTTAAACCTATTCTTCGCGAGAAAGTAAGTTCAGACGCAATGCTGGTGACAGACGGCTTCGGCGGTTATAAAGACCTATACAAAGAGCTCAAAGCACACAAGGTAATTAACCACGCACAGGACGAGTATGTACGCGGCGAGTTCCACACGACAGCATAGAGGGTTTTTGGAGCCAGCTAAAGAGAGGTATCTACGGTATCTATCATAGCGTAAGCCCCAAACACTTACACAGATACTGCCATGAGTTCGGCTACAGATACAACTACAGAACGATAACATACTGCACCAGATTTGAAGATGCGGTTTCTAAAGTAGGCAATACTAGAATTACTTATGATAATCTTATTGCATAGAAACCTACACCTTTAAACAATGAGGTTCTTGTATTTCATAAACAGATTCTATATATTTGTAAGTAAACAGGAAAGGCTACCTGTTTACAGGTAGCCTAATTAAATGGTATCACATCCAAAACCTGTACTTACAAAATTGGCGTGGCAGATATTTAACAGTATAGCTAATGAGACTATTGTTAATATTCGCAACTCTAATGTGGTCTGCACCAAGTAAAGGATTTTATCCTAGTGCACTAGCCAACTTCGTAAGTATTATTAGGTTAGCTCGCAACTAACCTATCAGTTGAAATAAGAAGTGGTCTAGTTTTGGACGCTAGACCTCTTAATTAAGAGAGCCACGGCTAGGTTTTGGAAGCCTAACCGCTCCGACGGTCTTCTTAATCAAAGTTCCCTTAAATCAACTAATCACTTTGGGGTAGCAGAAGCTACCCTTTTTTTTATACCTCTTGTCCATTAAAAAGACGCTCCTGGTGTTCTGATTTAGAAGGAGTGTCAAGCGGTTTAAGAGAGTAGCCTTTTATTTTAGCTTTTTCGTTTAACTTATCAAAATACTCTTTTTTTAGGGTTGTCGGGTTATGTTTATCAGTGTAAAAATCTAATAACCCAAACAGAAACAGCTTTTTCCCTTGTTTAGGGTAAATAAACTGTCCAGTTATTTTCCCTTTTTCAATTGAAGCTCTTTTAGCGTCTTTCAAAGCATCCTGCACCTGTTTGATTGAGTAACCTGCTTCAGGATATTCTGCATTAATAATTCGACTAACCTCATTAGAGGACAAGAAGTTATCATAAGATCTGATAACCTCTAACACTAAACCTCTTAAGTCTCCTTTCTTTACAGGTACAGTTAATTCTACTTTATCAGGGCTAGTCAACTGTGTAGGTTGATCTGATTTGTCATTTTGATCAACCTGACTATTGTCCTCTTTAGCTTTATCCACCTTGTATCCGACAACAGATACAGAAGCATCATTAACTTCTGTGCGCAGTAACTGCTCTGCTTTAAGGATAAGCTCCTCTAATCCCTTAATTATATTTGAAATCTCTTTTTCTCGAGTTTCAAGACTTTGTACTTCCGATTGGTAGCTAATGAATAATTGATTCTTTTTATCTTCAATTACACTAAGCTCATCTTTAAGGCATTCCAATAGGTTAACACCATTGGTGCTCCCTGAAGCAGGTATCCCTGATTTGTAATCCTCGATGTTTTTTTCGACTTGCACGATGTAAAAGTAACGTATCCTCGAACAAAAACAAAATGTTGTCGGATTTTATTTTGTTTATCGGGTAATAACAATAATGAATCTTCAGCGAAGTGTCGTTAAAGCAAATTATCCGACATCCTCTTGCCTTGATGTAGATGATTCAGCATAAGTCAACCCATTATAACTTATAAGTTTATAACTGATTTAGTATATTTGTTCATGGTAAAAAAGAAAGTAGCCAAGAAACGACCCAACAAGTACGAGGAGAAGCTGCACGTAAGCGGCACCCTTGAGGACTTGCTGAAAGTGGCGGTACGGGACGATAAGAAGGACAAGCCCCAGGCCGGCGAAGAAGAGAAGAAGTAAAAAAAGGAGCCCTAAAGCTCCTTTTGCTATTTTATGACCGCTTGTCCCGAGTGGTATATAGTCCCCCTTTGAAGGAGGTAGGGGGATGATTACTCGTGCAGAGGAAATATATCTTAATATCTCGGAACAGGTAGAGAGCACCAAATAGAAGCTTTTGACGTCTTCTAACGTATTGGTCATCCCCCTACCCCCTTCCAAGGGGGACGAAATGCGCACTCCAATCAACGTATTTGTCTTGAGTTGATGCCCTTGTTCCAAAAATAACGGCGGCGGCACCCAATGAAAGGAGCCGCCGCCGATGTGTGAACGCGAGAGGTCTGGTTAAGCCGAATTCCGTTCCGCGTTGATAATCCCGAAGGAGCAGCGCATCACCAGTTTTTCCAGCACGGGTTTGTTCGTGACCTCTTTTTCCTGTTCTTCCATTTCCCTGATGTTAGTGAGCGCGAATTGCTGGATGGTGAGCAGGGGCAGTTCAATGCGTTGCCGCATCTGGATGGAAAGCAGGTTCACTGGTTTGTCGGCCATGAGGTGCGCGTTGCCCGTGAGGCGCAGCACGTAGCGTTTGCTCCGCTCAAACTCCTGGTGGATCATGTTCCAGAGCGGGCCGTAGTGCGGGTGTTTGGCAAGAAACGCCGTGAGCGGGAAGAAGCACTTGGTCATGGCCATCTCGCTGTTGCCCAGCAGGGTCCGGAAGAACAGGGAGCGCTGGTAGAGCTTCTCAATGGCTTCCCACTGGCCTTCGGCCTCCAGTTTTTCCATGGCGGCGCCCACCCCGTAATAGCCGGGCAGGTTCTGCTTCAACTGGCTCCAGGAGCCTACATAGGGCACGGCTCTGAGGTCGTTCAGGTTCAGTTTGCCGGGTTTGCGTTTGGCTGGGCGGCTGCCAATGTTGGCCTCGGCGTAGTACCGCAATGGGCTGGCGTAGTTGAGGTACTCCAGAAAATCGGGGTGGTTCTTGAGGGTGTTGTAGGCCTGGTAACTCACCTCGGCGAGGCGTTGCATGAGCTGTTCCTCGGCCTCAGACAGCGTGGTCTCGCGGGCCGTGAACAGCGCGTTCCGGATGCCGGCGTGCATGAGCTGCTCCATGTTGTACTGCGCCGCATCCGTAGTCCCAAAGTTGGAGCTGATGGTCTGGCCCTGGATGGTAAGCTGAATCTCCTTGCTCGCGATTTTAGGCCCCATGGAGGCGTAGAACTGGTGCGTTCTGCCGCCGCCGCGCGCGGGTGGACCGCCGCGCCCGTCAAAGAACACCACCTGCAAATCATACTGCTGGGCCAGCCGGGTCAGCTCTTCCTTCGCTTTGTAGATGCTCCAGTTAGACATGAGGTAGCCGCCGTCTTTGGTGCCGTCTGAGAAGCCCAGCATAATGGTTTGGATGTTCCTGCGCCGGTGCAGGTGCTGCCGGTACACCGGCGAACGGTACAAGGCTTCCATCACCTCCGGGGCGTTCTGGAGATCATCTATGGTTTCAAAGAGCGGCACAATGTCTACGGTAAGGGCCTCGGGTTGCCAGCCGCTGAGCAGGAACAGGCCGTAGACTTCCATCACGTCAAGGGCGCTGGTGCTGTGGCTGATGATGTAGCGATGGCTGCCTTCCTCGCCGTTAATGGCCTGGATGGTTTTCATGGCCTGCATGGACTGGAGCGTGTCCTGGTGCAGCTCGCTTTCCAGCGAAGCCGGGTCTACCGTGGCGGGGGCAGTGAGCAAGGCATTGATTTTCTCCTCTGCCGTAAGCTGGGCGTAATTCTGGGGCAACACCTGGGCCGTGGCGGCAATGGCTTCCAGTACCTCGGTGTGGGCCGAGCTATCCTGCCGCACATCTAATGACGCGAAATACAACCCGAACAACTCCACCTTCCGGATCAGGTTTTCGGCCAGGGGCAGGAAGAGGCTGTTGTGGTCTCTGATGAGGGTCTCCTTGATTTTATGCAGCGGTGCCAGCAGGTCTTCTTTGGAGATATCGGCTTTATAGCCCGGCAAGAACAGGTTGTTGTACAGTTTGGCCTCCAGCGCCACCAGCTCGTTTAACACCCCTTTAAAGGTGAGGCGGCGCTTGAGCTTGCGCACATCCTGGTAGTAGGATTTGATAATGGCCCCGCGCAGGGCTTCGGCCACCCGGAGGGTGATGTCAGCGGTCACGAAGGGATTGCCATCGCGGTCGCCGCCGGGCCAGAAGCCTAGTCTAATTAAGGGGTGCTGCTCCGGCACGGCCTCCGGGAACTGGTTCTTGAGCGAGGTCATGATTTGCCCAGCCGCCTGGTAAAACACGTTCTCCAGGTACCAGATCAAACTCACGGCCTCATCATACGGTGACGGCTTCTCGCTTTTGAAGAAAGGCGTTTTGCCCAGTTGGCGTAGGTAACTGTTCACCTGCGCGGTGTTGTCACTCACCAAGGCTTTGGACAAGTCATTGATGATGCCCAGCACTTCGCTGGGGTAGAACTGGGTGGGGTGGGCCGTGAGCACCAACCGCACCGAAAAATCCTTCAGCTTCTCACGCAGTTGCTCCTGGGTCTGGGTTTGCTCTACTTCGGCCTGCAGGTGTTTGAGGGTTCCGGCCCCGGCCATGTCATGGGTTTCCCGGAAAGAGGCATCTTCCAGGGCATCAAACAGCACCACCTGGCGCTCGGCGTACTGCACAAACCGGAAGAGCAGGTCGGTCTGCTCCTGCTCAGTGCGGTAGGGCGTGTATTGGCTGAAGAACGTGGTGATGATTTCTGCGGGACTCAGTTCCTTCGCGAAGCCTTCCTCGCAGTGCAGCAGAAAAATGGAAAGCAATACCCCCGTCTTTTCCACTCTATGGAACGGGAGCGCGGTGAACAGGCTGTTGTATAGCTGAAACTTGAGCCCTACGTGTTTATCATACGTCTGTAAGGCAGTATTTGAAGAACCATCCATAGGTAAAGGTGTACGTTGTGCATGTCGCTGCTAGGTAAAAATTACCTGATAGCAATTTTACAGTATGTAAGGCTGTAAAGGGTTGTGTTAAAAATTATTCTTTAAAGAAAAGCTTTGCTTATGAGAACGCAAACATATCTTCGGTTTTATTGTCATTTTAGATTTTGATTTCCTTCCGTTACGCCAAGCGACGCATTTGCGTTTAGGGGCTCTTTTTGGAAAAAGAGCCCCTAAACGCAAGCGTTCTCTATCTCTGGGTGGGCAGAGCGGGCTTCACCGGGTTCTGCTGGGCCCTGAGCAAGACCAGTAACGTAATGGAGATGCCTACCAGAGCCACTACCGTGAAGGATACGCGCAAACTAAGCCAGTCGGCTATGAAACCAATGAGCGGAGGCCCCAGCAGAAAGCCAAAGTAACCGATGGTAGATACCAAGGCCAGCGCCAAACCAGTGGATAAGGTTTGGTTTTTACCCACTTGGGTATACGTAAGCGGAATCACCGATGACGTACCGGCTCCCACTAAAATAAAACCGAGAATAGCCATAGGGAAACTGGGCACTATGACCGCCAACAGCAAACCGCTACAGATGAGAAGACCATTCACCTGTATCATTCTGGTGCTTCCGTACCGGTTGGCAAACCGGTCTGAGACAAACCGGCCCGCCGCCATAGAACCCATGTACGCCATAAACCCTGCGGTAACCCAGCCCTGCTCCGCGTGCAGCACCTGTTTAAAGTACACCCCAGACCAGTCTAACATGCAGCCCTCGCATAGCATGCCGCAGAAGGCAATAAGACCCAGACGAAGCAGTTGAGGGTCAGGTTTGGCAAAAGAGAGCCGCTTGCTTTTTGTCTCCTGGTCTGGGTTGAGGTGGGGCAGGCTCAGGAAAACAAATAGGAACACCGTGCCCATAATGAGCAGAAAATGGGTAACGCGCTCCAGCCCCAGGGAGATGGCGGCGGCTCCCACACTGGCACCACAGAACCCTGCCAGACTCCACAAGCCATGGAACGAGGACATGATGGTGCGTCCGTAGCTTTTCTGCACCGCCAGCGCCTGCGCGTTGATGGAAATACTGGTCAGGTTGGAAGAAAGCCCAAACAGCAGCAGGCTCACCGCCAGCCACGCCACCGCCGGGGCAATCCCCAGCAGCACCAGACTCACACTGAAACCCAGAATTCCTATGGCTGCGGAATATTTGCTGCCGTACCGGTCTACTACCCATCCGGCCAGCGGCAAACCCAACAGAGAACCCAGTGGCCTGATGAGTAAGAGCGTACCGAATTCACTGTCACTGAACAGGAAACTGTTTTTGATATCCGGTATTCTGGAGGCCCAGGAAGAAAAGCAGAGGCCGCTCTGGAAAAATAAAACTCCCAGCGCAATGCGTTGCTTCAGCTTAGTCTGCATCATGGTAAAGAAGGGTGGAGCGCCAGAGGCTACGCAAATTCCCAACGTGCCTAAGGCAGGTGGGGTTAAGGGAAAGGAAGTTCAGAATGAAGCCATTTTACTCAAAAGGCGTTTAGGGGCTCTTTTTCCGAAATAAGACCCAAAACGCGCCGCTTCACTTGCAGGAAGGGCAATCTGTAAAGAGCCAAAACAAAACGGCAGGATTTGAGAAACCCTGCCGTTTTGCTGTGCTTTTCTCTATTATTATTTACAAAGCGACCGGCTTCATTTTAGGCACCAGCGTTTTCATCACGGCCCAGGCAGCCAGGTAGGCCACCGCACAGAACGCGAACATGATGGTGTAGCCGGTTTCAATCTGGCCCAGTTTCTCATAGTGGTCAAACAGGTAGCCGCCCGCTTTGGTCACCAGCACCCCGCCTATACCCCCGGCCATTCCCCCGATTCCGGTCACAGAAGCCACCGATTTTTTGGGGAACATGTCTGATACCGTGGTGAAAATGTTAGCCGACCACGCCTGGTGGGCAGAGGCACCAATCCCGATGAACAGCACCGGGAACCAGTAACTGATGTGCCCCAACGGCTGGGCCGCCAATACCAGCAGCGGGAAGAGCGCAATCACGAGCATGGCTCTCATTCTGCCTTCATACGGGTTGTAGCCCTTGTTAATGAAGTACACCGGGAACCAGCCGCCGCCAATACTGCCAATCATGGTCATGCTGTACAGCGCCGCCAGTGGGAGCATCACTTCTGTGCCCGTGAGGCCGTACTGAACTTTCAGGTAAGCCGGTAACCAGAACAGGAAGAACCACCAAACCCCGTCGGTCATCAGCTTCCCGAAAGCGAAGGCCCAGGTTTGTTTGAAGCCCAGCAGCTTAAACCAGGAAACCTTCTCCGCCGATGCGGGAGAATCGGGTTCCAAGACTGGCTCGCTGTCACTGCTGATGTACGCCCTTTCTGAGGAGGTGAGTCTTTTCTGCCTGTCTGGGGTTTCATAGTAGTAAAACCAGAAGACGAGCCACAGGAAACCAATGGCCCCAATAATAAAGAAAGTGTATTCCCAGCCTAGGTGAGAGGCAATCCAAGGCACGGTGATAGGAGCCAGAATAGCCCCCACATTGGAGCCAGAATTGAAGATACCTGTGGCCAGGGAGCGTTCTTTTTTAGGAAAATATTCTGCCGTTGCCTTGATGGCCGCCGGAAAGTTACCGGATTCCCCAAAGCCCAGAAATGCCCGCGCCACCATAAACCCCAGCACTGAGACGGGAATGGCCGCAAACCCCACTGCCGTGAAGACCGGGCTCACCGCCCTGCCCAATGGTTCTGCGTAGGCGTGTAAGATGGCGGCCAAAGACCAGATGATCAAAGCCCAGGCGTAGCCCCATTTAGTCCCCAACCGGTCTATGATACGGCCGGCAAACAACATGGAAATAGCGTAGGTAAACTGGAAAACGGCGGCAATATTCGCGTAATCTGTATTTGACCAGCCAAACTTCTCGGCCAACATGGGCTGCAAAAGGCTCAGTACCTGTCTGTCCAGGTAATTCACCGTGGTCGCGAAAAAGAGAAGGCCGCAGATGGTCCACCGGTAGCCGCCAATCTTTCCCTGGATTGTCTCCGCGGGTGTTGTTTGTTTTGTTGAGGACATATGTTTGTTCGTTTGGTAGTGGATAGGTTCTAGGTTCGGGAAGTTTGCACCAGCCTAATCGCTTCCTGGGTCTGGGCAAACAGGTGATCTAGCTGGCGCTGGGCCAATACTTCTTTGCTGATGAGCTTGCTGCCCATGCCCACGGCACACACGCCGGCCTTAAACCAGGTCCTGATGTTTTCGGCCTCCATTTCCACGCCTCCGGTAGGTATGAACAGCTGGCCCGGGAAGAGCTCTTTGATGGAAGACACAAACGCCGGACCTACAATGTTGGCCGGGAAGATCTTGATCAAGGCCGCCTTTGCCGTTTGCGCCACATGAATCTCTGTGGGGGTAAAGCAGCCCGGAATCCAGAGCAAGCCCGCCTCATGCACCACATGGCCCACTTGCGGGTCCACAATGGGCGCCACAATGTAATCGGCTCCGGCTTTGAGGAAGTCATTGGCCTGCTGCACTGTTTTGATGGTACCAATACCCAGTTGCAGGTCTTCGTATGACTTCAGCTCAGCTTTCAGAAAAGTGAAGTTCTCCAATGCGGCGGCACCGCGGTTGGTGTACTCCAGTGTTCTGATGCCTGCGTTGTATAGCACCTTGATCACCTCCAGGCTCAGTTCAGGGTCTTGGTGGAAGAACAGGGGCAACAGACCTTGGTCCAGGATGGCCTGCAAGGCGGTTTCTTTAGTTGGCATAGGCTTTTATGGTTTCCTCTATTTCAGCTACCGTGCTGGTAGTAGCGTCACTTTCAATGAACAATTTTTTGAAGGCAGCCGCAGTCGCGAATTCAAGGGTTTCCTGAGGTGCCCGCTGGTGATACAAGCCGTAGATAAGTCCGGCCATGAAACAGTCTCCGCTGCCTACTTTATCTAGGATGGTATCCACCACATATTCCTGCGAGACATGCAGTTCACCCTGGGCGTAAAGAGTGGTGAAATAGCGGATTCCCTGCGGCCCGTGGTCAAAACGGAAAGTATTGGCCACCATCTTGCATCTGGGGAACTCCTTTAAGATAGCCTCAGAGGTGAGGGTGGCATGTTGCAGCAGATTGTCTTTGTCTATGTCCTGCACCAGGTCTTCCTGTAACGGCATCCCCAGCATTTTATTCGCAGCCCACACGTTGCCCATGATCAGATCACAAGATAATGCCAACGTTGGCATTATGTCAAGTGGTTCTTTACCGTATTTCCAAAGTTTGGCGCGGTAATTCAGATCTAAGGAGACAAAGATGTTACGGTCAGCGGCCGCTTGCAGGGCTTCGGCGCAGACATCGGCAACGCTTTGATTCAGGGCGGGGCAGATGGCGCTGAAATGGAACCAGCTTACGCCTTCAAAAACAGCATCCCAGTCAATGCTGCCAGGGGTGAGATCTGCGTAGGCCGAGCCTTTGCGGTCATAGATAACGCCGGCGTTTTTGAGGTCTTTTCCTTTGGGGAGATAATAAAGACCAATCCGCTCGCCTTGTATCACCACCGGGCTTATATCTATCTGGAGTTCCTGCAGGTACTCCAATAGCTGCTCAGAGAGAAAGTTTTCCGGTAACGCTGTGAGATATGCCGAGGGCACTCCCCAGAGAGCTAAGGCGGTGGCTACGTTCAGTTCGGCGCCGCCCACGTAGAACGGCAATTTGTTTTGGCCTAACCATTCGCCCTCCCCATCTGGGCAGATTCTCAACAGGAGTTCTCCAAACGAAAGTACTTTTCCCATGGCTTAGAAGTTGAAGAAGTTCTTGGCGTTGTGGTAGCAGATGTTTTCCACCATTTGCCCAATCCAGGCCAGCTCAGAGGCCGGTAGCTCGCCGTTCTCCACGTCGTTGCCCAGCATGTTGCACAGAATTCTTCTGAAGTATTCGTGCCGCGGATAGGAGAGGAAGCTTCTGGAGTCGGTGAGCATGCCCACGAAGCGGCTCAGGAGGCCCATGTTAGACAAGGCGTTCATCTGGCGCTCCATGCCGTCCTTTTGGTCCAGGAACCACCAAGCCGATCCGTACTGGATTTTGCCCGGGGTGCTGCCGTCATTGAAATTACCGATCATGGTGGCGTACAGCTCGTTCTGGCTGGGGTTCAGATTGTACAGAATGGTTTTGGCCAATTGGTCTGAGTTGTCCAGTTTGTCCATGAATCTGGAGAGAGGGCGCGCCACATCAAAATCCCCGATGGAGTCAAAACCGGTATCTGGGCCCAACTCACGCATCATGCGGGTGCTGTTGTTGCGTAACGCACCCAGGTGGAACTGCTGGGTCCAGCCTTTGGCGTGGTCCATGAGCGCCAGTTCCACCAGCATGGCAGATTTAAACTTAAGCACCTCCTGTTGGGTGAGGGCCTGTTGCTGCAAGGCTTTCTCAAAGATCTGGGCAATTTCCTGATCAGTGTATTCTTCGGCGTACATGGTTTCCAGGCCGTGGTCAGAGAGGCGGCCGCCCTGGGCATGGAAGAAGTCATGGCGCTGTTGTAAGGCATCCAGTAAGTGCTGGTACTTGCTGATGGACACCCCGGAGGCGGCTTCCAGTTTTTGCAGATAAGCCAGGAACCCGGCGTCTTCAATGGCCATGGCTTTGTCTGGCCGGAAAGTAGGCAACACCTTGATCCCGAAATCATCTGCGGCGATTCTTTGGTGATGCTCCAGGCTGTCGGTGGGGTCGTCGGTGGTGCAGATGGTGACCACGTTCATTTTCTTCAGGATGCCACGTACGCTGAACTCCGGAGTTTGCAGTTGGGCGGTGGCGGCTTCATAGATCTCACGGGCACTCTCCGGTTTCAGGACTTTCTCAATCCCGAAGGGACTCTTGAGCTCCATGTGGGTCCAGTGGTACAGTGGGTTGCGCATGGTGTAGGGCACGGTCTGGGCCCACTTCTCAAACTTCTCATAGTCATCGGCGTCGCCGGTGCAGAAGCGTTCCGGAATGCCGTTGGTGCGCATGGCGCGCCACTTATAATGGTCGCCCTCTAGCCAGATCTGGGTGAGGTTGTTGAATTTTCTGTCGTTGGCAATGTCCTCCGGGTTCAGGTGGCAGTGGTAGTCAATGATGGGCATGTGCTTGGCATGCTCATGGTATAACGTTTGGGCCGTCTTGGTCTGGAGTAAGAAATTATCGTCTAAAAAGGACATGGACGTAAGGGTAATGTTTAATGGAAATACACCGAAAAGCCCAAGAAGCAGGACAAACCCACTTTTGCGTTTAGCGGCCGATTTTGTGAAAATAGGTCAAAAACAAGCGCCATGCACCATGCATTGCTCTGTTTTTGATCAGATTGTATTGATTTATGGACCACCTAAGAGGCCCGTACCTGTTCCTGCTCCAGCAGGAGGGTCAGTTGCTGTGCTACAGTGGCTTCCAAATTAGGCACCTGCGTAAGGTCCTGCTCCCAGAACTCCTGGTTAGCCAGAACGGCTTGCACCGTTTCTGCCACGGAGCTTTTTTGCCAGGCGGTCTGGAAGAAAGCCAGGACTTCAGGGGTATCGTTCAGCGGAATCTGCTCGCCGTTGTACTCGCCTCTGTAGAATAAAATAAGAGCCGCCAGCGCGTGGAGCAGACGTTGGGGCAGCCGGCCATTCCTGGCGTGGTACTCCAGCACCGAAGGCAACACCCGCACCTTGTATTTAGAGACCGAGTTAAGCGCAATGGACAGCAGCTCGTGGCGGATGAAGGGGTTCCGGAAACGGTCTATCACATCTTGGGCAAACTGGGTTAACTCCTGGCCAGGTAGGTCAAGGGTGGGGATGATTTCCTCCAGAATGGCTTCCCTGATGAACTGGCCAGTCTTCTCATCTTCCACCGCCTCCCGCACGGTGCGCAGCCCCTGTAGGTAAGCCACGGGCACCAAGGTGGTGTGCGCTCCGTTCAGAATCCGTACTTTACTGGTCCGGTAAGGGGTAAGATCTTCCACAAATTTCACCTGCAACCCTGTCTGTGCCGCTGGAAACGCTTTGGCCACCGACGCCGGGGCCTCAATCACCAGTAAGTGGAAGGGTTCGGCTTTTACCAGCAGCTTGTCTTCAAACCCCAGCTCCTGCTGAATATGGGCATAGGTGTCATGCGGGAAGCCCGGTACAATGCGGTCTACCAGGGTATTGCAGAAAATGGTGTCCTGCTCTATCCAGTCGGCAAAGGGGGCGGGCAGGTTCCAGAGCGACGCGTACTGGAGCACGATGTCGCGGAGTTTTTCGCCGTTTTTCTCAATCAGTTCACAGGGAATAATGGTGAGGGCTTTGTCTTTTGCGCCCTTGAAATGGGTGAAGCGGCGGTAAAGCAGGGCGGTTAGTTTGCCGGGGAAAGAAACCGGGGTGGTGTCTGGCGTGACATCTGAGGGTTCAAAGGCGATGCCGGCTTCAGTAGTGTTGGAGAAAATGAACTCCAGATCAGGGTTTTCGCCCAGGGCCAGATACTCGTGATAACTGGTATAGGGGCTTAACGCGTGGCTTACGCAGCTGATGAGCCTGGTCTCCTGCATGTTGCGGCCCTCCTGAATCCCTTCCAGCAGCACATGGAACAGGCCGTCTTGCTGGTTCAGGAGTTTGTATTTGTCTTTGTTCTGGGGCTGAATAACGGTGACCGCCCCGTTAAAGTCAGTCTTTTCGTTCAGGATGTCAATGATCCAATCCACAAAGCCGCGCAGGAAATTCCCTTCGCCAAACTGCACCACTTTGGTGGGCCGGGTTTGAGTAATCTGCGCGGTAGTTCTGTTCAATGGCTGCATACGCTTCTTGTTAAAATTAGAGAAGAGTCCTTCTCGCACAATTCTGTTATGTGGGTAACCCAATGGCTGCCCGTCTCTTCTATAGCTGTCACTTCCAGTTTAGCGCTGTTTTTGAAAAAAGAGCCGCTAAACGCATTCCATTCGTAAGCGGGTTTCTTGCTTCTCAGGGCACGCTAAACAGAGGAGTCTTCCCGGTCTTTCTTCAGTGCCTCAGTCTTCAGCGAGGATCCTCTAATGATCAGCTCCGGTTTGAGCACCGTCTTTTGCGGAACCAGTTTTTTGTCTGGTTCTGTCTTGAAACTCTCAAAGAAAAGCTCGGCGGTGATGCGGCCCATGGTTAAGCTGAACTGGTCTACCGTGGTGAGGGCGGGGTCTGAGAAGGAAGTGAACGGCTCATTCCCGAAACCGGCCAAGGCCACTTCCTGGGGAGCTTTGATGCCTCTTTCCTTCAGCACCTGCAACGCGCCCATGGCTCCGTAATCACTCGCGGAGAAAACGGCGTCTGGCCATTGGGGCAGCTCCAGCAGTTGTTCCATGCTGCTGCGGCCGTCTTCCAGCTGGAGATTGCTTTTTACCACCAACTCCTCGTAAAACGGCACCTCATAATCCCGCAGGGCATCCATGTAGCCTCTCAGCCGCTCCTTGAAAATGCTTACTTTTTTGGGGCTGGTGAAATGGGCGATGCGCCGGCACCCTTGCTGGATCAGGTGCTCCACTACTTTGTAGGCCCCCAGATAATCATCAATCATCACCTGACTGACTTCCAGTTCATCTGTGGTGCGGTCAAACAATACCAGCGGAATCCCTTTCTCCTGGGCCCGTTTGAAGTGATCAAAGTTCTCGGTGTTCTTCCCAATGGAGACAATGATACCGTCTACCCGAGCACTCAGCAGCGCGTCCACCGTCTGTACTTCCTTCTCATAGTTGTCATAAGACTGCGAAATGATCACCTTGTAGTTCACTCTATTCGCAATTTCCTCTATGCCGCGCACCACGGAGGCGAAGAACGACCGGTCGGCGGTAGGGATGATAATGCCAATGAGGTGGCTCTTGCCGTTCCGCAAGGCCGCCGCAATGTTGTTAGGCTGATAGTTCAACTGCTTGGCAGCTTTGATCACCGCTTTTTTGGTAGCCTCGCTTATTCTGGGGTTGTCGTTCAGGGCCCGGGAAACGGTGGAGGCCGTTATGTTGAGTTTCTCAGCAATGTGGTGAATGGTCACCTTTGGTTTACTTCCCATAGTATGTGAATGGTCACCGTGTGTGGAGGGTGGTCACTCCTAAAACAATTATTCCGTCGCTGTGTTCTTACCGCTCGTTGCTGGGCTTGCCAATGGTGGCCAGGATGCCACCATCTACGTAAAGAATTTGCCCATTGACAAAGTCACTGGCGCGGCTGGCCAGAAAAATGGTGGCCCCTGCCAAATCCTCCGGGTCACCCCAACGCCCGGCGGGGGTGCGGTGAATGATGAACTCATTGAAGGGGTGGCCATCTACGCGTATGGGAGCCGTCTGGTCGGTGGCAAAATAACCCGGCCCTATGCCGTTGACCTGGATGTTATACCTGGCCCACTCGGTTGCCAGGTTACGGGTGAGCATTTTCAGACCTCCTTTGGCCGCCGCATAGGCAGAAACCGTGTCGCGGCCCAATTCGCTCATCATAGAACAGATATTGATGATTTTGCCGGCTTGCCTTTGCACCATGTGTTTGCCCACTTGCTTTGACATGATGAACGGACCGGTAAGATCTACGTCCAGCACTTTCCTGAAATCGGCTACTTCCATTTCCAGGGCCGGAATGCGTTTGATCATGCCCGCATTGTTCACCAGAATGGCAATTGGGCCTACTTCCTGTTCAATGCGCTCAATATTTTCCTGGGCGGCAGCTTCATCAGTGACGTCAAATAGATAGCCTTTGGCCTCAATGCCATTTTGCCGGTACAGCTCCAGGGCACGCTCCATTTTTGCCGGGGTATTGCCGTTCACCACCAGGGTAGCGCCCGCTTTTGCCAGGGCCGTAGCCATGGCCATGCCCAAACCATGGGTGGCCCCAGTTACTAACGCAACATTACCCGTTAAATCAAACAGTTCTTTCATGAAGCTTACTTAAGGTCAGTGATGGGGAATTTGTCCATGTCATTGTAATCCAGGTTTTCGCCGGCCATTCCCCAAATGAAGGTATAATTGGAGGTTCCGGCCCCGGAGTGGATAGACCAAGGGGGGGAAATCACCGCTTGCTGATTTTTTACCCACAAGTGGCGGGTTTCCTGCGGTTCACCCATAAAGTGGCAGACCATTTGGTCTTCCGGGAGCTCAAAATAGAAATAGGCCTCCATTCTTCGGTCATGGGTGTGAGCGGGCATGGTATTCCAGACACTGCCGGTCTTCAGTTCGGTCACGCCCATCTGCAACTGGCAGGTATCTACCACCGAGTTGATCAATACTTTTCTGATTGTTCTGTGGTTGGAGTTCTCCAAGGCTCCTGTTTCTACCGTTTCGGCTTCTTCTAAGGTTACTTTTTTGGTAGGATACGCGTGGTGGGCGGGAGCAGAGTTGAAATAGAATCTGGTGTCCGCCCCGTTTGGAGCCGGGTGGAAGATCACTTCTCTTACTCCTTTGCCAATGTATAAAGCTTCTTTGGTTTTCAAGGTGAATTCCTTGCCGTCTACCGTGACGGTGCTCTCTGAAGAAACATTGATAATGCCTAGTTCACGGCGCTCCAGGAAAAATTCAGAGCGCAGGGTGGGGAAGGTATCTAACGCCACTGGGCGTGTAACTGGGTGAACGCCTCCCACAATCAAGCGGTCATATAAAGTATACACTACTTCAACGGCATCTGCCTTGAACAGGCTCTCAATTAAGAAAGCTTCGCGCAGTTTCTGGGTGTCATAGCTTTTTGCGTCTGTAGGGTGAATGGCGTGTCTGGTGGTATGGTTCATAGTGGTGGTGTTGCGGGTAATAGGTGTAATCGTTTGCGCAAATTACAAATTTATCAACAGGTTGGGTCGTAGTTGGGTAGAAAAATCTTCATCATGCATGAATGAACTTCTGTTTAATGGTAGTCTTTATAATGCTGATTTATCAAAGGATGGGCTTTAAAGAAACTTGTATTACAAATGTGTTAAAAAAATGAGGTATTTTTTTGTGATTGATTTCAAATAATGTTAAATATGCAATCGGTTGCGCATTTCTAGTGCACACTGCTAAGCCTACTATCGTTTCCTCACCAATTAACAAACTCTTAAATGTTACCTATGCGACAAGCTTTACTAAAGAAGATACGGTGCCTGCTCGTTCTTCCCATTGTTTTCATTGCGGCGATAGGTGCCGCTGCTCAGTCTGTGACCGTGAAGGGGAGAGTAACTGATGAAAAGGGAGAAAGCCTGCCGGGTGTAACCGTTCTCCTGAAAGGAACTACTACCGCCAGCGCGACAGACGTGGACGGTAATTTCACCCTCAATGTGCCTAATGGGGCCGGAACGCTGGTGTTCTCATACATTGGCTTCCTGTCTAAGGAGGTGCCGCTGAACGGGAGAACCACAATGAATGCGGCGTTGGCGTCTGATGCAAAGGCAATAGATGAGGTGGTAGTGATTGGATATGGAACTGTTCCCAGAAAAGAACTTACTGGGTCTGTGGCTTCAGTTACCTCAAAAGATCTACAGGATATTCCTGTAAGTACAGCAGCTGAAGCATTGGCCGGTAGATTGGCTGGAGTGCAGGTAACTACAACCGAGGGCCGTCCAGGAGCTGATATACAGATTAGGGTGCGGGGTGGGGGCTCAATTAGCCAAGATAATTCCCCGCTTTATATAGTTGATGGTATTCAAATGGAGAATGCACTTTCTATCATCTCTCCACAAGAAATACAATCTATTGATGTATTGAAAGATGCAGCTTCTACTTCTATTTATGGAGCGAGAGGGGCTAATGGAGTGGTGATTATTACAACAAAAGGTGGTGTAGAACAGAAAACTCAGGTAACCTATAACGGCTATGCCGGAACGAGGAGCATTGTAAATAAATTGGATGTATTGAATCCTTATGACTTTGTGCAGTATCAATATGAGTCATACAATCTATACAGCAATGCAAATGATGAAACCCGCGCCTCTTTTCGGGATAGATACGGTAGATGGGAGGATCTGGATATTTATAGAAGTATGTCAGAGGCAGATTGGCAGGAAAAGGTTTTTGGGAGAGATGCGTTTAGCCAGACCCATGTACTTGGTGTGACCGGAGGATCTAAAGAGACAACGTTCAATTTTACCCTTAATCATGCCGATGAGGAAGGAATTATGTTGAATTCCGGTTTTACCCGTACCCTTGCTTCCTTCAAATTTGATCACAAAGTTAATGATAAGTTCAGAGTAGGGCTCACAACCCGCTATAGCCGTCAACGCATAGATGGAGTAGGTACCTCAAGCACGCAATCACAATCTTCAAACAGACTAAGAAACGCAGTAAGGTTTAGACCATTTATTGCCCCTGGGTTTGAGAGTGAGGTTGATGAATTTGACCCCGCTTATTTTACTGCGACCAATTTGACGAGTCCTGTGCTGTTGGCAAATAATGAAATAAAAAATGATTATAGGAATGACATCATTGTGAACGGTTGGTTTAGTCTTGAGCTTCTTAAAAATCTGACTTTTAGAAGTGTATTAGGAATAAACGCAGTGTCTAGAACAACCAATACCTTTAATGGCACAGTGACCGGGTTGGCACGTGATAACAATGCACAGCCGGTTGTAGATCTATTTGAGTCAGAGGGATATACCTTGACTAACTCCAACACGCTCACCTATAAGTATAAATTAGGGGAAGACCACAATTTTGATTTGTTAGCTGGTCATGAAGTAGTGCAAACCACAGGTAACTCTAGGAATATGAGAGTTAAATGGTTGCCCGTTGATATAACTCCCAAACAGGCGTTTGCAAGTATTGGGCAGGCTAAAGCACCAGATGGTCTTCAACAAGATGCTCCCAGTACGGCAGAGTCAGGCAACAGATTACTTTCCTTTTTTGGGAGAGTAGGATATAACTACAGAGGGAAGTATTTCGCAAATTTCAATATCAGACGGGATGGTTCTTCTTTGTTCGCAAAGGGCTTGCAGCATGGGACATTTCCTTCTGCTTCATTGATGTGGCGGGCCATAGAAGAACCCTTTATGCAAAGTGCACAAGATTGGCTGAGTGACTTGAAAGTGCGCTTCAGTTATGGGGCAGTTGGAAACAACAGGATAGGGCAAGATCTTTTCAAAACCATTTTTACTGCAACAGCCACAAACGGTTATGCATTCGGAGAAGCGGTAACCCCTGGTTTTGCATCTGACGAATTGGCCAATGCTTTCTTGAAATGGGAAACAACCATTTCTCGCAATTTTGGAGTAGACGCTTCTTTCTTCAAGAACAGATTAAGTGCCTCGGTTGACTTTTATCAAAACTCCACTGAAGATCTGTTGTTCAGAGCCAGAATACCACAAACCAGCGGGTATGAATTTCAAATGCAGAATGTGGGTAAGACAGAAAACAAAGGTGTAGAACTGCAGCTGAATGGCGTTGTAATAGATAAAGGTGACTTCATGTGGAACGCTAGTTTCAACATTGCCTTCAATAAAAACAAAGTAGTTAGTTTAGGTTTGGATCCATCTGGGAATCCTAAACAAAGCGAGCTCTACCAATCTGGGTGGGTAAATGATCTTGAGGATTTTAATGTCCAAGTGGGGCAGCCTATTGGTAATTTCTATGGGTACGAGTCTGATGGTTTCTATGCCGTAGATGACTTCTTGATAGATGCAGCTACCAATACTTTTGTTTTTGATACAGATGGAAATTATGTCTTAAAAGAAGGAGTGGCAAACTCCAGCAGAGTTGCTTTAGGCAACAGAGCCCCAAGGCCCGGAGATCTTAAACTGAAGGATTTAACGGATGACGGAAATCCGATGATCACCGCAAACGACAAAACCATCTTAGGAAATGCTCAGCCAAAGTTCATTGGAGGATTTAATCAACAGTTTGCCTATAAGGGATTTGACTTGAGCGTCTTTATGAACTTCTCTGTAGGGAATAAGGTGTACAACGCCAATAAAATGGAGTTTACTACCCAATACACGCAACGGGACAACAACCTGCTCGCGTTCATGAAAGATAGGTTCAGATGGGCAGATGCAAACGGTGAACTGGTTAACACACCTAATGAATTAAGAGCCCTAAATACCAACGCCAAATATTGGGTTCCTTCGCTGGGAAATTACTTCCTGCATTCTTTTGCCATTGAAGATGGCTCTTTCCTGCGCATTAGTAACATCACCTTGGGGTATTCTCTACCAGAACATCTTGTGCGGAGGCTGAAGGTAGTCTCTAAGTTTAGAGTCTATGCCACTACAAATAATCTGATTACCATCACCGGTTATGATGGATATGATCCGGAAGCGAATACCAGAAGGTCAACTCCTTTAACCCCTGGTGTAGACTATGCTGCATATCCTCGCTCCAAGTACATCTTAGGCGGAGTAAACATCACCTTCTAATCAAGCTTTTACTACAATGAAAAGAAATATTTATAAAGCCTACGCATTAGCCTTGTTTTTGGGTGGTTCGGTAACCGTATCATCCTGCGAAGATTATTTAGAGATTGAGAACCCCTCTACCTTGGCGCAAACCACTGTTTTTAGCAGTACTACTTATGCTGAAGGGGCTATTGCCGGAGTATACAACCAATTAAGTGGAGATAACGGATATGGCAGCCGCATCTCTACTTTATTCCCTAATGCAGCAGATGATTTTATTGTGACAGGTGACTGGAATGCTGAGCAGCGCACGGGTATTGCCCATTTTGAAGTAAGCCCTAAATACCCAGACTTGGAAGGCCCTTTCTTACAATTGTACAGAGGCATAGAGCGTGCAAACATTTGCATAAAGTACATTCCGGCTTCTGATCTATACACCAGTGGCACGGCCGCCGAACAGGCATTAATGAGAAAGTTACATGGTGAAGCTTTAACCCTTAGAGCCCAGTTTTACCATGAGCTGATCAGGAACTGGGGAGATGTTCCTGCCCATTTTGAACCTTCAGCAGATGTAAAGGATCTGTATCTGCCTAAGACCAATCAAGATGAAATCTATGATAAACTGTTAGAGGATTTAAGAATAGCCTCTGAACTTGTACCATGGCAAAGTGAGTCCGGTGACCCTACCACAAGGGTAACTAAGGCAGCCGTAAAAGCACTAAGGGCTAGAATTGCTTTAGCTAGAGGAGGATATGCTCTCAGAAGAGAAAGCAGAAGAATGGAGCGTTTGCCGGATTATCAGGGGTATTACACCATTGCCAGAAATGAGACGGCGGATATTATCCAGAGAAAAGAGAATGGGCTTAATCCTAAGTACGAAAATGTTTTCCGTAGTCTCCATGGAAACGGGGTGTCAGATGTAACCAAGGAACACATTTGGCAGGTAGGCGCATTTGGCGGCAACTCCAGAACAGATACCAAACTAGGTTTTGGCAACGGACCAAGAATTGACGGGGCCAGTAAATATGGACGCGCCAATGGCCTAACCACGGCAGTACCTACTTACTTCTATGCCTTTGATTCCATAGGAGACTCCAGGAGAGATGTAACCTTAGCCTATCTTCAGGTAGATGGCACAGATAATAAAGTGCTTACTACTCCTCTGCAAATGAGAGAGGGTAAATTTAGGAAATACTGGACCGCTATCTCAGGGGCTAATCAGACTTTGGGAATCAATTGGCCTTTGATACGATATGCAGATGTACTGTTGATGTTCGCGGAAGCCGAGAACGAGCTAAGTGGACCTACCGCTCAGGCAATAGCCGCCTTTGAAGAGGTGCGCAAAAGAGCCTATTTTGATGCTTATGAAACGGAGGCAAGAATGGGCGTTACCCCTACAGACAAGACTGGTTTTTTCAGAGCGATTGTCAATGAAAGATACCTAGAGTTTGGTGGTGAGGGCATTAGAAAGTATGATTTGATCAGGTGGAACCTTCTAGAAGCAAAGATTCTTGAAACCCGCGAGAAAATGACAGCCATGATGAATGGAACTGGTCGTTATGCAAATGTTCCAGCTGTTATCTACTACAAGACCAATGCGCTGCTTGGATCCAGTGTCACCGCACAGCAGGAAGCCGCCAATTTTGATTTATTTGGAGGAACAGCTTCAACAGATCAATACGGTGGGTCCATTGCACAAGTAATGTACACCAAAGAACCAGCTACAGCCCCCGCAGGGTATAGATCACTCAATTGGAGAAAGGCTGTAACTGCGGCTCAGATCACTGGACCTAACTCTGGTTTTGCAAGCCACTTCAAGCCAAACCATTCTGAAGTATTCCCTATTTTCTCAGGAGTGATAAGCCAAAACTACAGATTATCCCAAGACTACGGATATTAACACATCCTCTAACCAGATACAGAAGATATGAAGAGTCTTAATAATAAAATTAGCAAGTGGTTGTTCCCTGCTTTTGTCATAGGCTTGTTAGGAGTAATTTCTTGCGAATCAGATGAGGAGGAGCAGATGGAACTCTCTCGCATGTTCATGCCTGCCGGAGAGATAGGGGCTTCCAGTGGTGAAACAAGTGTAGAATTATACTGGAAAGCTTCTTTGAACACAGAGGCAGCCACTACCACCTATACTGTGGAAGTAGCAAAAGATACTCTGTTTCAGACACCAGTTATCTTAACGGGACAGACAGATACGGCTGCTATCACGTTCACAGATGCCCAGCTGCCAATAAAAGAATATTTCTTTGCCAGGGTAAAAACCAATGCCAAAGGTAATTCCCCAGAATCAAAGTGGTTGGTGAGTTCTAGGTTCAGAATCAGGGGGGAGCAGATATTTTCCCCTGTAGTTAACACAGAAATCAAGGACAAGACGGCAATTCTCAGGTGGAGGGAATCTCCGGGATTGACAAAAATAGTAGTTACACCCGCAGGTGGCACGCCAACGGAGGTGATGCTAACACCAGAGCAAGTAGCCGCTAGAGAAATTAAGCTCACCAGTTTAACGGCTTCTACTGCCTACACCGCTGAAATATTTGCTGGCAGTGTAAGCAAAGGTGTCACTTCCTTCACCACCACAGAGCCTAGTATTTTCACATATACCTTAGCTGCGGGAAGTGATCTGGTAGCTGCCGCTGCCAGTGCAGCCCCTGGTGATGTGATTGGATTGGAACCTGGAGTGTATGATGCTTCTACTTCCAATATTTTGATAGCAGGAAAGTATATCACCCTTCGCTCAGTTTCAGGAAACCCTCGTGACACGAAAGTGCATTTCAAGGAAATCACGCTAAAAGGAGCAGGGGCTGGAATACGCATCAATGGAATAGAATTTGATGGGAAAAATAAGTTAGGTGAAGCAACCGGAGACTACTTCATTAATATTGATGCTACACCTGGTACATTATCTTCTATTACGGTAGAGAACTGCATTGTGCATGACTTGAAGAGCACTTTCATGAGAGGGAACAGGGTAGTGGAGGCCGGTACTCAGAAAATTGATTTTATTAAAATTGATCAATGTATAGTATCTAAAAATGTGATCTCTAACTACCAGACCTTTATGCTGGACAAGTTGGAGTTAAACAGATTAGATGTAACGAATTCTACTTTTAATGAAGCGGGGAGAGGGTTCATTAGCTATGCCACTGCTTTTACCCCATCCAACCGGCCCACTTTTTTCGTGGATAGGGTGACATTGAACAACTTTGGCTCTGGCGGAAGAGACAACATCATTTTTGACGCAACTGCTTCTATTGTGGTGAATTTTACCATGCAAAACAGCATCGTCGCTAATGCTCCTAAACCCGGACAAACCGTTGGTCCAAATGCTATCAGGGCTGGGGTGGGCTCAAACCTTGAATTTAAAAGTAATAACTATTTCAAAATAGAAAGTGGTTCACCATTGGCACCATTGATATTCTCATCTGTGGTGACCCAATCCAACAACAAAACCATTGACCTTGGCTGGACGGCTGCTACCACAGACTTTACCCTGCCTACCGGTTCAGAGCTGAGAACCGCCGGAATTGGAGGAACTGCTATAGGTGACCCAAGATGGGCGCTGTAGATCACTAAATTGAGTTTTGTATAGGAAGTAAGAGGGTGGAGGTATGGTTAGAATAACATCTGATCATACCTCTACGCTTACAGAGAAAGAACCTGAGAACATGAATTTGAAAGCCGTTTAGCGCCTGTTTTTCCAAAAAAAGCCCCTAAACAGCATCTGAATTTACTTCTGCCCCGGCAGATTTCACTTAGCACCAGAATAGACTATGACGAGTCACGTAAAGAAATGGATGAACGGAGTGTTCGCATTCCTGCTGCTGCAGAGCCTGGGCTGTGCCACCAGCCAAAGTCCGCAGGCAGGTTCATCCCCTGAATTCCCCCAATCCTTTACTGTACAAGTAACCAATCCCCTCAACCGTGAACGCGAAAGCGTGTTCGTGCTGATCAATGAGGCCGATCTGCAAAAGAGTCACCGCAGGTTCAATGGACAAGCTTTTGCCGTGTATGACGGTACCGCTGAGGTGCCCAGCCAGTACAATGCCAAAGACACCTTCAACACAGGCATCGCGTTGGTGCTGGACAACCTGAAGGCCGGCGAGACCCGCAATCTTACCGTCAGGTTCAACGAGAACGGGACCAACAAGCGCACCTACCCCAAACGCACCCAAGCCGAGCTTTCCAAAAAGGTGGGTGGCCGCTGGGAAAACCGGAAATACATTGGCGGCACCTTCCAGAACATTGATTCCCTGCGCGTGCCCTCTGAGCTCACCGACCATTCCTATTACCTGCGCTACGAGGGGCCGGGTTGGGAATCGGACAAAGTGGGCTACCGCTTTTACCTGGACTGGCGCAATGGGGTAGACGTGTTCGGGAAGAAAACCAATGCCATGGTGCTGCAACAGGTGGGGCTGGATGGTTATGATTCTTACCACAACCAACAGCCCTGGGGCATGGACATCCTCAAGGTGGGTAAAGCTCTGGGGGTAGGTTCCCTGGCTATGTTTGACAACGGAAAGGCCGTGCGCGTGGAGAAAACCGACAGCACTTACAGCAAAATCACCCAGAACGGAGATGTGTATTCGTCTATCCTCACAGACTATTACGGGTGGCAGATGGCGGGCCTCAAACTGAACGTGCACTCGCAGCTCAGCATCCATGCGGGCACCAGACTTACCCGCCACCAGATGCGCCTGGAGAACGGACAGCCGCAGAACATCAGCACGGGCCTCATCAAAGACAAAGCCGCCAAACTGGTGACTTCTAAAGGGGAAGCAGGCAAACGGTACGGCTACATTGCCACGTACGGCCCGCAGACACTGAACAACCCGCCAGACAATGTGGGTATTGCCGTGCTGTTCAAATCCCAGGACCTCCTGGAAATCACCGAAGACCCGTTGAACCATGTGGTGCAGCTCAAACCAGCCAACGGCCAGGCCGAATATTACTTTCTGGCGGCCTGGGAACTGGAGCCCAACGGCATCAAAACCGAGGCCGAATTCCACCAATACCTGAATAGAGTAGCGGAGGAGCTGGCTAATCCGGTACAGGTGAAGCTCTCCAAATAGAACCCGGCGCCAAGCGCGATTAAGCTTTAGGATATGTTTCCGTTTAGAGGCCGTTTTTCGAAAAAGAGCCCCTAAACAGGAGTCATACCTGCCCCGCCACTAAGTTAAAGGGCAGCAGAAACACAACCGGAGGCAAGGGAAGATAAGCAGCAGAAGGGCCTCCCTCAATTTACCAGAGTACAGATGATGAACATTTTGCACCGTTTCCCCAAGCTTCCCCTGTTGGGAATCGCTTTCCAGATGATCAGTCTCACCGGGTGCGCCCAGAACGTGACCCCATCCACCGCCGGCTCCACCGGGCAAGCTTCTACCGGCAACCCGCAGGCGCTGGCGTTTCCCGGGGCCGAAGGCTTTGGGAAGTACACCACCGGTGGCCGCGGCGGACAGGTAGTGGTGGTCACCAACCTGAACGACAGCGGGCCGGGAAGTCTGCGCGAGGCCATCCGGAAGAAAGGGCCGCGCATCATTATCTTCGCCGTATCTGGGAACATTGAGCTGCAATCGCCGCTGGACATCAACAACGGAGACCTCACCATTGCCGGACAGTCGGCGCCCGGTGACGGCATTTGCCTCAAGAATTACCAGGTAAGTGTGAAAGCCGATAACGTGATTCTGCGGTACCTCCGCTTCCGGCTGGGCGATGCGCAGAAACAACAAGCCGACGCCTTGGGGGCCAACCGGGGAAACAAGAACCTCATCATAGACCACTGCTCCATGAGTTGGGCCACCGATGAGTGCGCCTCTTTCTATTATAACCAGAACTTCACCTTGCAGTGGAGCATTATTGCTGAAGCTCTGAACCACTCCGTGCATGAAAAGGGAGACCACGGCTACGGCGGTATCTGGGGCGGCCAGGGGGCCTCTTTCCACCATAACCTTATTGCGAGCAACAACAGCCGTAACCCCCGGTTCAGCGGTTCAAAATCGGTGCCCAACAAGCCAGACGAGCTGGTGGATTTCACCAATAACGTAATCTACAACTGGGGGCACAACAGCATGTACGGTGGTGAGAAGGGCCGTTACAACGTGGTCAACAATTATTTCAAATCCGGTCCGGCTACCTTAGAATCTAAGCGGAACAGAATTGTGAACCCATCGGCGCCTTACGGGAAATTTTACGTGCAGGGAAATTACGTGGAAGGATTTGCCGCGGTAAGCAAAGACAATTGGGCAGGCGGGGTGCAGCCAGACCATCAGGATTCTGTGCAGGCGGTAAAAGCAAACCAGCCTTTCCAGGCTGCCACCATACAGGTGCAGGAACCCAAAGCGGCCTATGAGGCGGTGCTGGCCCATGCGGGCGCCAGTTTGAAGCGAGACGCCGTTGATGCGCGGGTGGTGCAGGAAGTGCGGACCGGAAACTCCAGAAGCGGCAAAAAGCAGAACGGCATCATAGACTCGCCACAGGATGTAGGGGGCTTCCCGCAACTGAAATCTTCGGAGGCTCCCCCAGATAAGGATCAGGACGGCATGCCAGACGCCTGGGAGAAAGCGCATAAACTTGACCCGGCCAATGCGGCAGACGCATCCACGTTCACGCTGCACCAGCAGTATTCCAACATAGAAGTGTATCTGAACAGCCTGGTAAAGTAGGAGGGACGCACATGAAGTGGATAGCAGTACTCGTATTGTCTCTTGCCGGATTTCTGGCGCAGGCGCAGCAGCAGAAGCTGGTGGTGGCCCAGGATGGGAGCGGCGACTACACCTCCATCCAGGCGGCGGTAGACGCTATTCCGGCTTTCCCCAGTGAGCGCATGGAAATCCAGATCAGGAACGGGGTCTACAAAGAGAAACTGGTGATTTCGTCTTGGAAAACCAAGGTCTCCTTCATTGGCGAAGACCGCGATAAAACCATCATTGTCTGGGATGATTATTCGGGCAAAGGCAACATCAACACATTCACGTCTTACACGGTGCTGGTGCAGGGCAATGAGTTCAGGGCCCAGAACCTCACCTTTGAGAACAGCGCGGGCCCGGTGGGGCAGGCCGTGGCGCTGCACGTTGAGGCCGACCGCTGCGTGTTTACCAACTGCCGCATTGTGGGCAACCAGGACACCCTGTACGCCGGGGTAGACAACAGCCGCCAATACTACCAGAACTGCTACATTGAAGGCACCACCGACTTTATCTTCGGGCCGGCCACTGCCTTCTTTGAGAACTGCACCATTCACTGCAAAAAGAACTCGTACATCACGGCGGCCTCTACGCCGCAGGGCCAGCCTTACGGGTTTGTGTTCCTGAACTGCACCGTGACCGGAATCCCGGAGGCCCCCAAAGTATACCTGGGCAGGCCCTGGCGGCCTTTCGCGCAGACGGTTTTCCTCAACTCAACCTTGGGCGCGCACATCAGGCCCGAGGGCTGGCACAACTGGAGCAAACCCGAAGCCGAGAAAACCACCTTCTACGCCGAGTACAACTCTACCGGCCCCGGGGCTGCGCCCGAGAAGCGGGTGGCCTGGTCAAAGCAACTGAAGAAAAAAGAAGCGAAGAAACTGGCTAAACCCGAGGTGGTGCTGGCGGGCCAGGACCACTGGAACCCTAAGAAATGAAGAAGCGCGTTTAGCGGCTCTTTTCGGAAAAACGGCCCCTAAACGAAAACATGGTTCATCTGCCAGAGGGAGCCGTGCACTTTGAAACGATTACCCCAAGAAGTTATGAAGAAGCGTACCTCACTGATTCTCACCCTGCTGGCCTTGCTGTTTTCGGCTTGCCGCTCTGGCCAAACCCCCGCCGGAAGCACGGCTGCCCTCTCGCCGGCTGGCAAACCCTATTCCGTCTGGATGGCCGACTCTGAGATGAAACGCAGTCCGCAGGGCTGGATGATCGACTTCCGGAAAGAACCCAAATGGGACTATACCCAAGGCCTCTTCGCCAGTGCGCTGGAGCGGGTCTGGAAACGCACCCGTGACCAGAAGTACCTCACCTACATCCAGGCCTTCGCCGATACCATGATTACCCAGGACGGCAAGATCAAGACCTACAAGAAAAGCGACTACAACATTGACCGCGTGAACCCCGGCAAGTTCCTGATTTTCCTGCACCAGGAAACCGGTCAGCAGAAATATAAAATCGCTTTAGACGAACTGCGTGACCAGATGCGCACCCACCCCAGAACTTCTGAGGGCGGTTTCTGGCACAAGAAAATCTATCCGCACCAGATGTGGCTAGACGGTCTGTACATGGCCTCGCCGTTCCTTACGCAATATGCCGCTACCTACCATGAGCCCGCCAACTATGACGATGTGGCCCTGCAAATCACGCTGGTGGATAAGCACACCTATGTAAAAGAAAAGAACCTGTTCTACCATGGCTGGGACGAAAAACGCGAACAACCCTGGGCCGATAAACAGACTGGGCTTTCGCCGAACGTATGGGGCCGCGCCATGGGTTGGTACGCCATGGCTTTGGTGGATGTGCTGGATTTCTTCCCGCAGAACCACCCCAGAAGAGACGACATCCTGAAGATCACGCAGAAAATGGCCGGGGCCATTGCCCAGTACCAGGACCCCAAAACCGGACTGTGGTGGCAAGTGGTGGACCAGGGCGGCCGCGAAGGGAATTACCTGGAAGGTTCGGCCTCCAGCATGTTCACGTACTTTCTGGTGAAGGCTGCCAAGAAAGGCTACATAGAAAAAAAATATCTGGACAACGCCCGCAAAGGCTATACTGGCCTGCTTAACCACCTGATCAAACAGAACCCGGATGGCACCATCAGTATCACGCAGGTGTGCGCCGTGGCGGGTTTGGGCGGCACGCCGTACCGGTCGGGAAGCTATGAGTACTACATCAACGAGGAGCGCCGTGACAATGACCCCAAGGCGGTGTCGCCGTTCATCATGGCTTCGCTGGAATTTGAGGAAATGGGCACCGCGCAGGCGGCAAAATAAGCGAGGGTATGACATTGAGAAAATCGCTTCTTCTGCTGGTGTGGTTCAGCCTTTTGTTGGGGCAGGCGCGCGCGCAGACCTATGATTTTGTGGTAGCCAAAGACGGCAGCGGCCAGTTCAGAACCGTGCAGGAAGCCATCAACGCCGTACCGGATTTCCGGAAGAACCAGACCAGCATCTACATCAAGAACGGGGTCTACAAAGAGAAAATCACACTGCCGCCCACCAAAACCAACGTGCGCCTGGTGGGCCAGGACGTGAAGAAAACCATTCTCACCTATGATGATTATGCCGCTAAGAAGAACAGGTTTGGCGAGGAGATGGGCACCACCGGCTCTACCAGTTTCTTTGTCTATGGCGATGATTTCACGGCGGAGAACCTCACCTTTGAGAACAGCGCGGGCCCGGTGGGGCAGGCGGTGGCCGTGCGGGTAGACGGTGACAAGGTCATCTTCAGAAACTGTCGGTTCCTGGGCTTTCAGGATACCCTGTACCCACACGGCGAGAAGAGCCGCCAGTACTACCAGAACTGCTACATAGAAGGCACCACCGACTTCATCTTCGGGTGGTCTACGGCGGTGTTTGAGAACTGCGAGATCTTCTGCAAGAAAGGCGGCAACTACATCACGGCGGCCTCCACGTTGGAAGGCGCTCCCTATGGCTTCGTGTTCCTCAACTGCCGCCTCACCGGCGATGCTCCCCAGAATTCTTTCTATCTGGGCCGCCCCTGGAGACCTTTCGCCAAAACGGTTTTCATTAACACTTATCTGGGCAAACACATCAGGCCCGAGGGCTGGCACAACTGGAGCAAGCCCGAGGCCGAGAAAACCACCTTCTACGCCGAGTACAATTCTACCGGTCCGGGAGCCGCTTCTAAGAACCGGGTGCCGTGGTCTAAACAGCTTACCACCCAGGAAGCCCAGCAATACACCCTGAAGAACATCTTCCAGGACTGGGACCCCAAAGCCGAAAAGCAGACCCCTCAGGCGGCGAAATAACCAGCATTTGCGTTTAGCGGCTCTTTTTCCAAAAACAGCCCCTAAACGCAAAAGAAAAGGCAACACATTCCACGTCCTCCTTTGAAGGGGGTAGGGGGATGATGAAAGCGTGAAGAGTAGCAAAAACTGAAGCTACAATGAAAGAACAGTTTGATTCAGCTGTTAGGGATTAGAAATCTGGAAGAGTAGCTAGAACAGATGAACAAGGAAAGACCAGGTAAGACCAACTGAATAGTATGAAAAAACATCTACCGCATCTTATGTCGCTGCTGATGCTGTTGGCGCTGAGTTCACCCATTGCGTCTGCGCAGCAGCTGGCTTTTCCCGGGGCCGAAGGGTTTGGACGTTTCACCACCGGCGGTCGGGGCGGTACTGTCATAGAAGTCACCAACCTGAATGACTCCGGGCCCGGAAGCTTTAGAAGCGCGGTGTTGGCCTCCGGGGCCAGAACCATTGTGTTCAGGGTGAGCGGTACCATCAAACTGCTGTCTCCGCTTTCCATCAAAAACGGCGACCTCACCATTGCCGGCCAGACCGCCCCCGGCGACGGCATCTGCCTGAGTAACCAAACCGTAACCCTTGACGCCGACAACGTGATTATCCGGTACCTGCGGTTCAGGCTAGGCGATGAGGCCAAGGTGGAGAATGATGCCATCTGGGGCCGTAATCACCAGAACATCATTATAGACCACTGCTCCATGAGTTGGTCGGTAGATGAGACGGCCAGCTTTTACCTCAACAGGAACTTCACCATGCAGTGGTGTATTTTGAGCGAGAGCCTGTACAAATCAGTGCATGACAAAGGGAACCACGGCTACGGCGGCATCTGGGGCGGAGACCAGGCCTCGTTCCACCACAACCTGCTGGCGCACCACAGCAGCCGCAACCCGCGGTTCAACGGCGGTGGTCGCTCCGGCATTAATGGCGGTACCTATCCCAAAGAGCATGTAGATTTCCGGAACAACGTGCTCTACAACTGGGCAGACAACAGCGCCTACGGCGGCGAAAACGGGCAATACAATCTTGTGAACAACTACTACAAACCCGGTCCGGCCACGCCCGGCAGCAAAAACAAACGCATTGTGCAGGTGTCTTTTGAGGCAGATCCCGCGTATGGGGCAGGCTATGGCACTTTCTACATCAACGGAAACCACGTGGAGGGCAACGCCGCCGTCACCCAGGACAATTGGGCCGGCGGAGTAGACTACGCCAGTAACCTCCCCATAGAGAAGAGAGCTCAGGTAAAACTCACCGCGCCCATCGCCTACCACATGCAGACCGACCATACCGCCGTGGAAGCCTATGAGGCCGTGCTGGCGCAGGCCGGGGCCAGCCTCAAACGCGATCCGGTAGATACCAGAATCATCCGGGAAGTGCGCACCGGCACGGCCACGTACGGCGGCGCGTTCGGGGAGAAGAAAGGCATTATTGACACGCAGGCGACGGTAGGCGGCTGGCCCGTGCTGGAAAGCCTGCCCGCCCCCGCAGACACTGACCATGACGGCATGCCCGATGCCTGGGAAACCCAGTACGGCCTCAACCCCAACAACCCCGCAGACAGAAACGCAGACGCCAATAACAACGGCTACACCAATCTGGAAGAATACCTGAACGGCCAGTCGCCCACGGCTTTGGTCACATCCGCTAAAGAAGAGGTAGATGTTTTTGCCAGCGGCGCTTACCCCAATCCCTTCTCCCGCAACGTCACGTTCACGTTTACTTCGGCTCAGAAAGCTGTGGTGTCGCTTAAAATTCTGGACTTGGCGGGAAGGGAGATTACCACGGTGCGGCACGCGGCTATGGGGGCGGGGGCGCACAAAGTGGAATGGAACGGCACCGATGCCAGCGGCAGAAAACTAGGCGCCGGACTGTACCTGTACTCCCTCCAGATGGGCAAAGAACGGGTAGTCAAACGGATTGCGCTGGTCCATGAATAGCGTTTAGCGGCTCTTTTTCCAGAAAAAGGCCCAAACCAGAACCAAGATATAAGGAAGGCTTCTCAGGCAACGGCCACGTGCCGCAACTCTGGAGAAGCAGCATGAAAGAACCTGAATGATGCAAATGAGACAGTACACCGTGGCCGGATTCCTTTTCCTGCTGGCCTGCCAGACAGAAAAGGCCGCTGTGCCGCAAGTTGCCCAGACGGTGGCCGAAGCGCCCGCCCCTTCCCGCGTGTGGGTTTCTGACAAAGGCGACGGCACCTACCGCAACCCCGTCCTGGACGCTGATTACTCAGACCCTGATGTCTGCCGCGTGGGCGATGATTACTACATGACCTCGTCCAGTTTCAACGCCATCCCGGGTTTGCAGATCCTGCACTCCAAAGACCTTGTGAACTGGAAACTCATTGGCTACGCCCTGGACCGCTTGCCGCCCTATGATCATTTTGCCAAACCGCAGCACGGCAACGGGGTGTGGGCCCCGGCCATCCGGCACCACAAAGGCGATTTCTATATTTATTGGGGCGACCCAGACTTCGGGATTTACATGGTGAAGACCAGGAACCCCGCCGGGAAGTGGGAGGAGCCGGTGCTGGTGATGCCCGGCAAAGGCCTCATTGATTCCTGCCCGTTCTGGGATGAGGACGGCCAGGCGTACCTGGTGCACGGGTGGGCCGGTAGCCGCGCGGGCATCAAGAGCATTCTCACCGTTAACCGCATGAACCCAGAGGGCACCAAGGTTCTGGACGAGGGCGTGATGGTCTTTGACGGCCATGATGCGCACCCCACCGTGGAAGGCCCCAAGTTCTACAAGCGCAACGGCTATTACTACATCTTCGCGCCAGCGGGCGGGGTGGCCACGGGCTGGCAACTGGTGCTTCGGTCTAAGAACATCTATGGCCCCTATGAGGAGAAGATTGTCATGGACCAGGGAAAAACGCCCATCAACGGTCCGCACCAGGGCGCGTGGGTAGACACCAAAACCGGCGAAGACTGGTTCCTGCACTTCCAGGACAAGGAAGCCTACGGCCGCGTGGTGCACCTGCAACCCATGAAATGGATCAATGACTGGCCCGTGATTGGTGAAGACCCAGACAACGACGGCAAAGGCCAACCGGTACTCACGTACAAGAAGCCTAACGTGGGCAAAGCCTATCCCGTTGCCACGCCCGCTGAGTCTGATGAATTCAACGGGCACGGGTTGGGCCTGCAGTGGCAGTGGCACGCCAACCCCAGAAGCACCTGGGCCTTCGCCTCCAACAAAGGCCACCTGCGCCTTTTCACAGACCAGGTTCCCGAAGGCGCGCAGAACCTCTGGGACGTGCCCAATCTGCTGCTCCAGAAATTCCCGGCCCAGGCTTTTACCGTGACTACTAAGCTTAAATTCACGCCCAATCCCAAGCTCCAGAACGAACGCACCGGGCTGGTCATTATGGGCGCAGACTACGCGCACCTGTCGCTGGTGAGCAGAAAAGACGGGCTGTACCTCACCTACAACACCGCCCAGAAAGCCGACAAAGGCACCCCGGAGAAAGAGCAGGAACTGGGCAAACTCACCGGGAACGAAGTCTATTTCAGGGTAAAAGTAAGCGCCGGCGCCCAATGCCAGTTCAGCTACAGCCAGGATGGGCAGAACTTCAAAGACGCAGGGGCTCCCTTTACCGCCGTGCCTGGCCGCTGGATAGGCGCCAAGGTGGGGCTCTTCGCCACGCGCCAGGACAAAACCAATGACTCCGGCTACGCCGATTATGACTGGTTCAGGATAAGCCCTTAAGCCGGCCGTTTCCGTTTAGGGGCTGTTTTTCGAAAAAGAGGCCCTAAACTGAAGCAACACTTTGTGAACTAAGATCGGCTCCCGGCCCCTTGATTTGCTTACCAGAAACTCGGGCAGGGACCGAAAGTAGCCAATACTCGCCGGAGGTGAGTGAGATAAGTAACAAAACAATTCAGACGTTTAGGAGCTGTTTTACCAAAAAGAGCCCCTAAACGCAGTAACCCAAAGAGGGAATAAAAGAGCGTATGAATATGAAGAATTTGCTTACATCCAGACTAGCTGTGGCGGTAGCCGTGGCGGGCGTGTTTCAGATTTCCTGCCAGCGTCAGCCAGCCCATGTGATGACGGCGGCGGCTCCGGCTCCGACGGCCACTGCAACCTCCGGGAACGGCCAGGGCATCACTTCTATAGATGAAGTGTACAAAGGTGTGGAGTTCAACATGCCCCGGGTGCAGGAAACCAGCTTCCCCAATTATCGCGTGAGCATTACCCAGTACGGGGCCGTGGCAGACGGCATCACCAAAAATACCCAAGCCTTTGAGCAGGCCATCAATGACGTTTCCGCCAAGGGCGGCGGAACGGTGGTCATCCCCCGCGGACTCTGGCTCACGGGCCCCATCGTGCTCAAAAGCAACATCAACCTGCACGCCGAGGCCGGGGCCATGGTCATCTTCAGCCGTGATTTCAACGACTATCCGGTGGTGGAAACCAGCTTTGAGGGCCTGAACACGTTCCGCTGCCAGTCGCCTATCTCGGGCAGAAACCTGGAGAACATCGCCATCACGGGCTCAGGTACGTTTGACGGCAACGGTGATGCCTGGCGCCCCGTGAAAAAAAGCAAGATGACCGCCGCCCAGTGGAAAGAACTGACCAAAACCGGCGTGCTCAACGCCAAAGGCGATATGTGGTACCCCACTGAAAATGCCCTGAAAGGCGATACCCAGGGCAGCAACTTCAACGTGCCCGACCTGAAAACCCGCGCCGAGTTTGAGGCCGTGAAAGACTACCTGCGCCCCGTGCTGTTGAGCCTCATAAACTGCAAACGAGTACTGCTGGACGGACCTACATTCCAGAACTCGCCCGCCTGGAACCTGCACCCGCTCATGTGCCAGGACATCATCCTGCGCAACCTCAACGTGCGCAACCCCTGGTACAGCCAGAATGGCGACGGCCTGGATCTGGAGTCCTGCAAGAACGCGCTGGTCTATAACAACACCTTTGACGTGGGCGACGATGCCATCTGCTTCAAGTCTGGGAAAGACAAAGACGGCCGTGAGCGGGGTGTACCTACTGAGAACGTGATTGTGAAGAACAACGTGGTGTACCACGGCCACGGCGGTTTTGTGGTGGGCAGCGAGATGAGCAGCGGCGTGCGCAACGTGCACGTATCTGACTGCACCTTCATGGGCACCGACATTGGCCTGCGGTTCAAGAGCACCCGGGGCCGCGGCGGCGTGGTGGAAAACATCTGGATCTCCAACATTGACATGATCAACATCCCCACGCAGGCCATCAGCTTTAACCTGTTCTACGGCGGAAATTCTCCTGTGCTGGAGGAAGACCAGAAAGCCAGCGATGAGGCCCGCGTGGAGAAACTGGTGCCCGTGACGGAGGAAACGCCGTCGTTCAGAAACATCTGGATGCGCAACATCACCGTTTCGGGTGCCGATGAGGCCGTGGCCCTGCAAGGCCTGCCTGAGATGAATCTCCAGAACGTGACCATTGAGAACGCCTACCTTAAAGCCAGGAAAGGAATCTCGGCGGTAGACGCCTCGGGTATCACGCTCAAGAACGTGAAAGTCTTAGCCGAGAAAGGCCCCGCCCTCACCATCTACAACAGCAAAAACGTGAACGTGCAGGGGCTAACCTACAAAGACACCCAGGAGCCGGTGGTGAAAGTGCTGGGCCCGCTCACGCAGAATGTGAAACTGGCGAACAAAGACTTCAAGAATACGCAGACGCAAATTTCCAAAGGCAAAGACCTGGGCAAAACCGCCGTCAGCGTTCAGTAGAATAGGAATAGAGTGGCCCTGCGGCCGATCTGATACTGCTTGAGAAGATATATGCAAGATGAAGAAGCAATTCCTTTATTCCTTCCTGCTCCTGGCGGCGCTTGTGGCGCTGGCCTTCGTGCCGTTCAAGAAGAAAGTGGTGCGGGTTTACCTCATTGGCGACTCTACCGTGGCCGACTATTCTGACTATGACGGCGAAGACTACCTGAACAAACGCTACCCAATCATGGGCTGGGGGCAGGTGTTCAGGCCGTTTCTAACCAAAGACAGCCTGTCTAAAGTCAAGCATCTCATCAAGGGAGACAGCGTGGTGCTCCTGGACAAAGCCCGGGGCGGCCGCAGCACCCGCACTTTTTTTGAGGAAGGCCGGTGGGCGGCGGTGTACCAGGATCTAAAGAAGGATGATGTGGTCATGATCCAGTTCGGGCACAATGATGCCGCCGTAGACAAGCCGGAACGCTACGTCAACATCCAGGGCTACAAAGAGTTTCTGCGGCTGTACGTGACCCAAACCCGCCAGAAAGGCGCTGTTCCGGTGCTGCTCACGCCCGTGACCCGCAACTACCCCTGGAAAGACGGTAGATTGGGCAACGTGCATGGCAACTATCCGCAGGCGGTGAAAGACGTGGCCAAAGAACTGAACGTGCTGTTGATAGACCTGGAGCAACTGTCGATTGAGTCTTTTTCGGCCAAAGGCCAGGAGTTTGTGACCAATACGTATTTCATGAACCTTCCGGCGGGCCAGTACAAGAACTATCCCCAAGGGCAGAAAGACAATACCCATTTCCAGCCCGAAGGCGCGAAAGAAGTAGCCCGCTTGGTGTTTGAAGGCATGAAAGCCTTGCCCCAGAAAATGTAGAGGTTTGCGTTTAGGGGCTCTTTTTGGAAAAACAGCCCTTAAACGCAAATTTTAGTTTCCGGCCGTTGCCGAAGTACGGAACCGGAAAAAGGCAGCAAAAGCGAATCTTGATGCGAGTACACCCAATGAGATTGAAAAAGACTTTCTGCGCATGGTTGATGGCGGTGGGTTTGGCCCCGGCGGCGTTTGCCCAGTCCTCGCCGCAGGCACTCACCTGGAAAGCCCAGACCACGTTCAACGCCTACCTGCTGCGCGACCTGCACGCCGCGTATGACCAGCGCCGGGAGCGGCTGCAAAAAGCCCTGGCCTCGCCCCAGGCCCTCAAAGAATACCAGGCTCAGGCGAAACGGCAGTACCTTTCTGTTTTGGGGCAGTTTCCGGAAAAAGGGCCGCTAAACGCCAAAACCACCCGGCAGCTAAACCAGAAAGGGTACCGCATAGAGAACGTTATTTACCAGAGCCGGCCCAACCACCACGCCACGGCCAACCTGTATGTACCGCAGGGCAAAGGCCCGTTTCCGGCGGTGGTGCTCCTGAACGGCCACGAGATGACTTCCAAAGCCACGGAGTCTTACCAGAAAACGGCCCGCCTGTTCGCGCTCAACGGGTTTGTGGTGCTGTCCATTGATCCCTTTTCGCAGGGCGAGCGCGTGCAGCTAACCGATAAAACCGGCAAATCCCTGACCAGAGGCTCCACCACGGAACACACCTTACTCAACGCCGGCGCCAACTTGGTGGGCAGCAGCGTGGCGGCTTACATGCTCTGGGACAACCTGCGCGGGATAGATTATCTGGAGACAAGGCCCGAGGTAGACCGAAACCGCATCGGGGCCATTGGGAATTCCGGAGGCGGCACCCAGACCGCTTACCTCATGGCTTATGACATCCGCATCAAGGTGGCCGCGCCCTGCAGTTATTTCACCCTGCGCGAGCGCTCCTTGGAGTTGGGCGGCATTCCGGACGGCTGCCAGTTCATTCCCGGCGAGGAGCAGCTGGAGTTCGCAGATTTTCTCCTGATGTCGGGCCCCAAGCCTCTGCTGCTGCTGGCCGGTGAGCATGATTTCGTGGATTACCGGGGCGTGCAGGAAGGATATCAGGAACTTCAGAAAGTATACGCCACGCTGGGCCAGCCCCAGCAACTGAAACTCTTCACCTGGCCCGACGGGCACGGCATTTCCCGGCCTAAGCGTGAGGTAGCCGTGGCCTGGTTCCGGAAATGGCTGTACCAGGACGAGAAACCCGTGCAGGAAGGCGAAATAGGGACCTTGCCCGAGAAAGACCTGCTGGCCACCACCACTGGGCAGGCCAACACCGCCTTTGCCCCGGAAACCACCATTCCAGACGTAACTTACCGGCAGTTCAAGGCACTGGCCCCGCAACGGCAGGCTTTTCTGGCGGAACAGAACACGGCGGCCCTGCAAGCCAAAGTGCGGGAGGTCATCGGCTGGAGGCCGAACACTTCGCCGGTTTCCTCTGAGCTGAGCGGCGAAAGCCAGGGCAAAAACTATCGGCTGGAGAAACGGATTCTGCTGCGCCAGGGCGAACTGCCCCTCCCGGTGCTGATTTACAGGCCTCTAACCGGGAAGCCGCACAAACTGGTGATCAGGCTGGAGGAGAAAGGGAAAGCCGCGGCCGCCAAGAACGACAGCCTGATTCAAGGGGAAATGGCCGCCGGAAACGTGTTAGTGTTGCCCGATCTGAGGGGCGTAGGGGAAACCCAGGATGATCCCAAACTCAACGACCCCAAATACTGGACCCACGAGTACCGGAACGCCGTGCTGAGCCTGCACCTGAAACGCCCTTTGCTGGGGCAGCGGGTGCAGGACCTCGTTACGCTCTTGGATTTCCTGCACGCGCAGCCCCACTGGAAGAACCTGCCCGTGCATGTGTGGGCCAACGGCCTCTACGGACCCGTGCTCACCCATGCGGCCTTTCTGGACGAGAGAATCACGCAGGCGCAGGTGGCAGAGTCCATTTCCTCTTTTGAGACTTATCTCGTAAAACCCATTCAGCAGAACATGTACTCCAACGTGGTGCCGGGCCTGCTGCAATTTTATGATTTACCAGATCTGGTGAACCGAAGCAACGCCAGAATCAAGAACCTTACGCTATGAAATTAGAACACTTCGCCCTCAACGTGGAAGACCCGCTGGCCATGGCTGATTGGTATATCACCCACCTGGGCCTGCGTCTGGTGCGGCAGATGAAAGACGCCCCGTACACCACTTTCCTCGCCGATGACTCGGGTAGAATCATGGTGGAAATCTACCTGAACCCCGCAGACCAGGTGCCGCCTTACCGCACCATGGACCCCTTGCTGGTGCACCTGGCTTTTGTGTCTGAGAACCCCACCGAGGACCGGGCAAGGCTCTGCGCCGCCGGGGCCACCCTGGTGTCTGACCAGCACCTGGAAGACGGATCGCACCTGGTCATGCTGCGCGACCCTTGGGGCCTGGCGCTGCAACTCTGCAAGAGAGGCACCCCCATGCTGGCCAGGTTTGAATGGTAATCTTGCTTCCGGTTTAGGGCTTTTTTCGGAAAAAGCGCCTCTAATCAGCATTTGGTCCAGCATCTGCCTTTGGTGAGAGGCCAAACCTGCTTCAGGAAACAAGTCTGGCCGAAACCGGAGCCTGTCACACGTTAATATTCTATTAAGGAGATATGAAATCTAGATTCGCGGTTCTTGCCCTATGTCTATGCTGTCTGGCGCTGTGGTCTTTCCTGCCGAAGGAGCGAAAGCAGCCCATCACAGTGTACCTGGTGGGGGATTCTACCTTATCTGTGAAAGAAACCAGAGCTTACCCAGAGACGGGGTGGGGCATGCCGTTTGTGTATTTCTTTGACTCCACGGTCACGGTAGATAACCGCGCCATGAACGGCCGAAGCACACGAACCTTTCTGGAGGAGAACCGCTGGCAACCGGTGTCCGCCGCGCTCAAAGCCGGAGATTACGTGTTCATCCAGTTCGGGCACAATGACGAGGTGAGCACCAAGAAAAGCTATACCACTGAGGCAGATTATAGGGCCAATCTGGAACGGTTTGTCTCGGAGGCCAGAAAGAAAAAAGCCCAGCCGGTGCTCATCACGCCCGCCGCCCGCCGTAAGTTTGATGCCGCCGGTAAAGTGGAAGAAACCCATGCGGTATATTCTGGCATTGTGCGTTCTGTGGCGCAGCAGCAGCACCAGGTGCCCCTCATTGACCTAGACCGTAAAAGCCAGGCGCTGTTGCAGCAGTACGGCCCAGAGACTTCCAAAAAACTGTTCGTGCACCTGCAACCCGGCGAGCACCCCAACTATCCGCAAGGTAAGGCAGACGATACCCACTTCAACGAGCTGGGCGCCCGTGAAATGGCCCAGCTTGTCTTAGCCGAGGTCAAAGCCTTGAAACTAGGTCTGGCAGACCGCATTGTGAAGCGGCCGGTGAAGTAGCCAAATCTCTGTTTTGCCCCCGTTTTCGGAAAAAGAGCCCCTAAACCGAAACCACTTTACATCACCTGCTCCTATGAAAAGTATCTTTTGGCATTTGGTTTTCCTCTCTTTGGGTCTGGGCACCGTTTCCTGTACGGCCGTAAAGCCGCAGCAATGGGAGATGCATTCGGTTTCTGATATTGGCGGCGCTGCGGCTCAGGTGCTAGGTGCGCCCCAGGTGCTAGGTGCGCCCCAGGTGGTGCAGACGCAGGATGGACAGACGGCGGTGGCGTTTGATGGGGTAAAAGATGGGCTGCTGGTAGCTGCCAACCCCATTGCCGGGGCCGCGGAGTTTTCCATAGAAGTGGTGTTCAAACCCAAAGACGCGTGGCCGGCCAACGCAGAACAGCGGTTCCTGCATATTGAGGACCCTGCCAACCCCAACCGCCGGATTCTGCTGGAGCTGCGCCTCAACAACCGGAAACAGTGGTACGCCGATTTCTTCCTGCGCACCGAAACCGCTTCCCTCACGCTCCTGGACTCCACTAAAACGCACCCGGTGGGCGAGTGGGCCACCATGACGCTCAGCTACCAAAATGGGCAACTGAAGGGCTACGTGAACGGAAAACTGGAAGTGTCCGGTGAAATTGACTATCAGCCTATCGCTGGCACGGCCAAAACCTCCTTGGGCACCAGAATGGACAAACGTTCCTGGTTCAACGGCGAAATAAGGCGGGTAAGATTCTGGCATCGGGCCTTGCAGCCCAAGAAGTACTCAGATTACCTCTAGCCGTTGTTTGCGTTTAGGGGCCGTTTTTGGAAAAACAGCCCCTAAACGCAAAGACAATTAGCTTGTTACAAAGTCATGTATTTCTGCACTTTGTCTACCATTTCGGCAGAGCCGATGACCAGCGGGCAGCGTTCGTGCAGTTGGGCAGGCATTTTCTCCAGGATGCGCGCTACCCCGTCGGTGGCTTTGCCGCCCGCTTGTTCGGCCAGGAAGGCCAGGGGGTTGCACTCATACAGCAGCCGCAGTTTCCCCTCGGGGTTTTTGTCGGTGCCGGGGTAGAAATAGATGCCGCCCTTGAGCAGGTTCCGGTGAAAATCGGCCACCAGCGAACCTATGTAGCGCGAAGAATATTTCTCGGCTTTGCAGAAGGCCAGGTAATTCTGGATGCCCAGCGGGAAAAAGCTCACGTTAGCCTCGTTGCAGGAATAATCATGGCCCGTGGCGGGAATCTTGATGTCTGGGTGCGAGAGGAAGAACTCGCCCAAAGAAGGCTCATAGGTGAAGCCGTTCACGCCTCGGCCGGTGGTGTACACCAGCATGGTGGAGGCGCCGTACAGAATATAGCCGGCGGCCACCTGTTGCGTGCCCTGTTGCAGGCAGTCGGCCAGGGTGCCCTGTTCCTGCTGAGTGGAAACCCGGCGGTACACCGAGAATATGGTGCCCACGGGGATGTTCACATCCAGGTTGGAGGAGCCGTCCAGCGGGTCCATGGCTACAATGTACTTGGCGTGCGCGTTGCCGGTATGGATGATGTCTTCCTCTTCCTCAGAAACAATGGCGCAGACCTCGCCGCCGTTGCGCAGCGCCCTAATGAACCGGATGTTGGCGATCATGTCCATTTTCTGCTGCTGCTCTCCCTGCACATTCTGGAGCCCCACGGCCCCGGTGGTGTTCTGGTCATAGCGGCTTATCTCCCGGCTCACAATCTTGGCGGCTAGGGCAATGTCGCGGAGGAGCTGAGACAGCTCGCCGGTGGCGTAGGGGAAGTCTTCCTGCTTTCTGTGGATGAATCTGTCTAACGTGGTGCCTACAGGCAGGGCAAGTGCATCGTTCATGAGGGTAATAAATGTGGCTACATGCCGGTGTGTTTACAATAACAATGAAAGCCCTGCCGGTTTGCTTCTGGGCCTAAAAGAGCGCCAAAAGCCAAAAGGCAGGGCTTTCATAGCGAGTTGAGAGAGCCAGTTCTGTTTGCTTTACCGGCGGCCCCTCTTTAAAGCTCTAAATTTATAAAGAAACACCCCGTTTCCAAGGAATGAAATCATCTTGCTGCAGGATTTTCTCTTTGGTTTCTATACGGCCGCTGGCAACCTCAATGATGAAATCCAGCACGTCTTCGCCCATTTCCTCAATGGTTTTCTCCCCGGAGATGACCGGCCCGGTATCAATGTCAATGATGTCTGGCATGCGCTGGGCCAGTTTGGTGTTAGACGAGATCTTGATGACCGGCGTAATAGGGTTGCCGGTAGGGGTTCCCAAGCCGGTGGTGAACAACACAATATTGGTGCCCGCGCCTACCAGCGCCGTGGTGCATTCCACGTCGTTACCGGGAGTGCAGAGCAGGTTGAGGCCGGGTTTGGTGACGTAGCCGGGATAATCCAGCACATCTACAATAGGAGAGGTACCGCCTTTCTTGGCCGCCCCGGCCGACTTGATGGCATCTGTGATAAGACCGTCGCGGATGTTGCCCGGGCTGGGGTTCATGTCAAAACCAGAGCCCACCGCCTCAGCGGAGGCCGCATACGCCCGCATCAAGGACGCGAACCGCTCGGCGGCCTCTTCGGTCTCACAGCGGTTCATCAGTTCCTGCTCCACGCCGCACAGCTCGGGGAACTCAGAGAGAACGGTTTTGCCGCCCAAAGCCACCAGAATATCTGAGGTATGCCCAATGGAAGGGTTGGCGGAAATACCGGAGAAACCATCTGAGCCGCCGCACTCCAGCCCAATGGAAAGTTTGCTCAAAGGCGCGGGCTGGCGCTTAAGTTTATCGGCTTCAATCAAAGCCAGGAAGGTCTGCCGGATGGCCTTAGACATCATTTCCTCCTCAGTGCCTTCCTTCTGCTGCTCCAGAATGATGAGTGGTTTGGAGAAGTTGGGGTTAAGGGCTCTAAGTTTGTTTTCCAGGATGCTCACCTGCGCGTTCTGGCAGCCCAGGCTGAGCACGGTAGCCCCGGCCACGTTAGGGTGGTGGATGTAGTCGGCGAGGAGGGCGCACAGCAGGTCAGAATCCTGACGGGTACCGCCGCAGCCGCCCTGGTGGGTGAGAAATTTGATGCCGTCTATGTTCTCAAACACGCGCTTTTGCGCCGGCGCCGCCGCCTTCTGCAAGGTGAGCGTCTGAATAGCTTCCGTGTTTCCGGATTGGTACAGGTCTACCATCTGCTGCACATATGATTTGTACACATCGCGTTGGCCGAAGCCCAGCTCATCCAGAAACGCCTGTTTGATAATGTCTACGTTGCGGTTCTCGCAGAACACCATGGGAATCACGAGCCAGAAGTTGGCAGTGCCCACCTGCCCATCGGGGCGATGGTAGCCCATGAACGTGCGGTGCTGCCACTTAGACACATCTGGCGCCTGCCAGCCTATGGTTTTGGTTTTGCCGGTGAACCCGTGTACCTGGTGCTTCACGTTGGCCGTGGTCAGAACGCCGCCCACCGGAATGTCAGAGACGGCGATGCCCACCAGCGAACCGTACATGAGAATCTCTTCCCCGGCGGCAATAGGCTTCTGCGCAAATTTGTGCTTGGCCTGTACATCGTCTACCAGAACAATGGAGGTACCGTCATGGGTTACGGTCTCGCCTTTTTTCAGATCCGTAAGTGCCACCAGCACATTGTCATTCGGATGGATTTTCAATAATCTTTTTAGCATCTCTATCTATACCAAGGGTAGAATGTGCAATCGATTGCGCAATATATCAATAATTGTCAGAAATAGGAAAATTCAAACCAGTTCTTTGTCTCACTATGAAAAACAAAATGAAGTCCCCAATACCGCAAGCCACGGTTTCATTTTCATAAAACAACGAGTAGGAAGCACCCTGGAATGCCGAGCACAGTACTACTCCATTCCCGCTTCCTGAGGTTTTCCGTTTAGGGGCCGTTTTTCCAAAAACAGCCCCTAAACGGAAGAAGGTTCCACCAGGCAAGGCCAAGTGAGAATAGGAAGAGATAAGCGGTTCAGAAACTACCTGCCGGTAATCTGGTCCATGACCCAGGCGGTGCGGGCGGCGGTTTGGCCGGTGCTGGGGCAAGTGCCGGCGCCGCTGAGTTCTTCTATGATGGTCTGGATGAACGGTTGTTGCACGTGGGCAGGGGGCGGGAGCATAAATTCCTGGGTACCCGCCGCGGTGTGCAACCGTACGGGCTCCTGCGCGAAGGACGGAAACGTGATGCGGCCCTGGCTCCCGATGATCTCCGTGCTATCTGTGAACTGGGCCGCGTTGACCGTAAAACACCAGACCCCGGTCCCCAAAACACCGTTCCCAAACCGGAACTGCGCCGTGACCACGTCTTCGGGGGGGTAGAGGCCTGCTTGGTTAGCGGTTTGCCCAGAGGCCGAGGAAATAGGGCCCAACAGGTAATCAAGGTAATCCAGTTGGTGCGAGGCCAAGTCGTGGAAGAGTCCGCCGCCCGCTATATGGGGTTGCACGCGCCAGGGCAAATAGTTGGGGTCCAGGTTCTGCTGCGGCGGATGGTACAGCCGGATATTCACCAACCGGATGTCGCCAATGGCGCCGCTGTCCACCAGTTCCTTCACCTTCAGGAATGAGGGCAGCCGGCGGCGGTAATAGGCCACAAAGAGCGGTACCTGCGCTTTCTCACATGCCTCCACCATCTGCTGGCACTGGGCGAAATTGAGGGCCATGGGTTTCTCCACGTACACCGGTTTTCCGGCGGCGGCCACCGCCAAGGTATAGGCGGCGTGGGAATCTGGCGGGGTGGCAATGTAGACCGCGTCTACCTCGGGGTCCTGAATAAGGTCTTGCGCCTGATCATACCACTTGGGAACGCCGTGCCGCTGGGCGTAGTCCTGGGCTTTCGCGCCGTTGCGCCGCATGACGGCCACCAGTTCTGATCCCGCAATTTTCTGGAAAGCGGGGCCACTCTTGACTTCGGTGACATCGCCGCAGCCAATAATGCCCCAGCGGATGGTTTTTCCTCTCAATTTCTCAAACATGGCCGGTACGTGCGGAGGTATTTAGCCGCTCTCTAAAGTAGGGCAGTTCTGCGGAAGAAGACAATGCCAGAAACGATTTTTATGGGGCGGGAATCAAATTTGCGTTTAGAGGCCGTTTTTCCAAAAATAGCCCCTAAACGCAAATCTGGCTAAGATCCCGTGAGCAGTTGGAGTTCCTGGGCCAAATTAGATCTGGCGGATTGTTCCAGCTGCTGCTTGAAATGATTGGTTTTGAAGATGCTTTCCTGCTCCAGAAAATGCCGAAGCACTTTTTTGCGGCCGCTGTGATACAGAAAATCTGGATAGAAACTGTATTCCTTTCTGATCTGCCCACTGTAGAGAAGGTACCTGTCCCAGGAAGCACCCAAGATGGTGAGGTCAAAATCCAGTAGCAGATTCACGTCTGGGTTCTGGTGGAACTGGTGGCGCTTGGTGGCCAGAATCATCTCCGTGACCAGCGCCCGCTCATAGGCCGGTACGCTCAGTTGCTGGAGACGGTCCTGGGCAAGCAAAGCGCTTTTTTCCTCATTGTCTGAACGGGTGGCTTTGTAAACCGCGTCATGGTAGAAGATGGCCAGGGAGAGGGCAGCACCAGCGCTGATGTCAGCGGCGTGCTGCTCCGCCAGTTGCAGCATGGCCTCCAGGTGCGCCAAGGTGTGGTAGTGCCTGGAGGTGGCGGAGTAAGCTTGCTCCAGTTCGGCCCAAAGCTGCTCCAGGAGGGGCTGGTCATCAGAATAAACCGAAGCGGTGGCCTGCCAGCGGGTACGTAGGTACTGGTTTATTGAGTTTGTTTCCATAGAACATCTAGTCTGTGCGGCTGAGCTTGATCTCCTGCCAATCATGGGTTTTCTGGACTGTCATTTCCTTCGGCACGAAACCAGCTTTGGTCACCACTATGACAGCGCTCTCTGTTTTTACTTCTATCTCAAAAAAACCGTTGGAATTGGTGTTTACCGCAGCGCCTTGTCCTCTTACCTGAACGTTTGCTCCGGAAAGAACAGCATCAGACTCGCTCATCACGTTACCCCTCAACATCCAGGCGCCAGAAATGGCGGTGCCCGAAGGTGTCTCCTTTTTTTGCTCAGTTCGTGGCTTATCTGAATTGGCGAAGTAATGATGATACACCACCTCGGCAATGGCGAAAAGCAGCACCAGCAGAACGGCCGCCGTTTGCCAGATAGGCCATTGGAAACTTCTGCGCTTCCGCTTTTTCTGGGCCAGCAACTGTTTCAGGCGGCCGCGGGTCTCGCGTACGGCAGAGCGCAGGTTGGCGGGCTTTGACAGGGCCAGTCCTTCAGACAGGTCTGAGCACAGCTCACAGGTGGCCAGGTGCTCTGCCACCTGCCGGTGTAGGGGAGCGGGCAGTTCACCGGCCTGGTACTGCCGCAGCACGTCCAATGACGGGTGCTCCTCAGGGTACCAATCCACGGCGTGATTATTCCTGCTCATAGTTCTTGTTCATAAAGATTTTCAGGTTTCTTTTCCCGTTCTGGAGGTGGCTTTTCACTTGCCCCATCTCGTAACCGGTGATTTCAGCTATCTCTTTGTAGCTTTTCTTCTGGAGGTAGAAGAGCTCCACGCAGGCGCGCTGTTCGGGGCTCAGGGAATTCAGAGCCTGATTTAGGTGCTGCAATTCCAGTTCCTGCTCAGAGGCGTCTGTCTGTTCCAGCAGGGCCGCGTGCTCCACGGCCGCCAAAGGCATGTCGTCAATAGATTCGGCGGTGCGTTTCTTCTGGGCCCTCAGGTACATGAGGCAGTGGTTCTTGGCCAGCACGTGCAGCCAACTCTTAAAATTGGTGATCTCATGCTTGTGCAGGGCCGTGATAAGGAGCTCAAAGATCTGCATGGTGGCATCTTTGCTCTCGTCTTCGTTTTTGAGGTACTTGAGGCAGACCAGGTACACCATCTCGGTGTAGCGTTCAAACAATTCCCCCACCAGCGCCAAATCTCCGGTAGCGCGGTACTGCTGGATCAGGTCCAGGTCTTGAAGCGGCTTTGAACGCGAGAACAGCTTTAGAAACATGCGGCGGAGTCTGGTAAGCGGCCATAAAGAAACAGATTATAGCCAATTTGTGAAACGTTTAAGTCTGAGCCCCTCTATTCTTTGTAGACAAGATGCCGCCCCGGGCCAGAATCCATAAAGCTGCCTTGAAATTATTGGGTGCATTTACACTTCGGCCTGCGCCCGGTGCGATGAAATTCCCCATTGCACCTGAATGCGTTTAGGGGCCGTTTTTCGAAAAATAGCCCCTAAACGCATTCATACCAGTGGCTTGCGCGTGGTTGGTCTTGGGTTTGGTTTTGGGGAAGAGGGTGCCAGCAGCGAGGCCGAGGCATAAAATCCCGGGGCAGAAAATAAGTGAACCAGCTTTGAACGGGAGAGAAAAAAGGTCTTCTCCCTTATACCTTCTGTAAAACTACCGTATTAATTCTCTTAGAATCAGGGTAACTATGGTCCGTTGCCCGCTCGTATTGCAGAAGGGTATGAAAAAAGAAGAGATCTATTTCCCAGACTGGCAGCGCCTGCTCATTGGCAACACCCCCTGGGAGTTTATGGCCGAAGTGCTCATCCGCACACTCGTCATCTATCTTGCGTTGCTCCTTGTGCTGCGCCTCATGGGCAAGCGCATGAACGGGCAGCTCACCATTTCAGAACTGGCCGTGATGGTCACGCTGGGCGGTATTGCCTCGGCTCCCATGCAATTGCCCGACAGGGGTATTCTGGTGGGAGTGTTGGTATTGTTCTGCGCCCTCATCTTCCAGCGGGGACTCAACCTGTGGGCCTTCCGCAACCGGAAGGTGGAGCTGCTGACCCAGGGAGACATTTCCATGGTGGTGAAGGAAGGCGTGCTGCGGATTGAGGAGATGGAAAACGCCCGGCTTTCCAAAGACCAGGTGTTTGCGGCCCTGAGGACCCACAACATCAAACACTTGGGTGAGGTGAAACGCCTGTACATGGAAGCCTACGGCCTGTTCAGTATTGTGAAAGCCAAGCACCCCAAGCCCGGCCTGCCCATCTATCCGGCCAAAGACAAATCCCTGATGCAGTCCCTGTCCCGCGACAAGGAGCACCAGGCCTGCACCCGCTGCGGCTACATTGCCCAGGCCACGCAGCAGCAAGGTAAACCCTGCCCCAACTGCTCCTGCTACGAGTGGATTCCCGCCACCAACTAACCAATTACCATGAAACCAGAAGATATACAGATCACCGATTGGCTGCGCATTGTGCTGGGCGAAGTGCCCTGGAGTTTCCTGCTGGAAGTAGTCATCCGGATTGCCTTCATCTATTTTGTGCTCATGCTCTCCATGCGGGTCATGGGCAAGCGCATGGCCTCTATGCTCAGCAGAACCGAGATGGCCGCTCTGGTGTCTTTGGCGGCGGCCAACGGGGTGGCACTCATGGACCCTTCCAGAGGTTTGCTGCCCATAGCCATTATTGCGGTGGTGGTGGTGGGCATAGAACGCCTTATTGCCTGGCGAAGCACCCAGGACGCTAGTTTTGAACATACCGTTATGGATGACCTTGACATCTTGGTGAAAGATGGCTTGCTGCAGCTGCCGGTGATGGAACACGCCCGTATTACCCGCGACCGGCTGTTCGCGCAGTTTCGGCATGAAGACATCTACAACCTGGGCAAGGTGCAGCGCACGTACATGGAAGCCAACGGAGCCTTCACCATCATCCAGTTCCCAGACGAGAAGGTGGGGCTGTCGCTGGTGCCGGACCTTGACCCAGACCTGGTGGAAGAGCAGCCCAAAGCCGAAGGAGTCTTTGCCTGCTGCCACTGCGGCAATTTGGTGGAGAGCAGCACTTCGCCCACCGCTGACTGCAACCAGTGCGGAAGCCGGGAATGGAAGCCCGCCGTAGTCTGTTAGCCGCAGTAGCGAAAAAAGCCCTCCGCTAGGCAAAGCAAAACAAAACCCTGTTGCGTTTAGGGACTGTTTTTCCAAAAACAGCCCCTAAACGCAACAGGGTTTTAGTGGGGAGCGAGTAAAAAATACTAATCTTTCCAGCGCCACTCACCGGCTATCTTGAGCGGCTCTTTGAGGTTGTTCTGGAGCAGGAAGGCTTTGGTTTCAGCGTCTGAGAGGCGTTTGGAGGGCAGGGTGGCGGCATCGGCGAGGCCGTACAGAAGCATGCTGCTGAACCGTACCGTGTTTTTCATGCCTTGTTCGTCTACCAGAGTGAAGGAGTCACAGTCGGCGTGGTAGCAGTCACCGGCGCCCGCAGGCAGTTTCCCCCCCGACGAGCCCCCGGTTGGGATGCCGTGCAACATGAACGGCTGGTGGTCTGAGTGCAGCCCCGCCCGGGCACTGAAGCTGTTCTTGAACGTGGTGTCTATCTGCGCCGCAATAGCGCCTATGGACTGGAACAACCCTTTGCAGGCTTCCTGGCTGGCGGTATAGCCTTTGGGGTCATTGGTCATGTCATAGTTGAGCATGAACGCCACCTGGTCCAGAGATTTATTTTTGATGGCCTGCTCCAGGTACGCCTCAGAACCCAGCAAACCCTCTTCCTCACCCATGAACATGACAAACTCAATGGTGCGTTTGGGGCGCAGTTTCAGGGTCTGGAACGTGCGGGCCATGTCTAGCACGGAGAAAGAACCAATGCCGTTGTCAATGGCGCCGGTGGCCAGGTCCCAGCTGTCCAGGTGGCCGCCAATCACGATTTTCTCCTTGGGCAGCTCAGCACCTTTGAGCGTGGCAATTACGTTGCGGGCCTTGATCTTGCCGGAGAAATTGGTCATGTCAATCTTAGCCGTGAGCGGAGCCGTTTTGAGTTGCTCTTTCAGCCTGAAACCGTCTTCGCGGCCCACGCACACCGCCGGAATGGGAATCAATTTTCCGGTCACGGAGGCCGTGCCGGTCAATAACGTTCCGCCCGCCACCGTGTTGATGATGATGATGCCTTTGGCGCCGTACTTAAGGGCCAGGGCCGTTTTCTCAGAGCGGTGCAGGCTGCGGGTGCCTTGCGGCGAGCCTGGCAATACCCCCAGATACACCAGCGCGACCTTGCCTTTCACAGCATTAGGTTTGGCCGCGTAATCTGCCTCCAGTCCGTTGCCCATGTCTACCAGTTGGCCCGTGAGGCTGGCCTTTACCGGCGAATGCGCGAGCGAAACAGACTTGATGTTTGTAAGCTGGCGGGCGTCTGGACCCACCTGTAGGGTTAAGGTGCCGCGGCTCCAGCTTTCCACTTCAAAGGGCTGGTATTGTACATCAGAGAAGCCATAAGATTTGAACAGGTTGTAGGCAAACTCTTCTGCTTTCTTCCCGTTCTCGGAGCCCGTCATGCGGTGGCCAATGGTTTCGGAGGCGGTTTTGAGAGAGCTGTACGCCTTGGAATTGGTTTGTACCTCGGTGTTAATCTTCTGGAAAATCTCAGGCCAGGCCTTGTTTTCCTGTGCCTTCGCCGGCAGAGAAAGCGCGGCCGCCAACACGCCTAGCGTAAAATATTTTTTCATGGACTATTTTTGTGAAACGCTTTGAGCCGATAAGATACTGATTGAAGCGGAGAAGGCCATACATCTGATCTAGCATGTGTCCATGAAGCTCTGGGGCATTATTTCCGTTTAGGAGCCTTTTTTGGAAAAACGGCCGCTAAACGGAAATAATGTTAATTTCTTTGGGGCAAAAAGGCTTTCAGGAAAAATATTTCTTAAAAATTGAATCTATACGGTAAAGGCATTGTCCTTAATCTATATTCAACAGCCACAGCTGAAAAAGGCCTAACGCTGTTTTTTCATTTCTGTATGAGGTTTCTTCTGATACTATTGCTCCTGCTTCCGGGGCACCTGTTTGCGCAACAGAACCGGGTGGAGGAGTTAGAGCGGCAACTCGCCAGCGCCTCAAGTGACACCGCCAGGGTGAACATTGGGTGCGCCCTCAGTCGCGAGTACATGCTCTATGATGTTTTGAAGGCGATGGAGCAGGGCCGTTCTTCCCAAGCGCTGGCCAAAAAAGCTAAGTATCCTAAAGGGGAAGCCGAAGCCATTGGGCTGATTGGGCACGGGCACCTGGTGCTGGGCGAGTATGACAAAGCCTTCCCGTTCTTCTACACCTCCCTCAAAATTGGCCAGCAACTCAAAGACACCGCCTTGCTGGTGACTACCTACAACAATTTGGGCATTCTGAGTTTCAGGACTAAAGACGAGAAGCGGGCCCTACAGCATTATGGTACTGCGCAAGCTCTTGCCCTTAAAACAAACAACCAGAACGGCTTAGGCAGAGTCTACAACAACCTGGGCAACATCTATGAGACCAGGAAAGACTACGCAACGGCATTAAACTATTACCAAAAGGCCGCGGAAATCCATAGGAAGACGGGCAACCGGAAAAGCTACGGCGTTGGGTTGGCCAACATAGGCAACGCCTATAATTTCATGGGAAAACCGGCCCAAGGCTTGCCTTACCTACAGGAAGCGCTCCAGATAGACGAGGAGCTAGGCAACAACATGAACAAGACTGTGACGCTGGGCGGTATTGCCAACATTTACCAAAACCTGAACCAGCCGCAGAAGGCCTTGCGCTATGCGCAGCAAAGCTACGAGGTGGCGGTGGGTACGGTGTCCAGCAAGAAAATTATGGCTGCGGCCCAACGCCTGGCCGATCTCTACGCCTCAGTGAAAGACTTTGAGAATGCGTACAAGTACCAGGCTGTTTTCGGGCAGGAAGACCTCAAGCTGAACATGGAACAGCAAAATCAAAAAGCCGCCGAAATTGCTTCCAAATACGAGAATAGCCAGCAGGAATTGGAGAACATCAAGCTCAAAGCCCAGCAACGCATCCAGGCGCTGGACATAGCGCAGCAGCAAAAGACCATGTGGTTTGAAGGCGCTATCCTGCTCTTGCTGTTGCTGCTGGCCATAGGTCTGTACATTAGTAAACAAAACTTTAAGAAAATCTCACAACAGCTACAGGAAGCTACTTCCATGTTGTTGCTGAAGAACGAGGAAATAACGGCGCAGAAAGAGGAAATCTCTACGCAGGCGGCCATTCTGGAAAGCAATAATGCGCAGTTAGACCGGCACAACAGCTTCAAAAGCAAGATTTTCTCTATTGTTTCGCATGATCTGCGGTCACCGTTCAATACCATTCAGGGCATTCTGCAGCTGGTACAGAACCGTACCCTCACCGAAGGCGAAGTGAAACGCATCTTTGAATCCCTGGGCCGGAACATGGAAGTGGTGGTGAACATGATGAACAACCTGTTGGGCTGGTCAAAGGCCCAGATGCAGGGCTCCAGCCTGGAACTACACCCCGTGAACCTGCATGAAATGGTGCGTGAGAACTTCTCTGTGATGGAGGCACAAGCCAAAGCCAAAGAAGTACGGCTCTTTAACATCGTGAACAAAGACCTGACCGTTCTCACGGATAAGGAGCGTTTGGCTTTTGTGCTGCGGAACCTGGTGGCCAACGCCATCAAATTCAGTTTTGCGGGTGGGGTAGTGACGCTGGAAGCGCAGCTGGAGGAAAACGGGATTTCCTTTGTGGTCACAGATACCGGCAAAGGCATTTCTGAACGCAACCTGGCCAAACTTTTCTCAGACAAGCGCTTTACTACGCCCGGCACTGCCCGCGAGCAAGGCACTGGCCTTGGCCTCATGCTGTGTAAAGAGCTGATGGAGAGCCTGGGTGGCGAGATCAAAGTGGAAAGCGTGGTGAACCAGGGCAGCGTCTTTACCATTTACCTGCCCTGCACGGTGCAGATGGCATCTTCTGAGGTAGTACCGGAGGAGGCTTTGCACCCCGTGGAGGCCTAGTCTATAAACCGAACCGTTACATAGCTGTTGGTGTTCCGGCCCTGGTCATCCAGGCAGGAGATTTTCAGCTTGCCCGCCCGGTCAGGCTGGAAGAAAACGGGTTCATCTCGGGCGGCCGCTTTCACCAGTTTGTCGTTGACGTACCAATACACCTTCTTTACTTCATTGTAGGCATTGCATTGCAGCATGAGCTTCTGCTGGTCGGCTTTCTCCAGCAAATACTCCATTCCGGCCGTGGGCGACGAGATAACAGGCGCGAACTCCTGGAAAATACGGTGGCAGGCAGGGTTGTGGGGCGGCAGGCTTACGTATGGCAGGTGCTGCGTCACAAAATAGGTGAGTATTTCGGGGGAGTGGTTGGGGTACCATTTCTGCTGATAGTCTTCCTCCTCCGGCAGGCAACTGGTGCAGTACGCATATTTCCCGTCTAAAGAAACCGGTACTTGTTTGAGATGGCTGCATCTGGTGCCTGAAGAGATGCCCGGTAAATAGGTGTCTACCACCACATCTTCACAAAACGTATTCACGGGTAAACCACTCTCCAGGCAGACGCTACGGGTGCCAATGCTTTTGGGGGCCGTGTACCACTGGTTCGGGCTGTTATAGTCAATGGTGTTGAAGATGGAGAACAGGAGCGGAGTGGCCGTGTCGGTACCGTTCAGTTCCGGAACCCCTTCGCCCGAGAAATTCCCTACCCAAACCCCCACTGTGTATTTTTGGTTGTAGCCAATGCTCCAGGCGTCTTTTCGGCCGTAAGAGGTGCCGGTTTTCCAGGCTATTTTGGGTAAGTGGGCGCTGTTTAGGGCGTTGTGCGGCAGATCTGGGCGCTGCAGCTGGGTTAAAATCTGGTTCACCATAAAGGCTGCCCCCGGTGAGAGAAGCGCTTTTCTGGCCATTACCGTGTCTTCCTGGAGCCAGCGCACCGGTGCATAAGTCCCCTGCCGGGCGAAGGTGGCGTAAAGGGCGGTGAGTTCCTCCAGTTTCACGCCGCAGCCGCCCAGAATCAGCGAAAGCCCCAGTTGGTCTCCCTCTTTCTTTATCTGCGAGAACTCGGCCTGTTTCAATTTCTGCACAAACGCGTTCACACCCACCCGGTCCAGCAGTTTTACCGCCGGAATGTTGAGCGAAGTAGCCAGTGCCCGTTCAATGGTGATGTTGCCGCTGTAGGTGCCAAAATAATTCTCGGGCCGATAACCGGCGTAGTCAATGGGCACGTCTGAGATCATGGTCTTGGGCGTGATGAGGCCGCGCTCAAAGGCGGTGGCGTACAGAAAAGGCTTCAGGGTGCTGCCCGGCGACCGCACCGCCCGTATGCCGTCTACCTGTCCGCCGTGCATGGCGTCAGAGAAATCGGCGGAGCCGAGGTAGGCTTCCATGGCGTTGGTTTGGTTGTTGATAACCAGCACGGCCGCGTTGTGGATGTTCCGGTACTTGAGCTGTTGCAAGTAGTTATAGGCCAGCTGCTCCACTTTTTCCTGCACCGCCAGGTTGAGCGTGGTCCTGATGGTGGTTTTACCCGGGTACTGCCGATACAGGCGGTACGAGAAATGCGGGGCTACCTTGGGGGCTTCCAGCCGTTCGGCATTGAGCGGCTCCAGCAGGGCATCATCCAACGCCTCCTGAGGAAAAGTCTTTTGCCGGGCGTAGTACTGCAACCATTTGTTCCGGAAGGCTACAATTTTCTCATTCTGCACCCCAATGCGGAGGGAGGAGGGTTTGTTGGGGATCACCGTCAAGGCCACCGCCTGCGCCAGACTCAGTTCTTTGGGCGATTGGTGGAAGTACAGCACCGAAGCCGCTTTCACGCCCTCAATGTTGCCGCCGTAGGGCACCAGGTTCAGGTACAGGTGCAGAATCTCATCTTTGCTGTAGCGCCACTCCAGTTGCAACGCCCTGAACACTTCCGTCAGTTTATGCCAGTACGTGCGCTCCTTGGGGTACAGCAGCCGCGCCACCTGCATGGTGATGGTAGAAGCCCCCGAGGTAGTTTTGCCCTGCGTCAGATTCTTCACCAGCGCCCGACCAATGGCCACCGGATTCACTCCTGGGTGGAAATAAAAGTACCGGTCTTCTTTGAGCAGCACCGCCTTTTTGAGGGTGGGGCTTATCTCACCTTCCTCCAACTGCATCCGCCATTTGTCATCCTGGCTCAGGAACGAGTGCAGAATAGTGCCGTCTGCGGCCGTGATCACCGGGGAGTAAGAAATTTTGATGCGCAGCGGAAACAGGAGGTTCAACAGAATAAAAAGCGCCGCAACTGCCAGTAAACTTCCACCCGCATAGCGCAGCCACGGCCTGCCTTTCTGCGGCAATGGCCAGGAGTCTAAGGTACGTTTGAGCTGGGTAAGCGGCATAGAGAAGGAGAAGCTGTTAATCGTATAGTGACAGAACTTTTGGCTTTGCGTTTAGGGGCTCTTTTTCGAAAAAGAGCCCCTAAACGCAAAATGTCATTTCAGCCCAGTTTATCTTGTCAAGAAGCTTTTAACCGAAGTTCAGACCAAGCTTTTTTCGTCAGTTATTCATGTTTTGCGTTTAGCGGCTCTTTTTTTAAAATCAGGGCTAAACTAGCGCACCTTCATCACGCCGGCTCCATGGTAAGAGTGGTATTCGGCGTTGTACATGGCGTCTGCGCCCACGGGTCCCATCTGGAAATCTCCTTTAGAGACCGCGCGCACCTGGTAGAAGAAATACTGTGTGTTGGGGCGGGCGGTGGTGTAGAGGTTGATGCGGTCGTCCCGGATGTCGAGGTGCTCCGGTGTGGCGGGTTCCATTTTCTGGAGCCATCCAAACTCGCGCGACACCATGAGGCGGGGATTCTCAATCTCGAACCCGGCGGGCAGCAGGTCTGTGACGGCCACGTTCGGGATGGTTCTCCCGTCCAACGACTGCAATGCGATTCGCACCACCACCAGATCATTCTGCCCTACTGTCGCGTCGGTGATTTCCTTCCCGTCACGGGTGAAGAAGGTTTTGCGCACCTGCAGGAAGTTGTCCTGCTGCTGATAGCTGCCGCTGCGGCTGATGCCTTCAGTTTCCCAGAAGTAGTACAAGGTGCCCTGGCCTTTACCCTGTAGCGTAATTGGACCGGCATTCAGCTTGTTGGGCAGCAGCAGGTCCTTGCCTTGGTAGGTGCCCACGGTTTTGCCATTCTGGATCGCCTTTGCAGTCATGTTGCCGCCGCTTCTCTTGGCCTGTTTCCCCAGGGCCAGCAATGCGAAGGCCCGTTCCTGAGTGTTGTACCAGCGGCTAGACCGCAGTTCCTGTGAAAGATGACGCGCCAGCACCGGCACCTGCGGATGGTCTGGGTTGGCTTCCAGCAGGCTGTTCAGGGAAAGCGCCATGTCCCGGAGGGGCGAGTAGAAAGAGCCGTTCAGCGCCCGCACCGAGGTTTCGCCGGCAAATGAGCGGGGCAGCAGCTGCCGGAAACTCTGGTGGCCGCCGTTGAGGGCGTAGGTGCTGGCCAAGACATAGCGGGCATCCAGGGAAAGAAGTTCGGGCTTGGCTTTGTAGAAGTTCATGGTAGACCAATCGGGCTTGCCCGCCAGGCTGAGCACGTAGAGCGAGTAAGCGGTTTCATGGGCGGCAATCACTTTCTGTTGCAGCTTGCGGGCGGCATCATAGTAGCGGTACTCCTCGGTGCCTTTGGTTTTGACCATGCGCTGCAGGTAAGACTGGGCACGGCTGAGCACCTGCTGGTTCACCGGATAACCGGCTTTGCGAGCCTCCAGCAGGAAATGGACCGCGTAGGCGCTGCTCCACCAATCAGTATCGGAGCCGCCGGGCCAGTAGGTGAAGCCGCCGTCATACTGCTGCATGCCTTCAATTTTGGTGATGGCCTCCTGCACCAGATAGGCGGGGTTGTAGCTTCGGCCTTTCTGCCCCTGGTTCAAGGCTTTGGCCAGATCTGCATAATACAGGAGCGGGAACGCCGTGGACGTAGTCTGCTCCAGACAGCCATGCGGATACCGGAGTAAAAACGTGATGTCATCTGTGAACTGCGCCAGCGGCGAAGAACTGACCACCAGTTTGGAAGACACCGAGGACGGGATAAAGTCATGGGCGGGCTTGATCTGCACGCTGGCCCCGTTCTTGAGCGTACCAGAGCCGGTAATCTGGGCCAGAGGCGCCGCCGGTCTTACAGACAGCTCCGTGGTATTGCTGAACTGTTCACCCAGCGCCTTCACCAGCACTTTCACGGTGGCCTGCCCAATAGCTGGTGCGGCCACTACTTTGTACACCACCTGCTTTTCGGCGTTAGCCGCGGAAGTAGACGATGCCGTGGCCGCCCCTACCACTCTCAACGGACCCGTCACCGAAATGGAACTGCTGAAAGCGGCGTTTTTGGCCGTGGTATTGCTGATGGTCACGGGCACCAAGAGCGTGTCTTTGGGGCTCATGAACCGGGGCAGCGCCGTACTGATCACCATGGGATCAGCCACGCGCATCAGTTTCTCGGCGGAGCCGAAGGCGTTCTCTTTGTAGGCCACCGCCATGACGCGAACCGCCCCGGAGAACTCGGGAATCTTGACTTTCACCGTAGCCTGGCCGCTGCCGTTGGTTTTAAGCCGTCCGCTCCACAGAGACACCAGTTTCACCCGTTTGGAAGTGAGCGGATTGATGCGTTTCTCCAGATCATAGCCATCGCCGCCCACGCTGGAACGGGAGCCGCTGAGCTCGGGGAAGAGAAACGGGTAAAGATCAAAAGCCTGCACCTCCAGCGCCCGCTTCTGGTAGAAGAAGGCGTGCGGGTCTGGCGTCTGATAGTCTTTCAGCTGCAAAATTCCTTCGTCTACCACGGCCAGCGTCACTTCTGCGTTAGGCGCCGTTTTGATGGTCACCTGTTGGGTGCGGTTAGAGCGGGAAAGTTCCGGCGCGGTGATGGCTACGTCCAGCTTGGTCTGCTTCTTGGTAACGGTTAAAGGTTTGAAGCCCCGCGCAATGGTGAGCGGCATCTGATTGTCTTTCACTTCGCGCAAGGCCACCGCCGAGATGTACACCGTAGGCAAATGCTCGTCTTTGATGGGCAGCTTAAGCGAGGCTGCTTTCTTATCGGTTTTGAGGTAGTGGTAACTAAGGACTTTGTTCTGCTCCACGGTGACCAAAATCTTGCCCGCAAACGGTGACTTGAAGAGAATTTTGGCATCGTCGCCTACCTCGTAGGTTTCTTTGTCCAGCGCAATGTCTACTTCGCCTTCGGTGTTTACCTCAAACGAGGTGCTTTCGGTATCGCCCCAACCGTAGGCGTAAAATTCCTGGGCCACGTAGTTGTAGGCTCCGGGCCTCATGATGCGTAGCTCGTACTCGCCGGAAGTGGAGGGTAGGAAGCTCACCGCCGTACGGCCTTTGTCTACCTGTAACACCGTGTTCAGGAGAATACTTTCCCGCCTTTGCGATTTGTAGTTGTAGTTCTCGCTGTAGCGTTCCATCACCGTCTCATAGGTATAGCGCACCAACTGCACCTGAACTTTGGTGGAAATGGGCTGCCCCTGGGCGTTGAGGGCAATGATAGGCACCTGCATCTGCTGACGCGTGCTCACGTAGGTGTCGAATTTTTTGAGCCCGAAGAAGGCGTACTGGGTGCTCACGTTGAACTTGTTCAGGCGGTTCACGGGGCGGCCGGTCTCATCAAACACGGTAGTGAAGAGCGATCCTTCCAGCAGCCCTACATCCTGAAAACCGCTCAGGGAGAACGTTTCCTGGCCTTTGCCCTGCGCATTGGTCTCGCCCTGGCGCACGCTGTTCTGTAGGTTGGTTTCTCCGGCGTTGTTTAATTCAAAGGTATAGTCTGGGTAACGAGGGGCTTCAAAGGTTTTCTTCTTCAGGCTGAGTTGCACTTCATAATTGCGCCCGGCGGCTGGTGGCCCGAAGAGGTTCTGTGCCGTCAGGTTCACCTGCACGTTTTCACCCGCGTTGAAGTCGGTTTTATTCAGGAGGGTGGTTACCTTGAGTCGGTCGGGCATGAATTCCTCCACGCCAATCTTCCGTGAGTTGAGGAGCACATCGTTCCCGGAGTAGACTTCCAGGGTATAAGTACCAGTTACCACCGAAGTGCTGAGCACGAAAGAGGCTTCATAGGCCCCTTCTTTGTTTAGGGTGCCCTTCTGGCTACGGTACTCTTTGCCGTTGGGCAGGAGCAGTTTCACTTTCAGGGGCAGGCCGCTCACGGTTTTCCAGTTGGGGGTGCGTACCACCGTGTTCACATGAACAGTATCACCGGGGCGGTAGAGGTCGCGGTCACCGTAGACGAAGGCATCATAGTTCAGATCGGCCAGGCGCTTTCCGCCCACGTCAAAGCGGGAGGTGTTCACCTCGGTTTGGGTGTACGGCAAATAATTGAAGTCATTGCCCTGGCGGGCAGTGATGAGGGCAATCTTGAACCCGGCGGCGGTTTTGTCTATATCCGGGAAACGGGCTACACCGTCTTTGTCAGTAGTGGCGGTGTGCACCACCTGATTGTTCGTACTAATGAAGCGCACCTCCACCTCCGGCAGGGTTTGGGCCGTCCGGATGGAGTTGGCGAAGACCAGCACCTCGTTTTTGCCCTGCTTGGCAATAAGCCCAATATCCGACATTGACACGATTTTGGAATCTTTGAGCCAGTTTTGCTCGATGCTGGCAATGGTGATCACGTACAAGCCTTTGAAGTGGCTGTCAAAGTCCAGATCGGCTAAGTCCAGGTTAAGGAGGTGGTGCTTGCCCTGTTTGCGCAGGCTGTTGGTTTCATATTCCCGCTCAAAAATGGTTTTACCGTTGGTCTCGTTCACGTCATAGTAGGAGGTTTCGTAATACTCCTCGGTTTCCTCATCATAATGGCCGTCATAGGTCTGGCCTTCCTGCAGGTAGCGCAGAATATTGTTCTCAAACACCTTGCTGATGCTCACCTTCACGCGCGGCACCTTGGCCAGATTAAGGGCGATGTTGCGGGCGCCCTGGCTGTTCAGGTAAATACTTTTCTTGTTCACAAACGCCACCGTGGGCTGCGCCGATTCAAACGAAACCGGATGCGTGTAGTCTTTGCCCAGCGGTTTGCCCACCACGCCGCTTAACTCCCCTGACACCATGAGGGTGAGCGTCTGCGCCGAAAAGTTTCCGCTGAGCACCATGCCGTTCTCCAGCCGCTCCACCGTGAAGTCACGCCGCGGACTCACGGCAACCAGCGCGTTCAGGTCGGGGTTCACGATGGGCTGGGTGGTGAGTACATAGATTTTATCCTGCCCTTCTTCCTGCACGGCCACCACCTCCATGATCTGCATCTGGTCACGGCTGGGTACGGTGGCAATGGTTTGAATAGGCTCCGGGGTTTGGTAGGTGCTGCCGGGCGTAGAGAGTCCTTTGTCTATGGACACCCGCACCGGGATACCGGCGGTGCTGTTCTGGTCCAGCCCTTTTACTTTGATGGACAAGTTCTCGCGGTTGCCGCTCACCAGTTCCACCGGCAGCTCCTGATTTCCGGAATAGACCTTGAGCTTGTCGCGCAGGTGCGGGAACGGCACGGGGTAGTTGAAATCGAAGAGCAGATTGGCCTCCAGCTGCGTGGGATTGTTATCGTTCTGGGTCCAGTAGGCTTTGGTGGAGGTGAGTTGCAGGTACGGCGTATGGAACTTCATTTCCTGCCCACTCGGGATCTTGTATTTAGTGGCCGAATGCTGCAACAGGAGCGAAGAGAGTTCGGCGGTATAGGCGGTGCTGGGCGCGAAGGATTTGGCAGGGGAGAACACCAGCTCATTGGGGGCTGTCCATTTAAACTTGCCCTCTACTTTGGGGCTGAACGTGAGGTAGGGGATGGTGTCCCACTGGTTCAGCAGCGAATCTGAGACCAGCTCTTTGTCAAAGGTGAAGACGAGGTTCTGTTCCTGTGCCACCTCGGCCTCAAAGTTCTTTTTCTCCAGCCGCAGCTCATCGCTTTTGCCCCGGCAGCCCACTAGTTGCAGCAACAGAAGAAAGGTCAGAAAAGGGAGGAAACTAGACCAGAGAGAGGCGTTTTTATGAGGTGTCATAAAGAGAGAAAGTGGGAGTGCCTTATTGGGCTAAACATACAAATACTTTGGTTTGGGAAAGAGGGAGTTATTAAAATAATTTTATAAAGAAAGGGAGGTGAAGCTAAGGAGCTAGCTTGTGCCGATGGAGCTAAGAAAAGGGAATGACAGGTTTACGTTTAGGAGCCGTTTTTCGGAAAAGAGGCTCTAAACAGATGATGGGAGATACCTACTGGAAATGGGTACTCTAAAGGCACGAGAGAGGATGGTTAATCTACCAGATCGTTCAAAAAAGAGATGATTTCTGAGGTGGAGAACACGTGGTGTACCATGCCGGTGTTAATGGCGGCCTGGGGCATGGTGGGTACTTCGGCGGTGGCGGGGTTCTGGGCAATGGTGAGGCCTCCGGCGCGGGCAATTTCCGCCATGCCTCGGGCACCGTCGGCGTTGGCGCCGGTTAGCAGAATGCCCAGTAGTTTCTCTCCGTAGTGGGCCGCAAGGCTCTCAAAGGTGACATCAATGCTGGGGCGGCTGTAATGGACTTTCTCTGAGGCATCCAGGCTGAAGGTGAAGTCTGTTTCCACCAGCAGATGGTAATCGGCGGGCGCCACGTAGACCGTGCCGGGGCAGATCTTTTCTTTCTCTTCGGCTTCTTTGATGCGCAGCGGGGTGCGGGGCTGCAGAATATCTGAGAGAAAGCCGCTGGAGGAGGACGCGTTGCGGTGCAACACAAACAGGATGGGCACCTGAAACCGCCCAGACAGCGCCGGAATCATCTGAATGGCCACTCCAATGCTACCCGCTGAACCTCCAATTACAATAAACTCAAATTTTCTTTCCTGCATAGGAGGCGCTTCCGCTTTTCATCCAGATTTTCTGTTCCCGGTTCAGGTACGTGTAGGCGTCTTTACTGGTGGAATGCACTAACGTTTCCTTGGCCCCCAATGCCAGTATGCCACCGGCAGGAAGGCTCTCCGTGAACAGGTTGAATACGCGGTCTTGCAGGTCGCGGTTGAAATAGATAAGCACGTTGCGGCACAGAATGAGGTTGAACTCATTGAAAGACTGGTCAGACACCAGATTGTGCACCGAGAACACCATGCGCTGGCGCAGTTCATCGGAGAACAAAGCCTGGTTATAACGCACCGTGTAATAGTCTGACAAACTGGAAGTACCACCACTTTGCAGGTAGTTCTCTGAGTAAGTTTTCAGGTTGGCGACGTGAAAGAGGCCGCTTTTGGCCTGTTGCAGTACGTGCGGGTTCAGGTCTGTGCCGTAAAGAAGCGTGCGGTTTAGCAGATTAGCCTCCTGGAGCAGGATGGCCAGGGAATAGACTTCCTCCCCGGTGGAGCAGCCCGCGTGCCAGATTCTGATGAACGGCTCCTGAGCCAATATTGGGAATACCTCTTGCCGCAGGGTGTGGAAGAAGGCCGGGTTCCGGAACATCTCGGTCACGTTCACCGTGATCTGTTCTACCAGATACGCAAAGAAATCTGGGTCTGTGGTGACCTGGTAATGCAGCTCCGCTATGCTGGGGATCTTTTTTAACAACAGCACCCGGTTGATCCTGCGCTTAAGCGATTCTCTGGAGTAGGCCGTGAAGTCATAGCGGTACAGCCTGGCCATTTCCTTGAGCAGCTTCTCCAGTTCCTCGTCTACAATCCTCAGCTCAGGTTCCTGCATCTAATTGCTATTTTGTTAGGTGCTGGTGAATAAGAGCCTCCAGCTGGTCTGTGTCAATGGGTTTGGCTATGTACTCTGTGGCCCCAGCGGCCAGGCATCTTTCTTTGTCGCCGGGCATGGCCTGGGCGGTAACCGCAATAATAGGCAAATCACGGAACTGGGGCTGTTGGCGCAACGCCTGGGTAGCCTCATATCCATCCATGACGGGCATCATCATGTCCATGAGTACTACATCCACTTCGGGCTGCTTCGCCAGCACATCCAGACATTCCTTTCCGTTCTGGGCGGTTAAGATGGTGTAGCCTTTGAGTTGTAGAACAGCCTTTAAGGCGAAAATGTTACGTGGGTCATCATCCGCGAGGAGGAGCGTGGGTTTAGGGGCCATTTTTCTGAAATTAAGCTTAAAACAGGGTTTCCAGCAGGTCTACGTCAATGGGTTTGGTGAGGAAGCCGTCGGCGCCGGCTGAGATACTCTTCAGCTTGAGGCCGGGGCTGTCGTCTGCGGTAATGACAATGACCTTGGTTTTCTTGTACTGTGGAATCTGGCGGATGTATTTGATGGTTTCCACCCCATTCATCTGGGGCATGTTATAGTCCATGAGAATGGCGTCTAAGTGCGGACGCTCATCTAAAATCTGGAGGCATTGTTCCCCGGTGAGGGCTGCGGTACAGCTGTAGCCTCTGGGAATCAACACGGCGGAGAGCGCAAAGATGTTGGTGCTTTGGTCATCCACTATCAAGATTGATTTCTTTTGGGTAGTCATGGTAAGCTGGAAAATTAGTAGAGCCACACCCGCAGAAGCGAGAGCAACTGGTCTATGTCTACTGGTTTGGCAATGTAATCAGACGCTCCGGCGGCAATGCACTGGTGCCGGTCATTAGGCATGGTCTTGGCCGTAACCGCAATGATAGGCGTGTTCTTGTACTTAGGTTTCTTCCGGATAGCCGCCGTGGTCTCATAACCGTCCATTTCGGGCATCATGATGTCAATGAGGACTGCATCTAGATGCGGGTCTGACTCCAGTAGGTCCATGACCTGTTTCCCGTTGACGGCCGTGATCACGTTTACCTGGTGCTGTTGCAATACTTTGGTGAGTGAATAAAGATTTCGATTGTCATCATCGGCGAGCAGAATAGTCTTACCGGTCAGCTCACGTTCTATTAGTTTATTTTTCTTGGGTGCCTCAGAAGACGGTTGCTGGGTCTGGTTCACAATGTGCAGGAAGATGCTCACCTCATTGAGCAGTTTCTCGTACGTGTTCCCTTTGCGCACAATGCTGGTAGTGGCGTATTTGTTTATCCTGTTCTCATCTTCCTTGGTGATGGTGTTGCCGGTATACACTATAACGGGCAGCTTCTCAAAAGAAGTATCTTTCTTGATTTGCTCCAGCACATTGTAAGCCACCTGTTCATTGATGGAGATGTCCAGAATCACTCCGTCTACCTCGTTTGATTTAAGCTTTTCCAACCCTTCAGAGCCGGTATGGGTGACTACGGTGTCTATGCCGTTCTCCCGGAAGTAGGTGGAAAGCGCCTGGGCGTGCTTCTCATCATTCTCCACTATGAGCAGCAAGCGGGAGTTTTTGTTGCCGGCGCTTTCCAGACGCTCCAGCATAATGCCCAGTTCTTTCTCCGCGAGCGGTTTGTTGATGAACTCCACGGCCCCTAACTGAAGGCTCTTTCGGCGGGCTTCCTCTGAGGACATGGTGTGCACCGGTATATGACGGGTAGCCGCATCCTGCTTCAGGTGTTCCATCACGTTCCAGCCATCCATGACGGGCAGGTGGATGTCTAGCAGGATACCCTGCGGTTGGTACTGGCGGGCTAGTTCCACACCCTCATCGCCGCGGGTGGCAATGAGGGTTTTGTAGCCTTTGCGGGTAATGAACGGTACCAGAGCTTTGATAAAGAGTTCATCATCTTCAATGATAAGAATGACTTTGTCTTCAGAGGTGATGCTGGCGCGGTCATCTGGCACAGCACTAGGAGCCGCTACCGCTGGTGATGCTTTTTCTGGGACAGTGGTTGCTACCGGTTCTGGGGCTGGAGTGACCTTATTAGCGTTTTCCTCTGGGTAATCCTGTGGCGCAACAGGGGAGAGGGATAGCGGTATGTAAATGGTAAACTCACTGCCCTGCCCCGGTTCGCTTTCCAGCTGGATTTCGCCGCCCAAGAGTTTGGAGATTTCCCGGCTGATAGACAAGCCCAAACCGGTACCGCCGTAACTGCGCCGGCTGGAGCCGTCTACTTGTTTGAAGGCTTCAAACACCAGCGCCTGTTTTTCTTTGGGTATGCCAATGCCGGTGTCTTTCACCTTGAAGGCAACAACCGAGGTTTGGTTGAGAGCATCATTTTTGAATGTTACTTCAGACGGGTTTACCGGAGCCACCTGCAGCGTCACCTGCCCCTTGTCGGTGAACTTGATGGCGTTAGACAACAGGTTCTTCAGGACTTGCTCCAGCCGTTGCTTATCGGTGGAGAGGTGAGCGGGCAGGGAAGGAGCAAAGTCGAAAACCAGGTCAAGGCCTTTGTTTTTCGCCAACGGGGTAAACATGGCCTGCAGGTCATTGGCTATTGCCGTGAAAGGAACCTGATCAATCGTGATTTCCATTTGGCCCGCTTCAATTTTAGACAGGTCCAGAATTTCATTGATAAGCTCCAGCAAACCTTGCCCAGAGTTATGGATCACGCGGGCGTACTCATAGCGGTCATCTCCCAGATCCAGGTCTTTGCTGTCGGCCAGGAGCTTGGCCAAGAGGAGGATGGAATTGAGCGGTGTACGCAGTTCATGGCTCATGTTGGCCAGAAATTCAGATTTGTACTTGCCAGACAGCTCCAGTTCCCGGTTTTTCTGCTCTACTTCTTTGTTTAACTGAATAAGCTCACGGCTCTTCTGTGCAATGTATTGGTTTTGTTCTTCCAGTAGCTGGGCCTTCTCTTCCAGTTCCTGGTTAGATTGCAGTAACTCTTCCTGCTGCACCCGCAGTTCCTCTTCAGAGGCCTGTAGTTTCTGCTGCTGCTCTTCCAGGTCTGCATTGGTGCGTTGCAGTTCGTCTTGCTGTACCATGAGTTCCTCAGACTGGGTCTGGGTCTCCTGTAAGAGTTCATGCACGCGCAAGCGGTTGTTGGCCGTGTGCAGGGCTACGGCGGTGTTGGTAGACGCAATCTGGAGAAACTCCAGGGCCATTTCAGGTAAGGGTTGAATAGTACCCATCTCCAGCACGCCCAGCAGCTGGTCATTGAATACCAGCGGGTAAATGATAACAGTAGCCGGTGTACCCTGTAACAGCCCAGAATTTACCCTGAACAACTCAGAAGGGACGTTGCGCAGCACCAGCGGCTCTTTGTCCTGGGCTACCTGGCCCACCAGGCCTTCGCCCGGGAGAATTCTGCTTTGGGTTTCCAGTTCAGTGGCGTAGGCGGCAGCGGTAGTCATGAAGGTGTTGGCCTCGTCCATGAGGTAAAATTTCCCAAGGGTGGCATTGAGGTAATGGAGCGTGTGGCTCAGGGCGTCTTCGGCCAGTTCAGAGGGGTTTTTCTCGCCTTTCAGGTGGTCGTTGAGCTCTACTACGCCTTGCTGGAGCCAGGCCTGCTTCTCCAGTTGGTTGAAACTCTGTTCCAGCTCAGCGGCCATCTGGTTCAGGGCATCGGCTAAGCCGCCTAGGCGGTCATTCTTGGTGATGTCAATTCTGGTGCTGTATTCGCCGCGCGAAATTTTCTGGGCGATGTCTGAGATGATGGCCACCCGCTGCTTCATTTCCTCAGAGGCCTCTTCTATCTGTTGCTGGAGTTCCTCCCGTTTGCGCAGGTCTGAGGTGATGCGGCCAAATGCGAAAAAGGTGATCACAAAGGAGAGGAGCGCGGCGCCCACTACCAGGATAGGGGTAACGCTGGTATACTTTTCCAGACGTTCGCTTTCATCCAGCAGAAACCGCTGTTCCTCGGCCTGCATTTTGTCCACCATGGCGCGGGACTGGTTCATCAGGCTTTTGCCGGTTGGGATGTTCTTCAGGGCGAAAGCCGGATCGGAAAGGTTCATGAGACCATCGTCAATGACCTTAAACCGCTGGTTCATGATGGGCAGAAAGGCTTCCAGGTTCTTCTGTTGCACCGGGTTGTTGGCGGAGAGTTCCTTGGCGCGGTTAAAGCTTGCCTGCGCCCGCTCATAGGCACCTGCGTATGGCCCCAAGTAGAGGGAATCCTTCATGAGCAGAATGCCCCGGTAGCCGGTTTCGGCGTCTTTCATGCTGGAGATGATGTTCTCCAGTTCCAGTGAGATAAGGTTAGAGTTGTTTACCTGCTCAGAGCTGTTCACCAGCCGGTTAATGCTCATGTAAGAGGCGGTGGAACTGATGAGCAGCAGCAGCAGAGAAACCCCGAAGCCAAATAACAGGTACCGAATGGTTTTATTTTTCATCTTGATCGCAAGGAAAGTCATCATGAATACGCCCAAATGGACGCATTTCTCTAATCCTGCAAAGATGTGGTAATCTTTTAAATTTTATCTCAAAAAAAGATTAGATGCAGTAGTAGCCTGCATTGATGGCTTATTTGAAGGCAGAGTTGGGAACAGCGATGTGCTGAGCTTAAAACGCCAGAAATGAGGGGTTCAGCAAGGAAGGTTTATTGTAGTGCAACTCCGCAGATAGATCAGTTTGGTAGATGCCGTAGCCAAGGGCGTTTAGCAGGGCGTGGGCCGCGGCGGTGTCCCATTCCATGGTAGGCGCGAACCTGGGGTAGAGGTCCGCCTTCCCCTCGGCCAGCAGCATGAACTTGAGGGAACTGCCCATGGAAACCAATTGCGCCTGGCTGAACTGCTCAATGAACGTTTTGGTCTCTGGGCTCAGGTGGGTGCGCGAGGCGATGATTTTCAGGTGCGGGCGCTTGCCTAATTCTTGCAGGTTCTGTTTCTGCGGCAGCGGGATTAATGGCGTGCTTTCGCCTCTCTCTTCTTTAAAAACCCCAGTCTCTCCTGCTCCCCAATAAAGCGTCTCCAGACATGGCGCAAACACCACGCCCGCCACCGGTTGGTTTTGGTGCATGAGCGCGATGTTCACCGTGAACTCTCCGTTTCTCTTGATAAATTCCTTGGTGCCGTCCAGCGGGTCCACCAGCCAGTACCAGGTCCAGACGGAGCGCGCTTCGTAGTTGAGGTGGGTTCCTTCTTCAGACAGAACGGGCAAGCCGGTGGCGGCCAAATGCCGGGAGATAATGGCGTGGGCGGCTTGGTCGGCGCGGGTGAGCGGGGAGTCGTCCTCTTTCAGCTGTACCCCAAAGTTAGGGCTGTGGTACACTTCCAGAATGGCGGCACCGGCCTCCAGAGCGGCGGTGCGGGCAAGGGAAAGCAGTTCCTGGGTAGTGGTGTTTTTCATGGCGGGGTACTGCGGTGACAATGTGCTTTGCGTTTAGGGGCTCTTTTTGGAAAAACGGCCGCTAAATGCAAAGGGCTGAATGAACAAAGGTAAGAGGAGTTTCACAGTACTGGGGCAGATCAGTTGTTCAGCAGGGCACTGGCTTTTTCTGGCAGTGAGACCAGGGGTTCCACCACGTCAATTATTTTCAGGAGCGATTCTTCCACCGATTCTTCACCCGTGCATACTTCCACGTCTGGGGCCAGCGGGGCTTCATAGGGTGCGCTGATGCCCGTGAAATTAGGGATGATACCCTGGCGGGCTTTTTGGTACAAACCTTTCACATCGCGCTGCTCGCAGACTTCCAGGGAGGCATTTACATAAATCTGCGTGAACCGGTCCGGGCCCACAATCTGCTTCACCAGTTCCCGCTCTTCCTCGTAGGGCGAGATGAACGCGCACAGCACCACCATGCCTGCCTCCAGCATGAGCTTCGCTACTTCGGCCACGCGCCTAAGGTTCTCTTTGCGGTCTGCCGCTGTAAAACCCAGGTCCTGATTGAGACCGTGCCGCACGTTGTCGCCGTCCAGCAAGAACACCTTGAAACCGCGGTGAAACAGGTAATGCTCCAGCCGCAGCGCCAACGTGGTTTTCCCGGAGCCCGAAAGTCCCGTGAGCCAGACCAGCCTGGGTTCCTGTTGCATCATCTCTTTGCGTTGGCGGGTGCAGATTTTAGATTGAAAAGGGAAGAGGTATTTCATAGCATGGGGTGAAGCAGTGGCAGCTTGGTTCTGAAACAGAAATTTTCCTTCTACGCAAAAATCAAAGGGTGGCTGCCTGGTGTGGAAAAGAAGCGAAGGGAAGCGGTGGTAGGGCAGGGCTATAACCTTTGGGCCGGTAAATACGTGAGGGGAGACAAACTCAACCGCAAACCCAAACCTCATGCACATTCTGCAAGGCGGCGCACCTAAGTGCGGAAACTTCTGGCTCTACCAGATCATCCAGGCAATTCTACAGAGAACCGGCCAACCCCACCAAAGCTTTATTCAGCGGCACGCCATCTACCAACTGGCCAAAGACTGGGACCTCAACTACCCCAGCCAGGCCAGCATAGACGTGTTAGACATTACTGATTTGCAGTACAGCTACCGGATCAGTAGTATTTTCAGGATGCCGGTGGAAGACATAGAAGACTATGTGCGCCAGACGAACCATGTCTGGACGCATTCGCCTATCTGCAAAAGGAGCGGTGAGCTGCTGAACCTCTTTGACAAGAAGGTGTACATCATCCGGGACCCCAGAGACCGGGCCATTTCGGCGGCCAAGTACTATTGCTCAGACTACATGCTCAAATACTATCCGCAGGAAATAAGGGATCCGCAGCAATACCTGGCACAGCATTTTGACGCGCTCCTGCAGGAATGGGTGTGGCACGTGTTTGACCATCTGCGCCTGCGGCAGGAATACAACCTCCACATCACGCTCTACGAAGCCTTTCTGCTGGATTTCCGGCAGGAGCTGAACCATTTGCTGGCCTACCTGGGCCTGGAACTGGACGAGCGGCAACAGGAGGAGCTGGAGGTGGCCATGAGCTTTGCCACCCTCAAGCAGAAGAACCCCAAGCACCTCAAGAAAGGGCAGGCCGGTTACTGGATGGAGCAACTCACCCCAGAACAGGTGGAGCGCGCCCAGGTCATAGCCGGACCTTTGCTCCGTTACCTGAACTACCCAACTTCGGCGGGCGGCCCCATGACGTACGCCCCCACCTTAGCCGACGTAGATTTTGAGGAGCTGAAGCAGGAGATCATTGCCTCGCAGCAACCGCTGTACGCTTAAGCAGCATGCTTTACCAAACGCCTACCTGTCGGCCTACGGTTTTGAGCTGGCCGGTGTGGTAGCCGTTGTGGTGCAGCGCGGTCATGGCGGCCCAGGAGAGGGTTTTGCCGTTGGGGTACACTTTGAATAAATCAATGGAGGGGTCCTGCACCAGTTGCACCATTTCCTCCAGTTCCCGCTCAAAGGCGTCAATGGCGGTGTTCCATTCCACGGCACTCTGGGGCGTGTGGTTCTGGGGCCAATGCGCGTCTGGCCAGATTTCCAGGTTCTTCTCCGGGTCTTTCATGAACTGAAGGAGGGTGTGTTGCCGCGCCTGCATGTGGCCCAGCAGCACCCACCCCGAGAAATGGAGGCCGGGCAACATAATACCGGCTTTGTCATAGTGGAATTCGCGGAGCAGGATCACGTTGGGCGCAAAACCGCCTCTTAAAAGCTCTACCAGTTGGGCCCTAACTTGGGTGTCTATGTGTTTGTCTTCTGCCATGCAAGAGTAACAAGGGCGCTTGTTTCGCCTTGCCAGAGCTCTGAAACGGACAACCTGCCTTTTGGGTTAATACCCGTTGTAGCAGGCAAAGCAGTTGCAGCCCCAGAGGCCGCTCAAGAACAATGTACCTCTCCGTAGTCTGAGAAAAGCCATTCCTGCGCCGCCTCTTTGCTTGTGAAAGACTCAAATTTGGTGATGGCGGTAAAATTGGTTTGGCTGCTCAGCGTCTCATAAATACGGTGAATGTCCAGCAGGTCTATGCTTTCTTTAGAAGACAGGCGGGCGTACTTTCTAAGTTTGGAGGCGGCCAGCAGGGGAGTAACTTCCCGTATAACCCAGTTTTGGTTCGCGAAGTCCAGATAGGGGATGGTGCGGGCGTCACTGAGCCAGTACTCAGAGTTCAGGTCAACGGCAAGGGAGACAGCCATCCTAAACAACTCTCTAAAGGTGTCATTCTGAGGTGTTTTGAGCCATTCCAGATAAATGAAACTTACGTGGGGATCTATCTCAATTTTCAGGTAATCGTCCTGGTGCAGGGGTTGGAGTTGTAAATCTATGTGCATGGGAGAACCGTGCCGCAGCTTGGTGTTAAGGATGAAACCAAAGTGACATTGTCGCCGTCTGTGGCCGACAATTTAGGAAGTATTTGATAATTCTGCTGCTCTGCCCGTCTCATCTCTCGTCTGCACATGAATTAACACATCTTAACTTTTTAAATAATTTTATTTAACGAGTTCCCAGGCAGCGCGTTGCAGCATAGGCGTTGCGTCTGAATAATTTCTGGCCGGTTCTGGCGGTGAAAAGAACATACTGCTCCATCAGGAACCTCCCGCTCAAGAGCCTTTTGTTTAGGGGCTCTTTTTTGAAAAAGCGGCCCTAAACGCAAATGGCCATCGCTGTTTCCCAATGCCTTTTTTTACCTACGGGTTCTTATACATTTCGTCCGAAAGGAGTGGTAGTGAGGTGGTTAATACGGAAAATGGCGCATTAGTACTCAATTATTTTAAACCAGGAATTATTTGTAATGTTTTCTGTTGCGCCATTAACTAAAACGCAAAGCCGATGCAGGAGAAAATACCCGTGGAGAGAGTGATCGCTACCATTGAGAAAGCCGACTTAGTGGACTGTGCAGACGCAATAGAATTTATTAACCAGCTGGATTTCTATCAATACTCGCAGGCCGAGCTCAAAGCGATCAGTGATAAACTCAGCGAACGGATTACCCAGCTCATCCGGCTGGAGGTAAGAGGCATCTAGTTCTCCGCGGCCGCGCCCAACCAAGTGCGTAACTATTTCATGGGGGCTTTTGCGTTTAGCGCCCGTTTTTCCGGAAAAAGGCTTAAACTAGCTCTCCGGTTTAATTGGGCGTGCAACGGCGAGGCAGGAACAAACGGCAGAAGGCCTCGTACAGATGGGAGGTAAAAGGCTGTGTCATAACAGCTGGTAATGTTTCACCCCTAAAGAAGAAAACCCATGTGGCAACCAATTCCCCGGCCGTTGCACGGCATCGCAGACGTAGCCTATATTCCGGCAGTGGCCTCGGCCCCAGAAACTGTTGGCTTCACCGAAGAAGAAACCGCCACCACGCTTTGCCGTGCCATTAGCGGAGGCACCCTGGTGTCGGCGCTGGTGACCAAGGCAGAGTGGGGCGCGGTGCAGGTAATGCCCTACAAGGCGCACCTGGCCATTGATTTTGTGACCAGCGCGTTCTCCCTGGCGGCGCCCTGGCTCTTCGGGTTTGCCCATAACACCAAAGCCCGCAACACCTTCCTCACCATTGGCTTAACCGGTCTGGTGGTGGGTCTGCTTTCCAGACCAGAGGAAATGGACCCGGCCAAAGTGAGAAAACTAAAACTCAGGGCAGACGCGCTGCCGGCTTTGTAATACCCGTTCTTAAGACACGTGCGCGCCTTGCGTTTAGGGGCCGTTTTTCCAAAAACGGCCCCTAAACGCAAGGCGCTGCGCTTTTGACCGCCTCCGGCGCACGTCTAGAACAGGGGCTGTACAACCTTTTTCGGGCTGCCCGTACAAGAATGAAACCATAAACTTCTTCCCATGAACCATTTGTCGCTCCCTAAACTGTCTACTGCTCTCCTTGCCTTCGCTTTCCCGTTCATGGTGGGATGCTCGGTTTTCACCAGCTCCAGCCTCTCCAGCGACCCTGTCATCGCAGACCAGCAACGCCGGGTAGAGGCCCTCAAGGCCGAAGTAACCAAAGCCGAGCAGGATGTGGAATACGCCGAGGAAAAAGAGAAAGCCGCCAAAAGCCGCCTCAAAGCCGCCCAGGACCAATTGCGGGTAATGCAGACCGAGGCCAAGCGCAGAAACGGGTAAATTCTGTAGCTTCTGCCGTTGCCGGTAGCCGGAAGTCTTTTGCGCAAGCCGCCTGATTTCCGCCCGTAGATGCTTTTCCGGCAAGGGTAGATTTACCAACCAATTATAAGGAACAGAAAAAGAAGTTCTGCCGAAGATGCGGGAGGGCTGTCTCTGGGAACCCTCACCGTAGCCGGTGAGTCAATTGAGCAGGTGCGTATGGCCAACTATGCAAGAATACAAGACATTGGTAAACCCAAGGTGGTAATTATTGGCGGCGGTTTTGCCGGGCTGGAACTGGTGAAGTCGCTGAGGCACGCAGACGTGCAGGTGATATTGATTGACAAGCAGAATTACCACACGTTTCAGCCGCTCCTGTACCAGGTGGCCACCTCTGGGGTGGAGGCAGACGCCATCATTCACCCGTTCCGGAAGATTTTTGAGGAACAGAAGAATTTCTTTTTCCGGCTGGCCGAAGTGCAGCACGTAGACACGGTGCAACAGTTGGTGGAAACCAACATCGGGCTCATCCGCTATGATTTCCTGGTCATCGCCACGGGCGCCACCACCAACTACTTTGGAGACGAGCAGATGGAGCACAACGCCATTGCCATGAAAAGCGTGGCAGACGCTATTACCCTGCGCAACACCATTCTCTGCAACTTTGAGAACGCCCTGCAACTAGACGACCAGGAACAGCTCAACAGCCTCATGGACTACGTGATTGTAGGTGGCGGACCCACGGGCGTGGAACTGGCCGGTGCCCTCAGCGAGCTCCGGCTGCACGTCTTCCCCAAAGATTACCCAGAGCTGGACTTCAAATCCATGGATATTTACCTGATCCAGAGCGGCGGCGAGTTGCTCAAGGGCATGTCTGCGGAGGCGTCTAAGAAATCACAGCAGTTTCTGGAGGAAATGGGGGTGAAGGTTTGGCTGAACAAGCGCGTGAAATCCTATGACGGCTATACCGTTACCTTCAATACCGGCGAAACCCTGGTGACCCGCACGCTCATTTGGGCGGCTGGCGTGACCGGAAACCCGGTGCCCGGCCTGCGTCCCGAGAGCCTCCTCAAGGGCAACCGCCTGCAGGTAGACGCCCATAACCGCGTGATGGGCTATGAAAACGTCTTCGCCATTGGCGACATTGCGGCTATGGTCACGCCAGAGAACCCGCAGGGGCACCCCATGCTGGCCCAGCCCGCCATGCAGCAGGGAAAACTGCTGGGCAAAAACCTGCAGCACCTCATCTCAGGGCAGCCGCTTCAGCCGTTCGTGTACAAGGACCAGGGCTCCATGGCCACCATTGGCCGCAACAAAGCCGTGGCAGATCTTAAGCTGTTCAAGAAAGAAGTGAAGTCGCAGGGGTTCTTTGCCTGGCTTATCTGGATGTTCATTCACCTGGTGTCCATTGTAGGCTTCCGGAACCGGCTGGTAGTCATGACCAACTGGTTCTGGAATTATTTCACCTTTGACTCCGGCAACCGGCTCATTCTGGGCAATAAGCAGGAAAACGTGCCCATCACGGAGACCATCACCCACAAAACAGTGCTCTAACTGTAGCGGCTCTGCCGATGTTTGGGTATTTGCAATGCCCGAGCAACAGAACCCTAGAGTTCTCGGCCCAAGAGAACAGCTAAGGCTCATTCAGTTTTGCCATCTGAAAGCAGTGGAGAAGGGAGATTTGTAATTCCTGGGCAGCAGAGAAGCAAAATAGCCCTTTAGCACAATGCAGTCCCAGCCATCTTCCCTAGGTAGTACCCGTTCTTTCATCAAGTTGGTGATGCCTGAAAATGCGTTTAGGGGCCGTTTTTCCAAAAACAGCCCCTAAACGCAAGAGATAATTCAGCTGGAGGTAACTTTAGAATGGATATTGCCGAGGCTCTACCTGAACGCTCACCCATTGCACGGTTGTCATTTCATCCAGGATGAAGTCATCGCCGAAGCGGCCAAGGCCGGAGTTCTTCTCGCCGCCAAACGGAGTCTGCGGCTCATCGTTCACCGATTGGTCGTTGATGTGGATCATGCCGGTTTCTATGCGTTTGGCTATCTGAATACCGCGCTGCAAATCTTTGGTGTGCAGCGCGCCGCTGAGCCCGAACTCAGTGGCATTGGCCAGTTCTATGGCTTCCTCATCGTCTTTAAAAGAAATGATGCCCACGGCCGGCCCGAAGACTTCCTCCTGAAAGATGGGCATGTCGCGGGTGACGCCGGTCAGGACCGTTGGCTGCACCACGTTGCCTTCGGCGGAGCCGCCAATTTCCAGGGTTGCGCCAGCCGCCACCGTGCGCTGCACCAGGTCTACCACCCGTTTGGCGGCCTTGTTGTCAATAAGCGGACCCACCACGGTGCCTTCCTCAGCGGGGTCTCCGTATTTGAGGCTTTTCGCCTTCCGGACGAACTTCTGGGTAAACTCCTCCCTGATGCTCTCGTGGATAAGGATGCGGTTGGTAGACATGCAGATCTGGGCCTGGTGCATGAACCGCCCGAAAATGGCGGCGTCTACGGCCCGGTCTACATCGGCATCGTCCAGGATGAGGAAGGCGTTGTTCCCGCCCAACTCCAGGGCCAGTTTCTTGAGGCCTTCGCCGCCGATTCTGCCAATGCCTTTGCCTACGGGCGTGGAGCCGGTAAAAGATATGAGCCTGGACACCGGGTGCCCCGTGAAGTAGTCGCCTATGACGCTGGACTTGCCTACCACCACGTTGAAGACCCCGGCGGGCAGCCCGGCTTCCTCAAACAGTTTGGCGGCAAAAGTAGCCCCGGTCACCGGCGACTGGGAGGCGGGTTTCACCACAACGGTGTTCCCCACGGCAATGGCGGGCGCAATGGAGCGCATGGAAAGGTAGAGCGGGAAGTTCCAGGGGCTGATGATGCCCACCACGCCCAGCGCCTTCCGGAAGATGTAGTTCTCCTTGCCCGGCACCGACGAATTGGTGATCATGCCCTTCATGCGGGTGGGGAAGGAGCTTGCCTCCAGAATCATGTCGCGGGTTTGCTGTATCTCTACCGCGGCTTTCAGGCGGGTGCTGCCCACCTCCTTTATAAGCCACTGCGTGATTTCCTCTTTGCGCTGCTCCAGTAGGGCGGCGGCTTTGAGGAGAATCTCGCGCCGCTCAATTGGGCTAGACTGGCTCCAGGTTTTACTTTTTTCCTTGGCCACCTGAAACGCCCGGTCTACGTCTTGGGTGCTGGCGCCTTTGTACCTGTTCAGGACAGAGTTGTCATAGGGGTTCAGATTTTCCAGATAATCTTCTTCGCCTCCGTCTTGCCACTCCCCGGAAATGAATTGTTTGTCAAGGTCTTGGTATTTTTCCATAAGTAAGGTATGTTCCTAGTTCTCATAGGTTTTACACCTTCTGTGGCATTTGGTTTGGAGGGTTTTAAGAGAATGTGGAAGAAAAAACGCCTGCGTTTAGGGGCTGTTTTTCGAAAAACAGCCCCTAAACGCAGGCGTGGCAGATTTTAAGTTAATGACGCAGTGCCAGGGCAACAAGTATACCTGAGGGAACCAGTTCTGCCCGGGGAGGGGGAACGGTTAACCTCCGTGGTGGAGCACTTTGAGGGCTTCTTCATTGCCTACTTTCTCGGCCATCTCATAGGCCGTAAGCCCGCGGCTGTCTCTAATGCTTTGATCGGCGCCGTGCTCGGCTACCATCTTGAGCACCTCGTGACGGCCAAACATGGTGGCGAACATGAGGGCGGTGCCGCCGCTGCCGTTCTGGATATTGAGATCAGCACCGCGCTCTAGGAGGAGTTCGGCAATATCGGCGTAGCCTTTGAAGCAGAGCCCCATGAGGGCGGTGTTGCCGCTGTAGTCCTGGATGTTTACATCGGCACCGGCATCCAGTAGGGCCTTGGTGGCTTCATAGTGGCCTTCATAAGACGCTAGGATGAGGGGCGTGAACCCCCGGCCGTTTCGGGTGTTGATGTCTGCGCCGGCGGCAATCATTTCCTGAATGGTGACTACGTCTCCCTTGCGGGCGGCGTCAAACAGGATGTCTTCAACTCTAGTGGATGTAAAGTTCATAGGCTGGTAGTTTTAAGGGGAGCACTAATGGACTGTACGTTAAATATGCAAAAATGGCTATATATTTTTGCCATTTTTAGGGTACTTCCTGACGTTGAGGTGAAAATAGTTTAATGGCCCGTGAAAGACCCCATGAAAACGAAGGCTGAAAGTTCCTGAACCCGGTGGTGCCGTTGGGCAAGAATGGAAAAAGCCTCAGCGAGGGAGGTTCCGCTTTGGGCAGAAACCTTCCTTACTGAGGCTTGCTCACACTGGAAAGGCAGGAGGTTAATCCCGCTTGGAATCTCGTTTCTGTTGCTTCTCGGCCCTTTTCTCTTTCAGGCTTTTGGTAGCTACTTTCTTGGTGTTCTCTTTGGTAGGGGTCTTTCCTTTTGCCATGATCGTAGTGTTTTAGATGAAAGCTCTTGGCTAAAGGTAGGCAATTAAGCAGACAATGAAAACAGGAAAAACTTCATTTTGTGTGATTTAGCTGAGCCTGTACCAAGTAACCCTAGTTGGTAGAAAGACTAGCTCAACAAGACCACCTTGTTGTTGCGGTAAATGTCTATGCCCACGCGGGTGAGGTGCTTAATACTGATCCTAACCTCGTACTGCACCAGTTCGCCGTTCTCCTCCTTCTCAAAGCGGTGGTTCTCTCCCAGCAGCGATTTCTTTTCTGAGACCACCTCGCCGTTGTACTTGATGGTTTCTTGGCCCGTGAAGGAGTTGTCTACTTCAATTTTGACCGTATCTGAGAGGTGAAGGGTTAAGACGTTCATAGTGCGGTGACTGGTAGAGGGATGGGTTGATGTACCAAATTAACCCTTTTGGCCCACACCCGCAATTCCAAGATCATCTTTTGCCTTAAGGCTGACCGTGAATGGCGGGTGTGGGCGCATTTCTTACTCTTGCTTTCTGCCCGGCAGAGAAAGCTCTGGACATAACTTGGGCATCTCGTTCTGCCCCGGAGAAATGGGGCTCCACGGGCCCGTCACAAATTCTGTGATGTAATCTGACCCATAGCCCATGCGGCTCAGCCGGATAGCCACGGCCAAATTATTGACCGTTACCGGTTGTACGGGGGGGAGGTATTGGTGAGCTTTAAGGCTACTACCGTATATATTTTCCATAAAGTAGTATTAATCGTGTAGGCAGGTGGTTTTCACGTGCTTGTGGTTGATGTAAAGTACGATGTTTTATAGAAGTATTCAAGTCTATATCGCTGTTTAAAAGGAAAATAGCAGAAATAAAATTGGCTTCCTTGTATAGATGTACTGATAGAGTGTAATTGAAGTATTTGGTTAGGGATAAAGAACTATGTTTGGCAGGTATAAGTTCACAACGTGCCTGGGTAGAAAGGGAGGGTGATGCGGAAATATAAGCTGATAGGCAGAACTTTGAACCAGCTTTGCTAAAAGAAAAAGCCCCTTAAAACAGCGTTTTAAGGGGCTTTAGTGGCCACGCCAGAGGTCGCAGTTCATAAGGTAGTCAATAAGTTAGCAAAAGGGGCAAAAAAGGGGGAAGCTGTAGGGGAAGCTTTTAAAAAGAGAGGAGCCAGTCCGACCAAAGACAGGCTCCAAATCCAAGACCACGCAGCATAGGCTGGATGGTAAATAAATATACGTATTCCGGGGGAAAGCGGCAAAGGCTAATTCGGGCACAGCTCCAGCGATGCGGACATGAGCATGGCGTGGATGTACCAGTACAGGGCCCCCGCTGGGTGGAGGGGAGCGGGTCTGCTTCTCAGTTTCAGGGGTTGGCCGTAGTGGTCCACGTATAAGACGATGCGGTTGTTCTTCAGGGCGGCGTGACGTACCTCTGAAACGTTGATGAGTATAAGCAAGGCGCTGCCGGCCTGCGGTAGCTGGATGAAATTTGGCATGGTGGGAAAGTGAAAGTGAGGGGAGGTATTGGTGGACAGATTTGTCCACCAATAGAAATGTATTTTTAAGAAGCTGGCGCTCCTTTAGTGTCGAAGCTTAACGCTGTATTTATCAAATGGTCCGCATGGGTATAGATATCATCCAAAGTCTGTATCTCATGGCGCGTCTCTTTTTTGGCTTCATCCAGAAGTGAAAGGACCTTCTTGTTCCCCTCCAGATAAAGTCGGCAGATGGGTTTTCTATTATTATTATCTAAAAGCACCCCGAAATAGCTTTGAGTGTCTCTATGCATCACACGGCTTGCGTCTATCTTGGTGCGGAGTATAGAGCGGATGATATAGAACGCCTCTTTCTCCAGATCAGTGGTTACCACTTTTGAGGCTGATTCTGGGTTTACAGGCTGCACTGTAACATCTTCCTCTATCCGGGCCTGTACTGAATTCCGTCCTTCCTCTGAAGCTAACGCGTTTTTAAGCCTGTCACTGATCATGTCACTGATAAGTTGGTTAAGCGAGCGTTTAACCAATCCGGTGAATTGTTCTAAAATCTTTGCCGTTACCGCCCCAGATACTATCTGTTTTGTAAAATGTTTTACAAAGGCATCGGTAGGATTGCCCATTTCTTCTAACATGATCCGCTTTATCTCTTTCGCATACTTGAGTTCAGTGGCAGAGCTGAGAATGTTTTCTATATCAAACTGGGCTTTGTGGTATTTCTTTAGTTCAAAAATGGTCTGCTCGTGTAAGTCTGTGATGTTGAATTCCCAAAAGGGTTTGTCGTCCATTTTGTTGGGCTCTACTAAGTCAGTATAGAACCGGTAGATAATGCCGTTTGTCAGTATGCCGAACTTGGAGGTGGTCACGTGAAAGTAACGGTGCAACTGAGAGTTATGTACATCTAACTTCTCCTTCCAATGCTTGCATTCAATAATAATTGTAGGAGTGCCATCTTTAAAGATACAGTAATCAACTTTTTCGCCCTTCTTGATGCCTAAATCTGCAATATATTCAGGAACCACTTCCATCGGGTTGAATACATCATATCCTAATGCCGCGATGAATGGCATGACAAAAGCCATCTTGGTGGCCTCTTCTGTTTGAATGCTTTCTTGCATGCGGGCAACCTTTTCGCCCAGTGCTTTGATTGAATCTTGGAAATCCATTGTGTTTGATTTAGTATAGGTTTAGTGATTGATTAAGTCTGCTTAGTTATTTCATAAGACAGCTATATATATCTTATGAAGTTATTCATTATACCAGCCATGGTGAGTAACCCATAGACAGAAAAGCAATTCTTTATAAAATTTAGGTAGTATGGGATTAAGTTATGAATTCTTGCTTGAACTGTGCTTTATTTATAGAACAAAAGATGAGATGTCCTGTGGGCAAATATTGGGAAAGCCCTTCTCAAGGAAATGAATATAATCAATTAAAGCTGCTCCGCTTATTCCTACGCCGAAAAAAGGAGCCATTGTTAGAAATTGATAAGGGGGCGGTGTAGGGAAAGGAAAAGGGGGCGGAATAGTCTGCATTTCATCGTAGGCTATTGTAGAGCCTATAAAGTAAAATCCCTGTCTAAGCGGATTAGACAGGGATTTTACTGCGATATAATATGATGCGCTATTCTTTGGTGGCCACGCCTGGAATCGAACCAGGATCGAGAGCTTCGGAAACTCCAATACTATCCGTTGTACTACGTGGCCTGCTTTTGCGTGGGCAAATGTAGGAAATGCCTTCCAAGAAAGAAAGCGGGTTTGGCGTTTTTTGCTGTTTTTAGAAAAAGCGCCCCTAAATACGAATCCCGTGTGGCTCCCTGCTAACATTTCGGAAGGAAATCAGTTTATACAGGAAGATTGCCATTACTACAAAATAAGACATCATGAAAAGAATGTACACGGCGGAGGTAACCGCCACCGGAGGCCGCAGCGGCCAAATCAAATCATCTGACGGAATCTTGGACATGCCGGTGCGCCTGCCCGAAGGCCTGGGCGGCAAAGGCGGTGCCACTAACCCAGAGCAGTTGTTTGCCGCAGGCTACGCAGCCTGCTTCCAGAGTGCCCTTATGCTGGTGGCGGGTAAGCAGAAAATCCGATTGGACGAAAACTCCACTGTTACCGCCCAGGTGGGGCTTGATCAGTTTGAGGATGGCCGTTTCGGGCTGGCCGTACAGTTGGATGTGAAGGTAGACGGCGTAGACAAAGCCAAGGCCGAGGAACTGGTGGCCCAAGCGCATGAGGTGTGTCCGTACTCCGTAGGAACCCGCGGCAATATCGACGTAAAACTAAACGTGCTGGACTAAGCCTGCATTTTAGACCTATCTTGGTCAAAACTGAGTAAAAACGGGAGCAATGTCATAGTTCCCGTTTTCATTATTTTCATAGAAAAGGCCCAAAGGATCTACGTTACCTTAATAGATTGCGCCGCCGCCCACTGCCCAATGTCCTGTTTGCTCAAGGCGTGCGCCATTAAGTCGGGAAACAAGTCCGGGGTGCAGGCAAACACCGGGATGCCAATAGAGGCGTAGAATTCGGCGTTGCGGTGGTCATAAGACGGGGCGCCGTCATCATTGAGCGCCAATAACGTCACCACTTGCACACCGGCCTCTACCAGGCGTGCGGCGGTCTTCTTCATCTCGGCTTCGTTGCCACCTTCGTAGAGATCCGTGATTAAAACCAGCACTGTGTCTGAGGGGCGGGTAATGATTTGCTGGCAGTACGTGAGGGCCGCGTGAATATCGGTGCCGCCGCCCAACTGTACCCCAAAGAGCAGTTCCACGGGGTCTTGCAGTTCTTCGGTGAGGTCAGCTACGGCGGTATCAAACACCACCATCTTGGTCTGCACCGCCGGAATAGAAGCCATCACCGCCCCAAAAATACCGGAATACACCACTGAGGACCCCATGGAGCCGCTTTGGTCTATGCACAGCACCACGTCTTTCAAGGCTCTTCGTTTTCGGCCATAGCCGATGCGCACCTCCGGGATAATGGTCTGGTACTGTGGCTGGTAGTGTTTCAGGTTCTTCTGGATGGTAGCAGGCCAGTCTATTTCATTGTGCCGGGGCCTGCGGCTTCTAGTGGACCGGTTGAGGCTGCCCGTAATGGCCTGCTGGGTAGGGGCGGCCAATTTTTTTATAAGCTCGTCCACCACTTTTCTCACCACCTGGCTGGCCGTGTCTTTGGTTTTGGCCGGAATAACCCGGCTCAGGCTCATGAGGTTGGCTACCAGATGCACGTCTGGCACCACGGTTTCCAGCATCTCGGGCTCCAGCAGCATGGAGGTGAGGTTCAGCCGCTTGAGGGCATCTTGCTGCAATACCTTCACCACCGTGTTGGGGAAATACTCCCTGATATCGCCCAGCCAACGGGCCACGTTGGGCGAAGAAGCCCCCAGTCCGCCTTTTCTGGGACCGCTCTGGTAAAGGGCGTCCAGGGTTTTGTCAATGCCGGTTTCCAGCGGACTCAACGGCATGGTCAGCTCCTCTTTGGTTTCGCTGCCCAGCACCAGGCGCCAACGCTTCAATTTTTCGGCTTCGTTTTTTTCCATCATGCGTGCGGTAGGCCTAACAGGTTATAAAAGACAGGCAATAAGCGGCGGGCACGGTCTTCATCCAGCGCAGCTTCCTCTGTAGAAACCAGGGCCACGCTGCCGCCGGACTTGGCTTTGCTGGCCAGTTTCCGTTTCTCGGCCCCGGTATAATCAGAAAACGTGCGCCGAAGGATGGGTACGAGTTCCTGAAAAGTCTCTGGGGAAAGGTCAGCTAACCAGTCATCTATGATGCTCCAGATGCGGTCATCTAATAATAAGGTAGTGGCGCTGTTTTTCAGGAAACCTTCAATCCATATAGAGGCATAACTAGGGTCATTGCCTCGCGAAAGCGCGCTGCTAAAAGTCAGAGCCGTAGCGGTGGCATCATAGATTCCTGCGCTGTGCAGGAGCTTGCAACAGGTGCCGCAGATGAGCGCGTTGGCCTGGTGGGCGTGCAGCACCTGCTCCAGCGCCTCATACCACTCCGCATGGTACGCCTCTTCCTCCAGAAGCTGAACCGCCTGGTCCAGTTGCAGAATCAAACCAGCCAAGAGTTCTCCGGTTTCCTCATTGAGATTGGTGCAGGCCGGAGGCAGACCTGCGTAAATTCGGGCCATGAGCGAGTCTAGGATAAGCTGAATAGTATCTGCTTCTGTGTTCCTGACGTTGCCGTACCGTTTTACCTGCACCAGCGGCAGAAATGCCTGCATGAGTTCCTGTACGTCTGAGGTCTTGGCGGCCAGTTCATCCAAACGCTTCATTAATGCTTCTACCCCCGCGGTTAATTCGGCGGGAATGGCGTCTTCCAGTAACTGCGTAATTTGCGGCAGTTGCTGGGCCTGACTAGCCAGGTGAGCAAGATACGCGTTGGCCGCTTCTTCTAAGGTATTGCCCCACGCAGCTTTCTCCAGCAACAGAATATGTAGCTCCGGCTTCCAGAGCAGTTCCCACTCTTCTTTGAAGGTGCCTTTGCCAGATACCTGCCGTTTCTCTCCCCACGGTATCTCCAGCACAAGCAATCTATGCAACAGTATACTCCGCTGTAGCCCAGTCTCCTCCCGAAGGTCCAGTGACTGTATCTTCGCCTGTTCCTGTGGTTTGAGGCGAAGTTTCTTTTGCCAGGCCTCCATGTCTCGCTGCAGCGGCACCTGCGGCGACTCAGCCGGGATGCTTCCTATCTGGTGCCCTACAATCAGTTCCCGCCAGATAAGCTGCAACTGAATGTCATCACCAATGCACATAACCGTGCGCACTGCCTCATTGAATTCCACCAAACTGGCTTTGGGTTGCCCCCGAAGCGCCGCCAGTGAATGCGCCAGCCGTAGCGTTTCAATCACGTGCGCCGACGAAATATCTAGCTGGTTCTGCCTGAATACTCTGGCCACGTGTACCAACCATTGCGTGCCGTCATCTTCGGGGTGGAGCCAAAGGTGCTGGTACCAGCCGGGGGAGTTGATGCCTGCGCCGTAGCCACTGGCAAAAGAGAGGCGGCTGTACGTCCAGGGAATCCAGGTGGATTCTACTTTGGTCTTGGGTAGTTTGCGCAGCAGGTCATCATCTGCTTTCTGGGTAGGCATGCTCTGCAAGGCCGGTGCATGCCAGGCCCCGCATACCACGGCAATCTGCGCGAACATCTCTTTCTGGGCGGTTCTGATGCCCCGGCGCAAAAAGGCCTCCCTGATTTCCTCCACCTGGTTTTTAGGCTCAGGATAATTTTCGCGCAGCGCCTGCATGCCCTCCGCGATGGCCTGAAACGTTTCTACTGAACTCTGGCTCAACTCCACCTGCTGCTCCCACCAAACCTCGGCGTCTTCATACCCGGCAATCTGCGCCAGGTACTGGAGTGGGTTGTGGTGGATTTCCTCTACAAGAGGAGCATCTTCGGCTTCGGCCTTGGCCGCTTCTTCCTGCAACGCGAATTTGTGCGACAGGGGCATGTCAATGAACCGAATGGGGAGCTTGTGCTCCAGGCCGTACTGAATGGCCTGCCACTCCGGGGAGAAGACGGCAAAGGGGTAAAACACCGCCTGTTGCGGAGCCTCTGGTCGGTACACCAGCAAAGCTACCGGGGGCGACATCTCTGCGTGCGTGGCCCAGCGCACCAGTTCCTCCCCTTCGGGTGGGCCTTCAATCAATATAATATCTGGCCTGAGTTCCTCCAAAGCGTGCCGCACGTGCCGCGCCGAGCCAGGGCCATGATGCCGAATGCCTAAAACGTGAACCGCCATACCTGCTTACATCATGTCGCGGCAGGAACGGTATAGGTCTTTCCAACCCTCACGCTGTTTTACCACCGTTTCCAAGTATTCCTGCCACACAATTTTATCCTGTACCGGGTCTTTCACCACGGCCCCCAACACTCCAGAGGCCAAATCATGCGCGGTTAAACTTCCGTCGCCGAAGTGGTGGGAAAGGGACAGGCCACTGTTCATCACAGAGATGGCCTCAGCGGTGCTCAACGTACCGGAAGGGGACTTCAGTTTGTTTTTGCCGTCCATGGATACCCCGCTCCGGAGCTCCCGGAAAATAGTCACAATGCGGCGAATCTCTTCGGTGATGGGTTTTTCTATGGGGAGCGCCATGTGCTGACTGAAGGATTTTACCCGTTGCTGCACAATCTCCACTTCCTCTTCCATAGAATCTGGCACGGGTAAAATGACGGTATTGAAGCGCCGCTTTAAGGCACTGGACAACTCGTTCACGCCTTTATCCCGATTATTGGCCGTGGCGATGACGTTGAACCCGGTGACCGCCTGCACTTCTGTATTCAACTCGGGAACGGGCAATGACTTTTCTGAGAGAATGGTAATGAGTGAATCCTGCACATCTGAGCCAATGCGGGTGAGTTCCTCTACCCGGGCAATTTTACCTGCTTTCATGGCCCGCATCATGGGTGTTTCCACCAAGGCTTCTGGGGTGGGGCCGGTAGAGAGCAGGCGGGCGTAGTTCCAGCCGTACCGTATGGCTTCCTCGCCGGTTCCGGCCGTGCCTTGTACTAAAAGTGTGGAATCTCCAGAAATGGCGGCGGCCAGATGCTCAGAAACCCAGGATTTGGCTGTGCCAGGTAAGCCGTACAGCAGCAGGGCCCGGTCGGTGGTGAGGGTCGCGACGGCTATCTCCATGAGGCGCCGGTTGCCAATGTATTTTGGAGTGAGCTGGAACCCATTGTTGAGTTTGTCGCCCATGAGGTAAGAAACCACCGCCTGCGGCGAAAGCTGCCAGTTTTGGGGGATTTTGTGTGGGTCTTGTTTTTTGAGTTCTTCCAGTTCCTGGGAAAACTGCTGTTCGGCGTGTTGGCGTAAGACGGTTGACATAGGTTAAAGCAAGGCGTTTAGTTGTTCTTTGGTGTGCAGGACGCGGGCCATGTCTGCGCAGACATTCCTGAAAAACCGCATCTGGTACTCCTGGTATTCTTGTTGGGCGTATTGCTGCAGCACCGGCAACATGGTAGCTTCCATCTGCAATGCCCAGCGCTGGTACTGCTGCTGCGTGAGGGCGTAAGGTTTCAAAGCAAATTGCTGTAGAAGCCGTTGGTTGAGTTTGGTGGGAATGGGGGCGTAGGTGTCGTCCAGCAGAAAGTGCAGGTACAAGGCCGGGTTCTCCTCCAGAAACCTATCTGCATAGGTAAATCTTTCTGCCACTGGAAGTACCTGTAGCAGTTCCATGCCCGTCACTTCTTTTTTGGAAAGCAGCGTTTGGGCAAGTTCTCTGTGCTGGTACCTGACGGCACTCTGAACCAAACTGGGCAGGAAAAGAGGTTTGGAGGCATGGTTGGCCCAAAGCTGAACCGTTTCCACTAAAGACAAGCCGAAGGAGTTTTGCCAGAATTCAGGCTCTACGTAGGCCATGGCCTGAGAAACCCAATATTCAGCGTCATCTACGTTTTTCTGACTGCTGGTTTTTTCAAAGCCGGCGGCAAACAGTTCTTCCGGCACAGGAACGTCTGGATGGATATTGAACACCTTCCGCTTGGCCAGCAGCAGCACCCGTTCTTCTTTCACCTGTACCGCCGCTTTTACATACGCCTGCACCAGTTGGTTCAACCGTGATTGCGGCAGTTGCAGTAATAATTGATAGACAACTTGCTTTACTTTCTGGCTCTTATCTGTTAAAAGGGAGGTGAGAAACGGTTCATCGTTTAGGGAAAGATTGGGGTACAGCAGTTCCAGAAGTTCTGCCCGGGCGTTGGTGTTTTCCTCCTGCAGGTGGTTATGCAATAAGGTGAGCGCCTGCTCGGGTTGGCGGGCACGAAGGTTTTTGAAATAGCGTTTGCGCTGCTCCCAGGTGCCTGTTTCCCACACGTTTTCTTCCTCCGGGGCCACCAACGTCTGCCAGGCAGGGTTTAGCTGTGCCAACCATTGCCCGCGGTGCCCACTAATTTGTAGCAGCGCCTCTTGCCGGGCTTTTTTCTCCACGGCCATAGAAAGCACCTCTGGCAGAATCTCTGGTAAAACAGTCTTTTGCGCGGCCACGCATCTGAACAAGAAGTACTCCAGAAGGTTGTCTTCTTTATGCCGAAGGAATTGCCGGAGCAACGCATTGGCTTCTGTTGTGATATAAAGCCTTGTTTCAGCGGGGGGCGAAGGGAGCTGCACCGTCAGTTCAGGCAACTGCTGGCCAGCCTCAGAAACAAGAAAGAATCCCGCCGTCAATTTCAGGTACGCATCTTCTTTGTCTTCATTGGTAGGGCCAAGGGTTTGCTGTAATTCCTTTGCCAAGGGCGAAAGCTGGGACGGCACGTACTGGCTGGTGCCCAGCATGGCGGCTTTGATGAGGTCGGCTTCCATGGTTAGGGGAGGGGGTAAAATTGTTGTTGCACCCAATACGCCCGCAGGGTAACCCCATCCGGAGTATAAATAATGAAAGCGGTAAACGGCGCTGCGGCCGAGGTCGCTAAAACCCGCCAGCCCTCCACCTCAGGGTTCAGGAGGGGCAGACGATGCTGGTGCTGGTCCACCAGGTACCATTTCTCTTTTTGGTGCACCACTTTAACTTCGGATACTAAAAACGGAAGCTGTTCCAGGAAAGGCTGGAGGGCCAGCGCGTGGGCTACCTGGTTCAGGACAGAGTTGAAATCCGGCTCTGCCGAAGGAAGGGTAGAAGGTTGCAGGCCCTGTTGTCCTTTCACCAAAGCCCTCAACGGATAAGCCGAAGGATAATAGACCAATTCTGCCGTGATGGTAGTACCCACTACCAACGCGAACTGCGGCACTTGGCCCATGGGGTAGAAATTCAGAAGCAGGGCAAAGCGCTGGTGCTGCTGGCCCACCAGCCAAATGTGCTCGGTGGTCAAGCGGTCTTCCTCCTCCAGTTCCCGACTCAGCACCAGCCAGGCATCTAAAATTCCTTCCTGTTGCAGCACCTGCTCTTTGGGCGTGTTCCAGCCAATCAATGTCTTTATATCGGTCTGGAGCGGTACCGGGACGTGGGGCAGGTATTGGTAGGCTTCTGATAACAGATACAACGAAGAGATTCTTCGGAGGAAAGGTTTTTGCCACCCGTCTTGGTGATAAGGCAGTTGGTGTAAACGGTTCAAAGCATTGGCCATGGCGGGCACCTGGGCATCTACCATGCGGGCTGCTATGGTGCGGTAAAACGAAGGAGAGACCGAGGGGATTTGGTGAATCCCGTTCCGGACTAGGTCTCTGAGCCACACCCGCAGTTCCTCCAGCCCGGCAGACACTTTCTTTTCCCGTTCCTCGGCGCGCTTCTCCTGGCCTTTGGCGTCTGTTTTCTTTGGGGCGGCCGTTTCTTCTTTGGGTTCTTTGGCATCGGCCTTGGCCGCCCGTTTGCTCACCCATTCCTCTACATCAGGTTCCAGGGCAGCGGCGGTAGTGAAGTCACTTGAGGCGCGAGCATAGAGGTACAGCAGGCCCAAGCCGTGCTTGCAGGGGAATTTGCGGCTGGGGCAGGAGCATTTGAAGGCAATTTTCTGCAAGTCCACCATGGTGCGGTAGGGATTCTTGCCGCTGCCCTGGCAGTTGCCCCACATGGCTTTCTCATGGATGGCCTTGCTCACCCATTTGCTGGTGGTGGCCAACTGCTGACCCGCCTTCACAGAGGCCGCATCTGGGGCTAACTGGGTAATCTGGTCTTCGGTGAGGGGCATGAACATCAGGGAAAGATGATGCGCTTTCTGGTTTTGGCTGCCGTAGAAAAACACGTATCAAAATACTAAATTTCTTTGGTTTACCTTATGTTGCTAGAGAAATCTGAAATTAAAGGGAACAAGTATATCTTACCTTTTCATCAGATTTCCAAAAAAGCCTAAAACAAGAAGGCCTCTCCTGTGGTAGGAGAGGCCTTCTTAGTTATTGATAAGCAAAAAACACTTAGGCAGTAGCCAGCACGTCTTTCACTTTCTGGGCAGCTTCTTTCAGAGCCACGGCAGAGAATACTTTCAGGCCAGATTCGTCAATGATACGGGCACCTTCCTCGGCGTTGGTACCTTGCAGACGCACAATGATTGGAACGTTGATGGTGCCTATGTTCTTGTAAGCCTCTACCACCCCGTTGGCAACGCGGTCGCAACGCACAATACCCCCGAAGATGTTGATCAGGATGGCTTTCACGTTAGGGTCTTGCAGAATGAGACGGAAACCGGCTTCTACGGTCTGCGCGTTGGCTCCACCTCCTACGTCCAGGAAGTTAGCAGGCTCACCGCCGGAAAGCTTGATGATGTCCATGGTGGCCATGGCCAGACCGGCACCGTTCACCATACAACCCACGTTACCGTCCAGCTTCACGTAGTTCAGGTTGCTTTTGCTGGCTTCCACTTCCAAAGGATCTTCCTCGGCCAGGTCGCGCAGGTCGGCCAGGTCTTTGTGGCGGAACAGGGCGTTGTCGTCCAGGTCCACTTTCCCGTCAACAGCCAGGATTTTGTTGTCTGAGGTCTTCAGCACAGGGTTGATCTCAAACATAGAAGCGTCAGTGTCCAGATACGCCTTATAGAGGTTGGTCACGAATTTCACCATCTCCTTGAATGCCTCGCCCTCTAACCCGAACGCGAACGCGATCTTACGGGCCTGGAAGCCTTGCAGGCCAACGGCTGGGTCAATCCACTCTTTGAAGATTTTGTCTGGCGTGTGCTCCGCCACTTCTTCAATGTCCATACCACCCTCGGTAGAGGCCATGATCACGTTCTGACCTTTGGCTCTGTCCAACAGGATAGACAGGTAAAATTCTTTCGGCTCAGAGTCGCCGGGATAGTATACATCCTGCGCCACAAGCACTTTGTTTACTTTTTTGCCTTCGGGGCCGGTCTGGTGCGTCACCAGCTGCATGCCAATGATTTGACCAGCCAGTTCTTTCACCTGCTCCAGGTTTTTGGCCAATTTCACCCCGCCGCCTTTACCACGGCCGCCCGCATGAATCTGGGCTTTGATTACGTGCCAGCCAGTGCCGGTTTCCTCGGTTAAACGCTTGGCAGCGGCTACCGCCTCTTCAGGGGTTTCCGCCACGATGCCTTCCTGAATTCTAACGCCGTAGCGTTTCAGAATGTCTTTCGCCTGGTACTCGTGTATATTCATGAGGTTAGGTTGATGTTTTTAGGTGCACGAAAGTACAGTATACGGCTAACTTTTCAAAGCAGCGGCCAAGATGTGGCCCGTTCCGTGCCCAGCGCGCCTAATTAAAAGCGGTTTTTAAGCGAACCTCCGGTTTAGCCTGAACAATAGAAGAAGCGGTTTTGGCCTGTTTCCAGAAAAAGAGCCCCTAAACGCCGTAGGTACCCAACGGAAAGACTCCTTATAGTAAGCAGGGGCAAAAATCAGTTGCTACGGCATGAACTGGTCTGTTCCGTTTAGCGGCTCTTTTTCCTGAATTAGGCTCAAAACAAGCCGATACAACTTTCTGGTGGGGTTGCCGTTGACAGCACGGGCGCACTTGATTTGCAAATGCCGCCGGTTCCCGCTTCTTTTGTAGTACCCATGAGTATAGAGAAACCAGTTTTGTTGGAGGCCCGCGGGCTGCATAAATCATACGGAAAGCTTCCGGTCCTGAAAGGCATTGACCTCATCATTGGCGAGGCCGAGGTTGTCTCCATTGTAGGCGCCTCTGGGGCCGGCAAGAGCACGCTCCTGCACCTGTTGGGCACTTTGGACTCTCCAGATGCCGGTGAGGTGTACCTGCACGGGCAGAAAATATCTGGCATGAGCAACAAAGAAGTGGCCCGTTTCAGAAACCGCAACATTGGCTTTATCTTCCAATTCCACAATCTGTTGCCCGAGTTCACGGCACTGGAGAACGTCTGCCTGCCCGGTTTCCTGGCCGACCGGCCCGAGAAGGAAGTGGAGACCCGCGCCAAGGAGCTGCTGGAGATGCTCAACCTGGGGCACCGCCTGGACCACAAGCCCTCTGAGATGAGTGGGGGAGAGCAACAGCGCACCGCCGTGGCCCGCGCCCTCATCAATTCGCCCAAGCTCATCTTCGCCGACGAGCCCTCCGGAAACCTGGACTCCAAGAACGCCGAGGAGCTGCACCAGATCTTCTTCAAACTCCGCCAGGACCTGGGGCAAACCTTCGTGTTGGTGACCCACAACCCCGTCCTCGCCGACATGGCCGACCGCAAACTCACCATGAAAGACGGCTTCCTGCTACAGCCCGAGGAGGCTCAATAAATAAACAGATTTTCGTTTAGCGGCCGTTTTTCTCAAAACTGACCTAATCCGGGTATGCTGGAATAAATAAATTGGATTTGTTTTGACGGGCTTTTCGGGCAGATTCGGTTATGCTGTATCTTATGAAGTCCCCTGACTCGAATTAGATGTCGCGCTTCTTCAACTCACTTGCTTCAGCCGGGTTACTACCCACATAGAAACCAAGGTGAAGGCTGTCGCGATGAGGCCCACCGTGCCAAAGTGCTGCAATTGTTGGGAGCCGGGTTGGGTAGTGATTACCAGCCCCGAGAGGAAAGCCGCCAAGCCCGATGCCAGTTGCTGCACAGAGGAATTCACGCTCATGAAAGAGCCGCGCAGCCGGGGCTCCACACTGGAAGTGATCAAAGACATAGCCGGCACAAACCTAGCCCCGAAGAAAATAAAGAAGAACGTAGTTACCACAAACGCCTGCCAGTGCGGCACCGCCGACAGGTGCGTCACCACCAGAATAGGGGCTACAGATACCAGCGCCGCCAGCATAAAGACACGCTTTTTCCCGTACCGGTCAGAGAGCCGTCCCGCCCATTGCGAGGTTACCACCGTGGCCAGTCCGCCAAACAGGTAGATGTAGCTTAATTCCGCCTCCGCGAAGCCCACATTCGCCACCATGTACGGGCTCAGAAACGGCACCACGGTAAATCCCGCTAAGGAAAGCGTCACCATTAAGGTAAAGGCCCAGAGGCAGTTGCTCCGCCGGAAGATGGTGCCCAGTACTTTCGCCGGCGATTGCGGCATCTGGTGCAGGAGGTGCTGGCGCATAGGGGGCAGCATCCGCCAGGTAATCAAGAGCACCAGCACGCTCAAGGCCGTTAAGAGGTAGAAGGGGGCGTGCCAGCTGGCATGGCTGGCCAGATAAAGCCCAATGGGAATGCCCCCAATGGAAGCCACCGAGAAAGCCGCCATTACCTTGCCGGTGGCCGCCCCGCGCCGTTCCTCGGGCACCGAATCCCCAATGATAGCCAGTACCAGCGCCCCTAAAACCCCGCCAAAAGCCCCCGCCAGAATTCTGGCCAGGAGCAGAAACGTGAAGGTGGGGGCCAGGGCGCAGGCCAGCGTACTCACGGTAAAACCCAGATATAGCCCCAGCAGCGCAATTTTACGGTCATAGCGGTCAATGAAGAAAGCGCTCAATAAACCAGATGCCGCCGCACTAAACGTATACGCCGATACCAGAAGCCCGAATTCCCGCGGACTGATGGAAAACACCCGCATGAGCTGCGGCCCCAACGGCATCATGATCACAAAGTCCATGATGTGCGTAAACTGGATTGCCGCCAGAATAAAGAGTAACCAGCTTTCCTTGAGCGCGGGGGCAGTACCCTGTGGCGTTACAGACGAAGAGGGGAGAGACATACGTTAGTAAAGTAGATGAGCACAAATCCCAAGGCTTTACGGGGCTGAAATGGGGAAGTTTGTCTGGCGGCGGACATCTGATGTTTTGTCCCAAAGGTATATGGCAAAAAAGAACCGGAAAAAAGAAGAAAGCGCTGATCCCGTGTGCGCCCTCTGCGAACGGGAGGTAGGGTTTACCACCCTGCACCACCTGGTGCCCCGCGAGGAGGGAGGTCGGCACGGGCCCACCACGCCTCTGTGCCAGCCCTGCCACAGCACCGTCCACCTCACGTACACCAACAAAGAGCTGGCGGTACTCTACAATTCCATTGAAGCGCTCAAAGCCTCTGAAGGATTGCAGAAATACCTGAACTGGGTGCGCACCAAACGCCTGGACAAAATCACCAACCGCCGCAGAAAGCGCTGATTTGCGTTTAGGGGTTATTTTTGCAAAAAGAGCCCCTAAACGCAAATCAGATAGTTAAATTTACAGAAAACATGCCTTTTAGCTATCTCCCGTTCCCGCAGATCAAAACCCAGCCAGCTGTTGTGGTAGACAGCTTCCATCCCAACGGACTGGTGCTTTCGCACTGGCGCGAAGCTCCCACCCCCGCAGAACTTAGGGAAGACACCAGCGCGGGCATGGTACTGCGGGCGCTCCGGCTTCAATGGCCCGACCTGCAGAAGTATTCTTTCGTAACCGCCAACCACTTTGACATAGATGCTTTTGTGGGCGTTTGGGCGCTGCTGAATCCTGAACTTGCGCTGGCGCACGAAGAAACCCTGCGGCAGATGGCGGTGATAGGTGATTTCCGGGAGCTGGACCTGAGTACTGCGCACAGCCAGAAGGCCCTGCAGCTGGTGTGCTGGATAAATGCGCAGGAGAAGGAAAAGTTCTACCCTCCCTTTGGAGCCAGCGAACTGGAAGAGAACGAAGTGACGGCCTCTATCCCAAAATTTCACTATTTTTTACGAGAATTTGGCTCTGTATTAGAAAATGTAGAACTATTCCATAAAGTATGGAAGCCGGAGGTGCAGGAGGTGATGCAGGGGTGTCAGCAGATGGTTAGCAGTTCGGCTGAAAAAATCCAATACCCAGAAGTGGGGCTTTTTGTGGTGCGTACGCCGGAGCCCTTGCACTATTATGCGCTGTTCGGGCCAACGGCTGGGTATGACCTGGTGCTCTCCTGTTACGCGGGTAACCGGTATGAGCTGGAATGTAAGTACACCACCTGGGTAGACCTGGAAAGCCGTCCTACGCTCCCCCGTCCAGATTTGCGCCCTTTGGCCCATGTTTTGAATGACTTGGAAACCTCCGGCCTCCAGTGGGTAGCAGATGGGGTAACCGATACGGGGCCTTTGCTGCGCCTACAGTCAGAACCATTGACTAAGGTGCAACGGTATGGCAACCCCACCCAGCGTACAGTCCAGTCCTCCTCCATTGAGCCAGATGCATTTGTGCAAATAGTGGTGTCATATTTGCAGAATGCATTTTCAGGAGTGCAGCCCAAGCGCCGCTGGGCGTGGGGCGAAGTGAAATTGTTCAATCTGAGAAATAATAAAATTTAAGGATCGGATTTTTGCTATTTACAAATCTGCCTTTAACTTTACAGGAATCAAATCTGAACCAGCCTCTCTCCGGTATCCCCCGTCCAGATAGTGGCGCATCTGCAGAAATGTTTGACGCTGCTATGATTATTATTGCCCAGAATTCGTTCTACTGCTTTGCGGTAGACGTAGAGAAGAACAGAATCTACATGAAAATAAGGGGGGTGTGGAACACGCAGAGCGAAGTACCTCTGTACATGACGCATCTTCATCAAGCGCTGGGGCTGGTAAAGCCGGGGTTCACCATTCTGTGTGACATCAGAGAGAAAGAGTTATACTCTATGGAAGTGCAGGAGATGCAGATTCAAGCTCAGGAGCTGACCGTGGAGGCAGGGGTTTCGCAAGTGGCGGAGGTGCATGAGCTCAACCAGCCCGGCAGCGAGCAAGCCATTGCGCTGGCTCAAATCTCTAAGATTCCGCTCAATATTTTTGATTCCCTGGAAGACGCGGAGGCTTGGTTAGCTGAAACCCATTAGGAACAGTGCCCCTGTGCTCGTTCGCCCATAGATAACCCCGCTTTGCCAATTCTCGTTTTGTACGTTATAACTGGTGCAAAGCCACATCCTACCAATCCTACAAAACTATGAAAAAGATTCTCTGCCCCGTTGACTTCTCCAAGACCTCTAACAAAGCAGCCGAATACGCCGCTCAGATTGCACTTCGCACGGGAGCCTCAGTTACTTTGCTGCACGTGCTGCACCTGCCCCTCATGGACACCTCTGAGTCTGCGCTTATGGCCTCGCAGGTGCTGGACGAGCAACGACGCGTTTCCGCCGATAAACTCCATTCCCTGTCTATGCACCTGCAAAGCGTGGCCGGAGAAGCTGGAGGCAGCCTCACCATTGACCAAAGGGTGCGGGAAGCTTTCCTGGCAGACGCCATTGAGCGGATGGTCAAAGAAGACGGCTATGATTTTATCGTGCTGGGCACCACCGGCGGCGGTAATACGCTAGAGGAAATCCTGATTGGCAGCAACACCGAGAGCGTGATTGCGCAGGTGAAGTGCCCCGTGCTGGCCATACCGGCCAAGGCTACCTTCCCAGACATCCACCGGATTGTCTATGCCTCAGACTATCAGCCCGAAGACGCCAAAGCGCTTGGGCAGGTCATTAGCCTGGCCACCGTATTCAGGGCCGAAGTGGAAGTGGTGCACGTTACCAAAAAAGCGGGTTCAGACGAGGCCCGGCAGGCCCAGGAGTTCCTGGACCGCCTGCGCACTGATCTGAGCGGGTTCCCGGTGACGTTCCAGGAGGTAGTGCACCCAGACGAAGAAGTAGGGCTCAAGGATTACCTGGGCAAAACCAACAGCAACATGCTGGCCATTCTCAAGAAGCGCCGCAATTTCATCAAAGACCTGTTTGGGATGAGTTTAGCCGAAAAAATGACCTACCAAACCAAACTGCCCCTGCTGGTGCTGCACGCAGACACCGAGTAGTCTTGGCCAACTGCCGGTAAGGAAGAAATAAATTTAAAGAAGTAAGAAACAGCGCAGGGGTGCGGCCTCTGCGGCATGTCTTCTTTCCTGGGCGCTGCCCCTGGCGAAGGGACATTCTACGGGGAAACTTCCTGAGGGAGTAATGGGTGAATTAGGGTGGCGCGGTTTGCGTTTAGGGGCTGTTTTTCTAAAAAGAGCCCCTAAACGCAAACTTCGGCTGGCCGGGGAGCTTTAGCGTAAAATGGTTTAACCTCTTTGTCCAGAATCAGTACACTAAGTCAAACCCTCAACTCTGATGCCTGTACAACGGAACCGTTTATACCACCACGTAGCGTATCTTACTTCTCTCCAACCTGCCAGAAGCATTGGTCACCCCGCCTCTTTGCACAAGGCCGCCGATTATATAGAGGCGGAGTTTCGGGCACTGAGTGAGCGGGTGAGCAAACAGCCTCTGCACCAGGGTTTCGACAACCTTATTCTCTCTTACGGACCGGAAGACGGGCCTCGGGTGATTGTGGGCGCTCATTATGACGTCTGTGATAATACCCCCGGGGCAGATGACAATGCCAGCGCCGTGGCCGGACTATTGGAGCTGGCGCGGGCTGTCCACGAAGAGAAACCCCAGGTACGGCACCGGATCGACTTTGTCGCCTTTAATTTTGAAGAGCCGCCCTATTTTGCCACCGACAAAATGGGCAGTGCCATCCATGCCAAAGCTATCAAAAAGGAAGGGGTGGAGGTGAAACTCATGATCTGCCTGGAGATGATTGGTTATTTCACAGATGAACCTAATTCCCAGCGTTTCCAGTACGAGGCCATGAAGCACTTGTACCCTACCACCGGTAACTTTATTGTGGTGGTGGGCCGGGCCGGGCAGGAGCAGACCGTGCAGCGGGTGCAGCAACTCATGAAAGAGAAAGCCAACGTAGATGTGCAGTCTATCGCGGCGCCGGCAGAGTTGCCCGGCGTATCGTTGTCAGACCACCGTAACTACTGGGCTCAAGGGTACCAGGCCGTGATGATCAATGACACGTCTTTTCTGCGCAACCCGCATTACCACCAGAGCACAGACACCATAGACACGCTTGATTTTGCCAGAATGGAAGAAGTAGTGAAAGGCGTGTATCATGCCCTGCTTAATTTCTAAAGAAACTGATATGGTTCCTAGATTTAATTAGATTTAGGTATTGAAATGCGTTTAAAGATTTATGAATTTTAATTTTACTAATAATAAATTGATTTTTAAGGGATGGTACAGGGGGTAAGGAGTTTTTTAATGCTTGCTTTTTGTCTGTTTGCCACCTGCACCTGGGGGCAGACAAAGCTGAAAACGATAGCAATGCTTAAGCATGAGGCAGATCTGTCTTTCCAAAACTCCGTGTTCTCGCCAGACGGAAACCGGCTGGTATCAGTGGGGAGCAAGGGCATGCTTTATCTCTGGGATGTATCAAAGACGTTTCCGTTAGATTTTAAGAAAGTGCATGAAGGCTTGGCGCTAGCCTGCGCCTATTCGGCAGACGGGAACTACATTATTACCGGTGGTGAGGATAAGTCCATCAAAATACTGAAAACCAAAGACCTGAGCCTGGTTAAGAGCATTGACGGCCTGTCGGCGCAGGTGCGGGAATTGGCCATGTCTGGTAACCGGCTGGTGGCGCTGTTGCAGAACAGCGAGCTGCTGCTGTTCAGTACTGATACCTGGGAGCCCGTAGCCAAGCCCCGCTACGCCGCCCAAGATTCCAGAGTGATATTCAGCAACAGCGGGGACCGTTTCTACGCCTGGTTTGCCAACCGGGTCTATGCCATTTCTGCCAAAGATGGCGAACTCCTCCACGTGTTCAACACCAACTACGCCACGCCCACTGACCTTGCCATTAGCGCCGATGATAAATTTCTGGCCATCGGGTTTGGGCAGGCCGAGGAAATCATCCGGATCTATAACACCCACAACATGGCACTGGTGAAATCCCTGAAGAAAAACGGCCCCCGCGACTACGCCAAGGGTCTGTCTTTCTTCCACAAAAGCAACAAGCTGCTGTATCACTCCAACGCCGCCAGCTCTAATCTGAGAATCTTTGACATGGAGAAAGGTACCAGCGTGTCGGTGTCCAAGGCCAGCGGCTCTCCCAGAACTGCCATTTCCCGCGACGACTCCAAGGTGATCCTCTCCCCAAAATTCGCGAAGTCCGTGCAGCTCATGTCTGTGCTGTAGAATTGCGTTTAGGGGCTGTTTTTCCAGAATTTGCCCTAAAACGACAAAGCCGGCCTTTTAGAAAGACCGGCTTTGTCGTTTAGAAAAACTATTAACTATACTTAGGCACTGGTGTTCTCCAGGCTGGCCATGTCAATCACAAAGCGGTACTTCACATCGCCGGCCAGCATACGGTCATAGGCCGTGTTAATCTGGTTGATGTTGATGACTTCCACGTCTGAGAGAATGTTGTGCTCGGCGCAGTAGTCCAGCATCTCCTGGGTTTCGGCAATGCCGCCAATGAGGGAACCGGCAATGCTCCGCCGCCCGAAGATAAGCGTACCGGCGTGCAGTTCAGGAGCCTCGGGCGGAACGCCCAGCAGGATCATGGTGCCGTCGCGGCGCAGCAGGCTGGCGTACATGTCCAGGCTTACTTTGGCAGAAACCGTGTTGATGATGAAGTCAAAATAACCGCGCACCTGCTTCAGGGCCTGCTCATCTTTGGTCACCACAAATTTATGGGCGCCCAAGGCCTGGGCATCTGCTTCTTTGTTAGGAGAGGTACTCAATACGGTTACCTCGGCCCCCATGGAAGCCGCCAGTTTTACCGCCATGTGACCAAGGCCGCCCAAACCTACCACGGCAACCCGGTGCCCCTGGCCCACTTTCCAGTGGCGGAGCGGCGAGAAAGTGGTGATACCGGCGCACAGCAATGGTGCCACGCGGGCCAGGTCCTGGTCTTCGCGTATGCGCAGCACGAAGTTCTCAGATACCACAATCTGGTTGGAGTAACCGCCGTACGTAGGCGTGTCTAAACCGGGTTCCGGGCTGTTGTAGGTCCCCACGAAGCCTTTTTCGCAGTATTGCTCCAGGCCTTCGTTACAGCTGGGGCAGGTCTGGCAGGAGTCTACCATACAGCCCACACCGGCCATTTCACCCACCTGGAATTTCTTCACGTGGTCGCCTACCCGTACAATGCGGCCCACAATTTCGTGGCCCGGCACCACTGGGTACAGCGCGCCGCCCCATTCGCCTTTGGCCGTGTGCAGGTCTGAGTGGCACACCCCGCAGAACATGATTTCAATGAGCACATCGTGCGGGCCCACCTCCCGGCGCTGGAAGTTGAAAGGCGCCAGCGGAGAATTAGGATCAAACGCGGCGTATCCTTTGGTTTCTAACATAGTCTTATCTTTAAGTATACAGTTGAAAGAGTATCAACTCAAAGATACGGGAAGAACGCGCCGAAGATATAGTGCCCTGGGGCGAAGGAAACAGGCAAAAGGTAAATTCCTGAGTCACATCTGGTGTTCTACAGGAAACCGAGGGGCAAGATCTTTAGAGGAAATAGCAGCAGATTTACGTTTAGCGGCCGTTTTTCCTAAAAAATGCCTAAAATGGAAGTTTGGAAAGATCTACGTTACCACCCGAGAGGATGATCCCTATCCTGCGCCCTGCAAATTCTTCTTTGTTTCTGAGAAGGGCGGCCAGCGCCACGGCACTGGACGGTTCCACCACCTGTTTCATCCTTTCCCAGATAAGCCGCAGCGCCGCCATAATCTCCGCTTCCTCCACCCGTATGATCTGGGCCACGTGTTTCTGGATGATGGGGAAATTGATATCGCCTAATTGGGTTCGGAGGCCGTCTGCCATAGTATTGGTGGAGGTGTTGGCTTCAATCTGCCCCGACTGCAACGACCGGTACGCATCATCGGCGGCAAACGGTTCGCCCCCAATGACCGTGCAGTTCTGCCCGAAGGAATGAGCCGCCAGCGCGGTGCCGGCAATGAGTCCGCCGCCACCTACCGGGGTGAAGATGTGTTCCAGGTTTGGGTGATCTTGCAGCAGTTCCAGCGCGGCTGTTCCCTGGCCCAGAATCACTTCCAGGTCATTAGACGGATGGATGAAGTACGCGCCTTTTTCCTTTTCCACTTGCGCTGCTACTTCCTCACGGGCCATTGGTTCTGAGCTGCACTCAATGATCTGTCCGCCGTAGCCCCGTACGGCGTCTTTCTTTACCTGCGGCGCATTCTCGGGCATCACAATGTAAGCTTGTACGCCAATACTCTGCGCCGCCAGTGCCAGGGCCTGGGCAAAATTTCCCGAAGAGTGCGTGACCACCCCGCGGGTTTTCTGCTCCTCAGACAATTGTAGCACCGCGTTTACGGCGCCCCGCATCTTGAAAGCCCCCATGCGTTGCAGGTTTTCGCATTTGAAGTAAAGCTCGGCCCCGGCTATCTGGTTTAACAGGCGTGAAGTGAGCACCGGCGTACGATGGAGGAAGGGGGCAATTCTTTGGGCGGTGGCGGCTAAGGCTTCTTGGTACATGGGGCTGGGTTCTGGAAAGAATCTCTGTGGAAGTAGGCAAAGGAAGTAAAACCAAAGATAATGAAACAGTGGTTATGAGACTTTACAGACTGCCAAGAAATGAAAAAGCCACCTCATGTGAGGTGGCCCTTCGGGGTGTGTTTTAAAAAACGGATTAGTATGGCTTGGCTGGGTGAGATACTTCTTTGGCTTCTTCCACGCCTGCCTTTGGCGAGATGGCTCCGTTAGGGCCTTTGTCGTCCATAGACTTGGTGGTGTTTTTCAAGCCCTCGGCTACCCGGCGACCGTAGTCTTCATCGGCTAGGGTGAAGTGCTCAATCATCTTGTCCTGGATCCGCTTGTCGCAAGTGGCCAGGGTGTTCACCAAGTTGGTAATGAGGTCTTCGCGTTCCCAGTCCTCAAAGTTGCGGTAGGTGTCACCGGCTTGCTTGAAGTCATTGGTACGGTCAATTTTCTGGCGCACCAGATTGGCCTCATAGCGTGGGGTATGGTCTTTGGCCACTTTGGGGGCTTCTTTGTAACCTCCTAAGATTGACGGCTCATAGTTGATGTGCGGGTTGGTGCCCGGTAAAATGTCCTGACGGTACGCCATCTGGCCATCGCGCTGGTTGGTAGCCACGTGGGTTTTAGGCGCGTTGATAGGCAGTTGCAGGTAGTTGGCTCCCACGCGGTACCGCTGGGTGTCTGAGTACGAGAAGGTACGGCCCTGCAGCATTTTATCATCAGAGAAATCCAGGCCGTCTACCAGAACCCCGGTTCCGAAGGCCGCTTGTTCCACCTCGGCAAAATAGTTCTCTGGGTTGCGGTTCAGGGTCATTTTACCTACCGGCAGCCACGGGAATTGCTCTCTTGGCCACAGTTTGGTGTCATCCAACGGATCGAAGTCCAGTTCTGGGTGCTCATCGTCGCTCATGATCTGCACCAGCAACTCCCACTGCGGATAGTTGCCTTCCTTGATGGCCTCAAATAGATCTTGGGTAGCGTGGTTGAAGTTCTTGCCTTGAATGTCCTGGGCCTCGGCTTGGGTCAGGTTGCGAATGCCCTGAAGCGGCTCCCAATGGTATTTCACCAGTACGGCTTCGCCGTCGGCGTTCACCCATTTGTAGGTGTTCACCCCTGAGCCCTGCATCTGGCGGTAGTTGGCTGGAATGCCCCACGGCGAGAACAGGAAGGTGGCCATGTGGGTAGACTCGGGCGTGCTGGCAATGAAGTCAAAGATACGCTCGCCGCTCTGGATGTTGGTTACCGGATCTGGTTTCTGGGAGTGGATCAGGTCTGGGAATTTGAGGGCGTCTCTGATAAAGAAAATCTTGAGGTTATTGCCCACCAGATCCCAGTTACCGTCTTCGGTATAGAATTTAACGGCAAAACCCCGGGGGTCGCGCAGCGTTTCGGGCGAGTGACCGCCGTGGCCCACGGTGGAGAAACGCACAAACACCGGCGTCTGCTTTCCTTTTTCCTGGAACAGCTTGGCGCGGGTATACTTGGCAATGGGTTCATCACCCACGGTGCCGTATGCCTCAAACACACCATGTGCTCCAGCTCCACGGGCATGCACTACGCGCTCCGGAACACGCTCACGGTCAAAGTGAGACATTTTCTCCAGGAACTGGTAGTTCTCCATAGTAGCCGGTCCACGGTTACCTACGGTACGGATGTTCTGGTTGTCAGTAACCGGGTGCCCCTGACGCGTGGTCAGGATAGGCTTGTCCTGCTGGTTAGACCCGTTCTGGCCGTTTGTTTGTTTCTCTTGGTTTTCCATAGATTGTTTAAGTTGATGTAGACGCAACTAATTATTTACTAACGCTTAGGCTGTTGTTCAGGTTACTCTGTGGAGAGGCCTTTTGCGGTTTCAAAAGTGCTCTAACCAAAGCCCTACTCTCTGTTCTCAGCCTTATCATAAGTTAAAGGTGCGGTGTTTGTGGTTATAGTTCAAATTGATAGTTTTTATGAAGTTATCAATTTATACTATAATGAGGCTTGGCGTTCTCTTAAGGAAGATTGATGTGCAGCAGGAGGGGTGAAAAAATTAATGCGTTTAGAGGCCGTTTTTTCAAAAACGGTCCCTAAACGCATTATCTGCTTGTAACGGTTCTGTTAAGAAAGGACGGGCTGTGAAGTAACTGGTTCTTCCTGCAACTGGGGCATGAGTTCCAGCAGTTCATCAAAAGTGGAGACCAGGCTTTGGTAAGTGTCTGCTTCTAGGGCTTCTTCGCACTTCTTGAGGAAAACTTCTTTGGGTTTGAGGTCAGAGAGGTTCTGTTCCGGTGGCAACTGCTGGTCTAAGCTTTGGTTGTCGCGGGTGCGGAGCGGGCGGTGGATGAGCATCTGCACCTGGGGCTGCAGGGCAAAAGCCTCGTGCAGCCGAAGCGTGTGGTCATGCAGGTTGTGTTCATACTGTAGCTGCACCTCGGCCCAGGCCGGAAAAGCCAAATCCCCGTTGTCAAAGGCGATGATCTTGGGGAACACCTCGTCAATGGTGCCCTTGAAGCGTACTAATTTGCGCCAGCACGGGATGTCCACTTCCTGGAGCTTGGTTAACTTGCCATCTTCAAAGTCCAGAATCACCACCTGCTTGCGGTCACTAATCTCAGAGAAGCTCAGGGGAATGGGCGAGCCGCTATACCGGATGTGGTTCATTTTGTTCACAACCTGGGGGCGGTGCAGGTGACCAAGGGCCACGTAATCAAACTCCGTGGGGAACTGATCACCGGCTATCTGGCCCAGATTGCCCACGTGGATTTCCTTTTCGCTGTCTGAGGCACTGCCGCCGGCGGCAAACAGATGCCCTGTGGCCAGCACCGGCACGCCCTGCTCTTTGTACTCCTGAATGAGCGGTACCAGTTGCCGGTAGTGGTCGCAGATGCCTTGCTTGAGGCGGGTCTCGCGCTCCTCCGCGGTTTCACCGGGCACCGAGAGCCGCACGTCTTTGTCGCGCAGGAAGGGCACGGCGCAGACCACCGCCTGGGGCGTATTCTGCTGGTCGCGGAGGATAATTACCTGGTCCTGGGCATTGGCAGGGGCACCGCCCACCACGTGCACGTTGAAGTGCCGAAGGAGTTCGGCGGGGGCATTGAGGGTGGAGACGGAGTCATGGTTGCCGCCAATGATGACCAGTTCGCGGCAGCAGGTATCTTTTACCTCACGCAGAAAGTCATAATAAAGTTTGAGGGCGGTGTTGGAGGGGAAGCCCGTGTCAAAGACGTCGCCGGCAATGAGGAGCAGGTCAATCTTATGGTCGCAGATGGTCTGGCAGAGCCAGCTCAAAAAAGCACGGTGTTCCTCTGTACGTTCAAAATTAGCCAGACGCTGGCCCAGGTGCCAGTCTGCCGTGTGTAATACCCTCATCATGCCGCGGTTCTCCCTCTAAACGTTATGGTGCCCCAAGATACAAAAGGCTTAGGAAAAAGCAGGAGTTGCGCGCTACAAAAGCCGCCGACTGTTTTAGGCTTAATTCCTGAAAAAGAGCCGCTAAACACCATGAGAAAATAGTATCTTTCAAGAGTCTTCTCCCTAACTCATTCTCAATATGGATTTTAGGAAAGCGTTCCTGTGCTTAGGTTGTTTTCTCTTGGCGCTGACTTCGGCCAAGGCACAGCTTCCCCGCCACACCTTACGGGTGGGCTACGGCATAGGCTCTGTGCAGGGAGTTTTCTATGGATTTCTCAAAGGTTTATTTAGTCAAGTTGACTGGCAAAGGGACAGAGGTAAGGACGTGGGGCCCATTACATTTCTTTACAGCTATGCGCCTCACCAACGGGTGGAGATAGGGTTGGCCGCCGCCTACACTACCTTGGCGCAGGAAGGGAGGCGGTATAAACCCACCTCAGGAGGTAGTCCTTCGGCCCCGCCGGTAGATTACGAGAAGGTGATTGCGGGCGAGCGGGTGAGGTATTATACCATCACGCCGCAGGTAACCGTAAACTGGAAGCGGGAGGAGAAATTTGTCCTGTATAGCAGCGCCGCGGTGGGCAAATCAATTGTGGTGAAGGAAGGGTGGCATGAAGAGGAGCCAAGCTACAGAAACACCCATGGCAACCTGGCATTTCACATTAATTTAATTGGTTTCCAATACGGCAAGAAAGTCTGCGCCTTCGGTGAATTGGGGGTAGGCTTCTATGGTACACTGCAGGGTGGGGTGGCGCTGCGGCTGTAAGTAGCTTAACGTCAGATTTTAAGCTTAGGTGGTCCTGCTTTTGTCTGGCTTTTTCAGGAAATAGTGAGCACCTAACTGAGGTTAATGGCAGTAGGTGTGCAGGAGTATAAACGGCGCCTGTGCCGTTTAGCGGCTCTTTTTCCGGAATTAGCCCCAAACCGCCCTGTCCTTCTGCATTGCCGCTAAATCTTTCCTTTCTTGAGAAAAGCGGTTGCATGGCTTCTTGCGAAAAGTACTTATATTAGCCCCTTCAACCCTTACATCAACGAACTTAAAAACAAACTAATCCCTAACTTTTACTTTATGTTTCATAAAAAGTCGATTGAGCAGCTGTTGTTTGAAGCTGGTCAAAGTGGCGAGGGAGCCTTGAAACGCTCGCTCTCTAGCTGGAACCTGGTTGCCCTGGGTATTGGGGCCATCATTGGTGCCGGCTTGTTTTCACTCACTGGTATTGCCGCGGCAGAGAACGCGGGGCCGGCGGTAACCATCTCCTTTGTGTTGGCGGCAGTTGCCTGTGCCTTCGCCGGGTTGTGCTACGCCGAGTTCGCCTCTATGATTCCGGTAGCGGGTAGCGCATACACCTATTCTTACGCCACCATGGGTGAATTTGTGGCCTGGATCATTGGTTGGGACTTGGTACTGGAATATGCATTAGGGGCGGCTACGGTATCTGTGAGCTGGTCACGTTATCTGCTGGAGTTCCTGCATAAATATGACATGAGCTTGCCCCATGAGCTGGTCGCCTCGCCGTGGGAAAGCGTAAAATTGGGCGACGGTACCATCATTGAGGGCGGTATGATCAACCTGCCCGCCATCATCATTGTCATGTTGCTTTCTTTGGTGCTCATCAGAGGAACCAAAGAATCTGCCACCATGAACAATATTCTGGTAATTCTGAAAGTAGCCGTGGTGCTGATTTTCATTGCCTTAGGCTGGAGCCATATTAACCCGGCTAACTATGATCCTTATATCCCAGAGAACACCGGCGTTTTCCACCAGTATGGCTGGACGGGTATCTCCACCGGGGCGGCGGTAGTGTTCTTCGCCTTTATTGGTTTTGACGCCGTTTCCACTGCGGCCCAGGAAGCCAAGAACCCGCAGAAAGGGATGCCTATCGGTATCTTGGGCTCTTTGGTGGTTTGTACTATCCTGTATGTGCTGTTTGCCCACGTAATGACGGGTCTGGTGAACTATAAAGATTTTGCCGGTGATGCCAAGCCTGCCGCTACTGCCTTTGCGGTAACCGGATACAGCTTCCTGCAAGACGCCTTGATCATCGCCATTCTGGCGGGTTATACTTCTGTGATCCTGGTAATGCTCATGGGGCAGTCACGGGTATTTTACACCATGGCCAAAGATGGTTTGTTGCCTAAATTCTTCAGCGCCGTGCATCCTAAATTCTCCACGCCTTGGAAGACCAACATCTTCTTCATGTTCTTCGTGAGCATTTTCGCGGGCTTCGTGCCGGTAGCTGATCTAGGGCATATGGTGAGCATTGGTACTTTGTTCGCCTTTGCGTTGGTATGCTTGGGCGTGATGGTGATGAGAAAGAAATTGCCGCATGCGGTACGTCCCTTCAGAACGCCGCTGGTGCCGCTGGTGCCTATTTTGGGAATTGTGGTGTGCGTTTACCTCATGTACTCGCTTCCGGGAGAAAGCTGGGTTCGTCTGTTCATCTGGATGGCCCTGGGTGTTGCTATCTATATGTTCTACGGCCGTAAGCACTCTAAAGTGCGCGAGGTAATAGATGAGAAAATTCAATAAGTAGCGTATTTGCGCTTCTGCCAACAAAAAAGCCCGCCCCTCGGCAGGCTTTTTTGTTGGCAGAAGGATAACAAGTAACGGGATTTGTTAAAAGAAATATCTTCTTCTACGGCCATTATTGCGAGTTTAATTTTGTGAAGCGTCACATTTAACGTATTTTCCCTTCCACAAGCAAACCAATCTTACAAACAAACATCCATGAAAAAAACATTTCTCTCCGTGTTGGCGGTGGCGGCGTTGTCGTTGCACGTGCGGGCACAGGAGACGTTTCCGCGCAATGGGGTGTACGATGAACGCACCGGGCTGCGCGCCTTCACCAATGCCACCATTTTTGTCGATTACCAGACCAAACTGGAGAACGCCACCCTCGTGATCAAAGACGGAAAAGTAGTGGCCGTAGGCACCAAGGTTTCCGTTCCGCAAGGTGCCATGGTCACCGATCTGAAAGGCAAAACCGTTTATCCGGGCTTCGTGGACCCGTTCACCAGTTACGGCATGCCAGCCTTGCCAGAACGCACACGCTCATTCAACAGTCCGCCGCAGGCCGAGTCTAAAAAGGAAGGTGCCTACAACTGGAACCAGGCCATTAAGCCGGAGACCAATGCCGTAGAGCTGTTCAAAGTAGATGCCAAAGCGGCCGCAGAACTGCGTAAGCAGGGATTTGGCGCGGTGCTGGCCGTTAACCCAGACGGGATTGCCCGCGGTACGGCCTCGCTCATCGCCCTCGCCGACAAACGCGAAAACCAGGTGATCCTGCTGGACAAAGCAGCCGCCGCCCTGTCATTAGACAAAGGCTCTTCTACCCAGGAATACCCTAACTCCCTCATGGGTTCAATTGCGCTGCTCCGCCAGACGTACTTAGATGCGCAGTGGAACGCCAAGAACCAGGACAAAGAGCAGAACATCTCCCTCAAAGCCTTTACCGAAGCCAACCGCCTGCCCCAGATTTTTGAGGTCAGCAACAAATTGAACGCCGTGCGCGCCGACAAAGTAGGCGATGAGTTCGGGTACCAGTACATCTTCAAGGGCCAGGGCGATGAGTACCAGATGCTGCCGCAGATCAAGGCTACCAAAGGGGCGTATATCTTGAATGTCAACTTCCCGGACGCCTACAACGTGGAAGACCCGTATGATGCCCGCCGCATTGGCATTGAGGAAATGAAACATTGGGAAATGGCTCCGGCCAACCCCGCTTTGCTTGCCAAAGAAGGGGTAACCATTGCCTTCACCACCGCAGACCTCAAGGATAAAAGCAAATTCCTCCCCAACCTGCGTAAGGCTACTTTGTACGGTTTGTCTGAAAAAGACGCGCTTAAAGCATTGACCTACACACCCGCCCAACTCCTGAAAGCCGATAAATATGTGGGCAGCCTGCGCGAGGGCATGCAGGCCAACTTTGTGGTAGCCTCAGGTAATCTCTTTGATGCCACCACCGTGCTGCTGGAAAACTGGGTGCAGGGCCGGGGTTACAAAATCAGTGAAACCCCCGCAGATTTCCGGGGCGTGTACACCCTGAAAGTAGGTTCGCAGCCGGAGCGCCGCATGCTCATTACGGGTACCCCAGAGAAACCAGAACTAAAAGTAGTAGCCACAGACACCATCAAAGGTTCCCTGTCTTTGAGTGGTGAATTATTGACCATGGCTTTCGCTCCGGCGAAGGGCGGAAAAGAAAGCATCCGGTTAACGGGCTGGTATTCGGGGAAAGGTTTTCAGGGCGAGGCCCAGTTACCCGATGCCCAGACCGTGAAATGGACCGCGCTACTTTCTGAGGCTGCCACCCAGCAAGCCAAACGCGACACCGCCCGTTCCCGCTCCAATGAGGCTTTGGGCCTGGGGCAACTGATGTATCCGTTTGCAGCCTTCGGGAGAACCGAGTTGCCCAAAGCGGAAGCCGTTCTTATCAGAAATGCCACCGTCTGGACCAATGAGAAAGAAGGCAAACTGCAAAACGCCGATGTACTCCTGAAAAACGGCAAGATTGCGCAGGTAGGCAAAAATCTCTCGGCCAGTGGCGCCCAGGTGATTGACGGTACCGGCAAACACGTGACGCCAGGCATTATTGACGAACACTCGCATATTGCCTTAGATGGCGTGAACGAAGGCACCCAGGCTGTCACCGCCGAAGTACGGATGGCCGATGTGGTGAACCATGAGCAAGTGAACATCTACCGTCAGTTGGCCGGTGGCGTGACCACTTCACAGTTATTGCACGGCTCAGCTAACCCAATCGGGGGGCAGTCGGCGATCATCAAATTGCGTTGGGGACAGGCACCTGAGAAGCTGATGTTTGAAGGGGCAGATCCGTTCATCAAATTCGCCCTTGGCGAGAACGTGAAGCACTCTAACCGCAGCCCGCAGTACAACGTGCGTTTCCCGCAGACCCGGATGGGCGTGGAGCAAGTGATGGTAGATGCGTTCCAACGAGCCAAAGATTACCAAAAGGCCTGGATCAGCTACAACAAGCTCTCCAAATCAGCGAAAGCCAAAACCCCAGCCCCGCGCCGCGACCTGGAACTGGAGACCCTGGTGGAAATCCTGAACGACAAACGCTTCATCACCTGCCACTCCTACGTGCAGTCTGAGATCAACATGCTCATGAAGGTGGCCGACCAGATGGATTTCAGAGTGAACACCTTCACGCACATTCTGGAAGGCTACAAAGTAGCCGATAAGATGAAAGCCCGTAACATTGGTGCCTCTACCTTCTCTGATTGGTGGGCCTATAAAATGGAAGTGAAAGATGCTATTCCGTACAATGCGGCTATTCTGCATAACGTGGGCGTAACCACGGCCATCAACTCAGATGACGCAGAAATGGCCCGCCGCCTGAACCAGGAAGCCGCTAAAACCATGAAATATGGCGGTGTTTCTGAAGAAGATGCCCTCAAAATGGTTACCCTGAATCCTGCCAAACTCCTGCACCTGGAAGACCGTGTGGGCAGCCTGAAAGCCGGTAAAGACGCAGACGTGGTGATCTGGAACGAAAATCCGCTTTCCATCTATGCCCGCCCAGAGAAAACGTTTGTAGACGGTATTGCTTACTTTGACGTGGAGCAAGACCAGAAACTGCAGGAAGAGCAGGAAAAAGAACGCCTCCGTCTTATAAATAAAATGCTGGCCGCCAAAGCCCGTGGGGAGAAAACGCAGACGTATGCGCCTTCCCGGAGGTTTGGCCAGCAGGTGCTGCACTGCGAAGACGTGGAGACCGGCACCGAAGAGAATTATCTGGAATCTGAGTATCATCAAAAATAAGGAGGTCATACCATGTTACAGCTAAAGAAAACAAGGAGAACCTCTACCGGTAAAACCATGCAACATCGTTTCATTCTGGCAGCCGCTTTGTTTGTAAGCACCACCGCGGCCTGGGCGCAAGTTCCGGCCCCTGCCGTTAAACAGGCCAAAGCCACCTTGCTCACGGGTGCCACCCTGCACGTGGGCAACGGACAGGTAGTGGAAGGCGCCGCCGTGGCGTTCAACAACGGCAAGATCACGTACGCAGGTCCGGCCGCTGGTTTCAATGCCGGAGGCACGGCCTATGAAACCGTGAATGTGAACGGCAAGCACATTTACCCGGGCATGATCTTGCCCAACAGCCAGCTTGGTTTAACGGAGATAGAATCTGTGAGAGCTACCCTTGACCAGCAGGAAGTAGGGGATTTTAACCCTAATGTGCGTTCTGTGGTGGCCTATAACACAGATTCAGACATTACGCCCACCTTGCGTTCCAACGGGGTATTGATGGCGCAGGTAACACCGGTGGGAGGCACCATCTCTGGTTCCTCGTCGGTGGTACAGCTGGATGCCTGGAACTGGGAAGACGCCTTGGTGAAAGCCGATGGTGGAGTTCATCTGCGTTGGCCCGCCATGGTACAGACCGGCGACGCTTCTCCGCAGGCCACGCAGCGCCGACAGGCACGGGAAGCTGATTTGCAGGAACTGGAGTCGCTGCTGGCTGAGGCCAAGGTGTACAAGAACCAGAAAAACGACCGCGAGAACCTGAAGCTGTCTTCCCTGACCGGCTTGTTTGACGGCTCCAAAAAGCTGTTCATCCATGCCAATTACGGGAAAGAGATTGTGGAGGCAGCGCGTTTCGCCCAGAAAGCAGGCATCAAAGACATGGTGATAGTAGGCGCCGCAGATGCCTTGGTGGTCGCTGATTTCCTGAAGGAGAACAACATTCCGGTGATCTATTCAGGGGTACATGCCTTGCCTGCCCGCTCTGGAGACGATGTGTATTTGCCTTACAAGATGCCGGGTATGTTACAGAAAGCCGGCCTTCTGTTCTGCCTGGATTATGACGCCAGCCTGCACGGCTCCCGGAACCTACCTTTTATTGCCGGTACGGCCGTTGCCTTCGGGTTGCCTAAGGAGCAGGCGCTTTCTTCGGTGACGTTGAATGCCGCTAAAATTCTGGGCGTTGACCAGCAGGTGGGTTCAGTAGAGGTAGGCAAAGATGCCAGTCTGGTGGTTTCTGAGGGAGACATTCTGGATATGCGCACAAATAAAATCAGCTATGCGTTCATCCAGGGCCGCAAACTCAACCTCACCGACAAGCAGAAGTATTTGTATGAGAAGTTTGACACCAAATACAATCAGGAAGGCAAGCAGGTGCAGTAATCTGTAGGCATATTCGCTTCACGTAGAAGAGCCATCTGGAGACAGGTGGCTCTTCTGCGTTTAGGGCCTATTTCTGGAAAAGGAGCCGCTAAACGCTATGGCTCATGTGCGTTGGCTCTCTTGTGGAAAGCAACACGGTTGCACTGTACATGTTGTTTACTAAAATGATGTTTTAGGGCGTTTTTCCGAAAAAGAGCCCCTAAACACCATGGTTAAAGTAAGCCTTGTTGACGGTCAAACTAGCGGTAGAAAAGATCAGGAGTATCAAATTTAGTAACATATGAAGATGTTGGCGGTTATTAGGAGAGTGGAAGCAAGCAAGGGAGGCGGGTTAGTTACTATTGTATTTTGCAATCAGAACCTTGAGACTTGATCGTGGTTATGGTAGCAATTTTTCTAACTGGTTTTTGGTAAAACATTACCGTACTGTAAGAAAAAGAATATCTGAAGATGAAGAAAGGAAACAGAATAAAGAACATCTAAGCTGTTTATTTTACTCAAACTTAATTGAACTGGCGCTGAGTTTGGTTGTTATGTTCTAGTTGAGGAACCTTTGACAATAAACGGAGGAGTTTTAGGTGGTTACCTCTTGTAATCATTTAAAGCTATAATTAGAGCTTTCTGGGTAATTTTATATATTCTGTCAAATTGCAATGGAAAGCCGAAATAGTAGCTGCTTAATTTGTAATTTTGTATAATAGTAAGTAGCAAGGTCATGTTTGCTGAAGCCCCTCATACAGCAAGTACATACTTGAGTATAAAATAATGGATATGATTAAGATAGGTGTGGAAGGGGTGGTTGCGCCAAAAGGAAAGGGGGTAGAGGTGGATATGGGCATCATGAGTGCCTTGGTAGAAAACAGTCCGGAACCTATCCTGCTGCTCACTCCTGAGGGAGAGATCCTGTACGTGAATGAAGCTATGTGCCAATTGGTGGGCAGAGACAAAGAGAGCTTGCTGCAATTGGGAAGGGAAGCGCTGCGGGACCAGGAAGATCCCAGATGGCAATTGGTCATTCAGGAGCGGGAACAGAGCGGGTACTCCAGAAGGGAATTGAACATGGTGCACCAAGATGGGACTAAGATTCCGGTAGAGGTGAGTTCAAGGCTTTTTGCCGCGCCAAGTGGTCAGGAACTGGTGAGCGTGCACGTGCGGGACCAGCGTTCCTACTTTGCCGCCCAACGGCAGATCCAACATCAAAAGTTAACCCTACAAGATAATTTACACGACCTTCAGCGAGTGCTGGATTACTCCGCTGACCTGATCACCTCGTTCCGGCTAGACGGTACGCTGCTGCACATTAACAAAGCGTCAATTGCGATTCTGGGGTACACCCCGGAGGAAATGTTGGGCAGAAACTACCGTGAATTCATTCACCCAGAAGACCTCCTGGGCACCGAAGATCACACAGATTTGGTGCAGGAAAAACTGCTGACTACTCACTTCCGGAACCGGTATATCCATAAAAACGGGTCTGTGGTACATCTGTCCTGGGTCTCAGCGTATTCAGCAGAGGTAAACCGCACGTACTGCATTGGGCGCGAAATCTCACAGGTGCTGGAACAGGAGAAATACCAACTGGAGAGTGAGCAAAGGTTACAGGCTCTGTTGCTGCAGGGCACTGACATGATCGCGATTCTTTCTCCGGATGGGGGCTATATTTTCGCCAGCGCCAATACAGAGCGTATTCTTGGCGTGCCTGCCTCTGATTTCCTCATCCGAAACGCCTTTGACTTTGTGCATCCAGAGGATATCCCCGCGGTGAGGGAGTGTTTTGAACAGGTGCTCTCTGCCAAAGAAGTGAACACAAAGCCATTTAGGTTCAAAGACGCGCAGGGGCATTGGCGCTGGGTTGAATCATATATCACCAACTGCCTGGACATTCCTACTATAAAGGGTATTGTGGTGAACAGCCGTGACATTACCGATAGGGTACAGCAGGAGATATTGCTGCGGGAAAGCGAGCAACGCTATAAGGCGCTGTTTCATTACAATCCCAATCCGGTTTACTCCCTGGATCTGGATGGTAATTTCGTTTCTGTGAACCAGGCGGGGCTGGGGCTGTTGCAAGTATCCTTGGAGGAGGCCAAGAAACTCAACTTCAGGATACTGTCTACGCCGGAGTCACTGGAACAGGATGAGCTGGAGTTCCAGAAGGTGCTGCGCGGGGAACCGGTTACCAGAGAATCTAGTTTGGTTCTCCCAGACCGCATCATGTACTACACCTTCACTGAGATGCCCATTGTAATTGACGGCCAGGTAGTGGGGGTGCACGGCATTGTGAAAGACATTACGCAGGCCAAAGAGCAGCAGATGCAGTTAGAGGCATCTTCCAAGCGCATGAATAACATTCTGGAAAGCATAAAAGATGCTTTTTTCACCGTAGATACCAACTTGCGCTTTACCTATGTGAACCAGGTGTTTGAAAACATCATGGGCGTGCGCAAAGAAGATATCTTGGGGGTAGATGTGCGGGACGTGTACAGTGAGAAACAGTATGCCACCTTCTATGCGTACAGCCAAAAAGGGCTGGAGACGGGCTGCCCCGTTCATTTTGAAGAGTTCTCGGCGGCAGATAACCTGTGGCTGGATGTAAGCGTGTACCCCTCTGAAGAAGGCCTTTCTATCTTCATGCGCGAAATTAACTCTCGCAAAAATGCGGAGGCAGAACTGAAGAAGCTCTCTTTAGTAGCCAGCAAAACAGTTAATTCTGTCTGCATCATAGACCAGGAAGGGCGAGTAGAGTGGGTGAACGATGGTTTCATGCGCATCACGGGGTACTCTTTAGAAGAAATAAAAGGACAGAGACCCATTGAGTTGCTTCCAAACCCAGAAACTACCGCAGAGGTGGTTCCTCTTTTAATCCAAAATTTTGCCGGTGATGATCCTTTCGTGCAGGAGGTGCAGTGCCGGAGCAAAACCGGCGATGTCTACTGGTCTAGATTGGATGTTACGCCGTTTTGGGACGAACAGAACGGGCAGAAAAAGCACATCGTCATAGAGACCATCATCACGGAGGAGAAGAAGGCCGAGGAGGTGCGGGAAAAACTCACCGAAGAACTCCTGACCCGTAACCGGAACCTGGAGCAATTCACCTATATCGTGTCCCATAACCTCCGGTCGCCGGTAGCTAATATTCTGGGGCTTACCTCCCTGTTGGGTACTTCAGACAAACCAGAGTTGCAGGAAGGCCTTGTCTCACGGCTAAAACTAACGGCGCAGAATCTGGACCAGATCATCAGGGACCTGAACGAGATGCTGAGCCTGCAAGCCGGAATCACGGAGGAAGCCGAAAAGTTTCAGCTGCCCAAAGTCATAGAGCAGGCCTTGCAGGTGCTGCCCGCTGAAAGCTTTGAGAAGCTTACCGTGAACCTGAACGGTGTGAAGGAGATTGGCTCTATTAAGAGTTACGTGAGCAGCATCATCAATAACCTGCTCACCAATGCCGTCAAATACAAGTCCCCGGACCGACCGCTGCACCTGGCCATTACCGCTGAGCTGCACCCAGAGAAGGAAATGCTTTGCCTGGCCGTATCAGACAACGGGTTGGGGATCAACCTGGAAAAAGAAGGCAAAAACATGTTTGGGCTGTACAAACGGTTCCATTTCCACGTTTCGGGCCGAGGGCTGGGGCTGTATCTGGTGAGAACCCAAGCCGAGGCGCTGGGAGGCTACGTGACTGTGGAAAGCGCCCTGAACGAAGGCTCCACTTTCAAGGTCTGGATCAAGAACTTCCGGTAATGGTTGTTACTGCACCAGGGTGGGGCAGTAGAAGCAAAATGCGTTTAGGGGCTGTTTTTAGAAAAACAGCCCCTAAACGCATTTTGCGCAAATGATGCGGAAGCCTAACCTAACTGTGCAAAAACGCCACCTGCGCTTGCAGGGCTTTCTTACTCTGTGGCAGGAACGGCACCAGAGGGAAGACATGGAACATATCCTCGTACTCCTCAAACTGAACCGGCACGCCGGCATTGGCCAGTTTCTGCACAAAGCTGCGGCTGTCCCATAAGAAAATTTCGGCGGTGCCGATCTGAAGGAGGGTGGGCGGCAAACCCGTGACATCGCCAAAGACCGGCGAAATGAGCGGGTTGCGCGGGTCGTGGTGCTGCATGTATTTCTTCGCCGCCTTCCGCACTGAGTCAAAACCCAGAATAATGTCTTTAGGCGCCGTAAACGCAGAAGCCGGATTGGTCAACGTAATATCTAGCCACGGTGAAAGGAGCAACAGCTTTTTAGGGAGCGGCTGGTTCATTTCTTTCAGGCGATAGGCAGTAGAGACGGCCAATCCGCCCCCGGCGCTGTCGCCTAGTAGCACATAGTTGTCCGGTAACTGGCCGGTGGAGCGCAGGGTGGTCAGGAGGGTAACCACATCTTCCAGTCCGGCGGGGAACGGGTGCTCCGGGGCCATCCGGTAATCTACCACAATGGCGGCTTTGCCAGTGTGGCGGCTCAGGCGGGCAATGTACTTCCACTGGAGTTCCACCGGACCAAACAGATAGCCGCCGCCGTGCAGGTATACCAACACCCCATTAGGGGCCTTTTCCCGGTCAATCCAGTAGCCGTTCACGTGGCTGGCATCCAGTTTCTCAAAGGTGTGCTTGTTTCGCAGGCTCTTAGGCGGGTCTGGGAAGTTCTTGATTTTAAAGGTTCCTTTCTCCACTTTCCGCCGGATGTAGCCCTTTACATAATCTGTTCTTTTCCTTGCAACTCCGTACGCCACGCCCAAGAGCAGGAGCAGTGATGCGGCACCCGCCGCTGCAATAGGGATATTTTTCTTCATGTGTTTGCCAATTAAACCATAAGGGTAGATTTGCGCCCCCAGGGTTTAACTAACGGCACGGGTGGCGCTTGGTTTAGCAGAAAGGCCATTCCCCATAGGATTGATATAACGGGCGTTTAGGGGCTGTTTTTGGAAAAACAGCCCCTAAACGCAAAGAGGATTTATTCTTTCTGTGTCTTCTTCAAAAAGCTAACTCATTTTAGGCCATACCGTTAACAGTTTGTTCTTAATGGGAAATGAACATGGGGCTGAGAAGGTACAAATGCTGGGTGCTGCTATTCCTGTGGGGTAGCCTGCCTGCCCATGGACAGGAACTGACCGCCGAAGTGTTTGCGGGCACTTCCTGGAGTCTGCCCATGCCCCTGAAAATTGTACAGCCAGGAGAAGCCCGCATCCGGTTAAAGGCGCGCTACCGCACCCGGCCCTGGACCGGAGCCCCGTATTACGCTTACCGCCTGGGCTATGGCAACTGGAGTGCCGAGTTGGTGCATCACAAAGTTTATCTGCAAAACCCTACGCCGGAAGTTGAGCATTTTGAGGTGTCGCATGGGTATAACCTGGTCATGCTCAGTAGGGCAGTGCCTTTGGCGGGGACCCCTGGGGTGTTTAGGGTGGGATTGGGACTGGTGATTGGGCATCCGGAGGGACGGGTAAGAGGCAAACCCATCAATCCGGTAAAAAGTCTATTGGGTGGAGGCTATCACATTGCGGGGTTTTGCCTGCAGGCGGCGGTAGGGCCTAAGCTGGGAGTGGCCGACCACTGGTTCTTTCGGCCGGAGGCCAAACTCACGGCGGCCTGGGCCAGAATGCCACTGGCGGGAGGCGGGTCTGTAACGGTACCCAACGTGGCGCTGCACACGCTGTTGGGGTTTGGTTACCGCCGGCAGAGGTAGCGCATGATTGACTTACAAGTCCTCAATTCATCCCTGCTTCCTTGCCTTGCCGGGGTAGGCATCTTAACCTAAGGGCTCCGGAAGAAGTAAGAGAAGTCTGTGGAGAGAATTACAACACTACTGAACAAGCTCGGGCTTACCCTACAGATTGCCAAAACTGCGTTTGCGGCGGCCCTGGCTTGGTTTGTGGCTACCAGCCTGCTGCATTCTGAATATCCTTATTTTGCTGCGGTGGCCGCTATCATCACGGTGCAGGTTACGGTGGCAGATTCTGTGGACAAGGCCACGCAACGCATTGTAGGCATCATTGGCGGAGTGCTGGTGAGTATGTTGCTGGGGCATTGGTTTCAGATAGGGGCGGTGTCCATCTTCTTCATCATCCTGATTGGCATGGGCATCTCCAAAGCCCTCCGCATGAACCCCCAGATCATTTCACAGGTAGCCATCAGTTCTTTGCTGGTGCTGGCCTTTGGGCAAACCCGGGAGGGCTACGCGTTTGAACGCATCATTGAAACCGTGCTGGGTTCCACCATCGCCGTGGTGATCAATGCCCTCATTGTTCCGCAGAACGCGGTGCCAGACGTGGAGCGGAGCATCCTGACCTACAGCGCCCTGTCGGCGGTTACTCTTACTAAATTGGCGAAGTTCCTGGATGATCTGGGTCCCAACCGCAAAACGGGACGCTCAGAGGTGGATGCGCTCATCAAAGAAGCGCAGGAATGCAGGAAGGTGCTGAGCCTGGCCGAGCAAAGCCTCAAGTACAACCTCTTACTTACTTCTAAGCGCATCAGGCTGGGGCAATTGTCTAACAGCATCTTTCAGCTGGAAAGCGTCACCATTCAGATTAGGGGCATCAGAAGAAGCCTAGCCGATATCCAGATGCAGGAATCTCTGCCCGAAATAACGTATCGGCAACAGCTGAAACGGGCCATGGAAGCTACGGCCAATTGTATTGCGGCCTACGGAGAAGCCTCTGTGAATGCCTCTGCGGAGAAAGTAGCCCGGCTAACGGAAGCCCTCGCCCAGGCTCGGGAAGAGCAAACCAAGTGCCTGCAAAACCTGCACAGCATCAGTTCCCTGCCCACCCTCAGAGACATTGGCAGCATTCTCACAGATCTGGGGCGTATTGTTTCAGAAACCCAGCCGCAGAACCTGGCGGTAGAACACAAGTCGGTGGAAGCATAGGTTTGGGCGCGGCGGCCTCAGGAGTACGTTTCAGCGGGTTGGAGCGCCGTGGGCAGGCTCAACTTTTTGTACACTGCTGATGCCGTGCCCAGCAATAACCCGAGCTTGAATACTTCCATGCCTACGTAAATGTGGTGCAGGTTAGAGGGCGGCGGCACTTGTCCGGCAATGATCTGCAGCGCCCGCACGTCCAGGGCCGGTAAAAGCCAGAGCGTCTGCAACACCATGACCAGGGCCAGCAGCAGGGCGGGCAGCAAGATGTTGAAGGACGCCCGGTTGTAGAACAGACCTATCAGCACCAGGCTGCAAAAGACCAGCTCAAACTTGTTCAGGAATCCGAAAACCAGGCGGCCAATGCCTAAACCAATGGCTAGTGTGACCTGCGGGGCGGTGAATTTGACCGGGGCCTCCAGAAAGGAAATGCCTATCACCATTCCCGCCCACAGGAGCAGCGAGAAAAGTACCACCTGGGTTAAAAAAGAAGATCTCATACCAGTAATAGCTACGTTGAACCTGTCCGTCCGGAGAAAGGGCGGTAGGCTCCGCAAAAATCCGTACCGTCACATAGCCTATCAATGAGATAGGTCATGTGACGGGGTGACCACCATCATCCTCTGCCGGGGGCGGGGCATTTACCTTTGTGTTTGAATCAGATATAAAGGCCATGCGGGAATCTGCCACTACCCTTGTTGAAGAAAAAGAACACTGTTACCACTGCGGTGACGAGTGCAAAAGCGAACCTATTTATACCGAAGAGAAAGCGTTCTGCTGCACGGGCTGCCAGGCCGTGTATGAGCTGTTGTACGCCAATAATCTCTGTACTTATTATAACCTGGAAGCCGGCGAGAAACCGGGCGTAACCGTTGCAACTGAGGACGTGCAGGCCAACCAGTTTGTGTACCTAGACGAAGCCGCCACACTGAACCAACTGCTCACGTTCCAGAGCGACACCCTGCACAAGGTGCTGTTCCAGATCCCCAACATGCACTGCAGTTCCTGTATCTGGCTCCTGGAAAACCTGTTTAAGCTGGACCAGGGCGTGGTGGAGTCGCGGGTGAATTTTCCGCGCAAGGAGGTTTCTGTGTCTTACAATCCGCAGAAGACCAAGCTGAGCAACATAGTCACGCTGCTGCACAAAATTGGCTACGGCCCCATGCTGAACCTCTCCACCTTGTCTGGAAAGAAACAGAAGCGGGACTTCGGGATTAACCTTAAGCTGGGTTTGGCGGGCTTCTGCTTCGGGAATACCATGTTGCTGAGCTTTCCGGAGTACTTTGCGTTTGGCGAGGAGGTGAAACAGCAGTTCGGGTCTTTCTTCGGCTGGGTGAGCATTGCGCTGGCCCTGCCGGTGTTGCTGTACAGCGCCCGCGGGTTCTTTGAATCTGCCTGGCAGTCGTTGAAGCAGCGGCACATCAACCTGGACACGCCCATCAGCTTAGGCTTGGCCTCCTTGTTCTGCGTGAGCTTGTATGATATTTTCATGGGCAGCGGCCCCGGTTACCTGGATTCCTTCACCGGACTGGTATTTTTCATGCTCATTGGCAAATACGTGCAGAAAACCACCTATGACGCCCTGGCCTTCGACCGAGACTATAAAGCGTATTTTCCTATTTCGGTGACCGTGCTGGAGAAAGGCGAGGAGAAGGTAACCGCCGTGAAAGAACTCACACCGGGCAAGCGCATCAGGATCAGAAACCAGGAACTGGTACCCGCCGATGCCATTCTGCTGCGCGGATCCGCGTTTATTGACTACAGCTTCGTGTCGGGCGAATCGGCGCCGGTGCCTAAAGTGGCGGGCGAGATTATCTATGCTGGGGGACGGCAAGTGGGCGAGAGTATTGAGCTGGAGGTGATCAAAGACGTGTCGCAGAGTTACCTCACGCAGCTCTGGAACAATGACGTGTTCCGGAAAGAGAAAAGCTATTTTGGGGTGGGTACTTACGCCGACAAAGTGGGTGGTTACTTCATTACCGTGACCTTGCTCATCGCGGCTGGCGCGCTGGTGTACTGGGTGCCCCGTGATGTGGACATGGCTATCAAAGCCTTCACCTCGGTGCTGGTGATTGCCTGCCCGTGTGCCTTGTCTTTGAGTGCGCCATTTACGCTTTCTAACGCGCTGCGCATCTTCGGGGGGCAGAAATTCTACCTCAAAAACGGCGACGTGGCCGAGACCCTGGCCAAAGCCGATACCATTGTCTTTGACAAGACCGGCACCCTCACTGAGAGCACCCAAACCGACATCACCTACCAGGGAGATGCGCTCAGTACAGAGGACGAAAGCCGTTTACGCGCCGTTTTGCAACACTCCACCCACCCATTGAGCCAGGGATTGTACCAGTTCCTGAAAGCTCCCGTTAAAGCGGTGAGCCAATACCAGGAGATTTCTGGCGAGGGTGTGCAGGGCGTAGTAGACGGAGTGCTGGTGAAAGTGGGTTCAAGGTCGTACGCCGGGGGCGGACAACAGGCAAAACTGGCTACTGGGCTGGCTACGCGGGTGTACGTACAGCTGGGCGAAGACCAGGGAGGCGTGTTCACGTTCTCCAACCATTACCGCGAGGGCTTGCCTCAGTTGGTGCAGGAACTGCAAAGCCAGGGCAAAAAACTGGCCGTGCTCTCCGGCGACAACGACGCGGAACGGGAAAATCTGCAACGCATTTTCGGGGCAGGAGCTACGCTGCGGTTCCACCAGTCGCCGGGCGATAAGCTGGCCTATATTGAGCAACTGAAAGCCGAGGGCCACAAAGTGATCATGGTAGGCGATGGCTTAAATGACGCGGGAGCCTTGCAGATGAGTGATGCAGGCATCTCAGTGACTAATTCTGTAAATGGTTTCTCGCCGGGCTGTGATGCCATTCTGGATGCCGGATCTTTCACGCAGTTGGCGCATTTTCTGCGGTTCTCCCGCCGGGCGCTCAACGTGATTCTGGGCTCGTTCATGGTGTCTTTCGTGTACAACATTATTGGGCTTTCTATGGCGGTGACCGGTTTGTTTACACCGGTGGTGTCTGCCATTCTCATGCCCATCAGTTCTTTAAGTGTGATTCTTTGCTCTGTGCTGGGCGTGCGGTACGTGGCCATGCGCATGGGGCTGTTGCAACCCAAAAAATAACCCCATCATGACCATCATCTATCTGTTAATAGCCATCAGTTTAACCGTCGCCATTTTGTTTCTGGGGTCCTTTGTGTGGGCCGTGCGCTCTGGGCAGTATGACGATGACTACACCCCATCCGTACGGATTCTCTTTGAAGAGGAAACCTCTTCCGCTCAAGAAAGAGGGAAACGGTAATGGCGTTTAGGGGCCGTTTTTCCAAAAACAGCCCCTAAACGCAAACCGATAGATGTGGTTGATTAATCTGGAAAGGGGTTAAACTTACTGTGCACCTGTTTAGGTAAGAAAAGGTCATACCTGTTAATGCTATCCACTTGTCCGCAAACCTGAGGCAATATGCGTGCGACGCTACGGTGTAACGTCACTACAAATTTACCAGATGATAATAGTGGCGTTTCAGCGCAACACCGTTTTTCATAAGGATTAAAAGCTGTGTTTTGAATTATTGATAATAGGATAAGCACTCGATAACAGGTCTTGGACAAATAGGTGCATTGTTACTTGAACAATCATAGATGATGCCATGATTATTTCTTGCGTTTTTCTTTGATCCAAAGTATCACGTGCCATATTGATGCGGCTCCTAAACTATATACTATCATTTCTGCAAGTTGGGTCCATGCTAGCAAATACATAGAGCTAATAACAAGTAGAAAAAATAGTATGCCATGAAATATAATTTTAGATCTAGGAGTCGTGTTGACCTTTATAAAATGAATTAGTTCATAGAAGAAATATACGAAGTAAAACAACCCGCCCATCATTAGTGAATATTGCAAAGCTCTGAGTAAGCCCTCTTTGTTATAGTTCAGATAAAAAGCGGCAACTGCAACTAGTAAGTACAACCAAACAATTTTTGTTCTTGCTAACTTCTTACTAGTGGTAACAGCATAATGCAGGACTGACTCTTCTTGCTTTTTCATGGGCGTAATTTATCTAATTGCATTTGTATTTAAATATTTAATGAAGAGTTGATCGAATCTACTTCCAATATCTATTGCAACGGTTCAGAAAGTTCTAACCAGTTCCTTGGAATAATACGATTAACACTTTCTTTAATACTATAATTGCCGCAGGATAGAAGTTGTTGCTAAAACATTCTTTCAGCAACCTCTGGCAATGTGACCCGAAGAGATTTTTCTAGGCGAGGAAGGCGGTGCAGGATGGGAAGGGAATCTTTCTGAGAACCCTGGTGCCTGAGACAAACGGCCCGCCGAATGAGCCGTAAAGAGAAGCACACGCACTCCGCCGCTTATGACCTTTACCATTGAAGAATTACTGCTGGGAGCCTCCCTGCTGCTCTTCCTGAGCATCCTGATCAGCAAAAACCTGGGGCGATTCGGGATTCCGGCCCTGGCCCTGTTTCTGGGCGTGGGTATGCTGGCGGGCTCTGAGGGAATTGGCGGTATTTACTTTGATGACTTCCGGTCGGCGCAGTCATTGGGCACCATTGCCCTCACCATCATCCTTTTCTCCGGCGGTCTTGACACGCGCTGGGAAACCACCAAACCCATTCTGTGGCGCGGCATCGCGCTGTCTACCTTAGGCGTTTTCATCACGGCCATGCTGGTGGGACTTTTTGCCACGTACGTCATGGACTTTACGCTGCTGGAGGGACTGCTGCTGGGGGCCATTGTGTCTTCCACTGATGCCGCGGCGGTGTTCTCCATCCTACGGTCCAGTAGAATCGGGCTCAAAAACAACCTGGGGCCAACGCTGGAGCTGGAATCTGGCAGTAACGACCCTATGGCGTATTTCCTGACGGTCAGTTTCACGTTTCTGCTCACCAACCAGGGGGCCAGCATCTGGCAACTGGTGCCCATGTTCTTTCTGCAAATGAGTATTGGCGCGGCGGCGGGTTTTGCCATGGGCCGCATCATGGGCTGGGTCATTAACAGGATTAAATTGCAGCAGGAGGGGCTTTATCCTGCGTTAACGCTGGCCATGCTGCTGTTCACGTTCTCGTTCACCAACCTCATCAACGGCAACGGTTTTCTGGCGGTGTATATCTCGGCGGTGCTGCTGGGCAACAGTAATTTCCTGCACAAGGGCAGCCTTACGCGGTTCTATGACGGCCTGGCCTGGCTTATGCAGATTGTGATGTTCCTCACGCTGGGGCTGCTGGTGTTTCCGTCGCACATTGTGCCGGTGCTGGGGGCGGGGCTCCTCATTTCGCTGTTCCTCATCTTCGTGGCGCGGCCCATCAGTGTTTTTCTGGGTATGTCGTTCTTCAAGACCTCGGTGCGCGACAAGTTGTACGTGTCCTGGGTGGGGCTGCGCGGGGCAGTGCCCATTGTGTTTGCCATGTACCCGCTGCTGGCTGGGGTAGACAAAGCCGGCATGATCTTCAACATCGTTTTCTTTATTGTGCTTACCTCCGTGATGCTGCAAGGCACCACCCTCAAAGTAGTCGCCGATTGGCTCCATCTGAGCGAAGAAGATACCTCTTTGAAGACCTTGGCCCTGGGGGCCGAGAGGGGGTATGCTTCCAAGAATTCTCTGGTGGAGCTGGAGATGGGCCAGAACTGGCGGGCCATTGGCAAACCTATTGTGGAGCTGGGGCTGCCCAAAACCGCCCTCATTGTGCTCATTGACCGGGGCGGCTCCTTCGTGACCCCCAACGGCTCCACGATACTGCAACCAGATGACAAGCTCATGGTCATGGTTGAAAACGAACAGGAACTGGTGCGCGTGCGCGAAACGCTTCAGTAAGAAACAGAACTGCGTTTAGGGGCTGTTTTTCGGAAAACGGCCCCTAAACGCAGTTGCAGAAAGAAAGATCACTGCGGTACCACTTCAAAGAAGCCTCGCTTGCCAATTCTGATTTTAAGGGTAGTATTCTCCACTTGCACTAGACTTTGGGCATTAAGGATTTTGTCTCCGTTCACCAAAACGCTGCCTGCCTCAATCAGTCTTTTCAGGTTTGAATTGCTTTCCTGGGGTTTAAGGGCTTTGCAAAGATCCAGCAAACGGAGCGGCTGCGCAGTATCCAGCGGCAGGGACGCCAACCCCACAGTAGTGAACTCCTTCTCAGTAAAGCCTTTGCTTTGAACCTGCTTCTGGAAGAACTCCTGCGCGCCCGCCGCGGCTTCTGCCGAGTGGTACTGTGTCACTATATTGGTGCCAATGCGTTTCTTGAGGTTCATCGGGTTTTCGCCTTGTTCCAGTTTGGCCAGTAACGCCTGCTTTTCCGATGGCGTGAAATCGGTGACCAGGTGCAGGTACTCGGGCAGGAGCGCATCTGGGATGGACATGATTTTCCCGAACATCTCCTGTGGGGCATCTGTGAGTCCTATAATATTTCCTTCAGACTTGCTCATCTTAGCCGAACCGTCAATGCCTTTGAGCAGGGGCATACACAGTACCGCCTGCCCCGGCGCGCCCTGGCTTTCTTGCAACTGCCTTCCCATGGAACAGTTGAACAACTGATCGGTGCCGCCCATTTCTAGATCAGCATGAATCTGGAGGGAGTCAAAACCTTGCAGCAGCGGGTACACCAGCTCGTGCATGGATATGGGCATGTTGTTCTGGAAGCGGTTACTAAAATCTGTGCGCTGCAGGATCTGGGCCAAGGTGACCTGTGACAGAAGCCTGATGGTTTCGGTCATGTCCATGGCTCCCAGCCATTCAGAGTTGTACCTGATTTGGCATTTCTCCACGTCCAGGATCTTGGAAAGCTGTTTCACGTAGGTCTGGGCATTTTCCAGGACCTGAGGGGCACTCAGGGGCGGGCGTGATTTGTTCTTACCCGTAGGATCGCCAATGCGGGCCGTAAAATCCCCGATGATGATGACAACGGTGTGCCCTAACTCCTGAAACTGCTTTAGTTTCTTCAAAACCACCGCGTGGCCCAGGTGCAGGTCTGGGGCCGTGGGGTCAAAACCCAGTTTGATTCTGAGCGGCCTGTTCTCTTGTCTGACCAAGGCCAGTTTCTCTTCCAACGCCTGGTAGGGCAGGAAAATCTCTACGTTTTCTCTTAGAAGCGCAATTGAATCTTCTGTGTGCATGTGCTTACTTTTTAAATGGTGAAAGACGGGGAAGCACAGGACCAGATGGGGTATAAACAAAGAAGCCCAGGTCCTGGAACCTGGGCTTCTGTATGAAAAGGTGTTCTTATTCCAAATCAAGCATAATACTCCCAGGCTACGGCTATTTTGCAATAGGTAGAAAAAGCAGAGTACTTATAAAAGGTAAGCTGGTGAAGCGTCATCTGTTTTTGATTTTGTGCAAAAGTAAGGTAATGAGAGAAGGATTACAAATTTCCGTTTAGAGGCTGTTTTTTCAAAATGAGCCTCTAAATAGGAAAGGTTACCTGAGTATAATGCTGTCTTGGTCACTTTCTGGTGGAAAAAAGATTGTAGGTCAACGCAACAAACCATTTGTTGTCAATTCTGTCCACTGTGGGGATAGTAGTGGTTCCTTTGGGCAAGTACCGGCCTTGGGAATCTGTACGCACAGCAGCAGAAAGTTCTTTCACTTTTGCCCAAGCTCTTCCCACGGCAACACCTAGCATCTTTTCCCGGCCAAGTAATAAAGAGCCACCCATCAGGTAGCGGCTTTTACCGTCAAAGGGAGAAACCGAGAGCCCAACCGAGGGACCTATTCTGGTGAAGGGAGATACCTTGTAGTATAAATGTGCGAGGCCCCCAATGGAGATATCTCCTATAACTTGCTTATCTGGTAATACTGCCATATTTTCATCTGGCCGAGCCCTCAAAAAATACGGCTGATCTGATAACATTTCTGAATAAACAAACCCGGTTGAAAAACTGAGTCCGTATGATCTCTTGTCAAACACGCCCTTGCTTTTGGTATAAAGGGTGCGGGTTTCTTTGGCAAGGGTGTCTTTGGTGAATGTGTCTACCAAAACAATATCCAGCTCTACCAGATCTTTGCTGGCAGTAAAATTCTTAGAGGTAACAAAGTCTTTCGCTGTTCTGGATCTTCTGATGTAGTCAAAGAACATCTGATAGTCGTTCTTTTTAAGCTCGTTGCCGATGGCGGTAATTTGGGAATAGATAGAAACCGTTTGAGCTTCCAAAGAGGGTTCTTCCCCGTAAAATTTATCAGCCATTTCTTTCAAAGCAAGCAGAAAGTGTATATCTGCGGTAACCGCGACAGCCAAACTATCTTCATTGAAAAGGTTATACTTCTTGGCTATTTCGGTGTATGCACTTTTTGCCTTGTCAGGGGCAGGTGAAAAGAGGGTGAGTGTATGCAATTTTTCTGCTTCTTTCTTTATCAGATTCAGTTTCTCTAATTTTTGATTGTTAATGTCAAAAAAGACTTGTTCATCTGAAACGTTAGTAGTATCAACAAACTTAACTCCTGAAATACTTCCTGAAATTCCTGGTAATACTGTTTTCAGGACCTCCGGCAAAGGAGTATAAATCTCTTTTGATTTGGCCGTTACTTTCAGGGAGGTATGGGCCGAATTAACTTGTGTTACCTTGAGTAGGTAACTTTTGCCCGGGACTACAGATTTTTTAATCTCCTCCTCCAGTGTGATCGATTTGGTAGTACTATCACCTACTGCCACCACAGTAATTTCTTGGGTTTTACCTTGGCGGGTGGTGCCTGGATTCTGGGCAATTGCACGTTGCGTAATAACCAATAGCACTAAAAAGTATAGTTTTTTCATATTTAGTTTAAATTTAATAGTATTAAATAAATATATTCTTATGTAAATATATAATAAAAAAGCAAAGAATGACTATTGATTATCAAGTTGTTAAGTAGAGGGGGTGGAGCTAAAGAGTAAGACCAGAAACTGGGTGAAATGCTGGAAAAGGAGAGAAAGGTTGCTCCCACTTCCTGCTATTTCTCATTTGATTGGGACCTTAAAGAGTTTAAGAGGAAGAGCTGCTACATGAGGACATTCCCTCTGGTCTACAGCCCCTAAACTTAGTTACCGCCGCCAATATTCTATGAGCAGGAAGATACCGTAGATCCAACTGTTGTAGAGCAAGGTGTACACCAATCCGTAACGCAGACTGGACCACAGGCGACCTCTGGTCTGGTGGCTGTGCCGGAACACTAACCGCAATGATCTGTAGAAAATCCAGTACCGCATGGCTATAAAAGAGAACAACGCCACCAGCAGCATTTCTCCGAACAGGATAAGCAAAATACTAATGGCCACTGCGGCTGCCACCCAGACTAGAATCCCCAAAATAACGGCTGAGCACCCGTCATCACCGCTCAAGTCGCCCAAGTCAAAGCCGCTGTCTGAGGAGCCGGAGGACCCTTTGCCCGTAAAACCGGAGAAGAAATCTCCCATGTTGAAGAGGCCGGTTCGGTCACCTTTCTGTCCGTTGCGCCTGAACGAATTTTTGTCGGTGATGTTGCCTAGCGTGTCTCTGAGCTTCACGCCACGGTATAGCCCAATGCTCACAAACCCGAAAAATGCCACCGACAGCAGGGTAGTGGAGAGCAATGAGTTCTGGAAAAACGTATGATGCTGGCCAAGGCCGAAGAGATATACGCCTAGTACTGTGAGACCTAGTACAAGTAGAGTGAGCGAGAAAACGGTTTTGGAGTTGAGGAGGGGACGGGATGAATGTTTCAAATCTTAAAAGAATTTCTCTAGACTAGATAGCAGGAAAATTTAAATGGAATTCCTTTTTCAAGATCTTTGGGTAAGTGTTAACCTTGCATAGACCTTTGAACTTTATAAATAATTGATATTTATTTTTGGAAATCAATTAGTAGTTGTCATTTCACAGAGTCTTTTGAAATGGTTGATCCAATGATTCTAGATCAAGTTCGATGATTGTCGTTTTGAATTTAATATTAGTTCTCTTGTCATGATATTTTTAGAAAGCCGAAGCAAAAGACACATTTTCTACTTGCATCGGAAGTTCTGAAAGTGAATTAATAAACTGTTTTTCCAAGCACTTCCTGTTTAGGTTTCTTACCAAAGGTTACTGAATTTTATAAAATTATTTAGATATACTCTCTACTTCCTTCCCCTCTCCGCATCCAAGGCATACGCCAGCCGCATATAATGGAGCACTTCCTCATTAATGTCTTCTACATCATAGAAGCGCAGGAAGTGGTTGATCTGCTTGTCTAGTTGGCCTATTTTATGGAAGCAGAGCGTGTTGTCATACACCCGGTCCAGGGGAAGGTATACGTCCAGGAAGTTTCGCCCGAACTGGAAGATAGAGCAGAAGCGCGTGTTCTTGGCCAGCGAGATCATGGTTTTGGCTGGGTGAATCTTAAAATCACCTATGGTGCGGTACTGCGCCAGAAAATGGTGGTACAGGTCTACGGTCACGGCAGATTTTCCGCGCAGGAAATCGGCCTCGGTTTTCTCCAGACAGGAGTGGCTCTGGTTCGTTCGTAAGAAAGACTGGGTGCAGGTGGGGCAGGTCCACATGGGGCGGTAGTGCGTTTAGGGGCTCTTTTTCTGAAAATTAGCTTAAAACAGGCACTTGCGCAAATGGTAAAATTGTACTCCGCCGGCACCCGCCCTGACAACAATCACCCCCTAAACTGACCAGCGTCATCTTTTCCCTTCCCGATTCTGCGGAATTTTGAAACTGTAAAAACAATGCACGCTCATGTCAACGCAGACACTTACTCAAGCACCGCAGCCCGTCGTCCCCACCCGAGACGACAATTGGCTGGACACCTTCTTCTACGATAACAAGATCGTGAGAAACTTCGGGTACGCTACCCTGTTCTGGGGCGTGGCGGGCATGCTTATTGGCGTCATCATCGCCTTCCAGCTGGCCCGTCCTGAGCTCAACATGGGTACCCCCTACACCACCTTCGGGCGGGTGCGGCCGCTGCACACCAACGCCGTTATTTTCGCGTTTGTGGGCAACGGTATTTTCATGGGCGTGTACTACAGTTTGCAGCGCCTCTGCAAAACCAGAATGTACTCAGACTTTTTGAGTAACCTGCACTTCTGGGCCTGGCAGTTAATCATCGTGTCGGCGGTGATAACCTTACCTTTGGGTTATACCACCAGTAAGGAGTACGCCGAGCTGGAGTGGCCTATTGACATTGCCATTACGCTGGTGTGGGTGATCTTCGGCTGGAACATGTTCGGGACCATCTTCAAGAGACGTGAGCGTCACCTGTACGTGGGGATCTGGTTCTACATTGCCACTTTCTTGACCGTGGCGGTGCTGCACATTGTGAACTCCTATGAGATTCCGGTAAGCTTCATGAAAAGCTACTCTGGCTACGCCGGGGTGCAGGATGCGCTGGTACAGTGGTGGTATGGCCACAACGCGGTCGCGTTCTTTTTAACTACGCCTTACCTGGGCATGATGTACTACTTCCTGCCCAAAGCAGCCAACCGCCCGGTTTACTCCTATAGATTATCCATCATCCACTTCTGGTCCCTGATTTTCATTTACATCTGGGCTGGTCCGCACCACTTGTTGTACACTGCGTTGCCAGATTGGGCACAGTCACTGGGGGTGGTATTCTCTGTGATGCTGATTGCGCCCAGCTGGGGCGGTATGATCAACGGTCTGTTAACCCTGCGCGGTGCCTGGGATAAAGTGAAGGAAGAGCCGGTGCTCAAGTTCATGGTGGTGGCCATCACGGCCTACGGTATGGCTACGTTTGAAGGCCCTATGCTGTCCTTGAAAAACGTGAACGCCATTGCCCACTTCACTGACTGGATAGTAGCACACGTGCACGTGGGTGCCCTGGGCTGGAACGGTTTCCTGACCTTCGGTATTCTGTACTGGTTGCTGCCCCGCATCTTCCAAACCAAACTGTACTCCAATAAACTAGCCAACTGGCACTTCTGGTTAGGCACGCTGGGTATCCTGTTCTACGCCATTCCTATGTACTGGGCGGGCTTTACCCAAGGCCTCATGTGGAAACAGTTCAACCAGGAAGGTCTGTTGCAGTACTCTAACTTCCTGGAGACCGTGCTGCAACTGGTGCCTATGTACTACCTGCGCGGCATTGGCGGGGTGTTGTACCTGGCCGGGGTGTTCCTGATGATCTACAACGTAGTGAAAACCGTGAAAAGCGGTAAACTGCTGGCCAACGAGGAAGCCCATGCGGCCCCTATGCTGCCTGTTTTCAAAGGTATTGAGCACAGCGGCGGCCACTGGCACCGTTGGATTGAGCGCCGCCCTATCCAAATGGCGGTATGGGCTACCGTCGCCATCCTGATTGGTGGTCTGGTGGAGATGATCCCTACGTTCCTGGTAGATTCTAACGTACCTACCATTGCCGCCGTGAAGCCTTACACCTCCCTTGAATTACAGGGCCGCGATGTCTATATCAAAGAGGGTTGCGTGAACTGCCACACCCAGATGGTGCGTCCGTTCCGCTCAGAGACCGAGCGTTACGGCGAGTACTCCAAAGCCGGTGAGTTCGTGTATGACCGTCCGTTCCTGTGGGGTTCTAAGCGTACCGGGCCAGATTTGCACCGCGTAGGAGGTAAGTACCCGCATAGCTGGCACTACCACCACATGTTAGACCCAACCAGCATGTCACCAGGCTCTATCATGCCAGCGTACCCATGGCTCTTTGAAGAGGATCTGGATATTTCTTCCACTGAGGCCAAAATTGAGGCCATGCAGAAAATGGGTACTCCTTACCCGGCTGGTTACGCCAAATTGGCCAACGAAGACCTGAAAAAGCAGGCGGCCCAAATCTCCGCTGAGCTGGCCAAAGAAGGCATTGAGGTGAAACCGGAGAAAGAGATTGTCGCCCTCATTGCCTACCTGCAACGCCTGGGTACCGACATTAAAGTGAAAGAGGAAAAGTAAGGAAAGGCATAAGACACAGGAGATGAGACACCAGACGGAGTGGAAGACCGCTTTGAAAGGTGCTTTAAGTAAAAGGGAAAAGTCTTACATCCTGTGTCTTATCTCCTGTGTCTAAAAAAGAACAGCCATGTACAAGAACGTTTTACAGTCCATCGCAGGCATTGAGATTTATCCTATTATCTCCTTTGTCATCTTCTTCGCCTTCTTCATCGGGCTCATTGCCTACGTGGTGGTGGTGAAAAAAGAACACGTGCAGAGCATGAAAGCCATGCCGCTGCAGAACGAGAACGGATTTGCCCACCCACAAGACCTACGGTCATGAAACGATTATTACCCTATTTAGCTTCGGCGTTGTTTTTTGCCGGAGCCGCCACTCAGCCTGCCGCCGCGCAGGACGCCGTAAAAGGCAAATCCATTTTTGACGCCAACTGCGCCGCCTGCCACAGCGTGCAGGAGCAGGTGGTGGGGCCCGCCCTCAAAGACGTTCATAAACGCCGCGATGAGAAATGGATCATTAACTTCGTGAAGAACTCCACCAAAGTCATCGCCTCCGGCGACAAACAGGCGGTAGAGGTGTTTGAGAAGTTTGGGAAGGTGCCCATGACCAGCTTTGAAGGTTCGCTCTCAGACGGTGACATCAAAGACGTGGTGGCGTTCATCAAAGAAGAAAGTGACAAACCCGCCGAGGCCAAAGCCCCGGAAGTAACTCCTGCAGACCCTAACATAGACGGCGCGGCGCCGGCTGCCTCGGGTTTCAACTGGAAAGCCATGCCGCCGGTCACCCAGATTCTGGTTACGCTGGTTGGGTTCCTGCTGCTGCTGGTGCTGGTGTTCCTGCTGGTAACGTTCTTCCAGGCGCTGCCGTTGCTGAGTAAGCTGTATGAAAAACCAGGGCTGCAGAATTCTTCCATGGCCAAGTTCATTGCCCTCATGCGCGGTGACACCACCTCCATTACCGGGAAAGCCAAAGACGAGCTCATGGAAGACCACAGCTATGACGGCATCCATGAGTTTGACAACGACCTTCCGCCTTGGTGGAAATATACCTTCTATGTGACCATCGTGTTTGGGGTGGTGTACCTGCTCAACTACCACGTAATGGGCGGCCAGCTCCAGACCCAGGAATACGAGGCCGAAATGCAGCAGGCAGCCCTGCTCAGCGCTAAAAGCGGCGGCGGAGATGCCAACGAAAAAACTGATTTCAAACCCATCACAGATGCCGCCCAGCTGGCCGAAGGCGAGAAAGCGTTTATGCAGAACTGCGCCGCCTGCCACGGGCAGAAAGGCGAGGGGATGGTAGGACCTAACCTCACCGACGAATTCTGGCTCCACGGCAGCGACGTAAACGGCATCTACAAAACCATTAAATATGGGGTAACCAGCAAAGGCATGGTGGCCTGGCAAGGTAAACTCAGCAATGAGCAAATCCTGCAAGTGTCTAGCTACATCCTTAGCCTGAAAGGCAGTAACCCGCCTAATGCCAAAGCCCCACAAGGCGAGAAAGCGAAATAGTGAAAGTGTTACGTTTGGTGTGAGAAACGGTCCTTTGCGCAAGTGAAGGACCGTTTCCGTTTAGGGCCTGTTTTTAGAAAAACAGGCCCTAAACGGAAACTAGGTAAAAGACGGTTCCTCTCGCTCGCCTCTGGCGAGTGTGTAACATGGGCGGCGTCTCGCCGCTACGTTCTCGAATTCATTACATTGAGATGCAGCCAGAGGCATAGCATTCCCGAGAATCAGCTTTTTATTCCTTTTTCATTAAGCTGACGGTTCTTCCTCCGTCCTTGTCATCCCCCTACCCCCTTCAAAGGGGGACACCAGATTCTCTCAGACCTGCTGGTTTAGGCGTTTTTTAGGAAAAAGAGCTGCTAAACGCAGGATTGAAATAGATCACAAGAGCGCTGGACTGCGTCATTCTTTTAACAACAATCACCGCCCCAGATGACGCACGTCATGTTTCTGCCGCCCCGTAACCCTGAAATTTGTAGAGAAGGTTGAAGCCTCCCACCGCGCTGCCCGCAGCCGGTGATTGTAAACCGAACATACAAGTAGAAAATGGGTCAGGCAGTAGTGGACAGGGAGTCGTTCAGAGACACCATCGCCACGGTAGATAAAGAAGGGAAACGGGTGTGGCTTTATCCTAAAAAGCCCAACGGAAAGCTGTACCAATACCGCAAGTTGGTAAGTTACGGCTTTCTGGCGTTGCTGTTCATTGGGCCGTTCCTGAAGATCAACGGCTTGCCGGTGCTCATGCTCAACCTGGTGGAGCGCAAGTTCATCATCTTCGGGATGATTTTCTGGCCTCAGGATTTCTTTATTCTGCTGGTGGGCTTCATGGCCTTTATCGTGTTCATTATTCTGTTCACGGTGGTGTACGGGCGCGTGTTCTGCGGCTGGGTTTGTCCGCAGACCATTTTCCTGGAGATGGTGTTCCGCCGCATTGAGTATTGGATTGAGGGCGATTTCACCAAACAGAAAGCCTTGGATAAAGCCGAATGGACCACCGAGAAAATCTGGAAGAAGACGGCCAAGCACGGCATTTTCGTGTTCATCTCGTTCCTGATCGCCAACACCTTCCTGGCCTACATCATAGGCATTGACGCCCTCAAAGCCATTGTCACAGACTCTCCGGCCAACCACCTGGGCGGCCTCATCTCACTGCTTGTTTTCACGGCTATTTTCTACGGGGTGTTCGCCCGGTTTAGAGAGCAGGTGTGTACCATAGTGTGCCCCTACGGCAGGCTGCAGGGCGTGATGATGGACAAGAAAACCACCGTCATCGCCTATGACTACGTGCGCGGCGAACCCCGGGAGAAACTGAGAAAGAACCAGGTAAGAACCGCCGGCGACTGTATTGACTGCCGCCAGTGCGTGCAGGTCTGCCCTACGGGGATTGACATCCGGAACGGAGCCCAGCAGATGGAATGCATTAACTGCACCGCCTGCATTGATGCCTGCAACAGCATCATGGACATGATTGGCAAACCGCAGAACCTGATCAAATACGCCTCAGAAGAGACCATCGCCGAGGGCAAGCCCTGGACGTTCACGGGCCGCATGAAAAGCTATACTGCGGTGCTGGTGCTTTTGATGGCCGGTTTTGTGACCCTGCTGGTCACCCGTGAGAACATTGATGCCACCATTCTGCGCACGCCGGGCATGTTGTACCAGAAAACCCAGGACGGCCAAATCAGCAACCTCTACAACATCTCGGTCATCAATAAAACCACTGAAAAGCTGCCCATCACCTTGAAACTGATAGAGCCGCAGGGAACCATTAGGCTGGTGCGTAGTGGACTGGAACTGCCGGAACAAGGCTTGGCCGAAGGAGTTTTCTTCGCTGAAATTCCCAAGGCCAATTTGCACGGCACCACCACTGAGATAAAAGTGGGCGTGTACGTGGGCGATAAACTCATTGCCACGGAGAAAACCAAATTCCTGGGTCCGGGCCACTAAGAAGCAATAGAATTTAGGACGCAAGACTCAGAACTCAAGACTTAGAACTTCATATTATGAACGCGAAAGCACTTCCCTCAAAAACTTCCTGGTGGCCTAAGGTCATTATTGCCACCTTCGTCTTCTTCGGGCTGTTCATTGGCAACATGGTGCGCCAGGCCATGAAATCTGACGTGGATCTAGTGAGCAAAGACTATTACCAGAAAGAGATTGCCTACCAGCAGCACATGAACCAGGTGCAGGCCACGCAGAATCTGGAGACACAGGTAATTCTCACCCACGCTGAGGCCGCCGAGCAGTTCAGCATTGTGTTCCCGGCAGGAGTGAAGGCCACTGATGTGAAGGGGCAGGTGAACTTCTTCCGGCCGTCAGACGCAAAGCAGGATTTTACCTTAGACCTCAAACTGAACGAGGACGGGCAACAGCACATTAGAACTGCCGCGCTGGCCAAAGGCCTGTGGCGCGTGCAGCTGAGTTGGCAAGAGGCAGGCAAACCTTACTTTTTACAGAAAGACATCACCGTTCAATAACATGATCTGGACCGGGTTTTTGTTGGGGATACTGGGCAGTTTCCACTGCGTGGGCATGTGCGGGGCCATTGCCCTGTCTTTGCCGGTGGGCAAGGGAAGCGGCTGGTCTTTTGTGGTCAGCAGGTTTCTCTACAACCTGGGCCGCATGGTCACTTACAGTCTGTTGGGCGCGGGCGCCGGGTTACTGGGCAAAAGCCTGCAACTGGCGGGCCTGCAGCAAACCCTGTCCATTCTCTCCGGAGTCCTGATTCTGCTCCTGGTGGTGGTGCCCGCCACGGCGTCAGCTAAGTTCAGAAAGGCCACCGGCCTGGAAGCGGTGCTGACCCAGGTGAAAAAGACCATGGGCCTCTTCTTCCAGAAGAAAGGTGTGTGGGCTTTGGGCGGGGTTGGGCTGCTGAACGGACTGTTGCCCTGTGGGTTCGTGTATTTCGCGTTGGCGGGGGCGGTGAGCATGCCCACTGTGCCGCAGGCCATGGGGTACATGTTGCTGTTTGGCGCAGGTACGTTTCCGCTCATGTTCCTGCTGTCTTTGTCTGGCAAATATCTGCAACTGGGGGTAAGAAGATTCTTTACCCGGGCCATTCCGTACGCGGCCACCTGTCTGGCTATTTTATTTATTTTGAGAGGTTTAAATCTGGGGATTCCGTACGTGAGTCCCGCCACTGACACCACGCACATGGCGCATTCTGCCATGTCTTCCTGCCATTAAGAAACCCCACATACCCATTCCTTGATTTTCTCAGCTACCATGAAAAAGATACTCGTCCTCACCGATTTCTCCCAGAACAGCATCAATGCGTACGGGTACGCCGTGAAGATGGCCTGCCAGCTCAAAGCCGAAATCCTGCTGCTGTTCAGCACTAACGGAGCCCCGTTGTCGCTCACGAACCAATTGCAGTACTCGCAGCAGCTGCACAGTTTTGCCAAGCGGTACGCCTGCGATACCCGCCGCCAGATGAACCCGCACCACACGGAGTGCCTCATCAGCGGAGATGCCTGGACGTCCCTGCTGCCCACCATGTCTGCGGTGCATAACCCAGACCTCATCATTGCGGGTTCTGAGCTGTTGGCCGCCATTGAAGCCAAAGGTCAGTCGCTTCCGCTGGAGCAACTGGCGGGCAGCCCCATCCTCTGGGTGCCGGGGAAAGCGCAGTACCAACCGGTGAAGCATCTGGTGTTTGTGACCGATTTCACCGACCAGGACCCAGAGGTGGTGGAGATGGTAAAAGCGTATGCTCAGGCCTTTGAGGCCGAGGTTTCTCCCGTGCATTTTTACCCAAGTGCCGAAAGGGCTCCGCTGGTGGAAATCAAAAAGCAAGGCGCGGAGCTGAACTGGGTGCTGGGCAGCAATTGCAATTGCCGCATGCTGGAGGAGGAAGACATGATGGAAGGCCTGCAGGAATACGCTGAGCAATACCCCGTGGATCTGTTCCTCATTGCCACCCGAGACACGCACCTGACCCAGCAGTACCTGAACCAGACGTACCGCAAAACCGATGCCTGCCAGACCAGCATTCCGCTGCTCAACCTCTACCAGGCAAAAAAGAAACCCTGTGCCGGCAGTTGTTTCCATTGCCAGCAGCATGAGAAGCAGGCAGAAACGGAGATCATGGCCTAAGGCAAGTAAAGCAAGTTTTCTGTTTAGGGGCTCTTTTTCCAAAAACAGCCCCTAAACAGAAGGAGATTCCCGCTCCAGAGATGGGCCGGGAGGGCGTTCCATTAAAAAAGCAAGCGGTTCAGAAAGATGACATTTATCATCTTTCTGAACCGCTATGGTCATTTCTGAAGGAGGGGAGACCCAGTACTTTTGTTCTATCATTACCAATGAGACGGCAAAAATGAAAATGACTAGTGATACGTCCCCTGTGATTTCCCCCGAAGCGCTTATCCAGAAATACAATGTATCGGCCCCCCGTTACACCAGCTATCCCACCGTTCCGTTCTGGGACAAAGCAGCCCCTACGGCAGCACAGTGGTTTGAGGTGGTGGAGAAGACCTTCACAGAGTCAAACGCTACCAAGGGGATCAGTCTGTACCTGCACCTGCCGTTCTGTGAATCTCTGTGTACGTATTGCGGCTGCAACACCCGCATCACTAAAAACCATGGGGTGGAGCAAGGATATATTGAAACCCTACTGGCCGAGTGGCAGCAATACCTGAACCATTTCTCTGAGAAGCCGATCATCAGAGAATTGCACTTGGGGGGCGGAACGCCCACGTTCTTCAGCCCAGAGAACCTGAAACTGTTGATGGAAGGCATCTTGGCCACCGCGGAGATTCATCCGGAGCGGGAATTCAGTTTTGAGGGCCATCCCAACAACACCACCGCCGAGCACTTGCAGACCCTCTATGATCTGGGCTTCCGGCGCGTGAGCTTCGGGATCCAGGATTTTGATCCTTTGGTGCAGCTGACCATTAACCGCATTCAGCCGTTTGAGAATGTGTTGCGGGCCACTCAAGACGCCCGCCGCATTGGCTATGAATCGGTGAACTTTGATTTGATCTACGGACTTCCGCACCAGACGCTGGCCAGCGTGGCCGAGACCATTGATCTGGCGGGTCAGCTCAAGCCAGACCGCATTGCGTTCTACTCTTACGCCCACGTGCCGTGGGTGAAGCCCAGCCAGCGCGGCTACTCAGAGAAAGACCTGCCTTCGGGCGCAGCCAAAAGGGCTCTGTATGAACTGGGGCTTGAGAAGTTGAAAGCCTTAGGGTATCATGACATAGGAATGGACCATTTCGCGCTACCGCATGACGCCCTGTTCCTGGCCCAGCAGAATGGTACGCTACACCGTAACTTCATGGGGTACACCACCTGCCACACAGATCTGTTGATTGGCCTGGGCGCCTCTTCCATTAGTGACGCAAAATATGGGTATCTCCAGAACCTGAAAAAAGTGGAGGAGTACAAAGCCGGTATTGCCGCCGGAGATCTGGCTATTCTCAAAGGACATTTGCTTACCCCGGAAGACCTGATCAGAAAAGAAGCCATTCTGGACATTGCCTGCAAAGGAGAGCTGGAACTGCACAGAGACATCGCATTTCTGCTGGATGACCAAACCCGTGAGGCTCTGCTGGAAATGGAAGATGAAGGTTTAATTACTTTCAGAGCCCGGTCATTGGTGGTAACGCCGCAGGGCCAGCCCTTCATCCGGAACATCTGCATGCTTTTTGACCAAAAGGTGAAGCAAACGCAGCAGGAGTTCAGCACCACGTTCAGCAAAGCAATCTAGAAGGATACTTAATTCCTTTAAAATTTGTGAAGTATGAAAGAGGAGGTATTGCGGAGGTTTTCTCTGGCAATACCTCCTCTTTTTTTTAGAGCAAGCCGGGCCTTCAATGAAGAGTGTCAAGAGAAATATCTAATCGTCTGCGCTCCTGTTTGTCAATACCGTACAAATCATTCCTGAATTGCAGATCGCCCTTCTCGTCTACCCAGGCAGTATAATAGGCGAGTGTTACGGCTACCGGGGCCGGGAGGGTGATTTTCTTGTTGAGGCTGTTGTCTTTCAGGAGCGGCGAGCTCTTGCCTGTCTCTGCCCAGTCTGGGTTGAGTAAGTAGCTGCCCAACAGCTCTGGGTTCTGTACCCGCACGCAGCCGTGGCTGTAGGCCCGCACCGGGTGCGCAAACAAAGTTCGGTTGGGGGTGTCGTGCAGGTAGATGTCATGTAAATTGGGGAACATGAACTTGATCTTTCCCAGGGAATTGGTGGGGCCGGGTTGCTGCACTACCCAATAGATACCTTTGGCTACCCCAGCCGGATTGCTGAAAAGCTCCTTGGGAGAAACCTGCACCCGCTGGGCGCCATCCTGCCGGTACACCAGCATCCGGTTGCGGGTAAGGTAGTTAGGGTCATGTTTGAGCAGGGGAATGATCTCCCGGCGCAGAATGCTTTGGGGCACCGTCCAGGTGGGGTTCAGGACCAGGTAGGTGATCTGGCTTTCCATGGGGATGGTCTGAAAGTCTTTATTGGTTTGCCCAATGATCACGTTGGTTCTCCAGACCGGTTGGCCCGTTTCATTGAGCAGGTGCAGGGAAAAATCTGGCAAGTTCACAAAGACCATGCGTTGGGCAGGTTGGGCCAGGGCCAGTTGCCAGCGCTTCAGGTTCAGTTCAATCTGTGCCAGCCTTTGCGCAGGCGAAACATTAAGGGCTTCCAGGGTTTGGGGTCCTACCACTCCGTCTGGGATTAAACCGTGCCGCCGCTGAAACCTGCGCACCGCCTCTATAAGCGTATCGTCAAACAGAGAGTCTTTTTCTGAAACATGGGCCGGGAGATCGCCGGTGAGTTGGAGAAGCACCTTCAGGCCAGGTACTTCAGGAGCTTTCTCGCAGGCGACCAAACAAAGGTGCTTGTCTACGGGCTGCCATTGGTTTGACTTGGCCAGCGAAAGAAACCGTTGCCGGGCTTCCTGGAGCAGTTCCACCTGCCGGGCAGGGGCAAACGTGCTGGTTTGGGCCTGTACTGCTCCAGAAGCCCACCAAAAACCAAAGAACGCAAGCCATAGATAGAACCATCTTCGCATCTCCACTAGTCTTTCTGCCCTTACAGTTTATTTACACAGTCTTGCCCGGCCTCAAAACAGTTTAAGTTATACACCGTGGTGTCTGAAATGTTGCTGAGGGCCGTTCTGGTGAGGAAAGCCTGATGGCCGGTAATGAGCACGTTGGGCAGTTCCCGGAGTTGGGCGAACAGCTCGTCTTGCAGCGTCTCCTGGGAGCGGTCCTGGAAAAACAGGTGTTTCTCGTGCTCATACACGTCTAATCCGGCGGCGGCTACTTGCCCGGTTTTCAGGCTCTGGATCAGGTCTTCGGTTTTAATGAGGCCGCCGCGGCTGGTGTTGAGCAGAACTACGCCTTTCTTGGTTTTAGCTAGCGTGCTGGCGTTGATGAGGTGTTTGGTGGCGGCATTGAGGGGCGTGTGCAGGGAGAGCACATCGGCTTCGCGCAGCACCGTGTCCAGAGAAACGAGTTCCAGGGGAAATTCCTGCGGCTCCGGCTGTACAACATCGTGCACCAGAATACGGCAGCCGAAGCCGTGCATGATTTTCCCGAAAACCGCCCCAATTTTTCCCAGGCCTATGATGCCCACGGTTTTCCCGTTCAGGTCAAAGCCGATGAGGTGGTCCAGACAGAAATTGTTTTGCCTGATGCGGGCGTGGGCCTCCAGCAGGTGGCGGTTCAGGGCCAGGAGCAGGGCCACGGTGTGCTCGGCAATGGCATACGGTGAATAGGCGGGTACGCGGGCAACGTTCATACCCAGTTCCTGCGCCTTGGCCAGATCAACGTAATCATAGCCCGCAGACCGGAGCGCCACGTGCCGCACCCCCAGACGGTGCAGTGTTTCAAGCACGGGCGCGGAGGCATCATCTGAGGTAAACAGGGCAATGGCCTGGCTTCCGGCGGCTTCGTGGGCGTTCTCCAGAGTGAGGGCCTGTTCCACAAACTTCAATTGGTGCTGCTGTTGGTTGGCGGCCAGTAGAAATTCCTGCTCAAAAAGGTGGGCGCTGAAAACGGTTACTTGCATGGTGCGTGCGTGGTTAAGAGGCAACAGAGCTGCCTTGATTTCCTGCCAAAAGTCCTGTAAATGCGTTTAGGGGCTCTTTTTCCTAAAACGGACTTAAACCAGAACGGTTCCTTTGGGCAGGAGTGCGCTTGAAAGAGAAAGCCGTTTAGAGGCTTATTTTGGAAAAAATGCCCCTAAACGGCTTTAAATGGAAAGTAGAAACAGATTTAGTTGCTTTCTTCCAGTTGCGTAAGAAATTTGTGCTTGACTTCTGCGGCATAAGGATTTTCCTGAATGGCGAGCAGCGGAACCTGGGTTTTGAAGAGCAATTGTTTGGTCACGCTGGTGTGCAGTACTTGTTCCAGCAAAATGCGCTCATGAGTAGACACCGCCAGCACATCCATTTGGTTTTCCTGCACAAAACTGAGAATTCCGGTGACCACGTCGTCTTCTCTGCGCTGCACCAGGCAATAGTTCTCCTGAGCGAAGTGTTCTGTGATGTATTGCAGCAGCGGCTGGTCTGGCACAATGTTGAGTTGGCGTTCTGAGAGGCAGTTAATAATAGACACCTTCGCCTGGAAAGGAGCACTCAACCTGAAAAGCTGCTGTAACACAAACGTACTCTCGCTGTCCAGGTCATAGGCAAAGGCAATGTTGTGGATGCCCTTGAACGTAGCGGTCGGCGGTACCACCAGCACCGGGCAATGGGCATTGTTCATGTACGCCAGTGCGTTGGTGCCAAATAAACGGTCCAGCAAGCCGCTTTGACCGTGCGATCCCATCACCACCAGGTCTACTTTGTATTTAGACACTACTTCATTCACCTGCGCCACCAGCTTGCCGGAGGTGCAGATTCCGTCTACCTCTACTGCCACATTTGCCCGCAGGCGCTGCACCAGGGTCTGCATTTCCTTTTCGCAGTCGGCCAGTACCTGGGAGCTGATGTAGCCCATGTTCACCTCATAGGCGGCGGCCATGGCCGGAATGTCCACCACGTGGGCCAGCAGAATATGGGCTTTGGTAACGGAGGCCATGGCAACGGCGTATTCCAGGGCGTTGGCGGCAACGCCAGAGAAATCAGTGGGGACTAGAATGGTTATCATAGCTGTAGAGGGTTTTTGTGGGTGGAACTGGATAAGACAGTGCAAGATTACGGCAATATGGCCGCACCCTAAATGACCTTGGGCAGGAAGGAAGATGACATTAGTCATTCTTGTATTGATGGTAGAAAAGCTATCTTTGGCTTGGGAGAGAAAAAAAGACCGCATGAGTGAAGAGTTGAATGAATTTGCCGCTGCCCGCCAGCAGAGTATTGATGACAAAAACCGGCTACAGGCCATTATTGAAACCGCCATTGACGGCATCATCACCATTGATGCGCGCGGCACTATTGAAAGCGTAAACCCAGCCGCAGCCCGCATCTTTGGCTATCTCCCAGAAAATATCATTGGGCAGAACATCAGGATGCTGATGCCCGAGCCAGACCGCAGCCTGCACGACCAGTACATTGAAAATTACCACCGCACCGGCGTGGGGCAGATCATTGGCAAAGGCCGTGAGGTGCTGGGGCGCCGGAAAGACGGCTCCGTGTTCCCGTTCCTGCTCAGCATCAGTGAGGTGAAGTTGCAGGACAAGCAGATTTTCACGGGCATTATCCATGACATCACCAACCTCAAGAAAGCCGAAGCCGCCCTGCGCGAGAGCGAGAACAAGATCAACTCCATTATACAGGCAGCGGTAGACGGCATCATCACCATTGACACCCGCGGCATCATGGAAATGGTGAATCCCTCGGCGGCCCGTTTGTTTGGTTTTCAGGCCGAGGAACTGCTGGGCCGCAGCATCAACGTGCTCATGCCTGAGCCCGACCATAGCCGCCATGACGGGTACATCCACAACTATGAAACCACCGGCAGACGCAAGATCATTGGCATTGGCCGGGAGGTGACCGGGCTGCGCAAAGACGGTAGCACGTTTCCTTTTTACCTGAGCATCAGTGAAGTGCAGCTGGCAGACCGCAAAGTGTACACCGGCTTCATCCATGACATCACCCAGCAGAAACTGAACGAGGAACGGCTTCGGCGCTACGCCGCCGAGCTCATGCGCAGCAACCTAGAGCTTCAGGATTTCGCCTACGTTTCCTCGCATGATTTGCAGGAACCGCTGCGCAAGATCCAGGCCTTCGGGGACCGGCTCATGACCAAGGAATACGACAACCTCAGCGACCAGGGCAAAGACTACGTGGAGCGTATGCTCAACGCGGCCAGCCGCATGCAGAACCTCATCAATGATCTGTTGGCGTTTTCCCGGGTTACCAGCAAGGCCACGCCGTTTGTGCGCGTAGACCTGGATGCCGTGCTCACCGGCGTGCTCTCTGACCTGGAGATCACCATTGAGCAGACCGGTACACAGATTAACCGCTCCTGGCTACCCGTCATTGAAGCCGAGCCCACCCAGATGCGCCAGCTGTTCCAGAACCTCATCAGCAACGCCATCAAGTTCCGGAAGGAGGGGGAGCAACCCGTTATCTCCATCTGGGCGCAGGTGGTGCAGCGTACCGCCCACCTCACCGCCACGCCCGGCGATGAAGTGGTGGAAATTTACATAGAAGACAACGGCATTGGGTTTCAGGAGAAATACCTGGACCGTATTTTTAATATTTTTCAGCGCCTGGAAGGGCAGAAGTATGAAGGCTCCGGCATTGGGCTGGCCATTTGCCGCAAGATTGCCATTAGGCACGGCGGCGACATTACCGCCCGCAGCCAGCCGGGCGTGGGCACCACCTTCATTATTACCCTGGCGCTGAAACAACCTCAAGAACAGAATTATGATGCAAAGTAAAAGCATAGCCATTCTCATTGCCGATGATGATGCCGAAGACCGGATGCTCCTGAAAGAGGCATTGGAGGAGAACCACCTCAAAAACACGCTCCACTTTGTGGAAAACGGCGAGGAGCTCATGGACTACCTGCACCACCGGGGCAAATACGCAGACAAAGAGAAATACCCCTTACCAGGGCTCATTTTGCTGGATCTGAACATGCCTAAGAAAGATGGCCGCGAGGCACTTAAGGAAATCAAGCAAGATGCTGATTTAAAGCTACTGCCGGTGGTGGTGCTCACTACCTCCAAAGCCGAGGAAGACATTATCAGGACCTATGACCTGGGGGTGAGTTCCTTCATCACCAAGCCCGTCACGTTTGCCTCTCTGGTAGACATGACCAAAACCCTCACCGAATATTGGTTTGAGCTGGTGCAACTGCCCAACAGCAGCCATAAATAACCTAACCTGAAGAAATGACTGAGACCATACGGGTGTTGCTGGTAGACGATGACGAGGATGATTTCATCATTACCCGCGACATTATCTCTGACATTCCGGCGCGCACGTACCTGCTGGAGTGGGCTTCGTCGTTTGGGGCTGCTTTGGAAAAAATCGCCTTGAAACAGCATGACGTGTACCTGGTAGATTACCGGCTAGGCGCCCATGACGGACTGGAGCTTATCACCCAGGCTTTGGCCAGCGGGGCGGAAGCCCCGTTCATCCTGCTCACCGGCCAAAGCGACCGCGAGACCGATGAACGGGCCATGCGCCTGGGGGCCTCTGATTTCCTTATCAAAGGCCGCCTCACGCCGTTTGACCTGGAGCGTTCCATCCGCTACAGCATAGAACACGCCAACAACCTACTGGAGATCCAGCAGCTGAACGCCGGCCTGGAGCAGCGCGTGGCAGACCGAACGCAGGAACTGGCCCGGGCCATCACGCAACTGGAGGAAACCAACCGCAGCCTGTTTGAAGCCCAGCAGGAAATCAAGAAAGCCCTCCAGAAAGAGAAAGATTTGAACGAGCTCAAGTCCCGCTTTGTGACCATTGCTTCGCATGAGTTCCGGACCCCGCTGAGCACGGTGCTGTCTTCGGCCTCACTTATTGGCAAGTACAAGCTCACGGAGGAAGACGACAAGCGGCAGAAGCACGTGAACCGCATTAAATCGGCGGTGCATAATCTTACGGGTATTCTCAATGATTTCCTGTCTCTGAGCCGTATTGAGGAAGGCAAGATCTACAACGTGCCCACCGCTTTTGACCTGGTGCCGTTTATAGAAGAAATCATTGATGAGATGCAGGGCTACATAAAAGTGGGTCAGCAGATCCATTACCGGCATGAGGGGCAACCGTCTATAGTGACCTTAGACAAACAATTGCTCAAGAACATTGTGCTCAACCTGCTTTCCAACGCGAGCAAATATTCGGCAGAGGGCAAGGAAATCATGATTACCACGCAGGTAGACGCCCAGCAGGCAATGGTGCAGGTGCAGGACCAGGGCATAGGAATTCCAGAAGCCGACCAGGCCCACCTGTTCACGCCTTTCTTCCGGGCGCATAACGCCGTCAACTATGAAGGCACCGGTTTAGGGCTTAACATTGTGAAGCGCTACGTAGACATCATGAACGGAACACTTACCTACACCAGCCAGCAGAACGAGGGCACCACTTTTACGGTACAGTTTCATAAAACCCCCAGCCTATGAAAAAGATACTGCTCATAGAAGACAACACCGAAATACGTGAGAACATAGCCGAGATTCTGTCTCTGGCCAATTACGATGTGCTGGAGGCCGAGCACGGAAAAGCCGGTGTGGAACTGGCCAAAACCGAGAAACCCGATCTCATTATCTGTGACATCATGATGCCGCAACTGGACGGGTATGGCGTGCTGCACATGCTCAGCAAGAACCCGGCCACCTCGGGCATTCCGTTTATTTTCCTTACCGCCAAGTCTGAGAAAGACGATTTCAGGAAAGGCATGAACCTGGGGGCCGACGATTACCTTACCAAACCCTTCGATGACCTGGAACTGCTGGATGCGGTGGAGATGCGCCTGAAGAAAAACGAGATCCTGCGCGCCGATTTCCAGAAAAACACCCAGGGGCTGAACGAGTTCATCCAGGAGGCCAAAGGCCTGGAAGACCTCAACAGCCTCATTTCCAATGAGCGCAAAATCTCTGTGTTCAAGAAAAAGCAGCAGCTCTTCGCCGAAGGCCAGTACCCGCACGCCCTGTTTTTCCTGAACAAAGGCAAGGTGAAAACCTACAAGACCAACGAGGAGGGTCGCGAGTACATCACCAACCTGTACAAGGAGGGCGAGTTCATTGGGTATTTAGACCTGCTGGAAGACCAGACGTACCGCGAATCGGCGGAGGCGCTGGAAGATTGTGAGGTGTGCATCATCAACAAAGAGGAATTCAACTCGCTGCTGTACCAGAACCGCGACGTGGCCAACAAGTTCATCAAGATCCTCTCCGGCAACCTCGCCGACCGCGAGGAACGGCTCCTGAAACTGGCTTATAACTCGGTGCGCAAGCGGGTGGCCGAGGCCCTGCTGTTAGTGGAGAAGCAGTACCAGCAAAACCAGGGGCAGGAGGCCAAAGTACCGGTGTCGCGCGAAGACCTGGCCAACATTGTGGGCGCCTCCAAGGAAACCGTCATCCGGACGCTCTCAGACTTTAAAGACGAAAAGCTCATCAGCATCAACGGCGGTAAAATCACCATTCTCAACGTGGAGAAGCTGGCCAAAATGCGGAACTAGCTTTTAAAAATACTTTTTTTCGTTTAGGGGCTATTTTTGGAAAAAGAGCCCCTAAACGCAAGAAATCTCTCTTGCAAAAGCGGCTGCCGGTGCTTCGGCTGGTTTCATCCTGTTTTTGGAAAAAGAGCCCTTAAACGCAAAAACGGGCGGGTGGCGGTGCCAGGAGTGATAGAACCTGATAAGGATCTGTGGCTGAGGTGACAAAGGTCATCTTTTCCCGCGCCCAGAATGGTGAAATTTGCAGGGTAATCAAAATCCTCCATGCAGACTTCATTCAAAGCCCTGTCTTTATCTTATAAAACCGCCCCCATTGCTGTGCGGGAGATGGTGTCTCTCAACGAGATTGGATGCAAGAACCTTTTAGATAAACTGAAGGAATTCACTTCTGCCCAGGAGGTGTTGGTGCTCTCTACCTGCAACCGCACTGAAGTATACTACAGCGCGGAGACTGACCTGAGCAAGGAGATCATCAAACTGATTGCCATTGAGAAGGGCTTTCTGGCCACCAGCGCCATCGCCCCATATTTTATCTCTTTGCAGAACCATGACGAGGCGGTGCGTCACCTGTTCAACGTGGCCATTGGGCTGGAATCTCAGGTGGTAGGCGATTTCCAGATCCTGAACCAGGTGAAAAACGCGTACCAGTGGGCTACCCAAGCCGATACCGTGGGCCCGTTCCTGCACCGTTTGCTGCACACTATTTTCTTTACCAACAAGCGGGTGTCCAATGAGACAGCTTTCAGAGACGGGGCAGCCTCCGTGGCGTATGCAACCGTGGAGCTGGTGGAGGAACTGACCCAGCAGATGGAGAACCCGCGGGTGCTCATGCTAGGGGTAGGTGAAATGGGAAGCACCGTGTGCCTCAACTTCCAGAAAACCAGAATCAAGAACGTGGTGGTGGCTAACCGCACGCACCACAAAGCCGTGGAACTGGCCCAGAGAGCAAATGCCACCTCCATTTACTGGGAAGCCATTCAGGAAGAGATAGCCCTGGCAGATGTGGTGATCTCCTCTGTGCCCGGCGACTGCTTCCAGATCAGTCCGGAAAATCTTCCGGCCAATGGTTTTGAAAGCCCCAAGTTCTTCCTGGATCTTTCCATGCCCCGCAGCATTGCCAAAGAAGTAGCCACGTTGCCTAATGCCGCCGTTTACAACATAGACACCATCAAGAACAGAGCCACTGAGGCGCTGGAGAAACGCCTGGCGTCTGTGCCGGCGGTGGAGCAGATCATCACAGAGTCTATTGAAGAATTCCAGAATTGGGTGCAGGAAACCGGCTTTACCGCCACCGTGCAACAGTTCAAGAACCGTCTGGAGGAAATCCGTCAGCAGGAGGTAGCCAGAGCCCTGAAAAAACTCAGCGGCCAAGAGCGCGAGCTGCTGGAGTCGGTGACCAAGAATATCCTGAATAAAATTGTGAAGCTTCCGGTGCTGGAGCTGAAAGCCGCCTGCCAACGCGGCGAGTCTGATGCCTTGCTGGAAGGCCTGAGCAGCCTGTTCCAGCTGGAGAAGCAAGAAGCGTAAGTAGCTGTTAAGTTTTTTAACAGAGAGGCGTTTAGGGGCTGTTTTTGAAAAAACAGCCCCTAAACGCCTCTTGTTGTTTTTGCCGGAAGATGTCTTCTCTGCCTATGAACAGGAAGTAACGCTGATTACACTAAAACGCCTTCAAGGGCCGAAAGACACAGCTGTTGCGGGGATAATCCCAGGTTGGTCCAGAGACAGGTTGGCTGTTCCAGATAGACCTTGTGCAAAGGTTCGCCCGTGTTAATGGTGGCCCGCAGATAACGCCCTAAGCCCGTGTATAGAATCACAAAATCCCCTTTTTTCACTTCTACATCTGGTAAGGAAGGGAAGTCTATGAAAGCATCATGGGGGGAGTGGAGATGAAAACTTAAGTTCTTCAGATTTTCGTCTGTAAGAGCCTGTAGAAAAACATATTCAGTGTTGGGGTGCTGGCCATCTCCTTCGTGTATTCTGATCACTTTAAATTCCATAGGTAGAGACGTTTGAATAATTGTACTGGGTTATATAAGTAGGTAAAGTTGTCTTTTTCGGTCTGTAACTTGAATATTGAGTCTGATAAAATTTGTCATCACATGACTCAAAAGGTGTTCTTCAGTTCAATAGTAGTTTTGTTCCAAAGCCAAGGCAATTTAAGAGGACTTAGGCTGAAAGAGAGTCTTCCTTAACTGTGATTTATCACAGGAATAGCCGTGATTATTTTTAGAAGTAGGTTTAAAAAAAGCCCCTGGTTGTATCTAGGGCTGGTGAAGGAATCCAACCCCTTTAGAGGGCAGGCTTTACCAACGGGGGGTGAAGTATTTTATAAAATATTAAGATTGAATGATAGATGTGTTTGAAAGATAGTAGATACAACCAGGGGCCTGTAAAATCCAGATTCACCATTCGTAAAGGTAAGTGTCTGGCTTCTTCAATATGGCAGCTTCTTCAGTGCCGGATATTGACGGGAAAGGAGTTTATTCTATTGTGGTACTTATTAGAAATGCAGTAAATAAAGGTTTTAAGTAAATAAATCTGTGCTTGAGCTATTTCAGTTTGCTGATGTAAAGGTACCGGATCTGTCTGCTGTGCGCTATTTTCTAAGGGTGTGAAAAATCACATGAGGTATGGGTGAATTTTCTGCGGAGGCGGGAGAAATGTTTCCGTTTAGGGGCTGTTTTTCAAAAAATAGCCCCTAAACGGAAAATAGAGGGAAGTACTTACCTATAGCTTTGGAGGGAATATTCACTGCTATAGGGCATGTACACTTCTTGTGAAATGATAATTGAGAAGGCCTTTTGGACGCTAGGCTACCTTGTGGTAGCCTTTCTTGATGGCGTACATGGCCAGGCCTACCCTTGAGGCTACTTCCAGTTTTTTGAACAGTCCTTCCCGGAGGGCTTCCACCGCTCTGGGAGACACGCTCAGGAGCGGCGCGAAGGATTTGTACGGAAGCTCCGTGCAGGCCAGTTTCAGGAAGGCGATTTCCCGCTCAGAAAGCTCCGGTTCAGCGGGCGTTTTGGAGGAAAGGCTTTGTTTCAGAATCTCAGTGACGCTGCTGGAGTAGTAGCTGCCGTTGGCCTCCAGCGCCTCCAGGGCCATGCGCAGCTCAGAGGTATCGGCGTTTTTGAGAACGTAACCATCCACTCCGCACTTGAGCATCCGGAGCACGGTTTCCTCCTCGTCGCTCATGGAGAGCGCCAGGATTTTCATGTCAGGGTGGTGTTCCTGGAGCCAGCGGGCGGTTTCAAAACCATCCATCACGGGCATACTGATATCCAGCACCGCAATAGAAGGTAAGTTGCCTGGCGCAAGTTTCTGGATGAAGTCTCTGCCGTTTTCGGCCTCCAGCATGATGGAAAAACCACTGAAACCGTTGATGATTTCGGCCATTCCTTTCCGGAAGAGTTTATGGTCATCAACCAGCGCCACATTGGCGGGATGGGGAGCGTGCATGCGTTCTAATTTAAAGGTAAATCTACTTGTACCAAAGTACCGGAGCCTGCTTGGCCCGCAATGGAAAAGGAGGCCCCAATTAAACCGGCCCTAAAGCGCATGTTCTGGAGGCCTGTACCGTTCAGCGGCGGCTCAGAAGAACCCTCAGCGGTTACGGCCAAGCCTCCTCCGTCATCCATAATGCGCAACACCATTTGCTGTTGGGTGAATTCCAGTTGGGCAGAAATGCAAGAGGCCTCTGCGTGTTTGAGGCTGTTGTTCAAGGCCTCCTGGGCAATTCTGAAAAGGATAAGCTTCTTCTCTGGCAGAAGCCCGGCTTCCTGACCAGACACGTCAAAAGAAGTTTCCACGGCCCCCGTCTTCCTGATCAGGTCTAGCTGGGTTTTGAGGAGGGTAGTCAACGACTGCTGGGTGGCGTATTTGCTGTTCAGGCGTTTGGAGAGGTCGCGAAGGTCGCCAATGGCCTGGTCTACCAGTTCTTTGCTGGTGGTAATTTTTTGCCGGTGGTTGTCTTGCAGCGCATTCTCCAGCGAGTTCATGTTTAGCCGGGCCAGGGAGAGGATCTGCCCCACATTGTCATGGATTTCCTGCGCAATGGAATGAAAGGTCTGCTCCTGCATCTCCAGCTGCGCCTTCAGGATTTCTTTCTGATAAGTTTCGGCTAGATCTTTTATCTCGTCCTGGTGCTCCAGCCTCCTCTTCTGGTAGTAGAAGGCCATAAACGCAATAAACAAGGCCAACAGCAGGAAGAGGGCAGTGCCCACGGTGACTATTAAAACTACATCGGGCATGCCGTTACAGAGGTCTGGAGTAGGGTTTTAGGGGAGGAGAGGCCAAAGGGGCTTCTTTCTTCACCAGGAAAGATATAAAAAAGGTGAGATTCAATAAAATCCCCAGAAAGGTATTGATGTAATAGATAGGAAGCGCCCAGCTTTTAGACTGATGGATGAGGTAATTCATGAGCCCATCCACAAATACGTTGCCTAAGGAATAGAACAACAGCCCCGTGCTGATCCAGAACATGGGTTCCCGCTCCAGCCGGGAGACTTTTACGCTTATAAAGACTTCGCGGTAGTAAAAGAGCACCCAACAGGCCACCAGCACGTTTTTCATAAGCCTGGCGAAAGAGTTGTATTCTCTGATGGTCTGCAACGTGAGCATAATGGCCAACACCGCCAGTACAAAGACCGGCAAAGAGAAAAGAATGATTTTACGTACTTTTTTACCGCTCAAGGCTGTATAAAAGACACTGGAGAGCAGCAGGCACTGTAGCGGAATCAGGAAATGATACAGAAAGGAATTGTTGGTGCTCTGCATCATGAGGTGCGCGGCATAAATCTCCACGGTTAGGGTAATGGCCAGGCTGAACCCCAAGATTTTCTGCGGGGTCTCCAGGTGTTTGAACCGTATGCCCCAACTAACCACGCTCAAGGCTAAAAAGGCGAAATAGATATAAATGAACCACATATACATTGGGGGAGAGGCACAGAGTCAATCTGTGCCTCTGGGGAGTGGGAATTAAGAATCTGAAAGTAATTCATCATTTGAGCAGTTCCCCATGGGCGGACAGGCGCAGCAGTTATCTACATACACGGTGTCAGCATTGGTGTTTGGGGTGCCGTCTGGGTTGACAGGAACCATGAAAAGCTCATGCTCTCCGTTTTCTTTGATCCCGTAGTACACCCTGATAAAGGCACTGTCTGGGCTTGCTTGAATCATTTGCTGGATAGAGGCCACCGTGAAGTTGGCTGCCCGCAGCATGATAGCTTCCTGAGGAGGCTGCAACGCTGAAAGATGATCATAATAGCGGTCACATCTGGCTTTCAGTTCCTCCACGGGCACCTGCTGCTCCTCTAGTACGTTTTGGGTAGGCTGGGAAAATTGACAAAGCGGTGTCTGCGCCTCTCTAGAGGTGGGTGTTAATAATTTAGGCATGGGTTTAGATAAATGGATTGGATTATATGTATTTGAAAAGAATCTATGTGAATAGTAATAGTAAAGATGACAGGTGCATTTTGGGGGATAGATTAAATAAGTATATAAGTATAGTAGGTTGTTTTGCCGCTTAAGTGAAGAGAATAGCTTTCCTTTAAGCTTGGGTGAAGATAAGAAGTGAATCTGTTTTTTTTGATAATTTCTGTGAAAAATCACATGCAGAAAGGGAGGCCAACGGCTGAAATCTCTTGATTTGTATCATTTGCTTAAAAGCGGGTGTTTTGCGTCTTGGAAATTGCGTTTAGGGGCTGTTTTTCCAGAATCAGGGCTAAAACAGAGGTATGGTTGAAATGAAAGTTGTGCCATTTGTATTTAGCTGAAAGTGTGAAAGGTAATATTCCTGTTCGAGGCCTTGGAGAAGGTATTCAATCCCGGGAGTATGAAGGGTAAGGAGATATGGCGTGAACACGAATTCTCAACTGGAGAAGCTTTTATCCAGATGCGTCTTCCAGTGGAATGAACGTCTTCATTTTCTGTATTTACATAGGGGGAGCCTATCATAATGGTAAGGTCTTTTTCCATTTAGGAAATAGGAAGCGTTCATGCGAGAGCCTGTAGACATGAAGTAGTGGCTATACGGTTTTTATAATCAGGTGCTTATGGTTCAGCGGGTTTTCTTGGCCCTTTTTTGGCTACAGGGTCAGAAATGGCATCAGGTGGTGTCATCATAACCTTTAAACGCGAACATCCATGCGCACAGAACAAGACCAACAGCTGCTGAACCTGCTCCTCTCGCTGCTCTGCTTCGGCATCATCCTCAGCACCGTTAACCTTCTTTCCTAGCCCGGTATGCTGACCCTTGAGAAGATAGGCGGCACCAGCATGCGCGCGCTGGACCGTATCCTGCGGGATTTCCAGTTCTTCACCAAGTCCGGGGAGGTGATCTATAACCGGGTCTTCGTGGTCTCGGCGTTCGCCGGGGTGACGGACTTGCTGCTGGAGAACAAAAAGACCGGGGAGCCCGGCGTGTACCACCGTTTCGCCCAATACAACGACTTCCAGGCCCCATTGGATGGGGTGGCTACCCGGCTGAAGGAAATCCACCAGGCATACGAGCCCCTGGGGCTGGACCTGGCCGCGGCGGACGGGTTCGTGACCCAGCGGGTGGCGGAGGCCCAGGCCTTCCTGGCCAGCCTGGCCAACGTGCTGGCCTCCGGGTACGTGAGCGCCGAGAGCATCCTGCTGGCCGCCCGCGAGATTCTGGCCTCCATAGGGGAGGCGCACGCGGGCTTCGTCTTCACCAACGTGCTGCAGCGCAACGGGATGGCGGCGACCTTCCTTGATCTGAGCGGTTTCCATGACCATGAGCCCTACACCATAGACGAACGCATCGCGCATGTCTTCAAGGACCTTGATCTGGGCCAGACCATAGGCGTGGTGACGGGCTACACCAAGGGGGTGGAGGGCATCATGCGCGAGTTTGACCGGGGCTATTCAGAGGTCACCTTCAGCAAGATCGCCGTGGCCCTGAAGCCCCGGGAAGCCATCATCTACAAAGAGTACCACCTCTCCTCGGCCGACCCGGCCCTGGTGGGCGTGGAGCACTGCGTGCCGGTGGAGTTCACCAACTACGAGGTGGCCGACCAGCTGGCGGACGTGGGCATGGAGGCGATCCACCCCAAGGCCAGCAAGCCGCTGGAGATGCACCGCATCAACCTGCGGATCAAGAACACCTTTGAGCCCCGCCACCCGGGTACCCTGATCACGAAGGAGTATGTCTGCCCCCGCAAGAAGGTGGAGATGGTCACGGGAACCGACAGGGTGGTGGCCGTAGATGTGTTCGACCGCCTGATGGTGGGGGAGGTGGGCGCCGACCTGAGGCTCATGCAGGTGCTGGAGAAACATGCCGTCAGCTATATCCTGAAGACCAGCAGCGCGAACAGCATTACGCTCGTTCTCTGGGAGAAGGACTACAAAGAGCCGCTGAGCCGGGAACTCCAGCTCCGGTTCCAGGAGGTGCGGGCGGAGCCGGCGGCCATGGTGTGCACCATCGGGTCCAATCTGGACCAGCCTGGGGTGCTGGGGAAAGCAGCCCAGGCTCTGGCCCAGAAGGGCATCAACATCATGGCCGCCGGTGTCTCCCTGCGGAAGGTGAACCTGCAGTTCGTCGTCGCCCGCCCCCACTACAGACAGGCTATCATCGCCCTGAACAAGGCCATGTTTGCTCATGAACCCTGCTGAGCACTTAAGGTGAGGGCGTGTAACTCATATATTGGAGGAGATCCGTTTTTGGCCTGTTTTCTTAAAAACAGGCCAAAAACGGATTTTTTATGTTATACCTATTAGGAGGCTGTGAAAGCGGCCCTACTCAAAGCTCAGGTTCATAAGGGAGTCCAACTTATAATGCGGTTGCGGCACGAAGTGCCGGGTAGAAAGAGAGGTGGAAGAGGGTGTATAGCTTTCTCATATCTCCTAGATGCAGGCCTAATCCATTTTCCATAGAAGTGATAGAATCACGTCCTCCAGAACCTTTTAGTGTCAGGCACAGTGAATCATTTATGGAAATTACTCATAGCTTCGCAGCCACAAACCACCACACATGGCTAAATACCCGGGAGAACTACTGCTGATTGACGATGAAGAGCGCCTGCGCCACGTGCTGGGGCGGGTGTTGGAACTGGAAGGCTACCACGTGCGGCAGGCCGCCACGGCGCACGCGGGGCTGGAAATGCTGCAACAGCACGCGCAAGACGTGTGGGTGGTGCTCTCTGATGTGAAGCTTCCCGATGACCACGGCCTGAACATCCTGCAAAAAGTAAAGCAGAAATACCCACAGGCCGAGGTGATTCTCATGACCGCCTACGGCACCATTCAGGACGGGGTCACGGCCATGAAGATGGGCGCGTTTGACTACCTCACCAAAGGCGACTCAGACGACCAACTGCTGGTGGTGGTGGAACGGGCCATGGAGAAAGCCAGTTTGCAGCGGCGCATCCAGGAGCTGGAGAAACAGGTGGGCGTGACGTACAGCCTGGACAGCATTTTGGGTACCTCGCCCGCGTTGCGGCAAGCCAAGGACCTCACCGCCAAAGTCGCGCCTACTGATTCCACGGTGCTGCTGGAAGGGGAGACGGGCACGGGCAAGGAACTCTTCGCGCAGGCTATTCACCAGGCCAGCCGCCGGCGCGGCAAACCGTTTATGGCCCTTAACTGCAGCGCCTTCCCCAAAGATTTGCTGGAGTCGGAGCTATTCGGGTACAGGAAAGGCGCTTTCACGGGAGCCATGACAGATAAAAAAGGCCTGCTGGAGGAAGCCCACACCGGCACCCTGTTTCTGGACGAGGTAGGCGAGATGCCCGCCGAGCTGCAGGCCAAATTCCTGCGCGTGCTGGAAACCCAGGCCTTCACCAAGCTAGGCGACACCAAACCCATCCAGGTGAACTTCCGGCTGGTGGCCGCCACCAACCGCGACATGGCCGCTGAGGCCGAGGCCGGGCATTTCCGCCCGGATTTGTACTACCGCCTCTCGGTGTTCAAGGTGCGGGTGCCCACGCTGCGCGAACGCAAAGAGGACATTCCCACGCTGGCCAAACATTTCCTACAAGTTTTCGCCGCCAAGCTCAACCCCCGGCTACAGCACCTCAGCCCCGAGTTCGTGCAGAAACTGCAGGCCTACCCCTGGAAAGGAAACATCCGGGAGCTGAAGAATGTGTTGGAGCGCGCCGTCATCCTCGCCGAGGGCGATACCCTTACCCTTACCCCAGATTTCCTGCCCGCCGAGTTCTGGTCGTTGAACTCATCGGCGGGAGCCGTGGAAAGCGATACTGCCCTGAGCACGGTAGAGAAAAACCACATCCGCAAGATTCTGGCGCAGACCGGCGGCAACAAAACCGAAACCGCCCGCCTGCTCCACATCGGCTTGACCACGCTGTACCGCAAGATTCAGGAATACGGCTTGGGAGATGTTCACTAAAACTTGCTTGATGTTTTTGGCGCTAGTATCTGTTGGGGCTTCCGTTTAGCGGCTGTTTTTCTGAAATCAAGCCAAAAACAGCTTTGACTTCTTATCCTCAAGTGAAGAGTTTTCAAACACTTTCATCTTTAAAGGAAATACAACAATCAAAGACGCTGGATCTGATTGTTTCCTCTAAGTGGAGTTACTTGTCTATGCGCATACAAAAAAGTACATTGCACTAAAAAAAATGCTATAAAATATTAGTATGTATTTAATGTATGTGGATGAAAGTGGGGACGCTGGAGTTTTTACAGGCAATAACTCCCCTCACTATATACTCAGTGGTATCATCATCCATGTAGATGATTGGAAGGATTCCTTAGAAAGGATTATTAAGTATAGAAAAATGTTACGTGATACCGTAGGTTTGCAAACTAGGGTGGAACTACATTGCTCTGAGTTAATCAGGATTCAAAAGATAGAAGAGTACAAGGCAATCCCCAAATTTACTAGGCTTGCCTTAATTACATCTTTCGTAGGAGAAATGCCGGCTTTGTTCTCCAAAGGGAAAATCCTTAACATTTGCCTAAGAAAAGAAGCACTTCCACACTGCACCGACTTTCAAACATTAGCTTGGTCTAGGCTGATACAGAGATATGACACGTATCTTAAAAAGGCAGATAATAGCAAAGGAATAATTATTAGTGATGATACTGGAGAGGCGATTATAAGAAGTCTTTTAAGGAAAATGAGAGTGTACAATCCCGTAGCATCTCACTTCAATGCTTCTTACCATAACCCAGTAATCGACAACATAATTGAAGACGTATTTTATAGGGATTCTGCTCATTCCCACATAATACAGGCTGCAGATTTCGTGGCTCATACCCTCTATAGAAAGGAATATCCAAAGGGTAGTCTAAAGAAGTACGGGTTAGATAGGGCTTTTAATCTATTGGAACCTATCTTACTTAAACAGGCCAGTACCGCCGATCCATTAGGAATTGTACGCCGTTAAAAAAAATGCCCCGGTTTCAAACCGAGGACTTTTCGTGGCCCGACAAAGAGCACAGGCTCTAAGTAGGTCACATGCAAATATACGAAAATAATCCACAATTGTTATAAAGTTATCCACATTTATACTGGTTGAAAGTTACTGTATAAGATGGTTCTCTTATCCCAAGATGCAAATAGTAGCTGCAAAGGGGGACCGAATGCGGGCAAAAAGATGTAGGGATTCCTTTAAAGGGATGCTCAACGTTATCCCTTCTCTAGCTGATAATTCCTCTCTTGGGGGGGTAGGGGTAGGTTTCACTGCATCCAATTACCACCTGAAATCTAACTCACTTAGCACAAACTTCTTTTCAAAACGGCAAGGGCACCCTACCATTTTGGTAGGGTGCCCTTGCCGTTTTGCGGCTCCTTTTTGGAAATCAGGCTAAAAACACGACTGTAAATCAAGGGTTTACATAGAACACCTAAGCAACAGTTGGTTTTGGCACACGGCTTGGCAATAGGGGAGCAGAACCATTTAAAAATTTCTATGGACCCTTTACTGCTTATCTCTCTTTTGCTGGCCTCCGGGCTGCTGTGCTTCTGGCTCTTCTTCAGGGCGGTTGATTTCTTTGACCACGTCTAATCCGGCGGCCATGATTGAGCATTACCAAGTACTGGCCGAGCTGGAGCGGGAGTTCCCCGAGCTCACGCCGGAGCTGGAAGACACCGAGTGCAAACGCAACATGTACCGGCAACTGTCCTGCTTCGCGCGGTTCACCAACCGGTTTATTGACCAACAGGACCTGGCGCAGGTGCGGCGGTGTTTTCAGCATGCCAACCACCTGTGGCAACACGTCGACCAGCGCGTGCAGGCGGCCCTGCAGAACAGCTATCTCTATGCGCTGCACCTGTACCAGAACTCCCAACTTTCCATGCAGCTCAGGATTCTGCTGGGGCCGGCCTTAACACGTTGTGCCCAGCAGCTCACCTATGCCCAGCTGCCTTAACCATTTCTAGCTATTTAATTCAACGCTATGATGCTCCTTCTTTTCCTTTTGAGCCTGGCCACCTTCGGGTATCTGTGCTACGTGCTCCTGCGGCCAGAGAAATTCTAACCGTGCCGGTCCTTTCCTTATCCACTGAAATAAAAAGACAAATCAATTCATGTCAACTGAACTACTAGGCGTCCTGGTGACGTACCTGCTCACCCTGGCGCTGGCCATTCCGCTGGGGAAATACATTGCCCGCGTGTACCAGGGTCAGAAAACCCTGCTGGACTTTCTGGCGCCGCTAGAGCGCGGGCTCTACCGCGTCTCGGGCATTGACCCCAACCGCGAAATGAACTGGAAACAGCACCTGCTGGCTTTGCTCACCATTAACCTGGTGTGGTTTGTACTGGCGTTTGTGATTCTGCTTACCCAGGGCAGCCTGCCGCTCAACCCCGACGGCAATCCTTCCATGTCCCCAGATTTGGCCTTCAACACCGCCATCTCCTTTCTGGTGAACTGTAACCTACAGCACTACTCCGGCGAGTCTGGCCTCACGTACTTTTCCCAGCTCACCGTCATCACCTTCCTGCAGTTCGTGTCGGCGGCGACGGGTATGGCGGCCGTGGTGGTGCTGTTCAACGCCTTCAAGGAGAAAAGCTCTGAGAAACTGGGCAACTTCTTCCGGTACCTGGTCTTGAGCTGCACCCGCATTCTGCTGCCCATTTGTTTGGTCATTGCCGCTATTCTGGCCTTCAACGGCACGCCCACCAGTTTTGACGGCAAAGCCGATATCGTGACGCTGCAAGGCGACTCGGTGCAAGTGTCCCGAGGTCCGGCGGCGGGCATGATTGCCATCAAGCATTTGGGCACCAACGGCGGCGGTTGGTTGGGAGTGAACTCGGCGCACCCGCTGGAAAACCCCAACTACCTCACCAACATGACCGAACTGGTGGCGCAGGTGCTCATTCCCATCGCCATGGTCATCGCCTTTGGCGTGTACATCCGCCGCAAGAAACTGGCCTGGACTATCTTCGGGGTCATGACAGTGGGCATGTTGCTTTTGCTGGTGCCCATGCTCTTGAGCGAGACCGGCGGAAGTCCTACCTTGGCCCAACTGAACCTGTTGCAACCCACGGGTGCCATGGAAGGCAAGGAAGTGCGTTTCGGGCCGGCCATCTCGGCGTACTGGAGTACGGTCACTACCATCATCTCCACGGGCTCGGTAAACGCCATGCATGACAGCACCATGCCACTGAGCGGGGCCATGCAACTGCTGGGCATGTTCATCAACTGTTTCTACGGCGGCTGCGGCGTGGGCATTCTCAACTACTTCATCTTCCTCATCATTGCCGTATTCATCTCGGGGCTGATGGTGGGACGTACGCCCGAATTCCTGGGCAAGAAAGTAGAGGCCCGCGAAATGAAAATCGCGACCATTATTGCGCTGCTACACCCGCTGCTCATTCTGGCGGGCACCGCGCTAGCCTGCTTCACGCTCACCAATTACCCCGAGGCCGATTGGGCCGTCAAACCATCGGCCTGGCTCAACAACCCGGGTTTCCACGGCTTCTCTGAGATGCTGTATGAATTCACGTCCTCGGCGGCCAACAACGGCTCCGGCTTTGAGGGCCTGGGCGACAATAACGTGTTCTGGAACGTGAGCACGGGCTTTGTGCTGCTGCTGGGGCGCTTTCTGCCCATCATCGGGCCGGTGGCCATTGCGGGTCTGCTGGCGCGCAAACGCTACGTGCCGGAATCGGCGGGCACGCTGCGCACCGATACCGCCACCTTCGGGTTCATGACCTTGGCCGTCATTCTCATCATCGCCGCGCTGGCGTTCTTCCCCGCCCTGGTGCTGGGGCCGCTGGCCGAATATTTCACTATTTACTAAATCCTTCGGTGCCCCGGCGGAGGTTTGCGTTTAGCGGCTCTTTTTCCCAAAACAGGCCAAAAACGCAAACGCCCGGGCGGGCATCCTCTTCACTTATTCAATCCTAGAAAACATGTCTGTGCAAAAAAGACAAATGGGGCTGCTGGAAGGTCCGCTGGTACGCGAGGCGCTCAAGCAGTCGGTGATTAAACTCAATCCCCGCTACCTCATCAAGAACCCGGTGATGTTCACTGTGGAGATTGGCACCGTCATCATGCTGCTGGTGACGGTAGGCGTGGCCTTGGGCAGCCAGAACCAGGGCAGCCTGGGCTACAACTTCCTGGTGTTCCTCATTCTGCTGCTCACACTGCTGTTCGCCAATTTCGCTGAGGCCATTGCCGAGGCGCGGGGCAAGGCCCAAGCCGAATCGCTGCGGAAAACGCGTCAGGACACGCCCGCCAAAAAGCTCACAACAAGAGGCGGAAATCAGTCAGAAGTCATCGAAACCGTCAGCTCCGCCGCGCTTCAGAAAGGTGACGTTTTCCTGGCCGAACCCGGCGACATCATTCCCACCGACGGTGAAATCATTGAAGGCCTGGCTTCCATTGACGAGTCGGCGATTACGGGTGAATCTGCGCCGGTGATTAGAGAAGCGGGCGGCGATAAATCGTCGGTGACGGGCGGCACCAAGGTGCTCTCAGACCGCATTGTGGTGCGCGTGACCACTGCCCCCGGCGAATCGTTCCTGGACAAGATGATTGCCTTGGTGGAAGGCGCGAGCCGCCAGAAAACACCCAACGAGATTGCGCTTACCATTCTGCTGGCGGGCTTCACGCTGGTGTTCATCATTGTGTGCGTGACCCTGCAGCCCTTCGCGGAGTACGCTAACACACCCATTACTATCGCCTCGCTGATTGCCCTGTTCGTGTGCCTGATTCCCACCACCATCGGGGGCTTGCTTTCAGCCATCGGCATTGCGGGTATGGACCGGGCCCTGCGGGCGAACGTGATTACCAAATCGGGCAAGGCCGTAGAGACTGCGGGCGACATTGACACGCTCTTGCTGGACAAAACGGGCACCATCACCATCGGGAACCGCAAGGCCACCAAATTCTGGCCCGCGCCCGGCGTGGAGGAGCGGGAGTTCATTTCCAAAGCCGTGCTCAGTTCTATTTCTGATGATACGCCCGAGGGGAAATCCATTCTGGAGCTGGCCCAGCAGCAGCGCGTGGAAGTGCCCATGCCTGATTTGAGCCAGGTGCAGTTCATCAAGTTCTCCGCCGAGACCCGTTCCAGCGGTTTGGACTTACCCAACGGTTTGCGCATCCGGAAAGGCGCTTCTGACTCCATGCGCCGCCTCACTGAGAATGCGGGCAACACCTATCCCAAAGCCGTGGCCGAGAAAGTGAACGAGATTGCGGCCAACGGAGGCACGCCACTAGTGGTCACCGAGAACGAGAAGGTGCAAGGCGTGATTCAGCTGGAAGACATCATCAAACCTGGCATTCAGGAACGTTTTGAGCGCCTCAGGAAGATGGGCGTGAAAACCGTAATGGTGACCGGCGACAATCTGTTGACCGCCAAATTCATCGCCGAGAAAGCCGGCGTAGATGATTTCATCGCCGAGGCCACGCCCGAGGACAAGCTCAACTACATCAAGAAAGAACAGGCCGCGGGCAAGCTGGTGGCCATGATGGGCGACGGCACCAATGACGCGCCCGCCCTGGCCCAGGCCGATGTGGGGGTGGCCATGAACTCGGGCACGCAGGCGGCCAAAGAAGCGGGCAACATGGTGGACCTGGACAACGACCCCACCAAGCTCATTGAGATTGTGGAGATTGGCAAGCAGCTGCTTATCACGCGCGGCACGCTCACCACGTTCTCCATCGCCAATGATGTGGCCAAGTACTTCGCCATTGTGCCCGCGCTTTTCATCGTGGCTATTCCTGCCTTGCAGGGACTGAACATTATGGGCCTCAACAGCCCCGAGAGCGCCATTCTGAGTGCAGTGATTTTTAACGCCATTATCATTCCGCTGCTCATTCCGCTGGCCTTGCGCGGCGTGGCTTACAAACCCATCGGGGCCAGCGCGCTGTTGCGCCGGAACCTGCTGCTCTACGGCGTGGGTGGCGTGGTGGCCCCGTTCATTGGTATTAAACTCATAGACGCCGTTTTAGGCCTCTTTTTCTAAAATCAGCTCAAAAACGTAATCACATGAAAACGTATTTAATCGCCTCTATTAAAATGACTTTAGTGCTGTTGGTGTTGCTGTCGGGCGTGTACCCCGCGCTGGTGGCGGGCATCGGTAAACTTTCGCCGGGTGGCGGAGGTGGGGAAACCGTTTCCCGCAACGGCAAGGTGGTAGGCTTTGCCAACGTGGGCCAAGCCTTTACCCAAGACGGGTATTTCCAGGGAAGGCCCTCGGCGGTGGACTACAACGCGGCCGGTTCCGCGGGCTCCAACAAAGGTCCCTCTAACCCAGATTACCTGGCCACCGTGCAAGCCCCCATTGACACCTTTCTGGCCCACAACCCCGGCGTGACCCGCGACCAGATTCCTGCGGAACTGGTGACCGCCTCCGGCTCCGGCCTGGACCCGCACCTTTCGCCCCAGGCCGCCTACCTCCAAGTAGCCCGCGTAGCCCAAGCCAGAAATCTGCCCGAGCAGAAAGTGCAGGCGCTGGTGCAACAACACGTAGAAGCGCCCTTCTTAGGTATTTTAGGCCCTGAGAAAGTGAACGTGCTGCAACTGAATCTGGCGTTGGATGCTGTGAAGTAATTGAAAGCCGCTTTCCGTTTTTGGCCTGTTTTTCAGAAAATAGGCCAAAAACGGAAAGTACAGATTCACCCATTTCGTCCCCCTTTGAAGGGGGTAGGGGGATGATGACTTTTGCTGAGAAATATTTAATAGCGTAGAAATCAGAAAGCTTTTACCAAGCCGCTCTTCCGGATTTGCAATCCGAAAGCAAGGAAAAAGGGGATTTGTAATCCCAGAGTGCCAACGCAGCAGCAATGCGGCAGATTGAAAATCACGAACAGCAGAGGCAGTAAAAGAAAAGCAGTTCTAATTTGATGCGCCTTTGTCATCCCCCTACCCCCTTCAAAGGGGGACAATCTAAACACGTACTAATTGAGGCTTAATGTAGCCTCTTCCAATCATCATGAAATCTAAAACTACCACCATGAGAACCAAGTTCTCCCTTTCCATTGCCCTTTATTTATGCCTGACGGTGCTTACGCAGGCGCAAACCGTTTCAGATTCAACCTCTGTGGCTGCCTCAACTTCGACCACTTCAGAGGACGGGTCGGCCAAACCCTGGCAACTGAGCGGTTTTGTGGATGTGTATTATGCCTATGACTTCAATCAACCGGAGAACCATCTGCGGCCGGGCTTTCTGTACAACCACAACCGGCACAATGAATTTAATGTGAACCTGGCTTTGCTGCGGGTAAACTACGCGCAGGACAAGGTGCGCGGGAACCTGGGGCTGATGGCGGGTACCTACGCCCAATACAACCTAGCCGCCGAGCAGGAGTTGCTGCGGCACGTGTACGAGGCCAACGTGGGCGTACAACTACTGCCCAAGGTTTGGCTGGATGCGGGTATTTTCCCTTCGCACATTGGCGCGGAGTCGGCTATTTCTAGGGACAACCTGACACTCACCCGCTCACTGAGCGCGGAGAACACGCCGTATTATGAAGCAGGCGCGAAAATCACGTTTGAGGTCTCGGAAAAATGGACGCTCACGGGCTTGGTGCTCAATGGCTGGCAGAACATCCGCGAAACGGACGGGAACCAGAACAAGGCGCTGGGCACGCAGATTACGTTTAAACCGTCCAGCAAAGTGGTGCTCAACTCCAGCACGTTCTTCGGGAATGAGAAGCCAGACAATGCCAAACAGCGGCGGTACTTCCACAATTTCTACGCCTCGGTTTCGCCCGCCGATAAGTGGAGCCTGATTGCCGCCTTTGATTACGGGCTGGAGGAAAAAGCGGGCGATGAAGACGGCTACAACCGCTGGTGGAACCCTACTTTGGCGGTGAAATATCAGGTTTTGCCCCAGTTAGGCATCGCGGCCCGCGGCGAATACTACCATGACAAGAACGGCGTAATCATCGGCACTGAAACGGCCAACGGCTTTCAGACGGCAGGCTATTCCCTGAACCTGGATTTCGCGCCCACTTCGCAGGTGCTCTGGCGGGTAGAGGCGCGGGTGCTGGATTCCAAGGATAACATCTTCACGAAAGAAAATGGCAACCCTACAGATAAAAATACCGCTCTGACTACGTCTTTGTCTTTTGCTTTCTAGCTGGGGCGAGGGGAATTGCAACCGTGTTTACCCACCCCTGCCCCTCACAGGAGGGGAGTTTGTGAAAAGAGATTTTCTAAAGCGATACCTCCTAAAGAACGCAAGGAGAAAATTTCCCTCCTCGGAGGGGCAGGGGTGGGTTCTACTTCATCAAAAGTAAGGCTTCAAATCAATGGTTTCAGGGGGAAAATCGGCGGACGGGAAGTTTCTGGAGTTAATCAGGCACGCGCGGCGGGGGAAGTTCAAAATCTACATCGGGCTGGCGGCGGGCGTGGGCAAGACGTACCGCATGTTGCAGGAGGCGCACGCGCTGCTGGCGCAGGGCGTGGATGTGGTGGTGGGCTACGTGGAGACACACAACCGCAAGGAGACGGTGCAGCAGCTGGAAGGGCTGCCGGTCATTCCGCGCAAGGCCGTTTTCTACAAAGGCCGTTCGCTGGAGGAGATGGACGTGCCCGCCATTCTGCAACGCCGCCCCGAGATGGTGGTGGTAGATGAGCTGGCGCACACCAACGTGCCCGGCTCGGCGCACGAGAAGCGCTGGCAAGACGTGGTGCAGCTGCTGGAGGCGGGCATCCATGTGATCAGTGCCGTGAACATTCAGCACCTGGAAAGCCTGAACCAGCAGGTGGAGAAAATCACCGGCGTGGAGGTGACCGAGCGCGTGCCCGACAGCGTGCTGCGCCTCGCCGATGAAGTGGTGAACATCGACCTGACTATTCCCGAGCTGCTGGAGCGGTTGCAGGCGGGCAAAATCTACGACCCCGCCAAGGTGGAGGCGGCGCTCAGGAATTTCTTCCAGCAAGACCACCTGCTGCAACTGAGGGAACTGGCGCTGCGAGAGGTAGCCAACCAGCTGGAACGCCAGATTGACACCGCCCACATCACCCCAGACCGACGGCATACGGAGAAGCTGCTCACCTGCATAGGCACCAACGCCAAGGGCGCGCGGGAAATCATCCGTAAATCGGCCCGTCTGGCCGATAGGTACCACGCCGAGTGGTATCTGCTCTACGTGCAGACCTCCCGCGAGACGAGCCTCAACATCAACTTGGCCACCCAGCGGCACCTCCTCAACAATCTGCAACTGGCCACCGAACTGGGGGCGCAGGTGCTTAAAGTGAAAGCCGAAGACGTGGCCGAGGAGGTGCTGCGCGAGGTGAACGAGCGGCAAATCACGCTGGTGACGCTGGGCATCACCACTGGTTCTTTCTGGCAACGCTGGTGGCGCAAAAGCATCACCGGCGAAATTATTTCCCGCATTACTGCGGCCAATACCGAGACGGATATTTACTTGGTGAATTATTAGAAGGAAACTTTCAGCAAGCGGAAAAAGGCTACCTTTCCGTTTTTGGCCTGTTTTCAGGAAAAGAGCCGCTAAATGAAATTCGGTTTTGGTAGAACATGGCCTGCCAGCTTGTGTGCTATCATGGAGTTCTTTGTAATTTAAACTATGAAAATAGAGAAGCTGAAAATGGAATTAGGAGCACCTGAATATGGGTGGCTTCCTGTGAAGTTGACTTTTGGAGACTTTGATTTACAATTTAAGGCTTCGGATGTTCCAGCAAATCCAATTGACCAATTGATTACTTCTTTAAGAAATGTGATTAAAGGAATAAATACAGAAGTTTGGTGGCATCTAGAGCCTGAAGGCTACTATTTTGAATTTGAAAGAATCAGTGACAAATATAGATTCAAAATTAGTTTTGAGGATTCAGACAATACCCAAAGAAAAGAATTCTTTGAATTAGATGGAGACTTTAAATCGGTGATATTGCCTATTTATCGTGCTATTGTAAAATTTATCGCCCAACCACATAACCCATATAACTGGCCCCAAACAAATAAATTAGAAGCAGAAGAGTTAGTTGGATTGGTAAAAGAAATCAAGACTACATAGAACAACGTGTAATCATCATGACATGACCGACGTCTTTGCATTATGTTTACAAGAGACCGGCAAACGTAGTGACAGCTAATGAACCCTTCCTTCGCTTGCCCTAATATCTTTTTGAGACGAAGTTTTGGGTATTGCATTTAGCAGATTCTGGCTGGTGCATGCGTGCCTTGCGTGCTCGCGTTTAGGGGCTATTTTTTCAAAAATAGCCCCTAAACAAAAGTTAAAGTCTTAAGGCACAAGCGGAGTCTTGTGTCAAAGACGGAAAAGAAAACGCCGAACAGCTTCCATGGTACATAACATTACCCCCTTACAATCTACATGAAACTTAAAACCAAAATCCTGCTGGGGTATCTGGTGGTGCTGGCCCTGCTGCTGGGCCTGGGCAGTTACAACCTCTACAACCTGAACCGCCTGGACCGCGCCGCGCAGAACATCCTCAAGGACAACCTGTACTCGGTGCAGCTGGGGCAGGAGATGAACAACGCCCTGAGCCATCTGCTGGTCACGCAGCAGCAACTGGTTTTCCTGAAAGCCGACTCCGCAGAGATTGCCGAAAGCACCCGCGCCGACCTTCGGCGTTTTGAGGCCAGTTTACAAAAAGAGAGCGAAAACATCACGGAGCTGGGCGAACGGGAAACCGTGGAGTCTATGCGCCAGACCTTCACCGAGCTGAAGCGCTTGCTGCACACCTCGGCCGGAGTGCCATCTGAGGCCTACTTTGTGACCGTGATGCCCAAGTACCAGTTGCTGCAGGACAAAATCCACCAGATGGTGAGCCTGAACACCGATGCCCTCCAACTCAAAAACCAGCAGGCGCAGGAAACCTCGCAACGGGTGTGGCAGTACACGCTGGCCCTGTTGGCCTGTAGCGTTTTGTTTGCGCTGGTGTTCTGTTTCAGCGTGCCCGAGGCCCTGACCCAGCCCATTCAGCAACTCATCACCTCGCTGGAATATGTGGCCCAGCGGAACTTCTCCCAAACTCTGCCCATCAAAGGCAATGACGAGTTCGGAGCGGTGTCTAAGGTCTTTAACCAGATGCTGGTCCGCCTGCGCGAATACGAAAAATCAACCCTGTCTGAGCTCATCACCGAAAAGAACCGCATCCAGTCCATCATCACTAACCTGGACGAGGCCATCATTTTACTAGATGCCGAAGGGAAAATCATTCTCGCCAACCCCGTCGCCTGCCGTCTGCTGGGCCTGCCCCCCGAAAAACTGATTGGCGCAAAAAACCAAGACGTGGCCGCACAGAACGATTTATTTAAGGAACTGCTGAAAGGAATGGAAGCCGGAAGCAGTGCCTCGCCGGAGGCGGTTCTGTCCATCACCGACCTGGGCGAAGAGGCGTACTACCGGAAATCGGTATTTCAGGTGCTGGCCTACAATGAGGTCGTAGGCAAACAGGAGTTTGCGGGCTACATTCTCTCGCTTCGCAACGTGAGCGATTTCAAGAAGCTGGACCAAGTGAAATCTAACTTCTTGGCTACCGTCTCGCATGAGCTCAAAACCCCGCTGGCCTCCATTAACTATTCCCTCAAACTGTTGCAGAACCAGCGCATTGGCGAAATGAATGACGAGCAGCAGCACTTGGTCTCCACCATCAAAACCGAAAACCAGCGCCTCCAGAAAATGGTCACCGAGCTGCTGGACGTAGCCCGTCTGGAGAACGGCAACATCCAACTCAACATCGCCACCGCCAACGTAGCCGATATTGTGCAGTTCGCGGCCAACACCATCCAGCTCCAGCTCCGCGAAAAGAACATCCGCCTGGATATCTCCTTGCCGCCGCAGTTACCGCCGGTGAAAGCCGATGTGGAGAAAACCTCCTGGGTGCTACTGAACCTCCTGAGCAACGCCATCCGCTACTCGGCCCAGAATGAGACCATTGTTTTATCGGCCAGAGAAGGCAAAGGAGAGGTGGTGGTGCGGGTGAAAGATCACGGTCCCGGCATTGAGCCGCAGAACCATGAGCGCATCTTCCAGCGCTTCGTGCAGGTTCCGGGAAAAGAGGCTTATAAAGGTGGTTCTGGTTTGGGACTCTCCATTTCACGGGAGTTCATCCAGACGCAGGGCGGCCGCATTTGGGTGGAGAGTGCCGTGGGGCAGGGGAGTACGTTTGGGTTCACGGTGCTGGTGTAACCTGCTGCAACCAGAAAGAATAAAGCCCGCCGCTTTTGCTGGTGTTCTCACTAATTCTCTAGAAAGATGGGCCTTACTGTTTGCTAGTGAAATACGCAGTCAGCCCGATAGTAGTAACTGTCGGCTTCACTGAAATGGCTTGTGCTAAGAAGTAGTGGTCGCGGATTTCTTGTAATGGGTTACGCTTGCAAGCGAAGGATCTGTACCGTTTTCTCGTCTTTTGTCCCGTGGAAGAACTTCTCCAACACTTCTTGAAAGACAGGAGGAGTCGCAGGCAAAGAGGCGAACAAGGTCATGGAAGATTTGAGTTTCAGGTCATCTGGGCTCCCGAAGATGCGGTGGGCGTCTTTGCTTTCCAGTTTTAGAAGGGCCTCGCAGATCTCCACCAGCCGACGGCCTAAAACCGGGTGCTGCAAAAATGCATCGGCTTCGGGTAGGTCTTTGATGGCGTAGAACCTGGACGTCTCGCTAAAGCCCAGCCCCTGTATCTGCGGAAAGATATACCACATCCAGTGGCTTTGTTTTCTTCCTTTCCTTATCTCAGAAAGCGCCACCTCATAGTCTCTGTCCTGCGCGCTCAGGAATCTTTGCAAGCCGTTCTCTTTCATGGGAAGTGGGATACTTTTGATGTTTTCAACTATATACGGCAAAATTCTATGTGGATGATAATACTACAAGTACCCTTCCCAGAAATGTAGCGTCGTTACCCTGTAACGACGTGGTTCCATACAACAACCTCATCTCTCTTTGACTATTGCTTTTTATGGCAAAAATGCGGATTCATTTGCATGGAATGGTTAATGAAGGATAGAACAGTCAGCGCTGCGTAGAACCACGTCGTTACAGGGTAACGACGCTACATTTTTGTTTTTGAGCTCCTTTTAGAAAAAGAGCCTGAAAACGGTTATTTAGTCTTTTCGTTTATGCATTTATGGCCAAATATGATATGTTCAGCAAAAGCGCCCGCCGTTTAAAGGGCTATGACTATCGGTTGGAAGGACTATATTTCATCACGATTTGCACGCAAGACCGTTATCCATATTTTGGTGAAGTAGTAAACGGGGAAATGGTTTTGTCTGATGAGGGACAGATTGCCCATGATTATTGGCTTGATCTGCAAAAGCATATGCCTCATCTATTTCTGGGCGATTTTGTAGTGATGCCAAACCATGTGCATGGAATAGTGGGACTAGAGGGAATTCTATGTGATGGTTCCACCTTAGAGGACAACAAGGCCTTGCCTTATAATGGTATTACCGGTAAAAACGAGTTTATGGCCAACTTAGCACCTAAAGCAGGTTCTATATCCCATGTTATAGGCTTTTACAAATCCACCTGCACTAAAATGATCAGGAGTGTGAGTACCGAGCCGTTCGGGTGGCAGCCTCGTTTTCATGACCGCATCATTAGAAATCAACGAGAGCTACTTCTCATTGAAAATTATATTTTGAATAACCCTGCTAAATGGCAGGAAGACCAGTTCTATAAAACTAAAATTGAATAGAACTGAAATGTAGCGTCGTTACCCTGTAACGACGTGTCTCCATGAAACAAAAACGGTTATCCAGGAATCCAAAGCAAAAAAGGCGCAAAATGTATGGCACGGTTTAAGGAGGCAGATCCGGTTACTGCTGCCAGAACCACGTCGTTACAGGGTAACGACGCTACAATCAAATCATCTGAAAACAAAAAAGCCTTGCAAACTTTCGTTTACAAGGCTTCTGAGTACCCAGGGCCGTTCTTCTGAGGCTTTTTGATGGATATAATCAAAATTTATTTATTGTTGGCTGATCACAAGGAGCTATGTTTATTTAAATTAATAAATGTAAACATTTTTTAGCCTTTATTTTGCCACCTAATCTGCCACCAAGGATTTATTATTAATATTCTGATAACTTATGTCGAAAAGAGGCATGGGTGATTTTACAAAGAATATTTATTTACTCCCTACCTCTTAAGCAGTAGCAATACCATAAGTAAAGTTAGCCCTGTTAACCAAATCATTCTTCATTCGTTCCATAAAGTAAAAAGATTGGAATAGCATGGAAGATAAAAACCTATTGAACAGGCGCAAAGTCTTAGGCGGCATTGGCGCAGGCTTAGCGGTGGCAGCCGTTGGTCCTATTTTCTCAGGACAGGCAGCCGCAGAACCAACCAATTCCGCTCCACTAGAATTGCAGGACCCCACGGGCAAATACCCCAAGCCGCCCTTCAAAGGGCAATCGCAGCCATGGCCCGGCTTGGCCAGCAAAATGGACCCGAGGCCGGACCACGGGGAGAAGAGCTACAAAGGTTCAGGTCGTCTGAGAGGCAGAAAAGCATTAATAACCGGAGGTGACTCGGGAATGGGACGGGCCGCCGCCATCGCCTACGCCAGGGAAGGCGCAGACGTGGCCATCAACTACCTGCCCGCTGAGGAGGAGGACGCCAAGGAAGTTATTGCACTCATCAAAGCCGAGGGTAGAAAAGCCATCGCTATTCCCGGTGACATCCAGACCGAAGCTTTTTGCAAACGACTGGTAGAAGAGGCAGTGAAAGGACTGGGCGGCTTGGATATCCTGGTCAACAACGCGGCCCGGCAGCAAACAAGGCCTACAATTCTGGAGATTTCCTCCGAGGATTTTGACCGCACTATGAAGACCAATGTGTACGCGCCTTTCTGGATAACCAAGGCCGCCTTGCCGCATATGAAGGCAGGCTCCACTATTATTTGTACCACCTCAGAACAGGCCTATGACCCCTCTGCGGAGCTGCATGATTACGCGCAGACCAAAGCGGCCAACATGAGCTATGTGAAATCCCTGGCCAAGCAGCTCGGGCCGAAAGGCATCAGGGTAAACGGGGTGGCACCAGGCCCCATCTGGACACCGCTTCAGGTGAGCGGAGGCGCGACCCAGGAGAAGCTGAAGCAGTTCGGTGGTGATACGCCTTTAGGTAGGCCGGGTCAGCCAGTTGAGCTGGCTTCCATTTATGTGCAGCTCGCCGCCAGTGATGCCAGCTACGCAACTGGTCAGATTTACGGCGCATCTGGCGGAAGCGGAAATCCTTGATGTAATTTCCTCCTTCTGTAAAAGAGAGAATTATTTACTGTCTTGTTGGTTTCTGTTTTCGGCCTCATTTTTAGAAATGAGACCGAAAACAGAAATGGCTTATTGCAACTGAAATCTCAGGTAGGAAGGTACTACATATTTTTCGGCACTTCCTAGCATGTGCATGCGTAGGCCTTTGGCGGTGAAGGGTTCCCCGTTGTCAATCTCGGAGATGTTGGTCTCTGTGATACCCATCCCATCTACCACCGTTACCAAGCCGCTGCCTACTACCTCTACATTCCCTCCCTGGGTCACCAGGATGGCAGTGTCCTCCTCCAGCCCAATGCCAATGCACTCCGGGTTGGTACAGATGGCCTGGGTCAAACGTACAATTCTCCCCCGGGTCAGGAAATGGGTGTCAACGGCCACATTCTTCAGGAACTCCAAACCGGTGGTGACGCGCACGTCGCCTTTGATATAGCCACCCTCAGACTTGCCTTCGTAAATCATAGGGGTTGACATAGCGGTAGCCCCGGCGCTAGTACCGGCAATGATGATATCTTTGAAGGCATAGGTTTCCTTCATGGCTACCAGCATTTCAGAGCCCCCGAAAATAGAGGTCAGGCGCAGCTGGTCCCCTCCTGTGAACATGATGCCTGCCGCATTTCTGACCAATTCCACCAACTCCGGGTTATTGGCTTCTGGTCGGGTGCGCACATCTGCCACCTGCACATTCTTTGCACCCAATCCGTGGAAAATCTCCACGTAGTCACGGGCGGTTTTCTCCGGCTGCCGTGAGGCGGTGGGGATGACCACAACCAAGGGGTTCTCTCCCTTCAGTTCATCTACAAAACGTTTCAGTATCTCCTCGCTGATGAAGTTGATGTTGTGCTCCTGTTGCCGCGAGGGCTTATCGCCTTTGTCCTCCTTACCCCCAATAATCAACAATCTTCCCTTTGGAATGACCCTTGTTGCCTCTGAGTTGGGAATTCTTTCTCTTTTTTCTTTTGTCATAGCAGGTAGATTTCTAGTATGGATAAACTCTTTCAGCTCCTATATTGGCTAGCCAGGAAAATTTAATGGCTTTTCTGCACTTCGCCGGTCATGGGCACAAACCGAACGGGTATAAGTTCCCGCTCAATAAAATTGTTTTCTCCAGCCCTGACCAGCATAATTAGTTTCTGGAGGTTTGTCCCTACCGGGGCAAGTAGCCTTCCGCCAATTTTCAACTGTTGTTTCAGCGGCTCCGGGATGGACGGCGGGGCGGCGGTGAGTATGATGGCGTCAAAAGGGGCGGCCTCTGGCCAGCCCCTGTACCCGTCCCCATGGCGGGAGGTGACGTTACGTACCCCGGCTTTCCCTAAGTTCATGTTTGCCACCTGAGCTAGCCACTCCACCACCTCTACACTATAGACTCGGGCGACAAGGCGGGACAAAACCGCCGCGTTATATCCACAGCCGGTCCCCACCTCCAGCACCACATCATCAGGCCTCAGGCGGAGCGCCTGCGCCATGTAGGAAACGATATAAGGCTGGCTGATGGTCTGGCCCATACCGATGGGCAGGGCGGTGTCTTCATAGGCTTGTTCTCGGATATCTACCGGCACAAAAAGCGCCCGATCCACCTCCCACATGGCTAGGAGCACCTGCGGGTCTGAAATTGCACGCCCTTTCAGGTGCCTCGCCATCATTTCTTCTTTAGTTGCTGCCATGGACCAGAATTTTACCACATATACCCTCTTACCATGAATTGGTTGTTGCTGACAGAGGCTTTAAGGGGCTGAACCGCTTTTTAAGGTTATTTCAAGACGGGCCATCACCTAAAATGGGTATATATACTGATTTAAAAGGGTTTATACTCAGCTGAAAACTTTAGGCGAAGCGATCAAGTAAAAAGATTATTCTATCCAACTGATCGCCTCCACTGTTTCCGGGTGGCAATTGTCATTTCATTTACAGCCTACAATGAAAGAAATCATCCAGTATTATGGGTTAAAGTGGTACAGCGTTTTCTTGATGTACCCAGTGCTGATTTTCAACAGGTTCCTTGAGACAAAGTACCCAGGCTTATCCCTGTTCGCACTTGGAAAGAGCCAAGGTATTGATCTATTGTTGGAGCTTTTCCTGAAAGGGACCACGTTAGGCCTGTTTTTTTACTTTCTTCCCAACAAGCTTCGGCTCTCCCCGGTCGAGAGATTAACACGGGCAATTAGCCTCGGGTGGGTCACTTGGTTCATCCTGTTTTCCTGAACCTGTTCACAAACCACCTATGCGGAAATTACGGGCAATCCATAGAGCTTTAGTAAACCTGTCGGAAGAGCTGCAGATGGAGCGGGTCAATTTAGAGTCTTCCAGCGAGCTGTTAGTGGTGAAAGCAAAAAGCTTGCTGATGATGGAATGTGCGGAGAGCGCCCTGCCTGAGAAAATTCAGATTACCCCCCGCATACTGCTTGAAATTTGTGAGAATTCTGTTGTAGTGGAATGCGAATTTGTCGCCAATGATCCACTAAGTAAGAAGAATCTAAGTGTGAAGGTGTTTCCCTGTATCCAATTTATATTGGATGGTCCCAGAGACGCAGAGGTAGTTGCGTCCCTTTCGGATATTTACAGGGAATACAATGAGGTGCAAGGTGCAAGCAGCACATTGTCATTTGAGAGGGGGATTTTAGGACTTGAGGAATTTAAAAATTTTCTGATCTTTTTAAAAAAATCAATCTAAAGTGAACTTACTGTGAAAGGAAGCTTCTTTATGCTAATTCTATAGAGACTTTCTTCGAGTTTTAATACTAAAGAAGTCCTAACTGGTGCCTTTACTGAAAAGGTTTTTCAGTTTCTTTACCCAATTAGGCTCTGCTACCTCATTTTCTAGTAAATAAGCATAGGGATGCAGGCCACGCACGTGACCGCACACAATTCTGATGACCGCGAAGAGTGGTTCAAACAGTATCATGCCTGCCACGCCCCAGACCAGCTCCCCCGACACCACCGCCACAATGGTAAAGAATGGGCTGAGATTTAATTTGGCACCCATGACCAGCGGTTCTATGATGTTGTTGTCAATGGCTTGGGCTACCAACATGACGGCGACAGTAGGAACAACCATTCCAGTGGAACCGCTCACCAAAGCCATCACCAATGGGAATATACTCCCCACAAACGCACCAATGTACGGCACCAAAATGGGTAGCGCCGCGATAGGGGCTACCAGCAAAGCATTTTCCAGCCCGATGATGGAGAAACCAATGGCATAGAAAGCTGTGATGAATAGGATGGAGAACAAACGCCCTGCCAGGTATTGCCCTGCTACTTCTGTAATTTCCCGCAGGGCGACCCTAACGTTGTCCTGATGTTCCGCAGAGAATAGTTTCAAGAAAAATTGATGGTATTTCTCCCGCTTCCAGAGCAGGAAGAACATGTAGAGCAGCACCAGGGCAAAAGAGGTTATTAGACCCAGGGAGCCTTTGAGCAGGGAAGTGCCAAATTGGTTAGCCGACTGGGAAAACTTCTGTATCTGCTCCTGCACAAATTTGATCTGCTCCTGCGGGGCTACCCCAAACTGTTGCTGCACCCACTGCTGCACTTGTGTGACCATTTCCTGTAGTTTGCCCTGTATCTGGGGCCACTGTTCAGAGAGGTTAGCCGCCTGTGCGGCAATGATCAAGAGAATGAGAGCAATGGTAACTATCACTAACAAAATGCAAAGCAAAGTGGCCGCTATCCTACCCACCCCTTTATTCTCCAACCAATTGCTTACCGGCAGCAGGAGCATGGACAGTAGGATGGCAAACCCGATGGGAATTAGGAACAGGCGGGCATAATAGAGAATTACCACGGCCAGCACTGTGAAAATGGCTATATAAGTGGCATGTGAGAGATAGTTTTTTCCTGTCATCTGGTCTTTGCTTCTTAATATCCTTAACGTAAATGACCGCATGGTGGGTTGAAAAAGACTACCATGACGTGGTTTATGGAATAAGTTGCAACCCCAATTGCTCATTTTCGATTTACAACCTACTCTCTTTTTTATCCAAAGGTCACTACTTGTCTAGCAATTACTACTTGATTTTGGAGTAAATACTTAAAAAATGGATTTGAAATAACATTCTTATTTATATGCCGTGTTGTTGGAAATAGACAAGGAATAGAATGACTGCCATTGACTTATTTTTGCTCTGCCTGTACGCGCAGGTGGAAGGACTGCCCGAGCCTGAGGATACTCCTGTCTGCCTTGGATAAATTGCCTTTGACGCCAAACTATAGAGGCATTCTCAGAGGACCTCAAGAGGAACGGTTTCCTGAAAATGAGTTTCCTGCATGAGCCGCAGCTGTATATCACCCCAACTGGTAAAGCCCGCTCAATACGGCTCCTTCTGCAACAGCGTACCATATGAGATAGGCCCAAGTATTAATTATACCCTTTGGCCTTCTTGTTTTTTATCCTGCTGAGATTGGCTATTATTAATCTTTTGTTCTGTGGCAGGGTATGGAAAGCTTTCCCCTGTTTTTGGTCTGTTTTTCAGAAATCAGGCCAAAAACAGGGGGGAGCTGCCGAATTAATAGTTATTGCCTGGCCACTCGGTAAATTACACCGTTGGTATCATCAGAGACCAGCAGGGAACCGTCACGGTTCACCGCCAGCCCCACCAGCCGCCCGAAGTGGGAGCTGTTGCTATTGATGAGGAAACCGGTGAGAAAATCCTCGAATTGGGTGGGTTGGCCATCTTGGAACCGGAGCCGCACTACTTTGTAGCCCACGGGTTCCCGGCGGTTCCAGGAACCGCGCATTGCCACGAAGGCATTATTCTGGTACTCTGCGGGGAACATAGAGCCCGTGTAGAAGACTATGGCCATGGGGGCGGCGTGGGCTTGGTAGGTGAGCGTGGGGAGCGTGGTCTTAGCCAGATATTGGGCGTAGGTGGTATCACCCTCGGGGCGGTCACCGGGGTTGTACTTGCCTTCCCCGAAAATGTACGGCCAGCCGTAGTGTTTGCCCTGCTCAATTCTGTTCAATTCCTCCTTCTGCTCGTCGTCGCCCAGCCAGTCTATGCCGTGGTCCATGCCCCAGAACACATTGGTCTGCGGGTGCCAGCCAAACCCGATGGTGTTGCGCAGCCCTTTGGCGAACACCTGCCGGGACATGGAAGACAAATCTACCTTCAGCATGGTGGCGTTCTCCGGGTTAGGCTCCGGGCAGGAGTTACAGGTGCTGCCTACCGAAAGGTACAGCATGCCGTCCGGCCCGAAGGCCATGGTCCGGTTGGGGTGCTGTCCGCCGTCCGGCAGGTCGTTGATGAGCATCTGGGGCGTGCTTAGGGAGCCCGTGGCCATGTCAATGTTGGTTACGTACAGCTCCTTCACGGCCACAATGTAGAGCTTGCCTTGCCTTACCGCCAGCCCGTGCGCCTGCTTGATGTTGGCCACCACCTGCTTGCGGTCAGACATGCCGTCTCCGTTAGTGTCTTGCAGCAGAGTCACCGTGCCCGCCTGCCGGTCTGAGTAATACACGTAGCCTTCAGGGGTTACCGCCAGAATGCGGGGCATGCCCAGGTTCTCGGCGAACTTGTTCACGGCAAAACCCGCTGGTACTCTTAGGTTGCGCATGTTCTGCTCCGTGGCGGGAGCCAAACCCGGACGGAAGATATAGCCATCGATGTGGGTGGTGGTAGGGTCTTTGTCGGTTTCAGGAATGCTGTTTTGCCATTCGTCATCGTCATCGCTGCAGCCCATCAAAAATGCCGAGCATAAGGCCAGTGCCAAAGTAGATTTTCGCCATAAATTCATAAAAGCAGGGGTATGATTTTAAACATTAGATATGGTTAGCAAGATTGAATCAGCTAAATTTTCTAACGGGAATAACATACATTGGTTAATGTGGAAATACACAGTTTGGTAAGTCTTTACCCTGATTCTTGTAGCTTATAACTACTTAATATGTGCGGTTGCCTTGCCCCATGGAAAAGGAGTATACCTTTCATTTTCTTATAGTTATGGAATTTGCTGGAGCTTTGAGGAAAGAAGTGCCATCTTCTTAAATAGCTTTAAATCAATGGAAAACGTACTGAGTAGAAAACCATTACAGTGCTTACTGCCACCATTTTCATTGATTTATGCATCATATTATGTACATCAGTACGGCCACGGTTCCAGTGACAGAAGAGGAGTTGAAACAGATGCTGGCACAATACCGCCAAAACAACCTATTTTACGGCATTTAGGGTGCTGCTGTACAGCGGCGAGCATTTTGTGCAGGAGATTGAGGGAAATGAAAAAAACGTGCAGCAACTCTTCGCAAAAATCCTGATTGACCGCCACCATACCAACATCATCAAGCTAGCCGATGGCCCCATCAGCCAACGGCTGTTCTGCGACTGGACCATGGGGTTCAAGACCGTGGCTGCTGAGGCGCTGTTGTCCTTCAGAGGATATGTTGACCCCACCCAACCTGAATCCTGGAGTCCCTTCCCAAACGGGACGAAGAGTCTGCAGTGGCGGTACTGCGGCAGTTTGTCCAGCACAACTTAGCTGACATAAGCTACTCATAGTTCATCGGCATATTATGACTTGGGGCTTTGCAAAATCAGGATATGTCAGCCGAACCCTTGCATAGTAGTAGCTGCAATATCTGGGCAGACTATCATTAAGGTCAGCACTGGCTACTCCTGCGGAAGCCTAATGAAAAACGTAGTGCCTTTGTCTTCCTCACTCTCAAACCAGATTTCGCCACAGTGCCATTCCACAATGTTCTTGATAATGGACATGCCCAAGCCCACAGACTGCTCACCCTGCAGGCCCGGCCTGCGGGCGTCGGTGAATTTCTCAAACAAAGTAGCATGATATTTCTGGGGAATGCCGATGCCCGTGTCAGCCACCGTCACCAACACATGCCCTGCCTCTTCAGCCACACTTACTGTGATGTCACTGCCGTCGGGGGTAAACTTAAGGGCGTTGGAAATGAGGTTGTTGATGGCCTGCAGAAACTTATTGTCATCTATTTCAACGAAAATAACTTCCCGTTGGGGATTGAAAGCTACCCGTTTGGAGATGAGCTCACCTTCAGGGCCAAGATATACCTCCAAGCCTTCCCGCAGTTTTTGCACCAAGTTTACGCGCCGAGTCACAAGCTCCACTTGTGAGGACTCCAAAAACTCTTGGTCAGTAAATTGCCTGATAATATTTGCTCCATGGCTGCTGTTGCGCTCTATGAGATTAAGAATATGCAAGTTTTCCTCTTCGGCGGTTTCCCGCATCTTCTCGGTCAACAAGTTGGCCAAGCTTTTGATCATGCCCAAAGGACCGGCTAGGTCATGCGCCAGGATGTTAAGGATGGAATTCTTCTTGTTAGAGTATTTCTTGAGCACGTCATTGTTTTGCCGTTCAGCCGTGATGTCTGCGGCATGACCAATGAGGAGCCGCTGTCTGCTGATTTCCTCCTGCAAGGAAGGCGAGAGGCACACCCATTGCTCTTGTTTTTCAGGGAACTGCACCCTGAACTCAATTGGTTTATCTAAGCCTCTGGTGAGTAACTCAGTAAATTTGTTTGCTACAAATTCCTGGTCCTCCGGATGAACAAAACTTAGCAGGTCACCAGGCAAAAGCTGGCCAGCTTCCAGTCCAAAAGAGGACTTTAACTTGGGGCTCAGGTACTGGAATTGGCCTGTATCCATATCATAGATGAAGAAAGGCTGACCGGTTTGCTCAATCAGAGCGTGGCAGAGAGGGAGCGAGGAGGGCAATGGGTCCATGGGCATTAAGAAACGCTTTTATCCCGAGGGCCGCTTCGGTTAAAGATACATTTTTTCTTCCTGAAATGTTTTTATAATGTCTATGTGTAAAATATAATGCTATTTTATTTAGAAAAGAATTGGTTGTTAAGAGATTATGGTGATGAATGAGTCCTAAATCAGAGAAGTAGGTGGCAAAATATTAAATGAAGGAATCATTTAATTAGGCGTTTTTATTCAAATAAGGACAGTCCATGTCAGGTTACTAGAGCATCCACTTTCAAGCTCTGATACTAATTCTTAGAAATGGAATACGATTACTCCATTTTTGAGAGTAAAACTACTTAGCTAATTATTGAAGATTATTTATAAATGCCCAAGGAGATTAATCTTTACATGTTAGTTATAAAATAAATTCTAATAAGGTAGGTCATTGAATTAATTGTGTGCTAGAGCCTATAAATAATCTACATAAGGTTGATAATGATAAGAGTGGCATCTATCTTTTTATGCCTCCGTAAGAAAGGTTGAAACAAATTCAACTTTTATGAAGGTAGAAGAAACCTTGCAGAAAATTCTGGACCAGTACGCCACTTTCAAGGTGCCGCCTATTGAGAATATGTCGCCAGCCAACGCCCGTAACGCGCCTACCCTAAAAAATGCTGTGGAGGAGATGAATGCCGAGCACGTAGCAAATCGGGTAATGAACTTGGCTAAACCAATGCCGGAGCCGGTAGGGAAAGTGACGCACACATTGATACCTGGCCCTGACGGCGACCTTTTGGCCAGAGTGTACACCCCTGACGGGGACGGGCCATTCCCGGTGCTGGTGTACTTCCATGGCGGAGGCTGGGTCATTGCCAACCTGGATGTATATGAGCCTTCTTGCCGCGCACTTTGTAATGCCGCTGAGTGCGTAGTGGTATCAGTGGCGTACCGGCAGGCCCCTGAGAACAAGTACCCTGCCGCCGCTGAAGATGCCTTCGCGGCGCTCCAATGGGTCATGTACAATACAGCCGGCTTGAACGGAATAGACGGTTGCGTGGCTGTGGGCGGTGAAAGCGCAGGTGGTAACTTGGCAACGGTCTCCTGTCTCATGAGCAAGGAAAAGGGGCTGCCGCTTCCGGTGTTCCAGCTGCTGGTGTACCCCATCACCAACTATGCCTTTGACACCCCTTCTTACCTAGAGAATGCCAATAGTAAACCCCTCAACGCTGACATGATGAAATGGTTCTTCAAACATTATCTGGAGAACGAGCAAGATGGGAGCGAGCCGTACGTATCGCCGCTTCGGGCTGCTGACGTTAGTGGTTTGCCGCCAGCTCTGGTCATCACCGCTGAGCTGGATGTGCTGCGCGATGAAGGAGAAGAGTACGCCCGTAAACTGCAGCAGAGCGGGGTCATCACCAAGCAGGTTCGCTACCCGGGCATGGTGCACGAGTTCTTCAGCCTCTCGGGGGTGGTGCCTACCGCCAAAGAAGCCCTAGAGGAAGCGGCTGCAGGATTAAAAGCCGCCTTCCAGTCTGTGAGGAAACAATAGCCGGATTCACCTACTGGAATATTTTCAATAAATGACTTCCTTTTCTCTATAAGTCCTTTAGTAAATGAAAATCAGGGAATTACTCCAAGGAGGTGTATCCACAGCAATTCAATGTTGCTAGAAGTAGCATCCTTGGATGAGGTTTACTTGCTGTTTATGCCATGGTTTCAGTAAGGTATGCCCAATACGGAAGTCCTATTTCCTAGCATTTGGTAGTTAAAAGAGCATTTATTGAAAGCTTAACTGGATTTTTTGAATTAACAAACTCAAATCAACAAACTGAATTCATTATGGGAAATAGACTAGAAGGAAAAGTAGCCATTGTGACAGGCGGCGGGGCCGGGATTGGCGAGGCAATCTGTAAGAAGTTCGCCAAGGAAGGTGCCAGTGTGGTAGTAGCCGGCCTGCCCGAAGACCCGGTAGAGCAAGTGGCTCGTGAGATTATAGAAGACGGCGGAACAGCTATTCACTTCACCGGCGACCTATCTGTGGGGGCGGTGGCTCAGAATTGCGTGCAACTGGCGGTGAAGCAATATGGTAAACTGGATATCCTCATCAACAACGCAGGAGTCTTTGTGGAGACCAATTACCTCACTGATTACTCAGAGGAAGCGTTTGATTACATGATAAAGAACAACCTCAAGACCACGTTCATGATGTCAAAGGCGGCCCTGCCGGAACTACAGAAAACCAAAGGGAATATTGTCTCGGCGGGTTCTGAGGCGGGAGTTTTGGGTATTCCGCAGAATGCTCCCTACGGCGGCACCAAGGGGTTTGTCATTGCTTTCACCAAAGGCCTGGCAGCCGAACAGGCGGCGTACGGCGTGCGCTGCAACGTAGTGGGCCCTGGTCCCATTGATACCGCCTGGACCCACAAAGAGCTGGGCCCTATGGACGCTAAGATGGAAAAGCTGAACAAGCAGGCTAACTTAATTGGCAGGAGGGGCACCCCCGAGGAAGTTGCCAACGTGTACCTATTCCTGGCCTCAGATGAAGCCTCTTTTGTGACAGGGGCCATTTACATGGTTGACGGTGGAATCACTATCGCCAAAGGCCCAGCAGGCGAGGAGGCTGATAAATCATTCAAACAGGAACCTGAAGGGGAATTAAACCTGCAGCATTCAATGGAGGGGCATACAGCTATCCGTAAATAGTAGTTTTATCCAGATGTAACTAGAATAGGCTAAAACAAAATGGCATTTTCTCCTTTTGTTTTAGCCTGTTGCTTCTCAGGAGGGCACAACTGACATACAGCAAATGGTGTTGCGGCAGCTTATCATGATACGGATGGAAAATTTATTCCCCTTTTATTCATTTCGGAAGAGCAGAGTCATGAAATAGAAAATAACTGTCTTTGCGTACACCGCGCCTTCTATAAAAAGTCCCTTCCCGACTTTATATGAAGAATGGTCAAGTTCATCCAGGCAGAATTCAAATTCCTTCGTAAGGTTTCTTTCTTGCGCTAGTTCCTCACACTGCTGCAATGCCCTCTTGGTATTCCCGATGGATAGACCTGCGTATTCTGAAACAAATTCTTGGTTTTGCGCCAAAATCCCCAATTCATCACTTACCCTGATGAGCCTAATTATACGTTTGTCGTTTGAATCCATGGGAGAAACAAAAAATACTTTTCTGTATTAACGCCGAAAGGGCGCTTTGTAATCCAGGTACTAACTTTTAATACCTAATAGCTCTGGAATTGTTTAAAGGCGGACTCTGTAGGCTGCCTTTAAACACAGTTCTAATTGAAGTCCCATACCTTATGTGAAACCTAGAATACCCTGGCGTACAATTCTTAGTTGGGTATTTGGTTGATTTCTTCCAAATAAGCATGGTCCAAACCTTACACGGTATCGGTCTATAGGATTTAATGAAATTAAATAGACTCCCCGTGAAGTTTTGTAGAGTATCATTAAGCTTAAAATATTGAAATAAGAAACTGTTCCTCGGATTCATTTTATTAGGCCTGCTGACGGCGGCCTATACTATCCTATTGGTTGAGTATAGAGTTCCAGTTGACTAAAGAGAAAGTTTTGGATAGGTTGCTATTACTCCGTTAAAACCTAAATATTGATTATAAACTAAAATAATAAGCAAAACAACTTTCTGTTCTCCTAGTAAGTAAATGAAATAAATCATTTTACATTGAAAATGGAAGGTAACCCAATAACCAAAGTAGCCACGTTTCAAGGGGTGCAAATCACTGGTGTAACCGTCAGCCAGCAGGGCAGGCTGTTCGCCAATTTTCCGCGGTGGCATGAGAACTTGCCGTTCTCAGTGGTAGAAGTCTTGGCAGACGGAGCGTACCGGCCCTATCCCAATGAGGCATGGAACACCTGGCACGGAGAGCCGAAGGAAAACACCTTTACCTGCGTACAGAGTGTAGTGGCTCACGGAGATTCGCTGTTTGTGCTAGATCCCGCCAGCCCTATGATGAAAGGCGTGGTGGGTAATGCCATGCTGTATGAGTTTGACCTGTTCACCAACGAGCTCAAGCACCAATGGGCGTTTGACAAGTCTATTGCCCCAGAGAAATCTTACCTTAACGACCTGCGCATTGACCGTGATGCCGGGAAAATTTACATCACTGAATCAGGCGTGGGGGCCATCATTGTGCTGGACCTGAAAACGGGTGTTCCCAGACGATTATTAGATGACCATCCTTCCACCAAATCAGAAGACGTGTGGCTCACCGTGGAAGGGGATAAATGGGTAAAAGACGGCGAAAAACCCCAGATGCACGCCGATGGAATTGCTCTATCCAACGACAGAAAATACCTGTACTACCACGCCTTGACCGGCTACACGTTGTACCGTGTGCCCACGCAGGCGTTAACCGATGAGGGTCTGGAGGCATCTGCCCTGGCGGAGAAAGTGGAAAACTTGGGCATGACCACTGCCCCAGATGGGATGATCTTTGACCGACACGGTAACCTTTATCTGGGTGACCTGGAGAGCAATAGCATCATGGTGAGAACACCAGAAGGTGAATTTATAACTTTCGTGCAGGGCGCTGAAATCAAATGGCCAGACACATTCACCATTGATCAGCAGGATAATTTCTACTTCACCACCTCGCGTATTCATGAGGCTGTGGGAGACATCTCTGAACTGGAGTTCCACATCTTTAAAGTGCCAATTATTGGTGTGAGGGGTAGTTGATTTTTATTCTGATGGATGCCAAACCATTTACAATTCCTTACCCCAACTTATCAGCAATTAGGTATAAACGCATTTTCATTTTTTGTAATACTAATCAGAACTACAGATTACACCCTGCTATTAATTCAACGCGTAACCTCTTCAGTGTCCACGCTTTTTATTAACATCAGCGGAAAGGAGACAGAAGGGCCACAGGATTTAACTGTTGTCCCTTCTGCTTTTTTAGCAACTCTAATTTCGAAATTAAATGGTCAATCTTAAATCATCTGGTTCACCAACTGATAGAAATTGTGGCTTTCTAAGATAAGTGTTTTGTTCAATCGTTAAAGTGCTTCTCCTCCTATGCCTAACACTCTGATTAGTTCCGCATTGAACCCTACTTCGCTTAAAGCATTTTCCACCTTCTGTGGGTCAACCCCTGAGCCGGAAACACTTAGGATATTATTTTCTGTTTCTGTGTCAAACCTCCAATTCTCAACTTTCTCCAATTGGTCCAATGCTGGGGTAACACTGGTTACATCTGCTTGGGTTGCCACATTCGTTTTGAACTTTAGAATCTCCATTGTCAGATAATTGTTTACTTAATTAAGTACTGGAATTAAGCGTTGTAAGTTCTGTCTTTCATGTCTAACCAAATGAAATGGGCCGAGCCAAAACGTGCTTTGCTAAAGCATTAGCGTTAAACTAGCTGGCGAGAACTGGCAGCGTACGTAGTTCTACTGTATTTTCAATAACTTGTATTTCCGGAAAACCCCTCCAAGTTTTTATTGGTAATACAGGCTATACATGCGCATTAACTATGAAAAAGCTCAAGAAATTGAATGAGGCCTTGTGGAATCTGGCATCAGAGATTGAGGTAGAGGCTGAGCGTTATGATGATTTGAGCGAGGATATACTGAAGATGGCCCAAGGTTTGTTTGATGAGGAAAGGAGGATACTCCCCCCGGAGGCTTTTGAAAAATACCTGCAGATCACAAGGGCACAACCTGGTATAAGGCTTTCAGTTAATACAGAGTGCTTAACGGTTGAGAGAGATTTATTGGTTTGCAGTATCTCCAACCCCACAGTTAAAAGTGTAGTTCGGAGTCTTTCCCCATTTACGTTTACTCCCGTATCGGAGGAGGATAAGAATCTCCTTACCTTCTTTAACATCTTATATGAGGAATTTGAATCCACGGCAGTTCATCATAATCTGCCGCCACCATTAGTTTCATCCCACTATATAACCTTACCACAGTTTAAGTATTTTCTCTCCTTGTTAAATAATTGGGTTAAAGTAATTTGAATCTTTTGTCTGATTGTTTGCATATGTTACCTCATTGAAACAATTATCAATAAGTTTGTTAAGGAATTAGCAAACTTAATTTTAGCTATTAGAATATTATTCTTTTTATGTCTCAAAAATGGTCATATTATGAGACAAGCCTAGATAATATGTTATAATAACTAACTGTCACAGGTTTTGTCTCAATTAACTGTATGATTAATAAAAACCAATCTTTATTATTTAAATAATTTAATGAAACAATAGGATGAAGAAAGACTCATCAAGGTTATGAATACGAATGGCTGGAGCTGGGTTAGATAAATTATACAAATATGTATTCTTTTTTGTGGGTGAAAGTGCCAATGTAATGTTTTTCATTAAGACATGATTATAGAACTAGGCTGTGTCTGAAAAATGCTTTTGGAGTTTTTCTATCCGGTTCCCCTGGGCTAGTTTCTGCCGCTACCGCTTATTTTAGGCCGCCGTTTTGGAGCTACTTTTCCAAAAGTAGCTCCAAAACGGCACTGCCTCGCCATTTTTCAGACACAGCCTAGTATGACTAAGTTTGGATTTAAAGCAGTTGAGCCTGCTGATAGAGTTAACGCATTGTCTGCTTTCAGTACGTTGCCAAACGTTGCAACAACATTGTTGCAACGTTTGGCAACGTACTGAAAGCAGATCAGTGTATAACTTTGGAGAAATCTTCGGTTGAAGGAATATAAAAATTGTCTTTTGCTTTTATAGTTGAACATTAGTCAGTTCCTGTTTACAAGATTCTTTCAACTTAGTAGAAACAGACCTGCAATTAGTGAAGTAGAAAAGTTTGTATTTTATCATTTCCCAACTAGATGCAATCCTCAGCAACGTTGAAGGCAACGAAATTATAACATTGCCTTCAACGTTGCTGAGGATTGCATCTAGTTGTTCTCTGAACTTTATAGGATTTTCTTACATCCAATTTCAACCAGCTGATTTGTGAATCGAGTTATACATCTATTATACGAGCTTCAACGTTAGTTCAGGTATTTCACCAGTTTATGCAATGTGAGGCATTAGCTAAAGATAGCCTTATCGGTAAACTTTAACATTCAGTCTCAGAAACCTGCCACTCTTTCTTAGGTATACTTTTTCGATTGTCATCAAAATGGTCTGCTGGATCAATTTGAATTGGGTTTAAGCCTGTACCGTTCTAGAAACGAGGACTGGCAGCAGATAGCAATGTGAACAGCAACAGGGAGCAATGCTTTCGATGAAACAGTCATTATACTAAAATCAGGATTGAGTAAGGAGCAGCCATTACTATTTAAGGTTACCAGTTGTGAATGCCCAAAGTTGCAAGGCTTAGCAATCAACATCTGATAAGCTTAGAAAATATTAATGTAACAAGACTTGCTAATGGTGTTTACATTCTTTTATATTTGTAAACATTATTAACAAACACAAACTCTTAGGTAAAAAGTTTTTATGGCAAATCTCAGCTTCAACCTCCTCAAGAGTAAAAAAGACAAGAGAGGAGAATGTCCTGTTATGATGATATTAACCTTTGATGGGGTAAGAATCAGGAGGCAACTAAAGATCAAAACAAAGCCAAATCACTGGAGCACTGTGAAAAGCAAGGTGAAGCCTCCGCTGAAAGGAGAACCTGAGAACAACCATGAAGTGTATAATGCAACGCTTGACAAGTACAGAAAGAAGGTGCAGGATATCTTCAACGATGCTCTTTTGAATGATATCAGGTTGACTAAGGAGTATGTTGACAATCAGTTAAACGAAAAATTTTTGTCGCTTGTAAGAAATAGATCCTTCTTCGAGGTTTTTGCTGAGTTCACAGAAATGTATAAGTCCTCAAAAGCAGAAAGGACTTATAAAAAGCATTACACAGCCCTTAACTTCTACAAAGAGTTTGAGAGTTTTAAAAAATATGAATTGAGGTTTGACAGTATAAATTTAGAATTCTATGATAAACTGCAGAAGTATGCATTCATAGGTAGGGTAGAAAACGGGAAAAAGGCTTGTTCTGATAATTACTTTGCTGCACTTGTTGCATCTTTGAAGACTTTTCTTTCTTGGGCGCAAGAAAGGGGGCTGAACAGGTTCGATGTCTATAAGAAGTTCAAGGCCTCTGAAAGGGACATAGATATTATATATTTAACGTTTGAGGAGCTGATGATTCTCAATAATTATGAGTTTGAAGATGAAAGATCGAGCCGTGTGAGGGATATCTATTGTTTCGGGTGCTTTACTGGATTAAGATACTCTGACTTAAAGACACTAAGTATAGGTCATATTAAGGATAATGCAATTGTGAAGACTATTGTAAAAACTAAGGAGAAGATGAAGATTTATCTAAATGACTTTGCTTTAGACATTCTAAAAAAGTACGAGGGTTCTCCTTACTATCCTTTGCCTAAGGTGCCTGAGCCTAAATTTAATAAAATGATTAAAGACTGCTGTAAAGAAGTTGGTATAAAGGAACTTCAAACAATAACAAAGTACTCCGGGGGCAAGGCAATTGAAATAACTTTGCCCAAATATGAACTTATAACCTCACATACTGCAAGAAAAACCTTTACAACCCTTTCCATAGAGGATAATGTAAACTTAAAGGCGTTGAAGAGTATGACTGGACACAAGAAAGATGCTAATTTCAATAAGTACATCAATATTACTGATTCGTTCCAGGTAAGTGAATTGAACCGGACTTGGAATAAGAAAGCGCGCGAACAAAAGCAGAAAATGAATGGGTAAGATAACCGTTAAGCATTATTTGAATAAAAGTTTATCAAATAAGGAAAACAGGAGTGACCGCCACTATATTTATGTTCAAGTGACTGTTAAGAGGCAGGTGAACAGAATGCGAAGTCGGGCTAATAAGATAGCATGGGTAACTGACATTGAGTTACAGGTATCACAGCAAGATCTTGATAACTCATTGACAGGAGGGGACGACCTTGGGCTTGGTAAAGCACTAGCCCTGGAACATAATATCATCCACGATATCATAACTTTCTTAAGACCTTTTGAGAGAAATGACTTTACACTTAAGGCTTTTACCCCTATTTATGAAGTATGTACTGAAGATATGCTTGAGTTTATTGCTCAGAAGGGTAGGGACTTGCTTAGAGAAATGATGAGAGAATTCTATCCCCAGCCTTTTTACATAATTGATTGGGAAAAGCCTTATTATGAATTGATAGGCGGTTTGACAGAGCTTGGGGAACAAAACCAATTATTTGTAGCATCTGTGCTTGAAAATAAATATATACAATGCTTTACGATCGCACATGAAAATATTGTTGAGTTTTTACATCTCAATTTTGACTATGATGATAGGTTTAAAGCCTATAGAGGGAATTTAACTTTTTACTGGTTTAGGGATAATCATACTCAGGAATTTATTTCATTTCTTAAGAAGAAGAATGTTATGACAATGGAACAACTTCCTGCGATGGAGGAAATATTTGAAGCAATGTATCATTCAGTTATAACTGAAATAGAAGAGCTTAGCGGATAGTTAGCTGCTTTTTTTTTAAATAAAATGTTTACATAAAAATAAAAAAGTTAACAAAATATGAAAACTGAGAACGACCAAATTTTAGTCATTTCAATGACCAAGCGGGATTTAGACGATTACATTGATAAATATCTTAGAGCTAAACCTTTGTATTCAAAAGAAGAGAAAGGTGAAAAACTAAGCCAGAAACAAGCTGCAGCACTATTTGGTGTAACAACAGTTACAATCATTAGGTGGCAGAAGAAAGGAATTATACCTTTTAACAAAGTAGGCAGAACTGTTTTCTATTATAAATCTGAACTTCTAAAAATAGCTCAGGTGACACCAGAATTGCTCAAATAGTTCTAGTGATAGATTAGTCTTATACATATAGAACAATGTGTATCAATGGCGATTTAAAAAACCGAATTTAAAAATGGATAACGCATACATTTTTGAAATAGAAGAAGCCCTTAGGAAATCTTTATTCCAGTTTAATAAAGTAATCAAGGCAGATAAGCAAGACTTAGACAGATACAAGTCCTCTATTTACAAAAAAGAAAATATAGAGCTAAAGTGGGCTGATAAGATAAATGCTTACCTAAAAGCTTATGAAAATCTACATTTTCTTATTGCTAGGGCGATCATGATAGATCATGAGAGAGTAATCTGTTTACGTAAAATTGAAGACCTAAAAAGAGAAGTAAGAACTTTGAACTCTTATTTAAAGATAATGACGATATGTAAGAGAATTGAAATTGATGAGCTTGTTAAAATCAGAACGAAGCAGGAGGTGGATAGACTCTGCAATATGGCTCAGGCTGAATTAATGAATGATTTAAGTAAGCTGGGGTATACAGATGATGCAGTTTTAAGTATTAATGGAAAGGAAGTCGCCTGATGGAAATAGGTAATCAAATTATTAAGGAAACGGCCCATAATAATCACAGCAATAGATTAATGAAAATTGAAAGAAAACCACCAGTGGAGGGGAGAGCTTTTATGGAGCCTCATGAAGAGTACATTAAGGTTGGTACTAATTATTTCAGAAAAATTATTGTTCCAGCGGCGACACCAGGAAAGTATCTCGGAGAAAGACTTGATCCATGGAAAAGGATTACTATCATGGAAGATTATGATAGTAAGGAATCCAAAATTATTCTCCACAAGATGGAAAAGTATAAAGCGTTTGTAATCAGGCCTGAGCATTTAAAGTATGAGAGAGATATAGAGGGCTGTTATAACCTATACGAACCGCTAAAGTTTTGTCCTTCGTTAGTGTCATCTCCAATACCCAATACTTTAAACTTTCTAGGCCATATTTTCGGGGAACAGCTAGAGATAGGATTAGATTACCTGAAACTCCTCTATACTAAGCCATTACAAAAACTGTATATACTATGCCTTGTATCTGATTTAAGGAATACTGGGAAAACCACATTCCTGAATTGGTTAAATCTGATATTCGGGAAAAATCTCACTCGAATAAATAGTGAGGATATAGAGGGTAAGTTTAACAGTGACTGGACATCAAAGTTGATAATTGGAATTGATGAGACATTCATAGATAGCAAGAAAGCCGCAGAACGGATTAAGAACCTATCAACTACTACAGTATTTAAAACAGAGGCAAAGCAAAAGGATAAGATAGAAACAGAATTCTTTGGCAAGTTCGTTTTTGCGTCAAATAATGTAAAGGACTTCTTGCCAATTGAAGAGGAGGAAATCAGGTATTGGGTAAGGTATATCAAGCCGTTAAAGCATGACAATGTTAACTTCATAGAGGAACTTGAAAAGGAAATTCCTGCATTCTTAAGGTTTTTGATAGACAGAAAAATGCATACTCCTACACCTATGACTAGGATGTGGCATAGAGTAGAAGATATATGGACTCCTGACTTGGAGGTGACCATTCGGGGCTGTAAAAGCAATATGGAGAAATTGCTTGTTGATACTATCAAAGACTACTACTATGAATTCAATGACGAGATCATAAGCAGAGGAGATACAGACCCATGGTTAAAGCTGACACTAAACGAGATTGCTGAACTGGTAACCTTGGCAAATGGTAGAAAAGCGATTTATGGGATAAGCGAGATCAGGAAGGTCATCTGTGAAAAGTGGGGTTTGCAACCTGTGAATAGTTCTTATAAAGTGTACAAGTGGGTTGAGGTTCCAGATGGAAACGCTAATACTAAAATGACCTTGTCTGTAAACGCTAAGAAAGGAAGGTTCTATTTGATTCCTCTTGAAAAGCTAGAGCCTTAGTAACTATTAGTTGAATAACTCCTGATATAATTTTTAATTGCTTGGTCCATAGAAGGTTGTGAAATTGGCGCTTGTCAACTATTAATCAACTCTCAGTCAACACTTCAACATAGATCAACAATCTTAATTATAGAAGTATAATAAGTAATAGCCTTATATTTAGTGAATTGAGTCGATGTCAACACTTCAACAGAAATTTTAGATTCTATTTGAAACTGCATACTTCTCTTGTCCTGATATTTTAATATTTGAGGAGCTTAGCTACATACACAGTTTCTCGTTCTAATTCTTCTGGCTATATGGTTTAGTGTTTTAATGGTTTAATGTAGTTTTTACACTTTGCTTCTTTTGTTGCAACATATTGAAAACATTAAGCAACAGTAACGTTGCAACATGTTGCAACGTTACTGTTGCTTAATGTTTTATTGTAGATGCAGAATAAGTTATTGTTTTTAGTTTGCAATTAGTTTCTCCTCAAGGTCTAATATCATACTCTTTTCCTAGGATTGGTATGAATAATAACATTGTCAGAATATAGAGTTGGTGCTTAGGACTGTACTGGCATAATATTCTATCTTTACCTACCGCTCAACAATCTGTTGCAACATGACCATCGCAGAATACCTAGACCGCATCAATACCCGCTATCAGACCGGCATTTCCAGAGAGCACAGCTATAGGGGCGACTTGCAGACGCTGTTGGAAAGTATTGTTGATGACGTGTTGGTGACCAATGAGCCGGCCCGGGTGGCCTGCGGCGCGCCAGACTACATCATCACGCGCAAAGATATTCCGGTGGGCTACATTGAGGCGAAGGATTTGGGCAGGCCGCTGAACAGCAAGGACTACAAAGAGCAGTTTGACCGCTACAAAGCCAGTTTGAGCAACCTCATCATCACTGATTATCTGGATTTCTGGCTGTTCAAGGAAGGCGAACTGGTGACCACGCTCAAGATTGCCGAAATCAAGGATGGGCAGGTAACGCCGCTGCCGGAGAACTTCAAGCTGTTTGAGGCCTTCATCATTGACTTCTGCCAGTTCACGGGCGTTACCTTGAAATCGCCTAGCAAGCTGGCCACCATGATGGCCGACAAGGCCAAGTTCCTGGCCCAAATTATTGAGCGGGCGCTCAGCGCGGAAGGCGATACGTATGAAAACCAGACCTTGCAGGAGCAGTTGCAGGCGTTCAAAGAGATTCTGCTGCATGACATCACGGCCAAGGAGTTCTCAGACATTTATGCCCAGACCGTGGCTTACGGCATGTTCGCGGCGCGGCTGCATGACCCCACGCTGCCCACGTTCTCACGGCAAGAGGCCGCCGAGCTCATTCCCAAAACCAATCCGTTCCTGCGCAAGCTGTTCGGGTATATTGCGGGTCCGGACATTGACGACCGCATCAAATGGATTGTAGACGCGCTGGCAGATGTTTTTAGAGCCACAGATATCAAGGCGATTCTCAAGAACTTCGGGAAGAGCACCCAAACGCATGACCCAATCATCCATTTCTATGAGACGTTCTTAGCCGAGTATGACCCCGCCCTGCGCAAGAGCCGCGGCGTTTGGTACACGCCAGAACCGGTGGTGAATTTTATTGTGTGCGCCGTAGATGACATTCTTAAAACCGAGTTCCACCTCAAAGACGGACTGGCCTCTACAGAAACCACCGAGATTGAAGTTGCCACCCAGCTCATTGACAAACGCACGAAAGACAATGTAAAGAAAGGCAAGCAGACCGTGCACAAGGTGCAGGTGCTGGACCCCGCCACGGGCACGGGCACGTTCCTGGCTGAGGTGGTGAAGCACGTGTACCAGCGCTTTGAGGGGCAGGAAGGCATCTGGAGCCAGTACGTAGAAAAGCACCTGCTGCCGCGCCTCAACGGGTTTGAGATACTCATGGCCAGCTACGCCATGTGCCACCTCAAGCTGGATTTGCTCTTGCAGGAGACCGGCTACGTGCCTCAGAACCCGCGCCGCTTTAAGGTGTACCTCACCAACAGCCTGGAAGAGGCCGTGCCCAGCCAGCTCAGTCTCTTCGCCTCGTGGCTCTCAGACGAGACCATGCAAGCCAACGCTGTCAAACGCGAAACGCCCGTAATGGTGGTGCTGGGGAACCCGCCGTACTCTGGTGAGAGCCAGAACAAGGGCAAGTGGATTATGGACTTGATGGAGGACTATAAAAAGGAGCCCGGCGGAAAGGAGAAACTGAAAGAGAAAAACTCCAAATTCATAAACGATGATTACGTGAAGTTCCTGCGCTTCGGGCAACATTTCATTGAACAAAATGGCGAGGGGATTCTGGCCTTCATCAACCCGCACGGCTTTCTGGATAACCCCACGTTCAGAGGAATGCGCTGGAACTTGCTCAAGACCTACGACAAGATTTACACGCTTGACTTACACGGCAACAGCAAGAAAAAAGAAACCGCCCCAGACGGCTCCGCCGATGTGAATGTGTTTGATATTCAACAAGGCGTTTCTATCAATTTGTTTGTGAAAACAGGGAAGAAGAAACAAGGCGAATTAGGCAGAGTTTTTCATTTCAGTTTGTTCGGTAAACGAGAAATGAAATATGACTTCTTAAATGATAACAGTCTTAAATCATTGAATTTTTCTGAAATAGAATCATCCTCTCCTGAATATCTTTTTACGCCGCTTAATATTGCAGATAAGAATCTTGAAGGTTCATTCGGTCTAACCGACCTTTTTAAAGAGAATTCATTAGGTGTACTTTCTAAGAATGATTCCATTACTATCGATTTTCATAAAAAAGACTTAGAAGACAGAATAAATGATTTTAGAAATCTTCCTGTTTCCGAATTAAAAAACAAATACGGCTTAAAATCTGATAGCCGCGATTGGGTATTAGATAAGGCAATCAAGGATTTACAAACAAACAATTCAGAGAAAAACTTCAAATCTATCGTTTATAGGCCCTTCGATAATAGATGGACATATTTCACCGGTTCTCCAAAAGGGTTCTTCGCTTATAGCCAAAACAGAATTATGAAAAATCTCCGTCAAGGAGATAATTATGCAATCATTACAGGAAGGCAAGGTCAAGCAGTTGGCCTTATGGAATGGAATCTCGTTTTTATAACTAACAGCATTTCTGACCAAAATATTTATTACAGAGGAGGTGGAACAGTTCTCCCCCTCTACCTCTACCCCGAAACGAACCAACAGCAACTAGACGGGTTGCAGTCGGCGCGAACACCCAACCTGGACCCCAAAACCGTGCAGAAAATTGCCGAGGGGCTGGGCCTCACCTTCGTGCCCGAGAAAGAAGGTGAAGGCGAAACCTGCTTCGCGCAAAGCCCCGAAGTACGCGCTGAGTTCCGGCAAACCTTCGCGCCCCTAGACCTGCTGGATTACATCTACGCCGTGCTGCACAGCCCCGGCTACCGCGCCCGCTACAAAGAATTCCTGAAAATAGACTTCCCCCGCGTGCCCTACCCGCAAGACACAGACCAATTCTGGCAACTGGTGGCCCTGGGCCAGGAACTGCGCCAACTGCACCTGCTGGAGCACCCCGCCGTCCAGAAACCCATCACCCAATACCCCATTGGCGGCGACAACGTGGTGACCAAAATCAGGTTTGAAGAGAATTATGAGGTGCTGGGCAAAGGCGGCGCGGTGAGCATGGTCACCCCCGTGTACCCCATGGGCCGCGTGTATATCAATGAGACCCAGTTCTTCCAACAGGTGCCGCTCACGGCCTGGGAGTTTTACATTGGCGGCTACCAACCCGCCCAGAAATGGCTCAAAGACCGCAAAGGCCGTACGCTAGAGTTTGATGATATTTTGCATTACCAGCGCATGATTGTGGCCCTGCACAAAACCGCAGAAGTCATGGAACAGATAGATGAGGTGTTAGAGCCCGAGAAAAAAGGCGTTCACGTCTAGTCATTGTCTGGCAACGCGGCAATTGTAGGCGCGGTCTCCGTTTTTGGGTTAATTTTAAAAAAACAGCCCCTAAACGGAGGCCGCGCTTTTTTGTGGGCAGGGTGGACTCGAACCACATCTTGGCTGTTCAGGCCTTTTGCATTGCCAGGTAATGCTACGTCTGCCCAAATGCTTTGGCCAAGAACCACAAGTTAAACAAAAACAGTCTTATTTACTTCTGCTCATGTTTTGCCACCAATTCTGCCACCTTTAAAACAAAAAACCCGCTGATAATCAGCGGGTTTTAGTTGTTAAAAGTACCCAGGGCCGGAGTCGAACCGGCACATCCGTGAAGATATTGGTGTTTGAGACCAACGCGTCTACCGATTCCGCCACCTGGGCATTTGCTCCTTTTCGGTAGATTCTGAAAAATGAGGCGCTAAACGCTTTATCTGTCAGAAGAGGATGCAAACTTATTCAATGATTCCTTTATACGCAAGAGGTAGCGCTGCTTTAGGTAGTAATTTTTTACCTGTTTCAGGGCTTCTTCCTGAGTGTCAGGCGGTAATTTTTCATAGGATTCCAGCACCGGCCAGATAGAAGCCTTCAGGAAACCCTCTATTTCGGCGGTTTGGTCTGAGACAATCTTGAACTGCACGCTATCGTAGTCCATTTCCAGTTCCATCAACTGCTCGTTCAGCTCCATTACCTCCATCAGGAAATCCTGTGGCAAGTCATTCTGCCCGCCTTCTTCCAGCAGGCCATGTTGCTCCAGAATGTACTGCATGCGGCGGTCAAAGTTGGACAGCGTCTTATAGGCATTGGTGTTGAGCGTGGACTTCTCCAGAGTCTCCTGCTGCTTTTCCTGCGGTTCCAGGGTATAGAAGTCGGGGTGATATTCGCGGCTTAGGGCGTAGTATTTGGTCTGGATGGCTTTCTCATCGGGCAGAAAGCTCTCCGGGAGGTCATAGAATTGGAAGTAGTTCATGGGCTACTTGGTTATAGTACAGGTTGGGAAGAGACGCGCTACCAAGGCAGCACCGGGTAAAATTACTCCATTCCCGCTAATTTGTTCCAGTTTTGGCCTGATTCCGGAAAAACGGCCGCTAAACGGCTTTTTGAGTTAACCAGTGATGCGTGACAAAAAAATGCCGGGCAAGGCCACGGCATTTAGTGAGGTTGAAGGAATAAACTCTGGAATTTACTTTTTCAGTAAAGCTACGGCCTCAACGTTACCTTGCTGTTCGGCCAGGGCCAGTGCTGTCAAGCCGCGCTGATCTTTAAGCGAAGCATCGGCACCATTTTGTAGGAACAGCTTTACCAACTCATTGCGCCCGAACATGGTGGCAAACATAAGGGCCGTGCCGCCGTTGCCGTTCTGCAGGTTCAGGTTAGCCTTGTGCTCCAGTAAGAGTTGGGCAATGGCCAGTTCACCTTTGAAAGCGGCCCCCATCAAGGCGGTGTTGCCGGTCAGATCCTGGTGGTTGACGTTAGCCCCGGCTTTGAGCAGCGCAGCGGCGGCCTCGGCATGGCCGTTATAGACGGCAATAATCAAAGGCGAAAAACCTTTCTGGTCGGTGGCGTTCACATCGGCTTTGCTCTGGAGCAGTTTCTGAATAGCTGCTACGTCGCCGGTTCTGGCTACGGAAATCAGATCAGTGCCCTGGGCGAAGACGGCCGCGGGTAATAAGAAGAAGCAAAGTTTTAGTAAGAGCGTTTTCATGGTGTTTTTCGAAAATCGGGTTAAAAACAGGGTTTATGTATTCTGATCGGGTTAAATTCAGGCAGCCTTCAGGGCGTCAGCGGTTGAGGGATGGGGTTGTACCAGCGCGTGCAGGCAGGAAATCCAGGTAGCATCATCGTTCAGGCTTTCCGCCAGTTGCCAGTGCTCGCCGCCGTGTTCCTCAAACAACTCTTTGTATTCCACGCCCACCTCTATGGTGGTTTCCAAGCAGTCGGCCACGAAGGATGGGGCGAAGGCCAATACGTTTTTGATGCCCCGGGCCGCAAGTTGCTGCACCACGTCCTCGGTGTATGGTTGGAGCCAGGGCTCTTTCCCTAATCTGGACTGGAAGCAGACAGTGTAATTTTCCTCAGCTATGCCTAATTGGAGGGCTATGGCCCGGCTGGTGGCGTAGCATTGGGCGCGGTAACAGTTCTGGTTTCCGGCGTGGAGCGTGTGCTGGCAATTGGCTTCGGTACAGCTTTTGAAAGGCTCGTCTTTATGCAACTGGCGCTCCGGCAGACCGTGGTAGGTGAAGACTACGTGGTCATAGTTCTGTTGCTGAAGGTGCTTTCGCCCAATTTTCGCAAAAGCCTGCACAAACTGCGGGTGCTCCCAGAACTGCGGCACCAGCCGAAGAGGCGGGACCACGGGCCAGTCTTGCAGCAGTTCCATGAACTTCTGGTACACAGAACCGGTAGTGGCCGAGGCGTACTGTGGGTACAGCGGCACAATGACCAGTTCCGTCACGCCCGCCTTTTTCAGCTCTGCCAAGGCCTGCGCCACAGATGGGTTCTGGTAGCGCATGGCTAGCTTCACCACGTAATCCTTTCCTAAAGAATCCTGCAGCAGTTGGGCGGAGCGGTAGCCGTACACTTTCAACGGTGAGCCTTCGTTAGTCCAGACCTGCTGGTACAACTTCGCTGATTTAGGAGCCCGAAACGGAGCGATGAGCAGGTTTACCAGCGGCCAGCGCTTCAGAAACGGAAGGTCTATCACCCGCTCGTCCATCAGAAACTCACGCAGGTATTTGCGCACATGGGGCACAGACGGGCTGTCTGGGGTGCCCTGGTTTACGAGCAGGACCCCAATTTTATTGGACACATTCATGGAAGGTGCAGCGTTAAGAGAGTTGAAACAAGGTTTGCAAAGATTCCAGCAGCAATTTTCTGTCAGAGCCTTGGGTGTTCTTCAGGATTCCGGCAGGTCTGCGGAGCAACTGGTTCAAAGTGGTGTTCGCCAGCGCAGGGGAAGGAGTTTTGTCGCCTGAGCTGTTGATTCGGTGCTGCACTTCGGTTTCCACCACGTGGGCCAACAGGCGTTTCAGCTCCTGCAGGGTATGGGCCACGGGTAAATCCTGCAGCCAGGCTTCAAATTCCTGCGCCTCTTCTTCTATGATGCGCTGCACATCGGCAATGGAGGTTTCGCGCAGTTTCTGCACGGCTTGGGTTCGGCTGGTGATGTCGTCCATGTTCACCAGGGAGATGCCGGAGATCAGTTCCGCTTCGGCGGGAATGCTGAGCGGCACGGCCAAATCCAGCAGCACGCGTTTTTTCTGCGGAAGGTTTTGCAGCGTAGGCAGGGAAATCACCTGGCCGCCGCTCACGCAGGAGATCATCACATCGAACCGTTCTAGCTGTCCCTCCATGTCGGTAAAAGGGAGCACCTGTCCATTTACGGTTGAGGCCAGAGCCTCGGCTTTCTCTATACTGCGGTTGGTGAGTGTGATGTGGGTAAACCCGAAGGAGGCGGCATATTTGGCTACATCGGTGCCCAACTGGCCGGTGCCTATGATAAGCAGGTTCTTCTGGGCAAGGCTCTGCCGCGGGAAGAAATCGGTGACCCGTTCCAGGGCCGCGTAGCCCACCGAGGAAGCACCCGCTCTGAAAGACGTTTCATTATGCACGCGCTTGTGCGTTTTGAACAGCGACTGGAAAGCATGGTGCAGCAAGGGACTAGTGGCCTTCAGTTCATTGGCTCGCCCGTAGCTTTCTTTGAGCTGGCCAATGATCTGGCGGTCGCCTAGTACCTGCGAGCGCAAACCTATGCCCACTTCCAGCAGGTACCGGAACGCCTCCTGGCTTTGGGTGAAGTGCTGGAACAGGGATAGATAAACTTCTGGCTTGCCAATGTTTTTAAACGCGAGCAGTTCCTCCAACACCTGTGCGGTAGAGGGGCCTTCCGCCTCAAAATAAACCTCGGTGCGGTTGCAGGTAGTTACCAGGACAGCTCCCGCCACCAACGATTTTTCCTGTAGGCTTTGCAGAAAGGCAGCCGCTTCTGCGTCAGTAAACTGGAGCGCCTCTCTGTACTGGACAGCGGCGGTCTGGTGCGAAAGGGAAAGGGCCTGCAGTGTGTTCACGTGTGTTGCATCTTAGGTGAAAAGGGTGGAACAGGCCGGGCAGAGACCACCCGGCTTGTTCTGTATGGTAAAGTAGATTATTTGGAAGTAAGCGCCTGTACCTGGGTTTTGTCCAGTTTCAGGGCCTTGATGAGGCGCGTGCCGTAATCGGCATCGGCTTGGTAGAAATAGCTCACCATTTTGTTCAGCACTTCTTTGCTTCTGATCTGGCTCATGTCGCCAGCCAGGTTGCTGATGAGGTGCTCTTTCTCTGTTTTAGACAGGGAACGGTACAGGTCACCAGCTTGCTGGAAGTTATTCTGCTTGCTGATGGCGCGCTGCATGGTCTCGGCGTCTATCTTCTGGGTAGAGTAGTGGAACTGGGCATTGTCTGTGAAAGACGGATTGGCCGTGCTGGGCTGGTAGTTCACGTCTGATGCCGTGGTGCGGTTGCTCAACACGCCGTTCTGGTTGTAGCTGTTCACCTCTACTTTAGGGGCGTTTACCGGAATGCGCTGGAAGTTGCCGCCCAAACGATAACGCTGGGTGTCAAAATACGAGAACACGCGGCCCTGCAACAGACGGTCTTCTGAGGGCTCAATGCCGGGTACCAGGGTACCGGGCGCAAACGCGGCCTGCTCCACCGATTCAAAGAAATTGTCGGGCACTTTGTTCAGGGTCATCTTGCCAATCTTTTTGCTCGGCGCAATGATCTCTGGCCAGATTTTGGTAGGGTCCAGCGGGTTGAAGTCAAACTTGTCCAGGTCCTCAGGCTTGATCATCTGCACCGACAGCTCCCAGGCTGGGAAATTGCCTTTGTTGATCTCAGCGTACAGGTCTTGGGTGGCATGGCTGTGGTTAGTGGCTTGCACCTGGGCGGCTTGCGCCGAAGTCAGGGTTTTTACGCCTTGCTGAGAGGTCCACTTGTATTTCACGTAGGTCACTTCGCCTTTGGCGTTCACCCATTTGAAGGCGTGTACCCCAAAACCATCCATCTGCCGGAAGTTGGCCGGAATACCCAAATCCTGGTACAGGTAGGTGAGCATGTTGGTGCTTTCGGGCTGGTTAGACAGGAAGTCGAACACGCGGTGGTTGTCCTGGCGGTTGTAGATAGGCGACGGCTTGAACGAGTGCACCATGTCTGGGAACTTGATGGCGTCCCGGATGAAGAACACTGGCAGGTTGTTGCCCACCAGGTCATAGTTGCCTTGGTCGGTGTAGAACTTAACGGCGAAACCCCGTGGGTCGCGCAGAGTCTCTGGTGAACCGGCCTCGTGTACTACTGTGGAGAAGCGTACAAACACTGGTGTTTTCTTCCCCGGCGAATTGAACAAAGAAGCTTTGGTGAACGCAGAGTTATCGGCGTAATTCTCAAATTCCCCGAAGGCCCCGGCCCCGCGGGCATGTACTACGCGCTCGGGAATTCGCTCGCGGTCAAAAGAAGCCAGTTTTTCAATCAGGTGCACATCGTCCAACAGCACCGGACCGTTCTCACCGGCCGTTCTGGAGTTCTGGTTGTTCCCCACCGGAGCGCCGGTATTGGTAGTAAGGGGTTTCTGCGCAAAAACCAGCTGGCTACCAGCCAGGAAGGTTAATAAGAGTAAGGATTTTTTTAGCATTTTGGGTTTAGTAAAATAGATCAATGCACCAAAGTTGCTAGGTTGGGCTTTATTGTTCAAATCGATAATAAAGATGATATGATAGATTAAAGTGATGAGGTGCTTTAATTAGTTCTTTACTTTATAGATGCAGAACCTCTGTTGGGCTAAAAAACTTGTAGAGGAGAAGGGGGGTAGTGTTTTTAAAAGATTATACAACTGGTCAAGTTGCAGTGTTTACGGCCCTACTGTGATACCCACCACTACCCCTCCAAGGAGGGGACTTTCTCCTGCCAACTTTGCAGATGATTCCCCTCCTTGGAGGGGTAGGTAATGTGGCAACTGCTTTAATAACGCGCAGTTATAAGTCCTCGCCCTATCAACCTTAAAAGACTTCTATGATGCAAGTGTTCACTTGTGGTGCCGTTTAGGGGCCGTTTTTCTGAAATTAGGCAAAAACCAGAGTGTAGGTGAGAACGCGTTGCTCCTACATCTGCTGTGGCAGAAAGTTAGAATTGCCCTTCAAGTGCCCTGCGGTTGAGATATATTAAGAGAGCCGTTTATTTGGAAGAAGGAGTGCAGAACCATCACTGGCAGCAGTTTGCTCTCTTAATTTGCGTAATTTTACCTTGGGCTTGCTACAGGTTTGCATGGGAGTGAGGTAAGGGAGAAACAACAAGCGTATCAGAAAGAATGAAGATACTGGTCATTGAAGATGAGCCTAACGTGGCCGCATTTATCAAGCGAGGCTTACAGGAGCAGACGTATGAGGTAGAGGTGGCCTATGACGGCAATATGGGTAAGAAATTAGCGCTACAGAACGAATACCAGGTCATTGTCATGGACGTGATCTTGCCCCACCTCAGCGGGCTGGACCTGTGCCGGCAGCTGCGCCAGGAACAGTTACGCACGCCCATTTTGCTGCTCACGGCGTTGGGCACCACAGATGACGTAGTGGACGGTCTGGAAGCCGGGGCCGATGATTATTTACCTAAGCCCTTTAAGTTCAGGGAGCTGGTGGCGCGGGTGCGGGCACTGGCGCGGCGGGCAGAACCCCAGCCAGCGGGCAACCTATTGCGCCTGAGCGACCTCACCATGAACCTAGACACCAAAGAAGTAACCAGAGCCAGCAAAGATATCAACCTCACCGCCCGCGAATTCGCCTTGTTAGAGTACTTCCTGAAAAAGCAGGGCAAGGTGCTCTCCCGCGTTGACCTGCTGGAAAATGTCTGGGACCTCAACTTTGACCTGGGTTCCAACGTGGTGGACGTGTATGTCAATTACCTTCGGAACAAGATAGATAAAGACTTCCCGGTGAAGCTGCTGCATACGGTGGTAGGAATGGGGTACATGCTTAGAGAACCAGAATCGGCATGAATTTCAGGAAACAGCTCACCCTTACGTTCACTGGGTTAACTACGGCGGTACTCGTCATCACGGGGCTCATTATCTATCTGGTGTCTGAGCAGTTTACCAGGCGCCAGTATTTTCAACGCCTGATTGACCGGGGAGTAGTCTCGGCGCAGATGTACCTGGAGCAGGATGAGTTCACCTCGCAGCGCATGCAGAAGACGCAACGCAAATTCTTCCAAAGCCTCTCTGAAGAAACCCTGGCTATCTTTGACCAGGAGCGCCAACCCCATGTGGTGTCAGATTCACTGGGCTACACCATCCCAGACAAGATTTTCCACCTCATAGACAAACACGGCGAAGTGGAGTTCTGGCTGCATGGCAAGCAGGGCATAGGCATCTGGTACGAAGACAATGAGGGCGATTTTTACGTCATTGTCATGGCCAAAGACCTGACGGGCAGTGAGAAGCTGCTCAACCTCAAACAGATCATCATTATTAGTGTGGTGCTGGGTTGTGTGGTCATGGCGCTGGCGGGGCGTTTCTTCGCCCGTAAAGTGTTGCAGCCCATTGTGGCCATTGTGCAGGAAGTAAATAAAATACGGGCGGCCAACCTGCATTTGCGCGTGCAGGAGCGTGACACCCAAGACGAAATAGCCGAACTGGTGAACACGTTTAACCAAATGCTGGAACGCCTGGAGACTTCCTTCTACATGCAGAAAAGCTTTATTGCCAATGCCTCGCATGAACTCAGAAACCCCATCACGGCCCTGAGCGGTGAATTGGAGGTAACCCTTATGCAAGACCGCAGCCCTGCCGACTACAAAGCCTCGCTGCAAGCCCTCCAGAAAGAAACCAACCGGCTGGAAAAACTGACTACTGATCTGATTATGTTGGCCCAGACGGGTTTTGACGAGCAGGAAGTGCGGCAGGAACGCGTGCGCATAGACGAAGTGCTGCTGGAGGTGAAAGCCGAACTGAACCATGCCTTGCCGCAAAACCAGATTCTGCTGGACCTTTCCTCTCTGCCACCCAACCCGGAGCAACTGACCGTGCTGGGCAATAGAAGCTTTTTACAGGTGGCGTTCAAGAACGTGCTGGAGAATGCCTCCAAGTTCTCTGACCATCAGCCGGTGCAGGTGTCGCTTTATTGGCAGGAGCAGCAGGTGCAGGTACGGGTGCAAGATCAGGGAATTGGGATACCCGAGGAGGAAATTGGCAGGGTGATGGAGCCCTTCTACCGCGCCCATAATGCCCGTTCCAGAAAAGGAACCGGTATTGGCCTCACCATGGCCGAAAAGATTCTCCGGTTGCACGGCGGCCGCATAGAACTCACTTCCTCCCAAACCCAGGGCACCACGGTCACAATGGTACTGCCTTTGGTGACAAGTTAATGCCCCCCTTTAGTTTCAAAGGGTAGGTTTTACTACGTACGATCTGCTAAAGTCTTCTCTACTTAACAGCCGGTTAAAAATCAATCGTTTTTCCGTTTAGGGGCTCTTTTTCCTAAAACAGGCCCAAACTAGGTTTGCCTAAAAAAAAGAGGTGGCCAGTGACCACCTCTTTTGGCTCAAGTAAGAACGGAACCAACACAAAGAACTTAACCTATCTAAACTTCGCTAGGCGGGCACTGCGTGGGCAGTCCGGGCCACGGTAGAACGGTTCCGTTTCTTCTTGAGTGTTCTCTTGTACACGCTGTCAAAGAGCAGCGGGAAAATAAGCAGCGTGAGAATAGTGGCACTAATGAGCCCGCCAATGACCACAATGGCCAGGGGTTTCTGCGTCTCAGAGCCAATGCCGGTAGAGAGGGCGGCGGGCAATAACCCAATGGCGGCCATGAGGGCGGTCATGACCACGGGGCGGGTGCGTTCGGCCACGCCTTCTTTAATGGCCTGAGCCAACGGCAGGTTCTCCTCCAGGTTCTTCTTGAACACCGAGATCAGGATCACCCCGTTCTGCACGCAGATCCCCAACAGGGCAATGAACCCAACTCCCGCCGAGATACTGAAATTGGTGTGGGTGAGCAAGAGCGCCAGAATACCGCCTATCAACGCAAACGGCACATTCAGAATCACCAGGGCGGCATCACGGCCATTGCCGAAGAGGGCAAACAAAATCAGAAATACCAGCACCAAACTTACTGGTACTACTTGCATGAGGCGGTCGGTGGCGCGTATTTGATTCTCAAATTCGCCTTTCCACTCCAAATGCATGCCTTTGTCTAGTTTCACGGCCTGGTTCACTTTTTCCTGCGCTTCCTGAATGGTGCTGCCCAGGTCACGGCCCCGCACCGAGAATTTCACGGCAATGAAGCGGGCGTTGTCTTCGCGGTACACAAAAGCGGGTCCCGTGACGGCACTGATTTTGGCGATTTCCTGTAAGGAGATGTTGCCGCCGTGGCTGGTGGGCACCCGCAGATTGGCCAACTGTTCCTCATTGTTCCGGAACTCCTGCTGGTACCGGAGCCGGATGTCAAACTTCCGTTCGCCTTCATACAGGCTGCTCACGCCTTTGCCGCCAATGGCCATCTCAATCACCGCCTGGGCATCTGCCGGGGAGACACCGTACGAGGCCATACGCTGCTGGTCCAGCTCTACCCGCATTTCGGGCTGCCCAATGAGCCGGATCACACCCAGATCATCAATGCCTTCGATTTTCCTTAGAACGCTGTGCACACTGTCGCCCAGCACTTCCAGCCGTTGCAGGTCATCGCCGAACACCTTGACCGCCATAGAGCCTTTGACCCCAGAAACGGCTTCCTCCACGTTGTCCATGATGGGTTGGGAGAAGTTGAAACTGATGCCTTGGTAAGCGGCCAGTTTGTTCTGCATCTCCTGAATAAGCTCCTCCTTGCTGATCTTGCGTTCCCAGTCATCTTTGGGTTTGAGATCCACGTGCAGTTCAATGTTGAAGAAGCCGGTAGGATCGGTGCCGTCGTTGGGTCTGCCGGTCTGGGACATGACCTGTTTTACTTCGTCAAAAGCACCAATGGTTTTACGTATCTTCTCCGTCATCTCCACCGACTGTTGCAGCGAGGTGCTCATGGGCATGTTGGCCCTAACGTACACCGCCCCCTCGTTCAGCTGCGGCAGAAACTCGGAACCCAGGAACCTGAACAGGTACAGTCCTGCTACCAGTACCATCAAGGCCACCGCCATACTCGCTTTCTTGTGCCTATAGGTGAAAGAAAAGCCCCGGTACACGTGTTTGTTGATGAAGTTCACAAAGGGATTGTGTTTCTCCCGCACGTTCTTGTTCAGGAGCATGCTGCTCAGCACCGGCACCAGCGTAAGCGTGAAGAAAAGCGCCCCCAGTAAAGCGAAACCCAATGTATAGGCCAGCGGCGAGAACATTTTACCCTCTACCTTCTGGAACGCGAAGATGGGCAGCAGGGCCGTGATGATGATCAGCTTGGAGAAGAAGATGGATTTGCCCAAATCAACGGCGGTTTTCTTGATGATGCCCCGTTTGGAGAGGGCGTTGAAGCGCGGCATTCCCAGTTCATGCGCTTTCTTGTCCAGCACCACAAACAGCCCTTCCACCATCACCACGGCCCCGTCAATGATAATCCCGAAGTCAATGGCACCCATGGAAAGCAGGTTAGCCGACATGCCTTTGAGCCGCATGCACACAAACGCGAAGAGCAAGGCCAGCGGAATGATGATGGCCACGGTAAGGGTGGTGCGCCAATCGGCCATGAAGAGGAACACGATGAGGGTTACCAGCACAATGCCTTCCAGCAGGTTGTGGGTCACGGTCTTGGTGGTGAATCCGATGAGGTCTGAGCGGTCATAGAACGGCACAATCTTCACATCATCGGGTAAGACCTGCTCGTTCAGTTCGATGATTTTGCTTTTCAGGGCATCCAGGACTTCGCTGGGATTTTCGTTTTTGCGCATCACCACAATGCCTTCCACCAGATTAGTCTGCTCGTCGCGGCCCACGTAGCCCAAGTTGGGCAAATGGGATTCTGTGACGGTGGCCACGTTTCTGATGAGTACGGGTACGCCCTGGCGCTCGGTCACCATCACGTTCTCAATCTCATTAATGTTGTTGAGTTGCCCAATGCCGCGCACCACGTAGGCCTGGCCGTTTTTCTCAATCACATCGCCGCCCACGTTGAGGTTGCTCTTGGCAATGGCCTCGTACACGTCTGGGGCGGTGATGTTGTATTTGCCAATCAGGCTAGGATCTACGCTCACCTCGTAGGTTTTGACCTCACCCCCAAAACTTACTACGTCGGCAATGCCAGGCACGCCTTTCAGTTTACGGTCGATTACCCAGTCCTGAATGGTTTTCAGTTCGCGCACGTCCTTGGTTTTGCTCTGCAAGGTGTAGCGGAAGATTTCGCCGGTTGGCCCCGCCGAAGGCTGCATCTCGGCATCCACGCCGTCGGGCAGGTTCACGGTGGCCAATTGGTTGGCCACCAGCTGGCGGGCATGGAAATCATCTACCTCGTCCTCAAAAATCATGGTCACCACAGACAACCCGAAGAGCGAGATGGACCGGAGGCTGGTTTTGCGCGGCACCACGTTCATCTCCACCTCAATGGGAATGGTCACAAACTTTTCCACCTCCTCGGCGCTGCGGCCCGGCCACTGCGTGATGATCTGCACCCGCGTGTTGGTTACGTCTGGGAAGGCCTCAATGGGCGTATGCAGAAAGCTGAATACCCCCGCCACTACAATACCGGCCGTGATGAAAAACACCAGAAACCGGTTCTTAAGCGAAAAGGCGATGATACTTTTGATAAAAGAACTCATAAAGGAATCTTGCTTTTATAGAATGAAAAGGGCATTCGCCGGCGGCGAAGGAGTAGTATCTGGTATGTTTTGCCTGATTTCCGTTTAGAGGCTCTTTTTCTGAAAACAACCCCAAAACGGAAAAATGACTTCACCCGCTCTCGGCCAACTCTCGAGCCCTTTATCTTGATTTGGAGGCGTTGTACACCAGCAGCGGATATTTGCTCACCACCGTTTCGCCGGCCTTGAGGCCGCTTTGCAGGTAAGCCGTCTTGCCCACCGTCTGGTACAGGGTCACCTCGCGCTGCTCCACGTCACAGCGTTTGCGATAGACCATCACGTAGTTTTTGGTCTGGTCAAACACCAGGGCGTGGGCGGGTATGGCCAGAAGCTTGCGGTCCTCGGGGTACTCAATCTTTATGTTGGCGAACATCTCGGGCTTGAGCGAGAAATCGGGGTTGTCTAGCCGAACCCTTACTTTCATGGTGCGGGTTTCGGGGTCCAACACGTTAAAGATTTTGTCAATCTTGCCGTAAAGGACTTTGTCTGGGTAGCTGAGGGTGGTTACCTGGGCGGTGTAGCCTTCCTTCACTTTGGCAATGTCAGACTCAAAGACGTTGGCCATGACCCAGATCTCGTTGAGGCTGGAGATGGTGAACAGCGTGGCGTCATTGTCTGAGCGTATCTGCATGTCGGCGTTCACGTTCTTCTCTACCACAAAGCCCGCGGCGGGCGCTTTCACTACATATTCAGAGCCTTTGCCCACGCTGTAAATGCTGAAAATCTGCTTCATGCGCTGCACCTCGGCCTGCGCGATGTTCTTCTCCCGTTGCGCGGCCAGGAAATCCTGTTCAGAGAGAAGCCCCGCCTGCAGCATGTCCTGGGCCACTTGCAGGTTTTTCTGGGCCATCTGCAACGCCGAGGTGGCGGCAATGCGCTGCTGCTCAAATTCAGCCACTTCACTGCTCCTGATCACCGCCAGAACCTGGCCTTTCTGCACATAGTCGCCCAGCTCCACTTTCACGGTTTGCACGTGGCCGCCCACCAGCGGGAAAATTTTGAACACCTTCTTCTCGTCTAAGGCCACTTTGCCCACCAGTTGCAGTTGGTGGGTCACGGTTTGTAGCCGGGCGGTGTCTAAGGTGATGAGTTGGGAAAGGGTATCGGTGAGGCACAGTTCCTGCGCCGCCAGAGGCGTTTGTGCTGCGGTTTTTTTATCTTCTGAACAGGCTGCCACAAGCGAGCTGGCCGCTACCAGAGAGAAAAACGGAAGGAGGAAGTTCTTTTTCATCTTCATACAAAAGGAGTGAGGTTAATAGCTGATGACAGGTTTGCCTACCACAAAATTGATTTCTTCCAGGGCGCGCAGGCGGGTGGTGCTCAATTCCAGCAGTTGGGTCATGCTGTCGGTGTAGGTCTCATAGTAGTCTAGGAACTCAATGAGGCTGATGTTGCGGCGCATGAAACTGGAGGTGATGCCCTCCAGCAGGCGGTCAAAATCCTTCCGGAAATTTGGGTCAAAGGAGTTGTAGAACTGCTGGGCTTCCTGCGCTTTGCGGTACGCCTGCATCACCTGGGTCTCTACCTCCAACTGCTGTTGCTCCAGCAGGTGCTGGCTTTGCTGCACCTGGTGCCGCGCCATATTGATGTTGCCCTGGTTGCGGTTCCAGAGGGGCAGGGGCAGGGAAACGCCCAAGCCGGTGTAGTTCCGGATGAAGTTGCTCTGGCGGTCATAGTTGGCGCTGAGGGTAAGGTCTGGCACCGCCAGGGCTTTCTGCAGTTTCAGGTTGGCTTCCTGTACTTGAACCTGGGTTTGGGCCGATTTCAGGTCATAGCGGTTCTCCTGGGCGGTCTCCAGCAATTGCCCGAACGTGAATTGGTCGCCGGTCACGTCGTTCAAGGCAGTTTCATCTAATGCCGGCACCAGAACGGTGGAGGCCGGAGTATGCGTGAGCAGTCTCAGTTCCGACTGCCTTTCCTGGATTTCGTTCAGCAGGCTCAGCTGTTGGTTGCCCAGTTGAAAAAGCAGGGCTTTGAGTCGGGTGATTTCCTTCAACGCGATGTTTCCTTTGCGGTACTGCCCCTCCAGCGCCGTCACCAGCTGCTGCACCGACTGGGTTTTCTCCCGCAGCACCGCGTAGCCCTGCTGTTTGTAGTACAGCTCCACCATGTTGCTGCGCAGCGCGAAACGCAGCGTGCGCAACAAGTCAAAAAACGCCTGCTCCGTCAGTTGGCTGTTAAGGGTTTCCACCTGCACGCGCTTGTTGCGTTTGCCCGCCAGAAACACCAGTTGCTCCAGTTGCACGAAGGTTTGTCCGTTGCGGCTTACGTCAAAGTAGCGGCCGTTCTCCGGGTTGTACAGACTCTGGTCAAGGGAAAGGACGGGGTTCTCAAACAGCTTAGCCTGCAGAATAGCCGCCTTGGAAGCCTCAATGGCAGACTTCTGCGCCAACAGCGGCAGGTTTTTCTCCAGAAACAGCTGTTCTGCCTGCGCCAGGGTAAGATGCAAAGAATCAGCAGCGGTGGTGACGGGAACGGCAGGCAGTGCAGAAGGCCGCGCCGGGAGAGGCTGGAGCAGGCACTTGAGCAAAACAAGCGCAAAAAGGTAAAAAGATACTCTCATGGGTAATTCTTTTTGGAAGAATGCCCAAAACTAGAGTACCCGTATTATAGGCTCATTAGAGCGAGATTAGAGAATGATTAGAGAGAGGAAAATTGGGCTTTACAAGCCGGAAAGCAACATTATTAGAAAATTTTATTTCAAAAGAATTAACTAAAGCTCAGCCGGTTTAAAGGAAAAAGCCTGGGCCGGTTCTGAGAACAAAGCCTTGGTAGGTTTCCAGACGGTGCCGAAGAATTCTGATTTGCGGTAGTTGTCCAGGGCCTCGTCAGAGTCCCAGAGGCTGTAGGTGCTGTACACGTGGGGGAGGTGGTAGTCTTGTAACAATTCTACGCTTCGGCACCCGGGGAACAACGCAATCTGTTCCCTAGACGCCTTAAATATTTCCAAAAACGCCGCCACGTGCTCTTCCTTAAAGGTCATCCGCACTACTCGTATCAACATCAGCTTTTTTTAATTAGGAATTAGGAATTAGGAATTAGGAATTAGGAATTAGGAATTAGGAATTAGGAATTAGGAATTAGGAAGCCGCTAGACGTAGAGCTTCTTTGCGTTTAGGGGCCGTTTTTCCAAAAACGGCCCCTAAACGCAAAGGAATTCCCCATTCCTAATTCCCATTTCACAATTACTTAAGCGGGGTCTGGGGTGAAACGGATTTCTACCGGAGAGTCAAAGTACATGCCGAGCAGTTCTGAGGCGTGCCCTTTGTTGATGCCAATGGTAAGGTGGCCCTGGCGGTTAAACAAGGCCACGCTGTCGCCTTCGTTTACCTGGTTGTAGCGGGTGCTCAGGCGGTCAATCACCTCGCGGTTCAGGTGAATGGAGAACCGGCGGCCGTGGCCGATGGCGTCTACGCTGTCTTTGCTGATGTCGGTGATGAGGTTACCGTAGTGGTCTACGTGCACCACGTGGCCCATGATGGAATGGTCGTTGAGCCTGAGCTGGCGGTTGATGAGCTGCACCATGCCATCGGCGAGTTCGCCTACTTCAGCCATGGAACCGCCCTGCACCAAAGTCACGGCGGCGGGGGCCATAATGTCGCGGGCGGGCGAGGAGGAATCTGGTTGCAGCGGCAGGTCTACTAACTGCTCGGGGTCGCCCTCGGTGAGCAGCGACAGCAGGCCGTTATCGGCGCAGACAAAATAATGGCCGTTATGCCGGGCCACTTGGTAGCGGCCGCTGCGGGAGCCGTGGGTGTCTACGGCAATAAGGTGAACCGTACCCCTGGGGAAGTCCTGATACACGGAGTTAATCACGTGGTAGCCGTGGGCAATGTTGAACGGATCTACGTGGTGAGAGATGTCTACAATCACTTGCGCCGGGTTGAGCGTCAGAATCTTAGCTTTGACGGAGGCCACGTAATGGTCAATGGTGCCAAAGTCAGACAGAAAGGTCAGAATTCCCATGGGAACGGTTAGTCAGAAGAACTTAAATATTTCTATGTTTGTCTTATAACAAATCTACTATATTTTCAGTAGATTGGTTTTATAACCTCATTTATAAATAAAGTTAGCCTTTGGTAGAAAAAACAATAACCCTAGAGAATATCTCTTTGTTAGATTTCCTGGGCCTCGAGAATCAAAACATTAAACAACTGGCCGCCGCTTTCCCAAGCAGCAAGATCATCTCCCGCGGCAACGAGATAAAGATACAGGGGCAAACCCCCGAGATCACCAGAATTCACGACATCCTTTCTTCCCTTATTGAGCATTACCACCAGTACGGGAAAATCACGGACAAGAGCGTGCACAAATTCCTCACCGCCGACAACGACTTTGAGGAAGATGTGGTCATCACCAGCCCAGACGTGATTGTGTACGGCAGCAAGGGCGGCGTGATCAAAGCCAAAACCCCCAGCCAGCATAAACTGGTGGAGGCCGTGGCCAAGAATGATCTGGTGTTTGCCCTGGGGCCAGCCGGTACCGGTAAAACCTTTATCTCCGTGGCCATGGCCGTGCGGGCGCTCAAGAACAAAGAGGTGAAGAAGATCATCATCTCGCGCCCCGTGGTGGAAGCCGGCGAAAGCCTCGGTTTCCTGCCCGGCGACATGAAAGACAAGGTAGATCCGTACCTGCGGCCTATCTATGATGCGCTGGAGGAGATGATTCCGGTGGAGAAACTCAAGTACTACTATGAGAACAAAATCATAGAGATTGCTCCCCTGGCCTATATGCGCGGCCGTACCTTGAACAACGCCTTCGTGCTGCTGGATGAGGCGCAGAACACCACGCCCATGCAGATCAAGATGTTCATGACGCGTATGGGACCAACGTCTAAAGTGATGATCAACGGCGACCGCACCCAGATTGACTTGCCGCGCAACCAGCGTTCTGGCCTTATTGAAGCCATGACCGTGCTCAAAGACATCAAAGGCATTGGCTTTGTGGAAATGCAGGCCGAGGACGTGGTGCGTCACCGCCTGGTAAAGAGCATTGTGGAAGCCTACACCAAGTTTGACGACAAGCGCCAGAAGGAACGCGAGGAACGCGAAAAGAACGGTGAGTATGATAACCAGGATGCACCGCGCCGTCGCCAGAATTTCCGCCGCTATGAAGATTAATCTGTAGCCGGATTTCCTGCTATTTACTTGAGGGCGTTTAGGAGCTGTTTTTGGAAAAACGGCCCCTAAACGCCCTTCGGCTTTTGTTGGGTTTATGTGATTCAGATAGAATAGGATACGGCTCCCTTGGGCCGGGCCACATCCCAAATCTGCCGTTGCCGTATCTTCTCTAGACCGAAAATTGCCGAAGGAGCCGTACTTTTGCAGCGTTTCATTTTACCAGAACTATGTCTGTTACCGTTAAAAAAATAGAGAATCAGCAGGAGATGGAGGCGGCGTTGCGCATCAGGGAGAACGTGTTTGTGCAGGAGCAGAACGTACCCGCCGACGCCGAATATGACCAGTACGAAGACACCGCCACCCATTATCTGGTCACCAAAGATGGCATTCCCTGCGGCACCGCCCGCTGGCGCCAAACCGAGAAAGGCATCAAACTGGAGCGTTTCGCGGTGCTGGCTTCTTACCGGAACCAGCAGATTGGCAGCGTGCTCCTGAAGAAGATCATGGAAGATATACAGGAGGCGCTGGCGCCGGGGCAGCAGGTCTACATGCACGCCCAGTTGCACGCCGTTCCGTTTTATGCCCGCCACAACTTCAGCACCGTGGGCGACCTTTTCACCGAGTGTGACATTGAACATTACCAAATGGTCCTGAATGGCTAAAGCGGCCCTCACCGGCACCTGGCGCCTGGTGGGCAGTTTTTTGGCAGGAATTATTCTGTACCATGGCATGGGCCGCCACTTCTCTTTAGCGGGAGAGGTGGCGGCTTTTTTTGTGGTGCTTTTTCTGGTACTGGGGGTGCTGGCGCTAAAGCGTCCGTTGGCCCGCCGGCGGCGATGGGCCGGCCTGGCCGGAATGGCGGCCGTGACGGCTTTGGCGTTTTGGGGCGCTTTTTTGAAAAACAGTCCTAAAACGCTGCCCGTGTCCAGCCAGCAGATTACCCACTACCGCATTACTTTAAGCAAAGCGGTGGCGTTGAAACCAACTTCGGCCAGTACGGTGGGTAGGGTGGAGGCGGTGCGCGCCAACGGGAAATGGCACCCGGCGCAGGGGCAGGTGGCCGTCTTCTTCCCGCGTTCGGCGCCAGCCGATTCGCTGCGCTATGGGCACCAACTGGTGGTGAAGGGAACTCTGGCCGCCCCCGCCAAACCCGCCAACCCGTTCCAGTTCGACTACCGGCGCTATCTTTCCCTGAAGCATATTCAGTGGCAGGCGTATCTGCCAGAAAGTTCTTGGATCAGGGTTGGGTATGACCCGCCAAGTACCGTGATGGCCCTGAGTTTGTTCGTCCGGAAGAAGCTGGAAACCGCTTTTAAGCAGCACCTGCAAGCCAAACGGGAGCAAACCATTGCCAACGCCTTGGTGCTGGGCGTGCAGGATGAGCTGGATGCCGCGCTCCGCAATGCCTATGCCCGCACCGGCACCATGCACGTGCTGGCGGTAAGCGGGCTGCACGTGGGGTTGCTGTACGGCGTGTTGCTGTTTTTCCTAAAGCCCCTTCGGCGCGATAACACCAGCCGCTTGCTGGTGTTTCTGATCATTCTGGGGGTGGTCTGGTTCTACGCCTTCGTGACGGGTTTGTCGGCTTCTATTCTGCGGTCTGTGTGCATGTTTTCCTTAATGGAACTGGGGCGGTTGATGAGCCGGAAATCCTCCATTCTTAACACGCTGGCCGTGGTGGCGGTAGGGTTGCTGATTTATGAACCCAATTTTCTGCTGGATGTGGGGTTTCAGCTGTCGTTTCTGGCGGTGGCGGGTATTGTGCTGCTGCAACCGGTGTTCCTTCGGCTCTGGCACCCTGGCAACCGGGTGGTGCGGTTCTTCTGGGAACTGTTGGCTATTTCCGTGGCGGCGCAGTTGGCCACGTTTCCACTGAGCCTGTACTATTTCCATCAGTTTCCGGTGTATTTCTGGCTGGCCAATCTGGTGGCGGTGCCGTTTACGTCCCTCGGGTTGTACATAGGGGTGGCGTTCATGCTGTTGTTCTGGGTGCCCGTCCTGAACGGGTGGATTGGCAAACTTCTGGAGTGGACGCTCTGGCTTCTCAATGAGGTGCTGTTGTGGCTGGAGCATTGGCCGTACGCCGTGCTGGAAGGGTTTGTGGTCACGCCCGGGCAGGTGCTGGCGCTGTACCTGTTCATCCTGGCGGTCAGCTTGTTTCTGCTCCGGAAGCAACTGCCCTGGCTGGCGGCGGCGTTGCTCTGCGTGGCCTTCCTCTCTGGCACTGAGCTGGCGGAGGCCCATCGGCAGCGCCGAAACCAGGAGCTGGTCATGCACAGCGTACGCCGCAGCAGTGCTGTTAGCCTGCTGAATGGCCGCAAAGTAACCCTCCTCGCCGACTCTTCTTTTTACGCCCAACCCCAGCTTTTTTCTTACCAGGTGCAGCCGTATTGGAGGGCCAAGGGCGTGCGGACGCAAGTGCGTTTAGGGGCTCTTTTTCCGGAAACAGGGTCAAACCAGGAAGTGCCGTATTACGTGACGCCGGAAGGAAACCGTCTGCTGGTTTGGAAGGGGCGTAGCTTTCTCTGGCTCAAACGTTTGCCCAGGCCTTTGGCGCAGCCCGTGGAGGTAGATGTTTTGGTGTTGCAGGGGAACGTATGGGCTACTCCAGACCGTTTGCGGCACTCTTTCAGGTGCGGGTACGTTATCCTGGACCAAACCAATTCCAGAGGGTACACCCAACGCAAGGCGCGGGAGTTGGCGGCGGCGGGGTACCAGGTGCACGTGCTGGAAGAAAACGGAGCCTGGCAACTCAGCGGCAACGTTCCCAAAGTGCGCTGAATCGGAGTTCCGCGCCAGTTCATAGATTATGCCTATCTTTACGTAAGGCTCGCAGCTGAGGCTGGTTTCACTAAACAGACAAAAGCATGCCCCAAGTCAAAAATACATTCTCCCTGCATTCCATCAGGGGCAAGATCATTGCCGCGGTTCTGTTAGGTGCGCTGGCGGTGGCCATGTCCTGGTCCATCACCCAGAAGGGGTTCAAAGACATCTTACAGACGGTAGACCAGGTGTCGGCGCCCAATGAGAAACTGCGTACGGTGAACGTTCTTTTCCAGCGGCTTACCCAGTTAGACCAATTGCAGCGGGCGCACGCCAACCGTGGTTCGCAGCAGCGGCACCTCTTCAAAAAGGAAATAGACTCGCTCCAGAGTACTTTGGACACCCTCAGGCACTACAGCGCCGGCAATACCCAGCAATTGCAGCTGCTGGACTCCATGGAAACTAAACTGCTGAAACGCGAGAAACTTTTCGCCGAATACCTGAGCCTGCGCGGTGCCATGATCCACAACGAGGCCCTTTCGCGCCGCATTGCCTCCATCTCCCGAGTATTGGCTAGCAGCAAACCCCACGTAGACAGTACGGTGGTCACAGCCAGCAAGAAAATCACCACCACTACCATTCTGCCCTCGGAGGAGAGCGCATCGGCCCCGGCCGGAAAACAGAAGCCCTCTTTTTTCAGCCGAATCTTTGGTGGACGCAAGGAGGAAAACCTGCCCCCGGCCCTCAAGCAAGTGGAGGAGGAACTGCAGGTGCAGATAGACACGCTTTCGGTGGCCCGACAAGACAGCGCCCTCTGGAAAGTGGAGAAAATGATGCGGCGCGTGGAGCAGGAGCACCACCAGCGCTCCACCCAGCTCCTGAACCGAGAAATGCAGTGGATTACCGCCAACAGCCAGCTGCACAACCAACTGCTCCTGATTCTGCGCACGTTTGAGGAAGAGGAACTGGCCGCCATGCACCAAAACCAACAGGCCGCCAAAGGCGTGGTGAACGGCAGCATTGGGCGCATAGACCACATCATGGTGCTGTTCTCGCTGGGCACGGTGCTCCTGGTGTTCCTGATATTTCTGGACATCTCGCGCAGCAACAAATACCGCAAACAGCTCATTGCCGCCAAAGAGGAAGCTGAACAGCTGGGGCAGGTGAAACAGCGCTTTCTGGCCAACATGAGCCACGATATCAGAACGCCGCTGCAAACCATTCTGGGCTTTTCTGAGCAGATCAGAAGCCAGCAGCGGCCCTCGCGCAAGGCCATTGACGCCATCTACCAATCCTCTGAGCACCTGCTGCACATTGTGAACGAGGTGCTGGACTACAGCCGCATTGTCTCCGGTAAATTCTCCTTTGAGCAGCGTCCGTTTGCGGTGAAGTCTCTGGTGACGGAGGTACTGGAGGCCATGCAGCTGTCTGCTGATCAGAAGCTTCTGTCCCTGAAACTGGCGTGTGCCCTGGAAGGAAACCCGCAGTACCTGGGCGATCCGTTTCGGCTGCGCCAGATGCTCTACAACCTGCTTGGCAACGCCATCAAGTTCACAGATGCCGGAGGTGTCACCCTCAGGGTTTTCCCTGAAGCAGATGCCGAGGCGGCGGGCTTGGTGTTTGAGGTAAGTGATACCGGCGTGGGCATTCCGGCGCATAAGTTGGACACCATCTTCCAGTCCTTTGAGCAAGCCGATGCCACCGTGGTGCGCACCCGCGGCGGCACGGGACTGGGCCTGAGCATTGTCAAAGCCCTGGCGGAAGGGCAGGGAGGAACGGTGACGGTGCAAAGCTCCGAAGGCCGGGGATCGGTCTTCAGAATCAGTCTCCCGTATGGGCAAGTAAGGCAGGAAGAACGCGTGCACTCGGCCTTGCCTTTGGCTCACAACGTGCCGGGGCTCAAGACCGGAAAAGTGCTGGTGGTAGACGATGATGCTTTTATCCTGCAATTGTGCGGCTCCATCTTTCAGAAAAACGGCATTGACTTTACCTGCACCTCGGAGGCGGCGTTGCTCTTGCGGCAGGAGTGGGACGAGGCGGTGCAATTGGTGCTCCTGGACATCCGGATGCCGGAGATCAACGGTTTGGAGTTGTGCCAGGCGCTGCGGAAAACCGGAAAACGGAACCTCCAGATTTTCGCGCTCACCGCCGAGGCCCTGCCCGAAGAACGCCAGCATATACTGGACCACGGCTTTGACGGACTGCTCATGAAACCCTTCCGGGAGGTGGAACTGATGGCCTTGGTCAACGGTAAAATATCGACCCCGATGCCGCAGCCTGAAACTGTTGCCCTACCCGGGGAAGTTGCTTTTAACCTTAGCCCGCTCCGCCAGATGATAGGCCACGATGACGAAATCCTGAAGGCGGTGCTGCAACAGTTTGTCTCTGAAACCGAACAGGATCTTGATGGTCTTTCTGCTTCTCTCACTCACCACCAAGCCGAACAGGTGCGGGAAACACTGCACAAACTGGCGGGCCGTACCGCGCAACTGGGGGCAGAAGAGCTGGCGGCCAACCTTAGAAAAATGGAGATTGCACTGCGCCAGCAGACCCCGCTGGCGGCTTTACAGCCGGAGATTCTGGCTCTGCGTGAAATGGTCTCCAACATGAAAGTACAGGTGCAGGAGCAAGCCGATGCCCTGGCGGAGATGGTAGTGTAGCTGGTGCGTTTAGCGGCCATTTTTCCGGAATCAGGGCAAATCCGGCAACTTGGTCTAAGCGGTTCCCCTTGAGTAGGGCATGGGCAGATTATTCGTTTAGGGCCTGTTTTTCAAAAAACAGGCTCTAAACGCAAACCTGGCTTCTGTTACTCCAACAGGTTGTATTTCTGTAGCTTGAGGTAGAGGGTTTTGCGGTCAATGTTGAGCAGGCGGGCCGCTTTTGATTTGTTGTAGCGGACCTCTTGCAGGGTTTTCAGGATGAGTTCGCGCTCGTTGGCTTCCTGCATCGCTTTCAGGTCGGGGCCTTCTGGGCGCGGGGTGGTGGCCAATTGGTACATTTCCTCGGGCAGTGCCTGTTTCTGGATTTCCTCGGTGGGGGTGAGCAGCACGGCCCGTTTCACCACGTTCTTCAATTCCCGCAGATTGCCCGGCCAACCGTAGTTCCGGAAGATTTCCCGTACCTCTGGCGAGAGGCTTTGCACGTGGCGGTCCAGCTCGGCGTTGGCTTGACTGATAAAATGGTCCACGAATAGGAAAAGGTCCTGGCCGCGGGTTCGCAGGGCGGGCGCCTGTAGTTTGAACTCGTTGAGGCGGTGGTAGAGGTCTTCCCGGAAGTCGCCGTTTTTCACGCTGTTAATCAGGTCATCGTTGGTGGCGGCGATCACGCGCACGTCCACCGGAATGGAGGCGGTGGAGCCCAGCGGCTGCACTACCCGTTCCTGCAAGGCCCGCAGCAGCTTCATCTGGATTTCGTAGCTCAGGTTACCCACTTCGTCCAGGAAAAGCGTTCCGCCCTGCGCCGCCTCAAACAATCCTTTCTTGTCTTGCATGGCCCCGGTGAAAGCGCCTTTCAGGTGGCCAAACAACTCGCTGTTGGCAATCTCCCCCGAAATAGCGCCGCAGTCAATGGCGATGAAAGGCGCCTGGGCACGTTTGCTGTGTTCATGGATGGTGCGAGCCACGTATTCTTTCCCGGTTCCGCTTTCGCCCTGCACCAAAACAGACATGTCGGTGGGGGCCACTAAGGTGATCATGTCGTGCAGTTGCTGGGCAATGGGGCTGTTGCCGGTAATAAAGGCGGCGGCTTTGGGGGAAGTAGTTGCCTCTGGCTTTACCTTCTCCTGCAGCGCTTCCTGTACCACCATGAGCAGTTCGTCTGGGTTCACGGGTTTGGTGATGTAGTCAAAGGCGCCCAGGCGCATGGCCCGTACGGCAGTGCCCACATCCTGAAAACTGGTCATCATGATCACGGGGGGCGGGGTATCTTCGGCTTGGCAGGCCTGGAGAAGCTCAAGACCGGTGCCGTCTGGCAGGCGGTAATCCAGCAGCAGCAGTTGGAAGGAATTCGACTTGACCAACTTGAGGCCGTCTTTTACCCGATGCGCCACTTCTACCAGATAGCCCTGCTTCTTGAGGAAGTTTTCCAGTATCAAGGAAAAAGTGAGATCATCTTCTACCAGTAGTATCCGCGCCATGCTGCTGTTTGTCCTGAGAAGGCAAAAATAAAGAAAGCCGGGAAAACCCGGCTTTCTTTATTTCATAGTTTCATTGTGTACGGGCTTGGTTAGCCAAAGGGGAAAGGTTATTTCACCTGGTTGCCGTCTTTGTCTAATTTGATGGCGCCTTTCTCTTCGCCTTTTTTCATTTCAATGCTATAGTATTCCTTGCCAGCAGCATCTTTCACCAAAGTGGCGGCTACTGGAGTCCACTCTTTGAGGCCAGAATCTGCGGTAAGGGCAGTTTTTACTGCGGCAGGAAGTTCTTCAACTTTCACTGAAGTCTTGGTTTCTTGTGCAGCCGTGGCCGGAGTTTGGGTTGCCGGGGCAGCTTGGGTCTGTCCTTGTGTGGTCTGCGTCTGAGCGTTGGTAGAAACGGCGGCAAATAAAATAAATCCGAAGGCTGATAAGATAACTTTCTTCATAGTAGTATGTTTTATTGGTTGACTGTCTTCCTATTAGCCAGCGCCGTGCCAGAAAATGCATGCTTTGTTTAATGTATTGGTATATAGTGATTTATGAGCTTTCGCTCTAAGCCACGCCGCCGGAAAACTGTGGAATTTTTCCCCAACTTGTGGAGGGGGAGTGGGGGAGAACTGGGGCAGATTGGGCAAAACTGAAGCAGTACTGCAAGCGGAAGGCTTAAAAGCTAGGCTTGCGTTTTGAGGCTGTTTTTAGAAAAACAGCCTCAAAACGCAATACTGTTATTGAGCAGCCACTTTCGGTTTGGTTTGTTTAGGAACGATTTCTTTGGTGGGAATAGTCAGGTTATTCGTTTACTAATCAAGGGTTTATGTGTTTGCTAAAAATATTTTAGCAATAGTATGTAACTTACTGATTTACAGGAGTATAATATTAGTATAAAATCTGCGTTGGTGGCACTTTTACGCTACTTGGCCTGTTATGAATCTGAACTGAAACTAAAGGAAATGCAGACGAAAATGAATCAAGCAAACAACGAGGAGAAAGTGCTGAAGAAGCATAAAATCGAGAGCTTTGATATCTCTCGTTCAGATGAGACGATGCACTTGGCCGTTGACTTAGCCAAGTTCATCAAAGAGAACAGACTTTTCCAGAATATACAGGGCAAAGAATATGTGAACGTAGAAGGCTGGCAGTACGCTGGTTCGCGTTTGGGTATTCTGCCGGTGGTAGACGAACTCACCAACATGAGCGACTCCACAGAGATCAAATATCTGGCGAAGGTAAATCTGTTGAACCTGCGTTCTGAGCAAATTGTGGGCGCTGGTTTTGCCATCTGTTCTAACAAGGAGCAGGGCCGGAAATATTACCAGGAATACGCCATTGCCTCTATGGCCCAGACCAGAGCCATCGGGAAAGCGTACCGCAACGCCTTGGCCTGGATCATCAGGGCGGCCGGATATGAGCCAACTCCCGCTGAGGAAATGGATTACCAAGGCAACGTGACGGAGCCGAAGGTGGAACAAGCCGCTAAGCCAGCCGCCGCTAAAACCATGAAAGCCGTTCCGGCAGAACCTGCCGCCGAAGCAGCTCCGGCTGTAGCTACTCCTGTTGCCCCGGTGGCCGAGGAAACTGTGGTGAAGTATGCCACAGCCAAGCAGAAAGAGGAAATCATCCGTCTGCTGAACAACCCGGTGATTACCCGGCAGGAGAAAACCAAGATGCTCCTCAACATCAACAAACTGGACGAAGAACGCGCCAAGCAGTCTATCCAGAAGCTGAAGAAAGTGATTGAAGACCGCGAGCACGAGCAATCTGCCGCTGCGTAATACGTATCAAAATAGATTGAATGTACAGAAGCCCGGCCCTTGGCCGGGTTTTCTGTTTTAGGGCCAATTTTGGAAAAACGGCCCCTAAACAGAAAAGCTGCTCTGGTGGATTGCCCTTGCCCTGCTTCTTCTCAAAGGTTGGCGAGGCTCCGGTGGTGCCCATGGCTGGCAACTATTTCGTATTTTTGGGTGATCTATGGCAGACATTCAGGCAATTTTAAAGCAGTATTGGGGGCACGAGGCGTTCAGGCCGGGGCAGGAAGACATCATCAACTCAGTGCTGGCGGGTAACGACACACTGGCCATTCTGCCTACGGGCGGCGGCAAGTCGGTTTGTTTTCAGGTGCCGGCCATGGCCATGGAAGGGGTTTGCCTGGTGGTGTCGCCGCTTATCGCACTCATGAAAGACCAGGTGGAGAACCTGAAGAAACGGGGTATTTCGGCGGCGGCGTTGCACGCGGGGCAGCCGGAGCGCGAACGTGACCTCATTCTGGACAACTGCGTGTTTGGTGTCACCAAGTTCCTGTACCTCTCGCCGGAACGTTTGCAGACTGAGCTGTTTCTGGCCCGCGTCAAGCGCATGAACGTGAACCTCATTGCCGTAGATGAGGCCCACTGTATCTCGCAGTGGGGCTACGATTTTCGGCCTCCTTATTTAGAGATTGCGAAGCTGCGCGAAGTGTTGCCTGCCATTCCGGTGCTGGCCCTGACGGCCTCGGCCACCGAAGCCGTGAAAACCGACATTCAGGAGAAACTTCAGTTCAGGAAGCAGCAGGTGTTCCAGCAGAGTTTCGCCCGCAAGAATCTTTCGTACAGCGTACTGCCCACGGAGGACAAAGAAGGCCGCCTGCGCGAGATTTTGCAGAAGATGCCGGGTACGGCCATTGTGTACGTGCGCAACCGCCGCCGTACCCTGGAGCTGGCCCAGTGGCTCCAGAAGCAGGGCGTGAAAGCCGCCGCCTACCACGCCGGATTGCCCCACCAGACCCGCGCCACCGCCCAAACCGACTGGATACAGGACCGCGTGCGGGTGATAGTGGCTACGAATGCCTTCGGGATGGGGATTGACAAACCCGATGTACGGCTGGTGGTGCACCTGGACCTTCCTGATTCTTTAGAAGCGTACTACCAGGAGGTGGGACGCGCCGGACGCGACGGGAAATACAGCTATGCCACCGTATTGTTAGGCCCTGAAGACGCACCTTTGCTGCTCAAGAAAACCGAGGAAGCCTACCCGCCCGTGGAAACCGTGAAACGCGTGTACCAGGCGCTGGCGAACTTCTACCAATTGGCCACCGGCAGCGGCGCTTTCCAATCCTTTGACTTTGATTTGGCCCATTTCTGCCGCACGTACCAATTATCGCCGGTTGAGGCGCATTATTCCCTGAAACAACTGGAGAGCGAAGGGCTGCTGCAACTGAACGAGGGTTTCTATAGTCCGTCTAAAGTGAGTTTTCTGCTCAGCAACACCCAGCTGTACGAATTTCAGATCCTGAACGAAACGCTGGAGCCCATCATCAAAGGTTTGCTGCGGTTGTACGGCGGGGAAATGTTCCGCGACTTCGTGAAGATCTCTGAAGCCGGGCTGGCCAAGCACCTTGCTTTGCCGGAGGCCAGCATTCGGCAACAGTTACAGCACCTGCACCAGCGTAAGGTACTGGTGTATGAACCGCAGCATGACGGTCCGCAGGTACAGTTCACCGCCCCCCGCTTCAGTGCCGATGCTTTACCCATAGACCACAAGCGCCTCCAGCTGTTCCGGGAGCGGGCCGTGGGCAAGGCCCAGGCGGTGGTTGCGTTCATGCAGAACAGAAAGCAGTGCCGCACGCTGCAAATTCTGGCCTACTTTGGGGAGCAGTCCACTGAACCCTGCCGCATCTGCGACTATTGCCTGGCCCAGAAGAAAAAGAAGAAGCTGGCTGAGAACAAGCTGCACATGGAAGCCCGGGTGCTGAGCCACCTGAAAGAAACCCCGCTGCACCCCAAATCCATTGCCATGCACTTCAGTTCCTCAGAGCAGGAACTGCTGGGAGACCTGCTACAGGAAATGTTGGAAAGCGGTCTGGTACAGTATGCCGCCAACGGCAATCTGGAGCGGAAAGGGAAGTAGTATCTTTGGTTGTTATAATATGTTAAATAAAGACAAAGATTATGCTCAAATGGTGAGGATATCTTAGGTTTGAATGGTTCCAAAAGCAGAAGGGGCGGCCAAATCAATTGGCTGCCCCTTCTGCTTTTGGAGAGTGAAAGCGAGATTAAGTTAATGGAGTTTCTTCCACTTGCAGCGCAATCACGCCAGGCAGTTGCTTGCCTTCCATGTATTCCAGCAAAGCACCGCCACCGGTAGACACATAGGACACATCATTGGCGTGGCCCATTTGGGTTACCGCTGCCGCAGAGTCACCGCCGCCAATGAGGGAATAGGCTCCGTTTTTGGTGGCGTCTACCACTGCCTCGGCAATGGTTTTGGTGCCTATTGCGAAGTTCTCGAACTCAAACACGCCCATAGGACCGTTCCAGAGGATGGTTTTGGAGTTACGAACCACTTCCGCGAATTGGGCGCGGGTATCGGGTCCTATGTCTAAGCCCATCCAGCCGTCTGGAATGGTGCCGCTAGATACTACCTGGGTGCTGGCGTTGTTGTCAAAGGCATCGGCAATGACGGTGTCCGTGGGCAGGTAGATTTTCACGCCTTTCTCTTCGGCTTTCTTGAGCAGGTCAAGGGTGAGTTGCTGCTTGTCTTCCTCCAGCAGCGAATTCCCGATGGTGCCGCCCTGGGCTTTGGCAAACGTGTAGCTCATGCCGCCGCCAATGATGAGGTTGTCCACGCGGTCCAGGAGCTGCTCAATCACCAGGATTTTGTCAGAGATTTTGGCGCCTCCCATAATAGCGGTGTATGGGCGGTCTGCGTAGCTCAGTACGCGTTGGGCATTGTCTAACTCGGCCTGCATCACAGAACCGCACACTTTGTCATGGGGGAAATAATCTGCCACGATGGCGGTGGAGGCGTGGGCGCGGTGGGCTGTCCCGAAGGCATCGTTCACGTACACCTCGCCCAGCAGGCTCAGTTTTTCGGCGAAAGCCTGGTTGCCTTGCTCTTCCTCTTTGTGGAAACGCAGGTTCTCCAGCAGCAGAATCTCACCGGGTTGCAGATTGGCGGCCATTTCAACGGCCTCGGCGCCAATACAGTCCGGGGAGAATTTCACCTGGGTCTGGAACACGTTCTCCAGTGGTTTAAGTAAGTGCTTGAGCGAATATTTTTCTTCCGGACCGCCTTTGGGTCTGCCCAGGTGCGACATGAGCACCACGGAACCGCCGTCGTTCAGGATCTTCTTGATGGTGGGCACGGCCGCTCTGATGCGGGTGTCATCAGTAATCTCAAAATTGCTGTTGAGGGGAACGTTGAAATCAACCCGAACCAAGGCGCGCTTGCCCCGGAAGTTGTATTGCTCAATGGTTATCATAGTCTGGTAATTTGGTTTCTAGCTACGGTTTCCTGACCTATCAGGCCCGACAAATATAAGGATTGTTCTGAAGTTGCTTCCCGCATTATACGCAAGCTGGCGTTTAGGGGCTGTTTTTAGAAAAAGAGCCCCTAAACGCCAGCGTACCCACCAAGATATCCATCAGGGTTTTACTCTGGAACTGGTTCAGCAGCAGGGAGGAAAGGCTTAGGCCAAATTTGCCGCATTGCTTTCCAGGTTTTAACGGGGCGGGGCTAGTTTGGGCCTTTTTTTGGAAAAAGAGCCGCTAAACGCCCGCGTGCAAGCGGCAGAGTATCAGGCGCCTTAGATCAACCTGTAGGTCGGCGCAAGAACTAAAACCCAACCCATAGAAACGAAAGACCAAAATCTGTATCTTTGCCCTAATGAAAATTGGAATCATCTTTGGGGGGCCGTCCCGGGAGCGCGAAATCTCTTTCGCCGGCGGCCGCACCGTCTTCGATAATTTAGATAAGTCTCTGTTTGAGGCCGTACCTGTTTTTGCCGACAGCCTGGGGAATTTTATCCTGCTAGACTGGCACTACATCTACAAAGGAACCATCCGCGATTTTTATCCGCCGGTAGACGTGCTGCCCACCACGGAGCACGGCCTGCAGATGTACCTGGAGTCCCTTGGCAAACTGACCGAGGAGGAACTGGACCAGATTGCCGCCAAAGTGGGCAAACGCATTTACCCGCACCAGTTCAAGCAGCTGTTTGATTTCGCGTTCCTGACCCTGCACGGGCCGTACGGCGAAGACGGCAGCATCCAGGGCTTGCTGGAGTGGTACGGCATTCCGTATTCCGGCTCGGGTATTTTGCCTTCGGCCATCGGGATTGACAAGATCGCGCAGAAAGCGTTATTGCAGCAGCACGGTTTCGCCACGCCAGATTACCGCATCCTGAACTTACAGGACTGGCACGCTACCAAGGACAAGGCCGCTTTGTTAGAGGGTTTGGTGGCTGATTTGGGCTTGCCGCTCGTGCTCAAGGCGCCGCACCAGGGCTCTTCCATTGGCGTGTCTATCATCAAAGAGAAGAATGTACAGCTGTTTGAGGAAGCCGTGGCGCGCAGCCTGTTCTCGCTCACCATCCAGAAAAGCGAGTGGAACGGGAAAAGCGCGGCGCAGCAACTGAACTTCATCAAAACCCTCACCGACATTAGGGAGGGCATCGGCTTGCCGGTACAAACCCAGGACGGGAAACTGATTTATGCGCCCGAGGAACTGCTGGCGCTACTTTCGGCCACTTTTACGGAAAACGGCCCCGAAACGCTCACCCTCACCAACGTGGAGAGCGAGACGCAGGTGCTCATTGAGGCCTTCATCAACGGGCGCGAGTTCTCCTGCATTGTGGTGCAGGACCAGCAGGGGCAACCCATTGCGCTGCCGCCCACAGAAATCAGAAAAGGGGGAGAGGTTTTTGACTACCGTTCTAAATACCTGCCCGGCCTGAGCCGCAAAATTACGCCCATTGACCTGCCTACGGAGCAGATTCAGCAGATCCGGCAGGAGTGCGAACGTCTCTACACCAGTCTGGGCTTCAACGTGTACGCCCGTCTGGACGGTTTCATTACTCAGGACGGACAGATTTTCCTGAACGACCCCAACACCACCAGCGGCATGCTGCCTTCGTCGTTCTTCTTCCACCAGGCCGCCGAAATTGGCTTGAATCCGTCGCAGTTCCTGACCTATATCATTAGAACGTCTCTGGCCGAGCGGGTGAAATCTGGAAAGAACACATCCTATTTAATAGGGTTGCTGAGAAAACTGGAAACGGCCATGGCCGATGAGCGCGCGCACCGCCACGATAAACTGCGGGTGGGCGTGATCATGGGCGGTTACTCGTCTGAGCGCCATATCTCCGTGGAAAGCGGCCGCAACATCTACGAGAAACTTTCCTCGTCTACCAAATACGAACCCATTCCCATCTTCCTGACCGGCAACGACGAGACGCACCAGCTCTACCAGATTCCTATCAACATCATGTTGAAGGACAATGCCGATGACATCAAGGAGAAGATTGAGGCCTCGGAAGCGGGCGTGCCTACGCACCCCGTGCTGGCGCAGATTAAGGAAGAAGCCAAGGGCATTACCAGCCTGTACGCCGGTAATTCCTTGCAGAAGCCACAGTGCCTGACGTATGAGCAGCTGCGCAGTTTAGTGGATGCGGTGTTCATTGCCCTGCATGGCAGACCCGGCGAAGATGGCGTGCTGCAGACCGAGCTGGAGAAATTCCAGATTCCGTACAACGGGTCTGGTATTCAGAGCTCGCAGGTGACCATCAACAAGTTTGAGACCAACAAGATCCTGCGCCAGAACGGGATTCCGGTGGCCGACCACATGCTGGCCTTCAAGAAAGACTGGCAGGAGAACCAAGCGGCATTCTTTGCGCAGATTGAAGAGCGTTTCGGGTATCCGTTCATTGCCAAACCTGCCGATGACGGCTGTTCTTCGGCGGTGAAGAAGATTAAGACCCGGGAGGAACTGGAGGCTTTCGCGGAGCTGATTTTCCGGAATTCCATAGAGATACCGGAAACCCCGGCGCGCGTGCTTAAGCTGAGTTTCAAGGAAGAAGTGCCGCTGAAGGGATATTTCCTGATAGAAAACCTGATCTCAGCCGAAGGCGCGAAGCATTTCCTGGAGATTACCGGAGGGTTGCTCACGGGCTACGGCCCTGACGGCCGCACCCAGTATGAAATATTTGAAGCCTCAGAAGCGTTGGCCGAAGGAGAAGTGCTGAGTCTGGAGGAAAAGTTTTTGGCAGGTGAAGGGCAGAACATTACGCCCGCCCGCTACGCCAAAGACCCAGCTGAGCGCCAGCGCATCTCAGACCAGGTGAAACAGGACTTAAAGCGGGTAGCCGAGATTCTGCGCATTGAAGGATATGCCCGCATAGATGCCTTCGTGCGCGTGCACCAGGACGGAAAGGTGGAGACCATCATCATAGAAGTGAACTCGCTGCCGGGCATGACGCCGGCCACGTGTATCTTCCACCAGACCGCCATCAACGGCTACAAACCCTATGATTTCATTGACCGCATCCTGCAGTTTGGCATGGAGCGCACCAAAAAAGTTATCTCTTAGTTAAATGAGCTCTTTCCTGAAAGCCCAGTCCCTGGGGGACGTGTTCAAGCACCTGGCCATTATGGTGGCCATTGTGCTGCTGCTGATGTTCCTGTTTTTCTTTGTGTACCTGCCCAGCACCACCAACCACGGCGAAACTATCTCGGTGCCTAACCTGGCGGGAATGAGCGTAGAGGAGCTGGAAGATTTTCTGGCAGATAAAGACTTGCGCTACTACGTGAGTGATTCAACCTATGAGCAGGGCAAAGCTCCTTTCTCCGTGATCACGCAAGAGCCTAAAGCGGGTGAGAAAGTAAAGCAGGGCCGCAAGATTTACGTGAGCATCAACATGAAGAACCCGCCGCTCATTAAAATGCCCAAACTCATTGACGGTTCAGTGAAAAACGCCGAGATGATTTTGAAAAGCTATGACTTGAACCTGGGGGAGATCAAATACGTGCCAGACCTGGCGCTCAACGCGGTACTACGGCAGCTGCACAACGGCAAAGACATTAAACCCGGTGACCCGGTAGCCAAAGGTTCCCGCATTGATCTGGAGGTAGGAAACGGTTTGGGTAATACTGAGTTAGAGGTGCCGGAGCTGGTGGGAATGCCCATTGATGAGGCCACCATGGTAGTCACCGGGCAAGGTTTGCAGGTTGGCAGCGTTATTTACATGGCAGCCCCCAACGGGGAAGCAGACGGAACCGTATTAAAGCAGCGCCCCATAGCCGGTGAGGGGGCCATGATCAGAACCGGAGAATTGATTGACCTTTGGGTGGCCGGGCCTCAGCCGGTAGCTCCCGTACAATAATACCTTATGCACCAGTGGCTGACCATCTTTCTGTTGATTTTCTTGGGGGGATGGTCGGCCCAGGGGCAGCTATTGACACCCCTGAACAGTGCCCCGCCCCATGTAGCTGGAGGAAAGGGGCCGGGCCGGTCTGATCTTACCCCACAGCCCTTAGACGGCGAAACCTTAGTCCTTCCTTTTTTTGATGATTTTGCCAGTGGCGAAGGCGGGCCAGATTCCCGCCGATGGCTTCCCGGCGGAAACGTCAACGTCACCAATCGGTTGGCGGCAAACCCGCCCACCATCTTTGCGGCTACTTTTGATGGCCTTCAGGCTAACGGTCAGCCCTACGGCAGCGCCAATACCACTGGTCCCACAGATACGCTCACCTCAAAGGCCATCGCCTTAAGTTCCTTTCAGCCTGAAGACTCCCTGTACTTAAGTTTTTACTGGCAAGCCGGTGGTTTGGTAGACGCGCCTGATTTCTCTGGGAGCATGCTCTATTACTTGCAGCTGGAGTTCAGAGATGCCAGCGGAACCTGGTCGCCGGTGTGGTCGCAGAAAGGAGCCGGACGCAGTACCAATTTCGCGCCGGTGATGGTGGCCCTGAAGGAAAGCCGCTATTTCTATGACGGTTTTCAGTTCAGGTGGGTGAGTAGCGGCTCCAGAAACGGTCTGCGGGACGTGTGGCACCTGGATTACGTGTACCTGGACCGGAATCGCCGTTTGGGGCAACTGCAGACCACAGATGCCGCTTTTACCCAACGTTTGCCCTCTTTGCTGCGCCGGTACACGGCCATGCCCATTTGGCAGTTCCTGGAGAACCCTGGCAATGAGGTGAGATCAGAAGTGGGTGCGTCTTTCAATAACCTGAGCAATTTACCGGCGGCCATTAGTTGGAGGGCCTACAGTAGGAACCTAACCACCGCCGCCGTTGATACTTTTCTGCGGGGCAGTGCACCAGTAAGTGCCGGAGCCAGCCAGCCGGTGGCGGGGTCGCCATCAGTTCCGTTTCTGAGCCGCCATACGCAGCCGCATGTTTTAGAAACAGTTTTGTTCCTGAACACAAGAGAGCCCAATTTCTACACCCGCTACAACGATACCCTTCGCCGAGAGACCTCATTGCAGGATTTCTATGCCTATGACGATGGCTCCGCCGAGACCGGTTTTAGCTTCCCTTCCAGCAACGCGGTGCAGTTAGCCTACCAGTTTGAGTTAAGTAAACCAGATAGAATCAAGACCGTCCGGATTTACTTTACGGGCACCAATACCCCCGGTACAGAGCTTTTCCTTCGCCTTTGGGCAGATGACAACGGTCAGCCGGCCCGTCAGCCGTTACATGAGCAGCGGTTCACGGTACCGCAGACAGTTGGGCTGAACAATTGGCTAGACATCGTTCTGGAGCGGCAGGTGGAAGTGCAGGGCAGGTTTTTTGTGGGATATAGGCAGCCTACGGGCGGAACCTTCGTGAACGTAGGGTTTGATTTGAATGAGAATGCCAATGGAAAGCTGTTCGCCATGAATGGTACGGCGGCATGGCAGGCGGTGCCGGATCTGGGAGGGGCAGTCCTGATTAGACCCGTGATGGCCGGTACGCTGACCGCCGTTGAGGAGGAAAGTCTGACGCAGGCGAAGCCGCTTTTATACCCTAATCCAACTACATCGGGTTCTTTTTACTTGCAGCAGGGCTATGACCAGGTAGAACTGTATTCGCCGCAGGGGCAGTCGCTGCAGGTGTGGGGAAAAGTGCCGCCTACCCAGGCGCTACAGGTACAGGCTTCGCTGCCCGCAGGAATTTATCTTGTAAAAGCCCGAAAAGGTGACCAACTTAGGACCGCAAAATTAATCCTTCTAAAATGATTACTTCTGATATCACCGCCGCTGAATTGAAACAACGTTTGGCCAATAATGAAACGCCCATCCTGCTGGATGTACGTGAGCCTTGGGAACATGAGGAGCAGAGCATTGCCGGTAGTAAACTGATTCCGCTGGGTTCTTTGCCCGAGCGCCTGCATGAGCTGGAGGAATACAAAGACCAGGAGATTCTGGTACACTGCCGCTCCGGAAAACGGTCGGCCACGGCCCAGGCCATCATGCAGCAGCAAGGCTTTACCAACGTGCGCAATGTCTTAGGCGGAATGTTGGCCTATAACGAGGCTTAGTTCTTAACAACTGCGCCTGAAACGAGGATTCCGTTTAGGGGCTGTTTTTCCAAAAACAGCCCCTAAACGGAATCCTCGTTTTCTATAAGTTCTACAGCCTCAGTTGGTGAAAAGGCAAAAAGTCTTTTTTAAGTGATCCCGTCTGGATTCCAACCAAAGACCTACTGCTTCGAACTGATAAGCAAGCATTAGCTAATCAATGTGATCTGATACTTTTAATTGGCTGGTTTTCTGTTGGGCCCACTTGAAATCGAACCAAAGACTATATTATTGTTTGTGGTTTAGACCGTTTTTCGAAAAAAGAGCCCCTAAACGCAAAGGTTTAGTCAATCACGAAAGGGGCAGGGCTGAAGCTGAGGAGGAACACTAGCAGGGCCACGTAACCCAATATTTTGCGCCCTCTGCCCAGAGGGGCTTCATTGGGGCTGGGCGGATGGAAAATACCCAGAGCCCTGGAGAGAACAAGCCCGAAGATAAGCCAGCCGTTGTAGCCCTGTGCCTCGGGCCAAATGAGTTGTAACGTTATCTGCGCGCACAGGACTCCGGCCGCTACTAGGATACCTCTACGTATCTCTGGAAACATCGGCCGGAACACAATGAAGAGATACATCCCGTATCCTGCCCAAAGCCACCAGTCCTCTTCCCAGTTCACCTCCAGTGGGAGAAGGCCCAAACCGGCATAAAAAATAAAGACCGTAAACAGCACCGGTGACCATTTGTTGAACCGTTCGTAGCCCACCATGCCGTACAGAATGTGCCCGCCGTCTAACTGGCCAATGGGCAGCAGGTTAAGGGCCGTGAAGAACAAGGACAGGAAGCCCGCAAACAGAAAAGGGTAATGCGTCATCTCGTATCGGCTGGGCAGCAGGGCCGGGTCCGCGAGCCAACGCTCGAAAAACCAGAACAGAAGGTTGGGCCCCAAAGCCAGGTCATCGGGCCTGCCGTAGGCGTACAGCGCGTAACTTTCGCCCCAGAGGCGGTAGTGGCGATGTATCTGGTACAAGTACTCCAGCGGGGGCAGGTGCGTGAAGCCATACACCAACAAGCCCACGGCCACCACAAATCCGGCCAAGGGTCCGGCAATTCCTATGTCAAAGAATTCTTTGCGGGAGAAAATGCGGTCTTTGATTTTAATGAAGGCCCCCATGGTACCTATGCCAAATGTGACCCCCAGCCAAACCGGGATGTAATAGGGCAAGGTCACCCGTACTTTATAGAAACGGGCCGTAAGGTAATGCCCAAATTCGTGCACACTCAAGAACCCCAGGAATGCCAGGGAAAAGGCCAGGCCACCCACTACCTCAGGTAAGGAGATGGTGAGCTGCCAGGTGAAGCCTTCGGGGCCATATAGATACATTTTCCCGTAGCGCCATTCGGCCCCTGCCAGGGTGGTGGTAACCAGCGTGAGCACAAATAGGAAGAGGTGTAGGGCAATTTTACGCGCCATGCTCCGGCAAGGCCTCCTTCAGCACTTGGTTAATGGTGAGGGGGGGAGCGAGGTGGATGGTTTGCAGACCTACTTGCTGGGCACCTACAATGTGTTGGATGCTGTCATCAATAAACAAGGTTTCTTCGGCCTTCAGTCTATTTTCGGCTAGAATGTGTTCAAAGACTTCGGCGCCCGGCTTGCGTTTTCTCACCAGGTGGGAGTAATACGGCTTGTCAAAAAGCTCATCTAAACTAGGGATCCCGTAGCTGTCTGACACAATCTTATTGAAAGCCACCATATGAATGGCGTTGGTGTTGCTCAGTAAATACAGGCGGTAATGCTTTTTGAGAGCCCGCAGCAACTCAATCCGTTCGGCCGGGATGTCCAGCAGCATGGTGTTCCAGGCTTGGTCAATCTGGGCGTCTGTGGCATTGATGCCATACTCTTTTCTTAGCCCTTCCCGGAACTCCGCATCTGAGATATCGCCGCGTTCATAGAGGTCAAACAGTTCTGACTGAGCCTTTTGGCTGAAGTCTACCTGCGTTTCAGAAGCGGTGAAGGCTCTAAGTGCATCGGTGCTTTTGGCGTAGTCAATGTTGATGATCACTCCGCCTAAATCGAAGATGATATTTTTGATAGAAGAAAAGTCCACGATAAATGAGTGCTTTGTTTTGCGATTTCAAACACAAATTTGTAGAATTGCACCACCAAATCAAAGAACAAAGGTTTGGACGGGCCTATAGCTCATTCGGTTAGAGCAACTGACTCATAATCAGTAGGTGCTTGGTTCGATTCCAAGTGGGCCCACTTCATAATCAGCCACTTACGAGGTAAAACTTGTAGGTGGCTTTTTTATTTGCCTATCATCAGCACATAATTGAATTTCAGCACTCAATTTACAATGAGACATCTGCCTAGAGGCGGGTAATTAATTAATGCCATGCGGTATGATAAAAATGATGTGCTTGAAGAATCTGATCTTCATAGAGTTATGCTCAATTAATTTTATAATAAATTGAGAGTAATAGATACTCCTCTAAGATACAGGCCAAGCATAGAGAAAGCATTTATTGGAAATATTTGATAAACTTTTTCTCAAAACAGGTACTTCTTTTTAATATGCTTTATATTCATAAAGTATGACCACGCGAAGAGAGTTTGTTAAAAAAAGCAGTTTTGCTGCCTTGGGCGTTGCCGCCATGGGGCTTCCTTTCAATGCCTTAGCTAACTATGAGGCGTTCACCAGCAAACGGCCTCCAATAAACCAGCGGCATTTCTCCAGCAAAGTCATTGAAAAAAAGCTGGCCGATGTGAAGAAGGCCATTGGTGACCAAGAGCTTGCCTGGCTTTTTGAGAACTGTTTTCCCAATACCTTAGATACAACTGTCTCCTACCGTGAGGTCAATGGCAAACCGGACACGTTTGTCATTACTGGTGACATTGAAGCCATGTGGCTCCGAGACTCTACGGCGCAGGTGTGGCCGTATCTGCCATTTACTAAAGAAGAGAAGAAGTTGCAGAAGTTGGTGGCGGGTGTCATCAACCGGCAAGTGCAATGCATCTTGATAGATCCCTATGCCAATGCCTTCAACAATGGGCCTAAAGGGAGCGAGTGGGCCTCAGACCTAACCACCATGAGGCCTGAATTGCATGAGCGTAAATGGGAAATAGATTCCCTTTGTTATCCTATTCGTTTGGCGTACCATTACTGGAAAACTACCGGTGACATTAGCTGCTTTGACGCAGACTGGCAGAAAGCCATGGGATTGGTGGTAAGAACTTTTAAAGAACAGCAGCGCAAAGAGGGCAAGGGCCCTTACACCTTTCAGCGCACTACACCCAGACAAACTGACACGGTATCTGGTGCTGGGTACGGCAATCCTATCAACCCGGTGGGCCTAATCTGCTCCACGTTTCGCCCTTCAGACGACTCTACAATTTACCTATTTCTGGTGCCCTCCAACTATTTCGCGGTGGTGTCTTTGCGGCAATTGGCCGAGATGAGCCAGAATATTGCCAAAGACGCCGCCTTTGCTGCAGAATGTACAGCGCTGGCTACTGAAGTAGAGAAAGCCTTACAACAATATGCCATAGCTGATCACCTCAGGTATGGAAAAGTTTTCCCTTTTGAAGTAGATGGCTTTGGTAATAAACTTTTTATGGATGATGCCAACATTCCCAGCTTGCTGGCCATGCCGTACCTGGGTGCTTGTTCCCTGCAGGACCCTGTGTATCAGAATACTCGTTCGTTTGTCTTGAGTAAAGATAACCCGTGGTTCTTCGAGGGCAAAGCCGGGAAAGGCATTGGTGGTCCGCACGTAGGCCCTGGGATGATCTGGCCTATGAGTATCATTATGCAGGCCATGACCAGCCAGTCAGATGCTGAAATAAAAGAGTGCCTGCAAACCCTTAAAACTACACACGCAGGTACCGGATTCATGCATGAAACCTTCCATAAAGATAATCCGGAAAATTTCACCAGAAAGTGGTTTGCCTGGGCGAATACCTTGTTTGGCGAGCTTATCTTGAAGCTTCACGCTGAACGCCCCCACCTCTTAAAGGCTTCATAGCCAAAGCTGGGTCGCTTGTTTTAGGGTTTATTTTTTAAAAACAGCCCCTAAACGGATGAGTAAGATTCTATTTAGGAGGAGATTCAATGTAAATAGTAAGGAGGTGGGCATAAATCATTTTCACAGAATAGACAATAAAAACTAACTGCAAGACAGCACATGAGCAGCAGACGTAACTTTATCAAGTTATCAGCCCTAGGGGCTACTTTTTTGGGCGGAGGATTTCATTTAGAGAGAGTTTTTGGTGGTTCATTGAGTACTGCCGCGGCCACTAAACCAATTGTGATCTCTACCTGGGACCATGGTATTCCTGCCAATGAAGCCGCCTGGAAAATTCTTTCTAAAAACGGCAATGCCTTAGATGCCGTGGAAGCGGGAGTGAGAGTACCAGAAGCTGACCCTAACGTGCGTACCGTTGGCTACGGTGGCTACCCAGACCGTGAAGGAAAAGTAACCCTAGATGCGTGTATCATGGACAAGGACAGCAACTGCGGAGCGGTGGCTTTTCTGCAGCACATTAAGCACCCCATTTCGGTGGCCCGTAAAGTAATGGAAGAAACCCCGCACGTCATGCTGGTGGGGCAGGGCGCCTACGATTTTGCCATTTCAAAAGGATTCAAAAAAGAGCATTTGCTTACCCCAGAGTCTGAAAAAGACTGGAAGAACTGGCTGAAAGAATCTAAATATAAACCGGTTATCAATATTGAAAACCATGATACCATAGGCATGTTGGCTTTAGACGCCAACGGTGACCTGGCGGGCGCCTGTACCACCAGTGGGGCGGCTTACAAAATGCACGGTCGGGTAGGAGATTCACCAATCATAGGGGCTGGCTTGTTCGTGGACAATGAAGTAGGTGCCGCCACAGCTACTGGCTTAGGTGAAGCTGTGGTAAGGATGGTGGGCAGTCATTTAGTGGTAGAATTAATGCGTCAGGGAAATTCGCCAGAAAATGCCTGCCGGTTGGCGGTGGAGCGCATCATTGCCAAGCACAAAGATGTGAAAGATCTGCAGGTAGGGTTTATTGCGCTCAACAAGAGAGGCGAGTACGGAGGTTATTGCATCCATAAAGGCTTTAATTATGCTATTCATGATGCTGCTGGCAAAAAGTTGATAGATGGGAAAAGCAAGTTCTAAACCAAGATATTCTCTGGAAATTTGCGTGGATTCAGTGGCCTCTGCGGTGGCTGCTGAACAAGGCGGGGCTCAACGAATAGAGCTCTGTGATTATCTGGCATGTGGCGGCACCACGCCCAGCGCCGGCATGATTAGTTTAGTAAGGGAAAAGATTTCTATTCCAATTCATGTATTGATCAGACCGCGCAGAGGTGATTTTCTTTACTCCAAAGAAGAAATGGAAATCATGAAGCGTGATATTCAAGTTTGCCAAAAGGTAGGGGCCGATGGCGTGGTGATTGGCCTTCTAACAAAACACGGGGATATAGACATAGCCCAGACAGAAGAGCTGATAAATGCGGCAGGCTCTTTACGTGTGACTTTTCATAGGGCATTCGATCTTGCTAGAAACCCATTAGAAGCTCTGGACCAACTACTACAGCTCAACATTGATCGGCTGCTCACTTCGGGTCAACAGGAAACCGCTCTGCAAGGAGTGTCTCTATTAAAAGAACTACAAGTACAGGCTGGTGAAAAAATGAAAATTATGCCGGGTGGTGGGGTTACCCCTGAAAATGTAAAGGAGATTATACAGAGTACAGGAGTGAATGAAGTACATGCCTCTGTACGCCGGCGGGTGCAGGGAGAAATGGTCTTCCAGAAAGACTATCCGCCTATGTCTGGCAATAGTCCTTTGTCTGAGTTCGAACAAATGATTGCAGATGTAGAACAAGTTAGGAAAATTCGGCAGCTACTAGATGAGCTATCTAGTGAGGAGGCAACTTGAATGAGGAAAAGCAATTACTTTGTCAACATCTCAGAGCAGTTTGAAGTGGCAAAATGGAAATTGTTTTTCTTCTATAGGAAATTGGGGCAAAAAGAAATGGGCTTAACTCTAGTAACTAGAAGATATACTTCAAAAACAGCAGCTTAATTGAAGTTAAAGACCCCGATTTAAATGTGGGTCTTCTCTTGTAGATAGAAGCTAATAAGCAGGCGTTGAAGTAGCCCAGTCTTCCTTGGAAACTCCCCAGGAAGCGCTGGGTTTGTTGCCCATTTCAAAAAATAAGGTGCCGCCTTGCATCAAGTCTTTGTGCAGAATATAAGTCTTAGTATATGGTTTGCCATTGAGGGTGACACTTTGAATGTAGATGTTTTCCTGGCTACTCAATGGGGCTGATATTTTCAGCTTTTTTCCGTTGGGTAATTGAAGGACGGCTTGTTTTACCGCCGGACTTCCAAAGACATAGGCTCCATTGGCAGGATTAACAGGATAAAATCCCAACGTTGAGAGAATGTACCAAGATGACATTTGCCCCACATCTTCGTTGCCAATAATACCATCTGGCTTGTCTGTGTACATATGTTGCATAATGAAGCGTACATGCTCGGCAGTCTTCCAAGGTTGGCCAACGTAAAGGTACAGATAGGTAATGTGGTGGCTGGGCTCATTTCCATGGGCATATTGACCAATCAGGCCTGTAATATCATTAGAAGCGCCTTCGCCCATATCTCCCTGGATCTTGAACAGTGAGTCTAGCTTAAGGGCGAATGGTTTAGGGCCACCCATCAAATTTACCAAGCCTTCCACATCTTGGGGCACCAGCCAGGTGTACTGCCAAGAATTTCCTTCGGCATAGTCGTCTTTCCTGTGTTCAGATTTGAAGGGATCAAAGGGGGTGCGCCAACTGTCCTGAGAAATTCTCCCGCGCATGAAGCGGGTTTGTTTATCAAAATAGTTTTGATAGTTCTTTCCACGCGTGCTGAAGTACTGGTAGTCTTCTTCCTTGCCCAGTTTTTTTGCCACCAAGGCAATGCACCAATCACTAATGGCATATTCTAAACCTTTGGCTACACTCTCCACTTCATCATCGGCGGGAATAAAACCAAGTTCCTTTACTTTTCTTAGACCAAACTCATTGCCCAAGGCAGTGGCTTTCATGGCTTCATAGGCTAGTTTTTTGTCAAAGCCGTCAAAGCCTTTCATGATAGCATCTGCCACTACCGGTACGCCACTGTAACCCACCATCGTGTTCGTTTCATTGCCCATCAAATGCCAGACGGGCAGTTTGCCCTGTTGCTGGTAAATGGCCAACATAGAATTGACCATGTCATTCACTCGGTTTACCTGTAAGATTGTATACAAGGGGTGCGCCGCCCGATAGGTGTCCCAGAGGGAAAAAGTGGTGAGGTTGGTGAAGTTGGCTTTAGGATATACTTTCTTATCTGTTCCTCGGTAGTCTCCGTTGTGGTCATTGAAGATAGAAGGAGCCATCATAGTATGGTATAAGGCGGTATAAAAAGTACGGGCTTGGGCCTTGTCAGTAGTTTCTATCCGGATCTTCTGCAACTCCTTGTTCCAGTTGTCGTCTGCTTCGCGTACTATTTGGTTAAAATTCCAGTGCGGCACTTCGGCCTGGATGTTGGCCAGCGCATTTTCAGAACTAACCGGGGAGATCCCTACTTTAAGTAATACTTTTTCGCCTGACTTGGTTTTAAAACGTGCGATGCCTTTAATGCGGGTGCCTTTTCCGGCGGGCGTTGGAGATGTGGCGGCAGTGTCATACACCTGAAAGCTTTCAAACTTTTCAATGGGTTTAGAGAAGACAGCGGTGAAATATACCCGCTGATCGTTGGCCCAGCCATTTGAAAAACGATAGCCCGCCAGCGTAGTGTCATTGATTTGCTTTATATAGGTTTCTGTAGGGTTATCCCAGCCAATTCCTTCTTTCAGGTCAAAGAGAATACTTGCCTGGTCTGACTGCGGAAAGGTGTATTGGTGCAGACCTACCCGTTCTGTAGCTGTCAGTTCTGCCTTAATGTTATAGCGCTTGAGCTTTACAGCATAGTAACCTGGTTTGGCTTGTTCCTCTTCATGGGAGAACAAAGAGTAGTAGCCGCTGTTGGGGATGCTAAGACTGCCACGTACTAAGGTCACTTCTCCAACGGTAGGCATCACCAGGATATCACCTAAATCGCCAATGCCAGTGCCGCTGAGATGGGTGTGGGCAAATCCCACAATGGTAGAATCTGAGTAATGATAGCCAGAGCACCAGTCCCAACCATGTGACATATTGGTGGGCCCAAGTTGCACCGCTCCAAAGGGAACATTGGCCCCCATGAACACATGCCCATGAAAGCTGGTGCCTATATAAGGATCTACCCACTGCGTAAGGGAAGAAGAGGAGGAACTCTTGTTCTGGTTTATCTTAGAGCAGGCCATGACTGCTATACTTAACAGTGCAGTAAGTGTAAAGCGGAATTTTAAAAAAACTTTCACGTGGGTGAGTTTATTGTTTTGCAATGGACTAACTGGTTAGGCAGGAGCAATCAAGGTGTTGTTGGCAGTGTTGGACATGAATAGAAATCAAGAGGAAAAAAGAGAATATTGCGTAGAGAGTAAGCTTCATGGCAAGGAACAGTTTTCCTGATTACATTACAAAGCACCGTATGACATCACGTAATGTAAATGTATCAAGAATAATAGCTTCCATCTCAAGAACCAACGCTACTTTCTTCAGTCACTTATCATTGACTTAAAAGCAAATGACTTCCAGCCGTAGTTGGAAGTCAAAAAATTTGGGGCTGGACCTGAAGATGTTGAAGGAATAATGGCATAGCCCTCCGCTTTGGCTAAAGCTATTACCCAAAGGGCTTCTTGCCTCAATGCAGACTTAAGCGTTCTAGTATTCTGGGTAAGCAGTGGGCTGTTTTTTGTACTTTTATTTATTCAGATTTAAATTCATTAGTCAAACAAAAAGGCGCTTAATCCGCGCCTTTTTGTTTGACTAATGAGGTAATTATTGAATTATTATTTTTTGAGTAGTAACAGTGTCGCCTTGCAAACGGATTAAGTAAGTACCAGCGCGCAGATTTTTTCTAGGAATGGAGGCAATGGATGCCTCTCCCACCAATGTCTCTGTAACCACCCTTCCGGTAAGATCAAGTAGCTGAATCTTTTGGATATTTCTGCTATTTGCCCCAAGCATAATATTGATGTTTTCAATGGCAGGATTTGGGAATATTAGTACAGCATCATCCTGCAGTGCTTGTGCAGATGCAACTGCAAGGCGCTGTGTATTTGTTGAGCCATCTCCACAGGCTCCAACACAATCACCATGTTGTAAATGAGAAACAAGGGCTAGTTTAGAAATAGTGATCAACTGGCCTTTGTGGCAGATCGTGACTTTGGCAGGAAGTGTGACCATTACTGTTTGGGGGCTGCTTGTATGAAGGCCGTCACTCACTACCACAGATAAAGTGTAGCTACTTTGGTTTAGGTCTCTATGTGACAATGTACCAATTGAAACTACGCCCGTTTGAGAATCAATGGTGAATTTACCGGCTCCGGTTCCTCCCACAATTTGCCAGTTCTGGAAAGTGGTGAAGCCTGGCTCATTGGTGTCGTCGGCGTCAGATGCAGTGATGCCGCCCAATTCATTGCAGGTGGCATCATTAAACGAGAAGCTCACGCCAGAGGAAACAACAGGAGCATTGTCATTTGCGTTGGTCAGATTGATGGTAACAGTTTTCGCGGCACTTGTGAAATATCCGTCTGTAACGGTTACGTTGAGTGTATAAGATCGTGTGGAGGACTCAAAATCTAACGAAGAATTGTCTGCCACAGTTAATTGGCCGGTAGTGGCATCAATGGCAAATATGGAAGCCCCTGTACCACCTGTGATCTGCCATTGTTGAAGCACTGTAGCCGTATCAGGATCTGTTGCCAGCACATGGCCAATAGACGTATTGTTGGCAGCTGATTCACTAACTTTAAATGTCTGACCAGGAGTAATGGCAGGGGCTTGGCCGCAATTGATACTCGGTGATCCTAGTCCTGTGATTGTAGCCCCGGAGGTAGTGACCAAGAGTTTATCTAAATGGGCTCCGTCTTCGCGGTAGGCAATGGTAATGGTGTGTTGCCCGGGACTAAGATTGGCACTAGATACTCTTACCCATTGCCAGCCAGAGGTGGCAAGTCCATTTACGGTTACAAAAGGGCCATTGTCTATTTTAATCCAGTAACTGTCATCATTGGCGGTGGGTGCATTAAGTCTGGCTACAAAATTATAGGTGGCTGCGCTGTCAATTGTAAAAGGGAATACAACGGTAGCGCCTGCGCCGGAAGGTGCCGCAGCGGTACTATTAAGACCAGGTTTAACGGTAACGTAGCTTCCATTGGCAGCATTTGTGTCCGTTACTGTATTCCAGTCTGAACCTACTGTGGCGCATTCAGCTTCCAACCAAATTCTCCTGCCAAGGGGTTCTGCGGGTAAAACAGGTTTTCCGGTACCCCACCACTTATACCAGCGCTCGTGATCAATTCCTGCGTAAGGGTGTACCATTACATTGGTATTGGCACTGGTATTACCTAAGAGGAACTTCTCAACGAAGGCTTCAATAGCGGGGCGTTGGCCCGTAGGAATAGCACAGTGACCGTGCCCCCCATCTATAAAGAAACCAAATCTGTCTCCTATGCCTAAGGTTTTATACACTTCGTGGGTGGCTCTGGCAGATACATACGCTGAGGGATTCGCTAACCATTCAAAATCTGTATTACCCGTCACCAATAATGCTCTGGGAGCTATCATGGCCATTAATTCATGGTGATCATGCGGCAGTTTGGAAACGTTGCTGCCGGCAAACTGGCGCATATCATCCTTAAACCAGTTGTAGTCAGTGGCACCTAACTTTTCCACGCTGCCTAAAGTTTCTGACACTCTCCAGGCTGGAGCACCACCTCCACCGGATTCCTGCGCAATGGTAAGCGCAATCCTTTCATCTAGGGCTCCGGAGAAGAGTGCCATTTTACCTGCGTAGGAGCAACCGGTTACTGCCAGGTGCTTCAAGTCAATGGGCAAAGTAGATTGAACTAGTTCCAAACCATCTATGAGGCGGCTTACGCCCCAGGCCCAGGCGCTGTATTGTCCGGCATTGCTAAGGTTTTGATCGGGGTACAGGCGGTAGTACGGATCTGACAAGGAGGCCCCGTAGTAGGTGGTGACCTGGTTGTGATTGTAGGTGATACGGGCAACGTTCCGGTTGGTGAAGATATCAGAGGGGAGGCTGCCGGTGGGGCTGTTCATCCCAATAACCGCGGGGAAAGGGCCACTACCCGCAGGCAGGGAAATCTGTGATGTTAAGGTAAGGGTCTGACCATTTACCGTAACGTTCACTGTAAGAACCCCGCCATTGGTGCTGGGCGCGAAGGAAGCGGTAATGGTTTCAGGTCGCGTGGGTTTTTTACCTATTTCGTAATGTTCAATTTCTGCCCTTATTTCATTGCGCCTTCGTGCCCAATCTTTGAAATTGGTGGAGCGTCCGCTCCCGTCTGACCACATGAAAGGGTCGGTTAAGGGTTCTATGGCAGGTAGTTGGTCAAAGGAGGGCAGGGGAGGTGGAGTGTAGCCGGCGCCGGTATTCTCAACGGTATACACAAGGGGGATCTGTGCTTGTAGTCCTTGGCAAAAGATGGTAAGAAGAAGGGCTAAGAGCGTAATTTTTGCTTTCATCTTTTTGGCTTTAATGGTTAAAAAATATTTGAAAAGGATAATCAACTAATACTCGTGATTGGGGGTATTCCTTGGTTCTCTTAACCACTGCCTACTCAGCACCTTTCACCGGCAACTATTGGCAATGCTTTTATCAGTTTTGCTCATGGAAGCTTCCTTGCCTACAACCCTTTTAATGCCGCTGAAAGAAAGCTTATTAACTATATTTTATGTTTTATTAATTGAAAATATGATATTTTTGTGATAATTGCAATCGGTTTCAATAAAAATAATTTTTGATTACACTTTTTAAAACAGAAGTAGGTGATGTATCTAGTATAGCGCTTGCAACCGATAGCATGAGTTAGTAATATAGTAATATTAGAGTAGAGTTTCTGAAGTACACCATAAACTAAAATATGTCAAGGAGAATCATTCAACCTGAAAGCATCAGGCGTTTAGCCTTTGTGTTGCTGTGTTTGTTCCAACTGGAATCGTTCAGTCAGGTGAGGTTGCCCCAGCTCGTCAGTGACGGAATGGTATTGCAGCGCAACGCCAAAACTAACATCTGGGGTTGGGCTTCCCCCGGCGAGAAAGTCACTGTAAGCTTCAAGGGTAAAAGCTACAAAGCCATTACTGGTGCCGACGGGAAATGGAAAGTGGTCTTGTCGCCCTTACCGGCCGGAGGACCCTACACCATAGACATCAAGGCAAGCAATCAGCTCAAAGTCAATGATGTCTTAGTAGGTGATGTTTTCTTGTGCTCCGGTCAATCCAATATGGTGCACCAGATGTCTTTGCACAACATCACGTATGCCCAAGATATTGCCACGGCGAACTACCCACAGATTCGTCATTTCTGGATACCTACTGCCACCAATCTGGCAGGACCTGCGCAGGACCTGCCGCCATCCGCCTGGAAATCTGCCAATCCACAGGATGTCAATAATTTCTCGGCGGTGGCCTATTTCTTCGCCCGTAAACTTTATGAGCGTTATCAGATTCCCATTGGGTTGATTAACGCTAGTGTAGGAGGCACGCCCATAGAAGCCTGGACCAGTGAGGAAGGCTTAAAGGAGTTCCCGGCTATTCTGGCTACCATCAATAAAAACCGAGATACCAGTTATGTAAACCCTATCCAGCGCCAGGCGATGGCCGCTGCCGCCGCTAACCGGCTAAAGGTGGAGCAGGATAAAGGGCTTACGGGACCAGTGAAATGGTTTGCCCCTTCTTACACTCCCAAAGGATGGCGCAACATCAATATTCCGGGCTACTGGGAAGACCAAGGCATAAAAGACCTGAACGGCGTGGTATGGTACCGTAAAGAAATAGAGGTACCCGCCTCTATGGCGGGCATGCCGGCCAAGGCTTTTCTGGGCCGGATTGTGGATGCAGATGCCTTATATGTGAATGGAAAACAGGTGGGAAACACTACGTATCAATACCCTCAGAGAAGATACACATTACCGGCTGGCACCCTCAAACCTGGTAAGAACCTCTTTGTGGTGCGGGTAATCAACCATGGGGGCAAAGGGGGCTTTATCCCAGACAAACCTTATTACCTGGAAGCGAACGGGCAGACCCTAGACCTGAAAGGAACGTGGCAGTATAAGGTGGGGGAGGTTTACCGCCCAGGTACCGGAACCGGAGGAGGAATCAATGTCCAGAACCAACCTACCGCCCTGTACAACGCCATGGTGGCTCCTGCTACTGATTACACCCTTAAAGGAATTTTGTGGTACCAAGGGGAAAGCAATGCCGGAAACCCCACTGAATACAAAAAGCTGTTGCCCGCCTTGATCGCTGACTGGCGCAACAAATGGCAGCAGGGCAATTTGCCTTTCCTCTATGTACAGCTTCCCAATTTTATGGAGGTGAATTACCTTCCGTCTGAGAGCAACTGGGCATTGATGCGGGAGGCGGCGCTGCAGACTTTGGCGGTGCCCAACACAGCCATGGCCGTGACCATAGAACTAGGCGAGTGGAACGACATTCACCCAGACAACAAGAAAGACGTGGGGGAACGCTTGGCGCTGGCTGCCCAGAAATTAGTGTACGCCGATAAGAAAATTGTTTCTTCTGGTCCGCTTTACCAATCCTCAAAGATTGAGGGAAACAAGATCGTCTTGAGCTTTGCCCACGTAGGGAGCGGGCTTGTCTCCATAGATGGCGAGGAGCTCACTCAGTTTGCCATTGCCGGGGCCGACAAGAAGTTTGTCTGGGCTAATGCCCGCATTGAGGGCGATAAAGTGGTGGTCTGGAGCGATGAGGTTACTGCCCCCAAGTTTGTGCGTTACGCATGGGCCGATAACCCAGACGGGGCCAATTTATACAACAAAGAAGGCTTGCCGGCTTCCCCTTTCCGCACCGATAACTAATTTGTCTAGCCCACTTTAGTTCCAGGTATTGGCAGGAATGATAGGGTGGATAAGTCTTATCAAACAACAAGCCCCGAGAGCAAATAATCTCGGGGCTTGTTGTTTGATAGCTTAAGATACAGGCTAAAGGATACGATTGGAAATTTACACTCTTTAAGGACAAAGGGCTATTTTGCTAAGTTCAGAAGGTAGTTGCGCACTTCCTCTGTATCATATTGGGCTAAACCAACCTGCGTGTGCATAATTTTACCGGCCGGGGAAATAATAAAGGTGGTGGGGATGGAAGCGCTTTCAAACTCCTGCGGCATAGCGCTGGCAAGTAAGTAGACCGGGAAGGTATAGCCTTTCTTCTGAATATATTTCTGCACCTTGGCCAGACCGCCTTCATCTACGGAGAGCATGACAAAGGCAATCTTCTCTGAACCTACCTTTTCGTACAGGCTCTGAATATTGGGCATCTCCGCTACGCAGGGCGGGCACCAGGTGGCCCATACATTGAGGAATATCACTTTCCCGTGCAGGCTCTCAAAATTGACCGGGGTGCCGTCTAGCCGCACCATCTCAAAACCAGTGCCCGCTCTTTTAAACGAAGTGGAAGCCGCTGACTCGGAGTCTGAGGAAACAGCAGTGACTGGGGCAGACACTTCCGCCTCTTTGAGTCCTGTTGCCAATAAAAGACGCTGAACCTGACCAATAACTTCAGTATGAAGGCCGGTTAAATACAATACTCCCACCAACGCTACTGTGTAGGCCCAGCCCGGGATAGACCGGAAGGAAAAAGTGCTTTTGTTCATGGTGATTAAGTAAAGGCTGAATAGATATAGGAGCTGGTTTAGCGGCGTTTGCGTTTAGGGGCTGTTTTTCCAAAAACAGCCCCTAAACGCAAACGCCGCGGAATACTTAATGGGGAAGCTTGTTCCTCAGCAAACCGTACACATAAGTGCCTGCCAAAGCCCCCGCAATAGCCAACAAAATTGACCAGTACCCAGCCCCCAGGTTCACAAACAAAGGGCCGGGGCACGCGCCCACCAAAGCCCAGCCCAAACCAAAAATGATTCCTCCCAGCAAATAGCGGGGCACCGACTTCTCTTTGGGAGGAAAGCTAATAAGATTGCCTTGAGAATCACGTACCCTGTACTTCTTGATCAGCCAAACCGCCAAAGTGCCCAGCATCACCGCGGTGCCAATAATGCCATACATGTGGAACGACTGGAACCGGAACATCTCCTGGATGCGGTACCATGAGATCGCCTCAGACTTGCTCATCACTATCCCGAAGAGGATCCCGATTAAGATATATTTGATTCCTTGCATAGATTACAGTTTTAGCTGCTGAAAATTGATACCTTAAAAAATAAGCGGGAAGAGCAGGTGCGTCATGATAAGACCACCTACAAAGAACCCAATGACCGCCACCAGCGAAGGCCACTGCAGGTCAGACAAGCCGCTGATAGCGTGCCCCGATGTGCAGCCCCCGGCATATCTCGTCCCGAACCCGATGAGGAAGCCCCCGCCCAGCATGATCCAAATATTCTTGAGGTGGAAGATCGTTTCTAAACCAAATAACTCATCGGGCTGCAGCCCTTGCGGCGGAGCAAAGCCAAGTGCCTGTAAATCCTGAATAGTGGCTTGTGAGATTTGCACCGCTTGGTCAGAAGCGATAACCGTAGAGGATATAGCGCCGCCCAGAACAGCGCCCACCAGAAACAAGAGGTTCCAGATCTGAGTTTTCCAGTTAAAGTCAAAAAGCGGAACGTGTTTGCCGGCCCCACAGGCGGCGCAGATGGTCCTGAAATTAGACGAAAACCCAAACGATTTCCCGAAGAACAGGAGCAAAATCATGACCAGGGCAATGACAGCCCCAGAAACATACCAGGGCCAAGGCTGGCGAAGTATTTCTAACATAGTCTCAGATTAAAATGAAGAAGTATATTTCTCCACAGGGTGATCAGCTTTTATTATTCATAAAAAGTATTGCTTCTTCACGATTTACATAGATGAACCGTAGATTCAGCGTTAGCCTTTAACCGTTTGGGCTAAGTGCAAAGCAAAAGTAGGGAGAAGGCAGAGGGGGTTCAGTGACTTTTGTCACGTAAATAAACATTAAGGTTAGAGCAAAATTTAATCCCGTAGGCACTAAAAGAAATGCTGAAGTTAAAGGTCTTCCAGGTCCAAGATCTCAATGGAGTTGCGGTGAAGGAGCACGGCGCCCTTCTGTTCCAGCTTTTTCAATAGCCTGGAGATGACCTCGCGGGAGCTGTTCAGTTCTTCGGCGATCTGTTGGTGGGAGAGGCGCACCTGCGGGCCCACTGCTTTCAGGTGGCGTTTCAGGTAGAAGACCAGCCGCTCGTCTAAGCCTTTGAACACAATGCTGTCAAAAGTTTGCAGCAGCTCATCGAACCGTTCCCGGTAAGATGCAATCACGAAGTTGTGCCAGCTACGGTACCTGGCCAGCCACTGCTCAGAAACCTGCGCCGGAATCAGCAATAACTCAGACGCCGTGACGGCTTTGGCCATGACCTGGCTTTGTTCATTTCTGGCGGTGCACATGAGGGAAAGGGCGCAGGCGTTGCCGCCCTCCAGGTAGTACAGCAGAAATTCATTTCCCTCTTCATCCTGACGGTACACTTTCACCAGCCCGTTCAATACCAAAATATTGGATGGCAAGTACTGGCCAGTCCGGAGAACTTCTTGTCCGGGTTCCAGCTGTTTTACCTTTCCCTCCCGCGCAATTTCCAGCAGCAAGGTTGGCTCCAGTTGTGGAAACGTAGCCTGAAGAAGTGTAGGAAGTTCGTTTGGCATGTAGCGCTTAATCAAAAGAGTGAGGATTTGTGGACAGGGTGTTTAGGGGCTCTTTTTCTGAAAAAAGGGCTAAAACAGAAATGGGTCATTAAACCTGATTGTCCTTGCCGAAGAGATTGGTGCTCAAATAACGGTCTCCGCGGTCACAGGCGATAAACACGATGACTCCTTCCTCCAACTCTTGGGCTAACCGAAGGCTGGCGTGTAAGGCGCCCCCGGAGCTCATGCCAGCTAAAATTCCTTCCTCCAAGGCTAGTCGGCGGGTCATGGCGGTGGCCTCCAGATCGCTCACGTCCATGATGCGGTCTACACGCTCCGGTTCGTATATCTTCGGCAGGAACTCCGGCGACCAACGCCGGATGCCCGGTATATTGGAGCCTTGCGTGGGTTGGGTGCCCACAATCTGCACCCTGGCGTTTTGTTCCTTCAGGTACCTGGAAACGCCCATAATAGTGCCCGTTGTGCCCATGGCTGAGACAAAGTGCGTAATCTTACCTTGGGTGTCTTTCCAGATCTCGGGACCGGTGCTGTTGTAGTGCGCCAGATAGTTGTCAGGGTTGGAAAACTGGTTAAGCAGGTAGTAGCCTTGGTTGGCCGCCATCTCATCGGCCAGTTCCCGGGAGTACTCTATGGTTTTGGCCGCAGGGGTAAGAATGAGGTCAGCGCCGTAGGCCTCCATGGCTTTGACCCGCTCAGCGGTAGAGTTGTCGGGCATAATGAGGGTGATCTTCAGCCCCAGCGCCTGCGCCGCCATGGCCAGGGCAATGCCGGTGTTCCCGCTGGTGGCCTCCACCAAGCGGTCGCCCACTTTGATGTCGCCCCGTTCCAAGGCGCTCTTGATCATGTGGTAAGCAGGGCGGTCTTTCACGCTTCCGGCTGGGTTCTGGCCCTCCAATTTGGCGTAGATTTTCACCTTGGGGGTAGGGGGAATGTTCCTGAGCTCCACCAACGGGGTGTTGCCAATGAGGTCAAATATGGTCATGTTGTTCTTTTCTTATGTCAGGGGCTGCCTAATAGAGGCGAAAAGCCTACAGTGGGTCTTGCTCTATATACCTATACGAGAGATGCTGCATTAGGAAAGCCATGAAAGAACAAAGATAGGAGTGGGCAGGCAAAGAGTACAGATCACCAGCCAGGAGGAAACAAGGCTACATAAAAAAGCCGCTTCTAAGGGGAGCCTAGAGCGACTTTAAAAAGCGAATGGGTGTGCGGGAAATTGTACCTGTTAGCAGCGCCAAGAAATTAGGCACAACCGGGTGGCTGCTACATGGCTATCATTTGGCACGAGGGGAACATGTTCTGCAAATTGTCTCTCAGGGTATGGTAAGCCTTCAGGTAAAGAAACAAATCATGGTTGGGATTGTGCAGCATGTTGTTGGCCTCCTGGTGGAGCGAATCAAGGTTCCAGAGAATGCACTGGTATCCTTCGGTGTCCTCAGGGGAAAGCCGGTCCGTCAGCAGCTTCCGGTACTGGTCCGTGATAGACAAAACCTCTTCCACGCCTTCGCCTCGCTCATACCTGTCAGAATGGAGCACTTCCAACAAATTAATTAAAAGATCTTCCCTTGTAAGGGAGTCTTCAGGGTTAAAGCTTGAAATGTAAATATTTCCCATGTAAGCTTCTTTGGTTTGGTGCTGTAATGTTTAATGCAAATATAACTTATTGTATTAAGTTATAAATTTCATTCTTCAAACAACTTAATATCACTTTATCCTATATTTCTGCTCAGAACACTTTTGAAAGGAAGGAAGAGATACATCTGTTTGCTGCTTTTTTGGTAAGTTAATCGTGTGTTTTATTTGTTAAACATCTGTTCTTTAGGAGATTATGTATTGTTGTTTTGGTGTTTTTCTAAAAATCAATGCCTATAGCGTGGTTTTGAAGATGCTGTGGCGGTGTAGCAGCAAATAGATTTTTCTAAAAGTAAAGATGGTTAAATTTTAATTTGCATCATTTGTAGTAGTTGCCTGTGTTGGGAAAGGATATGGTATAGGATTTTTGTTTGTTGGTCTTAGTGTAAAGGAGCAGGTTGGATTGGTGTGTAGGCAATTCAGCCTTGCTCCTTCACCAAACTGGAGCGGGAATGCTGGGAAATTCAGGTAGCTCTGCTAAATTGCCGGATTACTTCTAACGCATTGAATTTTCTATGTCTACCCAAGATCAAAAACAAACACTTTTCAAAGAGATAGAGCAGGAACTGACGGCGAAGGGTTTTACCATTGCCAGCCAGGACCAGACCCGGCCCTGGGGCGGTTTCTTTGTCATTGATGAGGCCCAGGCCCAAGAGTTCGCCAATACATATTTTGACGGCATCTCCGTGGAGGAGTTGAAAATCTCCGGCAAGTTGAGCCCCAAGATTCTGGTGGTGGCCCCAGAGAAAAGACTGTCTTGGCAATACCACCACCGCCGCGCCGAGATTTGGAAAGTGGTGAAAGGCAAAGTGGGCGTAGTAACCAGCCCCACCGATGAGGAAGGCGAACTGCAGCGGCTGGAGCCAGGCGCCCTCATCACCTTGCGGCAATCGGAGCGCCACCGCCTGGTGGGCCTGGAAGAGTGGGGCGTTCTGGCCGAAATCTGGCAGCACACAGACGCAGCCAATCCTTCCAATGAGGACGACATCGTGCGTGTGCAGGATGACTTCGGGCGGTAACAGACCATCTGTCCTAATTTTTATTGATCTAGCGGAAGCTTTTGCTGGAGTGCATCGGCGTTTAGGGGCTGTTTTTCCAAAAACGGCCCCTAAACGCCGATGCCATGTAGGTGCATGCCCAGGAACCTGCGCTGTGGAGTTCTGCTGCTGAACCTACATATCCTGTAACTGAACCAATCTTAACCTGTTTGCAACCGTAGGCGCGGAAATGTGTTTAGGGGCTGTTTTTCCAAAAAGAGCCCCTAAACGGAATCAATTGAAAACGTGAAGGACAAGTCATGGAGAGAGAGGCGGCGGCAGAAAAGAGGCTGTGATGCCTAAAGTGCATCTTGTGAAGCGTTTATATACGCGCGGGTTTGCAACAGAACCGAATATTGCCTAGTATTAATACGATGCTTTAGGAGCCTGCTCCAGTCTGGGTGACCGGGTGGGTTTTGTAATCAATTTTTAAACGATCAGCGTTACTTTTCTATGGGGAACTACAGCAAATGGTATCATCCGTATACCATCAATGAGAAATACAGTGAGCGCGTGGCGTACTTCAGCATGGAGTTTGGCATCCATCAGGCGCTTAAGATTTACTCGGGCGGGCTAGGGTATCTGGCGGGTTCGCACATGCGCAGCGCCTACGAGCTGCGGCAGAACATGATTGGCATTGGCATTCTTTGGCGGCACGGCTACTATGACCAGGTGCGCAACGATGACCAATTCATGGCGGTGCAGTTCCAGAAGAAATACTACTCTTTTCTGGAAGACACGGGCATTATGGTGCAGGTCAACATCCATAACAACCCTGTATGGGTGAAGGCGCTGGTGCTGCCCGCCGATACCTTCGGGACGGTGCCCATGTACTTCCTCACCACAGATATTCCGGAGAACGATTACCTGAGCCGGACCATCACCCACCGCCTATATGACCCTGAACTGCCCACCCGCATCGCCCAGAGCATTGTCTTGGGCATTGGGGGCACTAAAGTGGTGGAAACCTTGGGAGGCGCGGCTATTTACCACATGAACGAAGCGCACGCGCTGCCCATGGTCTTCCATCTTTTTGACAAATACCGTGATGTGCACGAGGTGAAGAAACGCCTGGTGTTTACCACCCACACCCCGGAGAAAGCCGGCAATGAAGAGCATGACGTAGATCTGCTGGCCAAAATGTCCTTCTTCGGAACTTTGCCCGTGGAGGAGGCGCGCCAGATCAGTGGGGTATACGGCCCGTCGCTCAACTACACCTTAACGGCCCTGCGCCTCTCTAAAGTCGCCAACGGGGTTTCTAAGCTGCACGGCGAGGTGTCCAGGGAGATGTGGCACGGCAACGAGGGCATCTGTGAGATCAAATCCATCACCAACTCGCAGAACATCTCTTACTGGCAAAACCCCAGGCTGCGGCAACTGCTGGAGGCCAATGACGACGAAGGTCTCCTGCGTTACAAGGCCGAGATGAAGAAGCCCCTGTTTGAGCTAGTGGCCGACCAAACCGGCAAGCTCTTCCGGACCGATGTGCTCACCATTGTTTGGGCCCGCCGCTTTGCCGCCTACAAACGCGCCGATCTGTTGCTCTATGACCTGCACCGGTTCTTTGAGCTCATCAACCATTCTGAGCAGCCCGTGCAGGTGATTTGGGCGGGTAAACCCTATCCGTTTGACTACGGCGCCATCAGTATCTTCAACAAACTCATTGAGATTTCGCACCAGAAGAACAACGTGGCGGTACTCACCGGCTATGAGCTGGATCTATCTGCCAAGCTGAAGCAGGGCGCCGATATCTGGCTCAACACCCCACGCCGACCCAGGGAAGCCTCAGGGACCAGTGGCATGACCGCCGCCATGAACGGGGCCATCAACTTCTCGGTACAAGACGGCTGGATTCCGGAGTTTGGCCGGCACGGGCAAAACAGCTTCCTGTTCCCCATTGTAGACACTACCCTCCCAGACTATGAGCAGGACAAGGTGGACTACACCAACATGATGCAGATTCTGGAGACGGAGATCATCCCTACCTACTACCATGACCGGAAGAAGTGGGTGAACATTATGAAACAGAGCATGCAAGACGTGGTGGCGTATTTTGGGTCTGAGCGCATGGCAGATGAATACTACCAACTCATGTATCAGAACGGTAAATAAAGCCTCAACAAGAGAGAATCTTTGGCGGCGGAAAGTGCTTGGGAAAGCGCTCTCCGCCGTTTCTTTTAATGACAGCGGCCCAAGCCTGCCCGGGCCCTTGCCAGAAATGGGGCGCTTTCTTCTAGGGATTTGCGTTTAGCGGCCGTTTTTCCAGAAACAGGGCCAAAACAGCCGGCCTTCTGGGATTTAATCGCGTACTATAGAGCTTAGTTTCATGAAGGGTACCAGGCTGGGGTGCAGTTTATCAGGCTTCGGCCCCCGTAGAAGCGTACCTTTGCCGAATTTGGCTGACAGTTATGATGACGCGTAAACAATATTTTATCATTATCCTTATTCTGGGCTCTCTTTCCACCATTAGCCCTTTCTCCATTGACATGTATTTACCCGGGTTTCCGGCCATTGCCGAAGACCTCAACACCACCATCTCCAAAGTGCAGCTTTCGCTCACCGCCTACCTGATTGGGATTTCGGCGGGACAGTTGCTGTATGGGCCGTTGCTGGACCGCTTCGGGAGAAAATATCCGCTGTACGCGGGGCTGGGGGTGTACATTGTGGCTTCCATTGGCTGTGCCCTAGCCCACTCCTCAGACATGCTCATTGCCATGCGCTTTCTGCAGGCCGTAGGCGGCTGCGCCGGAATGGTGGCGGGGCAGGCACTGGTGCGGGACCTTTTCCCGGTCACTGAAACGGCCAAGGTGTTCTCCTGGCTTATTCTGGTAATTGCCGTGTCGCCCATGATTGCGCCCACCGTGGGCGGGTACATGACGGCGGCTTTCGGCTGGCACTCGGTTTTCTACGTGCTGGCCGCAATCACCCTTTTCATCTTGGTGGGCATTCTGTTCGCCCTGCCCCAGGGGAAAGGGCCAGATCCTACCATGTCGCTCAAGCCTAGGGCGGTGCTGGGTAACTTCCTCACGGTGCTGCGCAATCCTCAGTTTCTGGTGTACACCTTGGTGGGCGGTATTGCCTCGGCGGCCCCGTTCGCATACATCTCGGGCTCGCCAGACGTGTTCATGAACATCTATAAGGTGAGCGAGCAGGAATACGGCTGGATTTTCGCGGTGTTGTCCATTGCCATGATCGGCTCACCTCAGTTCAACCACCTGTTACTCAAGAAGCTGAGAAGCGACCAGATCATCAAAATGGGGCTGGTGTTCCAAACGGTGGTGGGCGCGCTCATGGTGACAGGCGTGTACGCGGGCTGGTATGGCAAAACCGGATTGATTGTGGTGTTGTTCCTGTTTCTGCTGGGGCAGGGGCTCACGGCGCCCAACGCCTCGGCTTTGTCATTGGCTCCTTTCTCCAAGTTTGCTGGGAGTGCCTCGGCGTTGGGCGGAAGCTTCAGAATGGGAATAGGGGCTTTGGTGTCGGGGGCGGTGAGTGTGCTGCACAATAACACGGCGCTACCCATGGTAGGGGTGATGACTTCCTGCACCATCATCGGGATCCTGATCTATTTCATGGGCCAGCGTAGCGCCACCAACTACCGTAACCTGGCCAGCACCGCACCGGAACTGTAGATAATAGTAAGATTGATGTAGACCGCGTTTAGGGGCTGTTTTTCCAAAAACAGCCCCTAAACGCATGAAATGCCACTTTTGCCGTAACATACATGGTTTCAAAGAAGCAGTAGGCGCTAAATTTCTAGGAGACATATCATTTCTCCCTATTTTTGCTTCCCGCACCGTTCCCCTCTGTAGACCATGAAAATACTGCTCATTGAAGACGAACCCAAAGTAAGCGCATTCATCAAGAAAGGGCTGGAAGAGCAGATGTATGACGTGGAGCAGGCCTATGACGGGTTCTACGGTGCCAAACTGGCGATAGATAATGAGTATGATCTGGTTATTTTGGACGTGATCCTGCCCCGCATGAACGGGGTGGAGGTGTGCAAACTCATCCGGCAGCAAAACATAGCAGTGCCCATACTCATGCTCACCGCCCTGGGCAGCACCGAAGACAAAATTCTGGGGCTGGACTCCGGGGCCGATGACTACCTGGTCAAGCCCTTTGAGTTTCAGGAGTTGCTTGCCAGAATAAGGGCGCTTACGCGGCGGTCGCAGGAGAGTGTAGGTACTGAGGTGCTCAAAGTGGCCGACCTGGAGTTGGACGTGCAGAAGAAGACCGTGCACCGCAACGGCGTGCCCATCTCCCTTACCGCCCGCGAATTTGCCCTGTTGCAATACCTCTTGCGCAACAAAGAACGCGTGGTTTCGCGGGTAGACATCATAGAGCAGGTTTGGGAAACCTCTTTTGACACCGGCAGCAACGTCATTGACGTCTACATCAACTTCCTCCGGAAAAAAATTGATAAAGATTTCTCGCCCAAACTGATCCATACCTTGGTGGGAATGGGCTATGTACTGAAGGAGATGGAGGAGAAATGAAAATAAAAACCAGACTCACGCTGCAGTTCACCGGTATTTTTACCGGTATACTGCTTTTTTTCTCCATTTCGGTCTATTACTTCAGCTCGCTGTACCGCAAGAATGATTTCTATGGGCGTATTCTGAACCGGGCCTTCGCCACGGCACATTACGTGCTGGACGCCGACACGGTGAGCCAACAGCAGCATGCCCTGGACCAGCGGCTGTATTTCCAGATGCTTCCCCGCGAGGCGGTGCGGGTGTATGACCGGCAGCACCGACTTGTCTTCTCAGACGGCGAAGAAGAAGTGAAGATTCCGGCCTCTCTGCTCAAGCAGATGCAGGAAAAGGGAACGGTGCACGCGGAGCAAGGAGACCGGCAGACAGTAGGCATTCAGTACCTGCACCGCAACCAGGTGTACTTTGTGTTTGCGTCTTCCATTGACTTGTACAACCTCAACAAACTGCAGCACCTGCGCACCCTGCTCATTACCGGCTTTGTGCTGGCGCTGGTAACGGTAGTGCTGAGCGGAATGGCATTCTCCAGAGCCGCCCTCAAACCTTTTCTTCGGGTGGTGTCTGAAGTGGAGAAAATCAACGCCTCTGACCTGCACACCCGCCTTACCCAAGCCGACGGCGAGGATGAGGTAGCCCTGCTGGCCCAAACCTTCAACAACCTGTTAAACCGGTTGGAGACAGCCTTTGAAGCCCAGAAAACCTTTGTGTCCAATGCTTCGCATGAGCTGCGCACACCCCTCACCGCCATGATAGGTGAGTTACAGGTGGCCCTCATGAACAAGCGCCAGCCTGAGGAGTACGAGCGGGTGCTCAAGTCCACTTTGGAAGATGCCCTTCTGCTGGCTCAACTTTCCAATGGGTTGCTGCAAATGGTGCAAGCCAGCGCAGATTCCTCCAAAGTGCCCATGACCAACCTGCGCCTGGACGAGCTGGTGTGGCAGGCCTGCGCCGAAGCCCGTAAACGTCAGCCTAAAATGTTATTGGAGGTAGACTTCGTGAACCTCCCCGAAGATGACAAAGAACTAGTGGTGCGGGGGAACGAGGCACTGCTGCTGATTGCGACGGTGAACGTGTTGGAGAACGCCTATAAATTTTCGGCCGGTAACCCAATGGTATCAGCGAGTATTGAGGTGCAGCCAAAGTCACTGGTGCTGCGCGTGCAGGACCATGGCATAGGCATGTCGCCGGAAGATGTGCGCAAGGTGTTTGTGCCGTTCTTCCGGGCCGAGAGCGTGCGTGATATTTCGGGGCACGGCATTGGTTTACCTCTGGCGGAGAAGATCGTTCAGTTGCACAAAGGTTCTATAGAAGTGAACTCCATCCTGCATAAGGGAACTCAGGTCACCATCACGCTGCCTAAATTGATGGTGACGTATCTGTTGTAGACTGGCTCCACGTGCTTTTAATATAGAAGGGCGTTTAGGGGCTGTTTTTCCAAAAACAGCCCCTAAACGCCCTTCGGCCCAACAGGAACAGGTGGAACGCAAGGCCACTTTAGAACAGAACAGGGCCGCAATTGCGGAAGCCAGGAAAGTGGCCCCATTCTTTCTTTAATAACCTGTTTAGCGGCTCTTTTTCCGTAATTAAGCCTAAACCACATAATTGTAGGCAGAGAGGAAAATCGACCTTAAGTTGTTTTTAATCAAATTTTAATGTCGTTTTAATTCGGTCTTAATACTCTTTCTTGACTTTTACACTGTAACATTCTAATAAACTGAGATAAGGTTTGCCAGGTTGGTAAATCAAAAAGTGTGAATCGTATGAAAGAAAAAGGGTTATTTGATAACGTCGGAAAAGACCTTTCTGCCGGCTTAGTGGTCTTCCTGGTGGCTTTGCCCTTGTGTCTGGGAATTTCACTGGCCTCAGGGGCACCGCTCTTCGCCGGGCTTATTGCGGGGGTAACGGGTGGTTTAGTAGTATCTTGGCTGAGCGGCTCCCATTTGAGCGTGAGCGGTCCGGCCGCGGGTTTAACAGTTATTGTTCTAAACGGGATCACCCAACTGGGCAGCTATGAGGTCTTCTTGCTGGCCGTGGTTATTTGCGGTGTTCTCCAGATAGCGTTAGGTTACCTCAAGGCGGGTATCATTGGCCTATATTTCCCCTCATCGGTTATTAAAGGAATGCTGGCCGCCATTGGTCTCATCCTTATCCTGAAACAGATTCCTCACTTCCTGGGCGCTGACGAAGACTTCCTGGGCGATATGGATTTCTTCCAGCCAGACGGCCGCAATACCTTCTCAGAAATTGCCTATGCCTTCAGTAATAAGCTGCAGGTAGGTTCATTGATAGTAGGTATTGTTTCGCTGGCCATCCTGGTTCTCTGGGACCGTCCGTTCATGCAGCGCATCAAGGTATTTAAACTGATTCCTGGGGCTTTGATTGCGGTACTAGTTTCCATTGGCTTGAACCTGCTGTTCCAGAACTCTATGCCTGTCTTCACTATTGCAGACACGCACTTGGTACAGTTGCCAGACATTACCAGCGCAGCCGCTTTGTTTAACGAGCTCCGTTTCCCAGACTGGTCTGCCTTCACTAACCCAGATGTGTATGTGATTGGAGCAACCCTGGCCATTGTGGCTAGCTTAGAGAGTTTATTGAGTGTGGAAGCGGTTGACAAACTTGATCCGCATAAACGCCGCACCCCTAACAACAGAGAATTAAAAGCGCAAGGGGTAGGGAACATGGTTAGTGGTTTGATTGGGGGTATTCCTCTCACGGCTGTAATTGTAAGGAGCTCTGCCAACCTTAATGCGGGTGCGCAGTCTAAAATGTCCAGCTTCTTTCACGGTGTGTTTCTGTTGCTGAGTATTTTGTTCCTGACCAGTGTGCTGCGTCTGGTGCCTTTGGCCGCTTTGGCCGCCGTATTATTGGTGGTAGGTTTTAAATTGACAAAGCCGGCCCTCTACAAAACCCAGTGGAAATTAGGGTTAGACCAGTTCCTGCCTTTCATCATCACCATTGTAGCCATTCTCTTCACAGACTTGCTTAAAGGTATCTCCATCGGGTTGGTAGTGGGTGTGTTCTACATCCTGAAAGCAAACTACAAGTCGCCGTACTTCTTCAAGCGGGACAGCTCCAACGGGCAGGAAACCATTCACATTAAACTGAGCGAGAACGTTACGTTCCTGAACAAGGCCAGCGTGGCGCTTACCTTAGAACATCTGCCAGAGAACAGTGACGTAGTCATTGACGGCTCTCAGTCTACTTACATAGATTACGATGTGCTGGAAGCCATCGAGAATTTTAAAACCGTAGCCAAAGAGAAAGATATTCGGCTCACTTTGCGCGATATCCCCTCTGTCTCTACCATTGACATGCACTAATCATTAATTAAAACTTAACATGGAAAACCAGAATAATAATAGACCTGTGCACCCAGACATGCAGCGTATTTTTGAAGGAAACCGCAACTGGGTAGAGAAAAAGCGGGAAGACGACCCTGAGTTCTTTGAGCGTTCTGCCAAAGGCCAGGCTCCTAAATACCTGTTCATTGGTTGTTCAGACAGCCGTGTGCCTGCCAGCCAAATCTCCGGTACTGCCCCCGGCGAGATGTTTGTGCACCGGAACATTGCCAACATGGTAGTGCATACAGACGCCAACCTGCTTTCTGTGTTGCAGTACGCCGTGGAGGTGTTAAAAGTGAAGCACATCATGGTAGTAGGGCACTACGGTTGCGGAGGCGTTGCCGCCGCCATGAGCGACAAACAGTTCGGCCTCATTGACAACTGGCTCACCAACATCAAAGACGTGATCCGTTTACATGAAGATGAGTTCAACTTCATTACAGATGAGGAACAGCGTTTCCGTAGACTGGTGGAACTAAACGTGATAGAGCAGGTGATTAACCTGTCAAAAACTTCTATCATTCAGAACGCCCTTAAAGAGGAGGAGCCGCCACAACTGTACGGCCTGGTGTACGACATCAGAGAAGGAATTCTGCGTGACCTGAACGTGCAGACCACCAATGTGATGAAGAGATACGAGCACATCTACGGTATGCAATAGCCGAAAGAGCTCATTGTAGGTTTAGTTGTTTACAAAAAGCCCCACCGTTTGGTGGGGCTTTTTGGTTCCAAAGGAGGAAAATTACCAGCCGGCATTGTTAGAGCCGGAACCGTAGTTGTAAGGAGGCCCGCCGGCAGAATTACGGCGGTTGTTGTTGGTATCATAATCATCGTCGCCGGCAATGCTGTTCCAGGCATCTTTGATACCGTTTCCTATTCTCTCAAAGAAGCCCTGGTCTTCATCATTATTGTGCTCATGGCTTCTGTTTTGCGAATAGCGGTCTTGGTCATAATGGCCGCCCACTCCGCTCTGGCGGCTGTTGCCGTTGTTAGGATGGCTGTAGTCATCTGAATAACGGTTCTCCATGGCGTTGCCGTGGCTGTAGCGGGCATGGTCTTGGTCATTGTCGTTGTTCATCCAGCCGCCCATGCCGCGGTTGCTGCTTTGGTTGTTGGTGCCGTACATGTTACCGGAGCCGCTGGAGTTACGGTCATTGTTCCAGGAGTTGGAACCGCCGCCCATTCCAGAACTCATTCCGTATCCAGAACCGCCTCTGGAAGACTGCCCATAAGAAGACTCGGAATTGTTCCCATACGAAGACCCGCTGTGGCCATAAGATCCTCCGTAATTGGAGGAGCCGGAAGATTGTCCGCCGCGGGAGCTTCCGTAGTTGGAAGAGCCGTAGCCTGAGTTTGATCCTCTGTAGTCATTTGAATCGCCGTAATTGCTGTAAGCATTGCCTCTGTCCATAGCGCCGCCAGACGTATTGCCGGAAGAAGAGCCGGCATAGCCAGAACGGGCACCGCCATATGTACCTATGTTAGAAGAAGAGCCTCCTGTGTTGGAAGAACCACTCTGCCCGTACGAAGAACCTCCGCGTGAGCCATAGTTGTTAGAAGAGCCATAGTTGGATGAACCTTGGTTAGAGCCGGAGCCATAAGCACCATAACCACCGGTGTTCATGCTGTTCTGACCGCTCATAGAAGAACCGTAACCGCTGCCCATAGAAGAGCCATAGTTAGAGCTTCCCTGGTTGAAGGAGCCGCCTCTGTTTTGCATGGAGTTGCCCTGCATAGAGTTACCTTGCATGGAATGGCCGCTCCAGCCGCTAGAGTTTCCGTATTGTCCGCCGCTCATGCCGCGGCTGTCTTGGTTGCCGCTCTGGTTTCCTGAACGGTATTGGTTTCCGCCGTAGTTAGAACCTTGGCTGCTGTAGTGGCTTTCTGATCTGTCGCCGTTGTTGCCACTGAACACAGAACCACGGCTGCTGAAATTGCTTTCGCCCCGGTCTCCGGTATTGCCGCGGTTCATGCTACCGCCATACGATTGATAGTCTTTATCGCCATGCCCTTCGGTACGGTTACCTAAGCTGCCCCATTCACTACGATTGGTGTTTTCATGTCCAGAACGATACGTGTTAAAGGTATCGTACCCTGAATTTCCGTGATTTCTCATAGTTGTTTTTTAGTTTAAGGTGAATGATGGTTTCTCCTGATGCCACCAAAGGCACCGGCTATTATATACGGGGGCATTTTGGCATGGTTAAGTAGAAATACTAAAATGTGTGGAAGCGCCTCTGGGCTTGAGAAAGCGATTAAGGAGTATAAGTGTTTGATAAATAATTGCTAAAGTAAACCGCTTTTTCAGTGAGGAAATTTTATAATATAGGTAATGTTATATATGTGGCGGCCGAGGTTTGCGTTGGGCAAAGCCCTCGGTTTTGCGTACCTTTGGGGTTCGTTTTTTACCTGCTTTCCTTTACATAGCCTTGAAACTCTGCATCGCCGAAAAACCAAGTGTAGCCCGTGAAATTGCCCAAGTCCTTGGTGCCAAAACCAAGCGCGACGGCTTTTATGAGGGAAACGGATACCAGGTTACCTGGACCTTCGGGCACTTTTGCCAGCTCTGCGAACCAGATGACTATAACCCCCACTGGAAGCGGTGGCACCTGCCAGACCTGCCGCTGGTGCCAGACCGCTTTGACATTAAACTCATTGGCAACAAAGGGGTAGAACAGCAGTTCAACGTGATTAAAAAGCTGCTGGAGACCGCCGAGGAAGTGATTAACTGCGGTGATGCGGGGCAGGAGGGCGAGGTCATTCAGCGGTGGGTTTTGCACCAGGCCAAGTACCGCAAACCCTTTAAGCGCCTCTGGATTTCTTCGCTCACGGAGGAAGCCATCCGGCAGGGATTTGCCCAACTGCGGGAGGGAAAAGAGTTTGACCAGCTCTACCACGCCGGTAAAAGCCGTGCCATTGGGGACTGGTTGCTGGGAATTAATGCCACCCGGCTGTTTACCTTGAAATACGCCCAGGGAAGGCAACTGCTCTCTTTGGGCCGGGTGCAAACGCCTACCCTGGCCATGATTGTGCACCGGCACCTGGAGATCCTCAACTTTAAGTCTGAACCGTTCTGGGAACTGAAAACGGTTTACCGGGAAGTAACCTTCAGCAGCACCTCGGGTCGCTTTAAAGACGAAGCCAAAGCCCAGGCGGTACTGGAGCAGATCAAACCCGCCGAGTTTGAGATCAAGGACGTGGAAACCAAACGCGGCACCGAGAGTGCCCCGCGTCTCTTTGACCTTACCTCTTTGCAGGTGGAGTGCAACAACAAGTTCGGTCTGTCAGCAGATGAGACGTTGAAGACCGTGCAGAGTCTCTACGAGAAGAAGGTAGTCAGTTACCCCCGGGTAGATACCACTTTCCTACCCGATGATATTTACCCCAAGATCCCCGGCATTTTAAGCGGCCTGCACCAGTACCAGCACCTCACGCAGGAACTGCTGGGCAAGAAAATCAGGAAATCGGCGAAGGTGTTCAACAATAATAAAGTAACTGACCACCACGCCATTATTCCCACCGGCACAGATGCCCGCAGCCTTTACGGAACGGAGGCCAAGGTGTTTGACATTGTGACCAAACGTTTCATTGCGGCCTTCTACCCAGATTGTATTGTGAGCAACACCGTGGTAAACGGGGAGGCGGCACAGCATGCGTTCCGGGCGAAAGGGAAGCAAATTCTGGAGCCCGGCTGGCGCGTGGTCTACGGACCCGAAGAAAATACCACAACCCCTAAACCGGCGGCCAAACCAACCGCGGAGGGCGAGGAGAAGGAAGAAGAACTGGCCGTGCTGCCTCACTTTGAGGCGGGGGAACGGGGGCCGCATGAGCCGCTGCTGGAACGTAAATCCACCAGTCCGCCCAAAGATTTTACCGAGGCAACGTTGCTGCGCTCCATGGAAACTGCCGGTAAGCAGGTAGAGGACGATGAACTCAAGGAGGCGCTCAAGGAAAACGGGATAGGCCGGCCTTCCACCCGCGCGGCCATCATTGAAACCTTGTTCAAGCGCAACTACATCCGGAAGGAGAAGAAGAAAATCCTGCCCACCCAAATGGGCATTGATCTGATCCAGGTAATCAAGAACCCTACGCTCAAGTCTGCCGAGATGACCGGGCAGTGGGAGAAAAAACTGCGGCAGATTGAGGGAGGGGAGTTCAAGGCCGATGATTTCCTGCATGAGTTGAAACAACTGGTCTGGGAGATGGTGCAGGAGGTAAAGCAAGACCACCATACCGTTACTTTGCAGCCCGCCGCAGAAGCTTCGGCCAAGGCACCGGAGAAAGAGCCCGCCAGAAAAGGCGAAAAAAAGAAAAAAGAGCCCCTAAACGCCCCGGCGGCTCCGGCTGGTCTGGGGAACTGCCCCGCCTGCGGCACTGGTCACATCCTGAAGGGGAGCCAGGCCTACGGTTGCGCCCGTTTTAGGGAAGGGTGCCAGTTCCGGCTGCCCATGACGTTCAGCGGAAAACCCCTGACGGAGAAACAGGTGCAGTCGCTCCTAAAGAAGGGCAAAAGCCCGGTGGTGAAAGGATTTGTGGATGAGGCCACCGGCGAGAAGTATGACGCGGCGTTTACTTTATCCTCCACCCATGCGCTTCAACTGGAAAAGGCGGAGCCCAAAGAGCAAAAGCCGATGGTCATGATCTGCCCCAAGTGCAGCCAGGGGCAAATGCTCAAAGGCAAAACGGCCTATGGCTGTAGCCGCTTCCGGGAAGGTTGTCAGTTTACGGTACCGTTTGAGATCCATGGGAAAACGCTCTCAGACACCCACATCAAAGCCTTGGTGCTCAAAGGGAAAACCGGCAAGATCAAAGGGTTTACCTCGCCCAAAACCGGCAATACTTTTGAGGCGGCCCTTAAGCTGAACGAAGAATATAAGGTAGTGTACCTATTTGACTAAGACATCGCCCACCGGGAAGTGCAGACACTAATGGGGGTAGGGGAATCTGGTTTGGCGCTGATTCTGGAAAAACGGCCGCTAAACGCGAAATTTATCTTGTTGGGCTTGGGGTAAGGCGGAAAAGGAGCAGACCGTGGGTTTCTGAAATTTTTGTAACTTACACCCTCGCGGCTGTTCAGTAAGAGACATCCCCTCCCAGATGGGGCATGACAAGACAGGCCTGTTGAAAAGCAGACTTTTTTAGGAAGTACGGAGCTTTTAGAATAAGAGTTGTAAAGGCCTTACGTTATTGTAGTTGATTTAAAGTAGTTGAGTTCATGTTGAAGAAGTTTGTATTTGTTTTTGGTTGCCTTTTGGTTTCGTACGGTACCGTCTCCGCTGAGACCCTGTTCCCCCGCGACTCCACCGGGGTGAAAGTGCAGAACGGAAAAACCTTTATCACCCACAAAGTAACCCCCGGCGAAACTTTATATGCCTTGTCGCGCAAGTATGGCGTTTCAGTTAACCAGATTGTGGAGGCGAACAAGAGCGTGAACAAAGCGCTGTTGGTAGGGCAAACCGTCCTGATTCCCATGAAAACGGCCAGTACCAGCACCGGTAACTCTTCCAGCAGTACCGTAGCCGCTACCCCGGCCGCCGCGACCCCAGCTCCAGCAACTGCCAGTCCTGCGGCTAATCACACTTATGAGATAGATGCCAAAGGCAATAAGATGCACAAGGTGCAGGCCCGCCAGACGCTGTTTTCCATTGCCAAGCAACATGAAGTAACCGTAGAGGACATCAAGGGCTGGAACAAGCTGCCTACCAATACCGTGAAAGTGGGCCAGAACCTCATTGTAGGCGTGGGCGCGAAAGCCCCGGCGCAGACAGCGGCCAGCGCCAAGGTCTATGTGCCCGAATCTGATGACGTGGTAACCACCGCTAAGAAACCAGCCCCTGCCGCTGCTCCGGTGGCTTCGGCACCGGCTACTCCGGCTGCGCCAGCCAAAACAGCCGAAGCTGATGATGATAAACCCGCTTCCAAAACCTCTGAATATGTTTCAAGAGTAAATGAAAGCGGCATGGCCGAACAGATTGAGCAGCGCTCAGACGCCAACAAGTTCCTGGCCCTGCACAAAACGGCTCCCGTAGGAACCATTATGGCGGTAAAGAACCCTATGAATGACCAGACCGTTTACGTGCGCGTGATTGGGAAACTGCCCGCCACCGGTGAAAACGATAAAGTATTAGTGAAGCTCTCCAAAAAGGCCTGCCAGCAAATTGGCGCCGTTGACAAACGATTCAGGGTGGAGGTATCTTACATGCCCTAAGCGTTTAGCGGCTGTTTTTCCAAAAAGAGGCAAAAAACGGAGCGTAACTGGCTCCCGTTTTTTGCCTCTTTTTCCGTTACACCTTTATTAAAAGTAGACCCTATTCTTTTATGTCATACACGCCTGCCCAGGTCAAAGCCCTGCTGGACGACCGTTACCTCCGCTACAACACCACCGCTTTCATTGCGCCAGATCCGGTTTCCATTCCGCATCTGTTCAGCCAGAAGCAGGACATTGAGATTGCCGGATTCTTTGCGGCCATTCTGGCGTGGGGGCAGCGCAAAACCATCATCAATAAATGCCGTGAACTGCTCCAGCGCATGGACAACGCGCCTTTCCAATACATCACGCAGCACCAGGACGATGATCTGAAGCAACTGCTAGGGTTCAAGCACCGCACGTTCAATGACACTGATCTACTGTACCTGGTCTACTTCTTCCGGTGGTTCTATGAGCGGCACCAAAGTTTGGAAGAAGCTTTTCTGGGAGATCCTGCCCATCCACTGAAAGACCAGAAAGCGCGGTTAGAATACTTCTATAACTTGATATTCTCTTTGCCTGAGGCACCGCACCGCACCCGCAAGCATATCTCCACCCCAGCCAAAAAGTCGGCGTGCAAGCGCATCAATATGTACCTGCGCTGGATGGTGCGGCAAGATAGTAGGGGAGTAGACTTCGGGATTTGGCAGCAGATGTCGCCCGCTGATCTGGTTTGTCCCTGCGATGTGCACGTGCAGCGGGTGGCCCGGCGTTTGGGTTTGATCCAGCGAACCCAATCAGATTGGGCCATGGCCGAGGAACTTACCCAGAACCTCCGGCAGTTTGATCCCACAGATCCCGTGAAGTATGACTACGCCTTGTTTGGTTTAGGAATAGAGGAGAAGTTCTGATTTGTGTCTTTAGTGGTTTATATATGTTAAGTAGTAACATAAAGAAGACGGTAAATTTTTCCCTGAATAAGGAACATCCCGCACCTGAACCATGTTCTACAATGCTGGTCAATGCCGTATTTAAGCTACTTTTGCGAAATCGGGCTTAAAACCAGAGGAATAGAACTAAGAAAAAAACAATAGACTTGATATATCCATCAAATTTTGAACAGAAGATAGGGTTCAGTCAGATCAGAGAGATGTTGGCTGAGGCCTGTTTGAGTCCGTTGGGACGTAAATTCGTGGAGCGCGTGTCGTTTCTGGATCGGTTTGATCTGGTGCAGCGGCTGTTGCAGCAAACGCATGAGTTTGCCAACATTTTGCGCGCCGGCGAAGACTTCCCTTCCCAATACTATTTTGACGTAACCGAGCACCTGAACCGGGCCGCTCTGGAAGGAGCTTTTCTGGAGGTGCGGGGCGTGTATGAGGTGAAAATGTCTTTGCGAGCCATCCGGCAGGCGCTGGGCTTCTTTGTGGAGGCTGAGGAAGGTGAGTACTCGGCCCTGAAAGCTTTGACCGAAGGCGTGGAGGTAGACCGTCAGCTGGTGGCAGCCCTGGAGAAACTGGTAGACGACAGCGGCAACGTGAAAGATGATGCCTCGCCGGAGCTCCAGCGCGTGAAGCGCGACCTTATTGGTCAGCAGACGCAGTTGCGCAAGCAGATCAGCAGCATCATGCGCCATGCCAAGAACGAAGGCTGGACTCCCGCCGATGCGGAGCCTACCGTACGCGGCGGTCGGTTAGTGATACCAGTAATTGCAGAATATAAGCGCCGCATCAAAGGCCTGATCCATGATGAATCGGCAACCGGCCAAACGGTTTATCTGGAGCCTGAGAGCGTTTTTGAGCTGAACAATGACATCAAAGACCTGGAGAACGCGTATCACCGGGAGCTTATCCGTTTGCTTACGGCGGTTACCAATCAGATCCGGCACCATCTGCCGGCCTTAAAGAGAGCGTATCAGTTTTTGTCCCTGCTGGATTTCATCAGAGCCAAGGCGGTGGTGGCCAACAGACTAGGAGCTATCATGCCGGAGCTGCACAAGCGCCCTCTCATGAAGTGGAAGAATGCCCGGCACCCTATCCTGCACCTAACTTTGCAGGCCCAGGGTAAGCAAGCAGTGCCCCTTTCCTTGGAACTGGAGCAGGACCAACGCATTCTGTTAATCTCAGGACCCAACGCCGGGGGTAAATCGGTGGCCATGAAAACGGCGGGGCTTTTGCAATATATGCTGCAGTGCGGCTTGCTCATTCCGGTGGCCGAAGGTTCTGAGGCCGGTTTATTCCATGACATTTTCCTGGATATGGGCGATGAGCAATCCATTGAAAATGATCTGAGTACGTACAGCTCGCACCTGCAGAACATGAAGCAGTTTGTGCTGCTAGCCGATAAAAAATCATTGGTGCTCATTGACGAGTTCGGGACGGGTACGGAGCCTGTGCTGGGTGGAGCCATAGCCGAGGCGGTGCTGGGGCAGTTGCACCAGCAAAAAGTATTTGGCGTGATCACCACCCACTACACCAACCTCAAGAACTTCGCGGAGAAAAACGAAGGCATCGTGAACGGCGCCATGCGGTACAATCCGGCGGAGCTGCAGCCGCTGTACCAGCTGGAGATTGGCAAACCTGGTTCTTCCTTCGCGCTGGAAATCGCCCGTAAAATCGGCTTGCCGAAGAACATCATTGAGAAGGCGGGTACGCTGGTAGGGAAGGAGAAGATCAGGTATGACAAGCTGCTGGAGCAACTGGAGCAGGAGAAAACGGATTTTGAGCGCCAAAATGCAGCCATCGCCAAGCAGGAACGCAAACTGCAGAAAGCGGTAGAGGAATACTCGGCCCTGAAGCAGCACCTGGAGGAAAGCAAGCAGGACATCATCCGGACGGCCAAAGGACAGGCCAAACTGCTCCTGAAAGATGCCAACCAGCAGATTGAGAGCACCATTGAGCAGATCAAGCGCAGCCAAGCAGATAAGGAGCAGACCAAGGCGGCCCGGCAGCAATTAGACGCGTTCAAGGAGAAACTTACGCCAGAACCCAAACCGGTCTTCCGGCGGAGCGGCTCGGTGCCTATCGGCCCGTTGCAGCCCGGTGAGCGCGTGGCTTTGATAGGACAGGATTCCGTAGGTGAGCTGCTCGCCATCAAAGGCAAAACCGCTGAAGTCAGCTTTGGCGGCCTCAAGACCATTGTGAAGCTGGAGAAACTGGAGCGCCCAGACCCGAACGTGGTGCGTGAAAAAGCCAAAAAGGAGAAAGAGGCAGCCACCGCTACCGTTCCTTCCAAAGGCCTGGATGTGACCCAGCGCATGGCCGATTTCCAGTACACCCTGGATGTGCGCGGCCAGCGCGCCGAAGAAGCCTTGACCACCGTGATGAATTTTATGGACGATGCCATCATGTTGGGCATGCCCGAAGTGAAGATCATCCACGGGCGCGGCAACGGCATCCTGAAGCAGATCATCCGGGATTACGTGCGTACGCTCAGAGAAGTGGCCAGCGTGAGTGATGAGCACATTGAGCGCGGCGGAGACGGCGTCTCTGTCATCGTTTTGAAATAAACCTGTTTAGAGGCTCTTTTTCCAAAAATAGCCCCTAAACGTAACTCCATAGAAAAGGGGAACCGGTAATTGCCGGTTCCCCTTTTCTATGGAGTTTAACTCACTTTAGATGATGTTTACCTCAGGCGTAAGCGTAATCCCAAATTTCTCCTGCACAGAGGCAATGATCTCGTAGGCCAGAGCTTTTACCTCATTACCAGATGCACCGCCGTAATTCACCAGAACCAGGGCTTGGTCTTTGTGCACGCCATGTTTGCCTAGTACTTTGCCTTTCCAGCCGCACTGCTCAATGAGCCAGCCCGCTGGTACTTTGACCGTTTCCTCATCAATGGCATAACCGGGCATAGAAGTGTATTCTGCTTTCAGCTGGGCAAACTGAGCCGCCGGTATCTCTGGGTTCTTGAAGAAAGAGCCCGCGTTTCCAATCTGCGCCGGATCTGGCAACTTGCTTCTCCTGATATGGCACACCGCATCACTAATAGCTCTGATGCTCAACTCACTCACCTGCTGTTGCGCCAGCGTGTCCTGAATGGCTCCGTAAGACGTATTGAACTGGTGCTCCCGGGTGAGTTGGAGAGTGACGGAAGTGACAATGAACTGGCCCTTGGCTTCTTTTTTGAACACGCTCTCGCGGTAGCCAAAACCGCACTGTTCCCGGTTAAAGGTTACCAACTGGCCAGTGGCAATCTCCAGCGCCTCCAGAGAGTGGAAGGTGTCTTTTAACTCCACGCCGTAGGCACCTATGTTCTGCAAAGGGGCGGCCCCCACCGTGCCCGGAATAAGGGAAAGGTTTTCAATGCCCCCTAAATCATGCTCCAGCGAGTACAACACCAGTTCATGCCAGGTTTCACCGCTCCCCGAGGTCACCAGTACATGGGCTCCGTCCGGGGCTGGGGTTTGGCGAATGCCTTTAATGCGGTTAAGAAGAACGGCTGCCTGTATATCCTGCGTGAAGAGCACGTTGCTGCCTCCGCCCAACACCAGCAGGGGAAGGTGTTGCACCTCGGGGTGCTGCAGCAGTGCCCGCAGTTCCTCCACCGACGTGAACGTAGCCAGTACTGATGCCTTTGCTTCAATTCCGAAGGTGTTATAAGCCTGAAGCGATGCCTCTCTTTGAATTTCCATAATGTGTGCGTGGTACAATGGTGCGCAAAAGTACGCAAACAGGTGCTGAAAGCGTAACAGTTTTTCCGGGACGAAGTTAAAACAGAAAGCCGCCCCTGCAACAGGGGCGGCTTTCTGTTTAGCGGCCGTTTTTCTAAAAACAGGCCTAAACTGGAATATTATCTAGTTCTGATTTTATATCCGCTGGTGGCAAAGTACAGGATGAACAAGTAGCAAGGAGCCATCATCCAGTAGGCTTGCTGCGGGTTCACAATATCGGCCAGGAAACCATACAGCAGGGGCAGCAAGGCACCACCGGCAATACCCATAATTAACAGGGAAGAGCCCATTTTAGTGAAGCGACCCAGATCAGCGATGGCCAGCGGGAAGATAGCGGGCCACATGAGGGAGTTGGCCAGGCCAAGCAGCGAAATGCTCAGCACCGAAACGTACCCATCGGTGAAAATGGCAGACAAGGTGAAAATTACGCCTACTATCGCGCAGATTTGCAGGGCTTTCTGCTGGCTCAGGTACTTAGGAATAGCGATGATACCAATGATGTAACCGGCAATCATGGCCCAAAGGGTGAAGGAGGTGAAACGGGTGGCTTCGTCCAATGGAATGCCCTGGCTGGAGGCATAGCTGATAACCGTATCGCCGGCCATTACTTCCACACCCACGTACAGGAACAAGCTCAACGCGCCCAGCACCAGGTGCGGGAACTGGAACACACTGGTTTTACCGGTGTTGGCGGCGGCCACAGTTTCGTCTTCCTGCTCAGTGTCTACCTCAGGTAAACCAGAGAAATACGTGAACACGGCTAAGGCCACCAAGGAAGCCATAATCACCAAATAAGGAGTAATCACACGGGAAGCAAGTTCATCCAAGCCCTGGGTGCGTTGGGCCAGATCCATGGTCTCCAGATTGGTCACCAGGTCATCGGCGCCAGCCAAAAGAATGGAACCCAATACATAAGGAGCGGCAGAACCGGCAATCTTATTGCAGATACCCATGATGCTGATGCGCTTGGCGGCACTCTCGGCCGGACCAATGATGGAAACGTAGGGGTTCACGGCTGCCTGAAGCACCGTTAAACCGGTTCCCTGCACAAAAAGGCCCAAGAGAAACAGCCCATACGTACGCGACATGGCCGCGGGAACGAAGAGCAGGGCTCCAGCCGCAATAATGAGCAGACCCGCCGACATTCCTTTTTTGTAGCCGGTTTTTCTAAGCAGCCAACCCGCCGGAATGCCCATCACCAGATACGCGATGTAAAAAGCGAACGCAACCAGGTAAGACTCAAAGTTATTTAACTCACAGGCAATTTTGAGATAGGGAATTAGAACTGAGTTAAGCCAGGTCACAAACCCGAACACAAAGAACAAAGCCCCAATGATGGCCATGGAGCGGGCATAGTTATTCTGGGGTGGGGGGGCAATACCCGCCGAAGGGGAGGAAACGGTTTTAGACATAAGAGGTAATGCAGATAGGTTTAGGCATGTTTTCCAATATTAGGAAACATTTTTTTTTTGTTAACTATTTAGCCCCAAACTTTCTAAATTTTTATTCTATCTGCCGCTTAAACATTAAAATAAATTGTTTAAATATTTCGAAAGGGAATTCGAAAGGAATTAAAAACTACAATTTCTCCATCTTTTTTTTCCGAAATTGCGCCACAATTCATCCCGCACCCGCACAACCGTACGCATTTATGGCCAAATCTAAATCATCTGCTAATTTCAACATGACGGCAACCACCCTGGCAGGCCTGGAGGAAGTCTTGGCTCAGGAACTCCGTGATTTAGGGGCCCAGTATGTGAAACCGGGCGTGCGGGCGGTGACCTTCAGCGGAAACCAGTACCTGTTGTACCAGGCCAATCTCTGGTGCCGTACCGCCATCCGGATTCTGAAGCCGTTTGCGCAGTTCAAAGCCAGAGATGAGAAGGAGCTGTACCTAAAGGTGCGGGAGCAGGACTGGAGCCGGTTCATGGGTGTGAATGATACGTTCGCGATCAACGCGGTGGTGTCCCGCTCTACGTTTGAACATTCGCTTTTTGTATCGCAGTTGACCAAAGATGCCATTGTAGACCAGTTCAGAGACAAAACCGGGCAACGCCCCAGCGTAGATGTCGCCACGCCAGACGTAAGAATAAACCTGCACATGCACGAGAACATTGTCACGTTGGCCTTGGACTCATCAGGAGATTCTCTGCACCGCCGGGGGTACCGCCAGCAGACGAACGTGGCGCCGCTGAACGAGGTGCTGGCCGCCGGCATCTTGCTGTTAAGCGGTTGGGACCGGAAATCGCCGCTCTATGACCCCATGTGTGGATCAGGGACCTTTCTGACGGAGGCGGCCATGCTGGCGCACAACATTGCCCCGGGCGTGTACCGCCGCGACTTCGGGTTTATGCGTTGGCCAGATTATGATGCCGCCCTTTACCAGCGGGTGTACCAAGATGCGCTTGCCCAGGAAGATGCAGACGCCGAGGTGGAAATCTTCGGTTCAGACATTGATCCCGATTTTGTGGAAGCCACTTTCCAGAACCTGGAATTTGCCGAACTGGACCAATACGTACGGGTGAAGGAGCTCAATTTCAAAGAAGCCACCAAACCCGTAGACAAAGGTATTCTGGTCATGAATCCGCCGTACGGAGAGCGCATTGGTGACGAGAACGAAATCAACGACCTCTACAAAATGATTGGGGATACCCTGAAAAGTGGTTTCCAGGAGTGGGACGCTTTCATTTTCACCGGTAACCTGGAAGCCGCCAAACACATTGGATTGAAGCCCTCGCGCCGGATTCCGCTTTACAATGGACCCATTGAGTGCCGCCTGTTTAAGTATGAGCTCTACCGGGGCAGCAGGAGAGAAAAGGAGTAACCAGTGTTTATAGCTGACTTTCTGTTTAGGGGCTGTTTTTGGAAAAACAGCCCCTAAACAGAAAGTCAGATTAATCTGCGGCGGCGCAGCAGGTACAACCCGCCGCCCAGCAAAAGCAGGGGCCAGAGGTAACACAAGCCCACTAATAGAGAAAGGAACATCTGCCACCCGGTGCCAAAGGCGTTGTAGAATCTGGTGCCTAAGCCAATGCGCTCCGTAAAACTCAAGGGTACCAGCTGGTATATCTCCAGTTTAATGGTGCTGTAGGCGGTTTGGTTTTTCAGGTAGTGCAAACGGGCATCGGCGCTTTCTATCTCTTCCCGCACCTTCAGCAAGTACTGCTCTACCTCTAGTATTTCATTGATGTTTTTGGCTTGGTTCAGGAGTGACAGGTACCGCTGTTCTACTGCTCTCTTTGCTTTCAGGCGTGCCTGCACGTCTACGTATTCCACCGCTACGTCTTCAGATGCCAGATTCCGGTACTCCAGCTTTACGCTTTCTTTTTCCAGTTCCTCCAGTAGAGTCGTAAACTGCTCTGGCTTCACCCGTATCTCAAAGTTCATGACCTGCTCATCTTGCGCCTGTTGTTGCGAGGTGTTAGCCAGGATGGCATTATGCTTTTTCACGGCGTTCTCAATGCGTTGTGTGCTGTTTGCCAGATCTTTTACCTGAAACTTGACTTGGGCGTCTTTGATGAGCATCTGCTTTGCTGGAGTAGCTTCATTGTTGGCACCGTCTGGAGCGGCGGCATCGCTGGCTTGAGCAACGGCTGCTACCTCATTGGCAGAAGGCGTTTCCTGTTTGCCCGAGCAGCCCCCGAAAAAGAACACAAGCAGCAATAAGCCGCCGAAAAGGAAAGTCTGATAGTTTGTTCTCATAGCCGTCTTATTTTCCTTTTAATGCGTTCAGCATCAGGTTGGTAACCCAAAAAGAAAGAACAATATTGAGTTAGAGAATTACGTTTAGGGGCTGTTTTTCCAGAAATTAACCCAAACCAGAGGCAGGAGGAAATCTGTCTGTTATGCGTTTAAAACGAGAAAAGGAGCCTTGTTGGGGCTCCTTTTCTGCTCAAAAATAAATGTGGTTTAGAGACGCGTAATCTGCGCACCTAAGGCATTGAGGCGGCCGTCAATGTTCTGGTAACCGCGGTCAATCTGCTCAATGTTGTGGATCACGCTGCGGCCCTCGGCCGAAAGCGCGGCAATCAACAGGGCAACCCCCGCTCTAATGTCTGGCGAAGTCATGGAAATACCACGCAGTGGTACTTGTTTGTTCTGACCGATCACGGTGGCGCGGTGCGGATCGCAGAGGATGATCTGGGCACCCATGTCAATGAGTTTGTCCACGAAGAACAGGCGGCTCTCAAACATCTTCTGGTGAATGAGTACGGTTCCTTTGGCCTGGGTAGCCACCACCAGCGCGATGCTCAGCAAGTCTGGGGTAAAGCCTGGCCAGGTATGGTCAGAAACAGTTAAGATACTGCCGTCAATGTAAGTGTCAATCTCGTATTGGTCCTGGGCTGGAATGAAGATGTCATCGCCCCGGAACTCCATTTTGATTCCTAACCGCTGGAACGTGTCTGGAATCAGACCCAATTCCCGTATCTGCGCATCTTTGATGGTGATCTCAGAACCGGTCATCCCCGCCAAACCAATGAAAGAGCCAATCTCAATCATGTCTGGCAGCATGCGGTGCTCAGTTCCGCCCAGTTTCTCCACGCCTTCAATAATGAGCAGGTTAGATCCTATGCCCGTTATTTTGGCGCCCATTCTTACCAGCATTTTGCAGAGCTGTTGTAGGTAAGGCTCACAGGCGGCGTTGTAGATGGTGGTAATGCCTTCGGCTAGAACGGCAGCCATTACAATGTTGGCGGTTCCGGTCACGGACGCTTCGTCCAGGAGCATGTACGTGCCTTTCAGATTTTTGCCTTCCAGGTGGTAAAAGCTGTCATTGGCATCATAGGTGAACTTGGCACCTAGTTTCTCAAACCCGATGAAGTGCGTGTCTAGCCGTCTGCGGCCAATTTTGTCTCCGCCGGGTTTCGGCAGTTTCGCCACGCCAAAACGGGCCAGCATTGGCCCTAAGATCATGACAGAACCTCTGATGGCACGGGCCTGCTCAATAAATTTGTCAGTAGTGAGATAGTCCAAATTCACCTCCTGGGCCTGGAACACGTAAGTTTCCGGCGCGGTCTGTTCTACCTGCACACCCATGTCACGCAACAGCTCAATGAGTTTGTTCACGTCCCGGATGTTGGGGATATTGGAAATGGTTACTGGCTCTGGCGTGAGGAGAACGGCACAAAGGATTTGCAGCGCCTCGTTCTTTGCTCCCTGCGGGATAATTTCACCGTGTAAAGGACGGCCACCTATTACTTCAAAAGAAGCCATGTGTTCTTATTTATTCTTGCCTCGGTTCTGATTCTTGTTCTGGTTGTTCTTGTACTTCTGGTTGTTGTTCTGATAGTTGTTGCCTTGGTTCTGAGGCGCTTTGATGGTGCTCTCAAACAGGTTGCCTTTTTCCAGAAGCTTGGGGTCCAGGTCTAATTCCCCGCCAGATAACTCGCGCAGGTTCTCCAGGATCACCTCATCTGTCACGCTGTCTTTGTTGTAGGTGCGGTACAGCACTTTCATGAGCTTGCCAATGGAGATGATAGCTCCCTCGCGCTCCTGCGGATCGTTGATTTGTTTGGCTTTGTCCAGCAGACGCTCCAGATTGGTGCCGTAGTGCTTGTACTTGGGGTTCTGGGTTGGATAATCCACGCGCTGCGGTTTATCATTGAGGTATTCCATTGCGCTGAGCTGGAAAGGCGCATCAACGTCCAGCTGCCCGTCTGACATCACGTACAAGTGGTTCCAGAGCGTCTGTTGGGCATCCTGAATGTCTTTCACGTTGGGGTTAAGCCGGCCCATGAGGTTCACCAGCAATTGCGCCAATTGGGTGCGTTTGGTTCTGTCCTCCACCGTAAGGATGTACTGCACTATGTTCTGGACGTTGCGGCCGTACTCCCGCAGCAGAAGCTCTTGTTTAAAAGTGGAACTGGCTACCATATAGATGGATTGTGTTGCTGAGTCAAAATTAGAAAAATTTTAGGGGTATCACGTAGCAAGTATCAAGTATCAGGATAAAAGATTTCGCGTTTAGGGGCTCTTTTTGGAAAAACAGCCCCTAAACGCGAAATGACTTCTAAAGCAACCTGTGTCTTGCTACTTGATATGTGCTACCTGATACGCTTTACGCATGTATACGTAGCTTGGCGAAGCTCAGGAGCAGGGTTTTCTCTCCCACACCCTCAAAGTTGATGATGGCTTTGGTAGAGTTGCCCTGGGTGTCCATTTTAGCCACCACGCCAAACCCGAACTTAGGGTGCTCTACGCGCATGCCTGCCTGTAGGTTAGACGTGTCACTGGGGGTAAAGTCAGCGGGCGGGGTGTAAGACGGTGCGGCAGTAGGCTTGCGGGCGGGGGTGATCAACTGCGCGGCCGGGGTTTTGCGCTGTAGGACTTTCTCTAACGGCCCGCGCTCATCCCCGAATTTGAAGTTAAGGAACGTAGGGTCAATCTCATCAATGAAGCGACTCTTCTCGGCGGCCCGCAGATTACCCCACTGGTAGCGGCTGGTGGCGTAGGAGAGGGTCAGTTTTTTCTCGGCGCGGGTAATGGCCACGTAAAACAGACGGCGCTCCTCTTCCAGATCGGCGCGGCTTTGCAGCATCATCTGGCTGGGGAACAGGTTTTCCTCCATGCCCACAATGAACACGTTCCTGAACTCCAGACCTTTGGCCGAGTGAATGGTCATCATGGTCACGTACTCGCCTTCCTCTTCCTTTTTGGTGTCGGCATCGGTGAGCAGGGCAATGTCCTGGAGGAACAGGGCCAGCGACTTGTCTTCCTTCTCCGGATCGTCCACGAACTCCTTGATGGCGTTCAGCAACTCCTGGATGTTCTCATAGCGGGCCAGCCCCTCCACCGATTTATCGGCGTACAGATCATCTACCAGCCCGGAATGTTTCGCAATATAGGTGGCAGCTTCAAACGCGTCTTTCTGCTCGGCTATAACGGCAAAGCTTTTGATCTTGGTGGCGAAGTCATCAATGGCGGCCCCGGCTCTTCCGCCCACCAACTGGTTGGCGTGGCTCACTACTTCCCAGATGCTGTGGTTGGTTTCATTGGCCGTGACAATGAGTTTCTCTATGGTGGTGTCCCCAATACCGCGCTTAGGGTAGTTGATGACCCGGCGCAACGCCTGCTCATCATTGTGGTTGATGGCCAAACGCAGGTACGAGATTAGGTCTTTAATCTCCTTGCGCTGGTAGAAAGACAGGCCACCTACAATGCGGTACTTGATGTTCATCTTGCGCAAGGCCTCTTCCATGGCCCGGCTTTGCGCGTTGGTGCGGTACAGAATGGCGAAATCTTCATAGGAGAGGTGCTGGTTCATTTTCTCCTCAAAGATGGCGTGGGCCACCAGTTTGCCTTCCTCGTTATCTGAACTGGCTTTGATCACGTCTATCAGCTGACCTTCCTCGTTTTCAGAGAACACGCTCTTGCGCAGCTGCGCCTTGTTATTCTTGATCACGGAGTTTGCGGCCTTCACAATATGCTGGGTAGAGCGGTAGTTCTGCTCCAGTTTGAACACCTCCAGCTCCGGATAGTCGCGCTCAAAGTTGAGGATGTTCTGGATGTCTGCGCCCCGGAAGGCATAAATACTTTGCGCATCATCACCTACCACGCAGATATTGCGGTCTTTGGCAGACAGCTTGCGGGTAATCAGGTACTGGGAGTAGTTGGTATCCTGGTACTCATCTACCATCACGTATTTGAAGATGTGCTGGTATTTGTTGAGCACATCCACGTGGTCTCTGAACAGCACGTTGGTGTTGAACAGAAGGTCGTCAAAGTCCATGGCCCCGGCTTTGAAGCAACGTTCGGCATAGGTTTTGAAAATCTGCCCAATCTTAGGTCTCAGCGCTGCCTCGTCATCGGCCTGGATGGCGGGGTCCCGCAGGTACTGCGCCACGGAGATGAGTTTGTTTTTGGCCGCCGAGATTCGGCCCAGCACCACATTGGGTTTGTAGAGCTTATCGTCCAGGTTCATCTCCTTCACAATGTTCCGGATGAGCGTTTTAGAGTCATCAGAATCATAGATGGTGAAGTGGCTGGGATAGCCAATCTTCTGGGCCTCGGCCCGAAGGATACGGGAGAAGACGGAGTGGAAGGTGCCCATCCAAAGATTCTTGGCCTCGGGCCCCACCACTTTCTCAATCCGGCCGCGCATTTCCTTGGCGGCCTTGTTGGTAAAGGTAAGGGAGAGGATGTTAAACGGATCAACGCCTTTTTCCAGCAAGTGCGCGATGCGGTAGGTAAGCACCCGGGTCTTGCCGGAGCCCGCACCGGCGATGATCATACAAGGGCCTTCGGTATTTAAAACAGCAGCGCGCTGTGACTCATTCAGGAGTTTTAAGTAATCCATGTGTACGAAAGGTTCTTTCTTGTAGAAGGAACACAAAATTACGAAAGAAAGGTCGCATTCTGCTCAGAAGCTTTGGTATTCACTGCTCCATTTCTTGGACCATCCTTCCGCTGCCCAAAGGAGGAGGCACCCAAGCTCTTGTTCTGGGCCATTCGCCTCGCGTTTACGGTGGGTGATAGATGGGGTAGGGAAGAAGCAGCCGTTTTGGGCCTTTTTTCAGAAAAAGAGCCGCTAAACGCATTTGCCGTCTTGCACACTTTGCGCTAAGGCTTTGCGGCCGAACTTAAATAGCGGTACTTTTGTCTTTCTGCTAAAAGAATTAGCTCATGATTGTACTGCAAAATACTGTTCTCTCTGACGACCTCAAAGACAAGTTCTTTGTCTGTAACCTAGAGAAATGCAAAGGGGCCTGCTGCGTGGAAGGAGACCTGGGCGCCCCTCTGGACAAAGAAGAACTCCCGCTCTTAGCCGAGGTTTATGAGCACGTAAAACCCTACATGTCTGCGGAGGGAGTGAAAGCCGTTACGGAACAAGGTCTCTACGTAGAAGACTTTGAAGGGGACTATAGCACGCCCACCATTGGCGACCGCGAGTGCGCCTACGCCATCTATGACGATAACCTCACGCTCAAGTGCGCCATTGAACAGGCGTACCTGGATGGTAAGATCTCCTGGAAGAAACCCATTTCCTGCCATCTGTACCCCATCCGGATCACGAAGTACGACGGGTTTGAGGCCCTGAACTACGACCGCTGGGAAATCTGCAACCCCGCCTGTTCCTTCGGGCAGGAGTTGGGCGTGCCGGTGTACAAGTTCCTGCGCGAGCCTTTGATCCGGAAATTCGGCGAGGAATGGTTCAATGAACTGGATGAGCTGGTGGCTAAGGAAGCATTGGTCAAATAAGATACTCCTCTTGATAATCAAACTCCCGTTTAGGACCTGTTTTTCCAAAAACAGGTCCTAAACGGGAGTTTTGTTTTAATGGGTTTGGCTCAGGTCAGCCAACAGGAAATGGGCTTTCTTCAGACCCGCTTTTCGGGCCACTTCGGCCTATTTTCTGGCCTCTTCAAGGTTACCCTGAACCTCATGGATAACAGCAAGGTTGTAAGCGGCTTTCCCGGCTAGGGATGTGGATTTTCCCTTGGCAAGCGGGACTAGTAGCTCTGAAGCTTTTTCCCACTCATACAGCCTGATGTATTCGGCTGCCTGGGCAAGTTCTTTCTGGTGGAAGTATTCTTTGGTAATGGTGAATTTGGTAGGGTAAAACCTGTCGGCGTACATTTTGCCGGTGATGGCAGCATTGCGGTTCACGGCCTCGCCGGCATTTGCCATGGCTGGGCCAATGGCAAGCAATCCACTAATAACACCTCGGCTGCCGTAAGGTTCGCTGTGCGTAAGCGTGGCTTCATCCAAGAGTTCTCCCTCTTGGGTATACAGTCTCCATTTGGTGGAGACCACCAGGAAATAATCAGCGATTTTTGAGACATTGCCTTGCTCATCCTTTTCACGGGTCACGGAAGCCTGGTCCATATAGGCATCCAAGGTGTCCAGCACCAGCAGGAGGGAAGCGTTGTACTCGCGGCAGAGCTGTTGTGCCTTCGCTTTAGTTATCAGCCGGTCCGCAACAGGTTTCTGTAAAAACAAGCTTGTATCTGCCAGCACCACCTGAAAGGTAGTGTCTAAGGCTAACTCATGCCGCACGGCTTCCATCGCGTTTATGGCCCCGTCTCTAAACACCTCAACTTTTCGCTCTTTCTTATAAGGCAGAAGAGACGCATCATAGCGCTGAACCAAGAGAATCCTAGCAATCTCGTCGGGGATCTGCACTATGGCGGGTTCCTCTCTGTCTAAATATAGGACTGAGGTGCAGCTGGAAAGAAAAAGACAGAGGCAGGCTATGACCAGGCGGGGGGAATATGTTTTCATGCAGTACTATTTCATGTAAGGGTACTTTGTAAACAGCTTATGCTCGCTTTACCCCTATCTGCAAAATGAAAAAAGCAGCTTTGGAGCTGCTTTTTTCATTTTATCTGAGGCTTAGGTTAAACCTGAGTGAAATCGTAGCTATCCAGATAGCTGGTCGTGAAATCTCCCTCGTTGAAGTTCTTATCATCCATCATGGCCAGGTGGAACGGAATGGTGGTTTTCACCCCTTCAATCACAAACTCACTCAAGGCGCGCTTCATCTTTACAATGGCTTCTTCCCGGGTCTGGGCGCTTACAATCAGTTTGGCAATCATGGAGTCATAGTTGGCCGGAATGGTGTAGCCCGCATATACGTGCGTGTCTACGCGTACCCCGTGGCCGCCCGGTATGTGCAACACGTTGATCTTGCCGGGGCTTGGACGGAAACCGGCTTTCGGGTCCTCAGCGTTGATCCGGCACTCAATGGCGTGCATCTGTGGGTAGTAGTTTTTACCCGAAATAGGAACGCCAGCGGCCACTTTAATTTGCTCTTTGATCAAGTCATAGTTCACTACCTCTTCTGTGATAGGATGCTCCACCTGAATACGGGTGTTCATCTCCATGAAGTAGAAATCTTTGTGCTTGTCTACCAGGAATTCAATGGTACCTACGCCTTCGTAGTTGATCGCTTTAGCCCCGGCAATGGCCGCCTGGCCCATTCTTTCACGCAGTTCATCTGAGATGAACGGAGAAGGAGTTTCCTCAATCAGTTTCTGGTGGCGGCGCTGGATGCTGCAATCCCGCTCAGATAAGTGGCAAACATTGCCAAATTGGTCACCCACAATCTGGATCTCTATGTGGCGGGGTTCCTCCACAAATTTCTCCAGATACATGCCGTCATTCCCGAAAGCCGCTTTGGCTTCCTGGCGGGCATCATTCCAAGCCTTATCAAATTCTTCCGCAGATTTGATGATCCGCATACCGCGTCCACCACCACCGGCGGTAGCTTTGATAATCACCGGGTACTTGATCTTTGCAGCCAGTTTTTTGCCTTGCTCCGCAGAAGTAAGCAAGCCGTCTGACCCCGGAATGGTAGGCACCCCAGCTTTTTTCATGAAATCCTTAGCCGATGATTTATCGCCCATGGAGTTAATCATTTCTGGACTGGCACCAATGAATTTGATACCGTTCTCGGCGCAGATTCTGGAAAATTCGGCGTTTTCAGAAAGGAAACCGTAGCCTGGGTGAATGGCGTCTGCATTGGTGATTTCTGCGGCGGCAATCAAATTAGGGATGTTCAGGTAAGACTGCGCGCTGGGAGCGGGACCGATACATACCGCTTCGTCTGCGAAACGAACGTGTAAGCTTTCTTTGTCGGCGGTAGAATACACAGCTACCGTTTTAATTCCCATCTCTTTGCACGTCCGGATTACCCTAAGCGCAATTTCACCACGGTTGGCGATTAGTATTTTTTTGAACACTTCTTTTTAATTAAGAATTAGAAATTAAGAATTAAAAATTGAAGAACCAGCCGTCTTTCATTCCTTCACAACCAAAACTGTTAGGTTATATTCTAGTGATGCTCCCTGTTTTCTGGCTTATTTTTTAGAAAAGAAAACCAAAAGCGGGGAGCATCGCTAGCAATGACTTATTTATCTGGTGAAGGTGAGAGCCAGAAAGGTTCTTTAAACTAAAGAATTATGAAGAGAAGGCTCATTCATAATTCTTAATTTTTAATTCATAATTATTTAGCTGGGATCTACCAAGAACAACGGCTGGTCGTACTCCACTGGGGAGGCATTGTCTACCAACACCTTCACAATACGGCCAGAAACTTCAGATTCAATCTCATTGAACAGTTTCATGGCCTCAATGATGCAGATTACCTGACCTTTTTTCACCTCATCACCTACGTTTACAAAGGCAGGGGACTCTGGGTTAGCAGAGCGGTACAGCGTGCCTATCATTGGCGCTTTGATGGTGATGTATTTGCTGGTGTCATCAGCAGCCGGCTGGGCTGGCGCAGCCGGAGCGGCTGCGGCAACCGGTTGTGGTGCCGGAGCCGCAATCTGTGGGGCAGGGGCCGGAGCCGCGGCAGGGGCAGCCCCAGACACGAATTTTACTTTTTGGCTAGCTTCGCGTTCCACTGAGATTTTGAATTCTTCCGTCTCAATGTCCACTTTATTCAGGCCTGATTTCGCGATGAAATCAATCAGTTCTTGGATTTCCTTTGCTTTCATAGTTCTATTTTACTCGTTCGGCGTAGGTATAGGTACGCGTATCTACCTTAATTTTTTCATCTTGCCCAATAAACAGCGGGACAGAGATAGTAGCACCGGTTTCTACGGTGGCTGGTTTTGAAGCGTTGGTGGCAGTGTCTCCTTTGATGCCAGGCTCTGTATACGTGATGGTAAGCTCTACGTAGGTAGGCAATTCAGCCGTGAGCGGAGTCTCGGTTTCAGCGTGGAAAAGGATGGTCACTTCCTGGCCTTCTTTCATGAGGTCTGCGAATGGAACCAGCTTCTCGTTCAAGGTCACCTGCTCAAAATTGTTCAGGTCCATGAAATTGTAGCCATAGTCATCTTTGAAGATGAATTGGTGCGGACGCTGCTCCACCCGAGCCGTGGTTACTTTTACACCGGCGGTAAACGTGTTGTCTACTACTTTACCGGTTTTGATATTCTTCAGTTTGGTACGAACAAAGGCTGGTCCTTTACCTGGTTTCACGTGCTGAAACTCAGTGATGAGCCATAAATCGCCGTTAAATTCAATGCAAAGCCCGTTGCGGAAATCAGCGGTGGTTGCCATAGTTGTGTGTGCGTTTCGGTTTAAGATGTCGGCGGGTTTTTCCCGTTTTGACATAAAAAAATTCGGCCAAAGATAGCCGAATTTTTTTATTCATTTTAGAAAACTGTCTTAAAAACGAAGCGATTACTTAGGATCATATGCCCACTTCAGGTAAATAGCACCCCAGGTGAACCCGCCGCCAAAAGCAGCCAGCACTAAGTTGTCGCCTTTCTTCAGCTGTTTTTCGTACTCCCACAGGCACAGCGGGATAGTACCGCTGGTGGTGTTGCCGTATTTCTGGATGTTGAGCATCACTTTATCAGGACCAACGCCCATACGGTTGGCGGTGGCGTCAATGATGCGCTTGTTGGCCTGGTGAGGCACTAACCAGGCAATGTCATCGGCGGTGAGGTTGTTGCGCTCCATCACTTCGGCAGAAACATCGGCCATGCCCTTTACGGCAAATTTGAATACCTGCTGGCCTTCCTGGAAAGCGTAATGCTCCCGGCGGGCCACAGTCTCTGCGGTGGCTGGTCTGCGGCTGCCACCGGCTTTCATGTGGAGGAACTGAGCACCGGTGCCGTCAGACTTCAGGATGCTGTCCTGAATGCCCAGGCCTTCGGTGTTGGGTTCCAGCATCACGGCGCCGCCACCATCACCGAAGATGATGCAGGTAGCACGGTCTGTATAGTCTACAATGGCAGACATCTTATCAGCGCCTACCACAACCACTTTCTTATACTTGCCAGTCTCCACAAACTGGGCGCCGGTGCTCAAGGCAAATAAGAAACCGGAGCAGGCGGCCTGTAAATCATAACCAAAGGCGTTTACGGCACCCACCTCGGCGCAGATAATGTTGGCCGTAGCCGGGAATACCATGTCTGGGGTGGTGGTGGCGCAGATAAGTAAATCTACTTCCTCTGGTTTGGTGTTGGTTTTTTGGAGAAGCTCCAGTACCGCCGGAATGGCGATGGCCGATGTTCCCTGGTCTTCGCCCTTCAGGATGCGCCTTTCCTTGATGCCCGTGCGGCTAACGATCCATTCGTCGTTGGTTTCTACCATTGTCTCCAACTCCTGGTTGGTTAACACATACTCTGGGGCATATCCGCTCACACCGGTGATCGCGGCGGTAATTTTGCTCATATTGTTCTGAAGGATTGTCTGGTGAAGGAGCGCACGTTTAGGCGCTGAAGTATTTTTTCAGTTTATCTGAAATGTGCGACTCAGCCATTTTATTGGCCAGGTGCAGCATATTGCAGATAGCGGTAGGGCTGGAAACCCCGTGCCCTATCACGGCATTGCCGTTCACGCCCAAGATGGGGCTACCACCTACCGCTTCATAGTTGAAGCGGTCAAAGAAAGGGTCTTTGATCTTTTTCTCCAGCAGGATGTCATAGATAGACTCTGCCATTTTTAGAATCACGTTACCGGTGAACCCGTCACATACAATCACATCGGCCTTGTCGTTAAACAGGTCGCGTCCTTCAATGTTCCCGATAAAGTTAATGGATTTGTTTTCCTTGAGGAGTTTGTGGGCCGGCTGGGTAACCATGGTTCCCTTGCCTTCCTCTTCTCCCAGGTTCATGAGGCCTATGCGCGGGTTTTTGATATCCAGGATATTCTCTGCGCAGATAGAACCTATTTCGCCAAACTGCTCCAGAATCTCCGGCTTGCAGTCGGCAATGGCGCCTACATCCAGTAGTACGCCCAAGCCCCCAGATAATTTGGGGATAAAGCTGGCCAGGGCCGGCCGCAGAATGCCCTCTACCTGTTTCACGCTGAAGACGGCGCCCACTAGCATGGCGCCGGTGTTACCGGCGCTGCAGAAGGCGTCTACCTTCTTGGATGCCAACATGCCGTAACCTACCGCAATGCTGGAATCTGGTTTCTGGGTGAGGGCTTTAGTAGGGTGTTCACCCATCCCAATTACCTGGGATGCGTGAACAACCTTTACTCTGGAACCGGTGTAGCCGTGCTTTTGCAGGAGTGAATGGATTGTGTTCTCATCCCCAATGAGGAAAATCTCAAATCCATCCTTTAATGTCTCAGCTGCCAAAAGTGCGCCTTCTACAACTGCGTCGGGGGCGAAGTCGCCGCCCATTGCATCCAGAGCTATTTTCATGTAAAGCGTATTTCGTAAATTATCCTACAAGTAACTAAAATAAAGCCCGATCAGGCAAGCTTTATTAGGCAACAGAGGTATAATTTTTGATGGCCACTTTCCCTTTGTGGTATAAATCACCGTCTACCACATAAGCTCTGTGATACTGGTGTACCTCTCCGGTGTTAGGGCAGATAGAAATCGCCTTTGGAGTCAGTTTGTCATGCGTTCTTCTCTTATCTCTTCTGGTTTTGGAGATTTTTCGCTTTGGATGTGCCATCTCAGGTAATTATTACAAAATTGGTTTAAAACTATTTTAACTTCTTAAGGGCGGCGAAGCGAGGGTCCAGCGGACCGTCCTCATCGTCATCGTCGTCCTCCTCTTCTCCGTCAGAACCGGTGGAATAGATCAGGAGGCCTTCTGCCTCTGGGTCATCCTCCAGGTCTTGGTCTTCTTCCACAAACCGGGGGTGCAGTTTCTTCATGGGCACCGCCAGACCAATGTAGTCATATAGGTGCTGGGCAATGTTGATGTACTGCGTCTCCGGCAAGATCTGCAACACGTTCTCATCCAGTTCTACTTCTTCCTGGCCAAAACGCACATGCAGGGTTTGTTTTACTTCCAGCGGGTACTCAAATTCCTCTAAGCTCCGGTCACAGGTAAGGCGAACCTTGCCCGCAATGTGGAAATCAAACTGCAAAAGAAGCTCAGACTTGTGTAACACCACCTCTGCCTTCAAGTTGCCGCCATGGATTAACTGCTGGCTGAACAACTCAAAGAAGTGGTCATCCAATTCAAACTCGTAGCTGTGGCTTTTGTTGCCCAGTCGTACCAGGTTGATATCGTATTTTTTTATCTCCTTCACGTTGCCTCTTTTTTTGCAAGTCGCAAAATTAGCAGAAATATCTGAATTATAAAATACAATTGCCTTTTTTGCGAGGGTTAGTCATTAGCCGTTTAGCGGCTCCTTTTCTCAAAACAGCCTTAAAACAGCACTAGTTCATTCTGAGGAAGATAGCTGTGCTAAAGACATTTCATCTGTTGTTTTTTACGTTTAGGGGCTGTTTTTCTAAAAACAGCCCCTACGTAAAAAGCTCCTATGCGTTGGCTCTGGCCCGTAGAATATCAATGGCGGCAAACAACGCTTCCCTGAACGAGGTTTCATCTGCCCGGTTCTGCCCGGCAATGTCATAGGCGGTGCCGTGGTCTGGCGAGGTGCGCACAATGGGCAGACCTGCCGTGAAGTTCACGCCCCGCTCAAACGCGATGGTCTTGAACGGGATAAGGCCCTGGTCATGGTATAAAGCCAGCGTAGCGTCAAATTTCTGATAGCTGCGCGTGCCAAAGAAACCATCGGCGGGGAAGGGACCGAAGACCAGGTTGCCCTTGTTTTTCAGCTGCTCAATGACCGGAATCACTATTTCGGTCTCCTCAGTGCCCAAAAGTCCGTTCTCGCCGGCGTGTGGATTAAGGCCCAGCACCGCAATTTTCGGTTTCTGTATCCCAAAGTCGCGCCGCAGGGAGTTGTCCAGGATGGTGAGCTTTCTGATAAGCAGCTCCGGGGTAAGGCGGTTGGCTACCTCTTTGAGCGGCAGGTGCCCCGTCACGGTGGCCACTCTGAATCCTTCGGCCACCAGGAACATGAGGCTTTCGGGGGCGTCAAAGTAGGTGGTGAAGAACTCTGTATGGCCCGGAAACTGGAAACCTTCGCCCTGGGTGTTGTCTTTGTCAATGGGGGCTGTGACCACCGCTTGGAGGTGACCGTCCTTCAAATCCTGGGCGGCACGCAGGAGAGCGGTGCGGGCCAGGGTGCCGGTGGCGGCAGTAGGGGAGCCGGGCGTGAACTCCATCTCCTCTTCCAGGCAGTTGATGACGCTCACTTTCTTGGGGTGCAGTTGGTCAAAACCCTGTACCGTCTGAAAAGTAAAGTTCTCCAGGTTCAAAAGCTTGCGGTAGTGGTTTAGGGCTGCCGCAGTTCCGTAAATGACCGGCGCGCAAAAGTGCAGCACCCGGTTATCCAGGAGGGTTTTTAAGATTACTTCCGGACCAATGCCGGCAACATCTCCTATGGTGATTCCTATTCTAGGTTTAGTTCTTTGGTCCATTGGTTAAGCGGTGGCTTGCGAAGTAAGGAAGTGGTACAGCAGCCGTACGCTGCTCCCGGTGGCATGTTTGCCGCGGTAAGAATCTGGGCTGAGCAGGTAAGCGGTGCCGGCAATGTCCAGGTGAATCCAGGGGTAGTTGGTGAAGAACTCCAGGAACTTGCCCGCTGAGATGGCGCCCGCTTCGGCTCCGCCGATGTTCTTCAGGTCCGCGATCTCAGATTTGAGGTGGTCTTGGTACTCTTCCCAAAGCGGGAACTCCACCAGGCGCTCATGGGCCATTTCCCCGGCCAGCTTCAGGTCGGTTTTCAGCAGGTCATCGGCAGTGCCCATCATGGCAATACCCTCCCGACCGATGGCCCTGGCTGCGGCTCCGGTAAGCGTGGCTATGTCAATCACCAGAGCTGGATTATACCGTTTGGCAAAGTGCAGGGCATCGGCCAGAATCAGGCGACCTTCGGCATCGGTGTTCAGCACCTCCACGGTGTGGCCGCTGTGCATGGTAATGACATCGCCGGGGGCGAACCCTTTGCCGCTGATCAGATTGTCGGTGGCCGGGATAAGCCCGATGACGTGCAGGGGCACTTCATTCTTGGCCAGGGCATACAAAGTGCCCGCCACGGCGGCGGCGCCAGACATGTCTGATTTCATGTAGTCCATGGAGTTGGGCGTAGGTTTCAGGCTGAGCCCACCGGTATCATAGACCACGCCTTTGCCCACCAAGATCACGGGTTGCGCATTGGTGGCGTTGGCTGGTTTCCACTCTAATATATTAAAGGTAGCCGATTCATCTGAGGCTTGGTTCACACTGAGCAAACCGCCCATTTTCAGGGACTGGATCTGTACCTGGTCCAGTACTTCCACTTCCACGCCAGACCCTTGCAGCATCTCCTGAATCTGATCACTCAGCATGCTAGCGGTCTGCATATTAGGCGGAGTGTTGATGAGGTCGCGGGTTTGGTAGACCGCCTCCAATAAGTGGGAAAGCTCCATTACCTGGGTTTGGGTAACGCCCACGCCTGTAATGGTCACCGTCTTGAGGCAGGGCGGTGTGGCTTTCTCCGTTTTATACCGTTGGAAAGAGTAATTGCTCAGCACCAATCCTTCGGCTACATAGAGAGCGGCTTCCCCGTCGGCACCGTCTAACAGCACCACGTTTTCAACCTTATCCGCGAGGAGGCGCTGCTGGAGGGCGTGTCCGGCTTTACGGAGGGCCTCCTGCGTTTGTGTTTCCTTCTTTTTAGGCTCAGTGAGCAGCAGGTACAGCTGGTGCGTGTATTTATTAAGAGATACCAAGGTGCTTTTCAGCTCCAGTTGGCGGTTGATGTAGTTCAGTTCATCGGCGGAGAAAAGCTCTACGGGGAGTTGATCCCGGCCCGGCACGAGCACGGCGGTGCTGGTATTTGCCGGTAATGTTGCGGAGTAAGTCAGTTCTGTGCGCATAAGATGTGTATCTTTGGCTGCAATATAGCCTTAACAAACGGAAACCGAAAACCAGTGAAGCCCGTCCAACCCAAGAAACACCTAGGTCAGCACTTCCTCACAGACCTCAACATTGCCCAGAAGATTGTGGAGGCCCTGCAGCTTCCCAAGGGGGTGCGGGAGGTGTTGGAGGTAGGGCCCGGCATGGGGGTGCTCACGCAATACCTGGCGCAGAACCCTGCCTATAAAACTACCGTGGTAGACATTGACCGCGAATCCATTGCCTGGCTCAACGAGCATTTTCCGCAGCTGGAGGGGCGTGTGCTTTTTGCCGATTTTCTGAAAACCGATCTGAAAACGCTCTTTACCGGACCGTTCGCCATCATAGGCAATTTTCCCTACAACATCTCCAGCCAGATCTTCTTCAAAGTGCTGGAGCACCGTGATCAGGTGCCGGAAGTGGTGGGCATGATCCAGAAAGAAGTGGCTGAGCGTATTGCCGCCCCGCACGGTTCCAAGACATACGGCATCATGAGTGTGCTTTTGCAGGCGTTTTATTCTATAGAGTACCTGTTCACGGTGCACGAGCACGTGTTTAACCCGCCGCCCAAGGTGAAAAGCGCGGTGGTGCGGTTAACGCGCAATGAGGTGACCCAGCTGCCCTGCGACGAGAAACTGTTTTTCAGCGTAGTGAAGACCAGTTTCGGGACGCGCCGTAAAACCCTTCGGAACTGCCTCAAGCCCTTCGGCCTGCCGGCCGAGGTGACGCAGCAACCGGTTTTCGATAAAAGGGCGGAGCAACTTTCCGTAGAAGATTTCATTCACCTGACCCTCCTGATCCAGCAGCATGCAGTCTGAAATTACCCGCGAGTTCATTGCCCAGATAGAAGACGCCATTGAGCGCCGCGACGCTGAGTTCATTCTCTCCAACATGGAGGAAATGTATGCGGTAGACATCACCACCGTTTTGTACGAGCTCAACACGGAGCAAAGCAAATACGTGATGGACGTGCTGCCGCCCGATGTGGGCGCTGAAATCCTGAGCGACCTGGACTCTGACGTGCGCACCAATTTCCTCAAGAATTTCACCACCGAGGAGATTGCCCGCTACATTGGCGAAATGGACTCTGATGATGCCGTGGATTTGCTCAATGAGCAGCCGGTGCAGCGCAAAGAGGAAATCATAGCCCTGCTGGAAGACCAGGAGCATGTAGCCGATATTATTGACCTCTTGCACTATGACGAAGACTGCGCCGGAGGTCTCATGGCAAAGGAGTTGATCAAAGTGAACATTAACTGGCGCGTAGGGCAATGTATTGATGAAATAAGACGCCAGGCCGAGGACGTGGAGAAAGTCTACGCCATTTACGTGGTGGACGAACGCGACAAACTGGTGGGGCGCCTGAGCATGAAAACCCTCATTCTTTGCGGCGATGAGACTCCCATCTCCAAAGTCTACGACCCCGATGTGATTTCCATTGAGTCTTACAAAGATGAGCAGGAGGTGGCCACGGTCATGCAGAAGTATGATTTGGACGCTATTCCGGTGGTCAACATCCAGGGCCGATTGCTGGGCCGCATCACCATTGACGACGTGATTGATGTGATTCAGGAGCAAGCCGAACTGAGCAGGCAGCTCATGACGGGTATCACCGAGAACATTGAGGAAGATGACAGCGTGTTCCGGCTTTCGCGCGCGCGGCTGCCCTGGCTGATGGTGGGCATGGTAGGCGGTCTGTTGGGCGCCCGTTTCATCGGGCTTTTTGAAGGCGATATTTCTGTGATCCCGGCGCTGGCTATGTTCACGCCGCTTATCACCGCCACCGGTGGCAACGTAGGCATCCAGTCCTCGTCCATCATTATTCAGACGCTGGCCAACAAAACCGTCTTGTTTGACAACTTCACCTCCCGGATTGTGAAAGTACTATTGGTGGCCATTATTAACGGATTGGTCATGTCTGGTCTGGTGCTGGGTTTTAATATCCTGTTTGGGGTGCAGTTTACTTTGTCTGTGGTAGTGGCCGTGGCTTTGTTCAGTGTGGTGCTGTTAGCCTCGTTCATGGGTACGGTAACGCCCATGATTCTGGATAAATACGGAATTAACCCCGCCGTGGCCGCCGGGCCGTTCATTACCACCGCCAATGACCTGTTAGGGCTGGCCGTCTATTTTCTGGTGGCGCATGTCCTGTTAAATCTCTAATACCATGTCTTCATCAGAATCACCGTTCCGTTGCCTGGTCATTGACCTCATGCATGAAAGCCTGCTGCCTATGCTGCAAGGGCTTGGCGTGGAGGTCACGTACGTACCGGAAATCAAAAAAGAAGAAGTGCCCGCTTTGTTGCCAGAGTACCACATGCTGGTGGTGCGCAGCAAGATGCGGGTGACCGCAGCTTTGCTGGAACACGCCCCTAAACTGGAAGTAGTGGCCCGCGCCGGAGCCGGAGTAGACAACATTGATGATGGCGTGCTGGAGGCCAGGAAGATTACCCTGCTCAACGCCCCGGAAGGGAACCGAGACGCCGTGGGTGACCACACGTTAGGTCTGCTGCTGGCGCTGTTCCGGAAAATTACGCAAGGCGACCGCCAGATTAGGCAGGGCCAGTGGCTGCGGGAAGAAAACCGGGGCGAGGAGATTGGGGGGAAAACCATCGGCCTCATCGGCTACGGGCACATGGGGAAATCCTTCGCTAAACGGCTGATGGGTTTTGACTGTGAGGTGCTGGCCTTTGACCAACAGGAGGTGGAAAACCCTTATCCGCATGTGCGGCTTACCACCCTGGAAGAAATTCAGGCGCGGGCGCAAGTGCTGAGTCTTCATTTCCCTTACAATAAAGAGAACCACCATTTCATCAACGAGCAGGTCCTGATGGGGTTCCAACAGCCGTTTTGGCTACTGAATACTGCCCGCGGCGAAGTTCTTGACCATGCCGCGCTGGTGGCCGCCATGCAAGCCGGCAAGGTAAAAGGAGCCGCGCTGGATGTGTTGGAAAACGAAAAACTGAAAACCCTCACCCCGGAACAGCAGTCCCGTTTAGCTTATCTGGAAGAACACCCCCAGGTAATATTTACCCCGCACATTGCCGGCTGGACGCAGGAATCTTACCTCCGGATTAATGAAGTGTTGGTAGCCAAATTGAAAGCGTATCTTCAAACCAAAGCCAAATAGCGTTTAGGGGCTCTTTTTCTGAAAAAAGGCCTAAAACAGAAATAAAAAGAGAAGGCTCCTTAACCGGTTAAGGAGCCTTCTCTTTTTATTTCTGCGGATTGAATTGGATAGTGGAGTAGCCAATGATGAGATCGGCACGGGTGCCGGGCGGGCGGTAATACACCAGCACGTCATAGACATTCTCAGTGGCAAAGTGGCTGCCTTCAAAATAACGGGCATCGGCTTGGCCATTGGCACCTTTCATGACGAAGTAGTAATTATAGTATCCCTGTTTCAGGAGTGCAGAACCGGTGTACAGCTGCTTTTCGGCATCATACGTCAGCCGGTATGGCTCCTGCAGTTGCCAGTCAGATAAACCGCCGTAGACGTAAACCGGACCGGGGGCGGGTTCTGGAGCGTGCAGTTGGAAGGTGACCTGTTGGTAATCGGCGTTGAGAGGGGCGTTGCCGTACTCGCGGCTCCCGAAGAGGAACTTCCCGTTGGCGTCTGGCTGGGTGCTGTAGGCCTGTTGGGCGCGGCTTTTCCCGGTGACTGCAAACACGCGGTCGGGGCTGGTGGTGACATCGCGGCGCTCCACCCCAATGCCGCTGAACCGCTCACTGCGCGTATCCAGGGCCCTGAACTCGTTCAGACCCAGGAAAGACTGTTCCACTTCAAAGAGCTGGTACTCCAGGCGGCGCTGCGCTTCCTGCACAAAGGTGGGGCGGGTGAAATATTTGGCGTTGTCCCAGCGGTGGTTCTGGCGCAGCACTACCTTTATTTCCTGGGCAGGGTTCACCAGCGGGTACTGCGCATAGAAGATGTTGAAATCCATCTGTTGTCGCACGTACCTGTCGCCGGCGCCCGGGGTAGCCACCGGCCTGATGACCACGTTCACATTTTCCTCAAACACCACAAACCTGCGGCTCAGCAACAGGTTACCGCCTTCCTCAGCGACCTCCAGAACGTAGTTTCCGCTCAATTTCACGCGTGGTACCTGAAAGCGGTAGTGCCAGTAGGGCACCTTGGTACCCGCAGAGGGCTCCACTTCCATGATGAAAAATTCATTGTAGTCCTGCACGTACTGGAGCGGCTGGAGCTGGGAAGGCTGCCAGTTCACGTCACAGTGGTGAAGCTTGACCACCGCCCGGGCCCGCGGCGCCGACATACGGTCGAACTCCAGGGTGAGGGGGCTGGATTGGGCAATGGATACCACCGGCGGCGCCAGCACATCGCCCACGTTGTAATTCTGAGTGTACAACTGTACCGAGCGCACATCTGAGGCGTACACGGCATCATCATAGCGCAGGGAAACGCCGTAACCCGTTGCTCCGGTGCCAGAGCCGGTGCCCTCCACGGGAACACAGCCCGACACGGTGGCGGCAGCCAGTAGGATTGTTAAGAGACTAGTTCTCCAATTTTTCTTTGGTATCATGTAATGCGTTTGGGTAGCGCGTTTATTATTGATTGTGCTTTTGTAGACTTAGACCGTCTCTGGTCACAGAACGCCTTGTGGTGAGGTTATCGTGTCCTGCAAGTGATTCAGGTAAGCTTCCTTTGCGTTTAGGGGCTGTTTTTGGAAAAACAGCCCCTAAACGCAAAACCTCACAGACGTGTAAGGCCGTGAGGTTTTGCTCAAATTATTTCAGCTGGCTTTCCAGCTCGTCTACCTGTTCCATAAGCTGTTCCCAAGTGGCCTGTTCTTTGTCTAGCTGGGCCTTGATCTTGTTGAACTGCTGGGTGGCTTCATGCAGGGCGTTAGGGTCTGCGTAGGTGCTGGGCAGGGCGAGTTTGTTTTCGCAGTTTTTCAGTTTGCCTTCCAGCTCATTCACCAAGCCTTCCACCTGTTTCAGTTTCTGGTTTGCCTTTTTAAGCTCCTGCTCCAGTTCCTGCTGCTGGCTGGCAGTGGGCTTGGGTTTGGGAGCCGCTTTAGCGGTTGCGGCTGTTGGGGCATTCCGTTTGCCATCTTTCTCGCGCTGCTCCATCCAGTACTCGTATTCATGGTAAGTGCCGGGGTACTCCTTCAGCTCATGGTTTTCAATGTACCAGATCTTGTTGGCCACGTTCTCCACAAAGTAACGGTCGTGGGAAATCACCACGAAAGTTCCCTCATACTGCTGCAAGGCCTGGATCAGGATGTTCACACTCTGCATGTCCAGGTGGTTGGTAGGCTCATCCAGGAGCAGGAAGTTGGCTTCTGAGATCAAGGTCTTGGCCAAGGCCACGCGGCTTTTCTCGCCCCCGGAGAGGACTTTGATCTTTTTGAAAACGGTGTCGCCGGTGAAGAGGAAGGAACCCAGCACGCCGCGTAATTCCATTTCGGTACGTTTACTGCCCGCCTGTACCATCTCTTGCAGTATCTCGTTCTCCACGTTGAGGCTTTCCAGCTGGTGCTGCGCGTAAAAGGCCATGATCACGTTATGTCCTAACTGGCGGTTGCCCTGAATAGGTTCATCGCCGGCAATGATCCGCATGAGCGTAGATTTCCCTTTCCCGTTGGCGCCAATCAAAGCGATCTTGTCGCCGCGCTCAATGTTCACGTGCGTGTTCCGGAAGATGAGTTTCTCGCCGTAGCTTTTGCTCATGTCCTCCAGGCGCAGGATGTGGCGGCCCGGTTGCACGGTGAACTGGAACTTGAAGTTCACTACCGGGGCATCGGCGGCTACGTCTTCAATGCGGTCCATCTTTTCCAGCATTTTCATGCGGCTCTGGGCTTGCTTGGCCTTGGTAGCCTTGGCTTTGAAGCGGGCAATGAATTGTTCGGCCTGCTTTATCTGCTGCTGCTGGTTCTCAAAGGCTCCCTTCTGGATCTCGTTGCGCAGCTCTTTTTCCTCCAGATAAAAGCTGTAGTTACCGGCGTACACATTGAGTTTAGCACCGGACACTTCTACCGTGGTGTTGGTGGTCCGGTCCAGGAACTCCCGGTCGTGGGAAACAATCACCAGGGCGCCTTCATACGCGCTCAGATAATTCTCAATCCACTTGATAGACGGTAGGTCCAGGTGGTTGGTAGGCTCATCCAGGAGCAGGAGCGAGGGTTTCTGCAAGAGGATTTTGGCCAGCATCACGCGCATGCGCCAGCCCCCGGAGAAGGTACGGAGCGGCTGCTGCAGTTCCTCCGTGCTGAAGCCCAAGCCTTCCAGAATCTCCTCGGCCTTCACCTGTATGTTATAGCCGTCCAGCGCCTCAAACTGTTCCTGCAGCTTGGCCAGTTTGTCTATGTGCTCGTCCTGGTAATTGGTTTCCATCTCGTGGAGCACCTCGTCAATCTTGTGCTGCAGCTGTATGGCTTCTTCAAAGGCCTGCATGGCCACTTTCAGGATGCTCTCATGCGTATCATAAGACAGAAGGTCCTGGTTCAGGAAACCAAGCGTGGTTTCGCGGCTCATCTGGATGCTGCCCGCATCAGGCTTGTATTCGCCCACCAGTAGGCGCAACAAAGTGGATTTACCTGTTCCGTTGAGCCCCACTAACCCTATTTTGTCTTTGGGTTTGATGTGCAGGTTGGCGTCTTCGTACAGGGTGCGGCTCCCGAAATGGAAGTTAAGGTTATTTATGGAAATCATTGGTCAATTCTTCTCAAACCGCAAAGGTAGTGAATTTTAAGGCAGCCAAAGAGTCTGATTTACCTCTTGTTCTTGCTGGAGTTAGTCATTGCGTTGCACGTGTAATTTAACAGCTGCAGAAATCCTAAGAAATGAGTCATGAGGGTGAAATGAAAGGTAACGCAAACAATAGAAGCACTTCATCGTTCTTTCAGAGACACAGCCCCGTTTAGAGGCCGTTTTTTGAAAATAAGGCCTAAAATGCTAAACTTACCTTCTATGGTAGCCATTGTATCTTTGCTTGACGCAGAAAGTACTGACCGCATGAACAGCCTGATTCATAGGTTAGAGAGGGAATTTGGGCTGAAGGAGGTGCAAACTACCCCGTACCCGCACTTGACTTGGCTTACCGTGAACGATGGAAGTCTACAGAACCTAAAACAGACGTTGGGGCACGCGGCGGGCATCTGTTGCAAGTTCAGGATCAATACCACCGGCCTGGGCGTTTTCCCGGGTCCGAAACCTGTTCTGTATATCCCCGTGATCCGGACGCAGGGCGTGAACCGTTTCCATGGGCAGCTGCACGAAGCCGTTGCTTCCTTCTGCCAGGAAATAGGCAAACATTACCACCCCAGCATCTGGATGCCGCACCTCTCCCTGGCCTTAGGAGACACCTCCCCCGAAGTGGTGAGCCAGGCCCTGCTTTACCTCAACCAGGAGAATTTTGACTGGCACATAGAGCTGGACAACCTGGCCCTCCTGACCAAACGCCAGGACAAATTCCTCAAAGACGGGGAGTTCCCGCTGGTGGGGGTGGAGGAAGAAGCTGCTTTCAAGCTCAGCACCAAATATTAAGTTATCTAACTCCGTTTAGCGGCTCTTTTTTGAAAAAGAGCCGCTAAACGGAAAGGTTATTCCTGCCAGTTCTCTTCCAGTTCTAACACCTTTTCCTGTAAAATCTGCAGCGCCAGATCAACGGTTGTCTGGTGGGTCCTGAACGAGAGGATCGCCATCCGGAGCATGAAATTGTTGCCCAGCATAGTGGAAGACAGGAACACCCGCCCATCTACCTGCACCGCCCTGATCAGGCGCTGATTAAAGGTGTTGGCGTCGAACCCTTCGGAAGGCAGGTACCGGAAAATTACCACCGACAGAGCGGGCACTACCGGCGTCTCAAAGCTCTTCAACTCCTGAAGCCGTTGGTAAGCGTATTGGGCCAGGAGCAGTTTCTCTTCCAACGCACTCCTGAACGCTGCCACCCCGTGCAATTTAAGCGGTAGCCAAAGCCGAAGGCCCCTAAAGTGTTTGCTCAGCTCCGGCGACAGATCGGCGGGGGAGGCTTCCTCTGTGGCAGAGAGCGTGTCTTGCATGTAGTTGGCCTGGTAATGGTGGGTGTGGGCCAGCTGTTGCCGGTTTTTGATCAGTACCGCTCCCAAACCATACGGAATAAAGAGCCCCTTGTGCGGGTCCATCACCACAGAATCGGCTTGTTCTATGCCTTTCAATGTAGGCAGCCCAGACGGAGCCAGGGCGAAGAATCCGCCGTAGGCGGCATCTACATGGAACCACAGCTGGTGGCGTTGGGCAATGGTGGCAATCTGGGGCAGCGGATCAACGGCGCCCACGTCTGTGGTGCCTGCCGAGGCAATGATGATCCAGGGCGTGAACCCAGCTGCCTTGTCTTGGGCAATCGTTTCTTCCAGCGCATCTGGCTGGAGTCTGAACTGGGCGTCCATGGCAATGTGGCGCACCGGGCATTCGCCTAAGCCGGTAATCCGGAGGGCTTTGTCCAAGCAATGGTGCGCGTGGGCGGTGGTATAGACGACGGCTTTGGGGATGAGGGCCGCGGAGATGTGGTGGGCATCACGGGCGGTGGCCAGGGCAATAAGGCTTGCGATGCTTCCGCCGGAGGTGAGGTTACCTGCCGCATCCTCGGGAAAACCAATGATGCCAGCCATCCAGCGCAGGAGCATATTCTCCATCCGCACCGCCCCGGGGGCCGAGTAAAACAAGCCAGCGTACCGGTTGGTCACGGCTGCCAGATAATCGCCTAAGCCCGCATAATAAAGTCCTCCGCCCGGAATATAGCCCATGTGCCCAGCAGAGGCGGGGTTAAGGCCCGGGGTATCTACCTGAGTTTTCAGGAGCTGCAGGGCTTCCTGCACCGGAACAGGTTCTTCCGCAATAGGACTCTCCAGCAGGCCGCCACCCATTTCTGGCTGTGCGGTGTAAGAGGGAAGCGTGGGGAGTTGGGTGAGAAACGTCTGGAGGTACTGTTCCACGGCGGTCTGTACCAGTGCCCTTTCAGCAAAATTTGGTTCCAAGGTTTGGGAGAGGTTCTCCAGGTGACGCAGCGTAGGTTCTAAGGGGGGAGTTGACATGAAATAGGAATTACATGTCCAAAGTAGTGAAATATCACTATCTCTGTAGATGCAAGGCATAAAAAATACGTCGGGCTGGCACTTGTAGAATAGTGCCAGCCCGCCGTATTATAAAGTTAGATAACCACAGCAAAATGCGCAGCAATCAAACATTCAGAGATTCAATATATTAGGTTACCGCTGTTTTAAGGCTGTTTCTGGAAAAAGAGCCGCTAAACGGAATGTTTCTGTGATTGGTCTGCTCTAGTGGAATGGTTTAATTGGAGTAAGAGGTTTCACGCAAGTAGCCTTTCCGGAAGACCCGGTATTGGTCAAATATGGTTCTTACGGCGCGGTTGAGGTAGGCAGTGCTTTCGGTGGTACGGTCGGCCATGACGCCGGAGGTATAGCCTTGCCAGACGGCGTTCTGCTTCTTGTGATCTAACAAAGTCACCAGCAGCGTGCCCTGGCTCATGTACATTTTGATGGGTCGGTAAGGGTCATGCTCTTTGAGCTCTTCCTCAGGTTTGTTCATGAGCCAGATATCAAATTCCTCCTGCTCATAGCCTTTCATGTTCAGGTCATCATAGTAGAGGTAGTAACTCACCAGCAGATCAGGTTTCTTCTCAGTGAACTCGTAGCCCTGGATCTCCAGCCGCTCCTTTATGTACTTTTTAAGGATGTTGTACTGCTGTAGCGTTAAGCTGTCTTCAGCAGAGGCGTGGGTAATAAAATTGAAGGTCTTGTACTTGTGGAAAGCTCCGGTGTAACTGTAATCGGAGCCGAATTTCCGGTTCTTGAACCCAAGGCAGCTGCTAAGCCCAACCGCTACCATCAAGATAACTACTCTGGATAAAATGTACTGTTTTCCCATTTTTTGACCGTTGTGTTAAGTTTCTGTATCTCCGGTACTTACGGTGTTGTAAAGCAGTAAGGTTTAAAAAATACTTAGAAAATGAAAATATTTTTCTTAAAATCTTCATAGGCTTTATAAAATGAGATTTAAGTTGATTTTACGGCGAAGGAAGGTGGCTTTCAGGTTGTTCCGGACATTACGGTATTCCCTCAGGAGGCGATTGGGCCACTGAAAGGGGAAAGAAGCAGCCATGGGTGTTTAGCGCCCCTTTTTCCTAAATCAGGGCCAAACTGAACGGCGTTAGCAGGAAGTTATACCTGCGTCGGTTACGGTAGTACATAAAAAAAGCGGAGCAACTAGCCCCGCTTTTATATTGAATAGCCTTTACAGCTAAAGATGGATCTCTGTTGAGATTATATATCCAGCACTATGGCGAAGATGAGTGGCGCCACAATGGTAGCGTCTGATTCTATCACGTATTTAGGCGTATCAATGCCCAGTTTACCCCAGGTGATTTTCTCGTTGGGCACTGCGCCTGAGTAAGAGCCGTAGCTGGTGGTAGAGTCTGAGATCTGCGCGAAGTAGCCCCACAATGGAACGCCCGTACGCTGTAAGTCCTGGTGCAGCATAGGCACCACGCAGATAGGGAAGTCACCGGCAATACCACCGCCAATCTGGAAGAAACCAATGGTAGATTCATCGGTGGCGGTTTGGGTGTACCACTCGGCCAGTTCCATCATGTACTGGATACCGGTTTTCACGGTGTGTACATTCTTCACATCGCCGCTGATCACGTGGCCAGTATAGATGTTACCTAGCGTTGAATCTTCCCAGCCCGGCACGAAGATGGGCAGGTTTTTCTTGGCTGCTTCCAGCATCCAGCTGTTTTTAGGGTCAATCTGGTAATACTGTTCCAAATCACCGGAGAGCAGGATCTGGTAGAAGAACTGGTGCGGGAAATAGGCCTCACCAGCCTGGTCGGCTTTCTGCCAGTATTTCAATACGGTGTGCTCCAGGCGGCGCATGGCCTCTTCCTCCGGAATACAGGTATCAGTGACACGGTTCAGGTGACGGTCCAGCAGGGCTTGCTCGTCCTGCGGGGTAAGGTCACGGTAATGCGGAATTCGCTCATAGAAATCATGGGCCACCAGGTTGAAGATATCCTCTTCCAAGTTGGCACCGGTACAGGTAATGGCCTGCACTTTATCTTCCCGGATCATCTCAGCCAAGATGATGCCCAACTCAGCGGTACTCATGGCACCGGCCAGGGTAATCATCATCTTTCCGCCATTGTTCAAATGGGTTTTGTAGCCTTCAGCGGCATCAATGAGCGCGGCGGCGTTAAAATGCTTGTAGTGATCTTTCAGGAACTGCGTTACCTTCATTCTTTTTCTTCTGTTGTTTTAAATAATGCTGTGGTAAATAAGCGGGCAACCGTTTGGGGCTGCGAAAATCAAACACCCTAACCCGGGGGTTAGTTCGGTTTCTCTATTATGAAATTGTGGTTTGTATAGATGCAGATGTCTGCCGCAATGGTGAGGGCCTCGCGCACCATTTCCTCTGCCGTGAGGTGAGGGGCGTGTTTCTTCAAGGCCAACGCCGCCGACTGCGCATAGGTGCTGCCGGAGCCGATGGAGGCGATCTGGTGGTCTGGTTCCAGCACATCGCCGGTGCCCGAGATGATCAACAGCTCTTCTTTGTTGGCTACCACCATCATGGCTTCCAGCTTGCGCAGGTACTGGTCTTTGCGCCAGTCTTTGGCCAACTCAATGGCGGCGCGCTTCATGTTGTTACTGTAGGCGGCCAGTTTCTCCTCAAAGCGCTCCAGCAGGGTGAAGGCATCGGCGGTGGAACCGGCAAACCCGGTCACAATCTTCCCGTCCTGCAGCTTTCTTATTTTGCGCACATTGCTTTTGGCAACGTATTTATCCATAGTGGCCTGTCCGTCTGCCCCCACGGCCACTTCGCCGTTGTGGTAGATGCCCAGCACCGTAGTTGAACGTATTTTTACCATGTGTAGGTCTTCTTAAGGTAAGTCTCTTACAACGTAAGAATCTGGTGCGAAACTACGACATTCTTTTGGAATTCACGAGCCGTGCCTACACGGTAGACCGGCAGCGCGGGCAAGAAGGACCAAGTTGCATACGCCCAAGGGAAAACCTCTTTATGAATGCGGCGGAATCTCGTTTTATCGGCCTGTACTTCATCCCGGAATCGGACTTTCTAAAAAAAATAAAAAAGTTTTCAGCCTAACAATTGTCCTTTGCCAGGTCTTTATACCTTTGCGAGTTCCAAAGAAGCTAAAACACCTTTCCAAACTATGAGTCGTTTAAACCTCCTTGAAGAAACCCGATTCGAGAAACTCCCGGTAACCGTTTACCCCAACCAGGACATCGCCTCCGTAACGGTTGCAAGACGTATTGCCGATTTAATTAAAAGCAAACAGCAGAAAGGTGAGAAGACCGTCTTGGGTCTTGCCACCGGTGCCACCCCCGTAAGAGTTTACAACGAACTGGTTCGCCTGCACCGCGAAGAGGGCTTGAGCTTTAAGGAAGTGATCACGTTCAACCTGGACGAGTATTACCCCATGCTGCCTACGGCCAATCAGAGCTATGTGACGTTCATGAACGAGAATCTGTTCGATCACATTGACATTGAGCGCCAGAATATCAACATCCCAGACGGAACGTTGCCGCTGGAGGAGATTCCGGCCTTCTGCTTGGAGTATGAGCGTAAAATTGAGGCCCTGGGCGGACTGGATCTGCAAATCCTGGGGATTGGCCGTACCGGTCACATTGGTTTCAATGAGCCTGGTTCTGCGCCTAACTCCGGTACCCGCCTGGTAACCCTGGATGACCTGACCCGCCGTGATGCCTCCCGTGATTTCGGGGGCAAGGAGAATGTGCCTACCAAGGCCATCACCATGGGGATTGGGACCATCTTCAAGGCCCGCGAGATTGTGTTGATGGCCTGGAACGGCAAGAAAGCCTCCATCATCAAGAAAGCCGTGGAAGGGGAGATCTCCAGTGACGTTCCGGCCACCTATCTGCAACTCTCAGACAACGTGGAGTTTGTGTTGGACCAAGATGCCGCCTCTGAACTCACCCGTTTCGGTACGCCTTGGCTTACCAGAGACTGCGTTTGGGATGAGCAACTAACCAAGAAAGCGGTGATCTGGCTGTCCAGCACCCTGAAGAAGCCAATTTTAAAACTGACTGAGGAAGACTATAACAACCATGGCATGGCCCAACTGGCCGTAGACCGCGGCCCGGTGTACAACATCAACATTGATGTCTTCAACAAGCTGCAACATACTATTACCGGCTGGCCAGGCGGCAAGCCGAACTCAGATGACTCACAGCGTCCTGAGCGAGCCCTGCCTGCGCAGAAACGTTCCATTATCTTCTCGCCGCACCCAGATGATGATGTGATCTCCATGGGCGGTACGTTCATCCGGTTGGTAGACCAAGGCCATGACGTGCACGTGGCCTACCAGACCTCCGGCAATACCGCCGTTTGGGATGATGACGTGCTGCGCTACATGGAGTTCGCCATTGACTTCTCCAAGAGCGTGGGCCAAGACGGCAAGCAACTGACGGCTATCTATGAGGACATGCGCGCTTTCATTGAGCAGAAGCAGCCTAACCAGGTAGATACCCCGGAGATCCAGAACGTGAAAGCCTTCATCAGGAAGAGCGAAGCCATTGCCGGTGCCCGCTACGCCGGTCTGGAAGACGATCATATCCATTTCCAGGCGCTGCCTTTCTATGAGAGCGGCAAGACCAAGAAAAATCCGGTAACGGATGTGGACATTGAGATGACCATGACCCTGCTACAAAGCATTAAACCGCACCAGGTGTTCGCCGCCGGCGATTTTGAAGACCCGCACGGCACGCACATTGTCTGCTTCAACATCATTGTGGAGGCTCTGAAAAGATTACGTGCCAACGGCGAGACCTGGGTGGAGGACTGCTGGCTGTGGATGTACCGCGGTGCCTGGCACGAATTTGAGACCCATGAGATTGAAATGGCCGTTCCGCTTTCTCCGCAGGAAGTGCAGCGCAAGAAAATGGCCATCTTCAAGCACCAGTCCCAGAAAGATACGCCGGTCTTCCCCGGCGATGATGAGCGTGAGTTCTGGCTACGGGCTCAGGAGCGTAACCGCGAAACTGCCCGCCGTTATGATGACTTAGGTTTAGCCAACTACGAGGCCATGGAGGCATTTGTAAGGTTCAAATTTTAATAGCATAAGGTTTTAAAGAGAAAGAGCCGCTTCACTTCCCTGGAGCGGCTTTTTTGTGTATAGTGGTTTCGTGCAAAGATCAGGCTGGTTTTGGCTTGATTCCGGAAAAAGAGCCGCTAAACGCAAGGAGTAGAGGTAGAGAGAGTAGCACTGGTAGTTCATGCTCATAGTCTCCGGGAGACGAGCGAGCCTCTAGCCTCTAGCCTCTAAAGAGATGCAATGATGTGTTTAGCGGCTCTTTTTCTGAAAAAAGGCCTAAAACAGCAAGAGCCGAAGAATTGCTCCCTCGGCTCTTGCTGTACTCTATGTTTCGTCTACGGACGATGAATTTACACTAACATTCTCACCGGGTCTTCCAGGAAGCCCTTCAAGGTCTGCAGGAAGGCGGAACCAACGGCGCCGTCTACCACGCGGTGGTCGCAGGAAAGGGTTACTTTCATCACGTTGCCAATCTGGATCTGACCGTTCTTCACCACTGGCGTCTGCTTAATACCGCCCACGGCCAGGATGCACGCATCTGGTGGGTTGATGATGGCGGTGAACTCTTCAATCCCGAACATACCCAGGTTTGAGATGGTGAAGGTATTGCCGGTCATCTCAGCGGGCTGCAGCTTTTTGGACTTGGCTTTACCACCCAGGTCTTTCACCTCAGCGGAGATAGCCGAAAGTGGCTTCACATCGGCGTTACGCACAACGGGTACCAACAGACCTTCTTCCACGGCTACGGCCACGCCAATGTTCACCACGTTGTTGTAGCGGATTTTGTCGCCTAACCAAGACGAGTTCACGGCAGGGTGCTTACGCAGGGCGGCGGCGGCGGCTTTGATCACCAGGTCATTGAACGACACTTTCACCGGCGACACCTCATTGATGCTGGTGCGGGCTTTCATGGCGTTGTCCATGTCAATTTCCATGGTGAGGTAGAAGTGCGGCGCGCCAAATTTGCTTTCGGCCAGACGGCGGGCAATCACTTTGCGCATCTGCGACACCGGAACCTCGGTGTACTCTTCGCCGGAGGCAACCGGAGCGGCAGCGGCCTGAGGAGCAGGGGCGGCTTGCTGTGGCTGGGCTTTAGGGGCAGCCGCACTAGGGGTGAAGCTCTCCACGTCACGCAGCACAATGCGGCCGTTCTCACCGCTTCCTTTTACGTCAGCTAAACTGATGCCTTTTTCCTGGGCAACTTTTTTGGCCAACGGAGAAGCCAGGATGCGGCCCTGGTTGGCCGTGCCGGAAGCAGCTGCGCCAGACGTGCCTTGGCCAGGTACCGGAGCACCGGCAGATTGGTTCACGCCGTCACCAGACTGAGACTGGGCTTCGGTTTTATGTTCTTCGCGGCGGGTAGCTTCCTCGTTGTTGGCAGCCTCTGCCGGGTTGGCGTTGCCGCCAGATGTATTGGCGCCGCCGTTGAGCAGGGCCTGGTAATCGGCACCGGCTTCGCCGATGATGCAAAGTACGCCGTCTACGGCTACGGAAGCACCAGCCTCCACGCCAATATATAAAAGAGTCCCGTCTTCATAAGACTCCAGTTCCATGGTGGCTTTGTCGGTTTCCACCTCGGCCAGCAGATCACCTGATTTCACTTTGTCGCCCACTTTCTTGTGCCAGGCCACAATGGTGCCTTCCTGCATGGTGTCGCTCATCTTGGGCATGGTCACCACAGACGCGTTCACATTGGCGGCGGCAGCCGGCTGGGCGGCAGGAGCGGCTTCTTTCTTAGGTTCTTCTTTGGGGGCCTCTGCTTTAGGGGCTTCCTGGGCAGGGGCCGGAGCGGCTCCGCCGTTTACCTGGCCCATAAGGCCGGAGATATCCTCCCCTTGTTTCCCGATGATGGCGAGTACGCCGTCTACCGGTACAGATTCACCATCTTTCGGGCCGATGTACAGTAACGTCCCGTCTTCGTAAGACTCCAATTCCATGGTTGCCTTGTCGGTTTCCACTTCAGCTAGAACGTCCCCAGATTTCACAGAGTCACCAACTTTCTTCAACCAAGAGGCAATGACCCCTTCGGTCATAGTATCGCTCATCTTGGGCATTCGGATGATTTCGGCCATAGTTTTTTGCTCGGTTTTAAGGCTTCAAAAATAGAGGCAAAAAAGCTCTAATACAAATAAGGGGGGAAGAGAATGTGCACGTGGTTTTGGGCTATTTTCAAAAAAAGAGCCGCTAAACGCACAAGCTGTTGCTTTTACCGGGCTAAATGTGAGACATCGGCAAAGCGTTCTACCCAGAACATGGAGCCGGTGTAGTGGAGCTGGTAGAGGCAGAGGTTCTGGTGCAGGAAGCGGTCCATCTGGTGCAGGGGGTATCTGAGCAGCTGGGCCAGCAGCACCCGCATGGCGCGCCCGTGCATGCAGACCAGGATAGTCTTCTCTTCTGGACGCGACAGGATGAGGTCTATCACAGGCTTCTGCCGGTCGGCCACGTCCTGGGGACTTTCGCCGCCTTCAATGGGCACAGAAGTCTCGCCGTTCTGCCAGCGCTGCAGCATGTCAAAGTAATAGGCATCTTCCTCCGGGGTGATGCGGGTGCCCTCGCGGTGGCCCCAGCAGATCTCGTTCAGGCCCGCGTGCCGCTCATGCGGAATACCCAGGTCTATGAACTCCTGCACGCTCTGCACGCTGCGTTGGAGCACTGAGGTGTAGATTCTGTCAAAGGGAACGTCTTTATAGGCCTGGAAGAATTTCTGGGCCTGCCAGAAGCCGGTTTCATTAAGGGAACTGTCCACGCCGCTGCCCTGCACAATGCCCTGCAAGTTCAGCTCTGTCTGGCCGTGGCGGATGAGGTAGATTTTTTTGAGGCTCAATTTTACGCTAATTTGCAGGCCCTAAGATAGGCCATAATTACGACAACAACGGATGAAAAGACGCACAGATGTGACCCTGGAACAGTTGAACGGCTGGAACAAAAATACGTTGGGTGAACACATAGGCATAGAATACACAGAGATAGGCGAAGATTACCTGGTGGGCCGTATGCCTGTGGACCACCGCACCCACCAGCCCCTGGGCCTGCTGCACGGCGGCGCCTCAGTGGCCCTGGCCGAAACCCTGGGCAGCGTGGGAGCCACCATGTTCCTGGACCTGGAGAAGCAGTACTGTGTGGGGCTGGAGATCAACGCCAACCACATCAAGAGCGTACGCAGCGGGTACGTCTATGGCAAAGCCACGGCAGTGCACGTGGGGCGCAAGACCCAAGTCTGGGAAATCCGTATCACCTCAGAGGCCGGCGATCTGGTCTGCATCAGCCGTATCACCATGGCCGTACTGGATAGATAATTGAGTACATGTCCCAAGAGAACCCTGCTTCCATAGCCCAGCCACCCGCCCATTCCTCCCCGGAGGAGACGGCGCATTCCATCTTCAGTGCCGCCCTGCGCGCCCAACTGCCCGTGGCGCTCTGGCGTTTACCCAACGGCACAGAGGTGCAGGCGGTGGTAGCCGCCCAACTGGCAGACGCCCTGCCGCCCCTGGAAGGCCCCACCAGAGGATTCGCTTTCTGCCCGTTCCAGCCCTCAGAAAACGCCCCGGTACTTTTCCTGCCCGCCCAGCTTTATTTTTCCGGCAAAGCCGATGCCGTGCCAGAGAAGGGGGAAGGCCACCTGCCCAGCCAGTTTTGGGCTGATTTAGAAAAAACGGCCGCTAAACCCACCGTGGGCGGCGGTTGGCCCAGCCACCCGGGCGGAGCCGCCAAAGCAATTCCCCGCGATGCCTTTGAGCAAACCGTGGCCACGGCGGTGAAGGCCATGCAGGAAGGCTGCCTGGAGAAAGTGGTGCTGTCCAGAACCAAGACCTTGCCCTTGTTTGAAGGGTTTGATCTGCTGCAGGCTTTTACCCAACTGACCAGACTGTATCCTACCGCCTTCGTCTCGCTCGTCGCTATTCCGGGGGTGGGCACCTGGCTGGGGGCTACGCCGGAGCTGTTGGTGCAGATAGACCGGCACCAGGTCTTCAGGACGGTGGCCTTGGCCGGAACCCAGCCGTTGGTAGACGGACTCACGCCCGCCGACGCCATCTGGCGGCAGAAGGAAATTGAGGAGCAGGCCCTGGTGCAACGGTACGTGGTGAGCTGCTTCCGGCACCTGCGGCTGCACGAGTACGTGGAGATGGGCCCCAGAACCGTACGCGCCGGGAACCTGCTGCACCTCCGCACCGATTTCAGCGCGGCTATGGCCGAAGTGGGCTTCCCCAAGCTAGGTACCCATATGCTGGAACTGCTGCACCCAACCTCGGCGGTGGGGGGCATGCCCAAAGCCGCCGCCCTGCAAATGATCAACCAACTGGAAGGGCACGACCGCCGTTATTACAGCGGCTACCTGGGGCCGGTGCAGGTGGGGCAGGAAACCAATTTGTTCGTGAACCTGCGTTGCGTGGAACTGGGCGCCCACACCGTGACCGCCTATGCCGGCGCCGGCATGACCGCCGATTCCAACCCTGCCCAGGAGTGGCAGGAAACGGAGCTCAAAATGCAAACGGTGCTCCGCCTTTTTCAAGCCTCTGAATCATGATTCTACAAGCCATTATAGATATTGCCGAGATCTGCGCCCGCAAAGGTGTACAGGATGTGGTGTTGTCGCCTGGGTCGCGGTGTGCGCCTTTGACGCTGGCGTTCGCCCGCCATCCGAAGCTGCGGGTGCGCACCGTGCCAGATGAGCGCAGTGCCGCTTTCATTGGCTTGGGAATTGCCCAGAAAACCAAGAAGCCCGTGGTGCTGGTGTGTACCTCCGGTACCGCCGCCTACAACTATGCTCCCGCCGTGGCCGAAGCCTTCTACCAAAACATTCCCCTGCTCGTCCTCACCGCCGACAGACCCCCGGAATGGATAGACCAGCTAGACGGTCAAACCATCCGGCAGTCGCGCATTTACGGGGGGCACGTGAAGAGAAGTATTGATTTTCCGGTAGAAACAAATCATTCTGATGCCCAGTGGTATGGGGTGAGGCTATTAAACGAAGCCTTGAATGAAGCAGTAGCTTTCCCAGAGGGGCCGGTGCATGTGAATATCCCGTTGCGGGAGCCGTTTTACCCTGAGCCAGAAGAGGAGTTTGCGTACTCCAAGAACGTAAAGATCATTGAAGAGTTGCCATCGGGGTATGGTTTGCCGGAGCAGACGTGGGCGGCCCTGAAAAAGGAGTTGCAGCAGTACAGACGAGTGGTGGTGGTAGCCGGGCAGGGGGCGCGGGACGAGGCCTTGCAAGCCGCTATTGCCACCTTTTGCCGCAACACCGGTGCCGTCTACATCACAGACACCATCAGTAACCAGCAAACGGCCGGTGAGAGCATTAATTACCATGATGTTTTTCTGGGGGCCAAGCATCTGCACAGCCAGGAGCAGCTTCAACCAGATCTTCTTATTACTTTCCATAAGTCACTGATTTCAAAAAGCCTAAAGCTGTTCCTGCGGAAGCAGAAGGGAATGCACCACTGGCACCTGCAGCCCGCCGGCATGGTGGCCGATACCTTTCAGTCACTCACCCGCATCATCCGGACTTCTCCTCTGGATTTCTTCGGGAAGGTGGCGGCAAGGGAGAACCTGCTTCAGGTAGCGCCCGACTTTACCCAGGCATGGCACGACCTGGACCGACAGGGAAAACTGGTTTTGACCCAATTCCAGAAAAACAGCCCCTATTCAGAATTCAACGCCTGCTATCTGGTGCTCAGAAGCCTGCCCAACAACAGCCTGCTGCACCTGGCCAACAGCATGAGCGTGCGGTATGCCAACCTCATCGGCGTAGCCGAAAGGGAAGGGGTGGAGGTGTTCGCCAACCGCGGGACCAGCGGCATTGACGGAAGTACCAGCACCGCTGTGGGCTCAGCGTTGAGCACGGACCAAATAGTTACCTTCCTGACCGGTGACATGGCGTTTCTGTATGACCGGAACGCGCTTTGGCACAACTACCTGCCCCAGAACTTGCGCATTGTGGTGCTCAACAACCACGGCGGCGGCATTTTCAGAATGATAGAGGGGCCGCGCAGCCAACCTGAACTACGCACTTATTTTGAGACGGAACAGCGGCAGACGGCCCAGAAAACCGCCGAGGACATGGGGCTCACCTACACCAAAGTGACCGATGCGGCGTCACTGGCTCAGGCTCTTCCGTCTTTCTTTGATCTGGCGGCAGGCCCGCAACTGCTGGAAGTGGAAACCGACAGCGCCGAAAATTATGCCGTGTTTGCCGCTTACCGGGAGCAGGTAGCACAGAGGATAAAGCTTTAGGCTTGGTTGTTCCCTGTCCGCTGCGCAGATAAGAATGTTGAAAACCCACTACTGCAAACTCACCAAAAAGTTTAGCCTTTAAATTATATCTATCTGATAATAAACGTATAATTCTCCTGGAGGCGCTTCTAAAACGGCGTTAAAAAGATGAATTGGGTACAACAGGTAGACCAATGGCAGCATGAGCACCATCCGGCGCTGTATGATGCGGGACGGATGGTGCTGGGGCTGTTTATTTTCTACAAAGGGCTCACGTTTATTGCAGACACCTCAGGGCTGGCGCAGATCATCCAGAACAGCCAGTTTCAGTTTGTGGCCTTGGGTTTGGCCCATTACGTGGCGTTTGCGCATCTGGTGGGCGGGCTCCTGATTGCTCTTGGACTCATTACGCGGTTAGCCATTGCGTTCCAGATTCCGGTACTGGTGGGGGCGGTGTTTTTCTTCAACCCAGGCCAGGGCTTCTTCTCCGTGGACCCGCAGTTCGCCCTTTCTTTGGTTACGCTCCTGGCGCTCATTTTCTTCTTCGTGGGCGGTTCTGGCTACTACTCTGTAGACCATAAATTTAAAATGAACGAGAGGCGTATGAAGTAAAAGGACGCATTGGTTTGTAGGCGGGTTCAGATTCTACGTTTACCTTTGTGGCATCCTGCAAGGGCACAGGACCTTCATGCCCGTCAAGTTTCACTTAAAAGTAAGGTTCATGCAAAGCAACTTCAACTGGACAACGCTTAAAGAATACCAAGAGATACTGTTTCAATTTTATAACGGCATTGCCAAAATCAGCATTAACCGTCCGCAGGTGCACAACGCGTTCACGCCCCGCACCGTGGCCGAGATGATTGATGCCATGAACATCTGCCGCGACAATTCTGACATTGGGGTGATCATCCTAACCGGTGAGGGAGGCAAGGCTTTCTGCTCCGGGGGTGACCAAAGTGTGCGTGGCCACGGCGGGTACATTGGCGAAGACACCGTGCCGCGCTTGAACGTGCTGGACCTGCAGATGCAGATCCGCCGGATTCCGAAGCCGGTGATTGCCATGGTGGCCGGTTGGGCCATTGGCGGCGGTCACGTGCTGCACGTGGTGTGCGACCTTTCTATTGCCGCGGAGAATGCCCGATTCGGACAGACTGGTCCTAAAGTTGGGTCTTTTGACGGCGGGTTTGGGGCGTCTTACCTGGCCCGTATTGTAGGGCAGAAGAAAGCCCGTGAGATCTGGTACCTCTGCGACCAATACAATGCCCAGGAAGCGCTGGACATGGGCTTGGTGAACAAGGTGGTGCCTTTGGAGCAGCTGGAAGAAACCACGGTGGAGTGGTGCCAGAAAATTCTGGAGAAAAGCCCGCTGGCGCTCCGCATGCTCAAAGCCTCTTTCAACGCCGAGCTGGACGGTCAGGCCGGGGTGCAGCAGCTGGCTGGTGATGCCACACTGCTCTACTACCTCTCAGACGAAGCCAAAGAAGGGAAAAACGCTTTCCTGGAGAAACGCAAACCAGACTTCTCTAAGTATCCTAAGTTCCCATGATGAATTAGTAGCACGTAGCACGTATCAGGTAGCATGACTTTTGGTACGAGCGTACAAAGTCAAGTCTAACCACGGAGCAGTTTTGGGTGAAAACCTCAGAACTGCTCCGTTTTCTTTTACAGGTTATGTTTCTTTGCATAAATCATACGGTCGCTAACGCCTGTGTCTGTTGTGTTCCTGAATAGAGGCTCCTTTTTCAAAAACAGGCCAAAATCAGAAATGTGTATGACACAAGTGAACGCTTGCGCCAGTAAGAAGAAATGAAAGGGAAAACTTTAATCACTCTCATTAAGTATTTCCTTCGTCTTGATTCTTGATACGTGCTACTTGATACTACTATGCCAGACTACCTGCTCCTCAACGGTAAGAAATTTTTCTTGGATGAAATACAGCATTATTCGTTCCGGGAGAGCATTCCGCTGAACGGGTATGAAGCCAAAACGCTGGAGTTCTGTAAAAACTGGTTACAAGGTGTGCAGGAGTTTCCGGTGCAGACGTCGGGGAGTACGGGTGTTCCCAAGCTGCTGGAACTGCAACGGGATAGAATGGAGGCCAGTGCCCAACGCACCTTACGCATCTTTGACCTAAAGCCCGAAGACCGGGTGCTGGTCTGCATGAACACCGACTACATTGCCGGCATGATGATGCTGGTGCGCGGCCTGGTGGGCAACCTGCACATGACCATCATAGAACCCATTGGCAATCCGCTGGCGAACGTAGACCCGGAGGCTAATTTTGATTTTATTGCCATGGTGCCATTGCAGCTGCAGACTATTCTGGAGCAAACCCCGGAGAAAGTAACCAAGCTGAACCAGATGAAAGCCATTTTGCTGGGCGGGGCGCCGGTGGGCGCGCAACTGGAGAAGTTGGTGCAGGTGCTGGAAGTGCCGGTTTACCAGAGCTACGGCATGACCGAGACCATCTCCCACATAGCCGTGCGGCGCCTGAACGGCGATGAGCGGACTGACTATTACACGGCCCCGCCCGAAGTGAGATTAGGATTGGATGAGCGCGGCTGCCTCACCATTGCCGCCGAGGTAACCGGCGGCGAAACTTTGGTTACCAATGATCTGGTGCACCTGCTGGATGAGCACACCTTCCGTTGGATTGGCCGCGCCGATAATACCATCAACTCCGGGGGGGTGAAAGTGCAGCTGGAGAAAGTAGAGGCGGCTTTAGGCGAGGCTCTAACGCAACTGGGGATGGCCCGCCGTTATTTTGCGGCAGCCCTACCGGATGAGACTCTGGGGGAGCGCCTCATCGCGGTACTGGAAGGCAGTCCGCTGACAGAGGTGGAAGAGGAGAACCTCAAAGGGAAACTAAGCGAAACCCTAACAAAATACGAAATCCCGAAACAATTAGGCTACTTGCCCCGCCTCCCAGAGACCGCATCAGGCAAACTAGACCGGCGCGGCGGAATGGCCCTGCTGTAAGCGTTTAGGGGCTGTTTTTTCAAAAACAGCCCCTAAACGGAATTCATCCTCATAAGCAGGGAATTTAATTGAAAGTGAAAGGTGTAAATATAAAAATTAAAAATTTAAAGTATTGTAAAACAGGTTTATGTGTTTTGTTTGGATTAATTATATCATATTAATGCTCCGTTTTTAAGTTAATTCCGTAGTAGGAGGGTCTTTGAATTTATAATCCATCTTCCTATGAACAGATTTTTATCTCTCGCCTCCTTTTCCATACTAGCCCTTTCGTTATTCTCCTGTGAAAAAGAATACATTGAGCCTACGCTAGAAACCACTACTCAGGCTGAAGCCCGTACGGCCAGCTGCGATCAATATTTTTACTTCCATAAAGTCTATGGAAAAGTAAACTATGGCAAAGCCGCCGGAGAAGTGGTGTTGGTTGGTTTTCAGGAAGGCTTGTCTTTGGAAGCCCGCCAGAAAGTGCTTTCCAAATACAGCCAGTTCCAAAGCATTGACGGGGAAGTAGCCTTAGACTCAGGAATCATCACCGAAGTGAAATTGGTACCGGGCGCCACCTGTTTTGATGCCGAAAAACTGATATCCAAGCTTCTGAAGGAGAAGACAGTTTCCTTCGCCTATCCGGTGTTTGAGAAAAAGACCGCAGACCCAGAGGAGCCGGCCTTAGGCTTAACCAATGAGTTCATGGTTTCCATTGAAGCCGGCACCCTAAAACATTTAGAAAAGCTGGTGGCCATTACCAATACCAAAATCCTATTTTCCTTCTCAGACGAAGTGCACGTGATTACCTCAGACAAGAAATCGACCGGAAACGTGTTGGCCTTATGCTCCATCTTCAACCTCCAGGGCTTTGTTCAGGCGGCGGAGCCTAACGTGATCTACAAATTTCCTCCCCTGGAGTTAGAGGAAACTCCCGTGGCGGCCCAAAGTGCCAAGATCTTTAAGAAGGGAAATTTCAAAGCCGTGAAGCATAGATTAATGCAGCAAAAATAGCAGCTGTTGGCACTTCTGCTTGGGCGGGGGCGGTGTCTTTTACTGGATAATTCTGGCTAGGATTCTACCTGTTGGCGTTTAGGGGCTCTTTTTCCAAAAAGAGCCCCTAAACGCCAACAGGCCGTAAAACAAAACTGCCGTGCCAATAGGAAAAAAACCTTTTTTGGTTAACTTTGCCGGGTATTTGACCTTAGCCAAACCTACATATATCGGATGAAATTCATTGTATCTTCTACGGCGCTGCTAAAGCAGCTTACCAGCATCAACGGGGTAGTGGCCAACAACCCGGTGGTGCCGATTTTGGAGAACTTCTTGTTTGAGATCAACGACGGGGTCCTGACCATCACCGCGAGTGACCTGGAGACCTCCATGATCACGGAGATACACGTGGAGGCTCGGGAGAACGGCCGTATTGCCGCCCCAGCCCGTATTCTCATTGATACCCTCAAGAACCTGCCAGACCAGCCGGTGACCTTCACCATAGATGAGGAAACCTACACCATTGAGATCAGTTCATCCAATGGCCGGTACAAGCTTTCCGGTGAGAATGCCACTGACTTTCCTAAAGTACCGGTGGTACGCGGTGGCAACGCCATTGAGATTCCGTCAAATGTATTGAGCCGCGCCATCAACAAAACCATCTTCGCGGTGAGCAGCGATGAGCTTCGCCCGGCCATGACCGGTATTTTTGTGCAGCTCAACAGCGGGAACATCACGTTTGTGGCCACAGACGGACACCGCCTGCTGCGTTACCGCCGTCAGGATGTGAGCAGTGACAATGCCGCTTCCATCATCATTCCTAAGAAGGCTTTCAACCTGCTCAAGTCTACGTTGCCCAATGAGGCTACGGCGGTGAGAGTGGAGTTCAATACGTCTAACGCGTTCTTCAGCTTTGACAACATTAGAATGATCTGCCGCCTCATTGATGAGCGCTACCCAGATTATGAGAACGTGATCCCGGCGCAGAACCCCAACAAACTCACCATTGATCGGTATGACTTCCTGAGCTCTGTGAAGCGTATCTCCATCTACTCCAACAAAACCACGCACCAGGTTCGCCTGCGCATCACCGGCAGCGAGCTGCAGATCTCAGCCGAGGATCTTGACTTCTCCAACGAAGCCAGCGAGCGCCTGACCTGCCAGTACGACGGCGAGGACATGGAGATTGGCTTCAACGCCAAGTTCCTCACCGAAATGCTGAGCAACATTGACTCTGACGAAATCACACTGGAGCTTTCCACGCCTAACCGCGCCGGTTTATTGATGCCTTCTTCCAATGATGAGGAAGAAAACATCTTAATGCTGGTAATGCCGGTAATGCTCAACAACTACGTGTAAGCAAAATAAAGCCTAAAAGGAAAGCCCCAAGAATCTACAGATTCTTGGGGCTTTCCTTTTAGGCTTTAAAGTTGAACTAACGTCTGAAACTGGTTCTGTCTAGGTGATTTGGTTTCTGATGAGAGGGTTTATTTAGTTTCACTCTGATTGGCAGGGAATAGGTGAAGTCTATCGGGTTTCCTTCTTCGGTGGCGGGAGTAAACTTGGGCAAGAGGTTAACCACCCTTAAGGCCTCTGTGTCTAAGGAAGGGTGTACTGATTTAAGGAACCTTATATCCTCTACATCACCGTTTTTAGTAACGTTGAACCCAACCACCGTCACGCCAGAAACGCCGCGTTGTATTGCCTCTGCCGGAAGCTTGAAATTACTCGAGACAAGTTTCATTAAGATAGCCGTACCACCCGGGAAGTCTGGATGTGTGAAATGGGAAAAGTATTTGATGCTGCTCCCGTCTTCGGCAAAACACGCGCCCGTCACAAGCTCACCATCTTTATAGGTTTCCTGTCTTTTTACCTGCCCGTTGGCATAATATCCTATGGCTTCGCCTTCCGTCTTGTTATTCACTTTAGTGTACTTGTAGTACACCTGACCGTTATGGTGCCATTTGGTTATTTGTACCTGTTGTTCTTAATGCAACCTTTCTTCCTTTAACTGACCATTTTTATAATAATACCTAACAGCGCCCACAGGTTGGTAAATATCTTTTTTATCTTTTACCGCCTCCTCTTCATAAAACTTCTCACCCGTGATATAATATGTATGGAGTTGCCGGTGCTTTTTCTGGGGGCCGTATGTGGTGAACCTATAATACTCAGCAGTTGCTCTGCTGGGGAGACCTCTGTAATATTTATCAAGATAGGTTGTGTCTGCCTGCCCTGCAGCGGCGTAGGTAACCATGGCTAAGATACCGGTGATGATTACGTTTTTCATTGATCTGTAAGAATAAGTATGGATATAGATATTAGAATAGAATTGTCTAATGTAATCACATTTGAATTAATAGTAACAACAATACATATTAAGTTAATATCACTTTCCGTTACAGTACTGCTTGGTTAAAATGTATTCATTACGTTTAGCGGCTCTTTTTCCTAAAACAGGCGCTAAACGTTATTATATGTAGAAGGCGATTTTTCCCTTGTTGGTGTTCTCACCAACAAGCAGGATAGTCACTTTCACTGGGTTTGTCTGTGAGATCACCAACAAATGCAGCTTATTTACCCGTTGAATTTTTTTTACGGAACAGGTTCTAGATTAAATCTTCTGGAGAGGTTTTTAGCGCTAAAGGCAGGAGCAGCCCAATAAAGGACACTCTTACCAAACTAAATTTACGTTTAGAGGCTCTTTTTCCAAAAACAGGCGCTAAACAACGAAGAGAGAATTTATCTTTTTAGAGTCCTTAAATAAGAGAGTTGTTGAAGGCTCCCTACCAGACTAAGTGAAGTATAAAGGAAGGAACCGGTGAATCTGCTTGCATTACTGAAAAACGTTTTACCTTTGTGGTTTGAACGCACACGCTTGGCGTGAAATCAATGAAACAGATGAAAAAATCAGAAATACACTTCAGCATTGCCTTAGATGATCAGCACGTTCCGGAGGCCATTAGCTGGACCGCCACCGATGCGGGCAAAGACATTCACTTCGCTAAAGCCATCAATATTTCCCTCTGGGACCGCAATGACTCTGGTACCATGAAGATTGATCTCTGGACCAAGGACATGCCCGTAGATGAGATGAAATACTTCACCATTGATACCATTGGGGCCATGGCGCAGAGCATTGAAACCGCCACCAGCGATAAAATGATGGCAGAGAAGATGAGAAGCCTTTGCCAGGAACTCATTCAGCACGTGGAGGAGCAACAGAAGCGTAACGCCCAGAGCCCGCTGTAAGTAGTTCCATTGCCTTATACAACAGAAAAGCCGCCCTTTGTAGAGCGGCTTTTCTGTTGTTAGTAATATCATTAGTTTCTAGGTGATGCCTCTTTGATGACGGCTGTCTCTGGCTGGGAGAACGTGCGCTTGGCATCGGCTTTGTCTTGTGCCACTAGCGTTTTGGCTACCTTACCGTTCTGTTTCTGGAGGAGAACGGCGTACTCGCGGTCATAGGTGTTGAAGCTTTTACGGGAGCCGTAATACTGTGAGTATTGGGCTGTGCTCAGCAGGTTTTCCAGCTCAACGTCGCGCTCTTTACAAACCCCGTTGATACATTTTTCCAGCTCTTTAGGATTGTTGGCGTGCATCTCCTCAAACTCCACCATCTTCTTGGCGTTTTTGAGGTTGATTTCCCGCAGCTTCCGAGACTGGTAGTTATTCAACTGCAGTTCCCTGATCATTTTATCAGATAGGTTCTTGGCACGTTGCTCTGCGGTGGTGCCGCTTTGCGCAAAAGAGGCAATACTTACAAACAGAACAAGTACTAAGGTATACGCAAATCTTTTCATGGTTCTTTCAGTTTTGAGGTTTCTACACAATTCCCGTGCCATCTATTTTAGAACAAAACCGAAGGCGAAAAAGTTGGCTATCTGAAAAAAGAACGTGGAAAGAAGCTATTTGTTTCTCATAGATCCCATATTGAACCCGCTGAGAATAAAGTTCTTGCTCTATTGCAAAACTCTTCTAAAATTTCTTCAAAATTGAGAGCATCGAACTGAAAAACAGGGGTAACAGCGCCAGCGTTAGAATTTATTCTTCCACATCATTGACTCCACCGGGTACACTGAGCGCTGATTATATTTGGCGTTGCTTTTCTGGTTGTAGTAGTTCTCAATGCCGCCGTTCACCACAAAGTAGATCAATTGGCCAATAGGCATGTTGTGGTACACGCGCACTTTCTGGCTTACAGAGATCTCCAGCGTCCAGTGGTTGCAGAACCCTACGTCTCCCTTTCCGGCGGTGGCATGAATGTCTATTCCCAGGCGTCCCACGCTGGATTTCCCCTCCAGGAACGGCACGTGGGCATGGGTCTCCGTGTATTCCTCGGTCACGCCTAAATAAAGTTTGCCCGGCTCTAGCACGTAACCTTCCTCAGGTATCTCAAAGACTTCAATCTGGTTGTGTTGGCGGGCATCCAGCACTTCGTCTTTGTACATGGCCAGGTATTTCCCCAGATGCACGTCATAGGAATTGGTGCCCAGGCAGGTGCGGTCATACGGCTCAATCAGAATAGTGCCTTTCTCAATTTCTTCCAGAATCTGACGGTCGGTGAGGATCATGCGGTTGGTGCTTGTTTTGAAGATGCAAGGTACGGGTAAAATCTATTTCTTACCACCGATGCGCCTGTGCGAAAGCGTTTTTGGCATCTTTTTCCCAAAACAAAGCCAAAACGCCCGCTGCTGCCAAATAGGGCAACGGCGGGCGTTTAATACGCACCAGTGGGGGCGCTTATTTCCGGTTGGGGCGGTTATACTTGCGTAGGAGCGCCCTGGTTTTAAGGCCAGATGGCTTCAGGTCACTGTCTTTCCAGTTTCCGGTGGCCGCCGCCGAAGGAAGTAGCACGGAGCAGGTTTCGTCTTTGTCTGACACCGACCAGGTGACCCAACTGATTTTCCGCTGCTCGGCCCAATCAATCCATTTCTGCCATTCGGTTTCATTTAGCGGTCCGTCTCCCGTAGCCTCCATGCCCGCCGATTCTGAGATAAAAATAGGAAGCCCTTTTTTCAGGGCGTAATCGGCGCGGTCGCGGAGTTCCTGTTTATGGGTGGCAGCGTAGAAATGCAGGGTGTACATAATGTTGCTAACTCCCTTAATAGGATCATCGGCGGCCAGGTGCACATCCTGGTCCCAGTGCGGGGTGCCCACCAGAATGAGGTTGTCTGGGTCTATGGCCCTTATGGTGGAGATAAGTTCCTGGGAATAGGCTCTTACCTGCGGCCAGGTTTCCTCATCGGGTTCATTGAAGATCTCGTAGATCACGTGCGGGTGCTTACCGTAGGTCTGGGCCATTTCCTGGAAAAACGCTTTAGCCTCCGGTAGGTTGATGTTGTGGCTGTGCCAGTCAATGATCACGTACAGGTCTTCTTTGATGGCCGCCTCTACCACCGTTTTAATTCGCTCTTTAGACCACTCAGGCTTTTGAAGATAACCGTTGTTGGGTTCCACACCCATGGCCGCCCTCACCACATTTACGTTCCAGTCTTTCTTGAGCCAGCTCACCGTCTGGGGCGTGTAGAACCTCGGCCAGAAATTGTGCCACCCGAAGCTCATGCCCCGCAGCATCATCGGGTTGCCCGCTTTGTCTTTCAGTTGGGTTCCCTCCACGCGTAAGGCACCGTGTTCTTTCACCGTTTGCCCAGCTGCCAAAAAACTGGCACCGCAGAGAAGGAGGGAAGCAAATGCTTTCTTAAGAGTCATCTTGACAGCTTGTTTAGTCATACCATAAAATAATGATTTTTCCTGAAGCGAGATATAGCACTTCTTTAGCATTCTTTTGCCATTCCTGCCTTATAGTCTGATCTACGTGATGTGAATGCCTGTTTAGCACTCCCGTAGCTGTCAAACCCGCAAAACCCGTGTTGGTAGCATTCTTTAGGTTTAGCGGCTCTTTTTTCAAAAAAAGGCTTAAATCAAGCTATAATGCCTTTTATCTTTTCTGATTACTAGAGAGGTACAAAAGAGCAGGCGCAATAAGCTGCGCCTGCTCTTCTCTAAAAAGGGTGTTCTAAAAGCCCACTTTGATATAGCTCCAGCCCTCACTTTGCCGTACAATCACATGCGCAATGCCTGCCGGAATGATCTGGCTAAAAGGAAGCAACCGATCAGGTGCTATCTTTTTTTCCTGCAGTGTGTTTTGGCAAACTAGAAATAAAACACCTTTGCGGTGGAGTGACTCCAGGTTGTTTTTGAGCGGAGATTCCTGAAGGAGCAGCTCAATGCCCGGGCCGTGTACCACCACTTCCGTTTGAATGTTTCCTTTCTCAAAAGCAGTGAGCAGGTTGTTCAGTTGCTTCACCATCGCTTTATGGACAAGCGGGTCATGGTTAGAAAGTTGGAAGACTACCTTTTGCTGTTTCGTATTATTTCCCATAGTTTGGGCAGTTATAGTTTTAGCAGGAAACAAGGCGACGACAATGAAAATGACCGATCTAAGAATACTGTTCATGTTGATAGCCTTATAAGATGATGGTATCTTCCCACGTTGCCCCGCTTATGTCCGTCAGCTGGAGCAGGTATTCTCCGGCTGGCAGGTTTTGTAATGCTTCCTCCCTGAAAAGGAGTTCAGCTTTGGCTCCCAACGGAATCTCCAGACTATGTTTCCCGGGTTTTATTTTGGCAACATAGTGGTTTTGGATGTAGGATTTGGATAGTGCCGCTAATGCTTCTCCGTCTTTCGCCAGTAAAACATTGCCCGCTTTGTCTTTCAGGGAGATCCCAATCAGGAAGGAACCATATACATCTGCGCCCTCAACTCTGGATAAAGTAAAAGAGAGCTGCCCCTGCTTGATGGAAGTACCTGAAATCTCCAACTTCGGCTTCACCGACTTGTTGTGCAGTGTACCCCAAATACCCCCGTGGAAATATTGATTGGTGAAAAGAGTGAGCAACAGAATAAGAACGGCTCCTGCAAAACCAATGTGATGCAACCTGTTTTGAGGCAGCGGTATTGGACCGGAGCCAAACCAGGCAAACCATTTCTGGCGCGTAAATGGCTCTGCGGTGGCAGATAGCCAATAGTCCAAAGAGTGCCTGCCGCTGCCGGAAAGAAAGATGGTAAAGCCAGCCGCAATTCCCAAAACGCCTATTTGCCACTCGTCCAGGCAGGTAGTCCCCAGCCAACCCGCTCCCAGTAGTATTCCCATGGCCAGACCGAACACGCCAATACTCATGAATCGGGTGAACAGTCCCAGCAGGAAAAATAAACCCACAATGGCCTCTGTGATGGTAAAAATGGTCATTGCCCACCACAGCGCCTCCGGGTGGGTGACCAGGTATTCAATGATAGGTTTGATGCCCAAGGCATTGGGTAAGAAATGGTTGAACTTCTCGCCAATGTAGCCTGCGGTGTCAGGGTCTAATTTGTTTTCTAAGACCAGTCTGCGCCAGAAGGCGGAGAAGTAAGTCCAGCCCACCACCAAACGGAGCGACAGGGTGAACAACCCAGCCATATAGTATGGCTGGGAATCTTTGATTCCAGAAGATAAATGCTGCATGTTATGTATAAAAAGGTGAAAAAATGACGCAAAAAGTCCTCATAGAGGAGTACCTGCTACGCCAATAGTTTCAGTTTTTTATACATAAGGTAGAGAGGAACAGACGATGCCGATGGCCCGTCTGAAGAAGCAAGAATAGGCCTCTTGCCAGACAGCCGAAGGAACTGCCGGGTTGGAAGGCTAAGGAAAGGGGGAACAAGGGCTTGTTGATGATCATGTTGATGGTTCAGGCTACTGACCGTTGCCTGATCAGGTGCACCTGGGCAGTGGTCGCTTGACTGAACAGTGGCTTTGGCCACATTGAGGGTACTTACTGCCGCTACGTCTAGGGTTTCCTGCACCGCCTTCCGGATAGAGCAGGAGGAGAAAAGCGTCAATACAAGCAGAAAGGCCAGGCTAAGGAACCGGGCTAGAACTTTATGCTTATCTGGTAATTGACTGGTCATGCCTGTATAGACGGGGGAAGCAGCAGGAAGGAAACAGGTTTCTTTGGCTCTTCTTTCAAGAGCAAGTATAGGGAAAATTACCTCTGGAACAAGCAGGAAATGGTTTTTAGCAGTGGAATGAGTTCCTGAAGCAAGCCAGGGGCCCACGCAATGCCCAGCTACGTCACAACAACGCCAGCATTTCCTGCTCAATCCTTCTGGGGCGAAGGGTTTGGGCATCTACCAGGCACCAGGTGGTTTTGGCGGCGGCCAGTAGCTCTTGGGTGCCGGCGCGGTAGAGGCTCACGTAGCGGTCAAACTTCGCGCCCTGGTGTTCGCCTACCCACGTGTAGCCAGTAACGGTGTCCTGGGGCATGGCGGGTTTATGAAAATCTATCTCGTGGCGGAGCACTACCCACAGGTACTTTTCCTGCATTTCTTGGGGCGCCACGTGTTCCCAGTGCGCGGCAGACACCTCCTGCACCCACCGCAGGTACACCACATTGTTCACGTGCCCCAAAGCATCAATATCAGAGGGAGTGACCGTAATGGTGAGCTGAAATTTACCAGTGTGATCTTGGGGTGACATATGCGTTTAGGCTGGTTGACATAGATGAGAAAGTGAATTTGCGTTTAGGGGCTCTTTTTCCAAAAATGGCCCCTAAACGCAAACTATTCCAAAATAAGGGCGATCACACAGAACACATCCACAATGAGCAGGGGAAGGGGAACATCTTCTTTCTTGCCCATGATCAGTTTAAGAGCCGTCCAGGAAAGGAAGCCCCAGATAATGCCTTGCGTGATGGAGTAGGAGAACGGAATGAGCACCATGGCCAGAAACGCCGGAATAGCCTCATCCAATTGCTGCCAATTGATTTTGATGACCGGTCTAACCATGAACACGCCTACCAGCACCACAGCGGGAGCGGTGGCAATGGCCGGCACCATAGACAGCAAAGGCGCCAGAAACAGGAAGGGCAGAAACAGCAGTCCGCCTACTACGGCCGTGAGCCCGGTACGCCCGCCCGCCTCAATGCCCACCGCCGATTCAATATAGGCCGTGCCGGGACTGGAACCCACCAAACCGGCCATGGTGGTCGCGAACGCATCTACCATCAGGGAGCGCTTCACGTTGCGCGGTTCGCCGCGCTCATCCAGCAGATTGGCGGCCTCGGCTAAGCCTACTAACGTGGAGAGGCTGTCAAACATATCGGTGAAGACGAAGGCAAAAATAACCGGCACCACCGACCATTGCAGCGAGTTCACCAGGTCCAACTGAAAGAAAAGGCTGAAGTCTGGGGCCGAGAAAATGCCGTTCCAGTTAATCAGCGTGGCGGGAACGCCGCCCGCAGCTTCCAATCCCCACCAGCGGCCAATAGGGTAGGCGGCCAGCGTCGTGAACAGAATGCCCAGCAGAATTCCGCCTTTCACCTGTTTGGTCACCAGTACCGCCGTGATCAATAAACCGGCAATGAAGGTGAGCACCGCCGGGGTTAATTCGCCCATGCCAATGATGGTAGCCGGATTAGAAACCACAAATTTGGCGTTGGAAAACCCGATGAGCGAGATGAACAACCCTATGCCCGCCGCAATGGCGTAGCGCAGGGGTCTGGGAATGGCCTGCACAATGTACGTGCGCACGTTAAACGCCGATAGCAGCAGAAACACAATGCCGGACCAGAACACCGCCCCCAAAGCCACGGGCCACGGCACCTTCATACCCAAAACCGCCGTGAAGGTGAAGAACGCGTTCAAACCCATACCCGGCGCCACCAGAATAGGGTTCTTGGCGTACAGCCCCATCATGCAACTGCTGAAGAAACAGACCAGTACCGTAGCCGTGAGTACCGCTGAAAAAGGCATGCCCGCCTGGCTCAGGATGCTGGGGTTCACAACAATGATGTAAGACGTGGCCAGAAACGAAGAGATGCCGGCAATGATCTCGGTTTGCAGGGTGGTGCCGTTCTTCTTCAGGTCAAAATAGGAAGCCATGGGTGAGATAGGGTGATAATAAGAAAGGTACGTAAAAAGGAAAAGAACTGTAAATACAATGGTATTGCGGATGACAGTTGGGTTTGCGTTTAGGGGCTGTTTTTGGAAAAAGAGGCCCTAAACGCGAAGAGGGGAGGTAACCGTTGGAAAGGCTTCATTCCTCTATAAAAGCAACAGCGGCACCTGACTGCCCAAGTGCCGCTGCTTCATTCAATGCCAATGTACTTCCTAAGCCTGTATTGCTTTCAGGGCTTGCAGGTTAGCGGCAAGGTACTGATCGGCTAATTCTTCGGTGATGGCCGCGGAAACGAACAAGGTCTCAAACTGCGACGGCGCCAGGTAAATGCCCCGCTGCAGCATCTCATGGAAATATTTCCCGAACAACTGTAAGTCTGAGGTCTTCGCCGAGGCGAAATCAGTGACCGGCTGCTCCGTGAAGAACAAGCTGTACATGGAGCCTACCTGGTTGATGGTGTAGTTCAGCCCCAGTTGCTGCATATTCTGCTTTGTGCCGCTCACCAGTTTATCTGTGATGTGCTGGAGCTGCGTGTATACTTCCGGATGCTCGTTCAGGTACGTGAGAGCCGCCATCCCCGCTGACATGGCGATGGGGTTACCGGAGAGAGTACCTGCCTGATACACCGGTCCGGCCGGGGCCACGGCGTTCATGATCTCCAGCTTTCCGCCGTAGGCACCCACAGGCATGCCGCCGCCAATGATCTTGCCCAACGTAGTCATGTCTGGCGTTACCCCGAACAACTCCTGCGCTCCGCCTCTGGCTAAACGGAAACCAGTCATTACCTCGTCAAAGATGAGCACGATTCCTTCTTTGGTGCAGAGATCGCGGAGGCCTTGCAGGAAGCCCTGGGCGGGCGGAACCAAGCCCATGTTCCCCACTACCGGCTCCAGAATGATGGCCGCAATTTGGGCTGGGTTGGCCTCTATAAGCGTTTGTATGGCCGCTAAATCATTGTACGGAGCGGTAAGGGTGTCATTGGCCACGCCTTTGGTTACCCCGGGGCTGTCTGGTACGCCCAAGGTCACCGCACCGCTTCCGGCGGCAATCAGAAAAGAATCGCCATGGCCGTGGTAGCAGCCTTCAAACTTGATGATCTTGTCCCGGCCGGTATAGCCCCGCGCTACCCGTATGGCGCTCATGGTGGCCTCCGTGCCGGAGTTTACCATGCGTACTTTCTCCACCCCCTGAATCATGCTGATGATGAGCTCGGCCATCTCTACTTCACGGCGGGTGGGAGCTCCAAAAGATAGAGAGCCAGGCAAGGCATCACGCACGGCTTTCTCAATGACTTCGTGGGCGTGCCCCAGAATCATGGGTCCCCAGGAATTGATTAAGTCCAGGTATTGATTTCCGTCTTCATCAAAGAGATAGGCACCTTTGGCCGAGGTCATAAACAGGGGCTGGCCGCCCACTGCCCTAAACGCCCGCACCGGCGAGTTAACGCCTCCGGGAATGGATTGCTGGGCCCGTTGAAACAGTTCTTGACTGGTGGTATGGGTAAGTGACATGGTTAAAGTAGATTGGGTGGAGGAGTGGCAGCGGAAAGGAGAGAAAAAAAGGTGAAGCAAAAAGCTGGCTCTATTCCTTTCGCCTTTCCGCCATCGGCACTCAATTGATAATTAAAACACCGGATTCACTACCAGCACGCGACCATTCTCCAATTTAAGGATGGGTACGTATTGGTTGTCCTGGGTTTGTTTAGCAGTGGCATTGTTCAGATAGCCTATTCCCTGGTAGAAAGTGCCGGGCTGTACGCCGCTAAGTTTGGGTGGGGCGGCATAACCGTTTTCCTGCAACTGCCGGCCATAGTAGTTCATAAGCTCAAAACCACTATAGGTGAACGAGGAGGGAGGCAATTTATACTTGGCCGCGTAGGCTTGCCTGAATTGCTGCACCGTGGGGTTCTCTGCATCTATGAACTTAGGCGCCAGGAAGTAAAATTCCAGAAAGTCTAGCTGTGAGAGGCTGATCTGCGGATGCTCCAGCCACGCCTGCGGTACCAGAACCGGCACTTTAGAGGCACGTTGCTCCAGATAACTCACGGTGTTGGTAGCCACGTTCTGGGCAGTAGACTGAATCACCAGAGCTCCCAGATCTTTCAGGTTTACATTGCCCAAAATGCCACTGATGCCGGCTCCGGTTTTAGAATTGATTTTCTGCGCCACCAGCACTTTCCCTCCCAGGGCGGTATAAGTACGCCGGAAGTTACCGGCAAAGGTGGTGTCGTCTTTGCCGCTATCAAAAATGAGAACAGCCGTTTTCTTAGGGAACGTCTGGTACGCGTACGCCGCGGCCCGTTGTCCCTGAGTAGCGACAGAGGCTTCCATGAGGTAGAGATATGGGTTGCCTTTAGTTACCTCCAGATCATCTGAAAAAGGATTGACCATGTTCAGGTTGCGCTGCTGGGCTATCTTGGCGGCAACGGCACTGTTGCTTTTGTAGATAGGCCCCACCACCAGATCCATAGATGCCAGTTCTGGCAGCTCCATCACTTTCCGTACCTGGGCAGTATCGTTTTTAGTATCATAGGGGTAAATGTTTACCCGTACGCCCCGCTTCTGCAGAGAGTCCTGTGCCGACAGCATGCCCGCGTAGAAGTCTGTGATGAAAAGGTTCTTCTTGTCTACCCGCACCCCGTTCTCAGGCAGCTGGAAGGGGAGAAGCACCGCCACATTGTACTCATTCTTCTTGATGTTGGCTGAGCGCTGCAAATAGCTCCTGTCCAGTTTGAAGCGGTTCACGATTCCCTCCAGCTGACTTCTGTCCTGCTCCGTGAACCAGCCGCTCACCAGTTTGTCTGCGTAGGTTTTTGACAAAGTGGCATCATCTGCGAACTGGCGCAGCAGGTATTGGAACGTGGCCTTGTCGGGGAGCTGCAGCAGGTAGTGGCGCTTCATGTTGGCCACCTCATCCTGCAGAGTGTTCCCCTGAATGGCCGCCAACGCATTAAGCGCCCGCAGGTATTCTTTCTTCTCAAACAGGATATACCCGTGCAGGTACTGCGCATCGGCGAGGCCGCCCCAGGTGGGGTGCCCGCTGATGAGCTGGGTGAGCATTTTATCGGCCTCAGACCATTTTTTGTTTCTGGAGGCGGCCACGCTGTACAGGTAAGCGGCATCTGGCGCATAGGTTTTCCCGGTGGCGGCAGTGGTGAGGGGCAGAAGCTCGGCCATGGCCAATTCATACTTCTGCTGGTCAACCAAAAGCCGCCCGTTTTCCAGGCGGGTGCTCAATTCACCGTTGCTTTGCGCCTGCACGTTCCAACCCAGGGACAAGCCCAGTAACGCCGACAGAACAATTCGTTTTTTCATCTCTTTCAGAATAGTAAGCCTAACACGCTATTCCCACTCAATAGTAGCTGGTGGTTTAGAGCTGATGTCATAGACCACGCGGTTTACCCCGCGCACCTTATTGATGATCTCATTGGAGACATCTGCCAGAAACTCATACGGCAAATGGCACCAGTCGGCGGTCATGCCGTCTACGCTGGTAACGGCGCGCAGGGCCACCACGCGCTCATAGGTGCGCTCATCGCCCATCACGCCTACACTCTGGATAGGCAATAGCATAGCACCCGCCTGCCAAACCTGGTCGTACAGGCCGGTTTTCTTCAGAGACGAGATAAAGATGTGGTCTACTTCCTGTAAGATGGCTACTTTCTCCGGGGTGATGTCGCCTAAGATACGGATGGCCAATCCGGGACCCGGGAAGGGGTGCCGACCGATGATATTCTCAGAAATTCCCAGGGTTTTGCCCACCAGGCGCACCTCGTCTTTGAACAAGGTCTTGAGCGGCTCCACCACTTTCAGTTTCATGTAATCTGGCAAACCGCCTACGTTGTGGTGCGATTTAATGGTAGCCGATGGCCCTTTCACCGAAACTGACTCGATCACGTCTGGGTAAATGGTGCCCTGGCCCAGCCATTTGGCGTCTTCCACCTGGTGCGATTCCTGGTCAAACACATCCACGAAGATCTTGCCAATGGCTTTGCGTTTGGCTTCGGGGTCTGTGAGGCCGGCCAACGCGGTGTAGAATTGGTCTTTGGCATCTACGCCTTTCACGTTGAGGCCCATGTCTTTATAGGAGTGCAACACATCCTCAAACTCATTCTTACGCAGCAATCCGTTGTCCACGAAGATGCAGTACAGATTCTTTCCAATAGCCTGGTGAATGAGCATGGCCGCCACACTGGAGTCTACCCCGCCTGAAAGGCCCAGGATCACTTTATCGTTGCCAATCTGTTCGCGCAGCTCGGCTACGGTGCTTTCAATGAATTGATCTGGGGTCCAGTCCTGGGCGCAGCCGCAGATGTGCACCACAAAGTTTCTGAGCAAGCGCTTGCCTTCTGTGGAGTGCGTAACCTCTGGGTGGAACTGAATGCCGTAGGTTTCCTGGTCTTTTACTTTATAGGCGGCTACCTGCACAGATTCTGTGCTGGCGATGATTTCAAAATTGTCGGCGATGCGTTTGATGGTATCGCCGTGGCTCATCCACACCTGGGAGTCTAAGGTGATTTCTTTGAACAGGCGGTTGTGCTGGTCTACGTAGTTGAGCTTTGCTCTTCCGTATTCTCTAATGGTAGAGGCAATGACCTCGCCGCCGCCTTCCTGTGCCATGAGCTGCGCCCCGTAGCAAACGCCCAACACCGGCAGATTGCCCAAAAACGGCGTCAGGTCTGGGTTAGGGTAATCAACATCCCGCACAGAGCATGGACTCCCCGAAAGGATGACCCCTTTCAGATCTGGGGTAAGCTCCGGAACTTTGTTGAACGGATGGATTTCGCAGTAAACATTGAGCTCGCGAACGCGACGGGCAATCAGTTGGGTGTACTGGGACCCGAAATCGAGAATGAGAATTTTTTCTGGCATGTGCAAAGGTAAGAGCCCTAACTAAAACTTGAAAGCTAAAAATAAAGAGTTATGTCTTTGCCGCGGCGGATAGGGGCAAGGGGATACCGCTTTGTCTCTAGAGAGGTTAAGCACACAGCCGCACCGCTATTCTGTCAATATCCGGCCATTCTGGCTATCTTTTGAAAGATTATCCGTAAATTTTGCACTTGAAACGAACTGTGGCAAGAAATTGGCAATGGAGAACCCGAGCTACGAAAACACAGCTACTATAAAATGAACAAAACTTTACTCATATATAAGGTGAAATCACTTTTGACAGGGCTGGCGCTCTCTCTTGCGCTGGTTTCCTGTAGTTCAGAAAGTGAGGAAGAAGAACCAGTGCTTATGGCCGCCGCCCCGCAACAGGCGAGCTTCTCTTTGGTGGACAGTATTAAGGTAGACGCTACGTTCCAGCATGCGTACGCCCATGCCTTCGCGTTGAACGGCAAAACTTACTCTATGACCGCTAATGACCAGGTAGAGGCTTTTTTCCAGGAAGACCGCCAAGGCGTGGTGCTTTATTTTAGGGCCGTCGCCAATGGGGTGGAGCGGCCTTGGGTGGCGTTCACGTTCAAAGACAGAGCCGTGAACCATTTGCCCACCACGCTATTGGCCCGGGAGGCGGGCGTGGTTTGCGTGGAAGACGGACAGAACTTCGCTGATGGCTCCACGGTGCTATCACCGGGCTGTAACGCCGTGCTGGACGGAACCATCAACCTCCACTATGACCCCGCCACCGATGTGATCAGTGGTTCCATCACTAACCTGAAGCTCCCGCTGGAATATTATGTGCCGGATTACTCTTTCCCCAACCTGGAGTCAAACGTTTTCAAGAACAGCGGCTCTAGCCGAAACCTCAGCATCTCATTCAAAAACGTAAGGCGGAAAAAATAAACAAACTTCTTTTTAAGGGAATACGCCGCAAGCCACAGGTTCTAAACTTTTAGGAATCTGTGGCTTATTGTTTATAGGCGGCCGAACGGAATGGGCTTAGCGGCTCTTTTTCTGAAAACAGGGCAAAAATAGCTTGCGGAGAAAGAAACCGTTTGTATCTTTGCAACGGCAAATCGGTACGGCCAGCTCCTACTGAACTCCCCCAGGCCCGGAAGGGAGCAAGGGTAAGTGGTTGAGCGGCGCGATACTCGGTTTGCCGCTTTTTTTGCCCATACCCCAACGGATTCTCTTCCGTTAGTGATCTCCATATCAATATTGCTTTACCCACGGCATTTGTGTTTAGGGGCTGTTTTTCCAAAAACAGCCCCTAAACACAAATGCCGTTTCCCAATCCCCAGCTGTCTCAGGATTAGCCGGGCACTCTGGTTTCAAGTTAATTTGAGAAAAACAGCCGCTAAACGGAAATCGGCGAAGACGCTAAGAGGTCTTTGTTAGTTATAAGTGTTGAGTTCTAAGTCAAGAGCCCGGTTTTGCCTTGATTTGAGAAAAACAGCCGCTAAACGGAAGAACCCACCCCTGCCCCTCCCGGGAGGGGAATCATCTGCACGAGTAAGGAAATTGCTGGGGAGCTCAGTTCATGCCGTAAGTTTTCTGCCGCCGTTACGCCAACGTTCACTTACCACCAGTGCTGCACTAGCCGCTTTCAGCCGTTATTCCCCTCCTTAGAGGGGTAGGGGTGGGTGTACTCCTGCTGAGCTTCCGTTATCTCCAGCAGAATATTTGCCTCATCCCGCAACGGCCTTTACTACCCGCACCATCTCCAGTCTTTCCCTAGAGCGCCTCGCTTGTGGCCAAGCAGGAAAGAAACTAAGAGAAAACTGCATTCACTTGGCCGCAAGGGCAGTGCGAGAGGGGAAGACGGGGCCCCGCGGCCGTGAGCGCTTACCGCCAAAGATGAAACAGCACCGCCCATAAAGCCCTAGACAAACGCCACAGCCCAGGCATTAACCCAAGAAAATCCCGTTTAGCGCCTCTTTTCAGAAAAACAGCCCCTAAACGCCCCTGCCTTTCCCTCTCTGTTTCTTGTTAAAATACTTCCCCTGCGGGTTCGGTTTTCCAAGTGGATTAAAGTAGATTTGTGTCCAAAACCATTTTTGTTATGAAATTTTTCATTGATACCGCAAATCTGAACGAAATCCGCGAAGCCCACGACCTAGGTGTATTGGACGGCGTGACCACCAACCCATCTTTGATGGCCAAAGAGGGCATTGTAGGCTATGACAACGTCATGAAGCACTACAGAGACATCTGCGAGATCGTAGACGGCGACATCAGTGCCGAAGTGATCGCCACAGATTTCGAGAATATGGTGAAAGAAGGGGATGAACTGGCCCAGCTGCACCCTAACATTGTGGTAAAAGTGCCTATGACCAGAGACGGGGTAAAGGCCATCAAATATTTCACTGACAAAGGAATCAAAACCAACTGTACGCTGGTATTCACCGCCGGACAGGCCTTGTTGGCCGCCAAAGCCGGTGCCACGTACGTGTCTCCGTTCGTGGGCCGTTTAGACGACATCGCCACCGACGGGATCGCGCTGATTGAGCAGATTGTGCAGATCTACCAGAACTACGGCTACCCAACCGAAGTATTGGCCGCGTCTGTGCGCCACGTGATGCACCTGGTGCAGTGCGCCGAGATTGGAGCCGATGTGGTAACCTGCCCATTGAACGTGATCACTGCCCTCCTGAACCACCCGCTCACCGACAGCGGCCTGGCCAAATTCCTGGCAGACCACAAAAAAGCGAACGGATAATTTAATTGAGAATTTAGAATTAGGAATTAAGAATTGGAAGGTGTTTTCAGGCATTCCTAATTCTTAATTCCTAATTCCTAATTAAAAAACGGTGTACATCATTAAGGTAAAAGGCAAGGCCAAGATTCCGGATTACATTCAGCTGCGCGATGAGAACTTCGTCCTGATTGCGTATTTCAGGGCAGACCGCCCGTTGAAGAATCTGGACCGCTATGGTCTGGAGAACAAGGAGGAGCAATTGGCTGCCCTCATCTCTGGGCTTGAGTTTGGGAAACTGCAGAAACTGGAACTCTAGTGTTCTACCTCTGAGAGGCACCGCTCCCTTTACCTTGCATGATCTTTTGCCGCTGCGCCGGCTTCCTTACCTCATAATACCTTTACCATGATGGAATTCTCGTCTAACCCTGTGGTCTTGCTGCACAAAGTCTCTATTTTCCAGGATGTGAACACCATCCTGAGCGACGTGAGTTTTGGCATTGAGAAAGGCGAGTTTGTGTACCTGGTGGGCCGAACCGGCAGCGGGAAAAGCTCCCTGCTCAAAACCCTGTACGCCGATCTTCCCCTGAAGGTGGGCACGGCCCAGGTAGCCGGTTTTAACATTCATTCCCTTACCTGGAAACAGGTTCCGTTCCTGCGCCGCAAGATCGGGATAGTGTTCCAGGACTTCCAGCTGCTCTTTGACCGCAGCGTGGCAGATAACCTCAAGTTCGTGCTCAAAGCCACCGGCTGGAGCGATAAGTCCCGAATGAAAAACCGCATCTCTGAGGTGCTCATGCGGGTAGGCCTGGATTCCGTGGCCAACAAAATGCCCCACCAGCTTTCGGGGGGGGAGCAGCAACGGGTGGTCATTGCCCGCGCCCTGCTCAACGAGCCGGTGATCCTGTTCGCCGATGAGCCTACCGGTAACCTGGACCCCGACGTGACCCAAGGCATCATGGATCTGTTCCAGGAAATCAACAACAGCGGTACGGCTATTCTCATGGCCACCCACAACCACCACATCCTGCAAAGGTTTCCGCGCCGTATCATCAAATGCGAGAGAGGCCGCGTGCTGGATTCTGCCCGTGAAGAGTTCTCGCTCTTAGATGGTATCTGAGATTTCCATTCTCATCCCGGTCTACAACCAGAACGTACTGGACCTGGTGCATACACTTCAGCAGGAAGCGCAGGCGCTTGCCGTACCCTATGAGATCAGGGTCTATGACGATGGATCCACTCCCCCCACCCGGCACCAGAACCAAGCATTAGCTCATCTGCCCTGCGTACATTACCGAGAGCTTCCCCAGAACATTGGCCGTTCGCAAATAAGAGCGCTCCTGGCCCGCGAGGCCCAATACCCAACCCTCCTTTTCCTGGACAATGATGTGCTACCCACCCGGCCAGATTTCCTGCACTCTTATTTGCAAAGTGCAGGGGAGGCGGTGACCGTGGGAGGGGTGGCGTACAAACCAAAAGCTCCTGCCGGTGCGGAACTTCGCTGGAAATACGGCAAAAACCGTGAGGAAGCCCCGGCGGCCGTACGACAAAAGACTCCCTACCAACGGGTGTTTCTTAGCAATATGCTGGTGCCCCAAACGGTTTTTCTGGAGCATTTCCCTCAGGCGGAAGTGAGCGGGTACGGGCATGAAGATACCTTGTTTGCCTGGCGGTTAGAGCAGCGGCAGATCCCGGTCTTGCACATTGATAATCCCGTTTGGCACCTGGGCCTGGAGCCCACTGATGTATACCTTCTGAAAACGCAGCAAGCTGTCCATAATCTGGTGCAGTTGCACCAACGGTACCACCTGGGCACCGGCACAAAGCTTTTCAAGGCCTATATGCGGTTTAGGAAATGGAAAGTGGAGGCCCTGTTGCAGGAAAATAGAAACTGGCTGTTCCCTCTCCTCAAAAGAAATCTGGTTTCGGCTACCCCCAATCTGCGGGCTTTTGATCTGTACCGTCTGCTGCTGTTGGCGCGTTATCTCCAGCAGTGATCCATGGGTTTAGGGGCTCTTTATCTGAAAAGAGGCCTAAAACAGAAGCCATAAAAAAAGCCTCCCATGCAGAGAGGCTTTTTCCAGGATTGAAAGGAAGGTAAGATTATTCTTTGCCGTCAAAGGCGTCGCCTACTTTCTGGCCGGCTTTCTTGGCGGTATTGCCTACGGCTTTACCGGCGTCTTTGGCAGCTTCGCCTACTTTGCTGTTAGATACATCTTTGCCAACTTCTTTGGCGTCTGAACCAAATTTAGAGGCGGTGTTGCCCACTTTGCTGGCGTTCTTCATGGTGATGTACTGGGTCTTGGCCTTGGCAATTTCCCACTTGTCTTTATCGCTTAACTGGCTCTGGATGGCATTTTTGCGGTCATCCAGCTGGTTCCAGTATTTCTCTACCGTTCTCCAATCTTCATTGCTGAAGCCAGACTTGTGTTTCTGCACGTGGGCTACAAAGTTTTCATACGCCTTCCGGATGTCGGTGGCGGTATAACTCGGGATTTTGCTTTCGTCTAAGGCAGACATGTCTACCGATGAAGTACCGGTAGTGGCCATGCCGGCGCCCTGGTGATTCATGCGCCAGGTATTGTACTGCTCTTCACGGGTAGCCCAGGCGGTGTTGTATCTAGACTGCAGTTCATCGTACTCTTTGCGGCGGTTCTCGTCAAAGTCGCCGGCGTATTGGTTAACGGCAGAATATCTGGCGTCATAATCAGCGCGGGCGGTCTCCATACGCTGGTCCCAGTCGGTGGCGGTAGAATCCCAGCCCTGTTTCACATCAGTCTCCAACTGTGAGACATAGTTCTTGTAATCCTCATACGCTTGATCGCTGGTTTGGGCAGTGCCTTGGGCGGTTTGGTTACCCTCTGCGTTTTCAGTGCGGCTACAGGCGAATTGGGCAGAAACCAAGAACAGGGAGGCCGCATAAATGAGCGTATGTTTTTTGAATAAATTAGTCTTTTTCATAGGTTGTAGCTTGTGGTTTTAATAAAGCGATCCATATTAATTTGTCTTTTAACGTGGGTATAATAAGTATGTTTCAAAAGTTGCTTACGTATACCGTATAAATACTTCTTTTGAACTTTACTAATATTCAAGAAATGCTGGGTTTGCATTGGCTGCTCTTAATATTCAGGGGTTAGAAAGCACGGTTCCCGATTCCTATCTGTATATTTGCCTGCAATATTTTTACGCATGAACCAACTCCAGATGGTGGACCTCAAGGGTCAGTACCAACGCCTTAAACCTGAGATAGACGCCGCCATGCAGGTAGTGGTAGAGAGCACAGCTTTCATCAACGGACCACAGGTGAAAACCTTCTCCCAGCATTTAGCCCAGTACCTACAGGTAGACCACGTAATTCCTTGCGCCAACGGCACAGATGCCTTGCAGATTGCGCTCATGGCCCTGGACTTGCCCGCGGGTGGTGAAGTGATTGTGCCAGCCTTCAATTATGTGGCTACCGCCGAAGTGATTGCGCTGTTGGGCCTAACCCCGGTGTTTGTGGACGTGCTGCCAGACACCTTCTGTATTGACCCCGCTAAAGTGCGTGCCGCCATCACGGAGCGAACGGTGGCCATCATGCCGGTGCATTTGTTCGGCCAGTGTGCTCCCATGGAAGAACTCATGGATTTAGCTATTGCGCAGGAATTATTTGTGATTGAAGACAATGCCCAGGCCATTGGTGCCCAATACGTAGATGCCGAGGGCAATACCTCCTTCGCCGGAACCATTGGCCATATTGGCACCACTTCGTTCTTTCCGTCTAAAAACCTGGGTTGTATGGGTGATGGCGGGGCTATTTTCACGCAGGACGAGGAACTGGCGGCGGTGTTGCAACAAATCGCTAACCACGGGCAACAGAAGAAATACCACTACTCCCGCGTAGGCGTGAATTCACGGCTAGACACCCTGCAGGCGGCATTGCTGGACGTGAAGCTGGGTCATCTGGACGATTTCATCCTCAGACGCCAGAAAGCGGCCATGTTCTATGATGCGGCCTTCGCCGAACTGGAGCAGGTCAAGATTCCAACCTTGGCTCCTTATAGTTCGCATGTGTTTCATCAGTATACCTTACAGGTGCCGGCGGAGCAACGCGAGGGGTTGAAAGCTCACCTGCAAAGCAAAGGAATTCCCAGCATGATATATTACCCGGTGCCGCTGCATTTGCACGAGGCCTATGCCTATCTGGGCTACAAAGCCAGTGATTTCCCGGTTTCGGAAGAGCTTTGCCGCAAGGTGATTTCCCTGCCCATGCACACAGAACTTACTCAAGATCAGCAGCAGTACATCACAGATGCCGTAGTGGCATTTATGAAAGTATAATAATCAATGAGTGAGGTGTAAGGAATTCTTAATTCATAATTCCCAATTCCTAATTACATTATCCTGTTTAGGGGCTCTTTTTCCAAAAACAGGCCCAAAACGCGAAAGAAGACATTCATGTCAGAGAAAATAACATTTGCCGTGATAGGCGCAGGCCATATTGGAAAACGCCACGCTACCATGGTGCAACGGCACGGGGAGGGGGAGTTGGTGGCCATGGTTGACACAGATGTGGCGCGCCAGCCGGAAGTAGAGGCTTTTGGGGTGCCGTTCTTTCAGTCTATGGAGGAGTACTTAGCCCACGGCCCCAAAGCCGATGTGATCTGCATCTGTACGCCCAACGGTTTTCACGCCCAGCAGGCCATGCTGGCCCTGGAGAACGGCAGCCACGTGGTCTGCGAGAAGCCCATGGCCCTGAGCAAGGCAGACTGTGAGCGCATCATCTACAAATCCCTGCAAACGTCTAAGCTGGTGTTCTGCGTCATGCAGAACCGCTACAGTCCGCCGTCACTCTGGCTGAAGGAAATGATCACGGAGAAGCGACTGGGCGAAATTTTCCTGGTGCAGATCAACTGTTACTGGAACCGCGACGCCCGCTACTACAAGGCCGGCACCTGGAAAGGAGACCAGACCCTGGACGGCGGTACGCTGTTCACGCAGTTCAGCCACTTTATAGACATCATGTACTGGCTCTTCGGGGATATCAAGAACATCAGCGGCCGGTTCATGGATTTCAACCACCAGCAGCTCACCGATTTTGAGGACAGCGGCCTCATCCAGTTTGAGTTCATGAACGGCGGAGCGGGTACGCTCAACTATTCCACCGCCGTCTGGGACAGCAACCTGGAGAGCAGCATGACCATCATAGGCGAGAAAGGCAGCATTAAAGTAGGCGGGCAGTACATGAACGAGGTGGAGTATTGCCACGTGCAGGATTATGTGATGCCACAACTGCCGCCCAGCAGCCCGGCCAACGACTACGGCCACTACAAAGGCAGCGCCGCCAACCACCACTTCATTTTTGAGAACGTGATAGACACCCTCAAAGGCAAAACCTTCGCTACAACCAACGCCCTGGAGGGCCTCAAAGTGGTGGAGATTATTGAACGTATTTATGAGCTGAAGGGAGTTAAGAATTGAGAAGCAGGAAGTAAGGATTAAACCAGTTTTTACTGGGCATTGATTCAGTTCTTAATTCCTTCCATTCCTTCTTAATTTTCAATTGCCAATTCTTAATTAAAAAAATGAGTGTATCTGATTTTTACGACGACTATACCGAGCAGCAGTTCAAAAAAGGCATCCACATCCGGCACCGGACTATTCTGAAGAACCTGAAGAAAGCAGGTCTCACCGCAGAAGCGAAGGTTTTGGAGATTGGCTGCGGCATTGGCACCGTGACGCACCTGCTGGCCAAGGCCACGCCTAACGGGAAAGTTCTGGCCGTAGACATCAGCCCCAAGAGCATTGACATGGCCCGCCGGTTCAACCAGCAGTTTAACCACGTGGAGTTCCAGGTGTCTGACATGATCGATTTCAGCCGCCCCGAGAAGTTTGATTTCGTGGTGCTGCCAGACGTGATTGAGCACATCCCGCTGGAGCAGCACCCCAACCTGTTCCAGGTCATCGCGCAGCACCTGCACGAAAACTCCACGGTGGCCATCAATATTCCGCATCCGCTGTACCTCACATGGGTACGGGAGCACCAACCGGAGTTATTGCAGGTGATTGACCAGCCTATCCATTCTGATGAGTTGTTGCGCAACACCTACGCCGCTGGTTTGTACCTGCACAAATTGGAAAGCTATTCTCTGTTCACGCAGGTAGAAGATTACCAGTGGATTCTCCTGAAACAGCGCCGGGTGCCGGAGACGGTCGCATCAAAATCAAAAGTGAGCCTAAAATTGCAGGACTTGGCTTCTAAGTGGTTGTAGTATTTATCTGCTTTCCTGGTTATGTCTGCCCGTAAACCCATTCTGCTTTACTTTTACCCGGCTCAGTCTTCGTTTGTGGTAAAGGACCTGGCATTGATGCAGAAGGAGTATGAGGTGCGGCACCAGGGTTTTCTGCCCGTAAAGAAGTGGCAGACGCCATTGGTCTGGCTAGGGCAGCTCTTTTTCCTGCTGCGGCATATTTGGCAAGCTCAGGCGCTGGTGTGCATGTTTGCCGGGTACCATTCCTGGTTTCCGGCTCTTTTCGGAAAAATAGCCGCTAAACCCTGTCTCATTGTGGCCGGTGGCACCGACTGCGTTTCCTTTCCCAGCATTGGGTACGGCGTGTTCGCCAACCCGGTCTTAGGACGTTTCGCTCGCTGGTCTTACCAGTTGGCCGCCCACATTGCGCCGGTGCACGAGAAACTGGTGTGGCAAGACTATACCTATCAGACTAATGACTTTCCGCACCAGGGATTTCGGTACCATTGCCCAACTCTTGTCACCCCCCATACTGTTATTTACAACGGGTACAACGCTGAGTTCTGGAAACAAGATTTCACTATAGAGCGCCAGCCCAACTCTTTCCTGACGGTTTGCGCCGGCCTGAACATGCGTTTCACCCAGCGCCTGAAAGGAGTAGATCTGATTCTGGAGGTAGCGGGCAGAGTTCCGGAGGCTACTTTCACCATTGTAGGGGCGCCAGAAGGTTTCAAGTTCCCCAACCAACCCGCCAACGTGCGACTGTTGCCCAAGATGCCTTTAGAGGATCTGAAAGCAGTATATAGCGCCCATACCTTTTACTTGCAACTTTCCATGTCAGAAGGATTCCCCAACGCCCTCAGTGAAAGCATGCTGTGCGGGTGCGTCCCCATCGTGAGCCAGGTAGGAGCCATGCCCGATCTAATTGCCGACACCGGATTTGTATTATCCCAGCGCAACATTCATTTACTGGAGAGACTTGTAAGGGAAGCTATGGAAGTTGAAAACACGCAGAAGCTGGGGCAAAAAGCACGGGAAATCATGGCCTCCCATTATCCAGAGCAGCGGCGAGAGCGGGGATTGATAGGTTTATTACAAAAATTAGTAGGTTAAAAGCTTCAGCTAGTCTCAGAGAATGTGCGTAACCAGACCTTTGATGCTCTTACCGCTTACCAACCCCAAACTTCAGCAAGGTCTTCCTGATTCCTTCGTTCAGCTCCGGTGACGCTTTCAAGCCCACCGCCAAACCTCCGTATACTCCCGTGATCAGCACAGACCGTACGGCAATATCCAACAGTAGGTGAGGTAATTGCGGCAGCGCGTAGGAAGCCAAGTAAGCGGCTCCGGCAATGAGCAGCAGCAGCAGAGAATCCCACCCGAAGGGCTGCATCTTGAAGAAGTACGCCACAAACGCCACCCTGAACACATTGATCAGGATGAACACCAGCATGGAGGCGAAGGCCGCGCCACTGATGCCGTAGGGCGGAATGAGCAGGTAATTGGTGAAGATGACCAGCGCCACCATGAGGATGTTCAGGATGAGGTCATAGCGGTATTTGTGCGAAGTGACCAGAATCATGGCGTTCAGGCCGGTGGCCAGCTCAAAGATACGGGCAATGCCCATGAACAAGATCACGTAACGTCCGGCGCTGTATTCTGCGGGCATGAGCGCGAAGATGTTGTCTACGTTGCACCAGATGCCCAGAAAAAGCAGCAAGCCAATGAGCAGGTTCACGCGGGTCATGTTCTTGTACAGTTTCCCCAGCGCCGGCATGTCCTGCTGCTTGAACAGATCGGCTACCTGCGGACTCAGAATCTTGTTCATGGAGCGGTAGGGCACCAGAATGGCGCTGGTGATAAAATACCCGGTGGTATAATAAGCTACATCAGACAGCCCACGGTACGCCATGATCATGGCCGTGTCGGTGAAGGTGATGATGGTGCCGGAGATGTTGCCCAGAAAAGCGTACAAACCATACTGCACCACTTCCTTGATGGGTACAATCTGGAACATATTGCGCCCCGGGCGCACAAAGAATTGCTTCAGCCAGAGCAGATAAATAATACAGATAAACGCGGTGCAGGAATTGGCCGCAATAAACAGAATCACGAACCACTGGAAATCAACAAAGCCCCAATAGAAGAGTGCGGCGCAGGCCATGGTCAGGAGCCTGACCAGGAAATCCTGCAAGAACGTCTGCACAATGGTTTTGTAGAGCGCCCGCAGGTACGCATCCAGCAGCAGGAACAGAAGCGTGAAGAAACTGAGCGGAATGATGTAGTAATAATAGTCCACCGCCAGCGGCGAAGTGACCCGATACAGATCAAAAACGGCCGGTTTCAGGAAGAGGAACAGCACCGTGACCACCGCAAAGCCCAGCATGGGAATGGCCAGCATCAGGAACAGAAAACCATTGTGCTGCTTGTCGCGGTCCCGGAAGTAGGGAAAATAGCGAGCGCTGGTGTTGGTGAACCCCAAGGCCGCAAACTGCGCAAACACCGGCGACACGCTCAGCAGAAAACGCGTCAGGCCCACTTTGTCCGGGTCGGCGAGGAAATAGGGGAGCACCAATACGGTGTTCAGGTACCCGATCACCATGCCCACGGTGGAAATGACAGTATTCAGGTAACTCTGCTTGCGGATGACATCCATGGAGTGCGTGCGGCGTTTAGGAGCCGTTTTTCTAAAATCAGGCCCAAAACAGCCTCGGCCCGAAAAACAAAAATAGCAGCTTCTCCCGTGGCTTTCGCTATGCCACCCAAAAATGAATGACCGCAGGAACTACTCCGTCAGCCCGATCACTTCACCGGCGGTCAGGAAACACGTCTGGCGGTTCTGGAGAAAGCGGGTGATTTCCTGAAAAATCGACTTTCCCTCTTCCAGGCCATAGTCACTGAAGTTTTCATTGTGCCAAAGCAAGGTGAACACCCCGCCAAACCGGATGATCTCCTCCAGCATGGGCGTGACGGCGGGCATGACTTCAGCGGAGGGCAGTTGCAGGTAATAGGGGTGGTGCAGGGTCACGTCCATCAGGTTCAGGGGTACTTCCCAGACAGGCAACATTTGCCGCTCCCTGAAGTTGAACAGCCTAAAAGGGTGGCAATAGCTGTTCCGGAACCCATAATGCTCGGGGAACCCCAGGGTGCTGTCATACAGTAAGTTCAGCTCCGCCAGCAGGGCAGGGGTTTTCACGGGATCAAAGCGCAAATAATGGAAACGGTTTCCCTTTACATTTGCGGGAAGTTTGGCCCGCTCCGCTTGCAGTTTCCGGGCGTTGGTGCCGGTGCCGTGGCTGCCGTGCAAACCAATCTCATGCCCGGCGGCGGCCAACCGTTTGATCTCGTTCTGGATTTCAGGGGCGGAAACGTCATAGTCGGCGTTGGGGTGGCCTTCATAGGGAGCAGCCTCGGGCAGGAAAAAGAAAGTGCCTTTGGCGTGGAGTTGCTTCAGTTCGCGTTCTACCTGCGGGAGGTTAAACCAAGCATCCTGGCCCCTGAGTTTTTGCTGGGCCAGCTTCAGGAATACACCCAAATTTCCTTTTTTAAGCGCTGGTTTGCCGGCCACTTTCCAGGCGCTCTGGCAAAAATCAACATCATGCGTGAGGCAGGTGGCAAACGGTTTTCCGTTCCAGCTTCGGGGCAAAATCTCCTGCCCATAAGCGAGGGCAACGGCTTCCCGCAGAATGTCCAGGTAATAATTGACCAGCGGTTTGGTGATGAACCGGTGGCGGGCCTGCTGCGAGGCTTTATAAGGATAGCGGCCAAATGAATCGCGTTCCGGACCGTAAAATTCCTGCCAGCCGCTCAACAGGTAAAACGCCGAGGCCACCAGATCATAGTGCACCACTACGTGCCCCTGTTCCGTTTGGGTAAACCAGGGTTGGTCTGGGCTTTCATCAAAGAAGAGGGTGAGGTTGCTGCCGTGCCATTCTTTCCAGACGGTCTGCACCGGTTTGGCTTGCTGCCGCTCAAAAAACGTGCTGGTGGTGCGCGTGACCTGAACCCGGCTCCGGCCGTCTAACCCGTAGCTGATCTCCAGGGGAGAGGGCAAATGGTAGAGGCGCTGGAAATGGAAAAGGACGTAGTCAAAAATGCTGTTCACGGGGAGAAAACGAAGCTCTTTCCGGTTATGGTATGCGTTTAGGGGCTGTTTTTGGAAAAACGGCCCCTAAACGCAACGTTATTTTACCAGCAGTTTTGCCAGCTGTTCCGTGAGGGAGCGGCGCGAATACTGCGTGTAGTTGATGCTGGGCAGGTCCAGATTGGTATTGATCTTCCAGGTTTTGCTCAGTTGCATGAGGTAATCCAGAATAAGGGCATAGCCCGAGTAATGGAAAACCCGCCCCGCGCCGCACTCATCCAGAATCTTATCGGCGTCGCCGTGGATGGGGCCAATGCAGATGATGGGTTTATTGGCGGCCAGGTACTCAAACAGCTTGCCGGTGAGAATCCCGAAGTTGTTGGGCACGTCCGGAATGGCCATCAGCAATACGGTGCTGGCCATGAGGTATTTGATGGATTCCTCGTGGGGCACGTAGTCAATATACTCCGTGATGAGAGGCAAGCCGGCTTCTTCAATCTGCCGCTTAATCTCCTGCGACACCTTTCCCACAAACCGCAGGCGGTACCGCAGCAAAGGGTTGCGGGTCACGGTTTCGCAGAGCGCCTGAAAGAAACCTTCCACGTTATAGGCCTCGGTGAGGGTACCGGTGTAGGTAATGATGAACTCCTCAGTAGAAGGCGCAGACGGATGCACGAAATCGTCCTCGTCATAACCGTTGGGAATCACGTGGATTTTGTGCGGATCTAGCGTGGTGGATTTGTTCAGGAACAGGCGTTTCATGTCCTCAGAGACCACTACCACGGCATCGGCGTGTTCCAGCACATCGCGCTCGTATTTGGCGTCCAGCTTCTGGGCCAGTGCGGTGTGGTTCAGGTCCTGGTAATAATAGATGTCGGTCCAGGGGTCGCGCATGTCGGCAATCCACCTGATGCCCAGCTGCTTTTTGAGCTTCAGGCCTACGAGTTGGGTGGAATGGGGCGGACTGGAAGTGACCACCGCTTTGATGCCCCCCGCCTGAATCGCTTTCTTGGCGGCGGCGTAGGCGTACCGGTTCCAGCCCACGCGCGGGTCTGGGATGAACAGATTGCCCCGCAGGAACTTGAACAGCTTCTGCTTCCAGGTTTCCTGGCCGGTATTGGCAAACCCCCCGAACGGGATGTCTTTCTTGCCCGTGATTTTCTTGTAGAACTCAAAAGGCTCGCGGGTGCCCGTCCGGATCACGTTTACCCCGGCGGGCACCTCAGCGTTGAGCGAAGGGTCCAGGACCGGGTAAGAGGCCTGCCGGTCATCAACGGTGACTACGGTAGGGGCAATGCCAAACTCTGGGAGGTGCTTCACAAACTTAAGGCAGCGCTGCACCCCAGCTCCGCCCGATGGGGGCCAGTAATACGTGATGAGCAATGCAGGTTGAGGAGTATGTGGGCCGGTTGATTTCAAAGGTGTTCTGCTTCTGGTATTGGGTGTAAGTGAGCGAACGGAAACCAGTTTTAGCTTGTTTCCGGAAAAAGAGCCGCTAAACGCGCGGCGCTCACCTTTTCATAGTTAAGTCCGAATATACGTACCTCTGGTTAAAAGATGGTGAACTTCCGCAAATTCTGCGTATTTTTGTCTTTGTCATCCATTGAAATTTACATAACTCAGTCATATACTGCACATGTTTGAGAATTTAAGTAACAAGCTAGACCGTGCCTTCAAAACCCTGAAAGGGCAGGGCAGCATCACTGAAATCAACGTAGCCCAGACTATCAAAGAGGTGCGCCGCGCATTGGTAGACGCCGACGTGAACTATAAAGTGGCTAAAACCGTGACCGACAAGATCAAGGACGAAGCCATGGGCCGCGATGTCTTGATTGCCGTTTCGCCGGGTCAGCTGATGGTGAAGATCGTGCACGAGGAGCTCACCGAGCTGATGGGTGGCGAGAAAAAAGACATCAACATCAACGGTTCTCCCGCCATTGTGCTTATTGCCGGTCTGCAAGGGTCTGGTAAAACCACGTTCACCGGTAAACTGGCCAATTTCCTGAAGAAACAGGGTAAAGGCGTGATGGTTGCCGCCTGTGACGTGTACCGCCCCGCGGCTATTGACCAGCTGAACGTGCTCGCTGAGCAGGTGGGCGTTGAGTTCTACGCCGAGCGTGAGTCTAAAGACCCGGTTCAAATTGCCCGCAACGCCGTAGAGCACGCCAAGAAAACCGGTAAGAAAGTAGTGATCATTGACACCGCCGGACGTTTGGCCGTGGACGAGGAAATGATGCGCGAAATCTACAACGTGAAAGAAGCCATCAAGCCTACCGAGACCCTGTTTGTGGTAGACTCCATGACCGGACAAGATGCCGTGAACACTGCCAAAGCGTTCAATGACCGCATCAACTTTGACGGCGTGGTATTGACCAAACTGGACGGTGACTCCCGCGGTGGAGCGGCGCTTTCCATTAGAGCCGTGGTGGAGAAACCCATCAAGTTCATCTCTACCGGTGAGAAAATGGAAGCCCTGGACCTGTTCTACCCAGACCGGATGGCCCAGCGTATCTTGGGGATGGGTGACGTGATCTCTTTGGTGGAGCGCGCCCAGCAGTCCTTTGACGAGGAAGAAGCCAAACGGATCAACAAGAACATCCGCAAGAACCAGTTTAACTTTGATGACTTCCTGTCACAGTTAGAGCAGATCAAGCGAATGGGTGATATCAAAGACCTGGTGGGCATGATCCCGGGCGTGAGCAAAATGCTGAAAGACGTGGAGATTGACGAAAGCGCCTTCAAACCTATTGAGGCCATCATCAAATCCATGACCAAGGAAGAGCGCCAGAACCCAGACATGATCAGCGGTAGCCGCCGTAACCGCATCGCCAAAGGTTCCGGTACCACCATCCAGCAAGTGAACAACCTCATGAAACAGTTCAACGACATGCGTAAGATGATGCGCAGCATGAACAAAATGGCCGGTACCAAAGGAGGTCTGGCTAAACTGGGCAGCATGATGGGCCGCCGCTAGAACTTTAAACTTTTACTTGTTTTCACAGGAATGCCCGAATCTTAGTTGGTTCGGGCATTCCTGTTTAGGGGCTGTTTTCGCTAAATCAAGCCAAAAACAGGGACTTCTTTGAGCCTGAATTTAGAAATTATGTGTACGCGTTCCGTCCCCCTTGGAAGGGGGTAGGGGGATGATTACTCGTGCAGAGTTGTACATTCCCGAAAGGCATTTTTCTCTAGCACTTAATATTAGCAGTTGCATCTTCTACGGCCTGTGTCATCCCCCTACCCCCTTCCAAGGGGGACGGAAAGCGTCAAAACACAAGGTTGTGCCTGGGTTACTTATCAAAATAGGATAAGAGCTTTATTATCACCCACTATTCTTAATTTCCCATTCTCAATTCTTAATTCTTAATTCACCTCTAGTGTTGGTGTTCCGGCGCTTCATATTTGTTGGTGATCTGGAGTTGGCGCACTTCGCCTTGTTCCCAGGCGTTGGCTCCTTCCACTACTTTGGGCATGGGAATATCTTCGCGCTGTTTTCTTTTCTCAGCAGTGGAGACGTTAAAACGTTTATCTCGGTCTGCCACTAATTCCTGGTTCAGCTGACCGTCTTTGGTGAAGCCCATCATAACCATGGGACTGCCGAAGGGGAGTTCCAGATCACGGTCGGTGTGCCAGGTGTGGATGATTTTGCCGTAGGTGCTCACTAGTTTCTCCATGAGCTCGTGCTCGGCCACATCAGGGATACCCGGCGCAATGAGCGTTCCTGATTTTACCTCATGGTGATGGCTGTGCCAGAGCTTGCGTTCTTCCAGGGGCAGCTTCTTGAACAGGCGCTCAGAGATTATGTACTCCACGCCCATCAGTTTGGCGTCGGGGCCGTTACCGTCATACATCACGGCCTGGTGCAGATCTTCGTTTAGCTGGGTTACGTAGTGGTGCGCCTCCATCTGGCCCTGCAAATTGCCGTTGTAGAAATGGAAGCCGTTTAGGTAGGCATCTATCTTGGAGAGTGGTGTTTTCTTTTGCAGCACATCGGCACCAGCTTCCAGTACTTTGGTTTTAGCCGTTTTCTCGCCGCCCGGGGCTTTCACGTAAGAATCTGTGTTGTTGCCCCCGCAACCCAAAAGCAGAAGCGAGGCCAGGGAGCAGACAAGGAATGTGTGTTTGTTTTCCATAGTATCAGGGGTGGGTATGGTAAGATACTACGGAGGAAGGCGGCTTTAGGCTGTCAAGTAGCCGTTTGCGTTTAGCGGCTCTTTTTCTGGAATAATGCCTGAAACAGCAAAGGGCTCAGCAGATTGTAGGCAAAAGAGTGACAGAGCCCCAATTGATCATCCAAAGCTTTGCTTCATCAAGCAGTGGTTAGTACTCGGTTTTGCCTTCCAGCCTTTCCCATTCTTTGAAACCTTCCAGGGCTTCTTCAGGCAGAAACTGACGCATGGGCAGGGAGCGGGAGTGGAGGGGCAGTTCCAGTTCCTCGTAGATGAAGGCATCATCAAAGCCAATGGCGGCGGCGTCTGCCTTGGTGTTGCCGTAAAAAACCCGGTCGAAGCGGGCCCAGTAGATGGCGCCCAAACACATGGGGCAGGGTTCGCAGCTGGTGTAGAGCTCGCAGCCGGTGAGCTGGAAGGTGCCCAAGGCGGCGCAAGCTTTCCGGATGGCGTCTACCTCGGCGTGGGCGGTGGGGTCGTTGCTGGAGGTAACATTGTTGAAGCCCCGGGCAATAATTTTACCGTCTTTCACCACCACGGCCCCGAACGGACCGCCCTTGCCTTCCTTCATTTTGTCAATAGAAAGGCGAATGGCTTCACGCATGAATTCCGGATTGGGAGTGGCAGCAGCTGTTGACATAATTATGCAGGTTTAATAGGACGCAACAAACGTTACGGCAAAACGGCTGCAAAGATAAGAAAGCAAACTTAAGAAAGTAGCCGCTTCATTTGCCGGCGGTGGTGTTCTGTGTGCTCCACCATAAACCGGAGGGTCTGGGGAAGGGTTAGCATACCTGATCTAGGATGGAAGAAAATCTCTTTGTCTAGCTGGTGTTCTGGGTAACTGAGGAGGATCTGGTGCAACCGCGCGCGCATGTCTTGCCATTGCTGCACCACCTCTGGCACCTCTACCTGTTCCGGCACTTCCCTTACCGCAGGTGGGGCCTTAAACTTAATGGGCAGCCGCAAAAACAGATTCAGGAGAAAAGACTTGATGCGGGTGCTGGTTCTAACCGGTCTCAACGCTTTGCCGCTGGCCAGCCTTTTCTCCAGCCCCAAGATCACCTGCTGGTCTACCTGCGCCAGGTGGTACAACAACTGCGCCGCCGACCACTGTCCCGGCTGGGGCACGTGATGCTGTCTGCTGTCCGGGGCATTTACTACCCACTCACTGAATTCCTGGCGTTGCTGTTCCAGTTGCTGGAAGAAGGCATGTAAGTGAGCTTGCATAGTGACCGATGGTTAAGTGCGTTTAGCGGCCATTTTTCTCAAAAAAGCCTGAAAACAGAATACTTGCTTATGATTCTTTCTGCAGCCGTTCCAGTTCTAGCCGTAGCTGGGCAATAGATTGATTCACCAGCGTTGTCATTTGCTGCACCAGCAGCGGGAGTTTATCCAAGTTGGAAAGGTGAAGTGCAGATTGTTCAATGTTGTAGTTCAGGTCTTCCAGTTTCTGAATACCCACCAAGGCCAGCGACGGTTTTATCTTATGGGCAATGGTTCTGGTTTCCGGCCAGTTTCCGGCAGAAATGGCTATGGCAAGTTCCTGTACTTGTCCTGGTGTCTGCTCAATGAAAAGATGCAGAATATCCTGCATGAAGTCAGTGTTTCCGTTGGCAAAGTGCTTCAGATAGGTCAGGTCAACGGTTACGCCGTTTGCCTCAGCAGGTACAGCGGCCATAGGTTGCTTAAATTCGGCAAAATGCAGTAACGCAGAGATCTCATTCAACAGCTCATCTGCCTTGAATGGTTTGGAGATGAAAGAATTAGCCCCGGCTTCCAGACATTTACCCACTTCTCCTTTTGATGCATGGGCGGTTAAGGCAATGATGGGAATGTCTTTGTGGGCGGGCATTTGTCCCCTAATATACTGCATGGCTTCATAACCGTCCATCTCAGGCATTTGCATGTCCATCAAGATCAGGTGGAATGAGTGTTCCTGCAGCAGCGCTATGGCCTCGTGCCCGTTGTTGGCAATAGAAACATGAATGCCTTGGTCACGCAATATTTTATTTACCAGCAGTTGGTTAATGGAATTGTCTTCTACCAGCAATATTCTGGCGTTGCGCAGTAATTTTGGGTTATATCCGGGCAGGGGAGAGGAAAGCGCGGGCTGTTCCTGAGACTCGTCTACTTTCTTAAACGGAAGCACAAACCGAAATATGCTGCCTCTGCCCAATTCACTTTCTACGGTTATACGCCCGCCTTGGGCCTCTATTAGCTCTTTGGCAATGGACAAACCCAGGCCGGTCCCCCCAAATTTACGGCTGGTGTCGTTGCTGCCCTGGGTAAATTTCTCAAAGATGGAACTCAGTTTCTCTTCCGGAATACCAATGCCAGTGTCTTTCACCGTGAATTCAATCTGGAACAGATCCCCCTCCTGGGCCAACACCTCCACGTTCAGGCGTACAAATCCCTTTTCTGTGAACTTGATTGCGTTGCCAATGAGGTTGTTCAGAATCTGGCTCAGCCTGAACGGATCTCCTTCCACCACCTGCGGGATGGCATCATCGAAGAGAAGCTTCAGCGAGTTTTGGCGCTCCCTGGCTTTAATGTCCAGAATGTCCAGCAGTTGTTTTAGCTGTTTCCTTAAATCAAAGGGAATGTACTCAAACGTGATTTTGCCGGCCTCTATTTTAGAGAAGTCCAGCAGGTCATTGATGATGACCATGAGGTTGCTGGCCGAGGTTTGGATACCCCCCAAGTATTCTTTCTGTTGCTCGTTGAGGGGGGTCTTGCTGAGGACTTCAGTCAACCCTAAAATCCCGTTCATGGGGGTTCTGATCTCATGGCTCATGTTGGCTAGGAACTGCTCCTTCACCTGGGCCATGCTCAAGGCTTCGTCTTTGGCTTTCTTCAGCTCCTCCTCAATAAGGATGCGCTCGGTAATATCATAACAAACACCAATGATGCCGTTGGGCTCCCCAGACGCATTGGTTAAGGGCAGGAAAAGGCTGTCTAGCCAAACGCCTTGCAAATTGACGGTGCACTTAGACTGGCTCCCCTTTAACGTGCGGCGTACGCAGGAAATAACTGGCGGATAATTCTCATAGGCCTCAAAAATAGACCGCCCCACCGACTCTCCGTCTCGTTTGCCAATGAGCGAGAGGCCATTGCCCCGGCTCATGGTGATGATTCCATCCTGATCAGTGGCCCACAGGATGATAGGCGCCCCGCTGATCACCGTGTCCAGCTGCTTCTGCGTGGTGGCTAGTTGCTCCTGCGTCTGCAGCCGCTCCTGCTCAATTCTGTGCAGCCTGATAGCCGACCTGATGCTCTGCGAAATACCTTCTGGGGTAAGCAGAGTTTTAGGCAAATAGTCTGAGGCCCCAGTCTTCATGGCTTCCACGGCAATGCGTTCATCGCCCTGCGAAGTCACGACCTGCACGGGGGTGGTAATGCCTTTTTCCCGTATGATCTGCAGCAACTCCAGCCCGTTCATGTCGGGTAGCATGAAGTCAATGAAGATGAAGTCAAAAGTTTCCTGCTCCAGTGCCTCCAGGGCTTCTGCTCCCAACGCGGCAGTCTGCACAGTGGCCTCCACCTTGGCCGTACGCAACGACCGTTTAATGATCATGCGGTCTACTTCATCGTCATCAACAATGAGCAGTCTGACCTTAGGTTCTGGGCTAGGACGGTTACTAGTAAGGGAGTTCAATCAGATTCCAGTAAGAATGAAGGGTTGCCAGGCACTCTAAGAAAGAATCATGCTGAATAGGTTTAATGATATAGCCGGCTACATTGAAGCTATATGCTTTCTGGATGTCTTCCTTGGTGCTTTGGTTTGTCATGATGAATACGCTGCAAAACCGCAGGCGGCTGTCTTGCCTTAGCTCCTTCAGGAAAGACATGCTATCTTGCTCTGATGATTTAAGGTTGAGCAGTATGATCTGGGGGGTAGGGACGAGGGCAGGCTGCCCATTTCCCTGTAGCATGTCCAGTGCTTTTTCCGCATCATGCGCCACATGAATAACCGTTTCGCCCTCACGGTCATGTAAGGCACCGGTGATAGTGGCTACATCCAATGGATCATCTTCCACCAGCAGAATGTGGACTTGTTTGCTTTGCAAGACAGTAAAAGTTGAGGTTAAAGGCAAAGGACCATTAAAAATAGCAAATTAATATGAGTCTGCTCAAGGGCGCTCACATAATTTCCAGTACCTGTCTAAAGTAGCCACCGCAGAAAGGAATTTCTCAAAAGACAGTGGCTTTAAGATATAACCGGCAACGTTCAGGTTATAGGCATTTATCTTGTCGCTGTCTTCATTGGAGGTGGTCATGACAAATACACTCAGGCGGTTCAGGGCCGGGTCTTTGCGTATTTCCTGCAGAAACTCAATCCCATTCATCTTAGGCATGTTAATGTCCAGGATAATGATGGGGGGCATGGGAACAGAGCCTGAACGTAGCATTTCAAGCGCCTCCAGCCCGTTATGGGCCACGTGTAAGGGATTGTTGATGTTATTTTTTCTGAATGCCCGCTGCACATTCATGATATCTACCTCGTCATCTTCCACGAGCAAAATATTCACTACTTTCTCTTCCATAGTTTGCTGTATAACTCGCTGCCAACAGAACTTCATTTGTCTGGGTTCTTCGCTTTTGAGCTAGGTTTAAATTAAAGAGTATTCTGTTATTATAAATTTTGAGTAGCCGGTGTATTGACGTGTTTGGGCCAGTAAACCTGTACTTCCGTTCCTATTTCAGGGGTAGAAGTAAGGGTGATATCCCCGCCCACGAACTGCACTATCTTTCTGCAGATGGTGAGGCCCACTCCCAGATTCTCTTCTTTGTCTTTGGGCTGCACGGTATAAAACATCTTGAAGACCTTTTCCTGTATATCTGCCGGAATGCCCATCCCATTATCGCATACCGTGAACACAAAGGCATCCTCTTGCTCAGAAGCTTCCACCCATACCTGCGGAGTCTCGCGCACGTTAAATTTTACGGCATTTTGCACTAAGTGGTGTAAGACCGTCTCCAACTTTTTTGAATAAGTGGTGAAGGTGGGCAAGGCGGAAGTGTGCACCTCTGCCTGATAGGTTTCTCTGAAGGTGGCGGAAATTTCAGCCACCAAGCTCTCTACATTTACCTCTCGTACTTCCAGATCCATTCTGGGAATGCGGGAGAAGGTGAGAAGGCCGTTGATCATGCGTTCTAAACGCTCTGCCCGGTTCTGGAGCAGTAAGATGTTGTTTTGGACATCTTCGTCCATCTGGTCACCTAAATCTTCTTTGATCCAGCCGCTGAGGTTGCTAATGGCCCGCAAGGGGGCTTTTAAGTCATGGGAGACAATGTAGGCAAACTCCTCATACTCTTGTTTCAGGTCTTCCAGCTGTTGTTCGCAGGTCAGTTCTTTCTTCATGATGCAGAAGTTTTTGGGGGAGTAGAAGTAAGTGCGTGAGATTTGGGCCAGGTGAAGAGAAAGGTAGTGCCTGAGCTTCCGTCTGAATCTATCCAGATCTGGCCACCTTTTTCCTCTACGATTTTCTTCACAATGGAGAGTCCTACGCCGGTACTTTCTTTCACGTCACGGGCTTCCATGGTCTGAAAAATGGTGAAAACCTTTTGCTGATATTCTTTAGGAATGCCCGGGCCGTCGTCCTGTACCTCAAAGAGGTAATGGCTGGGTAGCTCCTTCGCCCTTATTTCAATATTGCCCTGTTGGGTGTGGTGGTATTTAAAGGCGTTGCTGAGCAAATTGGAAAGCACTTGGTAGAACAACGTGCGTTCTGCAGTAATGACGGGAAGCTCCGTGGAGGCTTTCACGGTGAAGGAGGCAGGCGGAGCCAGATTCTCCAGTACTTCCTTCAGCATGTCCTGCACCGAAAAAGTACTGGTTGGTAAGGCTTTGCGGCCGATGCGAGAATACTCCAGTATTCCGTTAATCAGGTTTTCCATGCGGTGCACCCGGCCCCTGAGCGTGGAGAAGTTCTGGAGGATTTCCTTGTCATCGGTCTGCAAATCTTCCTCAATCCACTCGGCCAGGTTGTTGATGGCTCTTAAAGGTGCCTTCAGGTCATGGGAAACTACGTAGGCAAATTGGTCCAGCTCCTGGTTCACCTTGGTAAGGTGCGTGAAACTGCTTTGCAACTTTTCGGCCATGATGTTCAAGGAATGGGTTAAACCACTGATCTCATCGTGCTTGTGGTCTGTGAGTGATACATCATATTTCCCTTGGGCAATGCTGAGGGCCAGATTGTTCATGCGCTGGAAACGGTTCCTGATGGTTCTCCCCAGTACATAGGCTAAGAAACCACCAATGGCAATAGAAAGAAGGGTAAGCCCAATAGCAACAATATTGGTTAATTGTAAGGAGGAATCCAGTTCTTTAAGCCGTGAGGCCTGCAATAACTCCTCCTCCTTCTCCAGGAGGTCAAATTTGTTACGGGCTTTGTCCATAATGCCCTTGCCAACGCCAAGCAGAACCGTGTTGGAATAGACAGAATCATAATGTGCTTTGAAGCTGTGGCCTAAATGGGAGGAGGCCCTGCTTTTGATCAAAGGCTCAGAGAACGTGGTTTGCCAGTGTGTAGCAATATCTTTTATGTCACGCACCAGCTGGTTCTGCACCTTATAATCTTTGGTGATGGAGTCTAAACGCGCTATGGTTTGGGCAAAAGTGACTTTTCCTGCGTCATAAGGCTCCAGAAAAACCTTTCTACCTGTGAGCAGGTACCCGCGCAACCCAGTCTCCATGTCAATGATTAATTTTTGGGCTTGCTCGCTTTCGCGAATAATATTAGACGTTTCTAATACCTCTGCAATGCTCTGTTTTACTTCTTTGGTTTGCTGTATGTACCCAAATGTAACAATACTGAGCATAACCAAAACGATGCCTATGGCAAGGTAAATGGTGGTAATTAATTTCATAGTGCTTCCCTGTTGCGGAGAAATACCGGTTTTGCGGCAGGGTAAAGATACAAGATGAACAGGAAGCAATATTATATTTCTCCTATTTTTAGACTGGCCATGTAAAATAAAATCTTGTTCCTGTATTTTCTGTAGATTCTACCCATACCCTGGCTTCTCTTTCCCTTACTATTTTACGCACTAAAGTTAAGCCTATGCCTGTATTGTTCTGTCTGTCTTGGTTATGGATAGTTTTGAATATTCCAAAGATTTGCTCATGGTAGGCGGGTGCTATGCCAGTTCCATTGTCCTGAATGTAGAATTGGTGCATTTTGTCTGGTGTCAACTCATATCCTACTTCAATTTTGAGATCTTCCTGCGGGTTATGTTCTACCGCATTTTTAAGAAGATGCAGAAAAACAGTCTCCAAAGCCGTTTTCTCAGCCAAGATAGTGGGGAGCATGTAAGACACCGAAGCCGTGAAGGGATGCTTCTTCTGGAGTGATGCCACCAGTTGGGAAACCATCTTATACGTGTTCACCTCCTGTGGACCAGCAATCCCTCTACTAACTTTGGCAAGGTCAAGCAGACCATTGAACAAATTCTCCAGGCGGAGTACCCGGTCCCGCATCAGGGAGAGTTTTTTCCTAATTTCAGAGGAGGCGCAATCGTCCAGTTCTTCAGAAACCCATTCTGCCAAGTTGTTGATGGCCCTCAGCGGTGATTTCAGCTCATGGGCTACGGCATAAGCTATCTGTTCTAATTCTGCCCGGTAGTCATCCAGTTTTTTGGCGTAGGCTAAAGTGCTTTGGGTTTTCTTCTCCAGTTCCCGTTCCTGCTGGTACAGGTCCAGACGGGGCATTACCTGATCGGCCAGTGTCCGGAGCATTACCCGTTCCTCTGGGGTAAGCGAGCGGGGGTGCATGTCCAGAATACAGAGGGTTCCAATACGGTAGCCAGTTTTAGTGATCAGAGGAGCCCCGGCGTAAAACCGGATACCATTTTCTGCAGTGACTACCGGATTTTCTGCAAAACGGAAAGATAAACGGGTATCTGGGATTTCGTGGATGTCGTCGCTCTCAAGGGTAGGGTTGCAGAAGGATAGCTCCCGCGCCAATTCCTTTATCTCAGGTCCCGTGTTGGCTTTCACCCACTGGCGCTCGGCATCCATGAAGGAAATCATGGCAATGGGAACCTTGAAAATAGATGCCGCGAGATTTACAAGATCATTAAAGGCCTCTTCTCTTTCAGTATCTAATATATGGTATGAAGCAAGACTCTCCAGACGGAGGGCCTCTGCGTTTGAATCTTGAATAATATTTTGCACGTGGCTTATGGGGTATAAGTGTCAGATGCGTGAATTCTGCCTGGTCAAAGGAAGCTCACAGCAGACATAAGATTAAAGTTGGTGATAAAGATCGCCCGGGAGGGCAAAATTTCGATGAATGGCTCTTATTACACGATAAAGTAATTTTAGTTGCCTTTTCTGCCCTTTATTTCATGCAGCCACAGGAATGGCGAAGAATCACTACTTTTGCCTCGCAACTCATGATTATGGAAAAGAAGCTACCAGACCCAATGGGCCGTGCCATTAGCGCGTACTGGGCCGGAAACAAAAAAGCAGCGGTCACCGTGTATGCCGACCAACTGGAGGCCGATGAACTGCCGGCGGCCTACCTGTTCAGGGAAGAGAGTGAAATGCCGGAGCGGGAGCAGTTTGCCCTTGGTCTGGCGCGGGGACGGGTGCTGGACATTGGCGCCGGAGCCGGTTCACATGCGCTGGCGCTCCAGGAGAGAGGGCTGGACGTAACTGCGCTGGAGATTTCACCGCTGGCCTGTGCGGTGCAGAGAGAGCGGGGTGTCAAGAAAGTGCTGGAAGGCGATTTTTTCTCCTTGCCGGCGACTCCCCATGACACGCTGCTGCTCCTTATGAACGGCATTGGCCTGGCGGGTACGCTGGAAAATCTGCCCCATTTTCTGGCCACCTGCAAAAAATGGCTCGCCCCAGGCGGGCAGATGCTGCTGGAGTCTTCTGATATTCTTTACCTGTACCAGGAGGAGGACGGCTCTGTCGTGCTGGACCTGAATGGCGCCTATTATGGTGAGCTTATTTACATGATGGCGTTTGGGCAGGAGCGGGGTGCCCCTTTCCCTTGGCTGTTCATTGATTTTGACCTCTTGCAGCAATACGCTGAGGAAGCCGGTTTCACCGCCGAACTACTTTTACAGGAAGAAGACGACCACTACATCGCGCGCCTGCAATTAGCATAAGGTATCAAAGCAAACGAATCTCCTGCGTTTAGGGGCTGTTTTTCCAAAAACAGCCCCTAAACGCAGGAGATTCGTTTTATAAGAGGACGGAGAAACAGGTATTACCGCGCTTCCAAAGAGTCTATCAGAACAGTGCCACTAGACTGCCAGAAATGGAAATAATATTTACCTGGTTCCTGTGCCCTAAACTTGAACGAGACCGAGATCAACCTGGCTTGGTCTGAACAGATGGCTTCCTGGCCTTCAACGGGGTAGGCGGCAAAAACCGTCATGAGCCTCTTATTGGGGTTTTCCAGCACAGAGTCTAGGCGGGCAAAACGCCCACAGCCGTTCTCTGGCCTATAGAGCACCCGCAAGGTATAAGTGGTATCGGTTTTGATGGGCTGCCTTGGAAAGCCCGCCGTTTCCTCAACGGCTACCGGCATCACCACCTCCTCCAGCTTGGATGTCTCTGTACAAGCGCTCAGGGCACCCGCCAGCAGTACGGCCGCCAAAAATTTTATCTTCAGCATTTTCTGAATCATTCCCGTTTAGAGGCTCTTTTTCTGAAATCAGGCCCAAAACACCTTAAAAACAAGAGCCGACCAATAATAGAATGGTCGGCTCCCGGTTTTATTGCGCTGGGCGCTTAGGCTTTTGCGTAAGTTACTTCTTTTACCGCCTGCATGATGCGCTGCACGTTTGGCAGAGACGCCTCAATGAGGGTAGGGGCGTACGGAAGCGGAACGTCGCGGCAGGTGACGCGTTTCACCGGAGCGTCTAAGAAGTCAAAGGCCTGGTGCTGCACGTGGAAAGCAATCTCAGAAGAGATGGAAGCCAATGGCCACGCCTCTTCCACCACCACCAGACGGTTAGTGCGCTTCACAGACTCAATAATAGCGTTGTAGTCAATAGGACGTACGGAACGAAGGTCGATCACCTCAGCGTCCACGCCGTCTTTGGCTAATTCCTCAGCGGCCTGAAGCGCTAGTTTCACCATTTTCCCGAAGGAAACGATGGTTACGTCATTTCCTTTGCGCTTGGTATCGGCTACGCCGATAGGAATCAGGTATTCTTCCTCCGGAACTTCGCCTTTATCGCCGTACATCAACTCAGACTCCATGAAGATCACTGGGTCGTTGTCGCGGATGGCGGTCTTCATAAGACCTTTGGCGTCATATGGGTTGGAGGGTACTACTACTTTCAAGCCTGGGGTGTTGGCGTACCAGTTTTCAAAGTTCTGAGAGTGCTGGGAAGACAGCATGCCGGCGTTACCGGTTGGTCCTCTGAACACCATAGGGCAGGAGTACTGCCCGCCAGACATGGACATCATCTTAGCCGCGGAGTTGATCACCTGGTCAATGGCTACCAATGAGAAGTTGAAGGTCATGAACTCAATGATAGGGCGAAGACCGTTCATGGCCGCTCCCACGCCTATACCGGCAAAACCCAGCTCAGCAATGGGGGTATCAATCACGCGCTCAGGACCAAACTCGTCCAGCATGCCTTGGCTTACTTTGTAGGCACCATTGTATTGGGCAACTTCCTCGCCCATCAGGAACACCTTTGGGTCGCGGCGCATTTCTTCGCTCATTGCCTCACGCAATGCCTCTCTGAATTGTATAGTTCGCATAGTAAGATTTTTCTACGTCTATCTAAAAGGTAAAATTAAGACATGCGCCACAAATAAAAAAACGCATCTCGGTTTGGGGTGAAGTATCTGCGGGATTATGTTTAGGGGCCGTTTTTCCAAAAACAGCCCCTAAACGGCTCTATGGTTTCATGGCTTGGGCAAACGCCGCCGACTTGTGGTACTGCTGGAACTCCAGATCGTCTATGGCTTTGCCGGCCAGGGCGGGCTTGGCTTTGATGGCTTGTTTCAGGTGCAGGGCCATGCTTTCCTCGTTTTGGCTGCGGGCGCTGATCACGGCCATGAGGTAGTGGGTGTTGGCGTCATGGGGGTATTCTTCCAGCAGTTTCTGCCCCAGCGCAGCGGCACCCTCGTAGTTCTCCTTCAGGAAATACAGGAGCGTCATGTTGAACTGGGCCGCGTAGCCTTTGCCGGCGTAGGAAAGGCTGCCCACGGCGTCATCATATTGCCCAATGCTCAGTTCCAGGGCGGCTTTGTCTGTGAACACCTGTTGCAGGATGGGCAGCGGACCGCCTAGCCTAATGGCGTAGTCATAGCTTTGCAGGGCCTCCAGCGGATCGCCGTGCTGGTGGTGGGCTACCGCCAGGTTGTAGAACTGCTGGGCGGTGGGTTTGCGGTGGGCGGCGTAGCGCAGGTTCAGGATGGCGTTCTCCAACAGAGCTTGCCGAACCTTAGGCTTGAGTTCTTTTTGCGCCTGCTCATAGTAGACCATGCCCAGATTGTTGAGCGACTGCCAGTTCATGTACGTTTCCACGGCAGACTCATAGATACGTTTTTTCTCGGCTAAAAGCGGGGTGAGGGTGGCGGCGTACTGCATTTCCTCGGCGGTGAGCACATCGGCGTTGGCCCGGTTCTCCACCACTTTCTTGGCCAGCAGGTAAATTTCGTAGTCGCGGCGCAGGTTGGGCTGGTATTCCACGGTCACCTCGGTGTAGCGCAACACCGGGTACACGTACATCTGGATGTAATCGTAGGCGGGCAGGGCCTGCAACTTTCTCTCCTTCTCCAGAAAGCTTCCGCGGCCGTTCACAATGTCCAGGATCTGCTGCACCTGGGCTTCGGGCAGCGCCGAATTCTGCACTCTACCCAAAAACGCGGTCCAGTTCTGCTGGAGCGTGCGCAGGTCGAACTTAATTTTGGCCACGGAGTTGTTGTACGCCTCCGTTTCTATTTTCTGCTTGATGAACCGCTCCACGGCCACGGCCCGGCGGGCGGCCAGGTTGCGGGTGGTGGTTTCCAGGGAATCTGGCGAATGCGTGGAAAGGATCTCTATTTTGTGCGTCTTCTGGTTGGACCGGATGAACTCCTCCAGCAACTGCAGATTGGTGCCGTACCCATGCCGAAGCGTAGCCAGTCCCTGGTCAAAATAGATAGGGAAGCGCAAAGGGCCGGGAGCTTCGTTCTTAAACTCTTCGGGCGCATACGCCGGCGCGAATACCGTCTGGGTCAGTTGGGAGGTGGTGAGGATGCCTTGCGCAATGGCTTTGGGTTTGGTGTATTTCTTCCGGCCCTTGGCATCTGACACCACGCCCTGCGCCATCAGCTGCCCCCGTATCTTGGAAGGGGAGTAGGGAAATGAGAAGGTGCTGCGCATGGTGGGCTTGCCGTTGTCAAAACCGTAGTTCCCAAAATCGAAGCCCAGGGAGCCTACGTGTTCTTCCACGCCCTTGTCTGCCTTGTAATATACCCGTATGCCGTAGCGGTAGTCGTTGCGGAGCAGGTTCTTGGGTAACTGGGCCTGCACTTCCACCGGCACCTGATTCCCGCGCAGCATCAAAACCTGGGGTTGCGCCGTAATGGTTTGGCCTTTCTCGGCTTTTTTGGCCATTCTGGACAACGTGCACCCTGAAAGAACAAGAGAAGCGGTGAGGATACTATATAGAGGGAAAAGACGGGGAAAAGCTAGCGGCATATCTTAATAACAACAAGAAACGTATATGAACGTTACCAGTTTCAAATGTGAATCGTTTCCAAGAGGAAAGTTACGGGAGAATTTGTAAATTTAGGTATCAAAGGGGTTTAACTTTTCAAACCATGAAAAACGTACAGCACTTCCTGGAAACCCAAGCCTTTGGGGTGTGCACCAAACTAGGCGAAAAGTTAGGGTTAGCCACCAGCAGCATCAGGCTGTATTTCATCTACCTTTCGTTTCTAACGTTCGGGTCGCCGTTGTTGGTGTACCTGGTGCTGGCTTTCTGGCTGAACGTGAGAAAGCACCTACGCCGGGAGCGGAGTACGGTCTGGGATGTCTAAGGCCGAGAACGTCTTTTTCCCTTTCACAAAATACTGCCACACCACGCTTTGGGGCACCCAGCCCATAAGCAGGCGGGTGGGTTTCTGCACGCTTGCTTCCTGCCTCCTGGTTTTCCAGTACTTCTGGCCCGCAAAGAACTGCCGGTGGGCCTTGTAAATAGCCTGTACCTCTTTCCATTCGCCTTTCAGGAAATACTGCGCCGCCGCCACACCGTCCAGCACCAGCCGGGTGTACAGAATCTGATTCAGTTCCTGCGGGGCCAAATTCTTGTAGAGCAGAGCCGCCCCGTTCCTGAAATTAAGAAAGGTCTTTCTGGGATTAGCCTTGGGTAAGGTGCCGCCGCCCACGTGGTACACTGTACTTTGCCCGTGGTAGTAGATCTGGTAGCCCAGGTTCTGCAGGCGCCAGCAAAGGTCAATCTCCTCCATGTGCGCGAAGAATTCCTTTTCCAGACCTCCGGCTTGCCAATAGGCACTGGCCCTGATGAACAGACAAGCCCCCGTGGCCCAGAAAACCGGACGTACGTCATCATACTGGCCTTGGTCTTCCTCCAGCGTGTCAAACAGCCGACCGCGGCAGAAAGGATAGCCATAGGCGTCCAGAAAACCGCCCGCCGCGCCGGCATATTCAAAGTGAGACCGTTGGTGGAAGGATTTGATCTTTGGTTGGCAGGCGGCAATCTGAGGATTCTGTTCCAGCAACGTCACCAAAGGGTCCAGCCAGTTGGGGGTTACTTCCACGTCTGAGTTGAGCAGCACGAAATACTCTGCCTCCACCTGCCGCAGCGCCTGGTTATAGCCTTCGCAGAAACCGTAGTTTTCCGGCAGCAGGATCAAGGGCACCTCCGGATACTTTTGCTTCAGGAACGGAACAGAGTCATCTGAGGAGGCATTGTCGGCCACAATGACTTGGGCCGTGGGGCTGTGCTGCAACACCGAGGGCAGGAACTGTTCCAGCCAGCGGCGGCCGTTCCAGTTCAGGATGACCACCGCTACCGTAGGCGTTCTATAAGCCAAAGCTGCTCAGATCTAGGCCCGGAATGTTGGGTAACATGCCTTCGGTGTGCTTCTTCATTTCTTCTTTGGCCCGTTCTCCGGCTTCGTCCAGGGCTTTGTTCACGGCCGCCACCACTAAATCTGCCAGCATCTCTTTATCGTTGGGGTTCATGAGCGATTCATCGAACTCCACTTTCAGCAATCGGCGTTCGCCGCTAACCGTGGCCTGCACCATGCCGCCGCCGGCCTCCGCGGTTACTCTAATGTGCTTGAGATTGTCCTGGGCCTCTTTCATCTTGGCCTGCATCTCTTTCACCTTGTTCATCATCCCGAACATGTCAAACATAACTGTCTCCTTTTTTAGGTTTATCTAGCTTAACGCGAAAACCGGGCCCATAGATATTCCGTGTCCGCTTCCAGGGCCAAAAGTACACCATTTTGCGGGAATAGAGGAAGTGAAAGTAGCCCATGCAGGTACCGGGTAATGCACAAGCTTTGCGTTTAGAGCCTGTTTTTCTAAAAGTAGCCCCTAAGCGCTATTTCACCAAGGTAACGGTGCCTTTCTGGGTGATGCGTTTGCCGTTCACATCTTTGGCTTCCATGCGGAAGAGGTAGGTTTCGGGCGGGGCGGGTTTGCCTTGGTAGGTGCCGTCCCAGCCATTTTTGGGGTCTTTGCTTTCAAAGATGATCTGCCCCCAGCGGTTGAGTACCTGCAAGGTGAAGGAGGAGGCGAAGGGAGAACCCACCGGTCTGAAGACATCGTTCAGGCCATCGGCATTGGGGCTGAAGGCCGTGGGGAAGTGGAATTGAAAGGCTTGGTCTGCCGTGGCGGTGTTGGAGTAACTCTGGTAAGAACCATCCTGGGCTTTTGACAATAACCGGTACGTTAAGCGCTGGTACGTAGTCTGCGGCTTTTCATCCAGGTACGATTGCCCGGTCACGGGAGTGCTCCAATATACCTGTCCCTGCTCGTCCAGCAACTCCAGGGTCTGCGTTCCCACCCCGGCAGGGAAACCTTCATAAGCATTCCAGGTGAGCTGCACACTCCCCTCCGCCTGAAAGGTAGCGGTTAGAATGGCCGGACAGGCACTGTTACTGCGCCCCGAGGTTTGGGAGCAGGAATCTGTATACGTTGCTTGGTAGCAGAGCGGTGCCGAAAGCGCAGGGGAAGTGGAGTCTAGGGCGTTTAGGGACTGTTTTTCTGAAATCTGGGCAAAACCAGCGTTTCCCTGGCTCCGGTAGATGGTCTGTTCTTTGAAGGTTTCCTGGTCGGGTACCACCGTCTGCAGCATTACCCTGTTCTGTAAATCAAAGCTGGCGACCAAAAAAGGAGCAGCCGGGGGAGTGGAGCCCTGTGTTTCTACCTGTACCGGTACCGAGGCACTTTGCACGTTGTTTGGCAGCAGTGCCACCAACTGGTAGGTGTACAATCGGCCGCAGGCCACTTCTGTGTCTGTGAAGGAGGTTTGAGTATTGAGGAAGGTTTTGTAGGGCTGACCACCCCGAAGCAGTTGGTACGAGCTAACAGAACCTGAACTGGCATTAGCGGCCCAGGAAAGTTGGTTCACGCGGTTACCAGCAGTTACAAATAGTGCTTGGCTACACACCGTGGAAGAGACAATATCTTGCCGTCCTGAGCACGTATTGGTAACCCGTACCCGGTAACAACCGGCATTAGGATCTATGGAAAGGAGGTGCGGGCTTTCACCCTGAGGTACTGCCGTGAGTGTTTGGATGACTGTGAACGTACCGGAAGAAGAGGAAGCCCTCTCCAGAACCAGGTCATTTACCCCAGAGGTATTCAGTTGCAGCTCAATTCCGGTTGGTAGCAGGGTAAGCTTCTGTAGTACCGGGGACGTAGCCGGGGCATTGGCTTTCACCGTGAAAGTGCGTTGTCGCTGCTCATATCCGTAGGCGAGCTGCGTTACCGTGTATTCGCCGGGTATGGTGAACACATGTACCGGGTCTTCAAACTTCTCTTGGTTATCATCGGCGTCAAAATCGTAGAATTCTGAGAAGTTAGGGTCGTTGCTTCTTGGGGTATTGTCTCTGAAAGTAATACGTTCCCCCACGCAAAGCACGGTTACAGGTTGGTTCCGTTCATTATAGGCTAGAAAATCCTGCGCCCATGCGCTGAGGCTGCTTAAACACCAGATGAACGTTACTAGAACCCGTATTTTCACGTCAATAATTCTTCAAAAGGAAAGTTCTGGATAAATCTGATGCTCTTCTCCATGTCTGGGTGCAGCACGCGGTCCTGTTCCAGCGGTGCCACCTGCATTCTGTACGCGGCCACCAGTTTCTCCAGTACCGGCGAAGTGCGCAGTGGCCGCCTAAACTCCAGCGCCTGCACGGCCACCATCAGTTCAATGGCCAGAATGCGCTCCACGTTCTGCACCACCTGGTACGCTTTGGTGGCGGCGTTGGCGCCCATGCTCACGTGGTCTTCCTGCCCGTTGGACGAGACAATGGAATCTACACTGGCCGGGGTACATAACTGCTTATTCTGGCTAACGATGGAAGCAGCCGTGTATTGCGGAATCATAAAACCCGAGTTAAGGCCAGGCTCCTGGATTAGAAACTGCGGCAAGCCCCGCTGCCCCGAAATCAATTGAAAAGTGCGCCGTTCCGAGATGCTGCCCCATTCCGCCAAGGCGATGCTCAGGAAATCAAGCGCCAGGGCCAGCGGCTGCCCGTGGAAGTTCCCGCCGGAGAGAATCAGTTCCTCATCGGGGAAAATATTAGGATTGTCGGTCACTGAGTTGATCTCAGTGGTGAAGACTTGTTCGGCGTAGGCCAGGGCATCTAAACTGGCGCCATGCACCTGCGGGACGCACCGGAAGGAATAAGGGTCCTGCACCTGTTGCTTGGGCTGCTGCTGGAGTTCGCTGTCTGCCAGCAACTGCAAAATGCGCGCCGCCGATTTAATCTGTCCAGTATGTGGCCTTACCTGATGGATCTGGGCCGAAAAAGGAGCCTTTAGCCCATCAAAAGCTTCCAGAGAGAGGGCGGCCACTACATCGGCGGCTACGGAAAGCTGTCTGGCCTTAAGACAAATCACAGACCCGTACGCCGACATTAGTTGGGTGCCGTTCAGGAGCGCCAGCCCTTCCTTCGCCTGTAACCGGATGGGCTCCCAGCTGAAAATTTCCAGTAGTTCGTGGCCTTTCAGTTTGAATTCCTGAAACCGTACTTCCCCTAAACCAATCAGGGGCAGGCAAAGATGGGCCAAAGGAGCCAAATCGCCGCTGGCCCCCAAGGAACCTTGCTGGTACACCACGGGGTATATGTCCCGGTTGAAGAACGAAAGCAGACGGTGCACGGTGGTCAGTTGTACGCCGCTGTAGCCGTAGCCCAGAGACTGCACCTTGAGGAAAAGCATGAGTTTCACCACCTCGGCGGGGACTTCTTCCCCGGTTCCGCAGGCGTGTGACATCATGAGGTTGCGTTGCAGGGCTTCCAGGTGATCTGGCGAAATGGAAGTGTTGCAAAGCGCGCCAAACCCGGTGTTGATGCCATACACCGGATTTGGCGCGGCTTTCAAGTGATGGTGCAGGTAGTCATGGCTGCGCACAATCCGCTGTTCCACCTCCTCAGAAAGAGCCAGCGTGGTGTGGCCTTGCAAGATCTTCTTGACCTCATCAAGGGTGAGGGGAGTCAGGGAAATCAGGTGCTCATGCGCCATAACTATATTTATTTCTGCAACTGTTGAAGAATGTCTGCCAAGGGTAAACTCTGCTGTGAGCCGGTGCGCATGTTGCGCAGGTTCAGGTTGCCGCTCTCCATTTCCTCTGAACCAATGAGCAGCACGTACGGGATTCTCTTCTGATCGGCGTAAGCCATCTGCTTTTTCAGCTTGGCGGCTTCTGGGTATAACTCCGTGGAGATACCGGCGGCGCGCAGTGCCTGCAATACCGGCAGGGAGTAGCGCATGGAAGCTTCATCAAAGTTGGAGATGAGCACCTGGGTAATGGTCTGGCTTTCCTGCGGGAACAGGTTCAGTTCCTCCAGAACGTCAAAGATGCGGTCTACGCCAAAGGAAAAACCCACCCCAGACACACCCGGTAACCCGAACATGCCCGTTAGGTTGTCATAGCGGCCACCGCCACTGATGCTGCCCATCTGCACGTTGTTCACTTTCACCTCAAAAATACAGCCGGTGTAATAGGAGAGGCCCCGGGCTAAGGTAACATCCAGCTGTATCTTAGCTTTCTGCACGGTGAAGCTCTCCAGGTAAGACAACATCCCGCGGATGTCCTGCAACCCTCGCTGCCCTTCAGCAGAATTCTGGAGCAGGGTGTCTAACTGCGGCAGTAAATCAGCAATGTCGCCGGTTAAAGCGAAGACTGGTTGCAGGTTAGAAATAGCGTCTTCTGTAAAGCCTTTCTGCAACAGTTCCTGGTTTACGGCGTCCTGGCCTATTTTGTCCAGCTTGTCAATGGCCACGCAGAGATCAGCCTCGCGCCCGTTGGCCCCAATAGCCTCGGCAATACCCGCCAATAAGCCCCGGTGGTTGAATTTGATGGTGAAGTCATCTAGGCCCAGTGTGCTGAGTACTTCGTCCATCATCAGGATAATCTCAGCTTCGCACAACAGGGAATTGGTGCCCACCACATCGGCATCGCACTGGAAGAACTCGCGGTAGCGGCCCCGCTGCGGACGGTCTGCGCGCCACACGGGCTGTATCTGATAGCGTTTGAAGGGGAAGGCGATGTCATTGCGGTTCATGACCACGTAGCGGGCGAAAGGCACGGTGAGGTCATAGCGCAGGGCTTTCTCAGAGATTTTGCGGGTGAGTGGCTTATAGCCTTGTTCTATGTCCTGCCCCGATACTTTGCTTAGGAAATCACCGGAGTTCAGGATCTTGAAGATCAACTGGTCACCCTCATCGCCGTATTTGCCGGTCAGCACCGAGAGGTTCTCCATGGCGGGCGTCTCAAGCGGTAGAAACCCAAATTTCTCAAAGGTGCTCCGGATGACGGAGAAAATATAATTACGTTTCACCACCGTGGCGGGCCCAAAATCACGGGTGCCCTTGGGGATTGAAGGTTTGTCTTTGCTCATGCTGAAAATACTAACGCCGCGAAGATAGCAAATTCAGGGATGAGTTGAGCCTTGTGCCTCATGTGCGTTTAGCGGCTGTTTTCAGAAAAACAGCCGCTAAACGCACATGAAGCATCGTACAAAATTTGGGAAAATATTATAGAGCAAATGTATTTTTCTCTTCCCGATGAGGAAAAGTAGGCTTGCGTTTAGCGGCTATTTTTGAAAAAATAGCCGCTAAACGCAAGCCTACAGTACATATGTGCTGTGAACTTATGATTTAGATGCAGCAGGTGTTGCAGAGGAAATATGCTCTTTGGGAGCAAAAAGCAATAGAGCAGCCATAAAGGCGAATAGTAGCGTACCATCTCTTCTCTGCAACATAGACTCGGTGATGCAACAGATAGCAAAGACTGCCACAACTGTAAACAAGATATAATCTTTGGTGTGGTATGCTTTCAAGAGCAGATGCAGGAAAAGGAGCAGAAGCATAAAGGCGCCCATCAAGCCCATTGAAGCCCCGTGCATCAGGTACTGATTGTGGGCATCAAGCCTAACGTCTACCCCCTCCTGGAAGTGGTATTGCCGGTATTTTGTTACCAGTGCCTCTTCTATGTCTCCGGTGCCAGTGCCCAGCATCGGGTGCTCCCCAATAAGATCAATGGCAGAGCGCCACATTATTTCCCTTTGGCTCACTCCAGTGCCCGTGCTGATTTTTTTCTTCAAGTAAGACACATTCTGGTAGACCAGCAGGCTGCTGCTCACAGTGACAAGAATCACGGCTAGAACCAGAACGTACTTTCCGGCTCTCACAGAAAGATACAGAGCCACCAACGCCATAAAAAAGACGGTGGCTACCAAGGCTGTTCTGGAGGCTAGCAGCGCCTGGAAAGCGAAAAAGTAAAGAAACAGAAAAAGATGTAGGAAAAAGTCTTTCCGCTGGCGGATGAACGAGGTGTTAAACAGGAAATAAGAGTGGATAATTAAGCAGACACCTATATAAAAGCTGTAATAGGGGGCATGGAAATCTGCCCGATGAGGCATAAAATGGGAAATATAGTTCCAGTCAATGTTGGGAAACGGCGCAAGACGGCCTACTTCTTCTCTGGAATATTCCATGCCAATCACGTACAAGGAGTGCAATGACAGCAGAAAGCAGCTAAAAGTAAAGGCAAACAAAGTGTTATGGACCTGTCGCCGGGAAAGTTGGCGGTAAAACAAAACTGTCAGCACCGGAAGCATGGCTTGTAAGGTCACAAACCGTACTGCCTTTTGGGGAGACGCGCTCACTAGCATAGATATGCCACACAGCAGTAAATAGGCACTTAAAATTCTGAAGGTAGCGTTTTGGAAAATGGACCTCCAGTGCACTTGCTTCTGGAAAGACCGCCAGAGAAACAGCCCAATGAGCACCAGTAGCAGGATTCCCTTCAGGTTAAACCTAAGCGGAAGAGAAAAGGCATAAAGGTAGAGGAGAAGAATATAAATGCTAGATAGCTTATCTTCTCCCTGGCTATAAGCTTTGCCTAAATTCATGGTATTTTTCCATAACAAATTGCCGTAGTTCGTCTCTGAATCTAATCTGATTGAATTTCTCTACTGATTTCCGGATTAACTGTGGGTTGAAAGAAGACTCCTTTTCCTCAAATCTTTGTACGGCCTCTATAATGCTGTTTTTATCTTGGGTATCAAAGAAAACACCGGTTTCTGACGTGACCGTCTCCAAGGCGCCACCTTTGGCGAGCGCAATGACTGGGGTTCCGCAAGCCTGTGCCTCCACGGGAGTAATTCCAAAGTCTTCCTCGGCAGCAAAGACAAACGCTCTGGCCTGCTGCATGTGGGTCCGTAATACGTCATAAGGCTGGTACCCGAGCAATGTTACATTAGCACCCGCCAGCTCTTTTACCTTCTCAAAGTCAGGGCCTTCGCCTATCACGATTAGTTTTTTGTCTGGCATCGCAGAGAACGCTTCTACAATAAGGTCAATGCGTTTGTAAGGAACCATTCTGGAGGCCGTAAAGTAATAATCACCCTTGGCAGGGGATAAGGCGTAGTTTTCTATGGCTACCGGCGGATAGATGACCACTGAATCTTTCCCGTAGTTCTTTTTGATTCTACGCCCTATATACTTTGAATTGGCAATGAAAAAGTCTACCCTTTGGGCGGAAGCGGCGTCCCAGTTCCTGAAACGGTGCAGCACGAGTTTAGCCAGAAAACCCTTGAAACTGCTCCGTAAGCCAGTCTCATTTAAGTATTGGTGGTACAGATCCCAGGCATAGCGGGCTGGAGAGTGACAGTAACAAATGTGCAGTTGACTTGCGTGCGTTAATACTCCTTTGGCTACGGCATGGCTACTGGAGATGACTACATCATAGGAAGACACATCCAACTGCTCAATGGCCAACGGCATCAGGAATAGATAATTTCTATAATGGTTACGGGCAAACGGGAGTTTTTGGATGAAAGTAGTGGTAACTGATTTATGTTGGATGTGCTGCTGGAGCGGTTGGGGCATGAAATCTATCACTGCAAAAAGGTCGGCATGCGGGTATACCTGCAATAACTGCTCTACCACTCTTTCTGAGCCAGAGTAATCCACAAACCATTCATGTACAATTGCTACTTTCACAGAGAAAAGCTTTTAATCTTGTTTCTTCCCTTGTGGCGGAAGAAATGAAAATTCAAATTTATTAATCAAGGAGAGGTGACCAGCTCTTTGAAAATACGCACGTGTTGGCTGGCTGCGGCTTCCCAGGAAAATTTTGCACACTGCTCTCTGCCTTTTTCCGCCAGAGCCATCTGTAACTCCACGTTTTGCAAAACACGCTCCATCTGAATGGTTAGTTCAGATGCCTGTAGTGGATTAAAGTACAAAACAGCGTCTGCGCATACTTCCGGAATACTGGCCGACCTAGCTGCCACCACGGGGCAGCCACAGGCCATGGCTTCTAAGGGAGGCATGCCAAATCCTTCATATAGGGAAGGAAAAACCGACAAAGATGCGCAATTATAGAGCACGGGCAAAAGTTTATCTGGCACAAAACCCGTGAAGTGCACAAATTTTTTGAGTTGTGGTTGCTTTTCCAGTACGTGGAAAATCTCTTGGTCAGGGGTCAGAAAACCATCTTTCTGGCCGACAATCACTAAATGGTATTCCTGCTGCAAACAAAGCGAAAGCGATGAATAAGCCCTCAGCAATGTGATTAAATTCTTGTGAGGCTTTACGTTACCTACAAAAAGTATGTATTTTTCTGGCAGGTTTGGCAGTTCTTGTCTCAGGTCTGCATTTTCAGACAATGAAATCCCTTCAGTGAAACAAGTTCTATCCACGCCATTGTAGATGACACTGAGTTTCTCTGGTGAACAGCGGGTGTATTTGATGATTTCCTGCTCAGAGAAACGGGAGACGGTAAGTACTTGGTCTGCCATTCGGACAGCCGCATTTAAAAACAGGCTGGCATAGGTCTTCTGCGTAAAGTTGAGTGTATGCTTGTATGCAAGGTGGAATGTGTCATGAATGGTGACCACTCTCTTTTTAGCCTTGATGGGGAGGAGGGGAATGTTGTAGTGCGGTGACCAAAACAAATCACAGGCAGGGACTTTTTGATAGAGTTTCCATTGTTCTTTCACTGAATAAATTGGCGCATTCAAGGGAATAACAGAAACCTGCTTTGCCCATTCAAATTGCTCTATCTCCTGCTCATTTCCCATTACCTGCACCTTAAACTCAAGGCATAACGCCGGTAGAATATGCTTCAGATAAACGCCAATTCCTGAAGCATTGAGCATTCTAGCATCTATCGCAATGGAAGGCATTTCTCACGTTCTTTTAGAATGGCACGTTGGGCAAGGACAAAACCAAAGATCATCCAGTAGAGGATGAAATTTACTTTTCCGGCAATAGCTGAATTCAAGAAACTGGCCGCGTAAAAGTATGCACTACAGCCAAGGAAGCACAGGCAAAGCTGCCTGAGGGACAAATCATGAGTTATGAAAAAGAGCCGGAGGGTGTAAAAGAAACTTAAAATAAAAGAAGATAGATATAGAATGCTCAACGGAAGCCCGTTCTCCATCAACAGCTGGAACCAATAGCCGTCGGTGATAACCACCCGCTCAGGGCTGCTACTGGGTCCCTGCGATCCAGTTCCCACTCCGGTCCATAAATTTCTTTGAAAATAGTCTAAAGAACTACTGATTTGAGTGTAGTGACCTTCTGTAGATGAAATAGAGCTGGCATCTTGACCAGTAATTCTTTGTACCAGAAACGTGTCTTTAAAATAACTGCCAAGGCTAACAGTGAGCACAAGAAGGAGCAGGAGCATTGAAAACGCTTTGATTAAATAAACTAATGTGAAACGCCCGTACTGGAGAATCAAAACAGTGGCTCCAGAGAGAAAAAAACCGACCAATGCAGCTCTGGTGAAGGTGAGGATGTTTGTTAGAAGAATCAGTAATAAAAGGACCAGATATACTTTGTTTCTGGTAAACATGTACCTAGATAAAGTAATGGTAGCCAGAATAACGGTGAAACTGGAGAAGATAATTGTATTGCCTAGGAGGGCTGTAGGTCTTACAATTTCAGTTCCGTAAAATCCAAAAGTGCTTTCCCCTCTTAACACCAGGTATGGCATTGGCAGACTGGAGGAAAAAGTGAATTGAAATAAGGCAAAAAGGCAAAGCAATGTTCCAACGAAGAGAATCACAGTAATGCAGGTTCGAATTCTATCTTCCCTTCTCAAAAAGAAGGGCAGGTAAAGAAACAGGCAACTATAAATCAAATTATTTCTTAACCCCAATAGCTTTTCAAGCATCGGGTTAGCATCTATAAAAAGTAGCTTAAGTATGGTCGTAAATAACAGAAGTAACCAAATTCCCAGTGCAATAAGCTGTGACCGCCTTATTTTCTGACCTCTGTAATAGGCAAAGAAAAGCCCGGTAAAGAAGTGTAGCAGAACAAGGGCAATAAGCCAATCAATTAGCAGAGTGGCTAGATTCAAGTGGGAGAAGGAAAGGAAATTGGTAATAAAACCACTACACAGTATTGTTACCAGCAGTGCGATAACCAACACATAAGCGATGGATATTCTAGAGGAAAAGGTCATATGTTTTTTGTGCGCCACATCAATTGAAAAACTGCTGCCCCCCTCTTAAATTGTAATCTGGCTAAACGCAAACAGGCAGAAGTAAGCAGAGAGGCATAAAGTTGGACAGTTCTCTCAGGATAAAACTTCCTGAAAAAGATTATTTTGCTTCTAAGGCCATGGAAATCTGCCAAATCACTTTTCCCGGCTCCGGAGGAACTGGAACCTATTGTCTTACCTTCTTTATGGAATACTCTGCTCAGCGGGACATAGCCTAAGCCAAAGCCGCGGCGTTTGCCTCGTTGAGCCCAGTCTAATTCCTCAAAATACAGGAAATAGGTTTCATCCATCAATCCCACTTCGTCAATAAAGTCTTTACTGATGAACATGGAGGCCCCAACTATATAATCAGGGTCTATTGCCTGCGGAAGCGCGGTAGAATTGTCTTCCCAACCTTCTGCAATGTGGGAGGTGGTAAGCGTGGCTAAATTAAGCTTGCCGCCAATGGCTTGCACTTTAGAGGGCTCCTGGTAATAAAGGAGTTTTGAACCCCACATTCCAATCTTTCTTCCCGTACTAATGGCTAAAATAGCGGCCTTCACCAACTCAGGAAGACTGTCTTTGTCTGCCACAGTATCATTGTTCAATAACCACAGGAAGTCAAAGTCGTTTCGGTAAAGCGCAAATCGGATGCCTATGTTATTTCCCGCGGCAAACCCCCCATTAATGGAAGATCTATATAAAAGCAGTTTGGCATTTGGGAAAGTATGAGTTGGAGGTACGCTACTTTCCTGGTATTCTGCAGGAATAATAGCGAATGCGTCTGGTTCGTGCGTCCAGTAATCAGATGCCCAGTTGATTAATGCCTCAAACGCATTGTTGGGAGAGGCGTTGTCTATGACAATGATTTGATTATTGGCGTACTTAATTTTTAGAAGACTTTCAATACATTCCACAGTGTCTTGCCAGCTCTTGTAGTTGACAATAATTGTGTAAATTTTAGGGGTAGATACCATAGAGAAAGCCAAGGAACCTGCTATGCCCGTAGTAGAACATTCAGGCTTTTAAAAAACGTATTGCTGAAGAAGGAATACCGCAAAAGTATCAGTTTCTTTTTCCAAAAGCTCATCTTCTTCAAGGAGATGAACTGCTCTAATAGATTTCTCTGCTCAGCACAGCACTCCAATTTGCCTCTGTGGCGCTTGTAGAAAGCATTTGCTTGGTTGATTTCTTCATTTAACAATCCAAATTTATTGTTCCTGATCTTAATTACTCCGCTATCGAATTTAGATCTTAGGTTCATAGAGCGTGCTCCCACTACGTTAGCTGCGTGTTGTCTGTATAAGACGGTGGGAGTGGAGAGATAATCTACCTTACCAAAACAGGATGCAGTCATCAAGAGCCAGGCATCATGCATCATTGCTTCTGGAGCAATGGGTATGGCTAATTGTACGGTTGCCCTGTTCATGAGAACAGTACACCCCGTGACTACATTCTCTACTAACACCCTATTCAGCTTAACGTTATCAGGGTTTAGCTTCATGTATTTCCAATAGGAGGGATGGAGGTGTTTTAACTCCTGGTCAACCACCGTCAGATCACTGAACACCAATGCCGGAGTGTTTGTTGAGCTGTCTTGCTCCAGAGTTCTAAGCTTTTTTAAACTCAAAGACAGCTTTTGGGGCAACCAAACATCGTCCTGGTCAGCTAAAGCTACATAGTCCCCTTTTGCCAGAGTCAAGGCTTTGGCAAAATTTTGTACCACCCCTAGCTTGGTTGGATTGATAGAATATACTAACCCATGGCTGCGCGAAAACCTCTCAAGAATGTCAGGAGTACCGTCAGAAGACTGGTCATCGCACACAATGATTTCTATGTTCCTATAGGTCTGCCCGTAAATGGATTCCAATTGCTCTGTAAGAAACCGAGCCCCATTGTAGGTAGCCATGACCACAGAAATCAAAGGCAATTCTTCCATAACTCTGTAAAGGGATTGAATGGCGGGTGGTTTTTACTGGTCTGAAGATGGTCTCTGCAACAGATGCAGTGCTGTAGTGCTTGGAGCAAAGATAACCAGCAAAAGAAGGGCTGCAGATTTGATCACAGGTCTATTTTTTAGCATCTGTAAACAGTTTTTTACAGATGCTGCTTTCTGCTTTTCGCGCAGATTACTAATAACCAGATGCTTGTAGAAACCTGCAATAAGTTCTTTGATTTCTTTATGGTATTTGTAGTGCAGGAAGGTGTCTAGCGAAGCAAAGGTTTTAATGTTCTGGTGGAGCATTGTCTTCAACTTGGCATAAGAAGCATTGGTGGAGGCCATTGTGCCTCCCTGATGTAACCGGTAAGCCGCCATGGTGTCTTCCATAAAGCCAATCTTCCCCGTGGCGGCATTTAGTACGTGAAGCGTCCAGTCGCCCACTGCTGCCTGCTCTAGAAAAGTTGGGTAGTAAGAAAATGGCCTGTTCCGGTAAACGGTGGTTGTGGTGCAGATAAAGTTTTCCTTAAACAAGTCCGTCACAGAAGAAACAGATTTTTGGCCTTTGTTGGAGAACTCTGTTTGCCCAGTGGACTCGTGGAGAATAAGGGCTCTATGGAAGGAGATGGCAAAATCTGGGTGCGAGTCTAAGAAATCAACTTGTTTCTGAAGTTTTAGGGGCTCTGTCCAGTAATCATCGCCGTCACAGAAAGCCACATATTCTCCATCACAGGCTGAGAGTGTATTCAGGAAATTTTTCATCATGCCCAGATTGTGCTCCGGTAAAAGGAGTTTGATCTTATCTGGGTAGGCCTTCTGGTAAGCGGAGATGATGGAACGGGTAGCATCTGTGGAGCAATCTTCCCCAATCACCAGCTCTACCGTAAAGTCTGTCTTCTGCATGAGTACCCCTTCAATGGCTTGGGCAATATAGGCGGCATGGTTATAGGTGATCATGCAGACGCTTACTTTTGGAGTCATACGTAGTTAGTCTGTTGTTGTGCTTATTGCTGCCCAATGCGATAAATGGGCAAATAATCCGGTTTGCGTTTAGGGGCCGTTTTTGAAAAAATAACCCCTAAACGCAAACCGAGTTTGTAGGCATTTGTAATTGCAGGATTAGAAAAAAAGAAAGCTTAAGATCACTAAAAGGAAATTTCGACTCTCTTTTCATCTACTATAATATTCTTCCTGTGGAGGGAGAAAAGGCTTTGTTACGTTTATCATTGCTATTTAGATACTATGTAGAGAACAGAACGCGGATGGATACCATAGGTAATAAAATCCTGCGCTGTAAAATCTGTAATGTTAACTTCCTGCACGTGGAAACCCGTTTGCTGTAGCCGGTTTATAAAGCTGTGCTTTGCATATTGTCGGACGTGGTCATCCTGCCCGAATCTACGCCACCTTTCCTGCACATCCTGCAGAGTAGGATCTTCATCCGTTTCAGGTAAAGAGAGCAGAATGGGTACCATGGCAATCCCCCAACCCCCGGGCTTTAGAACCCTATAGAGTTCCTGCATTGCCTTCCGGTCATCAGGTACGTGTTCCAGCACGTGGGAGCAGACAAAGATATCAAACCAATTGTCAGGGTACAGGTGCATGTTGGTCAAGTCTACTTTGTCATCTACATCTTCCATGAAGAGATCGGCAGACCGGTAGTTTATGTTGCTTTTTCTTTGTAGAAAGTGTCGTAAACTGGCAGCAGGGGCTATGTCTAGCAATTGGTAGGTTTTAGCAGGAGACAAGGCTTTGTTAAAATACAGTGCATACAGCCGGTCTCTGTCTGAACAGCCGCATTTAGGGCACTCATAGGAAGCAACATTGAGCGTCTCCAAATCATCTAGAGAATAGGGCCACCCATATTTCTTATAGTTAAGCAAAAAGCTAGGCGAAAGCGGCTTGAACCGATAGACTTTATTTCCGCAGACCGGGCATTCCTTTTTTGGGGGGAGGAACGTGGCGGAGGCTGAGTAGACAATATTTTTAAGCTTCTGTAACATCTAGAAACGGGGATGGTCGGTGATAGGTCAAGTTCAACAAAGATCAGTAGGAACTACTGTTAGAGATTGTCCAAGTATCAACTTTTCGGTTAAGGTTTATCAGTTGATCTCATAAACTTCCCTTTCAGGAGGCGAAACGCCTTTGTATTGAGGAGTAGATTCAACAACAGGTAAACGATGGCTACTGTGCCCGCCTCCACAAGAAATTGCAGGACCCTTGGGAGTGGGAGATAGGCTTGCAGCAGCGCCGCCGAAACACCAGAGATGATGGCTACTAGAAGATAAGGCAATACCATGCCAAGCTGTTTCATCATGGATAGCTGTATTTCACGACTAACAAAATACATGTTCAGCAGCACAGACAGAAAAGAGAAAAGCGCAAATCCATACAGAAAAGCTTTGATACTGATTTGAAAACCAATGATAAACACCAAGAGTAGCAGTGTCTTTTTCAGGATGTCTAGCCGGAGGAATGCGCTGGAGTTTCCGCGGCCACTAATCACATTCACCATAATGGAGCTGAGCGGATAGGCGTAGGCGCTTAAAAGCATAATTCTGAAGTAATCTATAGATGCCACCCACTTTTCTGTAAACAACAGCAAAATGATGTTCTCTGCGCTTACAAACAAAATCCCCATTAAACCGAAGGCTAAGAATGAAACGGCAATCAGCGCATTTTGGTATACTTCTACCACTCTTCCTGTATCTTGCTGGTGTTTGCTCACCACAGAGAAAAAGACCCTTGTAAGGCTTGCCGAACTGTATTGGATCACGATGTTATTCAAAGACTGCGCTCTGGTGTAGTACCCCAGAGAGTGGGCGCTGAACAATTTGCCAATGATAAAAACATCCAGCCTGCTGAACAGATTCTCAATAAGGCTGGGAAGAAAGATCTTAGAGCCGTAGTTCCATAAAGCCCCAATAGATGCCAGATTGAAATAGCGCATGGGGCGCCAAGGAGAAAGAAGCCAGACCAGCAGCGTGAAAGCTATCGCATTGAGCAAAACTTGCCCAACCAAACTCCATACCCCAAAGTTGGAATAGGCCATGCCAATACCTACAATGCCAGAGATGGTAACCGCCACTCCCCGGTAGATAGTGAGGGGCTTAAGATTGATTTCCTTTAAATATTTGGCTGTTTGGATAAGGGTGAGGGAATTAATGAGGAAAAGAGGCGAAATGCCTTTGACCAGTGGCGAAAGAATGGGTTCTTTGTAGAAGGCAGAGATGACACCAGAGAGAGAGAAAACCAGTACTGTAAGAAAAATACCTATCCCAATATTCAGGTAGAAAACGGTAGCATATTGCTCCTCAGAGATGTCTTGTTTCTGTACCAGTGCGGTACTGAACCCCATGTCTATAAATACCTGGGCAAAGCTCACAATGGCCATCACCATGCCAATAAGCCCAAAATCTTCCGGAGTTAAAATACGGGCCAAAATGACCGATACTAATAATCCAATGCCTTGATTAAGGAATTTTTCCAAGAAGTCCCAATAAATTCCTTTTAAGAACATTTGTGAGTGGTTAGGGAAGCTCCGCCATACGGGAAGATAATCGCGTTTAAGTGGATGCGTTAATCTGTACAAAGAAACCAAACGCTGGCCCATTTTCAAACGAAAGGGCTTATTATACCTAATGGACTCAGGCAATCTACCAGTTAAGTTTCTGCATTGGTTTTTGCAGAACCTGTTTATTTCACATCTTTACAGGGCCATTTTTACCGCTTATGCCGCAAGAGATCAAAGAACAGCACCCCTACAAACCTGATTATTCTGACGAAGTAGACCTTAGAGAAGTACTTCACTGGATCAGGAATGGCATCCACGGGTTCAGGGCGTGGTGTAAGTACGCACTGGGTGTACTGGTGAGGTATTTGCCACTCATCTTGCTTCTGATAGCCTTGGTGATGGGAATAAGCTACTATCTCTTTACCAGAGAAAGACCCTATTATACCTCTTCCGCCACTCTGCTTCCTGGCAACATCAGAAATGAATACTTCAAAGCCGAAATAAACCGGCTTGCCGACCTGGTGAGGGATGGGAATCATGCTGTCCTGAACGCTGAACTGAAGCTGGGGGTAGAGCAGTCGGCACAGATTAAGTCGCTTACTTTCCTGAATCTGGAGGAAGAGAAGATTGAGGAAGATAGCGTGCTGGAAGGGGCACCGTTTCAGGTAAAAGCAGAAGTTTACGATAACACACTCTTCATTCCGCTGCAAAAGGCGCTACAGTCCTACCTTGGCCAGAACGTTTATTTTGCCAAAAGAACACAGGCTAGGAAAGAGCAATTAGAGCAGCAGATTACCAAACTGAAACAGGACATTGCTACTATAGACAGTCTGGTAAGGGCTTCAGCCACCACGCGGGGGCCAGTGAACGGGTTTGTGTATGGTGAGCCTTTAGATCCGAGCGGATTATACAGACAAAGTACGCTCATGCTTGAAGACATGAGCAAGCTGGAGGCCGAATTGAAGGAACTGGAAACGGTGCAGGTGGTAGTGGGCTTTGCCCCCATGATACACCCCACAGCTCCTATCCTCAAAAAATACTTGTTGGTTGGAGGTACCATTGGATGCCTTGTCGCTTTTTTGGTAGCCTTATGGATAGATAAACGCCGGAAGAAGGCCTCACTTTGAAGCGAAACGATAGGTTAGTTTGGGGCCAATTCTGGAAAAAGAGCCCCTAAACAGGAAAGGCCGGTATACATACCGGCCTTTCCTGTTTAGGGGCTCTTTTTCTTAAATCTCGGTTAAATCGTCTTCTTTCTGGTGCAGCCAGCTCAGGTTGTAGAGGTCCTTGCGCCGGTCTCTCAGGTTACGTACGCTGCCGGTGGTGTTCAGGTCTTTGAGCAGGTCCAGGTCCAAATCGGCGATGAGGGTCATCTCGGTATTGGGCGTGGCCTCGGCAATGATGGCATCATGCGGGAACGCCACGTCTGAAGGCGAGAATACCGCCGACTGCGAATACTGGATGTCCATGTTCTCTACCCGGGGCAAGTTGCCCACGCTGCCCGTGATGGCTACGTAGCACTCATTCTCAATGGCCCGCGCCTGAGCGCAGTGCCGCACGCGGAGGTAGGCGTTTTTGGTATCGGTCTGGTACGGCACAAAGAGGATCTTCATGTCCTGGTCAGAGAGCATACGGGCCAGCTCGGGGAATTCCACGTCATAGCAGATCAGGATGCCAATCTTCCCGAAGTCTGTGTCAAAGACATTCAGTTTGTTGCCGCCGCGCATTCCCCAGTAATGGGCTTCGTCTGGGGTTACGTGCAGCTTGTACTGCTTGTCATAGGTGCCGTCTCTTCTACAGAGGTAGCTCACGTTGTGCAGCTTGTTGTCAATATACTCCGGCATGCTGCCGGCAATGATGTTGATGTTGTACGAAAGCGCCAAATGGATGAGCTTCTCCCTGATTCCGTCTGTGTAATCGGCCAGTTTTCTGATGGCCGCCGAGGGGGATTTCTCATCGGTTAAAGCCATGAGCGGGGCATTGAAAAACTCCGGGAACATGACCATGTCGGCTTTGTAGGAGCTCACGGTGTCCACGAAGAACTCAATCTGCTGTTCAAAGTCTTCCAGAGAGTTCATCTGACGCATCTGCCACTGAATTACCCCAATACGCACCACTTTTTTGGTCCCGCCCACCAGCGTTTCCTTTTCTTCATGGTACACGTTGATCCACTCCAGCAGAGAAGCATAGGCCTTGGATTCCTTGTCCTGAGGCATATAGCCTCTGATGATTTTCCGGACGTGGAAGCCATTGCTGAGCTGGAACGTGAGAATGGGATCATAGATTTCCTTGTTGCGCACCTGCTCAATGTACTTGCCCGGCGTCATACGGTCAGCATACTCTTTGTAGCCCGGGATTCGGCCCCCCAGAATGATGCCCCGCAGGTTCAGGTTTTCGCAAAGTTCTTTACGCGCGTCATATAAACGGCGGCCCAAACGAAGGTTGCGGTACTCTGGGTGCACAAACACATCTACCCCGTAGAGGGTATCGCCGTCATCGTCATGGGTATCAAATTTTCCGCCGCCCACAATCTGCTCATAGGTGTGTTTGTCTCCGTACTCAGAGTAGTCTACAATTAAGCTTAGGGCGGCAGCTACCACCCGGCCTTTGTCTTCAATGCACAGCTGACCGTCTGGGAAGCGTTTAAGCAGGGAACTGAATTCTTTCTGAGTCCAGGAGCCGCCAATGTTGGTGTATACCAACTCCATGATCTGTTTTACTTCCTTGTAGTCGGCGGGGGTGAGGGGACGTAATATTAATTTGTGTTCTGTATTTTCACTCATGTTGTATAGGGAATTTACCAAATGCGCACTGTAGCAGGATGTAGTACCGAGAGATAAAGCTCAGCGGAACTCTACTACCAGCCAGCAGGAACAGCATTTGTTCAAAGTTAGGAAAGCCACCGCAGCAGGGCAAGCCATGCTGCCATGAACTGTATACGGCGTTTAGGGGCTTTTTTTTCAAAAAGAGGCTCTAAACGTCAAAAGACTCTACAGCGGGAGCCTTTTGCCGTTTGTGTAACACAAGTTATCACACATTAATTTCCGGAATATCCCCTTCTACCCGCAGTTTTCCTTCTGTGGCCGCCTGTATCTGTTCTACCGTTACGCCCGGGGCCCGCTCCAGTAGGCGGAACCCGTCTTCGGTTACCTCCAGCACCGCCAGGTCCGTCACTATTTTCTTCACGCACTGCAGGCCCGTGATGGGCAGGCTGCACTCCTTCAGGAGCTTTGACTGCCCGTCTTTGGAAGTGTGCTGCATGGCCACAATAATGTTCTTTGCCGAAGCCACCAGATCCATGGCGCCGCCCATGCCTTTCACCATTTTACCCGGTATTTTCCAATTGGCGATGTCGCCGCGTTCAGACACTTCCATGGCCCCTAGGATGGTGAGGTGCACGTGCTCGCCTCTGATCATCGCGAAGCTCTCCGCCGAGCTGAAAATAGCGGAGCCGGGGAGGGTGGTAACTGTCTGCTTGCCTGCGTTGATGAGGTCTGGGTCTACTTCCTCCTCAGTAGGGAAGGGACCCATGCCCAGGAGGCCGTTTTCGCTCTGTAGCACCACATTCATTCCCTCTGGGATGTAATTAGCCACCAATGTAGGAATCCCGATCCCCAGGTTCACATAATAACCCTCTTGCAGTTCCTGCGCAATTCTTTTGGCAATGCCGTGTTTATCTAAAGCCATAGTTTCTATATTTTAAGATTAGAGGAAGGGGACTGCATTTGGCATCAGTGCCTTTGCTGTCACTCTTTCCCTTGCCAATTCATTATGCTAAGCAATTGCGTTCAATTTTAGTGATAAGGATCTTTCATCCTCACCTTTTATTTAGATACGCTGATTATGCTTGCCGCACCGTGCGCTGCTCAATCCGTTTCTCATAGTCTTTTCCCTGGAAAATACGCTGGACGTATATGCCGGGGGTGTGGATCATGTTGGGGTCCAGTTCGCCCACGGGAACCAGTTCCTCCACTTCGGCAATGGTGATTTTACCGGCAGCGGCCATCATGGGGTTAAAGTTGCGGGCGGTACCTTTGTAGATGAGGTTGCCGGCGGTGTCACCTTTCCAGGCTTTCACCAGCGCAAAATCGGCTTGGAGCCAGGTTTCCATCAGGTACATTTTCCCGTTGAACTCGCGGCTCTCCTTGCCTTCGCCAATCTCAGTGCCATAGCCGGCGGGCGTGAAGAAAGCCGGAATGCCGGCGCCACCGGCTCTGATGCGTTCGGCCAGCGTACCCTGCGGAATCAGGTCCACCTCCAGCTCCCCCGAGAGGAGCTGACGCTCAAACTCGGCGTTTTCGCCTACATAGCTCGAAATCATTTTCTTAACCTGCCGCTGCTGCAACAGCAAACCTATCCCAAAGTCATCTACCCCGGCATTATTGGAGATGCAGGTGAGGTTTTTGGTACCCCGGCGCAGGATTTCATTGATGGCATTCTCTGGGATGCCGCAGAGACCGAAGCCTCCTAACATAAGGATTGCCCCATCCGGTATATCCGCACAGGCCGAAGCAGCATCTTGAACCACTTTATTGATCATAGAACTCAGTGAATGAAAGGTGAAAAAATGGTTGAATACAATTGAATAAGGATATGGTCACCGCCAACAGTATGCGTTTAGGGGCTCTTTTTTGAAAATAGGGCCCTAAACGCATGCCACTTCAGGGCATACGCCGCATGGACATCATGCCTCCAAAGAACGCCATGGGCAGGTATATTGCCAGTGATATAACGGTGAACCAAAGCGGATGCGGGATTTGCACGAGATTGGCAATTCCGGCCACTAGAAGCAGGGCTCCCACCAGCAAAGCGTGTAAAACCGGGCGCGCAGTAGCGTAGCGGGCGGCCACCATGCCTCCAAAGAATGCCCCCAGCGCATAGGCGAGCAATACCAGAAGCAAAGCGGCAACCGGCGCGTTGGTCATGAACGTAGCCATGGCCTGCGGATCATTGGGGTTGGAATTAGTGGGCAGCGGATATAGCTGGTGACTCAGGAATTGCACCAGACTGATGGTGAAAACTCCCACGGCGGCACCACCCAGTACAGAAAGGATACTTCTGAACATAGACCTCTTGTGTTAGGTAAAACCAGAAACGGGCCCGTCTCCTTCTGCCTTTTGCGTAAAAGCCCGAGGTGAAGTTACGGATTTACCTGATTTATCCTAACACTTGTAAGGCAGAGGCCTTGTCCAGTTCTAATTGATGGATGAGTGCCTGTAATCCGTCAAACTTCTGCTCTGCCCTTAGGTAAGAGATAAAAAGCAGCGTGATCTCCTGTCCATAAAGGTCTTCAGAAAAATCAAACAGGTTGACTTCTATGGTTTGGTGGGTGCCGTTCACGGTTGGGTTGGTGCCTATGCTCAGCATTCCCTTATAAAGGCCAGTTGGGGTTTGCACCTGTACAGCGTAGATTCCCTGGGCGGGTACCAGTTTCAGCTTCTCTTTGGGCTCCAGGTTGGCGGTGGGGTACCCCAAGGTGCGGCCAAGCTGCCTGCCCTGCACCACCGTTCCAGTAAGGGAGTAGGGGCGGCCCAGATAGCGAGCGGCGGTAGTCACATCACCATTTTCCAGGGCGGTTCTGATTTTGCTGGAGCTCACACCCACGGCATCAATGTCCTGTCTGGGAATTTCCTCTACCTCAAACCCGTAGCGCTGGGCGTGCTGTTGCAAATAGTCAAAGCCTCCCTCACGGTTCTTCCCGAAGCGGTGGTCATAGCCAATCACCAGTTTCTTGGTGTTGATGGCCTTAATCAGAATCTGCTGGATGTATTCTTCTGAGGAAAGCTGGGCAAACGCACGGGTAAAAGGGAGCAGCAGCAGATAATCCACCCCAAACTGCCGGAGCGCCTCAATCCGTTCCTCAATGGTGGAAAGCAGGCGCAGAGAATCATCCTCGGGTTTTAGAACCGTACGCGGGTGCGGCCAATAGGTAATGACCACGCTCTGCCCATTGCTCTGCCGGGCGGTTTCCGTTAATCTGGAAAGGATTTTCTGGTGCCCAATGTGTACGCCGTCAAACGTGCCGGAAGTAACCACGGCATGGGAGAGGGAGGGGAATTGGCTAAGCTCCTGGATGACGATCATGGTGCAACCCTTGTTTTTCGCGGAGTTCCGGTAATTGGTCTAAGGACATGGCATCTTCCAGGCGGTAGTCTCCAATGCGGGTACGTTCCAGTTTGGACAGATAAGCACCACAGCCTAGTTTAGCGCCAAAATCGCGGGCCAGGCTGCGGATGTACGTTCCTTTGGAGCATACTACTCTAAAACCAACTTGGTTTCCTTCAACAGACGTTAAGTCAAATTGCTTGATGGTAACCCGCTTGGATTTGATTTCTGCCTCTTCGCCGCGCCGGGCAAGGGCGTAGGCCCGTTCACCGTTGATCTTTACCGCCGAGTAAATGGGCGGTGTCTGGTCTATTTCACCCATAAAAGAATTGGCGGCCTCGCACAGCATTTCCGGAGTGAGATGTTCTGTGGGAGCGGTGCTGTCTACTTCCGTTTCCAGGTCAAAGGAAGGGGTGGTGTGGCCCAGCACAAACGTGCCGGTGTATTCTTTCTCCTGCACCTGAATCTCTTCAATGCGTTTGGTGAACTTGCCGGTGCACAAGATCAAAAGGCCAGTCGCCAGCGGATCTAAAGTACCGGCATGCCCAATTTTCTTGATGCGTAAAGCAAACTTGGTTTTCTTCACCACATCAAAGGAGGTCCAAGTGAGGGGTTTGTTGATCAACAGAATGGCCCCTGCCTCAAAGTCATAAGGAGTTTCTTGCATTACACTAATTGAATTTCAACTCCCATGGCCATCAACAGTAGAATCACCAAGCCTACAACAATACGGTAGTATCCAAACAGCTTAAAGCCGTATTTTGTCAGGAAGCCCACAAAGAATTTAATAGCGGCCATGGCCACTAAGAACGCTACCACATTGCCAATCGCTAACGCCTGCCACTCCTGAGCCGTAATGGCGCCAAAACCAGTCTGTATCTTAGGAAGGTTGAACTTCAGGATGTCAGAAATCTCCAGGTGCAGTAAGTCAGTGAGAACGGTATAGGTGGCTGCGGCCAGCATGGTGGGCACTGCCATGAAAAAAGAGAACTCGGCGGCAGATTTGCGCGTCATGCGCTGGGTGAGTCCGCCAATGATGGAAGACGCCGAGCGGGAAACACCGGGAATCATGGCAATGCATTGGAACAAGCCAATGATGAAGGCATTACGGTAGCTGGGGGTAGTGACCGGGTTTTCCTTTTCTTTGAACCAGCGGTCCACGAAGATGAGGAGAATCCCTCCCAGAAGAAGACTCACCGCCACCACTTCTACCCGTTCCAACATGGCGTCTACGAAATCTTTAAGCACAAAGCCAATGGCCAGGGCCGGAATAACCGCCACCAGCAGCTTCTTGTAGAAGTCAAAGGAATTGATGAACCGCTTCCAGTACAGTACCACTACAGATAAAATGGCCCCAAACTGAATAGTGACGGTAAACATTTTCGTGAACTCAAAGGCACTGATGCCCATGAGGCTAGAAGCGATAACCATGTGTCCGGTGGAGGAAACCGGTAAGAATTCTGTTAATCCTTCTACAACGGCCAGGATGATGGCTTGCCAAATACTCATCTAAACGTCTTTGCGGGGTTTAGCCAGAATGGCGAAAAACTGAATAACAAAACCAATCACCAAAACAATTGGACCCAGGGTAAGGCCCAGGAACCCGTAGCCATACGGCTGGGAGTCCATGGCCATGAGAATGAAACCTACAGCCATTACTACAAGGCCTAGTACCATGATCTGGTAATTGCGCTTGCCAAACGAGAGGTTGGTGGGGTTTTTATTTTCCATACGGGAGATATTTCTTAGTATAAATCGTCAAGGGAGGATCTGAGGTACTTCTTTACGGCGCGGTAGGAAGAGAAAAAGCCCAATATGCCCCCCAGCAGAAGAATCGAAACCATGAGGATGATCATCTGTTGCTCATCGCGCAATAAGTACAGCTCCGCAATTTCATGGTAGGCGTACTGGAGAAGGGCAAACAGAAGCACCGACGCCAGAGCCCCGCTCACCAAACCCTGGAAAATGGCTCTGTTGAGGAAAGGGCGCTGAATGAAAAAGGAAGTGGCCCCCACCAGCTGCATGCTTCTGATGAGGAAGCGCTGGGAGAAAAGTGCCAGTTTAATGGTATTGTTAATCAGGATGATCACCACCACCACCAGAATACCCGCAAAGGCCAAGAGTAAGATGCTCACCCGTTTCAGGTTATGGTTGATGGAGTCAATGAGGCTCTCCACGTAGTCTACCTCGTACACGCCCTCGGTGTTCTGAAGGTCCTGCTGGATCTGCTTCAGCTGCTCAGAGGTGGCAAATTCAGCGTTGATGCGCAGAATGAAAGCATCCCGCAGCGGGTTTTCGCCCAAAAAGGTAAGGAAGTCTTCGCCGCTCTCGTCAATGAACTCACGGGCTCCGTCTTCTTTGGAGAAAAAGGTCACCTGCGGTTTATTTTCCTCGTAGGCGATGTACTCCTTGCGGGCCAGGGTCTTCCGTAGTTTCTCCACGGCCAGCGGCGTGAGCTCCCTTTCCAGATACACCTGCACTTCCATGTTCTGTTTCACCAGGTTAGAGAGCTTGCCGGCATGGATGAGGAGAAGGCCAAACAAGCCAATCACAAACAGCGCCAACGTGATGCTGAAGATCACCATGGTGTGAGGGTAATTGCCCAGTTTTTTCTTACGGGTATGTTTGAGCGGTTTAGTAGCCATAGGTACGTGTGCCGGCAAAAATAGTAATTATTTAGAAGAAGCACGGGGCCCAGCGCGTTTTTCGCCTGATTTAAGAAAAAGAGCCGCTAAATGGAACGTGTCCAAGGACTTTTGCCCAAGATAGCCCAAAGGAAGCCATTCCTGGGCTACCGCTTACTGAACTCATTAGAGGAGAGGAATATTGTACTTATTGGACAGGGAACCCATTGCTACAGTTTCACAAAGCGGTGTACATTTTCTTTGCCCTGCGCATCACGGAAACGGAAGAAATAAAGACCAGGCGAAAATCCTTGGGTAAGAATTGCCTGCCCCGGTACCAGCTGCCCGGTCTGGACGCTGACGCTTTGTGCATTTCTTATCTCATAGAGTACCGCCTCGGGGAGGCCCTGCACCCGCAGTTCTGTAGTGACGGGGTTGGGGTAGAACAGTAACGCATTAGTTGGCGCCGAAGGAGCCTCCTGGACAACCACATTGTTGTTGTTCAGGATCAGGGTGGGGTTCCCTTCTAAGGTATATATAGGCTTATTGCCTGTAGCCTGATTCTCGTAATACTCCACCACCCGCACAAAATACTTTCTTGCCTGATCTGGCACGCGCACTACCGTGGAGGAGTTCCGTTCATCTGCCACCACAAAAGAGCCGTCAGGAAGCCGGGTTCCCGCTCCGTACGTGGCATTGGGGGTATAGTGGGTGCCATCCAGAGGGAAGGCGGCAATAGGTTCATCGGCCTTCATCAAGACCAGGCGGCGGTTGCCGTTTCCAGAAAGCCAGTTGATCTGGGTAGTAACTGAATCAACGGAAATGGCGCTAAGATTCTGTGCATTGACAGTAGGCGGAAAAAGATCATGCTCTGGCCATGTGCTGACAGTACTGAGGCAGTTCCACCCCAGGTTATCCACTTCTTCCCAGAACTGGTCAGAGGCTTGGTAATTGTTCAGCAGGATCGCCCAGGTAAAGCCGCCGCTGGTGCGTACCAGATAGCTGGTGGTACCGTCCAGACAGCCGCTGTGCCACCAGTTGTTGTTGCGGTTCACTTGCCAACCTTTGGCCCGCCAGGGGTTTACCGCAGATGGTTCCACCATACTGGCCAAGGTATGCTGGTCCAGCAGATCGGGTTGGGAGGCGAAGCCGTCAATACTATGCACCAAGCGCAGGAGATCACGGGCCGAGAAGACCCAGCCCCCGTGGGCGTTCATCGCTTCCAGGTTAAAACCGCCATACGCGGTTGGCACTTGCTCATTGGTTCCATAGCAAGAGGCCATTTTGTAATCACTTTTGTATTCTGTCTCGCGTTCCTGTTTTTGAGAAAGTAAATTATGGCCTAAATGTGCTTCCAGAACCCCGCTGGGTTGAAGTAGATGCTCCTGCACCCATTGCTCATAAGGTTCATTGGTCACTGCTTCCAATACTTTCCCCAGGATGAGATAGCCGGTATTGGAGTAGGCATACCTGGCGCCGGGAGTAAAGTTGAGTCCCTTCAACAGCATGAAACGAATGAGGGTAGAATCGGCTACGGGGTTACGGGCTTTCATGGCCTGAGCCACGTGCAGAGGAAAATCAATGGGATCACAGTTAGAGTACCCATCGCAGCCAACGGTGCGGTCCCAGCCGGCTGTATGTTCCAGCAAATGCTGCACCGTTATGTGGTATAAACGGGAATCGGTAACGCCTTGCGTGTAGTAGGTATTCTTTAAGTAACCCTTTGGGCCGAAGACAGGATGGGTAAGGCTAAGCTGCCCGTCCTGCACCAGTTTCATGATGGCTACGGCCGTTACAACCTTAGACACACTGGCTACCCGCATCAGGCTATGGGGTTGCAGGGGCGTAGTTTTGGCTACATCGGCATGGCCGAAACCACGGGCGTAGATCAATTTGCCGTCTTTAGCCACGGCCACCGAAGCACCGGTCACCTTCCAACGGCTCACAAATTGCCGAATGGTGGCGTCAAAGCCTGTGAGTTGCGGAACTTGAATGCCGGACTGGGCAAAAGCAGTAAACGTAAGGAAACTACTGAAGAGGAGCGTAAAAATTGTTTTCAAATACCTGGTCTGCCATAGAAAACAACCCAGTGCGTCACCACCTTGGTTACTTTGGTTGTCAATGCAAATTTATAGAACAATGCAGAGTAATAGGTTGTAATGTTTAAAGCAAGTTATATAAACTTTCTAATTTAATGCAACCTTTTTGTGTGTTATGAGGTAGCGATGTGATTTGCTATAGGAAAGATGTAGCTAAGCTCTATAAACTAATGGTTTAAATAAAATATGCCGGGAAAGTTTGCGGACGAATTATTTAAATAGTTCGGGGAATTTATAGTTGATTAAAACCTGACAATATGATTTAACCGGACTATCTGCTAGCGGAGGTGAAAAGGGTAGCTGGATGGCTAACGTTAAGTTTTGCCTATTTGGTCATAGGGGCTAAGGGGAAGTTTCTTCAATGGGAAACAGACCGTTTCACAACGGAGAGTCTGTGCGTTTAGGAGCTGTTTTTAGAAAAACAGCCCCTAAACGCACTTAAAGGTTTTGGCGGGGGGTAGGAGCATCGTCTTCAATGCGGAGCATGCGTTCACGCTCTGCGGCTCTCTGCGCGCGTTTGCTCAGCCTACGGCGGCGGAAGAGCTCCCCGAAACGGTCAAAGTTGGCCTGGTGCAGCACGCTCACCGTCTGGCGGCTGGCCGTGGCATTGGCCTCAAAGTCCCGCGGGGTGGTTTCATAAGTGGCCCGCAGACGCAATTGGCCACTCTTGCTCAGGTAATATTCCACGGCCCAGTCGCCGGCGGCGGTGGAGCGGTTGTTGCCAAAGCGGTTGTTGTTCACGCTGCCTTCGCGGGTTACTTTCAGGCGGCCTTCCAGGAAGGTGTAGCTCAGGCGCAACTGCACGTCATCCAGCACCTGGTCTCCGTAGCCGCTCACCCCAATGTCTACCTCCAGGTTGGTGTCTATCTGCGACAGCCAGTAACTGAGCTGGTTGGAGAACAGCTCGCCCACGCTGCTGCCCAAATCGCCCACGCCTATGCCTACCTGAAACTCGTCCTGGGCAGAGAGACGCTTGAAGGCCAGCAGTGAGAAGACCTGCCGGTTTAGCTCCTGTTCGTCATTCCTGATGTTGTTGAGGTAGCGGGTGATCTGGTCTTCCAGCAGGCTGGGCGTGTCATTGAACTCCAGGTTCAGGCGAATCTGCGGCGTGGTAAGCGGACCATCCAAATCCATTACCGCCGTTACCGGGTACCGTGACCGGGCCGCCGCAGATTGCCGCTGCTGCGCATCCAGGTTGGCTAAGATGGGTTCCAGCGACACCCGCTGGGTATATTCTGCCGTGATGTTCAGGAGCCCTTCCAGCGGGTCTCCGTTGAAGGTCACCGTGCCGCCCGGGCGCACGTTAAATTCTTTGTTGATGACCCCCAACAGCGTAAAGTTGTAGCGCCCCTGCACAATCTCATAGTTCCCGTACATGGCAAACTCGCCGCGCGTGTCAATTTCCATGCGGATATTTCCCCGGCCCCGGCCCCTGATGATGTCACCGGTGCGTTCGTCAAAGATCAGTTCCAGGTAGGCATTCTCGTTTACTTCCAGGTTGAAGTTAAGTCTAATGCCGCTCAGGTCCGCCTCTTTTCTGACCACCAGGGTGTCTGTGACGGTGGAGTCCCTTTTAGCGGGGTTGTTGTTCACGAACGAAACAAAATTCTGCCGTTCCAGCGCCGTGGTGTTGTCTAAGGGAACCGAGATGCTGGTTTTCTCCTCAGAACGGGCCGTGATGTTCACCTGTAGGTTTGACGTGGAGCCCAACGCGGTTACCTCACCGGTGGCGAAGGCGGTGCCAAAGTACATAGGGTTATCCGCACGGGTGGTGTTCAAGACCATGAACCGGCTAAAGCGTGCCCGCAGGTCCAGCACCATGTTGCTGAACCCATCGTGGAAGATACCCCCGTTCAGGATGGCCGTGTTGTTATAGATGTCCCGTATCCTTACGTTCTGGAAGGAGATGTCATTTTCTGTGAAGAAGACGCGGTCTGAGAACGTATACTTGGTATTGAGGTAGTTGAAGACAAAGGCACCATCGGTTACCATGACAGAGCCTTTCAGGATTGGGCCCGTTAGTTTTCCGGAAATCCGAACCCGTCCGTCCATGGTACCGCCCAGATCAGACATGATGGTTTTTAGCACAGGCTCCACCAGTTTGAGTTGGGCATCATCCAGAACCGCCAGTAGGTCCAGTTCCTGGTTGCCACCGGAAGGGGTATAAGTACCAGTAAGCGAAAGCACTTTCTTGGTTTCGCGGCTGATGCCCAGGTTCACGTTCATGCGCTTGTGGGGGTTGTCCCAGTTGGTGGTGCCCGCAATGTTTCCTATCAACTGCTGGTCCAGCATGAATGTATCTACCGCCAGGGTAGAGGTGAACTTCGGTTCATTATACAGGTCACGCAACTGCATTTCGCCGTTAAGGCGGCCGTTGATTTGGTCGGGAAGGAGCGGGTTGAGGTTTTCCAGCCTGAAATCAGTTAAATTCACCGTAAGCAGGTCTTCCGGGTTCTTAGACAGAATCCCAAAGATATTGATGCTCTGCGGCCCGTTGGAGAAAGTGACATTCTCAAATCGGATGGTGCTGCCGTCCAGTACAATGGTGTTGTTGGGCGAGATAGCCCAGACTTTATCCAGAACGTTGATGTTAGACCGGTTGAAGACAATCTGAATCTGGTCCTGCTCAAAGGACACGTTCCCGCTAATGTTGGCGCGGTTGGTGGTGCCGGTCTGGGCAATGTTGCTGGAAAAACTGATGAGGCGCTCATTCCAGACACTTTCCACATAAAGCTTCTCCGTATCACCCGCACCGCCTAAAAGCTGCCGATCTGAGGTAACAATGGCGTTGGCCAGTACATCTGGGTGGTTCCAGAGCTTGGAAAAGTTGAGTTCGAAGTTATTTTGGTAGAAAGCGTTGCTACCGTACCGGATGGTGTCCATCTGGCTCACGAACGACAGAACAGAGGTTGGCCCCTGACGGAAAGTACCCTCTAAAGTGGAAAAGTCTGAGATAGAGAGGGCGGGGGCAAAGGTCTGCAGTACAGGGTCAAGGTGCCGTAAGTGAACTTCCAAGTCTACTGAATAGGGAACGGGAGCCACCGGTGGCTTGCGGCGGTAGTAATTCGCGATTTTGACCGGATTGTTCTCCAGGTTGAGGCGGTACTCCTGGTAAAGCGTTTGCAGGTCTTTGAAAAACGTGGTGTACTTAAAATCTCCGCCCGCCCGTAACGCCAAGACCTCTGAGCCCACGTGCAGCTCCCGTATGCCATCATGAAAGTGGGATTCAATGGTGAGGGAGTCAATGGCTACGGTTCTGCCATCATAAGACAGTTGGGTGTTCTTGAACTGCGCCAGACCGGCAATCTCATCCAGTTGTATGCCCGTGAAATCTACGTCTGCGTTGGTGGACAGCACAATACCCTGGTCCGTGAAGCCCAGGGCTTTCAAGTTGGCCTTTTTCACGTTCGCCCTTAGGTCAAACACCTGGCGGTTATTTTGCAAATTGATCTGGCCCGAGGTAGCCATGCTTAAATTGGGGTCATTGATGCGCAGGTCCCCGTTGAACGTCTGGCGGCTCAAATCTGCGTTGACCACTATGTTCCTAAAGTTGTAGTTGTTCAGGTTGAGGGCGTTGATAGTAGCGTCAATGTTCAGTTGGGCCGTGGCCAGGCTGAAACCACTCCCCTGTACGCGTCCGTCCAAGGCTACTTTCTTCAGCAGACTCCGGTCGCCCAGCAGGCCGCCCACGTCAAAGCCATTGGTTTTGAGGTAACCCCGGTAAGCCGAGCGGTCAATGTTGTTCTTGTCAAACTTGAGGTTGATGTCTGACACTATATTGCCCAGCGGACTCTGGAAACTCCCGTTGGCCACAAAGTCATTGTAGAACCCGGTGAATTCGCCCTCCAACTTCACGGTGCCCGCCCGCGCGGCCATGTCATAGGCATTCTTAGGCAGGAAGTGCTTAATGTCACGGGCATTGATAGAGCTTGGGCCCAGCACCAGATCTGCGAAGGTGTTTTTAAAATCGGGCAGGCCGTCTGCCGAGATGTCTCCGGTGATATGCGTGTACTGCCCGTACCGAATGTCTACGTCCTGCGCCCGGAAGTTTTTGACTTTGCCTTTGACCTTGCCGGAGAGCAGCACCTTCTCGTTCCACTCTTTCATGACCGGGGCAAAAAGGGCAATGTCATCTGAGGTCACGTAGGTGCTGTCAAAGGTGGCGGTCACGTTCATGCTGTCGTTGAATTCCTTGAAGTCCCAGAACACGTTGTAGTCAAAGCGCACGTAGCGGGCCAGGTGGCTGTTATTCACCCGTAGGTTCAGCTCGTCCCACTCCCAGAAGGTGGGGGCGAAGGTCATGCGCGTGTCCAGGTCCTTGAGGTAGGTCTTCGATTTTTTGTCAATAGTGGTGAGGCTGGTGATGCGGGTATGGATGGTGTCTCCCTTGATGTCAATCTCAGAGAACTTCCCGCTGATGCGCTCCAGGTCCAGGTGCTGGTAATCTACGCCGTAGGGCGTGAAGGGATCATTGTAGTTGTGGTACGTGAAGTGGCCGTTCCTGAGCACCAGCTCGTCAATCTTAAAATCAAAAGGTTTGCTGGCCTGAGCAGTGTCTTTGGTGATGAGGTTGGCCAGTGACGTGATGAACGTGCTCATGTTCAAGGTGTCGGTGCCCTTGTACTTGATCAGGTTGGCCTCGGGCTCCGTGAGCGTGAGCGAGGCAATGTGGAGTTTGTTGGGTTGGAAGAGGTTGAAGAAGCTGATGTCGGCATCGGCTTCGCCGATGTAGAAGAGGGTTTTCTTCTGGCGGTCCAGCACGCGCACCTGCTGCAACAGGACGCTCTTGAAAAACCGGATGTCTACCCGGCCAATGGTGACTTGGTGGTTGATGGTCTCTGAGAGGATACTGGCCGCTTTCTGGGCCACCTTGGTCTGCACAGCCGGGAAACGCAGGGCCAGGGCAAGGCCTCCCACCACCACTACCACCACCAGAAGCACGCCCAGAATTATTTTTAACAGAGCTTTTGCTATAACTTGCGGGTAGTTTTTCTTTTTTTCTTGCGTCTCTTCTTGGTTTTGCGTCTCCAACGGAATATGAACCCTACACTTTTAGCAATAGAATCTTCTTGTGATGAAACCTCGGCGGCTGTTATTCAGAACGGCCGCGTGTTGTCAAACATTGTAGCCACGCAGGCAATCCATGAGCAATACGGCGGAGTGGTGCCAGAGTTAGCCTCCAGGGCCCACCAACAGAACATCATCCCGGTGGTTTCACAGGCGCTCCAAAAAGCAAATATAGCAAAAAGCCAATTAGATGCGGTGGCTTTCACCCGCGGGCCCGGACTTTTGGGCGCGCTGCTGGTGGGATGCTCCTTTGCCAAATCGTTCGCGCTGGGGCTTGGCTTGCCGCTCATTGAGGTGAACCACATGCAGGCCCACATCCTGGCCCATTTCATAGACGATCCTAAACCCAGTTTCCCGTTCCTCTGCCTCACCGTGAGCGGCGGCCACACCCAGATTGTGCTGGTGCGCAGCCACCTGGACATGGAGGTGCTGGGCCAAACCACCGATGACGCCGTGGGCGAAGCGTTTGACAAATCTGCCAAACTGCTGGGCTTGCCCTACCCGGGCGGGCCGGTGCTGGACAAACTGGCGGCCACCGGAAACCCAGACCGGTTTCAGTTCCCCATCGTGAACCTGGACGGGTATGACTACTCGTTCAGCGGCATCAAGACCTCCATCCTCAACTTCGTGAAGAAAAATACTGCCGCCCAGCCAGACTTCGTGCCCCAGAACCTGCCCGACATCTGCGCCAGTATCCAGAGCGCCCTCATCCAGACGCTCATGAAAAAACTGGTGTTGGCGGCCAAGGAGCTGGGCATCAAGGAAATCGCCATCGCGGGCGGGGTGTCGGCTAACTCTGGGCTGAGGGCCACCATGCAGGACTACGCCAAACGCTACGGCTGGAATGTGTACATCCCCGCCTTTGAGTACTGCACAGATAACGCCGCCATGATTGCCATGGCCGCCCATTACCAGTACCTGGCCGGCGATTTCACCAGCCAATACGCCAGCCCAGATCCACGGCTGAAGGTGTAAAAACTTGATTTGCGTTTAGCGGCCGTTTTTGGAAAAAGAGGCTCTAAACGCAACATTAGTCTAATACTGGTTGCGGGATACTACAAATCCTTCGTCTCCTTCTTAGGAAACAGAACCTGCCTTTGCTGCTATTTCTTTACCAAAAGGGCGTAGGTGTTGCCATACCGGCGGCTGAAATACGTGCAATAAGAAATTTTTTTAAAATGTTTTTTCTCAACCCGGATTTCATGGGTACATTACCCGCAGAAATATAGGCGGGGCAATGACGCTTCTGTTGCTGTCTCGGCCATCACCACTCAAACCCTGTGGTATAATGCGGAAAATCTTTCTTTTCTTACTTTCATTCATGACCGTAGTAGGGGCCCAGTGCCAGAGTAATCCCACCCCCAAGCAGAACAGCCCCGTGGCCCGCAACGCCCGGCAAGCGTTTGACCATCACGCCAAATACAAAGAAGTTTCCATCACGCATCGGCGCTTCAAACACAAAGACATAGTGCCCTTGCTGGAGAAACTGAAGCAGAACCCACTGTTTCAGGTGCAGGTGGTGGGTAAATCTGTGGAAGACCGTGACCTGTACCTGGTGAAAGCCGGCACCGGTAAAACCAAGATCATGCTCTGGTCACAGATGCACGGCGATGAGTCTACGGCCACCATGGCCTTATTTGACATCTTCAACTTTCTTCAGGCCTCAGATGACTTGAACCCGCTGCGGCAGGAGATTCTGAAAAACAACACCCTGTATTTCATTCCCATGCTCAACCCAGACGGGGCAGAGCGGTTCACCCGCCGCAACGCGCTGGACATTGACCTGAACCGCGATGCCCTGCGCCTGCAAAGCCCCGAGGCCGTCTTGCTCAAAAGCCTCCGCGACAGCCTCAAGCCGGACTTTGGGTTTAACCTGCATGACCAGAGCCGGCTTTACACCGTAGGCACCACTCCCCAAACCGCCACAATTTCTTTCCTGGCACCCGCCTATGACTATGCCCAGAGCGTGAACCAGGTGCGTGAGCGGGCCATGCGGACCATTGCGGGGCTGAACGAAGGCATCCAGCAGTTCCTGCCCGGGCAGGTGGCCAAATATTCAGATGACCATGAACCCCGCGCCTTCGGCGATAACATCCAGAAATGGGGCACCAGCCTTATCCTTATTGAATCTGGAGGGTACCGCGGAGACCCCGAGAAGCAGTACATCCGGCAGGTGAATTTCGCGGCTATTCTGGCGGCCATGCAGATGATCGGGGACCAGGGCTACAAAAAGTACGAGGTCAAAGACTACTTCAAGATTCCGCAGAACGAGCGCTACCTTTATGATTTCGTGCTGCGCAACGTGCGGTACCAGCAGGACGGCCGCAGTACTTTGCTGGACCTGGGCATTAACCGCAACGAGGCCAGCGCCAACACGCCCCAGGGTTTCTACCACCGCAGCTCCATTGACGAGATTGGCGACATGCGCGTGTTCCATGGCTACGAAGAACTCAACGCCGAGGGGCTTACCCTGGTGCCGGGCAAAGTCTCAGAAACCACCTTGGACAACATCGCTGACCTCACCGCCGCCAAAGCCAAAGACTTGCTGGCCGCCGGCTATACCACCGTGCGGGTGCGCAACCTGCCCCTCAATGCCAACCCCGTAGACCTGCCTTTGAACGTGCTGTCGGTGGCCGGGCGGGTGAACCATGCGCTGGGATTGGCCCGCGCCGCTAATTTTTTGCTCAAAGACAAGGCCGGGAAGGTGCGCTACGCGGTGGTCAACGGCTTTCTGTATGACCTGAGCAAACCTAAGCCAGAGCTCTTCCACGGGCTGGTGCTGTAACTCCGGTGCGTTTAGCGGCTCTTTTTCCCAAAACGGCCGCTAAACGCCAATTCAGATAATTACTTTTCCCTCATTCTTCTAAACCCTCAGCTTTACAACTATGGATGGAAACGCCATCATTCTCACCAATGGTTTACTCAACCAGTACCCGGCCAAGACTGCCCACGGCCTAATAAGGGGCACGGAACGCTTCCGCATTGTGGGCGTGATAGACGCGGTGTCGGCGGGGCAGGATGCGGGCGAGGTGGTAGACGGGAAGAAACGCGGCATCCCCGTGTACGCAGATTTAGCCGATTTCCTGAAAAACAGCCCCGAAACGGCCCAGTACTGTCTGGTGGGCATCGCCCCAAAGGGCGGCAAGCTACCGGCCAGCATGAAAGAGACCATTGCTGAGGCCATCCGCCAGGGCATGAACATTGTGAGCGGCCTCCACGAGTACCTTTCAGACATGCCAGATTTATCTGTGCTGGCGCAGGAACACGGGGTGCAGCTCATTGACGTGCGCAAGCCCAAACCTAAAAGCGAACTCCATTTCTGGACCGGCAAAATCAAAAACATACCCGCCCCGCGCGTAGCCGTTCTGGGGACCGATGTGCGCATGGGCAAGCGCACCACCACCCGCCTGCTCACTCAGGCCGCCGAGGCCGCCGGTCTCAAAGCCCAGATGATCTTCACCGGCCAAACCGGCTGGATGCAGGGGCGGGGCACGGGCTTCATCCTGGACTCCACCTACAATGACTTCGTGTCTGGGGAACTGGAACACGCCATCCTGAGCAGCTATGAAACCCACCAACCCGATGTGTTTTTTGTGGAAGGCCAAGCCGCGCTGCGCAACCCCAGCGGCCCCTGCGGCTCTGAATACTTAGTGTCTGGGCAGGTGAAGTACGTGGTGCTGCAACACGCCCCGGCCCGCATTTACTTTGACGACAATGAAGCGCTCGGTTTCAAGATTCCGCCCATCTCCACAGAGATCCAACTCATTGAATTATATGGCGCCAAAGTGCTGGCCGTAACCCTGAACACCGCCGGTTTAACCCTGGAGCAGGCCCGCGAGTACCAGCGACAGTACCAGGAAGAACTGGGGCTGCCGGTGGTCTTGCCCCTGGAAGATGGCGTTGAGCCCATCATTGACCTGGTAAAGGAAATAGTAAACAAGGAGGTGGCAAGCGTATGAAAATCAGAGAGATCAACGTCTGGAAAGCAAACCTGGATTTAACCCGTCCCTACACCATCGCTTTCAAAACCGTGTCGGCGGTGGAGAACGTGCTGGTGGAGATCACCCTGGAAAACGGACTGAGCGGCATTGGCGCCGGTAACCCCAGCAAGGAAGTAGTGGGAGAGGCCTTGTCCCAGACCTGGGCCGCGCTGCAGCCCGAAAATCTGGAGTGGCTCATTGGGCAGGACATCCGGCATTTCCAGCTGCTCTGCGATGAGTTGCCTCAGCGTCTGCCCCGCAACCCCGCCGCCCGCGCCGCCCTGGACATCGCCCTGCATGATTTGTTCTCCAAGTACCTGCAGGTGCCCTTGGTGTCGTTTCTGGGCCAGCGACTGAAGGCACTGCCTACGTCCATCACCATCGGGATCAAAGACGTGGCCGAGACCCTGGCGGAGGCCGAGGAATACGTGGGCCGTGGCTTCACGCACCTCAAGGTGAAGACCGGCCAGACCGTGGAGCAGGACGTGGAGCGTCTGGTGAAACTGCGCGAGGTGTACCAAGACCGCGTTCACATAAGGATAGATGCTAACCAGGGGTACACCGCGCAGGACCTGGAGCGTTTCTGCGCCCAAACCGCCCTCTTAGACATTGAACTGATAGAGCAGCCACTTAAAGCCAGCATCATTGATGAACTCCGGGCTCTGCCCGATGCCGTGAAAGACCTGGTGGCCGCCGATGAATCACTGCTCTCCCCGTCAGATGCGTTCCGGCTGGCTTCGGCGCCGCGCGCCTGCGGCATCTACAACATCAAGCTCATGAAATGCGGGGGCGTGTACGCCGGACGGCAGATTGCGTCCATTGCCCAGCAAGCCAACATTGACCTCATGTGGGGCTGTAATGATGAGAGCATTGTGAGCATCTCGGCGGCGCTGCACGCGGCGTTCTCCTGCCCCAACACCAAGTACATTGACCTGGATGGCAGCCTGGACCTGGCCCGTGACGTGGTCACCGGCGGCTTTCTGCTGGAAAACGGCATCATGCGCCCCAACGGCAAACCCGGCCTGGGCGTGGAGCGGATTCCGGAGTACGCGTAACAGTCATTGAGGCAAGGCAAAACCAGTGAAGTTCCTGCAACTTCACTGGTTTTTGCGTTTAGGGGCCGTTTTCTGAAAAAGAGCCCCTAAACGCAAAATGATCATGAGATTTTCTGTTGGCGTGCCTTGGCCTGAACGCACCGGTATGAAAAAGCTCCAAAAGAAAATGCCTTTCTGGGTATGGAGCTCTTGCGATTATTCTGCTCCAGATTTGTAACTTCCCCGCTTCAACCAAACTACTCAAACCCTTTTTCATGGTTTTAAATTATCTGTGGGCGGCGTTTTTCATTATCGCCTTCTGCATTGCGCTGTTTAAGCTCATCTTTTTCCAGGATGTTGAGATTTTCCAGAAGATGGTCTCCAGCACTTTTGACAACGCCAAGACCGGCTTCGAAATCTCTTTGGGCTTAACCGGGGTCATGACGCTGTGGCTGGGGCTCATGAAAGTGGGGGAGCGCGGCGGCATCATCGCTATTTTCGCCAAACTGGTAGGGCCGTTCTTCAACCGCCTGTTCCCCGAGGTGCCCAAGAACCACCCCGTGTTCGGGTCCATTCTCATGAACTTCTCGGCCAACATGCTGGGGCTGGACAACGCCGCCACTCCGCTGGGGCTTAAAGCCATGAAGGAGATGCAGGAACTGAACCCAGACAAGGAAACCGCTTCCAACGCGCAGATCATGTTCCTGGTGCTCAATGCATCGGGCTTAACCATTATCCCTATCAGCATTATGGTGTTCCGGGCGCAGATGGGAGCGGCAGATCCTTCAGATATCTTTATTCCCATTCTGCTGGCCACGTTCTTTTCCACGTTGGCGGGGCTTACCACGGTGGCCATTTACCAGCGCATCAACCTGTTTGACAAAGTCATTCTGGCGTATGTGGGCTCCTTGCTGCTGCTTATTGCCGGGTTGATCTATTACTTCAGCACCATCTCTCAGGAGCAGATCGGACTCATCTCGCAGGTGGCCAGTAACGTCATTCTCCTAAGCATCATCGTTTCCTTTATCGGGCTGGCGCTCATCCGGAAGGTGAATGTATACGAGGCGTTCATTGAAGGCGCCAAGGAAGGATTCTCCGTGGCTGTGACCATCATTCCTTACCTGATTGCCATATTGGTGGCCGTGGGGGTGTTCAGGGTGTCTGGGGCGCTGGACCTGTTGGTAGACGGGTTGGGTTATCTGTTTGGGCTGATGGGCATGAACACAGACTTTGTGAAGGCTTTGCCGGTGGCGTTCATGAAGCCCCTGAGCGGCAGCGGCGCCCGCGGGTTGATGGTGGAGGCCATGCAGACCTACGGCGTAGATTCCTTTGTGGCCCGGGTGGCGGCTACCATTCAAGGCTCAACGGAGACTACGTTCTATATTCTGGCGGTGTATTTTGGCTCCGTGGGGGTCCGTAAATCAAGGTACGCGCTTACCTGCGGCCTCATCGCCGATTTAGCCGGTGTCATTGCCGCTATCTGCCTGGCCTATCTGTTCTTCCACTAAGCCTTGCGTTTAGAGCCTCTTTTTCAAAAAACAGCCCCTAAACGATCAATCAATAATCAGAAAAGGAAAGCCCGGCCAAATGGTGTCGGGCTTTTTCTTTTTGCCCGACACTTTACAAATGCCGGCAGATTCACGTACTTACCCGTTGAACTCCACCACGTAGAAACCTTCTATGGCTGATCAGAAATTGAAGAACCCGGCCTTGCGCACCATCAGGCCGGGCTGGCAAGGTAACCCTATGCATAATGGGCGCTTTACCGGCGAATATGGGCAGGGAAACCAATCTATGCTGCTGGCCCTCAAGTGGCAGCTCACGAAAAATCCGCAGCGCGAAGAGAAAAAGCTGGACGCCTGGCTTCCGCCCATGGCAGACCCTCGGGAGTTTCTGAAAAGCAAACAAGATGGCATGGTCTGGCTGGGCCACGCCACGTTTTTCATCCGGTTAAACGGTGTGACGTTTCTCACCGACCCGGTGTTTTACGGGGTTTCCTACATGAAGCGCAAAGTGCCGCTGCCCGTGCCACCGGAGGAACTTCCTAAGCTGGATTATGTCTTGCTTTCGCACGGTCACTTTGACCACTGCGATAAGAAAAGCCTGCAGAAACTCCGCCAGACGCACTCCTTCACGGTCCTTACTTCTCTCAAGATGCAGGCGTTAATCCAGAAGTGGTTGCCGGGGATTACCATTCAGGAGGCGGGCTGGTACCAGAAGTACAACGTGCCGCAGGAGCAGCCGCAGGTGTTTTTCCTGCCCACCTACCATTGGCACAAACGCGGCCTCACAGACAACAACAAGATCCTGTGGGGAAGTTTTATGCTGCAGACCCCCAAGCAGACCCTATACTTCGGTGCCGACTCTGGGTATGACCGGCATTACCAGGAAATCAGGAAGCTATTCCCCAAAATTGATACTTGCATTTTAGGGGTGGGTGCCTATAGTCCGGCGTTCATCATGAAGCCTAGCCACACCACCCCCGAAGAAGCCGTGCAGGCTTACCGGGATCTGAACGGCAACACACTCGTGCCCATGCACTACGGCACCTTTGATTTGTCTGATGAACCCCTGGGTGAACCCGTGCGCCGGTTGCAGAAGATGGAAGCCGCCGGACAGATACCCGGTAAACTGAAGATTCTGGCAATAGGCGAGCCGCTGCTGTTTGAGTAATTGGTTTAATCTACCAAGACAGAGCGGTGCGTTTAGGGGCCATTTGTAGAAAAACAGCCCCTAAACGCAAAGGGCAGTTGTGAGGCTGGGGCGTGATTGGTATCCGTTTCCAGCTATTTCCCGTAAAGTTTAGGAAAGTAACATCACCTAAAAGAGAAAAACCATGGCTGACGAAAAAAATAAAAACCTAGACAACAACCAGAATACTGTAAGCAACCAGGCAGAACCAGGCCGTACCCCAGAGGCAGTAGGCAAACTCCCGCTGCCCGACGATGTGAACGATAACCCGGGCCACGATGAACTGGACCCAGGCATGAAGCCGAACGCGGGTGGCCGTAAAGGAAACATCAGCGTGGAAGATGGCGGCAACGTAGACGGCAGCTCCAGCGCCAGCCGTTAATCTGGTTATATTCGTCTTAAAAGGAAAGTCCCCGCCTGAGCACTTCAGGCGGGGACTTTCCTTTTACTTGTTATGGATTGGGTTTGTCATACGTGAGTTTGAACTTGCTCAGGTCAGGCGTGTGGCGGCGTTTGCGCTTCAGCTCGTGTTCATACACCACCTGCCCCAAATCCCGCAGGAACGGGAAGCCCAGCGAGTCATATTCATATTTGCCATCGTTGTAGATCTCGTCTTCGTTCACGTGCACGGTGGCAGTGAGCATAAACTCCACATTATTCTTAAAGTCTACCACATAGGCGTTATCCGTCAGGAACCCGAACGACTGGCCAATCTTGTTGAAAATCCGGATGTGCTCCGGGATGCGTTCAGAGCGGGTGGGGCCGCCGTAGAGCAGGTACTTCACAAACGAATCTGGGTATTCTTTCTCGTCATAGGGCGGGTAAGCGGTTTCGCGGGGCAACTGCGACAGGTACTGGTACAGGAAGCGGTAATCTTCTGGGGTGAGGTTAAAACGGTTTTTGGCCGGCACCGTCTCCGGGAAGAGCACCGCTCGCAGCATGAGGTGCTGGTCTTCCAGCGCAAACGTGTTGGAATAGGCAAAATCGCGGGGTTCCATCACCAGTTTGTCATCATTGGTCATGTTGCCCTTGCCCATAAGAATAGGAGTAGGGTTCTTGTAGTCTTTGTTACTCTTCACCGGGCCTTGCTGGTAAACCACCTGACCGTTCTGCAAGAACCTGACGGGGTTGGTGTACTGGTCCAGCTCAATGGGCAGGAAACGCGCCAGCCGTATGGGCAGACGGATGCTGCTGTACCCCTTGGCTTTGAGTTCTTCGTTGAGCGGCTCCTGGCCAATTAACTCATACAGACGATTGTAAGCGTCATTGTCGCTGGTGACCAGGATTTTCTTGATGTAGTGCGCAATGGACGGGAAACCATTGGCCGACGTTTTGTCTTCCAGCACCTTGGTCTGTCCTTGGTAGGCGCTGTCGGTGAGCATGACGGTTTCCTTGGTGAGTCCCGGCAGGTTCAGGCGGTTAATCTTCTCCAGCGCCACCAACGTAGCAGGCAACTTCACGGTGCTGGCAGGGTTAAAATAATGGGCGGCGTTTACCTGGTAATGGTAGGTCTTGAAGGAGGGCTTGTTGTTCTTGTCCCGGTCTATCTGGGTATAGAGGATCTGGATTTTGTACTTGTCTGGGGCCTCCAAAAACCGCTTGAACTTATCAGAATGTTGTTGCAGCAGCTGGGTCAGGAACTTATCGGTTTTGGTTTGGCTGTAGGCCAGGGTGGCGCCCACGCATACCAGCAGCAGGCACAGGAGAGGTGTTTTCATAGCAGGAAAGATGATGGAATTGTGGCCTGAATATGCGTAGAAATTCTTAATCTTGGTTCTGTAATGCTCTATAATTATGCATAACCCGTTCAAGGAAGGAGACACCAAGGCCTTTCATAAACTTGTCACCCAAGCCGATTTCGCGCAGTTCGAAGCAGGGTTGGTGCACCCCGTCTGCTCTACTTTTTCCCTGGCGCAGGCCATGGAATGGGCATCTAGGCTGTTTGTGCTGGACATGAAGGAACCCGACGAAGAAGGCATTGGCACCATGCTGCACATTGACCACCACAGCCCCGCTTTTCTGGGCGAAAATCTTCTGGTGGAGGCTACGTTCAAAACCCTGAGCGGCAATGCGCTGTACTGCCACATAGCGGTGAAGGCCGGCGAACGGCTGGTGGCGACGGGCCAAACCGGGCAAAAAATTTTGAAAAAAGAGAAGATCCACCGACTTTTGAAGAACAGTAGAAACTAAATGGCGAAATCAAAAGAGAAAGACAGGCTGCAGAAAACGGTGAATATCTCTAACCGGCGGGCCTCCTATGAGTATCAGTTTCTAGTGAAGTACACCGCCGGCATTATGCTGCGCGGCACCGAGATCAAATCAATCAGGGAAGGCAATGTGAACCTTTCAGACGGCTACTGCACATTCCATGGCAATGAGCTGTTCCTGCACCAGGTCACTATCTCCAAATACACAGAGGGAACCCATTACAACCACGAACCCACCCGCGACCGCAAGCTGCTCCTGAACAAGCGCGAGCTGAAGCAGCTCCGCGACAAAGCCCAGGAGCAAGGGGTGACCATTATTCCTACGCGCCTTTTCATCAGTGACCGGGGTTTTGCCAAAGTGGAAATCGCTCTGGCCAAAGGAAAGAAACTCTATGACAAGCGCGAAGACATTAAAGAGCGCGACGTGAAGCGCGAAATGGCCCGCGAACGGTATTAATTAATCAGGAATTGAGAATTAGGATTAAGAATGGGTGGATCATCATCTAATTCGAATCTCCTAACCCTATTCCTGTTTCCAGCAGCGTGCTGATATTTAAATTCATAATTCTCAGTTCTTAATTCCTAATAACCCTTGAACTTCGGGATTTGCAAATTGAGCCTGGTGCCCGTGCGCCGCGAACCATCAGACAAAAGCGAACAGATCACCCAGCTGGTCTTTGGGGAGTGCTATGAGGTACTGCTGACCCAGGAGAAGTGGTTCCAGATCAGGAACGTGGCAGATGGCTATGAGGGCTGGATTGACTTCAAGCAGCACTTTCCGGTTTCTGATGCATATTTCCAGGAGTGGAAAGAGGGAAAACACGCCCGGTCCATGGACATTGTGCAAACCGTGAGCAGCAGCAATTGCGTTACGCCCATAGGTCTAGGCAGCCTTTTGCCCTTTTTTGATGGCATGAGCATACGGGTGGGGGAGGAACGGATGCTGTACAACGGTAGGGCTACCAATCCGGCGCTGCCGTACCGCGAGAACTTTTTGCAGAAAATGGCGCTGCAGTTCATGCGGGCGCCGTATGTGTGGGGCGGCAAATCCATCTTCGGGATTGACTGCTCCGGTTTTGTGCAGCAGGTGTATGGTTTGTGCGGCTACCAGTTGCGCCGCGATGCCTACCAGCAGGTGGAGCACGGGCAGGAGGTGCATTTCGTGGCCCAGACCCGCCCCGGCGATGTCGCTTTCTTTGACAATGAGGAAGGCCGCATCATCCATGTGGGCATTGTGCTGGAAGACCAGAAGATCATCCATGCCTCCGGCGAGGTGCGCATAGACCAGCTGGACCACCACGGCATCTATAACCGCGACCGCAAACGGTACTCCCATAAGCTGCGCATTATCAAACGCATTCTCCCTGACTAATTCTCTGTAACACGAGGGCCTGAAAATCAGTTAGTAAACCCAAGGTAAGATTATTTTACGTATCTTACTTCAAGGATCTAACGAGCAGGAACCCGTATGAATGAGAAAGTACTTTTACTCAATCAAGATTACTCCGCTATTGCTACGTGCAGTCTGCACAAAGCCTTTGTCTTGTTGTACCTCCAGAAAGCAGAACTGATTGCGGAAGATCAGTTGAATGTACTGCGCACCGTGCGGCAAACGTACCCGCGCCCGTTGGTGATCAGGCTGCACCGCTACGTGCGGGTGCCGTATAAAGGAATATCGCTCACCCGCCAGAACATCATGCGCCGTGACCGCAACCAGTGCCAGTACTGCGGCTCCACCAGAAACCTGACGCTAGACCATCTGTTGCCCCGCTCACGCGGTGGGCAGAGCACCTGGTACAACCTCATAACAGCCTGCTCGCGCTGTAATTCCCGCAAAGGCGACCGTACCCCGGAGGAAGTGGAGATGAAGCTGCGCCGCAAGCCCTTCAAGCCTTCCCTCGTCTCTTTCCTGCGCGACGGCATCCAAGACACCGACCACGCCTGGATGCCTTTCCTGGCTGAGCGGGTGCGGGCCTGATCTCTATTGTAATTAGGGCATACTGTGTTAGCCTTACTAAGAATTAATCATTTGAGGTGCTTCTCTAGCAAGAAATTCAAAAAGACTGCAAGTGAAGAATAAGTTTACTTCCATCACCATCTCCCCGGAAAGGGAAGCCTTGCACTTGATGGGCTCCCCCAGATAGCGGAGTCTGGAGAGCCTGCCCAAGAAGAGAACATGTATTTGCGTTTAGGGGCTGTTTTTCCAAAAACAGCCCCTAAACGCAGAAGAACGACGGATTACAAGGAGCTTGAGCGTCAAGGAATTTGAGCAGGAAAGTAGATTAAAAGAGAAAAATTTGTACCTTTGCGGCGCATTCAGGGTGAATGCTCCTGTCTCCGGTAGGGTACAGGATATGTAACATAAGCTACACCGGGTTAAGTGGTTCTGTAACTTGGTGTTATTTTAGTGAACCAGCATAGCAATATGGCAAATGTAGATGATTTTAACTGGGACCAGTTTGAGTCTCAGGGTTTCGGTGGAAGCTACTCTGCTGCGCAGAGAGCCGAAATGGAACAAATGTATGCCGACACCCTGAACACCGTTCAGGAAGAGGAAGTGATCAAAGGTACCGTAGTTGGTATCACTGACCGCGACGTGATCCTGAACATCGGCTTTAAGTCTGATGGTCTGGTGCCGGTATCAGAATTCCGTGACATGCCGGAGCTGAAAATCGGTGATGAGGTGGAGGTTTTCATTGAAGACCAGGAAGACCCTAACGGTCAGTTGATCCTGTCTCGCAAGAAAGCTAAAATCGTAAAAGCTTGGGAAAGAATCTATAGCGCCCTTGAGAACGACACCGTTCTGGAAGGCGTGGTGAAACGCAGAACAAAAGGTGGTTTGATCACTGACCTTTACGGCGTAGAAGCGTTCTTACCAGGTTCACAGATTGACGTGAAACCTATCCGCGACTTTGATGTGTACGTGGGTAAGAAAATGGAAGTGAAAGTGGTGAAAATCAACGCCGCTTTTGACAACGTAGTAGTTTCGCACAAAGTCCTGATCGAGAAAGATCTGGAGCAGCAGCGTGCCGCTATCCTCAACAACCTGGAAAAAGGACAGGTGTTGGAAGGTGTGATCAAGAACATGACCAACTTCGGGGTGTTCATCGACCTGGGTGGCGTAGACGGCTTACTCCACATCACAGATATTTCATGGGGCCGCATCAACCACCCGCAAGAGGTGTTGGAGCTAGACCAGAAAGTAAACGTGGTAGTGCTGGACTTCGACGACGACAAGAAACGTATTTCTTTGGGTATGAAGCAATTGACTGCTCACCCTTGGGATGCTCTTCCTGCCGAGGTGGAAGTTGGCTCACGCGTGAAAGGCAAGATCGTGAACGTAGCAGATTACGGTGCGTTCTTAGAGCTGATGCCAGGCGTAGAAGGCTTGATCCACGTATCAGAAATGTCATGGTCTCAGCACCTGCGCAACCCACAAGACTTCATCAAACAAGGTGACGAGATTGAGGCCGTTGTGTTGACCATGGACCGTAACGACCGCAAAATGTCTCTGGGCATTAAGCAGTTGACCGAAGATCCTTGGACCAAAGAAGATGTATTGACCAAATATGCCGTTGGAACTAAGCACACAGGTGTGGTTAGAAACCTGACAAACTTTGGTCTGTTCATTGAACTGGAAGAAGGTGTAGACGGTCTGGTACACGTTTCTGACCTGTCTTGGACTAAGAAAATCAAGCACCCATCTGAGTTCGTGAAAGTTGGTGACAAATTAGACGTAGTGGTTCTGGAGCTTGATGCTGCTGCCCGTCGTCTGGCCCTTGGTCACAAACAACTGGAAGAGAACCCATGGGATACTTTCGCTACCGTGTTCACTGTAGGTTCTACCCACAAAGCAACCGTGTTGGAGAAATCTGACCGTGGTGCTACGTTAGAGCTGCCTTACGGTATTGAAGGTTTCGCGTTCCCTAAAGGCTTGTCTAAAGAAGATGGTACTGCCGTTGAAGCAGGTGAGCAGCTTGACTTCAAAGTAACCGAGTTCTCTAAAGATGATCGTAAGATCGTTCTTTCGCACACTGCCGTGCACACTGCCCAGCCAGAAGATGCGAAGAGAAAGAAATTTGAGAAGAAAGATGCTCCTGCTGCCGGCGCTGCCAAAACTGCCGCCCCAGCTGCTCCTAAGAAAGAAGAAGTTCGTTCTACTTTAGGTGACCTGGATGCCCTTTCTGCCTTGAAAGACCAAATGATGGAAAGCGAAAAAGAAGCCGGCGAGAAAAAATTAGCCGCGGCTGCCAAAGCCCGTGCTGAGAAAGCCGGTGAATCTGACGCTTCTGCCACAGAATCTGCTGAATAATTTTAGGTAGGTAACTACCTGATTCTCAAAAAGAGCCTCTGCAAAGAGGCTCTTTTTTTATGTCCATCAGGAAAAAACAGGACCAAAAGTATTGACTGTATTAAAAGATGTGTATATTTGCACTCCGAAACACGGTAACGTGGCCGAGTGGCTAGGCAGAGCTCTGCAAAAGCTCGTACAGCGGTTCGAATCCGCTCGTTACCTCCAGCAAGGAAGGAAGACCCGCTTAGAGCATCTCTAAAGCGGGTCTTCTGTTTTTACGGTAATACATACGGTAAACCTTGCGGCCTCTGTCCCGCATTCAATGTCTCGGCTTCTCCCTTTTCTGTATAGTCCCAACATTATGCTTCCTGTTTAGGGGCTCTTTTTCCAAAAACAGCCTCTAAACGCAAAGCCGCGTCTTTTAAAGCTGTAGCGGCATTTTTGCAGGAAAAAGTTCGTGTTCGCCTCTGATTCTCTTGTAGTTGTGGAAGGGCCTGAAAATTGGCTTAGGTAGTTAACGCAGTAGAAAGATGTGGTAACACACATATATTATTATTCCGCTAATCTTTTAGGAGAATTTTGCGTAACCCCAACATCCGTTGATGGATTGATGATGAAGAAGCTAGTTTCCATAAAGAAATTATTGATTCCTCAAAAGATGGGTAAAATTGTAAGACAAATTTTGCCCCGCTCCATTTTTTATTATTCGAACCGCAATTTACATGAGTGAAAAGCAAAATATTGCCGAAGAGAAGCCCAAACAATCAATTGAATATCGGACTCCGAACGGTGCTTTGATCGCGATTGGCGGACGGGAGAATAAAGGTGATGAGCCAGGGGAAGATGACAACAGCCATAACAACCTCAATTTTGTCAAGAATGAGATTCTGGAGCGTTTCGTGCAGGAGCTACCTACCAAGAACCCATTGATCTTGGTGATCCCTACGGCTTCTTCGTACCCAGAAGAAGTAGGGCAGACGTACGTAAAGGTATTCCACCAACTGAACGTCAAAAACGTGCAGGTGCTGGACATCCGGACCCGCGAGGACTCCTGCAAAGAAGAATACCTAGACCTGGTGAGAAAGGCGCAGGGAATTATGTTTACAGGAGGTGATCAATTGAAGTTGACAGCTGTTTTTGGAGGAACAGAGATCATGCGGCTCATGAAAGAGCGGTACTTCAAGGAGCACTTAGTGATTGCGGGTACCAGTGCCGGAGCGGCGGCCATGTCTACCCAAATGATTTACCAGGGCATGAGCGGCGGCGGTTTCATCAAGGGATCAGTGAGCATTACGGCCGGGTTGGAATTACTGAACGATGCCGCCATTGATACACACTTCATAACCCGGGGCCGCATTGTGCGTATGGCGCAGATGATTGCCACCAACCCATCCTTCATTGGTATCGGGTTGGAGGAAGACACCGGAATAGTGGTGAAGAAAGGGAGAGAGATAGAAGTAATTGGCAGCGGCCTGGTTGTGATTGTAGACGGCAGAGGCAGCACAGGTTCTAATATATACAAGGTGGAGGAGGGAGTTCCTGTCACCATCAGAGACCTCAAGGTGCATCTTCTTGGCAAAGGTGATACTTATACCATGGAAATTTTCTAACCAATCTATTATACCTAATCCTGACTGGATTTAACTTTTATGAAAATCGCAGAGATACGCATCATGCGTGGGCCAAATTACTGGTCTGTGAAACACCCGAAGATTGTAGTATTGAAGTTGGACATGGAAGAGTTTGCTGGGGTCATGACTACCCAGATCTCTGGGTTTGCTCAGCGTTTAGAAACCATGTTCCCGGGCATGATAGAGCACCGCAGCACCGAAGGCCAGGAAGGGGGCTATCTCAGGAGAGTACGGGAGGAGGGAGTTCCCTTGAGCAACGTAGTAGAACACGTGGCCCTGGAGTTGCAGACTTTGGGCGGTATGAACTCCGGGTTCGGGCGTACGTACCCGGCTCCTCAAGCGGGATTTGAGTACGTGGTGTTTTCCTATCAGGAAGAGAAGGCCGGTGAATATGCCGCGCATGCGTCCATCAAGATTGTAAGGGCGCTGGCCAACAATGAGCCTTATGACATTGCCCCAGACGTAGCAGAACTGCACGAGATTAGGGAAGATGAGCACATAGGCCCCAGTACCTATTCCATTGTTTCTGAAGCGGTGGCCCGTGGTATTCCCTACATCCGCCTAAACAAGAATTCATTGATCCAGTTGGGGTATGGGGTACATCAGAAGCGTATTCAGGCTACCATGAGTTGCCGTACGGCCGCGTTTGCGGTAGAGATTGCTGGTGACAAGAATGCCACCAAAGAGATGCTGCGCGAAGCCGGGGTGCCGGTTCCCAAAGGAGAGATTGTCTATGACCTGGAGGAACTAAAGGATGCCGTAGATTACCTGGGTTATCCCATCGTGACCAAGCCTTTAGACGGTAACCATGGCAAGGGAGCGGGTATTAACTTAAAAAGCTGGGAGGAAGCCGTGGCAGGCTTTGAAATGGCGCAGAAATACTCTGATGCCGTGATTGTGGAGCAGTTTATTGAAGGCTATGACTTCAGGCTGCTGGTAGTGAACAAGAAATTTGTGGCTGCCGCCAAGCGTACACCCGCCATGGTAGTGGGAGACGGTACTTCTACGGTACAGGAACTCATTGATAAAGTCAACAGCGACCCACGCCGGGGGGTTGGCCATGAGAAAGTACTCACCAAAATTACTTTGGATAAGGACACCTACGGTATTCTGGAGAAGAAAGGCTATACCCTCAACACCGTGGTGCCGGCCGGTGAGGAACTCTTCCTGAAAAGCACCGCCAACTTATCTACCGGTGGTACCGCCACAGACGTAACCGATCTGATTGACCCATACAACGTGCTCATGGCCGAGCGGATTGCCGGAACCATTGGGCTAGACATCTGCGGCATTGACGTAGTAACCTCAGACATTGCCATACCCTTGCCAGAGGCCCGTGGAGCCGTGATTGAGGTGAACGCGGCCCCAGGGTTCAGGATGCACATTTCGCCTACGGAGGGGCTGCCTAGAAACGTGGCAGATCCGGTGATTGAGATGCTGTTCCCAGACAATTGCCCTTCCCGCATTCCTATCATTGCCATTACCGGTACCAACGGAAAAACCACCACCACCCGCCTCATCGCCCATATGGTGAAATCAAAGGGCTACCAGGTAGGGTACACCACCACAGACGGTATCTACATCCAGGATAAAATGCTGGAAAGAGGCGATACCACGGGCTCTAAGAGTGCCGAGTTTGTTTTGCGTGACCCTACCGTGAACTTTGCGGTATTGGAGTGCGCCCGGGGCGGCATGCTGCGGTCTGGCCTAGGCTTCCAGCAGTGCGATATAGGTATTGTGACCAACGTGGCCGAAGACCACATGGGCCTCAGAGACATCTATACCCTGGAAGACATGGCGCGGGTGAAAGCGGTGGTACCCAAGAGCGTGAGCAAGAACGGTTACGCCATTCTTAACGCCGATGATGACAACGTCTACAACATGGCCAAAGAAGTGGAGAGCAAGGTGGCGTTCTTCAGCATGGATGAAAACAACCCGCGTATTCTCAAGCACGTGGCCGAGGGAGGTTTAGCCGCAGTCTTTGAGAACGGCTTCATTTCCATCTTCAAAAACACGTACAAGATACGGGTAGACCGTGTGGCAGACATCCCGCTCACCTTTGGCGGAAGAGCCAGGTTCAACATTGAGAACGTGCTGGCGGCCACGCTGGCAGGCTACATCTCCCGGTTTGAGATCTCTGAGATCAAGACCGCACTGCGCACCTTTGTGCCCTCGCCCAGCAAAACTCCGGGCAGAATGAATCTGTTCAAGTTCCCTACGTTTGAGGTGCTCATAGATTACGCCCATAACCCGGCGGGCATGAAAGGCATCGCCGATTTCCTGAAGAACGTAGACGCCCGCAAACGGGTAGGAATTGTGGCCGGTGTTGGTGACCGCCGCGATGAAGACATGGTGGAATTAGGCAAGTTGGCCGCTCAGATGTTTGATGAAATCATTATCAGATCTGACAAAGACCTGAGAGGCCGTACCGCCGAGGAAATCAATTCTTTTGTGATTGAGGGAATTTTACAGGAAGATCCTAATAAACCCTTCAAAGTGGTAGGGCAGGAGATGGTGGCCATTGCCTATGCCCTGGAACACGCCGAGCGTAACTCATTCATCACCATCTTCTCAGAAGACATTCCGGAAGCCATTAAAATGATTGAGAGCTTCAAGATTATCCAGGACCGCAGGGTAATGGTGGATTGATCAAGCGGCCAGTTTGCCCCTTATTTAGAAAAAAGAGCCCCTAAACGCCAGACGTTTAGGGGCTCTTTTTTCTAAATAAGGCCTAAAGTAACTTATTTGAGGGTAAAGGAGGTGCTGCCAATCAGGAAGCCTCCGGCATAGATTTCAATGGTATGCTTGCCGGTTTTGTAAGGCGAGCCTTTGGAGTAGATGAAAGAAACCTGCTGCTGGGAGTTGTCAAAGACAATATCACGCTTGGCGGTGTAAAACTGCTCTTTGCCTTCAAACTCAAAGGTGCCGGAGCCGGTGGCAAGGTTGTACAGGGCAGAACCGTCTGGTTCAATGAGGCGCATCAGGATCTCTTTGTTCTCTTTGGGCGCCACTTCGTTTTTGCCCAGCCTGAAGGAGAGCTTGATTTTATCTACCCGCTTGGCTTTGTATTCTTCGTTGCTGTCTTCTTTTTCTTTGCCGTTGTCATTGATGATGGTCACGGCAATGTTCTGGGCTTCCAGTTTAGAGGCCAGATTCACTTTCTCAGCCAGTTCTTTGTTGTTGCTGGAAAGGGTGGTGATGGAATCGGCTAGTTTGTTCTGGGTAGTCTTGAGGCCGGTTACTTCAGTGAACAACTCTTCGTTGTCGCCCTGAAGCTTGGTCATTTCCTCGTCTTTCTTCTGAAGCGCCAGCTCCAGGTTTTGGGCCCGCTGCTGGAAGCGGCGCTGGTCGGCTACGGTGAAGGAACTGTTCCGGAAAGCTCTCAGCTGGGCCAGATCGGCGTTGATGGCGGCAATTCTGGTTTCCAGGGAGTCATTGGTGAGACCCAGCGCGCCCAGTTCGGCTTTCTGACGTTCGTAATCGGCTTTGAGGGTTTCGTACACTTTGATCTGGTTTTCCAGTTCGGTGCTCTTCACCTTGATTATTTCTTTCTGCTCATCGGTCTCCTGCGTTTTCTGCTGTTGCATGTAAATCAGGATCCCGTTGATGCTGAGCAGCACAATGATAAGGCCTACTACCAATAATTTTCGGTTGCTGTCCTTTTCTGGTGTTTCGTTAGACATAGCGAATAAGGGGTGTTTAAGGGTTTTGGGCAATACCTATTCTTACAAAAATACGTTTCTCACTATCCTTTGCAAATAACAGGTTAAAATACTTATTTCAGCCCATGCGTGAAAATACTAGCTTAGACAAGGAATACTGGGAGCAGCGGTACCGCCAGAACCAAACGCAATGGGACGCAGGCCAGATTACGCCGCCTCTGAAAGCGTACGTAGATCAGCTCACCCAAAAGTCTATCAGAATTCTGGTACCGGGCGGCGGGAACGGCCATGAGGCCGAATACCTGCACCAGAACGGCTTCTCCAACGTCTACCTGCTAGACTTCGCGGCTGAACCGCTGCGGCAATTCCAGGAAAGGGTGCCCAGCTTCCCGGCCCAACACTTGCTGCACCAGGACTTCTTTGAGCTAACGGAACAACCCTTTGATCTGGTATTGGAGCAGACGTTCTTTTGCGCTTTGCCCAGAGAGGTGCGACCCAGCTACGCCCGGCAGATGTTCCAGCTCTTGAAACCCGGCGGTAAATTGGTGGGGGTGCTTTTCTCAGAAGAGTTTGAGCAGGAGGGGCCGCCCTTCGGGGGAAGTCCTTTTGAGTACCAGGCTTATTTTGAGCCGTATTTTCAGTTCCGCACGTTTGAGCCCTGCACCAATTCGCACCCGCGTAGGCAGGGGAGGGAGCTGTTTATGGTGCTGGAGCGGCGGGAGCGGCCGCAGTTTATCGCGTAGTTTTCCGTACTTTTGGCCCAACGGCTGGCACTGGTTGGCGTTTAGCGGCTCTTTTTCCAGAATAAGGGCTAAAACGTGGCCGGCACTTTGTCCTGCAGCAGCCGTAAAATTGTTTAACATTGTGTCTGGCGCTTTAAACCCCAGACGTAACCTATATTCGTATGCTTATCACAATCCCGAAATTACAACATACTGCCTCCGGTAATTTTTTCCTGATGGCTGGTCCCTGCGCCATTGAAGGCGAAGACATGGCCATGGGCATTGCCGAAGAACTGGTCCGGATCTCTGACCGTCTCCAGATTCCGTTGATCTTCAAAGGTTCTTACCGCAAAGCCAACCGCTCCAGAAAAGATTCCTTCACCGGCATCGGCGATGAGAAAGCCCTGAAAATCTTGGCGAAAGTGAGCGAGACGTTTGGGGTACCCACCGTCACCGACATCCATGAGGCGCACGAGGCTGCCATGGCCGCCGAGTACGTGGATGTTCTTCAGATCCCTGCGTTCCTTTGCCGCCAGACTGATCTTTTGATTGCCGCTGCCCAGACCGGGAAAGTAGTGAACATCAAGAAAGGCCAGTTCCTGTCTGGTGAGTCTATGAAGTTTGCCGTGGAGAAAATCAAAGAATCCGGCAACGATAACGTGATCCTGACGGACCGCGGCAATTCCTTCGGGTACTCAGACCTGGTGGTAGATTTCAGGAACATCACCATCATGCGCGAAAACCAGGTACCGGTGGTCATGGACGTGACGCACTCGCTGCAGCAGCCTAACCAGTCTTCTGGGGTGACCGGCGGGCGTCCGGCGCTTATTGAAACCATTGCCAAAGCGGCCATCGCCGTAGGAGCAGACGGGCTGTTCATTGAAACGCATCCAGATCCCAAATCAGCGAGATCAGACGGAGCCAACATGCTGCCTTTGGCGCAACTGGAAGGCCTCATGCGTAGACTGATCAGAATCAGAGAAGCTATCGCCTAGGTTATACTAAGAAGCGTTTAGGGGCTATTTTTGGAAAAACAGCCCCTAAACGCTTTTACTTTTTACTGTCAGAAATTAAAAACGCAGCGTGAAATGCTGCTTGGGCTGGTTTGTCCGGAAAAAGACGAGACCCATATAGAACAGATCAACGGTGAGTAGTACCTGGGGGTGCTGCTTTATTTTTTTCCAGGCCCGGGTCATCTCGCCAGACCAGTAGATGTCATCAAAGATAAAAACGCTGCCTTCATGGGCTTTGGTAAGGCACTGCTCAAAGTATTTTAGAGTGGGCTCATAACGGTGATTTCCGTCAAAGAACACGAAGTCCACTTTTTCCAGCGCCGCCAGTGTTTGGGCAAGCGTCTGGTCCAGGTTTCCTTCCACCAGTTGCACGTTCTCCAATCCCAGTTTTTTCAGGTTCTTCCGGGCCTGTGCCGCAATGGCCGGGCAGCCTTCAAAGGTATAGAGTTTAGCTGTTTTCCGGGCCAGGCCCAGGTAGCCGGTGGTTAATCCTAAAGAAGTGCCCAGCTCCAGTATTGTAGCCGGTTTGAAGTGGTTGGCCAACCTGAACAGCAACTGTCCCAAGCGGGCGGGTTTGGCGGCGGTTTGGGCAATGTCAGAAATTTTCCGCTTGCGGGTGGCTCCCGCCAGGGAACCGGCGCCAAAATCGGTCACGTCCAGAACGGTGTGGTCCTGGAAAAGATCGTCCCGCAGGGATTCCACGGCATCATAGGCGGCAAAATGGCCGCTGTGGTGAATGATGTGGCAATAGAGGTTGAAGACAAAAGGGGAATGCAGACCATGCGCATTCCCTGAACGCCACCAGAAGGAGGCGTACCTGTAGATCATGGCGGCGTGCTGCAAAGCCAGAAGCGGGATTAGTTTAACTTGTACGGGATGATGAGTGTGAACTCCGGGATAGACACGTGAAACTGGCGGCCGTCTACCAGGCGCTCCATCAGGAACGTGCCGGTCATCTTGCCAATGCTGGTTTTTAAGTTGCAGCCAGAAACATACTGGTGGCTCTCGCCGGGTTCCAGAACCGGTTGTTGCCCTACTACGCCTTCGCCCTCCACTTCTCGCACCTCGTTGTTGGAATCATAGATATGCCAGTGGCGGCGTAATAACTTTACCGTAAATTCGCTGTTGTTCTGAATGGTGATCTTGTAAGCGAAGACAAAGTGTTGCTGCGCGGGACTGGAATAGTCAGGGAGGTAATTGGTCGTGACGTTGACGGTTACTCCTTGGGTTGTTTTCGTATCCATGCGTACCTTGTTTAGGTATAATAGGAACAGGTTTTACGGCTTTTTAGTTTTGCCAACCTGATTCTCAAGTAAAAATAAGCTAAAAACCCATAAAACTACCTCTTCTATGCAGGTAAAAATTGAAAGCAGCTGGCAGCAGGTTCTCCAGGACGAGTTTGAGAAGCCGTATTTCCAGAACCTGATCCGGTTTGTGAAGGACGAATACGCTACCACTGAGGTGTTTCCGCCGGGCCGCCAGATTTTCCATGCCTTTGATGAATGCCCCTTTGACAAAGTGCGCGTAGTCATTCTGGGGCAGGACCCGTACCACGGCCAAGGGCAGGCCAATGGCTTGGCTTTCTCCGTCGCCGAAGGCATGAGAACCCCGCCTTCTTTACTTAACATATTTAAAGAAATAGAGGCAGATTTGGGAAAACCGATACCCAGATCAGGAAATCTGGAAAGATGGGCGGAGCAGGGGGTGCTGCTGCTGAACGCTACCCTCACGGTGCGGGCGCACCAGGCGGGCTCCCACCAGAAAAAAGGCTGGGAAGAGTTCACAGATGCCGTCATCCAAAAGGTGTCTGACCTGAAAGAGCACGTGGTGTTCCTGCTGTGGGGAGCCTATGCCCAGAAGAAAGGCCTCATCATTGACGAGAAAAAACACTTAGTACTCAAAGCCGCCCACCCTTCGCCGTTTGCCGCCGACAAAGGTTTCTTTGGGACCCGGCATTTCAGTAAGGCCAACGCATACCTGCGGCAGCACCAGTTGCCGGAGATTGAGTGGTAATATAAAATCCCGTTTAGGGGCTCTTTTTCGAAAAACAGCCCCTAAACGGGAAAGCTGTTACTGGCTTTATGACTTTATTGGCTATTTCAACGCTTGAGGTAAAGATACAAACTGGTAGCCTCTGGCCTTGAGCTGGAAGATGAGTTGATCTAAGTGAAGATAGAATTTATCTGTTCTGGCAGGATCTGTGCCCAGGTGTAGCAGAAGCAGGAAGCCGTTCAGGCCCTTGGGGTCTTTCTGTTCGTAAGTCAAAATTGAATTAGAGATGACCTCACTGCTTCGGTACTGTTTTCCCAGGCTAGGGTAGGTATAATCGGCGTGGGAGAGGGTGCCGGGGGTGTGGTTGATCAAGGTAAAACCCAACTCGCTTGTCCAGTCAGCGATCTCTTGGTTGTACCATTCATAGGGCGGCAAAAAGTAGGGAGCCGCTTTCCGCTTGATTCTATGTTTTTCCATCTCCGCGTAATTGGCCAGCAGATCTTCTGTGAATCGCTCCTTGGTCACCAGCGTAGAATCACGTTTCCCCCAATCGGTGTACAGGAGGTGCTTGTCTGAGTGCGCCCCCAGATAATGACCGTCTTTTTTGAGGCCTCTAATTACGGCGGCAAACGTAGGATTCCGGTAGAAGTCGCCGGTCAGGAAAAATGCAGCTTTGATTTTGTGCTTCTGCAACGTTTGCCTGATCACCGGATAACCATCGGCAAATTCATGTCCGGTGAACAGCAAGGTGATCTTCTTCTCTTGGGAGTCGGCCCTGATGATGGCTCCCTGGTAGCTTGTTGCTTTTTTGGGAGTGTCCTGCTTCGGCTTCGGCAGTCCATCGGCTGCCTGTGATTGGAAAATGCGGACGGAAAAGATCAGAAAAAGTAGGAGCGGGCGCATGGGAGAAGAGTTTTACGTCTCAAGATAGATTTTCTTCTGCTTTCCTGAAAACCATAAAAAAGTGCAGACCAACTGATTCAGCCGACCTGCACTTTTCTGATTTTGCCCTTCTTTTGGAAAAAGAGCCGCTAAACGCAAATTTTACTCTATGCCTTTGAAGATTCTGCTCCAGCGGATTTTATTGAACAGGCTCTCGGTTGGGTCAGCGGACATCCAAATCAAAACCGCCTTGCCTACTACGTGGTCTTCCGGCACAAAGCCCCAATAGCGAGAATCCTCTGAGTTGTGGCGGTTATCGCCCATCATCCAGTAGTAGTCCTGCTTGAAGGTGTATTTCTTGATTTCCTGGCCGTTAATCAGAATTTTATTGTCAGAAATCGCCACTTGTTTAGGATCAAAGCCTTCATATTTCCTGATCACCATTTCGTACAGCGGAATGGTCATAGGGTTGATGTCTACGGTCATGCCCTCTTTAGGGATGATGAAAGGCCCGAAGTTGTCTTTGTTGTACGGATAGATGGACGGCTTGAACGGAAACACATCTGCCCGCACGGAGCCCACGCTGTCTTTGTAGAGGATGACTTCTTTGATGAAGTCAAAGCCTTTCAGTTTCTCGGCGGTAGCCGGGGTAGTATTGATTACGTAGCCTATGCCCCCGTACGCTGGTTGCAGGTCTGTGATGTCATGCTCTTTAAAGAACTTGTCGTTGATGGGGGTGGTGGTGAGCAGGCCGTAGGCATACTGCACTCTTTCCGGCTCCGGCACCAGTTTGTCATTGATGTACACCTGCATGTCTCGCATCTCAATTTTATCGCCGGCAATACCAATGCAGCGTTTGATGTAATTCATGCGCAGGTCGGTAGGATGGGCTTCATCGGCGGGCCAGTTGAACACCACCACGTCGTTGTTTTTCACGGTGGTGAAGCCCGGCAAACGGTAAGAGTTCAGCTGAATGGCCTTTGAGTAAGAGGGTATATTGGTGCCCCAGATGGTCTGGTGCGTAAGCGGCACCTGCAAAGGCGTAATGGGAGTGCGCGGACCGTAATGCAGCTTGCTTACAAAAAGATAATCGCCTACCAGCAAAGACTTCTCCATTGACGGAGTAGGAATGGTATAGGCCTCAAAAGTAGCCCATCTAATCAAGGTGGCTGCCACTACCGCAAATAGAATGGCGTCTCCCCATTCCCTGAAAAAGCCTTTCTTCTGTTTAGGCTTGGTGTCTTTCTTAGTCCAAAAACGGATGCTCATGCAAACAGGTTTAGAGTTGAAGCAGATCAGTCATGCCAAAGATTCCTTGACGGCCCGGCAGCCATTCGGCGGCCAGTACTGCGCCAGAGGCAAATCCTTCTCTGCTATGTGCAATGTGGTGAAGTTCAAAGGTATCATTTTCTGAAGTGTATTGCACAATGTGTGTTCCTACAACTTCACCTTCACGCTCAGAAACTACGCTCAGCAGTTCCGGTTCCTGGCTTATATCATTGATCCATCCGTGTTTCTGGGGGTAATGCTTCAGAATTCCATCGGCAATGGAAAGAGCGGTGCCGCTGGGCTGGTCCAGTTTGTGTACGTGGTGAATCTCTTTCACCTGTACCGCATACTCTGGGTACTGCTGCATTTTAGCCGCCACATACTCATTGAAGTGGAAAAACAGGTTCACCCCCACACTGAAGTTGGAAGTATAGAAAAGAGAACCTTGGTGCTCCTGGCATTTCTCTTTGATGAGGGGCAGGTGCTGCAGCCAACCGGTAGTACCACATACTACCGGAATTTTTTTCTCAAAGCAGGTGATCATGTTCCCTACCGCCGCATCTGGGCTCGTAAATTCTATGGCCACGTCAACCTGGTCTGCGGTGTAGGAGGAAAGACGGTCTGCATCATTTACCGTGAGGGCAGCCACTATCTCATGCCCTTTGGCCAAGGCCAGACGTTCAATGGTCTGCCCCATTTTTCCGTAACCAATCAGTAAAATGCGCATTTTGTTATTTAAGTTTGAATTGAAGAGAAAAACCTGCTGCGTAAGACCGTGTTCCCGCCATTGGCTGCAAGCTAGGCTGTAATTTAAAGGAAAGATCCTCGCTTACATCAAATGCTTTCAGATGGGCATCTACGTGGGCTTCCATCACATTAAGTCCCCACGCCAATATCCCTAAGATAATATCCAGATCGCGGTATTTTCTAAAGAAGTCTCTGGACCGCCGCAAATTGATGGTACCTTGGTCATTGGGTTGCCCCACAGAATAATAACCTTCTTCTACATAAGCGTCAACTGTCTTAGGGTCACCATCGGTCCGTAGTTTGATGGCCTCCACAAAACCCTGGTATTTGCGGTTGTTGTCATAAATAAAGTACCCTATGACAGCCCCGGTGGCATACACCAACGGAATCTTCCAGTAGCTACGGTTATATGCCTGCCCCAGCCCCGGTACAATGGCCGAGTAAAAAGCTGCCTGCGCCGGTTTTTTCCACCAGCCAATAGCTTCCTTCACATTTCTGGGAGGAGGAAGTTTGGCCGTGTCTGTGGTAATGGTTGTGGTGGGAACGCGCACAGAGTCTGGGGTAGCCGTAATGACTTGTGCCTTTGCGCCGGGAGTGAGTCCCAGGGCAAAGGCACCTAATAGAAATGCCACTACTAGCAGCGAGCTCTTGCTTTTAAGCATAGTTTAAGATTTCCAGAATCCGGTTCAGCTCATCTACAGATACAAATGGGATTTTGATTTCCCCTTTGCCTTCGGCAGAGGCTTTCACGTGAATGCGGGTGCCAAAGTAAGAAGATAACCGTGACTCTACCCGTTTCACTTCATTCTCAAACGGATGCAAATCCAATTTGGTCTGCGGATCTGGTTTTTTGTTCTGAAGGTTGATGTTACGTACTAGTTCCTCCACCTTGCGTACAGACAACTCTTCATTCACAATCTTGCGATACACCTCCAGCTGCTTCTCCACGTCATCAATGTTGATCACGGCGCGGGCGTGGCCCATGGAGATAAGGTTGTCCCGGATCCCGATCTGGATGTCTGGCGGCAATTTGAGCAAGCGGAGGTAGTTGGTCACGGTGGTGCGTTTCTTGCCCACCCGCTCGCCAAGTTCTTCCTGCTTCAGGTTACACTCAGAGAGCAAGCGCTGGTAGCTTAATGCAATTTCAATAGCGTTGAGGTTTTCCCGCTGGATGTTCTCAATCAAGGCCATTTCCAGCATCTGCTGGTCATCGGCTTTGCGGATGTAGGCGGGAATGGTCTCCAGTCCGGCTAATTTGGCGGCCTGAAAACGGCGTTCACCAGATATAAGCTGGTACGCTTCTGCATTTAACTGACGAACCGTTATAGGCTGAATAATGCCCTGTATACGGATAGACTCGGCCAATTCTTCCAGAGCCACTTGGTCAAAGTGGGTACGCGGCTGGAAAGGGTTGGTCTCAATCTGGGTTAAGCTAATATCTGCGATGGTATTGGCAGCGTTTGTGGTGGATGAAGTGGTTTCTGGGGTAGCTGGGGCTTTGCGGTCATAACTACCCGCAATAAGGGCATTAAGGCCTCTTCCAAGGCCACCGGATTTTTTCTTGGCTGAATTATCAGACATGTAGATATTTTATACTAAAGGGTACTATTGGGCAACCGCCACACCATTCTTCTCTACAATCTCACGGGCAAGGTTCAGGTAGCTGATGGCTCCCTTGCTTTCTGCGTCATGGAGAATGGCTGGCACGCCAAAGCTGGGTGATTCACTCAACTTCACGTTTCTTGGGATGATGGTATCAAAAACCATCTGCTGAAAGTGCATTTTCACTTCCTCCACCACCTGGTTAGACAGGCGCAGACGCACGTCATACATGGTCAGCAGCAGCCCCTCAATCTCCAGATCTGGGTTCAGGCGCGACTGAATGATTTTGATGGTGTTCAGGAGCTTGCCCAAGCCTTCCAAGGCGAAGTACTCGCACTGCACCGGAATGATCACGGAGTCCGCCGCTGTGAGGGAGTTCACCGTGATAAGGCCCAGGGAAGGGGAGCAGTCTATGATGATGAAATCATACTTCTCCTTGAGGGGCTCCATCACCTGCTTCATTTTGTCCTCGCGGTTGGGCAGGTTGATCATCTCCACTTCAGCCCCCACCAGGTCAATGTGAGACGGGATGAGGTCCAGGAAATTGATGGAAGAGGCCAGGATAATGTCATCTACCTTGGCCTGGTCTACCATACACTCATAGATGCTGTTCTCAATGTCCTTCGGGTCAAACCCGATGCCTGAGGTGGCGTTGGCCTGCGGATCAGCATCTACCAGCAGGGTTCTATATTCTAAAGCGGCTAAGCTTGCTGCCAGGTTAATGGCCGAGGTGGTTTTCCCTACCCCGCCTTTTTGGTTGGCAACGGCAATTATTTTTCCCATTCTACAGGTTACAGTTCTAGTGTTTGACCAATCTCCATCAAAATCAACTCCTTCTGCTGGCGCCGGGCTAGCTCCAGTGCTTCCACATGATCAATCTCTATGTACGGGAAGGTGTCATAGTGCATGCCTATGATCTTCTTCACATTTACGTAATTGGCGGCTACCAGGGCATCTTCCACGTCCATGGTGAAATTGTCGCCAATAGGCATCAAGGCGAAATCAAGGTGATAACGCTCGCCTATCAGTTTCATGTCCATGTGCAGGGCGGTGTCTCCGGCATAGTAGAAGCTCTTCTCAGCACTCTCCACCACAAAGCCTGCAGCGCTACCGGCATAGGTTCCGTCGGGCAGGGAACTGGAGTGAATGGCGTTCACCATCTTCACCGTCCCGAAGGGCAGATGCACTTTGCCGCCGGTGTTCATAGGATGAACGTTCTCAATCCCCTTTTTCTGATACCAGCTTACAATTTCAAACGTAGCCACCAGGGTAGCGCCGGTCTTCTTGAGCAGGTACTCCGCATCTGCCACGTGGTCTGTGTGCCCGTGGGAAAGCAGAATGTAGTCGCACTCAATGGTATCAATGTCAATCTCTGAGGCTAACGCATTGGGGGTGATGAAAGGGTCAAAGAGCACCTTGGTACCCCCCATGTCAAAATGAAAGCAAGATTGTCCGTAATAAGTGATTTTCATGTCTGTCTTTTGCCAATGTAGTTAGTTTTACTACGGGGTAAAGCATACGTTTCTACAAAGATAAGTTAAAATAGAGAGACTTCTACCTGTAACTTATTAACACTTTAGGGTTATTTATCCCCATTTTTGATCTGTTCCACACCTAGAAGGCTGGTTGAGCTTTAAAGACCTATCCGCTTGATCATGATTAGTTTAGACTAAAATTGATAGCTGATGATGCAGACCGATCAGCCGGAAGCAACGCAACCAGGTAGATATCCTGAAGCCGACACAATGCCAATGCTAAAGATGGAAGATTAGGTCTGCTTCAGTAGGTTTACCGCCGGTTTCATACAGCAGTTACCGTTTAGAGGCTCTTTTTCGAAAAAGAGCCTCTAAACGCAATTAAGGCGACAGGAAGATAGTAAAAGGGGGGTATAGTGACCGGGGTATGAGTGCTAATTAATAGGAAATTGTTTAAAATATTAGGTTAGTTAGGTGTGGTTAATATATTGAATACTAATTGATTATATTCTGCATTACTTGGTTTGTAAACAAAAAAGGTCCGGCTTTTGCCGGACCTTTTCAGTGTAAGCGAAGGTACAATTATTTGGTGCCTTTCTTGCGCTTTGCTTCTTGCTCGGCTGCGGCTTTCATGGCTTCCTGTAAGCGCTTCTGGAAGCCGCCCTTGGGCTCTTTGCCTTTGTTTTTCTCCTGATACTCTTCCAGGTTCTTGCGGATGGTGGCATCGTCTACAAAGCGTCTGATCAAGGCTTGCTGCCCGAAGGTGACAATGTTAGACACGAAGTAGTAGAAGCTGAGACCCGCCGGGAAACTGTTCAGCACGAACATGAAGATTACCGGCATGAGGTACGAGTAGAACTTCATGGGGCCCTGCACCGTGCTCACCTGGTTGTTAGACCACGTGTACAAGATGGTAGAGGCGGTCATGAGCAGCGTGAACATACTCACGTGGTTTCCATAGAAAGGAATCGTAAACGGCAGCATGGCGAACACATCATAGGTGCTTAGGTCATGCGCCCATAAGAATGGCTCCTGGCGTAGTTCAATGGAATTAGGGAAGAAGTTGAACATGGCAAACAGGATAGGGATCTGCAGCAACATGGGAATACAACCGCTCATAGGGTTCACACCCATTTTAGAGTACATGGCCATCGTCTCGGCCTGCGTCTTCTGCATGTCGCCCTCGTGCTTCTCCTTGATGGCGTCAATCTCCGGTTTCAGGACTTTCATCTTGGCCATAGAGATGTAAGACTTGTACGTGAGCGGACTCAGGATCAATTTGATGTAGAGCACCAGCAGGATGATGATAATGCCGTAAGACGGAATGAAATCCTCCAAGAAGTCAAACGCTGGAATGATGAGGAGTTTGTTCACGTACGCGAAGATTCCCCAGCCTAACTCCAAGTTATCGTCAAAGCCTTCGGTTACATTCTTCAGGACATCATAGTCATTGGGGCCGAAGAAGTAGGTGAAGTTGGCCTTGCCGGTCAAGGCATCGGCCACCGGAATCGTCAGTTTGGACTTCAGCGTTTTCACCTGCGTGGTATCCTCCGCGTTGAAGGAGCTGCTCACCTCGGCGTTCGCAAAGCTGTTTTGGGCAATGATGGCCGCCGTGAAGAAGTTCTGCTTATTGGCTACCCATTTAACGGGCTCCTCAATCTTCTCTGTCTCCGCGTCAGTGGAGCTGGCGGAGATCTTGTCAAAACTGCCGTCTGCGGTGTAGTAGTTAACTGTAGAGTGGTTCCTGTTCTGCTTGATGTCCTTCTCCAGACGCTTGAGTTCGTCGGTCCAGCTAAGGAGAACCGGTTGCTGTGCCACCACATTCTCCATGCCTCTGAAGTTCAACTGGTAGCCTACCTCATAAGAATCATCTTTCAGGATGTACACCTGCTCAATGACCTGCCCCGGGGCCACCTGCGCCGTGAAAGTGATGGACTTGGCTGGTTTTTCATTCACCGTCAGGTTTTTAACAGCCGCCGGCTGGAAAAACAAGTCAGACAAACGAATACTGTGACCTGATTTGGTCTGAAAGCTGAATTCCTGCTGGCTGCTCTTGGTGTCAAACAGAATGAGCGGCTTTTGGTCCCAGGTTTTGTAGTTCTTCAGTTCTACCTCTTCAACGCGGCCGCCCTTGCTGCCAAGAGACACGCGCAGCACCTGGTTTTCCAGAACGGTAGTCTGGTTCTGGCCTGTGGCCAGTGCCCCAAACTCCCCTAATTGAGCAGCGCGCTGGGCAGTGGCCAGAGAATCATCGGCCGGAGGGGTGCTGCTTGCCGCAGCGGTAGTTGTCTTCTTGGTTTGCGGAGCCGGCTTTTGCTCAGGCCCTTTCATAAAGAAAATACTGTACACCAGTATAATCGCGGCAATCAGGCCCATGCCTATTGCGGAATTTCTATCCATACGAGCTACTAAGGGTTATTTATTTGTTTCTGTTTTTAGAATAGGAAATGGCGGCTTTCACGAAGCGAACAAACAACGGGTGCGGGTTCAACACCGTGCTCTTCAACTCTGGGTGGTATTGGGCACCCACAAACCAAGGGTGGTTCTGTAACTCAATTACCTCCACCAGGCCAGTGTCTGGGTTGGTGCCTGAGGCCACCATGCCCGCTTCTTCAAAGGCTTTCAGGTATTGGTTGTTGAATTCATACCGGTGGCGGTGACGCTCCATGATGTGCCCTTTGCCATAGGCTTGGAAAGCTTTAGAACCTCTCTTCAGATCGCAGGCGTAGGCGCCTAAACGCATGGTACCTCCTTTTTGGGTAATGTTCTTCTGCTCCTCCATCATGTCAATAACAGGGTGGGGAGTAGTTGGGTTCATCTCAGTGGAAGCGGCATCCTGTAAGCCCAGCACGTTGCGAGCAAACTCCACCACGGCCGTCTGCATGCCCAGGCAAATCCCGAAGAATGGGATCTTGCTTTCCCGCACGTAGCGGATGGCCTCCAGTTTGCCCTCAAAACCGCGTTCTCCAAAGCCAGGCGCCACTAAAACACCGTCCATTCCTTCCAGGTGCATGTGCACGTTCTCAGCAGTGATGAACTCGGACTGAATGAACTTGAGGTGTACTTTGCACTCATTGTAAGCCCCGGCATGAATGAAGGACTCAATGATGGATTTATAGGCGTCTGGCAGCTCTACATACTTTCCAACCAGGGCTATTTTTACTTCCTCAGTAGGGTTCTTCAGGCGGCCCAGGAACTCTTTCCAGCTGTCCAGGTTCACTTCCTGCTTGCTGGTCAGTTTCAGCTTCTTCATCACGCGCTCGTCTAGCTTCTCTTTTTTCATGAGCAGCGGCACGTCATAAATGGTTTCGGCGTCCAGAGACTCAATCACGGCGTTAGGGGCCACGTTGCAGAACAGGGCGATCTTCTTGCGCATCTCGGCCGGAATAGGATACTCAGACCGACATACCAAGATATCTGGTTGTACCCCGGCTTCTGAAAGGGCTTTCACCGAGTGCTGGGTAGGTTTGGTTTTCAGCTCGCCGGCCGCTTTCAGGTAGGGAAGCAGGGTGAGGTGAATTACCACACTGTCGCTGGGGTTCAGTTCCCAACGCAATTGGCGTACGGCTTCAATGAAGGGCAGAGACTCAATGTCGCCCACGCTACCACCAATCTCCGTGATCACCACATCATACTCTCCGTTCTGTCCTAACAGGAGCATGCGGCGCTTGATCTCATCAGTAATGTGCGGAATTACCTGTACCGTTTTACCCAGATAAGCGCCCTGGCGCTCCTGCGTGATCACGTTGTGGTAGATACGGCCGGTGGTTACGTTGTTGGCTTGTGAGGTAGGTACATTCAGGAAACGCTCATAGTGCCCCAAATCAAGGTCTGTTTCGGCGCCGTCATCGGTCACGTAACATTCCCCATGTTCGTAAGGGTTTAAGGTACCCGGATCAATGTTAATGTAGGGATCGAACTTTTGGATGGTGACAGAGAAACCTCTCGCTTGCAGTAGTTTAGCCAATGAAGCTGAGATAATCCCTTTTCCCAGTGAGGATGTAACGCCTCCCGAAACGAAAATGTATTTAGCAGAAGCCATAAGTAGAGTTTGTCTTATGGACTGCAAAGTTACTCTAATTTATTAGAACAGACGGGAAAATGTTTAATCTAGCAGAGAGCAGAGTAATTGAGTGGGCAGAGTATTGCGTTTAGCGCCTGTTTTTTGAAAAACAGGCGCTAAACGCAAAAGTTCTGGCCGCTATCATCTAAAAAGCTTCCACCCACAGCACAGAGTTGCCGGTATGGTATTCATTCTGCTCCCATAGCTTGTTTTCTGGATCTACGATCCAGTTGCCGTCCACCACAAACTTGTATCGGGTTTTGCCGGGGGGCAGGTGTACCCGGAACACCCAATCTGTACCCTCTCTTTTCATGCGGAACCCGTTGGGCGACCAATTGTTGAAGTCACCAGATAAGAACACATCTTTAGCCTTGGAATGCCCCTTCAACCGAAAGGTGTAGTTGGGCTCAATGATGAGATAGGAATTCTCTGACTGTTCCCCATTTTTGGCCTGAGCCGGGTCTGGCACCCATCTTCGGTCTACTATGAATTTGTAGCTGTAATTACCGGGGCCCAAGGTGTAGTTAATTTCCCAGCCTCTGGCCGTTTTGGAGAGGAACAGTTCATCTTCGCGCCATTTATTGAAAGACCCCGCCAGCACCACCCGCTCAGCGTCTGGGTAGCCCGGCAAGAGAAACGTATGCGGTTTCCCTAACCGGAGCACCGAGTTATAGCCCCCAAACTCGTCTGGGTAGCGGTTGGGGTTATTGGGGTCTGAATGCCACTGCCCATCGGCGATGAACTTGTAGGTATGGGTCCCCTCGGGCAAATAAAGGGGTAATTCCCAGCCTTTGGGCGTTTTGACCATCAGGAGTTCCCGCTCCCGCCAATCATTGAAACTGCCGGCCAGGAAGACCCGTTTGACGTTAAGGAAACCATTGAGTCTGAAGATGGAGTTGGTTCTGTAGAAGACGGAGTTGGTGTTGCCGCGCCCGTCGTTCTCCCGCAGTTGGTTGTCTTCATCCAGGGCCCAGCGGTCGTCTATGATGAACTTATACCAGTACTTGCCGGGGCTTAATTTCACCGGCACCACCCAGCCGCTGTCGGTGCGGGTCATAGGAAGGGCTTCTTGTTGCCAGTTGCTGAAACTCCCGGCCAGCAGTACTTTCTGGGCTTTTTGCTGGTTCCGCAGGAAAAAGTACACCAGGTTGTTCTTGACCAAAAACGATGATTTGTTTCTGAACCGGTTGCCGCCGTACCGCTGCCCTTGGCTCACTGCCGGAAACTGCGCCTTAGTGGAGTTGGAGGGATCTGTGATGATGATGCGTTCCAGAGCATCAGTGATGTTGTCAAACCCACCCATCGGTTTGGTGAGAACGTATATGTCGGGGTGGTCCAACTCCACGCGCCAGCCTTGTTTGCGCAAAGAGTCAGTTGACTGCTTCAGGTAAAGCCCTTTCAAGCCCAGGTCAGAGAGTTTGAATTTATGAATGAAACTGTCTAACTCAACCGGGGTGAGGCTTTTGCCCAGCTCAATGAGCATCTTCCCGTTTCTGACCGTATACTTCTGCTGCCCTGCCGCCTCCAGCGTGACCATCAGGCACAGAAGGAGCAGGCACCCCAACAGGTGCAAGTTCCTTTTCCAGAATGGCCGCGCGCACATCATTTCCATAAGTACATTTTATTCTTCACAAAATTGAAGCCTATTTTTTGCCGCGAGAGGAAGTCAAAACCCAACACGCCGTTCACACAACCGCTGTAAGAAAAACAGGTTCGCTCAAAATTAGTGATGATTACCTGCATGTTCTGCACGTTCTGCCGCCCGATCATCAGGTTTTCCAGCAGGCCCTGGAGGGCTTCCACTTTTCTGTTGCCGGTACCGGTGAGCATGATTCTACCTGTCACCGTGACGTTGTCAAAGACTTTGTCTGGCAGGCGGCTGTCCAGCAGGTTGGTTTCGGCGCCGCTGTCAATGATGAACTCCAACTTACGCCCGGCCAGTTCTGTGCGGGTTACCAGCTTGTCTTCTTTAAAATAGATGGGCACTTCGCGGTACGCCGAAGAGTCCTGCAATTGGTCACTTTTGTAGGTGTTGGCTTCTTTCTTGGAGACCACATGCAGAAAAATGAGGTTCCGCTCATAATCTATGATCATCTCGCACTGCCGGAAAAGGGCCATGCCCAGTAAGCCCAGAATCTTAACGCCCTTGCTGTTCTCCAGATGCCCCAGGTTCACCAGATCGGCTTTGGCCCTTACGAATTTCAGCGTCCCGAAATTGAGTTTCCGGACCTCGGTCTTAATGACGGACTGTGACGAGCCGGTGGCGTTGGTCTGGGTTTGGCCAGAGGTGTGCGTTTTAGGGTAATGGCGGAAGTACGTGATGTTGAGCACCAGATCAGAAGCGCCGGTATCCAGGATAAAGTTCCCCTCTGTGGTGTCTGCCCGAGCCTTGATAAGGATTAAGTTGCCGGCCCGGCTGAACGGAATAATGCAGGAAGCCGAATCTGGGTGTACCGTAGGCCCTGAAAATGCCAGCAGTTCCGGTAACGCGGCATGAAGGGGCAAGAAAGGGGGCAAGGCGGTGCTGTCTCCGGGCGCTTTGGCATAGCCCGGCCTGCCGCCCCAGAGCAGGAGCAACACAAAGCAGAAGACGAACCTGATCTTGCCCATTGCCTGAAACATGCCTAGGTCATTGTTCAGGTAAAATAAATAATTTTGCGGCTACATATCTTGACCAGCCCTCAAATATTTATAACCACGAATATTACCCAGCTAGAAAAGCCTGGAGTGTACCAAAGCAGGAGAGAGGTCTTCAAATGAAATTTGCGTTTAGGGGCTCTTTTTCAAAAAAGAGCCCCTAAACGCAATACTATTGAGCAAAATCAGCTAGCGCGTTTATAATATCCTGTACCATTTCTGGGGAAAGGTCCAGGTGGGTTACAAACCGGATCTTCTGCGGCCCGAAGGAAGACGCGACAATGCCTTTGCCTTGCAGGTACTTCAGGAAGTGGTCTGTGTTCACCTCGGACGCCAGGGTAAAGATCACGATATTGGTTTCCACGGGCATCACCTCGGTCACATACGGCGCCTGTTGCAGGGCATTGCCCAATTGCGTGGCGTGGTCATGGTCTTCCCGCAGCCTTTCTACGTGGTGCTGCAGGGCGTATAAGCCCGCGGCGGCTAAATAACCGGCCTGGCGCCAACCGCCGCCCAATACTTTGCGCACCCGCTTGGCCTGTTCAATGAGCGGTTTGGGACCTAATAGCAGAGAACCCACCGGAGCTCCCAGCCCTTTGGATAAGCACACGGAGATGGTGTCAAAGTGATTGCCGTAGGCCCGGGCATCTTCGCCTGAGGCCACCAGCGCGTTGAACACGCGCGCACCGTCTAAATGCAGGGCAATGCCGTGTTTACGTGTTACCTCGGCAATGGCCGCAATCTCAGGCACCGTGTAATAGGAGCCGCCGCCTTTGTTGCAGGTATTTTCCAGAGAAACCAAGCGGGTAACGGGGAAGTGAATGTTGTCTGGGTTGATGGCCGCCTCTACCTGCTGCGGCGTAATCTTGCCGCGTACGCCGTCTACCAGGTGCACCGATGCCGCTGAATTGAACGCGATGCCGCCGCCTTCATAGACATAGATGTGGCTGGTGCGGTCGCAGATCACTTCAGAGAGCGGCTGGGTGTGCAGTTTAATGGCAATCTGGTTCGTCATGGTGCCGGAAGGGCAGAAGAGGCCCGCCTCCATCCCGAAGAGGTTGGCCCCGTAGGCCTGCAACTCATTTACGGTGGGGTCTTCGCTGTAGACATCATCGCCCACCGGGGCCTGGAACATGGCCTGCAACATGGCGGGAGTGGGTTTGGTCACGGTGTCGCTCCGGAGATCTATGATAGGATTCATGTGTTTTTTTAGGCTGAACTATTGAGATTGTAAAAGTAATAACTTACTTTTGCGATTCAATTTTAAATATTGACCGATGGCAGTTACTAGATTAAAAAGAAAAGACCGCAAGAATAAAGCAAGACAGAACAACAAAACTCGCATCATTAAGCAATTGTTGTCTACTCCGGTAATTAAAAACGTGGATGTTGAAGAGCTGAAAGCTCGTTTCACCACCGCTCCAGCCGCAGAGGCTGCTGCTGAGTAATTCTGCGTTTTTTCGTTCGCCTACTGCCTTTCGGCAATCGTACGCGATTACTCTTATCTACACGATAGTTGAAAGTGTAACCAGTTTGGTTACACTTTTTTTATGCCCTCTTGCCTAACTCTATGGCTTGCAGGTTAAGTACCTTTCCGTCCTGCACCTCAAACCGCATCATGGTGCGCATCTGGTGAAACCCGTGCCTTCCGGCCGCGCCGGGATTCAGGTGCAGCAGGTTTCCGTGCTTGGGATCTTGCATGACTTTGAGAATGTGCGAGTGCCCGCAGATAAACAGGCCGGGAGGGTTTTCCTTGACCATAGCCCGTACCTCTGGGGCATATTTGCCGGGGTAACCGCCAATGTGCGTCATGAGCACGTCTAGGCCTTCGCAGGTAAAACGCAGGTTTTTAGGGTGCAGCGCCCGCACGTCTCCTGCATCAATGTTACCGTACACACCCTTGAGAGGGGCAACCTGTGCCAATCGCTCTGAAACGGCGGCCGTCCCAAAGTCACCGGCATGCCAAATCTCGTCGCAGCCCTGCAAGAGCGCCAGAATACGGTCATCCAGGTAACTGTGCGTGTCTGAAAGCAAACCTATCTTCATAATTGGGAATTAAGAATTAGGAATTAAGAATGGTGGGAAAAAGTAATACGCAGAAAAACAGCAGAAAGGCGTTTAGCGGCTCTTTTTCCAAAAAGAGCCGCTAAACGCCTTTACGTAGATAGTGCAGAATCTAAGAATAATTCTTAATTCCTAATTCCCCATTCTTAATTAAAATCACTTTCCCCAAATTTCGGGTTGCTGGCGCCATTGCTCCAGGGTAGAGATGGCCTCTGTGGAGATATAGCCTTGGGCGGCAGCGGTTTCCAGAAGAGCGTTGTAATGGCTGAGGCACACGGTAGGGATGCCGGCGGCGGCAAAATTATCATCGGCTTGCTGAAAACCGTAGGTGAAAATGGCGGCCATGCCGATGACTTCGCCCCCGGCGGCCTGCACGGCTTTGGCGGCTTTGAGAGAGGAGCCGCCGGTGGAGATGAGGTCTTCCACCAGCACTATTTTCTGGCCGGCTTCCAGTTTTCCTTCAATTTGGTTGCCCATTCCGTGGCTTTTTGGCTCCGGCCGAACGTATAAATACGGCAAGTCCAATAAATCTGCTACCAGAGCGCCCTGCGCAATGCCGGCAGTGGCTACGCCGGCAATAGCCTGCACGTCCGTAAAGTGGGCTTTGATGGCTTGGGCCAGGGCATTTTTGATATAACTACGGATATGCGGAAAAGAGAGCGTGACGCGGTTGTCGCAGTAAATAGGGGAGTTCCAGCCGGAACTCCACTTGAACGGTTGCTCTGGACGGAGACGTACCGCTTGGGTCTCCAGGAGGTAGGCCGCTATCTGCGCGGCAGTTTCTGTGTGTGGCATGGGCGAAATTACACAATTAGTCCGTATCTTTTCCGTAGCGGTGCGTCTTGTGCCCTATGAAATTTCTTTCTTATTTTGTACCTCTTTACGCTACGTACATAAGCGACCTCTCATGAATGTCTTTATCAACGATATCCCACTGATCATTAAAAAGAGCAGTGAAAAGATCTTTAAGCATAAATATGATCTAGTGCTGGGTAAAGACGACCAGTTCACCTCCAAAGACTTGGTAGGTGATGTGCTCATCCGGGACGTGGACGCCGCTTTGATTGACCGCCTGGTGCGGCTCATGGAAGTGAAGAAACTCAAGAAACTGGAGTCCCTCACGCTGGTCACTGATAAAAAGAAGAAGCTCATTGAGCACTTAAAAGACCAGTTCAAGATCATTAAAGCCGCCGGCGGACTGGTGATCAAAGACGGGAAAATCCTGATGATCTACCGCCTGGGCATGTGGGACCTGCCCAAAGGTAAACTGAACAAAGCCGAGGAAGAGCGCCTGGGCGCTTTGCGCGAGGTGGAGGAAGAATGCAACATTAAAGTAGCCATCACCGGTGAACTGCCCAATACCTGGCACTCCTACGCCTACAAAGGAAAGAAAATCCTGAAGAAGACCAGCTGGTTCACCATGCAATGCCTGGATGATACCTATATGAAGCCCCAAGCCGAGGAATTTATTGAGGAAGTGCGGTTCATGACCCCAGACGAAGTCTTAGAAGTGCTGGCAGACTCCTACGCCTCTATCCAATTTGTGATCCGGGATTATCTGTCGGCAGTGAAGAAAGCTGGAAAGGGATAAAATCCTGCACGTTGCCGCCAAACCGGTGAATCTCCCTGATGATGGAAGAGCTGATGGCCGCCAGGCTAGGAGAGGTGATCAGGAACACGGTCTCCAGGTCTGGGTTCACGTGGCGGTTGGCCTGCGCAATGGTATTCTCATACTCAAAGTCGGTGGTGTTGCGTAATCCCCTGAGCAGGAAACGTGCGCCTACTTCCTTCGCAAAGTCGGCAGTGAGGCCTTTGTACGCCTGTACCGTCACCTTGGGGTTGCCTTTGAACACGCCCTCTATAATCTTCAGCATGTCTGGCACTGCAAAATAGCGGCTCTTGCTACTGTTGTTCCCCAAAGCAATAATAATGTGGTCAAACATCTCACAGCCGCGCTGCACCACATCATAGTGGCCGTTGGTGAAGGGGTCAAAAGAGCCAGGGAAAATTGCGATGCGTTTCATAAGCCAATCTTACGGTTGTTCAAGGCCGTGAAGATGCTGAAAATATTCCGTTCCCGGCAAGCCTCCCTAAGAAATGTTTGATTTTTGCGTTTAGGGGCGATTTTTCCAATTTCGGCACAAAACTGGACAGTTTACTCTTATTCATTTTAGCACTGGCTGCGGCTACAGTTTGAAGCTGCGCCAAGGAAAAGCAGTCTGTAGGAGCATAATCTTCATTTGCGTTTAGGGGCTGTTTTTCCAAAAATAGCCCCTAAACGCAAATAGAAGATTATGAAGCCTGTAAAAGCTGTAATCCGAAAACGGCTAAAGAACAGGGGCCACTTCTTTGGCTTCGGGTGCGGGAGCCACCAGCCGGAACCCGTTGCCGTGCACGTTGATGATCTCCACCGCCGGGTCTGCCTTGAGGAATTTGCGCAGCTTGGTCACGAAGACATCCATGCTGCGGGCCGTGAAATAATTGTCCTCTTTCCAGATTTTGCTCAGGGCCACCTCCCTGGGGAGTACATCATTCAGGTATTGGCACAAGAGCAGCAGCAGTTCTGCTTCTTTGGGCGAAAGTTTCTGGGTTTCCGCCCCGCGGGTGATTTGTCTGGTCTTGAAGTTGAAATAATACTGCCCCAGTTGGTACTCAGTGCCCATAGAAACCTGCGGACTGGCCGTCACGGCTTTGCGCTGTAGAATGGCCTTGAGCTTGCAGAGCAGAATCTCAGAGTCGAAGGGTTTGGTAATATAGTCATCGGCCCCCAGCCGGAAACCTTCCAGCATATCGGCTTTCATGGCTTTGGCCGTGAGGAAGATGACCGGCATTTGGGGATTGGCTTTTTTTATGTCCGTGGCCAGGGAAAAACCGTCTTTCAAAGGCATCATCACGTCCAGAATACAGGCATCAAACGGTTCTCTCTGGAACGTGCGCAGGCCCTGTACCCCATCGGTGCAGAGGGTGACCGCGTAGTCATGGAGCTCCAGGTAATCTTTGAGGACCGTCCCGAAATTTGGGTCATCTTCTACCAGCAGAAGGCGGGTGGCGGTTGCAGTCATGGCGGTGGACATCAGAAAAATTACGAATGTTTTTGAAACGGAATCCAGAGGGTGAATTTGCTGCCTTTGCCCAGTTCGCTGCGGAGGTGAATGCTGCCCGCGTGGGCCTCGGCCATGGTCTTCACGTAGCTGAGTCCCAGCCCGAAGCCCTTCACGTTGTGCAGATTTCCGGTAGGCACCCGGTAGAATTTCTCAAATACCCTTTTCTGGGCCTCCCTAGACATGCCGGCGCCCTGGTCTTCCACGGAGATATGCATGCCCTTGGCGATAGTGTTGGTCTGTACCACAATTTTTGGGGCGGTGGGAGAGTACTTGTTGGCATTATCCAGCAGATTGGCAATCATGTTGCCCAAATGCGCCGGGTCTGCCCAGATAGTTGATTGTTGGGCCTCCAGTTTAAGGTCCAGCAGTCCCTGGCGCTGCTCTATGTGCAGTTGGAAGGGCTCAACGGCTTTCCTGATGAGCTGGTGCACATCCACCTCCTCACAGGCCAATTGTATGGTTTGCCGCTCTAGCTGGGCCGTTTGCAGCACCTTTTCCACCTGCTGGTGCATGCGCTTGTTCTCGTCCCGAATGATGCGGGCATAATAATCCACCCGTACCTCATCCTTCCGCACCTTTGGGTTCACCAAGGCGTCCAGCGCCAGTGAAATAGTGGCGATGGGGGTTTTGAACTCGTGCGTCATGTTGTTGATGAAGTCGTTCTTGATCTCAGAGATCTTTTTCTGCCGCAGAATGGTGTACAGGGTAAACGAAAAGGTAAGAATAATGATGAGCGTGAACAGCACCGAAATAATAGCCGGAATCAGTAAACTCTGCCAAACGTACAGATTCCGGTCTGGGAACTGGAGCAGCAGGAAACTGGGCGCCGACATCACATCATTGGGAAAAAGGCGCACCGCATACTCATTCTCGCCCAGCTGGGGCAGCACCGTTTCCTTGTTGGAGGTCAGACGAATGGTAGGGTGTATATTATCTGCCGCTGACTGGATTCTATGGTGGTAGGTGGTGATGATGTTGCGGGTGAGGAACTCATCTGCCAGTAACTGATCCAGATCCAGTTGCTCCAGGCGCACCGCTAGCGGTTTTTCTTTGCGCACGTATTCCACCGCCATTTGCTGCATCACCTTGTTCAGGTGCTGAGCTTTGGCCTCGGCTTTTTCGTGGGTTTCTTTTTCAAGCGGCAGTTTACGGGAAGCCGAAGGGGCGGCTCTTTTTTTTCTGACCTGCTGAGGTACTGGGTGGGAGAAAGCAGAGCCAAAGCCTACCGTAGCAGGTGCCACCCCAGCGGACCTTCTTTCCTTACTCATTTGCCCCAAAAGTGCCGCCGCGCCGCCTATGGAGTCTTTGGTAAGCGTAATGGCTTGGCGCCAGGTTTTATTTGGCAAAGTATCTACTACAATGTCAATGCCTTTCCCTTTTAAAACCCGTACTTCTTTGATGTTTCTATTCTTAATCTGGCGTAGCAGTTCCTGTTGGCTGGCCCTGAGAAGTGAATCTGAACTCATTCTGAAAACAATGCTAGAATCTAATGGTCCAGACAAGTACTTTACAGGATTGTTCCGGTGGAAGGAGTCAAGCATGGGCTTTTGAGCGGCAATAATCTTCCAAATCACGACAGAGTCTGTAGGGCCTTTCCCAAATATCTCCACTGGTTTTCCCGCTGGTGCTTCTACCCGTACACCTTTGAGGTAAATGTTTGTTTGAGGTTCTTTGCCTGACGCAATGGCGATGGTCTTGGCTTTGGATACTACTACATTAGAGGCAGAAAAGGCCGTCATCTCACTTGTTGCAATCGCCAATGGGCCAGGAGAAAGCAGCGGAGGGTGTGGAGGCGATGCAGTCTGAACGGCAGAGGCAGGCGGCACTGCTGGCGCAGCAAGTGCCTGAGTTCTCAACTGTTTATTATTGACCGGTGTAGACTGAGAATTCTCTGAGGGGGAAAGGGTGAGTGGTTCAGAAGAAAAGGCGGCGGCCCGTATCTGTGGCGCTTCCTCCTTTAGGAAGTGCACAGCTTCCTGGGTTTCCAGCCGTCGGGCCACCTGGTGCAGCGCATCATTGACGTTCCGGTCAAAAACCTCTGCTTCCATCTGTACCGCATGGTGTATCCAGTACACCTGAAAACCAATCAGGCCTATGAGGGAAATGCTCATCAACACAATAACCCAAAGCAGTGTTTTCTTTCTCATCTGTACAAAGATAAAATCTTCCCGGAGCCTAAAGGCGAGTTTAACTTTTCCTTAACAGATATTAACTAAGCCTTAACCTCTTCTAAAGAAGTTTGCCGGTAATATTGTAGGTATCAAGGATATACCATACTTAAGTTATCACTTTTATGAAGAAGAAACAATACCCCATAAAATGGCTGGCCTTTCTGGTTTTACTGGGAAGCTTGGCTTCCTTCGGTGCGCAGGCACAGGAAAAACAGACGCCCCTGGCTCCTGCAAAGCCAATCAAGGCGAAGGTGAAAATCCTGAAAGAGATAGACGGGCAGCACTATGTGCTAGACACTACCCTTGATATAAAGAGTAGCCAGACGGTGGAGGAGGCAATGAAAAATCTGAAACTGGACAGCACTGCCTTTAGAAAAATGGATATCAAAGCCATAACGGCTTCGGCCTATTCCAAAATCAGGAAACCGAACGGACTGACATTCAGCATTGCCCATACACAGGACTCGGCCCGCTCTGTGTTGCTCAAAATACCCCAGACAGACTCACTGTTGGCTAATCTGCAAGGCATTCATGTTATTGGCAACAAGACATTTGGTATTGACAAAGCCAATGAGCTACTATCTTCTGTCACCGGTGACGTGCTCGTCTTGCGGGGAAATGCCAAAGCAGATTCGCTTCGCCTTAGAAGCCGGATTATATGGACCGACAGCGCCCTTACCCTCTCCGCCGACACTATTTTTCTGCGAGATATTGTGCGGGTAAAAACCGAAGGGGATAGTGGTGCGGTGAAAGTAATCCGGTTCCTAAGAAGCAGCCAAGAAGGAGAGGCGCCTAGTGTGTATGAGTTACAGCGATTGAGCCAGAGGAAAGGAACGCACATCATCATTGTAAATCCTTCCGTAATTATCAAAGAGGAGACCAAGGAAGCAACTGCAAAAGCTGGGAAGAACAGTAAAAAGGGTGAACCCAACAAAGAGACCAATCTAGAACTTGAGTTATACCCAAACCCCACAAGTGGCCGCCTTAAACTTTCTTTTACGGTGCAGAATAAGTCAAAGGCGAAGCTGAGAGTGGTGGACAGCCAAGGCAAAAAGGTGTACCAAGAGGACTTAGGCACAGTGCAGGGAGCTTTCTCTAAAGAGTTAGATTTAAGTAGATATGGAAGAGGGGCTTATGTGGTGCAGGTGCAAGTAGGAAATTGGTCGAAATCTGGCAAAGTGATAGTGGAATAGCCTATATTTATGAGTAGATTTGAGGAAGACCTGTAAGAAATTTCAGGTCTTTTTTCGTTCGTTTCCCCCTTATGTTTTGCCACTGTATGAAATTACTGATGCCTGTCGGTGGGCTGATTGCTTTGAAGCGACAGATTGCCCTGTTCCTGGTTCTAGCTAGTTTTAGTTTTGTACAGTTCGCTCATGCGCAGCGGAAAGCGACTGAGTCTTGTGCGGCGGCACGAATGGTCACTACTCCCATGCTTTTGGCAGATGGCATCACCTCAGAAGCCCATAAGGAACTGATGCGGCACTACGACCTACACTGGTATAAACTGGACCTTCAGCTGGAGAACAATTCTGTAGCTATAAGCGGTAATGTTATTCTTTCCGCCACTTCTATGGTTAGTTCCTTAACCCATTTCGCTTTTGAGTTGCATCCTAATTTTACCATTGAGCAGGTACTGGCAGAGGGCGTGCCTTGTACTTTTGAACGCACCGGCAGCGAGGTAGTGGCGGTTCTCCCATCGGCCAAAGGAAAGCAAGAGACAGTGGAGGTACAGGTGTTTTATTCTGGACGGGCGCCAACTGGGGCTGCTTCTTTTGTGGGCAACGGGTTCAGCACCGCAGCCACGCCTTGGGGCAGTGTTACCTGGAGCTTAAGCGAGCCCTTTGCGGCTTCTGAGTGGTTTCCCAGTAAACAGCTTTTGGAAGATAAGGCAGATTCAGTAGATGTATGGGTAACCACCAGTGTGGCCAATAAAGTAGGTTCTAATGGAGTATTGCAGCGCGTTACTCCCATGGGAAATCAAAAACACCGATATGAATGGAAGTCTAAGTACCCCATAGCGTATTACTTAATCTCAGTGGCGGTGGGGCCCTATGAGGAGTATTCTTTCCGGACGCAGCTTCCGGGAATGGCAGAGCCTGTATTGGTGCAGAATTACATTTACCCGGGCATATTGGCAAGTATGAAAACAGAGATTGACCGTACAGGACAACTTCTGCAACTGTTCTCTGAGTTATACGGCATATATCCGTTCCACCGGGAAAAGTACGGGCATAGCATGGCTCCCATGGGAGGCGGTATGGAGCACCAAACCATGACCACGCAGTCTACTTTTGAGTTTTCACTTACGGCGCACGAACTGGCCCACCAGTGGTGGGGAGACGAGGTCACTTGCGCAGGCTGGAGCCACATCTGGCTCAATGAAGGGTTCGCCTCGTACAGTGAGTACATTGCCTATGAGCGCCTTATGCCCGCCAATTCCCGGCAGTGGCTTGAGATGGCTAATCAGAATTCCCTGCGCCAGCCCCAGGGCTCCGTTTTTGTAACCGATAGCACCAATGTGTCCCGCATCTTCAGTTCCAGCCTCACTTATGACAAAGGGGCTCTGGTGCTGCACATGCTCCGGCATGCTTTGCAGAATGATGCTCTTTTCTTCCAGATTTTACGCACGTACAGAGACGAATTCAAATATAAGGTAGCTAACACCAGAGATTTCCAGCACGTGGTGGAGCGTGTGAGTGGCCGGTCTTTCCAGTACTTCTTTGACCAATGGGTGTACGGGCAAGGCTATCCTATTTTTGATATTTCCTGGGCGCAGGCAGGAAATACGTTACAGCTAAGAAGCAGGCAGCACACCTCCAGCAAGGAAACCCCGCTTTTCAGAACGGAAGTGGAGTTCAGGATCAGGATGGGGCAGAAAGACACACTGGTGCTGGTACAGCAGGAGGAGAATCTGGAAGATTATGTCTTCAAGGTGAGTGGCACCGTGACCGGCATTGAGGTAGATCCCAACCAATGGCTGCTGGAAGCCGTGAACGCCGTACAGTATGATGCTACTCTTTTGCCGGGCCAACTGCTGGCTTATCCTAACCCCACCACCGGTCAGTTCTACCTGAAAGGGAACAGAGGAGTAGTAGAGGAGGTGGCGGTCTTTGATGTACTGGGTCGGCACATCAGAACCATCCGTTCTGCCAGTTCGGCTATGTCGCTTGCAGATTTGGGAGCCGGTACCTATGTGCTGAAGGTGAAGGCGGGAGGGGAGATGACTGAGGTGAAAATAGTAAAGCTGTGAAAATATTTACAGGAAATTCAGCCCAGAGTGCCAACAAAAATTTAGTTTAAGAGTTTAAAGCTTTGCAAGTGCATAAGAAGTTCGCCTTCCGTTTAGAGCCTATTTTTCTTGAAACGCCTCAAAAACAGCTTCTTCCTATAGTCGTTAACAAAAACTTATGCCTGCTTAGCTTGTTTCATGTTGAACTAACTTATTGACCTATAAAACTATGTCTATGACTACTGAAACCACCCTTGACCTGGATATAAAGCAAAGGTTACTTGAGGAATGTTTGCGGCAGCAAACAGATTTTGTAGACAATGCCAGACGGGCCATGGAAGAGGCACAGACAAGTGCCAATGAAAGCCAGAGTGCCATTGAAGATAAGTTTGAGTCTTTCAGGGAAGCCTGTCAGATTCAGCGGGATATGTTTGCAAAGCAACTGGACGAGGCCCAAGCCAAATTGAGTATCCTGAAACGTATTGTGCGCAACAAGGTAAACGAAGAAGTGGCCTTAGGCTCCATTGTGCGCACAGACGCCCAGAATTACTTTATTTCAGTGAGCCTGGGGGAGATCGTTATTGACGGGGAGAAATTCTACGCCATCTCTGCCGCCTCTCCGGTTTTCCAGGTCATGGCCGGAAAAACCAAGGGAGAGACGTTCCTTTTCAGAGACAAGAAAATCACCATCCTGGACATCTGCTAATCTCTGGCAGGGCCTATAATGTATAAGAGGGGCTTCTTGCAAAAGAAGCCCCTCTTATACATTATAGGTAGTATGGAAAGTCTTATTGAACCCTGGTCCAGGTTTGGGTGCGGCCAATCAGAGAGATACCAATGTACCCTTTCACCTCAATCTTGTCATTGCCCACCAGCTTCATGTAAGAAGAGTAGGTTTTGCCAGATTTAGGGTCATAAATGGTACCATCGTCCCACTTGTCGCCATCCAGCTCAAAGTTTTTAAGGAACACCAAGCCAATGATAGGCCGCTTCTGTAGCTTGGGATCTGGGTTATATTGGTCTGTTTTAGGCTTGCCGTCCCGGTTGGGCTCCTTCAGCCAAATGATTTTACCGCAGAGCTTGTCGCCGCATTGGTAAATCTCAAAGCGAGCTTCTTTCTCCTCGTTGGTCCAGATGCCAATGGGAGATTTTTTCTGGGCCCAGCCTAACGTGGTGAGGCAAAGGAAAAGGGCTAGCAAAAGAAGTTTTCTCATACGTCTTGCTGATCGTTAGTTTAGTTCTCTAAATATAAGCAAATAATGATCCGAAAAAATTCTGCCACAGAACTTTCTGGTAGAAGGGCCGCAGTTTAACGCATAGGCAAATGAAATTCAGGAAAATTTTATTGATGGCCCAGGGAGTTTACTTCCTGCTCACGGGAATCTGGCCTTTGTTGCACATGCCCAGCTTTTTAGCCGTGACCGGGCCCAAGAACGAAGTATGGCTGGTAGTGACGGTAGGCCTTCTGATTCTGGTCATTGGAGCCACGCTGCTGACGGCGGCCCTCCAGAGGCAGCGGGAGAGGAGCCCGGAGCTGCTGGGGTTCTTCAGTGCCTTGAGCATGGGCGCGGTAGATGTGCGCTACGCCCTGCATGACGTGATCCTGGATGTATACTTTTTAGATGCCGTAGCCGAGTTTATATTGGTGCTGGCGTGGGTATGGGTATTCTTCAAATCAGGCCCAAAAAATACCGCAGATAAAACATAAATTTTTTCATCAAACCTTTTGAACTATCCTTGCGTCTTTTAACTTTATAAAACGGAAGCGAGTGCTCCGGGCCCCTCTGCCAAACCATAAGTTACTTGGAAAAGCGGTCGGGTTTATGTCGGACTTAAAGAAAGGAGGTAAAAGTGTCTAATCCCAGTAAAAATGTATTAAGCCTAGCTCATGTGTCAACCGTTAACCGTGTTGAAGCTTGCTAACTAGACTTTGTCTACTGGCGAATCCGGCATGAGGTAGCCCAATGCGACTGAGAGGCAGTTCTCTTTCGTGTCGCTTGATACCATTTCAAAGGATTCCGTACCCGGTTACTGCAGTGACCGGGTATTTTTTTGCCCAAATTTTCCTTTGATAAGTTCTTTTAATGATTGATAATCAACAAGATGATTAAATAGGATTTAAGCGGAACCCTCTTTCTTTGGATAATTCATTTGCCTCAGAATAATACAGATTCAGCGGTTTCAGAAACGTTGAGCTTTCAGTTTAATAGGAGGTAAGCTATTGATCTAATGCTACTTATTTTGTCTGTTTCCTGTTTAGAGCCTCTTTTTTGAAAAACACCCCCTAAACGCTAAGGCCTTGGGAGCACGCGCCTAATGTCCAGAAAACGTTTTTGGTAGAGGGTGCCCTCCAGCTCACTCACTTTCACCCCGCCGTTAGAGGAAGAGTGCACGAACTGAACAGCTTTAGGCGGATTGGTAATCACAATCCCTGAGTGGCCCGGGGTGCGGTCTTTCAGGTCTGTGCCGGTAAAAATGATGAGATCGCCTTTGCGGGCTTGCTGTACGGGTACGCTGGTGCCTAGTTTGGCTTGCAGCGAGGTGCCGTGGGGCATCTTCTCCCCAAACCGGCTGAAGACGAAGGTAATGAACCCAGAACAGTCAAAGCCTTCCTCAGTGGTGCCGCCGTAGGTGTAGTCAGAGCCATAGCGCTGGAGGGCGAAAGCCACAATACTATCGGCTTTGGTGGCATAGTTTCCTTCCAGCACGCCCAAAGAAGGGGAAGGAGCAGTTAGGGTGGTACTGCGGGTAGCGGCGCTGTCGGTATGGAATTGGTTATCTCTTCCGTCTGAGCTGGTGCGCTTTACTCCCATACCGGTGCCAGGACCCCAGAAAACCCGGTAAAGAAGCATAAGGGCCAGAAGCAACCCAAAAACCATCCAAATTCTTTTCATAAAGGCATTTTCTTTGGCATACGTGCCCCGCTTGGGTAGTGGTTACTTACTCATCACTCTTTGGAATAAACTCTTTTTAGCTGTATTATTAGATTTTAACCCAAACTCTTACAACAACCCTATGCAGAAAACCATTTGTTCAAGGGCGTGGGGAGTGCTCTTGCTGCTGGCACTGGCTCTCTCTTCTTCCGCGTTTGCGGCGCCCTCGCTTTCCTACCGTCTCTCTATGCCGGAGCCGCACACCCACTATTTTGAGGTGGAAATGCGGCTTCAGGGCTTCAAGGGGAAAAACCTGGACGTGACCATGCCCGTGTGGGCTCCCGGTTCTTACCTTATCAGGGAGTTCCCTAAAAACGTGGAGGCTTTTGAAGCCTACGTAGGCAATAGCCGGGTTAATTCCTTCAAGACCGATAAAAACACCTGGCGCGTGGCCCACGGCGGCAAAGACGTGACCGTGAAGTACAAGGTATACGCCTTTGAGCTAAGCGTGCGCACCAGTTTCATAGATGCCAGCCACGGTTACCTGAACGGAACCAGCGTGTTCATGTACCCTGAAGGCCACAAAGACCTGCCTTCAACCTTAACCGTGGTTCCTTTCAAAGGCTGGAGCAAAGTCTCTACGGGTTTGCCGCCGGTAAGCGGGCAGGCATTCACCTACAAAGCCCCCAACTATGACGTACTCGCCGATTCTCCCATTGAGATTGGCAACCACGAGATCCTTTCCTTTGAGAGCAACGGCGTGAAGCATGAGGTGGCCATGTACGGTGAAGCCAACTACGACCCGGCCCGCCTCACAGCCGATATGAAGAAGGTCACCGAGGAGGCTACAAAGGTATTTGGAGAACTGCCCCTCAATTACTACCTGTTCATTGTCCATAACCTGCCGGCCGGCGGCGGCGGGCTGGAGCACCTTAACTCCACCACCTTGCACGCCACCCGCACGGCTTACGGCACCGAACGAGGCTACAAAGGCTTCCTGAACCTGGTGGCCCATGAATACTTCCACCTCTGGAATGTGAAGCGCCTGCGCCCCATCGCCCTGGGGCCGTTTGACTACAACCAGGAGAACTACTCGCACATGCTGTGGGTGTCTGAAGGCTTCACCACCTACTACGCAGACGTGATCATGCGCCGTGCGGGCTTCACCTCAGAGCGGGAGCACCTGGACAAAATTGCCAGCAGCATCACCAGCGTGGAGAACACGCCGGGCAACAAGGTTGTCTCTGCGGCGCAGTCCAGCTTTGACGCCTGGATCAAGCAATACCGCCCAGATGAGAACTCTTACAACACGCATTTATCTTACTACAGCAAAGGAGCTCTTCTGGGCATGCTTCTGGACACTGAGATTCTGAAAGCCACCAACGGTACCAAATCGCTGGACGATGCCCTCAAAGCGCTCTATGAGGAGTACTACAAAAAGAAGAAGCGTGGCTTCACTGACAAAGAGTTTCAGGAAGGCATTGAGAAATTCACCGGCCGCTCCATGAATGATTTCTTCCAGCGGTACGTGTACGGCAAAGAAACCCCAGACTATAATGCATTTCTGGGCAACGTGGGCATCACCCTCACCGACCTGAACAAAACCACCAATGAACCCCTGTTGGGTGCCGGCATTTCCACCGCCAGCGGCCGCCCCATGGTGACCTCCGTGACCCGCAACGGAAGCGCCTGGCAGGCGGGCCTCAACGTGAACGATGAAATCATTGCCATGAACGGCTACCGCGTAACCGATGATATTAACCGTCAGGTGCCGGCCTACGCCGTGGGCGATGTGCTGGAATTGCTCATCAGCAGAGGCGGGCAGTTGTCTATCCTTCCGGTGACACTCCTCAAAGACCAGACCCTGAAATACCGGGCAGATCTGGCACCCACCGCCACCGATGCCCAAAAGAAAAACTACCTCAAATGGACTAGTGCAAAATAAAGCGTTTAGGGGCTCTTTTTTCTAAATCTGCCCTAAACTAGCTTTTATTAAAATGCCTAAAACAGAAAGGCCACCTGCAAAGGTGGCCTTTCTGTTTTAGGCATTTTTCTGGAAAAAGAGCCCCTAAACGGAAAGAAGAAGCTTCGGAACGGTATACGTGTTACCCAATGCGTTTCAGTTCCATCTCGCGGGCCGGCTTGATGATGAGCGGCACTTTCTCCACTTTTACCGAGCTGGTGTCCAACCCGAACCATTTGCCTTCAGAGGCGGTGTATTGCTTGATGTTGAAGTAAGACTGCATGATGGTGTTCTCCCAGAAAGGAAGGTCGTTCTCGTAGCTCAGGAACTTCTCCAGCACCACAAACCGGAAATCACCAATCACGTTCTGTTTGTTCAAAGAGCTGTAGCGGCTGGTAATGTCAACTTCTCCGTTGTTCACCAGGTCCTCCACCACTTTCCGGAAGAACAGGTTAATGCGCTGCTCCACCCTGAACCCAAGGTTGAAGTCAATCCGGACCACATCCTGGCTGGCCAGCACTTTCACCTTGTACTCCATGGTGTACGGCTCGTCTACGGTGTTCACGTGGATAAACCAATAGATGTCGGCGCGTTTGGGGCGCTTCTGGAAGATAGAGTAGATGATCTTGGATTCTATCTCCGTAGACCGTTCGGCACTGGTCATGAACACCAGGTGCGTGGAGTATTTCGGGATAGATTCATCCTCGCTCAGTTCACGCAGCATAGGCACGTAATCGGTCAGCTTCACGTACTCGGTTAAGCGACGTTTGATGTAGTAGGCCCTGAGCCAGATGTACATGATAGAAATCAGGAGGAACCCAATGGCCAACGAAACCCAGCCCCCGTGCGGGAATTTGATGAGGTTGGCAACCAGGAAAGAGCCCTCAATGGTGAGGTACACCAGCAGGAAAAGGAACACCCATATCTTGGCCACGCGTTTGGCAATGAGGTAATAGCAAAGCAGGGTGGTGGTCATGAGCATGGTCATGGTAATGGCCAGACCGTACGCCGCCTCCATGTTCTCAGACTTCTTGAAGTACAGCACCACGCTAATGCAGCCAAACAGCAGGAGCCAGTTAATGCTGGGCACGTACAATTGTCCCTTCACGTTGGTAGGGTAGATGAGGCGCACCTTGGGCCACATGTTCAGCCGGATGGCTTCGCCGATGAGCGTGAACGAGCCCGTGATAAGGGCCTGGCTGGCAATAACGGCCGCAATGGTGGCAATGATAATCCCGAAGATGAGAAACCATTCCGGCATGATGCCATAGAAAGGATTGGTGGCCGAAAGGCTGGTCAGGTATTTCCCCTCGTATTGCATCAACCAGGCGCCCTGCCCCAGGTAATTGAGCAGAAGGCAGGTCTTTACAAAAGCCCAACTGATCCGGATGTTGCCCCGGCCGCAGTGGCCCAAGTCTGAGTACAGTGCCTCAGCCCCGGTGGTACAGAGAAACACCGCTCCCAGAAGCCAGAATCCGCCCGGGTAATTCACCAGCAAATTATAGGCATAGTAAGGGTTAAACGCTTTCAGAACCTCAGGGTGCGCCACCACAGACATTACGCCCAGTGCCGCGAGCATCGTGAACCATAGAAACATAACCGGCCCAAACGCTTTGCCCACAATCTGCGTCCCGAAGCTCTGCATCAGGAAAAGCACCGTGAGGATGCAGATCACAATGGGAACGGTGGGAATGTGCGGGTACAGAATCTCAAGCCCCTCCACCGCCGAAGAAACGGAGATAGGCGGCGTGATGATCCCGTCGGCCAGCAGCGCGCTCCCGCCAATGATAGCCGGAACCGTGAGCCATTTGGCATGCCGGCGCACCAAAGCGTACAGCGAGAAGATACCGCCTTCACCCTTGTTGTCGGCCTGCAGCGTGAGCACCACATACTTGATGGTGGTTTGCAGCGTTAAGGTCCAGATCACGCAGGAAATGCCGCCGTACACTAGGGTTGAGTTGATGGGAGTGGCCCCTATGATGGCTTTCATCACATACAGGGGGGAGGTGCCTATATCGCCGTAGATGATTCCCAACGCGATAAGTAAGCCGGCCCCTGAGACACGGTGGGCGGCATGGCTATTGTTGTTCATAGGTCATAGATAGTTAACCTTTCCAGAAGCTTTTCCTTAAACAGGTATTTGGCACGTTTAGTTGTTGGGCCAGGGTTCCATGTGTCTCAGAAAAAAGAACTTCTGAAAGCGGCGCCAAATTTAGCAGGCGTACCGTAATTACCAGCACATTGCTTCTTTATTTTATTTTCCGGAAATCAGTTCGTAAGCCCCTTTTAATCATATAGGAGCGGATTAACAGCAGGCCGGAAACAGGAATAGGACTATTCATACTTAATCTCTAGCGGTTTTGTAGAGATAGAGAGTAATGGGTAAATTAGGGTGACAGCAGCGGAAAGAACAGACCTGCACACCATCAACAAAGTCAATTGGATAGAGGATTCTTATTGAAAATGTCGGAAATGAAGACAGATATGTACAACGTTTCATTAGACGATACCCAACAGGTGGCCATCTTAGACTGGCAGAGGGCGGTATCATTGCCAGAGTTTCAGGAAGGGTATAGGGCAGTTGGAAACCTGATTCAGAAACGCCGGTTAAACCGATGCCTGATCAATACCTCCTCCCGGGGCTTTGTTTCGGCAGAGGCCGAGGAATGGCTTAAATCCCAATTGCAGAATGAGGCGAACCATTTCCTGCTGGAGGAGAAACAGGTGGCCTATGTTATGAGCGAAGAGAACTACCAAGACATGATTAATGACTATTCGCTGCTCAGGGCCGGTCATCAGGAGTATCAGGTAAATATAAATTATTTTACCAGTATAGAGGAAGCCCTGCACTGGCTGGTGCACGAAGCTTCAAACCATTGAATCAAAATATGACAAAGCGGCCGCCCTTTCAAGAAGGACGGCCGCTTTATTTATATGTAGCAAAAGCTACTAGTGCACCTGCAGCAGCTCCACGTCAAAGATAAGGGTGGCGTTGGGGCCAATGTCTGCACCGGCGCCGCGGGAACCGTAGGCCAGGTCGCCGGGGATGTACAGTCTCCACTTGTCGCCTTCTTTCATGAGTTGCAGGGCTTCGGTCCAGCCGGCAATCACGCCGTTCACGGGGAACGTAGCGGGCTCACCGCGCTCATAGGAAGAATCAAACACGGTGCCGTCAATGAGCGTGCCGTGGTAGTGGGTGGTCACGTTGGAGCTTCTGCCTGGGGTTTTGCCGGAGCCGCTTTCCAGTACCTCGTACTGCAGGCCGCTTGGCAGGGTTTTCACGCCCTCTTTTCCTTTATTTTCCTGCAGGAAAGCTTCGCCTTCTTCTTTATTTCTCTTGCCCGACTCTCCGGCCATTTCCTGCTGTTTCTGTTGCATCTGTAACTGAAGCTGCATCATTGAAGACTGTACTTCCTCCTGGCTCAGTTGTGAGGCCTGGCCCCCCATGGCATCCTTCAAGCCTTCAAGTAAGGCTTCTGGTATAATGTCAATGCCCTGCTTTTTGAAGTTGCCGGCCATGTCTCTGCCAATGATGTAACTGATCTTCTGCGAAAGGTCTTTTAATTCCATAGTTTATTTTTTGCCTAAAGGTACGGTTTCTATTCTGAAAAGGATGGGGCTAAAACAGCAATCCCCGCCGGGGCGGGGACAGATGGTGGTGGGGCAGGTGGTTCTTAGAGGTAAAGATGGATGTCCTCATCTGAGAGATCAACGCTGAGATTGTGCGGCGATAGCAGGGAAGAAACCCAGATACCCAGGGCACCCAGGGCGAAAATAGAGGAGAAGGCGGCGAGTTTTTTCATGGCGAGCAGCTTTGATGGTTTATATTGATAACGCAAAATTCTGCTATTCGTTCTGGATCTACATTACCAAAATTTTAACATTAGGTGAAAGCAACATTATCTTGTTAGCCAAAGGGTTAAAAAGAAAAAGGAACCCGTTTAGGGGCTCCTTTTTCTAAAAATGCACTAAAACGTCTTCACTCAGAGCCGTCATAATTACATGTTTCTGCGGTACTGACCTCCCACCGAAAACAAGGCATTGGTGATCTGGCCCAAAGAGCAGTATTTAGAAACTTCCATGATGGCCTCAAAGATGTTGCCGTTCTGGATGGCCACTTCCTGCAGGTGCTTCAGGTGCGCCGGAGCAGAATCTGCGTGGCGGGTATGCAGTTCTTGCAGCATGGAGATCTGGAATTGTTTCTCTTCCTCCGTGGCTCTGATTACCTCAGACGGGATCACAGTAGGGGAGCCCTGGCTGCTTAGGAAAGTATTCACGCCAATGATAGGGTACTCGCCAGTGTGCTTCAGGGTCTCGTAGTACAGGCTTTCCTCCTGAATCTTGCCGCGCTGATACATGGTTTCCATGGCACCTAACACGCCGCCGCGCTCTGTGATGCGGTCAAACTCGGCCAATACGGCTTCCTCTACCAGATCGGTCAGTTCTTCAATGATGAAGGAACCTTGGAGCGGGTTCTCGTTCTTAGCCAAGCCCAATTCCCGGTTAATGATGAGCTGAATGGCCATGGCGCGGCGCACGCTGGCCTCGGTAGGCGTGGTGATGGCCTCGTCATAGGCGTTGGTATGCAAGCTGTTACAGTTGTCATAGATGGCATACAGCGCCTGCAGCGTGGTCCGGATGTCGTTGAAGTCTATTTCCTGCGCGTGCAGAGAGCGGCCCGAGGTCTGGATATGATATTTCAACATCTGCGAGCGGGCGTTGGCGCCGTATTTCAGCTTCATGGCTTTGGCCCAGATTCTTCTGGCCACGCGGCCGATGACTGCGTACTCAGGATCAATGCCGTTGGAGAAGAAGAAACTCAGGTTAGGCGCAAAGGCGTTGATGTCCATGCCGCGGCTCACGTAGTACTCCACAAAGGTGAAGCCGTTCGCCAGCGTGAAGGCCAATTGCGAAATAGGATTCGCGCCCGCCTCGGCAATATGGTAGCCTGAAATAGACACCGAGTAGAAGTTGCGCACGTTGTGGTCAATGAAGTACTGCTGTACGTCACCCATCAAGCGCAAAGAGAATTCAGTACTGAAGATACAGGTGTTCTGCGCCTGGTCTTCTTTCAGGATATCGGCCTGCACCGTTCCGCGCACCGATGCCAAGGTTCTTTCTTTGATTTGCGCATACACCTCGGCGGGCAACACTTGGTCGCCGGTTACGCCTAAGAGCATCAAGCCTAAACCGTCGTTGCCTTCAGGGAGCTCGCCTTGGTAACGCGGACGTTTTTGGCCAGATTTCTGAAAAATAGCCTCTATTCGCGCTTCCACCTCGGCTTCCAGCCCGTTCTCTTTGATGTAGAGTTCGCACTGCTGGTCAATGGCGGCGTTCATGAAGAACCCGGTGAGAATGGCGGCCGGACCGTTGATGGTCATGGACACCGAGGTCATGGGGTGTGCCAGGTTGAACCCGGAATACAGTTTTTTGGCATCATCAAGGCAGGCGATGCTCACCCCGGAGTTCCCGATTTTGCCGTAGATGTCGGGGCGTAAGTCTGGGTCTTCGCCATACAGGGTTACGGAGTCAAACGCGGTGGAGAGGCGCTTGGCCGGCAAGCCTTTGCTCACGTAGTGGAAACGGCGGTTGGTACGCTCCGGCCCACCTTCGCCCGCGAACATACGGGTAGGGTCTTCGCCTTCGCGCTTGAACGGGAACACGCCCGCGGTGTACGGGAACTCACCCGGTACGTTCTCCTGCAGGTTCCACTTGAGCAAGTCGCCCCAGGCTTCATAGCGCGGGGTGGCTACTTTGGGGATTTCCAGGTGGGAGAGGCTGGTGGTGTGGGTTTTCACCTTCAGCACCTTATCGCGTACCTTGAACTCGTAGAACTCGTTTTTGTAGCTCTGACGCTTCTCGGGCCATTGCTCCAGCAGCTTCTTGTTCTGGCCGTCCAGCTTTAAAGCAGTTTCTTCATAGGCGTACTCCAATCCTTTGATCAAGCGGTCTTTATCTTCTACCTCAATGGCCTGAATGGCTTCAATAGACTGCCGGATGCCGTACAGTTTCTGCGCGATAGCCGCCTGGTCCTGCACCCATTTGTCATAGCTGCGGTTGTTCTCAGCAATCTCAGAAAGGTAGCGGGTGCGGCTAGGCGGAATGATGTACACTTTCTCAGACATCTCGCCGGAAACCTGCATCTGAGAGTTGAAGTTAATTCCGGTTTTCTCCGCCACCTTTGCCATCACGGCTTTGTACAGGCGGTTCATGCCGGGGTCGTTGAACTGCGAGGCGATGGTGCCGAACACGGGAATCTCGTCATCAGACACGTCCCAGAGCTGGTGGTTGCGCTTGTACTGTTTCTTCACGTCGCGCAGCGCATCCAGGGCCCCGCGCTTGTCAAACTTGTTCAGGGCAATGATATCGGCGAAGTCCAGCATGTCAATTTTCTCCAGCTGCGTAGCCGCGCCGTACTCAGGCGTCATCACGTACAGGCTGGCGTCTGAATGCTCAATAATCTCGGTGTCTGACTGGCCAATGCCCGAGGTCTCCAGGATGATCAAGTCAAAGTTGGCAGCCTTCACCACGTCCACGGCGTCTTGCACGTACTTGCTCAGGGCCAGGTTGCTTTGGCGCGTGGCCAGCGAGCGCATGTACACGCGGGAGTTGCTGATGGAGTTCATCCGGATTCTATCGCCCAACAGGGCACCGCCCGTTTTGCGCTTAGAAGGGTCCACGGAAATGATGGCTATGGTTTTCTCCGGAAAATCCAGCAGGAAACGGCGCACCAGCTCATCTACCAGTGATGATTTTCCGGCCCCGCCGGTTCCGGTGATGCCTAGGACCGGAGTAGTTTGTGTGGCGGGTTGTTGCTCAACACCAGATAACAACTGCTTCTTCACCTTCGCAAATTCCTCCGGGAAGTTCTCAGCGGCGGAAATAAGGCGGGCAATGGATTTGATGTCTTTGTCTTTCACATGCTTTGCTTCGCCGTTCAGGTTCTGCCCCGTGGGGAAGTCGCATTTTTCCAGCATGTCATTGATCATACCTTGCAGGCCCATGGCGCGTCCGTCATCTGGGGAGTAGATGCGCGCGATGCCGTAGCCGTGCAGTTCCTCAATCTCAGTGGGCAGAATCACGCCGCCGCCACCCCCGAAGATGCGGATGTGGCCGCAGCCCCGCTCGTTGAGCAGGTCATACATGTATTTGAAGTACTCCAGGTGCCCGCCCTGGTAACTGGTGATGGCAATGGCCTGGGCATCTTCCTGAATGGCGCAGTCCACAATCTCCTGCACCGAGCGGTTGTGGCCCAGGTGAATCACCTCGGCACCCGATGCCTGAATGATGCGGCGCATGATATTGATAGAGGCATCGTGGCCGTCAAACAGAGAGGCGGCCGTGACAATGCGGATGTGGTTAACCGGTTTGTAAGGTTGTACAGTTGTAACTGACATTTGTTAGCTTAGCTGGTGAACGTTGGGCGAAAATACGAATTTTCAGATAGAAAGGAGGGAGTGTCTACAACTCTCTCTTGCCGTTTAGGGGCTGTTTTTCCTAAAACAGCCCCTAAACGGCTTTCGTTCAGCCGGTGTAGTTTCCTTTCCGGCGCTTTTGCGTAGTTTAGGTTCAAATTGCCACGCTCATGCCCCAGCTTCCAATCTCTGAACTTCCGGTTTCTGCCCTCATTCCGGCCATTGACATCATTGGTACGTTTGTGTTCGCCATCAGCGGAACGCTCACCGCCGCTTCCAAAAAATTGGACCCGTTCGGGGCCTCCGTAATTGCCTTCGTGACGGCATTGGGCGGCGGTACCTTACGCGATGTGCTGCTGGATGTGCGGCCGGTCTGGGTGCAGGAAGAGAAGCTTCTGATCACCGTGTTTGTCTCTGTGATGGTGACGCTTCTTTTTCGGCAAAAAGTGGAGAAATACCGCAAAACCATGTTTCTGTTTGATACCCTGGGCATTGCCATGTTCACCATTCTGGGGTTGGAGAAAGCGCTCCGGTTTGGGGTTCCACCGCTGATTGCGCTGGTCATGGGGGTGGTGAGCGCAGTGTTTGGCGGTGTGGTGCGCGATATTCTCTGCAATGACATTCCGCTGATCTTCCGGCGCGAGATATACGCCACTGCCTGTCTGGCCGGGGGGGTAGCCTATCTGCTCATGCGCCTGGCGCCGGTACCCGGAGAGGTACCCATGACCGTGGCCGTAGGTATTATCATTGTAATCAGATTGCTGGCGGTGCGCCTGAAATGGGCCTTCCCTAACCTGAAGCCGGAGGAGGAAAATATTAGTTTATAGTTACTCTGGCTTCTCTACCAGGACAATAATCATCCCTATAATGCATATTAGTAATTATATAAATAAAAAGGCTTATATAGTAGTGTATCTAAACTTGATTTTAGGGTTATGATAGAGATAAAGGTTGAACTCTGAAATAAATGGTAAAAGGTAATCCTCAAAATATAATAAGAAAGGCATAAATAACAGTATTCTCTTTTTATTTATGCCTGCGCCTAATACTGAAACACTATCTAACGATATTATCACTAGTAATTGAAATTACGCTGAAACAAGAAGATTGAGTAAACATAAATCTCATTAATAATGATATGTTTGCTTAAGTTTTTTACTTCATGTCTATTAGTACAGATCTACTTTTATGAAAAGAACAGCAAAGGCACATTTGGTCTCTTTACTCTTTGCATTTGTTTTTTATCTTCAATGCACAGCGCAAGAGAAAAAAGACAGTGCTTTTTATGTTGGTGTCACTAAAAACCTAGAAGAAAATACTTTAACCCCAAAGGCCAATCTGTTAAACGGGTTTGAGTATATAAGCATCGCCTATGATTCAAGGAAAGGTCACCCTTATTTCGGGGCTTCTACGTTTCAGACCGGGAGTTTGCTGTATGAAGGAATTATTTACAAGAATGTGCCGCTCCTGTATGATCTTTTCCAAGATGAGCTTATTGCTGGTGATACCAGAAAAGTAGGTCTGGTAATAAATTTAATTAAAACGAAAGTGACAGAATTCTATTTAGGTGACCACCGCTTCATCTACTTAGAACCCCTTAATAAAAATATAAAAGGTTTTGCGGGATTCTATGACTGCTTATATGATGATTCTGTTCAAGTATTGGTAAAAAGATCAAAGAAAGGATTAACCTCTGGCAGAGGAGAGATATCGTCTTTTAAAGATATGAACTCTTATTATATTAAAATAGGAAATGTATTTACAGAAGTCAACGATAAAAAGAGTTTACTAAATGCCTTTGACGATAAAAAGATGGAAATGCTGCACTTCATGAAAAGGGAAAAGGTTAAGTTCTCTGAAAATCCTGAAGGGGCCTTGGTGAAGATGGCAGACTATTACAGATCATTATAATTTTAGTATGCGCAATTTTCTGCTTTTTATATTTTGTATTCAGTTTTTCCTGTTCAGTAGTAAGGCAAGCTTGGCCCAACGATCTGGCAGTGTAACGCTACAGGTGAATAACAGCTCTATAGAAGAGTTCGTACAGCAGATTGAGTCAAAGACGCCGTTCCGCTTTTTCTATGACCCTCACCAACTTGCTGACATAAGAATTACCCTTCAAATAAATGAACAGCCTATTGCGTCTGTTCTTGAGCAAGCTTTTAAAGGAACCAACATCCAATTTGCCATTGACCCCCAACAGAATGTTTTCCTGGTGAGAGGAAAGGAAATTGCCACGACGCTTCCGCCTGATCTTTTTCCGGCTCCCGCAGGTCTTGTGGACAAGGCAAAGTCAGTTGCCAGGCAGCAACTACCATTGGAACCAGGTAAAACGGCGTTTATCGCAGCACAAGAGAATAAGGTATATGTGATAGGGGTAAAGGGCTTGAACCAAGAGGCTAGGGCTACTATCTCAGGCTTCGTGAAAGAGGCAGGTACTGTGAAACCGCTTATTGGGGCAACCATCTTTCACCAGACGACTGGGGCAGGGACGGCTACAGATGGGAACGGATATTTTACATTGACTTTGCCTAAAGGCCCTCAGGCCTTAACCATCAGAAGCCTAGGAATGAAAGATGCCAAAAGGCAGGTAATACTTTTTTCAAATGGATCACTTGATATTGCCTTGTTTCCGGCGAACACAGCTCTAAAAGAAGTTTTGGTGCAGGCTGAGGAAGAATCTAATATTAAGAAGTTGCAGATGGGAATGGAGAAGTTAGACGTGAGTACTATCAAGCAAGTACCCACCGTATTTGGTGAGGCAGATGTATTGCGTGTGATTCTGACTCTGCCAGGCGTGAAATCTGTTGGGGAGGCTACCACAGGTTTTAACGTGCGCGGGGGAGCAACAGACCAAAACCTGATCCTTTTCAATGATGCCACTCTTTACAACCCATCACACTTCTTTGGTTTTTTCTCTGCCTTCAATCCAGAGATCATAAAAGATGTGGAGCTATATAAGAGCAGCATTCCGGCTAAGTACGGGGGGCGGGTCTCATCTGTGCTGAATATTAACAGCCGCGAAGGAAACAAAGTCAAAATAGCGGGTTCAGCGGGAATAGGGCTCTTAACTAGCAGGCTTAACCTGGAAGGGCCTCTTATGAAAGACAAATCCTCTTTCTTGTTTGGGACCCGCACCACGTATTCGAATTGGCTCTTGAAATTGCTGCCTAATGACTCTGGGTATAAGGGAAGCAAGGCTTCTTTCTATGATGTGAATCTGCATCTTAACCACCAGTTCAATGAGAACAACAGATTGGCAGTAACTTCTTATTGGAGCAAAGATGCGTCTAACCTTAACACTGATACCCTTTTCAGCTATAGTAACCGCAACCTGTCTTTAAAATGGAGTCATGCTTTCTCCAGTAAATTCTTCGGCAACTTTACCGTTGGGCAAGACCATTATCACTATGAAAATTATAGCCAGGCAAATCCTATTACGGCTTACAAACTTGCATTCTCACTGAACCAGGCCAACCTCAAAGCAGATTTCACCTATGAGCTGCACCCAAAACACACATTAAGTTTGGGGGCTGGGGCTGTCTACTACAACTTGAAGCCGGGAACGTATCGGCCAATGGGCACTGAATCATTGGTTTTGCCAGTTGAAATTGAGCAGGAAAAGGCACTGGAAAGCGCTTTATATATAGAAGATAATTTCGCAGTAAATCACAGGTTGTCTTTTTCTCTAGGGCTCAGGTTCTCTGTTTTCAACTATCTGGGGGCGCAATCAATAGACACTTATGCTGCCAAATTACCCAAAGATGAATTCTCAAAGACAGGAACCAAAACTTTTGGGGAGAACGAAGTGGTACAGACTTATTCTAACCCAGAAGTACGGATGTCTGGCAGGTATGCGTTTACAGAGAACTTCTCAGTGAAGGCTGGCTACAACACGTTGCGGCAGAACATTCACATGCTTTCTAATACCACCGCCATCGCGCCCACAGACATTTGGAAACTCAGTGACCCTAACATAAAGCCGCAGTTAAGCCAACAGCTGTCTTTGGGTTTGTACCAGAACCTTTTCTCGAACCAACTGGAACTCTCTGCCGAAACCTATTACAAAAAGCTGAAGAATTATCTAGATTATAAAAGCGGTGCAGTGCTGGTCATGAACCCGCACATAGAAACAGATGTGGTCTCTACCCATGGCAAGGCCTACGGCGTGGAGTTGATGGTCAAAAAAGCGGCCGGTAATTTCAACGGGTGGGTCAGCTATACATATTCCCGCATTTTCCTGCAGATGAACGATGCCACGCAGGGGCCGCTCATCAACAAAGGGGAGTTCTACCCGGCGGCGTATGACAAACCGCATGATGTCACGTTTGTGGGCAACCAGAAAATATCCCGGCGCTTCAGCGTCTCCCTGAACATGACCTACAGCACGGGCCGGCCGGTCACCATTCCTATTGGACGGTTCACCTACGGCGGCTCCCAGAAAACCCTGTACTCCGGTCGCAATGATTACCGAATACCAGATTACTTCAGGACAGATCTTTCCCTCAACATTGAAGGCAACCATAAGCTCAAGCAGCTTACCCATAATTCCTGGACTTTGGGGGTATATAACATAACCGGCAGAAAGAATCCTTATTCAGTGTATTTCACCTCAGATAAAGGCGTGGTGAAAGGCTACAAGCTTTCTGTGTTTGGGGCGGCTATTCCGTTTGTCAACTTTAACATCAGGTTCTAATGAAAAGCACATCGTTTTATATATTAGGAGCACTGCTCTTGCTGGTTTCCTGTAAAGAGCCTTTCATCCCAGAACTTGAGCCAACTGAGAAGAGTTTTCTGGTTGTGGAAGGGTATATCAACCTGGGCCAGGGAGCGGTGACCACCGTTAAACTATCCAGAACTTTGCCACTGCAAGACCCTGAAGCACAGCAACCGGAGACCGGCGCCACCTTAACTATTGAGGAAGAAGGAGCCAATGCCGGTTTCACCATGCAGGAACAAACAGCAGGCGTGTATGTATCAGAGCCGTTGAAATTAGAGGCAGGGAAAAACTACCGGGTCAAGATCAAAACCAAGAATGGAAAAATATATGCCTCTACGTATGAAACCGGGAAAGCCACGCCAGCCATAGATGAGGTGATTTGGAAATGGGAAAAGGACGGAATCAGGATTTACGTGAATTCCCATGACCCTTTAAATAATACACGCTATTACCACTGGACCTTTGAAGATGTTTGGCAAATACAATCAGTGGAGAAATCTTACTTTCGGTATGAAAACGGCAAAATGATTGAAAGAACTCCGTTAGAGACTGAACAAATGTTTACTTGCTGGGGATATGGCAAGTCCTCAGATTTATTGTTGGGCTCTACAGCGGGCTTGTCTCAAGACACTATCTCCTTCCCGGTTACGGCCTTTGGCCACCATACCAGCCGCACCAAAATCAAATATAGCATTGAGGTTACCCAGCATGCCCTAAGCCAACAGGAATTCTTCTTTTTACAGGGAATGAAAAAAAATACAAGCGAAATGGGTGGTTTTTTTGATCCACAGCCGTCTGAGGCCCTAGGTAACATTCAGAACTTGGCAGACTCTAATGAAATTGTAGTAGGCTATCTGGGGGCATATTCAACGCAAAAGAAGAGGCTTTTCATCAGAAAAGAAGATTTACCCGAGTTCCCGACTAAAGATAAATGTAATGGCACATACTCCCCAGATCACCCAGATAGTCTGCAGGTTGCTTTTGGCTCAGGCGCTTTCTTACCTACTAGTAAAATCACGGGGGAGATAGAGAACGTGCCCTTCACAATGTTCCTGGGGCTTCAGGCAATATGTGTAGACTGCAGAATATTTGGCAAAAGCGAAAAACCCAGTTATTGGTAAGCGCCTTGCCCTTTAAGAAGTAGCTTTTTCAAGCAGGTCTTTTTTCTGGCCTGTTTTAAGAAAACTGCCCAGAAATAGGAAGACTGACTTACGACACTTTCCACACCCCAGGAAAACTTGCTACAGCACGGCTTTTCGCGCATGGGCTAAGTGAGGAGCTAGTTTCTGTTTCTGACTTGTTTTTTAAAAAATAGCCCCAAAACGCCAGCGCAAGAATAGTAAGGTAGAAAGAACGCAGGCCTTGGGGAGATTAAAATTTGCCAGAGGCTCGTGGGCCTTAACCTTAATAATTCAATAAATTGAGATCTTATAACGGTGTACCCATGGCTGCTTTCCTGAAATATCTTATTAGGCAGATGTTCTGTCTCGTTCTTCTGTTGATAGTTACACAGTGGACAATGGGGCAAAATACCTTGCACCAGGATATTGAAGAGCAATTCAACCAATTTCAACCTAAAGTGCTGCATGAGAAGCTATTTCTGCACACAGACCAGGAATATTATCTGGCTGGGGAGACCTTGTGGTTCAAAGTGTATTATGTAGAAGGGACCACCCATAGACCTTTGGCTTTGAGTAAAATAGCCTATGTGGAGGTGCTGGATAGAAATAAACAGCCGGTGCTTCAGGCCAAAGTAGGTTTAACCGGAGGCATGGGTAAAGGTGCTTTGGAGCTGCCGTTGTCACTTGGCTCAGACCATTACACCATCAGGGCCTATACACTCTGGATGAAGAACTTTAGCCCAGACTTCTTCTTTGAGAAAAAAATTACCCTTGTCAATACCATCTATGAAGCTGGGCAAGAAGAGGCTAAGGTAGAAAATGGGCTAAGGTATGACATTCAGTTTTTCCCGGAGGGGGGGAATCTGGTGATGGGCCTGCAAAGCAAGGTGGCGGTAAGGGCTGTGGGGCCTGAAGGCAAAGGCATTTCTTTTAAAGGGGCTATCGTGAATCAAAAGAATGATACAGTGGCCAAATTCCAACCGTTAAAATTTGGGATAGGTACGTTCTTCTTCACGCCTTTGACTGGCCAATACTACAGAGCAGTAATTTTTCCAGCCAAAGGGAGACCCGTGGTAACAGAAATCCCTGCCATTCATGACCAAGGCTTTACCATGCAGGTGCAGGAAATAGGGCAGGGACAACTGCGGGTAACCATTCATTCATCCCAGAAAGATAATCAGGAGCCGGTTTATCTGTTCGCACATACCAGGCAAATAGCCAAAGTGGCAAAAGGCAGTTCAATGGTAAACGGGCATGCAATTTTCACCATTGACAAAGACCAATTAGGAGACGGCATCTCCAATCTCACCTTCTTTAACCAGAATCAAAAACCTCTTTGTGAACGGCTATATTTTAAAAAGCCAGAAAATACATTGGTGTTAGAGGCTGCTACCACAAAAAGCAAATACACTTCCCGTTCTAAAGTAGAGCTTGACATCTCTACGCTTCTTTCAAAAGGCATTCCTGCAGAGGCTAACCTTTCTGTATCTGTTTTCCACCTGGACTCACTGCAAACACCGGCGCAAGGTAATTTATTGAGCTATCTCTTTTTAACCTCAGAACTTAAAGGTGAGATAGAGGCCCCAAGTTATTATCTCTCCAATAACACACCAGAAGCGGCCATAGCTGTAGACAATCTCATGCTCACGCATGGGTGGCGCAGGTTCAATTGGGAAGACGTAATGCAAAACAACCTGCCTATTATCAGGTATGCCCCAGAATTTGACGGTCTCACAATTGCCGGTACCCTGAAAGCAGATAATAATGGGGCTGCGGCAAAGGGGATTCCTGTTTTTCTGGCGGTGCCAGATACGTTGCCGCAATTCTACGGTGGCATAAGTAACAAGCGGGGTGAGGTGCAGTTCAATGTGCACCCATTTTATGGAAAGCGGGAGATTGTCTGGCAGACAGCCACCCCTAACTATAAAAGTGAGAGTGCTCCCGAGTTGCAGAACCCGTATGCCACAGCTTACTCAACCTGGAAACTTCCTATTTTTGCTTTTCCGGTCAAGCGGCAGGAAAGTCTCTTAGGGCACAGCATTCATGCACAGGTGCAGGCCCTTCATTACACCCCTTCCTTTGCAGCTTCTAAGCCCGTGTCTGTAGACGCCTTGCCTTTTTATGGCACCCCAGATAAAAAGTACGTACTGAAAGAATATACGCCATTCCCTACCTTAGAAGACTCTTTCAAAGAATACATGCCAGAAGTGCTTGTTAGAAAAGCTGACCAAAAAAACCACCTCTACGTAGCAGATGCTAGACGCCAAACATACTTTGAAAACGAACCCTTGCTGCTGGTAGACGGGCTGCCCATTTTCAACGCTGGAAAAATTACCGCCATGTCTTCTGCACTGGTGAAAAGAATTGAAGTAGTTAATAAAAAGTACATGATGGGCGATTTTACCTTTTTCGGCATCTTGAGCATTAGAACCTACAAAGGCAACTTGAACGGAGTTGAACTAGACCCAAATGTTTTTATTTTTGACTTTGAAGGCCTGCAGCAACAACGGGAATTCTTTGCACCTAGGTATGAGGGGCAGCAGCAGCAAATTGCAAGCAGAAAACCAGATTTTAGAAACCTGCTGTACTGGGCAACAGATCTCACAACTAACAATAATGGCAAGGGTGCACTTTCTTTTTATACCTCAGATAAAAAAGGCAAATACCTAGGAGTGATTCAGGGCATTACCAAAGAGGGGGTGGCTGGCTCCCAAACCTTTACGTTTGAAGTCACTGATACTCTATAATAAAAGTTTGAGAGGGATAGATTTTCCGTTTTCAATCTGTTTTCTCAAAAGCAGCCCCTAAACGTAATTCAATTTTTTTTCTGTTTCTGCTGGTGCCGCTCCATGGTATCCATCACTTTTTCGGGGTGCACGTTCTTCATCAGCTCCTCAATCTCGGGGTCGTGGGCTTCCTCAATACCCATCTTCTTGGCGATGGCTGAAACCAAAGTCACCAGGCGGGTAATCTCGTGTTCAGACAGCAGGCTTACCTGTAAGTCAAGATCCGCGCGCTTATCGGCCTGTATATTCATGCGGTTCTGGCTGATGAGCACGAAGGTGGAGAGGAAAATTGCTTCTACTGAGGCAAACATGGCCAGCACCACAAAAGACTCATCAAAGGGCGGCAGACCCAGCCAACCCAGGTTCCAGACAATCCACGTCCCGAACAGCAGCAAGTGCAGCACCACAAACAACATACTGCCGGTAAAGCTGGTGATGGCATCTGAGATGCGCTCTGAGGAGGTGCGCTGCTTTTCCTCCGCTTTCCGTCGGTCTAACAATGCCCGGATGTTCCGCTCCACCACCTGCGCCATCCCCTGGCCTTTAGAGGCCGTTCCTTCCTGTTTTGTCTCTGCGTTCTGTTCCATGGCTCTTCAATCTGAGGCATATACGCCAGACCCTGCCAAGTGATGACGCAGAAGAAGAGAATTTCTTAAATAAAAATTGCATTCCCGTTTAGGAGCTCTTTTTCTGAAAACGGCCCCTAAACGTGAATATCTCTCCTGCGGGTTAGATTGAAATCAAAGATTCCCTCCGGTAGGAGCACCTCTTTAAAGGCGCGACGGTTAACGCAGACCCGGGAAAGACGTACAGGAGGCAAGTTGCCTGTTTTGCTGTTGAAGGAGTTTGTACCAACTCAACTGCGGAGCGCCTTAAAAATATGGCTCGGCCTCTCTGTTTCTGGATATGCCGGATTATATTTATGCGGACGTTTGAGAGAGACACATGGATTAGCCGAAGTTCTGGAAAACTACGGTTAATGGATCTAAGGCAGGAGGGGAGAGATGTCCAGACAAGTTTGAAACAGGAAAAGATTACTTCAACTTAAACATAGAAAATGCCCTCAGGTCTTCTCGCCCTATTAGATGATGTGGCGGCACTGGTAAAAGTCAGTGCGGCAAGCTTAGATGACGTTCCTACGCAGGTGGCTAAAACCACGGGTAAGGTGTCTGGTATTGTAATAGATGACACGGCCGTTACGCCTAAATACGTGGTGGGGCTAGACCCTTCGCGGGAGCTGTCCATCATCTGGCAGATCGCCAAAAAATCACTGTTCAATAAAATCCTGCTCTTAACGCCCGCGGCCTTGGTGCTGGGGTATTTCGCGCCCTTTGCCATTACTCCTATTTTAATGTTGGGTGGCGCTTACCTCTGTTTTGAGGGCTATGAGAAGGTGCACTCTATGTTTGTGCCGCACGCGGAGGAAACACACGGTACCGGCGAGGTGAAAGTGATTACCCCCGAAGAACTGGAGAAAGAGCGCGTGACCAGCGCCGTCCGCACAGATCTGATCCTTTCTTCAGAAATTGTGGCCATCACTTATTCCACCGTGTCTGATCAACCCCTGGTGACCCAGATTGCGGTGATGCTGGCGGTGGCGGTTTTCATTACGGCGGCGGTGTACGGTTTTGTGGGCCTCATTGTGAAAGCCGATGATTTTGGGATGCACCTGGCCAAGAAGAAAAATGCCTCCACCCAGCAACTGGGCCGGAACATTGTGAAATTTATGCCCACTTTTCTCAGTATTCTGGGCTACGTGGGAACGGCTGCCATGCTTTGGGTGGGGGCGGAGATTGTGATTCACGGTATTCCGTTCCTGCACCATCTGGTGGAAGCCATGGAGCATGCCTTGGCTGATATTCCCGTTCTGGCCTGGCTGGCGAAAGTAGTGGCCTGCGCCATCTTTGGAATTATCCTGGGGTTCGTGATCGAGAAGATCGTGGTGCTGGTGAAGGGAATGCTTAAACGATCCAAATAAGTCTGACCCTCATATTTATTAGCAGGACTGGGAAGCTTTCTTCCTGGTCCTGCTTTTTTTTGCTTAACCGCCACATTTTCAGCCTAATAAATAATTAGTACACTTCGTTTGCCAATGAAAATTACCTAGCGTAGCTTTGCCGCACAATGACAAGGGCTTTTGTAACATATCTTCTGTCGCTGACCATCCTTTTTTTAGGAGGGTACAACCACCTGCCTGCACAGGTGCAGCAGAAGGGCTCTTTGTATATTCCTGCCAAGGAGCAGAAAGCTGCTACCTTAGCCAGTGTTGGCCTTTTCCAGCTTGACACAAACTTTATCCTCAGCACTTCCCCTACCAAAGTGGACAAGGCAATTGATAAAATTGCCGGTACAGAAAACCAGGTAGAAGAGGAGGAGTCAGAAAGAGTCAAAGACTCGTTCGGCGGCGCTGATCTTCTTCCCGCGCTTTATTACGGCTTTATTCTCGCTTTTCTCTTAGGCAATCTCAAGCAGATCTTGCTTTTATGTCAGCAGATTGCCTATTCCATCTACCGGAGATGGTACCTTCTCTTCCTGGTTTTCCGCATTTGATCCAACTTTAGTTGGGCAGCTTCCATTGCCTACATCCTCTCTCTTTCACTGCCAGCAACCTTGTGGCAGAAATAAATTCCCAATATTTTAATTTTGAAAGTTAGGGCAAATTCTGTCTATTCAGGATTGGGGATAACATCAGCGTTTGTGGCAACTGTATTGCCCTAGCATTTCTTCAACCTTTCTATTTTGTCCTTGCCCCGTTTGCTGCTGGGCCAGGCATCTGTGTATCTGAGATACACCTTCGCATCTATTTCACTACCTACTTATTATCCATAATCAATCATTGTCATGAAGAGAGTTTTCATGCTCATGAGCCTGTGCGCGGTATTATTCCAGACAGGCTGCGAATCAAAGAAAGAACACAAAGAAGAGGAGACTGAATTTTTGGTCACCAGCCCTTTAGCAAAAGACACCTTGATCACCAAGGAATATGTGAGCCAGATTAAGTCCAGCAGTCACATTGAGATCAGGGCCCTTGAGAAGGGCTATCTGCAGAAAATTTTCGTGGACGAGGGACAATTTGTGAAAAAGGGACAGCTCATGTTCCAGATCATGCCCGCCATGTACCAGGCCGAACTGCAGAAAGCCCAGGCCGAAGCCAGCTTCGCGGAGATTGAGTACCAGAACACCAAGAAACTGGCGGCCAGCAACGTGGTGGCGCCCGGTGAACTGGCCATGGCCAAAGCCAAGCTGAACAAAGCCAAGGCCGAAGTTTCCCTGGCGCAGGTCCACCTGGGCTTCACCCAGATCAGGGCTCCTTTTGACGGCATCATGGACCACTTCCAGGTGCGGTTGGGCAGCTTGGTGGACGAAGGAGATTTGCTCACCACCCTTTCTGACAACAGCAACATGTGGGTCTATTTCAATGTGCCCGAGGCCGAATACCTGGATTACATGACTACCCAGCAGAGCAGCAACAGACCCCAGGTGAAGTTGGAGATGGCTAACCAACAGCTGTTCGAATACCCGGGCGAGGTGCAGACCATTGAAGCCGACTTCAACAACGAGACCGGGAACATCGCGTTCCGGGCCACTTTCCCTAACCCCAAAGGCTTGTTGCGCCACGGCGAAACGGGCAATATCATCATGGAAGTGCCCATGAAGAACGCCCTGCTCATTCCGCAGAAAGCCACTTTTGAGGTGCTGGACAAGAAATATGTCTATGTGGTGGACAAAGAGAATGTGCTGCGCTCCCGGGAGATTATGGTGGCGGCTGAGTTGCCGCACATTTTTGTAGTGCAGAAGGGCCTTAATGAAGGAGACAAGATTTTGCTGGAAGGCTTGCGGCTGGTTCGGGAAAACGAGAAGATCCACACCAAGTTTGTGGAGCCCCGCACCGTGCTGTCACAGTTGAATTTGTACGCGGAGTAGTTTGGGAGCCTTAGAAAGCAAAAGTCATGTTTAGTAAATTCATACGCAGACCCGTATTCGCTATTGTAATATCGGTCATGATTGTGTTTGTGGGCACATTGGCCATCAAAAAACTGCCCATCTCGCAGTTCCCGGACATTGCCCCCACCACCGTCAATATATTTATTGCCTACCCCGGTTCCAGTGCCGATGTACTGGTGAAATCTACCTTAATCACGCTGGAACAGGCCATTAACGGGGTAGAGGGCATGCGCTACATCGCCACTGATGCCACCAGTGCGGGCGAGGCCACGCTCCGGATTATTTTTGAACCGGGCACCGACCCCAATGATGCGGTGGTGCGGGTAAAGACCCGGGTGGACCAGGTCATGCCGCTGTTGCCCGAACTGGTGCAGCGCGAGGGTGTGGTAATCAGTCCGGTGCAGCCCAGTATGTTGATGTACGTGAACCTCTACTCCAAGAGCGAAAGCATGGACGAGAAGTTCCTGTTCAACTACGCCACGGTGAAGATGATCCCCGAGATCCAGCGGATCAAAGGGGTGGCCCGGGCGCAGATCCTGGGTAGCCGCCGGTACGCCATGCGGGTGTGGCTCAACCCAGACCGCATGCGCGCCTATAACATCTCCGTGGAGGAAGTGATGAAGGCCCTTGGAGAGCAGAGCATCATCGGCCGGCCAGGCCGCATTGGGCAAAGCTCTGGTATCGCTGCGCAATCATTGGAATATGTGCTCACCTACAAAGGCCGGTACAACAAACCGGAAGAATATGAGAGCATCATCATCAGGGCCAATGCCGAAGGGGAGAGTATTCACCTGAAGGATATTGCCAAAGTGGAACTGGGCAGCGAGTTCTTTGATATCTATTCCAATCTGGACGGGAAACCTTCGGCGGCCATTGTCCTGAAGCAGAACTACGGCAGTAACGCCAGTGATGTGATCGCCAATGTGAAAGCGCAGCTGGAGGAAATGCGCCCGTACTTCCCGCCCGGCATGGACTACAAGATCAGCTATGACGTGTCGCAGTTCCTGGATGCCTCTATTGAGCAGGTAATCCATACGCTGCGCGACGCCTTCATTCTGGTAGCCTTGGTTGTGTTCATTTTCCTGGGAGACTGGCGCTCCACCTTGATTCCCATTCTGGCGGTGCCGGTTTCTTTGATTGGGGCGTTCTTCGTGATTCAGTTCTTTGGGCTGTCTATCAACTTAGTGACCCTTTTTGCCTTGGTGTTGGCCATCGGGATTGTGGTGGATGATGCCATTGTGGTGGTGGAGGCGGTGCACGCCAAAATGGAGGAAGAACCTCATCTTTCGCCGTACAGTGCGGTGAAAAAAGTATTAGGGGAAATCAGCGGGGCCATTATTGCCATCACGGCGGTGATGGTGGCGGTGTTCCTGCCTATTTCCTTTATGACGGGTCCGGTGGGTACGTTTTACCGGCAGTTCTCCATCACCATGGCTAGCTCCATTGTGATCTCGGCGCTTATTGCCTTGACGCTCACGCCGGTGCTGTGTGCCATGTTGCTGAAAAACCACCACGGGCATGCCAAGAAGCGAAACCTGCTGACCAGAGCCTTAGATAGTTTTAACCGGGGCTTTGAGAAACTTACCGGCCGGTACGTGCGCCTGTTGACAGCCATTGTAAGTAGAAGATGGCTGACCTTTGGCGTATTGCTGGCCTTTGGCGTGGGTATCTTCTACGAGAACCAGATTCTGCCCTCGGGCTTCATACCCAATGAAGACCAAAGTACTATTTACGCTATCATTCAGACGCCGCCAGGCTCTACCCTGGAAAAAACGAACCAGGTGTCTCAGAAGCTTCAGAAGGTCTGTGAGAAAATTGAAGGGGTTGAGTCGGTTTCTTCGTTGGCGGGATATGAGATTATGACCGAAGGCCGAGGCTCCAACGCGGGTACCTGTTTGATCAACCTCAAGCCTTGGTCTGAGCGCCATCACAACGTGAAGGAAATCATGGAAGAACTGGAGGAAAATTCCAAAGGGCTAGGGGCTGTGGTTGAATTCTTTGAGCCACCCGCCATTCCGGGATTCGGTTCCTCTGGAGGTTTCTCCATGCGTTTGCTGGACAAAAACACCGATACCGATTACCATGAGTTTGACAAGATCAACCAGCAGTTCATGGATAACCTGCGCAAGCGCCCAGAGCTCACCGGATTGTTTACCTTCTTCGCGGCTAATTATCCGCAGTATGAGCTGGAGATAGACAACAACCTGGCCATGCAAAAAGGCGTGTCTATTGGCAAAGCCATGGACAACCTGAACATTCTCATTGGCAGTACCTATGAGCAGGGCTTTATCAAGTTCAACCAGTTCTTTAAGGTCTATGTGCAGTCTGATCCTGAGTTCAGAAGACTGCCTTCTGATTTGTTGAAGCTCTACGTGAAAAACGAGGCGGGCGAGATGGTGCCGTACTCCTCGTTCATGAAGCTGAAAAAATCACAAGGACCCAATGAGATCACCCGCTTTAACATGTATAACTCATCTGCCATTCAGGGGTTACCGGCTAAAGGCTACACAACGGCAGACGCTATTCAGGCCATTCAAGAAGTAGCGGCCACGTCTCTGCCGAAGGGCTATGACATTGCCTGGGAAGGGCTTTCCTATGACGAGTCCACCCGCGGGAATGAGTCCATCTACGTCTTCGCGATTGTGTTGGCGTTCGTGTATTTTGTGTTGGCGGCGCAGTATGAAAGCTTTATTATTCCGTTGGCGGTGGTGTTCTCGTTGCCGGTGGGGGTATTTGGGTCTTTCCTGCTGCTGCAACTCATGGGCCTGGAGAACAACATCTACGCTCAGATTGGGCTCATCATGCTGGTGGGGCTCCTGGGTAAAAACGCGGTTTTGATTGTGGAGTTCGCCGTGCTCAAACGGCAGCAGGGAGCCTCCATCTTTGATGCCGCCATTGAAGGAGCCAAAGTGCGTTTCCGGCCTATCTTGATGACTTCGTTCGCCTTTATAGCGGGTTTGATTCCGTTGATTATCGCCACGGGGGCAGGCGCCATCGGGAACCGCACCATAGGGGCCTCTGCCATGGGCGGCATGCTGTTCGGGACCATCTTCGGGGTCATCATTGTGCCCGGTCTGTACTATATTTTCGGCCATTTGGCCGATGGCCGAAAACTGATCAGAGGGGAGGAGGAAACCACCCTCACCGAAGATTATGTGCACGCCAACGATCATTTTGTCCAACCACTAGAAACGGAAACCCATGTTCAATAGAAAAATCAGGAATTGGTTGGGGATAACGTTGGTCACCCTCACCTATTCCGCGTGCAGTGTTCCCACGCTGGTGCAGAAATCAGAAAACAAAATCGTACCTGCGCATTATACCAACGCACAGGACACCACCAACGCCGCGCAGGTGCCCTGGAAGAATTTCTTTGCAGACCCGTTCCTTACGGCCTTGATTGATACGGCTTTGCAGCGCAACCAGGAACTGAACATTACCTTACAGGAAATTGAGATAGCCCGCAACGAAGTAAGAATCAGAAAAGGGGAATACCTGCCATCGGTGGGGCTGCGGGCCGGGGCCGGGGTGGACAAAGTGGCCCGGTTCACCAACATTGGCGCCCTCGAAGCCACCACCGACATTGAGCCCGGCAAAGAGATGCCAGAGCCGCTTCAGGATTATCTGGTGGGAGCGTATGCCACCTGGGAAGTGGATGTTTGGCACAAACTGCGCAACGCCAGAAAATCGGCGGTGAACCGGTATTTGGCCAGCGTGGAAGGCAAGAACTTCATGGTGACCAACCTCATCTCTGAGATTGCCGAAGCCTACTATGAGCTGCTGGCCCTGGACACGCAGCTGGCCATTGTGCGGCAGAATATTGACATCCAGAGCAATGTGCTCAAGATAGTGCGATTGCAAAAGGAGGCCGCCCGCGTGACCGAACTGCCCGTGCGCCGGTTCCAGGCCCAGGTGCTGCATACCCAAAGCCTGCAGTACGAGATTCAGCAGAAGATCACCGAGGCCGAAAACCGCATCAATTTCCTGGTGGGCAGATTCCCGCAGCCCGTGCAGCGGAACACGCAGGCGTTTGAAAGCATAGTGCCCGCCGTGACGCAGACAGGCGTGCCCGCCCAGTTGCTCGCCAACCGCCCCGACATACGGCAGGCGGAGCTGAATCTGGCGGCGTCTAAACTGGACGTGCAGGTGGCCCGTGCTCGGTTCTACCCGTCTCTGGGCATCACGGCAGGAGTAGGGTTGCAGGCGTTCAATCCCACATATCTGTTCAAGCCGGAGTCTATTCTGTACTCACTGGCAGGGGATATCACGGCGCCTTTGGTGAATAGAAATGCCATCAAAGCGGTGTATGCTAGTGCCAATGCCCAGCAGATTCAGGCGGTGTACAACTATGAGCGCACCATTTTGAATGCGTACATAGAAGTGGTCAACCAAGTGGCTAAAATCAGTAATCTGGAGAAAAGCTATGACTTGAAGTCTAGGGAAGTGGAGGCGCTCACGCAGTCTATTGAGATCTCTAACAATCTGTTTACCTCTGCCCGTGCCGACTACATGGAAGTACTCATGACGCAGCGCGATGCCTTGGAGTCCAGATTTGACCTGGTGGAAACTAAAATGCAGCAGATGCAGGCGGTAGTGAATATTTACCGGGCGCTGGGCGGTGGTTGGCGGCAGTAGAACCTGCTTGTTCCATCAAACGATTTGTTTCTAGAAAGCCCTTTTCCCACGTGGTAAAAGGGCTTTTTTCTTGCTCTTAAATAATGGCGTAGGCGTCCGCTTTTGCCTTATATTGTCCTTAAAGTATGTATGCTTACCTTAAACGATAGGTGTGCAGCACAGCTCCGCCTGTAAATTCTTTGGTATGGAGGCGTTTAAAAAGAATTCTGTCCTGGTTGGTTTCAAACAAAAGCCTTCCGCCTCCGGCGATGACCGGATGAATGCAAAGCTGGAATTCATCCAGTAAGCCCAACTGCAGTAGTTGGATGATTAAACTTCGGCTGCCTACCAGAATGTTGCCTCCGGGTTGCCCTTTCAGCGCCAGCACTTCTTCTTTCAGGTCCCGTGTGGCCAGGGTGGCGCTTGCCCAATCCAGCTGGTGCAGAGTGCGGGAAAAGACAATCTTGGAAATTGCCTCCATGTGGTCACCGCAAACTCATCTGTGGCGGGGTTGCCGGTGGGGTTCTCCACTACAGTCCGCCAATATTCCATGAGGTGGTAGGTGACGCGGCCGTACAGAATAGTGTCTGCATCTTTCAACAAATCTGCGTAATGCTGGTGAATCTCTGCATCTGGGTCCACGGCGGTATGGTCAAACATCCCGTCCAAGGTCATGTTGATGGCAGCGATTAGTTTTCTCTTGAGGTGGGGGTTAATTCCATGCTGTTAGCCAAACAATACTGATTAAGTATATTTTTTTATGAAAGAATTTTTAACGCTAACATAGGATGGGCTTACCGTAGGTGGGGAGTAAGCTGAGGTGAGTATAAAGGTAAAAATTAATTTAATTGTAGAGGTAAATGCCAGTAAATTCGCCCGCTTTTGGCAAGGTAATGTTGGTAGATTTGTTTCTATTTATGGTTTATATGTCCAACCTCTACTTACTGCAAAATCACGTAGTTTTCCTGCTTTCTTTGTCTTTTGATTTTTGCTTGTAACTTTTGAAAAGTCTATATAAGAATGTCCATCAAATGGAAAATTATCATCTACAACAGATATTTGTTCAGTAGATGTTACTTCTGGATTAGATAATGACAATACTCCATAAGAATTGTATTCCTTAGAGTAGTGGTCGTAAGAATCTCTAGCACTAAATTTCTCCCCATTGTAAACTGATAACTGGTCATTATCTTTTTCAGAGGGGGTAAATGCCTTTGAGGAAATAATAAACGCTTGTGATGAGACTATGTCATTGACCACAAATGTCGGATGTATTTGTCTGTGAAAAAGCAATTTGTCTTCCATTAGAGATATTTTGCAATAAGTCTATTTAAAATCGCCCAACCTTCCTTATTGTTTAATATCATTTGACTTTCCATTTCATCAGAATCTTCATTGTCATTATAGTAGAAAAAATTTGATGACAATGTTTCCAGTTCAATACCAACAATTACATTTTTATTCTCCTTTTTCCATTCAAGTTGAATATTGCCTTCAATGGTAGGAAAAATCGCAGGAAGTGCTAATTTGTTGTCAAAATATGAATTAAAAAAGTCTCCAAAATTTATAAGCTTTTCCTTGTTTAAAGCTTTGCCTTGACCTTCATACCAATTATTTTCTAATTTAATTAGATTATTAATACGGAGGAAAACATCAAGGGGATCTAATACATCTATTGACTCGACTTCTAAAATTTCTACAATTTTATCATTCCAATTAAATAAAGCTGTACCCTTAAGCGATATATATGTCCTGCTTTTATATTCATTAAAAGCAGTAAAAACAGTACTCTTTATTTGGTCAGTTAATGGACACTTAATATTGCCTGCCTCAGTTTCTAATTGGAATGTATTAATTGCTTGATTAATCTCAGGAACGAGAGCAAATAACTTGATATTATCTGTGTATTCTTGCTTTTGCTCGCTTGAAAGCAATATTTTTTTTCTTGTTGCCTTGTTTAATATAGCTTTTGAACTTACTTTAGTTATATAATTATAACCAAAGTCAATTGATTCATTATCCTGTAAGTTCTTTCCAATCTTGTTAAAATAAGACAAGAGTTTCAAGTCGGGTTCTCTAGGAATATCACCATTATTTACAGATTCAATTATTGATACAATCTTATCTTTTGCTTTTTCAAAATATGTAAAGTTGTTTGCGTTATCTAAGGGTAAGCTAGAAGATAATGAAATGGCGCTTGCAATAGCAAATTTCGCAACAGAGCTACCTTCTTCAATGTCGACAAGTTTTAAATATATACCGTCAGAAAATCCCTTTGGAACACGCTTTCTGTTACCGTTTTCATTTAGATAAATGACTTTTGCGATTTCTACAAGTAAATCTTCAAGCGCTGTAAAGTCCTCTAAAATGTTTACAGGCAAAGAATGGTCCTCGAAACGAGGTCCAGATAGACGAGGCGCTATAAATACTTTTTCTTCCATTCTTGAGTTGCGAAATATACGAAAAATTCCTTAACATGTTTAATAAGGTCTAATTTCAAAATTTCTGCCAACGGCCTGGTATGAATGACGCCAATGGCCGTCGGCCGAGGTGAAGTTCATGCATTGTTAGTTTTAGTTTTTCTACCCACTTCTCCGGCACCTCTTTCCGCTTTTGCCCCTTGCCCAACATTAGCCCCAGCCTCTACTGTTTCTTCTGCCGGATTAGCGCAGCGGTCAAATATTACAAATTAGAACAAACTAAAGTATAACCTGTAAAACTCGGTTTACATCCCATTTCCAGGAGATAAAAGTAATCACACTAACAATATACTATATAGCCCGTTCATAATAAAACCATCTTCCGTTTCCGCCTCTTTTCCCAAAAACTGCCCGGAAACGCAAATCCCACCAGAAAAAGTCTCACCACCCACGCCCAACCCGTTCCACCGCCGCACTTTTCTTTGTATCTTTGGAGATTGTAACCGATTCCTATGAAGAACATTCGCAATTTTTGCATCATTGCGCATATTGACCACGGCAAGAGTACCCTGGCCGACCGTCTGCTGGAATTTACCCAGTCGGTGAGCGAGCGGGAAATGCAGAACCAGTTGTTAGATAACATGGACCTGGAGCGCGAGCGCGGCATCACCATTAAGAGCCACGCCATCCAGATGAACTACCAATACAAAGGGGAAGACTACATCCTCAACCTCATTGACACCCCGGGTCACGTAGATTTTAGCTACGAGGTATCCCGTTCCATTGCCGCCTGTGAGGGCGCGTTATTGATCGTGGATTCCAGCCAGGGAATTGAGGCGCAGACTATTTCTAACCTGTACCTGGCCATTGGCAATGACCTGGAGATTATCCCGGTGCTCAATAAAATTGATCTTCCGCACGCCATGCCCGAAGAGGTAAGCGACCAGATCATTGACCTTATCGGCTGCGACAAAGAAGACATCATCCATGCCTCCGGGAAAGCCGGCATCGGGATTGAAGACATTCTGAACGCCATCTGCGAGCGAATCCCGGCTCCTAAAGGAGATCCTGACGCACCGTTGCAGGCCTTAATCTTTGACTCCGTGTTCAACTCGTACCGTGGTATTGAAGTGTACTTCCGGATTATGAACGGCACCCTGCGCAAAGGTGACAAAGTGAAGTTCATTGCCACCGGCCGACAATACGAAGCCGATGAGATTGGGGTACTCAAACTGAACCAGGAGCCTAAGCAGGTAATGGGGGCCGGTAACGTGGGGTATCTGATCTCGGGAATAAAAAATGCGAAGGAAGTAAAAGTAGGGGATACCATTACCCACGCCGCTAACCCAGACACTATCCAGATTCAGGGGTTTGAGGAAGTGAAACCCATGGTGTTTGCCGGTATTTACCCTGTAGAAACCACCGAGTACGAGGAACTACGTTCTTCCATGGAGAAGCTGCAACTCAATGACGCATCGTTGGTGTGGGAACCAGAGACATCGGCGGCCCTTGGCTTCGGGTTCCGGTGCGGGTTCCTGGGCATGTTGCACATGGAAATTGTGCAGGAGCGTCTGGAGCGCGAGTTTGACATGACCGTAATTACCACGGTACCGTCTGTACAGTTCAAGGCCTTCACCACCAGAGACGAAGAGATTGCCGTTAGTGCCCCTTCAGAAATGCCGGAGCCGAACTACATAGATCATATTGAGGAACCATTCATCAAGGCTCAGATCATTTCTAAGGCCGAGTTTATTGGGCCCATCATCTCGCTTTGTATGGACAAGCGCGGTATCCTGAAGGCTCAGAACTTCCTGACCTCAGACCGGGTGGAACTGATTTTTGAGATGCCGTTGGCCGAAATCGTATTTGACTTCTTTGATAAACTCAAGACCATCAGCCGCGGTTACGCCTCCCTGGACTATGAATTGATCGGTTTCCGGGAGTCATACATGGTGAAGCTGGACATCATGCTCAATGGCGAGAAAGTAGATGCCCTGAGTGCCATTGTACACCGTGACAAAGCCTATGACTGGGGCAAGCGCCTCTGCGAAAAGTTGAGGGAGCTGTTGCCGCGCCAGATGTTCGAGATTGCCATTCAGGCCGCCATTGGGCAGAAGATCATCGCCCGCGAAACCGTGAAAGCACTCCGCAAGAACGTATTGGCCAAATGCTACGGCGGTGACATTTCCCGTAAGCGTAAGCTGTTAGAGAAACAGAAGAAAGGTAAAAAACGCATGCGCCAGGTAGGCAACGTGGAGATTCCACAAGAAGCCTTCTTAGCGGTATTAAAGTTAGATTGATTGAAAAACCCGATGTGCGAGCATCGGGTTTTTTCTTTTGTAGGGGCAATCCCTTGTGGTTGCCCAAATCCGGTTGTGAACCTATAATGGCAATCACAAGGGATTGCCCCTACATTTGTCACTATAGCGAATACCTGAACAAGTATGAATGTTTACGTTTAGGGGCTATTTTCCAGAAAAGAGGCCAAAAACGGGGAGATTACTTGTATTAGATTTTCCCCATATTGTAATCCTGAAAGGATCTTTTGAGCGAACTGCCAAGACTTTTTAAGTAAAGCTACTACCGTTCGCCCACAAGATCTTTCCAAGATGACAAAATGGGGAAGTAGGATTACTTTTAAACAGTTTTGGTTACATTTAACGCAGTTTCAACCTCTCCTGCCTATGTTCCAGAAAAAGCTATAAGTTGCTGCCTGGCTGCTGAATACCGCCGTGCTGCTGCTTACGGTGGTAGTGGGGGCATTGGTGTATCAACTGGTGACGGATAAAGATTTCTTGACAGGGAGAAATGAACCATGGTGTGCAACGGTGGAGGAGGAACCTTTTTGTAGTATTGGCTATGTAGAAGAAGTTCTTCATAACCAAACGGGCAGAACCCTTTTTCAAAATAATTGCGCCCAATGTCATGACTTTCACGCCGTGATTGTAGGTCCACCATTATACGGCGTGATGGAGCGTCACCCTAAAGAATGGGTGTATTCCTTCGTGCTGAATTCCTCTAAAATGGTGGAGGATAAGGATTCAGCGGCTATTACTGTCTTCAAAGAATATGCTAAACAGCAAATGCCAGCATTTGCCTTCTCCAGAGCTGATTTAGATTCTCTATTTGATTACATCAATGCCCAACCAAATATATTTCCTGTAGCGGCAATGGATTAATTTTACATAACTGATTGTAATATGATGCAGTAGAGTTTTAATATTTTATTTCTATCCAGTTCATAATTACTCCTTTGCTTGACGTATTGGCTCTCTGCAGCATCGATTTAGCTTAATGTATGCCCTTTACTTTCTCTCACGCCGCGGTCGTCTTGCCCTTTAAATCAGTTCCCGGCGACAAAGTATCCTTAACCGCGATGGCCTTGGGCAGCATGGCCCCAGACTTTGAGTTCTTTTTCAGGATGCGGGCCGAAACAGACATCAGCCACACCTTGAAAGGCATCTACCTCTTTGATATTCCGGTGGTGCTGGCACTGGCGTTTCTGTATCACTGCTGGGTGAGAAACGCCTTTATTGAGCATCTGCCGCCCTTCCTGCAAAAGAAGCTTGTGGTGTATAAAAGCTTTGATTGGCTGGTTTATTTCAAGAAAAACTGGCTGGTGGTTATTACCTCGGCTTTTCTGGGCGTAGTGACACATCTGCTCTGCGACGATTTCACCCACTACTACGGCTGGACCGCCAACAACTTCAACCTACTGGCCACCTCTTATCTCTTCTTCGGGATGAAGGTGCCGGGGTACCACCTCCTGCAATACCTGAGCAGCGTAGTGTTGGGGCTTTATCTTCTCATTGACTTGATCCATTTGCCCAGTGGTAAGGCTACCTTGCAATGGGCTGCTCTTTTCCGTTACTGGGGGCTGGTTTCATTCATTACTATAGCAGTTTTTGCCCTGCGGTTCCTGCTCCGGGAGCGCGAAATGATTCCAGATGATCTCATCATGACTGCCATTGCTGCCGGTTTAGCAGGCATTGTAACGGCCTCTACCGTAGCGAATGTAGCTAAGAAGAGAGCAAACTTTTAGTTATTAAGGTTGCCTTCCCTTTGGGGACCCTTTATTCATTCCTGCCTTGTTTTCTGTGAGAAGAGGGGTATAGTTTGATGCAGGCTCTCCGTGCGTTTAGCGCCTGTTTTAGGAAAAACGGCCTCTAAACGCACGGAGAGCTTTTTCTTACAACCAGTTCCAGGCATTCCAAAGGCTCGGCATTGACAGTGTAGTGTAGCACCTCTTTCCGTTTAGCGGCTCTTTTTCCAGAATTTGCGTCAAACCAGCACTAGCAAAAAGTATAAACAATTCTGCTGGCTTTTTAGCTGCCTTATCGCCTATTGATGAGGTTAATATTAAATTTTTCTTAGCTATCCCTCAATAATTTATCTGCTACTCCTGATACAAATCAGAAGATTAGTTTGTTATTTAATCAATCGATTGATTAGCTTTGCGGCAGCTTTAAATTTATGAGCCAGAAAGAGAAGACCGATAAGAAAGAGCACCTGTTGGAAGTGGCAGAACGGGTGTTTGGGGAGCTGGGCTACGAAGGGGCCTCTACCCGGGTGCTGGCGCAGGAAGCGGGGGTGAACATGGCCATGCTCAACTATTATTTCGGCTCCAAAGACGGGCTGCTGAAGGCGGTGGTGGAGCGGCGGGTGTCCAGCATGAAGAAAGGCTTTGAGGAAATTTGTCGGCAGGACATCTCGTGTCAGGAGAAGCTAACCCAGATTCTGCAGCTGTACGTGGGCCGGGTGGCCACCAGTAAATATTTGCATAAGATCATCTTCCGGGAAATCTCCGTGGTACGCTCCGGTTCAGACTTATCTGATTACATTCTGGAGGTGCTGCACGGCAACGCCCAGGTGGTGCAGCAGATTATTGAAGAGGGAATCAGGAACGGGGAGTTCAGGGCCGTTGACGCTGAGATGACCGTGACCAGCATATTCGGGACCGTCTTTTACCTCATCAATTCCCGCCGGTTGGCCTCTAAAATGCTGGGCATGGACCTCTTCAATGACCAGGTGCTGCAGGAGGAAACGAAGCCGCGCCTACTCGCTTACTTAAAAGATTATATACAAGTCTATTTACTTACTGATGAAACCGAGAAATAACGTTTCTCCCGTGCGTCCCGCCCAGGGACGAGGAGTCCTATCGGCTGTTTATACGTTTCTGATCTGCTTCCTGGCTGCTTTTACGCAACCGGTGCTGGCCCAGGAGGCAAAGCGCCTGAACTTACAGGAAGCAGTGCAACTGGGGCTACAGAACAGCAAGACGCTCAAGCTATCGCAGACAAAGATAGAACAGGCCGTCTCCCGCTTCAACCAGGTTCGGGATGAAGCCCTACCGAAAGGCAGCGTGAGCTATACGTATAACCACGCCGAGATTCCTTCCAACATTTTACAAATGTCTAAGGAGGCAGACCCTATCTATTTACCTAAGCGTGCCAATGCGTTTTTGGGCACCCTGTCTTTACAGGAAGTCATTTTTGCCGGTAGCAAGCTCAAATACGCCCGCGAGTCTACCGATCTGATGACGCAGGTGGCCCGTTTAGATGCCGAGAAAGACAAAGATGAGATAGCTTACCACATTACCACCGCCTATTTCAACCTGTACAAACTACAGCAGAGCAAAAAGGTGGTAGCCCAGAATCTGGAGGCCATCAACCGTCAGATAAAGCAGTCGCAGCGTTTCTTTGAGCAGGGCATTGTGACCAAGAATGATGTGTTGCGCTTTCAGTTGCAGCGCAGCAACGTGGAGCTGACCGGCGCAGATCTGGAGACCAACCGTAAGATCATGGTCTATAACCTCAATGTGCTGCTGGGTTTGCCCGACGCCACTGACCTAGTGGTGGAGGAGCTGGCTACCCCAGACGGACGTACTACCTCACTAACTGCTTACATAGACAGCGCCCTCACCAACCGCACCGAGCTGCAGGCGCTCACCTTAAACGCCAAAGCCGCAGACTACAACATCAAGTCCATCCAGGCAGATGCCTTACCGGCTTTAGTAGCCGCCGCAGATGCCTACCATATCAATCCCAGTGGCAGCTTTATCCCGCCTAAGAACGGCGCGTTGGCGGTGGGCACCATTGGTCTAACCGCCGCCTGGAACTTTGACCGCCTCTGGGTGAACAAGAACAAGTTGAGTGAGGCCAGAATTCAGCGGGCACAGGTAGACCTCACCCGTGACCTCACCACTGATCAGTTGAAGACGGAGGTAAACCAGAATTACCAGAAATACCTGCTGGCCCTGAACAGAATAGACCTGTTGCAGACATCCATTGCCCAGGCGGAGGAAAACGACCGGAGCGAAGCATCGCGCTACACCAATAAAGTAGCCACGGCCACCGAACGCATAGACGCGCAGACCCAACTCTTCCAGTCGCTGATCAACCTGGAATTGGCCAAAGCCGACGCCGGATTAGCCTATTACTCTTTACTTAAATCAACCGGAAACATCATCCAATAATGACTACTTCAACACCTGAAATGGAAACGCCAAAGAAAAAATCGAATAAAGTAATTCCCATCATCCTGGGAGTTATCTTACTGGTGGGTGGCTTCTTCGGAATCAAAGAATACCTCTACCTGAGCAAGCACGAGGACACTGATGACGCCCAGATAGACGCCGACATCAGTCCGGTGGTGGCCCGGGTAGGCGGTTACGTAGACAGCATCCTGTTTGAGGAAAACACCCACGTGAACCAGGGGCAGATGCTGGTGAAGTTAGATGAGCGTGACTATGCCATCAAAGTAGAACAGGCCCTGGCCGCCCAACGCGGAGCCAGCGCCAGCACCAACGTAGGACAGGCACAGATCACGGCCACTGCCGCCAATGCCGCCACGGCAAAAGCCAATATTGAAACCGCCCGCGTGCGCCTCTGGAAAGCCCAGCAAGATTACAAGCGCTTCGCTAACCTTATACAGGACGGTTCCATTACGCAGCAGCAGTTTGACCAGGCCAAAGCCGACCGTGATGCTGCCCAGGCTACTTTTAACGCGGCACAGGAGCAATACAAAGCCGCATTGGAGCAAGTAGGCACTACCCGTACCCAGTTAACCGTGACCAATACCGGGGTTGACCAACGCCAAGCCGATGTTGACTTTGCCAAACTGCAACTTTCCTATACCACCATCACGGCGCCAGCCAGCGGAATGGTTTCTAAAAAGAACGTGCAGAAAGGCCAGTTGGTGCAGGCGGGGCAAAGTCTGTTCTCCATTGTGAACGATAACAGCCTCTTCGTGACCGCTAACTTCAAAGAAACCCAGCTGGAGAACATCCGGGAGGGCCAGAAAGTGGACATAGTGGTAGATGCTTTCCCAGAGGAGAAAGTAGAAGGAACCATTTACAATTTCTCGCCGGCCACCGGGGCTAAGTTTTCGCTGCTGCCGCCAGACAATGCCACTGGTAACTTCGTGAAAGTGGTGCAACGGGTACCCGTGAAAATCAAGATCAACGCGAACAAAGAAGTACTGTCAAAGCTGAGACCAGGCATGAGCGTGAAAGTCTCTGTGTTGACCAAAGCATAGGCAATGGCGGAAAAAGGGTTAAAAAAATGGGTGATCACCATCACGGTGATCACGGCTTCCCTGCTGGAGCTCATTGACACCACCATTGTGAACGTGGCCATGCCCCAGATTCAGGGGAACCTGGGCGCTACCCTGGAAGACATTGCTTGGGTAGTGACGGGCTACGCCGTGGCCAACGTGATCATCCTGCCCATGTCGGGGTGGTTAGGCGGGCGTTTCGGGCGGAAGAACTACTTCATGGCGTCCATCATCATCTTTACCATTGTCTCCTTCCTCTGCGGAAACGCGACAACCTTAGATGAACTGGTGGTGTTTAGGATCATGCAAGGGCTGGCGGGTGGCGGATTGCTGTCTACTGCGCAGTCCATATTGCTGGAGACCTGGCCTAAAGAGCAGGTAGGTACAGCTACCGCTTTGTTCGGGCTGGGTGCCGTGGTTGGACCCACCTTGGGACCTACCATTGGCGGCTACATCACAGACAATTACTCCTGGCCCTGGATTTTCTACGTGAACATTCCGGTGGGCATCATGGCTGCGCTGGCTACATACTTCTTCATCAACAAAACCCCCAAGGAGGAAAGCGGCAAACCCATTGACTGGTGGGGTATTGCCTTGCTGGCTATCTCAGTGGGTTGTTTGCAGACGGTGTTGGAGAAAGGCGAGAGCGAAGACTGGTTTTCGGCTACCTATATAGTGGTTTTGAGTGCCATTGCCTTTGTGGGGGCGCTGCTATTTGTGTGGCGCGAGACCAGCATTGACTACCCCGTGGTGAATTTCAAGATCATGCGCCACCGCAGCTTCTCCATTGGCATGTTCACCTCCTTTGTGCTGGGCTTCGGGTTATACAGCTCTATGTTCGTGTTCCCGGTGTTCACGCAGGGCTTGCTGGGCTTCACGGCGCAGCAGTCGGGGGAGCTGTTGTTGCCGGGCGGTCTGTTCACCATTGCCATGATGCCTTTTGTGGGCAAGATGCTGCAGAAGGGCATTCCGGCCCAGTTCATGGCCACCGGCGGAATGTTCCTGTTCTTCGTGTTCGCGCAGATGATGAACCAATCCACACTGGCCTCGGGCACCAGTGACTTCTTCTGGCCGCTGGTGATCAGGGGAATCGGTATGTCCTTGCTGTTCGTGCCGTTGACCACGCTGGCCATTCAGGACCTGAAAGGGGCCGAGATAGGGCAGGGCACCGGTCTCAACAACATGATGCGCCAGTTGGGCGGTTCCTTCGGGATTGCCGCGCTCACCACGCTCATCCACGTGCGCCAGGGCGTGCACCGCAACAACCTGCTGGTGAACATCAATGAGTACAACCCCGCGTTCACCCAGCGTTTCAACGGCCTTATGCAGACGTTCATGAGCAAAGGTTATTCGTTCATGGATGCGCAGAAGGCGGCCTACAAAGCCATTGAGGGCATGGTCATGAAGCAGACCGCGCTGCTTTCATACACAGATGCGTTCTGGGTGTCTGGTATGATCATGCTCTGCTCTATTCCACTGCTCTACCTGCAAAAATTCAAGAAAGGCGTGAAAATGCCGGTAGACGCTCACTAAGGTTTTCTAGCATTGAACTTGAGAAACCCGTTTAGGGGCCGTTTTTCCAAAAACAGCCCCTAAACGGGTTTTGCTTTTTAGCGCCGCATAATATTCATGTTCTTAAATATCTGCGAAAAAGCGAGGCACTTTGCCCCAAGGCGTTTAATTTTGGCTTTCGTTTCAACTCTTCCTTTTTCCTGTATCCATGACTCTCTTAGACGGAAAGAAAACCTCAGAAGCCATTCAAAGTGAAATAGCCGCCGAAGTGGCGGAAATCAAAAAGCAGGGCGGCAAAGCCCCGCATCTGGCGGCCATTCTGGTAGGCCAAGACGGCGGCTCCATGACTTATGTGAACAACAAAGTGCTGGCCTGCGAGCGCGTTGGTTTTGAATCTACTTTGCTGCACTATGAGGACACCATCTCGGAAGAGGAACTGCTCAACAAGATAAAGGAAATCAACGCCGATGACAGCATTGACGGCCTCATTGTGCAGTTGCCGCTCCCCAAGCATATCAGCGGAGACAAGGTGCTGGAGGTGATGGACTACCGCAAAGACGTAGATGGTTTCCATCCGGTGAACGTGGGCCGCATGGTGGCTGGTCTGCCGGCCTATTTGCCCGCCACGCCCTACGGCATCATGCAATTGCTGGAGCGCTACAATATTGAAACGAAGGGCAAGCACTGCGTAGTGGTAGGGAGAAGCAACATTGTGGGTACGCCCATCAGCATTCTCATGAGCAAGTGCACCATCCCCGGCGAAAGCACCGTGACCATCTGCCACCGCAACACCGTAGACCTGGCCCATCATACCCGGCAAGCCGATATTCTGATCGTGGCCGTAGGCAAACCCGGCCTTATCACCGCCGACATGGTGAAGGAAGGCGCTGTGGTAATTGACGTGGGAACCACCCGCGTAGCAGACACCACCCGCGAAAGAGGCTGGCGCCTGCGCGGCGATGTGGCCTTTGAAGAGGTTGCTCCCAAATGCAGCTACATAACCCCAGTGCCGGGCGGCGTAGGTCCTTTAACCATCTCCATGCTGCTGAAGAACACGCTTAGAGCCGCCAAGAAAGAAGTTTATTCCTAAGCATCTATAGAAACAGGAAAGCCCGTTGCCTCCATAAGCAGCGGGCTTTCCTGTTTTAAGCCTGTTTTTCAAAAAAGAGCCGCTAAACGGGAACCACTATTTATGAAGCTTCTAGCTCCGGTTCGTCTACTTACTTAACCCACCTCAGTTCTCCCAAGAGGAGCAAAATACTCCTCTTGGGAGAACTGATTGGCTTTGGATGCAATTTTCACAACAGCTACTTCTTGTAATATGATTTGCATGAATTCCCCTCTGGGAGGGGTAGGTTCTGTAATAAGTCACTTCTTGAGCTTGTGATAGAAGAGTCAGTTGTAGTCTGTTAGGCTTACAATCCGGCTATTCCCGTTTAGGGGCTGTTTTCGAAAAACAGCCCCTAAACGGGAAGCGGCTTATAGCGTTCCTTCTTTGTGTTCCTGCATGAGTAGCAGCTTGAGGCCGGCAAAGTCATTAGGCAGCTCGGTGACTTGTTTCTGTTTGCCCAGGAACGCCTTCAGTTGCTCAGGCAGCGGCACTTCCTGCCCCAATACCTCTTCCATGCTGTCTTTGAATTTGGCTGGGTGGGCTGTCTCCAGGAAAATACCGGGCGTGTGCAGCTCGGGGAGCAGTTGGCGCAGGCTAAGGTATCCAATAGCCCCGTGCGGGTCTAGGGGATAGCCGGTGGTTTGGTGCACCAGTTTGATAGTGCCTTTGATTTCCTCGTCATCGGCCCAGAAACCTTTTACCACTTCCTTCAGGCTTTCAAGGTTAGCCCCAAACATTTCCTGAATGCGCGGGAAATTGTTGGGGTTGCCCACGTCCATGGCATTGGCAATGGTGGCCACCGATGGGGCAGGGCTGTACTGCCCAGTTTCCAGATACGCAGGCACAATCCGGTTGCGGTTGGTGGCGGCAACGAAATAGGTGACGGGCAAGCCCATCTGCCGGGCCAGCAGCCCCGCCGCCAGATTCCCGAAGTTGCCGCTGGGCACTGAAACAGTGATCTCAGTCGCGTTAGAATTCAGCTTTTTCCATTGGCCCCAGGCGTGGAAGTAATAGACCATCTGCGGAAGCCAACGCGCTACATTGATAGAGTTAGCCGAAGAGAGATTTCTGGCTTTGTTCAGTTCCGGATCAGTGAACGCCTCTTTCACCAGACGCTGGCAATCGTCAAAGGTGCCGTTAATGGCTACCGCGCTGATGTTCTGCCCCAGCGTGGCGAATTGCATTTCCTGTATCGGGCTCACCCCGTTCTCCGGGTACAGTACCACCACATCAATGTTCTCAAGGCCCAGAAAGCCATTGGCCACGGCGCTGCCGGTATCACCGGAAGTGGCCACCAGCACGGTTACTCGTTTGTCCTTGCCAGTAAACGCCTGCAGGCAGCGCGACATGAAACGGGCACCCACATCTTTGAACGCGCAGGTGGGGCCATGAAACAGTTCCAGCGCGTACATGTCTTTCTCCACTTCTACCAGCGGAATCTGGAACGTGAACACCTCCTCACAGATCTGCCGCAGCGCCTCCGGGCTCAGGTCAGGCGATACGTAAGGCTGGAGCACTTCCACCGCCGTCTGAGGCAGGGAGAGGGAGGGGAGCCGGTCAAAAAAATCTGCGGGTAGGGTGGGAATTTCCTTCGGGAAGAAAAGTCCCTGGTCATGGGGAAGGCCTTTGATGACGGCTTCCCTAAAACTCATTTCCGGGGAGGAGCCGTTGGTGCTGTAGTACTTCATAGTTGGGCGGGTTTATAGGATGAGTGGCCAACCAGCCGAACGCCCTGTTCGGGGACCTGGGCCACATATGATTTGGTCTCAATGCCGCTGCCGCTGTAAATGGCTTCCATGGCCTCTTGTACGGCCAAGGCCTGGGCGCGGGTGGCGGAAAGCGCGAAAATGGAGGGACCGGAGCCTGAAATTCCCGCCCCCAGCGCCCCAGCCGCGAGGGCCGCCGATTTTACCTGTTTGAACAGCGGAATGAGGATGGAACGCTCCGGCTCAAAAATGGCATCATGCAGGCTGCGGCCCAGGAGCGCATAGTCTTTTTTGAGTAAACCAGCCATGAGGCCCGCCAGATTACCCCACTGCCTGATCCCTTGCTTCAGGGGGATTTCCTGTTTCAGGATTTGGCGGGAGAGTGAGGTTTTCAGCTCAATCTGGGGGTATAAGACGGTGCAATACAGCTCCAGCGGTACGCCTAGTTCCACTACATCCAGCGGCTCATAATCACGCACCAGCACGAATCCGCCCAGCAGCGAAGGGGCCACATTGTCGGCGTGGGCAGAGCCCGAGGCTTTCCGTTCGCCCTCCATGGCAAAAACCACCAGTTCTTTGGTACTGAACGGACTGCCCAGTAATTCATTCACGGCATAGGCGGCGGCTGCGGAACTGGCGGCGCTGCTACCCAGGCCGCTGCCCACGGGCATGCCTTTGTGCAGTTGCATCTCCAGCCCATGCGGCACCTCCAGGGCCTCCAGCATCTTCTGGGCCACTACGCCAATCACATTCTCGGCGGGGTTGGCAGAAAGGCCTTCAATGCCATGGATGGCCGAGATGGTAATGCCTTGTGCTTCTGTTTTTCTTACCCAGACTTCATCGCCGGGTTGGTCTAAGGCAAAGCCCAGTACATCAAAGCCACAGCAGACGTTGGCCACAGTGGCGGGGGCGTAGGCTTTGACAAAGTCAGTTGAATTCATATAGTATTTGTTGTTAGGCCAGAGCGGCTTCTGAAGATTCCGGTACGGAGAGGAAAAATTTCTGGTGGAGCAGGTTGACCGCTCTCTCGGCGTCTGCCGAGTTCAGGACCACAGAAATGATGCGTTCCGTGGCGCCCTGCGCAATGGCGCGGATGTTTATGCCGTGCTCGCCCAGCAGGGAGAAAGCCTTGCCGGCAACGCCGGGTTTCTGGATCATGCCGTTTCCTACCAGGGCCACAATACTCATGGGCGTTTCCAGGCTCACCTGGTTCAGGAGTTCCAGTGCCAGATCAGCGGCGAATTCCGCGGAGATGGCCTGCACGGCTTTTTCTCCCTCGGCCTCGGCCAAGCCAATGGTAATACTCTGCTCAGAGGAAGACTGCGTGATGAAATAAATATTGATGTTCTCAGAAGCCACCGCCTTGAACAGACGCATAGCCACGCCGGGCACGCCAATCATGCCGCTGCCGCTCACCGTGAGCACCGCCATGTGATCAATGCAGGAAATTCCTTTCACGGCCAAAGGGCTGGGAGTGGGAGTAGCCGAGATGAGGGTTCCCCGGTGGTCTGGGTTGAAGGTGTTCTTGAGCACCAGCGGAATACCAGCGGTGACCAATGGGGCAATGGTGGGTGGGTACAGCACCTTCGCCCCGAAGTAAGCCAGCTCCATGGCTTCCTCATAGCTTAGTTCCTCAATGGAATAGGCGGCGCTGGCCTTACGTGGATCAGTGGTGTACATGCCGTCTACGTCTGACCAAATCTCCAGAACATCAGCGTGTAAGGCGGCGGCATATAAAGAGGCGGTGTAATCAGAACCGCCTCGTCCCAGCACCGTTGTTTTGCCTTCCGCTGAGCGGGAAACAAAGCCCGGGGCCACAATCAAGGGTACTTGGGGCAAGCGTTCCTGCATGCGGGCGTAAGTAGCTTTAAGGTTTACCTTGGCATTGAGGTAGCTGGCGTCGGTCTCAATGAAGTCGCGGCTGTCTACCAGAGTATTAGGCAGGCCGTGGTGCTGGAGCGCTACAGAGATGATCGCTGAAGACATCCGTTCCCCGTAGGCCATGACCCGGGCCTTAGTGCTGTCGCTGAGTTCATCTAAGAGATAGATGCCACGGCATACATCTTCCAGCTCCCGGAAGATAATTTTGATGCGCCCTTTGATCTCAATTTGCTGGCTCATGGGCACCAGTTCTTCAATGGCGGCCATGTGCTTGGCTTCCAGTTGCGCAAGCGCCTCCAGATAGGTAGCATCATGCGTGGCCGCCTTCTGGTAAAGGCTAATGAGCAGATCAGTCACTTTAGACATGGCAGAAACCACTACCAGCATTCTGGGGTTTTCCTTTTTCTGCAGGATGGAGATTAACTGACGGATGGCTTGGGCGTTGGCTACAGAAGTGCCCCCAAATTTTAAAACCAACATAATTCAGGCTGTAAGAATGATAAACTGTACGATGAGAATGGGCCGCAGGCCGCGAAGGCCACCTTGGAGTTGGCCTTTGGAAAGGACGATATGTGCAGCTATACCCCCGGAGGGGTAATCGTGAAAATACCGGTAATGGTGGTGCAGGCAAAAACAATCAGGGCCGTTTCCTGTAAGGAATAGGAAGGAGAGGTAGGCGCTATGTTGTGAATTTTGCTCATTAGTGGTGGCAATATCTGAAAATATCTGAAAGATCAATGGTAAAAGGTGAAAAATTTTTATTCAACCGTGCCCTGCTGCCTAAAAAGGCAGATCTGCGCTTTCTGCCCGGGAATAGTTACCTTTGCAGTTGATTATACATTGCCTAAAGCGGAAAGGCAGGGCCTGGGCGCAACTTATACCTGCTTCTGCTTGTTGGCGTAGAACATACATCCTGTTTAGGCGGCATTTTCAGAAAAAGAGCCCCTAAACGGTAAATCAGACATTAGATTTTGGAAACAACCTTAGATATTAAAATCGCCTCCATCCACACGGTACCCACAGACGGCACCAAGCTGCCTTTGATGGAGCACTTTTACACCATTCAGGGCGAGGGCTACCACACCGGCAAAGCCGCCTACTTCATCCGTTTAGGGGGCTGCGACATTGGATGCCACTGGTGCGACGTGAAAGAATCTTGGGATGCCAACCTGCACCCGCTCACCGATACCGACTGGATTGTGCAGCAGGCCGAGCAGTATCCGGGCAAGGCGGTGGTGGTGACCGGCGGCGAGCCTTTGCTTTACAACCTGGACTACCTTACCTCAGAACTGCAGAAACGGGGCATTCAGACGTTTATTGAGACCTCCGGCGCCTATCCTCTGAGCGGCCACTGGGACTGGATCTGCCTTTCGCCCAAGAAATTCAAGGGTCCGCACGCCAGCGTCCTGCCCCATGCCGGGGAGTTGAAAGTGATTGTGTTCAACAAAAGCGATTTTGCGTGGGCCGAGGAACATGCCGCTCAGGTAGGGCCTAACACCCGCCTGTACCTGCAACCCGAGTGGAGCAAGGCCCCCCAGATGATGCCGCTCATTGTGGATTATGTGAAAGAAAACCCTAAGTGGCGGATTTCGTTGCAAACCCATAAATTCCTGAACATACCATAATCTATGTTGAAGAAAGCCCGCCTTTGCTTTTTCCTGTTCTTCTTTTTTGGGGTATTCAGCTCGGCATTGGCGCAAAAGCCCGCCACGGGCTCATCTAACGGCAAAGCACAGAAAGCCTACGAGGAAGGCGTGCGCTACACCCAAGGGCGTAACTTTGACAAAGCTTTGGCGGCTTTCTCAGAGGCCGTGCAGCGTGACACTGCTTTCGGCGAAGCCTACGTGCGGGCGGCCAGTCTTTACCGGGTGCTTCAGAAGCAGGAAGAAGCTTATCAGCATTACCGCCGGGGGCTGCCCAAACAGCCCGTGGAGGCCGGTTTGTCTACTGACTTTCTCAGTTACGCAGATCTCTCTTTTGAGCGGGGGCAGTATCAGGAGGCTGCTACTTATTACACCCATTATCTGAAATTCAACAAGAAGGGTTCTCGTTTATTCCAGCACGCCACCCGGCAACTAAACAATGTGCAGTTCGCCCAGAAGGCTTTGCAGGAGCCGGTTCCGTTCAAGCCGCAAGCGCTGGGGGAAACGGTGAACCAGTTCGGGTTGCAGTACTCGCCGGTGCTCACCGCAGACCAACAAGCACTTCTGTTCACCGCCCGCCAGGGCAACGGCCCCTTAGACCATGAGGATCTGTATCTGGCTTACCGAAAAAACGGGCAGTGGCAGGCTCCGGTGGGGGTTTCCAAGAACATCAATACCGAATTGAACGAAGGGGCGGCCTCTTTGTCCGGCGACGGCCGGGTGCTGGTGTTCACCTCCTGCAACCGCCAGGATTCCTACGGTTCCTGTGATCTGTACATCAGCTACCGCGAAGGAAACGAGTGGAGTGCGCCCAAAAACATGGGTCGTAATGTGAATACCGCCGCCTGGGATTCCCAGCCCAGCCTGTCGGCCGATGGGCGGACCATTTACTTTGCCTCTAACCGCAAAGGCGGGCAGGGGGGCGAAGACCTATGGGTAACCCGGCAGCAGGAAGACGGGAACTGGAGCATTCCGGTGAACCTTGGACCGAAGGTGAACACTCCGGGCCGCGAGAATTCGCCGTTTCTGCACGCCAGCGGCAACACCCTCTACTACGCCACCGACGGCCTGCCCGGCATGGGCGGATTGGACTTGTTCAAAATAGACCGGGAGAAAGACGGCTGGGGTACTCCCGTGAACATGGGCCATCCCCTCAATACGCACCGCGACGAGAGCTCCATCTTCATCTCCGCAGACAATACCACCGGCTATTACTCCGGGCAAACCACTGCAGGGAGCAAGGTAGAGGTGGCGCTCTTGCAGTTTGAGGTGCCCGAGGTCTGGAAAGGGAAGACAATTTCTTCTTTCGCGCAGGGGCGCGTGTTTGACGCCGTTACCAAGAAACCGCTGAAAGCCACGGTGCAGGTATATGACCTGGACTCCGCGAGTGTGATCACGCAGCAGGTGAGCTCAGATGGCAGCACCGGTGAATACACCATTGTGATAAACCAGAAACAGCGCTACGCTTTGTATGTAACTGCGCCAGGTCACGTGTTGGAAAGCCGACACCTTTCCGCTACCTCTACCACGGCGCCGCTGGCACTGGATTTTTACCTGCAACCCCTGAACAAAGGGGCCAAGGCGGTGCTCAGCAACCTGTTCTTTGATACCGGAAAAGCAGTGCTGCGACCAGAGTCAAAGACCGAGTTAGACAAGCTGTTTCAGTTCCTGAAAGCCAACCCCAAGATAAGGGTAGAAATCTCCGGCCACACCGACAACGTGGGGCAGGCGGCCGCTAACCAGAAACTCTCCGAAGCCAGGGCGAAAGCAGTGGTGGCCTACTTGGTGGGCAAAGGAGCGCCTGCCACGTTGTTTGAAGCCAAGGGCTACGGTCATACCCAACCGGCGGCTTCCAACACCTCAGAAGAGAATCGCCAGCTGAACCGCCGCATTGAGCTCAGAATTCTATAACACAAAGCAAAACCAGTAGAGATTTTTAAACAATCTGCACCCATTTCAGTTTAATAGAGAAAGGTTTAGTTGTTTTAATTTAGTGTCAGCAAGGCCACGGAAGAAAATTCCGTGGCCTTACCGTTTAGGGACTGTTTTTCCAAAAATAGCCCCTAAACGGCAAGTAACCTCCAGCACGCCTACTCAAGAAATTGTTCCTCTAGGTAAGAAAGTCCTCAGCCCAAAGCCGATGCTTCTGTATTTAAAATGAAAAATGCGTTTAGGGGCTATTTTTGGAAAAACAGCCCCTAAACGCATCAGGAAAATAAGAATCGCGAAAAGTATTAGTTAAGCCAGCATCTGGTTAAATTCAGCTTCGCTAAGGATTTTCACGCCTAAGGTGGTGGCTTTCTCCAGCTTACTAGGTCCCATTTTGTCGCCGGCCACCAGGAAAGACAGTTTTTTGGAGATGGAGCTGACCACTTTGCCGCCGTTGGCCGTGATGGTGTCCTGTAGTTCCTCGCGGGAATAACCCGTGAAAACACCAGAAACTACAAACGTAAGACCAGCCAACTTATCGCTCTGCGGCTCAATAACGGCCAATTCACCTAAATCCAGTTGCAGGCCGTGGTGACGCAGGCGTTCTACCAGATGGAGGTTGGCTACGTCCTGGAAATACTCACGCACCGAGGCGGCAATCCGCCCCCCAATTTCCGGTACCGAGATCAGTTCTTCTTCCGTGGCAGCTTTTAAAGCGTCAATGTTCCGGAAATGCTGGGCCAGTTTCTGCGCCACGGTGTTTCCCACAAACCGGATGCCTAGGGCGAACAACACACGGTCAAACGGAGCTTCTTTTGACTTCTCCAGCGCTTTCAGGATGTTCTCCACGGTAGTCTTCTGGAACGTGACCACGCGGCTTTTGCCGGTTTCCTCGTTCACAAACGTCTTCTTCAGCCCGAAGAGGGTATCATAGGTAAGGTCGTAGAGGTGGTCTGGGCTGGAGACCAGGCCTTGCTCCACCAACAGCTCAATCTTGCCTTCGCCCAAACTCATGATGTTCATGGCTTTACGGCTGATGAAGTGCTCCAGTTTGCCCTTCACCTGCGGCGGACAGCCTTTCTCGTTGGGGCAGTAATGGTTGGCTTCGCCTTCGGTACGGATGAGCGGGGTTTTACAGGCGGGGCACTCAGTGGGGTAGGAAATGGGGGCGGCATTCTCTGGCCGAAGCTCGGTTTTCACGGCCGTCACTTTAGGGATGATTTCGCCGCCTTTCTCTACCACTACCTGGTCATGGAGCATAAGGCCCAGGCGTTCCATCTCATTGGCGTTGTGCAGGGAGGCGCGCTTTACGGTGGTGCCGGCCAGTAAAACCGGTTTCATAATGGCTACGGGGGTTACCGCTCCGGTACGGCCCACGTTGTATTCAATCTCCAGCAGCTCAGTCACGGCCTCCATGGCTTTGTACTTGTAGGCCATGGCCCAGCGCGGACTTTTGGCGGTATACCCTAGTTCGTCCTGCTGCGCATAGGAATTCACCTTCACTACAATGCCGTCGGTGGCGATGGGCAGTTCAAAACGTTTGGTTTCCCACTCATGGATGAAATCCATCACTTCCTCAATGGTGCGGCACACGCGCCAGGTGGGAGACACGTTCAGGCCCCAGCGCTGCAATGCCTCCAGGCTCTGGGAATGGCTCTCAAAGAGGGTAGGGGTGCTGAGCAGACTGTAGGCGAACATGCTCAGGCGGCGGCGGGCCACTTCTTTGGAGTCTTGCAGCTTCAACGTGCCGGAGGTGGCGTTTCTTGGGTTAGCCATCAAGGCTTCGCCGATTTCCTCACGTTCTTTGTTCAGCTCCTCAAACACACTAAAAGGCATGAACACCTCCCCGCGTATTTCCACCTCAGCCGGGAGATCATCGCCGTGCAGGTGCAGCGGAATGGTCCGGATGGTGCGCACGTTAGGCGTGATATCATCGCCGCGGGTACCGTCGCCGCGGGTTACCCCAGCCGTGAGGGCACCGTTGGTATAGGTGAGGCTCATGGCTACGCCGTCAAATTTGAGTTCGCAGACATACTCCACCTCGTCGCCGGTTACTTTGCGCACGCGTTTGTCAAACTCACGCACTTCTTCCTCAGAGTAAGTATTGCCCAGCGAGAGCATGGGGTACTTGTGGTATACCGTGGGGAAAGACTTGGTGATGGTGCCGCCCACCCGCTGGGTAGGGGAATTATCTGAGCGGTACTGCGGGTACTGTGTTTCCAGGTCCTGCAGCTCTTTCAGCAGCTGGTCAAACTCATAGTCAGACACTTCTGAAACACTGTTCTGGTAATATTGGTAGTTGAGGTAATTCAGGCGTTTGGTCAGCTCCAAAATGCGGGCTTCTGGGTTCTGCTCAGGCATGGGTGGAAGTGGTTTTATCTATGAGCAAAGGTACGAAAAGCGAGTGGAGTTATGTTTTGAATTGTTTTTTTGGCTGGGCTAGCTTAACATTTCAACTCTTATAGAAAGGAATCGCTCCTAAACCTTTTCGGTCTAACGGTTATAGGGATATTCGTTTACCCAACGGAAGCCTCTGCTCACCAGCGTGAACTGCTGTAAATCTATCTTCCGGAGAAGGATCTGGACAGTGTCTTGGTGCAGTTGGCCCTGTAAGCTCAGATGGTCTTTGTCAGGCAGCCGGTAATGTAATTCAGCTTTTTGGGTGGAATCTTTTGCCGCCGACCATGAGATGGTTTGGGAGGCGGTGTCCATCTGCACCATGTGATGCCGGATACTATCATTCATCAATTGAGTGCTGATAAATCTCTCATGGTTGACCGTCAAGAGTTTCCAGCGGGTGGTGTCTGTGGTGAGCGGGGCCAGGGTGTCACCGTTGCGGATATAGGTTTCCACGGCGTAGGCTCCGTATAGGGCCGGTTTAGCGGCTTTGTCGCCGTAGCGTTTCTGCATGAAAAGACCGGTGGCCGTGACGGTGTATCCCAGCCAGGCGAGGACCAGTACTTTCAGGGCGAGGCGGGTGTAACGCATCCAGGGCTTTGTGAAGGCAGGAGGGAGCGTGGCGGCGGGTACCGCTTTGTTCTGGAAGAAGAAAGAGAACAGCCGTTTCAAATCTGGGGCTGCCACAAACAAGGCCATGAGTAGTAAATGCGACGAGTACAGCTTTACCGGCACATCAAAAAAGAAATTCAAGGCCACAATATTAGCTAACGCGCTTATGGCCAGAAGTGCCCCGAAGGTGGCGGTACGCCGGAAGAAGAGAAATACGCCAGCCAAGGCCTCGGCAATGCCGGTAAAATAGTTATAGCCGGTGGAGTAACCCATGAATTTCCATACCAACCCCATGGGAGAGGATTCGCCCAAGGGCTGTAACAGAGAGTACGGGCCGGGGAAAGGAAACTGGGTTTTAAAGATCTTCGCGAAGCCGTATCTGATCATGGCCGCCGCCAACGCATAGCGCACCAGAACCATGAGCCAATACAGCAACTTATCATAATTTTTGCGCTTGTGGTCAACAACAGTCCAAAGAAGGGTGCCTATAATGGCCAGCAGAAATATTCCAAAAACCTGAACATAGTTGTAGGTGGTGTCACCGCTGCCGTTTGGTTTAACGGTGATGGGTTTGCCTAATTGCAGGATATGTTCTCCCAGAAAATCAACCAGTGGGTTCCAGAGAAAAGAGGTGTAGGTGCTGGTAATGTAAATAAACAGATACAATGCGAAGAAGCGGAAGAGAGTTTTCTTCCAAAGACTCCAAGGGGAAAGAGCAGGAACGTAGGTTTGCATAAAGGGTGGGTGGCGTTAGGGAAACGGGTAGCTAAATATAGAAAAATGTACCACTATCTCAACCAGAACCACTTAGCTTCCAATAAAAACATGAAATGGGCAAGATCGGCGCTTAGTTTAAAGATTCTTTCACTTTAAAATTATTTCTAAGCGTCTTTCAGGCTTCTGCATTTCTATCATATGACTGTAGATAAAGTTCTTGGTAAAGATTAACTACTGGAAGCGTGCTAGAAAAAAAAGAATCCGCGTTGTCTGTCACGTATCTTTGTGGCTGAATTCAAACAGTTTCTATGTCATTCCAGAACCTCGGGTTATCCTCTGCCTTAGTCAAAGCCGCTGCCGCGCAGCAATACATCCAGCCCACGCCTGTGCAGCAGGAAGCCATTCCGGCTATTCTCAAGGGCAAGGATTTGTTGGGGATTGCTAAAACCGGATCTGGGAAGACGGCGGCCTATGCCTTGCCCATGCTGGACCGGCTGCAGACAAGCAGGACATTCCGGAACCGCTTCGTGAAAGGGTTGGTGTTGGTGCCCACCCGGGAATTAGCCTTGCAGGTAGGGGAGGTGTTCCTTTCATTCAGCGCGCACATGACCGTGAAAGTGAAAACCTTATCTGTATTTGGCGGAGTGTCCATCAACCCGCAGATGATGCGTTTGCAGGGCACCGATATTCTGGTGGCTACCCCCGGCCGTCTGCTCGATCTGGTGGCCTCTGGCGCGGTACACCTGGATGATGTGGAAATGCTGGTGCTGGACGAGGCCGACAAAATGCTGAACCAGGGCTTTGAGCAGGAAATGCGCGAAATCCTTCAATTACTGCCTAAAAAGCGCCAGAACCTGCTGTTTTCTGCCACCCTGGACAACAAAGTGAATGCAATTCAGGAAACATTGCTGCAAAGCCCGGTGGTGGTAGAGGTGAAGGAAGAGGAAAAACCTCTGGAAGAACTGCAGATCAAGGAAACTGCTTATCTAGTGGAAACCGAGCGCAAAGGACCCTTCCTGCGCTACCTCATCAAGCAGCACCAGATGCAGCAGGTACTGGTGTTTGTGTCCTCCACTAAACGCGCCGACCACCTGGTGACTAAACTGGAAAACAATGGCGTAAAGGCGGTGGCGTTCCATAGCCAGAAAAGCCAGGGAGCCAGAACAGAGGCTTTGGCTTTGTTCAAGAAAGGGAAGGTTAGGGTCTTGGTGGCTACTGATCTGGCCGCCCGGGGCATCGACATCCAATTTCTGCCGCAGGTGATCAACTATGACTTGCCCCGCTCTTCTAAAGATTACATTCACCGCATTGGGCGTACGGGTAGGGCGGAGGCCAGCGGAGAGGCCATCACGTTGGTTACCCCCGAAGACGCGCACCACTTCAAGATTATTCAGAAGCAGACCAAACACACCATCCCGGCGCAGGAAACCAAGGAAATAGACTTAAAAGGCTTCTAGGGATACTGCTCAGGACCAGATTTGGTTGGCTTCCGTCAGGATGATGGGGGCACCGTCGGTGACCAGGATAGTATGTTCATGCTGGGCCACAAAACTGCCGTCTTTGGTCACATACGTCCAGCCATCGCCGCTTTCCTGGGCCAGGGCCGCTTTGGTAGAGATAAACGTTTCTATGGCCACCACCGAGTTTTTCTTAAAACGCGACGTGTTGAAGCGGTCATAGTAGTTGGGGATTTCACTGGGTTCTTCGTGCAGGCTGCGCCCCACGCCGTGACCCACCAGGTTCCGGATGACCTTGTAACCGGCTTTCTTGGCTTCAGTTTCAATGAGCCTGCCCACCTCTGAGATTTTCACGCCGCCTTTGATTTGCTGAATGGCTTTCTGAAGAATTCTTTTAGAGGCTTCCACCAATGGACCGAGCTGCTGCACGTCCTGCCCCAGAATGAAAGAACCGCCGTTGTCGGCGTAATAGCCGTTCAGTTCCGCAGAGACATCTACGTTCACCAAATCGCCTTCCTTGAGAATCACTTTGGCAGAGGGAATGCCGTGGGCGATCTCGTGATTCACGCTGATGCAGGCGTACCCCGGAAAGCCGTAGGTAAGCTTAGGGGCCGGATTAGCACCGTACTGTTTCAGGACTTCATACCCATATTCGTCCAGCTCCAGGGTAGACATGCCGGGCTGGGCGTAGTCCCGCATCTTCTTCAAGGTAACTCCTACGGCTTCGCTCACCGCCTTAATTCCTGCTAAGTCTTCGTGATTGGTGATGGACATGGTCTGCGGGTGATGGTTTTGGCTATTTATACTATATGGGCCTTTACTTTTTACGGTACGGCTCATTGAGAGCAAATGTCAAACAATTTCCTGGATTCGCCATGGCTAAATTGCTTTCACTTAAAATGCGTTTAGGGGCTGTATTTCCAAAAACAGCCCCTAAACGCATTTTCATTTCATAGGAAAAAGTTTCTATGGGTTGGTAGACCAGATGCCCGCTTCTTTGATGAAGACCCGGCGGTTTAGCTTGAGCTGGCAAACCAGGAGCTCAGCAAAGTCTTCGGGCTGCATCACTTTCTCGGGGTTCCCGTCGGTCAGTTTCAGTTCAACGGCCAGGTCGGTGGCTACGGTGCTGGGGGTAAGCGAGGTAACCCTGATGTTGTGCTTGCGCACTTCCTGCATGAGGGACTCGGTCATGCCAATCAGCCCGAATTTGGAGGCGCTGTAGGCACTGGTGACCGCCGCCCCGCGTTGCCCGGCCGTGGAGGAGATATTGACAATGTCGCCGGTCTTTTTGGAGATCATGGCGGGTAGCACGGCCCTGGTCACGTAGTAAGGCCCTAAGAGGTTCACCTTAATGATATGCTCCCACTGGTTGGGCTCCATGTCCAGGAACTTCCCGAAGGCGGCGGTGCCCGCGTTGTTGATGAGGATGTCAATGAAGCCCAGTTCCTGCTGCACCTGTTCCACAGCCTCGTTTACGCTGTTGATATTGGTGACATCGGCGGTGACGATGGAGATGTCTACGCCCAGGTCTTCTATTTCAGAGGCTACTTTTTCCAGATCGGCCTGGGTGCGGGCCAGCAGCGCCACGTTCACCCCTTCTTTGGCCAATGCAATAGCTACGGCCCTACCAATGCCTTTTCCGGCCCCGGTTACCAGCGCCGTTTTTCCTTTCAATGATTCCATAGTGTACTTAATTTCGATTCAAAATTAGCAGAAGCGCCTCTGCCTGCCAGAGCGGGAGCGGTTTCCTGGGGGAAACGGTGCTCCCGCTCTGTTGTTTAACGGGCAAAGGTGGTACTGGTTTAGGGGAAGGCGCTGTGATGTTGCCTTGCGTTTAGCGCCTGTTTTTCCAAAAATTGGCTTAAAACAGGAATGTTTTGGCACACAATTGTATATTTGATTAAAACGGTAGTTTCTACCTGTGCAACATCTTACTCCCCCAACCATGGAAGCACTCAAAAGGAATAATGTGACCGTGAAAGGCAATGGTTCTAAAACCCTGCTTTTTGCCCATGGCTACGGCTGTGACCAGAACATGTGGCGCTTTATTACCCCGGCCTTTGAAGACGAGTACAAGATTGTGCTCTTTGACCACGTGGGCTTTGGGGCGGCAGACACCTCCAGTTACAGCCTTGAGCGGTATGCCACGCTCCAATCCTATGCGGTAGACATTCTGGAGATATGCGAAGAACTTAACCTGAAGGACGTGGTGCTGGTTGGGCATTCCGTAAGTGCCATGATAGGAGTGATGGCCGCTATTCTGGAGCCGGACACGTTCAGCAAGCTCATCCTTATTGGACCTTCGCCGCGTTACATCAATGACGAGGACTACACCGGCGGCTTTACCCAGGAAGGCATTGAAGGATTGCTGGCGTCACTGGACAGTGATTACCTCAACTGGTCAACCACCATGGCCCCCGTGATCATGGGCAACCCAGACCAACCGCAACTGGGGCAGGAACTGGCACAGAGCTTCTGCCGAAGCAATGAGATGGTTGCCAAGGATTTCGCCCGCATCACCTTCCTCTCCGACAACCGGGATGATCTGCGCAACCTCAAAACCCCCACTCTCATCATGCAGTGCTCTGAAGACGTGATAGCTCCGCTCTCAGTGGGGGAGTACATGCATCAGAACATTCCCAACAGCAAATTGGTGGTTTTAAAGGCTACAGGGCACTGCCCCAACCTCAGCGCCCCCCAGGAGACCATTGCCGTGATGAAGGAATTTCTGTAGGTGCGCCCGCAGAACCGTGTTTAACCGTTTGTCTGGCCAACAGTGTCGGCCAGGCACAAACCCACCTGATGGAGAAAAAGGAAATAAGGAAAGCCAATGGCGATGTCTGTTTTGAAGCATACCGTTTGCCCGGGAATTCCTACATCTGTGTGCATTGGATGGGCGTACAGTCTCTGGAAACAATGGTCATGGGCGGGAGCCATCTTCTGTCTATGCTCCGCGAGTTACCCTGCCGGGCAATCCTGAACAGCAATCAGGAATTAGTCGGTCCCTGGGACGACGGGGCTTTTTATCTGGCCTATAAATGGGCACCGGCCGCCGCGTCTTTGGGACTCCATTATTTCGCGCATGTATTGTCGCCGGGCATTTTTGGCCGAAGATCTTTTGAGAAATTCAAGCAGCACTAGAAATCTGCCTTGCTTTTAAGGGCCTTTGAAAATGATGAACTGGCGCAAGATTGGCTGCTCATGCACCAACTGTAGCGCCATGGGCAAAGCCGTTTAGGGGCTCTTTTTCTAAAATCAGGCTTAAAACAGCGGGTAATTTATCTCTGCAATGCCTGGGCCGCGTTTCTTTTGGAAATTAATTCCATGCCTTTGGCTTTCTTACCGCGTTTGGTAGAGAACTGGCATTTAATGAGACCGTGTTCCAGCGAGAAATACTCCTCTACTTTGAAAGTATCACGCAGGGGCATGCCCATGGCATCTAGCTCCACCACGTAGTCATAGCTGATCTTGTAGCAGTCAAACGTGCCCGCCGGAGTGGTCAGTTTTTCCTGGGCCACTACCTTGCGGTTGGTGGCCTCCATGGTAATGTTGGTGATGTTGACATTGGAAGAACGCACCCGCACCCCCAGTTTCCCGTCTGGTAATGACTGGCCCACCTGCATCTGCTGTGGATAGGCGATGTGCACCGGGTAAAAATCAAAGTCTTTCCCTTCAAAGGCCTTTAGGGCTTGCTCCCGCAGCAGCATCATGGCGTCTAAATACACGGTGTCACCGGAACATCTGATGCTGTATTCATCGGCGGTTTCGGCACGGTTGCCATTGATGCGGGTACTTTTGAACGTTGTCACGTAAACGCCGTCTTTGTCATGACTCTGGTGCATCACTTTGTTGTTGAGGGTGCCTTTGTTTCGGCCTTTGTCGGTGACCTGGTACACGAACTCGGTATTTTTGGCTAGCCCCAAAGGCTGGGTGCAGGTTTGGGCGAAAACAGATTCCTGCCAGCCTGACAACCACCCAACCAAGCTTAGCGCACATGCGAAGAGATATTTCATAAACAAAGAGTGCCCGCCCGGGCAATAAAATTGCTCTATATACGTAAGCCTATCCTGCTTGGATGTATTGTACTTTTTAAATGAAAGGCAGAAAAGAAACGCCTCGTTCTAAGATGCGTATTTTCAATGTTGTATAATCAAAACGAAAATGGAAAACACTACCCAACCCGTACAAAAACTCTCTGATCTGGCAGCTGTGCTCCTGGACAAACTAAAGGCCGCCCAAACCGACATCACCCTTGATTTTCAGGACATGTCTGTGCAGGGGCCCGGTCCGCAGGGGCAACCGGGGCAATGGCGCCTGAACGGCAAACTCACGCTCAAGTCAAAATCAACCGGCACCAATCAGTCCTAACCATGACAACTCTTCCGTTTGAGATCTCGGCACAGCTGGTTTTAACCGTGCTGGAAGACAAGGTGCTGGTGGTGGCTGAGGAGAACTACGTGATTGTGAATTTCACTGACCATGCGGCCCTGGAGCGCGTGATGCGCAACCTGCTGCCGCCTTCCGCCGGGAAAGGCGGTGGCGGCGGAATTGCCGGTAGCTTGGACAAAGCCAAGGAGGTGAATCAGAAACTGTTGGAGGCTGGCCTGGTGGTAGACGTGCGGGTGAACAATAAAACGTACGTGGAGTTAGGAACCGGCGCCTCGCCCAGAATTACTGCCAATGCCGTTTTTGGAAAGGTGGGTTCCTGGTTTAAGAAAAGCTAATCTAGAGGGGGTAATCGCTCAGAATTTAGGCACTCGCGCACATGAGAAGCGGCAGATGCAACGTTCTTCCTGAAAAATGCATCTGTTTTAGTGAGTGCCTAAACATAATGCTGTGCCCCAGGGTACTACAGTAAATAATTGTCTTAGAAGTGGCTAGGCTGAACGTGGCAGGGCGAAGAAATGAACCAACATGAAATCTGAGAATCAAAACAAGATTGGGGCCGGTAAAATGTCCAGTTTTGAGCGCATTGAGAAAGTGCCCCCGCTCAAAATGCTGCTCTACATAAGCATGGCTGGGATGGGAATGCTGTTCCTGGTGCTCACGGTCATGTTTCTGGTAAAGGCCAGTGAAGCCGCAACTGCCACGCCATTCTTACTGCCCAAGCTGTTCTCCGTAAGTACGGTGGTGCTGCTGGTGAGTAGCTTTTTCATGCACCAGGCACCCACCTTTTATGCCCAGGATGACTTAGTCCCCATGAAAAAGCATTTGCTCAGGTCTTTGGTGCTGGGCAGTGTCTTCTGCGTGGCGCAGGTCATTGCCTGGTACGAGATGGTGGAGGCCAAGATCTTCTTTAACGGACACCCAGCCGGTACATTTTTGTATCTGCTCTCCGCGCTGCACCTCCTGCACATTGGCGGTGGGCTGGCGTTCTGCTCATACCTGTTCGTGAAGACGAACCGGGCCGCCAAAGACCCCATCCGCACCCTGGTGTTTATCCGGGACCCGTACCGCCTCATGCAAGTACAGATGCTGCGCAGTTACTGGCATTTCCTGGACATCCTCTGGATCGCGCTTTACTTTGTCTTCCTCTTTGCTCTCTAGGAAGCGATACAAATAAAGAGGCCTCTAAACGAATGAGTTTAGAGGCCTCTTTATTTGTGTCACTTCCCTGTTACCGCACCAGCTTAATCGCAGAAATGAAGGCTGTAGAGGTCAAAGTTGCGGTGGTTGAAGAGGGTCTCAAAACGGTAACTGAAACCTACGCCCGTGGGCTTCTTCCCGAACTGCACAAACCTGATGTACCGGCGCAGCACCTCGTGCAACTCAGAATCCAGCAGCAGTTCGCCCCATACCAATACTTTATCCTGATCGGGGTTCATTTTCTTTTCCTGCAACACAAACAGCACGTAGTAAATAAAGTCCTCGGCAGTAGTGAAATAGAAGGAGTTGCAGAATTCCAGCTTGAGCCCTTGCAGGACTACCAACGTCACGTAATTCTTGTCCACGTAGACATAGAGCTGCGGGCGGGTGCTACGTTCGGCCATGTGCAGGAATCCCTCCATGAGCGCAGAGGTCTGGTGCACAAACTCTACACGGGTCTGGGGGAAATGCTGTTGGGTCCAGGCCTGGAGGGAAGCGGGCGCCGTGAACACGTTCACCAGTTCCAGCCGGGGGTGTTCATGGTGGTAGACGGTTTCCTGGTCCTGCTCCACCACGGCGTTCAGGCGCAGGTATTCCTCGCGGGCATTCTGGTCAAATAGCGTCTCCGGAATTAGGGTAAACTGCTGGTTCTTGATCCCGATGCGCACCTGCTGCCACTTTTTCTCCTGTAACAGCTGATTGGTGTGGGACAGCTGTTCCAGCGCGGCAATGGCTTGCTCTACCGTACAGGGTCGTTCGGCCTCATAGTCTTCCAGGGCCACAAACTTGTTGTGAGGGACATCCAGAATGCCTATACGGATGCGGTGGGCCCCAAAACTGATGTACAGGTGGGCACTGGCGCACTGAGAAAAGTCAAAAGCATCGTCTACAACGCGTTGCGTCTGTCTGAAAGCCGGCACAAACGTATTCAAGGGCAGGAGGAACGTATAGGTTTGGGTACAATATTACTCAAATTATGCCTACTCCCCATGCCGCCCAAGTATATTAGATCACAGCCAATGGATGAAATAATTCCTTAAGTTATTACTAGGAAGTATTTTACAGGCCCCAAATTAAATGCAGAACAGAAGTAGAAAGCAAAGCCTGGGTGGTGTTCAGATGATTTCCGTTTAGGGGCTTCTTTTCTGAAAACAGCCCCTAAACGGAAGCTAGAAATCCACGGAATAAACTTTCTCCAGTTGCCGGTCATTGACCCAGGTGGGCAGGCGGCGGAGCGCGAAGTTCCGGAGCTGGATGTACAGATTGTTCTCAGACTGTGCCACGTTGCCCAGCAACCTGGACTGGCGCGTGATCCAGTGGGTGCGGGGCATGCGGCGTTTCTCAAATCGTTGGGCGGCCCGGTTAAAATCAAAGTCTTTTCTCAGCTCATCCATGAAGACCACCGCATCTTCCACGGCCTGGCAGGCGCCCTGGCCCATGTTGGGGGTGGTGGCGTGGCCGGCATCGCCTAAGAGCAGCAGGTTGGGGAACGCAAACCGGGAGAGCGGAGCCAGGTCATAGAGATCGTGCCAGAGCAGTTGTTCAGGTTTGGTGTGCCGGAACAGCTCCGGAATAGGAGAGTGGTAAAGTTGGAAATGCCGCTCCAGGTCCTCAACCCGCATGGCTTTCATCTGGGGGCTGTTCTGCGGCGCATTAATGCAGGTAAACCAGTAAATCTTGTTCCCTTTGATGGGCGACCAACCCACCCTACCGGCTTTGCCCCAGGTCTCAGAGGCGTATTCGCTTTGTAAGCCGGGGTTGTCAATGATGGCGCGCCAGCAGGTATACCCGGCATAGCGGGGCGTGGACTGGGGCAACAGCTGCTGCCGTATGGCCGAATGAATACCGTCTGAAACGAGCAGATGGTCAAATGTCTGTTCCTCACCGTCCTGAAACTGAACCGTAATGCCCTTGGCAGCGGGTTTGGTGCCCACCGCGCGCTTGTTGGGGTGCAGACTGTGGGCCGGTAATTGCCGGAGCAACACCTTGTGCAGGTCGGCGCGGTGAATCACGAAGTTATCCAGGCCATATTTGGCACTGATGGCGCGGCTGTCGGTGCGGTTGATGAGGCGGCCGTTCTCCTCCAGAATATGGAAACCGTTGAGGCAGTTGCCTTCGGCAATGACCTCTTCCTGAATGCCCAGGCGTTGGAACCCATGGATGGCATTGGCGGCCAGCGCCAGCCCAGCCCCTACGGGCTCAAACTTTGGGGCGGAGTCAAACACCTGCGCCTGTATGCCCAGTTTCTGCAACGCAATAGCGGTGGTAAGACCGGCAATTCCGCCGCCAATAATTCCAATGTGCATGATGATCTTCTACTGCTTCGCTCTTTTCAATCAATAGAACGGTGAAAACGATACCTTATGATGGTTAAGGAACCTGATAGATAACGGCATTGGCATTCATGCCTGCCCCCACTGAGGCAAACACCAGAATATCGCCGCTGGCAAAACGTTGGCCTTCCATCTGGTTTCGGGCAATCAGATCATACAGGACCGGCAGGGTAGCCACTGAGTTATTCCCGAAGGTATTGATGGTCATGGGCATGATGCCGGCCGGAATGGGTTCCTGGTTGTACAGCTTAAAGAGCCGGTCCAGCATGGCCTCATCCATTTTCTCGTTGGCCTGGTGCAACAGTACTTTTTTAACGGCAGTGAGCGGGATGTTCGCTTTCATGAGGCAGTTTTTGATGAGCTGCGGCACCGTTTTAAGGGCGTACTCATAAATTTTGCGGCCATCCATCTTTATATAGAGGTCTTCCTGCGGTAAATCGGGGTTATAGGAAGGCGAGGAGTTGAGCCAGAAAGTTTGGCTAAGGGTGTCAGAGACGGTGAGGTGCTGCAATACCCCAGCCTTGGGTTCTCCCGCGCGTGCCTCCAGAATGACGGCCCCGGCCCCGTCTGAGTAAATCATGCTGTCGCGGTCATGCGGATCAGTGACGCGGGAAAGGGTCTCTGACCCGATGACCAAAACACGTTTGGCATCGCCGGACTGGAGGTAGTAGTGCGCCTGAATAAATCCCTGCAACCAGCCGGGGCACCCGAACGGGAGGTCATAGGCCACGGTGTAGGGATTGGCGATCTGTAATTTATGCTTCACCCTGGAGGCCAGCGGGGGCATCATGTCTACCCGCCGGTTGTTGTCCTTCACATCCCCGAAGTTATGGGCCACAATGATGTAGTCCAGGGTTTCGGGGTCAATCTGCGCGTGCTCAATGGCTTCCTTCGCGGCCAGGTACCCTAAATCTGAGGCTACCTGTTCTGGTGCGGCGTAGCGCCGTTCACGTATACCAGTGATCTGCTCAAACTTTTGGATAATAACCTCATTGGGGTGTACCAGTGGTTTGCCAGAAGCATCATAGAACGTGTTCCGGATAAAGTTTTCATTGGGCACAACAGTAGCCGGTAGATAACTGCCGGAGCCAATGATCACGGTGGAAAGGGAATGCATAACGGGTGGATGTATGTCCAGAATAGGAGGCAGTAAAGGGTTTACCTGTGGCTTTTGCTACAAGCGACAAGCGGATGAGAAGATAAGGTGCAAAATTAAATTGGGAATTGAAAATGCTAAGGTGCGGAATCTGCCGCAGAAACCCACTTTATCTGTTTTTACGCTAAAACAGGAAAAAGCGCCCCTAAACGGAAAGTGCTATTTAGTCTAAAGGAATCTGAGGGGAACAGCAGGGGTATGGGAGGGGAAAGGATCAGCCGCAGGGACTTAATCGAAAATCAGTTTGGCGCCGCCCAGGAAAATGAAGATCCAGATTAACCCCTTGATCAGGAAAAACATGAACCCCGCTACCCCTATCTTCTTTAGATAATTTTTCCAGTTTGCCATCTTCTTAGAAACAGAACTCCTGCTTGTATAGTTGAAAGAACTCTACGAAGAAACAGCATTTGGCGCAGGAAGTCAAACAAATGCCCGTGGTTCTTTACAGCAGCCCCGCCGCCTTCAATTCTTTCTTGGGCATCTTGCCTTTGATCAGGTCATACGATTGCCGCACCAGCGCCGTGACTTGCCTCTCTGAGAGTGGGTGACCTTCTTCCAGCAGCACCCATTTATAGCGGGCCAGGTAAGGCGCCGGCACCACGCCGGGCTGCGAAAGGAGCTCATCAAACTGGTCGTCGGGGACTTTGAGGGAGAACGTGAGCGGCGGTTCCAGGCTGGCCACGCAGAACATTTTCCCGCCCACGGAAAAGCACAGGTCATGGTCCCATTTCACGTCTTCAGAGACGGCGGGCAGGGAAAGGCAGAAGGTTCTGAGATGGTCCAGGGGCATGGGTGAGAGAAATTTCGTTCCTCCAAAGATAGGGCGTTTAGCGGCTCTTTTTCCAGAATCTGGCCCAAAACAGTTATGCTTTGGCACTGATGAGTTTCAGCCCGCAGTTGCGGCAGAAATTGTCGCGCTTTTTCACCTCCTGGCCGCAGTCTGGGCAGACCCGGGTGGGGGTGAGGCTGGCCTTGTTTGGTTTCAGCTTAGACAGTTCCACGGTCACAATGCCGGTAGGCACGGCAATAATGGCGTACCCCATGAGCATGACCAGCGAAGAGATGACCTGGCCCAGCGGCGTGCGAGGGGTAATATCACCGTAGCCCACGGTGGTAATGGTGACCACGGCCCAGTAAATGCTCTGCGGAATGCTGGTGAACCCGTTCTCTTCGCCTTCCACCACGTAAATCACTGAGCCAATGATGAGCACCAGACTGAGCACCGCCATGATGAAGACCGTGATTTTATGCGCACTGGCCTTAAGGGCGCTGGTGATGAGCTGGGCGTTCTCAATATAGCTGGTGAGTTTGAGGATGCGGAAGACGCGCAGCAGCCGCAGCACCCGAATGGTCATCAGGAACCGGAACCCCGGGATAAAGAAGGCGATAAACGTAGGCACCACCGAAAAGAAATCAATGAGGCCGTAAAAGCTGAAAATGTACCGCCACGGGCGCGGATGGCTGTAAATGCGCAGCAGGTATTCCAGCGTGAACACAACGGTGAACATCCACTCCAGCCACCGGAAATGAGCGCTCCAGGTGGCGCGGTAGGAGGGAACGCTCTCCAGGCACACGGTCAAGGTAGACAGCAGAATCATCCAGAGCAGCACCACGTCAAACCTTCGGCCGGCGGCGGTGTCGGTGCCATGGATGATGGTGTAGAGGGTATGTCTGAGGTCTTGGTTTCGCATAGATCTTGCGGTACTTCTACTCCAATTTTAGGAAGTGGGTTCGGGCGGCGGCGCGGCTGAAAGCGTTGGTGAGGCACATGGCCTATGCCGTTCCCGTGCTTTCCGCTGCGCCGCCGCCTGCAAAATAACACTCTTTTAAGGTAAGACCCGGCAACGGCTGCGCGTTTAGGGGCTTATTTTCCAAAAAGAGCCTCTAAACACGCAGCGCGTTTTCAGGGTTTGGGGCATGAGGCAGGTAAAGTAAATGAGGAGAAACCATTATTTGCCTGTTCTTCTTACCTTTGCGGCCGTACCTGGTGCCCCCGCCGCTTTCTCTTCCCATTGCCTTTTATGTTCAAGCACTTTGCCCTTGCCTTCAGCCTTTTTGTACTTTTCTTAACCAGCGGGGCGCAGGCCCAGGAGTTGCCCAACCGCGAGTTTAGGGGTGTGTGGGTGGCCACCGTGGCTAACCTGGACTGGCCCGTGCAGGGCGCCCCGCCCGAAAAGCAGCAGGAAGCACTGCGCCAGATGCTGGACAAGATCAAAGCCGCCAACCTCAACGTGGTGTTCTTCCAGATCAGGACCGAGTGCGATGCCTTTTACCGTTCCAGCCTGGAGCCTTGGTCGCGGTTTCTGACGGGGGTACAGGGCAAAGACCCTGGGTATGATCCCTTAGCGTTCGCCATACAGGAGGCGCATAGCCGGGGGCTGGAGTTGCACGTGTGGGTGAACCCCTACCGGGTGAGCACGGTCGCTAATCCTAATGTGTACAGCCCGCAGCACGTTTCCAAGGCCAAGCCCAATTGGTTGCTTACCTTCTCCAACGGCAAACGCATCCTGAACCCGGGCCTGCCCGAAGTGCGCAATCACATAGCCGCCGTAATCAAGGAAGTGGTACAGAACTATGACCTTGACGGCGTTCATTTCGATGATTATTTCTACCCGTACCCCGAGGGCGCTTTTCCGGGCATCGGGAATGAAGACACCCAGACCTACAAAACCCACGGCACGGGCTACAGCAACATCAAAGACTGGCGGCGCTTCAACATCAATGAAACCATGCGGCTGGTGCACGCCCAGATCAAGGCCCTGAAACCGCAGGTGCGATTTGGGGTGAGCCCCTTCGGGATCTGGAAAAACGGCGAACCTGCCGGTATAGCGGGCATGGATGCCTACAACGCCATTTACGCCGATGCCGTGCACTGGCTCAACAACCACTACGTAGACTACATCACGCCGCAATTGTACTGGGCCATTGGGGGCCGCCAGGACTACCGGAAACTGCTGTACTGGTGGTCAGACAAAGCCCACGCCGCCCAACGGCATCTGTATCCGGGCCATATCATCAGCCAGACGGGCTTTACCATGGAAGAAGTGCCGCACCAGATTGAGATTACCCGCTCTAACCGCGAGCAGAGCGCTCTGGGCAGCGTCTTTTTCCGGGCCACCCAACTCCTGAACAACACCAACCTGATCGCGACTTCATTGGAGGCGGCCACGTTCCGGTTTCCGGCCGCGCCACCGGCCATGGACTGGAACGGCGGAAACGCCCCGGCGGCCCCATCAGACCTGACTGTGACGCTGAACGAGAGCACCGGCGCCTATGAAGTGCGCTGGGCCCGAAATCCGCTGAACCGTCATCCTTTCAAACGGTACCTGCTGTACGTAACTTCCTCCATGCCCGCCACCGGCGATCTGATTCCCGAAGGTGCCGTTAGGGCGTTCACATCTTCAGAAATGGCCACTGTGGCCGCGGCCGATGTTCCTTCCCCGGCTTCCTTCTGGACCGTGACGGAGGTAAGCCCCGCCAACGTGGAGAGCGAACTCAGCAATGTGGTGGCCCTGGGCAGCGCCCTGCCGGTACTGGCTCAGCAACCCAGCACTACTGCCCCCGCCTTGGGTACGCCGCCCACCGGTACACTCCCTGAAACGCTTTCGCCCGCCCAAATAGCTGCCGGGAACCGACTTGGACACGTGTACGTAACCATTCAGCTCCAAAAGAAATCCAGCGTTAAAGCTGAACTCTACACCCTCGACCGGAAAAAGAAGACCAAGGTATTGAAGGAGAAATACAAAGCCGGCAGCCACACGCTCACCATTCCGCGCGGAAAATTGGCAAAAGGGACCTATCTATTGGTGCTGGAGTACGGCAAGCAGCGGTCGGTGCAGAAGGTGGAGTTTAAGTAGGGATTTTGCGTTTAGGGGCTGTTTTTGGAAAAAGAGCCCCTAAACGCCCTCATGCCATCTGGTCTGTACCCAGGTTTGCCGTTGCTTAGGGTTGAGAAAAGTCCAGGCAATGAACCGGCTGGCTTTGTTGCCCTGGCTCATGGAAATGGTTTGCACCTCCAGCGCCCCGGCTTTTTCCAGAGCTTTGTACACGCCCTTCAGGGTTTCACTTTTAGAGACCAGAGAGGTGAACCAGAAGCAGGAAGTGGCGAATTCCCGGCTCTGCCGGATCATCTCTGAGATAAACCGTTCCTCGCCGCCCGCGCACCACAGTTCATTGTGCTGTCCCCCAAAGTTAAGCACCGGCGTTTTGACGTGCTTTTGCCGGAGGTTCCGGAGTTTGCGGAGCGTGCCCGCCTGCGCCTCCTGAGGAGAAGCATGGAAGGGTGGGTTGCAGATGGTAAGATCAAAATGCTCGCCCTCCCGGATGATGCCCCGGAAAATGTCCTTTTTGTTCGGCTGTAGGCGGAGCTCAATCTGGCCTTTCAGAGTTGGGTTCTTCTCCACAATCTTATTGGCCGAGGCTATGGAGACCGGATCTATGTCTGAGCCCACAAACGACCAGCCGTATTCCCTGTTCCCGATGATGGGGTACACACAGTTGGCTCCTACGCCAATGTCCAGGCATTTGACATGAGGCCCCCGTGGGAGTTTACCCGTTTGCGCAGCCGGTTGATGGTTGGTTAGCAGATCGGCGAGGTAATGGAGGTAATCGGCCCGGCCGGGAATAGGGGGGCTGAGGTAATTATTGGGGATGTCCCAGTACCGGATGCCGTAGAAGTGCTTCAGGAGCGCCTTGTTCAGGGTCTTTACCGCCTCGGGGCTGAAGAAATCAATGGATTCATCCCCAAACTCGTTCCGCCGCACGTAAGGACGCAACTCCGGACAACTGGCTATGAGATGTTTAAAGTTATACCGCTCCCTGTGCTTGTTGCGCGGGTGCAACCCTGCTTTCTCTTTAGGATGTTCTTTCTTTCTAGGGTGCATGGCAAGGAGAGGGCAAAGATTCTGGTAAGGCTTGTTCGCATTCACGCATGAAAGACAAACCCGTACGCAAAGCTACGGCTTTATAGAATCAGTGTCACTAACCAGATTCCGCCTTTACGGGATCATTGTCCTTTGCTCTTAGCTAACGAAGGAGGAAGGCGTTCTTCCTTACGGCATAGTCTTTAGCTCCATGGCAAGCAATGCGCTGGTTTTACGCCTGCCGCAGAATCTTCTCCATTTTCTTGCCTTTCGCCAGTTCGTCTACCAGTTTGTCTAAGTACCGGACCTGTCTGGTGATAGGATTCTCAATGTCTTCAATCTTGTAGCCGCAGATGGTGCCGGTAATAAGGTGGGCGTTTGGGTGGAGGTTAGCCTCCCGGAAGAAGGCTTCAAACGTCACTTTTTTCTCTACCAGTTCTTGCAATTTTACTTCATCATAGCCCGTCAGCCATGCAATAACCTGGTGCAGTTCTGCTTTGGTGCGGCCTTTGCGCTCTACTTTGGTCACGTAGTGCGGGTAAACCGAGGCGAAGGCCATGCTCGCCATTCTAGCATCATGTTCGGGCGTTGGTTTCATGCTAAGATAGCCGTTCCAGTTGTCCTTTCCGTTTCACCAGGTTCTTGTAATCCCACTGGATCTCCCGGGCTTTCTTCAGCCAGCGCTGCACCTCATTTACCTCCACCTGCTCGGCGGTGGTATAGCTGATGGAAGCATCTTTGAACTTTCCGGTGCCCGCCTTCAGCTTCTCCTCCCCGAAATCTGCCCCGCTCCAGAACATGAGCCGCACGCCGCTTTTCAGTTTGCTGTACCCTACAATGGGGTTGCCGTTCAGGAACCAGACCGGGTGAGCGTGCCAGATTTTGCTTTCCGCCTCGGGCAATTCCGCGTCAATGACCGTGGCCAGCAGATCGCAGATTTCCAGGTCGCCCGCTGATTGGTTTTGGTGATACGCTTGGATTTCCTCTTTCATAATGGCAATATAAGAGACTACCTCTTGATTCAGAAGAGGTTATTGCGTTTAGGGGCTCTTTTCTGAAAAAGAGCCCCTAAACGCAAGCGTAAAGTACACATTGGTTTTCAGATGATTTACTAATGCGTGCTGCCTATGCATTGAACGGCTAGTGCTGCTTAGGGAGCAGAGAGTTCATTTTAATAATCTCCCTCCAGATGTACCGACCTGCTTAAAGCCAAATACTTGCCTCGCCTTCACCTAAGCTAAGTGGGGGAGGCTTTCCCCTTTCTTCCAAATCTTTGAAAATTTTATTTGGAATGCTTGTTCCACTTAATTTACATTTGCGGAACAATCATTCCAATATAAAACGAAGAAGAAAAACATGAGAAACTTAGAAAACAAAGTAGCGGTGATTACGGGCGGCAACTCTGGGATTGGCTTTGCCACGGCGCAGGAATTTATCCGGCAGGGCGCTAAAGTGGTTATTACGGGGCGCAACCAGCAGACCCTTCAGGAAGCGGTTGAGCAATTAGGCAGTAATGCGCTGGGCATTCGTTCTGATGTGGCCCAGATGAAGGACATAGAAGCGCTGGTGGAGCAGGTAAAGGCCACCTACGGCACCGTTGATGTGCTTTTTGTGAATGCGGGTGTGGCGTTGCAGGAACCCATTGGGCAGGTGACCGAAGAAACCTTTGATACGCTCATAGACATCAACTTCAAGGGGGCGGTATTTACCACCGAGAAGTTTATTCCTATTCTAAAGGACGGTGCGTCTATCATTCACATGACCTCGGTAAGTGCGTTTGTGGTAGCTACCGGAACCGCTATTTATGGAGCCAGCAAAGCGGCCCTCACCGCCTATAGCAAGTCAGTGGCGGTGGAGTTATCCGACAGAAAAATCAGGGTGAATATTGTGGCTCCCTCTATGACCGAGACGCCGATCATCTACCAGGGCCAGTTTGCCAACGAAGAGATCCACACGTTCATCAAAAGTAAAATGCCGTTCCGGCGATACGGCAAACCAGAGGAAGTAGCCAAACTAGTCTCTTTCCTGGCTTCGGATGATGCTTCCTATATTTCCGGGGGAGAGTTTACTGTGGATGGCGGAGCTTCGGTGAATGCCATCAGGTTATAATTTTTTTGCCTAAATCTGGAACATCCGTTCCGTATTCTGTATCTTTGTGGGGCATTTTTGTCTCACAAAGATATTTTTATGGCCAGAACGAAGGTATTTGACGAAGATCTGATCTTAAACAAGGCCATGCACTTGTTTTGGGAAAAAGGCTACACGGCTACCACGGCCCAGGATTTGGTGGACCGGCTGGGCATTAGCCGCTCCAGTTTGTACGACACCTACGGCGACAAACACTCGCTGTTTGTGAGAGCCCTCAAAAAATACCGCCAGGAGCGTATTGACCACGTTATTCAGGAAGCGGCCACCGCCCCGGATGTAGAGAAATACCTCCGGGATATGTTTGAATACGTGAAGAACGAAGCCCTTCAGGAAAATTACGCCCGAGGTTGCTTTATCGTCAACTCAGCGGTGGAGTTGGCCCCGTGTGACCCCGAGGTAGCCACTATTGTGCAGTCGATCACCCAGGACATGGAAGATGCGGCGTGCAAAGCCATCCAGCGAGGGCAGGAGCAAGGCGTCTTCACCACGCAGTTTTCGGCTCTGGCGCTGTCTCGGTTCTTCCTCAACACCTTGAACGGACTGCGGGTTACGGTAAAGGTGGAAACTCGCAAACAAGCCTTTGATGATATTATCAACGTGTGCCTGGCTGCTTTAAAAGCTTAATGTATAGATAGGAACGTTGCATTCTGTTACCATTTCTCCTGGAAGTTCTTCATGAATAAGCACGTTGGGGAGTGGCGTTTGCTGAACAAACCAATATAATAAATACAGTGATAAAGTTGACACCTGCTTAAAGACCATTCACCTGAGTCAAAAAATAAATTAACGTGAACTCGGTAATTATTTGGCTCCTTTAGCCAACCTTATCACAGGTTAAGCGAGCGGATTCTCCCCTTGAGGGGAGATAAAGAGGGGTGTTTACACAGAGGACACACATCTCAGAATTTATCACAACAGGTAACTTCTTATAATTGAAGAAGAATATGGGAAGCAATGCGTGATCGGCAGGTGTAAACACCCCATTAACTCCCCTCAAGGGGAGAATTCGCATGTATTAGGCGATATTGGGGTTTCCGAGGATACTTATCGTTCCTAAAGCCTTTTTCAGTTCCCGAGTTTACGTTGAATTACAGTTTTAGCGTAGATTCATAAAAACGGCCCCAAAACGCAAAGTTGTTTTGGGGCCGTTTTTATGAAGTACAAAAGAAAATAAGGATTTATAAGTTGCTCTCTCTTAGTATGATTGCTTCCGATCTCATTAAAACATAGAGCCCCCAAATTTACTTGACAGCAGACTGTCCAGTTGGTTCAGTTCAGCTCTTAACGCTAAATGGTCTTGGGTTGCTAATAATTCAGCCCCGTTATTGAGTAACAACTTATTCAATTCAGCCATTTGAAAGTAAAAAGATTGGGAGTGCAGCTTGATCTGCAGAGAATCTAACCTTTCTTGTAAGGCGATTTTTTTTAGTTTCACCTCTTTGGTGATTTCAACAGCAGCATCAAAAGCCAGTTCTTTTTCATCTAGGGCTTTTAAAAGAGCGCACTCATACTTGGCGCATTGTTTCGGCCTATTGGTATAAATAGTGCAACCATCACAGAACTTTTTACAGGGCTGAAGAAAAAAACCTTCCCCATTGGAATTCTCCACATCCATCATATCCCGGTAGGCGGGCAATTCTTCCCGGCCCAGCTGCACAAAACCAATCACAGTGCCGTCACAACATAATCCACAAGCTAAACAAAGATTGGTTGAGTCATCCATATTCTTCAAATGTAAGGCTTTTGTACTGTGTTTACTTACAGAATATTTTCAATTAGAGGCTTAGGGCTTGTGCATACGCAGGAGCGGAGTATGGGCACTTGCTGGGTAAATGCAAGAAAGCCGAATTGGATAATAAATCGTGTGAACCCTCTCTATTCAGGTTATTATAGTTAAACCTTGTAGGTGGGAATTGCTTTTATTGCTTTTTGCCCTTGTTGGTGTTATCACCAACAAGCAGGATAGCTCCTGTCTAATGGGTTTGTTGGTGATAACACCAACAAAGGCGGAGCAACATCTTCAATAGGGTGCTAACCTTTCGCATTTGCAAAGCGCACAGCGTAAGAAGTTCTTTCTATATTAGACGTGTTTACCATCAAGTTTATTGGTTTAAGCATTCCTTTTTTATAGTCGCTTGTCTCAAAACTGTCCTAAACGTAGATAAGCTTTTTAATGACGGGATGACCTTAGAAGGGGCGAAGCCTGCTTGTACTTGGTTATAATATTCGGTAGCTGTGTCCACCCAATCAGGCTAAGCTTTTTCTGTTTTTAGGTCGTTTTGAGAAAAGGAGCCGCTAAACGCCGACCGATAGAACCACCCGCTTTTCAATAGAGAGATTCTTCTGCCACCTGCCGCTTTTCAGCCTCTTGTTTAATCACTTGTTCCGCTTAGTAAGAAAGTAAAAAGACAAATTTAATTATACATTTTGTCATCCTGAAAGGATCTTGGTGACGAACTAGATAGGCTCTTATAGACTGCTACTGCCGTTCGCCACCAAGATCCTTTCAGGATGACAGACAGGAGAGGAATGTTTCGTTATTTCTGTCCAAGTACTTAGTTACACTGGCCTCAAGAATTACTTTGCAATTTTGTCTTTTAGAACTTCAGGACCACTTTTCCAATGGCTTTGCCGCTTTCCAGTAAACGGTGCGCTTCTTTCAGGTTTTCGGCGGTCAAGCCTTGCATAGTGGTATGAAGGGTGGGTTGTAAGATGCCCTCCTCCAGCAGTTGCGCAATTTTGTTTAGAATGTGGTGCTGCTGTATCATGTCTTCGGTTTGATACATAGAGCGCGTAAACATCAGCTCCCAATAAAAGCTCACACTCTTTCTTTTGAGCTGCTGTAATCTTACAGGTTCGGTCGGGTCGCTGATACAACCTACCTTTCCCAGCGGTTTAATGAGTTCTACTATGGCCTCCCAATATTGATTCAGGTCTACAAAGTCTACAATAAAGTCTACCTGTTCAAAGCCGATGTTTTTTACCTCACTCACCAGGTTGGTGTGGTTGACTACATGATCTGCCCCCATTTTTTTGCACCAATCAATGGTCACGTCTCTGGATGCAGTGGCAATCACGGTTAACCCCAGCAGCTTTTTAGCCAGTTGGATGGCAACGGAACCAACACCTCCAGCACCGCCAATGATAAGAAGGGTTTTGCCTGCATCTTTCTCTTTGCTCAATTGAAAATGGTCAAAGAACAGTTCATAGGCCGTAAGGGACGTGAGCGGCATGGCGGCAGCTTGTTCCATGCTGATGTTTTTCGGGGCGAACCCTACAATGCGTTCATCCACTAACTGATACTCCTGGTTAGAGCCTTCTCTGGTAAGGTCTCCTGCATATAATACCCTGTCACCTTTCTGGAAGAGGGTCACCTCCTCGCCGGTAGCTTCTACGGTACCTATTGCATCCCAACCAATGACCTTCGGGGTATCTTGTTGCTTGTCTTTGAGGCTGTTTCTTCTTATTTTATAATCTACAGGGTTGACCGATATGGCTTCCACCTTTACCAGAATGTCTTTTCCTTGCGCAGTTGGTATTTCTTTTTCAAACTCAAGAAAGCTATCCGCTTCCTCAATGGGTAATGACGTTTTAAATCCAATTGCTTTCATAAGATCTGTTTCTTTGGTATTAGATAGAAGTTCTAGAAACTGTTACCGATAAATTCCTGTGGGGTTGTCAGGAGTTCTTCTTTCCCCTATCTCTATCAGTTCTACTTTTCAGGATGCTTACAGCACCGCCTACTTTTCCATAGCGAGAACCTCCTGCCACTTGCCGCTTTCCGCCACTTCTTTGATTACCCGGTTCCGCTCCAAAAGCAGGTGCGGCCTATACTGCTTTAGAAACAGGTAATCTGCCAGCTTGCCCAGCACACCCAAGGGCGAGGTATAGTGAAACACATCTATCATGTGAGTAGTCCCTCCGGCTAAGGCCTCAAACCTGTGCTTATGCCTAAAACTTTTGAACGCGCCGGTGAGCATTTCATCTGCAAAGAAATAGGACAGCTCAAATGCCGTAATGTGGCTGCTCAACTTATTATTTTTTGCATTTGATATTTATCTCCTTTATTAATTCAGTCATTTCAGGAGTTTGAAATTTTCTTACCTTATTAATTAACTGATCTGCAAATTCAGCGGTTTTATTACCTGCATACCAAGATTATGTTCTTGCGTCAGGAAATCTACCATCATAAACAGTGTCAAAATAAAAATTTCTGTATTCCCAGCCAATTGTTTGAAAGTCGCTTCCATCTATTCTGTCAAAACAAGTTTGTAATATGCTGAATTTAGGATCTTTCAATAACTCACCTACTTTAGACATGTCTAGATAACCAGCATTTGAAAAAAGTCTGAAAGCGTCACCATAGAAGTGAATCATAAGGCTTTGAGGGTTTTCATTTCTAATACTCCATTTCATATCCCAATGATTCCAAATGGTTATATCCCAGTCAGGATTGCCATTTCTCTTTTCTCTTTGATATACTTCTGTTTGTAATTTTTTCCACCATCTATTTTGGATTTCTCCATTTCTGTTCATTAGCTCGCAAAAAGAATTCCATTTGTCAGGTGAATCAAAGAGATCCATTGCTCTTATTATAAGTTCTTCATTCATTTATTTAAAACTAAAGATTGTTGCATAAGTGTTGATACTGAATTATATATTCTCTAATCCTATGGTTGTCTGCAGGTAAAACACTTAAACAGTTAGTTAACCATCTTTGAATGTGCTCATCAAAAGACACTATAGTTATTTGTATTGGTACTATATCAGGAAGGTCATGATATGATGAGTATGGGAGTTCTTTGGGCTTTGAAATGCTTTGATATTCCAGCTCTTTATGTGTGTTTGGAACTAAATAAAGGATTTTATAATTGTTAACATTTCTTTCATAGAAGCTTGTGCTATACTCTTTTGTTTTTAAGAATATAGCATTGTACCAATACCTATACAATTGGTTTTTTTGATCAATAGCCCAATTTGACTTATTCTCAATTATAATAATGCTATGTGGAAGTTTCCTTGTAATTAAAATATCAATTCTACCAATTTCTGCTGTTACATCCCAAACTCCTTTTTCAGGAGATTCAACGTTTAACATTTTAAGAAATTCTAAAAGGAATTTCCCGCCTTGACCATGTGTTTCATTAGTATCTAGTAAAAACTGTAAAAGCTTACTATGCATGGTTTCTTGTATACTAAATCCAAACTTGTCCTTCAGAAGATTGAATATATTAAAATTATGGCCAGCTTTATAATGTTTTTCATTATCAGTTAGGACATTTCTATACCATAATATAATGTTATCAAATGAAATTAAATTATAGTAAGCTGTAGTTCTTTTAAAAAGTTGACTAATTGAAAAGACTACTGATTTATGCGAAACTATTGATTTCCTATTTGTATCGTTTTGAATAAGGGCCCAATCATCAATGATATCTTGGTTTATAGAAAGAAATTTATAATTTTTGTTCTGTATAGCTGTTAAATAGCAGTCAAGCACTAATTTCATGTTTAAACTAAATTCATATAACGAAAAATGCCTAGCCTCCGATTATAAAGTTAAATCAATATTAGGAGTTATGTTTAATAATAAGCTTCGCGCCATATCCTTTTACTTCTCTAATGCGATAGCCAGTACAATTTTTATTAAGAATGGAAATTAATTTTTGGTTTAGATCTTTTTTTGCATCGCGATAAGGGGTTCTAGTATTTTTCGATTCATGTAATTCAAGTAACATAGTATCTTCATTGAATTTTAAGACTAATGAATCTATATCAGTCACTTTTCTTTTATCTGGGGATTTGGAATAGTCATATACAGTAATTCTAGATAAACAAGCTATTGTGGTTCCTTTAAATTTTCTTTTAATTGATTGCAATAATTGTTTTAGTTCATGTTTTCTGTCATTATTAGTAGTTGTAGAAATTGCACGATCTACTTCAATAGTAAGTAGGTCTTCTTCATTGTTTCGGTTAACTCCAAAAAATTTATAATCTTTTGATGTGTGATGATCTATGTCAAAATAGTAGTTATCTTTTATATGAAATCTAAGGACTGCCCATAATATATTTCTGAATGCTGGTATATTATTTTCTATTATTTGTTGAAAATATTCAGATGAAATACTTTCAAATATTGAATCACGAAGAATTGTTTCATTGTCTTCAGATAAACTTATATTTTTTATTCCTTTGTTTAAGCCGTCAAATATGTGTAATTTATTGTGTATTAAGTTTATTAAGGTGCCTCTAATCTGGTTTTCTAAAATTCCGTTTATATTAGTTAAGAATTTTGGTAAATGACTTACATCAAAGTGATTATCTACTATGTAAAAGTCTATTACTCTAATTGAAGTGAAAGGATTGAAGTCCAAAGACGCTTCCACGTAATTATTTATGCCTCTTTTTACTGTTAAGCAGTTTCTAAGTGCTTTTCCTATATGAATTTCATCAACATTATTAATATGCAATTCTATACGCAAAAAGTGTGTGAGATTACATTCATTTGGATTTGCAAGCCCATTATTAAACGCTCTCTCGATACAAGTATTGATATTGTCCTCTAAAGAGGAAAATGCATTAATTTCATATGCCCTTTGTCGTGTCTGGCTTTTTATATTTAAATAAAGCGTATCGTAAAGAAGAGACATCATAGGATTAAAAATCTGACTTGCCCTTGTTTGTTGATATCTGTTCTCATAAAAATCAAAAGATAGAACAGTTGATAATATATCAATTGAAATAGGTAGAGATGAATTTCTAGAGTCAAGTGCTAGAATAGAAAGGTCTCTGATGTTATTGTAAATTATCTTTAACTGCTCAACTTGTAATTGGTTGGCTATTGTAGTAGTTAATGACGAGTCAAGTAATAATAATTTATATACAGATATAATTTTCTTTTGAATATCAAGTTTTCTAGGTATAGATTTGTATATTCTTCTAATAGATAAAATGTGATGAAACTTAATATAATCAAAATTGTCTATTGTATTATTAGCCCAAATCTTAAGTTCATCGTCCTTTAATGAGTTTATTAATTGAGATCTGAAGCCTTTTTTTTGATTTGCCTTTAGAAGAAGTGCTTTTTCATCACCTACTGTATTTTTGCAATGTCCAAAGTTTGAAAGAAGAAACCACATTTTAATAACATCATTTCCAAAATAGCTTTGTCCATTTATTTTTATATTACCCTGTGCACTTGTAGTTCCCTTAAAATTATTATCTGCTAATTCTGAAATAACACATTGTATTATAAGGTATTCATATCTAGAGTGGTTTACACCCTTAAATGCTCTAGCAATTAAGCCAAGGTGAGGGATGTTTTTTTGTCTTGCTATCTCATTCTCTTTTTCATATAATTCAAAAACTATAGAGGCTAAATTAACAAAGTTAACATATACTTTGCCTAAAATTGGAATATCCTCTTCAATTCTTCTTTCCATAATTGAATTTAATACCAGTTGGTTCTCTAATTTTATTTGTTTTAGTTTGATCAATTAAATTGAATTATAAATAATGAAAAAGGGCTAAATCTAAATTAGCCCTTTTTACTATAACCACCCATTACCTCAACGCTTCATACAAAACCTCAATAGGGTGCTGGGCGTCTCTGCCGGTGCCGTCGTGGATTTGGTGGCGGCAGCTGGTGCCAGGGGCGGCGATGATGACATCGGCGGGTTGTTGGCGGACGGTAGGGAAGAGCACCAGTTCGCCTACTTTCATGGAGACCTCGTAATGCTCGGCTTCATACCCGAAGGAGCCGGCCATGCCGCAGCAACCCGATGGAATGACTTCCACCTTGTAGTTGGCTGGTAAGCTCAGCATCTGCTGGGTGTACAGCACGCTGGAAAGCGCCTTCTGGTGGCAGTGGCCGTGCAGTTTAATCAGGCGGGCCTCGTCTTTGAAAAGATCCTTCTCAATATTCTTGTTCAGGATTTCCCGCGCAATAAACTCATCAAACTGAAGGCAGTGGATGGAAAGCTTTTTGGCGTCTTCCAGTTGGTCTTCGTCTACCAGATCCAAGTACTCATCACGGAAGGAGAGGATACAGCTGGGTTCAATACCGATGAGCGGCGTCTCTGAAGAGATTAGTTTGTGCAGCATGGCTACATTCTTCTGGGCCAGTTTCTTGGCATCGCGCACCAGACCCTTAGACAGGTAGGTACGGCCGCTTTCTTCGTGCTCTGGTATCACTACCTCATAGCCCAGCTTCTCCAGCAGCAGCACCGCTTTGATACCAATAGGCGTGTCATTGTAGTTGGTGAACTCGTCGCAGAACAGGTACACCTTCTTCTTGAAGGTCTTGCACTCTTTCAGTTTCTCTTTCTGGTGCTTCTTAAACCAGCTGCGCAGCGTGGTTTTATGCAGCAGCGGCAAGGTGCGCTCCGGCGCGAACCCTACGGCTTTCTTGAAGGCTTTGGCCGTGAAATCGTTTTTGAAGAGCAGGTTGTAGGCACCCGGCAGGAGTGCCGCCAGTTTGTTTGCGTTGTTGAAATTAGAGATGAGGCGCGTCCGGAACGGAACGCCGTTGGCATCATAGTAATGCTGCAGGAACTCGGCTTTCAGCTTGGCTACGTCTACGTTAGAAGGGCACTCAGACTTGCAGCCTTTGCAGGAAAGGCACAGATCCATGGCATCTTTGATTTCATGGTGGTCAAAGCGGTTGGCTTTAGGCGAGCGGGTCAGGAACTCGCGCATCACGTTGGCTCGTCCGCGGGTTGTGTCTTTCTCATTGCGGGTCACCATATAGCTAGGGCACATGGTACCGCCGGTGAGATGCGTTTTGCGACAGTCGCCGGAGCCGTTGCAAAGCTCAGCGGCTCTGAGCACGCCCCCCGCCTGGCTGAACTTGAACACCGTGTCAAACTCTGGGGTCTCCTGTCCTGGCTCATAGCGCAGGAAGGTGTTCATAGACGGCGTGTTCACAATCTTGCCCGGGTTGAAGATGTTGCCCGGGTCCCACACGCGCTTCACTTCTTCCAGCAGCTTGTAGTTTTCCTCGCCAATCATGAACGGGATAAACTCGCCGCGCAGACGGCCATCGCCGTGCTCGCCGCTCAGAGAGCCGCGGTACTTCTTCACCAGGTGGGCAATCTCGGTGGCAATGTCCCGGAACAGCTTATTGCCTTCCTCGGTCTTCAGGTCAATGATAGGCCGCAGGTGCAGCTCTCCGGTGCCCGCGTGGGCATAGTGCACGCAGTACAAGCCGTACTGCTCCAGCGTGAGGTTAAACTCCCGGATGAACTCTGGCAGGTCTGCCACATCTACCGCCGTATCTTCAATCACCGCCACTGGTTTGGCATCTCCGGGGATGTTAGACAACAACCCGAGGCCCGCTTTTCTGAGCGTCCAGACTTTCTTGGTGTCGGTGCCCAGTACCAGCGGATAGTGGTAACCCAGTTTATTTTCTTCTAAGTCTTTGATCAGTGCATCGGCCCGCTCCTGAATAGCGGCCTGGGTATGGTCGGTGAATTCCACCACCAGAATAGCGCCCGGGTCACCTTTCACGAAAAAGCGGTTCTGGCTCTGCTCAATGTTGGTTTTAGTACACTCCAGCACGTAGTGGTCCATGAGCTCACTTGCACTTGGGTTATGGCGCAGCGCCACCAAATTCGCCCGCAGCGATTCATCTACGGTTTCGCAGTGGATACACAGCAAGCCAATTTCCTTTGGCGGAAGCGGGTCTGCGTGCAGTTTGATCTCCGTAAGGAACGCCAGTGTACCCTCTGAACCGGCAATCAGTTTACAGAAGTTGAACGGCTCTTTGCCTTGGGTAAACGGCTCGGTCTCCAACAGCAGGTCAATGGCATACCCGGTGTTCCGGCGCTGGATGCTGGGTTTCGGAAACTCCGCGCGGATGTTCTCCTGCGTAGGCACGTGGCTCAGCATGGCCTTGGTGGCCTGGTAAATGCGCGTCTCTAAGTCGCCACTGGTATTCTCACCGCGGCATTTGGCCTCAAATTCTTCCAGGGTCAGCGCCCCGAATTCCGCCTCCGTGCCATCGCTCAGTAGGGCCTTCACGCTCAGCAAGTGTTCCCGCGCGCTGCCGTACACAATAGAGTTAGACCCGCAGGAGTTGTTGCCCACCATCCCGCCAATCATGGCGCGGTTAGCGGTAGACGTCTCTGGCCCGAAGTACAGGCCATGCTGCCGCAGAAACATATTCAGCTCATCCCGTATCACGCCCGGCTCCACCCGCACCCAACCTTCCTCAGGGTTTACCTCCAGAATCTTGGTAAACGTCCTGGACACATCCACCACAATGCCAGCTCCCACTACCTGGCCCGCCAACGACGTCCCCGCCGTACGCGGAATCAGCGATGTGCCTTCCAGCCGGGCAAACTGAATCAGGGTCTTGATGTCCTGTACCGAGGCAGGAAACGCGACGGCAAGGGGCACCTCCCGGTACGCCGAGGCATCGGTGGCGTAGAGGGTGCGCATGGTGTTGTCAAAGTGGAGCTCTCCTTCCAGCTTCTGGGCAAGGTACTGTAATTTCTCTGGGTTCATGAACGTAGGCAAACCAATGCGGCCAGGGCCGGCAGCATCGGCTTTTGATCTGGTAAAGCGTAAACCGGTGCGGGGAGTGGGGGAAGAAGGAACCTGCTTTCTTTTAGTGAATACCGGCTTCGCCCCCACAAGATCACCAAAAGCCGAATGTAAGGGCTAGGGGGGGAAAGTCAAAAAGGAATTTGTACGGTTTTACAGCTTCCGGGGCATCTTTTGGCAGGAGGAGGGCGTTTAGCGGCCGTTTTTCTAAAATCAGGACCAAAACGCCTCCCGCATAAAGTCCCCCTTGGAAGGGGGTAGGGGGATGATGACTCATGCTGATGATGGCATTCCCGAGAATCATTTTCTCAATCATTTTAGCTGAAGTTAATGGTTCTTCTGCCGTCTTGGTCATCCCCCTACCCCCTTCAAAGGGGGACGGAAGGCGTGGGAATAGTCTCTGCGTTTTGGGTTTGCTGATCAAAGAAATCAGCTTGAAAATAGAATTATATACTTCCTCTTTCTAGCGCAAACCTCGGTGAACGAAGAAACCCAAGGGCCTAAAAACAGTTTAGGGCCTCTTTTTCCAAAAAGAGGCCCTAAACAGGAAATGGTCAGGAAAAGCTTAGAAATTACCGCCTGGGCGTCCGCCGCCGGGGTAGCCACCACCTGGGTAACCGCCTGGTCTGCCAGCAGGAGGGGTGTTGCCACCCCGGGCAGAACCGAACTGACGCAGGTTATAGTTGAAGCTCAGCATGAAGTAGCGCTGCAACACGGTGGTCTGCACGTCTTCATAGTAGTTAGCCTGGTAGTTCCGCTGGATGCTGGTGTTCTCACCAAGAATGTCAAAGGCAGATAACCTGATTTCGGCTTGCTGGTCTTTCATGAACTTGTAGCCAATGCTGCCGTTCCAGAGCATGAACGTCTTGTCTATGCCCGCAGAAAGTCCGCCGTTGTATTGGTGGTTCACTTCAGTGGTGATGTTCAGACCTTTCCAGGCCAGCCAGTTTAGGCGTACCAAACTGCTTTGGTTGTAGTTGTTGTTGCCCTGCTGCGTAAGGTAAGTATAGTCTACTTTATTGTACGTAGCATTTGTGGACACCAGGAAGTCAAAGTTCTCACTGATGTTGCTGCTCAGAACCACGCCTGCGCCCACGTTGGTGCTTTTGGTATCATTGTTCACGATTCTGTAGGCGCTTTCAGTGTCGGCGTACAGCGCTGGGGTGTAAGAATAGGTCGCGTTGGCGTTCAGGTTCAGGTTTGACTTGATGAAACCCAAGGGCAGACCGTAGTTGAAGAATGAGCGGAGCGAGTACTGGCCTGACAGATTAACCGGCGAGGAAAGCTGCACCCCGCTCTTCAGGACAATACCGGAAGGAGTGGTGTAGGAAGGAGCGTTTTCGCCTCTAGCGTTGTTTCTGATGGTGAGTCGGCCAATATAGTCCTGGCTTACGGAGCCGCCCAAAACTGCAAAGAAGTTAGAAGACTTGCCGGGATTCGCCGCTGAGTACCTGATGTTGAAGTTATGGCTGAAGCTCTGGCCCAGGTTGGGGTTCCCCTGCGTGATCAAGGTTGGGCTGGACACATCTACCGCACTCTGTAACTGATCTACAGAAGGAGTCTGCGAACGGCCCATGTAGAAGACCCTGATGTTGCGGTCCTGATTGAAGTTGTAGCGTAACATGGCGAACGGCAACACATTGTGGTAGTTGCGGGTGGTGTCTATAGCAGTAGGGTACAACTGGTCAGTAGAGAGCTGCAACCATTGGTAACGGGCACTCAGCATTAACTGGAAGTTACGGGTATTGTAGCGCCAGCCACCGCCAAATTCCTGCGTTTTGGTCACATTGTCTACCGTGCTGGATTGGTTTGTCACCAGGCTGTCATACATTTCCGTTACCGGCCGGAATTGATAGGTGCGTCTGTCGCCGTCTGAGTTGCTGTAGTTGGTGGCGTACGTTAGCTGCAATTGCGTGTTCTGGGTGAGGGGCTCGGTATAATTCAGGCTTCCACCCACAGAGTAGCCCTTGTTGTTTAAGTTTGAATTCAGGTAAATCAGTGAGTCGTCGCCCTCATTGTTGCGGTCAAAGAAGTAAGAGATATCAGATCTGCTGTCACCTTTGTTCTGATTGTACCCATTGGATACATCCAAGCTGATGGTACGTCCTCTTTTGGCAAAACTGTGGCGGTACAGGATGTTGTTGTTGAAGTTAATGCCCGTCAGGTCTGAACGGAACAGGTTGTCAAAGTTATTGATGAAGATATTCCTTGGCTGCCCATCCAGGTTTCCCAGCAGGTTGGATTCTGTAAAGCTGTCGCCGTTGTTCTTCTGCACACTCAGCCTAGGCCGCACAATAATGGAGTTAGCTGAGTCTATGTTATAAGTTAACCTCAGATTGAATCTGTGGTTCTGGTTCAATCCGTTTGAATTGCCATTCTCACTTACCTGGTAGCCGTCGCGTTCAAAGTTCCTGAAAGAAGAATAGGTATAGTCATTGTCTGTGTGGTTGAAGAAGTAACTGCCCTGCACGTCTACTTTCTTGCCCCATTTGTCCAGGTAGTTGATGCCTATGGCGTTGGTTTTGGCAATCCCGTTGTTGGTGTTCACCAGAAAGTCGCCGGTGTTGTTGCCGCCGCCAAAGCCGCCACCTCCGCCACCGCGGGGACCACCACCGCCTCCGCCTCCCCGGTTTCCGCCGCCCCGGCTAGAGGCGCTGGCTACGCCCACCAGGTCTTCGGAGGAGAAGTTCTGCTCGTTCACGTTATTGCTCAGGCCCACAATGGAAATGCGGCGGTCCCCCTCAAATTGGTTGATGTTCCCGCTGATTCTATAGCGATTGTCAGTACCCGCTCCGGCGCTGATCCGCCCGAAACGGCCGGTCCGGAACTCGGGTTTGGTCACGATGTTGATGGTTTTCTGTTCGTTGCCGTCGTTGAAGCCGGTAAACTGGGCCTGGTCGCTCTGGCGGTCAAAAACCTGTATTTTGGAGATCACCTCGGCAGGCAAGTTCTTGAGTACCGCGCTGGGATCTTCCCCGAAAAATTCTTTCCCGTCTACCAGCACGCGCTGCACCCGTTCGCCCTGGGCCTGCACCTGTCCGTTCTGGATGGTGATGCCCGGCATTTTCTGGATGAGGTTCTCGGCGTTGGCGTCGCGGTTTACTTTGAAGGCGGCCGCGTTCATCTCAGAGGTATCCTGCTTCTGGATGACGGTGGCGGCGCGGCCCACTACTTCCACTTCTTTCAACTGAGTGGCTCCCTGGCCCAGCGTGATGGTGCCCAACTGGATGGGGGCTCCGGCGGCCGTGATGGCCCGGTAAAAGTCGCTGAAGCCCAGGTAAGACACCTTGAGCACGAAACGTCCGTTGGGGATACCGGCAATCTCAAATCTGCCCTCCACGTCTGTGGCGGCTCCTTTGTACACACTGGAATCCTGCGCGTTCAGCAGGGCTACCGTGGCCCCTATCAAGGGAGAACCACCTCCCACGGCCTGGCCTCTCACGGATGTTGACTGACCATATCCTGCAACGGAGATGGCTAGAAATAGAATGAAGAGTAATGATATTTTTCTCATTGAACAATTGGTTTGTGCTTAGACTACCCAATCTTCAATAAGTTTAATGCTTACAAAAAATATTCTGTTTAGGGGCTGTTTTTGGAAAAACAGCCCCTAAACAGAAAGCGGCTAGTTCCTGAGGAAGGCCACCAACGGTTGGATAAACCGATCATACGCCTCAATGTGCGGCAGGTGCCCTACGTTGTCCAACTCTACCAGTTTGGCATTGGGGATTTTCCTGGCGGTTTCTTTGCCCAGAGCCGGGTAGTTGCCTAGTTTCTTCCGGGCGGCAGCCGGGGCGTTGGCTTTGCCTAAAGCCGTGCGGTCCCGTTGCCCAATGAGCAGGAGAGTGGGCATCTGGAGCTGGTCAAACTCATACACCACCGGTTGCGTGAAGATCATATCATAGGTGAGGGCGGCGTTCCAGGCCACTTCGGGGTAATCGGGGCCGGTGGTCCAGCTGGCCAGCAGGTTCACCCAGCGGTCGTACTCGGGTTTCCACTGGCCGCCGTAGTAGTTTTCCAGCTGATATTTCTTAATGCCTGCCTGGGTTTGTTTCAGCTCGCCGGCGTACCATTTCTCCACGGTTTGGTAAGGCACCCAGCGTTTCCAGTCTTCCAGCCCGATGGGGTTTTCCAGTATCAGCTTCTCGGTGAAATCGGGGTACATGAGCGCGAAACGGGTGGCCAGCATCCCGCCCATGGAGTGGCCCAGCACGGCTGCTTTCTTCACGCCCAGGCTGTCTAACAGCCCTTTAGTGTTTTGGGCCAGCATCTGGAACGTGTACTGGATGTTCTGCGGCTTAGACGATTTTCCAAACCCAATCTGGTCTGGCATGATCACTCTAAAGCCGTTTTTAGACAAATCTCTGGCCGTTTGTTCCCAGTAGGCCCCGTTGAAGTTCTTCCCGTGCAGCAGCACCACGGTTTTGCCATTGGGTTTCTGCGGTTTCAGGTCCATGTATGCCATTTTAAACGCCTGGCGCTGCACGTGCACCGGATGGAAGGCCACCGGGAAAGGGTATTGATAAGTAGATAATTCCGCGTCCTGCGGCGCCACCTGGCTCTGTGCCTGCGCCGTGACCGCCAGTAGAAGCAGGCAAACTAAGATTCTGAGCTTGTTCATAAGCAAGTACGTATTCTTCCTGACTAGGAAGCTGAAGGTGTGTTTAGCGCCTGTTTTCCAAAAAACGGCCGCTAAACGCAAATGAATTAAAAGTTAAACTACCGCAGTATAGCGTAAGGTCTGTACCCATGGTCTTGCTTTCACCGCTGATTATTTGGCGGCCACCCGCCAAAGGGTGTTGCTGGAATCATCGGCTACCAGGAGAGAGCCGTCTGGGAGCACGGCAATTCCCACCGGCCTTCCGTACACCTGGCCTTTCTCGGCATCGGCGATGAAGCCGGTGAGGAAATCCTCTGGGTCTCTTACGGGTTTGCCGTTCTGGAAAGCCACAAACACCACCTTATACCCCGAAAGCTCAGAGCGGTTCCAGGAGCCGTGCTGGCCAATGAACGCCCCGCCGCGGTATTTGCCCGGGAACGTGGACCGGTTGTAGAACGCCAGGCCCAAAGAGGCGGTGTGGGCGCCCAGTCCTACCTCAGGTAGTGTCGTTTTCTTCACCAGATCGGGCCGCTTGCCTTTCTGCCGCGGATCTTCGTTGGGTCCGAAATAGGCGTAGGGCCAGCCATAAAAGCCGCCTTCCTTCACGCTGGTGAGGTAATCGGGGACTAGTTCATCGCCTAAATCGTCGCGCTCGTTCACGGCGGCCCAGAGGGTGTTGGTGCCGGGAGCCCAGCCAATGCCCACCGGATTGCGCAGGCCGCTGGCAAAGATGCGTTCGCCGCTGCCGTCTGGGTTTATCTCCAGAATGTTGGCGCGCCGCACTTCATGCTCCATGCCGTTCTCGCCGTGGTCACTGCCGGAGCCTACGGCAATGTAAATCTTAGAGCCATCGGCGTTGGCCACAATGTTGCGGGTCCAGTGGTTGTTGTAGCCTCCAGCGGGCAGTTCCAGAATCTTTTCGCCGCGGCCCTGGATGGAGGTTTGTCCCGGTTGGTAAGGGTAGCGCCAGAGCCCGTCTGTGTTGGCCACGTAGAAATAGTTGTTGAGCACCAGCATCCCGAAGGGTTGGTTGAGACGGCGCAGAAACGTGTACCGCTGCTCGGGCACCCCGTCCTGGTCGCGGTCACGGAAGAGGGTGATGCGGTTGGCGCTACGGCCCATGTTCTGCGATTTGCTCTGCCCGGTGCGTCTGGCTTCGGCTATTTCTTTCCCTTTCTTCATGGTCTCGGCCTCGGCCACGAAAATATCGCCGTTAGGGGCCACGTAAATCCAGCGCGGATTCCGGAGGCCGTCGGCAAACTTATTCACCGTGAAGCCCGCGGGTGCCTGGGGCGTTTTGTCTTTGGGCCAGCCAATGACTTTGCTGTAGTTCTTGACAGATTCGGTGGCGTAAGGCGGCGGAAGTTTTACCCGGTCAGCCACCGGCGCCGTCTGGTTGCCCTTTTGCTGCTGCGTCTCTTTCTTGTTTTGGGTGTTGCAGGCGGCTAACAGGCTGCCGGCCAGCAGAAGCACCGAGAGGGTCCGTATTTTTTTCATAGTGTAGGCGGAATGGTTCGTAAAAGTACTAGCTGTATACGAGAGGACCTGCTTTGGTGCGGCTCCTGATCTATAAGCCTGTAAAAGTAACTTTGTTTTGAGTGAGTTTTGGGAAAAACGGCCGCTAAACAGCCAAGAGGCTAACCTATAACTCCAAGACAAAAAGCAGAGGGGCCCGTCTGCTATAGACGGGCCCCTCTGCTTTTTTAGGCTATTGGCTTATGCTACTAAGCGGAGATTTGCGCCGCCGTTTAGGGGCTGTTTTTCTGAAAACAAGCCTAAAACAGACGAGAAACTCAGCAGGTGTAGCCATACATTTAAGGCATGAACAGGCACTCAGGAGTACATTAACTCTAGGCCGATTTTCAGTTCCTTAGAGCGCGACTTTCACAGACTCAGCGGCGGCCTGCACGTGCAGGGAGTTCTGGTGGATCTCATGGAAAATGGCTTTCACGAATACTTCTTCCAGACCTTCACGGGCGGCGGCTTTCAGGCGCTGCTCCATCACCTGTTCCCAACGGCCAGTCTGCAGCAGGTTCATCTTGTTTTCCTTCTTCAGGATCCCGATCTGCTTGGCTACCGCCGAACGACGGGCCAGCACGTTAATCAGTTCGTTGTCCAGGTAGTCAATAAGGTTCCGGAGTTCGCTCAGTTCCTCTTCGTTCTGGGGCACGTCCTGGATAACCGGTTCCACGTTGAGCGAGGCTAATAGTTGTTTAAGTCCCTCTGGAGTAACTTGCTGGGCCGCGTCACTTAAAGCTACGTCTGGGTTGCAGTGCGTCTCAATCATGAGGCCGTCTACGTGCAGGTTGAGGGCTTCCTGGCTGATCTGCTGCAACAGCGCGCGCTTGCCGGCAATGTGGCTGGGGTCACAGATAAGCGGAATCTCCGGCAGCAGTTTCTTGAACTCATACGCCATGTTCCACTTGGGGTGGTTGCGGTACGGGCGGCTGTCAAAGGAAGAGAATCCGCGGTGAATGGCGGCCAGATCAGTGATACCGGCGCGGTTCAGGCGCTCCAGTGCACCCAGCCACAGTTGTAAATCTGGGTTTACCGGATTCTTTACCAGCACGGGAACATCTACGCCTTCCAGGGCATCGGCGATCTCCTGCACCGAGAAGGGGTTCACGGTAGTGCGGGCACCTACCCAAAGTACATCCACGCCTTGCTTAAGGGCATCGTTCACGTGTTCGGCGGTGGCCACTTCACAGGCGGTGAGCATGCCGGTTTCTTCTTTCACGGTTTTGAGCCATTTGAGGCCCACTTTGCCAATGCCTTCAAATGCACCGGGGCGGGTGCGGGGTTTCCAGATACCGGCCCGGAAAATGGTTACCTCCGGCACCGACTGCAAACCGCGGGCCGTGGCCAGCATTTGTTCTTCGCTTTCGGCGCTGCAAGGGCCGGCAATGATCAGCGGTTGCCCATCGGCACGTTTGAAAATAGTTTTGGAGGACAGGTCTAAAGGTTTCGCGCTCATAAGGACAATTCGGCGGTTGCCGAGGTTACATGTGTTAAAATTCGTTTAGTGGCTTCTTCTATTTTCTCAAGGGGCAGGCAGAGGGAAACCCGTAGGTAGCGTTCGCCCTGCGTCCCGAATATTTTACCGAGCGTCAGGAACACGCCCGCGTTGTACAGAATGTCATCCAGAAAGGCCTCCACATCTGCAACTGCCTGCGGAACCCGCGCCCACACAAACATGCCCACGGCTGCTTTCTGATAAGAACAACCCAGCATATCCAGCAGTTCAAACACCTTCTGGCGGCGTTGGGCGTAGACTTGGTTCCGCTCCTGGTGCCAGGTGTCTGGGTTGGAGAGTGCGGCCACGGCGGCCTGCTGCACGGGCAGGAACATGCCGGAGTCCAGGTTGCTTTTCACGCGCAGCACGCACTGAAGGTAATCTTGCCGTCCCAGCACCATGCCAACCCGCCAGCCCGCCATGTTATGCGATTTGCTCAGGGAGTTGAACTCCAGGCAACATTCTTTGGCCCGTGGCACCGAAAGCAGGCTCAACGGCGCCTGATGGGGCAGTACCAGGCTGTAGGGATTGTCATTGGCCAGCAGGAATTGATGCGCAAGGGCCAGGTCCACCAGAGACTGCATCATTTCCTTGGTAGCCTCGGCCCCGGTGGGCATGTGCGGGTAGTTGAGCCACATGAGTTTCACATCGCCGGCTTGCAGAATAGTTTGCAGTTCCTGCAAGTCGGGAAGCCAGCCATTTTCCTCTCTTAGGGTGTAGAAAACGGGCTCAGCGCCTACCAGTCTGGCGGTTGCGGCATAGGCCGGATAACCGGGATTAGGCACCAGCACTTTATCGCCGGGGTTGAGGAAAGCCATGGAGACATGGAAGATACCCTCTTTGGAACCCATGAGGGGGAGAATCTCGTGTTCGGGGTTCAGGTCTACGCCGTAGGTGCGCTGGTACCAGTGGGCCATGGCCTGCCGAAGCGGCGCAATGGAGTTATAGGGCTGGTAACCGTGCACCCCCGTTTGCCGGGCCGTCTGCACCAAAGCGTTAATGGTTTCCTCAGAGGGGGCCATGTCTGGGTCGCCAATGCCCAGGTTCATGATGTTGCGGCCCTGGGCGTTGAGGGCACGTACTTCGGCCAGTTTGCGGGAGAAGTAGTACTCCTGCACTTGCTCCAACCGGTTTGCGCTGGAAATGATCATACCAGTTCAATTTGGGGTTGTACGATAGCGGATAAGCAGCCTGCCAGCCGGTCCTGCGGAAGCGGAGTAACGGCTTTGGCGTAAAGCCCCAGCACCTGGTGGGGAACATCGGCCACAATCAAAGCCGTCCGGAGGTTGCTGATAGCGGCAGCGTCATCGGCCTCCACTTCCAGTACCCAATCCGATGGGTGAGCGGGCAGGGTCTGGAGCATGGTAAGTTCCAGGTTCAGTTCCTCCAGTTCCTTGAGCAGAATGTCGGTGAGTTCTTTCTCAGTTGGGGAGGGGAGTACGCAGGTCAGTTTGTTGGCCTCCTGGGCTTTGGCCTGCCGCGACAGCACCACAAAGCGGGTGTAATTCTCTGTGTCATTGGCTACGTTGGCTTCCAGCACCTCCAGACCGTACAGTTGGGCAGCTTTGCGGCTGGCGATGGCGGCTACCCCGGTAATGCTGCCTTCTCTGAGCAGACGGGCGGTATCTGCGGTGTCTGACGTTTCCTTGGTGCTGAGGCGCGGGTGCGTGTGAATGAATTCTGAGCACTGGAGCAACGCAATGGGGTGGGACCATACCTGCTCAATATCTGCCAGCCGCTGGCCGGGCAATGCCATCAGGGTCTGGTCCAGCAACAGCCAGCGCTCGGCCAGGATAGAGAAACCGTGCTGCGCCACCAGGCTGTAGTTGGGCAGTAGCGGACCCGCCAGCGAATTCTGCACCGCCATCACGGCGAAGTCGGCCTGACCAGATTCCAGGGTCTGGCAGAGCTCCGGGAAAGAGGCGCAGGAAAGCGTGTGGATGTTCTCTGCGGGAAACAGCTGCTCAGCGGCTGTTTCATGGAATGAGGCCGGACCTCCCTGGATGGCGATTTTTAACGTTCTGTTCATAACGAAAAAAGCCCCGCTTTTGGCGGGGCTCTGTGGTTTGTCTTAATCGTTTTCTTAACGCAAAGTCTTACCTGTTGAGCCCCGGATGAGGTCCAAAAAAGTAAAAACCGTAAAAGTAAGAATTGCGCTGAATCATTGTTTTTGCTCTAATGATGTCCCAAACTTACAGGGTACCTTTTTCACATCCAAACAAAAAAGAAATTATTTGCGAAAAATAGTAAGAAAACGCTTGTTAGTTTGAGAAATTGAAAGTATAAGCAAATGCTCGTTAGTGAAATTTGAATACGCTGCCATTAGCGGCTCTTTTTCCAGAATCAGCGCCAAAACAGAGGTGAGTTTTCAGGGGTTGGGCTGCTTTTGCAGGAGTTTCCTCAGGTTCTGGAACGTCTTGTGCGGTCCAGTGGCCACCGTGGCATTGACCAGCCAGGCCGGTACTGAGCCGCCCGGGTTCACGCTGAAAGTGTAGACTACTTTAATACGGTCTTTGGCTACCGTAGAGATTTCCCACACGGCCAGGGAGGAGGGAATGCGCACAAAGTCTTCTTTCTCCGGTACGTACCCAGACACACTTCTGACCTCCACCCGCGCCTGCTGGTTCTGGGAAATGGGGGAGAAGACTGCTTCTACCACCATGTCGCGGTCTGTGAGGGGCCAGGGCAGGTCTGCCTCTGTGTAATACACCAGGCGGTTGGGGTTCTTCTTTTGCAGGAGTTGGGTTTTGCGGTTGAGGTACACCCAGTTTTGGTGGCGCTCCACGTCTTTGAGCATGTTCACCAATTGAGCCGTGGTGCCGGGCAGTTCGCAGATGACCTTGATTTCCTTCACGGCCGCCTGGGCTAAATTGCGGGTGTACACGGCAATGCCGTCTGTGTCTTTCCGTAGGTCCCATTTCTCCTGCGCCGCCAGCGGCGTAACGCAGACCAGGCAAAGCCAGCACGCCAACAGCGCGTGCCAACGCTTTGCCCGGTCTTTGCAGCGGAAATTCAGGATTCGCTTATTTCTCAAAGAAAGAAACCACCCCAGACTCCACGTCATAAATGCCGCCAATCACCTTGATCTTACCTTCCTGCTCCAACTCGGCAATAATGGGGCTCTCTTTCCTGATGCGCTCCAGCGCCAGGTGCACGTTGTTCTCGGTCACGTTGGCCACAAAGCTTTGATTGCTACCGGTGCGGTTCTCAGTGGTTTGGGTTTCGTGTTCTATGGCGGGTTTTATTTTCTCCAGCAAACCGGTCAGGTAGCCCATTTCTACGTGGTTACAGGCCCCGGTAATAGCGCCGCAGCGGGTGTGGCCCAATACCAGAATGATTTTGGAACCCACCACCTTGGTGCCGAACTCCATGCTGCCCAGAATGTCTTCGTTGAGGACGTTGCCCGCAATCCGGATGCTGAAGATATCGCCCAGGCCCTGGTCGAAAATGAGTTCGGCGGAGGTTCTGGAGTCCATGCAGCTGAGGATGGTGGCGAAAGGGTATTGCCCTTCTTTGGTCTCATTCATCTGCTGCAGCAGGTTGCGGTTGGCCTTGAGGTTGTTTACAAAGCGGGTGTTTCCGTCTTTCAGGATCTGGAACGCCTGGTCTGGGGTAAGCTGGTTTTGGGTTTCCTTAGACTGGGTGTGCATGTTCAGGGACAATTAACGTGGATGATCAATCATTTAGAATCAAAGATGCCTCCCTTGCGTGCCTTGGCCTGAACTCTATAGCCTGGGCAAGCGCCGTGACAGCTGTAAGGAGGGGCATTTACCGGAGGGAAGGCTGCCTAAGAACGGCCAACCTGTTCCGGAAGGAAAAAATAAAATCGGCAAGCCTGTAAGCCGGGTTCTGTCCTCCGCTTACGCGGATGGCTTATCATTTATCTAGGCCCGTCCTCACGGAGGGGCTCCATCAACCTACCCACTGACATCGGACGAGCCGCCCTTAGCCCCGCCCTGAGACGAGGCGCTGCCAGCCTATTTGGTCTTTCAACTCCTGAGGTTTACCCAGCCGGTCTGGTCGCCCAGCCGCTGGTGCGCTCTTACCGCACCTTTTCACCCTTACCCATTTTTAATTAAGAATTTAAAATCGAGAAGTAAGAATGATTCCTAATTCTTAAATCCGCATTCCTAATTAATTAGTGGGCGGTACTTTTCTGTGGCACTGGCTGTCACCTGGCCGTCGCCCGCCAGGTGCCTTCCCGTTAGGAAGCAGGATGCTCTGCGTTGCCCGGACTTTCCTCTCCGCCCAAGGGCGCAGCGATAAGCCGGCTTGCCGATTTTTACAAATATAGCGCTTTCGTGTTCTAGTCCGTGGCTTTTCCCGTTTAGGGGCCGTTTTTCCAAAAAGAGCCCCTAAACGGGAAGTGCTATTTTAACTGCACTTTGGTGGCCCCATACCCGAATTTCTCCTTGCGGGCATCTTCAAAGAACTTGATGTGCGGGTTCCGGCTCAGTACTTTCTGGATCTCTTTTTTCAGGACGCCGTTCCCGGTGCCGTGGATGAAGATGATCTCGTGCATGTTAGCGGCAATGGCGCGGTCCAGGTTGTCCTGGAAGGCGGCCAGCTGGGTGCGCAACATCTCTGAATTGCTCAGCAGTTTGGGGTCTTCGTTGGGCAGCAGCTTCTCAATGTGCAGGTCTACCTCATGGTGCGGCACGGCCACTTTGATGTTTTCGGCCTGCGCCGCCGACTCAATTAACTGCTCCTGGATCTGATCTGGGTTCACCAGCGTGGGTTTGGAGTCCAGCTGGAACACGTAACCTTCCTTTTGCAGCACCGGCGCGGTCTTCTTGCTCTTGTAAAACGATGAGGCCTTGAACTTGAGTTTGCGGGTAACGGGCTCCAGCAGGGTGTTGCCGCCGGGCTTGTGCTGCAGGTACTGTACCACCAGATCGGGCCATTTGTCAAAGTCGTTGAGGTGCACGTGGGCCACCGGCTTGGCTTTCTTGGGGGTGAGTTTGTCATTGTGCTGGGCGCGGTAGCCTTTGTCGGTTTCCTCGCCGTAGGTGAACAGCAGGTCAAACTCAGAGTTGTTAATGATGTTTACCGCCAGCAGCTCGGGGGTTTGGTGCACCAGTGCCACATAAATTCCGGCCACCGCCGTAGACGGTACCACAGGTTCAGCCTTTTTCTTGGCAGGCTCCGGGGCCGGGGCATCCCGGAAATGCTGGTCCTCTTCCTGGGCAATGACCACCACCTCGCGGCGCATGACCGGAATGGTGAAGTCATTGTCTATGGCTACTTCTACCAGATTATTGTCTAAGAAGCGGGTAATCACGCCCTGCTCTTTGCCGTGCATAAGGCGCACGCGGTCTCCTATGTTCATGTCAGTTTAGGTCTTATTTTGGAAAAACAGCCGCTAAACGCGAGGCTGTCTTGCAAAGATACGCAAAAGGAAGGGGAGGTGCCGGGAAACCCGAGGTGGGTTTTACCGCCGGGCAGAACTGTACCCGTAGGAGATCGTTTAAAAAAGGGAAACCATTTAACCCGATGTATGGAACCAACTCCCCTTGTAGCGCCCGCGCCCTGGCAGTTAACGGGCGAAGGCGTGATCTGGCTATATGCCATTCCAGAGGAATTTAACCGAAAACACGGCTTTCTGGCTGACTTTCAGGCCTCGGCCTACGTGGGCAGGGTGGGGGCTGTGATGTACGTCAATTACCATACCTCCGGCGTGGGGCCGTACCAGGAGCTGTTGTACATCCCGGGCATGTTCAGGCTGGGCCGCAAGCTGGTGTTCTCCATCTCCAAGACCTATGTTTCTACCCAAAGCAGCGTCTGGAACGGTCGCCGCAACTGGGACATCCCCAAAGAGCCCGCCGATTTCCGCTTTGAGAGAACCACCGGCGGTACCCTGGAAATGGAGGTAAGCGCCGGGAGCGAATCTATTTTTGCGGCTCAGGTTACGCCTTTCGGACCGCAGCTGCCCTTCACCACCAAGATTTTTCCTTGGGGCCGGATTGTGCAACGCCTGGACCATGAACTGCTGCTCACCAAACCCGAAGCCAAAGGCCACCTGCAGTTAGCCTCCACCACCCACCTCACCGCTGAGCCACGCTACTTTCCGCCGGTACAGGAACTGAAGCCCTTGGCCGTGGTGGCGGTACAGGATTTCAAGATGGTGTTCCCGGTGGCGGAGGTTCTGTGAAGGGGTTATTTGGAAGCCCAAGGTACAGTTTCGGTATCACCTATATATTGTGCCTCTGAACATCGGTTGTGGTATTCACCTTTATATCCTAAAATAAATAATAAGGACATTTCAATATACCAGATGCTTAGCTGCAAAGCTTCATGAAGGACTTTGTTTGGTATTAAATGGAGGATTTTTCTTTTATCTTCTTGAGAATGAACTATGTAATTTCTAATGCGAACCACTGCATCAGGCCCATCTTTTAAATTTTTATCATTTTTGATAAATTCCTGTAAACCTTTAAAGGCAGGAGGAACTTCATAATCCAAACCTACAAAAGAGATCAGCAACCTGATTTTATTTGCTGCAGTTATATTCTCAGCGTCTTTACCAATTAATAGTTTTTTGTTCTCTACAATTGTCCAATTGTAAAGTAGCTCTAAGGCGATCTGTGCTGTTACAATTGATCCAGTGGTAAAGCCAGTGTTATTATTTACCTCAATATACCAATGAATTGCTGTGCTTAAGAAATCTCTAGAATTTACTTCTTGCCATAGAAGAGAAAAACGATTCCAAATTAAATTAATTTTTTTGGAGGAGTCTATCGGAAGCCAACGGAAAGAAGATTTATATTGGTCAACAAGATATGGAGTGAAATCACTCCATATAGTTTCTTCATTATAAACTCCATGGATGAAAAGTGCTGAGGTTCTTCGTCCATTTAAAAATGTCAAGAACTTATTTAAACATGAGAAGGCTTTGCGGGCCTCTTCTAAATTTATGTTTCCCTTTTTTGAAGTTAATTCTCCACTGTACTGTAAGATATATCCTCCATTAGTTTTAAGTAGGTCTTTAGTATCATTATAATTGTAACATTTATCAATAATGAAGAGATAGTCATTGTTTTCTAAAGTAATCCTAGAACTAGTAACGTGAGCTTTCTCTGGTGTGATTCTCTTTGTAAGAGAACCATGAATATCTAAAAAGTTGGGTATAGAAAAATTTATTTTAGAGACAGAAATAGATTTGTCTCCTAGAAAAGCCTTTCCACTTATGATTCCACTTGTAAACGAGGACAAGCTAGTAATCTGGCACAGGCCAACTTTGTGATCATTTATATATAAATGAGAAGCTGTATTGCTGCTAAATAAATTAAATAGATTAGCAAAGTCTTCATGAGGCGTACCTGTAAATCTTAATACGATATTTGGAAACCAATGAAAATTTATTTCGCCATCAATAGTGACTTCCATGCCATCTCCCTTTATTTGAAAAGAACCTTTATAAAAGGGGATATTCTCATTAGGAACATTCATTATATTTAGGCTTTCAATGATGTACGGGGTACTCTTGAATGATTTAGATAAATTAGAATTCATACTTTTGGGTAATTTATTTATATAATATTGAAGATGTAATTTTAAAAATACAGCCCATGCGCTTTCCAGCCTTGCCGCCGGTTATACTCCAGCGCCGGGGCGGGCAGCTTGAAAATAGATAGTACATAGAAGGCGCTTTTCAGGAACTTGCTGCGGGTGGGAATGGCCTGCCAGTTCAGGTCCAGGCTGAGGTAGTATTGCCGGTACGCGTTCAGGCCCAAGGCTTGGTTCGCGTCTGTGTCATGGTAAACCATTTCTTCGGCCCCGTAACCTAGGGCGGGGTTGAGCCACCGGGGGAATTTGCTGGAGGCTGGCAGGAAGCTGGCCATATTCACGCTGAGCCAGTAGGTTTGGCCGTTGTAGTCTTTCAAAAATTCCTCTGAGAGCCCTTTCCCCAGCACGTTGGGCCGAAGCGCGGCGTAGCGGGTACGGTGGAAGGAAAACTTGGGCATGAGCCTGATTTCGCCCCAGGCAAGTTGTTGTCCTATCACGGCCAGAGAACCGGCGGCGTTGGCGGCAATGTCTGTAAGAGAGGCCCCGTATTCCGGTGACCGACCATCAAAATACTCAATGGGCGTTTGCAGCACAAAACCGAGCGCCCCGCCGTACCAGATGGCTTTCTTCTCCGGCACGCCCGCTTTCCTGAGCAGGTCCACGCCCAGGCGGCTTTCATGAAAAGCTCCCCAGAAATGACCGGCCTTGTCCTTCTGTTTCCATTCATGGGCATCATTGAACCAGTGGAAGGAACTGCGCTCTTTGTCCTGGTACCAGGCATGGTTGAGCAGCGCCAGTCCGCCCACGTACACGGCGGTGGCCCCGGCCGCCAGATAGGGGAGGCGCTTGCTGAACTCATTGACACTGTCGGGGCTGGTCTCGTAGATATAGGTAGACTGCGCCCGGGCAGCCTGCGGAACCCCGGCCAACAGGCACAGCAACGCCGGGAGAAAGCAGCCTTTAGAAACGATTTTTGCTAACACGGCTTAAAAGTACGTAAACCCCGCAGTTTTGTACTTTTTATACAAGATCACGAATTTTTTACCGAATTTTCTTGCAGGGTATTTCTCAGCCCTTACATTTGCAACATGAACAAGACACAATTTCAGCACAACGCTTGGTGGCACACACGTCAGAACTGATGGGTGAACCGCTTGCTGTGCAGAAATGCAATATAGTCAAAGGCTCGGGTTCACCCGGGCCTTTGGTGTTTTAGAACAATTCAGAAACGTACTTAACAATAGCAGAATGAAAAAAGGAATGGGACATAACTGTTGGTGGCACCAATCGGGAGATTTGTGAACAGCAGGCCATTGCCTAAACCTTAACGTCTATTCTTTCTGAAAGGCTTGCTGTTCTACCAAACGGCAAGCCTTTTTTTATGAGTTTATGAAAACCTACACCCTACAAACGCAATACCGCCACCTGCTCGCCGACACCGTGACCCCGGTGGGCATTTACCTGCAACTGCGCGACAAGTACCGCAACTGCCTGCTGCTGGAAAGCTCAGACTACCACGGCCAAGAGAACAGCTTCAGCTACATCTGCTGCGAGCCCATCGCGGAGTTCCGGCTCAAGGACAGCGTCTTGCGCCAGTCTTACCCAGACGGAACGGTGGAAGAACAAACCCTGACCGATAAGCGCGAGGCGGTGCAACTGTTGCAGGGGTATTGCGGCAAGTTCAACGCCGAGACCGGTCCCTTCGGGTTTATCCATAACGGCTTGTTTGGCTATATGTCGTTTGAGGCGGTGCAGTATTATGAGCAGCTGGAACTAAGCAGGAAAGAGTCGGCGCACCCGGAGATGCCCGAGATCCTGTACCAGGCCTTCCGTTTTGTGATTGCCATTGACCACTTCAAAAACCAGCTCTACATTTTTGAGCACTTTTCAGAAAAAGAGCCCCTAAACGGAGACCTGGACGAACTGGAAAGCCACATCCGGAACAAGAACTTCCCGGTGTTCAGCTTCTCTACCACCGGGCAGGAAAGCACGAACCAAACCGATGCCGAGTTCCTACGCATTATTGAGGAAGGCAAGCGCCACTGCCACCTGGGCAACGTGTTCCAGATTGTGCTGTCCAGACGGTTTTCGCAGGGCTTCCAGGGCGATGAGTTCAACGTGTACCGGGCGCTGCGGTCCATCAACCCCTCGCCGTACCTGTTCTACTTTGATTACGGCAACTTCAAGATCTTCGGGTCTTCGCCCGAGGCCCAGCTCACCATCAAGAACGATACGGCCACCATCTACCCCATTGCGGGCACCTTCAAGCGCACCGGCAACGATGCCGCCGATGCCGAACTGGCCCAGAAGTTGTATGATGACCCCAAGGAGAACTCAGAGCACGTGATGCTGGTAGACCTGGCCCGCAACGACCTTAGCCGCCACGGCGACAACGTGCAGGTGGAGGTGTTCAAAGAAGTACAGTATTATTCCCACGTGATTCACCTGGTGTCTAAAGTGACGGCCCGTCTGCCGCAGGCGCATGGGTCGGTGCAGATGGTGGCAGACACGTTTCCGGCCGGTACGCTGTCTGGCGCCCCCAAACACCGGGCGCTTACCCTCATAGATGAACTGGAACCCACCGGGCGCGGCTACTACGGCGGCTGCATCGGTTATCTGGGCTTCAACGGCGACTTTAACCACGCCATCATGATCCGGTCTTTTATAAGTGTGCAGAACCAGTTGCATTACCAGGCCGGGGCCGGGGTGGTGGCCAAGTCAGACACCAACAGCGAGTTGCAGGAGGTACACCATAAACTGGCCGCTTTGCGCAATGCCCTGGAGAAGGCCGCCACCATTTAAGAGATAAGTAAAAGCCGTTTAGCGGCTCTTTTTTGAAAAACAGGCGCTAAACGCCCATTAACCATACCGCAGACAGACAAACCCTTTTGCCATGAAAATTCTTGTGTTAGACAATTACGATTCCTTCACCTATAACCTGGTGCATCTGCTCCGGGAACTGGGCTACGGAGCGCAGCTAGAGGTACACCGCAATGACCAGATCAGCCTGGAAGAGGTAGAAAAATTCGATGTGATTTTATTGTCGCCGGGTCCGGGTGTGCCCAGTGAGGCGGGTATCATGCCAGCTTTGCTTCAAAAGTACGCATCCTCCAAGCGCATCATGGGGGTGTGTCTGGGGCACCAGGCCATCGCCGAGGCCTTTGGGGGGCAGCTGGCTAACCTGAAGGAAGTGTTTCATGGCGTGGCGGCCACGTTGCGGGTGGTCAGCAGCAAAGAACCCATGTTCCGGCAGCTGCCTTCCACGTTCAAGGTGGCCCGCTACCATTCCTGGACGGTGGTGCCGGAATCTGTGCCGTCTGAACTCAGAATCACGGCGGTAGACGAAAACGGCGAGGTGCTGGCGCTGCGCCACAGCCAGTATGACGTGTGCGGGGTTCAGTTTCACCCAGAGTCCATCCTCACCGATTTCGGGAAGGAGATGATGCGCAACTGGTTGCAGAACCCTACCAAGCGCGTGAAACAGTGGACCTCTTATGCCGCCTCCCTTGCCTTATGAAAGAAGTACTGCAACAACTCATTGAACATAAAACGCTCTCCAAGGAAACCGCCAAGCAGGTGCTCATCAGCATTGGCAAGGGCCAGAGCAACCCCAGCCAGATGGCCGCTTTCATGACCGTTTACCTCATGCGCAACATCACGGTGCAGGAGCTGGAAGGGTTTAGGGAAGCCATGCTGGAACTTTGCCTCCTGCCCGAGCTGGGTACTGACCAGGTCATCGACCTCTGCGGTACCGGCGGCGATAGCAAGGACACGTTCAACATCTCTACCTTGGCGTCTTTTGTGGTAGCCGGAGCGGGGTACAAAGTGGCCAAGCACGGCAACTACGGAGTTTCCTCGGTCTGCGGGTCTTCCAACGTGATGGCGCATTTGGGCTACAACTTCACTAATGACAGCTCTATGCTGAGGTCTAAACTGGAGGCCGCCAACATCTGCTTCCTGCACGCACCGCTCTTCCACCCGGCCATGAAGGAAGTGGCCCCCATCCGGAAGGAGCTGGGCGTGAAGACCTTCTTCAACATGCTGGGACCCATGATCAATCCGGCTAAGCCGCATTTCCAGATGGTGGGGGTATTCAGCCTGGAGCTGCTGCGCCTGTACACGTACCTGTACCAGAAAACCGGCAAACGCTTTGTGCTGCTGCACGCCCTGGACGGCTACGATGAGGTTTCGCTCACCGGGCCTTTCAAGATGGTGACGCCGCAGGGCGAACAGATTCTGCAGCCTTCAGACTTGGGTCTGCCTACCTATGCCGAGCAAGACCTGTACGGCGGCGAGACGGTGGAAGAGGCGGCCCAAATCTTCCTGAACGTATTGGAGGGGCATGGCACCCAGGCGCAACAGGATGCCGTAGTGGCCAATGCCGGTTTGGGTATTTACTGTTCAGACGAGAACCTCAGCCTTTCAGAGGCCCTCCAGAAAGCCCGCCACTCGCTTACTTCGGGGCTGGCGCTGCAAACCTTTCATAAATTATTAGCTTAGTCCATCATGTCACTCACCATTCTAGATAACATCATTGCCCACAAGCGCCAGGAAGTGGCCGAACGCAAAGCCCTGGTCCCTACGGCAGCGCTGGAGCGGAGCCTGTATTTCAACTCACAGCCGGTGTCACTCCGCAAATATGTGCAACGCCCAGATCTTACGGGCATCATTGCCGAGTACAAGCGCAAATCACCTTCCAAGGGCACCATCAACGCGTATGCGCCGGTGGAGAGAACGTCCATCGGCTACATGCAGGCGGGAGCTTCGGCGCTGTCGGTGCTGACGGATGCCAACTTTTTCGGGGGCAAGAACGAGGATCTCACCACGGCCCGCAAATTCAATTTTTGCCCTATTCTGCGCAAAGATTTTGTGGTGGAGGAGTACCAGATTCTGGAAGCTAAATCCATTGGGGCCGATGCTATTTTGCTTATTGCGGCGGTCCTGAGCAAAGAGGAGGTAAGCACGCTGGCGCAGTTTGCGCACTCACTGGGGCTGGAAGTACTGTTGGAGGTGCATGACCGTGAGGAACTGGAGCGCACGCTTACCCCGCACGTAGACCTGGTGGGCGTGAACAACCGCAACCTGCACGATTTTACCGTGAGCCTGCAAACATCCATTGAACTGGCGGGTTATATCCCCAATGAGTTCGTGAAGGTCTCTGAAAGCGGACTGAGCGAGGCCCAAAGTATTCTGGAGCTCCAACAGCACGGGTTTGAGGGCTTCCTGATTGGCGAAACCTTCATGCGCCAGAGCCGCCCCGAGAAAGCCTGCGCTGCTTTTGTGGAGGAACTGAAGAAGCTGCGGCAACAGCAAAATGTGCTTTCGGCTTAGAAATTCCCCGCCCTTTAAATATTTCCGTTTAGGGGCTGTTTTAGGAAAAAGAGCCCCTAAACGGAAGCTGGCCCAAATACCACCGACGTAAAGAGATTTGGTTCTTTATCACACGCTTGCGGCAAAAGACACACCGCCAAAACATATAACCTTACATGACAGAAAGCAACCTGAAAATAAAAGTGTGCGGCATGAAGTACTCAGAGAACCTTGAGGAACTTCTGCTGCTCAAGCCAGACTATGTAGGTTTTATATTTTACGAGAAATCGCCGCGCTACATCACTACCCAATGGGCAGTGTTTTCCTCCGTCTTTCAGCAGGGCACCCGTAAAGTAGGCGTGTTTGTAGACGAAGAGGGGGGTAATATCTTGCAGAAGGTCACAGAGTTGGGATTGGATATGGTGCAGTTGCACGGGCAGGAAACCCCGCAAATGTGCCACGAACTCAAAGATGCCGGGTTGGAGGTCATGAAAGCATTCAGGCTAGAGGCAGACTTTGATTTCGGCCAACTGGAGGAATACGCCCAGATGTGTGACTACTTTCTCTTTGACGCCGGCGGACCCAACCCTGGGGGAAACGGAGTGAGGTTTAACTGGGAAATGTTGCAGAAGTACACTCTGGACGTTCCTTTCTTCCTGAGCGGCGGCATTGAGCTAAGCCATGTGGAAGAGATTAAAGCCCTGCGGTTGCCCAAGCTCTACGGCGTGGACCTGAACAGCAAATTTGAAATACAACCCGGCCTGAAAGACATTGATAAACTGCAACGGTTTTTTCAAGAGATAAGGTCGTACTAGAGAAAATATGAGCGGGTGGGGATGAACAGAAATCCTGCCTGCGTACTTAACCAAACTGAGAGATGAACTACGGAGTTGATGAACGCGGCTATTATGGCCAATTTGGAGGGGCGTATATTCCTGAGATGTTGTACCCCAACGTGGAGGAACTGCGCGAGCAATACCTGAGCATTATGCAGGAGCCGGCATTCCAGCAGGAATTGCAGGAGCTGCTGCGCGATTATGTGGGCCGGCCCACGCCCCTGTACCACGCCAAGCGCCTGTCTGAGCGGTACAACACTAAGATTTACCTTAAACGCGAAGACCTGAACCATACTGGAGCCCACAAGATCAACAACACGGTGGGGCAGATTCTGTTGGCCAAGCGCCTGGGCAAGAAGCGCATCATCGCGGAAACCGGGGCCGGACAGCATGGCGTGGCCACCGCTACCGTTTGCGCCCTGGCCGGGCTGGAGTGCATTGTGTACATGGGTAAGATTGACACAGAGCGCCAACGGCCCAACGTGGAGAAAATGCGCCTGCTGGGAGCCACGGTGATCCCGGTTACCTCCGGTTCCCAAACCCTGAAAGACGCTACCAACGAGGCCATCCGGGACTGGATCAACCACCCCGAGGACACACATTATATCATCGGTTCTGTAGTGGGCCCGCACCCGTACCCCGACATGGTAGCCCGTTTCCAATCGGTGATTTCCGCTGAGATCCGGAAGCAGCTGCTGGAGAAAGAGGGCCGGGAGATTCCGGATTATGTGGTGGCCTGCGTGGGAGGCGGTTCCAACGCCGCCGGGGCGTTCTATCACTTCCTGGGCGAACCCACGGTGCAACTGGTGGCCGTGGAAGCAGCCGGGCTGGGCGTAGATACCGGTCACTCAGCGGCTACTTCGGTGCTGGGGAAGACTGGCATCATTCACGGCAGCAAAACCCTGCTCATGCAAACCGAAGACGGGCAGATCACGGAGCCGTATTCCATCTCGGCGGGCTTGGATTATCCGGGGGTGGGGCCGCAGCACGCGCATTTGGCCCAGTCGGGGAGAGCGCGGTTTATTGCCATTACTGATGCCGATGCCATGGAAGCTTTACGCGAGTTGAGCCGTCTGGAAGGAATCATCCCGGCCATTGAAAGCTCGCACGCGCTGGCTGCCCTCAAAGAAATCAACGCCGGCCCAGACCAGGTGGTGGTTTTGAACCTCTCCGGCCGCGGCGATAAAGACCTTAACACCATTCTTACATATTTTGAACAACAAGATGCCGCAAAATAGACTTACGCGCCTTTTTCAGGAGAAAAGCGGAAATCTGCTGAACATCTATTTCACCGCCGGTTACCCTAAACTGGACGACACGGTGACCATTCTGGAAGAACTGGAAGCCGCCGGCGCCGATTTAGTGGAGATAGGAATGCCTTTCTCAGACCCTCTAGCCGATGGCCCCACCATCCAAGCCAGTAATCAGGTCGCGCTGGAAAACGGTATGTCCATCAGGAAGTTAATGGCTCAGTTGCAGGGTGTACGGGAGCGGGTTTCCCTGCCCATTATCCTGATGGGGTACCTGAACCCGGTGATGCAGTACGGCTTTGAGCGCTTCTGCCAAGATGCCGCCGCCGTGGGCGTGGACGGGTTCATCCTACCAGACCTTCCGTTTGCCGAGTACGAGGAAGAATATAAACCCATTCTGGAGAAGTACGGCCTCAGCCTTATTTTCCTTATCACGCCCCAAACCTCAGAAGCCCGCATCCGGCAGATAGACGCGCTTTCCAGTTCATTTATCTACATGGTGTCCAGCGCCAGCACTACGGGAAGCCAGGTGCAGACCAACGAGGGGCAGCAGGCCTATTTCTCAAAGGTGAAAGGACTAGGGCTCAGGAACCCGTTGCTCATTGGTTTCGGGATCAGTGATAGGCCCAGCTTTGAGCTGGCTTGTCAGTCGGCGCACGGGGCTATCATCGGGAGCGCCTTTATCAAAGCCTTGCAGCAGCCCGCTGAGGTGCGGGAAAACGTGCGGTCATTCTTGAAAACCTTAAGGTAATGTGGAGATGTAGAAATTTGAAAAGGGCGAAAGCATCTTCCCGTCTTCAAATTCCTACATCTCCAAATCCCAAAATCTCCCTTCTTCAAACCCAGAAAACATGCTTATTCAATTAAAGCAAGACATACAACTAGACCAGAAAGCTGCTATTGTGGCCAAGGCCAGCGAGCTGAAATACAAGACCACGGAGGTGGTGACCCAGGCGGGGCATTACCTGGTGGGAACCGGCAAAGCCGAATTTGACGTACGCGCCATCGGAAACTTGCCGGGCATCAAAGACATCCATATTGTGTCAGATGAGTACCGTCTGGTGTCGCGCAAATGGAAAGTGAACCCCACCGTCATTGACTTCGGGGATGGGCTACAGGTGAAGGAGGGGGAGCTTACCCTCATGGCCGGCCCGTGCTCCATTGAGAACGAGGCGCAGATTGAGAAAACCATTCAGCACCTGGTGGCCAACAACGTAAGATTCATGCGGGGCGGCGTGTTCAAACCTAGGTCTTCGCCCTATTCTTTCCGCGGGCTGGGGCTGGAAGGGCTCAAGATGTTCTATGACATGTGCCGCGCCCACGGCATCAAGATTGTGACCGAGGTCATGCAGGTTTCGCAAATAGCGCCCATGGAGCCTTACACAGATGTATTCCAGGTAGGAGCCCGCAACACCCAGAACTTCAACCTGCTGGACGAACTGGGCAAGGTAGACAAACCCGTACTGCTCAAACGCGGTATCTCCGGGACCATTGATGAGCTGCTGTACTCGGCGGAATACATTTTCTCCGGCGGAAACGAAAAGCTGATGCTGTGCGAGCGGGGCATCCGGACGTATGAGACCGCCAGCCGCAACACCTTAGACCTGAACGCCATTCCTATCCTCAAGGAGAAGACGCACCTGTCGGTGATTGTGGACCCTTCGCACGGCATAGGAATACGTGAGTACGTGGAGCCCATGGCTTTGGCCGCTATCATGGCCGGGGCCGATGGCATCATCTACGAGACCCACGAGAAGCCCGAGGAAGCCGCCTCAGACGGAGCCCAGACTTTGAGTTTCTCAGAATCTGAACGGATGATCTGGAAAATGCGGAAAGTCTTTGCGCTGAAGAAAGAACTGGCTTAAGACTTTGCCAAGAAATAATTGGGCGTTTAGGGGCTGTTTTTCCAAAAACAGCCCCTAAACGCGGAACTTTTACTTCGGCAAAAAGCTTTGCGGGGTATCAGAAGCGGACAGATAAAAATAGTACAGTAAAAATCATTGAATAATTAATTGCTTTTCATAAACTGATCTCGTATATTAGAACCAGTTATGAAAACATTTGCCCAAATTCTTCTGATTGTCAATTGCAAACCATGCGCCATGCGTACTGGAGCAAAGGCATTATTGGTCGAGTTTGAATGAACTACTAATTAGATTTCAAATACCAATATGAAGCCTGGCTCCCTCAACGGACCAGGCTTTTTTTATTTAACAAAAGCCATGTATCAACAACAGTACCATCAGTACACCATCCAGCAACAACAGACCTGGAACATTTTGTACACCAAGCGGGCAGAAGCACTTTCTGCCACGGTTTCTGCGCCCTTCTGGCAAGGAGTCAACGCCCTGGGACTGAAGGCTTATTTCATTCCTGATTTTCAGGAAATTAACTTTCTGCTGCGCCGTCTCGCCAACTGGGAGGTAGTGGCCGTGCAGGAACCGTTGCGCCCGCGGCAAGTGCTGGCCAAGTGGGCGAAGCAGAAATTCCCGGCCGTGACTTCGTTGCGCCTGCACCCAGACGCCGACTTGCGCTTGCAGGGAAACAAAGATCTGTTCCAGGATATGTTCGGGCAGTTGCCCTGGCTGCTGCAGCCGCAGGTGGCCCAATTCATGCAGCAGATTGGGGTCCTGTCTTTACAGCACAAAGACCCCGCCGAAACGGAGCTGCTGTGGCGCCTGGCGCAGCATGTTTTGAGCAATGGTCTCCTGCGTGACGCGGAGGGCAAAGTGACGTTGTTAGGCTCCCATTTAATTGCCAATGCCCCGGAAGCAGCACTGGCCCTGAAGAATGAGAACATCTGGAAACCCATTGACTTGGACGAAATCCTGGGTCAACCCTACAAAGACGGCGAGCGTCCGGAGGCGTATTTTGTGCTGGAAAGCCTGGATGATCTTACCCAACTGGTGGCTCAGCTGGAAAAAGAAGGTCTGCCTGTGGTGGAGCTTCCGGCGCAGCTGCAATTGGTAGCCGGATGATTTCCTGTTTAGGGGCTCTTTTTCCAAAAACAGCCCCTAAACAGGTGACATCATACTAGACTAAAAGAGAGGCTCAGCACCAGAAATAAACCTTCTGGTGCTGAGCCTCTCTTGCTATTTATCTGAAAGGTTAGGGGAATATTGTGTCTGAGCCTGGTCCTTCAGTCACTTTCCTGATTCTCTAACGAACGGATGACCCGGCAGGGGTTACCGGCGGCAAATACATCGGCGGGAATGTCTTTGGTGACTACGCTGCCGGCGCCAATCACGCTGCGGCTGCCTATGTTTACTCCCGGGCACACCACCACACTGCCACCCAACCAGACATCTTCGCCAATGGTAATGGGTTTGGCAGACTCAAGGCCAGAGGCGCGTTCCCGGTAATGCATAGGGTGAGTGGCCGTGTACAACTGTACGTTTGGCCCCATCAATGTTCGGCTGCCAATGGTCACGGGCATCACGTCCAGCACTACGCAGTTGAAGTTGAAAAACACCTTATCGCCTAGGTAGAGATTACTGCCGTAGTCACAATAGAAGGGAGGCTGAATCCAAAGTTCTTCCCCGGCATTTGGAATGAGTTCTTTCAGGATGTTGATGCGCTCCTCGGTTTGGTCTTCCCGGGAATCATTCAGTTGTTTAAGCAGTAACCGCGCCCGCAGCCGCTCCTGGGAAAGTTCTGGATCAAGCGCGTTGTACAACTCCCCAAAAAGCATTTTCTCTTTTTCAGATTTCATAGGCTATGGCAGGCAATTCACCAGGTTAATTTACTTAATTCCGAAGGGTTTAGCCGGTAAATCGTTCTTCCAGGCAACTCCGTACTGCTCGGTCAGATAGCGCTCAATTCTTTGGTTATGGGCGGTTGTTCTTTTGTAGGTGGCAGGGTCAATGATGCAATTTTGGGTGTTGTAGCCAATGCCGTACTTTTCTTTAAAAATGGAAAAGTCTGCGATTACTTCCTGTATGCCATGGAAAATAAAATTCAGTTTCCCTAGCTGCAGCATTTCTTCAAGAGCCGTGTTACTGAGTTCAAATGGCTGTGCCTTGTTGATGAATATAGTATTGGTAGTTAATGGTTTGGTGTTGTTGTCCTTTTTTGTGAGTTTAACTAAGATGGTGTGCTTACCGGAGGTGATTCTGTTAGGATAAGTTGTGGAGGCTTCAGCATTTTCAGCGTAAAACCCGAAGCTGTATTTCCCCTTCTCTGGTAGAATTACCTTGAATGATTCCATTGAATGTACCTCAATTACTTTATTCAGTTCCTTGATGAAAAACTTGCCGGTTATTGAGGTATTTTCCGTCAGGTTCTCAAAAACAACCTGGGCTGTAATGTTTTTTTCAGCTGCTTTACAAATTGGAATATCAGCAACAAATACGAGGATAAGAAAGAGCTGTTTCATGATTAAATTTTATATAAATAGTGTTTTGATATAATGGTTATTTCATCTCACTAAACCTTCTCCTTAGAGAGTACCTCCAGTAAAACATAGGTTCTGCTGGAGCCGTCGGCGGGTGGATTTTCTATTTTCTCTACCCTTACTTTAAGGGTATACACAAATCCTTCTTCATACTGAAAGCCCTGGATGGAGTCATAGAAGAGGTTCCATTCAGTAGAGCCTATTTTGTCGCCTTCCTGAGTTAAAAGGCATTTCATTTCTCCCACACCTTGGCAGTCTTGCCGGTAGGAGTTAATGCGCATGGTAGTTTCATAACGGTCTACCTCTTCGTCTGAACAGGCTGTGAGCAGCGTAACGAAGGTCAAAAGGGAAAGGAAATTTCTCATAAAGAATTTATTGTTTCTACCATGACCCTAATGGCTTCGGGAACGTTGCATCCCTGATGACCAGATTGCATTATTATTTCTATGCTCAACTTAGTTAAAATTTTATAAATCAGTTATATGTAAGACGTGAGGCAGGCGGGGAGAGAAGTGGGTTTAGGGGCTCTTTTTCTGGAATCTGCCTTAAACGAGCCTTCAGCACTACCATATCCGTCAACGCTTTGCCTTCTTGACCCTGGGTCGTAGAGTTGATCTTTCATTCATCTCTACCCAGTCAGAAAGGGAATTTTCTGGCTACATAGAAGATAATTCCTCCTGGGAGGGGGAGTGGCTCACCTCAACTGCAGCAGACCAATGGTGAATCGGGTTCAGAAGGTAGGCTAAAAAATAAATGTGCGTTTAGGGGCCTTTTTTCCAAAAGCAGCCCCTAAACGCACATTTATTTTCCTTCTCCTTTTAGAGGAGTCACGGAAAGCGCAGCCTTATATTTTTTTCGCCGCTCCTATTTGTGAGGCGCACGTGCGGTTATAAAGGTTAAAATTGTTCCTTCTGATTCGGATCAAAATCTACCATCCATTCAATTCCATTTGGTCTCTGAACATCCCAAAATAGGAGCCCCAAGGGCTGGCAGAAATAGGCATTTCAATTTGTTCGCCGGCAGATAGTCCATTGAATATCTTGTCAGCTTCGTCTTTGCTTTCAGCACTGACTACAATTTTGCTTCTGTTCTCATTCTCGTTTGTCCGTCCCAGAACTTCTGGCACATCATTCGCCATCAAAACACTTTTGCCAATTGGCAAAGCAATGTGCATGATCTTATTGGATTCATGTTCTGCCACTGGAAATTCTTCACTTGCCAAGTCTTTGAAACGCATTATCCTCACGAACTCACCGCCAAATACTGATTTGTAAAAGTTGAATGCTTCTTCTGCATTTCCATTGAAATTAATGTGTGGGTTGATACTTGCCATAGTTGTTGAATGAAAATTAAAGGTTTGGTTCTATGTGTTAGTTGCCAAATGAATAAATTGTAATTTCGTCAAGGTTTAAATGAATGCATTGGCCTAAATTGACGAGAATTGTCGTTTACAGTGGTGCCTAACGGTCTCGTGCATGAGGTGTGCAAGGCCGTCGACCGTAGCATAGCTTATGCACCTTGTTAGGCGATGGTGTTTTTATAGTTCACTCCAATTGTAAAGTTTTAGCTTTTCTCCATCATAGATGAAGCCCTCTAGCTCGTCTTCATCTTCAGTCAGGAAATAGCCAAGGTAACTTGTGAAGACAATTCTTTTTTTATCATTAAGAATCTCTTTTAAAAGCATAACTGCTGTTTCGGCCATTTCTTCTGGAGTTTCAGCCCCATACATGTCCATATGTACATGCCATCCAAATTGACTTTGTCCGGCTGAAAAACCGACAGTTAGTTCTTTATTCCTTGTGCTTATAAATAACTTTAGCTTTCCTCGTTCACTCGGGTATTCAATGTCGGCTGTGTTATCATCTTTTATTCGGATGTGTTTACCAAAATCGGGAAAGCTTAAGAGAAGCTTAGAAATGACAAAGTCTGTAAATTCTTTTTGCTCCATCTTGATTATTTTTCTTACACTACCGCCTAGTGCATTAGACGTGCAAGGCCGTCGGCCGTGGCATGGCTTATGCACCTTGTTGTGGTGCGTTATTTTTTACTTTTAATGCTCTCATTTTTTGAAGTAGGCTATCATATTGATAAACTGCCTTCAGTATTTCTTTTGTAAATTCTAATGATATTTCAATTTCCTCTTTGCCTACCTCATTAAATGTCCTTGCTTCTATATGTGCGGCATCATTTCCTAAAAGCCTCAAATCATCCATTCCTTCAATGAGTTCTTTGGGAATTAAAATTTTTCCTCCTAAATCCTTTAACTTTAAACTTAGGTTTTTTCCACTTGCACCTCTATCATGACACACTTCTTCAAGTGTTTTACGAATCATTATTGCAGATGCAATGAAGCAATTATTTGAATGGCATTTAATTGCTTCCTCAAACGCTTCAAGAACGGCTGTTGGAATATTTTCTTTATCAAAAGGAATCGTTTCAGAAGGCGATGTTAAAAGTATAGTTTTCGCTGAATTGCTAATAAAGAATAAATGACCTTTACATTTTTCATTAGGACATTTTCTAATTCCTAAAAAGTGCTCGATTTGTTGACCATTGAAACTTAGACTTGTTAAATCTTGAACGCCTACATCTACAAATGAGCCAAAATGTCCGCAGTGTGGACAGCGAGTAGCAACATTCGTCTTTCTATTGTTAGCAATGTTATTTAAAATTACTTTCATTTGATTTATTGTTAATGTACCACAACTACTGTATAAATGGACCTATTCCGGTTACTGGCCCTATTGATGGAGTAAATACTACGTTTATCCTACCAACGGTAGCGGGATAAACGTAAGTGGGCTACCGAATATACTATATAGAAATCACATAATAAAGCCAGAGGCGTTTAGGGGTTGTTTTTCCAAAAACAGCCCCTAAACGCCTCTGACAAAAAAGCTTGAAAAGAAATTACAGCACGTCTTCCAGTACTTCCCAGACATTGTTAGCCAGAATCTTCTGGCCTTCGGCAGTGGGGTGTACGCCGTCTTGCTGGTTCAGGGAGCGCACTCCGCCCACTCCTTCCAGCAGGAAGGGCACCAGCGCCATGTTGTTCTCCGTAGCCAATTGCCGAAAAATCACCCTGAACTCGCTCGCATATTTTCCGCCCATGTTGGGGGGTACTTCCATGCCCGCCATCACCAACTTGGCCTCAGGATATTTGGCTTTCACCTTGTCCACAATGGCCTGGAGGTTCTTCTTGGTTTCAGCGGGCGGAATGCCGCGTAGCCCGTCATTGGCGCCCAATTCCAGTACAAACACGTCTACCGGCTGACGCAGAAGCCAGTCGATCCGGTTTCGGCCGCCCGCCGAGGTTTCTCCGCTCAGGCCCGCGTTGATCGCTTTATAGGGCAGACCCAGGGAGTCAATTTTTTTCTGGATCAGGGACGGAAACGACTCAGAGGCGTTCAGTCCGTAACCCGCCGTGAGGCTATTGCCGAAGAAGAGAATGTTTTTCATAGCTTGGGGTGCCTTTTTGGCTGCTTCTTTTTGGGCTTCCGTCTGGTTGTTGCCCTGGCTGCTTTCTTTACCGGAGCACCCCGTCAGGAACCAGGCCAGGAGCAGCAGATACGTGAATGATAATTTATACATGGGAATAAGGGTTCTTGTTCGCCTGCAAAGAAAGTACTTATAACTCGTTTCTTGCGTTTGGGTTTTAAACAATGGATTCTAAAACCTGTTGCGTAATTTACCGTCTGCTTTTACGGATAACCAAAAGCTTCATCCCAAAAATTTGCTTGTGACACCCATTCTGCATATCCAGGACCTGACTAAAACCTATCAGAGTACCGTTAAAACGTTAACCGTACTAGACCATATCAATTTCTCCATAGAAGAAGGCTCCACCGTTTCCATCGTGGGGCCATCGGGCAGCGGCAAAACTACGCTGCTGGGCTTATGCGCAGGTCTGGACCGCTCCACCTCCGGGGTGGTGGAACTCAACGGCATCCGGTTAGACAATCTATCTGAAGACGCCCGGGCCCAGGTGAGAAACCAATACGTGGGATTCATTTTCCAGAATTTCCAGCTGTTGCCCACGCTTACCGCCCTGGAGAACGTGATGGTGCCGCTGGAATTGCGGGGCGAAAAAAACATCAAACCCCAGGCCCTTGATCTGCTGGACAAAGTAGGGCTGCTGGAACGGGCGCATCATTATCCGGCCCAACTATCTGGGGGGGAGCAGCAGCGCGTGTCGCTGGCGCGGGCGTTCTCCAACAAGCCTAGGATTCTTTTTGCCGATGAGCCCACCGGGAACCTGGATGCCGAAACGAGCGAGAAAGTAGTCAAACTCATCTTCGACCTGAACCGTGAGGCCGGTACCACGCTGGTGCTGGTGACCCATGACGCGGAGCTGGCCGCCAAAACCCAACGGATTCTGCGGGTGAAAGGCGGGAAACTGATCTCAGATGAACGCACCGGTGTCTGACCATTAAACTAATTAGAACCGGCTAGCCGATGCTGCCGGAACAGTTGCTTGCAGGGATAAGCTTCACGTGAAAGCGCTGCTGCCCCTAACAACAGGTAACAGCTTAAGATATAGCTTGGTAACCCCATGAACAAATTGAATCTGCCGTGGCTGGTGAAAATGGCCTGGCGTGACAGCCGCCGCAACCGCTCCCGGTTATTGCTTTTTATTTCCTCTATCATTCTGGGCATTGCGGCGCTGGTGGCGGTGTTCTCGTTTGGCTATAACCTGCGCGAAGACATAGACAACCAGGCCAAGGAACTCATTGGCGCTGATCTGGTCATTACCAGTAACCGCCCCGTAAATCCGCAGCTGCTTCCGCTGCTGGACAGCCTGGGCACTCGCCGTTCCCGCGAGCGCACCTTTGCCTCCATGATTCTCTTCCCCAAAAGCCAGGGCACCCGTCTGGTGCAGGTACGGGCGCTGGAAGGGCAGTTTCCGTATTATGGCAAATTGGAGACGGTGCCGGCCAACGCCGCCCAAACCTTCCGGAACCAACAGCAGGCCTTGGTAGACAAAACTCTGATGCTTCAGTTTGATGCCCGCGTGGGAGATTCCATCAAAGTAGGGGAGGTCACGTTCCAGATTGCCGGTATCCTGAACAAAGCACCGGGGCAAAGCGGAATTTCGGCCACGGTGGCGCCGGCGGTGTATATTCCGTTGCAGTACCTGTCACAGACGGGGCTTGAGCAGAAAGGCAGCCGCATCAATTACCTGTTCTACTACAAATATGACACGCCGGTTGACATCAAGAAATTGGTGGAGAAACTGGAGCCGAGGCTGGAAAAGGAACTGCTCAACACAGAGACCCTTGACACCCAGCGCGAAGACATGGGGCAGGCGTTTAAAGATTTAACCAGTTTCCTGGCCTTGGTTGGGTTTATTGCTCTGCTCCTGGGCAGCATTGGCGTGGCCAGCGCTATCCACGTGTACATCAGGGAGAAGCTCCGGTCCATTGCCATCTTACGCTGTATGGGTGTTAGTGCCGCGCAGGCCTTCCTCATCTATGTGATCCAGATCATGGGCATTGGGCTGTTGGGCTCGGTGCTAGGGGCGGCGCTGGGAACGGTCATTCAGCAGTTACTGCCGCAGGTTTTGCAGGATTTGTTGCCTATTGAGATCACCGTGGCCGTTTCCTGGCTGGCCATCTTCCAGGGAATAGGGTTGGGGCTGCTTATTTCCATTTTGTTTGCCCTGCTGCCGCTGGTTAGCATCCGGAACGTATCGCCGCTGAACACGCTGCGGCTGTCGCTGGAGAGCACCAGCATGTTCAGAGATCCGCTCAAGTGGGTGGTGTATGTTCTCATTCTGCTGTTCATCTTCGGGTTCACGTATCTGCAAACCGAAAAACTGAAAGAAGCCGCCTATTTTACCCTGGGGGTGCTGGTGGGCTTTTTGGTGTTGGCAGGTATTGCCGGGGCGCTCATGTGGGCGGTGCGGCGGTTTTTTCCCGCCTCCTGGAGTTACCTCTGGCGGCAGGGTTTGGCCAACCTTTTCAGGCCCAACAACCAGACGCTTATCCTCATCATCTCCATTGGTTTAGGCACCGCGTTCATCTGCACCTTGTACTTTGTGCAGACCATTCTGCTTAACCGCGTTTCCCTCTCGGCCAGCGAGAACCAGCCCAACATGGTGCTGTTTGACATCCAGCAGGGGCAGCGCGAAGAAGTGGCGGAGGTAGTGAAGACCATGGGATTCCCGGTGTTGCAGCAGGTGCCCATCGTGACCATGCGCATTGAGGAGATCAACGGCAAAACCGCCGAGCAAGTGAAGGAAGACAGCACCTCTGGCGTGTCGCCGCGGGCCTTCGGCCGAGAGATCAGGGCCACCTTCCGGAGTACGCTCACTGACTCTGAGAAGATCTATGAAGGTACCTGGCACGGCAAAGTTCCCAACCCCGAAGACACCGTGTATGTCTCCCTGGATAAGAACTACGCCGAGCGGATGAAGGTGAACGTGGGCGATGACATTGTCTTCAACGTGCAGGGCGCGCTTATTCCCACGGTGGTGGGAAGCCTGCGCGAAGTTGACTGGAACCGAATCCAGACCAATTTCAGGGTGGTGTTCCCTATTGGCGTGCTGGAGGCCGCCCCGCAGTTTCACGTACTCATCACCCGGGCAAACACCCCGGCGGAGTCGGCCAGGCTCCAGCAGGCCATGGTGCGCCAGTTCCCCAATATCTCCATCATTGACCTGGAACTGATCCTGGGGGTGATGGATGCCCTGCTGGACAAGATCGGCTTCGTGATCCGGTTCATGGCGGCCTTCAGCATCATTACCGGGTTGGTGGTTTTGATTTCCTCGGTGCTCATCAGCAAGTACCAGCGCATGCAGGAAAGCGTACTCCTCCGCACCATCGGCGCCAGCCGGAAACAGATTTTCACGATCACGGCCCTGGAGTACTTCTTTTTGGGAGGTTTGGCAGCCGGAACCGGTATTGTGTTGTCCATCATCGGGAGCTGGGCTTTGGCCAAATATAGTTTTGAGACCAGTTTCAGTCCTGCCTTTTGGCCGGTGCTGGTGCTTTTCCTCCTCATTACAGGCATCACGGTAGCTATTGGGCTCTTCAACAGCCGCAGTGTAGTAAACCAATCTCCTTTGGAGGTGCTTCGGTCTGAAGGCTAACAGCCGAGCACTTGGTGACGCGTTTTCAGATTTGTTCCTGATTTACAGTAAGTCCTCGCGTTTAGGGGCTCTTTTTGGAAAAAGAGCCCCTAAACGCAAATTGAATAAGAGCTTTACTTTTTAGCGGCTGTCTCCACCACCTGGTACCTCACTTCACTGCCTTTGCCGTTTTTGCGGGTATAGGCTATGAGCAATTTGCTCTGGCCCAGCCCCAGGAGCACGGGATGGGTGGAATGGGTGGAGTCAGGAGTGAGGTAGGTTTGCCGAATGGCTTTTCCGGCTTCGTGGCGCAGTTGCAGTCCAATGCGGGCGTTGAATTGCTTTGAATTGGGCACCTGTTCATCCCAAACCAAGGCCAACTTGTTCTGGCCGTAACTGCTGAGCTGCGGATGCTTGGCCGAGGGCAGTTGACTCACCGGCTCGCGCGGCGCGAAAGGAGTGTTTCCCTTCTTGGAGCTGTAAAACACCCCGCTGCCACCGCCCATGGTGTACCAGGCCGCGTGCAGGCCATCTTTAGTCCAGGCGAGTGTAGGACCAGTGTGCGGACAGCCGTTGATGGCCCAATTGTCTGGACTGATGCGCTCCCGCGGCGCGAAGCTCCTGCCATTGTCCTTTGAAACCAGATGCATCATGTCTCTGATGCTGTCGTTGAGGATGGCCCGGTAGGCGGCGTGCAGGTTACCGTCTCCGTCCAGAAACAGATCTGTGCGGCAGCATTGGCAGAGCTGTTGGTCAATCACTTTCTCGTAGGTGAAGCCATCGCGGCCGCTGGTGCTGGAGAAATACAGGCTGGAGCCTTCTTTTGGCGTGTTCTTGCGGGAATCTAGCCAAATGGCGGCAATCTCTCCGGTTGGCAGCAGGGCCATGTCAAAATAGCGCTCGTCAATGCTGTTTTGGGCATCCTGGGCCAGCTGCCTGGCGGCCGTCCAGGTTTTACCTCCGTCAAACGACTGGGTGTATTTTACCAGCCCTGCGTAGCTGTTTTCGGGGTTGGGGTTCTGCACGGCAAACATGGCCATCATCTCGCCGTTGGGTTTGAACAGGAGCTTAGACAGGTTCTCGTCATGCGGATAAACTCCCTCCGAAGTAGGAATTGCCTGCGCTTTTTGGAACGTCTTGCCCCCGTCCAGGGAGCGGGCGTAATAGAAGCGGTAATTACCTGAAGTGTCCTGCGCCTGCACCCAGCATAAAACGGGGTTACCCTCGTGGTCTTGGGTGAAGTAAGGGCAGGAGGCGTTCAGGTTTTGTAAAGAGATGGTTTTCTCATTGAACTCTTCTTGCAGCGGCTGTTTAGGCTGGCAGGCTGCCAGCAGGAGCAAGGAGATAAGAACAGATGCGTACTGTATTTTCATGTAGGTAACGGTCATTGTTAGATCAATTGATTTTCCTGTTTAGGGGCTCTTTTTCCAAAAACAGGCGCTAAACAGAAGATTGAGATTAGCCTCTGGAGGCGTTATTTCCCCTGCGCCGTAAATTGGTAGCCCACCCCAAACTGGAAAGTGCGCGGCAAGCCCTGGCGGTAGCTTTTGCCATAGGCGTACTTGTCTACGGTGGTGGCGTAGAGCTCATTGCTTAGGTTGAGTACGTTCAGCCAGGCCTCCACGCCTTTGAAAGTATAGCCCACTCTGGCGTGGAAGAGATGGTACCCGCCGTAGGTTTCTGAGTTCACGGGGTCCATGTAATACCGGCCCACCCGCTGCCACTCAGCGCTCATTCTGAAGCCTTTCAGGAAAAGCGGTTTAAAGGTAACTTCAGCGTTCCCGATGAATTGGGGCGCAGTCGCCATCTCGTTGCCTGAGTAATCAGCGCCCCGCTCTACATAATCCTGGAACCAGTGCCGGGCGTTGGTGCCGCTGAATCTGATGGACCAGGTTTCTACCGGATTCAGGTGGAGGGTGTATTCAACCCCGCGGTGGCGGGTTTTGCCCGCGTTTTGGTTCTGATAAGCGCCATTGTCTTGCCTTACGGAGATGATCTCATCCTGCCCGTCCATCTGGTACACGCTCAGGTCCAGGTACGCTTTGTGCTGCCAGAAACTCCACCACCCGCCAATTTCATAACTCCTGAATTCAGAAGGTTTTAAGGTGGGCACTTTCACGCCCCGGTAGAGCTCTGTGATCTGTGGTGGCGCAAAACCCAGACTGTAGTTGGCGTACACGCCCTTACTCTTGCCCAGGTCATAGGTGAGGCCCAGTTTAGGCGAAAACTGCTCGTATCTGTTCTGTTCGTCTGGGGCACCCGTGAAGGCCGAAGGTGGGAGAAAATTATCAAACTTATAGTCCAGGCGGTCATAACGGAGGGCGGCCACCAGTTTCAGGCGGTTCACCGGCGACAGCTCTGCCTGCACGTAAACTGCCGTGTTGAGCAGATCCACGGCATAATGCGTAAGCAGCGAGTCTTTGGGCGTAAAACCGGTGTACACGCCGTCTTCGCTGCGGTCAACGTCAAGAAAGCGGGCGGTGTACGTGGCAGGACTGTAATCGGCGCTCAGTCCGGCTGTTAGGCTGCCGTTCAGGAACTGGAACGACTTTTTGTGCTGGGCAAGGAAGCCGTAGCTTTGAAAAGCGTCTTCGTTCACTTCACCCGTGGCTTTCAAGGGGTTTCCCGGCATGTTAGCGATGGCATAGAACGGGTTCTGTCCAATGGCGTTACGCCGGAAAAACAGCGTGGCCTGCGTGTGGTTGTCGGCGTTCCAGGTGTGCTCCAGCGTGCTCCTGATGCGCAGTGCGTTCACTTTCCGGTACGTGAAGGTATGGAGGCTGCTGTATTCTTTCCGGAAGAAGCGGGTACTGTCCAGACCGCCGGTTTGGTCGGTTTGGTAGTCTACCAGCGTGGCGGAGGTGGTGAGTTTGCTCCGGTCAGTGATCCGGTAATCAGTCCGGAGGGTGAAGGCCAGTTTGTCAAAATCGCTGTGGCTGATGATGCCGTCCCGCTGCGCCGCATAGTATCCCCCGGCATAGATCCCCAGTTTCCCAAACGTACTGGACACGCTGAAATCAGTGCGGCGGTAGCCCTGGTTGCTGGCCTCTATTTGCACTTTGGCGGTAACCACCGGGGTGGGTGCCTGGGTGATGAAATTGACGGCTCCGCCGATGGCTTCACTACCGTACAGCGAAGAAGCTGGCCCCCTGATGACCTCAATGTTCTTAAGCGCCGCCATGTTGATCTCAATGAGCGCGTTGTGGTTGAAATCGCCGGAGGTCCGGATGGGTATGCCGTCTTCCAGGTACAGGAAAAGGCTTTTGTAGCCAATAGGCTGCCGGATGGCCATGGTGTGCTGCTCGTTCCCCAGATTCACCATGTATACGCCGCTCACTTTGTTCAGGACCTGGTCCAGAGTGGAAGCTTTGGTTTCATGCAGTATCTGGCTGGAAATACTGGAAATGGCCACCGGCGCCTCGGTTCTGGCCTGCGCCTGGCGGCTGGCCGAAACGATGACCTGGTTTAGTTGATTGGCGGCCGGAGCCAAACGGATCAGCAGAAAGCCCTCCTGTACAGAAACCTGTTGCGAAACGTAGCCTAAAAAAGTCACTTGTAGTGACGCTGGCGCAGTTTGCAGGATGAGCGAAAAACTTCCGTCTGGCCCAGACAGGGTGCCAACGGTGCTTTGATGGGCCTGAATGGAAGCGCCCGCCAGCGCCTCTTTGGTGTAGGCGTCTATGACTCGCCCCTGCACCGTTAGTTGGGCATGGGCGTAGGGGGCCAGCATCAGGTATAACAAGATGCCAGCAAGGATCTTTTGCATGGGAAAAGATTTACGGTAAGAAACTCAGAAAAAGGCAGCCGCCCCACCCGAAACAGCGGGTACAGCCGTGCGCTTCGGGCCAAGTAGGCGCGAAGGCTGTCTTTTCAGCTAAACCGTAAATTTGGGTGGTTGGAACACCGTAATCTGCGCTCCCGCAGGAGTACCTTCCAAGGGAGAAGCCAAAGGCCGCGCCTCTAGAGGAAGAGATAAGGAAATAGACGCCGCCAAGGGCTGATAATAGAGAGTAAGGTCCTGTTGCTTCTGCTTTTGCTCTTTGGAAGCGGGGGAGTTTTCTGCCTGGTCAGCTTTCTTCAGCTTCTTCTTAAGGTAGCACTTGCCGTTACATTGCAATTGAGGTTTCTGGCGGTTGATGCAGAGAAATTTAGTGATGAAGTCTTTGTTCGCCTCGTAGTCCAGCACAATCAATGCTTTGCTGAATGCCTGGGTGAGCATGAGCAGGAGGAGCAATATGGTGGCGAGTCTCTTCAAAAGGCACAAACAAATATGGCGCAAATGTAGTGACGCCGCGTTGAACCTTGGTACAAGACCGCTAAGTTTTTGTTTTATTCTGATGTTAATTAATTGTAAACCTGAAGGGATGCCCAGTGACATTTGCTTTAGTACAAGCGTCCAGCTGTGCTAAAGCTGCATCTGTTTTAAGCCCGATTTCAGAAAAACAGCCCCTAAACGGCGGTACAGACGGATACCTAAAAGCATAAAATTCTGCAAGCTTCTACTGGTAAACATACGCGGGGCTATCAGGCAGTCTTTACTGCTGGGCAGAAAAGAAGCTTTGCGTTTAGGGGCTGTTTTTCCAAAAACAGCCCCTAAACGCAAGGGCTCTCTACTGGCTCAATACTTTATCCCGAGCCGTTGGTAAATAAAACTCAGAAGCCACACCGGCCCGATGAGGAGAAACTGGAGGTCTTTGAGGAACGATGGTTTCTTGCCCTCAATCTTATGCCCCACAAACTGCCCAATCCAGGCCACCACAAAAATGATCAGGGAAATGGCCCAGAGGGGCAACTCCTGTATCTGGTCTAGCTGGTAGACAATCCAAAGGAAGAAAGAACTCACCAGTACCATGCCCAGCGCCAACCTGGGCGAAAGCGCGATGTAGTACCCCATGGCCAGTAGCACAAACAAAATGCCCCAGTTCAGCAGAAAAGGAAGGTTACGGAAGAAAGCGGGCACCGGAATAGACCAGATCAAGCCCACCAGACTCACCATAATGGCCGGTACGCAGATCCAATGGATGGTTTTATTGGTGCCGTTGCGGTGACTTTGAGCGTACTCGTCCAGAAGAAGGTGAATGGCGGCCATGGTTTTGTTTTTTCTCTTAATCTACAGAATCTGAGGAATAAAATAAAATCACCGCGACTAACAGGAGAGGGGAAGTTTGTAAATGAACCTGGAATAGTTATTCCCGCTTGAACCTCTTGCTTGCTGCGCCAAACGCTCAAACTTTTCTAACGGGTGGGAGAAGCAGATGCGTTTAGCGGCTGTTTTTCTGAAATAAGGCAAAAACCACGGATGAGTAGTCTCCTGAACCGGTTATTGTCTGCCAGTTCTTAAATCCCTACTTTTATTCTTTATTAGCTTACAACCTATCATGAAGAAAACCCCAATAGCCGCATCGGCTTTCCTGCTGGCCTCTCTGCTGGCGGGCGGCTGTGCGAAAAAAGCGACTACTGCCACTTCTACTACTCCTGCCGCCGCTTCGGCGAGTGTGGTGGCCAGCGGAAGCAGCGTGAGCCAGAATGTGGTGTCCGCAGAGAAAACCTCGCCGCCCCAGATCATTCAAGATGACAAGGATTTCAAATATGTGACCGAGCAGTTCGCCGATCTTCGGATTCTGCGGTACCGGGTACCCGGCTTCGAGAACCTCAGCGCCCAGCAGAAAGAGTTGCTGTATTACCTTTATGAAGCTGCTCTGTCGGGCCGTGACATCATCTATGACCAGAACTACAAGCACAACCTGCGCATCAGGCGCACGCTGGATGCCATTGTGAGGAATAAGCGTGACCGCTCCACCTCACCGGACTGGGAGAAGTTCATGGTCTACACCAAGCGCGTGTGGTTCGCCAACGGCATCCACCACCATTACTCGGCCAACAAAATGTTGCCAGAATTCAGCCAGGAGTTTCTGGCTTCTTCCATTAGGAGAGTACCGGCCAACCAGTTGCCGCTGCAGAAAGGCGAAACTGTGGAGAGCTTCACTAAGTGGCTCACGCCCATTCTGTTTGATCCCAACCTTGATGCCAAACAAGTGAACAAGGCGGCGGGTGAGGACCTGATCAAGACTTCGGCGGTGAATTTCTATGAAGGAGTAACCCAGAAAGAGGTAGAGGCTTTCTACGCCAAAAAAGACGTTAAGAATGATCCGCGCCCGGTTTCCCATGGCCTTAACTCCAAGGTGGTGAAAGAGAACGGACAGCTGGTGGAGAAAGTCTGGAAAGTAGACGGCATGTACGGCCCGGCCATCCAGCGCATTGTCTTCTGGCTGGAAAAAGCGGTGGCGGTGGCTGAGAACAATGAGCAACGCCTGGCCCTGCAGAAACTGGTGGAGTTCTACCGCACCGGCGACCTGAAAGTGTTTGATGAGTACAACATTGCCTGGGTGAAGGATGTGAACTCAGCGGTAGACGTAGTGAACGGCTTTATTGAGGTATACGATGATCCGTTGGGTCTCAAAGGCTCCTTTGAGTCAGTGGTGTCGTTTAAAGATGAAGAGGCTACCAAGCGCATCAAAGCCATAGGCGATCAGGCGCAGTGGTTTGAGGACAATTCGCCTTTGCTGCCGCAGCACAAGAAAAAGAACGTGGTGGGCATCACAGCCAAAGTGATTACCACCGTGGTGGAAGGCGGCGACGCGGCTCCGGCCACGCCCATCGGGATTAACCTGCCCAATGCCAACTGGATCAGGAAAGAACACGGCTCAAAATCGGTGAACCTGGGCAACATTGTCCATGCGTACAATGAGTCGGCCAACTCCGGCGGCAGCGCCTTAAGTGAATTCGCCTACAGCCAGGAGGAAATTGACCGGGCTAAAAAGTACAGCTCCCTGGCCAGCGACCTGCACACCGACATGCACGAAGTGATTGGGCACGCCTCTGGGCAGATTAACCCTGGGGTGGGCACGCCAAAGCAGACCCTTAAGAACTACGCCAGCACCATGGAAGAAGGCCGCGCCGATCTGGTAGCCCTTTACTACGTGATGGACCCCAAACTGGTGGAAATAGGGGTAATGCCTTCATTGGAGGTAGGAAAAGCCGAATATGATGGCTACATCCGGAACGGTTTGATGACGCAGCTTTCCCGCCTGGCTCCCGGTGAGAAGATTGAGGAAGACCACATGCGCAACCGTCAGATGGTAGCCGCCTGGGCTTACGAGAAAGGCAGAAAAGACAACGTGATTGAGCGCGTGACCAAAGACGGCAAAACGTATTTCAAGGTAAACGATTACCAGAAACTACGCGCCCTCTTCGGGCAACTGCTCCGCGAAACCCAGCGCATTACCTCTGAGGGAGATTTCAAAGCCGCTGAGAAACTGGTGGAAACGTACGGCGTTAAAGTAGACCCTGTCTTGCACAAAGAGGTGCTGCAGCGCTACAGTAAATTAAACATTGCGCCGTACCAGGGCTTTATCCAGCCAAAGCTGACACCTGTAGTTAATAACGGCAAAGTGGTAGATGTGCTGGTGGTATACCCAGACAATTTCACGCAGCAGATGCTTGAGTTTGGCGAAGTGTACAACCTGTTACCGCACTACAACTAATCCTGGTTTTACCCTGATTTAGGAAAAACAGCCCCTAAACAGGAACTGCCCGACAATGTCGGGCAGTTCCTGTTTAGGGGCAAATCAAAGTCTCAAAATGTTCTGTTGGCAGATGTAAGTTTACTTCTGAGATGCCGCCGGAACGTTTAAACCTGCTTGAAGAATTTTGGAAGTGACTAAAAGCTGGCCCACGTGCCGCTGGGTGTGTTCAGCGGCATGGAAGAGCAGGCCCCCCACCGTGGAAGGAAGCTGCGCCCTGCCCACAGCTTTTTCCTGCGTAAGGGTAGAAGGATCTGTTGCCTTGATCTGCGCTAGCGCTTTCTCCAGCTGCCTATTAAAGTTCTGGACCAATTCTTCCACGGAGCCTCCGGTGGTGGGTGGGGTGCCTTCGGCTTTCAGGTATTGGAAGGCTTCTTCAGATAAAGATTCGCCGCGGGCGTAGGTGAGCAGCCGGTCCAGTATTCCCGCCAGGTGTTGCAGATGGAATCCCACCGATGCTACTCCCGCCGGCCTTTCCCAGAGAAGCTCCTGCGGAAAATGCTCCAGATACCGCTGTACTTCCTCCTGTGCCTGCAACAGCGCGTGGGCTACCGGTTGCAGCAGGGGCGGTACGTCTGGGAGAGGGCCTCTGAGCCACACCTCTAGTTTCTGTTCCTTTTCCATATAGTTAAAGTTGCAGGACAAACATAGAAAAAGCCCAGCCAAAGATGGCTGGGCTTTTTCTTACTCATTTTCCGGACTCTCGGTTATTGAATGAAGAGGCGGAACTCTGCGCGGCGGTTTTTAGCACGTCCGGCGCTGGTGGTGTTAGGAGCAACTGGGCGCTCTTCCCCGAAACCTTCGGTGATGATACGGTCAGAAGCTACTCCTTTTTGGTTGGTCAAGTATGACTTGGCAGCGTCTGCTCTGCGAACAGAAAGCTCTTGGTTATACTCGTTAGAACCAATGTGGTCAGCGTGGCCGGAGATACGCAGGTTGTAGTGCGGATATTTCGCCAGCATGGTAGACATTCTGTCCAGAGTTGGGTAAGAAGTTTTCTTGAGCACTGCTCTGTTGAACTCAAACTCAATCTTAGGAACACGGGCCATGTAGGTGCTGTCTGCGGCATCTAAGCCTGGGCAACCCATGTTAGCGGCAGAACCGGCTACATCTGGGCAACGGTCAACATCATCATTCACGCCGTCACCGTCACGGTCAACTACCAATGGACATCCGCTGGCGTCTACACGAGTACCGGCTGGGGTGTCTGGGCATTTATCGTTTTTGTCAGCAACACCGTCGCCGTCAGCGTCTGGGCAACCTCTTGTAGCGGCCGGACCAGCTTGGTCTGGGCACTCATCCTCAGAGTCACGTACACCGTCATTGTCTCTATCTGGGCAGCCTTCCAAAGCGGCAGAACCGGCCTCAGTAGGACATTTATCCTGATAATCTGGAACTCCGTCCTTGTCACCGTCTAATGGACAGCCGTCTTTGTCTACCTGCACACCGGCTGGGGTGTCTGGGCACTTGTCTCTTCTGTCAGAAACACCGTCTCCATCAGTATCTTTGGCTTTCCCTAAAGAGAAAGTAAGACCGGCAGAGTGCTGCAGGTAACGGTCGTTTAGTTCATCAGAGTCGCGGTACTTGATACCGTCAAGCAGGTCTGTGGTTGGGTAGTTCAAGGTGCTCTGCACGAACAGACCGATTCCGTCAGAAATTCTGAAGCCTAAACCGGCACCACCGGCAAAGTTCATCCGGAAGATACCCTCATCATAAGTAGCCGGAGTAGCTCCGGTAGGGTAATAAGCTTCAACGCTAGCGTATTGAGCGCCCACGCTACCCATAAGGTACGGCTGAACAAACGCATCTTCCTTCAGGATTTTGCCGTTGTTCAATTTCAGTTTAAGGCCTAAGTTGGCAGTACCTACCTCATCTTCAAAACGCATGGCTCCGTTGCCACCGTTGATGTTATAAGACCCATCCTGCTCCAGATTAAAGTAATTCAGTTGCAGGGACAGATCAAAAGATGGAGAGAGGTAACGGTTAATGCCTAAGCCACCGCCCCATGAGCCATTGCTCATGTCCCACATATCGTTGCGGAGATTGGTACGGGCCTGAATGTTGCTGCCATAGATGGAGATACTTGTTCTACGATCAGCAGATTGTCCCATGGAGTCCATGGGAGCTACCATAGTCAGCAGTAACCCGCCGAGTACAGAAGCTTTAAGTAAGGTTTTTTTCATAGTGTTACAAAGTAGTAATATAGTATTCTGCCCATATTTACCCGTTTTTCCTTAAAATGTTGCCTTAAGTGTATAAAAATAAATTGCAATATTTGGTAAAGCGCTGATAGCTAGATTGGTAATTATTGGTAAAATTATAATTATGCAAAACGAATAGTTGAGTGAACCTTTGAAAATGACGAAAGCTCTAAAGGAAGCAGGAAATTATATATAGTAGTATTCAATAAAAAAGGAGAGGGGTTACCTCTCCTTTTGCGATTAGATTCCAGATTGCTTACACGTTAAAGCGGAAGTGCATGATGTCACCGTCCTGTACCACGTAGTCTTTCCCTTCCAAGGCCATTTTACCGGCTTCCTTGATTTTGGCTTCGGTTTTGTACTCCACGTAATCGGGTAGTTTAATAACCTCAGCTCTGATGAAGCCTTTCTCGAAGTCTGTGTGGATGACCCCGGCGGCCTGCGGAGCTTTCCAGCCTTTCCGGATGGTCCAGGCGCGTACTTCCTTCACGCCGGCGGTAAAGTAGGTGATGAGGTCCAGCAGCGCGTAGGAGGCTCTGATTAACTGGTTCAGGCCTGACTCCTTTAAACCATATTCTCCGAGGAACATTTCTTTTTCCTCTTGGTCAGTGAAATCAGCGATCTGGGCTTCAATGGCCGCGGAGATAACTACTACCTGGGCGTTCTCCTCTTTCACGTGCTCTTTGAGGGCCTCCAGGAACTGATTGCCGGTTTGGATAGACTCCTCGTCTACGTTGGCTACATAGATCACCGGTTTAATGGTGAGCAACTGTAGATCGGCCACGGCCTCCAGGTCTTCATCTGCATAATCTAGAGAACGGGCGTTTTTCCCACTCCCCAGGTGTTGCTTGAAGCGCTGCAGGCTGGCGAACTCTTTTTTGGCTTTGGCATCGCCTGATTTGGCGGTGCGCTCCACTTTGGCAATTTTCTTATCAATGGACTCCAGATCTTTGAGCTGGAGCTCTGTGTCAATCACGTCTTTGTCAAACACGGGGTCTACGCCACCGGCCACGTGCACAATGTTAGGATCGTCAAAGCAACGCACCACGTGAATGATGGCATCTACTTCTCTGATGTTGGCCAGGAATTTATTGCCCAACCCTTCGCCTTTGCTCGCGCCTTTCACCAGACCGGCAATGTCTACAAACTCCATCACGGTAGGCATTACCCGCTCTGGGTGCACCAGTTCCTCCAGCACCTGGAGGCGTTCGTCTGGCACGGTGATCACGCCCACGTTGGGCTCAATGGTACAGAAAGGGTAGTTAGCCGATTCGGCTTTGGCGTTTGACAAGGCATTGAACAGCGTAGATTTGCCCACGTTTGGTAAACCCACTATTCCGCAACGAAGTCCCATAGATATAAGGTTGGTCTAAATTCAAGGTTGATGTTGTCGCCTCTGCCCAAGGTTACTGATAAACAGCCCACCGCCGACTGAAGCGGCTGCAAATATACGGAATCCCCGGTGGACTATTGTTAAAAGTGTGAAGGTAGAGAGGAGTAGTAGGGAGGGGAACAGCCTATGATTTAATTGGAAATAAAACTCAAGGGTGTTAAGTAATACGTTTAGGGGCTCTTTTAGTAAAAAGAGCCCCTAAACCGGAGGTGCTTTATTAAGTGGTTGCTATATAGTATATTCGGTAGCTCATTTCCGTTTTGCCGCCGGCTACAGAAATACTAAACGTAGGTTGAGCAATAAATATAGGGCGGATAAACGCGTTTATCTGGTAGTTGTACTACATTATAATTATGGAAGAATTCTCAATGATAGGTGAAAACGGGAATTACCTAAAAGTCAAGTTTCAAGAAGTTTACGGATTCCCAGAATCGACCTGCCATTGGGGCGGCTACGAACTTAGAGCTGCTGTAGATATGAAATCAGGAAGTTTCACTGCCAATTCAACCTTCTGGACATCGACAGGAGAACTTTACGAATTCTACAAAAAACTTGAAGCTTGTAATGAAGAAGTGAAAGGCTCTGCAGATTTTGCTAATTATGAAGATAATTTAAAGTTCACGATTAATTACAATAATCTAGGTCAAGTAAATATTACAGGAAACTTCAATACTTTCAGCGACTTGGAAAATGAATTAACTTTTGAATTCAACTCTGACCAGTCATACCTAAAAAAGACTGTTGGAGAGCTTAAGCAAATTGCGGGGAAGTACGGAAATATGAAAGGTGTGAAGAAATAGCGTAGTACATCACTGTATAAACGCCAGCCTCCGCCGCCGTTATACTAGCCGTTGGCATAAATGTTAATAATGAAGAAATCATTTATATTCTTGCTCATATTACAGATAATATCAGCTTGTTCCGCAAGTAAAGAGAAGAGACAAATGGAAAGGACATCAAAAGAAGTTGGAGTTAAGTTTACCTATAAACCTGAAAACTCGGTTTTCTCGGGCTTCCAATTAAAAGTCATTCCAGTTGACTACCGACTAGAATTAACAGAAGCACAGAATCAAGTAATAGCGGATTTGATTACCGAAGCGTTCCCAGAAAACGAGATAACCTTCGACTTGAAAAACAAAATAGAGTTTGTGGATTCAGGTGTAGATCTGGAGACAATCTCGTGCTCAAACTGCGGAAGCGTAATAGAAACCGAGCTTTGGCAGGATGGAATGACCAAAGCACATGAAACTGACTTTGCGGATATGGGATTTATCGCTCCATGTTGCAAAAAGGAAGTAAGCTTAAATAATTTGAAATACGATACAGAAACAGGATTCTCAAAATATCAGGTAACGATTATCAATCCTGACTTTGATAAAGCCAACCATGAGGAATTTGTAACTCTACTTGAGAAGCAGACAGGAATAAAAATGAAGTTAATCTGGGCTAAGTACTAAAAAACACTTGTGCTAACAGTTAGTATAAAAACCATGCGACGGCCTCGCACGCCTCATGAACGAGACCGTTAGCTCCAATTAATTAAATAAATGTTCTTTATATCCCAAAGCAAATGCGACTTAATTAACGCCAACTTCATCCAGAGTTCGATTGAGGATGAAAAAGAATTATTTAACAGCTTTAAAAAGCTTAATTCCTCAGCCCAACTTCACTACCTTGCCGACCTCTTCAATTGGGATGAAGAAAAGAATGTACTGGAATGGATTGTAGACAGCCCTCTCTGCGACTACGGTACGGCACTTCTCATCTTCTGGCGCGCACAACCAGACTTTTACACCCAGTTCGCCAATGAGGCAGAGGCTGGATATGAAAAAGACACTTATAATCTATTACAAAAAATCCTGGGGAATTACAGGAACGAGAAATATAGGGAAGCAAGAATAAAGTACCTTCCGCTAGAGGACGGTCAAGACATAGAGAACAACTACCCTGACCCGAAGTGGGAAATCCCAGAAGAATTTAAGAAGGGGAATCATGGAAGAACTGTAATGTCAATGGAGAAAATAAATAACTTCCTATTCAACCTTAGGCGACAATGGAAAGAGATGCAGAGACATAGAAAAAGAAATAAACGAAGAGAAAACAACAGGAGATAACAAGGTGCATTAGGCATGCCATGGCCGACGGTCTTGAACGCCTCATGCACGAGGCCGTTGTAGTTAATTTATATATAATGAAGCTTTATATACATATGGAAGGATGAAGATATATGGGTTCTGCTTAAGTGTTTTTCTATTTGCCAACAGTTGCACTTGTGATTCTACAGATAATGCAGCACTTAAACCTGAATCAAAAATAAAATCCATTCAAATTGGCGATATCCCTGATTCCGTTGCAAACTATATTAACGCTGCTCTGGATTCTATACAGCAACATTCTATTCGGAAGAATCATATTGACTGGACACATTTAAGAACTTCTACCTTTCATAGAGCCAAAGGCGCAACTACTTACCAACAAACCTATCCGGCGATACAGGAAGCATTGAGAGAATTAGGAGATAATCATAGCTTTTTCAAGACGCCTTTGCAGCACAAGAAGTGGCACGAGTCGAAAGGGAAACAACCACATAAAGCCGAATCCTCCATAGGAATGATGCTGGAAGGGGGATTCGCCCTCGTGGAGGTACGTTCATTCAGCTCCGGGGACCAAGAGCAAATGCTAGATTATGCGTCTCGGTTACAGGCAAAAATAAAAGAACTTGATGCCCAAAATCCAATAGGTTGGATTGTTAACCTCTCTCACAACCCGGGCGGCAATTTGTGGCCTATGTTGGCAGGTATCGGTCCTCTAGTAGGTGAAGGAGTGTTGGGTGCTTTCCTTACTGTAGACGGCGCTTGTTCCCCATGGATGTATGAGGAAGGAGAAGTCAGAGTTGGCGAGGAGGTACTTTTGAAGGTGCCTAATCCTTACACGATAAAGGACAAGCAAGCCCCAATAGCCCTCTTGGTGGATGAGCGTACGGCTAGCTCTGGGGAGGCTATCTTGGTTTCCTTTATGGGTAGGCCAGACACCAAGTCATTTGGGGAGCCGACAGCAGGCTTGTCTACTGCGAACAAAAATTTTACTTTAGTGGATAGTGCGCAATTGGTTTTGACCTCTGCTGTTTTTACAGACCGGAATGGCAGAATATATGGAAAGAAAATAGTGCCTGACGTTGACCTTTCTAACAAATGGTATTTTCTCCCTGGGTTTAAGCAGTCCATAATGAGAAGTGAGGCAAAAGATTGGTTAATGAAGATGAAGCGATAAAAGCCATCCAAATTAATGAAGAAGAAATAACTGGCTATAACCACAGCTAAACTTCAGCCGGGATTTCTCCAGACTACTTGCTAATTAGCCCTAACCTTGTATAAACGGCAGCTACTGCCGCCGGCCTCGCTCATGATTTAGCCTTCACCTTCAGATAAACAATACAAAAACAGAAATGATGATGAATCAAGTAGCCCCCCAAAGACAACACAGAACAAAAACCAAAGCCTTTATCACTGGTAGCGTTACGGTTTTTATTTTCTGCTTCCTTTTTTGGGAACATGGGCAGGGTGGGGTTGGGAGTCATCATCTTCTAGCGCAGCAGAGCTTGCCTGCAATCTCCAACTGGTGGGGCGGCTTATTACTGCCTGTTCTTACCTGGTATCTTGTTGGGAGGACAGAGAAGAGATTAGGTCATCAAGCGTCACAGGTAAAGCCATGGAGCAGTCTGCGAAGTCAGGTGTTGAGGCTTTTTATCACAGGCCTCGTCTTAGGAGTTTTAATAGCAGTTTCCTTCTCGAATGGGTACAGCCTCTTTCTGGACAATGTGCCTTACCTCATAGTAGCACTCAGCCTACTCATCCCCATTTACTACGCCGAATTTATCTTAGGCTTTATTCTTGGCATGACCGTTACGTTTGGAGTAATATTGCCAACCCTTTTCATTCTGCTGTTAGCTGGCATCGGGTTCCTCATCTATAGGTTTATCAGGCCAATGATCATGAAGCTGACATTGAAATTAATGTATAGCCTACACAAAAATCCTAACCGCTGACCGCTTGTGCGTGGAAGGAGGTAAAGTAAAGGAATCCTGCGGCCTCTCATCTTCCGCAATGCACATCTTTGCGTTTAGGGGCTATTTTTTCAAAATCTTGCCAAAACCAAAATAGTGAGGTAGGGGCTAGACCTGTCTTCGCTGCCTTTTTCTTGCTAAGGCTGTGTCTTACTTGTTTGGAGAAATGCGTCCCTCGCCTGCATCTACTTTCATTTTCATATGTTTTATGTTTAATTATTGAATCACTCACAACTAAGATGAATATATTTTGTATAATTGATAACAAATGATAATTTTGCTTATCAATATTTATTCGACAGTAGAATATCTATACGACATTTGTATTCATCACTTATAACCATTTAATGCTGTGTGTGGAATTGTCTGTGCTTTTGATTTAAAGGAAACTACTGAGGCGTTGAGGCCTCAGGTATTGGAAATGGCAAAATGTATCCGGCACCGGGGACCAGACTGGAGCGGGATTTTCAGCAACGAGAAAGCCATTCTGGCCCATGAGCGGCTGGCTATTGTAGACCCCATTTCTGGCAAACAGCCGTTGTTCAGCCAAGACGGTACGCTGGTGCTGGCGGCCAATGGGGAGATATACAACCACATGGCGTTGCGGGAGCAGCTCACGCAAGACTATAATTTCCAGACCAAGTCTGACTGTGAGGTTATTCTGGCGCTCTACAAAGAAAAAGGAGCCGGTTTCCTGGATGATCTGAACGGGATCTTCGGGTTTGCCCTCTATGATCTTGAGAACGACGAATACCTGATTGCCCGCGACCACATGGGCATTATTCCGCTGTACATTGGCTGGAACCAGCGCGGCACCTTCTTCGTGGCTTCTGAGCTGAAGGCCCTGGAAGGGCAGTGCTCCCGCATAGAACTGTTCCCGCCGGGGCATTACCTCTCCAGCAAAGAAGAAGGTTTTCAGAAATGGTACCAGCGCGACTGGACTGAATTCAAGAACGTGGCCGGGAATGAGACCAGCATCCAGGAGCTGAAGGAGGCGCTGGAGGCGGCGGTGCACCGTCAGCTCATGAGCGACGTACCTTACGGCGTGCTGCTCTCCGGCGGACTGGATTCCTCCATCACCTCGGCTATTGCCAAGAAATACGCCGAGCGTCGCATTGAGAGCAACGACGAGGAGACAGCCTGGTGGCCGCAATTGCATTCCTTCGCCATTGGGCTGGAAGGCTCCCCAGACCTGGCCGCCGCCCAAAAAGTAGCCGACCACTTAGGCACCATCCACCACGAAATCAAATTCACCATTCAGGAGGGCATTGACGCTATCAGGGACGTGATCTACCACCTGGAAACCTATGATGTAACCACCGTGCGGGCCTCAACGCCAATGTATTTAATGGCGCGGGCCATTAAAGCTATGGGTATCAAAATGGTGCTGTCCGGCGAGGGTTCTGATGAGATCTTCGGCGGATATCTGTACTTCCACAAAGCCCCCAACGCGAAGGAATTCCACGAAGAGACCGTACGCAAGCTAGACAAACTGCACATGTATGACTGCCTGCGCGCCAACAAGTCATTGGCGGCTTGGGGCATTGAAGGACGCGTGCCTTTCCTGGACAAGGAGTTTATGGACGTGGCCATGCGCATTAACCCGCAGGACAAAATGATCAACGGCGAACGGATGGAGAAATGGGTACTGCGCAAAGCCTTTGAAGAGTACCTGCCCGCCAGCGTGGCATGGCGCCAGAAAGAGCAGTTCTCTGACGGAGTAGGCTACAACTGGATAGACACGCTCAAGGAAATGGTGAACCGGAAGGTCAGCGATGAGCAACTGGCCAATGCCGCTGAGCGTTTCCCCATCCAGCCTCCCGCCTCCAAAGAGGAGTACTACTACCGTTCCATCTTCGCGCAGCATTTCCCAAACGATGCCGCCGCGCTTTCGGTACCGTCGGTGCCGTCGGTGGCGTGCAGCACTCCTATCGCGCTGGAGTGGGATGCTTCGTTCAAGAACCTCAATGACCCCTCGGGCCGCGCCGTGGCCAACGTGCACGCCGATGCCTATCAGAAAGAAGAATTGGCTGTTTGATCATAAAATGCCTTTGCCAACAAAGCCCCGTTTGTGTTTTACAAGCGGGGCTTTGTTTATACTGAAAACAGTGGCTGGTTATGCTTGTAACAGGAAACATTTAGATAATTTCCTGTTTAGGGGCTCTTTTTTTTAAAAGTACCTAAACAGGAAATTATCTATTAAGTGATAGCTATATAGTATATTTGGTAGAACGATTCCTGTTATCTGCTGTTTTCAAGGGATAAATGGACGTTTTATACTAGATATATTGAAAATAACATCACCAGTGATGTTATCTAAGTGTTGGGTGTCATTTTAAAAGATGAAAATAATAAAGAAGTATTTGTCTAATAAAGAACTGGAGCCAATTCACCAATTATTAGGCGAACATGTTTATATGGTTTATAGCGAAAGATTTAGAGTAAATATAAATCTTAACCTATTTGAATCTTCATGCTTCTCTCTGTCATCTAAAAAAGGCTTTTTTAATTTTCAAACCTCTTGGATTGACTTTGATGATTATGAATATTATCAATTGCATATAGAACAAACCGACAATCCGAAAGGAATAAAGAAAAGCGAAGGAGGTTTCATGCTTCCTTTTTCTACAATAAATATTACACCTTCAAGTGCTATAGTTAAAGTTGAACTCTTTGAGGATAAAGACGAAGAAGAGTGGAATAGCGAGGGAAGAGAATTGATTACTGTAAAATACGATTCATCATTACTTTTCACTCAGCAAGACGAAAAACAATTTTTAGTTGGCGTTTCTGAGACTATAGCGGATTTGACTCTTTTTATAAGAGATAGACAATCAATAGTAGAGCATCTTGAGCCAATGAAAAAAAGGCTGGAGTGGAAATAAAAACGTCACCCAACAAGGTATAAACGTCACCTCGGCCGACGGCCTTCGCCGTCGTTTATACTAACCGTTGTGCTTAATTAAAAACATAAAACTCAGTGAATTCATTAGATATTTTATTCGAATTTGAAATGCAGATTCAAATGATTATTTCTCCTTTTCTAGAAAAATATGGTTTTAACCTTAACGAGCACAATTTTAAGAATGAAGATTTTGGCTCAAGTCATTTTAAATTCAAGAAAAATAATCAGTATATTTTTATATCATTAAATATGTTGCCTCAGGATTCCGATATTGGAATCCAAACACGTTTATGGACTGAAGAATATTATTCTACAAGTTTGAGTAGTATAATTAAGTTTAAATCAGCGACATCTTCCCATAAGGTTTATCATCCTTCTGATAAAACAATCGAAAGCAACTTGATAGATATTCGATGTGATTTGGAATTACACCTAATTGATTATTTGAACGGAGAATTGGAGACTTACTTAATAGTAGCCAACCTCACCAAAGGAAAAGAATAACTAAGCACAACATTGTGCAAACACCATGCTTCGGCCGACGGCCTTGCACACTGTTTGCACGAGACCGTTGGCGGTAATTATAAAAAGAACAAAATGAAGATGTACATATACGAAGAAGAAATCTTCTATCCAGGAAAAGACACCTTCATCGATAGTACCGCTGATAAAGAAAACGCTGTTGTTTTTGAGGATAATGAAGAAACTGGATACTTCTATGCTGTAGAAAGAAGTGATGGACTCAAAATATTAGATGCGCTTCATATCTATAATGTCAAAAACATTGTTGACAAAGACAAGCCCTCGACCTTAAAGATATTGTGGAGTGAAGATGAATCAATTGCATTGCTTTCTATCAATGACTACTATCATGCTCTCTTCGACTTTAAGAGCAAAGCAGGTTATTGCAGAACAGGATTTCCAGAAAACGGTTCCTGGGCAAAAGTAAAAGAACGGCAACTAACCGACAGCTTATTAGAATCAATAAGCAAAAAGTAAAAATAACTCCCGCCAACAACGTGTAAACGTCAGCATCGGCCGACGGCCTCGCCGTCGCTTACACAAGTACGTTAGCCCTAATTTTAAACATGAAGAACTGTTCTCGCTTTGCAGAAAAAGCATCGGCAAGAGTAGCAGAAGTAAAAAGCACCACAAAAGTTTAAGTTAGCTGAGCAGAAGTTGAGAGCGCCGCCCGACTTTGACCAGCAGAAGTGAGAAAGAGGAATTGACGTTGCGTTTGAGCAAAAGAATTTATCGGCAATGTTCGCAAACCGACTTCAGGAATGTGTTTTTAGCCTCGTTTCTGGAAATGGAGCTAAAAACGTAGGGACACCAAAAGAATAGAATTGCGCTCGGCAAGCTGTTTTCGGCCTCGTTTTCTGAAATCAGGCCAAAAACAGAAAAAGGCCGTGCGTTTACCACAAAAGAAAAACTAGGGCTAACAAGAGCTAAACGTCATCTCCAGCCGACGGCTGTCGCCGTCGTTTAGACAAGCCGTTCATATCTAAATTAATAAAGGACAAATAGATGGTGCTTTAATAAGGATTTTTGCCGAGTCTAGCTAAAACAAAGATGGTTATGATACTCTATAAACCAAGAAATTACAATTCATTGTCGCCATACTTGATTGTGGATGATGCGCAAGTACTAGTTGATTCCCTGACGGCTATTTTCGATGTGACGACTCAAAAGTGCTTCAAGCATGAGAATGGGAAAATTGCTCATCTTGAGTTAAAAATTGACGACACCATTGTCATGATCAGTGATAGTACTGAGGCTTATGAAGCCATCAAGTCTTTGCTACATGTATACGTTCCTGACGTTTTCAAAACCTTTGAAAAGCCATTGAAAATGGTGACGAGATTATTGAAAGGCCCATCAACAAACCCGGTGACCCAGATATAAGGGGAGCATTCTATGACCTTGCCGGGAATTATTGGGCAGTAAGCACGCAGATGGTTTCATGATATTCAAGAGGTTAAGGCGACCTTTACTCCAATTAATTAACAGCTATTCTTTAGCATGTATACCAGCCCAACTATGGATCCAGTGAGTAAAAAAGACTTGTCTGCCATTAGAAGGCGGCTAGGTTTGTATAACATGGTGCCTAACTTGTTCTGGTCTGTTTTGAACCTGGTACCCATTTCCATTTATTGCTATAATCAAATGGATAGGATGGTGTTGTATATCTTTGGGGCAATAGGCTTATTGCACTTGTTTTTCCCGAAATCAATGATAGATACGCTTCAGATTGGTGATAGCGTAGTGATCTATAGGAAGCTAGGCGTGCATCTTGTGAACCAGGTGACTCAGAATGGGGGCATTATCAATAAATTAATCAAAAAGAGATTTCCTGCTTACAAATCAGTTGCTTTTCGGCCGTCTTCCATCCATAAACTCATAGGGCAAACCTATGCATTGGAGAAATTCCATTTAGCCCTGTTTGTTTTCTATAGCCTAGCAATGGTCTATGCTTTGGTGCATCAGCAATTTGGCTGGGCGTTCATTATCCTTGTGACCAATCTTATTTACAATGTTTACCCCAACTTATTGCAGCAATATATCAGGCTAAAACTGGTGGTATACAGGAAGAAAATACAATCTGTTTCATAAGGCTGCACAGGGTAAAGTATTTGAATAATCAGGTAACCATAGAAGCTTTTCTACTTCTAGAGAGAAATCTCCTATAAAGTGCCTGAGAAGAAGGTTTTTCCAAAACAGAGTGTTCTGTGGCATTCATACCCAAACAAGAACTTTGTATCGGTGAGTAGCCAAATGAATCCGGGATAGTTTCTTACTAAAAAGCCGCTGCAGAAAGGAAGCGGGAAAAAGTAAAACCAACTGTTTTCTAGGAGTGGGGAAGGTTTTTAACCGGAGTAGGGGCTACAACAGCCAGCAGAATGGGCATAAAAAAAGCTCACGCGAGGCATGAGCTTGAGGAGAATGGGGGCGGGACTATTCCCACTTCAATTCTTCATCCACAGCAGCTTCAGATTCTGCGTGTTCCAGTCGCTCCAGTTCTGCCAATGCCTCTTCAGACAATAACTCCCCTTTTACATGGTTAACGGTGTCCTGCAGCGCTTCCATGAACTTGGCAAAGTCTTCTTTGTACAGGAAAATCTTGTGCTTCTCATACGAATAGTTGTCATCCTTGAACTTGCGTTTGCTCTCCGTGATTGTGAGGTAGTAATCATTGGAGCGGGTTGACTTCACATCAAAGAAATAGGTGCGCTTTCCTGCCCGTACTCTTTGCGAGTAGATTTCTGCTTTGTCGTTGTTCTCTTCCACCATAACTTGAAGGTTCCTTATTTATTTGAAGTAGCCAATTTAAAGCAACTGATCCATATCTAAAAATTTTTAAGATTAATTTTAATAGTTAAATTCGAATGTACTAATGTTTGTAATGAACAAACTTACATGAGAATAAAGCTATTCTGTCTTTTCCTCTGCCTTCTGCCTTTCTTTGTCTCCTCCCAGACTACTCCGCAGCAAGGAAAAGCCACCTTCTACGCCAACGCACACTCCGGTCACAGAACCACCAGCGGCGAGCGCTACAACCCCAAAGAAATGACTGCCGCCCACGCCACGTTGCCCCTCCAGTCTTACGTGCAGGTGCACCATCTGGAAAACGGACGCAGCGTGGTGGTCAGGATCAATGACCGCATGAGCCGTAAATCTCGTTACATCATTGACCTCTCCAGAAAAGCCGCGCAGCAGCTTGGCATTATTGGAGCGGGCATGGGCAAGGTGAGACTGGTGCCCCTGGAAAAGGAAGCCGCCCTTGCGCTCATGAAATAACCACCGCAAACAAAGAGACATGAACAGATTAACCGTGGATTTAGACACCGTACGGAACATCCAGAACCTGGAGTTCCTGGCCAAGAAGCTGGTAGAGGGGTTTATTACGGGCTTGCACAAGTCGCCGTACCACGGTTTTTCAGTGGAATTCTCGGAGCACCGGCTCTACAACACCGGCGAGAGCACCCGCCATATGGACTGGAAAGTCTTCGCCCGCACCGAGAAACTCTTCGTGAAGCGCTATGAAGAGGAAACCAATCTGCGCTGCCAGCTCCTGCTGGATGTGTCTGGCTCCATGTATTATCCTACGCATAACTACGGCAAGCTTTCGTATGCGGTACTGAGTGCAGCCGCGTTGGCCACCTTGCTCCAGAAACAGCGCGATGCCGTGGGCCTCACCACCTTCGCAGACCAGATTGAACTGCAAACGCCCATCAAATCTACCGGGGCGCATTTACACACGCTGCTGCTGGCCCTGCAACAGCAATTGCAGAAACCGGCTCCGCCCCAGAAAGAGACCCGGGTGGCTACTATGCTGCACCATGTGGCCCAGCAGTTGCCTAAGCGTTCGCTCGTGATTCTGTTCAGTGATCTGTTGAGCCAGTACGAGCAGTTAGACGAGATCTTTCTGGCCCTGCAACACTTGCGGCACCAACAGCATGAGGTCCTGCTTTTCCACCTCACTCACGCCCAAACCGAGGAGGAATTTGATTTCCCAGACAAGCCCTTCCTGTTCCAGGGCCTGGAAACGGGTGAGAAGATCAAAGTGCAGCCCTCAGAGATACGGGAAGAGTATGTAAAGGCCATGCGGCAGTTCAAGAACGAACTGAAGTTGCGCTGCGGCCAGTACCGCATAGACCTGGTCTCCGTAGATCTGCGCGAACCCATTGACAAAGTCCTGCAGGCCTATCTGGTGAAGCGGCAGAAAGTGCGCTAGCGTTTCGGGGCCGTTTTTTGAAAATCAGGCCTGAAACACGTGAATAAAAGATATAAGATTGATGTCTGAAGTAAAGGATGAGAGATTAGTATCTGACTTTGTTTTGCCTACTTCTTGCTGTCCTCCTGAAAGGATCTTGTGGGCGAACTAGAATAGCTTTACTGGAACGCTACTGCCGTTCGTCCCCAAGGTCCTTCCAGGAAGACAATAGTATATAAGGTAAATCGGGACCTCCTTAAACTCAGAACTCAAGACTCTGAACTCAGGACTATAGTTAGGACTCAGAACTACTCACCGGTGCATTGTCCAGAGATTGCCACAGGTAACGGCAGGCGAGGGTGCGGTGCGGGCGCCAGGCTTCAGAAATATTTTTCATGCGGGCTTTGGCGGCCTTGCCTGTTTCCTCCAGCGCGTAGAGGCGTTTCATGGCGTTGTAGATGCCCAGATCATCCAGCGGCATCACATCGGGGCGGTGCAGGGCGAACATCAGGATCATTTCGGCGGTCCAGCGGCCAATACCTTTAATCTGCACCAGCCGCTGAATCAGTTCCTCGTCGGGGAGGGGAGCCAGTTGGGCATCTTCCAGTTTTCCGTCTTGTTTCTGTTGGGCCAGATGCTGCAGGTACGTTATTTTCTGCCTGGATAAACCTGCCGCCCGTAGCATCTCGGGTGGGGTTGAGAGCAGGAACGCGGGGTCTGGGTAGTTGTCTGGGAACAGCGCCAGGAAACGGGCCTTGATGGTGGCTGCCGCCTTCACCGATAGTTGCTGCGAAATCACCGAACTGAGCAGCGCCTCATAAATTGGGCGGTATGCCGTTGCTTCCGTTACAGGCTTCGCTTGCAAGATCATCTGGTACAGAAGCGGATCTTGGCTAAACAGGTGGGCGTGGGGGTGCTGCATACAGGTTATAACGCTAGAAAAGGTGAATTGGCGGCAAAATACACGCCTTTGCTAAATTTCCCGTATTACCTCTTATTTTTAGGAAGAACTGCCGCAATTGAGGCAACCCAACCCTTACTCCAAACCATGAAGATAATAGAATGCCCGCGCGATGCCATGCAAGGCCTCACTGACTTTGTGCCCACAGATCTGAAAGTGCGTTACCTGCAGGCCTTGCTGGAAGTAGGGTTCGATACCCTTGATTTTGGGTCGTTTGTCTCGCCCAAAGCCATTCCGCAAATGCGCGATACCCAGGAGGTGCTGGCCCAATTAGACACTTCTGCCTCCACAACCAAACTGCTCGCCATTGTAGCCAACTTACGGGGCGCTGAACAGGCCGTAGCCCATGAGCAGATCAGGTATATTGGTTTCCCCTTGTCTTTGTCTGAGCAGTTTCAGCAGCGCAATACCAATAAGTCCATAGCTGAAGCTTTACTTGAGGTAGCCCAGATGCAGGAGCTGTGCATCAAGCATGGTAAAGAGTTGGTACTGTACCTTTCCATGGGCTTCGGGAATCCTTATGGGGAGCCCTGGGAACCGGCCCTGGTAGGGGAGATGACCCAAAAGCTCCAGGCGCTGGATATTAAGATTGTCTCGCTCTCAGATACCATCGGGGTTTCCACCCCGGCCACCATTTCCGCGCTTTTCGGCACGCTTATCCCGGCTTTCCAGCAGATGGAATTTGGGGCGCACCTGCACACCAGCCCCGCCACCTGGCAGGAGAAAGTGGAGGCGGTGTACGCCAGCGGTTGCCGCCGCATGGACGGCGCTCTGCTGGGGTACGGCGGTTGCCCCATGGCCAAAGACGATCTGGTAGGCAACATGCCCACCGAGAAAATGCTCGCTTATTTACAGCAGAAAGGCGTACCTTTGGGCCTGCACCAGGAGGCGCTCGCCCATGCGTTGGCGCTTGCTTCCCACGTTTTCAATTCGCACTAAAAAGAAGATGGCTCAGCCGGTAGTAGATATTTTCATTCCCTGTTTTATAGACCAACTGTTTCCGCAAACGGGCTGGAACATGGTGAAGCTCCTGGAAGCATTGGGCTGCACCGTGCGCTACAACACCAACCAGACCTGCTGCGGGCAACCGGCCTACAACGCCGGTTTCCAGAACGAGTGCCGCCAGGTAGCCGATAAGTTTCTGGAGGATTTCTCCTCTGAAGACAGCGATTACATTGTGGCGCCCTCGGCGTCCTGCGTGGGCATGATCCGGAACGCTTACTCCAACATCTTCGTGACCTCGTCTAACTTTGTGCGCTACCGCGCGATGGAGCGTAAGGTGCTGGAGTTGACCGAGTTTCTGACCGATGTGCTGCAGGTGACCCATATTCCAGGTGCGCGGCTCAACGCCAAAGTAACCTACCATGACTCCTGCAGCGCCCTGCGCGAATGCGGCATCAAGGAAGGCCCCCGCCGTCTGCTGGAGATGGTGGAAGGATTGCAACTAACGGAGATGCGTGAATCTGAAACCTGTTGCGGCTTTGGCGGTACGTTTGCGGCTAAGTTTGAGGCTATCTCCGTGGCCATGGCCGAACAGAAAGTGGAAAATGCCCTGAGCACCGGCGCCGAGTACATTGTCTCCACCGACACCAGCTGCCTCATGCACCTGGACGCCTACAGCAAAAAACAGAACAAGCCCATCAAAGTCATGCACATCGCCGATGTGCTCACCAGCGGCTGGTAGCACTTTAAATGATGAAAAGATAAATCTCCCGTTTAGGGGCCGTTTTTCTAAAAACAGCCCCTAAACGGGAGATTTATCTTTTGGGCGGTAAGAGGCTGTTATTTAATTGTTTTAACAAAGGTGACAATGGCCGGCATCAATGGAGTAGCCAGCGGGAGCGAGGGGTTAGCGTACGTCCCGAAGTTGGTGGCTCTGTCTGCCGTGGTCTCTTTGAGAACGTGGTTCATGTGCTCAATCTCCACAAGTTTGCTTTTAGGCGCGGCGGCGGCCAGAAGCTGCGCCTCATGGGTACTTACCTGCAAATCCTGGGTACCCTGTACCAGCAGAATAGGTACGTTCAGCTTCTTGATCTCGGTTTGCGGATCATACTTAAACCAGGAAATCAGGTAAGGTTGCACGCTGGGCCTGAAGAGAGCCGCCAGCATGGGGTTCACGTCCGTCACGGCTTTGCCCTGCGCCAGTTGGTCCAGAATAGGGAATGCGGCGTCTTTCACCATGGGCGGCTGGGCCTGTAACTGTTCCCTAATGATCTTGTCCGCCGATTGCCCGGCCCCGGCCACGGAGATGAAACCATCGGCCTGGGCTTGGCGGGCGGCCATCATGCCAATCAAAGAACCTTCGCTGTGTCCCAGCACCACCACTTTGGTAAACCGCTTATCCTGCTTCAGTTTTTTGATCCAGTCAGCGGCATCCTGTACGTAATGGTCAAAACGCAGGTCGAACTCAGAGACGGCCGCCGAGGTGCTTTCGGCAATCCCGCGCTTGTCAAACCGCACCGACGCGATTTCCTGGGCCAGCAGTTCCTCGGCCACCAGTTTCAGGCTGTTGTTCTTCATGGCGGGGTTATTCCCGTCACGGTCGGTGGGGCCGGAGCCCGAGAGGATGAGCACCATAGGTACCCGTTTGCCGTTGGCGGGTGCCAGCAGCGTCCCTTTGAGGGTGCCTTTCTGGGTTTGCAGCTCTATGGGCTCACCGGCCGGGGCAGGCGTTTGCGCCAGCGCCTGGAGTTTCAGAGCAAGGCAGGCTAGTAGCAAGAAAAGGATTCTGGTTTTCATCTTTTTTTGGAAAAAGAGCCGCTAAACGCCGCTAGGACAGCAATGGAGCCGCCGCGGCTTTGATGCGCTGCACCAGGCCTTCTGAGGCCGGAGCCAGCGGCAGACGCACGAACGGTTCACAGATGCCCGCTTCCTGCAGCGCCAGTTTAATGCCCACAGGGTTGGCTTCTTCGTACATCAAGGGGTTTATCTTCCCGAAGGAACGTTGCAGCTTGCCTGCTTGAGTGAAATCGCCTTCCAGCGCGAGACGCGTCATGCGGCTGAACTTGGCCGGGAAAGCATTGCCCAACACTGAGATAATGCCGTCACCGCCCACGGAGATCAAAGGAACCGTCACCATGTCGTCGCCGCTGATGACCAGGAAGCCTTGGGGACGCTCCTCCAGAATGGCCATGTACTGCTCCAGATTGGCGCTGGCGTCTTTGGTGCCTATAATGTTGGGGTGGTGCGCCAGCCGCAGCGTGGTGGCGGCGGTCATGTTAATGCCCGTGCGGCCCGGCACGTTGTAGAGGATCACCGGCACCGGAGAAGCATCGGCGATAACCGTGTAGTGCAGGTAAATACCTTCCTGTGAGGGCTTGTTGTAGTAAGGGCACACCGAGAGGATGGCATCAATGCCGGTGAAATCTATCTGTTTCAGTTGCTCCAGTACGGTGCGGGTATCATTGCTGCCCAGGCCGTACACCAGCGGTTTTCGGCCGGCTATGCGTTCCTTGGCGAAGGCCAAAAGCTGGGTTTTCTCTTCAGCAGTAGTGGTCACTGACTCTCCGGTGGTGCCGTTCACCACCAGGTAATCTATCCCATTGTTCAGGTTAAAGTCGATCAGGCGGCCAAAGGCTTCCAAGTCCACGGAAAGATCGGCTTTGAACGGAGTTACCAAGGCCACACCGGTTCCTCTTAATGCTTGCATGTCTGTAGGTTTGAAATAAAGTTTCGGGCCAAAGGTACAGATTTGGGGCCACAGTTGCCTTAGGTGACGAACGTTTGTTTTTCTGTACTACACTTAAATCAGGAAGGAATGTCTTGGGGCAGCCGCAGGAGAAACGCCAGCCTCATTGGAAAGCCGTTTTGAATAGATTGTCTTTCCGTTTAGGGGCTGTTTTCTGGAAAAGAGGCCCTAAACGGAAACCTGAACTTATAGGTTCTTGCTTTCCACCCACCGCATAAAGCCTTCGCGGTAGCTGTCCCCGATGGGGATTTCCTGCTCCTTGATTCTGATGCGGCCTTTCTCAATGCTGTCTATGTGGTGGAGCGACACAATGAAGGAGCGGTGCACGCGGGCAAACTCCTGTTCAGGCAGCTTCTCCGTGATCTTGCTCATAGACAACAGCGTGATGATCTTTCTTGTGGTGGTATGCAGGATCACGTAATCCTTGAGTCCTTCAATGAAGAGGAGGTCTTTCAGGTTCACGCGCAGGGTTTTGTAATCTGCTTTCACAAAGATGAAGTCTTCGTTCTCCTGCGGAACGGGGGCAGAAACCGTGAGCGGAGTTGGCGCCTGCGGCCGCTGCACCCGCTCGTAGACTTTGTTCACGGCCTTGAAGAAGCGGTCAAAGGGAATGGGCTTGAGCAGGTAATCTACGGCATCCAGAGTAAAGCCATCTAAGGCGTACTGCGGGTAAGCGGTGGTGAAGATAACGGCCGGACGGTGGGAGAGCGACTGCACAAATTGCACCCCGGTGATTTCAGGCATCTCAATGTCCAGGAAGAGCAGGTCAATGGGCTGGCGTTGCAGCACCTCCATGGCCTGGAGGGCGCTGGAGCAGGTCTGGACCAACTTTAGGAACGGGATCTTGCTGATGTAGGAGCGCATGAGGTCCAGCGCGAGCGGTTCATCGTCAATGGCAAGGCAGGTCAGTGGCATAGCTCATGTGGGAGGTTAGGTAAGTTTACGCAATTCCAGCCGCGCATCAAATTCCGGTCCCTGACTGTGGGTTTCTAAGGTGTAAGCATTGGGGAACAAAAGCTCCAGCCTCCGCCTCAGGTTTTGTAACCCAATCCCTCCGTAGGCCTCCTGGGTGGGCGTGGGTTTCACGGTATTGTGGGTGATAAAGGTTAGGTGATCATCTTCCACCAGCAGGTGTAGTTGCATGGGGGCCGTGGTGAGGCCGTGCTTGAACAGATTTTCCACCAGGGGCATCAGGAGCATGGGCGGCAGCTGGAAGCGGGAAGTGTCTCCGTCTATCTGCAAGGTCAACAGCCCGGGGTTTGGGAGCCGGAGCCGGTGCAGGTCCAGCAGGTGTTGAAGGTGCTCTATCTCTTTCTCCAGGGGTACCAGCGGAACATCGGTTTCATACAATTGGTACCGCAGCAGTAGAGAGAGCTTCAGGATAGCGTCTGGGGTGCTGGGGGAGTTCTGGTAGGCCAGTGAGTAGATATTGTTGAGCGTGTTGAACAGGAAGTGCGGGTTCACTTGGGCCTTCAGGAGCTCCAGCTCAGTAGTGGCCTGCCGGAGCTCCAGTTCCCTGCGACGGCGCTCATTGCGCAGGTAATCGCCGGTGACTTTAAGGGAGGAGCTCAGGAAGATATTCAGCACGCCCATAATGGCTATGGGCACCATGACACCTTTCAACGAGTAGATAGATGGATATTTACGTATTTGTTCGGCCATGGCAGGATCAAGTTGGGCACTCTTTTTCATCTCGAAGATTTCTATGGGAGTCCTGATCACCACAAACAGCGCCAGCGTGAGAATAACCGCAACGGCGTACAGCAGCACCTTGTTCTTAGCCAATATCTTAGGCACCAGCACCAGCCAGTTGAAGTAAAAGAGGGCTATATGGAAGAGAAACGTTTGGGCCAAATCTGCCACTTTCCAGGTCAAAGGAATCGTGGAAACCCTTGCGTTGGAATAGAAGCTGTTGAAAACCAGCAGCACAATCCAGAGCAGCAGATGCAGCAGGAGCGGGAGGCGTTTCTTCATCGTTTTTCTTTAATCAGGCCAAAACTACGCAAACGCCTTTGCTTTAAAGAATACAGCAGCAGGAAATAGACCAACGCCCTTTTTGTCTGGATGAACGGGTTCAGGGGGTAGAGCACCGGGTTGGTCTAGACATACCTGTGGTTGGTCTAGTTTAGTTGCAGAGGGTGGGGTAGTCCGTTTCATTTGGAGTATCGATTCCCTTTGCCGCTATGAATGAACTACTGATTCAAACCCAAGATCTACATTACCAATACGGTAGACAGAAAATTTTGCAAGGCCTGCACCTGCACATCCCCAAAGGAAGCATCTACGGCTTTCTGGGCCCTAATGGGGCCGGTAAGACCACCACCATCCGGTTACTGCTAGGCTTGCTCCAACCCACCAGAGGCTCCATCCATTTATTTGGAAAAGAGTTGGAGCTCCACCGGGTGGGAGGACTGCAACGGATAGGAACCCTCATTGAGACACCCAGCCTGTACAACCACCTCACGGGCCAAGACAATCTGGAGGTGATGCGCCGCCTGCTGGGGGTAGGCAAGCACCGGATTGATGAAGTACTGGAGATTGTACGGTTACAGCAAGATGCGCACCGCCCGGTCAAGCACTACTCCCTGGGCATGTGCCAACGCCTGGGCATCGCTCTAGCGCTGTTGTCTGACCCGGAGCTGCTCATTCTGGACGAACCTACCAATGGTTTAGACCCTAGCGGCATTAGGGAAATGCGGGAATTGCTGATTAGCCTCAACCAGGAGCACGGGAAAACCATTTTCCTATCCAGCCATCTGCTAAGTGAGATTGAAAAAACCGTGACCCATCTTTCCATTCTACACCAGGGAACGCTTCGGTTTGAAGGAACGGTGCAGGAGCTGCATCAGTTGGAAAAACATGGCCATTTACTGGAAGTGGAGGTGAGTAATGTGCTGTCAGCTAAAGAGATATTGTCGGTGAATGGATGTGCCGTAGAGCTGGTTGATGCACAGAAGGTGCGAGTAAAAGTGAGAAACAAGGAGGCTGTGGCCCTGGTAAACCAACTGCTGGTGCAGCACGGGATACAAGTCACTGGATTACTTTATGGCCAGCAAAGTCTGGAGGAGATGTTTCTGTCCATTACTACTCAACCTGAACCTGTGGCCACTGAAACAATGGTTCGAACCCTTTTGACTTTGTCTTAAACGTATGGAAGCAACTTATACCTTTCTGCGGTGCGGAGTGTCTGCCGAGGCCCTAAAAATCAAGAATTCCTGGGCCTTTTGGCTCTCCTTGTTAGCCCCACTCTCCATTGTTAGTATGAATTTTTTGGTCTTCTACTTCAAAGGCGACAGGATTCTGAAACCGGGTGTGGACCCATGGTTCACTTTTGCGGGCAATAATTTCACGGCCACTGCCCAATTGTTAGCGCCCATGTTTCTGGCGCTCATTACGGCTCTGGTGAATGGCATTGAGCATCATGCCAACGGATGGAAGCAACTGTACGCGGCTCCAATGCCCAGGTGGATGGTTTTCCTGAACAAGTACCTGCTGGTACTGGGGCTCGTGTTGCTCACATTTTGCACCTTCTGTTTGGGATTGTTTGCGGCTGGGTACCTGTTGGGTTGGTTAAAGCCAGCGCTGGGGTTTCAATATTATGATCATGTGCAGAGCATCAGCCTGGGAGGATTCCGGGTCTTTATTGGCTCCCTGTTCATTTTTACCCTTCAGTTTTGCATCAGCTACCGGTTCAAGAGTATTGGGCTCAGCATTGGGTTAGGGATTCTGTTCATCATGGCCTTCCTCATTGGCTCAAGGTGGGAGTACATTGGCTACTATCCGTACAGCTGGCCCTATTTCTCTGCAAGTGCTTTCTATATGAAGGCTTCTGCCGTGTTTGTGCCGCAGATGTGGTACAGCCTGGGAAGCAGCATAGCGCTGTTGGTGCTGGCCATCTGCCATTCGGTTAAAAAGCAGGTACAGTAGTTTTGCCCTGATTTCAGAAAAGGAGCCCCTAAACGGAACGTGATGAAATTTTTATTTGCGGTAGCGGTAGGTATAGTGTGCAGCTGGTGCTTTGGCTTGCTTGATCATGAGGGGCAATTGGCGCTGGAGCGGCATCAGCGGGAGGTAAACAGCTTTTATCAGGCAAAAGTGAAGACGGTGGAAAGTACCAGGGGCAAATCCTACTTCTACGTGTGGCCCTGAGATTAGCTGCCTGAGATTAGCTGAGGGTATAGAAGGGTTCTTTTTCTTTGTCATGCAGGCGTACGTGGCCCTGTAGCACCAGGTACACCAGTAAGCGTTTGGCCCGCTGTCTGGAGAGGTTGGCCAGGTGCATGAAATCTTTGAGGGTAAGTTTGCGGTACTTCTTCAGGAGCTCCAGGATACGTTCCTGTTGGTGGTCCAGTTTCTCTTCCAGACTTTCAGAGGCGGGCTCCAGGGTGAGTGATTTCTCCACCAGTTTACTGGTCTGCACGCTCTCGTCTTTCACGCGTACGTAACCCCGCCAGTCGTTCTCTTTCACTCTGGCTAAGTGCGGTTTAGTGGCGCTCTCCGGAATGATTACTTTCAGTACGGTGCCTTCCTCCATTTCCACTTCTTTATAAAAAACGCGTACCGGTGGGTCGCAGAAAAGCTGGATGGCTTTGTCTAGGGAGTACATTTCCTCGTCGGGGTCTACGCCGCAAATGGTGCCATCGTCCTGCACGCCCACCAGAATCTGCCCACCGCGGGTATTGGCGAAGGAAACCATGGTGCGGGCGATGCGGTCTGGATGAGTAATGGTCTTCTTAAATTCCAATGTGTCACTTTCACCCTGGAGTATGAGGAGGTACAGTTCCTGCATGTGTGTTTAGTTTAGCCGAATAGAGGGCCTTTTTCTGAAAATCAGCTTAAAATCCAGTCTGCTCCGCGCTCAGGTCCCATAGCCGACGGGCCACATGGGCATTCATGGAGTCGGCGGAGGAAGTGGTGGGCATTTTGTTCTTGTAGTATTTGCCGCTGGTTTTCTTCAGGTAAGGCGAGGTGGCCAGAAAAACGGAGGTCTGCGCTCCCTTCGCCGGCGATTTAAGGAAGATTCGGCCTAGCTGCATGGCTGATTTTATGAAGAAGTTGCTGTTGTTCCCAAAGTTGGTGGCTACCACCCCGGGGTGCAGGCAGTTGACCGTGACGTTAGTGAACTCAGTACGACGGGCCAGCTCATAGGTGAACAGGATATTGGCCAGTTTGGAATCTGCGTAAGCGGTGATGGCGCTGTACTTCTGCGGGGTTCCGGCATGGGCGAAGTCAATCTGGCCCAGACGGTGCGCCTCTGAGGTCACGTTCACCACCCGACCCTGCTCCGCAGCCAGCAACGGGTCCATGAGCAGGTTGGTGAGCAGGAAAGGAGCCAGGTGATTGGTGGCCCAGGCTACTTCCCAACCGTCGGGGGTAGTTTGCAGGGCGCCGGGAATTAAGCCAGCGTTATTAATGAGCACATCAATAACCGGATATTTGGTTTTCAGTTCCTCGGCCAGCCGCTTCACTTCCTGCATGGATGATAAATCGGCCAGGTGTAATTTGAGATTCGCCTGGGGTACGTTTTTCTGAATGTCCTCAAGGGCTTGCTGTCCTTTCTGGGCGCTTCGGCAAACCAGCACCACTTGGGCGTCTTCATTGGCCAGGGCCTGGGCGGTGGCTTTCCCAATACCGGAGCTTGCGCCCGTCACTACCATTACCGGCTTGTGTCTGTGTGTTGTCATATTTTCTCCTGCTCCAGCTTCCCGGATAAAGGGACTACGCAATTTTAATGCCCAAAGCTGCCTTCCTGGTAAAGCGGTGCGTAAGTAGCACAAAAAAATGCGGCCCCAAGGGAGCCGCATTCTGTGTTCTTATGAAAAAACGTTCCTTAGAAAGGAAGATCGTTGTCCATGTCGTCGCTGATGAAGGAGCTGGATTTCACGGGCTGCTGGGCATATGGGTTGCCTGATGCCTGTGGTTGCGCGGCGTTGCCGGCATGCTCAATTCTCCAAGCCTGCAGGTTGGTGAAGTACATGGTGGTGCCGTTTTTAGTGAAAGGTTTCCCGCTCAGGTTAAAGGCTACCTTTACTTCATCGCCTGTTTTATAGTTGTCAAGAATACCGCACTTGTCTTGGGTAAGCTGAAACTTGGCATACTGCGTATAAGACCCGTCTGGGATCTCCAGAACGAACTCACGTTTCCGGAATTTTTCGCTCACTTGGGTTTCGTCAAAGATTTCGTGCAATCTTCCCTGTACATCAAAAGACATAGGTGATAATTTTTAATAGATTAGTAAAGTAACTACACAAAGATACAAAGATTAGAGGGTTTAGATTCCCTTGGCCAGACTTAAATTTATCCACCGCGCCGCCTTTTGCGCCGGTGGCAAAAGCAGAGAACGGCCGCTTTGTGATTCCCTACACTATGGAGAAAAAGCATCAATTTGCCCTTGCCTTGCACGGTGGGGCCGGCACCATTACCAGAGCCTCACTTACCCCAGAAATGGACCTAGCCTACCGCCAGGCCCTGCACCAGGCCCTAAACATTGGGTACCAGATGTTGCAAAAGGGCAGCTCCGCGCTGGCCGCGGTGGAGGCCACGGTGGTGGCGCTGGAAGATTGCCCGCTGTTCAACGCCGGTCGCGGCTCTGTCTTCAACAAGCAGGGGCGGCACGAGATGGACGCTGCCATTATGTGCGGCAAAACCCTGGGTGCCGGGGCGGTGACGGGCGTGCGGAACGTGCGCAACCCCATTCAGTTGGCCCACCAGATTCTGCACCACTCAGACCACGTGTTCCTTTGCCAGGCCGGGGCCGAGGAATTTGCCCGCAACCACGGCTTAGCCTTTGAACCCGACGATTATTTCTTCACCCAGCAACGGTATGAACAGTGGCAGGCCCTGCGGGATTCTGACATCTACATGCTGGATCACTCGCAAGCCCGGGAGAAAAAGTATGGCACGGTGGGAGCCGTGGCGCTGGATGTGCACGGTAATCTGGCCGCGGCCACCTCTACCGGCGGCATGACCAACAAGAACTTCAACCGCATTGGCGATACACCTATCATTGGGGCCGGCACCTATGCCAACAACCGCACCTGCGCCATTTCCTGCACCGGCCACGGTGAATACTTCATGCGGAACGTGGTAGCCTATGACATTTCCTGCCTCATGGAGTACAAAGGAATGACTCTGGCCGAAGCCTCTGAGCTGGTGGTGCAGCAGAAACTGAAATCCCAGGGTGGTGAAGGCGGACTGGTGGCCGTAGACGCTACCGGAGCCGTGGCGCTGCCTTTCAACTCAGAGGGCATGTACCGCGCCAGTAGGGCAGAAGGCCAGGAAGCGGTGGTGGCCATTTACCAGGAATAGAGTTGTTTGACCGGGTGCGGGGAAATGGTGGGCACTATCAAGGCCGCGCAAAAAATGCGTTTAGGGGCTCTTGTTGGAAAAAGAGCCCCTAAACGCATTTTCAGAAGGGAGACAGATTACTGTTGCGGCACTTCTATTTTATTGCCAACACAAAATTTCCGCTCCCTTATGTCATAGTAATTGCCCAGCGCCATGACGTGCACCCGCAGGTTTTCAATGGAAAGGGGCGTGCCCGGGGCGGCGTAGGAAGCATTGTTGTGCTTGATGTGGTGCCCGTCTACCACTATGACCAGGTTAGAGCCAATGGTCTCAATGAAGTTCCCCTGGCTGATGAGCACACCCGTGTCTTCCCCCAAGCCAATGCCTATTTTATACGGATGGGTGGCCACGGCTTCCATCAGGCGGCCAAACCTCCCTCGCTTGACAAAGTGCGAGTCAAAAATGACGTTTTCCTGAAACGCCAGCCCGCGGTCCAGCTTCACAGAGCCTTTCAACAAGGAGCGGGAGCTGCTTCCGCCCTTGATCATGACGTCAGACATGGCCATGGCCCCGGCGCTGGTACCCGCAATGACAAAACCAGGTTCGCGGTGGTAGCGGTCCAGCAGAATCTGGTGGAAGGCGGTACCCGAGAAGATCCTGAACAGCCGAGACTGGTCGCCGCCCGTGAACATGACCCCGCTGGCTTTCCGTAGGCGGGCCAGAAACTCCGGTTTCAGGGCATCGGCCTCTTCCCTAATGTCCATCACCTGCACCTGCTGGCAACCCAACATCCCAAAGGCGTGCAGGTACATGGCCCCCACTTCCTCCGGAATCATGGAGGCCGTGGTGATCACTTCAATCAAGGCTTCTTTGCCGCCCATGGTGTCAATGATGCGCTTGAGAATGCCCAGCTCAAAGAAATTCAAGTGAAACTGCTTTTTCGCTCTGGGAAAGGTGCCTTTGTCTTCATTTCCGCCTACGGCGATGAGAATGCCCTTGGGAGCCTGCTCAAATATGGTCATGTAAGAAAAATCTGGGTTGGTCTCTAGGTCTTATACGGCGGTTTCCCCCGCAAAAGTCTTGCCTAATATTACTCTGTTTAGAGGGCAGAAGTTCTTTTATTCTTTTTGAACTACCCCGGTAAGGCATCGTATAGAAATCATAGCTGAATTGATTTCTTCCACCTAAAAAGCTGATTGATATGAGATTAACATCCTTAAATGACCTGTTCATCCACCAGATGAAAGATTTGTACAACGCGGAGCAGCAGATCATGAAGGCCCTGCCCGAAATGATCAACATGGTGTCTAGCCAACAGCTCAGATCTGCTTTGGAAACCCACCTGCAGGAAACGCAGGGGCAGATACAGCGCCTGGAGCAATGCTTCCAGCTGCTGGGCATGAACGGCAACGGGGAGAAATGCATGGCCATGGAGGGAATAATCAAAGAAGCGAAGGAATTCATGGGCCATGACGCAGACCCCGAGGTGATGGATGCCGGCATCATTGCCTGCGCGCAGCGGGTGGAGCACTATGAAATTGCCGGTTACGGCACGGCCTGTACCTACGCCAAGTTCCTGGGCCACCAGGAGGTGCTGGACTTGCTGAAGGAAATCCTGAACGAGGAGAAAATGACCGACGAAAAGCTGACCACAATTGCCGAAACCGCCGTTAACAGCAGAGCGGAGAATCACTAAGAGTACCGCTTTCAGAAACAGCAGAGCCCGCTGATGATGTCAGCGGGCTCTGCTGTTTCTGCATACATAGGAAATTCTTCTTCCGGCGCAGCCGAATTGGAGGCATTGCGTTTAGGGGCTCTTTTTCCAAAAAGAGCCCCTAAATGCAATGCTCAAAGCCCTTGGTTAGACCCGCAGCAGGGCATCTAATGAACTGGTGGAGACGGCGTGGTAATTGGGCCGGGCCTTCTGGTAGATCTGCTGGGCCAGAGATTTGCCCTCCGGGGTTTGCAGCAGCGCTTTGTAGAGCGGGAGCAGGAATTTCCGTCGGCCCACCCGCACCAGAAACTCCTCCAGTGCTGCGTAGGCGGCGGTATAGCCGTGCCGGATGGCGTGCCGGTACCACTCTGCCTGAATCTCTGCGTTGTGGGACAGGGTAAATCCAAAAGCATGGTCCAGCTCTTCCAGCTGCGCCATGCCCAGAGTGTCTGGCAAGTTCGTGAGGAAGAACAACCATTCATGCGTGCTCCAGCCCTGGGTAACCAGCTCTTGGGCCGGAGTGCCCGCCAGCCACTTATGTAGTTCCTGCAAAACTTTCTCAAACAGCGCGGCATGCATGGCGGGAGTGCCGGCGGGTAAACCGGGAGAATGGATCCAACCTTGGGTATTCACTTGCCGGCGCAGTTCCTCGTTTCCGTTTAGGAGCTCTTTTTCCAAAAACTGCTCAAAACCAGCCGTGTCCATGGATTGGAACCTGAACGTGCTGAAGTACTTCTTCACAAAACCATCGAACCGTTCCCGCCCCACCAGTCTTTCCAGGTGCCGCAGAAAGTAGTTCCCTTTCTCATAGGCAATCTCGGTTAGGCCTTCGTCAGGGTCGCGGTTCTCCAGGTTCAGTTTCAGGCAGGTGTCCAGGGGAGAAGAGCTTAGGTCATCGAGCGTGTGCAGGAGGTCCTGGTAACCCAGGGTGTGGAGCATCTCGGCGTATTCAGGACCGTAGAGTGCTTCCATGATACGACGCTCAAAATAAACGGTAAAGCCTTCGTTGAGCCAAAAATCATTCCAGGTGGCGTTGGTGACCAGGTTGCCCGACCAAGAATGGGCCAGTTCATGGGCCACCAGACTGGTGAGTGAGCGATCGCCGGCTATAATGGTGGGAGTGGCGAAGGTGAGTTTGGGGTTTTCCATGCCGCCAAACGGGAAACTGGGGGGTAACACCAGTAAATCATAGCGGCCCCAGAGATAAGGCCCGTAGAGTTCCTCGGCGGCCAGCAGCATCTTCTCAGTGTCGGCGAACTCATAGGCGGCGGCCTCTATGGAGCTTGGTTCGGCGTAAACACCGCACCGGTCGCCAATGGGGGAGAAAACCAAATCGCCCACCGCCAGGGACAGCAGATAAGACGGAATAGGGTTCTCCATCTTAAAGAAGTAAGTGCCGTTTTCGTTTTTCTGCTGCGGATTATCGGCGCTCATAAGGGGCAACAGGTGAGCGGGCACTGTCACCTTTGCCGTGTACGTGAACCGTATTCCGGGGCTGTCCTGGCACGGCAACCAGGTGCGCGCCAGAATGGCCTGTGACTGCGTGAACAGAAAGGGCTGTGTTTTACCCGCGGTCTGGGTTGGCTCCAGCCACTGCAAGGCCGCAGAACCGGGCGTAGTCTTAAATTCTAAACGAAGGCTCCTGGTTTGGGGGAGCAGCGGGATGTGCAGGCCCTGGCCCAGGAACGGTTTTTCCTCCCCCAGCCTGAAATCCGTTGCCTGCGACTCGTCATCAAGGTAAACGGCCAATATCTGCAGGTTCCGTACATCCAGCACAATCTCGTCGGTCTCGCTGTGCGCCAGGTGGTAGATACCAGATCCATGAATGGTTTTGGTGTTGAAGTCTACTTCCAGTTGCCAATCTACATGCGTAATACGGGCTTTCTGAGGTTGCGAAAAACTATGCGGATCTGCGGTGAATGTTGCGGTAGGGCTATCGTTATAATCCATTTTTTTAGAATCGGGTTTTGATGAATGTTCTTTTGTTGCAGGTAAAAGTTGGGGGCAGCCTGGGCTTCTGATATTATTTATTTTAGGCGGTTTTTCCCTTTTATAACTTCTCCTCTTGTTAGATTAGTGTACAAACACAGATTTTATGGGTAAAAAGGATTGTTGTTGGTTTTATGCAATTTTTAATCAAAGGTATCCCTTAACTTTTTTTACCCACATTAGTATAAGTACCACACCTCAATGTTAGGAACAAGCAGTATGAAATCAAATAAATCCGTTTTTTCTTTCTTCCTGTTTTTCATGATGACCGTACTGCTGCTCTCAGCTTGCGCCAAGTCTGGTGAGAAACAAAAAAAGAAAGTAGCGCTTGCTGCCGCTAAAGAATACCCGCAGCAAACAGACAGTGTATACGTGGTCAAGTTCACCACCGGCGACCCTGATTTCAAAGAGCACCTCGGGCTCATGAAACTGTTTTACCGGGAGCGTCAATATAGGTTTGCTTGGTTCAAAGACGGTGCCTTGGTGCCGCAGGCATATAAATTTGTGGAAGTGATGGGCAAAGCCCACGAAGAAGGGCTGGACCCAAAGAAATATGCCAAGCGCGACTTCAAGACCATGTTCCAAACGCTGGAGCAGGCTAAAAATGATTCCACCCGGCATAAACTGCAGGAAGAGTTGGATGTTACTTTGACTGCTTCCTATTTTGACTACGCCACCGACTTCTACAAAGGCACCGTGAACCCGCGCAGCCTTGAGAATATTGAATGGGAAGTGAAACGCAATAAAATTAAGCTGCACAAGGCCTTGCAAACTATTCTGAAGGAGCGGGAGAGCCGCTATCCCTATTATGAATTTGAGGCCTTGCATCCTGGCTACATCAGGTTGCGGGAAGCCCTGAAGCAATATAGATTAGCCAAGCAGCAGGGTGGCTGGCCTAAGATTCAGTTAGCCTCCAAAATGATCAAACCCGGTGACTCAGCGCAGGCGGTACTTTCCCTGAGACATAGAATCTTGGGCAAGCTCGCTGATAATACACCGCAGAACAGAATCTATGACAAACCTCTTGCCGATGCGGTGAAGAACTTCCAGATCAGGCATGGTCTGAAACCAGACGGAGTGGTTGGCGGTGAGACGCTGAAGGTCATGAACATTCCGGTGGAGGAACGCATTGACCAAATTATCATCAATATGGAGCGCTGGCGCTGGGTACCCAAGCGCTTTGAAGACAAGTATGTCCTGATCAACATCCCGGAGTACATGTTGCATGTGTATGAAAAAGGGAAGGAAATGCTCAACATGAAGGTAGTGGTAGGGAAGGAGATGCACGCCACCCCGGTTTTCAGTGATAAGTTGGAGTACATTGTATTCTATCCCTACTGGAACATTACGCCGCAGATCCTGGAAGAGGAGATTGCCCCCGCCCAGGCTCGTAACCCTAACTATCTAGCCTCCCATGACATGGAGTTGGTGAAAGACATAGGGAACAATCAAGTAGAGGTACTCTCGCCTTCTTCGGTTGACTGGAATACCGTGGACAGAAACTTTAAGATGCGTGTTCGGCAGCGGCCTGGTAAGCAGAACCCATTGGGCTTCGTGAAATTTATTTTCCCTAACGAGCACAATGTGTACCTCCATGACACACCTTCAGACCACTTGTTTAACCAGACAGAGCGTGGTTTCAGCCATGGTTGTATCAGGATAGAGAAACCGTTTGAATTTGCACAATACCTGTTGAAAGACCAGAAGCAGTGGTCTCCTTCAGCCATCAACGCGGCCATGCACGGAGGAGCCGAGAAGTACGTGAACCTGTCGGCTAAGGTGCCGGTTTATATCGTGTATTTCACTGCTTGGGTAGATGATAACGGAGCAGTACATTTCCGTGATGATATCTACAAGCACGACCGCGATCTTGAGATGGCATATTTTAGATAAAATGAAGTTGCTTTAAAGTTTAGATTCTTTGATCAATACTGAGCCCTGTGGCATGCTAAATAAATGAGCATGTTGCAGGGCTCTTTTTTGTGTGAGCTATTAAAGGGTTGGTCTGGTAAAAGTTTAATATGCAGAAAAGGCCGACTGTTGATTCCCCAAAGATCAAGTGAAATTTGAATATCTATTTCTTAACTCTTATGGAGCTACAAAATGTATGAACCATTAAGAGGAACCAATAGTAGAATTAAGTTAAGCGGTTGCCCATAATACGAGTGGCTTATTGGCAGAAGAAGTTGAAGTCATCGCCTTGGGGTATCTTCTGGTGCTAAAACAAATTCATACTTATATAAGTAACCAAACTTGTACGGCTCATTACAAAGTTAAACTTAATTTACATTTGTAATACAAATGTAAATTAAGTTTAACTTTGTAATGATAAGAACTTGTTCTAATAGATAGAAACTTTGTGAGTCAATCATAAGTGATTGTATTTCATTATAATGAAGTTGATAGTTGAAGTGAAGCTTAGATATTAGCAGTGGAGCTTTCTACAAGCTAGGCCAGGTGTTTCTATTGCATCAAAAGATTAATCAAGTATGAGGAGCTTATAAAACACCCTTAACTGTGACCGAAGTTTTACCCAGAATAACTGAAATCTTACGTTGGAGCCAATTAGGCCCCGCCGCCTTCGCCGATGAAATTGGAGTGGCACGAGCGGTGATCAGCCATATTTTATCTGCCAGAAACAAAGCAAGTCTGGAAGTGGTGCAGAAAATTTTGAGCAGATTTACAGAAGTCTCTCCGCAATGGTTACTGTTGGGGCAGGGGGAAATGCTAAAAGAATTAGACAGAGACTCACTGCAGATAAAGCAGGAGTATGACCATGTATCTCCAGTTGGCGGAGCTCTAGAGGTGGCTCAGGAAGTGGATAATATACAAAAAGTAGAATCGCCTAAGGCAACACCATCTACACTGGTTCAGGAACCACAAAGGCATTTAGTCAAGGTGATCCTGCTTTACTCAGATGGTAAGTATGAGAGCTATAATCCATCTTAAATAGCAATTTGTCTTGTTGCTGCAACTTTCAATGCTTCCCTACAAGGGATAGGTTAGATAGAAAACAATTGATGCAGTGTTTACTGGAGAGCTACTTCATTAGAGGCTTTTGGTTGTATAGGTATATTTAATAGAACTCAGGATCAGGAAGACAAACCAGGTGGGCCAAGAGATAGATTGTGGCGAGGAAATGCGAAAGGATCAATTGTACTATTAGTACTGCCTTCTGAAGTGGGAGATGCAAAGGAGGGAATGCGTGCAAGCGAGGAGCTATGTCTATAGCTAAATGATGGCTAGAGAAGACATAAAAAAAGCCCTCTACATGTGTAGAGGGCTTTAGCGGTCCGGACGGGACTCGAACCCGCGACCTCCGCCGTGACAGGGCGGCATTCTAACCAACTGAACTACCGGACCAATTTCTTCTGGAGACCTGCTGTCCCCGTTTGATGCTGCAAATATGTAGACTTAATTTTTACCATGCAACACAACTTCTCAAAAAACTTAATATTTATTCTTGTCCTTACTCCTGGTTTAAGTGAGATTTTGGAAAAAGAGCCTCTAAACGCTTTAAAACCTAATGGATACTCTTTCAATCCTTAAAATTCTCTTCTAATACATTGATGAGAGCTGTCTGGGTGAGGGGTTTGGTGAGGAAACCGGCCACATTCAATTGTTGTGCCCGCTCTATCTCCTTTGGGTGCATGGAAGAGGTGAGCATGATGACCTGCGGCATCGGGCTTAAATCTAATTGCCTGAACGCCTCTAAAAATTCAAACCCATCCATGACCGGCATTTTGATGTCCAGCAGGATTAACTCCGGGCAATTGGTAGGTGTTCCTGATGCTGGTAAGCAGTTCGTCCGGATGAAGTCAAAGGCAGCCAAACCATTGTTGGCGGTCTCAAACTCTTCTGCCACTCCCATCTTTTTGAGCAGCTTGAGAGAAATGAAGATAGCGGTAGGGTCATCGTCTACCAGCAGTACTTTGGAAACCTTCTTCATGCAAGTAAATCTATACCAAATATAACTATTTCTCTTACAGGTGAAATTCAACTATTCTTTCACTTTTACTGGCATAATGAAGGTATGGTTATGTTTTGAGCCAAGACAAAAGAAATCAGGAGGGTGCAAGGCAAGATAAATCTGTTCATCCTCAGACGTTTGAGGCGCCAATTGGTAGCAGAAAAATAGGAAAATCGCGATAGACTAAGCCCGGGGAAGAGAGAGGCGCGGAAATTGACGGGTGCTTGAAGCAGAGCGATGGTGCGACGAACTGGGCATAAAAAAAGCCCTCTACATGTGTAGAGGGCTTTAGCGGTCCGGACGGGACTCGAACCCGCGACCTCCGCCGTGACAGGGCGGCATTCTAACCAACTGAACTACCGGACCAATTTCTTCTGGAGACCTGTTGTCCCCGTTTGATGATGCAAATATGGGGGGCAGATCTTTACCATCCAACCCCGTACCTGAAAAAAAACACGTTTTAGAAGCGGTAAAAAGGTAAGCGGTTCATTTTCAAAAGGAAAAAATTCAGCTAAAACTTGAAAAAACTCCCATTACAAAACTTTGCAGGTTTCGTTTACCTTTGTAGTCACACTATAGCTAAAACGTAAGGGGCATTACTATGCTGTTAGATTTTGAACAACCCATTGCTTCGCTGGAAGGCAAACTAGCCGAAATGAAGAAACTGGCCGCTGAGAGCCAGGTAGACGTGAGTGAGGCAGTGCTGGCACTGGAGGAAAAAATTAAGTCACTCAAGAAAGAGACGTACGCCAACCTAACCCGTTGGCAGCGGGTGCAGCTTTCGCGGCACGTGGAAAGACCTTATACTTTAGATTACATTAAAGGCCTTTCTCCCACCTTTATAGAGTTACACGGAGACCGCAATGTGCGCGATGACAAAGCCATGGTAGGTGGCTTTGGCGAGATCAACGGCAAAACCGTGATGTTCATTGGTCAGCAGAAGGGGCGTAACACTAAGGAACGGCAGTACCGCAACTTCGGGATGGCCAACCCTGAAGGGTACCGCAAGGCCCTGCGCCTCATGAAACTGGCCGAGAAGTTCAACAAGCCCATTGTTACCTTTATTGATACCCCCGGTGCTTTCCCAGGTCTTGAGGCCGAGGAGCGAGGACAGGGAGAGGCCATTGCCCGTAACCTCAAAGAGATGTTCATGCTCAAAGTGCCTGTGATCTGCATCATCATTGGTGAGGGTGCTTCTGGGGGCGCCTTGGGTATTGGTATTGGAGACCGCGTGTACATGCTGGAGAACACCTGGTATTCGGTGATTTCACCGGAGTCTTGTTCCTCCATTCTGTGGCGCAGCTGGAACTACAAAGAGCAGGCCGCTGAAGCGCTTAAACTCACCGCCAAAGACATGCTGGGCAACAAGCTGGTGGATGGCATCATCAAAGAACCCCTGGGTGGAGCCCACGTGAACCCAGAGAAAATGATCAGAACACTGGAGAAAAAGATTCTTTCCACCCTGGAGGAATTGGAAGCGCTCTCGCCCGAAGAACGGATCATGCAGCGCATTGAGAAGTTTGGCGAAATGGGTGTGGTGACGGAGTAATTCCGTTTAGCGGCCCTTTTTCTGAAATCTGGTTAAAAACAGCAATCCATGTCATTGACTCTGTACCCTATCAATACCGGAAATTTTAAGCTGGACGGCGGCGCCATGTTTGGAGTGGTGCCCAAGTCACTCTGGCAGCGTACCAACCCCGCAGATGAAAATAACCTCTGCACCTGGGCCATGCGCTGCCTGCTGGTGCAAACCCAAGACCGGCTTATCTTAATAGACAACGGGATAGGTGACAAGCAAGACGCCAAGTTCTTCAGCCATTACTACCTGCACGGCGATGATTCTTTGGAGAAATCTCTTCGCCGGGCAGGCTTTGGCTATGCAGACATCACTGATGTTTTCCTGACGCACCTGCACTTTGACCACTGCGGCGGCTCTGTGAAATACGGCAAAGACGGCACCACGCTGGAAACGGTGTTTTCCAAGGCCCGTTACTGGAGCAACCCAGACCATTGGCAGTGGGCCACTCAGCCTAATCCCCGGGAGAAAGCCAGCTTCCTGAAGGAAAATATTCTGCCAATCCAGGAAAGCGGGCAGCTGGAATTTTTGGCCGTTGGGCAGGAGGAGTTTATACCCGGTTTCAACGTGCTGTACGTAGACGGCCACACCGATAAGATGATGCTGCCGCTGCTGCCCTACAAAGGCCGCACCCTGTGCTATATGGCTGATCTGGTACCCTCTGTGGGGCACTTGCCCTTGCCCTACGTGATGGGCTATGACACCCGGCCTTTGCTCACCATGCAGGAAAAGGAAAGCATCCTGAACCGGGCCGCCGATGAACAGTGGGTACTTTTCTTTGAGCATGATGCCCAGAACGAATGCTGCACGGTGAAAAGAACCGACAAAGGGGTGCGGGTAGATCAGATTTTCCCGTTCTCAGACTTGTAAGATGCCACAACGGGTAGGAATTTGCTTGTCGGGTGGGGCTGCCCGCGGGGTGGCGCACCTGGGCGTTTTGCAGGCCTTGCAGGAAATAGGCGTGGAGCTGCATGCTATTTCCGGAGTGAGTTCGGGGGCTATTGCCGGTGCTTTCTTCGCGGCGGGTTTTTCGCCGCAACAGATTCTGCAATTGGTCTGTGATCTGCCGTTGCCGCGTCTTTTGAAGCCCGCCTTGAACCGAGGCCTTCTGCACACCCAAGCCCTGCACAACATCTTTGAGGAGCACCTGAAAGATCTCACCTTTGAGGAGCTTCCGGTAAAATTAACTATCTCGGCCTTAGATTTGGTAGAAGGAAGCACGGTCTACTTCACCAAAGGTTCATTGGTGGAGGCACTCAAGGCTTCCTCGGCGGTACCTGTTTTATTTAAGCCCATTCAGCACGAAAAAAAGCTGTTGGTAGACGGAGGCATTGTGAACAACCTGCCGGTGGAATGCCTAACCGGTGATTGTGACAAGCTGATAGGCGTGCATGTAAATCCCACCCCCCATGATTTTCAGGTTGATGGCGTACGGCAGGTGGCCGAACGCGTTTTCCATCTGGCCCTACACGCCAACGTGCAGCACCGCAACCACATGTGTGACTTTTTTCTGGAGCCTCCCAAATTAAAGGACTTCCATATCTACGACCTGAAACGGGCCAAAGAAATGTACGCCATTGGTTATGAGTACACCATTGGCTTGGCTCCGCAATTAGAGGAGTTGCTGCTAAACAAAGAGGAGTAAGAAAAGTTTTTTATCCTATTCATTTATTTGAATATTTAATTTCTTGGCATAATTGCCTCCGTATAAGTCAATAGCACGGGGAGACCCAAATATTGACATTATGCAGAAATTGCTCTACGCAATTATTTTGTTTCTGATTGTTTCAGAGGCAAAGGCTCAGGAAAACAGAGGCACGCTCATTCCGGCCAAGATCATCCAGCGCTCTATCATGGTAGGCGGCAACCTCTCGGGCGCCTACAAGAGAATCTCTAACTCCACCAGCAACGCAACTGAAAAAGGTGACCGGCTCAGGTTTGATCTGGATGCCAAAGTAGGCTACTTTGTTTTCCATGACCTGGCCCTGGGGGTGAGGGGTACTATCAGCCATGCCAGAGAGAGCATGTCTGGCCAAATCTCAACCCGCACCACCAATATTCTGGTGGGGCCTTTCACCCGATATTATCTGGACAACGGCATCTTTGGGGAAGCCAGCGCGGCCGTAGGGGTGAACAACCGGCCCAACCGCGCCAAAACCGATTTAGCCGAGTTTAGGGGAGGAGTGGGCTACACCATCTTCATCAACCCAAAGGTAGCTGTGGAGCCCGCCCTTATGTTCTGTTACTATCAGGAGAAGAGACCCGCAGAGAGCAACGCTAAATTCACGGAGCTGGGGCCAGCCATCAATCTAGGGCTCCAGGTGTACCTTTTCAGGGAACGGAAATTTAAAATTGTGCAGCCATAAGCCATCCTTCCAGCAAAACCAGCCATGTAGCTGGTTTTTTTTGTAATATTGTCTTTGGTATCAAAAGACATATATGTTCGGGAAAGCATTAGCTAAGGTTATTTTTAAAGTTGCCGGTTGGAAGCTGAAGGGCGGCATGCCACCTAATATCAAACAAGCCATTATGGTGGCCGCGCCCCACACCAGTAACTGGGATTTTGTGTACGCCCGCGCCGCCTTCTACCTGATGGATGTTCCCGTAAAACTCACCATCAAAAAAGAAGCTTTCTTCTTTCCCATGGGCTATCTGCTTAAAGCCATGGGAGCCGTACCGGTAGACCGAAAGAAAAACAACAATCTGGTAGCGGCCATGATTGACATTTTCCATCAGCACGAGGAAATGGTGATGTTGGTTACCCCTGAGGGAACCCGCAAGTATCAGCCCCGCTGGAAGAAAGGCTTTTACCATACCGCCGTGGGAGCCGGGGTACCTATTCTGTTGGGTTACCTGGATTATGCCAAAAAAGAAGCCGGCGTAGGCCCCGCCATTTATCCCACCGGAGACTTCAACGCCGATATGGAGAAAATTTTGGCGTTCTACCGCACCGTTACCCCTAAATATCCCAGCCAGGGCGTTCGGTAGATTTTTTAATCTATACAACCCAAGAGCCGTTTAGGGGCCGTTTTTGGAAAAACGGCCCCTAAACGGCTCTTGGGTTTTTGGTAGTTAACGTCTTGGGTAGGAGTAATGGTAACTCTCTCCAGAATTTCTTATAGCAGAGGGTGTAATAGAAACGGGTGCGTTTAGGGGCTCTTTTTCGAAAAAGAGCCCCTAAACGCACCCGTAGTTTTTATGGTCACGTACCGCTAAGCCGACAAGGCAGCCTGGGTTTCTGGTTCTGGAGCCAAGTCTCGCAGATCAACCGGGATTACCCGAGACACGCCTACTTCCAGCATGGTGATGCCGTAGATCACATCCGTAGAAACCATGGTGCGTTTGTTGTGCGTCACTACAATGAACTGGGAGTCATGGGAGAATTTCTTCACGATGTTGTTGAACTTGTCAATGTTGGCATCATCCAGCGGAGCGTCCACCTCATCGAAGATACAGAACGGTGCCGGTTTGAGCAGGTAAATCGCGAACAGCAGCGAGATGGCCGTTAAGGTTTTCTCCCCGCCCGAAAGCTGGTTGATGGTGAGCGGCCGCTTGCCTTTTGGCCGGGCCATGATCTCAATCTTGGACTCCAGCGGGTTGCTTGGGTCCGCGATGTACAGATCACAGGTGTCTTCCTCCGTGAAGAGGGAGCGGAACACGCGCATGAAGTTCTCCTTGATCTGCTCAAAGGCGGTAAGGTATTTCTCCTTGGCCACGGTGTCTATCTCAGAGATGGTCTCCAGCAGCTGGGCTTTGGCATCCAACAGGTCATTCTTCTGGGTTAGGATGAACTGGTTGCGGGTGTCAATTTCCTGATAGGCTTCGGCGGCCATAGGGTTTACCGGACCCACGTTGTCCAGTTTCTGCTTCACGGCGTTCACCTGCTGGCTCAGTTCCTCGTTGCTGATGTCCAAAACCTCGGTAGGAGCCTCAGCCAGATCTTCCTGGCTCATGTTGAACTCCGCCGATAGACGCTCGATCACGGCTACCAGCTTGATGCGGGTGTCCGTGATGGCCTGCTGCATGGATTGGAACACCTCGTCTGTGTTCTGCTTCTTGCGTTGCAGCTCCCGGATGGTTTTCTCTTTCTCGTCAATTTCGCCGCGGAGCGAGAAATAGGCTTTCTCTACTTCGTCCAGCTCTTTGGCCATCTCTTTACGGGCCACCATGCCTTCTTCCAGCAATTGGTTCTGGTCTTCCACAAACTGATCCAGGGCCACGGTCTCATCCTCGGCGCGGCTAAGTTCGTCCTGCAACTGCACCAGACGTTCCTGGTGGTTCATGACGGTTTTCTGCTTGTAGGCCAACTCCTGCTGAATGCTCTGCAGGCGGTTCTTGAGCTGGTGGAATTTGATGTTCTCCTGGTTAAAGATGCCGCTTACCTCAGAGATGATTTCGTTTTGTTTGTCAAGAACTTGGGTGAGGCCCTGCAGTTCCTGTTCATAGCTCTTGAGGCTCAGGTTCTTGCTTTCAGCGTCTGGCAGCAGATCGGCTAGTTTGTCGCCCAGCTCCTGCATTTTATCGAAGAGCTCGTCTTTCTTGCTGGCCTGGTTCTGCTGGTTGAGCAGGAACTGCTCGTAGCGTACCTTGTGGCTCACCAATTCCTGCTGCAGCGCGTTGATGTCCTGTTCCTGCCGCCTGATCTGCTCTTGCTGGGTAGATTCCTTCTGGTTCTGCAACACCTGCTGCAGGGTGTTGAGCTTGAGTTTCATGCGTTCCTGGTCCTGCTTGAGGGTTTCCAATTCCTCGGCCAGCTTTTCCAAGTTCTGCTTACGGCCCAGGCGGTTGCCGTCAAATAAGCCTAAAGAACCACCCGAAAGGCTCAGCGGTTTCTTAATAGCAGATCCATCGGTGACAATGTACGTGCGTCCATCGCTAAGGAAAAGTTCGGTCTCGGCGCTGGTGGTGAGGTACACTTCATTAAGCATGTAGCGCAGGAGCGGGTGGTATTTCTCCTCGGCCTGCACCACCTCCAGGGCGGCTTTGTATTTGGGTGTGCTGAGGGTGGCGGGAATCTCCATGTCCTCTACCTCAGAGAGAATGATGAAGTTGGCCCGGCCTTTGTTCTGTTCCTTCAGGAGCTCAATGGCTTCCACGGCCTCAGAGGCGGTGTCTACCACAAAGAAGTTCATGTACGGCTCCAGGTAGGTTTCAATAATGTTCTTGTACGCGGGGTCTGGCGTGATGATGTCTGAGAGGAGCGGGGCCGGTTTCTCCCAGTGATCTGATTTGTACAGGAACTTAATGGCCTCCGGGAAACCCTCCAGGTTATCTACCAGCGCCTTCATGAGGCTGTACTGGTTTTTCTTCGCGTCCAGCTCCCGGTTTATGTCCATGAGCTGCTGGCGGTACTCCTCTAGCGTGTCCTCCGTCTTGACCATCTCCGCCCGAAGCTGCTCTTCCTGCTCCTGCAAAGTAGCCAGCTGGGCCTGGGCTTCCTCCAGAAACTGTTTTGTTTCCGCTAAGGCGGTTTCATGCTGCTGGGCTATTTCGCTCTCGTGCCCCTCCATTTCCTGCATGCGCTCCAGCTCCAGGCGGTGGCTCTGCATCTGCACCTGCGTGATCTCAATGCTCTTGTTAAGGGTGAAGGCTTCGTTCTGGAGCTGGCGCTGGGCTACGGTTTTATCCTGTAGTTCTTTCTGAAGGGCCGCTTTCTGCTGGTTCACGTGCTCCATCTCCTTTTTGGTCATGCCCAGCTGCTCCTCAGAGATAAGCAGTTCTTCCTGCACCTGCTCCAGGTCATTCTGCAGCTGGCCCAGGCTAAACTCGGTTTGGCTGATGTTGCTGGTGTCCTGGTTGATCTGGGTGTGCAGGGTTTTCACGCGTTCCTGCAAGTACAGGTTGCGCTCGCTTTTCAGCTTAATATCGTTTTCCAGCTGCCGCAGCTGGCTGGTATGTTCATGCACGTCTTTTTGCTTGTTCTGGAGCTCGTGCTGCGTGCGGTCCAGCAGGGTTTTCTGTTCCTGCAGCGCATCTTCCAGTTGGGCGAGTTCTTCTGAATAGGAGCCTTTGCGATCGGTTTCTTTCTTCAGCTCGTTCTCCAGCCGCTCCAGCGCCTCCTGGTGATGGCCAATGTTGCGGCGGGCGTACTCCAGACTCAGTTTCCGGTATTCTTCTTTGAGGTTGAGGTAACGCTCGGCGGTTTTCGCTTGGCGCTCCAGGCTTTTAAGGTTTTTGCCTATTTCAAACAGCACGTCTTCCACGCGCTCCAGGTCGGCATCGGTTTCCTCCAGTTTCTTGAGAGTCTGCTTTTTCCGGACTTTGAACTTAGAGATTCCGGCGGCTTCCTCAAACAGGTTCCGGCGCGAGTTGTCTTTGTCCGTCAGAATATCATCCACCATCTTTAATTCAATGATGGCGTAGGAGTCTGAGCCAATGCCGGTGTCCAGGAACAGATCGTTGATGTCTTTGAGGCGGCAGGTCACGTTGTTGAGCAGGTATTCGCTCTCGCCGGAACGGTAGTAGCGGCGCGTGATGGTCACCTGCGAATACTCCGTGGGGAGGATGCCCTTGTTGTTGTTGAACGTGAGCGACACCTCGGCCATTTGCTGGGGCTTCCGGTTTTTGGTCCCGTTGAAGATGACGCTCTCCATTTTGTCGGAGCGAAGGTTGCGGGTTTTCTGCTCGCCCAACACCCACCGGATGGCGTCCACGATGTTGGACTTGCCGCAGCCGTTGGGGCCCACAATTCCGGTAATGCCGCTGTCAAAGTTAATGGTGACTTTGTCCCCGAAACTTTTGAAGCCTTTGATCTCTAATCTTGCTAATTCCATACGCATCGGCCAGAAAGCCTGGCCCCAACTTCAAAAATACAAAAAGTGTTTTTACTTTATCTGCTTCCGGTGGCGGAAAAGGAGTAGGATTTGCAGAAAGATGGCAGGAATTGAACGGTTTTGCGTTTAGCGGCTCTTTTTGGAAAAAGAGCCGCTAAACGCAAAAAAGAAAAGATCTCATATATACACATTTGGCCACACTTCCCATTGGAAAGGCATCTGCATCTCTTTCAGGCTACGGAGCTTGGTAACGGGTACGGTTTTCCATTCAGATTGCGTTTTGTCACCTGAGGCATCGCCCCACTCATGCAAGGCTTTTCTGGTGGAGAAATTGATGTCCCATTTCTCAAACTGACCGCCGGAAACGCCGCTGTTAGTGGCGCCAATCAACATAAAGGCATTCTGCTGGTACCTGAATTTGTAACTGGCCGTACTCCTGACAAATTCGAACGAAACCTCCAGCACTCTATTTTTAATACTGATCTTTCCGTACGGCTCCGGAGCCATGCCTCCCTCGCCGTAGCGCAGGAGAAAAGTATTGTGCTGCTGCACTACTTGATAGGTGCCAGTGGTTTGGTCTTTGAACAAAATCAGCAGGATGCGAGGGCTGCCAAGGTTAGTGGAACTGTCGGGCCGGAGCTCCTGGATGGTGTCTTTCAATTCCACCACCAAGGCTACATCTGGGATTTTGTCTCCGTTTAAGTCTCCCTGGGCGCTGTCTTTGACAAACCAATTGGGCGGCACAAAAGCGGAGAGACTTTTACCTGAGGCAGGGAACATGGGAGGAGTGAAGCTCTGGGCGTACAAGCTGCTTCCCCAAAAGAGCAGCACTAACAGCAGGAGAGTTCTCATGAACAAAGCAGACTGACTAGAAGTTGGTTAACGCATAGGAGATCAGATTTGCTCCCATGCGTAAAGCGGCCTGGTGCTTCTCTACCGGGTCATTGTGCACCGATTGGTCTTCCCAACCATTGCCCAAATCACATTCATAGGAGTAATAGCATACCAACCGGCCCTGATAGATAATCCCAAAGCCCTGGGGAGGCTTATTGTCGTGCTCGTGGATTTTGGGCAAGCCGCGCGGAAAATCAAATTTCTGATGGTAAACCGGGTGGTTGAAGGGCAACTCAATAAAGTCCAGCTCTGGGAACACTTTCTTCATCTCGCGCCGCGCGAATTTGTCCAGCCCGTAGTTGTCATCAATATGCAGGAAGCCGCCGCCCATGAGGTATTTGCGCAGGTTCTGGGCCTCGGCTTCGGTGAAAATCACGTTGCCGTGGCCTGTCATGTGCACGAAGGGATAATCCATCAGCTCCGGGCTGCCAGGTTCCACTTCCTCCTCGCGGGGGGCTATATTCGTTTTGAGTTCGCGGTTGCAGAAGGAGATAAGGTTGGGCAACGAGGTTTTATTGGCGTACCAGTCTCCGCCGCCGCCGTATTTGAGCCGCGCAATCCTGAAACTGGGACGCTGGGCCCACAGGGAGCCGCTGGCCAATAAGAACAGTAAACACCAGAGCAGGAGCCTTTTTTGCATGGTTGTTCAGTAATAGGTGCTTTCCGTTAAACGTCTAATACCACATGGATGGTATGGCAGGCAGCCAGGGCGGCGGTTTCGGTGCGCAGGCGGCTTTGGCCTAAGGTAACGGGTTTGTAGCCCGCCTGCAAGGCCTGCGCTACTTCCTCTGGACTAAAATCACCTTCCGGGCCGATCAGGATGGTATACGTATCTTCTCCTGAAACGCTTTTAGCTAATGATTGCCGTTCCTGCCCTTCTACCAAGTGGGCGATGAACCGTTGGCCCGTCTGTGACTGCTGCAAAAAATCTGCATAGCGGGTGAAGGGGTGCAGCACGGGCAGGTACGCCTTCAGAGACTGTTTCATGGCGCTTACGGCAATTTTCTCCAGCCGGTCCAGGTTCAGGTTCTTGCGTTCGGAGCGGGCGCATTGCAGGAAGGTGATCTCGTCAATCCCCATCTCCACGGCCTTCTCCACAAACCATTCCATGCGGTCCATGTTTTTGGTGGGTGCCACCGCCACATGGATCTTATAAGGTCGTTTCCCGTACTCAGGCTGGTAGCGTAAGATGCTCAGCTTAGCTTTCTTAGGATTGTCTTCTGCAATCTCTGCTTCAAACAGGCCGCCACGGCCATCTATTAAGGTAACGGTGTCACCTTTGCCCAACCGCAGCACCCGCACGCAGTGTTTAGACTCTTCTTCAGACAAAGTGTAACATGAATCTGTGGGTTGGAGGTCAGGGGTGAAGAAGAGGTGCATCGTTTTTCTGTTTAGCGGCCGTTTTTCCAAAATTAAGGCAAAAACAGCCATGGTGCCAATATAGAAGAAAAGCCTCCCATAAAATGGGAGGCTTTAATCAGTTGAAGGAAATAATTAAGAGTGTTAGGCTTCAACGGCTACCTCTGGGGCACCCGCTAATATTTCTTCGTTCGCATAATCTGCGTATTTGCTGAAGTTCTTGATGAATGCCTTGGCCAGGTCATTTGCCTTATGGTCATAAGCTTCTTTGTCGGCCCAGGTGTTGCGCGGGTTCAGAATGTCAGCGGGTACATTAGGGCAGGAGGTGGGCATCTCCACCCCAAAAACAGGATGTTTAGAGAAGGCGACCTCATTTAATTCACCGTTGAGGGCGGCGGTGATCATGGCCCGGGTATAACCGAGTTTCATGCGGGAACCTACACCATAAACTCCGCCGGTCCAGCCGGTATTTACCAGCCACACATTCACATTGTTCTCGGTCATCTTCTGGCCCAGCATCTCCGCATAGGTAGTGGGGTGCAAGGGCAGGAACGCCGCCCCAAAACAAGCCGAGAATGTCGTCTGAGGCTCGGTTACGCCAACTTCGGTACCGGCTACTTTGGCGGTATAGCCGGAGATAAAGTGGTACATGGCCTGGCACTTGTTCAGGCGCGAGATGGGAGGCAACACGCCAAAGGCATCGGCGGTCAGGAAGAAGATGTTTTTAGGAATATCTGCTCTGGACGGTTCTACCGCATTGTCAATATGATGGATAGGATAGGCCGTACGGGTATTCTCAGTAACGGATTTGTTTGTATAGTCTACGCTGCGGGTTCCGGGCAGGAAACGGGTGTTCTCTACAATGGCCCCGAACCGGATGGCATCCCAGATCTGGGGCTCTTTCTCCCGGGTGAGGTCAATCACTTTGGCATAGCAGCCGCCTTCAAAGTTGAAAACGCTGTCTTCGGTCCAGCCATGCTCGTCGTCTCCAATCAGGCCGCGGTTAGGATCAGCGGAAAGGGTGGTTTTGCCCGTTCCTGACAACCCGAAGAAAATAGCTGTGTCGCCGTCTTTGCCCACATTTGCGGAGCAGTGCATGGACAAGGTATTGTGCTTGTGCGGCAACAGGTAGTTGAGCACCGAGAAGATGCCTTTTTTCATCTCACCTGCATAGCCTGTACCGCCAATTAAAATCATTTTACGGGAGAAATTGATGATGGCGAAGTTAGGCTGGCGGGTACCGTCTACGGCCGGATCGGCTACAAATTCCGGGGCATTAATGATGGTGAACTCCGGAATATGGTGTGCAAGTTCTTCTTCGGTTAAACGAAGGAACATGTTATGGCAGAATAGGTTATGCCAGGCCTGCGTGTTGATGATACGTAGGTTTAGGCGGTAATCTGGATGGGCGCCGGCGTAGGCATCGCGGACGTAAAGCTTACAGTTGGCCAGGTGCGCTACCATCTTCTGGTGCAAAGCCTCAAATTTGGCAGGGTCATAGGCAATGTTCACATCGCCCCACCATACAGAATTCTCTGTCTCGGCGTCACGTACCACATAGCGGTCTTTGGGGGAACGCCCGGTAAAAGTGCCGGTATCGCACATCAGGGCACCGGTGTCAGTGAGATAGCCTTCCCCGTTTCTGAGGGCTTCTTCCACTAACTCTGCGGGGCTAAGATTCCAGAGAACCTCCTGTGCCTGAGCAATTCCTACACTAGATAAATCCATGGTCATTGACTTTTTGCCAAATTCTTTCATAAAGGAAACTTTATTTTTTAAAATTTCAAAATGATGCGCTTGTAAACTCTAGCTTTTTGCAAATTTATAAAAAACTAACGTATGTTACGTTCTTGTGCAAAGATTCTTCTCAAACGCACCTGAAGAGGGGGCGAGTTTGCCCATCTAACACGATTATGATATATTTACCTTTTATTGGTCCAAAACCAATCAGCTAAAACAAACAACTCCTTATCTAATTCTTATTTCTTCCATGCAGGAAACAACCATCAAAAAAGGACACCCGCCTGGGCTGTACCTCCTGTTCTTCACAGAGATGTGGGAACGGTTTAGCTATTATGGTATGCGGGGTCTTCTGATCCTTTACCTCACAAAAGCCGCCGTAGCCGGGGGATTGGGGATTGCCGAAACCACTGGAAGCCAGATCTACGGTTTCTTTACTGGCTTCGTTTATTTTACTCCCATTATAGGAGGTTGGTTAGCCGAACGCTACATTGGCCAGCGCAGGTCTATCTTCATTGGCGGGATGCTCATGGCCCTGGGGCAGTTCTCGCTCTTCGCCTCGCCCAGCTTCGCCGCCGATACCCAGGTAATTGGTATGCCTATCCTGACGGTTCTAGGGCTTCTCCTCTTGATCATTGGGAACGGCTTTTTCAAGCCCAACATTTCTGCGCTGGTAGGCAAGCTCTATGAGCAAGGTGACCCAAGACGCGATGCCGCTTTCACCATTTTCTACATGGGGATCAACGTGGGGGCGTTCTTTGCGCCTCTGGTATGCGGTATCCTGGCGGAGGACATCTTCGCGACTAAAACGGTGGTAAACGGGGTAACCGAGATCAGTACCTACGGGTTCAGATACGGGTTCCTGGCTGCCGGTATTGGCATGCTGCTGGGCCAACTCGCCTTCAATTTATTAGCGCCTAAATATTTAGGAACCATTGGGGTAGAGCCAGACGGGAAAGTTGACAAAAACAGCACCGTGCAAAAGGCTCCTTTGTCTAAAGAAGAAACCGATAGAATGGCCGTTATCTTTATTGTAACGCTGTTTGTGGTATTCTTCTGGGCTGGTTTTGAGCAGGCAGGTAGCTCTCTGTCTCTGTACACCGATAAATACATTGACCGGGAAGTATTTGGCTTCCTGATCCCAACGGCTTGGTTCCAATCGGTGAACCCGGCGTTCATCGTGATTTTCGCGCCACTGGTAGCCAGTGTGTGGCTGTACCTGAGCAAGCGGGGCAAAGACCTTGGTATTCCTTATAAAATGGGCTTGGGAATGATCCTGTTAGGGATTGGCTTCCTGTTCATGGTGGGTGCGGTACTGGAAAGAGGCGGAGATGTGCAGGACACTGCCGTGAAAGCAAGTATTTTCTGGCTGTTGGCTACCTATTTCTTCCATACCATTGGAGAGCTTTGCCTGTCACCTATCGGTCTGTCTATGGTGTCGCGTCTTTCGCCTTTGGCTTATACTTCCATGCTCATGGGGGTTTGGTTCCTGGCGCCGTTCGTGGCTCAGATTGCCGGGGGCTTTATCGCGGCCTACGTGGAGGTACTGGGTGCCTTGCAGGTATTCGCGCTTATCGCAGGTTTTGTGATCCTGGCGGGCTTAATCCTGATTGCCATTGCCAAGAAACTCATGTACATGATGCACGGCAGAGGGTAATCCTCGCCTTGTTATAACCTTACCGCAAGGACCAGTTGTTTCACAGCTGGTCCTTGTTGTTTTATTGAGGGGCTGTTTTCGTATCTTTGCTGTTACTTATGCCTAGCCCCAGCACTCGCAAACGTCCTCAAAAGAAAGTCTCCCGCAAGCAGGAAGCTACCAGTACCTGGTGGAAGCCTCTGTCTTTGGGTATTCTTGGATTTTTTGTGTTATGCCTGGCCATTGAATACTTCAAAGAGGGAGGCAGATTGGCCTTTCTGCGGCACACGGTAGAGGAGGCCACGCAAACCAACACCCTTACTGCCTTTAACCCCGCAGGGTATGAAGTGACCGGTTTGGATATCTCGCACCACCAGCGCCAGATAGACTGGAAGAAAGTGAAGGCCCAGAACATCAAGTTTACCTTCATCAAAGCCACTGAAGGAATCACACACCAAGACCGCTACTTTGCCCGGCATTGGCGGCAGGCTAAAAAACATGACCTGTTGCGGGGTGCCTACCATTTCTTCTTGCCCGCCCGTAATGCCGAGGAGCAAGCCCGTAATTTCCTGAACAAAGTGAAACTGGAAGCCGGAGATTTGCCGCCGGTTCTGGATGTGGAGGTCACTAACCATCAATCTGACGAGGAAATACGCGCAGGGGTGCAGCTGTGGCTGGACATGGTGGAGGAGGAGTACGACCTGAAACCCATCATCTACACCAACTACGCCTTCTATGAGAAGCACTTGGCCGGTCATTTTGATGATTATCCCCTCTGGATTGCGCATTACAACCCTAAGAAGAGTCATTTGCTGGCTAACCAAAAATGGGTTTTCTGGCAACACACCGAGCGCGGCAGACTGGAAGGCGTGAAAGGAAATCTAGATCTCAACGTCTTCAACGGCACCATGGAAGACCTCTACAATATGTGCTATGAACCAAACAATCTGTAAACACTCTGTTTACTTAAGGGAAGGAAAATAGCAGTTGCCTTAAAAATGTCAATCTAAAATCCCTTCTCTTTGCTTAAGAGGAAGCCGGTCTGCTAATTACCTTTGTAATGAAGAGGAACCTTAGCTACTAGTTCACTTTGGTCTAATGGAATAATAGACATTGCGTTTAGCGCCTGTTTTTAGAAAAAGAGCCTCTAAACAGAAATGCAGATAAAGAAAAAGCCCCGGCAAACGCCGGGGCTTTTATTATTTGTTCAGCGTGAGCTGGGGAGATTACATCATGCCACCCATGCCGCCCATGCCACCTGGCATTCCGCCACCAGCGGCAGCACCAGCTTCTTCTGGCTCGTCAGCGATCACACACTCAGTAGTCAGCAACAAGCTTGCTACGGAAGCAGCGTTCTCCAGCGCAAGGCGGGTTACTTTGGTTGGGTCAATGATACCAGCGGCAAACATGTTCTCAAACTTGTCGTCGCGGGCGTTGTAACCGAAGTCAGCCTGACCGGCACGTACTTGGTTCACAATCACTGATCCTTCACCACCAGCGTTAGCCACAATAGTTCTCAAAGGAGCTTCCAGGGCAGTACGGATGATCTGCACACCGGTTTTCTCGTCTTCGTTGCGGGTCTCAACGTTGTCAAGGGCATCAAGGGCGCGGATGAGGGCAACGCCACCACCTGCTACGATACCTTCCTCAACGGCCGCTCTTGTAGCGTGCAAGGCATCATCTACACGGTCTTTCTTCTCTTTCATTTCTACCTCGGTAGAGGCACCAATATAAAGGATAGCTACCCCGCCAGACAATTTAGCCAGACGCTCCTGCAGTTTCTCACGGTCATAGTCAGAAGTGGTTTTCTCAATCTGAGCTTTGATCTCGTTCACACGGGCAGTGATACCGTCTTTGGTACCACGTCCGTTCACGATAGTGGTGTTGTCTTTGTCAATGATCACACGCTCAGCCTGGCCTAAGTACTCCAGCGTAGCGTTGTCTAATTTGTAACCACGCTCTTCAGAGATCACGGTACCACCTGTTAAGATAGCGATGTCTTCCAGCATGGCTTTTCTGCGGTCACCGAAACCTGGGGCTTTCACCGCCGCGATTTTCAATGAACCACGCAGTTTGTTTACTACCAGAGTAGCAAGGGCTTCGCCGTCTACGTCTTCAGAGATGATCACCAGCGGCTTGCCAGTTTGTACCACTTGCTCCAACACTGGAAGCAATTCTTTCATGGTAGAAACTTTCTTGTCGTAGATCAGGATGTAAGGGTTGTCAAACTCCGCTTCCATTTTCTCTGGGTTGGTCACGAAGTAAGGAGACAGGTAACCGCGGTCAAACTGCATACCTTCCACCGTTTTCACCTCAGTCTCAGTTCCTTTTGCCTCTTCAACAGTGATCACACCGTCTTTGCCCACTTTGTCCATGGCATCGGCGATCATTTGGCCAATCTCAGTGTCGTTGTTGGCAGAGATAGTACCTACCTGGGCAATTTCAGAAGAGTTCTCAATTTTCTTAGACTGAGCCTTCAGGTTCTCAACTACTTTAGAAACCGCTTTGTCAATACCGCGCTTCAGGTCCATTGGGTTGGCACCGGCAGCAACGTTCTTAGAACCGGCAGTGTAGATTGCCTGGGCTAATACAGTGGCAGTAGTAGTACCGTCACCCGCCATGTCAGCGGTTTTAGAGGCTACTTCTTTCACTAACTGAGCGCCCATGTTCTCCACGGCGTCTTTCAGTTCAATTTCTTTGGCAACAGTAACACCGTCTTTGGTGATGCTAGGAGCGCCAAATTTTTTGTCGATGATTACGTTGCGGCCTTTAGGGCCTAAAGTTACTTTCACGGCATTTGCCAGGGTGTCCACGCCTTTTTTAATCTTGTTGCGGGCGTCAACGTCGAAAGTGATGTTTTTAGATGCCATAGTTTCTTAAAAGTAGATTATGGTTGATGATAGGATTAAAATTAAAGAACCGCCAGGATGTCAGCCTCGCGCATGATCAGGTAATCAGCGCCATCCAGAGAGATCTCAGTACCGGCGTATTTGCCGTACAGTACTTGGTCGCCAACTTTTAACTGTGACTTTACTAAAACACCTTGATCAGAGATTTTGCCTTCTCCAACGGCAACTACTTCTCCGCGTTGTGGTTTTTCTTTGGCAGTATCCGGGATGATGATACCAGACTTGGTTTTTTCTTCAGCCGCAGCAGGTAACACAATTACTCTGTCTGCCAATGGTTTTAGATCTAAGGCCATAGGTTTGTTATAAGATTAGATTAAGTTAACGATTATGTCCGGCAGCAAACCTGCCAGTGACGGTAAGCCTACTAGCGATTCCTGTGCCAAGTACAGAAGTCTGCCAAAGTTGGCACACTTTGGCAGAAATTGCCTGTCAACTGTTAGGTAACCCTGACAGGGTGCGGGGCGGCAACTATAATTTTGTCAGTTTCTGGGTTACCTGTATTTTCCGTTTAGGGGCTCTTTTTTCAAAAAGAGCCCCTAAACGGAAAGGAGTATAAAAAAGAAAGTCCGAACCGGTGAGGTTCGGACTCTAATAAAGGGTATTTTAAGTATCGGTTTTATTATTGGGCCGAGTCGCCGGCGGGAGCGGTGGCCGGAGCCGGAGTAGCTGCGCCAGGGGCCGCGTTCTGCTGCGGAAGCGCTGGGGCGGCAGGAGCAGGGGCCGGAGCCGCTTGGCCCGCGCGTTGCTCATTGATGGTACGGTTGTCTACACCGGCACCGTCAGAGAAAATAGTATGGGAAGCCAACGTAAGTACAATGATCCCGATGGCGAAGCCCCAGGTGAGTTTTTCCAGAAGGTCGCCGGTACGTTTCACGCCCATTAATTGGCTGGTTCCGCCGCCGCCAAACTGGCTGGACAACCCACCGCCTTTGGAGTTCTGGGACAATACCACCAATACCAACAGCACGCAAAGGAAAATAATAACGCTGATCAGAGCAATGTACATGATTGGATTATTCGTTTCTTAATTTTTCTATTTGTTCAGCAAAGTAACTCTTTTTTTCGGGAAACTTCACTATAAGTTGTTCATAAATTTTGATGGCTTTCTTGCCCTTTCCTTGCTTTATAAAGATGTGGGCCAGGTTTTCAGAAGCCAGATTTTTCTTGATTTTGGAGCTCTTGGCAGATAAATCTTCCTGCGGCTCATTGCTCAATTGGGCATTGGCCATGGTCTTGCGCTTAGGCGCCGACTTGAGGAATTGGTTGATAATATCCAACTGCATATCCAGCTTGGCGGCCGGGGTAGGCTCTGGGGCCGGGGCCGGAGTGGCCTGCTCCTTCACGTGCTCCAGAATTAATTCAGGCTGGAAATAGAAGGGCGTAACGGAGGTAAGCTCATCCTTGAGTTGAATGCTCTCGCCCAAGCGGCTGGAGCCCATCCAATAGGCGAGGTTGTTCTGCGTGAAGATAGACAGATACGGATCAGTTGGCTCCTCCGCCACATGGCTCTGCTGGTAATCCGGGAGTTTCAGCGTCGGGAACTCGTAGCCAGATGTGTCATAGAGGGAATCCAGCTCCGCAATCTGCAGGTAGGCGCTTAAATCAGCTTCTTCCTGGGCGGCTTTCTCCTGTGCAGCGGGTATAATTTCTGGCGCTGCCGAGACCTCCATTTCTTCCTCTAATGGGGTATGGCCAGAGATGATCTCAGAGACAATTTCCTCATGGGTAAGGTTAACCGATGGAATGGGAGCACTGAAAGAGGTGAGGCTGCTGATCTGGATCAGCTCCAACAGCTCATCTAAAGTATCTTCCTCTTCAGAAAGCGAGACATCAATGTCAATATCCAGGGCTTCCTCCTCTGCGGCGGCAGCTTCATTTATAATGACCGCTTCTTCTTCGGGAGCTTCAAGAGTATCTTGGGCAACAGTGGCGGCAAGTTCTGGCAAGGCCAGTGGTGCCGTTTCTTCTATTGCTGCACTTTCTGGAATAGTGCCTAAGGCAATTGTCTCTGGCTGCTCTTCTGGCAAATGGGTTACCTCTGGGGCAATGGCAGTGGCTTCCGCTTCGGGAATAGCTTCTGGGTGATTTTCAGCAGTGTAAGCCTCTTCCTCCTGAACTTCTTCCTCTGCGGGAACTTCTGGAAGAACCTCAAGAGCAGATGTTTCTTCAGCTAAGAAGGGCTCAGTTTCTGGTTCTTCTGCTGTTCCCGTTTCAGGTTCAGGTGCGTTTAGCGCCTCTTTTTCCGAAAACGGCTCCAAACCAGGAGCCACGTACGCTTCAGGATCCTGTTCTTCTTCAAATACCGGCACCACGGTTTCTTCCACCATGGGGGTAGCATACACCAGTTGTTTGAGCAGCTGGCGGTTAGAAACGTGGGCGGCTGCTCTCCTCAATTTTTGGGTAGACAGCATACTGCCCCGGTCATGGGCAGCCTTGGCTAACAGAACATGGGCCGTCTGGCAGTACGGGAACGACACCACCAATCTCTCCAGGTCGTCTACCTCCTGGTCTTGGATGGGGGCTACCTGCCGCACAATATTTAGAAAAGCCGCTTTGTTCATGGAACTTCTTTTCTCCTTGCCCTAGTAGAGCAAAGACAAATTACTACAAATTATGGATATAGATGATAAAGGCACTGAAAAATGAGTTTTCAGTGCCCGTTTGGTTTTGCAAAGATACTTACCAATTCGCAACCGTTTTGGTAAAAACGCTATAAATAATGCGTTCTGTGATTTGCCTGATCTGCGTTTGGTTTATCTGGTTGATATCCAGGGTAGGAGGGAAATCGGCGAAGCCAGAAAAACTTTGGTCAAAGTTATTGGCCGGGTTCTTAGTGTCTGTGAAGTTGATCTGGATGACAATGGTTAAGCGGTTGGCGCCCGCCTGGTCCAGCCCGATGTTGCTGCCCGTGGGGATGTCACTGCGCTGGATGGCCGCCGGGCTAAACGTGTAGCTCATGATCTGCCCCTCAATCTGGAAATCGCCGGCCTGCGGTAAGATTCTCAGGTTGGTGTTCCGCTGGAAGTAATCCTTGAAATCCTCAGTGATAAATTGCTGTAAATTAGCAGGACCCTGTCCGGAGGCATTGTTAAAGTTGGAGATGGATATGCTGTTGTATTTGGAGGCATCATAATTGATCCCAGAGAAGGAGTAGCACCCGCCCAACAGGAACGTGAGGCAGAGCAAAAAAAGGAAAGAAAAGGGTTTACAGGTCTTCAAGGTCGTATTGTTTTAATTTGCGGTAAAGGGTGCGTTCAGAGATGCCCAGGTCTTTGGCGGCGTACTTCCGCTTGTTCCCGTGCTTCTTTAACGCCTTCAGGATCATTTCCTTTTCCTTGTGCTCCAAAGAAAGGCTTTCTTCCTCAGTTTCGTGCGAAATGTCCTCCACCTTTTCCTCGTACTCTTCCGGTTCATCAACAGAGAGCACATACCCATCGGAGCGACGTTCCGGGGCGCGGTAGGCTGATTGCTCAAACGGGCGCATCTCCTCAAACAAATGCCGGTTGTTCTTCAGAAGTTCCGCGTCTTCCTGCTGGTGCGATAACAAATCAAAAACCACCTGCTTGAGGTCGTTCATGTCTTTGCGCATGTCAAACAAGACTTTGTACAGCAGATCACGCTCAGAGATGCCGCTGGCACTTTCGGCCCCAGCCGCCGGATAGAAAAGCGCCGGCAATTGGTTCAGCTGTTCCTGGGGCAGGTATTTACGGAGCGTGGCGGCATTGATCTCGCGTTCATACTCCAACACCGATATCTGCTCCACAATATTCTTGAGCTGCCGAATGTTGCCCGGAAAGCGGTAACGCAGCAGCTCCTGTACCGCATCTGGCTGCAGGGTGATGGGTTTTACGTGGTACCGCTCAGAGAAATCGCTGGCGAACTTCCGGAACAGCAGGTGCGTGTCTTCGCCGCGCTCCCGCAGTGGGGGCACAGAAATAGGAACCGTGTTCAGGCGGTAATAGAGGTCCTCCCGGAACTGTCCGCGCTCCACGGCCTGCAGCAGATTCACGTTGGTAGCCGCCACCACGCGCACATCGGTTTTCTGCACTTTGGAGGAGCCTACCTTGATGAACTCGCCGTTCTCCAGCACGCGCAGCAGGCGGGCCTGGGTACCCAGCGGCATCTCGCCAATCTCATCCAGGAAAATGGTACCGCCATTGGTGACCTCAAAATAACCTTTGCGCGCTTCCTGCGCGCCGGTGAAAGAACCTTTCTCGTGCCCGAACAGCTCTGAGTCAATGGTCCCTTCGGGAATGGCGCCGCAGTTGATGGCAATGAACTGACCGTGTTTGCGGGGGCTCAGGTGATGGATGATCTTGGAAAAAGATTCCTTCCCGCTCCCGCTTTCGCCGGTAATGAGCACGGTCATGTCAGTAGGAGCCACCTGTACCGCCACCTGAATGGCGTAATTGAGCAAAGGAGAGTTCCCGATGATGCCAAACCGCTGTTTCACCGACTGTATCTCTATGTCACGCATACTTCAGATTTGAAGATTTGAAAATGTGAAGATTTGGAAATGGCAGGTTTTCACCAGAAAGGAAACTCATTTTAAAATTTCCTCCTCTCCAAATTCCCAAATTAAAGAACCGGCTCGCCAAATAGGGTGCCTACCGAGCAGTCGTTGATGAGCACATCCACGTAGTCGCCTTTCTTGAAGTGCATCTTAGGGAAGATCACTACTTTGTTCTGGTCGTTGCGGCCGCTGAGCATTTCGTCTGAGCGCTTGGAGAAGCTTTCCACCAACACCCTGGACACTTTACCTACATCAAGTTTATTCCGCTCCAACGAGTAATGGCGCTGTTTATCTATGATCTCCTGCAGACGGCGCTTCTTCGTTTCCAGCGGAATGTCATCTTGCAGTTTGCGGGCGGCCAGGGTGCCGGGGCGCTCAGAGTAGAAGAACATGTAGGCGTAGTCATACTGCACGTAATCTATAAGTGAGAGCGTGTCCTGGTGTTCTTCCTCGGTCTCAGAGCAGAAACCGGCAATCATATCGGTAGAGATGCCGCAGTCATTGCCTAATATCCTTCTGATGGCGTCTACGCGGTCTATGTACCAGGCCCGATCATAGGTACGGTTCATGAGCTCCAGCACGCGGGAGTTTCCGCTTTGGGCCGGCAGGTGGATGTATTTGCAGATGTTGTCGTACTTTTTCATGGTGTACAGCACTTCATCTGTGATGTCTTTGGGGTGCGAGGTGGAGAAACGTACCCGCAGGTCTGGGCTCACCAGGGCCACCATCTCCAGCAGTTGCGCAAAGTTCACGCGCTCCATTCCGTCTTCAGAGGCCCATTTGTAGGAGTCCACGTTCTGACCTAACAAGGTCACTTCTTTATAGCCTTGGTTCACCAGCTCCTGGGTTTCCCGCACAATGGAGTGCGCGTCACGGCTACGCTCACGGCCGCGGGTAAACGGCACAACGCAGAAAGAGCACATGTTGTCGCAGCCGCGCATGATGGAGACAAACGCGCTCACGCCGTTGCTGTTTAATCTGATGGGGTTGATGTCGGCGTAGGTTTCCTCGCGGGAAAGCAGCACGTTCACCGCTTTCTGGCCTTCGTCTACGTTGCTTATGAGGGAGGGAAGGTCGCGGTAAGCATCCGGGCCTACCACCAGGTCCACCATTTTCTCTTCTTCCAGCAGGTTTTTCTTCAGACGCTCGGCCATGCAGCCTAATACCCCCACCACTAGGCCAGGTCTTTTCTTTTTGAGGTGCTGTAGTTGGGTGAGGCGGTGGCGCACGGTCTGCTCGGCCTTCTCCCTAATAGAGCAGGTGTTCAACAGCACCAGATCAGCGTTGTTAACCTCTGAGGTGGTGTCAAAGCCTGCGTCAAAGAGAATGGACGAAACAATCTCACTGTCAGAGAAATTCATCTGACAGCCATAGCTTTCAATGTATAGTTTGCGCTGACGCCCCGTGTTGGTGTCAACGGTCACTTTGGTATCACACGCAGCGGCTTGTTCGGGCGTGCGGTTGTCTATGAAGTCTAAATCAAGGATGGGTGCGTGCATGACTGGCAAGTAAAAACACAAAGATAAGCATATTTAGCATGCTTATGACAGAATGGCAGATGATATTTTAAACAAAAGCGCCCGCAAAATAGCTTGCAGGCGCTTTCAAACAGGAGCATAAAGCGATTTATTAAGCTGGGTTCAACTCAAACTTTAAACGTCCGGTGGTAGATTCATTCAAGCAGATGACACCGTAAGCGGTTTCGCCGGGGTTGATGGTTTTGTTGAGGATGTTATTCCCGATAATTTCCTCTTTCATTCTCTTGTTGGCATTTCCCGCGACTAACATATTACCAGCGGCAATAGGCAAACCGATAGGAAGGGATGTAGAGGAGCTTTCGGTCACATAGGATCCATTTGTGCTTTCTTGGGTAATATTCAAGAAAAGAAGTGCGTATAGAAGATAAATGGGCACACCCTGCTTTATTTTATTGGCGGCCACGGTGGGATCCATCGGGATGATTTCCCGCCCCCCCATGAACAATCGGCAATCGCGCCCTACATGAATAGGGGTATTGGAATTATTCACCACCTTCATGGACACTACCTTGAGGTTGTTCTTCGACTCCTTCTTTGCATATTTCTTGTTATCGCGTAAGGTCATGACATCATACGCGAAAGAAGTAGATAGCGCACCAGTAGACGAAATCTCATTATAGTCATAATGCACGGTTTGCGGCCGAATGGGGCGATAAGAAGAGGCGCAGCTTCCCAAAAACATGACCAAAGCGAGGCTGGTACCTAACAGAGTAGAGGTTTTCTTCATAAAATAGCTAATAAAATGTAAAAGGGTTATATAGATTGGGATTATCCTACAAGGTATTGCTATATTCTTTAAGATAAAGCAATGATTTATAATTGTTATGGAATATGCTCTATGGCAAAGCTTATAATCTGACGCGTGCAAAAAGACCTGCTAAACGGTTGGAGTTTTATCAAGTTCTGTTTCATGTTTTGAGCTTGCTTAGGTAGAAACAGCCTCTAAAAAGATAAAGGAAGATAAAGCCTTTAAAGCGTTCACATTGAGAATAATGATTATACCCGACTTGCAGCATTGAGGTCATTTTTCAAGCACGTTTCTGATGGCCGCCGCCTTCAAAAGACACTCCTGGTATTCCTGCTCCGGATCAGAGTCATAGGTGATGGCACTGCCTACCTCAAAAGTGAGATAACCGGTAGCAGCGTTATATTGCAGGCTGCGGATGACCACGTTAAAATCAAAGTCGCCGGAAGGGAGGAAATACCCGAAGGCGCCGGAGTAGAGCCCGCGTTTGGTTTTCTCCACCTGCTCAATCAGCTGCAATGCCCTTATTTTAGGGGCCCCAGTCATGCTACCCATGGGGAAGGCGGCTTTCAAGATGTCTACGTTGCTGGTTTGGCTCAGTACCCGGCCGGTCACCGTGGAAATCATCTGCCAGACAAACTGAAACCCGTACAACCCAAAAAGCTCCTCTACCTGCACGGTGCCGGTTTGGGCCACGCGGTTCAGGTCATTGCGCACCAAGTCCACAATCATCATGTTCTCGGCCTGTTCCTTCTCACTGGAGGCTAATGCCTGGCGCTGCTTTTGGTCTTCCTCGGGAGTGCTTCCCCGCCGGATGGTTCCTTTAATGGGCTGAGTGATAAGGAGATTTTCTTCTCTTTTTAAAAACCTTTCTGGGCTGGCACAGAGCAAGTAACGATCCTTCAGTTTAAGTAAACCTGCAAATGGAGTAGGGGAGGCGCGGTTGAGTTTCCAGAAGAGCGAAAGCGGTTCCAGCTCCGTCCGTTCGGTGTAAAACTCCTGACAGTAATTCACCTCGTAGACCTCGCCCTCCAGAATGCACTGTCTTAGGTATTCCACGGTTTGCAGGTATTCCTCCTTAGAAACCCGCGGGGTTGTTTTAACGCTGTTTTTTGAAAAAGAGCCGCTAAACGTCATGCCCTGTATTGCCTGCGCCACTGTCTCCGGCGCTTCCGTCTCAGAAAAGATCAGGACAGCGTCTTCTTCCCAGCGGAGCCAAATCTCGGGCTGGAAAAAGTAGAGATCGGGAAACCCAATGTGGTCTGGTTGCCCGCTGCTCAGTTTTTCCAGGCTGTTTTTGAGGTCATAGCCCAGAAAGCCCAGCAGGGGGGCTTCCCTTTTCTGATTTAGGGCCAGCTCCAGTTCTTGCCAGGAACTGATGGAGGAAGTAGTAGCCTTTCTGCAAACGCCCAGCTGGTTCTGGAAAGCCCCGTGACGGTAAGGAATATCATTTGGCTCATAATAGGCCACTACCTCATGGTGCTGGGCTGCCCAAGCCAACGCCTGTTGCTTCCACTGGGAAACCGGAACTTGGAGCTCAGAGAAGGGCAAAGTAAGCTGTCGCATGAAAATGGTAATGATTCTGTGTTACAGATCTAATTGGCAGGTAGTAAAGACGTTGTTTTGGCGCTGTTTTCAGAAAAAGGGCCGCTAAACGCAATGCTAGCTTCAGGTGTGCTCTAAGGAGAAGCGGCTGCCGGACAATAAAAAAAGGATGGCAGTCAACCATCCTTTTCGTACTCTGTATAAACGTATTTGTCTGTTTTTCTACGCGATTACTTTTTGCTCCACATCGGCTAGAATACGTCCGCAGTGCTCACACACGGTGATTTTCTTTTTCGCGGCGATGTCTGACTGGCGTTGCGGTGGCACGGTGTTGAAGCATCCGCCGCAGGCGTCACGCTTCACGGTTACCACGGCCAGGCCGTTGCGCACGTTCTTGCGGATTCTGTTGTAGGCGAACAGGAGGCGCTCCTCAATGTGTTTCACGGCCTCTTCTTTCTCCTCGTTCAGCTTGCGCTCATCTTCCTCGCTCTCGTTCACCATTACCTGCAGTTCGCCGTTTTTGGTGTTGAGGTCTTTCTGGCGCTCTTCCAGGCGGTTTTTGGTCTCCTGGATTTCAATGTTCTTCTGCTCAATCTGGAAATTGGCCTCGCGGATTTTCTTCTCGTTGATCTGGATTTCCAGCTTCTGAAGCTCTATTTCTTTGGTGATGGCGTCAAACTCGCGGTTGTTGCGGACGTTCTCCTGTTGCTCTTCGTATTTTTTGATGAGCTTCTCGGCGTCCTTGATGCCTTGCTTGCGGCTGGCGATAGACTGCTGCAGTTCAGCGATTTCCTCATCAAATTTGCTAACACGTACTTGGTAGCCGGCAATCTCATCTTCCAGGTCACGAACCTCTTCGGGAAGATCGCCTCTAATTTGTAGAATTTTGTCCAATTGAGAATCTAAGCTCTGAAGTCTTAGAAGTGCATCTAACTTACTTGCTACAGTACTTTCCATGTATATTTAGCTGTGTCTAACGGGATTTGTATGGGTATAGGACAAATCAACCGCAAAATTAGCAAAAGATTTTGTAAGTATATCATAAAAAAGATCCTTCGTGTAAACTTCGCTTTCATAGTGTCCTACGTCAACGAGCGCGAAGGCAGGGGTGGCCTCAAAAAACTCATGGTATTTAAGGTCGGCGGTGAGGAAGACATGGGCCCCGGCGGCTTTGGCCTGCCGGGTGAGAAAACTGCCGGTGCCCCCGCACACCGCCACCCGCTTGATAGGTTTCTGCGGCCAGGCGGTATGGCGGAAGGTGCTGATCTGCAAACTTTCTTTCACGTGCTGCACAAATTCCTCGGCGGTAAGTTCCTGTACCAGATCGCCCACCATGCCGGCGCCCACTTCCTGGTTTTCGTTCTGCAGCGCCACCAGGTAATGCGCCACCTCTTCATAAGGGTGCGCCTGTAGCAGCGCCCGCATGACCTGCGCCTGTTTGAATGACGGGAAAATTACCTCAATCTTGTTCTCAATGGTCTCCTCGGTCTGGCAAGGCTCCCCAATATGCGGGTTGGCCTGCGCCGAAGGGGTGAACCTGCCGGTGCCGGTAATTCTAAAGCTGCAGTCTGAGTATTCCCCAATCTGTCCGGCCCCCGCCTTGTGCAGTGCCGCCAGTACTTTCTCTGTGTCTTCCACCGGCACATACGTCTCCAGCTTGGTCAGGATCTGCGTTTTAGGAGACAGGATTTTAGTGTTGACCAAACCCAGTTTTTCGCAGAGTTTCTTGTTGACGCCGTTGTGCACGTGGTCCAGGTTGGTGTGGCAGGCAAAAATGGCAATCTGGTGTTGCAGCGCTTTAAGGATAATTTTTTCAACGGGTGTTTTACCGGTAAGGCTCTTGAGCGGCTTGAAAATAACCGGGTGATGGGCCACAATGAGGTTACAGCCGCGCTCCAGTGCCTCCTGCACCACTTCCAGGGTACAGTCTAAGGTTACCAAAACCCCGGTGACGGTGGCTTCTGGGTCACCTACCTGCAGCAGGGCATTGTCATAAGATTCCTGATAGGCAGGCGGGGCATACCGCTCCAGTACCTGCACCACTTCTTTTATCTTGGTCATTCTATCGCTTTAGAGCCTGAGACGGCAAAGAAAGTTAATTTTCATGTACTTTTGCAGGTAATGACCACTCTAATGCCCGTACTGCGCTACGCACTGTTTCCTTTCTCTCTGCTGTACGGCGGCATCATGCGTCTGCGCAACTGGTTATACGACCACCAGGTCTACCATGTCTATCAGGCGCCCATTCCGGTTATCTGCGTTGGGAACTTAAATGTGGGCGGCACCGGGAAAACCCCGCAGGTGGAGTATCTGGCCCGGCTGCTACAGCCCCGTAAAATAGCTATTCTGAGCCGGGGCTACAAACGGACTACCAAAGGCTTCGTGTTGGCAGATGCCCGGGCCACGCCTGCTTCTATAGGCGATGAGCCGTATCAGTACACGCAAAGCTTAAGTGGAGTTCGGGTGGCGGTCTGTGAGAAACGGGCAGAGGGAATCCAACGGCTGCTCCAACTCTTTCCGGACCTGGAGGTGATTCTGCTAGATGATGCTTTCCAGCACCGGGCCGTGAAAGCGTCTGCCTACCTGTTGCTCACCGATTTCAATCAACTCTTTACCCAGGATTACGTGCTGCCCGCCGGGCGATTGCGGGAATTCCGAAGTGGTGCCCGTAGAGCAGATGCCGTAGTAGTGACCAAGTGCCCAGACCAACTTGATCAAGCGCAGCAGGAGAATATTAGTTCTCAGATTCAGAAATATACCAACCCATATACGCCGGTGTTCTTCTCCAAAATTGTGTATGCCCCGGCTGTACCGGTTGGGCAGGGAAAAACGTTAGGCAAGGAACTGGTGCTGGTAACGGGAATCGCCAATGCCCAACCGTTGGTGCGCCATCTAAGGGATGCCGGGCATGCCGTGGTGCGTCATTTTGATTGGGAAGACCATTCGGCGGTGACGGAAGAACGAATTCAGGAGGTGTTGGCTTTTTACAATGCCATGCACAACTCTAACGCATGTATTGTCATGACCCAGAAAGACGCTGTGAAATGGCAGGATTCTACGCTGGCCCCGCTGTGGCAGGAATACCCGGTGTTTTATCTGCCCATTGCCAATGCGTTTGCCCCGCAGCAGCCTACCTTTGACCAAACCGTCACTGCCTGGGTGCAGGGCAGCGGGAACAGATATTAATTCTTAAATTTGACTGTGAATTATAAGAAACTACTTTTTGCGTCTTTTCTGATAGGTTTTGGGACTTTCACCCAAACCAAAGCGCAAATACTGAACGACTCCACCAAGGCTATCTATGGGTCGGCTACCACTATGGTCATTAGGGAGGCAGATATCTTCAAAGGAAATCTTACGCCCACCCGCATAGATACCTCGCTCACCAACCTGCACAACTACCGTTACTGGTACTATGACTCCACCATTCAGCAGGATTTGGGAAACGTAGGAACGGCGTCTCAACCGCTTTTCTGGCGCATGCCCACCGTGCTGGGGAATCGCTTGGGGCGTAATGCTTTTGATCCCTATGCCGCCAATCCGGCCAGGTTAGAGTACTATGACACCAAATCGCCGTTCACGTTCCTCAATTATTACCAGGGCTCTCTGGGAGAGACAATTTTCCGGGCGAAGCACACCCGCAACATTGCCCCTAACTGGAACGTGGGTATTGGTTACGAGCGGGTTGGCACAGAGCGCCAGTTCGGGTCATTGATTCCGGGGAGAGACGGTTTGGTGAGCCATTACGGTATTCAGGCGTTTACTCACTACTTCAGCAAGAATGAGCGCTACCGCATCATGACCAATTACACCCAAACCAGCCATGACCATATAGAACTAGGGGGGATTCGGCCGGAAGAAGGAGACAACATTGATAGCCTCTTTGATTACAAACCAGAGGCTAGTTGGCTGGCGCAGGCCGCTTCAGAAGAAAAAAGGAACAATCTGCATGCCACCCATTGGTACAAACTCCTTGGGGCTGGGCTGCAGTTGTACCATACGTTAGACGTGGGCACTCAAGTGAATCAGTTCACAGATGATAACCTACAGTATGAAACCCAGGGTAGCGGCAACACGGCAACGCAGCTCTTGAAGTTCTATCCCAGGGTAATCCGTAACCCCTCGCGTACCAATGATGAATCTACTTTCCGCCAGGTAGAGAACACCTTTGGGGTGATGGGAAGCGGGAAACTGTTTGTGTACCGCGCCTATGCCAAACGCCGCGACGGTTCCTATACACTCACCTCAGAGGGGATACGCCGCGCGGCCGGTATTGTCAACGATGACACGCTCATTACCTACACCGACCGTACCCGGCGCTCCATTGCCGATAACTTCATTGGGGGCGAGGCCCAGTTCAGGTTGAAGAACGATATCTATGTGACCACCGACGGGGAGTTCCAGATTGGGGGCGGCGATTATCGGCTTAACGCAGAAGCCCGGTATAAATTCCTGTCTTTCCGGCAGACGCGTGCTTCTTATTCGCCCACGTTGCTCCAGCGGGTATTCCTGAGTAACCATTATGAGTGGTCCCATAACTTTGAGAATACACAGGCCAACCAAACCGCCGCTGCGCTGGAGGTAGGATACAGAAAACATTACCTGAAGGGCCAGCTACAATTCACCAATCTGCGCAATTACGTGTACTTCCAGGATTCCACGGCCACGGAAAAAGGGGAGTGGGGGCAGCCGGCCCAGGTGGCAGGTAACATGAATCTGGTACAGGCCAACCTTAGGTATAAATTTGGAGTGAAATCCTTTGTGCTGGACAACAACGTCTACTTTAACCGCATCACGGGCAACGAGGTGATCCGGATGCCGGAGTGGTACATTAACTCTAGAGCCTATGTGTACGGTCCGTTGTTCAAAGGCGCCATCAACGTGCAGACTGGGGTGGAAGTTACGTGGCACTCAGATTATTACGCCGACGGCTATATGCCCGTGACCCAGCAGTTCCATTTGCAGAACGAGTTTCTGGTTTCGCGCTACCCAACCTTAGATGTTTTCCTGAACGTGGACATCAAAACCCTAAACTTATTCCTGAAAGCCAGTAACCTGAACGCCTCCGTGAGTAGTTGGGAGCAAGGATATTTCGCCACTCCGTACTACGTTGCCAACCCGTTCAGCTTTACGTTTGGCATCCAGTGGAACTTCTATGATTAAGCTAAGAACCATTTAAATTGATTATTTTTGACCTTGCGTTTAGGGCCTGTTTTTAGAAAAACAGGCCCTAAACGCAACAGGAGCTTTCACTAAATAGGCTCTACACAAAAAGCAGTAGAATCAAGCAGTACAACCGTGGCAAAATCAATCTTAAAGTTACAATTGCCTACCGATCCCCGTTGGGTGAACATCGCGGAGATGAACATCCAGGACATTCTCGTGGACCATGCTTACTGTGAACAGAAGGCTGCTACTTCGGGGATCTCGCTCATTGTGAAGTATCCAGACAAAACAAAGTTGGTAGAGGAAATGATCGCCCTGGTAGCCGAGGAATGGAGCCATTTTGAGCGGGTGCTGGAGGAACTGAAGAAGCGCGGCTATGAACTGGGCCGTAACCGCCCCGATGAATACGTGGTGCAACTGAGCAAGCACATCCGGAAGGGCGACAGACGCGAACGTCAGCTCATGGACCACTTGCTGGTGAATGCCCTCATTGAGGCCCGCTCCTGCGAGCGTTTCAAGCTGCTCTGGAAAAACCTGAAGGACGAAGGGCTGCAGAAGTTCTACTATGAGTTAATGGTTTCGGAAGCGGGCCATTATGTGAGTTTTGTGAAACTGGCCAAGGAATACATGCCCAAAGAAGTGGTTGACGCCCGTCTGAAAGAACTTCTGGAAATTGAAGCCGACATCATCGCCAACCTGGAGCACCGCCCAGACCGGATGCATTAAATTAGCATCAGATTATCCTGAATATAAAAGAGAGGCGTTTAGGGGCTGTTTTTCCAAAAACAGCCCCTAAACGCCTCTCTTTTTGAGATTGCTAACGTCTTTGATCAGAAGCTATCACGTCTTCTGCTTTTTCTTTTTGGCCGCCGGGAACAGGATGTTGTTCAGGATCAGACGGTAGCCGGGCGAGTTGGGATAAAGTGCCAGATCGGTGGGTTCCTCCTCCACGAAGTGCTGGTAGTCCTCGGGGTCATGGCCGCCGTAGAAGGTCCAGGTGCCTTTCCCGAAGGTGCCATGAATGTAACGGGCTTCGTCTATGGCTTTGTTCTCGCCCATCACCACCACTTCAGATTTGATCAGGCGTTTCTTGAAACCGGTAGTTAGGCCCATGAACCCTTTGATGGTTTTCTCGTGGTTCTGGGTGAGCATGGTGGGGATGGGGTCCCATTTAGCCGAGTAGGTGAAGAGCTGGAAATAATCGTTCTGCTCCCGCAGGCCGCGCTCCAGCTGGGAGTTGTCTATGTTGGAGAACTCGGGGTGATAAGGGTCCCGGATCAAGGTGAAGTCCTTGAAGGCAAAGGTGTTGTCAAAGTTCAGCTTCTGCTGCGCTTGAGGGTCTGAGGGATCACCATCAAACATGGTTTCGGTGATGTCTACCCCCACGGCGGCCAAGGCGATGTCATAGGTATCAGTGGCGGAGCACATGGCAAACATGAAACCCCCGCCCGCGCAGAAATCCCTGATGCGCTGCACCACCGCGCTCTTAAGCAGGGGAATGCTGCCAAAGCCAAAGCGTTTGGCAATGGCCTCAGATTCCCGCTTCTGGTCCAGGTACCAGGGCGCGTTCCGGAAGGCGGCGTAGAACTTCCCTTGCTGGCCCGTGAAATCTTCGTGGTGCAGGTGAAGCCAATCGTACTTGGGTAATTTGTCCTCCAGGATATCGGGGTCATAGACAATGTCATACGGTATCTCAGCGTAGGTCAGCACCAGCGTCACGGCATCGTCCCAGGGTTGCTTGGATTTGGGGGAATACACCGCAATCTTGGGCGCTTTCTCCAGCTTCATCACGTCCATGTTAGACTCGGGGGCGGCTATCTCTGAGAGGATCTGGCTGTACTGCGCGTCTGAAATGGTCTGGTAGCTGATGCCGCGCACCACCAGTTCGTTCTCCAGTTCTGGGGCATGTTTCATGGCGAAAGCACCGCCCTTGTAATTGAGGAGCCATTCCACCTCGGCCTGGCGCTGGAGCGACCAATACGCTAGTCCATAGGCCTTGAGGTGGTTCTTCTGGTTCTGGTCCATGGGCAGGAGCAGGTAAGAAGCCCAGCTGGCCGGAGCCACCAGAACCAAAGCCAGCAGAAGAAATAAAATCCGGGGCAAAGTCTTCATGCACAGTTAGTTTGAAACGAATGTAAGAAAAACGGGCAATAAACGGGAAAACCATTACTTTTATGCAAGTAAGAAAACACACTTTCTTACGACAGATAGTCTGTTCCGGTACTGGTTCCTAGAAAAACATGAACTTCATAGAAAATACCAAAGAAGGTTTCCGCTCCATCAAAAGCAATTTGCTCCGTACGGTGCTCACCGCCCTGATCATCTCCATCGGGATTATGTCCCTGGTGGGTATCTTAACGGCTATTGAGGGAATCAAGTATTCGGTTTCCAGCACTTTCTCTACGTTGGGGGCCAATTCGTTTGATATTGAGAAGAAGTGGGACGGCGGCGGACGGGGCGGCCGGCAGAGCAAAGTGTACCCAGACATTACGGAGTTCCAGGCCAAGCAGTACAAAGAGCTCATGAGCGAGAAGGCCCGGGTGAGCATCAGCACGCAGGTCAGCGGGGCCGCCTCCGTGAAAGCGGGCAATATCAAAACCAATCCCAACATGAGCGTGGTGGGCGGTGATGAGAATTTTCTGGTAAACGAGAATTATGACCTGGAGCAGGGACGGCCCTTCTCCACTCTGGAGTTGGAAAGCGGAGCCCCGGTAGCCATCATTGGCCAGGAAGTAGCCGGTAAACTCTTCCCCAAGCAGAATCCCGAAGGCAAAAGCATGGTGCTGCTGGGCCGCCGGTTCAAAGTGATTGGCAGAATCAAGAGCGAAGGCGGCGGATTGGGTGGCGGCGGCAGCAACCGCCAGATCATTATTCCGCTGGAGACAGCCACGCAGATTCCTACCCCGTCGCCGTTGACGTTCCAAATCAAATCCGCGATCCTGAACAACACCAGCCTTGCCTACGCCATGGAGGAAGCCACCGGCATTATGCGCAAGGTGCGCCAAGACCGTTTGGGCCAGGAAGATTCCTTTGAGATAACCCGCAGTGACTCTGTGGAGCAGACCCTGAACAAGATCACGGGCTACCTGAAGACTGGTGGTTTCCTGGTGGGTTTCATCACGCTGTTGGGCGCCTCCATCGGGCTCATGAACATCATGATGGTGAGCGTAACGGAGCGTACCCGCGAAATTGGGATCCGGAAAGCCTTGGGCGCCACCATTCACCAGATACGGCAGCAGTTTTTGATTGAGGCCATCGTGATCTGTGTATTGGGCGGTATTGCGGGCATCATTTTGGGGGTGCTGATGGGCAACGGCATTGCCATTCTCATTGGGCAGGGCGAGTTCTTCGTACCGTGGCTCTGGATGCTGGTGGGCATGATCATCTGCGTGAGTGTGGGTTTGTTCTCGGGTTACTACCCCGCCTACAAAGCTTCCAAATTAGACCCCATTGAATCGCTCCGTTACGAATAGTATTTTGCGATTAGGGGCTGTTTTTCTGGAATTAGCCTCAAAACAAGTTGCAGCTGCCGGTTTCCTTTTTTTATGAACAGTTGATTCTATCAATCCTGTAAACCCTATTGCGTTTTAGGCCAGATTCTGGAATAACGGCCGCTAAACGGCAAGGGGAGCCGGAAGGATTCTTGAGTCTTAATCTTTCTTCTTTTACCTTTGTCAATGCTTAGGGTGATGGGGTACCACCTGTTATAAACCGCCTTTCCTGTAGGCTGATGACTCCTGCTTCGGCATTATCAGAGTGATAATGTGCCATTGATGTTACATCAAGAGGAGTAGTTATGCCTTTTTCTTTTCTCAAGAACTTATCTTCAAAATTCGGGCAGCGGCGCCAGCCGGTGGTACTGGCACTGTACCTGGGGCGCTGGCTTTTGATCAGTGCTTTGGTGGGCGCCATTGGAGGAAGTGCCTCTGCGTTGTTCCTGGTGCTGTTAGATGCTGTCACGGAATATAGAGAGGCCGATCCCTGGATCATCTGGTTTCTGCCCGCGGGAGGCTTTCTGGTGGGGTGGCTATACCATACCTGGGGAACCACCTCGGCGGCGGGGAATAATCTGCTTATTCAGGAAATCCAGAAGCCTACAAGGCACCTGCTGCCGTGGGTAATGGCGCCGCTGGTGTTGGGTTGCACGCTTATCACGCATCTGGTGGGGGGCTCAGCGGGGCGGGAGGGAACCGCCGCCCAAATGGGTGGAGCCTTAGCCGACCAGTTAACGAAACTACTTAGGCTACGGCCTAGAGACCGAAGAACTTTGTTGATCTGCGGCGTGAGCGCTGGCTTTGCCTCCGTTTTCGGGACGCCGCTGGCGGGTACGGTGTTTGCCCTGGAATTTTCTACGATAGGTAAAATCAGGTATCAGGCGTTGGTGCCGGCCTTATTGGCGGCCATTATTGCTGATGGTGTCGCTACTGCCTGGGGCGTGGAGCATACCCTCTACCCAACTATTGAAGTGCCGGCCTTAACTGTTTGGACGTTTGGGGCCACTTTGCTTGCCGGAATTTGTTTTGCCCTGGCAGCACGTATTTTTTCCTGGGCATCCCACAATGTGGCCGCTTTCTTCCAAAAGCAGGTGCTATACGCGCCGCTGAGACCGGCCCTTGGCGGAGGGCTGCTGCTGGTTTGTATTGTACTGTTAGGTACCACAAAATACATAGGACTGGGGATTCCTACTATTGTGGCTGCCTTTGAAACTCCACTTCCTCCTTATGATTTCCTCATAAAAATTGCTTTGACGGCCCTCACTCTGGGCTGCGGCTTTAAAGGGGGAGAAGTGACTCCGCTCTTTTTCATAGGGGCTACCTTGGGGAATGCGCTTTCTCCGTGGTTGCCGTTGCCACTGGAGTTGCTGGTGGGTATGGGTTTTGTGGCCGTATTTGCGGGAGCGGCCAACACACCTCTGGCCTGTACTTTGATGGCCATAGAGCTGTTTGGAGCCCCTAGTGGCGTGTACGCGGCCATGGCTTGCGTGGTGGCCTATCTTTTCTCAGGCCATACCGGCATCTATGGGTCGCAGATCATTGGGAACAGTAAGAACCCCTTCTCCATGAGAGAGACTGGGCAAAGACTATCAGAAAAAAAGTAAAACTATTCTAGCCTTCAACAGAAAAGCCTGGCTTTATGGGCCAGGCTTTTAATCCTATAGATGAAGAAATTAAATTACTTCTTCGCGTTGGCTTTGCTGTCTTTGTATTCCTGGTTAAGGCCTTTCAATGCCTCTTCGGTGATGTCAAGGGAAGCGTCTCCGTACAGAATGGCGCTGTTGCCGCGGGTATAGGTTAACACCATTTTATATCCTTTCTCGGCACTGATCTTTTTAAGGTGCGCTTCTACTTTCTCGTAGATTTTCTTCATCTCGTCGTTCTCGTCCTTGGCCAGCTGGTTAGCCGAGTTTTGCTGCTGGGCAGCTAACTGCTGCTCTTTCTGAGCCAGGCGCTGTTCTGTAGTGGCACGTTGTTCCTGGCCCATTCCGTTGGCGGCTTGTCTGTATTGCTCTACCTCGCGCTGGAAACTTGTGGCTTTGGTGCGCAGGTCATTCTCCATCCGTTTGCCTTTCGCTTCCAGTCTGGCTTTCACGTCTTTGAAGTACTGGTATCTGTTGAGAAGCGAGTCTGAGTTGACGTAGACAATCTCTGGGGCAACGGCCGCCGCGGGGGCCGGAGCAGACTCCTCAGCACCAGCCGTGGTCTCAGCGGCAGTCTCCGTTTTGGCGGCAGGGGTTGGGGTAGAGGCCTGTTCGTTTTTGCAGGCGGCGAAAGAAGCTGCTAGTACAGATAGCAGCACAAGCTTTTTTGAAATGCTCACAGTCAAAAGTTAAGAATGGTAAAAATCAATCAGGGGCCGCGACACCTTGCGCTGCCCCTGATCATCTGTTAGGGCTCCAATTTAAGAAAATTAATGGTAAGCTTAAGAAAGTTGTCTTGCCCAGGAGATTAATTTCCGCCGGCCCGGTTTACTTCCTCCAAATTAGAGTTGCGGCGCTTCATCTCAAATTTCTCCCCTTTGTTAAAGCGGTAGCGCAGGTTCAGGCGCACGCTCTGGTTGAAGTGGTACATGTCTATTTTGTTTGTGTTCCCGTTCACAATGGAAATACCCTGCATTTTCTGGGTCCGGAAGATATCTGTAAAGGCCAGGTTCACATCCAGTTTCTCTTTTAAGAAGGAGCGTTTAATGGCCACATCTACCCAACCCGCCGGATCTGTTTTGTAGACGTTGAATACCCCTTTGCCTCGGTACGTACCGTTCACTTCGGCTTTAAAGCCATGGGGCAACAAAATGTTGTGGTTGGTCTGGGCCATGAACAAGGTTTGGGCGTTTTCAATAATTTTATCATTCACCAACGTCTGAAATTCCTGGTAAGCCACCGTCACGTTGTTGTTCATGTTCCACTTGGAGGTAACAGTTACCGGCACTACCAAGGTGGCGTTGGTGGTGGCGCTCTCCACATTGCTTTGTCTGAACACCATCACGTTCTCGGCTGGGTAGAAATAAGGCACCTCTGAGATATCGTCTTTGGTGTGCGCATAGCCCAGAATCAGGTTGTAGTTCTTCCAGAACGTTTGGGTGACCTGGAAAGAGTTGGTGTACTCCGGTTTCAGATATGGATTACCCTCAGCGTAGGTGTTGGCGTCAATGTAGAACCGGAACGGGTTCAGGTTGCTGTAGCGGGGCCGGAAGATGCGGCGGCTGTAGTTATAGCTGACCATGTAGTTCTCAGACACTTTCTGCTGCACAAACACGCTGGGGAACCAGTCCAGGTAGGAGCGGGGCGTCACTTTATTATTGGGGATGGAATTTCCCTCAGAATTGGTGTATTCGGCCCGCAGACCGGCCTGTAAAGTGAATTTAGGGCTCAGGCTGGCGCTGAAGTTGGTGTAACCCGCCAGAATCTTCTCGTCATAGATAAAGTGGTCGCCTTTGCGTAACGTGTGCGGCACCCGCACTCCATTCTCCAGCGTGTAAAAATCTATCTGGTTATCAGACTCCACGTAGCTGGCTTTGGCCCCCAGTTCCAATTTCCCTTTGATGGAGGGCATTGGCCGGGCGTAATCTACTTTGCCTGAATAGATCTGGTATGAGGTGGGGTTAAGGGTTTCAAAATAGTCTCTCTCCGTGCAGGGTTTAAAGGCGAAGGTTTTCAGGTTAAAAAAATCGCTGGGCGTGTTGTCTTTGATGCGCACCACGTCCACATCTGCGGAAAGGGTGGTGCCCAGGGTGTCCAGTGTGCCGGTGTAGTGCACGTTAAAGGAGGCACCATTGTACCGTTGCCTGTTGTGCGTGGTGGTCTGGTTAAACACCATCCCTTCTTTTCTGGGGTCTTCTTCACTGGAGTTGGTGCTAACGCCTGAGTTGGAGTTGGTTTTAGACAAGCTCACGGAGCCCCCCAGGCTGTGGTTTTTGTTCAGGTCATAGTCTGTGCCCACGCGCACTGAAGGGGAAAACGAACTGCCTTCTTCTTTCCCAGACTGGTTCAGGAAGGAGTTGGTGCCTTCATTGTCAAAAACGCGGTCCATGGTAAAGGTTCTCTTGCGCGGGCGCTGGGCCAGGTCTACGGTGGCAAACGAACTCCATTTACCCTGCTTCAGATTCAGGTTGAGGCCACCGTTACCGCCGCTTTTGGTATTGTTCTGGTAACCGCCGTACACGCTGCCGTTTAGGCTGTCCAGGTTGTTTTTCTTCAGGTTGATATTAATGATGCCCCCGGTTCCCTCAGCGTCATATTTAGCCGATGGGTTCGCGATAATCTCCAGGTTTTTAAGGTTATCGGCAGGCATGCCCTGCAACATGGTTTGTAGTTGTTTTCCATCCAAGTAGGTTAATTTTCCATCAATCATCACTTTCACGCCCTGCTTTCCGTTCAGCTGGATATTCCCGTCCTGGTCTACCCACACCCCCGGCGACTTAGCCAGCACGTCATAGGCAGTGTTGCCGGCGGCCATGGCGGTACCTTCCACGCTTACCACCATTTTATCGGCCTGCACATCTACGCTGGGGCGCAAGTTCTGCACGGTCACCTCTTTGAGCACCTTGGAATCCTGTTTCAGGGCGATTTTTCCGAAATCACGGGTAAACCCGGCAGCGGTAACCTCAAAGGGAGCCAGGTCCTGATTGGTGAAGCCCATGGCACTGATGCGCAGCAGATACGTTCCGGGGGCGGGGGTTTTGAGGTTGAATCTGCCGTCTAACTCAATGGCTGTACCGGTAAGCACAGATTTGTCTGCGGCTTTCAATAAGGCGACGGTGCCGTAGCTGAGCGGTTCGCCTTTTTCATCTACTACCAGGCCGGTGAGGGTACCGGTGTTGGTTTGGCCTAGAGCCGCCTGGGTAAGAAAAGCCAGAGCGGCCAGTAGCAGGAGGAAGTTGTACATCTTTTTCATAACTGTATGGATTTTTGTGGTAGATGATGTTTATAGTACTATGTAATGCAAGGTACACTGGCAAAAAAAAAGCCCTAGAGGAAACGGAGAGGCAATTCTGTGCCGGTACGAGCTTTCTTGCCCACGCGGGAAGACAGGAGAACATACCCGAATACCCCAATGGTGAAAGTGCCTAGGATCAAGACGATCTGGAGGAAGAGCTGAAGGAGAAGGTGATTTTCCATAGGGATAGTAATTAGGTGATGGGTTACTGTTGATGGAACAAATATATTAGAAGGTACTATGTAACACAAGGTACTGTTGCATTTATTTTAAAATATTTTTTCCGGTGCTGGAAGAGGGGCAGGCGCAGGGCTTTGCAGGATCTGACCGTTTGCGTTTAGGGGCCGTTTTTCCAAAAACAGCCCCTAAACGCAAATGGGTCTTAATTGCCGCCGGCGCGGTCCAGTTCCTCCAGGTTGGTGGAGCGGCGCTGCTGCTCAAACTTCTGGCCTTTGCTGAAACGGTAGCGCAGGTTCACCCTAAAGCTCTGCGCCGCGAAGTACTGGTCAAAGGCGTTCACGTTGCCGTCAAAGTTGGCGGAGCCCACTACCTTGCGGGTTCTGAAGAGATCGGTCACGGTGAGGCTCACATCCAGGTTGTCTTTCAGGAAGGAGCGCTTGAGGCCGGAGTCCAGCCACCAGGTACGTTCAATGGTGTAGAGGCCGTACGCCTGCGGACCCTGAAAGCCCAGGTTCAGCTCCATCTTTATTTTTTGGGGCAGCTGAAGCGTGTGGTTGGAGTTGAGCATGTAATAGAACTGCTCGTTCAGGATAGGCTGATTGCTCTGCAAATACGTGGTGAAGGATTGGAACCCGAAGCCCAGGTTGTTGCTCGCCTCCCATTTCTTCATGATGCGTACCGGCACCACCAGCGTACCGTTCAGGTTCTTGAAGGCATCCACGTTGCGCTGCGAGAAGATGGTGGTGTTGGTTTCATTGTTCTGCACCGGAATCTCCGCGATGAAATCTTTGGTGTGCGCGTAACCCAGCGTGAGGATGTAGTCTTTCTTGAACGTCTGTGAAACCTGGAAGGAGTGGGTGTACTGCGGCCGAAGGTCGGGATTGCCTTGGGCCCAGGTCAAAGGATCCAGGTAGAAAATGAACGGGTTCAGGTCATCGTACTGCGGACGGTTGATGCGGCGGCTGTAGTTATAGGTCACTTGGTAGTTGTCGCTTACTTTCTGTTGCAGGAAGAGGCTGGGGAAGAAATCCAGGTAACGGCGCGGCGTGGTCTGGTTCAGGGTCACAGATCTGCCTTTGGAGACCGTCTGCTCCGCCCGTAGCCCCGCCTGCACGCTCCAGCGGTCGCCCAGGTTGGCACTGTAGTTCGCGTACCCGGCGTAAATGTTCTCCTTATATATAAAGTGGTTGCTCCGGTTTGGATCTGGGCGCTGATTCTTTCCCTCTACAAAATAGAACCGCAGCTCGTTGTCAGACTCCACGTAACTGGCTTTCAGACCCGCTTCCAGTTTGCTCTTGTTTTGGAATCTCCGGGAGAAATCGGCCTTGGCCGAATAGATGTGGAAGGTGGTGGGGTTGTAGCTGCCCAGTTGCTCCAGCCGGAGCTGTGGCGCCTGGTTCACGTACTGGCCTCTGTTGAAGAACCCCGCGTCATTGTTATCGGTGATTTTCACGTAGTCCACGTCAGTGGTGAGGGTGCTGCCAAGCGTGTCTAGTTTAAAGGCGTAGTGCCCGTTTAAAGTGATGTTGAAATAATCGGCGGCAACCAGGTTCCGGGCGTTGATGAGCGAGTCTTCCACTGGGTTGCTGTTGCGCAGGTACGTCTCGGTCACGAAGGAATTGTCATAGTCTACAGACATCACATAGGCCATGACCCCGATGCTGTGTTTGTCGTTCAGCTGGTAATCGGTGCCCAAGCGTACCGACGGCACATTTCGGAAGGTTTCCTCGCGCCCGCGTTGGTCAAAGCTGGTGGGCTGGCCTTCCTGCCAGAAAAGTCGGGTCATGGTGTTGGTGCGCAAATTCGTCCTCCTGCCGAAATCGGCGTTCAGGAAGGAATTCCACTGGCCGCTCTTATAGTTGATGTTGGTGCCCGCCGAGTAGCCGTGCAGTTTGTTGTACTGGTAGCCGCTGTACACGCTGCCGTTCAGACCAGTCATCTGATTTTTCTTCAGGTTGATGTTGATGATGCCCGAATTTCCCTCGGCATCGAATTTAGACGAAGGGTTGGTGATGATCTCCAGGTCTTTGATGTTGTCGGCGGGCATGGACTGGAGCATGGTCTGCAGCTGTTTGCCGCTCATGTAGGTCAGTTTGCCGTCAATCATGACCCGTACGCCCGCCTTGCCGTTGAGCTGGATGTTGCCGTCCTGGTCTACCCACACGCCCGGCGATTTAGACAAAACTTCCATGGCGGTGCTGCCGGCGGCCATCACGGTGCCTTCCACGCTCACCACCATTTTGTCGGGGTGGCTGATGATAGTGGGCCGCATGGATTCTACAGTCACTTCCTTCAGCATTTTAGAGTCCTGCGCCAGCCCCAGTTTCCCGAACTCTTTCTGAAAGCCCGGCTGGTTCACCTCAAAGGCGGGAGTCTCCAGCGTGCCATAGCCCATGGCGGTAACTTTCAGGAAATAGGTGCCGGGGGCGGGGCTCTTGAGCTTAAATTGGCCGCTGACTTCTACACCTGCCCCGTCTACCACCGCGGCATCGGCTTTCCGGATGAGGGCCACCGTGCCGTAGCTGAGCGGCTCGCCTTTGGCGTCCACCACCGTTCCGGTCAACCCTTGGCCGGTCTGCGCCCAAGCCTTGAAGGTACAACAGAGGCAAAAGCAAGCGAGAAAAAAGAAGGTATAGAGATTTTTCATAGCAAAGGGGGAATTCATAAAGGGTGGAGGTTGGATTAGGAAATTCAGGTAAAGCGCTTTGGATAGAAAGATGAAGTGAGTTGTATTTTGGTTGCTTCGGTTTTCAAATTTCTTTTCAGATGATGTCTTGTTTCCTTCTGCAAAGCGTTTTCGATGCTCTTGACAAGATTCTGACCAAAAGTGCGACCTGTGATTAAAGTACTTTAAATCAAGGATTTATGAAATGTGTAGAATCGATTGGTGTTCAGAACCGAACAGGAGATATGATGAAATCGGACACTAGGTTGAGGGTGGAAGAGAATGAAAACTTCCGGAACGGACGAAAGCGCTAGAAAAGACTAGTCGTGCGTTTAGGGGCTCTTTTCCGAAAAGAGCCCCTAAACAGCTTTCAGATGGTTACTTCTTCTCAAGAATGGATTCCTGGAGGAAGAAAACCTTTGCCAGCGAGGTGGGGTAAGCGAAGCTGAGGCAGAAGTAAGCTGCCCTTCGTACCTTTGAACCGTTCATCAGTTCCGCATTTTAATCAATTAAGCCGCACATGAAAGAAGCCACTTCCGCCAGCACCCCCAAAAATAAGTTTAGCCTACAGGGACTTTTGCAGCGCGTGGGGCTAGATACCTTTCTGCTGTTTTTGCTGGCGATGATTGTGCTGGCTTATCTTTGGCCGGAGCTGGGGGAAGAAAACGGACCTTTGCCGCTGGAGGAGGTTACGATCTACGGCGTGGCGCTCATCTTTTTCTTTTACGGCCTTCGGTTGAGCCCCGCCAAACTCAAAGCCGGCCTCAGCGACTGGCGGCTGCATATGGTAGTGCAGTTGAGCACGTTTCTGCTGTTCCCCGTTTTGGTGTGGGGGAGCCACGCGGTAGCGCCCAATAGTGCCACACCCGCGCTTTGGCTGGGCGCGTTTTACGTGGCGGCTTTGCCGTCAACGGTATCGTCGTCGGTGGTGATGGTGTCCATTGCGGGCGGTAACATCCCGGCGGCCATCTTCAACGCCAGTATCTCCAGCCTCATCGGTGTATTCATGACGCCCGTCTGGATGAGCTTTTTCACCAGCACCAGCTCCGCCGCCGATATGGACCTCACGAGTGTAATCTTGAAGCTGATGCTCCAAGTGGTACTGCCCGTGACCTTGGGTATTCTGTTGAACCGGAAATTTGGGGCCTTTGCCGAGGCGCAGAAAAGCCGCCTGAGACTCTTCGACCAAACCATTATCCTGCTCATCGTGTACTCATCCTTCTGCGATTCCTTCGCCCGAAACATGTTTGCCGGGTTCAGCGCCCTGGATTTATTTCTGCTGGGCGCTGCCATGGTGGCGCTGTTTCTGGTGGTGACGGGGCTTACGGCCCTGATCAGTAACTTGCTGGGCTTCAGCCGGGAGAACCGCATCACGGCCATGTTCTGCGGCTCCAAGAAATCACTGGTGCACGGCACGGTCATGTCTAAGGTGCTGTTCCCCGATGCCAACACGGTGGGCATTATCCTGCTGCCGCTCATGCTCTACCACGCCCTGCAACTCATCATTGCCAGTATGCTGGCCCAGCGCATGGCCCGGAAAGGAGCGTCGGCGCAGCCGGATGTCAATGTTGGGTAGCTGGTTTTGGCCTGATTTCAGAAAAAGAGCCCCTAAACGCAATGGCCCGGCCTTCAGAAGAAAGCCGGGCCATTGCGTTTAGGTAATTTTAGTAGGCGGAAATTAATGCGCCAGAAGTTCGTGGTACGTTTCTTCGGCTTCCATGAGGCCGGCCGGGGTGATGTTGGTGAGGCGTACGTGTTTTTCCTCGTTCACCAGCACCGGGTCATATTTAGCCACTACGCGCACGTAATTCTCGGTGAAGCCTTCCATGTAGCCGTCGGTAATGTCGGCCTCGAAAAGGACTTTGCCTTCGTAACCGATCTGGCTCTCGTAGTAGGCGCGTTTCTTTTTCTCCGACAGGATGCGGAGCATGTCGGCGCGGCGGTTGCGTTCTTTCTGCGGCACGGCGCCGGGCAGGTCAATGGCTAGCGTGTTAGCGCGCTCAGAGTACGGGAACACGTGCAGATAGCTGATGTTGAGCTCGTTCAGGAAGTTATAGGTCTCCAGGAAATCTTCTTCGGTCTCGCCGGGGAAGCCCACAATCACGTCCACGCCAATGCAGGCGTGCGGCATAGCAGTTTTGATCCAGTCCACGCGCTGGGCGTACAGTTCCCGCAGGTAACGGCGGCGCATGAGCTTCAGAATCTTGTTGCTCCCCGACTGCAACGGCACGTGGAAGTGCGGCATAAACCGCTGAGAACCTGCCACGAACTGAATGATCTCTTCACTTAAAAGATTAGGTTCAATGGATGAAATCCGGAAGCGCTTCACCGTCTCTACCTGATCCAGTTCCTGCACCAGTTGGAAGAAATTTTCCACGCGCACGCCTTCCTGCAACCCGAAATCGCCGGTGTTCACGCCGGTAAGCACAATCTCCTTCACCCCGGATAAACCTATTTCCTGCGCTTCTTTCACCACGTTGGCAATGGTGTTGCTCCGGGATTTGCCGCGCGCCTGCGGAATGGTGCAGAACGTACAGGAGTAGTCGCAGCCGTCCTGCACTTTCAAGAAGGTGCGGGTACGGTCCCCGAACGAGTAGGCGTTCACGAAAGTATTGGCCTCAGACACTGCGCTGGCGTGCACCTGCGGCGTGTCTTTCTTCTCAAAGGTCTCCAGAATGTCTACCAGCTGGAATTTCTCGGCGGCTCCCAGCACTGCGTCCACACCCGGGATTTCAGAAATCTCCTTCGGCTTCAGCTGGGCGTAGCATCCTACAATGGTAATGAACGCATTAGGCGAGTGCTTCAAGGCTTCCTTCACCACTTTCCGGCATTTCTTGTCGGCGTTGTCAGTGACGGAGCACGTGTTGATGACGTAGATATCGGGCGTGTCTGTGAATTCCACCTTCTCAAACCCCCGCTCCTGGAAGATGCGCGACAGGGTAGAGGTCTCGGAGAAATTCAGCTTACAGCCTAGTGTATAGAAAGCTACCTTTTTCATAATCAGGGGGCAAAGGTACGGAGAATGTAAATGAAATACGAAATCTCTGCCTGTCAATCCTGTTTAGGGGCTCTTTTCTAAAAAAAGAGCCCCTAAACGCCAAGTGATTTACTTCTTCAGGAAATCCCCGAAGCTGACCTGCATATAGGCTTTGCCTTGGTTTACCTGACGATCTGAAACGGCTGCATCACGATGGATGGGCTGTTTGGCCACGTTGTCAAAGGTTACCGCACCCTGCGGCGTCACCATCCCGAAACCATCGTTGAAGACGTAGAAGGCAAACGGTGTGGCTTTGGCATCCAGCAGGTTCTTGCTCCAGGTGTATTGCTGGTGCGGCAGGCCCAGTTGTTGCAGCAACGTGGGCACCAGATCAGTCTGGGAGCCTATGTTGGAAATGACTGTATCTTGCACCGCCAGCGCCCCGCCCACCATCAGCAGCGGAATCCGGAACTTGCTGGGGGCATCGTTCTGGTCGCGGCCCGGGAAAGGGTGACCGTGGTCTGCCACCAAAATCACCAGCGTGTTTTGCCACCAGGGCTGCTTCTTGGCCGCGGAGATGAAGTTGTCCAAAGCCCAGTCTGTATAATAGAAGGAGTTCTTGAACTGGGTTTCCTCATCGGTTCCCGCAAACTTGGCCGGAATGGGAATGTCATAGGGCTCATGGCTGCTGAGGGTGAAGACGGTGGTGAAGAAGGGCTGCTGCGGGTTCTGGTGGTCCTGGAGCACCTTGTCGAACAGAATATGGTCATGCACGCCCCATTTGGAATTGTAGTGCTCGCGGCCAAAGTCAGATTTCTCCACCAGCTTGTCATATTGCCCGTTCATGAGGTAAGACTTGATGTTCGCGAAGGCCAGTTCGCCGCCGTAGTAGTAACTGGTTTGGTACCCCTGTTTCTTTAGTTCCAGGGCCAGCTGTGGCAGGCGCTCCGTCTTTTTGGGCGTCTTGATGATAGAAGTAGTGGTCTGCACCGGGTAACCGCTCAACAGCGCCACCATGCCTTTCTCGCTGCGGTCCCCGGCCGCGTAAATGTTCTGGAACAGAATTCCTTCCTTGGCCAGAGCGTTGAAGTGAGGGGTTACCTCGGCAGGGCCGCCCAGCGCGCCAATAAATTTAGCGGTATAGCTTTCCAGGATGATGAACAGCACGTTCGGGTTTTTTCCTTTGAGCAGGGAAGGAATAGAATCACTTTTAGCGGCATACACTTCCCGTACCAGGGCCTGTGCCTGGTGCTCCTCAAAGTACTGGTAAGGGTTTTTGGTCTGGTGGTTCTTCTTGATCACGGAGTGCATCACGTTCCAGGGCACGTTCACCCCGGCATGGTTCGCGAACACTTTCTGGGAGAAGTAGACATCGCTTTGATTTAAAGGAATCTGCTGCCAACCACCCCTGATGGGCAAGACTAGCAAAGCGAGCAGGAATATCCCCGCCGCCAGTTCCAGAACTACCTGCCGTGGGTTCCGCCGGGGCGAAATTTCCCAGCGGCGGCTAAGGGCTCTGAAGCTGAATAGACCTATTACTAATAGGAGCAGGTACAAGAGAACCAAGAGCCAAACTGGGGCCGAAGCCGCTGAGGCCATCATTTCTGCCGGGGTGTTGAGGTACTGCAGGGGCGTGGAGTCCAGCCGGAAGCCCCAGGCGGAGTAAAGTTCCAGATCTGCGATGATGAGTAACGTGAGCAGCGGCAACATCACATACGTGTACCACTGCGTAATTTTCAGGAAGATTGTTTTCCGGAAACTGGTTTCCAGCAGAAAGAACAGGAATGGCAACACACTGAGGTAGGCGGCAAAGGAAAGATCCATCCGGAGGCCGTACCAGAACACTTTCCCAATCTCAGAAGCGGTCAGCGCGGAGGTCTTGTCTATATGGTAAAGCAGGAAGATTCCCCGGCATACTTCAAAAAAGATCGTCCAGAAGAAAAAGTAAGAAGCAGTTTTGGTCAATAGTCTTTTCACGCGGCAAATATACCGCATTTGCCCCATCCGCTAAAAAAGGCACTAGAATAAGGGTGGGGTATTAAAATAAGGGTGGTTTTGTTAAAAGAGAATCATTTGAGGAGGTAATGGCTTCTGAAACGAGGGTGGTTTTGCGGGTTGAAGCCTATTTTTTTGAAAAAACACCCTAAAATTTTAAGGGTGTAGCTTGAAAGTAAATTCTCATCTATTACATTTGAAACCAGAATACAAACCCAAACAAAATTTCATGGCCATTCTTCGTTTTAAGGCACTTGAGTTGGTAAACCAACGGACGCCAGTAGAGGTGAAGCTACCTTCTGACAAAATCTCAGATTTCTACGGAACCAACGTATTTGGCTTAGAGGCCATGCGTGCCACGTTATCCGGCGACTATTTTAAACGCCTGCAGTTTGCCATTAAATCTGGCTCCAAAGTTGACCGCACCCTGGCCGACGCTGTGGCCGGTGCCATGAAAACCTGGGCCATGAGCCGCGGGGCCACGCACTACACCCACTGGTTCCAGCCCTTGACCGGTGAAACCGCCGAGAAACATGATTCCTTCTTTGACCTGAGCTCAGACGGACGCGCCATTGAAGTGTTCAAAGGCAGCGCCTTGGTACAGCAGGAGCCAGACGCCTCTTCTTTCCCGAACGGGGGTATCCGGAACACCTTTGAAGCCCGCGGTTATACCGCCTGGGATCCTACTTCACCCGCTTTCATCATTGAAAACGCCGGTGCGAAAACCCTTTGTATTCCAACTATCTTCGTTTCTTACACCGGTGAGGCCCTGGACTATAAAGCACCTCTGCTGAAAAGCTTGGATCTGGTAGAGAAAGCCGCCTTAGACGTTTGCCAGTATTTTGATAAAGAAGTAACCAAAGTAACCACCACGCTGGGCATTGAGCAGGAGTACTTCCTGGTAGACCGTGCTTTGTATGATGCCCGTCCTGACTTAGTGATGGCTGGCCGTACCGTGTTTGGCCATGAGCCGGCAAAAGGCCAACAGTTGGAAGATCACTACTTCGGGGCTATTCCTTCGCGGGTACACGCGTTCATGATTGACTTTGAGGCCGAATCCCATAAACTGGGAATTCCGTTGCGGACCCGCCACAACGAGGTGGCGCCTAACCAGTTTGAGTGCGCTCCCACCTTTGAAGATGCTAACCTGGCGGTAGACCATAACCAACTGTTAATGGATTTGTTAGACCGCGTAGCAGAGAAGCATAACTTTAAGGTGTTGCTGCACGAAAAACCTTTCAAAGGCGTAAACGGAAGCGGGAAGCACAACAACTGGGCCCTGAGCACCGACACTGGCGTGAACCTGTTCGCCCCAGGCCGTCGCCCTAAAGAAAACCTGCAATTCCTCACGTTCTTCATCACCACCGTGAAAGCGGTGCACCGTTACGCGGATTTGCTGCGCGCCAGCATCGCATCTGCCAGCAACGACCACCGTTTGGGCGCTAACGAAGCGCCACCGGCCATCATGTCGGTGTTCGTGGGTAAAAAACTGACCGAAGTGCTGGACGAACTGGAGCGTACCGCCAAATTGCCGCTAGACAAAGGCGACAACGTGTACATGAAGCTGGGCATTGATAAAATCCCTGAAATCCTGCTTGACAACACAGACCGTAACCGTACCTCGCCGTTTGCCTTCACCGGCAACAAGTTTGAGTTCAGGGCAGTAGGTTCCTCGGCTAACAGCTCCAACGCCATGACCACCCTCAACGCCATTGTGGCCGACCAACTGGTGGAGTTCAAGAAGAGCGTGGATGAGCTGATGGCGCAAGGCAAGAAAAAAGAAGTAGCCATTATTGATGTGCTGCGCGAGTACGTGATCTCTTCCAAAGCCGTGCGGTTTGAAGGCAACGGTTACTCTAAAGAGTGGGAAGAGGAAGCGGAGCGTCGTGGGCTGAGCAACATCCGTAAAACACCACAGGCGTTGGACAAGCTGGTAGATGAAACTGCCACTGAGTTGTTTACCAAATACAACATCTTCAGCACCCGTGAATTACATGCCCGTCATGATATTCTACTGGAAGACTACATCAAGCGGGTACAGATTGAGGCGCGCGTGATGGGTGACCTGGCCATGAACCACATCATCCCTACGGCTATCGCCTACCAGACCAAACTGGTGCAGAACATCAAAGGGCTGCGTGAGATTGGGTTGGAGGACGATGAGTACACCCAGACCACGGTGGAAACCATCAAAACTATTTCCCGCCACCTCACCACCATCAAGACCAACGTAGAGGCCATGATTGAGAAGCGGAAAGTAGCCAACAAAATTGAGGATACCCGCGAGCGCGCCATCATGTACACCGATGAGGTCATGTCTTACTTTGATTCCATCCGCTACAGCGTAGACAAGCTGGAACTGATTGTAGACGATGAGCAGTGGCCGCTGGTGAAATACCGCGAGATGATGTTCCGTCATTAATCTTAGTTTCCATTTCATAAAAAAAGCCTCTGCAGTAATGCAGAGGCTTTTTTTATGAAAATGCGTTTAGCGGCCGTTTTTCAAAAAAGAGCCGCTAAACGCCCAACTATATTTATTGAGCTGCCGCCGTTAGATGAACAGCGCCTGATCTGTAGAGGTTGTTTTCCGGCTGGCGGGCTTCAGGTTCTGGCCCACTTCCTTGATGATGTTCCTGACCTTCTCCATGGTAGGCATGTGCTGGCGCCATTCCTGTTCGCGCCACCAGGCCTGCATCTTGGGGTTTTGCCGGGCCAGATCATACACCCGCTTCAGCACGAAGGGCAATAGGAGGGTTACTATATTAGTAGCCAAGGCGCTCTTTATACCTAGGTGTAACACCAGACGTACCAACAGCATGTCTTTGAGTTTATCAAAAAGCATTTGCGCCCCTTTTTCCTGCACATGACCTTTCAGCACCTGCAGCGCCTCATGGGTATTGCCACTTTCCAATTCTTTCTGGAGCCACTGCTCCACCGTTTCGCGGGCAATCTGTACCGCCTGCGGAATCTGGCTAACCGTTAAACCGGCTCTATGGAGGGACTGCGCCGCAAACGCGTGACTTCTCTGTAAAAAAGGAACGGACATAGGAGTGGGGGTAAGTTTTTTTCATGGCTACGGCGTTCAATCCTGAAGGTTGCATTTTTATGGGCTAACAACTGAAAAAAAATTGCGTAAGGCAGAGTTGAAACGGAAGATGGGGTTAAAGCAAAGAAATATGGATTTTGAAGTACCTAAATTCAAAGAGCGCCTGGAGCAGGAACGCCTGAAAGGAAATGCGCCTGCCCCTTTCATCCAGCAGGAAATCAGACTCGCCGAGGAGGTGAAGGAAGGAATCTCTGAGGAGAATGGGCACGCCACCGAATTCGTGTCTGAAGCCATCAACCGGATTGACACTTATATCTTCCAGCTACATGAACTAGCCAAAGAGCATAGCCCCGCCGATTTTGACTTAGACCAACAGACCTACCTCCAGGACGAAAGGATGCACGAAAGAATCGGGAACCGGGTGGAGCGTTTAAAGGAACAGGGTGAGGCCAACGCCTCCACAGAAGATCCGCTGCTGCGGAACCCACCTTAGGAGGAATAGGAGTAGTATTAAAAAAAATTGCGTTTAGAGCCTGTTTTTTCAAAAAGAGGCTCTAAACGCAACAGCTATCAAGCAAAGGCACTCTCACTCGCCGAGGCATTTCCACTCAATGATTGGCCCACAGATCTGATCTTAGATTTAAGGTCGGCTTTGGAGGGTAGGTGTTTGCGCAGGTCTAGGGCATCCCACCAGGTCTTGAACTGAGGATTCTGTTGCAGGTGATCTACCAGGCGTTGCATCACAAACGGAAGCACAATGGAGGCGGCGTTTCTGGCAAGTGCATAATTGAACTTCAACCTCACAATAAACTTAGCCACCAGCAGGTCTTTCAACTCTTCCAACAGCAGTTGCGCACTGCTCTCCGGGAATTTCCCATTCACCAGCTGAATCACCAGCGGCAGATTTCCCTGCTCAATTTCCTGGTGCAGCCAACTCTCGGCGGTCTCGCGGGCCAATTGAATGGTAGAAGGAAGTTGCTGCGCAGGAACCCCCTCTTTTTGCAAGGAAGTGGCGGTCTGGCGGTGGCTTTGTGATATGAATAGTAGCGACATAGGCATTGAGTGTTAAGGATTGGCTTCATAGGTACGCATAAATTCTACTTCAAGTTATACTGGAAGTAGCCAAAGGAGCACAGGTGCCTTCTTGCCAAATGCCGCACCCTAGGGTAGGCCGCGCCCGCGGATGAACTCAAAAAAAGATGTTACTTTTACAAAAACTACGCTGAACAATCTGGTTTAGCCGGTAGTTATAGAAGTATGGAAAACGCATTTCCCATGAACACAGATTCTCATGCGCTGGAAGGCCTTTACTGCCCCAGCCTCACCAACTATACCCGCCGCCTCTCCCGTGAAGTGAAGATAGGCGACCTCGCCATGGGCGGAAACAACCCCATCCGGGTTCAGTCCATGACCACCGTAGACACCATGGATACCCTGGGCTCGGTGGAGCAGGTGATACGCATGGTGGAGGCCGGTTGCGAATATGTGCGCATCACGGCCCCCAGCGTGAAAGAAGCCGAAAACCTGGGCAACATCAAGAAAGAACTCCGCGCCCGCGGCTATACCGTGCCTTTGATCGCTGATATCCACTTCACGCCCAACGCCGCCGAGTTGGCCGCCCGTTTGGTGGAGAAGGTGCGCGTGAACCCCGGCAACTACGCCGATAAAAAGAAATTTCAGATTATTGACTATACAGATGCCACCTACCAGGCCGAGCTTGACCGCATACGCGAGCGCTTCACGCCGCTGGTGAACATCTGCAAGGAGTACGGCACTGCCATGCGCATCGGTACGAACCACGGCTCGTTGTCTGACCGTATCCTGAGCCGCTATGGCGATACCCCGCTAGGCATGGTGGAAAGCGCCCTGGAGTTCCTGCGCATCTGCGAAGACCTGAATTACTATGACGTGGTGCTGTCCATGAAAGCCAGCAATACCCAGGTGATGGTGCAAGCCTACCGCCTGTTGGTGCAGAAACTGGAGGAGGAAGGATTGCAGCCGTACCCATTGCACTTAGGCGTGACCGAAGCCGGGGAAGGGGAAGACGGACGCGTGAAATCAGCCGTAGGGATTGGTACGCTGCTGGAAGACGGACTAGGCGATACCGTTCGGGTTTCCCTCACCGAGGCCCCGGAACTGGAAGCGCCAGTGGCGAAAATGCTGATTGACCGTTACGCCACCCGCGCCGGCCATACGCCTATCAAACCCATCTGCCATCTGCCGTACAACCCGTTCCAGTACCACCGCCGTGAAACCCGCGAGGTGCTGAACCTGGGCAGCCATAACGTGCCGCGCGTAGTGGCAGACTTGAGCCGGTTGGAAGACATCACGTATGAAGACCTTCGGCCGGTAGGGCATATCTATTCGCCGGTGCTGGATAAATTCCACATGTCTGACCAGGGCGCAGATTACGTGTATACCGGCAGCTCGCCTATCACGTTCATGCTGCCCAACGGCCTGAAAGAGATCGTGGACTACACCGCCTGGCTGGAAGCCGAACAGCGCGAAGAACGTTACCCGCTCTACACCGCCGTGCAGTTTGAAACCGCCGATTCCTGGCACCCGAAACTCAACTTCGTGCAGGTGTCATTGGGCCAACTTACCAATGACTTCATTGAAACGCTGCACAACCGCCCAGACGTGGTGCTGATTCTGGAAACGGAAAACGAGCACGCCATGCCGGAGCAGCGCAAAGCCTTCATCCGGCTCATGAACCAGGGACAGCCCGTGCCGGTCATCATCAAACGTTCCTATGAAGATCTTACCGATGAACAAGTGCAACTCTACGCCGCCACTGATGTGGGAGGATTGCTCATTGACGGCTTCGGGGATGGGGTTTTACTAAGCACCCAGGACCTGAGTTACCGCAGCAAAGAGGAGTGGGGCTACACCTTGGAAGGGCTGAACAAACTGGCCTTCGGGATTTTGCAGGCGGCTAGAACGCGCATGAGCAAAACAGAGTACATCAGCTGCCCTAGCTGCGGCCGTACCTTGTTTGATTTGCAGGAAACCACCGCCATGATCCGGAAACGCACCGACCACCTTAAAGGTGTGAAGATTGGCATCATGGGCTGCATTGTGAACGGTCCCGGCGAGATGGCCGATGCCGATTACGGGTACGTGGGCGTGGGCAAAGGCAAGATTGCGCTGTACCGCGGTCAGCAGGTGATCAAGAAATCGGTGCCCGAAGAACGCGCCGTAGATGAACTGATTGAATTGATACGGGAAGACGGCAACTGGATGGAGCCGGTGGGCGTGGAGGCGTAAGCAAAAAATCACCTCAGCTTGACAATCTTTCTGTGGCACAGGCTGTTATTTAACTAAGGAAGTCGCATCTTCAAAAGAAAAGATATGAAAGGATTATTTGATTTCACGGAAGTGGCCACCTACTTCTTCCGGAAAAAAGACCCCAACCGCAAAACCAATTTCAACCTGCGCACCATGCACCTCATCAACAAGGTGTCCATGCTCATGTTCCTGTGCGGACTAGTGTACCTGGTGATAAAGTTGATGACGCGGTAAAATTGAACTAGCCACCGCTTGTGTTTAGCGGCCGTTTTTCGGGAATTAGCCCTAAACAGCATCGGAGTTTTTTGATACTTCCTACAGGATTAGAGAGCCATTTGCTTTTTGAGGGAATGGCTCTTTTTTATACCTTGGCCTTCATGAACATAGAGGAATTCAGAGACTACTGCCTAGCCAAGCCTCACGTAGAGGAAACCCTGCCTTTCGGCGAAGACACCCTGGTTTTTAAAGTGGCCGGAAAGATGTTTGCCATGTGCAGCCTGAACAGCTACGCCGAGGGCGTGAACCTGAAATGTGACCCGGAACGGGCGGTGGAACTCAGGGAACAGTACCATGTCATTCAGCCCGGCTACCACATGAACAAGAAACACTGGAACACCATCTACCCAGAGGCCTCCCTTCCCATGGGGTTGCTACCAGAGCTCATTGACCATTCCTATGAACTGGTGGTGAAGTGCCTCCCGAAGAAGGTGAGGGTGGAATTAGGGGTTTGATGAAGGCTGTATTAAATTGATAGTCACTACTTGAATACTCAAGTACTTTTACTTTGTCATCTTGGAAAGATCTTGTGGGCAAGCGGCAGAAGCGTTTAATCAATGCTTTTCTAGTTCGCTCACAAGATCCTTTCAGGATGACAAGAAAGGGGGTAGAGAGTAGCATAACAACATTGGACATAAAATTGGACATAAAAGCAGAAGGCCGCTGAATTTCAGCGGCCTTCTGCTTATTTCCTGTTTTCGGCTTGTTTTCAGAAAAACAGGCGCTAAACGGAAACTAAATCACTACGTTCACAATCTTGCCCGGCACCACAATCACCTTCTTCACTGGTTTGCCTTCCAAAAGTTTCTGCACCTGCTCAGAGGCCAGCACGGCGGTTTCTACTTCCTCTTTAGAGGCTTTCAGGTCAAAGGTCATTTTGCTTTTCACTTTCCCGTTCACGGAGATAGGATAGTCAAAAGTACTCTCGGTGAGGAATTCCTCTTTCCAGGCTGGGTAAGCGGCGTAGGTGATGCTCTCCGTATGACCCAAGCGGCTCCAGAGTTCCTCAGTGATGTGCGGGGCGTAGGAGGCCAGCACTACGGTCAACGGCTCCAGAATGGCGCGCTTCTTCGTTTTCAAGGAAGACAACTCATTCACGCAAATCATAAACTGGCTCACGCTGGTCCCGAAGGAGAAGCGCTCAATGTCTTCCTCCACTTTCTTGATAGTTTTGTGCAATGACTTCAGCTCGGCCGGCGTGGGTTGCTCTTCGGTCACAGCCCAGTTGCCTTGCTCGTCAAAGAACAGTTTCCAGAAGCGGCGCAGGAACTTGTACACGCCGTCCATGCCGTTGGTGTTCCATGGCTTGAACTGCTCCAATGGCCCCAGGAACATCTCGTACATGCGGAGGGTGTCGGCACCGTATTCCTCCACTAGTTTGTCCGGGTTCACCACGTTGTGCTTGGACTTGGACATTTTCTCCACTTCCACGCCCACGTGGTATTTGCCGTCTTCCAAGATGAATTCCGCATTCGCGAAGTCAGGTCGCCAGGCCTTGAACTGCTCTGTGTCCAGTACATCATTCTCTACGATGTTCACATCTACGTGCAGCGCGGTGGTTTCGTACTGGTCTTTCAGCCCAAATGAAACAAACGTGTTGGAGTCTTTGACACGGTACACAAAGTTCGACCGACCTTGGATCATGCCTTGGTTAATGAGCTTCTTGAACGGCTCGTCCTGGTTCACCAGCCCGAGGTCAAACAGGAACTTGTTCCAGAAGCGGGAGTAGAGGAGGTGACCCGTGGCGTGCTCAGAACCACCAATATATAAGTCCACGTTCTGCCAATAATCAATGGCTTCCTTGCTGGCGAAGGCGCTGTCGTTCTGCGGGTCCATGTAGCGGTACCAATACCAGCTGGAACCCGCCCAACCCGGCATGGTGCTCAGTTCGTACTCAAATTCGCCGCGGTATTTCCAGTCCTGCGCGCGGCCCAGCGGCGGCTCACCGGTCTCAGTTGGCAGATAAGCATCCACCTCCGGCAGTACCAGCGGCAGCTCGCTTTCCTCCAGCAAGGCCGGAATTCCGTCTTTGTAATACACCGGTACCGGCTCACCCCAATATCTTTGGCGACCGAACACGGCATCACGCATTCTATAGTTGATGCGGGCTTTACCCACGCCCAACTCCTCGGCGTGCTGAATACCGGCTTTGATCGCTTCTTTCACGTCCAGACCGTTCAGGAAACCTGAGTTAATGATCTTGCCTTCTTTGCCCGCATACGCTTCTTTGGTCAAATCCCCACCAGCAACTACCTCAGGAATGGGCAGGTTGAACTTCTTCGCGAAGGCGTAGTCACGGGTGTCGTGGCCCGGTACGGCCATCACGGCCCCGGTTCCGTAGCCTGCCAACACGTAATCGGCGATCCAAACGGGTACTTTTTCGCCGGAGATAGGATTAATGGCGTAGGCGCCGGTGAAGGTTCCGGTCACGGTTTTCACATCAGACATGCGGTCGCGCTCCGAGCGGTTCTTGGCCCAGGTCACGTATTCCTCCACCTCGGCACGCTGCTCTGGGGTGGTAATCTCGGTTACATATTCATGCTCGGGCGCCAGCACCACAAAACTCACCCCGAAGATGGTGTCAATGCGGGTGGTAAACACGGTGATGTGCTTGTGCTCGTGGCCATCCAGTTGGAACCGAAGCTCCGCACCCACAGATTTCCCGATCCAGTTGCGCTGCATCTCCTTCACCGGCTCAGGCCAGTCAATGGTGTCAAGGCCCTGCAACAGTCTTTCGGCGTAGGCCGTGATGCGCATCATCCACTGCTTCATAAGTTTACGCTCCACCGGATAACCACCGCGCTCCGATACGCCATCTTTTACCTCGTCATTCGCCAGAACGGTTCCTAATTGCGGACACCAGTTCACCACAGCTTCCGACAGGAAGGTAAGGCGGTATTTCAGCAACAGGTCTTGCTGCTCTTTCTCAGAAAGGCGGGCCCAGGCATCGGCGGTCACGTGCGGCGTGTCCTCGTCGCAGGCGGCATTCACGTGCGTGTTGCCACGCATGGTGAACTCGGCCACCAGCGTGTCAATAGGCTCGGCTTTTTCTGTATTGTAGTTGTACCAGCTGTTGAAGAGCTGCATGAAAATCCACTGGGTCCATTTGTAGTAGCTGGGGTCTGAGGTGCGTACCTCGCGGTCCCAGTCGAAGGAGAAGCCCAGGTTGTTCAGCTGTTCAATGTAGCGCTCAATGTTCTGCTTGGTGGTCACGGCCGGGTGCTGCCCGGTCTGAATAGCATATTGCTCGGCCGGCAAGCCGAAGGAGTCAAAGCCCATGGGGTGCAGCACGTTGAAACCTTTGAGGCGCTTGTACCGGCTCACAATGTCAGAGGCGATGTAGCCCAGCGGGTGCCCCACGTGCAGACCCGCCCCGCTCGGATACGGGAACATGTCCAGCGAATAGAACTTGGGTTTGCTAGGGTCAATCTCGGTCTTGAACGTCTTGTTCTCACTCCAGAAGCGCTGCCACTTCTGCTCAATGGATCGGTAGTCGTACTCTGACATGGGTATGGTTTCAGTTGGAATGTGCTTTTCAAGGGGCCGAACTAGGCCGAAGGCAAAAGTAAGGGAAATTCTGCAAAAAGGAGGAGTCTCACCGCGTACAGGAGCGTGGTTTCTGTGGCTGTTTTTGGCCTGATTTCAGAAAAAGAAGCTCTAAACGCATTGGCGCAGACGCTCGCAGGTGCTGCGCACGCTACGAGGTCTTTTGAGTGGGCGGTATTACGGTGGTAAACGGGTAGAACCCACCCCTGCCCCTCCGAGGAGGGGAATTATTTGGTATGCGTGTTCTTCTGTGTAAACGTTCGCCCTCACCTGAGACGGAATTCTGTTTTTCCGTTTTCGGGCTGTTTTGAAGGAAAGAGGCCAGAAACGGAATTTCATTTTCCCAGATACTGGCGCAAGTCTCCAGACTCGTGCCTTGCGGTGGGTGGAGTCTCCAGACTCCTGTGTGTAAAAACAGCTCTTGGTTCCCGGCGAGTCTGGAGACTCGCATCATCCTTTGTCACGAGACTTTAGTCTCGCGCCAGCTTACCTCAGCTTACTTTATAAACTCTGGACTCAAGACTCAGAACTCAGGACTCCCAAAGACCTCGTAGCGTCCGGAGGACCTGCGAGCGTCTGCGCCAATTACACCAGCCCCTGCAAAGGATCCACGCTATTCCAGGTGCCTTCACTGTGCAGCGGGGTGAACCGGGCGAACAACTCCTCAGAGTACCAGCCGCGGGTGCGGGTGTTTTTGATGACTTCGCGGTGGGCGGCCATGCGATAGGCGTATTCCTTCATGCTGGCTTCGTCTTTCCAGAGGCTGAAGGTGGCTTGCCTCAAAAAAGGAGCTTCGCCTAAGCCAATGGATGCTAATAAACCGTTCGCATGATCCAGGCTGGCGCTGGCTTGGGGCACGTGTTTCCAGAAATCCAAGGCTTTGGTGAGTCTGATGGAGGCGCGGGTGAGTACGGCAATGGGTTTATCGGCGGGAGCCGGAAGGGTTTCTGATGTGAACGGATTTTGGCCGCTCCAGAGGCCGTGCGCCTGCAACGGTTGCAAGTCAAGGTGGTACTGCTCAAAGGTGTGCTGGCGGTATTCCTCTAAAAGCGGGTGGCCTTTGAAAAAATCTTCGGCGGCGGCGGGGGAGGACCAGGTGGCCATGAGGCCGTAGCGGTACCAGTTGGGTTTGAGGCTGAACCCTCGGCCCTGGCCACTGCCCAACAGTTTGAAGAAGTTCAAGCCTTTTACCTTCTGCAACGGCCGCTGCGAGGTACCCATCTGCGCCAAGCCCCAGCGCCAGTGACCAGGTTTGATTCCGAACAAGGTAAGCGTGGTATGCACAGGGGAAAGGGGAGTAGCCAATGTGAATTGTAGTTTCTGTTTTGGGCCTTATTTCATAAAAATAGCCCCTAAACAGCATGAAACAAATTGTGCCGAGGTAAGGGCAAGAAAAAAGGGAGTGTGAACTCCCTTTCTCCTGTATAACTACAGATTGATCTTTTTGTTTTCGCCGGGGTGGGGCGGCTCACCGGTAATGGCGGCTTTCACCACGCCGTATAAATGTACCACCGCGCTGCTCGGCGAATCCCAATACTCGGCTTGGTCGATGGTCACTTTCAGGATAGCGATGTTCGGGTCTTCCTTTCCTTCGGGGAACCAGGCTTTCATGAACGGGTTCCAGAGGTCGTCAATCTGCTGCTGGTCGCGGTACACGCTGGCTGTGCCGGATACTGACACGTACAGTTGGTCGCCGGGTTTGGCGTAGCTCAGGTTCACATGGCTTTCGTTCTTGATTTCATCGGCTTTGCCGGAATTGTGGCCGGTGAAGAAATAGATGGCGCCGCTCTCATCCACTTTCAGATGGCGCATGGGACGCGAGCGGATAGTTCCGTCTGGTTCCACGGTGCTGAGCATGGCGGTATTGATATCGTTGATTTTCTCTATCAGGGCCTTCACATCGCCCCGGTTTTGGTTTTGTGCGTTTTCCATAGTTTAGGTCTTGTACTTTGTGAAAGAATACGAACAACTGCGGCAAGGGTTCCTGTTGCGCAGGTGCCTACTTCTTTAACCAGAAAACGTACCTTTGGTTTTCAAGACTTTCCTGTTGAACTACCTGGCCCACCTTTTCCTGTCTGACAACGACCCGGCGCTGCAACTGGGCAACTTCATTGCCGATGGCGTGCGGGCCAACCAGCTCCAGCAGTATCCTGCGCGGGTACAACAGGGTATTCGTCTGCACCACCTCATAGACCGCTTCACCGACACCCACGCCGTGGTGCATGAATCAAAAGAACGCCTTCGGCCGAAGTACCGCAAGTACGCCAGCGTGATCACCGATATCTATTATGACCATTTCCTGGCCGCTGATTTCTCACGGTACTGCTCCCAACCTTTGGAAACCTTCGCGACAGAAGCCTACGCCCATGTGCAAGCAAATTATGCGCTTCTGCCAGCACGCGTACAGCGTTTTCTGCCCTACATGGTACAGCACAATTGGTTAGTGTCATACGCGCAGGTGGAAGGCATCACGCAAGCCCTTCGCGGCCTCAGCCGAAGGGCGACTTTTGCTTCTGGCATGGAGACGGCAGGAGAGGAGTTACTGGAGAATTATGAATCATACAAAGAAGAGTTCAGTAGGTTCTTCCCGGAATTGCAGCAATACGTTGCCCAGCAGGTTCAGCTTCTATAATATTTCTAAACTTGAAATACCCTGAAATGGAGTTCCTTTAAGGTTCCTATTTCATTTTTGTTCTTTGAAGCAACTGTTTTTGCTCTTGTTGCATCTGCTGTGTAGAGACCAGGCCAAAGTAGTAAACGCTTTGTAACCCCTGGTCGAGCTATAAGATGGAACCACAACAAAAACTTTCACCTGCATTGCGCCCACTAGGTTTAGCTTTCGCAATGATCATGATGCTCTTCTACTACCAAAGCGCGTTTGCCCAAACAGATAGTGTGGATCTGTTTCTGCAGAAGACTATGAAAGAACGCGCTATTCCGGGTCTTCAGGTGGCGGTAGTTCGTCAGGGAAAAATCATCAAGTCAGGGGCCTACGGCGTGTCTAATCTGGAATTTGCCACGCCAGTGACTTCTAAAACAGTCTTCACCTTCAATTCCATTACCAAGGTCTTTACAGGGGTAGCTCTCATGCAACTGATAGAACAAGGGAAGCTGGATATGAACGCTCCAGTTTCTACTTATTTAGATAATCTTCCAGAGACCTGGCGCGGCGTGACCATTAGACAAATGGTCTCCAACACCTCAGGCCTGCCAGATGTGATTGATCCTGCCACGGGCGATTGGCTGTTCCAAAAGGTGGGGGATGACCAATGGAAAAGTGTGCTGGGCAAGCCTTTGGAGTTTAAGGCAGGCGAAAAGTTCAGTTATAACCAAACAGGTTTTGTCTTGCTGGGGCTAGTGCTGGAGAAGTTAACAGGCAAACCTTTCCAGGACTTTATCAAAGAAAACCAATTGGCAGCAGTAGGCATGCCGCAAAGTGGGTTCGGGGATTTCTATGATGTGGTTCCCAACATGGCCAAATCATACAGCTACAGAAACAGGAAGTACAGTAACGTAGCCGAAGCGTTTCCAGCGCCAAGCAGAACGGCGGCGGGCATGTACGGTACCGCTGAGGAACTGGCGCAGTGGGCCATTGCGCTTCAGAAGGGGCAACTGCTGAAAGAGAAAAACAGCGTCTCCACCCTTTGGTCTCCTGTTCCTTTGAACAATGGCACCTTCAGTGGTTTCACCAGGCTACTGAATGGGTATGCCATGGGCTGGCCCACCATGAACCGGGCAGAGCATCGGGCGGTTGGCGGCGTTGGGGGCGGACGTTCAGCTTTCTTTATTTATCCCGAAGATGACTTAACCATTGTGGTTCTCACCAACAGGATTGGCTGTGCCCCAGAAACCTTCATAGATGAACTGGCGGGTTTCTATGTTCCCTCCATGAAACCTGCCACTGGGTTCGGTTTGCCACCAGAAATACGGGTGCTGCACCAAGCATTCAAACAGAAAGGCTTTAAAGGGCTGGAGCAGACGGTCAGAGACCAGAAGAAGAAAAACCCTTCGTTTACTATCCCAGAAAATGACTTAAATGATTGGGGGTATCTTCTCTGGAAACAAGGTTCCTTAGAGAAGGCACTGGCCGCTTTTAAACTCAATACCATCCTGTACCCCAACAGCGGGAATACCTTTGACAGCTACGCCGAAGCCTTGATGAGCAACGGAGAAAAAGAATTAGCCATCAAGAACTACAAACAGGCACTAGCGCTTTCCCCCAACAATGCGGGTGCCAAAAGACAATTAGAAATACTACAGGCGAAATAGAACTATTGCCTTTAAGGGAGCAAAAGTAAAGGACAACCACATGGGATTTTTCCTACAACTTTCCGTTTCGGGGCCGTTTTTCTATAAACGGCCCCGAAACGGAAGAAGGCCAACCTTATGCAGGTTGGCCTTCTTCTGTTATTCAAACTGAGCCTTATCAAGACTCAGAGCTTTCTTTTAATGGTGGTGTCCGCCAGCGCCGTGAACGTGACCATGGGCAATTTCCTCCTGAGTGGCCTCGCGCACGTCAATCACTTTGCCTTCAAAGTGCATGTCCATGCCTGCCAGCGGGTGGTTGAAGTCCATGAGTACGTGGTCAGATTCCACGCTCACAATACGGCCCTGCATGTGGTTGCCTTCGTTGTCAGACATGGGGATGTAGTTGCCTACCTGCACCATTTCCTCGTCAATTTTGCCATCAACCTCAAACACGTTTTTAGGCACCGGTACAACGGCAGACTCGTCTAAATCGCCGTAGCCGTCTTCAGAAGACACGGTGAATTTGAAAGAATCGCCCGCTGCTTTCCCTTCCAGTTCCTGCTCAAATTTCTCAGGCAGGCCGCTTACACCAAACAAAAAGACCATTGGGTTTTCTTCGTCGGCGGTCTCCACCAGGGTGTCTTCGCCTTCTTCGTCTGTTACGCGCAGCTCGTAGGTGAGCGACACCACTTTGTTCTCTTCTATTTTCATTTGGTGACAGGTTTTGGTGATCTTGTTATAAAGATAAAAAATGAATGGTAACTATTCGTGTTTTTCTATACTTGGTTTTGTAATTCGTTCTGTATGAGAAAAGAATTTTAATCTGCTTCTATAGGCTTTCCGGTAGCTCTGCTTTTTAAGTAGTTCTATAAAAGCTGTGCTGTCTCCAGTTGTGTTACATAAAGGATCCCCGCTGAAAGAGCAGAGGCACTGTAGCGTTTTTATAGTCTACAGTGCCTCTAACGGTGAATTTATGGGAAAGGATTTATTCCGGGTCAGTGGAGAGCAGCTCCCAGGCACTGCGGTAAGCGCCAATGCTCTCAGCGTAGTTCATGAACTGCTGGTAGAACGGATGCTGGCCCAGGGTGGCGCTGTCGCCTACTATGACCATCTTTTTCTTTGCCCGGGTCATGGCTACGTTCATCCTCCGGATGTCGGCGAGGAAGCCTATTTCCCCCTCTGGGTTGCTGCGCACCATACTGATGTACATAATGTCCCGTTCCTGCCCCTGAAAGGAATCTACCGTACCCACACTCAACTGCCTTCTGCTTAGTAGCTGAGCCAGTTTAGGTTCATGCTCCACCTGGTCGGTGAGGTAGTTGATCTGTGCCCGGTAGGGTGAGATGATACCGATGCGCAGACGCGGTTCCGTTTGGGCCTCAGACGCCTCAGCCGGTTCATACGGCGTGAGCAGGTTGAGCAGGTGTTTCAGGAGCACATCAGCTTCCTCTGGGTTGGCGGTGCTGCTGCCTTCGCCAATGGTTTGGTCGTTGAAACCGCAGCCGGCGGTGTCAATGAATTCCACAATGAGACCGGTCTCAAAAACAGGATGTACCTCAGAAAGGGTAGCCGTGCGCACACTCTCGTGGGCCTGCAGCTCGCCGCGGTAGAACTGTTGGTTGGAGAAACCCATGATGTGCTCGTGCATGCGGTATTGGGTAGTGAGCATGACGGCCGTCTCCGGTTGGCGCTCAATGCACTTCTCAAACAGGGTTCTTGCCAGACCGCCGCGTTCTGCCGCCATAGATTTCACGGTAGGGGGCAACTGGTGATGGTCGCCGGCTAAGACTACGCGGTTGGCGCGGGTAATGGGAATCCAGCAGGCGGGCTCCAGGGCCTGGGCAGCCTCATCTATGAATACCGTGTCATACTGCAGGTGCCGGATGGTGCGGTTGGCTGAGCCCACTAAGGTACAGGTAATCACCTGAACGCGGTCCAAGAGATCTTCGGTGATGTATTCTTCCACGTCATCGGCCTGAGCCAAAACGCGTTTGCTTTCCTCTTTCATGAACTGACGCTGCGCCCGTTCCTGCGGACCGAAACTGCGCTTGTACTGACTGGCCATGGCTTTGTATTCCTGGGCAGACTTCCGGAGTTTCTTCAGTTGCCGGTACTCGCGGTGGTGCATGATCTGGGCATCCAGGGTATGTTCCAGCAGTACTTCAGATACCCGGGACGGATTCCCGATGCGGATTACGTTCACGCCCTGCTCAGCCAGTTTCTCCGTGAGCAGATCCACGGCCGTGTTGCTGGGCGCCGTCACCAATAGTTTCTGCTCACCGGTCTGTAAGGTCTGCAAAATGGCCTGCACCAAGGTAGTGGTTTTACCGGTGCCCGGCGGACCATGGATGATGGCCACGTCTTTGGCCTGCACTATGTTGCGTACGGCATCATTCTGGGAATCATTGAGGGCAGCAATGGGCGTGAAAGGGCGCTCACGGCGGAAGATGGCAGGCTCAACGCCTAATAAAATATCGCGCAGCTGGGCCAGACGGCTTTTCTCGGCCTCCATTACTTTCATGAGCGCAATCTCCATCTCGCGGTAGCTTACTTCATCAAAGGTGAGTTCCACTCCTAAGCGGGCTCCGCCTTCCAGCCAGTCGGGGAGGTCTTCTTTGGTGGTGGCCAGCCTCAGCTTGTTGCGCTTCACTTCCAGTACCACCCCATTGAGGGTACCGCCTTCTCCGTTGGTGAACAGGGCCGCCGAGGAGCCCGCCTGGAACATGTGCAGCTGGTCGCGGCCGGAGATGCGCTCCAGTTCCACCACCATCTTGTTTCCAAAGCCTACTTCCTGTTTGATCACATTCACCGGATACCAGCAGATACCCAGGCGTTTTCGTTCTGTGATGCTGGTTTGGGCGTTTTTGAGTTGGTATTGCCTGCGGTCTTCCTCCTGCTCCAGTTTAAGCAGGGCCCGCACGTCTAATAGTTCGTTTAAGATTTTGTCCATTCTAAATATGGTATCACGTAGCGCGTATCAGGTATCACGATTTAAGTGAAACCAGTTACCTGGTCATGATACGTGCTACTCGCTACTTGCTACGAGCGTCTTTAAGCAAAAAATGAATGGCTGCAACCGGTGCATTGGTACACGGTGGTGCCAGCATAGAGAACCTTTTTCCACCAGGATAAATTCCGTTGGGGCCATACCTGTAAGGAGCCGCAGTTGGGGCAGGTTTTAGTCTCCTGGCTTATGTTAGCCTGTTGCTGGGTGAACTCGTCCAGGACCGGTTGAGCGGTAATTAGGTCTTTCTCCTGAAGCTGAAGCTGGTAATACAGTCCATCCCCGAAGGGCAGGCTGGGCGGGCCGCAGGATTTCACCAGAGCCACCACGCCCACTTGCTCAAGCGCGTTGTACAAACCGATGGCCTCTGTATAGGTGAGGTATTTGGCCGCAGGAACCAGGCGCTCACTCACGCTTTCACGTGTTTTTCCTGCCGCAGACCGGTGAGTTTGTTTCTAAGCCTTACAATATACCCTACCAATACCAGCGCCAGCATGGCAAAGAAAGCGGCAATGGCATCATGCTCAAATTTAGCGTCTTTGGAGCTTTGCAGTTGTTCCTCCAGGTCTTTGATCTCGCGGTCTCTGCGTTTAATCAGGTTTTGGGCGTTGGTAAGGGAGCTTTTAAGGTCGTAGATATTGTCTGTGACTACCCGTTTGTCGCCCAGTACCTGGGTGTTCAGTTTTCTGGCTTCGGCTTCCAGCTCGGCTGCGCGTTTAGCCACGTTTCTACGGGTTTCCAGGTTGGCCTGCTCTACGGCATGGATGATCTGCTCGTCTTTCTGGAGCACTTCTTTGAGGGCCTCAATCACGGCGCGCATGTCTTCTTTAGAGGCTTTGCCCCAGAAGTTGTTGCTCTGCGTTTTGAGGTAATCGTATTTGAGCACCAGTTGCTCGCGCTCGGTAATCAGTTGGTCTACCCTGGACTCCTTGGCCGTGATAGGGGCCGTTTTAGGGGCAGCCGTGTCTTCTGAGGAACTTGCGGCGGCGGCAGCCGGTGTCGCGGGAGTGGCGGGTTTGGCCTGCGCCGTGGCGGGTGCCGGGGCTTGCTTTTTAATGAGGGCGTTTATCTTGGCTCCCAATTTAGCGTCCTGTGGTTTGGCGGTGGCAGAAGATTGCTCCTTGGCGGCTGGTGTGGCCAGGGTTTGGGCCTGGGTGGCCATACCGGAAAACAACAGACCACATGCCATTAGGGTAGGAAATACTCTTTTCATAATTCTTATCTCTCAACTAAACACCTTCAAAAAGGAAGCCAGAACGGGCCACACCTCCTGTATTTCTTTTGCTGAGGTAAAAATAAGCCAAAAAGCACAGATTGCCGCAGCCCTTGCCCTTTTTGCCATAAATGCCCAGGCGTAGAGGTAACTAGATGCCCGCGAAAATGAAGCAGCTGCCAACGTACTTAGTGGTTACTTAAAAAAAGTATGCCGCTGTTTAGCGCCTGTTTTTGGAAAAAGAGCCCCTAAACGGGAATGGCTGCCGCAAGAATTCCTACTGCCCGTTGGCCTAAAAAAGAAAAGGCCCGCCGCCCAGGGAGCGACAAGCCTTTTTTATCTGCCTTTGGAAAACAGCGTTATTTCTTTTGCTGCTGCGCCCAGGTTTCCATTTTACGCTCCACAATTCGGAGGGGCATGTTTCCGTCCTTCAGGTACTCATCATGGAATGCGGCCAGTTTGAACTGATCGCCCAGGTCTTTCTCATACTTTTCGCGCAGCTCTCTTATTTTGAGCTGGCCAATCTTGTAGGAGAGGGCCTGACTGGGAATGGCCATGTAGCGCTCAATCTCGGCAGTGGCGCCTTCTTCAGAAATAGCCATGTTAGACATCATGTACTCAATGGCCTGCTCGCGGGTCATGTCTTTGGTGTGCATGCCCACGTCTACCACCAGCCGCACGGCCCGGTGCATCTCATCGCCCAGGGCGCCCATGTACTGGTAAGGGTCGGTGTAGAGGCCCAGCTCCTTGCCCAAAGATTCGGTGTAGAGGGCCCAGCCTTCGCCGTAGGCACCGTACCAGCTGAAGCGGCGGAACTTGGGCAGGTTCTGGTTTTCCTGTTGCAGCGAGACCTGGTAGTGGTGCCCGGGAATAGCTTCATGCAAGAACAGCGACTCCATGCCGGAGGTGGTGTTGAACGTGCTGGCATCTAAGATGGGCACATAGAAGATACCGGGGCGGGAACCGTCTGGTGAGCCAGGGTTATATTCGGCGGAGGCGGAGGCGGCCCGGTAGGCTTCGGTTTGCCTGATCTCAAACGGGGTTTTGGGTCTGTTCCCAAACATCTTATTCAGATTAGGCTCTATCTTGGCTTGAATAGCCCTGAAGGCGTTGAGCACTTCTTCCGGCGTTTTGTACGGCGTGAATTTGGGGTCACTGCGGAGGTAGGTGAAGAACTCGGCCAGATTGCCTTTGAAGTCTACCTGGTCTTTCACTTTCAGCATTTCGCCGTTGATGCGCTTTACTTCCTGCTGGCCAGTTTTGTAAATCTCGTTCGCGGTCTGGTCGGTGGTGGTCCAGTTCTTCACGAGGTACTTGTAAATATCGGCCCCGCCGGGAATATCTTTGATGCCGGTGCTGGTGCGGGCTTTGGGCAGGTACTCCTGTTGCAGGAACGTTGCCAGTTTCTGGTAGGTAGGCACCAACTGGGTCATGATGGCCTCCCGGTACGCCTGCGTCAGGCGCGCACGGTCGGGGGCGGGCACCTCGGCGGGGAAGTTCTGTACCGGGCCGTAGAAGAGGCTCTTGGTAGGGTCTGTGACCACCATGCTCTGCAACTGCGGAATCATCTTAATCACCAGCGGTTTGGGCAATACCACGCCCGCGGCCATGCCCTGCCGGAAATTGGCAATGGCGCTGTCGGCCCAAACGGTGAAGCCTTTCACGCGGCCCAGCCAGTTGTCATAGTCTTTGGTGGTCTTGAAGGGTTGGTTTCCGGTGCCGGACCCCAGTTGGCCCATGGTTAATGGCAAGCCCCAGAACTGCTGGAACGGCATCATCCAGGTGTTCAGCTTAAGGCCCTCCAGCCGGGTTTCCAGCTCATACTCAAAGATGTCATAGCTGATCTGGTCGTTGGCGTTGAGGCTGGCGCGGTCATACTGGCGCAGTTTGTCCAGGTGCTGCTGGTAGAAAGTCTGGAGGCTGTCGCGGAAAGATTTGGTGTTGTCGTTGGGCAGCAGGTGGTTGTAGCGGTTGTCGCCCTGGGCGGTGGCCTCCAGCGGGAAATAGCGTAAGAACTGGTCCCAGTAGTTCTCAAACATGGTGTTGAGCTGGGCATTGGCCGCCACGTTGGCCGCCGCGCCAGAATCGGCTTTCTTCTGGCAGGACAGCATGGTACCGACCAGAAGCGCCATCATCAAAATTTTCTTCATAGAATTTACCTACAGTGTGAAGGCATGAAGATATCCAGAAAACGGAACATCTGTAGCCTTCTCTAAAACGGGAAGGGAAACCATCGGTTTACGGTTTAAATACTGCTTTTTCTGGGTTGCCACGCCGCAAAACCCGCCTGGGAGCCGGTGTAGGCACTTGCCTGTACCCCATGCCATTGCCGCGGGCTGCACGCAATAACCTCTTTTTTTGGAAGACCGTACCAGAAATGTCATTGAAGGGGTGCCGGAAGCTGCCTCTACCAGCTTCTGATTTCCTTCTGGCAAAGAAAGTTTGAATGCCCCTGGCGCGCCCTCGGTACGGCTCGTTTTGTACGCTACCTCTAACCAAACAAAACCATGAAACATAGACTCAACCCCGACTTAACTACCATAGACTGGAAGAAGATGGACGATATTTTTGGGAAGGTGGGGTGGTCAGTGCGGGAGCCCGAGGACATTAAAGCTTCCTTTGAGAAAAGCGCTTATTCTATTTTCATTTACAACGATGACGACGAGGTGGTGGCCTTTGGCCGCACGGTGGACGACGGCAGGTATTACGCCATGCTGGCCGATATTGTGGTGGACCCCGATTTTCAGGGTGAGGGGGTTGGTTCTTTCATTGTGGAAACCCTGCGCGAGAAACTGGAAGCCGACGACTACCATTTCATCACGCTCACCGCGGCTCCGGGCAAAGATGATTTCTACCGCGCCATCGGCTGGAAAAAACAGTCCAGCTCCTTTATCTGGCCCCTCAGCGAGAAACAGGAACGGCAACACGTGGAGCCAGAAGAGTAGGAAGAATTAAGAATTGGGAATTAAGAATTAGGAATTAGGAATTAGAAAACACCGTTTTACTCGGTCGCCTTTGGCGAGGGCGGGGCGGCTGTGTAGTTTTCCTTTTTAACGGTATTTAAAGTTGGGGCAATCCCTTGGGGTTGCCCTTTGTGTTCTCCTCTGTTAAGGCAACCGCAAGGAGAGGTGGCCCCTGCCATGCTTTTTCCGTTTAGGGGCTCTTTTTCCTAAAACGGACCCAAAACGGAAACATCTGCCTGCATCGTTAAACCCAGCGTGGCACGCTTCTTCCAGTGCTGTTGATAATTTCCCGTCTCCAGAAAGCCAACCAGCAGCGGTTTTTCCTATCTTCAAGGCTCCAATGGGTACGCACCCATTCCTAATTCATAATTCCCAATTCTCAATTAATACAATGCAGGCTTACTTAGATTTGATGCGCCACATTCTGGACAACGGCGTGAAGAAAGCAGACCGTACCGGCACCGGTACGTTGAGTGTGTTCGGTTACCAGATGCGGTTTAATTTGCAGGAAGGCTTCCCGCTGGTGACCACCAAGAAGGTGCACCTCAAGTCTATTATCTATGAACTGCTGTGGTTTCTGCGCGGCGAGACCAATGTGAAGTGGTTGCAGGAGCGGGGCGTGAGCATCTGGGACGAATGGGCCGATGCCAACGGCGATCTGGGTCCGGTGTACGGCTCCCAGTGGCGTTCCTGGCCCACGCCCGACGGCGACCACATTGACCAGATAACCCAAGTGATTGACCAGATCAAGCGCAACCCCGACAGCAGACGCCTCATTGTGAGCGCCTGGAACGTGGCCGAGGTCAACAACATGAAACTGCCGCCCTGCCACGCGTTCTTCCAGTTCTACGTAGCCGAGGGCAAACTAAGCTGCCAGCTCTACCAGCGCTCCGCCGACGTGTTCTTAGGCGTGCCCTTCAACATTGCCTCCTACGCGCTGCTCACCATGATGGTAGCCCAGGTCTGCGACCTGCAACCCGGCGAGTTCATCTGGACCGGCGGCGATACGCACCTCTACACGAACCACCTGGAGCAAACCCAACTCCAACTCACCCGCGAACCGCGCCCGCTACCCAAAATGAAACTGAACCCCGAGGTGAAGGATATTTTCGGATTTGATTTTGAGGATTTCACGCTGGAGGAGTATCAGCCGTGGCCGGGGATTAAGGCGCCGGTGGCGGTGTAGGATAATTATTTTTCTTGATTTAAAACTTACTTTAAAAAATATGAAAGCTACTGAGGTGTTTGTTGCTGGTGGATTTCCAGCTGTAACATATAATCCAAGACTTAACTTATCCTTAGAAGAAAAATTGAATGACTATATTGAAACAGGTTATAAATTAATTTCTATAACTGGACCTACTAAATCGGGGAAAACTGTTTTATGTAACAGATTATTACCTTTAGAGTCTAGTATATTTATTTCTGGTGGAACAATTGAAAAAGAGTCTGATTTTTGGGAATATATACTTGAAGAACTTAATATTGATATTGAAGATTCTACAGCAAAAAAAAAGACGAACTCAGTTGAAGAGTCTGGAGAATTTAATGGGGGAATAAATATAGGCCCTTTCAGCCTTGGAGCGAAATCAGGAGATAAAGAGACTAACTTAAGCGAGATATCTAAATCATCATACAAAGTTAGGAATCTTAAAGTTACAGCTTTAAAAAATCTTCAGCAGCAAGGAATTATTTTACTAATAGATGATTTTCATTATGTTAAACCTGATATTCAACAGTCTATAATCAGATCGCTAAAACAACCTATATTTAATGGTTTAAGAGTAATTATACTTGCTGTTCCACATAGAGCATACGATGCAATAAAGGTTGAGGCAGAAATGACGGGGCGCGTTGTTCAATTATCAATACCACTATGGGGTGATGATGAACTCGCTGAAATTGCTAATAAAGGATTTAAAGAACTAAATCTTGAATGTGATCCGACAATCATTGATACTTTGATTAAGGAAAGCTTCAGAAGTCCTCATTTGATGCAGGAATTTTGTCTTAGACTTTGTAAAAACAATGGAAAAAAAGAAACTGTATTAGGTAATCCTGAAAAGCTTTCAATATCTTCTTATAAAGATTTTTTTAGTGAAATTGTTGAAACAATAAGTTCTAAGTCAGCTTTTGAAAGATTAGCAAGAGGGCCAAGGCAAAGAGCAGATAGGTTACAACGCCAGTTACATGACGGCAGTCAAGTTGATATTTATGCGGCTATTTTACATGGAATTGCAGATACAGGACCGAAAACAGAAATTAGTTATGAGGAATTAAGAGGTTCGTTGAAGAAAGTTTTGGCAGAAAACGCTCCACAGGGCCATGAAATCACACGAGTTCTTACCAAAATGGATGAGATAGCAAAATCTGAAATAACAGGTGAGCCGGTATTAGATTGGGATAAAAAAGATACACGTTTATTTATCTCAGATCCTTTCTTTGCTTTCTATTTAAGATGGGCAATTAAGTTATAATTGGATAAACACACCCTCCCCACCATCGTCCTGGCCCAATTTGCCTGCACCTCTCTTTGGTTCGCGGGCAATGCGGTGCTGCCTAACCTTATTACGCAGTTTCATTTAGAAGCAAGCACACTCAGCCACCTCACGTCTTCTGTGCAGTTGGGGTTTATTCTGGGCACGTTGGTGTTTGCGGTGTTTACCATTTCAGATAGATTCTCGCCGTCTAAAGTGTTTCTGGTGTGCGCGTTGTTGGGGGCGGGCTGCAACCTGAGCCTCTTGGGGGCCAGTGGCTTGGCTACCTTGCTGGGGAGCCGGTTTCTGACGGGCTTCTGTCTGGCGGGCATTTACCCCGTGGGCATGAAGATAGCCGCAGATTACCACCAACGCGGCCTGGGCAAAGCGCTGGGGTTTCTAGTGGGGGCGCTGGTGCTGGGCACGGCCTTTCCGCATTTGCTCAAGGCGCTCACGCAGGGCTTGCCGTGGCGGTACGTGATCTGGGGCACATCCGGGCTGGCGGTGCTGGGCGGGCTAAGCGTCTTTGCGCTGGTACCCGATGGTCCGTTCCGGAGCCGGAGCACGCAGCCTAACTTTTCGGCCTTTTTCCAGATTTTCCGGCAGAAAGACTTTAGGGCGGCGGCGTTCGGGTACTTCGGGCACATGTGGGAGCTGTACACGTTCTGGGCCTTGGTGCCGGTGCTGCTGGCCTTGTACGCGCAACAACATCCAGAAGCGCCGGTGCCGGTGTCATTGCTGTCTTTCAGCATTATTGCGGTGGGGGCGCTGGCCTGCGTGGCGGGCGGGTATCTGTCAGAGAAAGTGGGCAGTGCCCGTACGGCGGCGGTGGCACTGGCCGTTTCATTGGGGTGTTGCCTGGTAGCGCCGGTTATCTTTCAGTTGCCTTTCCCGTGGTTTCTGGGCGTGCTGGTGGTATGGGGGCTGGCCGTGGTCATGGATTCGCCGCAGTTCTCTACGCTGGTGGCGCAGTCGGCGGAGGGCAGCGTGAAGGGCACCGCCTTAACCATCGTCAACTCCATCGGGTTTGCCATTACCATTGTGAGCATCCAGTTTTTACAGTGGGTGGAGGCCTACGCAGGGGCCGAGCGGCGGTTTCTGTTTCTGGCGCTGGGGCCGCTGCTGGGGCTTTGGGCCATGCGCCGCCTGCTCCGGAAAGCGTAATTTCTCCTTTCTTCTTTTCCGGTGTGTTTAGGGGCTCTTTTTCCAAAAACAGCCCCTAAACGCACCGCGTTTATTTGGGAGCACGGCACCTGCCTCTGCTGGTCTAGCCATTCGGACAGCAGCCGATGTTTCCGCTTTACTTAAGTTGCAATGTTTCCCCCTGACTGTGATACCCACCCCTAACCCCTCCAAGGAGGGGACTTTTTCCCGCCAACTTTGTAGAGGATTCCCCTCCTCGGAGGGGTTAGGGGTGGGTAATGGGCCAACTGCTTTCATAAAGCGCAACTTGGGTTAAATAGAACAAGGCTGTAGCCAGGTCACTACTATAAAAGAGCAGACATAACTTTTCTGGCGAAGGAAGGTTAAAACAAAGGGACAAAGGCCATTGCCTGCCCGCATGTTTCACCTTTAGCCTGCCGCTATGCTTCCTTTAGACAGAATCGTTCAACTTCTTCCCGATGCGTTCACCGAGCCCCTGAGCCGAAAGAGTTTTCTGCAACTGGCCGGTAAAGGCGTAGCCGCCGGGGTGGTAGGCACGCTGGTAGCCTCCTGCAAAACCACCGAAACCGGAGCCGAAACAGGTGCTTCCGCCGCCACTACCGGAGGTGCCATGAACGCCCCCAACGGACAGACCGTGCCCAAAACGCCGCCCACTTCGCCCCCGGCGCAGATTCCGGCGGGACTGGAAGAGCCCATCAAACTGGAACCCTGGAAATCAGACGCCGACCGCCAGTCGGGACCCACGCCCACGCCTTTGCCGCCCGACCGGCGGATTGGTTATGCCCTAGTGGGGCTGGGGCACCTCACGCTGGAGGAACTGTTGCCGGCCTTCGGGCAATGCAAGAAATCCAAGCCGGTGGCGCTGGTGAGCGGCAGCCCCGAGAAAATGCGGAAAGTGGCGCAGCAATACGGCATCAAACCCGAGAACTGCTACAGCTACCAGACCTACGACCAACTCAAAGACAACCCCGAGGTGCAGGCCATTTACATTGTGCTGCCCAACTCCATGCACGCCGAGTACACCATTAGGGGCGCGCAGGCGGGCAAGCACATCCTCTGCGAGAAACCTATGGCCAATTCCTCGGCCGAGTGCCAGGCCATGATTGACGCCTGCCAGAAAGCCAACCGCAAGCTCATGGTGGCCTACCGCATCCAGTACGAGCCCTTTAACCGCCACGCCCGCACGCTGCTGCGCGACAAGAAATTCGGGGAAACTAAGTTCATAGAGGCGTTCAACTGCCAGAGTTCTGCCAATCCGCAGCACTGGCGGCACAAGAAAGCGCTGGCCGGGGGCGGGGCCCTGCCCGATATTGGGCTGTACTGCCTCAACACCATCCGGTTTCTGCTGGGTGAGGAGCCTACGGAGGTGTTCGCCTACCAGTACAGCACGCCCGGTAACCCGCTGTTCAAGGAAGTGGAGGAGCTCATGAGCTGGCAGATGCGGTTCCCCAGCGGGGTGGTGGCCAACTGCGCCACCCACTACAACACCCACGAGAGCCGCCGCTACCGGGTGCTCTGCGAACGCGGCTGGCTCAATATGGACCCCGCCTTTTCCTACACCGGCCAGCAACTCAAAACCTCCCGCGCCGAAGGTAAGCTGGGCAAAAAGGAGGACATAGAGATGGAGCACAAAAACCAGTTCGCCACCGAGATAGACCATTTCTCTGAGTGTATTCTCAAAGACCTGGAGCCGTTCACCCCCGGGCAGGAAGGTTTGCAGGACCACCGCATCATGGAAGCCATCTACCAATCGGCTAAAGAAAACCGGCCCGTGAAGCTGCCGGCGGTGGCCAGGAAAGACGCGTTCAGAGGTCCTGAGCCGAAGCTGGACTAGTACAAGTGCGTGAGATTCAGGAGTGGTTTTAGCCTGAATCTCCCGCATTGCACCCAGATTTTTCGTACGTGAGGGGAAAGATGTACCTAAACCAACGTGCCTGTGGAGCCACTGCAACTGTTCTCACTCATCATCGCGCTGTCTGCGGTGCTGGCGTTCATCAATATTAAGTTTATAAAACTACCCGCCACCATTGGTTTAATGGTGCTGTCGCTGCTTTTGTCGCTGGTGATTCTTTTAGCGGGAAGTATAACTTCGCCGCTGGTGCATTTCCTGCGGGCTTTGCTCACGCAACTGGATTTCTCAGATTTCCTCCTGGATTTCATGCTGGGTTTCCTGCTGTTTGCCGGGGCGCTGCACACAGACGTGAAGAAGCTCCGGCAGTCTATGGTGCCTATTCTGGCGTTCGCAACGGTGGGCACGCTTATCTCCACTTTTGCGGTGGGGGCCATGCTGTACTACCTGGTGCCGTTTCTGTACCAGCCGGTTCCTTTCATCCATTGCCTGCTGTTTGGGGCGCTCATCTCGCCCACAGACCCCATTGCAGTCTTGTCTATCCTGAAGAAGACGGGCGTGTCTGAAGCCGTGGAAACCAACATTACCGGGGAGTCGCTTTTCAACGATGGCGTGGGGGTAGTCGTGTTCCTGACCATTTTTAACATCGCCCGAGAGGGCGCCTCCGAGATTGAAACTTCAGAGATTGGGCTGCTGGTCTTGGAAGAAGTGGGCGGCGGAATTCTGCTGGGCGTGGTACTGGGCTACTTGGCTTACCGCATGATGAAATCCATTGACCATTACCAAACCGAGGTCCTGATTACGCTGGCGCTGGTGATGGGCGGTATTGCTCTGGCCCCCCTGCTGCACTTTTCGGGCCCTTTGGCCATGGTGGTGGCGGGCCTGTTCATTGGCAACCGCGGCACTGAATACGCCATGTCTGCCACCACCACTGATTACGTGCACAAGTTCTGGGAGCTGACGGATGAAATCATGAACGCCCTGTTGTTTGTGCTTATTGGGTTGGAACTCATTGTTATTCCCATCCACCATGCCTTCGTGTATGTGGGGATTGCCGCTATCGCGCTGCTGTTGCTGGCTCGGTTGGTGTCTCTGTTCCTGCCGGCGCTGCTGTTCCGGTTCAAGCACCAGTTCCCCGGCCGTACGCTCCTCATCATGACCTGGGGCGGACTCAGGGGCGGTATTTCCATTGCGCTGGCCCTCTCCTTAACCCAGGGGATGGAACGCAATTTCATTGTCTCCATCACGTACATAGTGGTGCTTTTCTCCATCATTGTGCAGGGGTTGAGTTTAGGCAAGGTAGTCCAGAAGCTCAACCGAAAGCAGCCCTTGCCATCTGTGGAGCTGGAGCAGGAGACACCGTAAGGAGCGGGCGAAGGGCCTGCGTTTTGGGCCTGTTTTTGGAAAAAGAGCCCCTAAACCCTGGCTTGCAATTTTGCCGTTCATGCGCGGCATAACGCGCTGTTTGGCCATGGGGGGAGTTTTTGCGTACATCAGCAGGGGCCGTTTTTTGGAACTCCCTTACCAGACAATAAGAACGAACGCGACAAAATCTATTGGCTATGGCGAAAGAAAGCAGAATATTGAAAGCAATGTATGCCCTGGTGAAAGACCGGGAAGATCAAACCAGCTGGCCTCTTGATCCGGTGGCCATCTCGGCGCAGACCCCGGGCTTGTCACTGGGCGAAATTGAGCAGGAAATCAGGGACCTGCACTACAAGAATCTGGTGGAGCTGGACCACGCGCCAGACATGTCCATCTTCTGCCGCTTCACTCCAGACGGTTTGCAGGAAGCTGAGAAAGCAGCCAGGCACTAGGCTTTGCGTTTAGCGGCTCTTTTTCCAAAATCAGGACAAAAGGAAATTCATTGGTGCTCTGCAGTTCTTTGGGAAGCGATGAACTGGCTGGGAGGATTCTATGGAAAGAAGCCTGCGGTGAAGAGGAGACAGGATTTGCCGTGCAGGCGGTGAGTACTAAACTGAAACCAAGGGTATAAAAGCGTTTAGGGGCTGTTTTTTGAAAAACAGCCCCTAAACGCAAAGCAATTATAGTAACTTATCTAAGGTGATGGGCAACTCCCTGATGCGCTTGCCGGTGGCATGGAAGACAGCGTTGGCAATGGCAGGGGTAACGCTCACAATACCTATCTCGCCCAGACCTTTCACGCCCAGCGGGTTGACCACCTCGTCTTTCTCCTCCACAAAAATAATGTCGGTGGCGGGGGTATCGGCGTTCACGGGCAGGTGGTACTTGTCCAGGTCGTGGTTCATGAAGCGGCCCAGGTGATTGTCCATGACGGTATGCTCCTGCAACGCGAAACCGATGCCCCACACGGTGCCGCCCAGAATCTGGCTGCGGCCCGTTTTGGGGTTGATGATGCGTCCGGCGGCAATGGCGCTCACCACCCGGGTGACTTTGATGGTGCCCAGGTCTTCGTCTACCTGTACCTCCACAAACGTGGCCGAGTGGGAGTAGCTGGAGTATTTCTTCTGCTCTTTCTCCGGTTTCTGGGTGGCTTCGGCTTCCACTGGTTTTCCTTCGTTCTGTTGCAGCAGCGCGAGCAGCGAAATAGAGCTGGCGGGGGCCTGCGTCAGGAACATCTGCCCGTTGGCAAAGGACACTTCCTCCGGTTGGGCATCCTTGAAAGGCGAGTTCTCCATTTTCTGGGCTAGTTTCAGGAGGTCTTCCTGTAGTTTCTGGCACACCAGCTTCACGGCAGAACCCACCGAGGCCACCGTCCAGGACCCGCCCTCCAGCGGCGACTTGGGCAAGGTGGAATCACCCAACAAAAAGGTGACGTTTTCCAGCGGCAGGCCCATGGTCTCGGCGGCAATCTGGCTCATGACGGTGTAGGTACCGGTGCCAATGTCGGCGGTGGCGCTGCTTACGGTCAGTTTCCCTTCGGGGCTCAGGACCACTTTGGCCGAGGCTTCCTGCTGTTTGGCTTCCCAGGCCCCGTGCGCCATGCCCCAGCCTATAAGCTGGTTGCCTTCTTTCATGGACCGTGGGGCCATGGAGCGCTTGTCCCAGCCAAACCGTTCGGCGCCCTGCCGGTAACATTCCTTCAGTTCCTTGCTGGAGTGGGGCAGGCCTTTGCTCTGGTCAGTGGTAGTATAATTCCGGAGCCTGAACTCCAGGGGATCAATCCCGGTCTTGTAGGCCATTTCGTCTATGGCAATCTCCAGCGCGAAAATACCGGTAGAGCCGCCGGGCGCGCGCATGTCCAATGGGGTGTACACGTCCAGCCCCACCAGCTGGTGGCTTACCTTCATGTTGTCGCAGTGGTAGAGTACCCCGGGCCAGATCACCACATCCTCGTGGTAGTCTTCAAAGCGGGAGGTCTCGCCGTAGGCATGGTGCTGAACGGATTCCAGTTTGCCTTCGGTGGAGGCGCCAATGGAAATCTCCTGCAAGGTGTTGGGCCGGTGGCCGAAGGAGAACATCTGCTGCCGGGTCAGTACCACTTTCACGGCTCTCTTGAGTTCGCGCGCCGCCAGCACCGCCAGAAACAGTTGGTACTGCGGCCGTAGGCCAGACCCGAATGCCCCGCCCACAAATGGCGAGATCACGTGCACGTCATCCGGCTTAAGCCCGAACGCGTTGGAAAGGTATTTCTGGCTGTTCTGCACTCCCTGAATCTTGTCATAAACCGTCAGCTTTCCGTCTTCATCCCATTTGGCAATGGCCGCGTGCATTTCCATGGGGTTGTGGTGCTGGGGCGGATGGATGTAGGTTTCCTTCAGTTTCAGAGCCGCCTGGTCATATGCGCCTTCGGCATCGCCGCGCGGTTCCGGGGGCTTGGTGGATTTGTACTTCTTCGGCCGGTAGGCATCCTTCAAATTTGCCTTGAAGTCTGTTTCGTGGGGCTGCATTTCATAGTCTACCTGTACCAGCAGGGCGGCGTACCGGGCCAGTTCAAAGGTTTCGGCTACTACCAGGGCAATGGGCTGCATGCTGAACATGATTTCCTTGCTGTACAGTGGCCGGAACGGAGAACCGGGCGGCGAATCTTCGTCCTGGTAGTGGCTGTCCAGCCAGGTGTAGCCGGGGCGGTTCTCATGGGTGAACACCTGCAACACGCCCGGTAAAGCCAGGGCTGCGGAGGTGTCTATGCGTTTGATTTTCCCTTTGGCGATGCTGCTGTTCACCACAACGCCGTAGGCCACCTCCGGGATGTCAAACTCGGCGGTGTATTTGGCTTCTCCGGTTACCTTGGCCCGCCCGTCTACCCGATTGGCGGGAGCACCTGTATAGTTCTCTTTCATGACTTGCCCTCCATACTAATGGCTTGCTCCAGTGCACGTACAATGGCACGTTTGGCCAGCTCAATTTTGAATGTGTTGTCTCCGTACCCTTTTGCACCTGCCAGATACGCTTCGGCTACTGCTCTAAAGTTTTCTTTGGAAGCGGGTTTGCCCTGAAGCAGCGCCTCAGCCTCCGGTACCCGCCAAGGTTTGTGGGCCACGCCGCCCAAGGCAATGCGCGCTTCTTTCACCGTATCGCCTTCCAGTTCCAAAGCCGCCGCCACTGACACCAGCGCAAACGCATACGAAGCCCGGTCCCGCAACTTTAGATACGCGTAGTGCTGGGCGAAGCCTTTGGCCGGTAACTCAATGGCGGTGATGATCTCAGTGGGATGCAGGTTGGTGTCCAGGTGGGGCGTGTCGCCGGGCAGGCGGTGGAACTCCGCGAAGGGGATGGCTCTTTCGCCCTGGCTGCTTTTTACATGCACCGTGGCTTCCAGGGCGGCCAGGGCCACGCACATGTCTGATGGATGGGTAGCGATGCAATGTTCACTGGTGCCCAGAATGGCCAGGTCACGGTTATACCCCTTAATGGCCGAACAACCGGAGCCCGGTTCCCGCTTGTTGCAGGGCGTGTGGGTGTCATAGAAGTAATAGCAGCGGGTGCGCTGCAAAAGATTTCCACCGTCAGTGGCCATGTTGCGGAGTTGGGCCGTGGCTCCCGCCAGAATGGCGTGCGCGAGCAAAGGGTACCGGGTCTGCACCAGTTCATGGTAGGCGGTGTCAGCGTTCTTGGCCAGAGCCCCTAACCGAAGTCCTCCGTCAGGAGTTTCTTCAATAGTGTTCAGGGCCAGTTGCGTGATGTCTACCAAATGGCTGGGGCTCATGACATCAATCTTCATGAGGTCCAGCAGGTTGGTACCGCCCGCAATGAATTTGGCTCCCTGGGCAGAGACTTCCTGAACGGCGGTGGTCACATCTGGAGATTGGGTGTATGAAAAAGGTCTCATAGGCCGGTGTTCCTTTCCAGCGCCTCACGCGCTACTTGAATAATGTTGGCATAAGCCCCGCATCTACACACGTTTCCGCTCATAAGATCTTTGATGTCGTCCAGCGTTTTAGCCTGCCCTTCGTTCACTAAACCTATGACGGAGCAGATCTGGCCTGGGGTACAGTACCCACACTGGAAAGCATCATGGTCTATGAACGCCTGCTGTACGGGGTGTAATTCATCGCCCTGGGCCAGGCCCTCCACGGTGGTAATGGCTTTGTCTTGCTGCATCACGGCCAAAGTGAGGCAGGAGTTGATGCGTTTGCCGTCTACCAGCAGGGTGCAGGCGCCGCATTGGCCGTGGTCGCAGCCTTTCTTGGTGCCGGTGAGGTGGAGGTGTTCGCGCAGGGCATCCAGCAAGGAGGTCCAGGGGGCGAGCTGCAAGTGGTGGGTGGTCCCGTTGACCCGGAGGGTGACGGGCCGGGAGTCGGGCAGGGTGGGCCGTTGGGAGACGGCGTTGCCCGGTTCGTTTTCTGAGTTCATGAAATTCCGGTTGAACGGGTGAAACATCCTGTTTAGAAAAGCCGCTTTCTCTCTCAGCGACCCGCAATTCCTTCCGCACAGGCATGTGCACACGCCTATCCCATCCCTGCTGGCTGAGGTATAACTCAACCAGACTCTATTCCTTTACGCGTAGGTCTGGGTTCTGTTTACGGTAGAATAGAAGAATTCTAACCGGCTGCATGTGCCGTTTCCAGTTTTGGCCCGATTTAGGAAAAAGAGCCGCTAAACGGCTGGTGGAGGAGATTGGGTAATAGGAGTGATGAGGGAAGAGCTTAAGAATTAGTTTTCTGCCGCTGCAACGCGGCGTAGTCTGAGGGGGTGTCAATGTCAATGGCGCCCTGCGGAAAGGCAATGGTTTCAATCTGTTCCGGATGTTTGTGTAGTAGCTTTTTAGCACCTTCCTGGCCTTTCAGTTGCATCAGCTGGGGAAAGAATTTTTGGCTGAAGAGCACCGGAGCCCCAAGGGTGTTTTGGTAGGAACAGGCCACAATTCCTTTTTCGGTTTTTTCCAGCGCCGTTGTCATCTGCTGAAGCAGCGAAGTTGTCACAAAGGGTTGATCGCAGAGCAGGAACAGGGCCGAGGAAGTCTCGGGGGCAAGATGTACCAGGGCGCTCAGGCCCGTACGGATGGAAGAGGCCATGCCCTCGGGCCAATCAGGGTTGATGATCACTTCGGCTTCAGCGGTCTTAAGCTGCGGATGGATAGTAGCGGCGTTGGCTCCCAGCACCACCACTACGCGGGCATCGCCTAAGGACAAAGCTACATCTAGCGTCCGTTGCAACAAGGTCTGCCCCTGGTACAGAAGACTCTGTTTCGCCTGGCCTAGTCTGGTGGAGGCACCCGCCGCAAGAATCACAATGCCGGTCTTGGTCATAAGGCTAAGAGGGAAAAGGTGCCGCTGATGTTTCCTGCGCCGCATGGATGGGCAGCGCTTTTTCCCGAAGGTTTCCGCCGCCCCGTTGGGCGAATACCGCTTTAATCTCGGCGAGGATGGAGAGCGCGATCTCTTCTGAGGTTTCGGCGCCTATGTCTAAGCCCACCGGTCCAAACAGCGATTGCCTTTGCTCACTGTCTAAGTACATTCCTTCCTGCTGCAGCTCTTCCAGAAGCCGTTCGGTCTTCTTCTTAGGTCCTAGCACCCCCACATATTTCAGTTGCAGCGGCAACAGCTGCCGGAGCATGGCTATATCATAGTTATAGTTGTGCGTGAGCAGCAGAAACACCGTGTGTTGGTCAACTGCCACCTGGGAAAGCACTTGCTCGGGTTTAGAGACAATCACCTGCTGAGCCGTGGGAAAACGTTCTGCCGTGGCGTAATTAGCCCGACCATCTACCACGGTGGTGTGCCAGCCTAAAACCTGCGCCAGGTGTACCAGCGGAAGCACATCGTTCCCCGCTCCGCAAATGACCAGGGCCGGGGCCGGTTTGAGCACTTCCACAAAGGCGGTATAGGTTTGTCCCTGCTCTTCCAGCTCCACGGTTTGGGATTCTTCCTGCGCAGCGGCCTGCAGCACGTGTGGCTCCAGTTGCGCAAGCAGGGCAGGAGATAAAAAGTGCTGGAATGGCTGGCAATTCTGATGATGCGGTAGGTAAAGCAAACAGGTGCCCGGTTGCGGGGCTTTGCGGTCCTGCAACGAAAAAAGCGTTACCACCACTGCCGTTCGCCGCCGTTCCAACACCTTTTGCAGCAGGGCCAGCGGATGGGTAGGTTGGGTGGTATCTATAGGTTCTATGAGAATATGGATGATGCCGTTGCAGCCCAGGCCCACGCCCAGTTTGGCGTCGTCATCGTCCATGGTGTCATATTTCACCAGAGAGGGTTTTCCCTGGGCCATGGCCAGCCGCGCCTTCCGGAGGGCATCACCTTCCAGGCAGCCGCCACTAATGGCCCCGGTCAACTGCCCGTCTTCAGATACCAGCATCCGGGCACCGGGCCTGCGGTAAGAGGAGCCTTCCACGTGTACCACGGTAGCCAAGGCCGTTTGTTTCCCGGCTTTCTCATGTTGGGCGAAGGCCCGCACTATGTCCTGTATTTCCTTCATGTACTAAGGGGGATGAGCAATGGCAGGATAGCATCAGGTGCTTGTTTACGCCATTAGCCACTTTTACTTCCGCCTCTGAAATAAGTTGCTCTTCTATTTTTCTCCATTCAGCGGGCGCAGTTCCGGCAGGGTAAGGGAATGGGCGTTTAGCGGCTCTTTTTCTGAAAACTGCCCCAAACCAGAGCCAGATGAGTTAAGCCCCCGGCGGATTGAACAGGCCCCAGGGATCTAGAACAGCATGCCAGGGATCAAAGCCCTGCACCCAATCCAGGAAAAACAGGCGGTAATCCTCCACCAGTTCCCGCAGAATGCGCAGGTAATGCACGTCTTGGTACCCGAACATTTCCAGGCTGGTGCAGTGGGTGAGTAGGTCTCGGGCCGCTTTCCGGATGAGGGTGGCGTTCTCCATCCGCAGGTCGTAGAGGTCCCCGGCCTCGGCGCCGGCCACTTTCACCGTGAGCAGGGCCGCATCCTGGAGCATGCAGTCTTTGAGGGAAACCAGTATTTCCTCGTCGTCCTCAATGAGCGCCACAATCTTTTGGGTCACGGCAAAAATTTCGCGGCCTTTCTGGTAGAGGGGCAACTGGTCTGGCAGGGCGAAGTCTTCATCATCTGGTGGAGGCAACATAGCGCAATCAGGTTTTGGTGAACGGAAAAAGGAGTAGCCCGTGTGGCGGTTGAATTACCTCTCCGGCGTCTGTAGTTTTGCCGTGATGTCATCAATTAATTCACCGCACCAGCGTTCGGCCAGTTCCTCCATCTCAGAGGTGGTCCAAGGTTGCAAGTACGGCTTCTCTGTCCAGGGAGTGTTTTTGTCGGGTCCTACCTCGTAAGACGAGTAGCCCAGCGTGAACAGCAGGTCTTTGCGCAGGTCGAAGGGCGGTACACTTCCCCCCTGAAAACCGGTGAGCTGCAACCGCAGCCCCATGTACAGCACATTGCCGTTCTCCAGGCTGATTTCTTTGCCCGAGGTGGCGTTAGGGTCCTTCGTCCAAGTGTCTACTATTTTCTCCAGCCCGAAGTCATCGAACAGGGGCGTGATCTGGGTAAGGTGCTGGTAGATGCGTTCGGCCAGTGGGGGAAGAACTTTATTATAAAGGTGGGAGAGGGCTTCTTTGTCTTTGGGGTGCTGCACAATGAGAAACGTATGGTTCAGTAGTACAAGATACTCCTGAAAATGCTGTCAATGCAACGTTTTTCCTAATTGTTCCTGCCGCTGGTTTAGGCTTTATTTTGGAAAAACGGCCCCTAAACGGCGGCAGCTGGCACAAAAAAAGCCTTGCCAGGAGGCAAGGCTTTAATTCAATGTCTTTATAGCGAAGGACTAAGCCAACTTCACATTGATCGCGTTTAGTCCTTTTTTGCCTTCTTTAAGATCAAAAGTAACTTCGTCATTCTCTCTGATTTCGTCTACCAGACCAGATACGTGCACGAAATACTCCTGATTGGAATTGGTGTCTTTAATAAAGCCGAAGCCTTTTTCGGTGTTAAAGAATTTTACTTTACCGTTGTTCATATTGATTTAATAATTATATCGTTACTACCAATAACGGAAGAAAAACGTTCAACTTTATCATAAAATCTTAAAAATATTTTCGGCCTTGCCCTCGCCGCTCTTTCACTTCCCTTACTTTCTCTTAAACATTGAACTCCCACCTTTCACCTAAAGGGTTTCCTGTGTCTTTACTCAATCATAAAATTAACGTTTGTTAGTTTATGATTAATCCTATATTTAATGTATGAAATAATGTTTAAAAAGTGATATTTACTTAAATCCAATTAAAGAAGACTGATCTGCATCAGTGCTTTGCTTGGTAAAAAGGCTTATATAGATAATTCTCTATAAATATGTTCAATGAAGCATCTAGAAGGCAGTAGTAGCTTTGCCGGTTAGGTGGAGGAGCTAAGATTATGATTAAATTTTAACCAGTTTATTTTTTAGAGGAATTGCGGATGTGGCTGTTTAAAATTAAGTTTGTTATGGTTAAACCTACTTAGTTAAATATGAGAAAAATTTTACTTTCTATTGTCCTACTACTTCCAGTAATTGCGGCTGCGCAGGGCGTAAAAAAGCACGAGCAGCCGTTGCCCACCAAGGATTTGAACATCCTGGACGTGACGCTTAACCGTACCACCGCCGTTGTTTATGACACGCCCAAAGAACTGAAGGCGAAAGTGCAGCGAGATGCCCGAGCAAAAAAATGGAACGAGGCTCTGAAGAAGGAAGAACTGGCCAAGGTGCCCACCGGCGGTATTCTTTTAATAGATATCCTAAGGTACACGGCTGCTTCTGTTGACCCAAAATTGTTCACGGTATTGGTGCTGGATGCCACCGGGCAGGAGCGCCTGAGGACCAAGTTAGAGGCTTCTATTGTTTCTCCGGCCATTGTGGCTGGTGTTTCCGGTTACAAGAACTCTGGCAGATTGGTGCTGGACCAACCCCTTAAAACCGGCGAATTTGTTTGCATCCTGGATGAGAAGGAAAACAAACGCTATGAATTCCTGGTGAAGAACGATTAACTGTGTACCTCTGGCGAGACCGGTAAGCATTGGTTGCAATAGAAAAGCCCCGTCAGTGGAAGTACTGGCGGGGCTTTTCTGTTAGACTAATATTTTCAAACAAACATTTGACTTTTAAGTATAATCTCTCTATACTTGTTAAAGGAAGAAGTTTCAGTGAGGGCAGCAGGTGTCATATAAGGATGCGCTAGAAGCTTTCGCCGAAGCGGAACAACGTACATGGCCAAGAAAAAGAAGGACATCCGCCGGGAGTTTATCATAGAGGAAGCCGCCAAACTTTTCAAGGAGAAAGGCTTTGGGGGCACGTCTATGCGCGACCTGGCCGAGCAGGTGGGGATGGATGCCGCCACCATGTACCATTACATCAGCTCCAAGGACGAGATCCTGAAAACCATCTGTTTTGACATCGCCCACACCTATATTACCCAACTCACCGAGATTGAGCAGGCGCAGCAGCCCATCACCCAGAAACTGAAGGCGCTCATTGGGCTGCACATCCGGCTCATGACCACCAAAGGACCGGCCGTTTCCGTGGCTAATAATGACTGGAAGTTTCTCTCCCCGGAGCCTTTGCAGGAGTTCAAGAACCTGAGAAGCCGGTATGAGAAAAAACTGGCTTCTTTTATTGAGCAGGGGGTGCAGGCCGGGGAGTTGCAGGAAGTGAATGCGTCGGTGGCGCTGTTCACGCTGCTGTCGGCGGTGCGGTGGGTAGAGCTGTGGTGGAAACCCAACCGGGGTGTTTCGCCGGAAGAATTAGAAAACACCATCCTCACCATCTTATTCAATGGTCTGGAGAAAGAGAAACCATGAGCAGATTTCATAAAGTCAGAATAAAAAGCGTTCATCGCGAGACCCACGACTGCGTGACCGTGACCTTAGACGTGCCCCAGGACCTGCAGGATACCTTCCGGTACACCCAGGGGCAGTACCTCACGTTCCGGCGGCTGCACGAAGGGGAGGAGCTGCGGCGTTCCTATTCCATCTGCTCCAGTCCGCTGGAGAACGAGTGGAAGGTCGCCATCAAGAAAGTTCCGCAGGGGCGTTTCTCCTCCTTCGCCAATGAGGCCCTGCGGCCCGGTGAGGAGCTGGAGGTAATGCCGCCCATGGGCCGGTTCTATACAGAGTTGCACCCAGAACAGCAGAAAAGTTACCTCATGGTGGCGGCGGGCAGCGGCATCACGCCCATCCTGTCCATCATCAAAACCATTCTGCTCACCGAGCCCAAGAGCCAGGTGCTGCTGCTGTATGGCAACCGCGGGCGCAACTCCATCATGTTCAAAGAAGAGATTGAAGGCCTGAAGAACAAGTTTCTGGAGCGTTTTAGCCTCTACCACATCCTGAGCCGCGAGCACGGCGACACCGATCTGCTCTTCGGCCGTATTGACAAGCAGAAGACGCAGCTGTTCCTGGAGAAAATCATCAAGGCCGAGGAGGTGGACGAGTGCTTTATCTGCGGACCGGAGGAAATGATCTTCGGGGCGAAGGAGGCGTTGGAAGAGGCCGGGGTGCCCAGGGAGAACATCCATTTTGAGCTGTTCACCACCGGCGAAAGCGAGAAAGCCGCCGCGCAGCGCAAAGAGCGTCCCGCCGGGGAGGAAGACAAACTGAGCAAGGTGCAGATCAAACTGGACGGCCACTACCTCAACCTGGAGATGTCGTACTACGGCAATACCATTCTGGATGCCGCCGCCGAAACCGGGGCCGATGTGCCGTACTCCTGCAAGGGCGGCGTGTGCAGCACCTGCCGCGCCAAAGTGCTGGAAGGCCAGGTGGAGATGGACGTAAACTACTCCTTGGAACCCGATGAGATTGCCGCCGGCTACGTACTCACCTGCCAGGCCCGGCCATTGACCGAGCGGGTAGTGGTAGATTTTGACCAATAGTAGCCTACGGGAGAACGATTGACGGACGTTTAGCGGCTCTTTTTCCAAAAACAGGCCCTAAACCTAAAGCAGAAGAACAGGCAAAGAAAGAAAAGAACGCGTATGGAAACCATCGTTGAAAAATCATTGGAAGAGCAGTTTGAGGAGAAAATCGCGAACGAGATCCGCATTGAACCCAAAGACTGGATGCCCGAGCAGTACCGCAAAACGCTGGTGCGCCAGATTTCGCAGCACGCCCACTCAGAGATTGTAGGCATGTTGCCCGAGGGCAACTGGATTACCCGCGCCCCTTCGCTCAAGCGCAAAGCCATTCTGCTCTCCAAAGTGCAGGACGAGGCGGGCCACGGACTCTACCTCTACAGCGCCGCCGAAACCCTGGGCACTTCCCGCGACCAGATGATTAATGACCTGCATTCGGGCAAAGCCAAATATTCCAGCATCTTCAACTATCCAACCCTTTCCTGGGCCGACATTGGGGCCATTGGCTGGCTCGTGGACGGGGCCGCCATCATGAACCAGGTACCGCTGTGCCGCACCTCGTACGGGCCCTACGCCCGGGCCATGGTGCGGGTGTGCAAGGAGGAAAGCTTCCACCAGCGGCAGGGCTTTGAGATCATGATGAGCTTGTGCAACGGTGCCCCGGCGCAGAAGCAGATGGCGCAGGAAGCCTTCAACCGCTGGTGGTGGCCTACGCTCATGATGTTCGGGCCCAAGGACGAGGAATCGCCGAACACCGAGCAGTCCATGCGCTGGAAGATCAAGCGGTTCACCAACGATGAGCTGCGCCAGCGCTTCGTGGACATGATGGTGCCGCAGGCCGAGTTCCTGGGCCTCACCGTGCCGGATAAAGACCTGAAGTGGAACGAAGCCAAAAACGGTTACGACTTCGGCGACGTGGACTGGGAGGAATTCTGGAATGTGGTGAAAGGCAACGGTCCCTGCAACAAAGACCGCATCAACGCCCGCGTGAAAGCGCACGAGGAAGGAGCCTGGGTGCGCGAAGCCGCCCTTGCCCATGCCCAGAAACGCGCCCAGCGCGAAGCCGCAGATCAAGCGAAGTAAGTTTATAAGAGGAGTACATCCACTCAATCACACATTCACGCACTATGAGTCATCAGAAAGAATGGCCGCTCTGGGAAGTCTTCATCCGGAGCAAACAAGGCCTTGACCATAAACACGTAGGCAGCCTGCACGCCGCCGATGCCGAGATGGCGATCCAGAACGCCCGCGATGTCTATACCCGCCGCATGGAAGGGGTGAGCATCTGGGTGGTGGAGTCCAGGAACATCCACGCGTCTAACCCAGACGAGTCGGCGGCGTTCTTTGACCCGGCCAACGACAAAGTGTACCGCCACCCCACGTTCTACGAGGTGCCCGCCGAAATCAAAAACATGTAAGCGCCATGGACCTTCAACATACCCAAAGCCCTGCGGTGCAGGACTATACCCCGGAGCTCCGGGCGCTGCTTCTGGACTACACCCTGCAACTGGCAGATACCAGTCTTATTCTGGGGCACCGCCTGTCTGAGTGGTGCGGCCACGGGCCCATTCTGGAGCAGGACCTGGCCATGGCCAACATCGCCTTGGATTTGATTGGCGAAACCCGCAGCTTGTACCAATACGCCGCCGAACTGGAGGGCAAAGGCCGTTCTGAGGATGATCTAGCCTACCTGCGCGAGGCCGTGGAGTACAAGAACCCGCTGCTGGTGGAACAACCCAACGGCGATTTCGCCCACACCATTCTGCGGCAGTTTCTCTTTGACGGTTTTCACTTCTTTTTGCTGAAAGACCTCCAAAACAGCCCTGACCAGCGACTGGCGGCCATTGCGGCCAAGGCTTTCAAAGAAGCCAGCTATCACCTCAAATGGAGCTCAGAATGGGTAATCCGCTTGGGCGACGGAACTGAGGAAAGCAAGCGCCGCCTCCAGAAAGCCATTGCCAATCTGTGGATGTTCTCCGGTGAGCTCTTTATGATGACCGATACGGAGCAGCAACTGGCACAAGCCGGAATCATCCCAGACTACGCCACACTCCTTCCGCAATGGGAAGCGCACGTTGCCAAAGTTTTCGCGGAAGCCACGCTGGAGGTTCCGCAGAACGTATTCATGCAGAAAGGCGGCAAGACCGGTCGGCACTCAGAGCACCTGGGCTACATCTTAACAGAACTGCAATACCTGCAACGGGCCTACCCGGGGCTGGAGTGGTAAAGAATCCTGAGTCCTGAGTCTTGAGTCCTGAGTCTAATAATAGTAGAAGAGACCTGCTGGCGCGAGACTGAAGTCTCGGGATTTGGGATGAAGCGAGTCTCCAGACTCGCCGGGAACCACTAGCAGGACACCGTGAAGAAAAACAATGCCCTATAAAGCACCCCATTTACTTGCAACTTACTACCCCAAAATTGACCACCGAAGAGAAAATATGGAAACTGCTGGAAGAGGTCTCTGACCCCGAGATTCCGGTCCTGAGCATTCTGGACCTGGGCGTGCTGCGCCAGGTGCAGGTGCAGGAAGACGGCCGGGTGCAGGTGACCATTACGCCAACCTATTCCGGTTGCCCGGCCATGAACACCATCGCCGCCGATGTGAAGTTGAAGCTGCTCTCCAAAGGGTTTAATAATGTAGCCGTGGATCTCCAACTCAGTCCCGCCTGGACCACCGACTGGCTCACGCCCGAAGGTAAACGGAAGCTGGAGGAATACGGCATTGCGCCGCCCGTAGAACCCAACGGCGACATCCACGCGCTCTTCGGGCGCGACCCAGTGGTGCGCTGCCCCCGGTGCCACTCAGAAAATACCAAATTGATCAGCCAGTTCGGCTCCACCTCCTGCAAGGCGCATTACCAATGCGAGGCCTGCCTGGAGCCCTTTGACTACTTCAAGTGCCTCAAATAAACCTATGAACCAAACTGATTTCATCAAATATTCTCTGGAAAACGGCGTGGCCACGCTCACGCTTAACCGGCCCAACGTTTTCAACAGCTTCAACCGCGAGATGGCGCTGGCCTTGCAGGACCACCTCAGAGCCATCGCTTCTGATGATTCCGTGCGGGCCGTGTTGCTCACCGGCGAGGGGAAAGCTTTCTGCGCCGGACAGGATTTAGCCGAAGCCACCGGCCCCGGCAGCATGGAAATCTCTGAGATTGTGGTGCAGCATTACAACCCCATCATCCTGTTGCTGCGCCAGTTGAACAAGCCTGTGATAGCCGCCGTGAACGGAGTGGCCGCCGGGGCGGGAGCCAATTTAGCGTTGGCGTGTGATATTGTAGTTGCCAAAGAATCGGCTTCGTTTATTCAGGCGTTCAGCAAAATCGGCTTGATTCCAGACAGCGCCGGTACGTTCTTCCTGCCGCGCCTGATTGGCATGCAACGCGCCTCGGCCCTCATGATGACCGGCGATAAAGTAAGCGCGCCGGAAGCCGTGCAGATGGGCATGATCTACAAGACGTTTCCAGACGATATTTTCGAAAACGAGGTAAAAACGCTGGCGGAGCGCTTGGCGCAAATGCCCACCAAAGGGCTGGCCTTCACCAAACAACTCCTCAACAAGACTTTTCAGCACACGCTGGAGGAACAGTTGCAGCAGGAGGCGGTCTACCAGCAACATGCCGGACAAACCGCTGATTTCAAAGAAGGAGTAGAGGCCTTCATTCAGAAACGTAAACCAAACTTCACGGGGCAATGATAGTAGGCATTATTGGCAGCGGGGCCATGGGAGCGGGCATCGCCCAGGTCATCGCGACGGCGGGGCATAAGGTGCATCTTCTGGACAAGAACTCGCAGGCGCTGGAACGGGCCGCGCAGCAGATCAAAAAAGCGCTGGGCAAACTGTCGTCCAAAGGCAAGATCTCTGAAATAGCCGTCATGGACATCACGGACCGCCTCCATTTCACGGAGTCTTATCAGGATTTCGGGGATTGTGACCTGGTCATTGAGGCGGTGGTGGAAGACTTGCAGGTAAAGCAGAATCTGTTCAGAGAGGTGGAAATGATTGTGCCGCAGGACTGTATCCTGGCCAGCAACACTTCCTCTTTGTCCATTGCCTCCATTGCGGCCGCCTGCCAGAAACCGGAGCGCTGCATTGGTATCCATTTTTTCAATCCGGCTCCGCTCATGCCGTTGGTAGAAGTCATACCCGCGGTGCAAACTGATGCGGGGCTCGCCGAGGAGATCAAGCAACTGGTGCTGCAATGGGGCAAAGTGCCGGTGATGGCCAAAGATACCCCCGGCTTTATCGTGAACCGGGTGGCCCGGCCATTTTACGGCGAAGCCTTGCGCATTCTGGAAGAAGGCATAGCAGACATCGCCACCATTGACTGGGCTATGACCGAACTGGGCGGCTTCAAAATGGGGCCGTTCACGCTCATGGATTTCATTGGACACGACGTCAACTACCGCGTCACCGAGTCGGTGTTCACGTCCTTCTTCTATGACCCGCGCTACAAGCCTTCCTTCACCCAGAAGCGTCTGTTTGAAGCCGGCTATTACGGCCGGAAGTCTGAACGTGGGTTCTATGATTACCGCGAAGGAGCCTCGCAACCGCAACCTACCAAAGACGAAGCATTGGGACAAACCATTCTGCATCGCGTGCTGGCCATGCTCATCAATGAAGCCGTAGACGCTCTGGCGCTGAACGTAGCTTCCAAAGAAGACCTGGAGCTGGCCATGACCAAAGGCGTCAATTACCCCAAAGGCCTCCTAGCCTGGGCCGATGAACTGGGGCTGTCCACCTTGCTGGAAACCCTGGACAGTCTCTACCACGAGTACCACGAGGACCGCTACCGCGCCAGCCCTTTGCTCCGCAGAATGGTGCGAGAGAACCGAACCTTTTTCCCGTAGCACTAGCCTTGCGTTTAGCGGCTGTTTTCAGAAAAAGAGCCGCTAAACGCAAAGGAGTGAGATAAGCCACTCAGTAGCTGATTTACTTCTATAACTGATGATATTCTTTTCAAATGGTGTTTAAGGGCTGTTTTTGGAAAAAGAGCCGCTAAACGCAAAATAGTAAGTTAAGTACAGAGCCTACGCATTCCGTCCCCCTTTGAAGGGGGTAGGGGGATGACAAGTAAGTGGAATGCCTGAAAAACAGATGCCACGAAGCAAATGGCCATAAAAATTGAATGGGCTGTAGTTAAAATCAGCACGAGAAATAATCCCCCTACCCCCTTCAAAGGGGGACAGATACTGAACAATGAAAATATCATACCTAAAATATTTTAGGTTGAACCACATAACAGAGAATGAAGCAAGCATATATAGTAGACGGCATTAGAACTCCTATCGGGAATTTTGGCGGGAGCTTAGCCACCGTCCGGCCCGATGACCTGGGGGCCTTGGTGATGCAGGAACTGATGAAACGGAACCCTTCGGCGGATCCGGCGGCCATTGCCGAGGTGATCATGGGCTGCGCGAACCAGGCCGGCGAAGACAACCGCAACGTGGCTCGTATGTCCTTGCTGCTGGCGGGGCTGCCGTTCTCGGTGCCCGGCGAAACCGTGAACCGGCTCTGCGCCTCGGGCTTGTCGGCGGCGGTAGCGGCGGCGCGGGCCATCCAGTGCGGCGACGGCGACTTACTCATCGCGGGCGGCCTGGAGAACATGACCCGCGGTCCCTGGGTGATCTCCAAAACCAGCACCCCCTTCGGCCGCGATGCCCAGATGTTTGACTCCAGCTTCGGGTGGCGTTTCGTGAACCCAAAGATACATGAAGTATTCGGGACCGATGGCATGGGCGAAACCGCCGAGAACCTGGCCCGCCGCGAGGGCATCACCCGTGAAGACCAGGATGCCTTTGCGCTATGGTCGCAGCAGAAAGCGGCAAAGGCCCAGGAAGCCGGCAGATTCGCAGAGGAAATTGTGCCCGTGAACATTCCGCAGAAGAAAGGCGAACCCAAAGTGTTCGCGCAGGATGAGTTTATCAAGCCAACCACCACCCTGGAAGTGCTGGCCAAACTTCGCCCGGCCTTCCACAAAGAAGGCACCGTGACGGCGGGCAACGCCTCCGGCCTGAACGACGGCGCAGCGGCTTTGCTGTTCGCCTCAGAAGAAGGTCTTAAACAGCACAACCTCACTCCCAAAGCCCGCTTTGTGTCCATGGGGGCCGCCGGTGTAGAGCCTAAATACATGGGGTTCGGGCCGGTGCCCGCCACGCAGATAGCCCTGAAAAAAGCCGGACTCACCCTGAATGACATCGACCTGATTGAAATCAACGAAGCCTTTGCCTCGCAGGTGCTGGCGTGCGTGCGTGGGTTGGGCATTGAGGACCAGGACCCGCGCATCAACCCCAACGGCGGCGCTATTGCTTTGGGACATCCGCTGGGCATGAGCGGGGCCAGAATCCTACAGTCGGCGGCCATTGAATTGCACAAACAGAACAAGCGCTATGCCTTGGTGACCATGTGCGTGGGGGTGGGGCAGGGCTACGCCGCCATTATTGAACGGGTATGATCTACGAGTTCAACGGCTATGTTCCGGTGGTGCATGAGAGCGCGTTTGTGCATCCGCAGGCCACGGTCACGGGCAATGTGATCATCGGGAAGAACGTGTACGTGGGTCCGGGCGCGGCCATCAGGGGTGATTGGGGCGAGATCATCATTGAAGACAACTGCAACGTGCAGGAAAACTGCACCATCCATATGTTCCCCGGCACCACCGTACACCTGAAGGAAATGGCCCACATTGGGCACGGCGCCATCATCCACGGGGCCACCGTTGGCCGGAACGTGCTGGTGGGCATGAACGCAGTGATCATGGACCGGGTGGAAATCGGTGATGAAAGTGTGGTAGGAGCCCTCTGCTTTGTACGCGCCGATGAGCAGATTCCACCGCGCAGCGTGGTGGTAGGCAACCCGCACAAGATTGTGAAGCAGGTAACCGATGAGATGCTGCAATGGAAAACCGAAGGCACCCAGATTTACATGCAGCTTCCGGCTGATTGCTACGCGACTTTGAAGCCTTGTGAACCGCTGCGTGAAGTGCCCGCCAACCGGCAGAAACAGCAGGCCCACTACCAAACCTGGAACGAAAGGAAAGGCGAGTAGGGATTACGTTTAGAGCCTGTTTTTCAGAAATCAGCTTCATAACGCAGAAACTGAAATGGCAGGTGCACGCAAATATTGCAAACAAAGCATAGTGATAGAATTAAGGGTAATGTCATCCTGAAAGGACCTTGTGGGCGAACTAGAAAAGCTTTGAATAAACACAATTACCGTTCGCCCACAAGGTCCTTTCAGGATGACAAAGAGGAGGTAGGGTTCGCTAATTAGAAAGGATGACAAAGACGGATGAAAGAGCCCAACCGGACAACTGAAACTAAAGACTAACCACCAGCAACTAACAACTACAGATATGAACGCAGTAGTGCAGAATTACGCCTTGGGCGAATGGACGCCGGGTTCTGGAAAAGAAAGCGAGATTTTGGATGCCGTAACCGGGGAGCACCTGTACACCAGTTATAGCGGTGGACTGGACTTCAACGCCATGATGGAGTTCGCCCGCGCCAAAGGCAACAGAGCCCTCCGGAAAATGACGTTCCAGGAGCGGGGCCGCATGCTCAAAGCCCTGGCGCTGCACCTCACGTCAAAAAAAGAGGCCTTCTACCAACTCAGCTACCGCACCGGTGCCACCCGTGCCGACAGCTGGGTAGACATTGAAGGCGGCATTGGGAATCTGTTTGCGTATGCTTCGTTGCGGCGGCAGTTTCCAGACAAACCGTACTACGTGGAAGATGATCCCATCGGGTTGTCCAAGGGCGGCACGTTCATGGGGCATCACATTCTGGTACCCAAGGAAGGCGTGGCGGTACACATCAATGCGTACAACTTCCCGGTGTGGGGCATGTTAGAGAAAATCGCCGTGAACCTGCTGGCCGGAATGCCTGCCATTGTGAAACCGGCCCCCATCACCGCTTTCCTGACCGAGGCCGTGGTGCGCGAGATCATTGCCTCCAAGCTCCTGCCCGAAGGCGCACTGCAATTAGTAACCGGTACCGGCGAAGGGATTCTGGACCACGTGACGTTTCAGGATGTGGTCACGTTCACCGGCTCGGCGCATACGGGGCGATTACTCAAGGCGCACCCCCGGCTCATTCAGGAAGCGGTGCCGTTCACCATGGAAGCCGATTCGCTTAACAGCGCGGTGTTAGGCGAAGACGCTGTACCGGGTACCCCAGAGTTTGATTTGTTTATCAAGGAGATCCGGAAGGAAATCACGTCTAAAGCCGGGCAGAAATGTACCGCCATCAGGAGGGCGCTGGTGCCGGAGAAACTGGTGGAGGACGTGCAAATTGCGCTGGGGCGCGAACTTTCCAAAACGGCCATCGGGAACCCGCTGGCTGAAGGCGTGCGTATGGGCGCTTTGGTGGGCCGGGAGCAGCTGGCGAAATTGAAGGAGCAGGTGACCGAATTGGCCCGCCAGACGCCCATTATTTACGGCGATCTGGAGAAGGTGGACGTCATTGGCGCCGATGCCCAGAAAGGCGCGTTCATTTCGCCCATTGTCATGCTCAACCCGGAGCCGTTCCGTTTCACAGACACGCATGAGGTGGAGGCCTTCGGGCCGGTGGCCACCCTTCTGCCGTATAAAAACCTGGACGAGGCCATTGAACTCACCAAGATGGGCAAAGGCTCGTTGGTCTCCTCCATCGCCACGGCAGACCCGGCCATTGCGCAGGAATTTGCCTTAGGCGCGGCCACGCACCACGGACGGATCTTAATCCTGAACAACGACTGCGCCAAGGAAAGCACCGGCCACGGTTCGCCCATGCCCATGCTCATCCACGGCGGTCCGGGCCGGGCGGGCGGCGGCGAGGAGATGGGCGGCAAGCGCGGCGTGAAGCATTTCATGCAGCGCGTGGCCATACAGGGTTCGCCCACCATGGTCACCGCCATTACGGGCGTGTACCAACAGGGGGCCAAACAGATAGAAAATGACGTACACCCGTTCCGGAAACACTTTGAGGAGCTGGAAATCTCCGAAACCTGGGTCACCCACCGGCACACCGTCACCGAAGCCGATATCACCAACTTCGCCAACGTCTCCGGAGACCATTTCTACGCGCACGTAGATGCTACCTCGCTTGAAGGGACTTTGTTCACCGGCCGAGTGGCCCACGGCTATTACATTCTCTCCAAGGCGGCCGGCATGTTCGTGGACCCCAAGAAAGGCCCGGTGCTCCTGAACTACGGACTGGAAAACTGCCGTTTCACCAAACCAGTTTACCCCGGCATGACCATCGGGGTGAAGCTCACGGTGAAAGAGAAAATCGCCCAGGAGAAACGCAGCGAGGAAGACGTAGCCAAAGGCATTGTGAAATGGCTCGTAGACGTAACCGACGAAACCGGCGAAACGGTAGCCATTGCCACCATCATGACCATGGTGAAGAAACTGGACCAGGGGTGATTTGGAGATTTGGGAATTTGAAAATTCTGGATGGATTAGATTTCCTGATTAGCGGCTGTTTTTAGAAAAAGAGCCGCTAATCGGGAAATAATGATTCTGTCGCGAGACTCCAGTCTCGTGACATGGGATGTTGCGAGTCTCCAGACTCGCCGGAAAGGAAGGAGGTGCATTTCGCCATGCGTGAGATTGCTGCTGGGGCAGCAAGGATAGACAGAGACTATCCTTTACCCATTTGCACGAGTCTGGAGACTCGCGCCAGTTTTAAGTAATGATTAGAAATATAAAGCAAAAATGACAGACACAGGTCACGTAACCCTTGCCCTAGACGAAGCCGGAATTGGCATCATTTCCTTTTTCCATCCCTCGCATAACTCATTGCCAGGCGCAATTTTAAATGAGTTGGCCCATACCATTACACAAGCAGGGCAAGACGAGCGGGTGAAGGTCATTGTGCTCAAAAGCGAGGGGGAGAGAACCTTCTGCGCCGGCGCTTCTTTTGATGAACTCATCTCCATTGAAGACAAAGAGCAGGGGCTGGCGTTTTTCTCCGGCTTCGCGAAGGTGATCAACGCTTGCCGCACCTGCACCAAGATTGTGATTGGACGGGTGCAGGGCAAAGCCATTGGCGGAGGAGTTGGCGTGGCCGCCGCCACAGACTATTGCTTCGCCACGCAGCACGCGGCGGTAAAATTGAGCGAAATAGCTGTGGGCATCGGGCCGTTTGTGGTGGGGCCGGCCGTGGAGCGGAAGATTGGGTTGGCGGCTTTCTCACAGTTATCCTTAGATGCCACTGAGTTCAGAAGCGCCGAGTGGGCTCAGGAGAAAGGCCTGTACGCCGAGGTGTTTGATAGCGTAGAGGAAATGGACGCCGCGGTGCAGGCCTTCGCCGCTAAGTTGGCCGCGTACAATCCGGAGGCCCTCACCGCCCTGAAACAGGTGTTCTGGCAGGGAACGGAGCACTGGGACCAATTGCTGGTGGAACGTGCCGGCATCAGCGGAACGCTGGTGCTGTCAGATTTTACCAGAAATTTCATTCAGGGCTTCAAGAAAAAGTAGTGCTTGTGCCCAAACGAAAGCCCCGCTTGTCTTGCACCAGCGGGGCTTTCGTTTGGGATATTAAGCCGTATGGCGTTTAGCGGCTCTTTTTGGAAAAAGAGCCGCTAAACGCCATACGGCTTTGCTTAGTGTTGCACCAGCACTTTCTTAGTGGCCGCAACGGGTTTTCCGTTCAGGTCCAGTACCTGCAAATAATACATACCCGGAGCTAAGGGCAGGGTAGAGAGTTGGGTTTGGCCGGTAAACTTTTGACGGAGCAGAAGCTGTCCCTTGCTGTTGAGCAACCGAGCCTCTACCTGACCCGCCACACCAGCACACTGCACCTGCACCATTTCATTACTGGGCACCGGAAACACGGTTATCTCAACCTTTTGTTCCTCAGAGCCTTTTACCGCCACCATTGAAGACATTTCAAACGATCCGTCTTCATCTAACTGCTTGAGCTGGTAATAGACAGTCTCAGAGGGGGCCGTTTCATCAAGGAAAACATATTGTGAGGCTGTGGTGCTGTTCCCCCTGCCGGGCACAAACCCGATTCTCATGAATTCCGGGGCCGAGGCAGATTTCCGGTACACCTCAAACCCTGCGTTCTGCTTTTCGGAAGCGGTGCTCCAGTTCAGTTGTACCTGCTGCCGCACCCTTTTCGCGCTGAAGTGAGTCAATTCTACGGGTAAGGTGGTCATTGCAAGCGTCACCCTAAAGGCTGAGGAACCGGTGAAAGAGACGATCAGGTTCTTTTTGATGGGATCATAGCGGGAAAAAGCCACCTGGTCTCCGGTCACCGACGATGGAGCCGCCTCCATGGCTAAGGTGAGCACGGTGGCATCGCTGACGTAACCTGCGTAGGCGAGATCGCTCTGGCGTTCCCAGTGGCTGTTCACCCGTTGGCTGGATTGCAGCACCACCTTAGAACCGTATTGCAGCTGCCGTCCGTTTTCCAGAAACGCCTGGGAGAAATGGCCAGCCTTGTTCAGCGAAAAGAAGGTGAAGCGCGCATCTGAGGTGAGGGGCTCGGCCAATTTGTTCAGGGTCACGGTGCTGGTATCGCCTTGGGCGAAGGCCAGATCCTGATACTCGGTTTCCGCTGAGGACAGGGCCGCCACCTGAAGCGTGCTTTCCGTCTTCACATCAGCCGAGGTGGTGGTGTAGGGCTGCAAGAGGGACAAGAACTGCGTTTGCGCTACCCCCGTTTTCTGCACTTGCAGAGTGGTGTGGTTTTCGGTGGTGTTGTAGGTAAGCTCGTGACTGTTGGTTGCCTTTACGTAGCCAGAGGCGCCATCGGTGGCCGTGACGTGGGCTTTCAGGTTTACACCGTTTTTCTGCCAGATGCCTTCGTGGGCCGCCAGGCTGTCGGTGAACGTGCCGGTGACGGCGGTGCCTCCCTCTAAGCCATAGCCGTGCAATTGCCAGGTGTAGGTGTGGGCACTGGTAGAGGTCACGGCATCGGCGATCAGGAAGTAGTTGTTCCGGACGTGAAGGGTTTTACGGGTGATCTCCGCGCCGCGGTAGGTGGTTTTCACTTCGCCGTAGCTGAGGCGGCCGTTGCTGAAAGTATTCTGGATAAAGCCTTCGGCGTCATTGGTGGCTCCCGCCGTGCCCATGGCCGGACCGGCCCCGTCTACTAATATCAGGTTGTGGTGCACTCCTTCGCCCACCGCGCCTCGGTTGGTGCTGCTCAAATAACCGGGGTCCAGGGCTAGCAATTGCCCTTTGGCGTGCAGAATAAAAGAACTGGCATCGCCGTGGTTGTGGCCGCCGGAGACTTTCTGCGACAAACCGTTTTTACCGTACACGTGCAGGTAGCTGGCCAGCGTGTCATTGCCCGATCTGAAGACCAGATTCCCGCTTTGCGGCAGCGCCGTGAGCGGTTGGTGGGCAGGGGTGGAGAAAGGCACATTGGAGGCGAGAAAAGCCGCCCGCATGTCTACAGTGGCATCTTTCAGCTGCTTTGCCAGAGTGTTCAGCTGTTTGGTAGAAAGATTGGAAAAGGCCATGGGGTTCACGTACTTGCTTTTGCCGGTGAGGGCCAGTTCGGGCATGCCCATGTCAATATAGGAATCTTCCAGCGCCGGAAAACGCCCGTCTGGCATCTGAATGGCGGAAATCCAGTCGTACAGCAGGTCATAGCTGGGGTCAAAGTATGGGTTCCGGATGCTGCGGGTGGTGGTGCCGTAGGTGTAATTCATGGCCACATCGGGCAGGAAATTCCCCATGGACCGGATGAAGGGCAGACAGTTGAGGAAAGCGTACTTGAAGTAGTAGGGTCCTTCGGCGTAGCCGGTCAGCACATTGGGGTCAGACTGGCGGTTGGCATCGCGCCAGAGAACGTTGTCCATGTGGTAGAGGCCGGTGTTGATCCAGTTGGTGGGCTGCATCCAGGCATCTGTGCCGCCCACATCGTTCAGTACCACCGCTGCCAAGCCTAAGGCCGAGGCAGTCATTAAGGTGTGGTTGTTCTTGATGGACCCATAAAATGTAGTGCCGAAGAAGGGGGTGATGGACTGTTTGTACAGGTTCCCCGCAAATTCCTGTAGCTTAGCCCGGGCGGTAACCAGAGAATCTATAGGTTCACCCGAGCCCCTCAGCAAGTCATAGGCCACCATGTAATCAATCAATTCCTTTGATCGCCATTGCCACTCGGTGTACGTGGCCCCGGAGAAAGAGGCGTACACCTCCACAGCGGTGTTGATGCCCTCCAGCAGCTTTTTCGATTTGGAAACGAAGGCGGCGCGTTCAGCCTCTGAAAGCTGGATGACGGTGCCCCCGCTGGGTTTCCGGTTCAGGAGCGCTACAAAGGCGGCGTTTTTGGCAAAAGTGGCCCTCGCCCGCCGGTCATTGGAAGAAGTGTTATTGGCCGTTGCCGAACCTGTCACATTGCTGTACACCCCCGAATAAAGTGTGTACCGAATTCCGGAGGTGATTGCCTGCTGCACATTAGGTACTTGCGCGGCTTTTAATAGCGTACGCGGATAGCTCAAATCTGCCTGAGCGGGAACCCAGCTGCCGGTTTGGGCACTAATCGAAGACGAATAGCAAGTGCAAATTAAAAGAAAAATTATGAATTTAACAAGAGGATGGTAAAGCTTTATCTTCATCTAATTCAACTATATAAGGCCTAAAAGCTTGTATAAGTTGAATGTGCAATGAAATAATTCTGAAAAGAGTTCCTGTTGATGATAAACCTAATTGTATTAATAGTAGACAAAAAGTTTTTCGGGAGATTGTTCAGGAATAGAGTTTTGCCTAGCTATAAAGCATACAGACGCACTAATAAAAGTATATAAGAAGTTGATTTTTAAAGCACTAGAACGTGGTTGCTCTAATGAAAACGGCTGATTTTAAGGCCTTTGCGTTTAGAGCCTGTTTTTCCAAAAAGAGCCCCTAAACGCAAAGGAAGTTTGTATTTAAAACATATTAGAGCATAGGCGTTCGCCAAGGAACTCAGTTATGAAGATGCTGCTATACATGGGTATATGGTGTATATTTTAATACGGGATAACCAACTTTATTGCAAAAGTGTAGGCCAAATGAAGTAAAAGCTTTAAAATTACTTTTTCAGTAGAAGGAAAGAGTAGCATGTCATTTCATTACAAGCGTATCATTGTCAAGATTGGCTCCAATGTGCTCACGCAGCAAGACGGAATGCCAGATGAGGCTCGTATGCAGCACCTGGTGGAACAGGTGGCGGCGTTAAAGCAGCAGGGCAAAGAAGTCATTGTAGTTTCCTCCGGGGCGGTGGCCTCGGGCCGAAGCCTGATCCAACTTGCGAACCGAACCGATGCCGTAAGCGCGCGTCAGTTGCTGGCCGCTGTGGGGCAGGTAAAGCTTATCAATACCTACTCCCAATTTTTCAGTGCCCACGGCTTGGTGAGCGCTCAGGTATTGGTGACCAAAGAGGACTTCCGGGACCGGGGCCATTACCTCAACATGAAGAACTGTTTTCAGGTGCTGCTCCAGAACAATGTGGTGCCCATCGTGAACGAGAACGACGTTATCTCTGTCACCGAGCTCATGTTCACCGACAATGACGAGCTGGCCGGCCTTATCGCTTCCATGCTGAATGCCGATGCGCTGCTGATCCTGAGCAACGTCAACGGCATTTATAACGGTGATCCCAAAGACCCCGCCAGCCAGGTAATTCAGGAAATTGATGCCTCCACCATCGGCTTTTCGTCTTTTGTGTCTACGCAGCGGTCACAGTTTGGCCGGGGCGGCATGATCACCAAATGCCACATGGCCCGCAAGGTGGCGCAGCTGGGCATTCCGGTGCATATCGCGAATGGGAAAAAACAAAATGTGCTGCTGGAGCTGCTGAAAGGAGAGGTGGAGCATACCCGCTTTGTGCCTGATAAATCGGCCTCCGGCAAAAAGAAATGGATTGCGCACTCCGGTACGTTCGCGAAGGGAGTGATCAAGATTAATGAAGGCGCCAGAGCGGCGCTCTGTACCTCCCGGAAGGCCATCAGCCTGTTGCCGGTGGGGGTACTCCATATTGAAGGAGACTTCCAGAAAGGCGACATCGTGAAACTGATAGACGAGCAGCAACGGGAACTGGGCTTCGGGATTGCCGAATATGGTTCAGAAAAAGCACTCGAACGGGTGGGCCAGCAAAAGCAGAAGCCCTTGGTCCACTATGATTACCTCTTCCTGAACCCTGAAATTAGTTAAACCATTCTCCATTGTTCCGCTTTCGTCACCCACATGTCACAAGAAGACAATTCAAGTTATACCGGTTATCTCCAGCAAGCCCAAGCCGCAAGCCGATCCCTCAGTTCACTGTCACCTGATCTGGTTAACGCCGTGCTCAGAGACGTGGCGGCGGCTACCCGCGAGCAGGCTGAGTTTCTGCTGGCGGAAAACGCCAAAGATCTGGACCGCATGGCTCCGGAAGACCCCAAATATGACCGCCTGAAACTGACCGAAGCCCGGCTGCAGGACATTGCCCAAGATCTGGAGAATGTAGCCCAACTGCGCTCTCCCTTAGGCGAAGTTCTGCTGCAGAAAACCCTGTCCAATGGACTTGCCATCAGCAAAGTAAGGGTGCCTCTGGGAGTGGTAGGAGTAATCTATGAGGCCCGCCCTAATGTGACCTATGATGTCTTTTCGCTCTGCTTTAAAACCGGAAACGCCTGTATTTTAAAAGGCGGCAGTGACGCAGACGTTTCTAACCAGGCCATTGCCTCCGTGATTCATAGGGTGCTGGAAAGGCACGGCATTGAACCCCAAGTGGCCACTCTGCTGCCCGCTGATCGGTTGGCTACCGAGGCATTACTGCAGGCCACTGATTATGTTGACGTACTGATTCCCAGAGGAAGCCAGGCTCTCATAGATTATGTGCGGCAGAACGCCAAAGTACCGGTCATTGAAACCGGAGCGGGAATTGTGCACACCTACTTTGATGCGGCGGCAGATCTGGAGAAAGGGAAAAAGATCATTTTCAACGCCAAGACCCGCCGGGTGAGCGTCTGCAATGCCCTGGATTGCCTGTTGATACACCAAAGCCGTCTGGCAGATCTTCCCGCCCTAGTTGCACCTTTGGCCCAGGCCCAGGTTGAGTTATTCGCAGATGCGTTGGCTTACCAAAGCTTGCAGGACTCTTATCCGGCTCGCTTGCTTTTTGCCGCGCAGGAAGAACATTTCGGCACTGAATTTCTGGCCCTGAGAATGGCCGTGAAAACGGTGCCGGATGTATCTGCCGCCCTGGACCACATTGCCAGGTATAGCTCCAAGCACAGCGAAGCCATTCTGTCTGAAGACCCGGTTGCTCTGGAAACCTTCCTGAATAGGGTAGATGCCGCCGCCGTTTATGCCAATGCCTCCACCGCTTTTACAGACGGAGCCCAGTTTGGCCTGGGTGCGGAGATAGGCATCAGTACCCAGAAGCTGCACGCCCGGGGGCCGATGGGACTAGAGGAACTCACCAGCTATAAATGGATTGTGCGCGGAGACGGGCAAGTAAGGAGGTAACGTTTCAACTGCTTTCGGCTTTTTCGCCTACTTTTACAGACCTTGACCATTTCACCAACCATGTTTAAACCTACAAAATCGCTCTGCTTCCTGTCGCTGTTGCTGCTCCTGGGCGCCTGCCGTTCTGCCAAAACTGTTACCATTCCCAAAGGTGTTCCTGTGGTAACCCGTGCCCAGTGGGAAGCTTTGGAACCTGTACTGCCCATGAAGACGCACGTGCCGCAGAAAATCACCATCCACCACACTGCTACCAAACAAAACGCCAGCCGCACCCTGGAACAGAAGCTCAAGGCCCTGCAGAAGTTTTCAGTGGAGCGCAGCCCTCTTTCCGATGGTCGGATCAAAGAACCCTGGGCCGATGTGCCCTACCATTTCTACATTTCAGTGGACGGTATCATTGGCGAAGGTCGGCAGTTGCAGTATGTGGGCGACTCTAACACCCCTTATGATCCTTCGGGCCACGTTTTGATTGTGTTGGAGGGCAATTTCAACAATGAGAAAGTGACCGAGGCGCAGCTCAAAAGCCTGAAAACTCTCATGCTGGCGGTTGCCAAACGCTGGAAGATCTCCGGCGACAATATTTCGGGGCACAAAGACAATGCCACCACCGCTTGTCCCGGCGAAGACCTGTACCAACTGCTGCCGGAGCTCAGGGCCATGGTGAACAGCGGCAAATTGTAGAATACACTCCTTTTTTCCGTCAGGAAAACCATGAAGGGTAACTCCAGCTATTCCTTTTCCCGTTAACGCATTCAGAACCTAGCAGATTTACCCACTACAGCTATGAAAGCTCTTCTTCTGATAGACCTACAGAACGATTTTCTTCCGGGCGGTGCTTTGGCGGTGCCGCAGGGCGATGCGGTTATCCCACTGGCCAATGCGCTGCAACCGCAGTTTGATCTGGTGGTGGCAACCCAGGACTGGCACCCGGCTAACCATAAAAGCTTTGCCTCTCAGCATGCCGGCAAGAAGGTTTTTGAGGTGACGCAGCTGCACGGCCTGGATCAGGTCCTCTGGCCAGACCATTGCGTGCAGGGGACGGCTGGGGCCGAGTTTTCCGCCGCTCTAGCGATGCACCAGGTAGAAGCCATCTTCCGGAAAGGCACCAACCCTAAGATAGATTCCTACAGCGGATTCTATGACAACGGGCACCTCAAGTCTACGGCCCTGGCCGAATACCTGCGGGGCAGAGGCATCACAGAAGTATACCTGTTAGGCCTGGCCGCCGATTTCTGCGTGTATTTTACGGCCTTAGATGCCTTGCAGGAAGGTTTTGCGGTTTACTACATAGAAGATGCCACCCGTGCCATAGACCAGGAAGGTTTCGCCAAAGCCAAAGCTGATCTCTTAGCCAAAGGCGGGCACTTTGTCCAAAGCCAGGATCTCCTGAAATAATTACCTGTTGCGTTTAGGGGCTCTTTTTCCAAAAACAGCCCCTAAACGCCCACTACTTTATTCCTTCGCGTTCTGCGCGCCTTTCCTCAGCTCAATCACCAGGTTCATTTTCAGTTCGTGCAATTGTTCCTCCAGGCCTACTTTGTAGATGTGGGGGTTCAGGAAGCGGCGGTAGGTTTCGTGCAGTAGGCTGAGCTGTTGCTTGGTGCGCTTCTGGATCTCGGGTAAGTCAGGGGAGGAGTACACGGCTTCTCCGGTCCGGAAGATGGGCACCAACAGATCTTCGTGGGTGCAGTCCTGAGAGAAGCTTTTGCGTTGGGTAGGGTCATTGGGGTGCACCATGGTGGCGCTGGCGTTGATCTGCAAAGGCTCAGAGTAAATCATGTCACCTACAATGGTGTTGCCTTTGTAAAAGCGGCGCACCTGCAGGATGCCGGGCGTAGACACCTTGATCAATTGCTCAGAAAGCTTCAGCTTGTATTCCCACTCGCCGCCAGATTGCCGGAAAGCGGCCAGTTTGTAAACACCGCCCAGCGCCGGTTGGTCATAGGCAGTGACCATTTTGGTCCCGATGCCCCAGGTGTCAATCTTCGCGCCCTGCAGTTTCAGGCTTTGGATGAGGTGCTCGTCCAGGTCGTTGCTGGCTAAAATAGAAACTTCGGGGAAGCCCGCTTCATCCAGCATTTTCCGGCCTTCAATGCTGAGGTAGGCTAAATCGCCGGAATCTAGCCGGATGCCTTTCAGTTCCTGCCCGTTCTCCCGCATTTTCTGAGCTACGTCAATGGCCTTTCTAATTCCCTCCAGCGTGTTGTAAGTGTCTACCAGGAACACGGAGTCATGGGGAAACACATCGGCGTACGCCCTGAACGCTTCCTGTTCTTCGTCAAACGACATCACCCAGCTGTGCGCGTGGGTTCCCTTCACCGGGATGTTGAACAACTGGCCGGCCAGCAGGTTAGACGTAGCGCCCACCCCTCCTATAAACGCCGCCCTGGCCGCCGACAAAGCTCCGTCCGGTCCCTGGGCGCGGCGCATGCCAAACTCCAGCACGTTATCGCCCTGGGCGGCATCTACCACGCGGGCGGCTTTGGTGGCAATTAATGTCTGGAAATTGAGAATGGTAAGTAAAGGTGTTTCCAGAAGCTGACACTGTAACATGGGGCCTTTGATGCGCAACAGCGGCTCGTCTGGGAAAACTACCGTTCCCTCGGGAATGGCATCTACGTCACAACTGAACGTGAGCTTGCGCAGGTGCTCCAGAAATTCTTCCTCAAATAGTGGCTGTCCCTGGCTGCCGGTGAGGCTGCGGAGGTAGTCCAGATCTGTTGCAGTAAACTGGAAGTGCCGGAGCAGATCAATGGCATCGGCCAGTCCGGCACTAACAGTATAGCCGCCTTTGAAAGGGTTTTTCCGGAAGTACAGGTGAAACACCGCTTCCTGCTCCGCCATTCCTTTTTTCCAGTAGCCCTGGGCCATGGTGAGTTGGTACATGTCGGTGAGCAAGGCCAGAGAGAGCTGGTAACGCTGCGTAAGATTCATGAGAGTGGTCTATTGCTAGGTTATTGGGTAATTTTTACCGCTATCTACGCAACTATCTTCTAACGAACCAGAAATATTCACGTCTTTTTCTCACTTGAGCACAACAATACAAGGAACCTCAAGCCCAAGTGCGTATATAGAAACCGCCTCAGCGGCTTGGAATCGAATTTATTAAAAACCTGCTATATTATAATAAGGCTATTTAAAACGATTTTTATTCAAAATTATTATCAGTTTTAGTAATAGTATAAGAATTTTTAGTAACTTTCCTGACAGATAAGCGTATTTATAACAGTAAGCGTTATCCGAAGTCTTAAAGAATCAGGAACAATAAACATTAGGAACCATGAAAAGAGAACAGTTATCATCCGTAATTGCCATTGCCTTCTTCGCTGGCACCTTTGTGATAGCGTTTACCTCCAATGACAGTGACATAGCCGCTATGCGGGTATTGGCCTACTTGGCAGTGGGTTGCTTCCTTTCTATGATTACCATTTTCTGGGATAAGATCATGGGTACTCAGAAAGAGGAGAACCAGCAGAGTGTTTCCAAGATTGACACCATCTTATATGACGCCGAGAAATTCTCCCAGGAATACGGTGATGTATACGTGCTGGCCGACCAGATGAAAAAGAAACGGAAACTGAAAGAAGGCAGCGCTGTTACCGGCAAACCTGCTTCTCTATAGGTAGAGCTCCAGTAGTAATAAGTATAAAGATTAGGCAAAGCCTCTCTGGTACAGAGAGGCTTTTTGCTTTCAGGGGAGCTAGGGCAGGCAGCTGTTTTAGGGCTTATTTCGGAAAAAGAGGCGCTAAACGGCATGTTCAGCTGCGGCAGTTGCGGAAAGCTTGGCTAACTCCCCAACGGGATAGGCAGCTCTTGAAAGAAGTTCTTGACCGCTGATGGCTGAAAAATGGGGACTATCCTGTACCTTCACTTGAGGACAAAATTAAAACCCACACCATGGAGAAAGTAACCTTGCAGGAGAAGCTAGCCCTCTTCTCAGACCACTGGAACCCCAGAATTGTAGGCGAACTCAATGGGCAGCACGTGAAGCTGGCAAAATTCAAAGGCCAATTTGTGTGGCATCAGCATGAACAGGAAGATGAACTGTTTCTGGTGGTGGAAGGAAAATTCAAGATGGAGTTCAGGGATAAAACCGTAGATCTGCAGGCCGGCGAATTTCTGATCGTACCCAGAGGAGTGGAGCATCGGCCTGTGGCCGATGAGGAGGTGAGTGTTCTCCTGTTTGAGCCCGCCTCCACCGTGAATACCGGAAATGTTACAAGTCAATTGACCCGTTCTACTCTGCACAAAATCTGAGGCCTTGGAATGCCCTTCCCCGTTGATACCCCTATATGATCTCACACAGACATATTCTCTTCTATGAGGTGGCAAGGCAGTTGAGCTTCACCAAAGCCAGCCAATTACTCTACATCAGCCAGTCAGCTATCAGTAAACAGATCAAGGCGCTGGAAGATCATTATAAAACCGGACTGTTTGAAAGACATGGTAACAGCGTGAGCCTCACGCCGGCTGGTAAACTGCTTTTCCAGAAACTGGAGGCGGTTCAGCACATCCAGAACGACCTGCATGAGGAACTGCGCCTGATGAACCATGGATACCAGCCACAGTTTTCGCTGGTCTTGGGAGCCAGCACTACCATCTCCCTGTATGTACTACCGCCGGTGCTGTCGGCATACCTTCAGCAAAACCCGCAGGTGGTCCTGAGCCTCAAAAACCGGAACAGCGAGAACATTCTCAAAGCTTTGCTGGACCACGACATTGACTTGGGCATTATTGAAGGCATCAATAAAATAAGTCAGGTAACCTATACGCCTTTTCTCACCGATGAAGTGATTGCCGTCTGCTCCCGCAGAAATCCGCTTACCAGCCATGAACTGGAAGTGAAGGACTTATTTCAGGTTCCGCTCGCGCTCAGGGAAACCGGTTCCGGGACCTTGGCAGTACTGGAGGAGGCGCTGGCGCAACACGGGGTAAAGCTATCGCACCTGAATGTACGGGTACGTTTGGGCGGTACCGAGGCGCTCAAAAACTTTGTACGGGTAGACACCTGCATGGCCTTTTTGCCCAGACAGGCAGTGGTAAATGAGCTGGCTTCCGGAGAGTTGATGGAAGTGAAGATCAAGGACTTTGAAGTATTCAGAACCTTTAACTTCATCCAACGGAAAGGTACCGAAAATAACCTGCCTTATAAAAACTTCATTCAATTCATGAAGCGCCAATATTCCAAAACGGAATAGGCTATCCCGAATCGCTATTTGATCAGGTCATAACCAATGTCCTACTTGCAGGGCAACACCATAAGGCTATGACAACAACTGATCTTACCAGTACCAGTAGAATTGCCGGTTTAACCTGCTCCAGGTGCGGGAGCCAAGCCTCACATGAGGTAATGCAGCGTGTGTCTGTCTGCTGCCAGATGCCTCTTCTGGCACAGTATGACTTGCCAAAAGCGATGCCTAAATCTGTACTGACGGGGCGTGAAGGCACCATGTGGCGCTACGCAGAAGTATTACCTGTACTGGAAGGCAAGTTCAAGGTTTCTCTGGGCGAAGGATTCACCCCAATCATAGAAGTGAAGAATCTGGCTAATGCTTACGGCTTTGAGCATGTGCTCCTGAAAGATGAAGGCCAGAACCCCACCGGCTCCTTTAAAGCCCGCGGGCTGAGTATGGCTATCTCTAAAGCACTGGAACTTGGGGCCGAAGGCTGCATAATTCCCACAGCAGGAAACGCCGGCGTAGCCATGGCGGCATATTGCGCAAAAGCCAATTTACCGGCAGTAGTAGTGATGCCCCGGCACACGCCTGAAGCCTTTAAGGAAGAATGTTATTGGTACGGCGCCGAAGTACACTTGCTGGACGGGCTCATCCATGACTGCGCCGCCAAGGTCAGGAGTATGAACCAAGACGGACAGTTGCTGGATGTCTCCACGCTCAAGGAACCTTATCGGTTGGAAGGAAAGAAAACCATGGGCTATGAAATTGCCGAACAGTTGCAATGGGAGCTTCCGGACGTGATTTTGTATCCGGCGGGGGGCGGTACCGGTCTCATTGGTATCTGGAAGGCGTTTCAGGAAATGCGGGCGCTGGGCTGGCTAACGCAGGAGGTGCGTCTGCCGCGTATGGTAGCTGTACAAGCCCAGAATTGTAGACCGCTGGTAGACACCTTTCTGGGCCTCCAGGAAAATGCGCAGCAATACAATGGCTTACCCACCCTGGCGAATGGTCTGGCGGTGCCTCGTCCGCTAGGCGAACCGCTTATGTTACAGGTGTTGCAGGAGTCTGAAGGGACTGCCATTGCCATCACAGAGGAAGAGATGGTGGAAGGCGTGCGGGAACTAGGGCAGAAGGAAGGCCTGTTTGTGGCCCCCGAAGGAGCCGCAGTCTGGATGGGCGCCCGAAAATTACTCCGCCAATGCTGGCTGAAGCCTGAAGAAAAGATTTTGCTGCTCAATACCGGCTCTGGTCAGAAATACCTTGAAAACATTGCGGGCAGATACAAGGCTTAGCACCCGTTAACGTTCAGCCGGAAGAAGGTATGTCCAGACATTATTGGTGGAGTGGGTGGTTTTTCCTATACTTAGGTGCGCTACCCAACTAAACCTATTATTGCACCCATGAAAGTATCTTCACCGTTGTTCGCAGTTGTTGCGGGCAGTCTCCTTGCTTCCTGTTCTACATCTTACCAAAGCCTGCACCAAAAGGCTATTCTGGTAGACACCCACAATGATGTTATCTCACAGGTTATCATGGAGGGGCACTCAGTGGAGCGGGATCTAACCGGGAAAGCCCATACCGATTTGGCCCGGATGAAAAAGGGAGGGGTAGACGTGCAGGTATTCGCGGTTTTCTGTGATGAGACTTATGGCCCCGGCCGTGCCTTTGCCTTCGCGAACCAGCAGATTGACACGCTGGAAGCCATTGTGCGCCGCAATCCTGATCAACTCCAGATGGTATACACGCCTGCGCAGATGCGGGATGCCATCAAAGCACGGAAAATTGCCGCCCTCACCGGTGTGGAAGGGGGGCACATGATGGAAGACAACCTGGACAACCTCAACCACCTGTACAACCGCGGGGTACGCTACCTCACCCTTACCTGGAACAACAGCACCTCCTGGGCATCCTCGGCCGCCGATGAAACCAAAGGCACTGGCTTCAACGGCAAGAAAGGGTTAAATGACTTCGGGAAGCAGGTGGTACGGCGTATGAATGAGCTGGGGATGCTGGTAGATTTGTCGCACGTAGGTGAACAGACGTTCTGGGATGCCATTCAGACCTCCACCAAACCAGTCTTAGTTTCCCATAGCTGCGCCGCTAAATTCAGCCCGCATTCCAGAAACCTCTCTGATGCCCAGATTGCCGCCGTAGGGAAAAACGGGGGCGTGATTCACCTCAATTTCTTCTCAGAGTTCCTGGATGGAGCATATCCCAAGCGCGTGAACGACTTCATCCAGAAACATGATGCTGAGATTAAAGCGTTAAGGCAGAAAGGAATAAATGGATCTGCCTTGCAGAATACTTTATACAAAAAATATCCGGAAGAGGCGGCCTCTATCAATCCGCCGCTTTCGCTGCTGATAGACCATTTAGACCACATCGTGAAAATTGCGGGGATTGACCATGTTGGCCTTGGCTCTGATTATGACGGCATCGGTTCAACCCCCATTGGTTTGGAAGATGTAAGTACCTATCCGTTGATTACCAAAGCGCTCCTAGAGCGTGGCTACAAGAAGAAAGATGTGGAGAAGATTCTGGGTGGAAACTTCATCAGGGTATGGGAGGCCAACACTCCCGCCACAGTGGCCAGAAATTAAGCAGTAATTTCCGTTTAGGGGCCGCTTTTGGAAAAAGAGCCCCTAAACGGAAATCAGACCAAGGTAAGGTTGATTTGCTCTACTAGTTGCCGAGCTGCTGCTGTAGCCGAAGGAAGGATTTGATCCTCTACATATTCAATGATTCGCAGACCGGTCACGTTGCCGGCCATGAGCGCCTCGGCCTTTTGCAGTTCCTCCAGCCTGAATAATCCTTCCCGCACTTCCCAATTATTTTCTGCGGCCCACTCAAAGAGGTATCTTCTCATGACCCCATGAACGCAGCCTGTTTCCAGGGAAGGGGTAAACAGGACATTCCCCTTCATCCAGAACAGGTTGGACGAGGTCAGTTCGGCCAGATTATCTTTGGGGTCCAGCAGGATGAGATCATCCAATCCGCGTTTCGTTTTCTCCCTACTGGCCAAAACATACACCGGAGAATTAATGCCTTTGAAGAATGAAAAACGGGAGGGAATGGTGTGAACCGTTCGGCAGATGCCTACCCGCAGGGGCGTTTGCGTAAGGGGGGACGTTGGTTGGGCCGTCAGCAACCATTCGGCGGTGTCTGTCTGCGGGGTGTAAAGGCCTTCTCCAGCCCGCCATATTTTAAGTTTCACCCTCGCTAAATCTGTACATTGGTTCTGCTGCGCCAGGGCCAGGATTTGTTGTGGTAATTCCCGCTCAGAAAGTCCCGCTGGCAGGGATAAGTATAAGGCTGCGGCGGCTTCCTCTATTCTAGCCCAATGCTCGGCCCACAACCTTACCTGGCCTTTTTCCAGAAGAATTGTTTCAAAGAACCCATCGCCATATTGGAATGCCCGGTTATTCAGGTGCAGAAAAACTTTTTTTTCCTGAAGAAGTTGGCCGTTGATTAATAACAACATTTAAATTAATGGACTATAGAGGGTTTAACTTTGTAATCTTTCTCTAGAAAAACTTGAAAGTAAGCTTGGTATTTCACCGGTTTTCCTAAGAAGGTAGCCGGCTTCCAGTGTCTATACCTTGCCAGCGCTTTGATAACTTCCTCTTGTAACAATGTAGGTATATTAGGTAATGGAGCATATGTTGATATAATAATATCATGGTATAAGAAAGACATGTACTTAGAATTTCTTATTGCAATGATTTTTTCAAGTTCACCTAATTCATTTATATAAAGCACGAATGGTTCATAATGATCTTTTTGATAATCTTTGAATATAAAATTTTTCATTGGTGCCAGTACAGAATCCAGACTTCCAATTGGAACAGGATAAGTCATGCTTGACGTAAGGTTACCTACTGTTAAACCGGAGAACACAATACTATCCAATTCTACCTCATTTCCTCTTTCCAGTTCGTATAAAAGTTCTTTCCTGATATTGTAGAACGAGGAAGCTGACTCTGTATTAGAACAATTTTCAAAGAATATAAGGCCTGAAGTGGATTGGTGGGCAAAAATCACAAAAGAGACACCTGATGTATAGCCTCTTTTGAAGAAGGGAAGATGGGCAAATTCAGGAGAAACTTCTGTAGAAAATACAAATGTTAAACGGGAAGGACTTAGCGCAGTTTTTTTTAAATGGTGCTTGACAGTAACATCTAAAAGATATTGGGTTGAATCCTTATTAAATGTCTTATTCCCTGTGGTTCCATAAAATACATACTTTGCCTGAAGAAACTCTATGGCCACCGGGGGTAAATCACAAGATTCAGCCTTACCAAAGTAAGGCAACCCCAAAATCAGAAATAGTAAAATCACATTTTTCATTAAAGAGGATTATAATAACATAAACAGTTTCCCCGGCATTGCTTTCACCACCCCGCTCATCTCCAGCGTAAACAGTACCGAGGAAAGCTGCCCCATGGAGAACTGGGTATGGCGACTTAACACATCTATATGGGTGGGTCCGGCCTGGTGTAGAACCCTCAGTACCCGCTGTTCTTCCTCCGGAAATCCACTTAAATCCAGAGCGGGCACCCTGGCTTTGGGTACCGAGTTTGGCGTTAGCGCTTTATCCCAGTTGAGAAGTTCCTCTAAATCTTTGGGTTTGGTGTAAGGCACTGCCTTCAGGCTCCTGATGAGTTGGTTGCACCCTTGGGATGTTTCGGCGGTGATGGGGCCGGGGACCGCCATTACTTCCCGGTCATAGCTATGGGCAATGTCGGCGGAGATGAGGGAACCGCCCTTGCTGGTAGATTCCACCACAATGGTGCAGTCAGACATGCCGGCAATGATGCGGTTGCGGGCCGGAAACCGTGGGGCATCAGGCTTGGTGCCAAATGGAAACTCAGAAAGCAAACCGCCGTTCTGTAGCATTTTCTCCGCGTCGCGCTGGTGGGCCGCGGGATAAACCGTCTCCACGCTGTTGGCCATGACGCCTACAGTAGGCAATCCGAATTTCATGGCTGCTTTATGGGCCATAATGTCAATCCCGAAGGCCAGACCACTGATGATCAAAGCTTCATGCTGCACCAATCCCTCAATCAGTTGCTCCGTCACCACCCGGCCATAGTCGGTGCTTTTGCGCGTGCCCACCACACTAATGGCTTTAGAGGCATTAAGGTCTGCGTTTCCTTTATAATAGAGCAGGAGCGGGGCATCTGGTAAATCGCGCAGGCGGTCTGGGTAGAGTGGGTTGGTGTAATACAGCAGCTGTACCTCCTCTTTCTCCGCCCGCCTGATTACTTCCTCGGCCTGCCGCAAGGCTTCCGCCCGGTGATCCAGTATCTTCTTGAGCAGCGCATCACCCACGCGCGGCACCTTCTCCAGCACGTCTTTGGGGGCCGTGAACACTTTCTCGGCAGAGCCGAAGTACTTCACCAACATACGCGCCGTACCGCCTCCCACCTGGGGAATCATGGGTAAAGCTACCTGGTAGAGAAGATCCTGCGACACAATAAGTAAGTTCTGAGTCTTGAGTTCTAAGTCCTGAGTTGGAGTATACGGGAAATAAGATTCTAGTTAACACTCAGAACTCAGGGCTTTTTAGGGCAGTTGTGACTTAATGCTAATCAAGAATTCCTTTACCTTCTCCAGGCTCTGGATCATCTCAAACTTCTCGCGGGCCTGCACCCCGCGGGTTTTGAGCATTTCACGGGCTCCTTGGATGGTGTAGCCACGTTCCTTTACTAGGTGGTACACAAAGCGCAGGTTATCAATGTCTTTAGGGGAGAAGAGGCGGTTGCCCTTCTTGTTTTTCTTGGGCTTGAGAATGTCAAATTCAGTCTCCCAGAACCGAATGAGGGAGGGGGCAACGTCAAACATGGCGGCCACTTCGCCAATGCTATAGTACTGTTTTTCTATATCGCGTTCTTTGTAAGGCACTGCTGTAAAGTTCTGAGTCTTGAGTTCTGAGTTCTGAGACTGGGAATTTCTTGGACTGACTCAGGACTCAAGACTCAGAACTCAGAACTCATCTGTTTTTGCCTTGTTTTCTGAAAAACAGGCTTAAAACGCAGGCACAACCGCCGCAATTTGGCAAAAAAGATTACTTTTGCAATGGAGGCAATGCGCGCTGAAAAGGCAAAAATTCGCTTTTTCTTTCGCATTTACAATACCTTGCGCCTCCTATTTAGAAGCTATTATTTAAATACATGACCTCCGCCGAGATACGCCAGCAGTTCCTCGATTTCTTCGCCTCCAAAGGCCACCAGATTGTGCCATCGGCGCCCATTGTGGTGAAAGACGATCCTACGCTCATGTTCATCAACTCGGGCATGGCGCCGTTCAAAGACTATTTTCTGGGCAACAAACCCGCACCATACGCCCGCGTGGCCGATACGCAGAAATGTCTGCGCGTGTCTGGCAAGCACAACGACCTGGAAGAAGTAGGCTATGACACCTACCACCACACCATGTTTGAGATGCTGGGCAACTGGTCTTTCGGGGACTACTTTAAGCAGGATGCGCTGAGATGGTCGTGGGAGTTATTGACCGAGGTGTACAAGCTGCCCAAAGACCGGCTCTACGTTTCCGTTTTCCAGGGCGATGCTTCTGAGAACCTGCCCATGGACCAGGAAGCGTATGATATCTGGAAGACCATGATTGCCGAAGACCGCATCTTGATGGGCAACAAGAAGGACAACTTCTGGGAAATGGGCGATACCGGCCCGTGCGGACCTTGTTCAGAGATCCACGTGGACCTACGCTCTGACGAAGAACGCGCCCAAGTGGATGGAAAATCTCTGGTGAACAATGACCACCCGCAGGTGGTGGAAATCTGGAACAACGTGTTCATGGAGTTCAACCGCTTAGCCGATAGTTCTTTGGTGAAACTCCCTGCGCAGCACGTAGATACGGGCATGGGCTTCGAGCGTTTGTGCATGGCCATCCAGGGCAAACAGTCTAACTATGACACCGACGTTTTCCAGCCGCTCATTCAATTTATTGCCCAGGAGGCAGGCGTGGTGTACGGCCAAAACGAGAAGACAGACATTGCCATTCGCGTTATCGCCGACCACATCAGAGCCATTTCCTTCACTATTGCGGACGGACAATTGCCAAGCAACAACAAGGCGGGTTATGTGATTAGAAGAATTCTGCGCCGCGCGGTGCGGTATTCTTTCACCTACCTGAACTTCAAGAAGCCGTTCCTGAACACCATCGTTCCCGTTCTGGCCGACCAACTGGCGATTGCGTTCCCTGAACTCAAAGCTCAGCAGGCCTTTGTGCAGCGCGTGATTGAGGAAGAGGAGAATGCTTTCCTACGCACGCTGGAAAACGGCCTGAAACGTCTGGAGTCACTAAATGAAACCTTCAAAGCGAACGGCAACACCATTGACGGCAAAACTGCTTTTGAATTGTATGACACCTTCGGGTTCCCGCTGGATTTAACGGCGCTCATTGCCAAAGAAAATGGCTTTACCATTGACGAAGCTGGTTTCACCACTGAGATGGAGCAGCAGAAAAACCGCTCCCGCAACGCCGCCGCCACCGAGCAAGGCGACTGGGTGGTGCTGCAACCAGATGTGGAGACCGAGTGGGTGGCCTATGACGCCGAAGAAGTAGAAGCCCGTGTGGTACGTTACCGTCAGGTGACCGCTAAAAACAAAAAGGAATTCCACGTAGTGCTGGACCGCACGCCGTTCTACGCTGAAAGCGGCGGACAGGTAGGTGATACTGGTGTGTTGGAATCTGCGGCGGGCAACGTGAAGGTGCTGGACACCAAAAAAGAGAACGACCTCATTCTGCACATCACCGCAGAATTGCCCAAAGATTTAGAGGCTCCGCTGAAAGCCAAAGTGGACAGCAAGCGCCGCGCCCTCATCAAGAAGAACCACTCGGCTACGCACTTATTACATGCGGCGTTGAAGCAAGTTCTAGGCGACCACGTGAACCAGAAAGGCTCCTTGGTGAGTGATAAACTCTTGCGTTTTGACTTTTCGCACTTCACTAAGGTAACCGAAGAGCAGCTGCGCGAGGTGGAGCATATTGTGAACGAGCGCATCCGGGAATCCATTGAGAAAGACGAGCGCCGTAATGTGCCTATTGAAGAAGCGAAGCAATTGGGTGCTACCGCACTGTTCGGGGAGAAATACGGCGATTTTGTGCGGGTTATTACCTTTAACAAAGACTACTCCATTGAACTTTGCGGCGGTATTCACGTGCAGAACACCGGTAACATCGGCTTCTTTAAGATTGTGAACGAAAGCTCGGTAGCCGCGGGCGTGAGAAGAATTGAAGCCATCACCGCCGATGTTGCCGAGGAATATGTGGACGAGCAGATTTCACAATTCGAGGAGGTGAAGCAGCTGTTGGGCGTGCAGAAGGATTTCGGCAAAGCCATTGAGAAACTGCAGGACGAAAACTCCGCCCTCCGCAAGCAACTGGAAGCTTTTGAACTGAAGCAGGTGACTGCCCAGAAAGAAAAGCTGGCTTCACAAGTACGCGTGGTGAACGGGGTAAACTTCTTGTCGGCCAAAGTAGAAGTGAGCAACGCAGATTACCTCAAGAAACTGGCGTTTGATTTACGCTCGGTGGTTGACAACTTGGTACTGGTTCTAGCTGCCGATGTAGACGGAAAACCCCAGCTGGCCGTTATGCTGTCTGACGAAGTGGTTTCAGGCAAAGGACTTAACGCCGTGCAGATGGTGAAAGAGCTGGCCAAGGAAATCAAAGGCGGTGGTGGCGGACAACCGTTCTACGCTACGGCCGGCGGCAAGGAAGTGGCTGGTTTAGATGCCGCCCTCGCCAAAGCGGAAGGTTTGTTGTCATAACCATTCTGCGTTTAGGGGCTGTTTTTCAGAAAACAGCCGGAAAACAGAAAACATCTGGCGCGAGTCTCTGACTCGTGACTAAAGGTGAAGCGAGTCTCCAGACTCGCCGGGAACCACAAAGAGAACAAAGGGAGTCTGGAGACTCCATTCATCATCGGCACGAGTCAGAGACTCGCGCCAGGAAAAGCCAGAAAATAAAAAATAGAAACAATAGCCGTTTAGCGGCTGTTTTTCAGAAAATAGACCCAAAACAGAAATCGCGCAGAAAAGTCCTGCTACTTGCTACGCGATACTTGATACGAAACAAAACATGAACGAAGACATCCGTTCCCAATACCAAGCCATCATCGGTTTGGAGGTGCACGCGCAGTTGCTCACCGAGAGCAAGGCCTATTCGTCAGACTCTACCGAATACGGCATGATGCCGAACACCAACCTGAGCGTGATTACCCTGGGCCATCCGGGTACGTTGCCCCGCGTGAACAAGAAAGTGGTGGAAATGGCCATGAAAATGGGAGTGGCCACCAATTCTGAGATCAGACGCCACAACCTCTACGCGCGCAAGAACTACTTCTACCCAGACCTTCCCAAAGGGTATCAAATCACGCAGGACAAAACGCCTATCTGCACCAAGGGCTACATGGACATCAAAACCAAGGACGGCGGTGAGAAGCGCATTGGCATCACCCGCATCCACATGGAAGAGGATGCCGGAAAATCCATGCACTTGGCCGGGGAAACCGAGACCTTGGTGGATTTGAACCGCGCCGGAACGCCGCTGATTGAGATTGTGTCGGAGCCCGATATCAGAGACTCAGAGGAAGCGTATGCCTACCTGACTCAGATCAAGAAACTGGTGCAGTACCTGGAGATCTGCGATGGCAACATGGAGGAAGGTTCCTTGCGCTGCGACGCCAACATCTCGGTGATGAAGAAAGGCGCCAGCAAGTGGGGCACCAAGGTGGAGGTGAAGAACATGAACTCCTTCCGGAACGTTCAACGCGCCATTGAGCACGAGATTGACAGGCAGATTGAGCTTCTGGAGAATGGCGGAACGGTTGACTCTGAGACGCGTAACTTTGATGCCAATACCGGCACCACCACCGGCATGCGCTCCAAAGAAACCATGAACGACTACCGCTACTTCCCGGAGCCGGACCTTCCGCCGGTCATTATCTCTGAGGAGTGGCTGAATTCCGTGAAAGAAAGCATGCCCGCGCTGCCGCAGGAACTGTACCACCGCTTCACCCAGGAGTACGGCCTTTCAGATTATGATGCCAACGTGCTCATAGACAGCAAGGAAATAGCGCTCTATTTTGATGCACTGTGCCAGCACACCCAGAACTACAAAGCAGCTGCCAACTGGATCACCGGTCCGGTAAAGTCATACCTGAACGAGTTGACCTTGTCCATGTCGGCTTTCCCGCTGAAGCCGGAGCAAATTGCCGGAATCATTGCCTTGGTAGACAGCAACAAAGTGAGCCATACCGTAGCCGCCAAGCAGATCTTCCCGTATCTATTGGAGCACCCCCAGAAAGACGCTCAGCAGGTTGCTACCGAGCAGAACCTGGTGCAGGAGTCAGACGAGGGCGCGTTGCAGTCCATCATTGACAGCGTGCTGGCGGCTAATCCTGCCAAGGTAGCGGAGTATAAGGCGGGCAAAGCTTCGCTGCTGGGCATGTTCATGGGCGATCTCATGAAACAGACCAAAGGGAAAGCTGACCCCAAACTGGCAAATAAGTTATTGAAAGAGAGCTTAGATAGATAGGCTTATCTACAGAAGAATATGAAGAAACAGATTCTATTGGCAGCCACCGCCTTAACGGTGTTGGGAGCCTGCCAAAAAAAAGGAGTAGCTACCGGAGACACGGATAAAACCTACCGCATCTCGGGTAAAATCAACAACATGACCACCGGCAAAGTCTACTTAGATGAGCTGGGAGAGCAAGCCTTCGTACCCAAAGACACCGCCGAAATCAAGAAAGACGGCACGTTTGTAATGGAAGGTACAGTAGCCGAGCCAGCTATTTATAAACTGGGCTTTGAGAACAAAGAAGGCATTATGCTGGTGGTAGACAATCAGTCCATTGAGATCACCGCCGACTCCGGTAAAGTAGCCCAAACCTATACCGTGAAAGGCTCCAAAGATTCTGAGCTGATTCAGCAGTTGAACGGCATCATGCAGGAAATGCAGCAAGGCGTTTCCGCCCTGAACCAGCAGTTTCAGCAGGCATCTTCGGCGGGTAACCAGGAGGAAATGCGCAAGCTGCAGGACCAGTTCATGGACATCCAGCGCACGAACCAGAACAAGCTGAAAGATTTAGTAAAGGCCAATCCTGGGTCAGTGGTGTCTGTGTACACGGCGGGCAACATCCTTAACCTGGAGGAGCATTTCCCGTTCGTAGACAGCATGTCTGTCGCTTTCAAGCAGGCGCTGCCTAATTCTAAATACACCAAAGCCTTAGACGCGCGTTTAGGTCAGTTGCGCAGTACCGCCCTGGGCAGCGCTGCCCCAGATATCAAACTGCCTTCGCCTCAGGGGCCGGAGATTTCCCTGGCATCGTTGCGCGGCAAATACGTGCTCATTGATTTCTGGGCCAGCTGGTGCGGACCGTGCCGCCAGGAGAACCCCAACGTGGTGCGCATGTACAACAAGTACAAAGACAAAGGTTTCGAAATTTTCGGGGTGAGTCTGGACCAGGACCGCGCCAAATGGTTGAAAGCCATTGAGAACGATAAACTCACCTGGCCGCACGTTTCTGACCTGAAAGGTTGGGAAAGCAGCGCCGCCACCCTTTACGGCGTAACCGCCATCCCGCAAACCGTGCTGCTGGACAAGGAAGGCAAGATCATCGCTAAAAACTTGCGGGGAACTGCCCTGGAAGAGAAACTGGCTTCTTTGCTGCAATAGTTTAGCTCAAGCTTATAAAAAAGGCTGCCGTTGTAGAACGGCAGCCTTTCTTTTTTCAGTTCTGCTGAAGGAAAATCTTCTGCAACACGTCCCAGAGCTTCTTTTTAAGCTCTACGCTTTTCTCAATGTCTTCCAGCGCGTCTACCAGTACAAAACGGGTGTTCTCAAACCTGTACATGCGGTAGAACTCCAGCCGTGACAGGTTAGCCACCGGCAAGCCCTGCCCGAATAACAGGATGTGTTGGGCCTGTTGCTGCTGCGCAATTTCCTTCACATCATGCACCATCGTCGGCGACAGATTCCCAAACTTCACCTGCTGGGTGGTGAGGCCTACCGCTGCTAATACTTTCTGCAGGAAAACATGTTGCGCTGCCTGCTTAAACTCCTGTTCAGAAACCCCAAACAACAAGTACGTCCCTTTCACGGCTTCGCCGAACCATTCTATAGGGGCTCTTTCTGCCGGAGCGGGAGCAGCCAATGGTGCGGGTGCCTGTTCGGTTAGTTTAGGAGCCACCGCGGTAGCGGCTGCCGCAACTTGGGCAGGCTGAGCCTCCTGAGCACTAGAAAAGTCCTGAGCAGCCGGTGCCGCCGCCTTGAATTCTTCAGGAATGACGTAAAGCGTGTCCTGCTCAAAGAGCTGCTGCAGAAAAGTAAGTTCAGGAAGAGACGTAGACATGCGTTTAGAGGGTGTTTTTTCAAAAATAGCCCAAAACTGAACCTACAGATTAAAGATAGATTTCAGCTCGTTGGCGTCATTGGGTTTCATGCGGCCTGCCAGGATCAGGCGCAACTGACGTCTGCGCAGCGCTCCGGCGTATTTTTCCTTTTCCTCATCAGTTTCTGGGGTGGCTTCCGGCACTGGCACGGCGTTGCCGTTCTCATCAAGGGCCACAAACGTGAAGTAGGCCTCGTTTGATTTCACTTTGGTACCGGAAGGGATATCCTCGGCCCATACCGTTATGTGAACCTCCATGGAGGTGCTGAAGGCGCGGGTCACTTGGGCTTCCAGCGTCACTACGTTTCCTAATTTGATACTCTCTTTGAACGAGACATTGTCAACGGAGGCCGTTACCACAATGCGGTTAGAATGTTTCTGGGCGGCAATCGCCGATACAATGTCCATCCAGTGCATCATTTTCCCCCCCATCAGATTATTGAGGGTATTGGTGTCATTGGGCAGGACCAATTCGGTCATCCTTACATAGGAGTCCTTTACGAATTTTTGCTTACGCATACTAGAGAGTGTGATGAATTGACGGTAAAGATACGGCAGAATACGCTTATGCCCATGAAATCTTTGGGCGCACTCTTCCGCAGGAAATTATAGAAATCTTTAACGGCTCCCTTGGCGGAGATTTGAGTATGGGTATTCCTGTTTAGGGGCTGTTTTTGGAAAAAGAGCCCCTAAACGCCATCTCCTGTTATGGTAGATTACTTCCAGCCTTGCTTGCCCAGGAGCGGCACAAACTTGAAAGTGTCAAACTCCTCTTTGGTGAATTCGTCCTCGGCCACGCGGGTTATCCTTAGCATTTTCTGCTGGGCGGTGTCACCTACGGGAATAACCAGTTTGCCGCCCACCGTGAGTTGGCGCAGCAGCGTTTTGGGGATGATGGGAGCGCCTGCCGTCACAATTATTTTATGGTAGGGGGCATGCTGAGGCAATCCTTCAGAGCCATCGCCCAGGAACGTGAACGGCGACAGGCCCATGAGTTGGAACTGTTTATTGGCTTTGTGGTACAGTACTTCATTGTATTCAATGGTGTACACGTGCGGGGTAAGCTGCAGCAGAATACTGCATTGGTAGCCTGAGCCGGTTCCAATTTCCAGTACTCGGTCGGTGGGCTGCACTTCCAGCAGCTCCGTCTGGTAGGCTACGGTATAGGGCTGTGAGATGGTCTGGCCTTCGCCAATGGGAAAAGCTTTATCCTGATAGGCCTGCTCCAGAAAAGCCTTCTCAAAGAAGAAATGCCGGGGAACCTCCTCCAGCGCCTGCAACACTTTTCTGTCTCTGATTCCCTTTTCCTGGACAACGCGCACCAAGCTTTTGCGCATTCCTTTATGGCGGTAACTGTCTATGAGCATAAGTAGACCAGATAATACATGTTATACGTTGTAAAGACGAGTTTGCACCAAGTGCAGGGCGAAAATAGCGAATAGGCTCTTAAAACAGCATATATTTCATTTTGGCAGCATCATTTTAGAAAATGATTGTAGCTTTGCGAGCAAATGGAGCTATATATCAGGAGCCCTGTTTTAATTGATTCCATGCCGTTACCCCGTAACCTACATATCTATAAAGTTGTACTAGGTGATTTTATAGCAGCCTTCCTCGCCTGGACAGTCTTTTATTTTTCCAATACGTATCTATTCGTTGACCTTGCCACGTCCTTCACGCAGGAGTTTGTAGTACGTTCATTCATGATTGCCTCTTCCTGGGTAATTCTGTATGCGCTCTTAGGCCGCTACCGTAATATTTATCGCCTGTCCAGGTTTAAGGAAGTGGTGCTATTGGCCGGTATTTCTTTGGGCGGGGCAATGGTTATCTACCTGGCTTTTCTCTTTGAGGACCCAGACGTAAACCGGTTTCATATCTATACCAAACCCATTGGAACCTACTTCCTGCTGCACTTCCTTTTCTCTTTTGTGATTAAGACCGCCGTGCTGAGTCATCTGAAGAAACTGGTGTTCAACGGAAAGATTTATTTCAATACGGTAGTGGTAGGCAGTAGCGCAAACGCCCGGGAAGTGTACGATGAACTCGAAAGTAACAACCGACACTTAGGCATGCGCATTGTGGGTTTTGTGCAGAGTGAGCTGTCACAGCCCCATTCCTTCCAGGAACAGATACCTTCTTTAGGGTCATTCCATACCTTACCCTCTGTCATTACAGAATATGAGATACAGGAGGTTATTATTGCCATTGAACCCTCTGAGCACAAGTTGATTGAGCAAATTCTGAGTTCACTGGAAGGTGAGAATGTGAGGATTAGTATTCTTCCGGATGTGTACCAGATCCTGTTAGGTTCAGTGAAAGTGGCGCACTTGTTTGGAACTCCTTTGATTGAGATGAAGCGCGATCTGATGCCGTTTTGGCAGGAGCTGCTCAAGCGGTTCATTGATCTTGCTGCCTCCGTGCTCATTTTAGTTTTCTTATCGCCGCTTTACGCGTTTCTGGCAATAATGGTCAAGATTTCTTCTCCAGGGCCAGTGTTCTTCAAGCAGGAACGGGTGGGTTGGCAAGGCAAGCCTTTCTATATCTACAAGTTCAGGAGTATGTACACAGACGCGGAGAAAACGGGGCCGGCGCTTTCGTCAGATGATGATCCAAGAGTGACCAAATTTGGCCGGTTCATGCGCAAAGTGCGGTTAGATGAACTTCCGCAGTTCTATAACGTCTTAAAAGGGGATATGAGCTTAGTGGGGCCAAGGCCCGAGCGGCAGTATTTTATTGATCTAATTACTGAGCAAGCCCCGCATTACAAGCACCTGCAACGGGTAAGACCCGGTATCACTTCATTAGGGCAGGTTAAATTTGGGTACGCCCAGAACGTGCAGGAAATGGTGAGACGCCTTAAGTATGACATCCTCTACATTGAGAACATGTCCCTGGCCATGGACTTCAGGGTGATGCTCTACACCATTAAAATCATCATTCAGGGAAGAGGAAAGTAATTTGAAGATTTGTAGATGGGATTTTTTGAAAATCACGTCACCTTCTTCGTTTATTAATCTTCAAATTTACTCATTTTCAATTTTTGGAATTTTATATCAGAAAACATGTTCACAGGTATCATAGAAGCGCAGGCAGAGGTAGTAGCCATAAGAGATGAACAAGCCAACCGGCACTTCACCTTACGCTGCCCCTTTACCCAGGAACTGAAAATAGACCAAAGTGTGGCCCACAACGGGGTTTGCCTTACGGTGGTAGCCATAGAAGATTCTACCTATACCGTTACCGCCATTGCGGAAACTCTCTCCAGAACTAACCTGGGTCAGTTAAAACCGGGGGACAAGGTGAATCTGGAACGGTGTCTTCTCGCCAATAGCCGGTATGACGGACACATTGTGCAGGGGCACGTAGACCAGGTAGGCATCTGTGAGGAGGTGACAGACCAGCAAGGCAGTTGGCTGTTCCGGTTCTCTTATCAGCCGCAGGCGGCGGGAAATGTCACCGTAGAGAAAGGTTCTATCTGCGTGAACGGCATCAGCTTAACGGTAGTGGAGTCGGGCGCTGACTTCTTTTCGGTGGCCATTATACCGTATACCTATGAGTTCACCAATCTTCACACGGTTAAGCCCGGCGATCAGGTAAATCTGGAGTTTGACATTATTGGCAAGTACGTAGCCCGGCTGCTACAAAAATAAAAATGCGTTTAGGGGCTGTTTTTCAAAAAACAGCCCCTAAACGCAAGTGGAGACAGCAGGGGCTTTACCTTTGCCAGAAGGTGTACTTCTGCGAGATTTTTTGGTAGAAGTACATCCCTAAGTAGGCGGCGCCCACGCCAATAGCTGCCCCAAACGTAATGTCACCGGGATAATGCACGCCCAGGTAGATGCGGCTGTAAGAGATGGCCATGGCCCAGATCAGGAGCAGCACCTTAAAGATCCACTGGTTTTTGGGGAGCAACAGCAGTACAAAAACCGCAACGGCAAACGCATTGGCCGCGTGCGAAGAAACAAACCCGTAAAGCCCGCCGCAGCCGTCCACGGCATTTACGCTGGCATTGATGAGCTGGTCATGGCAAGGCCGGAGCCGGCCGAAGAACGGTTTCAAGATTCCAGAGGAAACAAAGTCAGCCAAGCCCACACTGGCGGCCAGAGACAACACCATGAGGTAACCCTTCCGCTTATAGAAATAAATAAACAGGCCAATCAGCAACGCGTAAAACGGAAACCAGACATACTTGTTGGAGATCAGCGTCATGACTGTGTCCCAGAAAGGAGAGTGGTGGCTGTTCAATTCCAGAAAGAGGGACTGGTCAAAGGAAATGAGTTCATCCATGGTTACTCGGCGTTAACCCAATCAATCCCTTTCCGGAAACAGGCCAAGGCTTCCGCCTCCGGGGTGCCGGCGGCAGGCTGGTGGCTGTAGTGCCAGCTGGCCAGCGGTGGCAGGCTCATGAGAATGGACTCTGTACGGCCGTTAGTTTCCAATCCGAATTTGGTGCCCCGGTCATTCACCAAGTTGAACTCCACGTAGCGCCCGCGCCGGATCAGTTGCCATTCTTTTTCCTCAGGGGTAAAAGGCAAATCTTTGTTCTGATTCACAATGGCAGTATAGGTAGGCGCGAAAGTATCGGCCACGGCCTGTACAAAGGCGAAGCGCTGGGCTAGGCTAATGTCAGGCGTTGGCGTGAGACGGTCAAAGAAGATGCCGCCCACGCCACGGGTTTCTTCGCGGTGCGGGATGTAGAAATAATCGTCGGCCCAGCGTTTGAAATCCGGGTAATAATTGGGCTGGAACAGATCACACGTCTTTTTCAATTGGGTATGGAAGAACTGTACTTGGGCTTTGTTCACATAGATAGGCGTCAAGTCAATGCCCCCGCCAAACCAGGCCTCGCCGTTACCCGCCTCAAAATAGCGGACGTTCATGTGCGTAATGGGCACGTGCGGGTTGCGCGGATGAATCACCACCGAAACGCCGGTGGCGAAGAAGTGGGGATCTGGTAGCTGAAGTCCTCGGGCCGCTTTCTCGGGTAATTCCCCCTCCACCGCCGAGAAGTTCACGCCGCCTTTCTCAAAAACCGCCCCATTCTGAATCACGCGGGCCGCCCCGCCGCCGCCGCCGGGACGTTCCCAAAGGTCTTCCTGAAAGGTGGCTACCCCGTCGCAGGCTTCCAGCTGCTGGCAAAGGCGCTCCTGAAATGACTTAAACCAAGTTTGAATCGTATCTCTCATGAATGAAGTATTTGCTGTTTTAGAGCTTTTTTGGCAAAAATAGGCTTAAAATAGGAGAGGCCCATCATTTCTCCGTTTTGCTTTATGGCAGATATGCCGTACTTTAGACAACAAACAATTGTTAGCTTATGAACCAGACCTCTGTAGAAGACCTCCCCAAAGTGGAACTGGAGCTTTTGTTGAAGGCGTACCGCCTGATGCTCACGGCCAAAGCCATGGCCGACACTTATGAGGAAAACAAAGCCATCTGCAGTAAATACGTGCACAGCACCTCGCGGGGCCATGAAGCCATTCAATTAGCCACCGCTTTCCATATCACGCATAAAGATTTCCTGTCGGTTTACTATCGCGATGAATCTATTCTGCTGGGCATCGGGATGAAACCATATGAGCTCATGCTACAGCTCATGGCCAAGCGGGACGATCCGTTCAGCGGCGGCAGAACCTATTACGGCCATCCCTCGCTCCGCCGCGAAGGAATGCCCGTCATCCCGCACCAAAGCTCGGCCACGGGTATGCAGGCTATTCCGGCAACCGGCATGGCGCACGCGCTGGCTTACCTGGAGTCACAGCAGTTGCTCAACCTCCAGGAAGGGCGCGTGGTGGTTTGTTCCTTAGGCGACGGTTCAGTCACCGAGGGGGAAGTGGCCGAGGCTTTCCAGATGGCCGTGCTCAAGAAACTACCCATCATTTATCTGGTGCAAGACAACGATTGGGGTATTTCTGCCAAAGGAACCGAAATGCGGGCGATGGATGCCTATGAGTACGCCGCGGGTTTCAAAGGCATGGAACGTATTAGGGTAGACGGCGCCGATTTTGTGGAATCTTACCAAGGTATGGCCGAAGCTTTCAGGATTGCCCGGCAGGAGCGGAGACCGGTTTTGGTGCACGCCAAATGCCCGCTGCTGGGGCACCATACCTCAGGCGTGAGAAGAGAATGGTACCGCGGCGACAACCTGCAGGAACACAGCTTGCTGGACCCGCTGCCCAAACTGGGTACGTACCTGCTGGAGCTAGGCATGTCTGCCGATGAACTCATTGACATTGCCCAGGAGGTAAAACGGGACGTGCAGATCCAGTATGAACAAGCCTTGGCCGCGGAGAACCCAGACCCGGCAACCTTCCATCTGCATGAGTTCGTGCCCACGCCGGTCACGGAAGAGAAAGGCACCCGCACCCCAGCCAATGCCGAGAAGAGTACCATGGTAGACGCCGCCCTGCATGCCGTTGACGAGATTCTGAGACAGTACCCAGAGGCGCTCTTCTACGGACAAGACGTGGGCGGGGAACTGGGAGGAGTTTTCAGGGAAGCCGCTTTACTGGCCAAAAAATACGGCGATGATCGCGTGTTCAATACGCCCATCCAGGAAGCCTACATCATTGGGTCCACGGCGGGAATGTCGGCGGTGGGGGCAAAACCGATTGTGGAGATTCAGTTCGCCGATTATATCTGGCCCGGCATTAACCAACTGGTAGAGGAACTGTCCAAGAGCTGTTATCTGAGCATGGGCAAATTTCCGGTGCAGTCGCTCATTAGAGTGCCCATTGGGGCTTACGGCGGGGGCGGGCCTTACCACTCCGGTAGTGTGGAGTCTACGCTGCTGAACATCCGGGGCATCAAGGTGGTGTACCCCAGCAACGCTGCCGACATGAAAGGCCTCATGAAAGCCGCTTTCCTGGACCCCAACCCCGTGGTGATGCTGGAGCACAAAGGTCTTTACTGGTCTAAAGTACCCGGCACCGAAGACGCGAAGACCCTGGAACCAGACGCAGATTACGTGCTGCCCCTGGGCAAAGCCCATGTGGTGCAACAAGCCTCTGAGGAACAGATGCGGCAGGGTAATAGCCTTACTGTGATCACCTACGGCATGGGCGTTTACTGGGCAAAATCAGCCAGCAAACAATTAGCTGGCTCAGTAGAAATTGTAGACCTGCGCACGCTCAATCCGCTGGACTATGAAGCTGTGGAAGCTTCTGTGAAACGGCACGGAAAAGTTTTAGTTCTCACGGAAGAGCCGCTGATGAATTCCTTTGCCGAGTCACTGGCCGGACGAATCAGCAGAACCTGTTTCACCAGCTTAGACGCCCCGGTGTTCACCCTGGGAGCCGAAAACCTGCCCGCTGTTCCCCTTAATGTGGAACTAGAGAAGATGATGCTGCCCAACGCCGATAAAGTACTGGCCGCTATGACCGAGCTTCTGGAATATTAATCTTTATGAATGCTTACCTAAACGCCGCTGCCCGTTCATGATGAACGGGCAGCGGCGTTTAGAGGCTCTTTTTCTGAAATCAGGCCAAAACCAGGATTAGAAAGGGTAGCCAATACCCAGGTTGAAGGTGGTCTGCGTTTTTGCCCCGAAGATCTTGTCTGATCTGAACTTGTTCAGGATAAACCGGTTGCCCTGCGGCAAAGACGGGTCATAGGCTTTGGTGGCAATATCGAAACGCAGGATGGCAAAGGTAAAATCAAGCCTTACCCCAAACCCAGTCCCTACCGCCAGTTCTTTGTAGAAACGGTTGAAGTCAAATTTTGCCCCGGGCTGCGCAATGTACAGTTCTGGGTTGGGGTTGGTGTTACGTTCGTTGAACAACCAGATATTGCCCGCATCCACAAACAAGGCTCCGTTTACGTTGGTGCTGCCAAACCGGAACATCCTGAACCGGAATTCGCTGTTTAATTCCAGTAGAATCTCTCCGGTCTGCTCAAATAGGTAATCTGCCTCGCCGGTGGTTCTGTTGATGAGCGCGCTGGAGCCCGGACCCAAGCGGCGCGGCAACCAGGCGCGAACGCTGGAAGATCCGCCCGCAAAGAAATATTTGTCATAGGGCAACGCTCTGGAATCACCCAATGGTTTGGCCACCCCACCGTTAGCGCGGTACACAAAGGTCATGTTGTTGCCCAGGGCGTGATACCGGCGGTAGTCTACGTTCAGCTTGGCAAAACGATAGGTGTTCAAGTCTTTGAACTGCTCGGCTACGTAGTTCCATAGCAAGCCGCCGGTCTCCACAAAGATGCGTACCAGTTTCGCGTCGTTAGACTGGTTGTAGTTGGCTGTGTTGTAAAGGCTGGTGAAGTTGATTGAAGATACGAATGCATTCCGGAAGCTCTCATTGAGGGGGTTCCCGGAGCGGGCCAAAGTATCCAGATACTGCTGAAAGGTAGGGTCAATGCGCGTGGTGCTGATCACGTTGATGTCCAGCGGCGAGAAACTGAACTGGTGGATGTTCAGCCGCTGCCAGATGTAGTCAAACGAAAAGTCTAAGTTGGTACGGGTGTACTCGTTGCGGTCAACGTAGGTATAACCAGTACTGAGCCGGGTGCGGGGGTTAAAACGCACCAAGAGGTCATTGGTCCGGAAGGGCACCAGAATCTGCGGGAAGGTGACGCCCATATCGGCTCCAACCTCGGTACGTCTGCCCACGGTGGTGGTGTTGCGTTGCAGCTGTCCTTCCACACCGGCCCGCACCCCCACGTCAAAAATCTCGGCACCGCCGAAGATGTTCCTGATCCGGAAACGGATACTCGTATATGGCCCCGGCACCTGCTCCGTGAAGGTACCGCCCACCTCAGAGGTTTCCTGGAAGCGGGGCAGCAGCGCCGTATTGATCTGCGCGTTCAATAAGCCTTTGTTGGGCTCCGTGGCCAGTGAATCTACCTTGGTGTAACTGATGGTGGTGTACTTGAAGACATCCAGGTTGCTGATGATGCGCTGGTTATTGAGCGTTCGGGTGGCCGAATAATTTTGCCCGGGCCTGATGATCACTTTACGGGCCAGGATCTTGGGTTTCACCCGCTGCTCATAGGCCAGGAAGTGCACATTGTTCAGTTCCACGGTGTCTCTGGTTCTTCCAAAGCGGTTGGTTCCGGCGTCTGAGGTGAAGTACACCTCATTGATCGTGTACATTTTGTGCAGGGTGGAGTCATTGGGGTTCTCTACCTGGGTCTTGAGCCGGACGGTGTAGGCTTCATAGCTGGTATCTGCCTCAAAGGTGACAAACTGCTGCCGGAAGTCATAAAACCCGTTGTTCTTCAGAAGCCCTTCAATGCGGGACCGTTCCTGCGTGAGCAAGGCCAGATCATAGTTTTGTTTCACCTTGATGAAGCTGGCCGGTTCATTTTCCCGCAGAAGACGAAGAATGGTGGTATCTGCCACCTCATAGGTATGCTGCGAAAGCACAAAAGGTTTGTCTTCCTGTACGTTCAGGGTCACATACACTTTCTTGCGCCTGGTCTCCGTTGCAGAAGAAACCTGGTTCTTGAAGAAGCCCTTAGACTCCAGGTAAATGCGCACCTGTTCTTCGGTCTGCTCCAGTTTAAGCGAATCAAAGATGGCGGGCGGTTCCCCCACGGTGCGCATGAGCCAGTTTCCGTTCTCCTTTTTGTTCTGGAGGCGGGCCAGCTTGTTTTCTTTTTTCTCTATGAGTTTGTCTACCTTGAGCGAATCACTGCCCGCCCGCTGAATGCGCCGGTTGTATTGCTGGGTTTCCTGCTCAATATCGGTCTGGATGCGTTCGGGGCTGTAAAAGCTTTTCCCTAAATAATAGAGATTCAGGTAAATGGGCGCGCCCAGCACCCGGCGGTTGGGTTTCTGCTGGTAGAGGGGCGTAATGGCAGATTTATTGTTTTGCTCCACGCCCTCCAGTTTAATGCGCCAGAGCAGGCGTTCGTTTTCAGCCAGATGACGGGTGGGGGAACAGCCCATGACAAGGCCCAGCATTGTGAATGCCGCGCCGAATACGTAACATCGTAGCTTCAAACGTAGAAAGGTTATGATCTCAAAAGGGCTTTTGAAGTACATTAGGTCACTGCAAATAAAGAAATATAGAGGGCTTCACCAAGCTTTCACGGTGGAAGGTGAAAAGAGTGTGGCAGAACTGCTGCAATCAGATTTCGAACTGGAAACGCTCCTGGCCACTCAAAAATTTTTACAGAAGCATACCCATCTGGTGCAGAAAGGTTTTGAGGTGATCCAGGTATCTGAGGACGAACTGGGCAAAGCCGGCTCCATGGAAAGCAATAACGCCGCGCTGGCCATTGCCAAGATGAAACCGGCCCCTCAATTTTCCTGGACGCAGGCGCCCTTTGTGCTGGCCCTGGACGAAGTGCGCGACCCCGGCAACCTGGGCACCATCATCAGAATCGCCGACTGGTACGGGCTCACCTCCGTTGTGCTCTCAGAAACCAGCGCCGATTTCTACAACCAGAAAGTCATTGCCGCCACTATGGGTTCCTTTACCCGTATTACGCCGCACTACGTCAGTTTAGGCGAGTTTCTGGAAAAACGGCCGCTAAACGTACCGGTGTACGGCGCAGCGCTGGAAGGGGAGAACGTGCACAAACTCACGCTGCAACCGCAGGGCGTGCTGGTAATGGGCAATGAATCACATGGCATTAGGCCAGAGATCATGCAAAAGGTCACCCAGCCGCTGCATATTCCTGGCAGAGGCGGCGCTGAGTCGCTGAACGTGGGAACCGCCACCGCCATCTTGCTGGACAATTTCTTCCGGAACGTCTAAGATTTCTGTTTAGCGGCTCTTTTTCCAGAATCAAGGCAAAAACAGCCTTTACTTAAAATAAAAAAAAGAGGAGCGAAACCGTTCCTCTTTTTTGTGGTATTTGTCTGATCTGCGATTTAGAACTTCATGATTCTGAGGCCTAAGGCGATGGCGTTGGCCTGGGGTCCTTTGTCGTCTTCAAACATTTCGTTCAGGTTGTATTTGGCGAAGAGCTCCAGGCTTCCCACGCCCACGAAACCAGACACACCGTATTGGAAATCGTTCAGGTAGAAATCGTCTTTGAACTTGTTTTTCACGTTGTCTCCGTTCTGGGAGTATTTCACCTTGGAGTGGCTGCTGAGCATGTAGCCCACAAATCCGCCGCCGCCAATTCTGAACACTGATTTGCCTTTCTGGTTTCTGAAGTCAAGGCCCAGTTCCAGCGGCACGTTGATGGAGGTAGTGGCCAGTTTGCTTTTCTCCAGGTTCAGGGGTTCGGCGTACATAAAATCTGCTCTCTCACCGGTGTTCACAATTCTGATGTTGTCATCAAACATGTAGTTGTGGAAGTCAAAGTTGAAGCCGGAGATCACGCGCAGCGGGCTGTTTTCACCTCCCAGGCGGCGGTGCCATTTGCTGTTGAGGCTGATGTACCGCGAAGCCATGGTTCTGAAGTTGATATCCTGTACCGCGCTGCCGGCCATCTCCTCGGTGTTCAGCCACTGGGACACGCCCAGGTCAATCTGGAAATCAAACTCGCGCTTAGGGTTGCGGGGCTTCTCGCGCTTCTTGTTCACTACGGTGGTGGTAGTGTCATTACCGCCCATGTTCACGCTTACCTTGGTCTTGTTGTTTTCCTCGTCATGGTCAATGTCTATGCCCACTTTGTCGGTGATCCGGATTCTGTTTTTCTCTTTGATTACTACCTCTGTGCCGTTGGGGCCGTTCTGGGTGATGGTGATGTTCACGTCCTCAGAGGTTTTGGCCGAAGACTTGTCAATGGTCACGGTTACTTCCTCGCCGTTCTTACCGGCGGCTTCTATCTGGTCGGCGTATTTGTCCAGCAGCAGCAGGAGAGAGTCTACGCTCTGGTTTTTTAGATTTTTCAAATCCTTCACGTCTTTCACTACCACCAGCAGCCGGGCCTCGTTGCGGAGCTTCAAGATGAGCGTATCTTGCACTACGGGCTGTTTAGGGCTTAAAGTACTGGCGTGAGAAGGCAAGGCGATTGCGGCAGCCATCATGATGGCCGAAAGCAGGGCATATAAACGTTTCATAGTATTGGATTTTAAAGTTCTATTGTCTTGGTAATCTTCTTGTTCCCTATGCGGGTCTCCAGGGCAAAGGTGTGTTTGGTGATTCCTAATTCTTCCAGATTCACTTTCTCCCCTTCCTTCAGGTTTTTCACCTGTTTCAGGATTCCTTTCAGGACGCGTCCAGAACCTGAAGTGTGTTCCTCTTGGTTAGGTGAGTGATCTACTGTAGTAGATGCCTGCGCGAGGGAAGCGGTTGCCTGGGTATTGTCAAGTTTTACAACTATTTTCAGATCGCTTGGTTCTGAGGCAGTTTTGGCAGATTCCTGCACGTTTGCCGGGGTGGTTGCGGCCAGTAAACTTTGTTCCTGCACCGCCTGCTCTTTCAGAGGAGTCATTTTTTCCTCCTGCACCTTGACAGGCGCGGTCACTGCATTTCTTTTGGAAGTCTGTTGCTGCCCGGCTGCCTTCCCGCTTACCGCAGCCATGGCCTGTGCCGGTTGGGCTTGCTTCATTTCCTGCTGGGCAAATGTTTCTTCCTGCGCAGTAGCAGACGGAGCCGTTTGGTAAGGCTCAACAGTAGTGGCTGGGGCACTGTTCTGTATTGCGGCAGGTTTGGTTTCCTGCACCGTGGCTACCGTGGCAGACGGCTGCAAGGGATCAATATCTGCCCGGTTTACCCAAAGACCCACGCCCAGTAGCATGGTCACGGCGGCAGCCGCCGAGTAGTACCACATTCTAACCGCACCGCGTTCCTCTTTCTGCTCCTGGGAAGCCACCGGCACCATGAATGGATTAGGCGTTTCCTGTTGCGGGGCCGCTTGTTGCAGACGGGCCTGCAGACGTTCCCAAGCCTCATTGCTGGGCGCCACCGGTCTGTCCTTGAGTTTGTCTCTGAATAGTTTATCTAATTCTTCTGCGCTCATTTCAATGTCTGGTTAAATGGCGATGGTAACACCTTGTTGGGCCAGCATGCGTTGCAGCATGGCTCTGGCTTTACTTAACTGTGATTTGGAAGTGCCCTCGGTAATATGGAGCATCTCCGCTATTTCTTTGTGCGAGTAACCTTCTATGGCATAAAGGTTAAATACGGCCCGGTACCCGGCCGGTAGCTCCAGCAGCAGGGCCATCATCTCCTCGGCGCTCATGTCGCTGTCGGCGGAGGCGTCTTCAGAGGCCAGGTGGATGTGCTCTTTCTCAATGGTGAGGTGCATGGGCTCCTGCTTGCGCAGGTGCTGCAGCGCCTCGTTCACCATGATGCGGCGCACCCAGCCTTCAAAACTGCCTTTCTGCTCAAAGCGGGTCACATGCTGGTACACTTTCATGAACCCGTTGATCAAGACCTCCTCGGCATCCATCTCATTCTTGAGGTAGCGCAGGCAGACCCCCATCATGGGGCCGGCGAAGCGCTCGTACAAGAGTCGCTGGGCTTTGGCATCGCCTTGCTGCAGTGCTATTACCAGATCTGTCTCGTTCACGGGTTGTAGAAGTTTAAGCGATAAAGTATTTGCCTGTTTGATTGAATAGATGCACCACCCGGAAAATCGGTTGCCTGGGGTTCAGAAAAAATTCAAGTAAAAATAAGGTTTTAGCCCGAAGTACCGGTAGTCAGGTGAAACTTCCTTTTCAATAGGTTAGACTTCAAGTACTTAATCCAGTACCTTTGCCCTGTAATTTTTCTTGCACCTGTTTATTTTTTGACGACTATGAGATTGTTGATCGCCGTTTTCGCCTTATGCATAAGCCAGACGCTGGCCGCGCAGGATGTTCCCGCCCAAAAGCTGAGCCCAGACCAGTTTAAAACCATGGTGAAGGAGGAGAAAGGAACCGTGATTGACGTCCGGACTCCGGAAGAGTTCGCCCAGGGTCATCTGAAGAAAGCGGTGAACTCAGATTTCAGGGGCGGTGCTTTCGCGCAGAACCTAGGCAATCTGGACAAGGACAAGATCTATTACCTGTACTGCGCCACCGGAAACCGGAGCGGCCAAGCCCTTAAGCTGATGCAGGAAGCAGGCTTCACTAAAGTCTATAACCTGGGTGGCTACAAAGACCTAAAAGCCGCCGGACTTAAAACCAAAGAAGCGAAGACGAAGAAGTAAGTCTTTTTTTTAGCTATTCATAGGATGTTTAGTTTGGCATAAAAAAAGCGTTTAGGGGCTGTTTTTGGAAAAACAGCCCCTAAACGCTTTTTCTGTAAGAGTAAGTGTGGATCTAGTAATTCCCCACCGAGAGCATCACCAGTGTGCAGGCGTGCAGGGTTTGGATGTTCTGCGCCTGCGCCTTCTTCTCCAGTTCGTAATTTTCGGTCCCCGGATTGAAGATGATGCGCTTGGGCTTGAGCGAGAGGATGTAGTCATACCAGCTGGGCTGGTTCTGCGGCCCCACGTACAACGTAACCGTGTCTACGGCATCAATCTCCGGTTTTTCCGTCTCTATAGGGAGCCCGGCCACTTCGCCCCGCTTAATGCCAACCGGCACCACCTCATGACCTGACCGTTTCAGTTGATGCACTGCTTTATAACTATAGCGCCCCGGATTGTCTGAGGCTCCTATGACCACCGTCTTTTTCATTGGTTTAGGCTTAATTCTGGAAAAACAGGCGCTAATCGCCAATTTATTGTTTATACTGATTTAAGTTGCCGTGGGTTAGCGGTTAATCAAAAGGGCTACCTGTTCAGCGCAACGTTCACCGTCCATGGCCGCAGAGACAATTCCTCCGGCATAACCGGCCCCTTCGGCGCAGGGGAAGAGGTTGGTGATTTGCGGGTGTTGCAGCGTTTCCTTATCCCTTGGAATACGAACCGGCGAGGAAGTGCGGCTTTCAACGCCCACAATCTGGGCATCGTTGGAAAGGTAACCACGCATCTTGTAGCCGAACTCCTGAAAGCCGCCGCGCAGTCGTTCGCCAATCATGGGAGGAAGCACTTCGCGCATGTCTACACTGGCCAGACCCGGTTGGTAAGAAGTCTCCAGCAGCGAGGCAGAAACTTTCCCCTTCACGAAATCCTGGAGACGTTGCGCCGGGGCCACCTGAGTTCCGCCCGCTACGGCACACGCTTTCTGCTCCAGGGCCTGCTGCAAGCGCAGACCCGCCAACGCGCCGTGCTGTTTCAGGTCCATGTCTTCCAAATTAATGGCCACCACAATGCCGGAGTTGGCATATTTTGAATCACGCCGGCTGGGCGACATTCCGTTTACCACCACTTCGCCAGGAGCGGTGGCCGCCGGCACTATAAACCCGCCGGGGCACATGCAGAAAGAAAACACGCCGCGCTCCTGCCCCTTGTAGGCCACCTGCTGCACCAATGAATAGGAAGCAGCGGGTAGGTAGGCCCCGCGGTCGCCGTTGCAATGGTACTGGATGCCGTCTATGAGGCTCTGCTGGTGCTCCACCCGTACGCCCATGGCAAAGGGCTTGGCTTCTATCAATATGTTTTTGGCGTGGAGCAACTCGTAGATGTCGCGGGCCGAGTGGCCGGTGGCCAGAATCACCGCTTCGCCTTCCATAGTGGTACCATTAGCCGTTACCACACCTTTCAGTTGATTTTTCTCCCGGATGAAGTCGGTGACCCGAGTATCGAAGTGAATTTCGCCACCGGCTTCTAAAATGGCTTCCCTGAGCTTGGCTATGAGAACCGGCAATTTGTTGGTGCCAATGTGCGGGTGGGCGTCAAAGAGGATGTCCGGAGTGGCCCCGTGCTGCACCATGATCTGAAGAATCCGCTGCACATCGCCCCGTTTTTTGGAGCGGGTATAGAGTTTTCCATCAGAATACGTGCCGGCCCCGCCTTCCCCGAAACAATAGTTGGAGTCTGGGTTTACCACGTGTTCTTTGTTGATGGCAGCCAGATCTCGGCGGCGGCTCCGCACATCTTTCCCGCGCTCTACCACCACCGGTTTCATGCCCAGTTCCAGGCAGCGCAACGCCGCGAACAATCCCGCCGGGCCCGCGCCCACAATGATCACGCGCCTGGCCTCAGGCTTCACCTGTGGGTAAACGTACGAAGGGAGCAGACTGGAAAGGTCAGGGGTTTGGGTATAAACATCGGCGCGCACCTTTACCTGAACCTTCCGGCCCCGGGCATCAATGGAGCGTTTAATTTTATGGATGAAGGCCGCCTCAGACGGCGCAAGAAGGCCAGCCTGTTGCAGGAGCTCGCGCTCCAGAAGGGCAGGGTCAAAGGCCACCTCGGGCGCTAAGACCAAGTCAAGTTCTTTTTTCATGAAGTGTAGTAAGGTAGTTAGCCTTAAAAAATGTTCTGGTGAGGTCTGTTGGGCAGTTTCCCGCAGCAAAGATAACCACTCTTCCTAAACCAAAGTCTGTCCGGGAAAATTCGTTTAGGGGTTGTTTTTGGAAAAAGAGCCCCTAAACGGAATGAAGAGCAAAGGGTAGGGCACCTTTAGTCTTAAGGCTTTCTAACCTAGCATAATTCTATATATGATTGCCATATATTTCAGGTATAGCTGGTTGTTGATATTAATTATCAAAGAAGCTTTTCATTTTATAAAGAACTTTCAGAAAAAACGCGGTTTGAGCCATTAATCACATAATAGCCCATCACTGGTTGCGTTTGCTAACTGAACCAGAAAAATCTGGAGTATAAGAATACATAGATAGAGAGGAGGATGGATAGAAGAGGAGGACATAACTATTGTATTGTAAACACCCGCAGCAAAATCGCTAGCGCCCTGCATCTGGGCATGTAGTGGCTATTACCCATGCCTGTTCCTACCATAGCGTTGAAAAATAGGAACGTACTTTTTTAAGAGCGGCGGAAGATAAACTTGTACTTTCTGTAACGAAAGGTACAAATCTCACACCTCGACTAGGTGTTTCTGCCATCTGTTTACTACAAACAACTTTAATGAAGAAAGCAATATTATTCAGCTTCGTCCTGTTGCTGTCTCTGGTTTCGCATGCGTGGGCCCAAAGCAGGACGATCAAAGGAACTGTGACCGATGCGCAGACCGGTGAAGGGATGCCCGGGGTAACGGTTCAATTAAAAGGAAGCACCACTGCCGCCCCAACCGGAGTGACCGGAGATTATGAAATCTCTGTGCCAGCCGCAGAGGGCACCTTAGTTTTTACTTTCATTGGCTACACTAACAAAGAAGTTGCCCTTGGTTCCCAGACCACCATCAACGTGGCGCTGGTTCCTGACCAAACACAACTTGACGAAGTGTTGGTAGTGGCATATGGTACCGCTGAGGAGAAATCTTACACAGGTTCTGTGACCGCGGTAAAATCAGAAGCCATTGAGAAAATGCAGGCCAATGACGTAACCAAAGCGTTGGCTGGTCTGGCACCTGGTATTCAGGTGACTTCCCCAAGCGGACAGCCTGGTGCTACCAGTACCGTGCGCATACGGGGGGTAGGTTCCGTAAACGCGGGCAGTGCACCTTTATATGTAGTAGATGGCGCTCCATATTCTGGAGACATCAACGCCATTAACCCGCATGACATTGAATCCATGACTGTATTGAAAGACGCTACGGCGGCTTCATTGTACGGATCTCGAGCAGCTAACGGCGTAATTGTGATCACAACCAAAGGAGGATCTGCACCTAAAGAGCCTACCATCACGTTTGGCGCTACGGTAGGGGTTTCTGACTTTGCCGTGGACGATTATAAGACCGTAAATGCCAGTCAGATGTACGAGCTTACCTGGGAAGCTCTGCGCAATGATGCTCGTTCAGATGCGACATTGTGGAAAGGCAAATTTGCTTCCCCTGAGGAGTATGCTTCTAAAACAGTGGTAACTAGATTAGCCGGTGCCGGTAATGGCCAGCAGTACAACCCGTTCAACAATGAGAATGGGGCAACTGACCCAGAGCCAGTAGGATTAGACGGTAAAATCAAGCCAGGCCTTACGCCAGCTTGGGACGAAGACTGGAGAGATGCCCTTTACAGAAAATCCGTACGTCAGGAATATGACTTAAGTGTACAGGGCGGTACTGAGAAAGGTAATTACTACTTCTCCGGTAACTATTTAGACCAGCAGGGGGCATTTATCACTTCCGGTTTCAAACGTTACTCTAGCCGTCTGCGCCTGAACTCTCAGATCAGAGACAACATTAAAGTTGGCTTGAGTGCTAACATTTCTTATACAGACCAGAATGCGCCAACCTCCAGCGGTACTTCTTTCCGTAACGTGGTTTCTTGGGGACGTAACATCTCCAGTATATACCCCATTTACAGAAGAAAGAACGCTGACGGTTCTCCGTTTACAGGACCGCAGGAATTTGATTTCAATACCCAGCGGCCGTATGGCAGTAACAGCAACCCGGTGGGTACTACAGTGCTGGATATCATCCAGGGCAGCAACCTAACCTGGGGTTGGAATGGTTTTGCTGAGATCTCTTTCCTGAAAGATTTCAAATACAGAACTACCCTTGCCCTTAACGGGGATAATTACCGTGGAGAGACTTTTTACAACCCTACTTATGGTGATGCCTCCGGTACAATCCGCGGACGGGGTACCCAATCAAGGTCTTCTTACACTGAGTACACCTTCAACCACATCTTAAGCTGGAATAAAACTTTTGGGGTACATACTCTAGATGCGTTGGGCGGTTTTGAGGTGTTCAATCTTTCCTCCAACTCCGTGTCTACCCAGAAAACCGGTTTCATTCCGGTAGAGGGAATGACTCAGTTAGACAACGCGGCTACTATTGTGAGCTCTAACTCCCAAAAAGACAGACGTGCACTGCAAAGCTTCCTGGGTCAGGTGAATTATGGTTTAGCAGATAAATATTACCTGTCTGCCTCGTTCCGCCGTGATGGATCAACCCGTTTCTATGATGAGCAGCAATGGGGTAATTTCTATTCAGTGGGTGCCTCCTGGAGACTTTCTGAGGAAAACTTTATGAAAGACCTCATGTGGGTGAACAATGCCAAGCTGCGTGCCAGCTACGGTACATCTGGTAACGAGAATCTGTCTTCTTACTATGCCTATAGAGGTCTTTATGACACGGGCTACCCAGACCTATCTTCTCCAGGTATGGTTGTGTCTACTCTGGAGAACAAACTATTGACATGGGAGAAACAGGCCATCTTCAACGTTGGTTTAGATGCAACTCTGTTCAAGAAAATTGACGTGTCTTTGGATTACTATAACAGAGAGTCTAAAGACCTGCTGCTAGACAGACCAATGCCACCTTCTTTAGGCTTTGTTAGAATTGCAGACAACCTGGGCTCTATGCGCAACAGAGGTTTTGAGGCCAACATCACGGGCCATATTGTAGACAATGACAACTTTGGTTGGTCTGCAAACTTGAATGCGGCCCACAACACCAATGAGTTTACCAGCCTGCCGCAAGAAACTATCCTTTCGGGTACCAAGCAGTTCAAAGTGGGGCAGTCTATCTATGATTTCTACCTAGAAGACTTTGCGGGAGTTGATCCGGCTACTGGTCTAAGCATGTGGTACTATGATGCCAAAAATGCAGAAGGCGTGGTAGAAAGAAAAACTACTACTGATTACTCTAAAGCGACCCGTTACTATGTAGGGAATGCCCTCCCAAAAGTGACAGGTGGTTTCTCCAACAATCTGCGCTACAAAGGCTTTGATCTGGCGGTGTTGTTCAACTACAGCTTCGGCGGTAAAATCCTGAACACGGACTACAGCGGACTGATGAGTGGTGGCGCTTCTGCCGGTACCAACTGGAATGTTGACATTCTGGACAGATGGCAGAACCCAGGTGATGTCACGGATATCCCTCGTCTGGGAACTGGACAATCTCTGAACGTCAATAACCGTTCTTCCCGTTTCCTGACCGATGCCTCCTATGTTCGCCTTCGTAACATCACGCTAGGGTACACCCTGCCAGCTTCTGTACAAGACCGCTTAAGAATGAAAGGATTGAGAGTTTTTGTGCAAGGCGATAACCTGGTGACCTGGTCTAAAGGCCTACATGGCATGGACCCAGAGCAATCTATTGATGGTTTAACCAACAACAGCTTCCCGGTTATGAAGACTTACTCTGTAGGTGTTCGCGCTTCTTTCTAATTTTGAAATAGACTCAATAGATGAAAATCACAAAAGTTAAAATATATTCTGTCCTGCTTGGCGCTTCCCTGAGTTTGGGGGCGTGCAAGGATGATTTCTTGGAAACCCTTCCATCCAATGCGGTGTCCTTTGAACAGGCATTCAGTTCACCAGCCGCAGTGGAGGCAGCATTAACCGGTACATACCGTTTAATGCGTACCGCAGTTATCAATTCTGGGTCTGGAACGTCTACCGATACGTATGGTGTTCCCCAATTCAATCTCACCTGGGATGTGATGGGCCAAGACATTATGGCTAACACGAACTGGTTTGTGTACCAATATGAATTGGACAATAAGTTAACAACTTACAGAGGAACACACACTTTATGGGCTACCAATTATGGTCCCATTACCAATGCTAATTACATTATTGCTAAATCTGCAACTGTGCCTGGTATTACTGAAAGCCAAAGCACAGCCTTCGTGGCAGAGGCAAGAGCGTTAAGAGCATTTGGGTACTTTAACCTGGCCCGAACGTATCAGCATACTTATTTAAAAGATCCTCAGGCATTGGCGGTGCCTTTGGTACTGGAGCCTACCACTGAACAATCCAAAGGTCAGCCAAGAGTGTCGCTTGAGAAAGTGTACGCCCAGATGGTGGAAGACCTGACCATTGCGGAGCGAGACCTTACTGCCGCAAGACCTGCCAAAAGCCGCATCAACAAAAATGTGGCCCAAGGCCTTTTGGCGCGTGTGTACCTGGAGATGGGACAATGGGAGAAAGCCGCTGAGTTTGCCGCTAAAGCCCGCGAAGGGTATCCTCTGATGTCGACGAGTGACTATAGAGCTGGGTTCAATGATTTTGCTAATAAAGAATGGATCTGGGGTTTACCACAGGCCGCTGATCAGCAAGTTGGTTTCGCCTCGTTCTTCTCATTTATAGACGGACGCTATACGCTTGACACAAAAGGAAACAGAACCTACGCGCGCAGAGGGTATAACAACATTCGGGCGAATGACAAATTTGTGGAGCTTTTCAGTTGGAATGATGCCCGCAGAGAGTTTCAGGAAGCAGAGGGGGTGACTAACTCTGACCGCTACACCATCACCAAGTTCAAGGACCTGCCAGACCTGAGCGGGGACTTTGTGCTGATGCGTGCCGCAGAGATGTACCTGATTGAGGCCGAGGCGAAAGCCCGTTTGGGACAAAATGATGCTGCCCAGCTGCTGGTACTAGACTTACGTCGTCAGCGTTTCTTTCCTATCACCGAAGCCGTAAAACCCACCACTACTGATGCGGATTTGGTGGAGGAGATCTGGGTAGAGAGAAGGAAAGAACTGTACGGAGAAGGTTTCAGTCTGCTGGACATCAAACGTCTGCAGAAGCCTTTGGTACGGGAAGGGAACCATACCGCCAAATTGGGTACCACTCCAGCCAACAGCAACCTGTTCATCTACCAATTCCCACAAGTGGAGCTTAACAATAACCCTGACTTTGGACCTCAAAATCCTTAAGAATAGTTAAGGGTTTAAATAGAAAAGGCTGCTCTTCTTTAGAGCAGCCTTTTTTGCTTTATAGCCAGAGCTATAGGATAGGCACTTGGAAATGGAATTGCGTTTAGAGTGGCTTTTTTCAGAAAAAGGCCAAAACTATAACTCGTCATTTTCTGAGGCTAAAGCTGGAGAATTCTCTCTAAAATTAGAAGGTGCGTTTAGGGGCTCTATTTCTAAAAAGAGCCCCTAAACGCACCTTCACCTGTATCTATCCTTCTGGAAAAGGAATGGGTTTAATTTACTTCCCCCACAATGCTGTTCACCCAGCCTTTGCCCCAGTTGTCCTGTTCTTCCTGCGTCCAAATCTCAGGGAAGAAAATCCGTTTCTGGAAGCGGGGGGGTAGGTATTTCTGCCAGTTGGTTCCCCCGGTGGCGGCAATCACGTCTGGGTCCCGCTGCAGGTACCGCACCGCCGATTTGTAGTGCATGAGTGGCCAGTTTACATTCACGTTGCTATCCAACTCCTTCAGGTGACTGATCAGTTTCGGGTTCTGGCGCTCTTCCTCAGAAAGCTGATGATATACATACCACAGGTTTTTGTGCTGGTACTCCCGGGCGTGTTGCATGAGTTCTGCGGAATATTTTTCCTCGAACTGCAGCAGAGTCAGGGTCTTGGCGCCGGAAGCAGCCTCCGTAGCTCCCTCTTTCCAATAGATGCAGCCAAACATGTCCTCGTGGGTGCTCTGCAAACCCAGGGCTTCGCGCTTGGCTTTGTCGGTGAGGTTGCGAAGGTCAGTGGAGCAGAGCTCTATCTTGCGGTACTGCACGCTTTGGAAACCACTGGCGGGCATGAGGGCCATCCTAAATTTAAGGAACTCCTTCGGGTCCATGCCATCTACCATCACGTCAAAAGAAGCGATTAAATTCTCAAAATAGCGGTTAATGCGGCCCACGCGGGTAATGAGCAACTGGGCGGTAGGGGTAGGGGCTTCACCAATCTGTCTGTACTCGTGGAGGCAGAGCTTGAAGTAAAGCTCGGTCACCTGGTGGTACATGATGAAAATCTCCTCATCCGGTATTTTAGTGCGCGGGGTCTGCAAACTCAAGAGCGTGTCCAGGTGGATGTAGTCCCAGTAGTTGAGGAAATCTGAGTACAGCAGGCCTTCCAGGTAAGAAGCCAGATCCTGGCCCAGCGGGTAATACTTCTGTTGGAGTTTTTCCAGCAGTTCCAGCACTTGCGGCGAAAAGGTTGGTTCTGCCATATATTATTTTCTGAATGTTGTAATTATCTTTCTTTACTTGCGACAAAGAAAGTAAAAGTATTTGGATTGCGCTCGCCTCTTTGGCAATAATAACCGCCACATAGGCAGCCAGGGGCAGACAGCAGCTTCTTTGGAGGCTAAAAACTGTTCCGGCAGTTTTTGGGAGAGCACTACATTACCCAGCGCAATATTTTTACCTTTGATGCTAGAAGAACGCATCAAAACTATGGCAGAGAAAAGCAGCATTTTTGATATGATTGGCCCGGTGATGATTGGCCCTTCCAGCTCACATACAGCGGGTGTGGTCCGTATTGCGCGGGCCGCCATCCGGATCTTGGGGGCCAAACCAACCGAAGCCGTCATTACTTTCTATAATTCCTTTGCCCGCACCTATGAGGGCCACGGGAGTGACCGTGCCATTGTAGCGGGGTTGTTAGATTTTAGAACCGATGATACCCGCATCAAAGAAGCCTTTGAGCACGCCAAGGAAAATGGGCTCAAGTACACCTTCAAATCGGTGGGTAACGCTTCTACCATGCACCCCAACACCATAAAGCTGAACCTCACGTCGGCCGACGGGAAGCAGGCGGAGGTGATCGGGCAAAGCCGAGGCGGCGGGGTCATCAGCATTGTGGAAGTAGACGGCTTCCCCTCCAATTTCTCGGCTAACCTGCACACACTCATCATTGATGCCCTTGACGTAAAAGGAAGCATTGCCTTCATCAGTGACATCATTGCCCACGATGACTGCAACATTGCCACCATGAACGTGTCCAGGAAAGGCCGCAATGACCTTGCCCGGCAGTTCATAGAAATGGACTCTGGCCTACGACCCATTTCGCTGGAGTACCTCCGGCAACTGAACTGGGTTAAGAATGTGATCTACATCCCTAATATTGACTTATAGATGCGACGTTTTCCCTCCGCTTTTCTTGCCACGCTTGGGTTAGCCATTGGCTCCCATACGCTCGCGTTGGCCCAAACGAATACCTCTACAGAAACCGTCTGGAGCTTGGAACAGTGCATTGACCATGCGGTTAAGAACAACCTGCAGATCAGACAATCTGGGCTAACCATTGAACAGGCGGCTGTTGATGTCAAACAGGCGAGAGCAGACCAACTGCCTACCATCAATGGAAGCGGTACCCATGGCTTCAACAATGGTTTCTTTCTAGACCCTGTACGAAATCAGATTCAGAATACTCAGATATGGTCTGGTAACGTGGGCGTAAATGGTTCTGTCAATCTGTACAGTGGTCTGCAGACCCGTAACACCATTCAGCGGAATAGACTTGAATTACAAGCCAGCAAACTTGATCAGCAGAAAGTGCAGAATGATATCACCCTCAATGTTGTGACCGCCTACATGAACATCCTGCTAAACCAGGAAATCCTAAAAACCAACCAGGAGCGCCTAAACCTAACGCAGAGCCAGCTAGAACGCACCCAAAGATTGTTCCAGGCCGGGAGCGTTCCTGAAAGCAACGTTTTAGATCTTAACGCCCAAATAGCTAGTGATGAACTTAATATCATCACTGCCCAGAACAATATTGAGCTGGCTGAACTGCAATTGATTCAACTCTTGAACTTAACCGAAGCGAACCCTGCTAGTTTCTCTGTTGTAGTCCCAAATATTCCTGACCCAGACCAGACAGTGATTGGGTTTAATGCTGAAGATGTATATGCTACTGCTTCAGACAGAATGCCCGAGATATTACGGGCAAGATTGCGAATTCAGAGTGCAGATAAATCCATTGCTATTGCCAGAGGGGCATATCATCCTAGCTTGAGTTTAGTAGGAAGTGTTAGTACCCGTTATTCCAGCGGTAGTTCCCTGATCTCTTTTGGACAGACAGGAGTGCCTCAAAGAGTGGGTTTCCTTGACCCCTCGTTAAGTCAGCCTTTTGTTATCTATAGCTTAGAGCAAAGTGAAGTAAAGTACCCATACTTTGATCAATTGCAAGATAACATTGGCCAATTCATAGGAATAAACCTGAGCATTCCTATTTTAAATGGATTTAGGGTAAGAAACAATGTTCAGCTTTCCAAAATTGGTCTCAGAAACGCTGAAATCAATTCAGATATAGCCAAAAATGAGCTAAAACAGACCATTGCCCAAGCGTACACCGACGCTATAGGTGCCCAAAAAAGGTTTGTGGCGGCTAAGAAACAACTGGAAGCCTTTGAGCAAGCCTACAGAAATGCCGAGATCCGGCTCAACAACGGCCTCATCAACAACGTGGACTTCAACGTGGCCAGAAACAATCTGGTGAAAGCCCAGTCAGACATCATTCAAGCAAAATACGATTACGTTTTCAGGCTCAAGTTCCTGGAATTCTACCAAGGTAAAACCATCACTCTCTAACGAACACATGGCAAAGCGCAAATCAAACAAACTGTTGTACATTCTGGGTGGCCTGCTGGTGCTGCTAATAGTAGGACTTCTGGTAGCCAAAAAGAGTGGCTTGATTGGGAAAGAGGAAGGGATAGAAGTAGCGGTGGCCAAAGCGAAACCCACCAATATAGTAGAGAAAGTAAGTGCCTCGGGCAAAGTACAGCCAGAGATAGAAGTTAAAATAAGCCCAGACGTGTCTGGTGAGATCACAGAGCTTTACGTGAAGGAGGGTGATTCTGTGGTGGCCGGACAGTTGCTGCTCCGCATTCGGCCTGACAATTACCAGGCCATGGTGGAGATGCAATCTGCGTCTGTGAGCACCCAGCGGGCTAATTTAGCCCAGGCCAGAGCCAGGCTAGACCAAGCCGAGGCCAACAGCAAGAACATCCGCCAGTCTTATGAAAGGAACCGGAAGTTGTTTGAGCAGAAAGTAATTTCTCAGTCTGAATGGGACGCCGCCCGTTCTCAATTTGAGGCCAACAAAGCTGAGGTAGATGCCGCCCGTCAAAGTGTGCGTGCCGCTGAATCTACGGTGCGTAGCGCCAGCGCCTCTTTGGAAGAATCCAGAAGGAACCTTGACAAAACCACTATCTATGCCCCGGTGAGTGGTACTGTTTCCAAATTGAATGTGGAGAAAGGTGAACGTGTGGTGGGTACCTCACAAATGGCGGGTACCGAAATCATGCGCATCGCCAATCTCAATAATATGGAGATCAGAGTAGATGTAAATGAGAACGATATTGTGCGGGTAAAGCTGGGCGACTCAGCCATTGTGGAGGTAGATTCTTACACCAACACCAACCGGAAGTTCAAAGGCGTGGTGACTTCCATTGCCAATACCGCCAAAGATGCCACCACACTGGAAGCCGTAACTGAATTTGAGGTACGCATCCGTCTGTTGAATGATTCCTATAATGATCTGATCCAGAAAAACGGCCGCACTCCCTTCAGACCAGGTATGACGGCATCGGTAGATATCATCACCGAGCAGAAAACCAATGTACTTTCCGTTCCGTTGGCCTCCGTGACCACCCGTGCCAAAGAGAAAGCCGGTGCCAAAGCCGCCGCTGAAAAGGAGCAGAATCAAAACCAGGGAGAGAAACCGGTGAGGGCCGAAGACAAGCCAGACGAAGTAGTGTTTGTGCACGAAGGCGGAAGAGTGAAAATGGTGAAAGTAACTACTGGTATCAGTGACTTTGACAACATTGAGATCCTTTCAGGCATAAAACCGGGACAGGAAGTGGTATCAGGACCATTCAGAGCCGTGTCTAAACAGTTGAAAGACGGAGACCTCATCACCGTCAAAGACGAAAAGTCTCTGAGCCAGAACATGAAGGAAACTACTACGGAAGAAGAATAGGTTTTGCAGGAAAGAGAAAGAATTGCAGTACTGGGTGGTGGCAGTTGGGCCACCGCTTTAGTTAAAATTTTATCTGAGAACGGAGCAGAAGTCCACTGGTGGCTCCGGAACGAGGAGGACGTACAGCACCTGCGGCAGTACGGCCACAACCCCCGTTACCTGAGCGGAGTTAGCTTCCACCTGGAGCAGGTACTTCCTTCCAATGACATCAAAGAAACCGTTGCCAGCGCAAACTGGGTCATTTTAGCCGTACCGGCGGCTTTTGTGCAGCAGGCACTGTCTGCCCTGGACCAGAATGCATTTGAAGGCAAGACGCTGGTGTCTGCCATTAAAGGCATGATTCCGGGAGAGAACATTCTCATTACCGATTTTCTGGAGGAGCATTACCGGGTGCCGGCAGAACACCAGTGTGTGATCGCGGGTCCCTGCCACGCCGAGGAGGTGGCCCTGGAGAAGCAGTCGTATTTAACCATCGGCTCGCATGATCTTACCCGGGCCGAGGAGTTCTGTGGGTTGCTGCGGAACCGGTACGTTAGTGCCAATCCGTTGCAGGACATTGATGGGGTGGAGTACTGCGCCGTACTGAAGAATATCATTGCCCTTGCCTGCGGAATTGCCCACGGTCTGAACTATGGAGACAATTTTCAGGCGGTGATGGTGTCTAATGCCATGGAAGAAATTGAGCGCTTCCTGCACGCCATTATGCCCCGACCGCGCAACCTTACCGGCAGTGCCTATCTGGGCGACTTATTGGTGACTGCCTATTCCCAGTTCAGCCGTAACCGCACCTTTGGGAACATGATTGGCCGGGGCTATACCGTGAAATCCGCGCAGTTTGAGATGAACATGGTGGCCGAAGGGTATTACGCCGTACAGAGCATCAATGAACTGAATAAGCGCCTCCAGGTGGATATGCCTATTGTATCAGCCGTGTACCGCATCCTGTATGAACGTATCTCACCAGGAGTGGAAATCCAGATCCTGAAGACCAAGTTCAAATAAGCTTTTTCCCAAAGCCTTTAAAACAGAAATCCCGCTCTTTCTAGGGCGGGATTTCTGTTTTAAAGCCCAACGCACTTCCGTTCTACATTGGATATGATGCGTCGAAAACTACTCTTGCGTTTAGGGGCTCTTTTTCCAAAAACAGGCCCTAAACGCACAAAAGGTTAAGGAGCAAATCTTAGAACTTCAGCAGTTCCTCGTACACGCGGTGTACCGGTAACCCCATCACGTTGAAGTAAGAACCTTCTATGCGCTCTATACCTACTAAGCCTAGCCAATCCTGGGCACCGTAGCTTCCGGCTTTATCAAAAGGTTTATATTGGTTTATGTAAAAGTCTATCTCAACGCGGGTTAAGTCTCTGAAGTAAACGGTGGTCACATCATGGAATACCACACTTTTCTCTTTGCTCAGCAGGCACACGCCCGTGTACACCTCATGGCTGCGGCCGGAGAGCAAGGTAAGCATGCGGGTGGCCTGGGCGTGGTCTATGGGCTTGTTCAGGACTTTCTCCTCCAGGCAGACAATGGTATCGGCGGTGATGATGACCTCGTTTTCCTGGAGGTCCTGCTGGTAGGCGCTGGCTTTGTGGGCGGCCAGGTATTCGGCTACTTCGGCCCGGGCCAGTTCCGGCGGATAGTTCTCGTCCACCTCTTTCACCCGCACCTGGAACGGCAGTCCCAGATTGGTGAGCAGTTCTTTACGGCGCGGCGAGTTAGACGCCAATATGTAGGTTTTAGTTAAATTCATTTTCGTCTATTGAGCTAAATAAAAATCCACAGATTACTTTGGGATAGAAGAACGTCGATTTTTGGGGCATCACCGCTCCGGAGTGGCAGACGCGCTGCACTTCTTCCATTTTCACTTCATTCGTGATCAAAGCCAGTTGGGCCTGTCCGGTATCTACTTTGGTGAGGCACTCGGGGAAGGAGCGCACGTAGGAGAGGCCCTGGTACTGGCGCTGCTGCTCCTGGGAGATGCCCAACACCCGTTCCAGAATGAAATAATGCATCACCGTCAGGTCCAGGTCTTTCACTTCCTTAGGAAGCTCCCAAGCCAGTTGGGAATGGACCTCGGGCTTAAGTCTTGCCTTATACGCCTCCCCCTGTAAATACACCCCAAACGCCCACGGCTTGCCCAGAATCACCTCATTTAGGTCATAAGCTTCTTCAATGGGCGTAACGGAAAAGTACTGCTGTAATCTTTCCAGAAAGACTTCCGGTGAAATGGGCAAAGTCTCTAATAGCCGGTGCGTTGGAAGAATCCGAAGATCATCTGACGCGGCATTGGTCAAATACATGAGGTGGTAATGAAACGGTTCCAGGCCTGTGGCAGTAGGGTGCTCCCGCTGCATTTTTTGCCGGTACAGTAGCGAACCTTCGTAACGGTGGTGTCCATCGGCTAGAATCACCTGCTGGTCGCGCAGTTGGTCCACAAACTTCTGGATCACCACGGCATCATGGATGACAGAAAGCACGTCCCGCACCCCCTGGTAGTCCTCAGACTCATAGAGAGGAGACGTGATGCTTTCGTCCATATAGTGCTCCAGTGTGAAATGAGGATCTGAGTAGAGGCCGTGGGTGGCGCTGGTATGCAGTTTGGTTTGCTCAAGTAATTCCACCCGGTCGTTGACGGCGGCGGGAATGGTGTTCTCGTGCCGTAGGATCACCTTCTCAGCCCAGTCATAGGCTTTGATGTGGCACATGAAGCCTTTGCGGCAATATTCCTTGGAGGAACCTGGCAACCTGAAGTACTGATAGTAGACGTAAATGCCGGGCAACGGGTCCTGCTGTAGAATACCGGATCGTTTCCAGTGCTCCACAGTGCGGCGGGCGCTATCGGCGGGGTCTGGCCCCGGCGGCACAGACACATGGATGCTGTTATAGGGGTTGCGGTACAAGGCCTGCCGCTGCTTGGGAGACACTACGTCAAACAGGGGGGAGGTGAGGGCGTCAATGGAGAAAGGCAGCTTAGGATTGTACCGGAAACCTTTGATAGGTAAAATTTCAGCCATAGGTTACTTTTGAGCAGTTTTAGGAAAAAGAGCCGCTAAACGCTCAGGGGGCCAGCCGTTGGATGTGCCAGTTGCCGTTACCATCCAGTTCATAGAGCAGCCGGTCGTGCAGGCGGTTCTGGCGGCCCTGCCAGAATTCAACACGCTCGGGCCTTAGAAGATAGCCTCCCCAATGTTCTGGGCGCGGCACCATATCCAGCTCGTTGAACTTGGCGGTATATTCCTTCTCAAGGGTTTCCAGCACGGTACGGTCGGAGATGGGTTGGCTCTGCGGCGAGGACCAGGCCCCAATCTGGCTTCCGCGTGGACGGCTGTGGAAGTAAGCGTCAGAAACGGCAGCGGTCACGCGCTCAATCTGCCCTTCCACCCGAACCTGTCTTTCCAGCGCCGGCCAGAAGAACGTAAGGGCGGCGTAAGGATTCTCCAGCAATTGGTGTCCTTTGCGGCTTTCATAGTTGGTGTAGAAGACAAAGCCGTCTTTCTCCAGCGCTTTCAGGAGCACCACCCGGGCAGAGGGTTTTCCCTGGGCGCTGGCGGTGCTCAGGGTCATGGCGGTGGGTTCCTCCACTTTGGCGGTGAGGGCTTCCTGCATCCAGGTTTCAAACTGTTGGAACGGGTCTTGCGAAACGGCTTCTACCGTCAACTCCTTCAGGGAGTAATTGATCCGGATATCGTGGAGGGAAAGTGGCTTTTCCATGGCAGTTCTAAGGGCGGTTATAAGTTTCCAAAAGTAGGGGTTTATACTTAAATCGCGCAAAAGAAGCCCAAAAAGCCTTTCCTTTTGCGTTTAAACAGATACGACAGCTCTGCTTTACTCGTTAAAGAAAGCAAACAGGCGCTCTGCAAACCAATTCATGGCGGAAACAGTACGTATACCTACAGAGCGCATTCCACCTAATGAGAAAAGAAGAGATGGCGAAAGTGATTCATAACGGCAGCATACTCATATCAGAACCTTTCCTGGGCGACCCAAACTTTGAGCGAAGCGTGCTGGTGATCTGCCAGCATGACAAAGACGGCACTGTGGGCCTGGTTCTGAACCGGATTTCCAATCTGCATTTATCTGACGTGGTAGAGGTGAACGATGAGGTGTTTGATATGGCCCTGGCCGTGGGAGGCCCCATGCAGCCCAATACCCTGCATTATATTCACCGCCTCTCTCACCTCACCGATGCCCAACCTATCTCTGAGGGTCTATTCTGGGGTGGCGATTTTGAGGAACTAACCAGTTGGCTGAACCAAGGCTTGGTGAAACAGGATGAAATAAGGTTTTTTGTGGGTTATTCCGGGTGGAGTCCTGGGCAGTTGGAAGAGGAAATAGAGAAAAATGTTTGGTTCGTTAACAACAATGCTGCAAATAAATTGCTTACTTTGAATACAGATACCTTGTGGCGCGATATATTGAAAGAGATGGGCGGTAAGTACAAAATGTACGCTAACTATCCCGCAGACCCAAGTTTAAACTAACCCAACGGCGCAGAGCCCCACGTGTATGATGAACCAAGATCAGGAAAATCAGCAAAACGGTAAAACTGAGGAAACCCCTAACCAAAACCCGGCGCAGGACCCGCGTAGTGTCTTGGAGGAACGTTTAGCCGAAATCAATTCCCGCAATGAGTCTGCTGCGGCAGATGTCCCTGCCGTGGAGGAACCAGAAGCCGCCGCCCCTGCAGACGCCACAGAAGTGGCCGCTCCACAGGTAGAACCGGAACTTACGCAGTCATCGGTGTTGGCCTCTGAGGAGACGATCACATCCGTAGAGCCAGCAGAAGGAGAGGGTACCTCCGCTTCAGACACCGTTTCTGAAGAAACGCAGGCCCCTGCCGTTGCGCCGTCTACCGCCCCTTCAGAAGAGTCATCAGCTCCCGCAAAAGAAGCGGCCTTACTGCCTGAGGAAGATCTGCACCACGAAGAAGACCTGCACCCTGAAGAAGATTACTCTCATTTATCCATAGATGAGTTAAGAGCCAAAATACTTTCAGTAGCGCAGGAAGGGAATGCCCGTAAAGCCGGCAGAACCCTGCACCAGCTTTACCGGCTCTATGACCAGCACTTCCAGGAAGAGCGCCAGGAAGCCCTCAACCGTTTCATTGCCGATGGCGGCGAGGCCGATGGTTTTGAGTACAACGCGCCCCGCGCCCACAAAGAGGTGGAGCAGGCCATGCAACGCGTAAAGGAAGCCCGTTTTAGGGAGCAGCGCCAGGAGGAAGAGCAGAAACAGCAGAACCTCCAGAAAAAACGCGATTTGCTGGAGCGCCTGCGGGTATTCATTGAGTCCTCAGAAACCCAAACCAGCGGCAACGCCATCAAGGATCTGCAGAATGAGTGGAAGTCCATTGGGCCGGTGCCTACCGCCGAAGCCCAACAGCTCTGGAACTCTTACCACGCGCTGCTGGACATGTACTACAACAACCGCAGCATTTTCTTTGAGCTGAAGGAGCTGGACCGCAAACGCAACCTGGACGCCAAAACTGTTCTATGCGAGCGGGCCGAGGCTCTGGCGCAGGAGGAAAACATCAATAAAGCCCTGCAGGAACTACGCCATCTGCATGACGAGTGGAAACACATTGGTCCGGTGCCCAATGAGGTGCGTGACCAGATCTGGAACCGCTTCATTCAGGCTTCTGAGCAGGTGCACGAGCGCAAGAAATCATTCTTTGAATCACGCAAAGCCGAGGAACTGGCCAACCTGGAGAAGAAGAGAGCGTTGCTGGCGCAAATTGAACAGTTCCAGCACTTCACCTCAGACCGCATTAATGACTGGCGCGACAAAACTGACCAGATTCAGCAGTTGAAGGAGCAATGGGATGCGGCCGGGCTGGTACCCAAAGAAAACGCAGAAGAGGTCAATAAAGCCTTCTGGAGCAGCTACAAAGCTTTCTTCCACCACAAAAACACCTTCTTCAAAGCCTTAGACGAGGAGAAGATGCAGAACTACCGCCAGAAGGTAGCCCTTTGCGAAGAAGCTGAGAGCCTCCAGAACAGCGAGGAGTGGGACAGCACTAAAGAAAAGCTGATCCAGATGCAGAAGAAATGGAAAACCATTGGCCGGGTACCGGACAAATACTCTGATAAAATCTGGAACCGGTTCCGGAGTGCCTGCAACGCTTTCTTTGACCGTCTGCACCAGGAAGCCCAAAGCAAAGAAACGCAGTTGAACCAGCTTTCGGCGCAGAAGCAGGCTTATTGTGAGCAATTGGCTACTAAAGTGGCAGACCCAACCTTAGTGGGTACGCTGGATGAATTCAACCAGATCCATCAGGAATGGCAGAATCTGGCCACTGAAGGCAAACGCAATGGCAAACTGGAGGACAGATTCCAGCAGCTGCTGGCCAAGTATCTGGACAAAGTGCCGGAGCTGAGCCCAGACCAGAAGGAGCAGACCTTGTTCCAGTTGCAGTTGCAGCACCTCAAGGCCAGCCCAGACGGTGACCAGAAGCTGTACCAGAAAGAGCAGCACCTGCGCCGTGACATCACCTCACTGGAAAACGACATCTCTACCTTGCGCACGAACATTGAGTTTTTTGCCCGTTCCAAGAACGCTGAAAAGCTGCGCGAAGAGTATCAGTCCAAGATTGATGAGGCGCAAAACCGTATCCAGCACCTGAAAAGACAACTGAAAGCGCTGCGTTCCTAAATTTTTCTAACTGACATTCAGTACCTTTAAAAAAAGGTCATAAATAAGTTGAGAGGTCTTTTTGCAAATATCAAAAAGACCTCTACTTTTGTATCGCTTTCAGAAACCACCAGGGTTTTTAAAGCAAAAGCCTCCATAGCTCAGCTGGTAGAGCAACTGACTTGTAATCAGTAGGTCGCTGGTTCGATCCCGGCTGGGGGCTCCTAAGTAGCACTTGATTCTTTTACCCGTTCAGGCGCTGAAATTGAAAATCTTTTTACCGCTTCAGATTCTACCAGATTCAGAAGCAAAAGCCTCCATAGCTCAGCTGGTAGAGCAACTGACTTGTAATCAGTAGGTCGCTGGTTCGATCCCGGCTGGGGGCTCCTTTAAAAGGCTCATCTTGTAAAAAGGTGAGCCTTTTTTTTATTTACTCCTTCCAGCTGCGCCGCATATCTCCACTCCAGTTTAGGCTTTATTTAAGAAAAAGAGGCTCTAAACGCAATAGGTGTTTCTTAGCGTTCATGGGTGTAGAATTGGCTTGTGAAGTTTCCGTTTAGCGGCTCTTTTTTTGAGAATAGAGCCAAAACGGGAAACATTCTACCGCTAGATCAAAAAAGCAGTCTCGCTCAGACAGGTTGAAAGTTGATCTCCGTGCCTCTCTCAAAAACCACATAGGCTCTTTTCCAGGGTGCGTCTCCTAGCATCCTCCATTTGTGACCCTGGCCTGTTGTGTCAGTAGCAATCAGTACTTCTCCGGGTTCTAGCACGAAAATCTCACCAGTACTGGTGGTGAACTCCAGAGTGCCAGTGAGCGAGAGCACATATTGTGTGTCGGGGGCGGGGTGCCAGTCATAGATTCCCCCCGGAGGAGTTTCCTTGAAATGCAGTGAAACTACTTTAGTGAACACCTTTTCGGCAATAATTCCTTCCTGTACCCTGGAATTGCCCTCAGGGTCTGCATATAATTGATACGCTTTGATCATAGTACATCGTTTTACAGTTGATTATACCCTTACCATTCTGTTCTGTTGCCCTAATTGGGTTAGAGGAGCTACATTTCAAGGCAAAAGGTATACCGTTAAAAAGAAGAAGCAACGTAAACAAGAGCATTAAACTGTAGGTGCCGCATGGACAAGCAAGTAATTGAGCAGAAATATATACATTTAAGGATATTTAGATAGGTTAGTGAGGCTCAATGAATAATGTAACTGGATTAGGCTTGCATCTTTGGCTAAAATAACCTTATTTCTATATTTCAAGTAATGCCCTTAATACAAACTATAAAGCATGTATAAACCTCACCGGAATCATAAAAGCACCTTAGTCTTGCTATGTGCTACTTTGCTATTTTCTGGTTGCTATAAAAAAGAAACGCAGAACGCTGAGACTGCCCCCGCAGCTCCCACCACCTCAGTTGAGAAACCTTCTCCAAAAGCAGAAACGCCCAAACCTGGTGCCGCCGTTGTCAATGCCAAAGTAAACGTAGATCTGTACCTGGAGATTTCCAACGGCATGAAAGGCTTTATGCCCCCGGCCGCCGCAGACAAAGAACCCACCGTTTTCCAGACCCGCTTAACCCGGCTCGTTTCTGAGGTGCAGGACGGCATTTACGTGGATGCCAAGCGCTTTTATCTGGCCCGCGAAAACGGACAGGGAAATCCTATTTTAGACAGTGTGTCTTACAACACGCTTAAGAATACGGTGGTGAGCGGCATCAAAGCCGATGTGCGGGGCACGCCGCTTCCGCAGATGTTGCAGGCTGCGCTGGAGAATTCGGTAAAAACCGGGGCGGTGAGCGTGATTGTTTCTGATTTCATCCATGGGCCAGACCCCAATAATCCAGGTCAGTTCCTCTCCCTGGACGCCGACATCAGAAGCAGCCTGAAACTGGCGGAGCACGAGAACTTAGTGGTAGCGGTACTGGCCGAAGGGTCTTCTTTCTACGGCAATTACTATCCGGCAGTGAAAAGGCCAGCGGTGAAGCAAACCCTGAACGGGGAGGAGATCCCCTTTTATATCTGGGTGATTGGCCAGCAGCAGGCGGTGCAGACAGTGACCAATAAAGTACTCCGCAATTTACCGGCGCAACAGGCCTACTTCGGGTTCTCTTATCCTAGCGTTCCTTTCTCGGCAATCCTTAAATCTAACACATTCCGGCCGGCTGGCGTTGTGTATTGCACCAGCCGAACCGCCGAGGTCTGCACCAGCGTAAATTTAAGCCCTGAAAAAGAAGAGCCGGTAGAATTTACCATTGGTCTGAACCTGAAAGATTTACCAGCCTCTATGCAGGAGGTTGCGTATCTGAAGCAGCATCTGAAACTGGCCGTGTCCGGTGGCAAGGCTTCTATTGGTACAGTAATTGCAGCCTCTGATGAAGTGAAGGCTACTCCGGCTCTGGCCCAGTACTCCCATTTTGTACGGGTGAAGGTTCCGCAACTGACGGCTAACAGTGGTACCATCACGGTGCAACTGCCGCAGGTGGTTCCTTCCTGGATTGGGCAGTGGTCTACCGCGAACGACAATAACCCAGCTGCCAGTCCTAAGAAAACGTACCAGTTCAACAAGATAATTGAAGGGGTGCAAGCCCTGTACCGCGACCAAAGCGCCACCGTTTTTAGTGCCACAATGAAGTTTAACAAAGAAAACAACTAAGGATGATCCAAAATTTCTTCTCCGGACTTTATGAGCTTTTCCTGGGGCGGCCCATGCCAGCCAACTATACCAATGACTACCGCGAGGTGATCTTTCCCAACACAGGATTGCAGCTGATCCTCATCACGCTGGCGCTGGTCATTGTCTATTATTATGTACTGAACCGGGCTCTAAGCACCGGGTTCTACAAACCCATGCACTGGGTCATCATGCTTATCATCAATGCGGCCATTGCTTTTGCTGTGCCCCTCATTCAGGTGAACAGCAACGGCGTGGAAACCCATTCTTACACGTACACCTTCGCGTTAGTAAACGCGGTGCTCAGCCTCCTTCTGTTTTTCATTTTCTCATTACTGCTTAAAAAGGGATCTGTCCAAGCCTGGACAACTCCTGTAAAATGGCCTCACTCTAGATAAACTATGGCAAAACTTTTTGTATTCGGGATTGGCGGCACGGGCTCCAGGGTGATTCGTTCCCTGGTCATGCTCATGGCTGCTGGTGTCAAGATTCAGAACTGTGACAAAATTGTGCCCATCATCATTGACCCCGACACCCAGAACGGGGACATGAATCGGACGGTGGAGCTCCTGAAAACTTACAAGCACCTGCACGACCAGTTGGGCAAGCGGGATGAGGGGTTCTTCCATACCAACATCAGCACACTTTCCAGCATTGCCGGCGACGGTTCCGCTAAAATCAGAGACTCCTTTGTGTATGACTTTGGGGGAATCAACAAACCGTTCAAAGACCATGTGGGCTACAACCAACTGGACATTGACAGCCAGGCGCTGGTAGACTTGCTGTTTACCCCAGAGAACCTGCACAACAGCCTGGACGTGGGGTTCAGGGGCAGCCCTAACGTGGGCAGCGTGGTTCTCAATGAAATCATAGACTCACCGGAGATGCGCTTTTTCGCCTCCAACTTCCAGGCAGGAGACCGTATTTTCTTCGTGAGTTCCATCTTCGGGGGTACCGGTGCGGCAGGCTTCCCCTTGTTGCTCAAGAATTTCAAAGACATTCATTCCACGCTGCCTAACGCTTCCAGCCTGAATGCGGCCTTGACCGGGGCCATGGTGGTATTGCCGTACTTCTCCCTGGAGCAGCCGGCGGCCGGAGTGGAGGCAGATTTCATAGACTCCAACACCTTCACCACCAAAGCCAAAGACGCGCTTTCGTATTACCAGCACCACCTTAACGGCGTCAATGCCACCTATTACATAGGAGACACGCCAGACAAACCCCTGGAGAACAACCCGGGCCGGGCCAGCCAGAAAAACGATGCCCACCTCATTGAGCTCCTGAGCGCCATGTCCATCATTGATTTCATGGATTATTCAGACAATGAACTCACAGGATCAGCACTTTATCATGAGTTCGGCTTACGCGAAGACGTAGACAACGTCCAGTTCTCGCACTTAGACGCTGAGACCCGTGACCGCATTGCCAAGCAACTCATCCAGTTCCACTATTTTGCCCGCTACTATCAGAACTACGTTCCGCAAGACGCCCAGGCGGCCTATGCCAAAGGAGTAGACCTGAACGGAGCCATGCGTAATGAGCCGGTGTTCCGGGAGCTGAATAAATTCCTCACCAGCCAGGACTTCGGGTATGAATCTTGGCTGAAGGAGTTGAGCCGTATGGAGCGCACTTTTTCTGCTTTTCACCTGAACGAGCCAGATTTCAACCGCATGGTATCTGACAAGCAAGTGGAAACCGGCTTCCTGAACAAGGGCATCCATCCAGGCTCCTTTGTGAAAGAACTCAACCGGGCATCTGAGTCTATATCGGACCGCGAAGCCTTTAAAGCCACCATCAAGGCGTTTGAGATGGCCACGAATAATCTGGTGGAAGAGAAACTGAAATACTCTTAACCAGCAAGCAGAAGCCTCTAGAAGAGGTTACAGAAAGGAGAAGAAGGACTGCTTTGTATGATTTGCGTTTAGCGGCTCTTTTTCTGAAAACACCTTAAAAACAGTATGATTTATGCCGAAAGTACTTCGTCTTCATAAAACCGGCTCTAACGTAGAAGGTTGGGCTAAAACCAGCCAGATCACCAGCACCGAGATCAAAGACATGGTGGATGGGGCCGGTGGCCGAGCCCAGAAGATCAATGCCTCTATTCCCACGCCCTTTGCCCGCATGCACCTCTTTGAGACAGCGTTTGACTTTGTGAAACGGGGGGTAACGAGCAGCCAAAACAGCATTTACCATAAAATGGTCACCCATTTCTGGGATATGTGGGAACTGCTCTACAACCACCAGAGCTACGCGCAGGGCGGTAACAAAATCGTGATCAGGCGCTGGAACAAGCAGCAACAGTTGGGGGCCATGCAAGCCAACCCAAACACCAACCTCTTAGGTAAAACGCTGGAGCTGTTCATGGCCGACAACCGCTTCAGGGGGATTGATGACCTGTTCCTCTTTTACCTGGAATCCACCGGGCCCCACGGCGACCGCCACATGCAACTGTTGGGCGGTACTTCTCCGCTTACGTTCCTGTTCGTTTCTCCCAACGTGCAGCCGCTGCCCATTAACCGGGCGCAGAACGTAGGGGTCTACTTTGACCACCATTACATCTCCCTGAATGACCGCGAGCGTGACTTTAAGGAATACGTGCACAAACTGTTCGTTTCCAACCCGGCGTTCATCCAGGCGTTTCCTGCGGTTTACAATGCCTTAGATGAGCAGTTGCTCAAGAGCATCAGCATGTCTGGCGTAGTGGGGCAGAATGCCATTGCCAGTGAGTACATGGCATTGGTAGATTTGCAGCAGAACCCGGTTCACGTGGGGCACCTCACTTTCCTGGTGAAGAAAGACCAGACTGCCGTGACCAGCAGCGATCTTTTCCTGCTGCCCACCAATCCGTTTTTCTCCGGCGACCGTCCTATTGTGCTTAAGCCCGATCTGCGGGTTGCGCCGCATGTGAAGTACGTGAACAATCTGGCTTGGCCCGCTAACACCCAAGTAGGCTATGCAGACTCCAAAGAAATTCCGGCTAGATCACTACCAGGGGTAGGATTCAATTATCCATACCTCACCGTGAATGACCTCTTGCAGGAAACCATTGTGCAGGTGCCTTATGAGGTGAATACTGACCGGTTCTTCAGCGGTACGGTGGTTTATCAGCCGGGCGTTTCAGAGAAAGTTTTCAATTACCTGCTGCCGGTTACCAGTCTTTATTTCCAGTATTTTACGCCGGAAGATTTAGCCAATCACCTCACGTTTTACGTGGATGTAAACCATGTGCGGGTGACGCTGCAAGTGCCCACCGAACAGGGTAATATAGTGTACGAGCGCAGCTACTATGACAACCCTTTGAACTCCAAAGACGCCCACGGGCAGGTCATCCCGGAGAAGGGCCATATCCTTAAATCCCGAGTGGGCGTAGGGGTATTCCCTTTCTACAAGTTCACCGATGCGCCTACCTACAATGACTTCTACAAAGTCATGCTGGTAGACGAGGACATTGACCCGCTCATGGTGAGCCGCCACCATTCACTGGCCTTTTTCGCGAATGGAAGACAACTGGAAGCGGGCGGAGGCCTTGTTTCCGCTACGTCCCAACGCCGGACCAAAAAAAGCAACAGCAGCGCGGGCAGTACCTACTATGAGGTGAGAGGCACCCACTTCGACCTCATGGAGCTGACGCACATGGGCGTTGATTTCTCGGGAAAAGCTTTGATTGTGCCGCGCTTCCAGGAAGTGCAGCAGGGAATTCAGAACTTCACGTTCGCCATAGACTTCGGGACCTCCAATACGCATATTGCCTATACTGCCGGGGCGAACCAGGCTCCCAAGGAATTTGCCATCACGGCTAATGACCAGCAGCTGGTCATGCTCAACAAGCCCTCAGACGATAGCTCCCTCACCGATTACCAGCGGTTCCATAAACGGGGCTTCGGCCGACTTTTTGCCGTGGAGACCTTGCTAAAGCGGGAGTTCCTGCCTTTGATCATCGGCTCAGGAGGCTCTTTGTACTCTTTCCCTACCAGAACCGCCACCTGTGAGTCCATTGACTTTGAGAACCAAATTCCCAGCTTGTTCGGGAACATCAACATTGGTTTCTCCATCAATACCGAAGGTACGCATCAGGACCAGTACAAACAGATGTACCATACTGATCTGAAATGGAGCGAGACCCTGTCTAACACCGGAAAGCGGCGCATTGAGGCCTTTTTCCTGGAGATCATGTTACTGATCAAAAACAAGGTAGTCCTGAACCATGGCAACGTGGCTAACACCAAAGTAGTCTGGTTTGCCCCGCTCAGCTTTGATGACTATTCCCGCAATATGTTCCAGAACGTGTGGGACGGTGTGTACCACAGTGTCTTCAAGAATGGCCGTAATACCGCTTGTATAACTGAGTCTGTCGCACCGTTTTATTTCCTGTCCAGAACCGGAGCTGTGGTGCCTAGCCAGGATGAAAACCTAATCAACGTAGACATAGGTGGTGGTACAACGGATGTGCTGCTGTTCACTAACCGCAAGCCTTCGCACAGTTCCTCTTTCCGTTTTGCAGGCAATGATCTGTGGGGCGATGGTTTTGCCACCGTGAAGACGAGCAAAGACAATGGCTTGCTGCAATATGGCGTGGCCCATGTGCTGCAGATTCCGCTCACGGAGGAGGGCAAGGAGTACAAGAAGTTCCTGGAGACAGCCCTGGATAATCCGGATTTCAGCTCCGCAGACATCACCAGCTTGCTCTTCAGCTATGACAAGGAGTTGCACTACAGCTCACAGTTACTGCAGGCCCGGCAATTGCGGCTTATGTTTTACCTGCACTTCGGGGCGCTGATGTACCATTTGGCGCAGCTTACACAGCAAATTGGGGCGCAGGTGCCGCGGTACATCTGTTTCAGCGGGCAGGGAAGTTTGTACATCAAGCTGCTGAGTGCGGGGAATAATCTGTCTAACGTGGAGCGCTATGCGAAAACGGTATTCAGAAAAGTGACAGGGCAGGAGCCGCCGTCTAACTTCAAACTGGTGCTGGTAGACAACCCTAAACAGGTGACTGCCAACGGAGGAGCCATGGCTTTGGACGGAACCAACCTCTCTGACCTCACTGATATCCCGATCATGCGCCCAACCGGGGCGGCTAGCGCCGAAGAAGCCCTGAAGCCGGTGAACAAAAGCCAGATCTCCTCCGCCATCCGGCAGGAGGTGCTGGACAATGTGATGGCATGCCTGGAAATGCTGCTGGACGACGAAGATATAGCGCCACTCATGCGCACCATGGGCGTGGAAGTAGACCCGCACTGGGTCCTGAATTTCATGCGCAACAACCTGCAGGACAGTTACACCATGGTACTGGAAGAAACCCTCAGAGGACTCTCAGACCGAGAGCTGATCCCGGAGACCATGTTCTTCATGCCCCTGAAGCAGTCATTGTACCTCCTGTCTAAAGAGCTGTATCAGCAACAGGTGGGTGCTTTCGTTTAATTCATCTAATGCCTCTGGTGCGGTTCTATAGAATCTTGTACCAGAGGCATTTATTATATCTCATTATCCTATAACAGACATCGGTATGGAATATGTACCAACTATAATAGCTGTGCTGGCGCTTTTGGTAGCCGGCTTTGTGTTTTACAAAGTAAGCGGGCTGGTGTACCGTCTCAAGAACCTGGAAAAGAAAAACCGTGAGTTAGAGGCGGGCCTCAAGGCCATGGAAAACCACATCAGGAGAAGCCAGAAAAGCCAGCCGCAGGAAAACAACAGAAACGCCAGAGGCAATCAGCCGCAGTTATCGGCGCCAGCCCAGCCCACCCGCTCAAACCAGCCACAGGAAGCACGTCAGAAACAACAGCAGCCCGCCAAAGGTCAGCAACAGGAGCCAAGAAACAACCAGAACCAACAGCGCCCGCCGCAGGAACCCAAGCAACGCCCAGAGGGCCAGAACCAGCCGCAACGCCAGCCTAGGGAGCCCCGTCAGCCGCAGGAGCCCCGTCAGAAACAGGGGCAGCAGCCTCAGACCGCCCAGCAGCCTCAACCGCAAGGGCAAGGGGGAGGAGCGGCAAACCAGAACCCACGCCAGCCACAGCAGCAGAGACGGAACGAGAACCGGAGACGCGAGCCCGCTGCCAATGCGGCTGAAACTGAGCAAAATTCCGCAGCCCAACCCGCCCCAGTTCCCACGCTGGGCAAGGAACTGGTGGGAGATAACCTCCTGAGCGAACTCACGCAGCAGCCCGAAACGCCGGTGAGCCGCACTCGTTACTCCATCATTCCGGAGGACGGCATCATTAAAACGCACCAACTGCAGCACAAACCAGACTCAGACAGCTACCTGGAGATTGACACCCCCGCCGATGGCAGTGCCAGCACCAGCTATAGGTTCAACTTAAGCGGAAACCAGGCGTTTGTGATCTCACAGGGCATGGACCGTCTGGAGAACGCTTTCTCTTTTGAGAAACCTTCTAACCGCATGGTGAACCGCATTGTGCAGCAGGGCGATGGTCTTCTGGTGAGAACCAGCAGCGGCTGGAAAATCCAGGACAAAGCACGCATTGACTTCCGGTAATCCTCCACTTGCCACTTTCCTTCAGGAACCGTTTAGGGGCCGTTTTTTCAAAAACAGCCCCTAAACGGTTCCTCTGTTTACGCTTCGGCCGTCAAGTAGTAAAGTTTATACCGCTGCACAGCCAAACAAAATATTTCTGTTTTTGCGCTGTTTTAGGAAAAACGGCCCCTAAAAGCAGTAATTTCATACCACATAGTTAAAGGGCGGTATAGACTGACTTCATCTGCTTTCCACGCCCTGCACCAACCTACATCCATGGAAGGAATATTCATTTTTGAAGCGCTTCTGGTCCTTATTATTCTGGGCTACCAGTGGCGCGTGTACAAAGCCAACCGCCAAAAGATAGACAGCATAGAGCACCTGTTTCCGCCGCAGGCGAGTCTCTCCATTACCCGCCGCACGCTTAGCGGTACTCCTCTTGTTACCCCCAACGCCTTGTCTTTTGACCAGCAGTGGGAGCTATTGTTACAGGGGGAAGATTTCCGGGAAAATTCACCTTCTCATCCGGTAATAAAGAGAATCATTGCCGTTGACGCCCAGGAATTGCACGTGGAGGCCCATGGCCAGGAGGTGCCTTATTTCACCATTCCCATTGAGCAACTAAAGCAGCAGGTTCGGGCTGGCAATATCTTTCTGGTGAAGCATACGCCAACCGCTGCCGCGCCACCGGAACAGGAGCCCGAGACTATTGACCTGATCCAGGCGCAGGCTGCTTCGCCCACTTTTGAGAAGATCATTACCAGCACCAATGAGTACCTGCGGTTGAACAAAGGCGCCGCCGCCGATTTTGAAATTCTCAAGGATGTGGCCGAACGCCATGCCGAGGCCTTGGACAACGAGGTGCAGTCCACCATTGCCACACCGCTTTACGTGGGATTATTGGGTACCTTCTCCGGCGTAATTCTGGGGCTTTCCACGCTGGTCTGGAATGGCCTGAGCGGCTCCTCAGAAGAGGCCTCTGCGTTCATCACAGATCAGAGTATTCCGTCTTTCCTGTTTGGGGTACTCATTGCCATGGCCGGAAGTTTCTGTGGTCTGCTGTTCACCATGCTGGGCAACAACGCCCTTAAAAATGCCCGCAGCACCCGCGACCGCCACAAGAACGATTACTATACTTTCCTGCAAACCCATCTGCTGCCCAAGCTCAACTCAGACATGGCGGCCAGTCTGGGGAACCTGAAATCGGTGCTGGATTCCTTTAACCGCGACTTTCTGGACAAGATCTTGGGCTTCCGCCCGATAGTGGAAACCCTCACCAACAACATCAGCACGCAGAAAGAATTTATCCAGAAGCTGGATGAGATTGGCTTCACCCAGATGGCCAACGCCAACCTGCAGGTGTTTGACAAGATCAAGGAGAGCGAGCGCCTGTTCCAGAACTTCCTGCACTACCAGGAAGCCCTGAATGAATCTGTAAAGCGGGGCGGCGAAATGACCCATAACATCACGCAGGTACTCAACCGCCTCACCAAACTGCAGGAAGGCTTTGATCAGGTGCCAGGGTACTTGCAACAGCATGACGAGGCCATTCAGCGGCAGATTAATTTCTTCTCGCGCCATGAGGAGGAACTGGACACCATTGCCAACCGCACCGAGCAATACTTTGACAAAGCGGCCCTCAAGCTTACTGATCTCATGCAGGCCCGTCTCCAGCACCAGGAGCGCGACGCCCAAAACGCCTATGAGAAATGGCAGGAGCATTTCAGGCGGCTGAATGAAGACAACCTGTACCAGCGCATTCTGGACTACATGCAGCCTTTCCAGAACCTCAATAGCCAGCAAGACACGCTTAACCGGCAGCAACAGGATCTGGCCCAGGAGATACGGCAAACCAATGAGCGCCTGCTGCGCAAAATAGAGGCAGACGCCGAGATCCAACAGAAACTCTTGCAGCAATTAGCAGTCCTGAACGCGAACGTGGAGAAAAGCATGGAGCCGGGGCCCATTAAAGCGGCCATGGGCCGAATCTTCGGGACGGGGCAACCCAACAACAGACGGAAACTCTAGTCAGCATGAACAAAGACAATAGAGATTTCTTCTGGCCCAGCTACGTAGACCTCATGACGGCACTGTTCCTGATCATGCTGGTGTTGTTTGTGCTCAGCTACAAGATGTTCACCGACAAAGACGCGGAGAACCGCCGCAACATTGCCCGGCTACAGGTAGAAGTGCAGGAGAAACGCAAGCTTGATGAGATCAAAGCCGCCCTTGCCCGCCTGGACGGACGCTATTTCCAGTACAACGAGCGCTACAAACGCCATGAACTGCTGGTAGATGTGCTGTTTCCGCAAAGCAGCGCGCAGTTGCCCCAACGGTCATTGGTGCCGTTGCGCCGGGCGGGCGAGGAACTCAGCCGCGTCATCAACTCCATCAAGGGAGAAGACGTGAAGTATTTGATTGTGATTGACGGCAGGGCGGCCAGTTTCCCCAAAGGGGATTCGCGCAACATCACGCAGCGGGAGTATGCGCTGGAGCTGAGCTACAAACGGGCGCTTTCCCTGTTGCAGTTCTGGCAAAACGCCGGCATCAAGTTCCCCAAAGACCGGATTGAGCTCATTGCCTCGGGCAGCGGGTTTGAAGGGGCCGGCCGTACCGGCGATGTGCGGGACCGCCGCTTTGTGATTCAGGTACTGCCTAAAGTGGGAACGCTGGAAAAACAGCAGATCAAGTAGTTAAGCCAAATAAAAGAGCCGCCAAAAGGAAAGTACTTAAGTGTAAAAGGACTTTCCGTTTAGCGGCTCTTTTTTCAGAATCAGGGCTAAAACGCTTCCGCGAAAGCGAAGTACAGGTACATGCCTTGCTCAGAGAAGGCCACGTCTCCGCGTACCACCATTCCTTCTTTGTTCAGTTTGTAGCGCAATCCGCCGCCGCCGGTCAAATGGAAGCGGTTAAAGGCGAAGTCAGGAATCCGTTTGAACACCTGCCCGGCTCCGCCAAACGCCGCACCGCCTACCCGGCCCGCTATCGGGAACCGGTAATCGGCTTGCACCACGGCCGCGTCCTCGTCCCGGAAACGCCCTTCCAGCAATCCCCGCATCACGTAAACTCCGCCAATGGGCGACAGAAACTGAAACGGGGCGTCGCCGGTCACAAAGGTGAAAAGCCCCTGCATGGCCAGCACCCCCGGCCCAATGCCCGACTGGTACTTGCGGAGGTCCACCTTATAGCGCGCAAAATTGTCTTCGCCGCCCAGATACTTCCCGAAGACCATGGTAGAAAACTGATGAAAGTTGCCTCGGGTGGGGGTATAGATGTTGTCGCGGCTGTCTACCAAGGCTACCAAGCCAAAACCAGAGGCGGTGGTGCCTTCACTCCCAATGATGGTTCTCTGGGCCAGTTGCCCCTGGGGATCAACCTTGGGAATGGTTTCGTGCTTGAACTCATACCGAGCGCCTAAATACACTTTATCAAAAATGCGGCGCTCAAACTGGGCGTAGAAATTGACGGTACGGCTGGTGAAAGGCTCTTCGGCCTCATCTGGGGCATCATTCCCAATCCCGAAGAAAAAGTAGGGGTAATCATTGTATTCTACCTGCGCGCTTAAGTGTTTTTTGTTCTTGTCGCGCCACACATCTACCGCAAAGGAGGTGAGAATCTGCTTTTTGGAGGTATAGATGAGGGTAGGGGAGAAAAACGTGGGCCGGTCTGTGGGCGCGTGACCTTCCTCTTTCCGCACATGGATGAGCTTCACGCCCAGCCCCACCTGGGTTTCCGGGGTGTAAAATAAGACAGGGTAAATATTCCATTTACGGCTAGCCGCCGAAACAGAATCTGCCGGAGCACTTTGTGCTTTTGCGGCAAAGGCGGAGGCCGTGAGAGCAAGGGCAAGTAAGGTCTTTTTCACAGGCAGTTCTATGATGGGTCAAGGAGGTATACGCTTAAATAATAATTAAAATATCGCAATACATCAATTCATTGCTGAAGCTGCAATTTTTTCAATTGATTTGATTAAGCGTACGATGATCTGGGAATAGGTTTGCGTTTAGCGGCTCTTTTTGGAAAAACGGCCGCTAAACGCAAACCTATGGCTGCTAAAGGAGTAACCACGTGGGGCTTTGCTTTTTTTTGAGTAGTTTTCGGGAATGAATCCGGAAGAATTAGTGGCGGCTACCGCCCAACACGTAGAAAAACTTTTTACCGGCGAAGGCTCTGGCCATGACTGGTGGCATATCAAACGGGTCTGGCAGAACGCCACTCAAATCGCGAAGCAGGAAAATGCCAACCTCACGGTGGTGCAGTTAGGCGCATTGCTCCATGACATTGCTGATTGGAAATTCAACGCCGGGGATGAGGAAGCGGGTCCGCGGGCAGCCAAAGCGTGGCTAGAATCCCATCACGCCCCAGCAGAATTGATTGAAAAAGTTTGCCAGATCATCAGGGAGGTAACTTTCAAAGGAGCCGGGGTAGACACCACACCCTCCACCCTTGAGGCGCAGGTGGTACAGGACGCAGATCGTCTGGATGCCATTGGCGCCATTGGAATTGGGCGGGCATTTGCCTACGGCGGGCACAAAGACCGTGAAATGTACAGTCCCCATCAACCTCCGCAGCTGCACGCATCTTTTGAGGAATACAAGAAGAACAAAGGCGCCACGCTCAACCACTTCTATGAAAAGCTTTTCCTTTTAAAAGACAGAATCAATACCGCCACCGGCAAAGCCATGGCACAGGAGCGGCACGCGTACATGGAACAGTTTGTGGAGCGTTTCCTTCGTGAGTGGCATGGTGAAGAACCAGCGCCGGAGTACTTTCAGCTTTCCTCTCCCTCAACTGCCGCCCCGGCAGCTTCACCGTTACCTTCATGAACCAAAAGATAAAAGCGGCTTTGGTGGGTTTTGCTTTCTGTGGGGCTACCAGCCTGGCCACGGCCCAGCGCGATTACCAAAGCTACGATCAGCTAACCGCACGGCTCCAGAAACTAAGCAGCAAATACAGCAAACTGAGCACCCTTACCACCGTAGGCAAAACGGCCACCGGTAAAGAAATCTGGCTCCTGACTTTGGGCCGAGATAATGCCGTGAACAAACCGGCCATTGTGATTGCCGCCGGGGTAGAAGGCACGCAACTGGCCACCACTGAACTGGCGGTGCAAATGGCCGAACAAATGTTGCAGGCGGCGGTGTTGCAAGACTCGGTGCGGGAGCTGTTACAGAGCAAGACCTTCTACATTTTCCCCAACCTCATGCCCGATGCTTCAGAACAGTACCATGAGAAACTGCGTTGGGAACGGTCTGCCAACGCCCAACCCATAGATGATGACCGGGACGGCCGCATGTTTGAGGACCCGTTTGAGGATTTAAACAAAGACGGTCTCATTACCATGATGCGCGTGAAAAACCCTACGGGCCTTTACCGTCCGGCCAAGGAAGACCCGCGCATTATGGTCAAGGCCGATGTTTCCAAAGGCGAGAAAGGCGAATACCTGCTCTACACCGAAGGCATTGACAACGACCGCGACGGCAAATGGAACGAAGACCCGGAGGGTGGTGTGGTCTTCAACCGCAACTTCACCTTTGATTATCCTTATTTCCAGGAAGGGGCCGGAGAACATCCCATTTCTGAGCGGGAAACCAAAGCCTTCGCCGATTTTATGTATGATGCCCGCAATGTGTACGCCGTTTTTGTCTTGGGTCCGGCCAATACGCTTTCCCAGCCGCTGGCCTATGACAAAGGCAAGGCTTCTAAACGCATCATCAACGGCCTGCTGGAAAAAGATGCCGCCGTCAATGACCAGATCTCCAAACTCTACAACAATACAACCCAACTGAAGAACGCTCCCAAAGCGGCTCCAAGCAGTGGAGACGTATTGCAGTGGGCTTACTTTCATTACGGCAGGTTCAGTTACAGTACTCCCGGCTGGTGGACGCCGAAAGTATCTGCCCCTAAAGACACGGTGAATGGTAAAGCAGCAGTTGCTCCCTCAGAACATGAAGACGTGAACTTCATCCGGTGGGCCGAAGCCAATGAGGTGGTAGGCGCTTTTGTGGACTGGAAACGGTTCAAACATCCAGATTTCCCGGACCAGGAGGTGGAGATCGGTGGTTTTGCGCCTTATGTGAGACAGACGCCTCCGGTACGTTTACTGGCTCCCGTTGCCCAAAAACATTTTGAATTCTTCTCGGCCTATGCCAAATGGATGCCTTCTTTGCAGATCGTGAACATTACGTCAGAGAAAGTAGCCGGTGGCCTCACCCGCATTACCGCCGATGTCCTGAACCAGGGCTCCTTGCCCACCCATTCAGAGATAGGTGATAAATCCAGATGGGTGCAGAAAGTAAAGGTGACGCTTAAGCTGGAAAATGACCAGAAGCTGGTGTCAGGGAACAAGATTCAGTTGAGCAATGCTTTGGGCGCCGGGGAGAAGTTCCAGGTTACGTGGCTGGTGAACGGCAAAGGCTATGTGACAGTGGAGGCCAGCAGCCCTACCGCCGGAAGCCAATCCAAAGGAGTTAATTTACGCTAGTGAACCCTTACATGAAGAAACGATTTTTCCCTGTTGCCCTAGTTGCTTCTCTTCTGGCATTTTGCGGCGTACAGACCTCTAGGGCACAAACACCAGAACAAGTGTTTAGAGCGGCGGGCACCCCACACAACCCCAAAGTGAGCGTTTCATGGAACCGCTATTATGACTATGCAGGCATTACCCAGATCTGTCAGCAATTAGCCAAAGCCCATCCAGACCTGGTAAAGCTGGAAACCATTGGTGACTCCTATGAGGGACGTCGGCTCTGGGTCTTAACCGTCTCTGATTTCAAGACGGGTGATCCTCTCCGGAAGCCGGCCATGTACATAGACGGGAACATCCACTCCAATGAGATTCAGGGAGCAGAGTTTGCCTTGTACACCGTCTGGTACTTAGCCGAAAACTTCCAGGATAACCGTTTTATCAAGGAGCTGTTACAGCAGAAAACCTTCTACATCATACCCACCATCAACCCAGATGCGCGTGACAACTTCATGCACAAACCCAACAACGCCCACTCGCCCCGGTCTGGCATGATGCCACTGGACGATGACGGTGATGGGTTGGTTGATGAAGATCAACCCGATGACCTGAACAAAGACGGCCACATCACGTTCATGCGCCGCAAGTCGCCCAACGGCAGGTATATTTTGGATCCGCAGAACCCATTACGTCTCATCCCTGCCAAGCCTGATCAACCGGGTACCTATGAATTACTGGGGTACGAGGGCTTGGACAATGACGGCGATGGTAAGGTGAACGAAGATCCCATTGGTTACTATGACCCTAACCGTGACTGGGGATGGAACTGGCAACCTGATTACATTCAGCGGGGAGCCTTTAAGTATCCTTTCTCCCTGCCCGAAAACCGAGCGGTGAAAGACTTTGTGCTGCGCCATCCCAACATTGCGGGTGCCCAAAGTTACCACAACAACGGCGGCATGATTTTACGTGGACCTGGGGCAGAGGAAGACCAAAACACCTACAATAGAGATGACAACCAAGTCTACGATTTGCTTGGGAAATATGCGGAGCAGGTGATTCCGGGCTATACCTATATGGTGGTGTACAGAGACCTTTACTCGGCATTTGGGGGCGAACTAGACTGGTTCCATGGTGCCCGAGGCATCTTCACGTTCACCAATGAACTTATGTCGCCTTATCTCCAGTTCGACCGCAAAACAGCATCGGGGCAAGAGCGGGAGGCAGAGCAGTATGATTTCAACAAGATGTTGCTCTTCAATGATGCCTTTGTGGAGTGGGAACCGTTTGATCATCCAACCTATGGAATGGTGGAGATTGGGGGATTCAAGAAAAATTACCCCAGAGCCCACCCAGGTTTTCTGTTGGAGGAAGACGCGCACCGCAACATGGCTTTCACTGTGTACCAAACGTATCAATTACCGCAATTAGAGATAAGAGAGGTGCAGACCAGAAAGCTCTCCAATGGATTAACCGAAGTTACCGCAACCATTGCCAATAACCGGATCATTCCCACCCATTCCAGCCAAGATCTAAAATATAAGATTGAAAGGCCAGACTATGTTTCCTTAAAGGATCAAAGTATAGTAGCCGGATTGGTCATGGAAAACGCTGACCTGAACCTGGGGAAGGAGCAAAAGCAAAATCCTTCGCGTTTGGAAATACCTAACATTCCCGGCATGGGCTACGTCAAAGTCAGGTGGATTGTATTGGCCAATAAGCCAGACCTCACCATAGAAGTAGACAGTAGAAAAGGAGGAGTAGTGACTCAGAAGTTTTAGTTATTCCTCCAAGAAGAGTTTCAACCAGCAGAGGCGGCTAATGGGCCGCCTCTGCTGGTTGAAGAAGGTGGCAAATTAGAGAGTATAAAAATATTGCAGTACTTGAATCAAGTCCGCCTCAGAAGACATTGCTAATTTATTGGAAACGATATAAGCTTTAAGTTTATCAGCCTGAGAAGGGAACACGTCCAGCAGTGACTTTCTGTTGATTTTTACCCTCTGCATCTTTCCATTATGAACTATATAATACTGTGACTCATCAACAATTTCATCATAGGTTTGCCCGGCGCTGTACCCACCTTTGAAATTAGCATCGATTTTTTTCTTGAGTACTCGTTTAACCAATGAAGTCTTAATATCAGTACTTTCAGTTAATACTGCAAAAAAAGCGTCACTAAGAGCTGGATCAATGGCCTGCGCTTCTTTAATACGTCTGAAGTCAATAGAATTTCCAACTATCGGATGCTGAAGAGTAAACGAAATAATTGGGGCAGTACCAAATTGTAATGTGTCCTTGGTTTGAGGAATCACTGCTACTAATAGATTTGAGTAAGCATCAAATTTTAATTTTATATTAGCAAAAACTTCGTTCTTGTCTGAATTACCTGATTTTACTATAACTTTTCCAGGAGCCCACACATCCCAAAAATATGGGCTACCTTTGACACCTTGGTATCTATTTTCGAAAACGACTGTACTCCCAGCGCCACCTAGTCTGCCTAATGACTGCACATTTGTTTGACCTGCAAGGCCCATAGGAGTATTGCCTTGGCCATAGGAAAAAGTTGTCCATGAGCAACATAACCCCACTACTAATAATGCTTTATGATAATTTAATTTCATTTTAGTTATGATTTACTATAAAGTTTGAAACAATTTATGATTATTCTATAGTTTTTCAAAAACATATGTTACATAGATTTAAAAACTTTTATTTTGCAAACAATCTCAAAGCTGTAATGTACTAGATGAACGCTTCGCTTAAAACATTTTTACTCCTCTTCGTCTCCATTAGCTGTGGTTTGATCAGTTCCTGCCGCCCTAGTTGTCCAATCAACTCCTGCCAAACGCGCATGGTGCATCGCCATGGGGAAGGCGAGTACAGAGGCATGCCATGGTACAAAAAACAGAACCCCAGAATAGGGGAGAAACTACCAAAACCCTCAAAGGAGATGCAGCAGGAAATGAATGGGAAGCGAGGGCGTAAAAAGGACTAAAATTAGCTTTTCACTATCTTTCTGCGTAAATTGCAGGCTTATACAAAACACAAATTTTTAAGCTCAATTGAAGTAAAATGGCAGAAAACGAGCGGATTATTCCCATAAACATCGAGGACGAAATGCGTGGCGCATACATTGACTATTCAATGTCAGTGATTATCTCCCGCGCACTTCCAGATGTACGCGATGGTTTAAAGCCAGTACACCGCCGCGTGTTGTATGGGATGTCTGAATTAGGAGTATCCTACAACAAAGCGTACAAGAAGTCAGCCAGGATAGTAGGAGAGGTGTTAGGTAAATACCACCCTCACGGCGACTCCTCAGTGTATGATACCATGGTTAGGATGGCTCAGCCCTGGTCCCTGCGCTATCCGTTGGTAGACGGGCAAGGTAACTTCGGATCTATTGACGGAGACTCTGCCGCGGCCATGCGTTATACTGAAGCCCGCCTGAAAAGAATTGCAGACGAGCTTTTGGCCGACCTTGAGAAAAATACCGTTGACTTTGTTCCCAACTTTGACGACTCCCTCAAGGAACCCAGTGTATTCCCTGCTAAATTACCGAACCTGCTGGTAAACGGTACTTCCGGTATTGCGGTAGGTATGGCCACTAACATGGCTCCGCATAACCTTACAGAAGTGGTGAATGGTATTATTGCTTACATAGATGACCCAGAAATAACCATAGCGGATCTGATGAAACACATCACGGCCCCTGATTTCCCAACCGGCGGGATTATCTATGGCTATGATGGTGTTAAATCTGCCTTTGAGACTGGCCGTGGCCGAGTAATTGTGCGGGCTAAGGCAGTAATTGAGACTTCCAAAACCGGGAAAGACCAGATCATTGTCACAGAGATTCCTTACATGGTGAACAAAGCCGCCATGATTGAGAAAACGGCGGCATTGGTGAATGAAAAGAAGATTGAAGGCATTTCTGATCTGCGCGATGAATCTGACCGTGAAGGGTTACGCATTGTGTATGACCTTAAACGTGACGCTGTACCAAATGTGGTATTGAACAACCTGTTCAAGTACACGCAATTACAGTCATCCTTTGGTGTAAACAATGTGGCGTTGGTAGGCGGCAGACCAATGACGCTTAACCTGAAAGACCTAATCAAGCATTTTGTGGAGCACCGCCATGAGGTGGTAATCCGCAGAACGCAGTATGAGTTAGACGAGGCCCGTAAGCGTGCCCATATCTTGGAAGGCTTACTGATTGCGCTGGATAACCTGGACGAAGTCATCAACCTTATTCGCTCTTCCCGTGACCCAGAGGTGGCACGTATGGGCTTGATTGACCGGTTCCAGTTGTCAGATATCCAGGCCCGGGCTATTCTGGAGATGCGTCTGCAGCGTTTAACCGGTCTGGAGCGCGACAAGATCATGAAGGAGTACCAGGAGATCAAGGACTTAATTGATTACCTCACCAAAGTGCTTGCCGATGAAGGCCTGAGAATGGAGATCATTAAACAGGAACTTACCGACATCAGGGACCGCTACGGCGACGAGCGCAGAACTCAGATTGAAATGGTTTCCAGTGATATCTCCCTGGAAGACATGATCCCAGATGAGAACATGGTGATCACCATTTCCCACGAAGGATATGTGAAACGAACGCCGCTCACAGAATACCGCAGCCAAAGCCGTGGAGGCGTGGGTTCTAGAGGTGCCGCCACTTCTAAGCAGGACGATTTTACTGAACACTTATTTATTGCCAGCACCCATAATTACCTGCTCATTTTCACTGAATCTGGCAAGGTCTTCTGGCTCAAAGTATATGAAGTACCGGAAGGAGGCAAAACCACTAAAGGCCGAGCGATCCAAAACCTGATCAACATTGAAAAAGATGATAAGGTGAGGGCGGTCATCAACGTGCATGGGCTTAAGAACCCAGACTACGTGATCAACAATTACCTGGTGTTCTGTACGGAGCAGGGAACCATCAAGAAAACTCCTTTGGAGGCTTATTCTAGGCCAAGAGCTGCCGGTATCCAGGCCATCACCATCAATGAGGGTGACCGTTTGCTGGATGTTCAAATGACCAATGGGGCTAATGACGTGATCATTGCGCTTCGTTCCGGCAGAGCCGTGAGGTTCCATGAGGAGAAAGTCAGAACCATGGGGCGTACTGCCGCCGGTGTGCGCGGAGTTACCTTGGCCGGAGAAGATGATAAAGTAGTTGGTATGGTTTGTGTACACAACCCAGATACAAACCTGCTGGTAGTTTCAGAAAAAGGTTTCGGGAAACGATCTGCTTTAGAAGAATACCGTATCACCAACCGGGGCGGAAAAGGAGTGAAAACCCTTAATGTAACCGAGAAGACCGGACACTTGGTAGCCATCATGGGCGTACTGGACACAGATGATCTCATGATCATCAACAGATCTGGTATCACCATCCGTTTAAGAGTCGCCGATCTGCGTGTGATAGGACGGGTTTCCCAGGGTGTACGCCTGATTAGACTAAATGAGGGGGACGAAATCTCTTCTGTGGCTAAGATTGAAGTGGAAGACAAGACGGAAGTTATCTTAAATGAATCAGAGCTGCCCATTGAGGAAGCCTTGAATCCTGAGGATATGATAGATCCGGAAACTGCTTCAGATCTGACTGATCCTGAGACCATCAGTGAAAACTAAGGAATCTTTTGATCCTGATTTTTATTAATACAGAACAACCTAATTCTAACCTAAAGAAAGCAATGAAAAAGTTTCTTTTAACAGCAGCAGCGGTAGTCTCCATGCAAGTGGCGTTTGCCCAGACTTCTGCCATCACCAACGCGATCATGCACCAGCAGAAAGGAACACTGGATAAAGCGAAAGCTGAAATCGATAAAGCTGTTGTGCATGAAAAAACAATGAACAACGCAAAAGCCTGGTACTACAAAGGTGTGATTTATCAAGACATGGCAAACCACCCGATATATGGCAAATTGATGGACCCGGCTGAGGCTTCTAAACAAGCCTATGAGGCCTTCTCTAAAGTTCCAGAATTGGAAACTAAGAAGAAGGAATTCACAGATGAGGCCAATAAGCGCAAAGAAGCGTTAATGAGCAACATGTACGCCTTCGCCCTTAATGCTGGGGTGGAGCACTACAATAACAAAAACTTTGCTGAAGCTCAGAAAGCGTACTTAAACGCCATTAGCTATAAGCCGGAAGATACCACTGCTTATATCTATGCTGCCTACGCCGCCGCTGGAAATGAAGACTACGCCGGCGCCAAGAAACTATACAACCAACTGGTAGATAAGAATCTGGCCTCAGCCAACGTGTACAACCAGTTACTGTACATTTCCAGCAATGTAGAAAAGAATGACCAAGAGACATTGGCTGTGCTGGAGAAAGCCCGTGCCAAGTACCCAGATAACCGCAATTTCATGTTGCAGGAATTGGATCTGTACCTGAAGTCTGGCAGAGAGCAAGAAAGCATGGCTAAGTTGGATGCTGCCATCAAGGCAGATCCTAACAATGCTAACCTGTACACCGTGCGCGGGAACATGCTGGAGCGCATGAAGAAGCCAGATGATGCTCTTGCCTCTTACAAGAAAGCCGCTGAACTTGATCCAACTAACTTTGACGCACAGTACAACCTGGGCGTGTACTACTTCAACAAAGGGGCTAACCTGAACAACAAGGCCAATAAAATGAGCCTTGCGGAGTACCAGAAAAACGGCAAAGCAATGCAGACCGAAGCGAAGAAATTCTTCACCCAAGCCTTGCCTCACTTTGAGTCTGCCTATAAAGTGCAGCCTAAAGACCGTACTACTGTCCAGTCTTTATTGAAAGTTTACACCGCACTGGACCGTCCTGCCGATGCTAAGCGCATGGACGCTGTGCTGCAACAGCTTTAATTAGCTAAAACCATAAAAAAAGGGGCTTTCACGAGCCCCTTTTTTTATGGCCAACTTCCAACGCCAACAGAAGAAAAAGTAGGTTAATGTTCTGCTTAAAGAAAATATAGTAGATTTAGCCCCGTACAACTGACACAACTATGCCTAAAGCAAAAGGGATTGCCATTATTGCGCATGATGGGAAGAAAGCAGAAATGATCGCTTTTATGAAAGACCATGCAGCGCTCTTCCAAAACACGAAATTAGTAGCTACCGGAACCACCGGACAATATGTTGAACAGACCGGCCTCAAAGTAAAGAAACTGCTGTCTGGCCCTAAAGGCGGTGATGCCCAAATTGCCTCCATGGTAGCCGAAGGCAAACTACAGGCTGTTATTTTCTTCAGAGATCCGCTGGGGAAGCACCCTCACGAGCCAGATGTACAGATGCTCATGCGCCTTTGTGACCTGCACAACGTGGCACTGGCCACTAATCCCTCCACGGCCCGGCTCATGGTGAAAGGCTTGGAAGCGGAAACCTTACCTGAGGCTTAAACTTATAAACCTATCGTTCAGAATCCAGTACATAGTCTGTACATTCAACTAGATTCTGAACGATGAGTAAATATTTTTTTTCTGCTTTGTGGGCATTGGTTTGCCTGCTGGTAATTAGCTGTAGTCCGGTGAAAGTGATGAATCACCAGGCTGCCCCAGACTTTAATTTGAGCAGATACCGCACTTTTGGGTTCATGGACGTTACTGCTGGTAATTCAGATTCGGCCAATGTGAGGGTGCCGGCTGAACAGATCGCGGTTATCCAGCGCGAAATCGCAAATCAGCTGGAGAGGAGGGGACTCACCCAGAGCACGTCTAATCCAGACTTACTGGTCAATGTGGGAGTGGTGGTGCTGGAGAAGAACCAGACGCGGCAAACTAATTTCAGGACCGATGCCCCGTACTATACCGGCCAGAGAAGGTATTCCTGGAGAAGCCAAGAAGTGGTAGTGGGGCAATACAAAGAAGGCACCATTTCTGTGCATTTGGTAGACAACGCCCAAAACACCTTGGTCTGGAGCGCCGAGGCAGAGTCGGTGGTGCCGGAGAAACAGGAAAAGTTGCAGGAAAGAATTGCAGAAGGGGTGGCGCAGCTTTTCAGTTCTTTGCCTTAAGGTACAACAATTATGTTAAGTAAATAAAGAAGGCTCTCCGTAAAGGAAGAGCCTTCTTTATTTACTAGTGTCACAATACGGATTTGCCATTTCCGTTTAGGGGCTCTTTTTCAGAAAAGAGCCCCTAAACGGAAATTATGATTTTCTCAATTCCTCAATAAACTCATCTACTGTGTCTTTGCTGTAGCCAATTCTGCGGGCATATTCCAGGCAGAGGTTATACTCGCGGTTTTCTATACGGCCATCCTGCAGCACCATCATTACCAGCGTTTGCAATTCCATGGTTTTCTGCAGGCCATCTTCCGGTATGATGAAGGAAAGCACGCTTAGGTTATCGGCAATGGGGGAGGTGTCTTCCTCCGTCAGATTCAACCGCTGGCCTATGTTCACCAGAAAATCGCTTTCAGATTCATCCACGTGTTTGTCGGCCACGGCCACCAACACCAGGTTCTGGAAGAAAGAAAGCTTTTTCTGTTTGGTATTAAATATCGCATCTAAGGATGTCTGTGTCGCCATAGTCTTGGTTTATTATGTGGTTTCTCTGTACAGTTACCGAGAAATGCCTCTTAAAGTTTTTCCCAAAGCCCAATTGAATCAAAGTATTCTGAAGGATGACAGATGTCATTTTCCCTTCGGAAAAAATGCCTCACCTTCGGACTTTACACGCACAGCCTGTAACCATTCATCACAAAATTCAGCCGTATGGAAATGCTTACTGTTTCAGAAATCCTGCACAAACTTAAAACCGAGGGCTACACCGTTGACTTTAATCTACAAGACAATTGCCTGGTCTGCCATGGGAACTCCTTAGAGCTGCACCCAGATGAATTTGCCGTAGATGCGGTGTACCGTTTTGAGGGTGCCTCAGATCCTGATGACGAAGCCGTAGTCTATGCTATTTCCTCCAGTAAACACCAAGTGAAAGGCACTTTGGTGAACGCCTACGGCATATACAGTGACAACCTCATCGCAGATCTGGTGAAGGCACTGAAAGAACCGGCGGGTTCTGAGGCTAAAGAGCCCGCGTCAGCGCCGCATACCGCTAATGAGCGAGTGTTGGACGCACCAATGCTCACCATGGATCTGGCAGCACTGATAAACCAGATAAAGCAGGAGCAAGCCTGGGCCAGCACCGACCGAACCAGTCATACCATTTACAAGACTGATGGCATGCGCATGATGCTCATGGGGCTGCACACGGGCGCTGAACTGAAGAAGCACACGACTCCAAGCATCATTAGCGTTCAGGTTCTGGAAGGAAATATTGAATTCAGTACTGAAAATGAAACTGTGCATTTATCAAAAGATCAGCTTCTTACACTGCACGCCGGACTTCCGCATCGAGTGGTTGCCCTGGAAGAATCTTTTTTCCTGCTGACGATGGCACTAACTACGGCAGGGAAGTCTTAAATAAAGTTGAACAGGCGTAATCTAACCATTACTTAACATAATATAAATTATAAGACATATTGCTATAAGGCTTACGAACTAAGCCTTATAGCTTACTTTATGTTAAGTAGGAGTAAGTATCGCTACTAGACGCAGTTTTCCTGCTAATTTACTGTATAGCCTTGTTATATTTCCTTGTAGAAGATTCTTTCAGGTTGGACGGCGATCAGATGACTTTACATGAACTCTATACTCTTATAAATTCGTACACTTTCACTACTCTCTCTACTGTGATAGTCTCCATGTAATCTGATCCTTTTGTATGCCCTAAACCTTCTTCGTCAAGATTAAAGATGCTACAGCTTCTACTTGTTAATGGTACGGTTACATAAAGAATGATATCTAAATTAATTAAAGCAATTGCGTTTAGCGGCTGATTTTTCAAAAAGAGCCGCTAAACGCAAAATATCAGATGCTTCTCTTCCCGTTACTATTCAAGACTATGAAACTTGAGTTAATCAAGCTTTGATCCTCTGTCACTTAAGATCAATAAAATAGATCTATATTTCGAAGCTACCTATTTAACATAATTGTGTAGATACCTCTTTACTCTGCTTCTATTGCTCTTCCGGCGTTTAGCGGCCCTATTTCCGAAATTAAGCTTAAAACAGGCAGCTCAGTGGGAACATGAAGAACCCGTTCCGATTGGTTTGCACAAGATTTGAGTACTTTTGTGCCTTAACCTTGAAACGTACTCTCTAAGCTACTCCTCTCCATAGATGAAATTTGATACCGCTTCCCTTACCCGGCTTTCTATCCACCACGTGGGCAACAAAGGCCTGGAGCAGAAACTGACGCTGTCTGAGAACGAAGCTGATTTTGGCGATGGACTGGCGGAAAAACTGGAGAAGTTCTTCCTCGCCAAGTTTGCGCAGGCGCACGAGCGTTTTCGGTTCAGCCATCCTTCCTCCCTGCAGTTCAACGAGGTCTACAGCTACGCCGAGAATATTTTCGCAGATAAAGAGGCTTTCCATGAAAATGCCCGTAACATTGCCCGCCACCTGTTTGAAAGCTCCAGCCACCCCAAAATAAAACCCGGGGAATTGTACGTCTGTCATTTTATCAACTGCGAAGTGGAGGAACGCGTGGTGGAAGCCGTGGGGATTTTCAAGACCGAGGTAAAGAGCGGCTATTTTGACGTGAGCCGCAAGAACCGAGACTTCACCATTTCCTATCTGGAAGGCATTGACAGCAACAAGTTTGACAAGGGCTGCATCATCTTCAACACCCAACCAGAGGAAGGCTTCATTGTCGCCATCATGGACAACCAGAACCGCGGCGAGGAGGCCCAGTACTGGCGCGAGAATTTTCTGGGGCTCACCCAGGTGAACAATGAGTTCCACCAGACCAATCACCTCCTCAACCTCACCAAAGAGTTTATCTCTGAGCGCCTCACAGAAGAGTTTGAAGTGGAGAAAACAGAGCAGATCGCGCTCCTGAACCGCTCTGTGGAGTACTTCAACAAGCATGAAACTTTTGACAAAGAAGAATTCGTGGCAGAGATCTTCGGGCAGCCGGAGCTCATTGAGTCCTTCAACAACTATGACACCGAGTACCGCCAGAACTATGACATTGAGCTGGAAGACAGTTTCCATATCTCGCCGCAGGCCGTGAAAAAACAGGCGCGCGTATTCAAAAGCGTGCTGAAGCTGGATAAGAACTTCCACGTCTACATCCACGGCAATAATGACATGATTGAGAAAGGCGTTGACGAAGATGGCCGCAAGTACTACAAGCTCTACTACGAAGACGAGGATTAAGCTCAGTTTAAGGCAGATTTGGGAAAAACAGCCGCTAAACGCCAAGAGAATCTTTAGCCTTTGTCATTCTCTGAAAACACCTGCGGGCTGAGTTACGTCTATATAGAAAGCAGGGGAAGCCAACCACTACGGCCTCCCCTGCTTTCTTTTCTAAATGCCGTCCATGATGAACCTGCTCGTTTACGCTGATCTCTCCCCTGCCCAACAACTTTACCTGACCCAACAGCTTCCGCCCACATATACTACCTGCTTTCACGCCCTTGGCACAGACGCCCAGAGCAGAGACTTCCTCGCCAAAGCGCAACTTCTTTTCGGGAATCCGCCGGTGGAGTGGTTGAGTACCTCCCCTTCCAATTTACAGTATTGGCAGCTTGAATCAGCGGGATTTGACCAGTACCAGGGCCTCTCCCTAAAGGCTACGGTGGCTAATATGGGCAATTTTTTTGCGCAAGCCTGCGCCGAAACCATGGTGGCCGGTCTTTTGGCCCTATACCGTGGCATCAATACGTTGGTTCGGTTACAGGAGCAACAGAACTGGCAGGGCAAAATAGTGCGCTCAGAGCTTAGGCTGCTGGGTAATAAAAAAGCTATTGTGTTAGGGGCCGGTACCATTGGTAAAGCCGTGAAGAAGATTTTGGAGGGTTTCGGGACGCAGGTGAAACTCACGGCCCGCACCAATCCCGACGCAGACATCCATTCCAAGGAAGCCCTGTTGAGCCATCTCCCCCACACTGATGTTGTGGTGAATACTTTACCCGGTAATTTGACCAACTATGTATCTAAGGAGTTCATCTGGCAAATGAAGAAAGGCAGTGTGTACGCCAACGTGGGCCGCGGCAATACCACAGATGAAAGCGCTTTGATCTGCGCTTTGCAGCAAAATCATTTAGCCGGCGCCGTCCTGGATGTCACAGAAACAGAACCTTTACCCGCAAACAGTCCCCTGTGGAAGATGCAGAATGTGTTGCTTACCCAGCACACCGGCGGAGGCCAGGATCAGGAGTTGGAAGGCAAAATTGAACGTTTCCTGATGAACCTCAACACCTTTTTGGCAGGCCAAGCCGTGGCTGATAAAATTGATCTGTCACAGGGATATTAGCGCTTTAACTTAAAAACATTACCAGAGACTGAGGTTGCGTTTAGCGGCTGTTTTTCCTAAAACAAAGACAAAACGCCCGCTCTCTAGGAAGGGAGCGGGCGTTTTCAATAAATATTAATTCAGGGAACGTGTCAGCTAACCTGAGTTGGGGTAGTTATAGGCAGAGCGCTGTACTCGGCACGGTCTTCCTCATCTGAACGGTTCACGAATGTGCTTACCAAAGACAAGGCCAGAGCAATGACCAAAGCGGGCCAGAAACCTTTGATTTCGAAATTGCGCACCAACTTATCCGCTATTTTGATCACGATTGCCGAAACGATCAGCTTCACCAGGAACTCCAGCAGGAAGAACGTCACCAGGTTCAGGATAAAGGTTAAGATATACCCGATGAGTACATTAAGGATTCCTACTAGAATGGCTACCCAAAGGGCAGTCCAGAAACTTTTAACGGTAACCTGCGGCATAATGTACGCGAGCAACAGTAGCACACCGGCACTGAGGAGGAGGTCAAGAATCAGATTCATTTTTTTTCATAGTTTAGTTAGAACTTGAGTAGTAGGAATGGCCTTTGCCCTCCCTGGAAACATATACTCTTCTTTTCAGGATTTGGTTAAAGCGCACCCGCTAAAGATTGCTGCAATACCGCCTGAAGTTCTTGCCAAAGCTCTGGGTTGGTGGCAGGGTAGCGCTGGTTCACCTCTAGTTCCAGCCCCGCATATTTTTCATCAGAGAAAAGTTTGCGCAGGTGCGTGGTCAATCCATCGGCAGTACCTTTATAGGGGTAGTTGTATCTAATTTTATAGTCTGGGTTGAGCAGCTGTATCTTCTGGCGCCACCGGGCCGCAAAAAGTTGTTCCCGCTCCCGTTTGGGGTCATACAGCAATCCAATGTCGGCTTTTCGCTGTTTGCCACTGATGACCGGAGTGAAACTGTGCACCGAAACGTGCGTTACGTGGTGCCCTTGCTCCACCCACTCCTTTATCTGGTCTTCCACGCGCTTGCGGTACGGATAGTAATGCTGGCGCAAAACCCCTTCGGCCTGGGTGGTAGAGAGCGGGAGCATGAATTCAGAGAACAAATGCGGATGGTGCAACGAGCGGTTCAGTTCCACCACCAACCGGCTGGTGGTGCTGTAGAGGGAGAAGTCTGAGATTTTCCGCAGTTTCTTGAACAGTTCCAGCGCGCCAATGTCGTACCCCCTGTGCGTAGCCAACACCTCTTCCGCCGTTTCAAAGGCAGAAGCATACTCCGGCGGAATTTCGTTTCCGCCGTGCTCACAGGTGACCAGAACTTTTAAACGCTCGTCTTTCAAGGTGTGAATAATTTATTATAAGCCAGACACTTAGCTAACTGTCTGTATACGCCTTTTATTTGTTCTAAGGAAGGATTTTCCCCTAAAACCTGTAAAATTCTCTGGGACAGGTTCCCCTGTTCCAAAATAGTCTCAATTGCGTGGCGTATTTCAGCTGTCAAAGTATTCTCTTCCCGTATTTCCTGCCACAGGTGTTGCCACACCTGCTGCAAGGAAGCTCTCTCAACAGCCATGCCCAAAAGCCGCAGATAATCCGCATCCTCAATAATCGTCTCAAACCCGTTTTTCAGTGAGGCCCTGAACACGGTTGCCAACCTGGAAGTGTCTGCCTGCTGTTGGTCTGCATAGGTGCTCCACTGCTCAGCCACCAGTTTTTTCAAAACTTCGGAAACGAAGGCCACAATGGCGATGTCGGCGAGCGGGCACTCCTGGTTGTCAATGATCCTGATTTCAATAGCCCCCCTACTGAACCTAGCAATGGCGCCTCGGGAATTGAGAAATTCGTCCTGTAGTTCCCCCTCCGGATCAAAGGGCGCAATGGCCTGGTACATGGGCTCAAAAATCTCCGCCTCATAGTCCTTTTGGCTGAACACCGCCTCTGGAACTACTTCACCGGCAATAAGCGGAATCTTCTGTTGGTTGGTACGGTACACCTCCAGGCGGGCATCTAAATAACCTGTGAATTTCCCATCCAGTAAAGGCGAAGCGGCACTCAACGCCGGGATGAGCGGCAGCACCAACCTTATGGCGGCATGAAGTCTTCCAAATTCCTCATCCGTCCCAAACGGAAGGTTCACGTGCGTACTTTGCAGGTTAGACCAGCCGTGGCCCTGGCAGTTGAAAATGCGGTTGTAGGCTTCGTAGATCTCGCTGGCGTCGTGGGGCCAAAGCACGGTCTGGGTATGCGGGTCCATGAACGGATGGGCACCGCTAGGCAACAACATCGCCTTGAATGGCAACAGCAAAGTATTTACCCGTTGCACTTCGGTATGGAATTGATGGGCCAAGTCTGTGAGTGAATCCGCCGGTCCGTTGGTTTTAAGTTCCAGCACATGAAGCACCAGTTCGTTTGACCAGGCCATGGTGTCCCGCTCCACATCTGAGGTCAACATTCCGGCCTCGGCTTTAAGAACTTCATCAGAGATGGGCTTAACCTCCAGCGTGTCCTGGTCTACAATCATGTATTCTATCTCTACTCCGTAGCCCTCAAACAAACCTAATTTCTTTACGGAGCTCATGCCTGTTCAAATTTCTTTTGGTTGTCAATGCGGCGCTTGATGGATTTCAGAATGGTCTGGTACAGATCTTTCTTCAGGATTTTATCCTCTACCCCGTGGTCAATGTTAGGATTATCGTTCACCTCAATCACGTAGGCCTTGCCATCTATTTCCTTTAAGTCTACGCCATATAACCCGTCGCCAATAAGATTGGCGGCTTTCAAGGCGGTGTGCAGTACAAAAAAAGGCACCTGCTCAAAAGGAACGGTTTCAAAATCGCCGGTGATGTCTTTCTTTTTGCCTTCCCAGTTGTAGATCTGCCAATGGTCTTTGGCCATAAAGTATTTACAGGCATACAGCGGCTGCTTGTCCAGTACACCAATGCGCCAGTCAAAATCAGTGGGGGTGAATTCCTGGCCAATAATCAAATCTGACTCTGACAGCATCTCCTGCAATTGCTCAGCGAGTTCCTCCTCGGTTTTTACTTTCACCACGCCCTGGGAGAAAGAAGAATCGGGTTTCTTGAGCACGCACGGCAGACCTAGTTCCTCCACCACTTTACAACAGTTCTCCCTGTGGATGATCATGCTCTTGGGAATGGAAACTTTGGCTTTGGTGAGCAGCTCGGCCAGATATACTTTGTTCGTGCAGCGCAAAATAGATACAGGATCATCAATGACCACCAACCCCTCGGCATGGGCTCTGCGCGCGAAACGGTAGGTATGGTGGTTCACAGAGGTAGTTTCCCTGATGAACAGCGCATCAAACTCAGAAAGCCGTCGGTAGTCTTCCTTGGTGATAAGTTCAGTATAGAATCCTAGCCCTTCGGCAGCCTCCATAAAGTTCTGAATGGCTTTGTCGTTAGACGGCGGATCAGCATCGGCGTGGTTCACCAGAATGGCCAGGTCATAGATCTTCTTGTTGATGCGGCTTCCGGCAAAGCGGTTGCGGGCAAAGTAGGCCTTAGAAAATCTATACAGATCCCGTAGGTGATGTTCCGGCACCTCGTTCACCGGGATGGGACTGATGCTTTCCAGCGTCCACTCTTTATTATAGACAAACTGTGCCCGAAGCAGAGGGGCCTGAAACAGGTCATGCAGCTGCTTGCTCAGCTTCTCGTACTGCTTGGCCACGTTCTGCCCAAAATAAATGCTCAAGGTGAAGTTTTTGGACTTTAGCTTTGACAGACTCTTCTGGATGGTCTCATTGATTTCATCCGTGATAGCCCGCACAATGGTCTGCGACTTTAAATCCTGGATAGTGGTCACGTTGGGAATGGGCCTGTGGCCCCGGGCTTCTGCCAGAAGTGAGACATAATAGCCGCTGCTTTGGTATTTATAGGACCGGCACAGGTTAAAGATGCGGGCGCTTTTAAGCTCTGTATAAGTAGGGTCTGTGAGGTAACGTTGCGCGTCAACCACTTCTACATCTTCTACGTCAAGATCCCAGTCTTTGGTATTATTGACCACTACTAGTTTGCGCATGAAGGTTGGAGTGTTCTATGGGTATTGGTTTAGGATGCTTTAGGTTCTATGGCCAACAGATTGGCATCATAGGTAACGATGCCCAGCATGATGGCATTGATCAGGCGGGAGATAGTCACATTATAATAGTTGTTTCTGAAAAGCGGGTTTTCCTGATAAGGATCAGCCACAATCACGTGCTCTTTTTCCTGTTCATTGTCAAAACCGGCCAGGACCACAAAATGCCCAAGCGGCTCCCCCCGTACATCGTCATAGATTGCCTCACCACGGTCATTGGTGCGCTCCCGGGCGCAGTTGTACAGGTAGGTGGCGCTGAGCCCGGTGAGCAGCGGAATTCCCTTGGAGAAGTAATTGTCCAGTAGGTCAACGGTTAAGTCTTTGTGACAGATTTCGCCCCCCAGCTCCAAAAATTCAATGTAGGCCTTGCTGGCTATGTGCAGTTTGGGGTCACCTTTATAAAGCATCTGCTCCCGCAGGTTTTTAACCAAATCATCGTTCTTCAGCTTGAACCAGGTGGGGTCAAACACGTGCAGGTTATAGGTATAGATTCTGGCCCTGTAGCCTCTGCGCAGAGCATGGCATCCTAACATGACGCCCAGCGTGCCACCTTCCTCCAGGAATGATACTTCAGAAATTACCTGCTCCAGGGGGAGTATGTCCTGGTAATATTGGTAAACGGCATGTAAACTGGTAGGACCGCAGGTGGAATCATCTGGTTGGGTGAGAATCCGGAGCGAATTGAGTAGTTTTACTGGAAGCACGTCTTCTTAATCTTTTTGACTCACTTATACGTGTTTCTACTTACAGGTTACTAGAAATAAAACCGGATAGAACGTAACATTCTGCATCGTAATCACGAAGCACTAATGGACACTTGTTTTCGGCACTATTTAAAGTTGCCTAACCATTTGTTTTTCATGCTTTCAGTGTATAAAATGCCGTGGGAACGGTTAAGAGTGATATATTTGGAGTTTACCGTAATCCATTCTTCATTTTAACTACAGGCTATTGAAAAAGGAGACCCCGATCCGAACAATTGTCATAGACGACGATGAACTGAGTCGCTTGATTCTGGAGCGCCACATTAAGGCCACTCCCTCCCTTGAACTGGTACAAGTTTTTGGCTCCAGTGTAGAGGGCCTGGCTTGGCTTTTGCAAAATGACGGTGTAGACCTGCTGTTCCTGGACGTGGAAATGCCAGAAATGACCGGGCTGGAATTGCTGCGTACGCTGCCTTCTAAGCCGCAAACCATCCTGATCACTTCCCACAAAGATTTCGCGCTACAGGCCTTTGAGCTACAGGTAGCCGATTACCTGATGAAACCGGTGGAGTTCACCCGTTTCACCCAAGCCGTGCTGAACGTGGTGAAGAAATTGGAAAATACAGCAGCGGCGGCTCCTGCCCCGGCTGCCGCTGCACCCGATGAGCTATTTGTAAAGGTAGACAACAAGATCATTAAGCTGAACCTGAACAATATCTCTTACATAGAGGCCCGCGGTGACTATGTGGTGATTAACACGGACAACAAGAAACACATTGTCTATACTACTATGAGCGCGATTGACCAGAAACTACCCCCTGAGATGTTTCTGCGCATTCACCGGTCCTTCATTATCAACCTCAAGAAGATTGAACTGATTGAGGATGATTCAGTGCTTATGCAGGACAAGTACATCCCTATTGGCGGCTCTTACCAGAGCAAATTCTACAGCCGCATCAACAAGCTTTAACAATTTAGATTCATTTTTATTCCTGGCGTTTAGGGGCTGTTTTTGGAATAACAGCCCCTAAACGCCTTTTTTTAGCAATTACTTTAAAATAATAAAAAAATGAACAAACGTTCAATCATTTATGAATAAACGAGAAATTCAGCGTGAGGAAACGGTTCAGAAAATTCAGGACGTGGCTATGGTATTGTTCGCTGAGGAAGGGTATGACCGTACCTCCATCAGGAAGATCGCAGAAAAGGCGGGTGTATCTTTAGGCTTGTTGTACAACTACTACAGCAGTAAGGAAGAACTGCTGAAGGGGATCATGTTAAAAGCGAGGCAAGCGAACAAGGCTTTTCTGAAACAACCCGCTGAGGGAGTCCCCCCTTTTCAGTACATAGAGCATCATGTACGCAGCACCTTTGAGGCCTTGCAGCAAAATCCTACCTTTTGGCGGCTGCACCACAGCCTGCGTATGCAACCAGCAGTATTGAAAGCCATGGGGACAGAGGAGGAGAATGAGTCATGGATGCAGAGTACTATGTTAACTAGCAAACTTGCTGCGGCGGGCTCCCACTCCCCCTCGGCGGAGGCTGCCCTGATGCTGGCCACTTTAGACGGTATTGCTCAGCATTACCTTACCCTGCCTACTTTTCCATTGCAGGATGTAGTGATCAGGTATTTGCTCCAACTTAAAAATTACTTGAATGGCTAAAGCCGTACTAAAAAAGCCACACCTTTTGGGCGTGGCTTTTTTAGTACTACTCTCTGGGTTTGTGCCGGCTCTCCAACACTTGCACTACCTCCGCTAATGAAAGACCAGAAGCTTCCAGCAGCACCAGCAGGTGGAAAATCAAATCAGCCGCTTCGCCTTTCATGGTATCGGTTTTACCGGCTACCGCGTCAATGACTACCTCCACGGCCTCTTCGCCTACTTTCTGGGCCATTTTGTTCAGACCTTTGTCAAACAGGAAGTTGGTGTAAGAACCTTCTATTGGATTTCTGCGCCGCTCTTTGATGGTTTGTTCCAGCTTGGAGATGAACTGCAAGGCTTTCTCAGTAGGTGAAAAGTTCTGGAAACTTCTTTGGTGGTAAGAATCTGCATCTCCCTCCACATCAAAGCAGGTTTCGGTGTTGCGGTGACAGGCGGGCCCGGTGGGATTTACCAGAATCAGGAGCGTGTCCTGATCGCAGTCCAGTTCTATCTTCACCACTTGGAGCGTATTGCCGGAGCTTTCGCCTTTGGTCCAGAGGCGGTTCTTGGAACGGGAGAAAAAGGTGACCAAGCCGGTTGTTTGTGTCTGCTGAAAGGCTTCTTCGTTCATGTAGCCCAGCATCAGTACTTTTCCGGTGGCGGCATTCTGTATGATGGCGGGCACCAGCCCCTCTCCTTTTTTGAAATCTATGGTCATTTGTTTGTGGTTGAGACACAAGATATAAGACTCAAAACATAAGATTTTTTCTCTTCTTATATGTCTTGTGTCTTATATCTCAAATACGAATATCAATCTTATTCTCTGCTAAAAACTGCTTCAGTCCGGGCAGCGGTACTTCCTGGAAGTGAAAGATACTGGCAGCCAGCGCGGCATCGGCCCCAGCTTCAAAAACATCTAAGAAGTGTTGGGCATTCCCGGCTCCGCCGGAGGCGATGACCGGCACAATCACGTTACGGGAAATCTCCCCCGTAATGTCTAGCGCGAAGCCGTTCTTTGTACCATCGTTGCTCATGGACGTAAGCAGAATCTCTCCGGCGCCGCGTTCCACTACTTCTTTGGCCCAGTCCATGGCCCACAGGCCTGTATCCATGGTGCCCGCTTTGCTGAAAACTTTCCATCCTTCCGGGGTGCTTTTGGTGTCAATGGCCACGGTCACGCACTGGCTTCCGAACCGGCTGGCCAGCTCCGTGATCAGCTCCGGACGGTGAATGGCCGAGGAGTTCACCGATACTTTATCGGCACCGTTCTGTAACAGCACTTCCACGTCTTCCACGGCACTAATGCCGCCGCCCACGGTAAACGGAATGTCAATGTAGCGGGCCACTTCGCGCACCAGTTCCACCAGGGTCTTCCGCTTTTCATTAGTGGCGGTGATGTCCAGAAACACCAGTTCGTCGGCGCCTTGTTTGGCGTACAGCGCCGCCAGTTCCACCGGGTCGCCGGCATCCCGGATGTCTTCAAACCGCACGCCCTTCACAGTACGTCCGTTCTTAATGTCTAGGCAAGGGATAATTCGTTTTGTGAGCATTTGGTTGACCTCACCCTAAATCCCTCTCCCACGGAGAGGGACTTTCAGGCTTTTCTGATTTGTTCTTAATTGCGTTTCGGGGCTCTTTTTCTGAAAACAGCTCTAAAACAACTTTACAATTTATGAATTCAATTGGCGCGAGTCTCTGGACTCGTGCCCACGGATGCGTGGAGTCTCCAGACTCCCGTATTCCGGCTGGTGGTTCCCGGCGAGTCTGGAGACTCGCATCATCCTTTGTCACGAGTATGGAGACTCGCGCCAGTTAATAGCCAGTAGAACGCTACCGAACTTCCTTAGCCAGGTCTTCCAACTTAATGGTACCCTCATAGATGGCTTTGCCGATGATGGCGCCATGCAAACCGGCATCGCGGAGCTGACGGACTTCTTCAATGGTAGTCACGCCGCCGCTGGCGATGAACTGCAAGGTGGGGAACTTTGTAATCAACTGCTGGTAAATCTCCAGCGAGGATCCCTGCAGTTTTCCGTCTTTGCTCACATCAGTGCAGATGAACGTTTTAGCGCCTTTTTCAGAAAAAGAGGTCAAAAACGCCTCCAAGGTGAGGTCGCTCTGCTCGGCCCAGGCATTGATGGCGATGCGGTTGTCTTTGAAATCGGCGCCCACAATAATTTTATCGGCACCATATTCCTTCAACCATTTCTGCACGGTCTTGGGTTCGCGCACGGCAATGCTGCCGGCGGTGACCTGCTGGGCACCTGCATCAAAAGCTTGTTGAATGGCTTCGCTGCTTTGCAGGCCTCCGCCGTAGTCAATGTGCAGGCTGGTCTCGCGGGCAATGCGGGCCAGCACCGGCAGGTTCACCGGCTGTTTGGCGCGGGCACCGTCCAGGTCCACCAGGTGCAGGCGGCGCAGCCCGAGGCCTTCAAACTGTTTGGCTACCTCCACGGGGTCTGAGTGGTAAGTGGTCTGCTGCGCGAAGTCACCCTCGGTCAACCGGACGCATTTGCCCTCAATCAGATCTATTGCTGGAATAATTTCCATGGCTTAGAGATTTAAGAAGTTCTGGAGAATGTGCGCCCCCGCGGGACCGCTTTTCTCGGTATGAAACTGAACGGCGTAGAAGTTTTTGTACTGCAAGGCGGCACTGAACGGCTCTGGATACGAACTCTGCGCAATGGTATGCTCCGTGACCGGCGCATAGAAGCTGTGCACGAAGTAGGCATATTCATCTTCCTTGATACCAGCGAATAAACCGCTCTTGAGGTGGTGCAGATTGTTCCAGCCCATGTGCGGTACTTTGATAGCCGCATCAAACTTGCGTACGGGCACCGGAATGATGTTCAGCATCTCGGTATCGCCTTCCTCTGAGTGTTGGCAGAGCAATTGCATGCCCAGACAAACGCCCAGAAAAGGCTGCGTTAAGGTAGGCAACAGCGTGTCCAGGTTATTCGCTTTGAGGGCGCGCATGGCCGAGGAAGCCTCGCCCACGCCCGGGAAAATCACCTTGTCTGCGCTCTTAATTTCCTCGGCGTTGGAAGAAACGGTAGCCTGGGCACCAAGTCGTTCCAGCGCGAAGAGTACGCTCTGCACGTTTCCGGCTTTATAATCTACGATGACGATTTTCATTACAGGACGCCTTTGGTGCTGGGGATTTCCATCTTATTCACGTCGCGGACCAAGGCCATTTTAATAGCTTTGGCCACGGCTTTGAAGATCGCTTCTATTTTGTGGTGCTCGTTTTCGCCTTCAGCCTTGATATTGAGGTTGGCCTTAGAGGTATCTGAGAACGATTTAAAGAAGTGCAGAAACATCTCGGTGGGCATGTCTCCTACTTTCTCGCGGGTAAACTTTGCGTCCCACACCAACCACGGACGTCCCGAGAAGTCAATGGCGGCGTGCACCAGGGCATCATCCATGGGCAGCAAAAAGCCGTAACGGCTGATCCCGCGTTTGTCGCCAATGGCTTGCGCGAAAGCTTCGCCCAAGGCCAGAGCGGTGTCTTCAATGGTGTGGTGCTCGTCAATGTGCAGGTCGCCTTTCACGTGGATGCGCATGTCAACGCCGGAATGGCGCGCCAGTTGGTCCAGCATGTGGTCAAAGAACCCGAGGCCGGTCTGCATGTCTGATTTTCCTTCGCCGTCCAGGTTTATCTCCACGCTGATCTGCGTCTCGTTGGTGTTGCGCTGAATGGTGGCTTTGCGGGCGGGCAAACGCAGGAAGTTGTAGATTTCGTCCCAATCGGTGCTCACGAAAGTGGCGTCTTCATTGGTGCCTTCCTGCAGCAAGATGCTTTTAGAGCCGAGGTTTTTGGCCATCTGCACATCCGTCAGGCGGTCACCAATCACGTAGGAGTTCGCCAGGTCATATTCGCCGGACAGGTACTGGCCCAGCATGCCCAGACGCGGCTTGCGGTTAGGGCTGTTCTCGTGCTCAAAGCTGCGGTCAATGTGGATGTGCGCGAATGTAATGCCCTCGCCTTCCAGAATCTCCAGCATCTTGTTCTGGTACGGCCAGAAGGTGTCTTCCGGGTATGAATCAGTGCCCAGTCCGTCTTGGTTGGTCACCATCACAAACTCGTAATCCAGCTCGGTAAAGATTTTGTAGAGGTTCCGGATGACCTTCGGGTAAAATGAGAACTTCTCGAAAGAATCTACCTGGTAATCGGTGGGCGGTTCCAGCAGAATGGTCCCGTCGCGGTCAATGAATAAGACTTTTTTCATTCGTTTAGTAGTAGCACGTATCGCGTAGCAAGTAGCACGACAAGGTTAAGTATGTGAGGCGCAAGCCAAGCATCTGCTTGTGCCGAAGTTATTTCTGTTTTTGGGCTGTTTTCAGAAAAAGAGCCGCTAAACGTACATTATTTTTCTCTGGCGCGAGTCTTCAGACTCGTGACTTGGGATGAAGCGAGTCTCCAGACTCGCTAGTAACCACAGGCCAAATTGTGGAGTCTGGAGACTCCGTTCATCCATCGGCACGAGTCCAGAGACTCGCGCCAGTAGTTCTTGATTTCCGTTTTTGGCCTATTTTCTGGAAAACAGGCTAAAAACGGAAAAGCGGGATTCCCCCTCTCTATTGGAGAGGGGGTTGGGGGGTGAGGTTTTGCAGTGCCTCCAGCAGATTGTCGTTTTCTGCGGGCGTTCCCACCGTGATGCGCAGGCAGTTGGCGCAACCGGGTTGGGTAGAACGGTTTCGCACCACCACGCCCCGCTCCAGCAGATAGCCATACAGTTCATTGGCGTTGGGCACCTGCACCAGCACAAAGTTCGCATCTGACTGATACACCTTTTCAACGAGCGGAAGCGCCGCAAATGCATCCACCAAACGGGTCCGTTCCTGGATGATAACTTGCAGCATATCGTCTAGTTGGGCGGTTTTATCTAAAGCGGCACTTACCAACTCCTGCGTCACCACATTAATGTTGTACGGCGGCTTAATCTTGTTCAGGTAACCTATAATTTCCGGCGAGGCGAAGGCCATACCCAGTCGCAGACCGGCCATGCCCCAGGCTTTGGAAAGGGTCTGCAACACCATCAGGTTCGGAAACTCATCTAAACGCGTGCTCCAGCTGGGCTCGTCGGTGAAGTCAATGTAGGCCTCATCTACCACCACCAAGCCGTTGAAAGACCGGATGAGCTGCTCAACCGTGGCAGAGTCCAGAATATTTCCGGTGGGGTTGTTGGGCGAGCACAGGAACAAAATCTTAGTACGCTCCGTCTGTTTAGCGGCTATTTTTTCAAAAACAGGCTGAAAACGCTCATCCAGCGGCACCCGCTGAATGCCCACGTTATGGATGTTCGCGCTCACCTCATACATGCCGTACGTGGGCGGCAGCAACAGCACCTCATCGCGGCCCGGTTCACACACCAGCCGCACCAGCAAATCAATGGCCTCGTCTGACCCGTTCCCGATGAAGATTTGCTCCGGCCGTACGCCTTTCAGCTTGCTCAGCTTCTCTTTGATAGTTTTCTGGTACGGGTCTGGGTAGCGGTTGTAATCCACGCCCCCGGCCAGGCTGCCCAAGTTGTTTTCGTTCGCGTCCAGATAGACGCTGGCCTCCCCCTCAAACTCATCACGCGCAGAGGAATAGGGCTTCAGTGACTTGAGGTGCGGACGGATGAAATTCTCTATGGTGAACATGTTTCAAATTTGGAGATTTGGAGATGAGGAAATTTAAAAATGGCTTCCTGCACCAAATCTTATTTCATTGTTTTACTTTTCTATTTATACAAGCTAAGCCTTCTTTTCCCTTTAGTCATCCTGAAAGGACCTTGTGGGCAAACTAGAAAAGCAGAAGCTCAACCGCTTCTACCGTTTGCCACCAAGATTCTTTCAGGATGACAAAGGAGGTCAGTTATGTTGATTAGATGTGTTGGCAAAAATAATTTTCTTATTTCCAAATCTTCACATCTTCTTATTTTCAAATCTTCGCAAGGCGAATCGTCACCGCGTTTTTATGGGCGTGCAGACCTTCGGCCTCAGCCATGGTTTCTACGGCGGGGCCGATGCGCTCCAGTCCCTCGCGGGTGAGTTGCTGGAAGGTGATTTTCTTCACGAAACTGTCTAAGGACACGCCGCTGTAGTTGCGGGCGTAGCCGTTGGTTGGCAAGGTGTGGTTAGTACCAGAGGCATAATCTCCTACACTCTCCGGGCTGAAGTGTCCCATGAAGACCGAACCGGCTTGGGTAACGCCTTCCGCCAAAACCTCCGGCTCTGCCACCGACAGAATTAAGTGCTCTGGGGCGTACAGATTAGAGAAGGCTAACGCTTCGTCTAAAGAACCTACCACCACGCCCACGCTATTATCCAAGGCTTGCTGGGCCACCGTCTGCCGAGGCAGTTTCGCCACTTGTTCCGCCACGGCGGCTTGTACGTTTAGGAGCTGTTTTTCTGAATTCGTGACGAAAACAACTTGGGAATCCGGACCGTGTTCGGCCTGGGAAAGCAAATCGGCGGCCACGAAGTCGGCATCCGCTGAATCATCGGCGATGACCAAAACTTCTGACGGACCCGCCGGCATGTCAATGGCTACGCCCAGTTGGGTGACCATCTGCTTGGCGGCCGTCACGTATTGGTTTCCGGGTCCAAAGATTTTATCTACCGCCGGAACCGTCTCGGTGCCGAAAGCCAGGGCCGCGATGGCTTGCGCCCCGCCCGCTTTGAGAATGCGTTTGATGCCAAGCCGGTGAGCGGTGTAGAGAATGGTGGCGTTGATGGAGCCGTCTGCACTAGGAGGCGTGGTCAGAATAATCTCGCGGCAACCCGCAATCTGGGCCGGAATGCCCAACATGAGTAACGTAGAGAACAACGGCGCCGAGCCCCCCGGGATGTACAAACCCACTTTCTGGATAGCCACCGATTTACGCCAGCAGGTCACTCCTGGCATGGTTTCAAGCTGTTGCACCGCCTCCCGCTGCGCTTCATGGAAACGGTTTATGTTGTTGTACGCTAGCTCAATGGCGTCTTTTAACTCTTGGGCTACTTGCGGAACGGCAGCGGCAACTTCTTTGTCAGTAACCCAAACGTTTTGCAAGGTGGCTTTGTCAAATTTGGCCGCCAGTTCAATCAAAGCTGCATCGCCGCGCTGTTGTACCAGGTCGAAGGTCTGCTGAACGCCCGCCCGCAGTTGGTCCAGTTTCTGGACCGGACGTTGGGTAAGGGCAGCCCATTCCTCGCGTTCAGGATAAAGATAGGTTTTCATCTTAGCCAATCATCTTTTCAATGGGAACCACCAGAATACCCTCGGCCCCTGCCTCTTTCAGCTTCTGGATAATGTCCCAGAAATCGTCTTCATTCACCACCGAGTGCAGGGAACTCCAGCCTTCCTCGGCCAGCGGAATAATGGTAGGCGATTTAATGCCGGGCAACAGCGGCTTGATCTGCGGAATAGCGGAGTTTGGTGCATTTAAGACCACATATTTGGATTTCTGCGCTTTCTGCACCGCCTCCATTCTGAACAGCAGTTGCTGTAACAGACGGTTCTTTTCAGCATCCAGATTCTGGTTCGCAACCAAGACCGCCTCAGATTTAAAAACCGTTTCCACTTCACGCAGGCCGTTGCTGATTAAGGTAGAACCCGAAGAGACAATGTCACACACCGCATCGGCTAGGCCAATGCTAGGCGCAATCTCCACTGAGCCGCTTATGGTATGGATGTCAGCTTGCACACCTTTAGAAGTCAGGAACTCCTGCAGCAGGTTGGGATACGAAGTGGCAATGCTTTTGCCCTGTAGCGACGTAACATCGGCGTAGGCATCGCCTTTAGATACGGCCAATGACAGGCGGCATTTGCTGAAGCCCAGGTTTTTCACCGTCAATTGCTGCAAACCTTCCTCCACCAGCACGTTCTGGCCCACAATGCCAATGTCGGCCACGCCGTCGGCCACGTAACCGGGAATATCGTCGTCGCGCAGGAAAAGAATCTCAAGGGGGAAATTGGTGGCCTCTGTTTTCAGTTTGGAAGAAGCACTGAGGAAAGAAATACCGCACTCACGGATGAGCTTCAGGGAGTCATCTGACAAGCGCCCGGATTTTTGGATGGCTAACCGGATCATAAAAGTATGGTTGCTCTAGAGCGTGATGTATGAAAAACAAAGATAGAACCAGATTCGCGTTTCTCTCGGAAATGCGGCGGTTTAATGGGGCCTAGCCCCAGTACGGGCGATATGATGATATGATTCCTCCTAAGAGGAATGATGGAAATGATGGCAATGCACCCCGTGTACCGCGGTTGCGGCAGAAGAAAGGGAAATATTTTGATAGGTGCTGCTCATAAGATGGGCCAAAGGTAACCAAGTATTTTCAATAAACAAGTCAATTATTCGTTCCGTATTTGTTTGCTTATGTAGAAGATTATCAGCTATCTTTGTTTAAATACATTGATTATTGAAATTATTATACTAAAAGATTAATGATTTAAGTAAATAATTGATCTTCTGAGGAAGAAACGTTGTTCCTAGCATACGCAAACGATATAAAGCGTTTCATTATGAGAGTATTTTTTGCCCCACTGATTTCTTTACTTCTTCTGTGTTGCTCAGCACAAGCACAAACTTTACTTAAATTACCGCAAGCTAGCCCAAGAGCCCACCTTACTTATACTATTGGCGTAACCGATGTCACCATTAATTACGGAGCCCCTGGGGTTAAAAACCGCGAAGTATGGGGCAAGCTGGTGCCCTACGGACAGGTGTGGCGGGCTGGCGCCAATGAGGGTACCTCTATTAAATTCAGCACCGAGGTACGCATTTCCCAAGAGACAATTCCGGCCGGCACCTATACCCTCTATGTTTTGCCCGTTGATTCCGCTAATTGGACCTTGATCCTGAGCAAGCAGAAAGGCCTTTGGGGAACCGATGGCTATGATCCTAAAGAGGATTTCATCCGGTTGCCCTTCAGTCCGCAGACTGCTCCTTTCCAGGAAACCCTGGAGTACTCCATCAAGGACATTACCACCAACAGCGGAAGGCTGCACCTGCACTGGGCAAACAAAAAGCTGGTGGTGCCAATTCTGGTGGAAACGCACAAGCAGACCATGAACCAGATTAAAGACTCATTGAGCATCGCCAGCTCTACTGACTGGACAGTGTATGCTTTGGCCGTGAATTACCTCATCCTGCAAAACACAGACCATGAACAGGCGCTCCAGTGGGTGAACAAATCCATTGAAATGGAGGAAAACTTCTACAATGTCTGGCTCAAGGCAAAACTTCTGGCCCAAAAGAATGAATACATGGAGGCGCTGGAGCTGAACAAAAAGGCCCAAAAGCTCGGGAAAAAATCAAAAGACACTTACCACGCTTACGCCGATGAGATTGAAGATGCGGCCATTCTCTGGAGAGAAAAGCGGTTTGCTGTTAATTAATCTCCCAGCCTCCTAAACAAGCAAGCCTGACTTTAGTAAGTCAGGCTTGCTTGTTTAGGAGGTGTAAATGCATGTTCTATCCTTTCTAATTTACGTTTAGGGGCTCTTTTTCTGAAAAAAGAGCCAAACTGGAAAAGCTTTTCTTAAAGAATAGATGCAGAAAGGTCAAAGTGCCCTGCTTGAGAGAATCAGAATTTTGCGATGAACCGCACATTCACCAGCCGCCCCGTCAGGTAATTTGGCACTGCGTAGGTATAGCCATTGTAGTCCCGCACGTAGTTGTAGGAAATCACGTTATTGGCTGCAATCAGGTTCAGGACCTCCAGGCTCAGCCAAAGGCTTTTGAAACCGAATCCGGCCGACTCCGTTCCGCGTAAAGTAATCAGTTTGGAAAACCCAATGTCCACTCGCTTATAGGCTGGCCCCGGAAAGGAACTGCGCTGGTTGATGTCTCCCGATGGGCCAAACGGTAAGCCGGTGCTGAACACTATGTTCAGGTACATCCGCAGCGTAGGATTGTTGGGCAGGTGATCCTGGAAAAATACTCCAAAGTTCAGCAATTGATCCGTTGGCCTCCGGATATATCCCTTCGGCTCTTTTTTCACCACTTCTCCACTCTGGGGATCTCTGACAACAGTGGAGTCTCCCATCAGATTCTCCCTCGTTCTCAGGAAGCCCACGCTAAACCAGGATTCTTCTCCTTTGATAAACTCCCCGTTAAACCGCACATCTACCCCCATGGCGTAGGCTGTGGCATTTACGTTTGGCAAGTACCTAATGCGCATGTTGTCTTGCTCATACGGGATAACAGTAGGTAGATATTTATAAAAAGCCTCCGCGGTTAATTTGAAAGGACGCCCCCATTTCTGAAAGCGGTATTCAGAACCAGTGATAAAGTGCCAAGATTGCTGGTTCTCCAGGTCTTTATTCAGTTGGCCCTGTACATCGCGCAGTTCCCGGTAGAGCGGTGACTGCACGTACATACCCGCAGCCATTTTGAAAGACCAACTGGGAAGTGTTGGGTACTGCAAAGCCAACTGTACTCTTGGGCTGATGGAAAGTTGCCGGTTCACGGACCAGTAATGGAACCGAACTCCATAGGTCAAGGTCTTGAGACTGTCCAGCGTCAGTTGGTGTTGGGCAAAGCCTTGGTAGCGGGAGGAAGAAAGCGATTGTTGGCTGTTCAGGCTTCTCAGGTCAAAAACATAATCTGACGAGTCTTGAAAGGAATATTCCTGCAACGCATCTCTAATAGATTCATTTCCCCCCTTAATGCCTCCGCTGAACTGGCTTTTGGCAGAGGCCGCCCACGTAGCCCTAATCTCAAATGTCTGTAGAGAAGCCCGCAGACGGTTCCTGGCAAATTCATAGCGGGTGCCTACGCCGCGTTCGCCAGCGCATTTGTTAAAAGATGAAACACCAGGCGTGGGCATCACATCACAAAACCGATACCCGGCTTCCAGATCCCGTACCTCCCGTTCCTGGCTGTACAAACCTGACAAAATTGCTTCGGCCCGGAAGGTTGAGGTGAAATCGTGCTGTAGGCGCAGGCTCCCCTGATAAGTGGTGTACTTCATCTGCTCTTGCCCGTCATACCCCACCAACAGGCGTAAGGTCTGGAACTGGTTACCAAACGTAGTTTCCCGCGTCTCCGGCCTAACCTGATAATTATTTTGGGCGACACTCCCTAAAAAGCTGAGCTGAGTCTTGGGTTCTGAATAAGCCGTTCTATGTTCCTCAGATGATAAATCATAGGTAAGGTACGTCTGCACATCAGAGAATTTAGGCCGATAATCCCCTTCCACCTCCAGGCTGTTCAGCAGGTAAGTTGCGTTTTTGTGCCGGGCTCCTACCAAAAATCCGAATCTGCCCTTGGCGGCTGTTCCCTCCGCGTGGACAGAGCCTCCGGTCAAACTTCCGGAAACGGAGGCAGCCGCTTTGGTGGGGGTACGATACTGGATGTCCAGCACGGAGGAAAGCTTATCACCATACTTAGGTTGCCAGCCGCCCGATGAGAACACCACATCCTGCACCAAGTCTGGGTTCACGAAGCTTAACCCCTCCTGTTGCCCGCTCACGTTCAGGAACGGACGGTACACCTCCATCCCGTTTACATAGACCAGGTTCTCGTCAAAATTTCCGCCGCGCACCGAATAACTGGAGGAAAGCTCATTGTTACTGGTAACCCCTGGCAGCGTGAGCAGGATTTTATTGAATTCCTGAAATGGGGCGGGCAGCGTTTGGGTCAGGCGCGGGTCCAGCCGTGTTATGCTGACTTGGTCTCTGGTATCAGTAGCGCTTCTGCCCAAGACCCGCACTTCCTGCAGTTGGCTGTTCACTTCCTGCAACTCAAGCGTCACAAACCTTTTTTCCTGGGGCAGCAGCTGCACTTCCTGGCTTATGGTTTTATAGCCTATATAACTGACGGATACTATGTAAATCCGATTGGCTTCAAGCGCTAGTGTAAATCTTCCCTGAGTGTCTGAGGAGGTGGTAAGTGACTTGTTCTGTACCGAAATGGTAGCGCCCACCAATGGATTCTGTCGTGCATCCTGCACCACTCCCTGCAAATACGCTTGTTGCGCCTGCAAAGTGAAACTGACCAGCATCAGAACAAACCCTAACCCCCACCCCCTGCAGCTCTTCATCTATCCCTATTTTTTGATTTGTTTAAGATCCAGAATCGTCTGGGCTGGATTTTGGGAGTTGAAGACATAGGAACCGGCCACCAACACATCTGCTCCGGCTGCTAACAGTAAAGGTGCGTTATCTTGGTTTACGCCACCGTCAATCTCTATCAGGCAACCAGATTCTTTTGACTCAATAAGCGCCTTCAGTTCTTTTATTTTGTGGTAGGTATGGGCAATGAATTTCTGACCGCCAAACCCCGGGTTCACAGACATAAGGCAAACCACATCCAGATCCTGGATAATCTCGGAAAGGAAGGCAACCGGAGTATGTGGGTTCAAAGCAACGCCGGCTTGGGCACCGGTGGCTTTAATTTGCTCCACCGTGCGGTGTAAATGCGGGCAAGCTTCATAATGCACGGTAATCACGCTGGCTCCGCCGGCTCTGAACTGTTCAATGTACAACTCAGGGTGCTCTATCATTAAGTGTACATCCAGAGGTTTCTGGGCAACTTTATTGATGGCGTGCAGCACCGGGAAACCGAAGGAGATGTTGGGCACAAAGCGGCCATCCATCACATCTACGTGAATCCAGTCAGCGGTGCTGTGGTTCAGCATTTCTACATCTTTGTCTAATTGGCCAAAGTTTGCGGCCAGAACGGAGGGAGCAATTAAATGAGGCATTCTAATGGGTTTAATCTTCTGCAAAGCAACAATTTCTGAGGGCAAAAAACAATTCTGACCGAAAACTGATGCAGAGGCAGTTCTAGACTGTTTTAGGCTTAATTTCGGAAAAAGAGCCCCTAAACGCCCTGATGCCACCTATAAAATAAAACCTCGCTATGATGCCATAACGAGGTTTTATTCAAGCTTTTATCTCTGCCCACTTACTCGGCTTTACCTGAACTCACCAGAAGTTCCGTCTTGTCTGTACCAGAGACAATAAAGTTAGTGCCCACTGCGCAGTCGCTTTCGCCGGAGGCAGGGTTACAGTAATCATAGTTGATGGTGCTGCGTTTGATTGGACCCACGCCCCAGGCCAGTACCTCAGTGGCTTCTTTCTTATCTAAAAATTCCTCAAAATCTGCCTGTTTTACCGTTAACGTGGTGGCATAATCAAGGCCGTCTTCTGCATAGGGTTTGCCTAGATCCTGGTAAGTGAGGTAAACCTTGGTTTCACTGCCTCCGCCCAGGAAGGCGTTGGTGATGAAGGAACGGCCTTCCTCTACCGGATATACCATGCGTACGTACGTGCTGTTGTTCTCCTGCACCCGCAAATCTGTAGCTGACCTTGAAATTAATCTCACGCCATTGATGACCCAATTACTGCCTTCGGTGCTTCTGCGGCTCAGTTCCACCCGGTACCACTCGCGGCCTTCCTGGTCTTTGGTGATGGCATCTATCCGTTCGCGGGTTTGGTAAGTGGTGGTGTTCTCCACCTCGTTGCGCCGGTAGGTGTTCTCCGTTACGTTGAAAATCCAGTAGTTGCCCACCTCCAAAGGATAATACTGGTACCCGATGGCGTCAGGATCTCTGGTGATTTCCTCGTCTCCGCAGGAAGTGGCAAACAGGCTGGTCAGCAGGAATGCAAAGAGCAAGATTTTTCTCATAGACAGCAAGTAAAGTCTTTTAGTCAAGCATGAAGCTGGTCTCAATCCATCCGCCGCCAATCACATCGTCGCCCTCATAGAAAACGGCGGCCTGGCCCGGTGCGATGGCATTCACGCCGGCGTGGAATTTCACTAGCATCTTATCGCCCACCTGTTCAATGGTAGCGGCGGTGCCTGGGTCATTGTAGCGCACTTTGGTCACAGTCTCAGTGGGCAGGCCGTGCAGGTTCTCGTATTTTAACATGCTCAGTTTGCCCACGTTCATGCCGTTCTTGGCCAGTTGCTCGTAATTCCCCAGTACTACCCTATTCGTTTCTTTCTCTATGCGGGTTACAAACGCCGGATAGCCCAGGGCTACACCCAAGCCTTTGCGCTGGCCAATGGTGTAGAACGGGTAACCATCGTGTTTGCCTATCACGGTGCCGTCTTCCAGAACAAATTCACCGCCCGCCACTTCGGCCTGCAAAGTGGGCACGCGCCGCTTCAGGAAACTGCGGTAATCGTTGTCCGGGATAAAACAGATCTCATAGGATTCGGCTTTCTTCACCAGCGCATCAAACCCGCGATCCATGGCCATCTGCCGGATCACGGTTTTATGCAGCTGACCCAGCGGGAAAATAGTGCGGCTCAGGCTTTCCTGCGAGATACCCCACAACGCATACGACTGGTCTTTGTTATGGTCTTTCCCCTTGGAGATGACGTACCGGCCGTTCTCTTGCCTGATGTTGGCGTAATGACCGGTGGCAATGAAATCACAGCCTAACTTATCGGCGCGGCGAAGCAAGGCATCCCATTTGATGTGCGTATTGCACAGCACACAAGGATTGGGCGTGCGGCCGGCAATGTATTCGTCTGTGAAATGGTTGATGACGTAATCCCCGAATTCCTCCCTAATGTCAATGATGTAATGCGGGAAACCCAGCTGAACGGCAATGTCACGGGCATCATTGATGGAGTCAAGGCTGCAGCAGCCGGTTTCCTTTTTACTTCCCCCGGAACTGGAGTAGTCCCAGGTTTTCATGGTCATGCCCACTACTTCGTACCCCTGCTCGTGCAACAGCACCGCTGCCACAGAGGAATCAATTCCGCCACTCATGGCGACTAATACTCTTCCTTTTGAACTCATTTTTTTCTAAGCTGAAACGGGATTCACAGTCCCGCCGAAAAACAATGCTGCAAATATAGTGATTTTAAAGCGATCTGCCTTCTTCTGTAGATCAGGCACTTAGGCGCTTGTACTTTCCCTAACCCTGCCCCCCTTAAATTAGTTTAATGGAAGCCAGTGAATTGTTCACCGCAAGAACAGGCACTTTTAACGAAATACTGTAGGCTTAAAAAGGGAAAGGCATTACTTTTGGCTACAGAACAGGTCTACCTAAGCCTGTTTTTTACAAACAACCAAGAAAAGAAATGGCACTGAATACAATTGTCCTGGTGAACCAGATTACCAACCTGAGCGATGCCCGCTACTGCGCCGGCATGGGCGTGGAAATGCTGGGCTTCTCCCTGCAGCCGGGCCAGCCACAGCACATAGATGCCGCCGCCTTCAAGGAAATTTCCGGATGGGTGTCTGGCGTGAAACTGGTGGGCGAGGTTGACAACCTGCCCGTGGCGGAATTGGAAGAGCTTCTGCTGGAATACAAAGTAGACATGCTCCAGCTCAACAGCCTTTACTTCATTGAAGAGCTGGACGACCTCCCCCTGCCCATCATTCTGCGGATTCTCATTGACAAAGACACCGTAGAGGAAAACATCATCAATACCCTGGAACTCTACCAACAGCACGTGGAGTATTTTTTGATAGATTCTGAGGATTTCACTTCCATAGACGAGACCAACCGCCGCTTTCTGCGCGATATCTCTAAGCGGTTCCCTATTCTGCTGGGCTTCGGGCTCACGAAAGAGAACACCCGGGAGGCCCTGGACAAAATTCAGCCGGCGGGAATCGCCCTTAAAGGCGGCGAAGAGATCAGACCAGGCTACAAGAACTTTGATGAACTGGAAGAGATTTTTGAGCAGTTGGAAGACTAAGGCCTAAATGGGATGGGCTATATAGCGCAAGCTAAGTAGCTACATCTACTTCCGGAGAAAATTAGAAAGGTCTTCCGTTTAGGGGCTGTTTTTGGAAAAACAGCCCCTAAACGGAAGACCTTTATATTAACTGTAAAAGCAGCTGATTTAGCCGCCAAGCAGCACACGTGCGTTTTGGGGCTTATTTCAGAAAAAGAGCCGCTAAACGCAGTCTTAGATCTGTTAAACCGTTATCTGTAGGTATTTGATGGGCACCTCTAACTCCAGGTACTTCTTCTCAAAGGTGGTATAGATGCCCATGGTATGCTCCTGCAAATCTGACTGGTACAAATCTTTGGTATAGAGCAGATTTTTGGCTTTTCTTTCTTCCAACACTTCCAACGAATAGTCAAACAGAAGCTCGCTGTCGGTTTTCAGGTGGAGTTTACCGCCGGGCTTAAGGATACGCGCGTACATGTCCAGGAAGCGCGGCGAAGTAAGGCGGCGCTTGATGTCGCGCTTGCGGGGCTGCGGGTCTGGGAAGGTAATCCAGATCTCGTCTACCTCCTGCTCCCCGAAGTGCTGGTCAATGTTCTCCAGAAAGATCCGGAGGAACCCTACGTTATACAGGCCGGCTTCTTCGGCCAGGGTACTTCCCTTCCAGATGCGGTTGCCTTTGATATCAATCCCGATGAAGTTCTTGTTCGGGAAGCGTTCGGCCATGCCCAAGGTGTACTCACCTTTCCCGCACCCTACTTCCAACACCAGGGGCTGCTCCTTCAGGAAGAAATCCTGGTTCCAGCGCCCTTTCAGTTTCTCAAAATTCTCTTTACCAGGTTCCACCACGTTAGCCCGGGTGGCATTTACTGCAAATTTCTCTAATTTTCCTCTGCCCATGAATTATAGTTCGGGTATTTCTGCCACCACAAAGGTACTGCCTCCAATGAATATTACCTCATCTGGCTGCGCATGCGCTTTCGCCGACAAAATAGCGTCCTGTACCGTAGGATAGGCGGCTCCCTTCAACCCAGCGAATTGGGCCTCTTCCCAGAGCTGCTGCACGGGCAGCGCCCTCGGGATTTGGGCTTCGCAGAAGTAGTAGCGGTAAGAAACCGGAAGCAAACGCAGCACGCTCTGGATGTCTTTGTCGTTCACGGCCCCAAATACAAAGTGCACCTGCTTGGGCCTGAGCGCCAGCAACTGCTTCACCACGTGGGTGATTCCATCTATGTTGTGGCCCGTGTCACAGATGGTGAGGGGCTCCTGGGCCAGTACTTGCCAGCGGCCCTGTAAACCGGTAAATTCCTGCACCTTTTCCAGCCCTTCACGCACATGGTCGGCTGAGATAACAAAGCCTTGCCGTCTCAATTCTTCAACCGTAGCCAGCACTCCCGGCAGGTTGAATTTCTGATAGTTTCCTAAAAGAGAAAGCTTTAAGTCTCCCAGTAGAAGTTCCTGGTTGAAATAGACCTCAAAGGAAGAGTGTAAACCGGAAATGCCTTTGGCCTCCACCTGGTATACCTGATCTGCGAAGACCAGCGTAGATTGCGTTTCAGCGGCCTTTTTCTCAAAAACGGCCGAAACTGCGGGCTGCGTTAAACTAACCACGGCAGGAACGCCAGGCTTGATGATACCGGCTTTCTCCTGGGCGATCTCCGGCAGGGTGTTCCCCAAGAGGCTCTGGTGGTCTAACCCAATGTTGGTGATGAGCGATACCAGCGGGGTGATGATGTTGGTGGAATCTAGCCTTCCGCCTAGCCCTACTTCAATCACGGCAATATCTACCTGCTCCTGGGCGAAATGCTCAAAGGCCAAGGCAACCGTCATCTCAAAGAACGAAGGCTTTACCTGCTCAAAAAGCGCTTGGTGCCGCTCTGTAAACTGCGCTACTTTCTCTTTGGAGATCATCTCCCCGTTCACCCTGATGCGCTCTGTGAAGTCTTTCAGATGCGGTGAGGTATAGAGACCAGTTTTATAGCCAGCCGCCTGCAAAACGGCCGACAGCATAGAAGAAGAGCTCCCCTTGCCATTGGTGCCCGCCACATGCACCGTCTTGAAGTGCTGCTGCGGGTTATCTAAGGCTTGGGTGAGCGCAATGATATTGTCCAGGCTCTTCTTAAAAGCAGCGTTGCCGATGCGGTGAAACATCGGCAACTGCTGGTAGAGATAGTCTAAGGCTTGTTCGTAGGTCACGAAGGTCGTCTTTAGTTTGATTTAATGATGAAGGTGATGGTTCCGGTCGCCCCGGCACTGGAGGACGAATTGTTGATGCGGCTGAAGGAAGTTCTCTGCACCTGTTTCTTGTACCACTCCACCACTTGCGGGCTTACGCTGTACTCTACCACCTGCAAACTCACTAATTCTCCGTCGCCGTCTATTTTAATTCTGAATTTGATGATCCCGCTTTCGTTCTCATACGGGTCTGGCCGTGGCTCAATATCATAGCGCCAACCGGGCATATCAAGAGATCCGCCGCCACTGCCGCCTTTCCCGGTCTTCTTGCCGGGGTACATTCCGGCTGGATTTCCTTTATCGCCTACGGTTCCTTCGTCGCCGTTGTTGTTGCCGGTAGGCTGATTGCTGGAACCGGCTACACCGTTACCGGCACCCGTTTTAGCTTTGCCCATGAGGGCGCGGGTGTCAACTTTCTTTTCTTCTACCTTGGGCTGCTCCACCACTTTGGGTTTGGGCTCCTCCTTCACGCTCACCGGAGCTTCCATGGTGGTGGTCACCACTTTCTCGGGTTGGGCGGTTACTTCGGGTTGTGGTTGGGGCTGGGGAGTTGGGGTGGCTTTGGGAGATTCGGCAGCCGGCTGGCTGTCTTCCTCGTTAGGCGAATCATTGGGCTGCGCTTTGCTGTGCACATCGCCGCCCCCGGTTTCCGTAGTTCCGAAGGACATCTCTATCCCGCCCAATTGATCTAACTCAGGATCTGGGCGCTGCCCAACCAAGAAGAAAAAGAGAAAAAGCAATAACAGCGCATGCACCGCTAGGCTTACCCCCATGGCTATGCGTTTGTTTTTTTCTTCTTCCTGTGTAGTGGCAATCATATTACTCTTCGGTCTGGGTAGCAATGGAGATTTTGGCCTTCAGGTCATTGGCAACGCTGCCCACCTTCACCAGGTACTCCACTGGTACGCTTTTGTCTACATTCAACACAACAACCCCCATGCCTTCTTCGGTTCCTCCCAGGGCATTCCCAAGATCGGTTCTAAGGTTTTCCAGGCTGGAGGGTTGTTCGTTTACGAAATATCTGAGGTCTGAGGTAATGGTCACGCTCACCTTCTGCATCACAATACTGCCTTTTGAACTAGAGGGCAAGTTCACGGGCAGTGCCGTAGGGGTCACGAAGTTGGAGGTAAGCATGAAGAAGATCAGCAACAGGAAGATGATGTCTGTCATAGACGACATGCTGAACTCTGCGCTGATTCTGTTTTTAGAACGTAAATTCATTAGGCTTGCGGCTCCTGTAATAAGTCAATGAACTCAATGGAGCTGTACTCCATGTCATGCACAATGCTGTCAATCTTTGATACCAGGAAGTTGTAGCCCACGTAAGCAGGCAAACCAATGATAAGACCGGCTGCGGTAGTTACCATGGCTTCATAGATACCACCGGAGAGCAGTTTGGGGCTGATAGAACCCTCTGCTTGGGCAATAGCGATAAAAGCGCCAATCATCCCCGTTACCGTACCCAAGAAGCCCAGCATGGGAGCAGCACCGGCCACGGTCGCCAATCCGGAAAGATTTTTCTCCAGCTTGGCAATCTCAATTTTTCCTACGTTCTCAATAGAGGCCTCTATGCTTTTCAGCGGCTGGCCAATGCGGGAAATCCCTTTCTCTAGCATGCGCGAGATAGGTGAATTAGTTTGGGCACACAGCATTCTGGCTCCCTGAACATCGCCGGCAATGACCAGGCTCTTCAACCTGCCCAGAAAATCTGAGGGGTTCCTGGACGCCTTCTTGATGGTAAGATAACGTTCCACAAAGATGTAAATGGCAGCAATAGACAGAGCAGCTAAAGGAAACATTGCCCATCCGCCGGCCATGGTTAAGTCTAACAACGATACTGATTCTTGCGTGGCCTCAGCGGTAGTGGCGGCGGCAGTAGTGTCAACGGCGGCAGATGTGGTGATCTGGAGAAGGAAAGCGTTCATGTTAATAGTTAAATACCCAAAGTTCATTGCTGATTTTATCGCGCAACGCCGGTAGAGCTGCGAGGGCTTCGGCCTCGGTAGCGTAATCTGCTACGGAAACGCGTTGCCGCTTGGTGTCATGGGCGGGAGTGACAATTTTGGCATCGTAGCCCTTCTTCATCAGCCGCTTTTGGTTAGTGGCGGCATAGCCATCTAATGAGAACACACCCATAATGACGTAGAAACGGCCTGTCTTTCTTTTAATTGTAGTAGCGTTGGCTACGGCCTCCTCTTTTTTAGCGGCAGGGCGCACTGCCTTTTCCTCAGCTTTTACCGGAGTTGCTGGGGCAGCAACTTCTACCGATTTAGGAGCAGTGGCAAGGTTTTCCTTCTCTAGCACAACTACTTCTGCCGAAGCTACCGAGGCCATTTGCGTTTCGGGGCTGTTTTTTGGGAATTTAGCCAAAACTGAGTCTTCCATGGCCAGTTCCGCCTCAATGGAAGGTTCAATAGGCAACGCCGACTTGTATTGTTCTGTTAACTGAGCTTGCTCAAAAGCATCTGTTTCAACTACTTGTTCAGAAGGCGAAGCTACAGGGGCGGCATTCTCTGAGGTAGAAAACAACGCAAGCGGGTTAAGAGAACCCAAAGCCACCTCCTGCTGCAAAGACAGCAGGTAAATGCCCGCCACCGAAATACCACCAATGATAAGGCTGGCGCCAACGCGGTAGAGTTTCCGGAAACGGCTAGGTGCTTTTTTGCTTTCTAGGTGCTGGTGCGCTGGCTGGTCCTGGTATTTGCCTCTCAGCACCAGTGTGTCTTTGCCAGCAATTGGCTTAGCCACCAGCTCCGGTAACCCGAAAGCGTGCTCCAAGAAATTATCGCTGTCCAGGTTTTCAAATACCACCTTCCGCTCCGCGTTGTAACGGAAAACGCCCACGTCTTTCAGCTCAAATCTATGCTGGGAAAGCAATTGCTCTTTCAGCTCCTGTACAAATTCTGCCACGGCCTGCTGCGCCTGGGACATGGGCCACCGCTGCTGCTGGGCAAGGGTTGAGATCAGGAGGCCATCGTTTACTTTGAGCTGCTCATTGAACGCAATGCGTTTAGAGGGCGGTGTAAACGTATGCTTTACCGGATGGATCTTGGCCGGCGCATAATGCGTGATCAGCCCCCCAAAATCTGGGATGATCACGCAGTCATAAGCGTACAGCAGCGATTTAATGTGGCTCTGGACCATAGGTTTAGAATGAATAAGTAGCCCCGCCCAGGAACGAGATGCCCTGGGTTGGATAATTCACGAAACGTTGGTACTTGCTGCCCAAAAGGTTATTCCCCATCAGGAACACGGAAAAACGCGGCGTAATGCGGTAATCTCCCTTCAGGTTGAGGTCTACTACGGTGTCTGTCTCCTGCAGTACTTTCGTTCCGTCTGCCCGGGTTATTTCCCCAAACGAACTGCTAATATAGTAAAGTTCGCTGTTCAAGAGAATCTTGTCTGAAAGATTATACGTCCCGAAGGCGGTCACTACCATGTCTGGTCTGTGGAATGCTTCTCGTAATGAGGCGGTTGAGTAGTTGTTGCTTTCTACCTTAGCCCCCAGTCGTAATCTCTCTGATTGGTTAAAGGTCAGCTGCCCGAAGAACTGGAATACCTTGGTGACGCCGTCGTCATAGACAAGGTCAAACTTGGACGAATCTGAAACGGCGTTGTTGTAGAAATACAAGTTCCGGAAGTTCTGGTACGCAATACGGCCCGTAAACTGCACGTATTTGCTGATGCTGCCGTTCATCCCACCGTAAAACTCAAGTCCTTTATTTACATCGGCAATTTGCAGGTTCTGGTTCAGGAACGGATTCTCTTTGCTTAGCGTGTACAGCGTGGTTCGCTGGAGATCTCCGCCGGCTCCGGCAAAAATCACCAGCTTGTTCTGGATCACCTGGTACTTTGCCTCCAGGGCCGGGTAAATGTTGAATTTGCGGGCATCATTGATGGTGTCTCCGGTATAGGCAATGGTGGCTCCCAATGTAAGGGCTACTTTATCCTTTTGCAGCTGATAGGTAGGCCTGATTTTGAACAAACCTCTGCCGTAAGAATCTTCCCCTTTGAGGTTGGTGTACGCCAGTTCCGCGTCTACCACTACCTGTGACTCCTGGCTCAGGTCATACCCAAACTTCACGTTCCCGAACAGATGGGTTTCTTTGGCATTAAAGTCATCGCCGGTATAGTTCAGGCCAAGTTTGCCATTGTAGTGGAAGATGTTCTTCTCGTCGGCCAGGTTGTTTAAGTGGCCCTCCACGGCAAAACGGTTATATACCTGTTTAATAGTATTTTTATCTACTTCAGCTACATCTTTTCTTCCGTAGAAATACGCCTGATCCCGCTCATAACCTAAGCTTCCGCCCACCGTGATTGGCCCCAGATAGAGATCTCCGTTCCCTTTGATGTAACTGGTGGAAGAGCCCGAATTCTCGATAGGACCGTGCGCTGACGACAGATGCCCTACTTGTGCGCCAAAGGAAGACTTGTCGCTGCGGTTGTTATGGAAATAGCCTTTGGCATAGATTGTACCGTAATTTCCAACCGCACCTTTCACGTAGTTACCATACAGGGTGGGCAGTTGCTCCTGCTGTATGGTTAATACTTTCATGGGCAGGTTGATGTAATGCTCCGGCAACCGGTATTCATTGAAACGGTAGGTCACCTTTCTGTCGCCCAACTTGGGAGGCTGAATCAGGAATTTTTCAAAGTTGCGGTTCGCCTCCGGCAATTCCAGCACGCGGTTCTTCTCCACCACAATTTCGGTGCTCTCCAACTTGTTGCCTTCGCCCCAACCCGTCTGAGCATGAGCGGCCGGTAATAAGCCCAGCAAAAAGAGAGCAGACACGCCTGCCCATTTTGTTGTATATCTCATTTTATTAGTTCTTAGGGGCATTTGCCGGTGAAACAGTATTTTCCAACTCCGCCAGTTTGGCTCTGGCCTCTGACTTGATTTCCTCCAGCGGCGAATTCTCAATAATGGAGTTCAACGTGGCTTTCGCCTGGAAGGCCTCATTCTGGGCAACGTACACATCGGCAATCAATAAGAAAGTCTTGCCCAACCACAGGTCATAGTCGCCAAAGGTCTGGCTGAAGGCAAATCCCTGGTCCAGGGCTTCTTTGTACTTCTTCTGCTTGTAGAAGATCTCCGCGAGCAGATAATGGGCCTCGGCTCCGTTCTCGTCGGTGGCCGAGGTGGCCGCCGTGCGGAATTCTTTCTCCGCCTGATCTAAACGTCCCAAGGCATAGCTGGCTTTCCCTCTGTACAGCAGCGCAGAGTTATAAGCGTTCAACGTAGCATTGCCACGGGCAATCAATTCATCGGCAATCAGGATGGTATTGTTGAAGTCATTGGTGAAGTAGAAACTCTTCATAAGACCCATCAAAGCATTTGCCTGCTCCTTCTTATTCACTGCCAGATCGCGCAAACGGGAGTAAAAATTAGCGGCCTCGGTATAATTGCCATTCTCAAACTCCATATCAGCCACGCGCTGAACGGCTTTGCTTAGGTACTCAGACTTGCCCTGTATGGCAACCTCTTTGAGGCTGCGCAAGGCGTTCTCTTTGTCATTGCTGCGGTAGTAGGAATCACCCAGAAAGTAGCGGGCATTAGGCACCGAGGAACTGGCCGGATAATTCTTCAGGAAAGCCTCAAACTTAGGAATGGCCTGTTTGTACTTTTCATTAAAGTAAAGTGATTTAGCAGCTTCAAATTCAACACTTTCCAAAGCATCACTTTCTGGGTTGGCAGCCTTGAATTTTGCTAGGTAGGTATCTAATTGCTCGGTCTGGTTGGCGGCTCCTAAGGCCTCCTGCAACGAGTAAAGTGCACTATTGGCCACCGGGCTGGTGGGGTACTGATCAATCACCCGCTTAAAATCTGCAATTGCCTCGTTTTGGCGGCGCAGGTTCATGTTGGCTACCCCCCGTTTCTGCAACGCATTAGGGACTAAGGTGCTGCCGGAGTGGTTATCAATCAGGTCGCTGAAAGAGGCAATGGCCGGGGCGTAGTTCGCATTCTCAAAGTCAATCACCCCTTTCTGGTACACCGCATCATCAGCGTAGCGCGATTTGGGGTACGAGCGCAGCAAGGTCTGCAAACTCTGAATAGCCTGGTCTCTACGGTTGGTGAGGTTGTAGACCACGCCTTTCTGGAAATGTACGTAGTCGGCATCCGGGGTTTTGGAGGCCAAGGCCTGATCATAATACGTGAGCGCCTGGCTGTAGTCTTTCGTCACATAGTAGCAATCGGCCAGACGGATCATGGCATCTGTGTAGTTCGGGTTGCCGGCTCTTACACTATTGTCGTTGAGGTAAGCCTTGAAGTGTGTGAGGGCTTTGTCATACTGCTTGTCATTGTAGTACGCGTACCCAATGCCGTAGCGAGACTTCACATAGAATTCCGTGCGGCCCGAGTTGGGTGTCTGGAACACCGCTCCGTAGCTATTGATGGCTTGCGGCCAGCGCTGCCCAATGGAATAGGCTTCGCCTTTGAGGAAGTTGCTGCCCGCTTGGATTTCTTTGTCATACGGGAAGCCCAGAGACTTATCCAACATGGCCACGGCTTGCTGAAACAGTTGGTCGTTGTACAGCTTCACGGCCTGGTAATACGTTACCCGCTGGTAGGTTTCATTGATGCGGTGGCTGCGTCTTGGCAGTTTCTCAATGTGCTGGATGGCCTCCAGGTAATTGCTGGAGTTCAGGTACGCCTCGCTCAGGATGTCATCCACTTCGTCACTGAACCTTGATTCCGGGAAGTCTTTGGAGAAGGAAGCCAGCGAGTTGATGACCTCAGAGAAATTACCCAGCTCATAGTTCAGCTGCGCATATTTCACGGTGGCTCCCTCTTTTACGTTACGGTCAATGTTAAGCTTCCGGGCCTGGTCAAATGCACCCAAGGCGAATTGCTTGTTATTGTCTTTGAGGTAGCTCAACCCCAGGTGGTAAGAAGCGTTCTGGCCCAGTGAGTCTGAGTGAAACGCCACCGCCTTCAGGTTCTGGATAGAGCTCTTGAAATCGTTGTTCTTGTAATCCGCGATCCCCATTTTGTACTGCACGGTTTTATCCAGAGTTCTTTTCCCCTGAGCGTAGCCTTTGAAGTACTTAGACGCCGACTTAAAATCATTGCGCTGGAAATAGGCATCGCCTACCAGCAGTTCAATCTCTTCGGGGTTCTGCACGCGCGGGCTCATGGACAGAGACTTCTCGCCGTAGCTGATCACCTCCGCAAAGTTCTTCTCCTTGTACAGCACCTCGGTGAGCATGTACGGCACCGCCGTGCGGTAATTCTCGTCCTGCTCGGCCACTTTCAAGTCTAATTTAGCCCCGATGTAGTCGCCTTCGCGGTACGCGAGGTAACCGGCGTAATAGCTGGAGGCATAGGCATACTTGTGGTTGCCTTTCTTGTTGCGGTCAAACAGCTGCTTGGCTTTGGTGTAGTTCTTCTTGATGAAGTAGGAATAGCCCAGTTTGAAGTCTGATTCTTTCAGCTGCTCTTCGTCCAAGCGGTCAGCTGGGGCTTTCTCCAGATACTCGATGGCCTTGTCATAGTTCTTACTGTCAAACAGGGAGGTCCCCAGCTCAAAGAAAGCCGTGGCCGCCTTGGGGTGCGACGGGTAGCGCGCGGCAAACTGCAAGACCAACTGCTCAGCGTCTGGGTGAAAGAGATGCAGGCCACTGATGGCGTAGTAATACTGCGCGTCGGCGGTTTTCTGCGGATCATTGATGAGCCGGATGTACTCGCCGAAGGCTTGTTGGGCTGCCCCAAACTTTTCGCGGTCAAAGAGTTCCAGTCCTTCGTGGAAGAAGCGCTCTTCAGAGCGGAAGGTGAGCGGATGCTGCGCGTGCGCAACCTGAGCCCCTCCCAGCAAAACCGTTGCCAAAGCAAACTTGTGAGGTAGTTTCATATGCAAATAGGCTTAAGGCAGCCGCCAGCGGAAAACATTTCTGCGTCACCACGACTGGCCCGTCCTTCAAAATTAGAAAAAAATGCGGGTAACCGGCAGCTTAAATGACAGGTTAGCCTTTTGGTGCAAACGATAATATAGTGATTTTAGCATTTAACCCTTCGCTAAAAATTCCTGTTTTGGGGCTAATTTGGGAAAAATGGCCGCTAAACGGAAATCAGCGGAGCACCGGCACGGGGTGCAGAATCTTGAAGACGAGTTCCCGCAGAATGGCCGCGTCTGAAAGTGAACCGCCCTCAATGCCTTTGCTCTGCAGATCTGCCAGGTGGATGAAGGTGATGATCTGCAGCACCCGCTGGTACGGGTATGCCCTGAGGGCCTGCAAGTACTCCTTGGCCAGAAAACCGCGGTTCCCCAGCTCCTTGGCTACCGTCTGTTCCGTAATCTGGGGCAGCAGGTGCAAGGTCATGAGCTTAGAGAAAAACGAGAACAGCAGCACCAGGTTAGGGATGAGCGGATTGTCTTTGGGATTAGACTCAAAATAGTTGAGAATGCGGTTCGCCTTGAGCACATCTTGTCGGGTGAGGGCATTCTGCAGTTCAAAAATGTTATATTCCTTACTGATCCCGATGTTCTCCTGCACCAGGCGCTCATCTATGGTCTGGCCCGGTTTGAGGTTAATGGACAGTTTCTCAATCTCATTGGCCAGCCGCGAAAGGTCAGACCCGATGTACTCGCCCAGCATCATGACGGCCTGCGGGGTGGCCATCAGGTTCTTGGTCTTGATGAACTGGTTGATCCAGGCGGGCACCTGGTTCTCATAGAGTTTCTTGGTGGTAAGGAACACCGCCTGTTTACTGAGCAGCTTGCCCAGCCGTTTGCGCCCGTCCACGGTTTTATGCTTGTGGCAGAACACCAGAATGGTAGACGGCAGCGGGTTGTTGAGGTAGGCCTCCAGCTGTTTGGCCGCCGGGTCTTTCTCAGGGTCGGCCTCCAGGTTGGGTAGGTTCTGGGCCTCCTTCACAATCACCACCTGCTTGTCAGACATCATGGGGAACCGTTTGGCCTGCAGCAGCACCGTGGGCACATCTGTGTCTTTGCCGTACATCACCACCTGGTTGAAGCCTTTCTCCATGTCATTGAGGGCATGGGCTTCTATGTAGTCAGAGATGAGGTCAATATAATACGGTTCATCGCCCTGCAGAAAATACACAGGGGCAAATTCGCGGTTCTTGAGTTGCTTGAGGATGTCTTCTGCGGTAAGCGCCATAGACAGAACAGTTCTGGATTGGGAGGTTTGACTTTAGGAACGCAATTTACCACTCCCGCCCTCGGATTCCACTATGAGGAGGCACAAAATGCGAAAAAGCCGTTTAGGGGCTCTTTTTCCAAAAACAGGCGCTAAACAGTTTTAATATATAAAATACTATATTTCCTAGACTTCAGTTATACCTATTACTTTATCCAATATCATATAACCGCCTTCGCCACCATGCATTTAATCCAAGATCTAGAAATTAGCCGCAGCATCCTTCCCTTCTTTGATTTCACCAACACCGAATTAAGCAGGAAACGATTGCTTCAATTTTTTTCTGAAGCACCTTCTAGTTTGGAGGAAGTGTTGGAGCGGCAAGCCATCATCAAGAGTTTTATTAGAAATTGGTCTGTCTTAGAGCGATTCAATTACCAAAACATTGACTTCAGGGAAGCCTTTGAGTATTGCACCTATTTATCTAATAAAAAGATAACTAAATCGTCCAATAGCTTCTCAAAACGGCTCTTTTTACTTCTCCAGAACAAAACAATAAAGCAGAAGAAATCTAAGCTTATTCAGCTGGTGCTTCTGTTTGACCATCTCTCCTCCAGGTTTTTCAACAGCATAAACAGCAGCCTTTTTCCTCCCTCCTTTCAGGAGGAACTAAAGGCCTTCTACCTTTTTGTAGAACAAGCTGATATCCAAGGGGTAAGTGCGATAGTGAAACAGAACAGATTCACGAACCGCCAAGCCCTTCGCTTTGAGGAGACTTTACTTCGGCTGGAACCCCGTTTACTCCATAAAGCATGGGAAGCCCTCTTCACCTTTGAGGCTCATTTCTCTATTGCCAAAGGTGTGCTGAAATACGGTTTTGCCTTTCCGCACTTTCAGGAAGGAGTTTTTACCATCACTGAATTCTATCATCCCCTCCTGAAACACCCCGTGAAAAATTCTCTTTCGCTTACAGAAGTAGAAAACATGGTATTGCTTACAGGCCCCAACATGAGCGGCAAATCTACCTTACTTAAAGCCATTGGCCTCTGCGTTTACTTAGCCCATTTGGGGTTGGCAGTCCCGGCGGCGGCTTTTACCCTTCCTTTCTACTCCCTATTATCTATCAACATCAATAGCAAAGATGACTTAATGAGCGGTTACAGCCACTTCATGCACGAGCTCATGGCTTTAAAGGCGGCAGTGCAGCACGCCGCCCATGGAAGTTCCTGCTTTGTGGTATTTGATGAAATCTTCAAAGGCACCGACGCTGATGATGCCCAAGAGATTCTCCAAGAAACCATTGACGGCTTAAAGCCTCACCAGAACAGCCTGTTTTTCTTTTCCACCCACCTTCAGAATTTAAAGAACCACCTGGAGGTGCAGGCTCCTGAAATTAAAAAATGCCACATCTCCTGCACCCTGCAAGACAATAAAGCAACTTTTAACTACCGCTTGGCAGAAGGTTGGTCAGAAGTTAAGATTGGGAAATTGTTATTCGCTCAAACCGGGTTACGAGAGTTGCTGAGGAAGTAGTGTGATTGAGTTCCAAAATGGAAATGAACTGGCATAACTCTCTCCTTCCATCCTTTTAAAAGATGTGTATCTTTGGCCCTTGTAAAATTGAAGCCACATGAATTTAATTGAAGAACTGCGTTGGCGCGGCATGTTGCAGGATACCATGCCCGGCACTGAAGAACAACTGAACGCAGGCATGACTACCGCTTACATTGGGTTTGACCCCACCGCCTCGTCGTTACACATAGGTAACCTGGCTACCATTATGCTGCTGGTGCAGCTGCAGCGGGCGGGCCACAAGCCTATCGCGCTGGTAGGCGGGGCCACCGGGATGATCGGGGACCCCTCCGGGAAATCGGCGGAACGCAACCTGCTTTCTGAGGAAGTGCTGCGCGCCAACCAGGAAGGCATAAGAAAGCAACTGGAGAAATTCCTGAAGTTTGACGGCGTGGAGAACGCCGCCGAGATCGTGAACAACTATGACTGGTTCAAGGAGTTCTCGTTCCTGGATTTCCTGCGCAACGTGGGCAAGCACCTCACGGTAAACTACATGATGAAGAAAGAGTCGGTGCAGAAGCGGATCACGGCCCAGGAAGGCGAGAACGGCGCCGAAGGCCTCTCCTTCACCGAGTTCTCCTACCAGCTGCTACAGGGCTACGACTACTATCACCTCTACAAGCATAAGAACGTGCGCCTGCAAATGGGCGGCTCTGACCAGTGGGGCAACATCACCTCCGGCACCGAGCTCATCCGGCGCATAGAAGGCGGTAAGGCGTACGCGCTCACCACGCCACTAGTGACCAAGGCTGATGGCAGCAAATTCGGTAAGTCTGAGAGCGGCAACGTATGGCTGGACCCCAACATGACCAGCCCTTACAAGTTCTACCAGTTCTGGCTCAACGTAGCCGATGAAGAGGCCGAGAACCTGATCAAGCGTTTCACCCTGCTCAACCAGCAGGAAATTGCCGCTCTGGTAGCCGAGCACCAGCAGGCCCCGCACCTGCGCGTCTTGCAGAAAGCCCTGGCCAAGGAAGTAACCACTACCGTCCATTCCAAAGAGGAGTACGAAAGCGCGGTGGAAGCCTCCCAGATTCTGTTTGGGAAAGGTGACCTGGAGACACTGCGCAACTTGCCGGAGGCTACGCTGCTGGCCGTGTTTGAGGGCGTGCCGCAGATTGAGGTTCCCAAAGAAAGCCTATCGGCGGAGACACCCGTGGTGGACTTCCTGTCTGAGCTTACCCAAAGCCATATTTTTGACTCAAAGGGTGAGGCAAAAAAAATGATCCAGAACGGCGGCGTAAGCATTAACCGCCAGAAAGTAGGCAAGCCCGATGAGTTCCTTACCCAGGATTTCCTGCGCGGCAGCTATCTGGTGGTACAGAAAGGAAAGAAGAACTACTATCTGGTAAAAGCCGTCTAAAACAACAGAAAGACAGCTTTTCATCTCTCCCGTTTAGGGGCCGTTTCCGGAAAAACGACCCCTAAACGGGATTTTTTTTATGAACATACGCCCGACTGGCGGGCATAAAAAAAGGCGGGTTGTTAGACCCACCTTTTTTTATAATATCTTATTAAAGAGCAACTTATTTAGCAGCACCTTCGCTGTTTTTCATATCCTGAACTTCCTTACGGATATCCTGGGCCATGTTTTTCAGATCCTGCATGCCTTTTCTTACGCGAGTACCGGCAGCTGAATTCTTCTTGTCATAGAATTTCTCGAAGTCACTCTCCAGAGATAGAACCAGATCCTTAAGTTTGGAAAAATTGTTCATTAGAGCTTGTTTTAAAGGTTTAACATTACGTTTAATGGCTCTAATATAGGAATTATAAAATAAGGTGCAAAAAAATAAGCGTTTGTATTATTTTATTAACAATGCCTGTTTTTAGACCGTCGCCGAAGATTTAGTATAAAGTCCTTTATCTAGCTTGGCGGAAATTGCCTCAAAAGCAGCGATGGTCTCGGCCACGTCTTCCAGGGTGTGGGCGGCCGTTGGGATCAGGCGGAGCATGATCACATCCTTAGGCACCACCGGGTACACCACAATAGAGCAGAAAATGTTATAATTCTCGCGCAGATCAAGCGTAAGGGCGGTTGCATCCGGAATCTGGCCGTTCAGCAACACCGGTGTCACGGGAGATTCTGTAGTCCCAATGTTGAAGCCTTTCTCGCGCAGGCCGCTTTGCAGGGCGTTCACCACTTTCCAAAGGTTATCTTTCAGCTCAGGCTTGTTGCGGAGCAGTTCCAGACGCTTCAGGGCTCCTACCACCAGAGTCATGGGTAATGATTTGGCGTAGGTCTGTGAGCGCATGTTGTAGCGCAGGTATTCAATCACCTGCTCATTGCTTGCCACAAACGCACCAATGCTAGCCATAGACTTGGCAAAGGTAGAGAAGTAGATGTCAATGCCATCCTGCACGCCCAGGTGCTCGCCGGTACCGGCACCCGTGGCCCCCATGGTACCAAACCCGTGTGCATCGTCAATGAACAGGCGGAAGCTGAATTTCTCCTTCAGGGCAACAATCTCCTTCAGTTTACCCAAGTTACCGCTCATGCCAAACACTCCTTCGGTGATCACCAAAATACCGCCGCCGGTTTCGTTGGTTAAGCGGGTGGCCCGCTGCAGCTGCTTCTCCAGGCTCTCAATGTTGTTGTGCTGGTACACAAAACGCTTGCCTTGGTGCAGACGCACGCCGTCAATGATGCAGGCGTGTGACTCGGCATCGTACACAATAACGTCATGGCGGTCTACCATCGCATCAATAATGGAAACAACCCCTTGGTAACCGAAGTTAAGCAGGAATGCATCTTCTTTCTGCACAAACTCTGCTAACTCATTTTCTAAGCGCTCATGGTTATTGGAATTACCAGACATGATGCGGGCACCCATGGGCAACGCCATCCCAAACTCAGCAGCGGCATCGGCGTCAGCTTTCCTTACTTCGGGGTGGTTGGCCAGGCCCAAGTAATTGTTCAAGCTCCAGGTCAATACCTGCTTGCCCCTGAACGTCATACGGGGAGCGATTTCGCCCTCCAGTTTAGGAAACGTGAAGTAACCGTGTGCGTAGTGAGAATGGCTGCCAAGCGGTCCGCGGTTGGCCAATAACTTTTCAAATAAATCCACTTTAGATAAGGTTAAGGCGGTTAATGATGCGAAGGGTGAATTATAGCCTTCTTAAATCAAATTGAAGTACCTAAAAGGTTGGCAAATTTACATTGATTGTCTTCAAATACAAAGTAAGCGCCAGCCAGATACACAAATTCATCTTTTAACTTTGCCCAGAATGCCCGTTCTTTGGAAAACTAACCGAACCGTACTCACCAAAATGAAGAAAATCGAAAAGCTACTGGTGGCTAACCGCGGCGAGATAGCCTTGCGCGTGATGCGTTCTGCCCGCGAAATGGGCATTAAAACCGTGGCCATTTACTCTGAGGCCGACCGCCAGGCGCTGCACGTCCGCTACGCCGACGAGGCGGTCTGTGTGGGCCCTCCTGCGTCCAGTGCTTCTTACCTGCGTGCCGATGTGATTCTGGACGTGTGCAAGCGCCTGGGCGTTGACGCCATCCACCCCGGTTACGGATTTCTTTCTGAGAACGCTGGTTTCGCGCAACAGGTGCAGGAGGCCGGCATCACGTTTATTGGTCCGTCCCCGGAAGCCATTGAACTTATGGGCTCTAAACTGGCGGCCAAAGCGGCCGTGGCGCAGTACAACATTCCCATGGTACCGGGCACGGAATATGCCATCACAGACATTGAAGAAGCTAAAGTCATAGCCACTAACATTGGGTTCCCTATCCTGATCAAAGCCAGCGCCGGCGGCGGCGGAAAAGGAATGCGCGTGGTGGAACGGGTCTCTGAGTTTGAGGAGCAGATGCAGCTGGCCGTGAGCGAGGCTACCTCCGCCTTCGGCGATGGTTCGGTGTTTATAGAGAAATACATCGGCTCGCCGCGCCACATTGAGATACAGGTTTTGGGAGACACCCACGGCAATATTGTGCACCTGTTTGAGCGCGAGTGCTCCATCCAGCGCCGTCACCAGAAAGTGATTGAAGAGGCTCCTTCTGCGGTGCTCACCCCTGAATTGCGCGACCAGATGGGCCGCTGCGCGGTAGACGTGGCCAAAGCCTGCAACTACGTGGGCGCCGGTACCGTGGAGTTCCTCCTGGACGGGAACCTGAATTTCTACTTCCTGGAGATGAACACCCGCCTACAGGTAGAACACCCCGTAACGGAGCAGATCACCGGTTTGGATCTTGTGAAAGAGCAGATTTTGGTGGCTCAGGGCGCCCCGCTCTCCTTCGCTCAGGAAGACCTCACCATTAACGGCCACGCCTTGGAACTGCGCGTGTACGCTGAAGATCCTACCAATAACTTCCTCCCAGACATTGGAACCCTCACCACCTACAAGCGCCCTCAAGGATTGGGGGTACGCGTGGACGACGGATTTGAGGAAGGCATGGAAATCCCGATCTACTATGACCCCATGATCGCGAAGCTGGTGACCTTTGGGAAAGACCGGCAAGAGGCTATAGATAAAATGATCAGGGCCATTGATGAGTACCAGATCACCGGCATTGAGACCACGCTGCCTTTCGGGCGGTTTGTGATGGAGCACGAGGCGTTCCGTTCCGGCAACTTTGACACCAAATTCATCAACCGCTATTTCCAGGACCCTTCGGTTCTCAAGCCTTCGCCCGCTCCAGAGGAAGAGGAAATCGCGGCCGTGTTGGCTGCTCTTTTTGCCGGTAAAGCCAAGAAAACCACCTCTACCCCATCTGCTGCTGTTACGCCTACGGGCGGTATGTCTGACTGGCGGAAGAACAGAATGAAATAGTTTCCCAGTTTAGGCCGATTTTTGGAAAAACGGCCCCTAAACCCATCATAGCTTTACAGCAAAAAGGCCCGGCAAATACGCCGGGCCTTTTTTACTTTAGGTCTCAATGAGCGTAAAAAAGAATTCCTGTTTAGGGGCCGTTTTTCTGAAAACAGGCCCTAAACAGGAATGTGAAAGGAAAGAACCTCTAGCCTTATTACATCAGATCAAACAGGTTCTTTACTCCTATGTATCTCTCTTTGGTGAAGCCTTCGCCGTAAACGGCCCCAATGGCATGCCCAAATTCCAGGGCTCGGGCCTCTATGAACCGCATAAACTCCGGCGAGGAGATGTAGGTGGCCGGTTCTGAAGTGTTCTCACTGGCTGGCGTGAAAAACTGGCTTTTGAAAGCTCTGATGGCCTCCACCTTTTGCTCCCAGTACGGCGTGATGTCTACGATAAGATCTGGGGTAATGAACCGATCCTGGATGTAATGATAGACGGCCTTTGGTCGCCAGGGCTGTTGTTCCTCACCATCGGCGGCAAGGGTCTTGATCTGCCGAAGCCCCGAGAAGAAGCAAGATTCTGAAACCAACTGGCTTCCCCGCCCATGGTCTGGGTGACGGTCCTGCACGGCGTTCATCAAGACAATCTCGGGTTGGTACTTTCTTATGGCCTGAATCACTTTCCGTTGGTGTTCTTCGTCGTTCCTAAAGAATCCATCAGCCATCCCTAAATTCTCGCGCGCATCCAGTTGCAAAACCGCGGCGGCGGCGGCGGCTTCCTGCGCTCTGGTTTCAGGGGTACCCCGGGTGCCTAGTTCTCCCCTGGTAAGATCTATTATCCCGATTTTCTTTCCCTGGGCTTTATGGGCCAAAAGTGTACCCACGCATCCCAACTCGGCATCATCTGGATGGGAGGCGAAGGCTAGTATATCTAATTTCATGTTTCGCTTATTTGATACGCAAGCTGCGGCCTACGCGCAACGTGGTTCTGGTGGTAATGCGGTTAAGACGCGTGATCTGACTTACCGATACTCCGTATTTACGGGCTATAGAACCCAATACCTCCCCGCTTCTCACCTTGTGGTATACCGTCCTGCGGGCTCTACTGGCCGAGGAAGACTTTTTACCGGTACGGTTGTAATAACTGAATAAAGCCGAGGTGATAGTGAAGTTTTCATCTTTGAGCAAGTAGCCGGGGAAATTGTACAACTCCTCAGGGTCAATGGGATTGCCCTCGTAGCGTACCTCATAGTGAAGGTGCGGCCCTGAACTACGGCCGGTGCTCCCGCCCCAGCCAATCAACTCACCTGCTTTCACATATTGCCCCACTTTGGCCACCGGTCGGCTTAAGTGACCATAGAGGGTCTCCAAACCGTTCACGTGCCGCACTACCAGGTAGTTGCCGTAGCCGCCGCCGTCCCATTTAGAAATCCGGATAACTCCGTCAAACGCCGCTTTCACGGAGTCGCCGGTATCTAGGTCAAGGTCAGTGCCATAGTGCCACCGGTAGCCCCGGAAGCCGAAGTCAGAAGTGATGGGGGTTTTCACCAGCGGCATTTTATAGGCATGCCGTTCGTCATATAACTTAAGGGCAATGGTGTCTTTGATCTGGCGGCCATCTTTACGGTAAGGATTGATGTTGCGGGTATCCCAGATGGCATAATAGGCAGCGATCTTGATCCAGACGCTGTCGTCTACCTGAATCTCCTCAGACATCTCCACAATGCTCTGTTCCCCCAGATCAAGGGTACTGGTATCTTCGCTCACGATAGACAGCTTGCGCACCGGGCTGAACTCCCCGCGCTTGGGTTGATCGCCTTCCTGCAGCGTTTCCTGCTTGATCACCACAGAAGTGTCTGGCTTCACATAGTTGATCTTGGGCGTTTTCCTTTTGAAGAGGTCTCGATTAGTTCTCTTTTTCTGGGCCTGCGCCAAATGCCCAGTAAAGGCGAAGCAGGCCAGCACGAGAAAGAAGAGTATTTTTCTTAAAAGCATTTAATCCAATTATTCACCGGAGCCAACATAGCTTGGGTTCGGCTTTAAAACTGTAAAAGCCGCCGTTTTATTGCTTGCACAAAGGCCACGGCGGCTTTTACTATTATCTCTTAATGATATTCCAGCGAAGCGAGATACCTTTCGGCATCCAGGGCAGCCATACAACCTGTTCCGGCGGCCGTAATAGCCTGGCGGTACACATTGTCCTGCACATCGCCGCAGGCGAACACGCCGTCTACATTGGTTTTGGACGTTCCCGGAATGGTCTTCAGATATCCGTTGGCGTCATGCTCCAGGTACGGCTGGAAGATTTTAGAATTAGGCTCATGCCCAATGGCCACAAAGAATCCTTTCACGGCAATGTCTCTGGTCTCTCCGGAGCGGGTATCCTTGATACGGGCTCCTTCCACCCCAAACTCACCTAAAATTTCCTCTGTTACGCTGTTCCAAAGGATTTCAATGTTAGGCGTGTTCTGCACGCGCTGCTGCATGATCAGGGAAGCTTTCATCTCATCCCGACGAACGATCATGTAGACTTTGGAGCAGAGGTTAGACAGGTAATGGGCTTCTTCGCAGGCCGTGTCACCAGCTCCTACAATGGCCACCTCCTGGCCCCGGTAGAAGAACCCGTCGCACACGGCGCAGGCAGAAACACCGCTCCCGTTTAGGCGGGCCTCAGACTCCAGCCCCAGCCATTTGGCCGAAGCCCCGGTGGCAATGATCACGGTGTCTGCCTCTATTTCTTTCTGCTCGTCTATGGTAACTTTATGGGGTTTACCGGAGAAATCAACGGATGTGGCAATGCCATATCTAATATCCGTTCCGAAACGCTCCGCCTGCTGACGGAAATCTTCCATCATCTGAGGGCCATTCACGCCGGTAGGGTATCCTGGGTAATTTTCAACGTCGTTGGTAATGGTCAACTGACCACCTGGCTGCAAGCCTTGGTACATCACCGGCTTTAAACCGGCACGCGAGGCGTAAATAGCGGCAGTGTATCCGGCAGGGCCGGAACCTATGATCAAACACTTTACGCGCTCCTTTTGGTTTTCCATATCAGGTAAAGATTTTCGGAGTGCAATATTACAAATAATTTTAGAGACACGTCAGTAGTAACAGCGTCTATCCCTGTCAGGCCAGCTTCACCCCTGCAAACTCTCTAAGTTTCTGCTCGGCCCTGGTAATTTATAAAGTTCCTATTTATGGAATTTTATTGGCCTGGCAATTGAATTATTCCGTTTTAGATTAACTCACTTGTGGTGGGTGAGAGTTCCTTTTGGTATTGTGAAAGTGCGTTTAGGGGCAGTTTTAAGAAAAAGAGCCCCTATACGCACTTATCATTAGAATATAACAAAACAAAAGCCTTGGCTCCCACAGAAGCCAAGGCTTTCAAAAATGTAAACGTAACTTATCCCAAATAAGGCTTTAAGGCTTTGCTCCGTGAGGTATGGCGTAAACGACGAATCGCTTTCTCTTTGATTTGGCGCACGCGCTCACGGGTAAGGTTAAACTTCTCACCAATTTCCTCCAAAGTCAATGAATGCTCTCCGTTCAGTCCAAAGTAAAGGGTGATTACATCGGCTTCCCGTTTGGTCAGCGTAGAAAGAGCACGCTGTACTTCTTTACGGAGTGAATCGTTCATCAGGCCGGTATCCGGTGATTCTTCATCTTCGTTTTCCAGCACGTCTAACAGACGGTTTTCCTCGCCCTGCACAAAAGGGGCGTCTACTGACACGTGACGGCCGGAGATCTTCAGGGTGTCTACTACCTCGGCAGTGGTCAGTTCCAGTACTTCGGCAATTTCTTCCGGAGAAGGCTCCCGCTCAAACTTCTGCTCCAACTCTGAGAATGACTTGGAGATTTTATTCAAAGAACCTACCCGGTTTAAGGGCAAGCGTACAATTCTTGACTGTTCTGCCAACGCCTGCAGGATAGACTGACGGATCCACCATACGGCGTAGGAGATAAATTTAAAACCACGGGTTTCATCAAAACGCTTGGCCGCTTTGATCAGACCTAAGTTACCTTCGTTGATCAAGTCGCCCAGGGAAAGTCCTTGGTTTTGGTATTGCTTCGCCACTGACACCACGAAGCGTAAGTTGGCTTTGGTTAATTTCTCGAGGGCGAACTGATCGCCTTCTCTGATGCGCTGGGCAAGCGTTACCTCCTCATCTGGGGTGAGCAAGTCCACCTTTCCAATCTCCTGAAGATATTTATCTAAGGACTGGCTTTCCCGGTTGGTAATCTGCTTGCTTATTTTCAGCTGTCTCATTGGAGTGTATTTCTATCTGTGTGTATCTGTGTAAGTAGGACTAGTGAATTAACACCCAGCCCAGCTCCAAAAGTTCTATTTCTAAAAAAACAAGCATAACTACTTAATTAGTAAGCTTATTTTTAAGAATTAGCACGAAAACCCAGCCAAAGCCGCACCGTTTGGAGCAGCTTTAGCTGGGTTCCGGCTGAAAAAAAGTTAGTCGTTTTTAGGGGCAGCGTCTTTACGCTCTGGCTTTGGCAGCAACGCCTTGCGTGAAAGTTTGAATTTGCCAGTCTTAGGGTCAATGTCCACCAATTTCACTTTGATTTCCTCGCCTAATTCCAGCACACCTTCCATACTTTCCAAACGTTCCCATTTTACCTCAGAGATGTGCAACAGACCGTCTTTGCCGGCCATGAACTCTACAAAGGCACCGTATGGCTGGATAGATTTCACCTTACCGGTGTATACTTCCCCTACTTCAGGAACGGCAACAATGGCTTTGATTTTGGAAACCGCCATTTGCATAGCGTCTTGGTTCGTGGCAAATACGTTCACGTACCCTTTGTCGTTTTTCTCCTCAATCTGGATCACCGCACCAGAGTCACGCTGGATCTGCTGAATCACTTTACCACCTGGTCCAATCACGGCACCAATGAATTCTTTGTCAATGATGATGTTCTGTGAACGAGGAGTATGCGGCTTGAAGTCAGCGTTTGGCTGCGCGATGGTTTTAGTCATCTCGCCTAAGATGTGCAGACGACCGTTTTTAGCTTGATTTAATGCTTGGCCTAAGATTTCAAAGGAAAGACCTTTCACTTTTATGTCCATCTGGCAAGCAGTGATCCCTTTAGCGGTACCAGTCACTTTGAAGTCCATATCACCTAAGTGGTCTTCATCGCCCAGAATGTCAGAAAGTACGGCAAAGTTGCCGGTTTCTTCGTCCATGATTAAGCCCATGGCAATACCAGATACCGGTGCAGAGATCTGGATACCAGCGTCCATGAGAGCCAAAGTACCAGCACACACGGTAGCCATAGATGAAGATCCGTTAGACTCCAAAATATCTGACACAATGCGGATGGTGTATGGGTTTTCGTCTTCCGGTGGCAATACTTTCTTCAACGAACGCATGGCTAGGTTCCCGTGCCCAACTTCTCTACGACCTGTACCACGCATTGGCTTGGCTTCACCGGTAGAGAATGGAGGGAAGTTATAGTGCAGCATGAACTTGTTGTAACCGGAGAACATGGCTCCGTCAATCATCTGCTCATCCAGCTTGGTACCTAAGGTAACGGTAGTCAACGACTGGGTTTCACCGCGGGTGAAGATAGCTGAACCGTGGGCCGAAGGCAAATAGTTTACCTCTGACCAGATGGGACGGATTTCCTCCAGTTGACGGCCATCTAAACGGCGGCGCTCTTTCAGAACCACGTCACGTACGGCCTCTTTCTCCGCATCATGGAAATACTTGCCAATTAACGTGGCGTCATACGTATGATCCTCAGGTAAGGAGGCTACAAACTCTTCTTTGATGGCTTTGAAAGCGGCTTTGCGCTCAGCTTTCACATTGTTACCAGAGGCTGCTACCTGGTAGGCTTTGTCATAGACTGCCTTGAAGATTAACTCCTTTAGCTCAAGATCATTGGTTTCATGGCTGTATTCACGCTTGGTGGTATTGCCTACCTCCTGCGCCAATTCTATCTGAGCCTGTACCTGGCCTTTGATTGCCTCGTGTGCCACCCGGATCGCCTCCAGCATTTCTGCCTCAGACACTTCGTTCATTTCCCCTTCCACCATGGCTACACTGTCAGCGGAACCACCTACGATCAGGTCGATGTCAGCACGTTTCAGGTCAGAAAGCAATGGGTTGATCTGATACTCACCATCAATGCGGGCCACGCGTACCTCAGAGATAGGGCCGTTGAACGGAATATCAGAAACGGAGATAGCCGCAGAAGCAGCCAGGGCTGCCAAAGCATCAGGCAATATCTCAGCGTCAGCGGAGATCAGGTTGATGATCACTTGTGTTTCTGCGTGGTAGTCCTCAGGGAACATAGGACGCAGAATGCGGTCCACTAAACGGCTGATCAGGATCTCATAGTCAGAAAGGCGGGCTTCTCTTTTGAGGAAACCACCGGGAATTTTACCGGAAGAGGCGAATTTTTCTTGGTAATCAACTGATAACGGAAGAAAATCCACTCCCTCACGAGCTTCTTTGTTTGACACTACTGTTGCCAATAGCATCGCGTTTCCGCATTTCACCACCACTGATCCGTCAGCTTGTTTTGCAAGTTTCCCGGTTTCAATCGTGATATCCCGGCCATTGGCCATGCGGATGGTTTTATTTATAGCGTTATATGACATCTTTCTTTGTATAAGAGGCAATCAATGTAAAAGGCACCCACAGGCAAAGAGCCCAGGGCGCTTAAAAGAAGTGGGAAAGCAGAGGCAATAAAAAAGATTAGGGAATCCCGTTTATGAATTCCCTAATCTTTCTATGGATGTTATTTACGGATGCCTAATTCAGCGATAATAGCACGGTAGCGCGTAATGTCTGTTTTAGTCAGGTAATTCAGCAATCTTCTTCTTTTACCTACCAATTTCAAAAGACCTAAACGGGTAGAAAAGTCTTTTTTGTTGGATTTAAGGTGCTCTGTCAGGTGGTTAATCCGGGCAGTGAACAGGGCGATTTGTGATTCAGCAGATCCGGTATCGGTGGCTGACTTAGAAAAACCGCTGGTTTGGAAGATTTCTTTTTTCGCTTCGGTAGTTAATTTCATTGCGTGTAACTGTACTTGTCTTATTTATCGCAGTTCAGATTATAAGGCGCAAAGTTAGCAAACAAACCCAAACATTCAAATATTTCATCTGGGAAAGTGTTTATTTCTGCTACTGCGCCTTTGTTCGCTGTAACCGGGCCGTAATTTTTCGCCAGAAATCAAATTCGAGCAGGTTAGAATCGTTACGGGCCTGGTAGAGGAAAAACAAACCGGCCGGTAGCAGAATCATATTGGCCGCCCACATGCCCAGGGCCACCGGGGCAACCCCTTCCCGGCCCCATTTCTCCCCAAGTATGCTCAGGACATAGTACACAATAAAGAAGGCAATGGAGATGATCACGGGCATTCCCAAGCCGCCCTTACGGATAATGGCTCCCAGCGGTGCGCCAATCAGGAACATGATGAAACAGGCGAAGGCTTGGGTGAACTTCCGGTAAATCTCTATTTCATAGTTGTTCCGCTCCCGCTGGATACTGGTGAGCCTGGAGGCGTAGGAACTGGTGAAACTTTTCACATTACGGGCAGCATTAGCCGCCATCTGCACATCCTGTAGGGTTATTTCCTTGCTGATTTTAGCAGCAGGAACCTGTATTTTAAGGGTGTCACTCGCTTTAAGGGTAGAGAAATGGGAATAGAATGGCCGCACATTTGGCTCCAGCAGCGTGGTCTCCTTAGTGATTTGCTTCTGTAACGAGTCTGTCACCTGCGAGAGCTGATTGATGTTCTTCATCATTTTATTGTCAGCGAACGCCTGGGCATTGGAGCGGGTCATCTGAAAGGAAGACAGGTTCACCACCAGTTTATTCTTAGTGAAGCCCTGCCGCAGGTACCCTGTGTTTTGGGCATACCCATTGGCGCCACTGGGACGCTCCTCGGCAAATGTCTTCCCATTGAACATCTCCAGCACCAGGTACTGGTCATTGTACTGAGTGTACATCTTCCCAGAATCGGCGAGCATGACCACAGTGTTTCCCTGGCCGTTGGAATGGTCATAGATCATGATGTCTTTGAGCGTCTGACCGTCTTCAAACTTCTTACCCACCCGAATGCTGCGGTTAGGCAGGCCGTTGTAGAAGGAGCCTTCCTTCAAATCAAGGGAAGGTTTCTTCTGCCTGATGTCCCACATAAGACTATAGGCCTTGAGGTTGGCTTTAGGCACAATGGTGTTATGGAAGAAGAATGCCGCCACCGTAAGAATTACCGCAAACAAGAACACCGGGCGCAGGGCACGTACCAAGGAGATACCAGAGGTCTTGATGGCCGTAAGCTCATGGTGTTCACCCAGGTTCCCGAAGGTCATGAGAGAAGAGAGCAGAATTGCCAGCGGAAACGCCATGGGCGCCAGGTTGAGGCTGAAATAGAACAGCAGCTCAGAGATAACGGCGGCACCCAGCCCCTTCCCCACTAAATCATCCAGGTACTTCAGGATAACCTGAAGCAGCAGAATGAATTCTACTACCGCAAACGTGAGAACAAAAGGCCCTATGAAGGACTTAAGGATAAGTTTATCTAATTTTTTCATGCGTTGAAGCCGCTTTCCGCAGCACCAGCCGTTTCAGGCTGTCCTCTTTGGGAAAAGCAGCTCAAATTTACGAAAATAGCCCGAAAGGATGGCTATCCGCCGATCAACTCGCGCAAGGTGAGCACTTGGTTGTCCCAAAGTTCCGTTAGCTGTTCAACGTCTCCTACGTCTGTATAGTCTACAATGCGCAGAAATTGCTCTTGGGTGAGCTCCCCGGTTTCAATGGAGAAATCAATGTAGCTGTAATCGTGCGAGCCGTTTTTACCGGTACCCGGAAAAGTAAACCGCACCGACTTATTGGTGCGGTGGCTGGTCATTTCAGCGATGTGTTCCTGATTATCCCAGACAAGGTTGTATTTGCGGTCGCCAATCTGGTGGGCAGCATCACAAAGCCATTGCGCCAACCCTGAGGCAGTACTCAGGTAAGGGTACAGCATCTTCGGCGACGCATTAAGAGGATACTCTCTGACAAACTTTATTTTACTCATAGACAATAAAGCTTAAGTGTGGTAAAGGGTATGGGGTAAAGATTGGGGGCGGTTGTCCTTCTCAAGTAAAGGAAAATATTTTATACAAAAAAACTTGTGTGGTTATAAATCTTATCCCTACTTTTGCAGCATCAAAACGGCGGGGTAGCTCAGATGGTTAGAGCGCAGGATTCATAACCCTGAGGTCGGCAGTTCGATTCTGCTCCCCGCTACTAGAGGCCCAATACGCATTGTATTGGGCCTTTTTCTTTACTGCAACAACATTTGCAACACTTTTTCTCAAATCTTTAGACGGAATGGAGCAACAGGATCGCAAGTTTCCTTACCGCCTCTGCGTTGTCAAAACCAGCAATAATGACCTTTCTAAGCGCTGGTATGTGGAATTTTATGTCTGGGATGAAAATAAAGGCAAGCTGGTCCGCAAGCAGGATTTTTCGCTCAACAGCTACAAGACCGTTGCGGACCGGTTGCGCCGTGGCCAGGAAATAAAGCGCGAAATTGATGCTGCGCTAAAGGCAGGAAAGATCATTAAGAAAGTTGATGCGGCCCCTGCTCCTGCACCAGTAGCTGTGTCGCCTGCACCGGGTGCGCCTGAAATAACTGTAGATTCTACCCTGAAGGAAGCTATTTCTTTTGCCGTCAAGATTAAGACCGGCTCTCTTTCGGACCGTTCCGGGTCCACCTATCGGAGCATCAAGAATATTTTGTTTTCCTGGATTGAAGAGGCGGCTCTGGAGGATCTGCGCCTGGGTGACGTGACACCTGGTATTATGAGCCGGTTTTTTGACTATCTGAAACTGGAACGCAAGGTTGACAACATCACGCACAACAATTATTTGCTTTACTCCAGGGCAATTTTCAATCTGTTGGTACGCCGTGAGATAATTGAGAAAAGCCCCTGCAGCTCTATTAAGAATCTTCCGGAGCAGGAGAAATCCCACGTACCTTTCCTGGATGAACAGCGGCTGCAGGTTAAGGAATACCTTGAGCTGCACGATCCGCAACTGCTGTTATTCTGCACGTTCATGTATTACACTTTCGTTAGGCGCTCAGAGCTGCGCTTCCTGCAGGTGAAAAACATTCAGAAAAAGAAGATCCACATACCTGGTTACATCTATGTGAACGGCAAGAAAACGCGGGTAAGTAAAAATGGTAAGGCGGAAACGGTTGTGATCCCGGACGGCCTGGAGAATGTGATCAATGAATTGAATCTCCGCAATTACCCGGCTGACTATTTCATTTTTGGCCAGAAGGGCCAGCCCGGACCAAAGCACTTAGGTTTGAGCTATTTTTCCAATAAACACATTCTGTGCCTCCGTGAGCTGGGGCTTAATGATGGCCAGACACTTTATTCCTGGAAACATACCGGTGTGGTTAAATTGTATATGGCCATAAAAGACATTAGGAAGATCCAGCAGCAGTGCCGGCACTCTTCTATCGCCATGACAGAGAAGTATCTGCGTGGCCTGGGCTTGTTTGACAATGAAGAGGTCCAGGCACTTTTCCCTGCTTTTTAGCAAAAAATGCCGGCAAAGTTGCCGGCATTTTCTTTGGTAAGACAGTAAGACCGTAAGAAATCAACTCTGGATGGAGCTTGGTTCATCGCCCCAATCCTCTTCTATATTTTCTTTCCAGGAGCACACCCATTGCCTTGGTTTGATGTTCCCGGTGTCCATCAGGATTATCCTGATTCCGTAGGGCTCTAATTTTGCCAGGTGGGGGTAAATCTCGGAGCCAGCATATATTCTTTTGGGTGCTCCTTTCTCTTTGATTGCCTCGGCTGTCTCTTGGGAAATCGGCTTGAACATTTCCACCAGACGGTCCACTTTTTTCCTCTCCAGCTCAGTATTGATGCCGTTTATGGTATTCACTGCCCTATCCATTCTGATTCTGTTAACCTTAATGGCTGCTTTTATTTTGGCTTTGTCCTGCCGCTTATTGGAGTTTGGAAAAAATCTGCTGCTCATATTGGGGGAAGAGTTTGTGCTGCTGCCGGTACTTATTAAGGTGCATGGTCAGGTTCCGGTGTTTCCTGTCATGCCTGTTATGGCAAAGTTGACAAAGTGCCTTTAAGTTCCAATCCTCATTATTGGTTGGGTCGTGGTCCAGATGGGCCACTGTCAGGATCACTTTCATGTACCTGGTGTTTAGCCAGGCGTTAATCGTTTTAAGGTTCTCAATGCTCAGGTGCTCCATTTCCGGCTCTTCCCGGAAGTTCATCTTTTCGTCCCTGGTACCAACGATTCCATGTTTGATTTGGCAATTCTCGCATCTCCAGTTGACGTTTTCTTTTTTGCGTTTTGCTATCTCGTTCCAATCCTTTGGGTAAAGATGCTTATTTTCCTTAAGTATAGGCATTTAACAGGAATAACCTCTTCTATTTATTCCGGTTCTCTATCAGCATCCAAATCAACCAGAATGGCCAAAACCAAGCTGCTAGCCTGGTTTCGCGTTTTGTGGCATCTGGAACGACTGATTCTGCATTGGCCAGGACGAACTCTACGCCTAGCAGCCAAATCGCTGTTAGAATTATTGAGGCTATTGTAATCATAGTTTTAGCTAAGGAGTTATAACGTACTCATAAAGGTACAATTATGCACCCTCTTTTAAAACAGAATGAGGTCCACCTGGGGTGGTTTCGTGAGCGGAAGGCTGAATTTTATTTTCTTGATGATCGCTCTCTGCCCTTCAAAACTATAGAGCTCATCCTCGTTCAGATCAGCCAGCTGTTCGGCCGTCCAGTCCAGGCTCCCCCTCAACAGCCTTCCCTGCATTAGGGTGATCCAGGATTCAAGGAATTTTTTTCCTATCCCGCCTTCGCCCTCCCATTTCAGGGTGTACTCGCCAACAATTTCCCCTTTGGCGTTCCTATTGTCTCCGGAGAGCATTGGGTAAACCATGGGCCCTTCGCTGAACGGTTGCATGCCCCGGTAAAAAGCCAGGCGCAATTCTTGGTTTTCCTCGGTAGTTGGGATCATGGGGTTGTACCCCTCTTTTTCCAGCACCGGTATTTTCCATTTGGCGAACCAGTCACGTTTTGCGGCTGCATGGTTGTCACAGAAGAAAGTCCAGTCCTCCACGCGCTTGTAATCATGTTGGTTCGGCTGCTCTGGCCAAACCAAATCCCATATGTAGTACTTGTTTTCTACCTCCAGCAGGTAAAGGTCGCCCAGCTCCGGGTTTTCTATGGCCTCCAGATCATTCCACCCGTAGATGCTGCCTTTGAAGTTGAAATTCAGGAATGGCTGCTCCCGGTCAATGGTGGTGGCGATACCCATGGTGTAGGGTGTAACTCCTTCGCCTATTTCCAGCCCCCTGTAGTCTCCTGCGTACCTGGTGAACTCACCTATTCCGCCCCATATCATTTTTCCTTCCATTAACTGCCACACATAATAGCATTTATGCTCTTTCACATAATAGCAGTCTTTAAGTTCTGCGGTTCTCCAGTCGGGCAACCCGCTTATGGTGGGCACTTCCCCTTTGTAGTTCACATCTGAGAAATCTTTGATTTCGTTTTCTGCCGCCTGGTCACCTCCCTCAGTCCTGTAGGCAAGTTTCAGCCCACTTTTGCCGGCAAATTCCTCTTCGTAGTTTTTAAGGAATTTACCGGTCAGAGGCTTCCTTATTTTTTCGCTCAGCCTGGCTTCCACCCTTGAAAGTTTGATTCTTCCATCCAGGTTGACGGTGAGGCACATTCCGAATGTGTTCTGCAGTTTTCTCAGAAGATCATAAAAGGAGATATCCGGTAATATTTCCCTTAGCCTGAAAGAGCGCCTGAAGCTGTTTTTGAAGTGGTAGATGCCCGGCTCATAGGTGGTACCGCCGTTGTAGCCCAGCCAATCATAGTTTGTAACCCCTTCGATCCAAAGGTGCAGCTCAATGTTATCCAGTGCGCTGTTGCTGATCACGACCAGATTGCTCAGTTCCTGGTCAAAGAATTGATCCTCCACCTCAATGCCTAGTTCCTCGAATCCTGTCTGCAGCAGATATTTCAGGCTTGGGAACGGGCAGATGGGGAACGACGTGCACACCTTTGGCCCGTTAACATTCCAGGTGTAGCCGATTGATTCCAGGGTGTTGTTTCCTTCTGCCTGGTTGAGCGGGAAAAAGCCCATTTCGCCGTTCCCTCCGGTTTTGGCGTTGGCATTTGGGAAATATCTGTTCAGATATTGACCGTAGAACAGGCTGTAATCCTGGTTCTCTGCATATAGCCCGCTGTTGTGTACCGGGCCGAACACATATTCCTGGACCTGCTGCAGGTCCGTTTTCTCCAGCATGTGCGTGATTACTTCCTGCTCGGTTTCGCCTAAGATCTTACTGCCTCCCAATTCCATTTTCCTTAGCCTGGCTTCTTTCAGATGTTTTACCAGCGCTTTTTCCGAAGTAGTCATGTTTCCCCGGAACCCAACGCCCGGTTCGTAGTTTCTCAGCTCAAATGAGCCTTTAAGGTAAAAACCTGCTTCCTCGTAGGTAGCCTGGAAGCTCTTTGGTGCCTGAGCTCTGCTATCCAGGCGCTGGATGTCGCCCATGGCCAGCCGTGCCTGCGGTGTGTCTGGAATGGTGAACGGCATGGTATGGGTCCCTGCCGTGTTTTGCTCCAGGAGTAAATCAGGGATTGTGCTGTTTTTCTCAAATGTGATCGGCATATCGGCCCTGAGCTCCACCACCTGGCCTTCTATTGTGAGTTTTCTCATTTTGCTCCGTGGAAATTCGTGGCTTGCGCCCGGTCATATTCAAATTGCCAGCCTGTGGGGCCTTGGTAATCTTGGCGGTAGTCAATTTTTTTCGTTCTCAGGATGATCTCCATTGGTTTGCCGTCCACCATTTCGGCCTTTTTTCTGGATAGGAGAAATTCCTGCAGGTACTCCAGGTACTCCCTTGTCTTGTAGCCTGTGGAGATTTTGTGGCTTCTCCTGCCCTCCAGATGGTACACGAACTGTTTGCCTCCGAAGCGCTCCGCGGTTTGCTGCTCTACTTCCAGGCTGTCGGTTTTTTCTCCTGTCGCCTGCAGTACATCATAGACGCAAAGGCTGTTCCTGAAAAGAAAGCTCCTTACCGGATCTGTTTGCCACTGTATTTCCAGAATCCTTGTCTCGCTTATAGCCTGGTCTGCGGTATCGCAGACGTTCAGCCTTATTTTATCGGCTTCATTGGGCCAATCGCTGTTGGGTAGGGAGAACTGCAGCAGCCTGTAGGCCCAGGGCTTTCCTGTAAGGTCCAGTGGGTATTTTCTGACGGCAACCGGCTGTGGGTTTGCCCCTTTCATAAATTCCACCCGAAGATTGACGCTCTCCAGCTCCTCTTTGGCCAGTAAGAAATAATAGAGTTCGGGTTGGTTGGGGTACACCTTCTTTTTCACCGGTTGCCAGGTCATGAATTTCTTTTCCTGTTGCATCCATGCGAAGTACTCCTGCTGGTTTATTTCCTCCGGAAGCCCGCCCACCAGCGCGGTGCAAATGTTGCTGACGTACCAGCGCATCAGTTTTGTTTCGGGGTCCTTATGGCCAATGCGAAGGAAAAACCTGGCCATGTTCCTGATCTGCAGCGTGGCTGTTCGCTCAAGGTCCGGATATCCGGGGAACTGCCTTGCCTCCAGTCTGGTGTTAATTGCGTCTGCTATATTGAATGTAGCTACCCCATCGTTTTCAGCGTCCCTGTAGCTGGTTGCCACTTTGCTGTAATCCCCGGTCATATATTCGCTTTCCATGTAAATCTCAAGCGTGACGGTTTCAGCTGGCCCCGGTGCCTGGTGCGAAATCTCTAACGCACATTTAGTGAAGATCAGCGCCGGCAGTACTTTTTCCTCCGGTGTAGGTTCCGGCTCCGGCATTGGCTCCCCCTGCTCTGGGCTTTTTTCTTCTAAGGTGGCGAATTTTTCCGCCTTGATTGATCCGGAAGGACCGCTGGCCACATCTATGCGGTACTTCCCGGGTGCAACCTGCAGGAAGGTAAACTCCTCCACCCCAAAATCCCCTGAGTAGTCCACCTGGACGTTTTCCGGCATTTTATAGAGCACGAATCTTCCCCCCGGCTCACCAGAGTAGCTTTTCCAGGCTGTAATGGAGCCTTTTTCACCTATGCCGGCATGGTTTACCGTTAGCGCAAGTTTATCATTGGTGATGGTGAAATAATACCAATCCTGTTTCTCCAGCTTCACAATTCCCCCGGTACCATCGTGTCGGTAGATGGTCACGAAGATTCCATCCTTCAGGATTGCATCCTCGGTAAAAACATTTTCTTCAGTGGATCTGGAGAATGAGCTGTTGAACGGCAACGATGCCACCGGCACCGTTTCTACGGCTTTGGTGGCATCGTTGAAATAATATTCCCTTCCTGAGTATTTGAGGTCTGCGCCTTGCGTTACTTCTCTTTTTAGTAGTCTGAGTGCCATTTATGCGGCTGTTACTATTGATTCTGATTTAATCTGCTCAATCTCTGCCTTGCTTCGCTGGTAATAATCCCAATCCCAAACACCTTCCACCGGCAAAGGATTCTCCAGGCGGTACAGGATCTGTTGCAGGGTCTGTTCCATTAATTGCCGGCTCTCCGGATTTTCCGTCACGGTCTGCGGCCGCTGCAGTTGGGTATCGCTTCCGTTCCCCGGTCCTGGCCCGCCTTCTGCGTAGCCCCGGCCGTAGTGGTTGCCGGTTCGCATGGCCTCTATGATGCTCACATAGTCCGCAACCTCGGGATTTTGCAGCAAATAATTAGGGACCACGTATTCCTGCCCTTCCTCGTTCATGGAAGCAAGGAAAGCGCCGCCTGTCTGCATTCCCCCGGCAGCGATGGATTTGGCCTGTTTTGGGGAAAACTGCACCAATCCACCCTCGGCGTATTCCTGAATCGGCTGGGCGATCACGGTGGCCAGCTGCAGGCCTGCGGCAATGGCGGTAGACACTGCCTGGGGTGAAAGGATTCCGAGCGGGTTGGCGCTGGCGCTCAACACGGCCACTGATCCGGCGATGATGGTATTGGCGATTTGTGCCTCCCGGTCTTTTTTCGCCTGCTCGTTCTTGATTTTCCGGAGGCGTTCCTCCGCCTGTTTTTCAATTTTCTCCTTTTCCTTCTCGTACTTGGCTTTCCGGAGCGTTCCCTTTCCATACTGATCATCCAGTGATTGCAGGGCAGATTCCTTTTGTTTCTGCACCCGGCGCAAATCCGCTTCCGTGGCTGCCTGGGCGAAGGAACTCAGCGCGTTGATCATATTGGTCATGATGTCGGCAAAGTTGTTTGCCGCGTCCACCATGGCCTGTTTCTCGTCTTCCCGGTACTCAGCCCGGATTTTCGCCACCGCATCTTCGCTCTCCGCGATCACGAGGTTCTTTTCCGCCTCTGTGCCTTTGGTGATCTCCAGCTCCTCCAGTTTCAGGTCACGCTCCAGCTCAATGGATTCAATCCTGGCCTTATTATAGGCTTCCCTTGCTTCCTTCTGGCTTTTTTCGTCCTGTGGCCCGAAATCCAGCTCCATGCCTTTCTCAATCACGTTGAGGTTGGCACCGGCCATGGCATCCCGCGCCCTTTTGTCAAAGAGCTCTTTCTCGGTTTCTTTCTTTTTGAGCGCCTCCTTAGCGTCCACGGCCGCTATCTCAGCGTTCATTTTCTGGCGAAGCAGTTTCTCCAGCTCAATTCTCGCGGTCCCCTGGGCCTTGCTCTCATCCATCTGGCGGATGAAGTTCTGCCGGCTCATTTCACGCTCACGCTCATATTCATCGGCAATATTGGCGATATAGGCATCCATGTACTGGCGCTCTATCTCCTGCATTTCCTTTAATTGGCGCTGGCGTTCCTCGGCCAGTTTCTCTGCGGCCCGGCGTTTTGCGTCAGCTGCTTTCTTCTGTGCGGCTTCCTGTTTGTGGCGGGCCTTTTCCTCTTCCTTGGCTTTGGCCTCCGCGTCTTCAAAATCCAGTTCCGTTACCTTTGTTACCGGGTCATTGTCTTTTTTCGCGTTCTCTTTTTCCAGGGCAATCTGCGCCTTTGTTTTCTCGCCCCTTAGTAGTGCCAGGTTCGCATCCATGCCGTTGAGTTCAGACTGGAGTGCGTTTATATCGGCCCTTACTTGGTTGAATTCAGCCGCGGTCATGGGTATTTTGACCTCCTGGATGGAAGTGGTGCCCCATGATGTGTTTTGTGAGATCATTTTGCTTTTCTTCCCGGAATCAAGCTGTGCCCTCGCAATGGTTAGATCCAGGCTTTTCTGCGCCCTTTCCTTCTCAATGACCTCAATTTTCTCTTTGTTGATGTATTTGAGGGCATCCTGCTGCTCCTTGATGAAATCACGCGCCTTTTGCGTGTTGATGGTCATGGCGTTGCCATATTTGTCCCAGGCCGTCACGGCCTGCGGCACCACTTCCGCTATTTTTGAGATCACCGTTTCCAGGCGCTCGTTTTCCTCAGCTGTGCGTGTGGTTTTTCCCTGGAGGCTTTCGTACTCCTTCAGCAGGTCGCTGAAACCTCCCTGCAGTTTCTCCACGAATTCAGACTGCTTTTCCCATTTTCCGAAAGCCTCAGTGGCGTTTTCCGCCCCTTTGGCGATCCCCAGCAAGGTGTCAACGACACTTTCCATGCCCCTTTTGATGGGGCTGTTCACGAAAGAGGTATGCAGCAGTTTGCCTAGTTTCTCCAGTTTCCCGGCGAAATTGTTGTTCTTCTTGTTGAATTCGTCCGTTAAGCTGGTCCCTTCCTTCATGGCCTGGTTGGCCAGTTCCTGTTTCTCCCGGACTATTTGGGTCTGGTTGGAGAGCAGGGCCACCACTTTCACCGCTTCCTGGCTGTTGATGTTCAGTTTCTCCAGCGTCTGTACAATAGACGTTGAACTGGCCCCTTTGAAGCGCTCTGCCATAGTCAGGAGCATTTCGTTAGGGTTGTTCTGCATCATTTCTTTGTACTCGGCAATGCCCATTTTCATGAACTTGGCGAAGCTGTCTGCCTGCTTGTTCATGGTTAGAATCACATTGGTCACGCCTCCGGATGATACTTCAGCGGTTAGGCCCAGCTCCTGTAGTGCGGCTCCTAGCCCGAGCGTTTGCGAAATATTTGGCCCTAAGTTTCCAAGGGCACCCAATCTTTTTGTGAAATCTGCGATTACGGGACCGGTTGCGGCTCCATCTGCACCCAGGGCGTTAATGGCAGAACCAATGTTATTGATTGCTTCCCCTGCGTCCAGTTTCGCCGTTTCCTTGAAGAGTTTCTGCAGTGCACCCAACTCTCTGGCCACTTCCTCTGCCCCACCCGTGAATTCATCCCCCAGGGCCACCACGGCTTTGTCAACGTTCTCCACGAAGCTCAGCAGCTCATCATTGGCCACGCCGAGCTGGCCGCCGATCACGGTAATATCCCGGAGGTCTTTGGCTTTGGTCCTGGTGTCAATTTTCTTCAGGGCTTTGTCAAACCTCTCCACCTCGTCGGTGGCCATGTTGGTTGATTTCTCTATGTCGGCATAGCTGTCTGAGAGCTCAGCGTTAGAGCTGATCACCTGGCTTACTTTTTCCGCCGCCAGCTGGAGGCCCATGAAAACGGCGGCAAGCATCCCCATCTGCGCGACTTCGCTTTTCAGCCACTGCCACATACCCCCCAATCCCTTTATTTTCTTGGTTTGGTTCTGAATAGCGCCGTCCACAGCCTGCATTTTGTCTTTGGCCTGTACCCAGGCCTCAGAACCGTAATCCATCCCCTCAATCTGAGTTTCCAGGTCTTTGTACCAGCTTTTCAGCTGGCCCAGGGTCATGCCGGTGATCCCGAGTTCTTCCCGGTGTGCCGCAATGGTGGCGTTTACCTCTTCCAGGTCTTTGTAGGCTTCCTGGTATTTTCTGCTGTTTTCCTGGAGCCCGCGCATTTGCTGGGTTAGCCTGGTCTGCGCTTTCTCCAGTTTATCCAGGTCTGCCAGGTCTTTGGTGCTCACGAAGGGTGCAATGCCTTTTTTCACCTGGTCCTGTCGCTGGATCTCATTGGTGACGGCATCAATTTTCTGCTGCAGTTCGTCCCAGCGCTCGGTCCCGAACGTTGCGCCGGTGGCCTGCTCACGATTCAGCTCTCCCAGGTATTTCCGGAGCTGCTTCATCGTCATGCCGGTAAGCCCGAGTTTTTCGCGCTGTTTGTCTACCAGATCATTGACTTCCTCCAGCTGCTTGAATGATTCAATGTATGCCTTAGTGCCGTTTTTCAGGCCACCCAGCGTTTTGAGCAGGTCCTTCTGCTTCATTTCGAGCTTACCGAGCTCATTAATCCCCTGGCTGCCGTCAACCTCTACGGCTACCTGTACTTTGTCCTGCCTAACACTCATTCCTACTTCCTCCTAGTCTTGGGGGCTTGCTGTGGCCCTGTGGCCACCTCTTTCAATGTTTCAATGATTACTTCCTGCACTTCTCCGCTCACTACCCCTAGCAGCGCGTTCAATCTGCCGTAAAATGGTTTTGAGTACCATTTGGCGGGTTTTCTGCCTTTCCTCTTCCTGGCGCTGGCCGTGGCCAATGCCAGGTTTCCGGCCATGGTTTCTATTTTGGCTTTTTTCCCAGATCCCGCACCCATATCCCTGAACCGGCCATGCTCAATGAATGAAAGATCCATCTGCACTTTGTCACCGTATTTGGCGTAGACGTTTGAGCGGAGGGAGAAAAACAGCTCTTTGTCTCCTCCTCCTTTTTCACCTACTTTTAGGCGTTTCATTTGCTCTTTCAGGATTCTGTCGGTGCGGTCCGCCCATTCCTCCACCAGCTCAAATACATCAATCAGCTGGCTCATGCGCTCCAGTTGTTGGGGAAGGTCACCGGTGCGAAACTGTCATACCAAGGGAATTCAAACCGGTAGCCGTAGACGTTGCCCCATAGAGGCCCAACTTTGTTGTAGCTCACCTTCTCCAGTCTGAAATTCTTCAGGAAACCGTATATGGTCCGTTTCTCTGAATCTTTGTAGATCCTGGCCACTATTTCCTTCCCGTACTCCAGGCAGCGGTTCAATACCAGATTCTCGTCTTTGAGATCATTCGCCCTTACCTGCTGCACGATGTAGAAAGCGCCGGTCATCTGGTTCAGGTGGTTGTCACCGCCGTTTCCGCCGAGCTCACCCTCGAAATACTCCAGGAGCATGCAAGGCTCCTGCAGGTCCAGCCTGCTTCTGAGCTGGGTAATTACTTCTTCAATATCCACCCTGGCGAAGCGCTGGCGGTTGCCGCTGTGCCCGATGGGGCGGAAGTACGTGGCCAGGAACTCAAAATAGTTGGTGTATGCGGTTAGTGTCATTTACTGGATTTTGCTTTCGCCTCTCTCTCCCTTTCCTCTAGGATGGATGCTTTCATGTGAAATAATACTGTGTGGATGTTCTGGGCCCCTGTGGGCTCATAGTCCTTTATGCTGCCGGCCAGCTGCTTGAGTATGCCCGCCCAACCGAGGTTGGCGGCTCTGCGCTGCTCCGTAACGCCTTGCTCCGGTTCCGGGAACACCTCCCGGTGCCTTTCCACGATCTGCTGCCTGCAGCCGACGAAAAACAGCATGATTGCCTGCCGTGTGGCCAACGGCAGCCGGGCTACCTGTTTGGTCCTTCTCTCCAGTAATGCCTCGTTGAATTTCTCCCTGGTGTCTCCGGTTGCCGTGTCGGCGGTTTCCTTTGCCCTGTTCCTCGGTCTGTAAAGGATGGCCACCAGACGGTTCAGGTATCTTTGATCTCTCGTGCGGTGGTAACCCAGGTAGGCTGCCTCAGCCTTTATGTACTCCAGGAAACTGCAGTTACCCAGGAGGTCGGCAGGACCATACAGCCATTTTAGGGTTCCAGGGATGCGTATTTTAGGCAGTAGCTGCTTTGTCAGGGTGCTTTTTCTGAAAAGGAAGCCACAAATAGGTTCCAGCTCCAGCAGGAGATATTCAAGTTCCTCCAGTTTCAGATGCCAGAAGAACAGCCACTGCAGGTACAGGTTGCGGCGTACCTGCAGCAGGATCAGAATACTGCTTTTGAGCACGTGTTCCACCGGTTTCCCTGAATGGATTAGCTTGGTCAGTTTAAGCAGTTGAGGCGCACTCAACTCATTGAGTGCGCCTGCAACGTTAAATTCCCTGCCGTTAAGGGTGACTTTATTCATTGGCCACATCTTTTACAGCTTCTGCCACATCTGCGGCAACGCCGGCTATTTCGGCGGCTTTCTCCAGGCCTGGGGAAATCTTCACCTTCCCGGTGGCCTTCAGCAGGAATACAGCGCCTCCTAGCTTGGCAATGAACTTCAGCACCTTTGTGACGGTGTTGAGTACCTTTTTTCCTTTGCTTGGCTCTGTGGCCAAATTTTCTACCTCTGCGCTCATAATGCTGCTAATGGGAAAAGATTGATGAATTGGATTTTGGCACCGCCTTTTTTGATCTCTGGAGCTGCGGCGGCATACAGCTTTTTGTAAAGTGCGGTGGATGTGAGCACGGCTACCTGGTTGTTCAGCATCCCGATGCTGGTGCCGGGGATGTAGCAGCCCTCTGTGTCGTCGTCGGTGTTTCCCGGGTGAATCAGGATGTACTCGAAGCCTGGCACGTTTTTGATGTGGATCATGTCGTGGCCGTACTTCCCGGAGAATTTCGGGCTTTTGTGGAAGCCCAGCTCATAGGTGCCCTCCGGAATACAGGTTTCCCCTTTTTTCTTGGTGTTGCGGCGCTCGTCCTCAACGCCGAATCCGGAGACACCTTTGCCGTTGACGGTGAAGGTGGAGACGCTTGCGTCATTGTTGTAAAGAATCCGGCTTACTGTGATCAGCGGTTTTTGCATTACTCTTGTTTTTGACTGGTTTTAGTTCTTTGTAAATTCTAATGGCGGTGTAGGTGATGGAGAGCATGAACAGGATGTTCTGCAGCAGATTTGCCTGGAGAATGTTCTCCGTCAGCACGTTCAGGAAGAGAAGGCCCCAGACCTTCACAATCCCCATATTTTCATGTGATTGCATCAGTTTAGGCCATAAAGAATTTCTCACCTGCCGCGTTGGGGTCTTGCTGAGCCTGTGGCTCCACAAATGCTCCACTTTCTTTGAATAGCGGGTATTTGTCAATTCTTGCATATAAAAAGTTCGTGAGTTCCTTCTCCGCTTTCTCCGCTTCGCCCTGGTACTGCAGCAGCAGGCGGTTGATCCTTTTTTCGTCGGCCGGCAACGTGAGCGTGAGCGCGAATGTGGAGCTGGAGGAATAAATGTGTAGCCCGGTTTCCGTGATGGCCAGCGAAAGCTCCACAATGCCTTTGGCTATGGTATGGAAAGCCACCACCGGTTTCACCTTCTCCAGCAGAAGCGCCAGATCCGGGGCCTCTGTGGTAGTTTCCTGTGTTGTCGCCTGGTGCCAGTTTTTGAGTTCCTGGAACAGTTTAGGTCCCAGGTGCTCTAAGAGCAGGCCTTGCTCTATCCTCGCCATGACCGGCTGCAGCGCGATGTAGGTGCGCCGGCTCCCGCCGATGTTCACGTACTGCGCGAATTGGCGGGTACTGTGCAGAAAATAGCGTCTGCTCTCCAGCTGGTCGTACTGCGGGTAGTCCTTTGCATTTTCCTCCAGGTACTCCAGCAAATCATCCAGGGCACGGTAGGCCGTTGTGGCATATGAGCTCTCCAGTCTCTGGATCTGCTCAGGGGTCGCCGGTTTGTTGGTTGCGTTCTGTACCTGTTGGATTCCCGAGGCGCTGATCTGCGTGGCTCCATGGGGGATATAAAGCAGATAGGCGAAGTTTGCCAGGCAGTCCTGGCATACCTCCAGCAGTGCTTTCATGGGCTCGCTCAGGTCTGCGTCAGCCTCATAGGCTGTGTGCAGTTCGTTGTAGAGCTCTCGGCCCAGGGCGGGGCGTATCTGCAGGTTTTCCGCCCTCCTGATAAAGGGCATGATATCCTCTAAATAGATACTGGCGTTGACGGCCACGTACTTTTTTACTTCCTCTAATTTTTTGAAAAGTGGCATTATTTCGCTTGCTGCTGGGTTTCCTTGCCCTGGTCGAGGCTGGTGATCCAATAATTTTTAAACCAAAGTTTATAGGGCCTGCCGGTGACTTTGCTTTTGAAGCCGTTGAACCGGTAGCAGAAATCAACCGGCTCCAGGAGCAGGTCCATTTCGGGTTTGCTGTTTGCGATCCAGATATTGTAGGCAACCCGTTTATCCGATCCTGAGCCTGCTCCCAGGCCTTTCCCCGGTGTGCGGCCGATCAGGGTGGGGTCTACCCCCTGGGAGAAGAAAATATGTGAGCTGGCTTCCTGGGAATCCTCCAGGTAAGCGCCGTCTTTCGTCTTGTCGCTTATTTCCTCAATTTTCCAGCCGGCCCATTCGGTGCCTTCTGCCGTGGTCTTGAAGACCGTGAAAATCGTTTTTCCGGCATTTTCGGCTGAAGTCAGAAACTCGGTGAATCGCTGGTATTCTTTCTTCTGGAGTTTGGTTTTCTCCTCTTCAGGTTTAGTCTCCCATTCTGGATATTTCCAGCTCCAGAAGTAGTCCGGAACCTTGATGTGGTATTTGACGGTAATGGCGTTCTTCATGAGCGCCGCCTTGAATACCGGTATGGCGTTGGCCACTTCCAGCCAGGCGCTGTTGCGGATGGAATTCCAGGGCGCTACCTGATAATAGGTATATCCTGAGCTGGTGCCGGCAATAGGGTAGATCCACTCTGCCACCTGCCTCTTCTTGGCTTCTTCCTTGAGCTGCTCCACCGCCTGGAAATATGGGTCAATGACCGGGATCTGTTTGGTGGTTTTGGCGCTTATGCGCGGGTTTTTTTCCCATTGCGCGTTGAAATAGGCCTCTTCAATCACACCATCCTCATTCTGCACGCCCCAACGTGAGAAAGCGCTTTCCTGGCAGTACAGGCTGGAAATGTAGTCGTAGCCCTTGTTCATCATGATGGTGGGCCACACATTCCAGAACTTGTAAAACTCCAGGGAGCTCTCGCGCAGATACCGGTCAATGTTGGTGCTCTGGTTCCATTCCTCCACCGCTGGGTCAATCTCGCGCACCAGCCGCTCGTTTCCGTTCGCATCAATATCGACGTGGCCATACACCAGCCCGCCTGAAATGATCGCGTTTGATTTCCAGTAGATGGTGGCACTCAGCTCCGGGTTTTTGTCTATGTCGCGCATGACCTCCTGCGGGAAGAGGTTGTTCTTGCCCCATTTCGCTATTTTCTTATCAATGGCGTTTTTCTTGGCGTTTTCGTCCTGGGGCGTGTAGGGATTGTGGGCTATCGTGCTGTGCGTGGTCACGATGGCGTTCAGGCTGGAGATAAAAGCCGTGCCTGAACCGGCGTGTGCTATGATCTCCATTAGATTGCTACCTGTTGTCCGTTGATTTTATGAATGAGCCAGATGTGGCAGGTGATCACCTCCTTTGTTTCCGGAATGAGCAGGTTCCTAGTGCCTGAAATGTATTGCCCGGTATCCATCTTGGGTATCCCTGTGCTTTGTGACGGCTTGTTTTTCTCCCTGCTGTTTTTGCTCAGTACCGCACTTTTCAAGCTGATCAGCTCTCCTCCCTTGTCGCGTTTGCGGTCGGCAGTGAAAAATTCTATTGAAAACGGCTGCGGCCACCCCCTCCTATCCTTCAGCTCCATCAGTCTGAGCCCTTGCGCTATCGAAATCATGGTGCAAAGGTGTCGGCGTGGCCAACCCAAAAAAAGGACATCGGATTTTAGCCTTTTGAGGCGGTTTGTGGGTGCAGATTTGAACTCTATCTCTATCTTTGGCCTATGACAACAAAAGAGGCATTTGTATGGCTAGCGGGTCAGCGGAACGTGCACAAAGAGCTTGGTTATACCGCCGAAAACTGGAAATCCATGAAAAAGCGCTTTAAATCGGGCGAACTATCCACTGAGAAGATTGAGGAGGCTCTGAAACTGGCCGGTTTTGAGGTGGTCCAGGAGAAACAGTGGGCGCTTAAATCCTAGTTTTAGGCTTGTTTTCTGAAAAACAGCGAAAAAAAAGGCTCCATTTAGGAGCCTTTTTTTCTTCTTCTTCTTTCTCATTTCCTGAGCAGCGGGAACTTATCCCTCCTGAATTTAGCCTGGTTGGATGTTGCCGGCTCCACATGCCACCTGGTGCGACCGGTATTGAACAGGAACTGCCGCTGTTCAATGTCCCGGTAGTAGGCTGGGGTGCATGAGCTCAGCACGATCATTAGCAGGTAGATGATTACTGCCGTCCGGAACTTGATCAGGTCCAGAAGAAAGAGTAGCAATAGGATAAACGCGATCATAAAAAAGCCTGGTCTGAATTACTTTGAAAGCTCAAAGTTCCTCAGCCAGGCTTCGGTGAAAAAGGACACTGCCAAACAGCGTCGAAACAGGCTTTTTGACTTTAGCGCCTGTTTTCTTTGCTACTTTTCTTTGTCAGCGCCATGGGCAGTATTGGTCCTCCAGCGGCTGCTTTTCAACTATGGCCTTATTCTGTTCTATCATGCACGGGCACATTTTCCTTGAATGTTAAGTATAAATTCTGGCACAGGCTTGTACTTCACCATCTGGTGGGCAGTGTACTGGTGGGTGTCCTCGTTTATCCTCAGCTGCGTGGCTAGCACCAGCTGGGGGAACAGCTCACGGCCTTCTCCCTGCACAAAGAATCGGGCACGATTAACCCAAAACCTAAGGGTATGCATATCGCCAATTTCATCTATTCCAATAATATCGGTGTCGGGATTCACGAATACTATAGGCTGGCGCGGTACCTCCGGCATTAAAATCTGCATTTTTCCATTTGCATGGAGCTTCCAGAGCTGGGTGCTTTTACCGCTGGCCCCGCCACCTGACAGGATTATCGCTTTCTTTTTCATGGTTTTCTCTTTTAATTCCGGCAATTCTGCCTTGTTTTTGAAATAAAGTTCTGATTTGGTCATTTCTGCTTGACAAGGTATAGGAGGGCTTTTTTAGCGCCTCTAAACGATTTTCTTCGGCCGTTTGTGGCAATGGCCCGATAAGTGGTTTTCCTGCGTTCTATAAAGCCAATAGGCACACCTTTTAGCATAATATGGGTCAACTCAGGATTAAAAAGGTCCTGGCAGACGAGCAACATATATCCTTTGGGCGTACGCATTGGCATCTGTCATTTTTCCTGACCGCACCAGGGACAGAATTTATGAATCACGGGCATGGTTGTCTCTTCTTCCTCTCCTTCTACAGTTAATTCCATGTTGGAATACGTGAAGGCGCTTAGAGTGCTTTTACCATCTTTTTGAATAATTCTCAATGACCTTTGTATTTGTGCGGCTACGATTCTTTTGCCTGGCAGTGGCTGCTGCTCCACGGCCTGCATGGCTATTTCTGAGGCACAGTTACAGGCCATTACTTCAATTCCGTCATGTGGTGGAACATATCTTTTAGGTCAAAAAGGAATCCCAGGGTTGTTTTAAGCTGCATGGGGTCTGCCTCCTGGGGGTGGTGGTAGAGCGTGACGAAACGGATGATTTCCTCAATGTTCTCACTCAGTTCATGCGGGGATTTGGCGTTTTCCTTGTCTGTGAGCCAGAAGAGCGGCATGAGGTTGAAATGTTTGGTGTTGAGTGGGTTTTTCACCAGCAGCGGCTCTTTTACATCTCTGATATCTGTCATGCTCTTGGCTGCGGTTTAGGGGTGATCACTGTTTTTGCCTTTGCGTTTCCGCGTAGAAGCCAGCGCCCGATGGGTGCCAGTTCCTTGTTTAAGGTCTTTTTCATACCTTTGGGTTCTGATTAAAATGTTTGACGGATTTATCTGTTAAGCATGCCCGGATGCTCCAACATCCGGGCTTTTTTTTATTCTTCGGTTTCTTCTGGAAATTCAAAGGATAGCTGTCTGTTGTTAGCCTCCCACTCCTCTAGGGTTGTATCTTTTAGGGTATTCAGCCGTGCCTTTGCCAATTTTAGGGTACTTTGGGCTTCCCTGAAATCTCTGCTTACTTTGTTCACCACTTCAATTTGTGCTTTCATTGCTGCTTCCTTGTGCTCCAGAAATAGAGCTTTCGCGGTGAAGCTTCTAAAAAGGGCTTTATAGCATGCCAGTTTATATTCTGTTACCGCTGCTTGAGCTTCCGGTTTGACATTCTTCGGATTGATTGTAAAGAGCCATCCAAAGATGAATTCATAAGGAATACAGAACATTTCGTAGTTCTTCCCGTCTGCTCCAGTTGCCATGCTGAGGGTGGCAACTGAACTAAGAATTTCGTCTCCTTCAATCTTCCTTTTTTGAGAGTCTTCATCAATTCCCATTGCTTTGCATATAGGTCTGATAGGCACAATTTTCTCCCCATTCTCCACTATAAGAATTGACACATTGTTGACTGTGGCCACTGTCCTGGTAAGTGCTTTCATTATATTACAGTTATTTGCTTTTTCTACTGTAAATTACAGCAAAGAAAAGTAAATATGCAACTTTTGTAAAAAGATTAATTTAATCTATGTTTGTGTATGGCTAAAACAACTGTAGATATTTCAGAGGAGGCTCATAGAGAATTGTTAAAAATTCAACTTGAGCGAAAACTAGAAGGAAAGAAAGGTGTAACTATTTCTACCCTAGCAAGTGAATTTTTAGATAAAGGTCTAGGAATCACCAAACCCCCAAAAACAGAAAGCCCCGGCAAATAGCCGGGGCTTTCTGTTTTTGGGGGTTTTCCAGAAAACAGGCTCAAAATTCTTAACAAGTTAATTTCCAAGCAATTTATCTTTTGCCTTCTGCATCTCCTCATCAGTAATTAGCCCCTTCTCTTTCAGTTCAGCAAGCTTTGTTAAATCATCAACAATTGAGGTTTGGGGCTTGTCCTCATTAAGTTTCTTTACAGCTAAATACTGTTCTTTTTGTAGATCGTAGGCAGCTTGCTTTCTTTCCTCTTCCTCCTTGTTAGGTGAGACAATGGCAATCACAAAACCCAAAAGAGGGCTTAGCAATAGTGACCATAAGAAAGCTCCTCCAAACCCAATCTTACGAGAGCTTCCAATAGCGCCAACTAGGGCACTCAGCATAATCCAAAGTATAAAATACACCATACTATTTTGTTTATAAATTAATTTGAGGCCTTAAAGCTACAACATTCGATTAATCCTTTGAAATGCTATTTATATAAAATAAAAAAAAAGGCTCCTAACTATTAGGAGCCTTAAATTTCTATAAAGGAATTCTAGAGAATAAATTTCCATTAATTAGTGACAAGCTAATTAATGATTTCTTTTTAATGTTTTACATTAATGTGATGCTACGTGGTGAAGTTGTAATGAAGCCTATTATTATAAATTGACTAATAATAGATTTAGATCATGAAAATTAAAGCCAAAAGCTTTTTAGATGTGAATAGCCAGTTCTTCAACTGGGGCAATTTCAACCTTCAGTTTTACATTTGCTTGTAAAGCCTTGAAAACCTTAGTTATAGTTTCAATAGTTACATTTCTTGATCCTTTTTCTAATTTAGAGATTTGAGCTTTTTGTACTCCAATAATATCTCCTAATTGTTCTTGGGTCAAGTGTTTCGCCTTTCTCATTTCTTTGATTTTCTCACTCAACATTTCTAGTGATAAATCGAACTCGAACTGTTGTCTTTCTGGAGTGCCCTTTTCTCCGTAATACTTAGCGGTGAGTTCTTCTAATGATTTTCTTGGCTTTCTTGGTTCGTCTCTCCTCCTTCTATCTTGATCGAGAAATTCTTTAGTTAGTGCTGCCATGATAGTTTGCTCTTAGTGGTTAGTTGATCCTTATAAAGGGCATCAAAGTATATTAAAGGATGACTCTGTTAAGAGTCATCCTTATTGTGATAAGAGTCTTTCAAAGCTATTGCTTTGTTGATTTGACTCTTAGGTGTCTTATTTTTCTGTTTCGTGAAACCATTAGTACAGATGATAAGTGACTTCTCTGTTTCACTGTAAAAAGCAAACAGCCTATACCAGGTCTTGTCTGCTTCGACTCGGAATTCCCAAAGATTTTTGTAGCCAGAGAGCTTTGTAAAGAACCTCCCCTTTTCCCCAGCCGAAACCCTTCTGAAGCATAAAATGAACTTCAATCTAGTTTTCTCAGGTAATGCATCCAAAAATTCCTCTGCGTCTTCCTCGAATTCAATTCGTAGGAGTTCCTTCATAGAAATTTTGTTTTTGTTAGATCTTACGCAAATATACTAAAAAGTTTCCTTATACCTCTACTTTGCTCAAGAAATCTTTTATATTTGCAATATCATAAACTTAAAAATCAATTTTATGCCAAAATCAGGCCAATCATCCAAGCCACTGGCAACGTTAGCCAGTAAAGTGTTACAAGACAACCGCTACTCGGCTGCAGCAAAGAGCCTAGCAGGTTCAGTTCTAAGTCAATCACCTAACAAGCCGTCCGGCGGCAAAAAGAAGTAGCTTAAAAGAAGAAGGCCCTTGCAGAGGGCCTTCTTCTTTTAATAGAAGTTCTGAATTTGCACCCCTTTGAATGCTTTGACGAACTGCAATTCGCGAATTGCGTCCTGCAAAAAGAGCAATTGCACCATAGAAGGTGCACAAACGCCCCTCATTGCAGCATAATCCCGACAACTTTTTAGCCACTTATTGCAGATTATCAAGCATTTACATTGTATTGATATTAAGAGAGAAGAAAAACCTCGGAGAGCAAACCACGTCCCGCGCTGGGGGTCGTTTGCAATTGCGGGGGCGGAAAGAGGGATATATGACCGTGCAAAGCGGCCCCCCATGTTGCAACGGACCAGGAATGGAGCGAAGCGGAGTTGCTGGGCTGGTGCTTCATGGGCACCGGGCACTGCCATGGAGCGCAGCGGAGTGGCAGGGTACGGTGGAGGCTGAAGGCCGCAGCGAGGCACGAGCACATAGAGCCCGCCGCAGGCACCATCTAAGTTTCTGCCTGGTGCCGGAGGTGAACGGGTAAATGGAGCGCAGCGGAATGGCCGGGCACAGGAGGCACGGGGCGGCCCCCTATGGCCAGGCGGGTGCGGAGGAACGGAGCATTGGCCTGGGCTTGTGGACGTGGCCCTAAACGCCAAACGCCCGGCCAGCTATGGTAGGCTGAAGTTACCGGGCGTTACGAGTACTGGCGGCACTCATGGAAGGAACTCAAAGATAGCAAATTACGCGCCGATTTGGAACGCGGCAGGGATAGAAACGGGAAATGCCCTGGCTCCTTTAGGTGCCAGGGCATTGAAGTGGATAGCCCGGTGCTTTAGCAGCCGCCCGCTTCCTGGTAGGTGGTCCTGTTTTCCTTGGGAGCCCACAGGTCCCTTTGGTCCAGGAAGGCCTCCAGTGTACCTTCCTGGTAGCAGTCCAGCAATTCAAGTACAGATTTAAGAGGCACCATAGGTCCGTGTACCTCAATCACTTGCCTGCTTATACTTTTCCTTTTGATTGCAGCTGTTTTGTCTAAAAACGCTTTCAATCTGTCAATAGCATCCATCGCTTACATCACTTGTGTATCAACGAAACCATAATTATTCTGCACTTTCCGGCGCTGCGTACCCCACCAGAGGCAGTCGCCGGCCTCGCTTATGTGGGTGGCCTCGGCGGGTGGTACGCCTGAGCTTTTCTTTTCTGACGATTTGTCCTTGCTGAACTTGTCCCCTGAGCGCACGATTCCTGCCTGTTGGCAGGAGATCTGCCAGGCTTTGCAGTTCGTCTTGTTGTAGATGAATTTACTCACCCGGTTGTCACCTGAGAAAGCCAGCTCCCAAAGGCGGTACCGGCTCATGTGGCTGGAGGCCTGGCCCAGGTAGTGCATGGTGACGGTCCAGCCGTTGCGCTCCAGCTCCAGTTTCCATTCATCCGCGAAACTCAGGTTGGTGCTGGCCGTTCTGGCCACGGCCGTATGGTCAAAGTAGTAGTTCACGTGGCGGGTGTGCATGTGCTTATAATACTCACAGAACCGTTTCACGCAGTCCTTCAGAACCAATGGCCTTTCCACGTAAAGCGAATTAAGGAAGCGGTATTGCCGCCCCCTGCGCTGCCCCACCACCACGGAGTTGATCGCGTTGTTGTAGTCACAGGCAATGTCCAGCGGCTGGTTTCTGTCCAGATCGGCATCCCAACGGCAGTCCTTCACCAGCGTTTGGCCCGGCTGTCGCTCCAGCAGGTCCACATAGTCATAGTTTACGGCATCATAGCCGTGCTCGTCCTCATTTAGCAAACCGTAGAATCCGTTCTCCACGGCCAGGATTCGGTTGTTGAGAACGGACAGCTGGAACACCAGATCAGTGAGGGAGCGCTTGAAGTTCTTGATCGGCTCTATGCCCAGGGCATGGATGTTATCCAGCGTCGAGGCATAGCTGCAGTAGACCGTGTTTTTCCGGAGCTCATTGCAGTAACCGTCAAACTTGTTGTACTCTTTCTGCAGTTTGAAGTGGTTGGATGGGCTGGTTTTGGCCATAAGGTCGCGCAGCTCCATCATCTTTACCTGGCATTGCAGGATTCCCTCAATGATCTCCGGGTCCATGAGCTCTTTGTAATCAAAGAGCCAGTTACCCTTAGACGTGTTGGGCATGTCAGAGCAGAACAGCAGGCTCAGGTAATTGCTCAGGTGGCCGAACACGTCAGCGTAGCCGGCCATGGTAAGCAAAGCCTCGTCCTTCAGTTTCTCATGGTTCAGGAGCTTGGCCTCATCTCCGGCCCCCCATTGCGTCCGGACACCGTTGATGCTGCCGGGCCTGTCCTGGCTCACCAGATAAACGCCTGAGCCGTTGAACCACTGGATATAGGTGTCATTCTTGAGCGGGCTCCGGTAGGCTTTCTGTATCTTCAGTTTCGCCGGGGGCGCTTTGCCTACCCAAAAATGCTCGTTCTCCCGGTAACCGAATTTCTCCCAGGCCGCAAACAGCGGAGGCAGCGTGCGTGTCAGCAGCTGCTCGTATGTGGTCCCGATCAGAAAGCCATTGCTCCGGGGCATCGTGAAGATGTTCCGGAGCGTGAAGCGGGCCATTGGTCCCTCGGTCTTACCGGTTGCCCTTCCCCACAGGATGATGTTGATCTGCGCGAAAATCAGCTCAAACATGAGCTGAGGCACGTTCATGTGCATCTTTTTCGCCGGTGCTTTCGGCTTATTCATTTGGGATTACCTCCGCATCCTGCGCCTCTCCTTCAATCATGAGGTCTTTGCGTTTTTTCGCCTCTTTCAATTTCTTCAGCTGTTCCTCCAGGTTGTCCGGAAGTTTCACATTCAGCAGCTCAGGGAAGAATCCTACCTCCACATTCTGCGGCTGCAGTTTGTCAACCGGGTAGGCCTCATTGTCCCCAATGAAGTCTTTGATGGCGTTGAGCATCCGGACTTCCACCAGACTGGCGGCCTTGTAATTGCGCGTGGCCAGAATGGCATTGCGGGTATCCATCATCATGCCCAGCACAATGTCAAACCAGAACATGCGGTTGGTTTGGGTCCCTGCCCCGAAGACTTCCTGGCAATCATCGAAGTCTTCCTGGGCGGTGTGCGCGGAATATTTCTTGCCGTCGCGGTTGTATTTCTTGACCAGCATGGGAATGACTTTCAGCCTGGAGCCGTACTTCCTGGTCAGCTCCAGGCAGGACTGCAGACGGTCCAGCTTTTCCTCCAGCGCCGGCGTGAGGGTTCCTTTCCCCTTGTAGAGGTGCTCAATGAGCACGTCCGCATCTGTCTGTGTGGTTAGGCGCCGGCTCATTGTTCGTTATCTATCTGCAGGTGTTGGAAATACTCAATGGCCATGATCTGGGCATCTTTGGAGCCCGATCTGGCCAGTTTGAAAATTGATTCCCTCACTTCAGCCTCGGCCATGAGCCTGCCCTTGGTGAGCGCAGTGCTCACCGGGCTTTCCGGAATGGCGGCGTGGTACTCAAAGTGCGGGTATGGGATGCCCACGATTAGGGCAATTTGTCGGTCGGTGAAAGCGAGCCTGGCATTATTCTCTATCTCGTTAATCACCTCTTCGTCCAGGATCTCTGCGTACATTTTCTGTCCTTTTAAATTTTAGTGGTTGCTCATTCAGGATCTCCTCTTCGATCCAGTCAATATTGAAAGCGGCGGTTTCCGTGTCGGTCAGGATCACCCCGGCCTCAATCCTGGGGTTTTTGGTGAAATTGGCGCTGGAGATGATGCTCACCGCCCATTCCTCATTGCAGATCACGGTTACCTTTGCGTGTATTTTGGTGAGTTTCTTGCGCTCAATCACGCTGTCTATGAGCTGGAATACCTTGGGGTTCCTGGCCTGGATGCGGTAGTCGAAGAGGCACGTGAGGCTGCGGATCAGTCCTTTCTCCGTGAAATCCAGAATGGCCCGCACCGGTTCTTCGGTGAGGCTCCAGGTGGTGATGTAGACATCGGCCGGCCCGGTCCTTTCGAGGATAAACTCCAGCAGGTCGTGGTTGCTCCATTGGCCACCGGTGGCGAATGGGATGATCTCCCCCTGCTGCAGCTCACCGATCACCTGGCGCAGCTGCTTGAGGCCTACCCCGCGGATGGAATCTTTCTTCCGGCCCCTGCTGCGGGTGGCCCGCCCTTTCACCGCCTGGTCTGTTTCCTCTTCCTGGCCTGGCTCTTTCCCGGGGATGCTCATGCCCGCCCTCAGTTCGCTTTTCCTAAACAGCATTGGCTTTCTCCAGTAATTGCTCCAGTCGGAATTTCTCCTGCTGCAGCTCCTTCAATTGTTCTTTCTTGGTGGGGTCGTTCTTGATGCGGGATATTTTCGGGCGGATGTTCTGGAGCATTTTCTCCAGCATGTAGCGGTCCAGCGCCTGGGCCTCCTCCTCCTGTTCTTCTGCCGGCATTGCCTGGTGCGGAAAATAGCCGTGTTTGGCCTTGTACTCCAGCATGGCCCATATCTCGCTGTTGCGGTCGTACAGGTCCAGGATCTTGAAGCAGACCGCTTTTCTTTTCTGCGGGTCGGTAAGGAAAGGAAGCTGTGATTTGAGGGCTGCGGCTACCTTGTTGGCCTCAGAGCGCTCTTTTACCAGCTGTTCTTCCACCCCGTCCGGATCTGCTGCGCTGGCCAGCTGCAGCAGGGCGGGTTTCTGTTCTTCCTGATCGGCCACACTCGCATAGAGCTGCTGCAGCTCTGCCAGCAAGCGGCCCCTGTTGTATTCGCTGGGCCCGGTAGCCAGGACCTTTTTAAGCAGGCTGCTGGAGCCGTACTTTTGGTACAGCTCCAGTCCCTTTTCATACACCTGGTTGCTTTCAATCCAGGCCATTAGTATTTCTCGCATCACGGTTCCTCCAGTGACACAAAATTGAGGTGTTGCCCTGGGCGGAAAAAGGACACCGTTTTTTAGCGGTTTTGGGCCTGTTTTTCCAAAAACAGGCCCAAAACAAAAGGGCCAGGTAGCTTGTACCTGGCCCTTTTGTTTATTTCTGCAGTGGCTTTCTCCTTTTCACCAGCCCATGTTTCCCGGAAGAGTAAATGGCGTTTGCCAGCTCCAGGCTCATTCCCTGGTAACTGACGGTACCGAAGCCGGGCACTCCCAAAATAGTTGGGGTGCCCGGCTTCAGGTAGTAGTGCCTGGCGGCTTCCTTACTCAGTTCCGGCATGGTTAGGCTGCCGGTGCTACTTCCAGCGGTACGGTTCCCGTGAAGATCAGAGCCGGTCCGTTGCTGGCGGCTTTGAAATTAAAGGTTGCGCCCCGGCGCTCCGTAGGAGTACCACCGGTGGTGATGCTTCCAGCTTCGCGGTAAGCCGGGTACAGTTTTGAGCCCACTACCCGCATCTGGCCCTGTGCGTCCATGGCCAAGAAGATGAAACCGCCGTTGTTGAATTTCTTCTTTGCCTTGAGCACCGCGGCGCTGTTGCCTGGGTGGAAGAAACCAAGGGTGGTTTCAAACGAACCGCCGTCACGCTCCCCTACCTCGTTATCTTCCACCTTACCGGTGTCTTTGGTGAAGTAGATTCGGCTCATTTTCTTGCCGGCTTTCATTTTGATGGCGGTGGCCGTCACGCCGTCTTCCGCGACGGTGATGCTCTCCACCTCTGAGGCTGGGGCTGCGTAGATCTCCCCTACCAGCCCGCCCATGTTCTCTGTCCCCTCTTCGAAAAGCAGATCCTCTAAAACTACTAATGTCATTTATTTAACTCTTAAGATACCAACTACACTTCCTCCAGTACCCCTGCGCCCATTTCCACGAGCTTATGCAGGATTTCAGAGTTATCTTCCACGTCTGTCGCTTTGTAGATCACCCCATCCAGGTTGAACTTCCCAACTTTGAAGCGGAAGGTGCGCGGTTCCTGATCGACGATGGTGATTTTGGCGGTATGGCCCTTAGAGGCTTTCGCCTCTGATTTCCCAAGCTGCTGCTGCAGCTCAGTAATGACCTGCACCGCCTCCTGCTCTACTTTCTCTTTCTCCAGCTGGATTCTGGCCACCTGCTCCTCGGCCGCGAAAACCCGGTCCTGTGATTTGGCCAATGCCTGCTTGAGCTCTGCCTCGCTGTTCTCCAGGATCTTGACTTTATCAAGTGCCTCCTGCAATTCTTTCTTTTCTGCTGCTGTCATTTTGATTTAAGGCAAACAGGAAAAGGAGCCTCAGCCTTACGGGGCTTACGGCTCCAGTTCCGTTATTTTTGGTCGTTCACCGCCAGGGCGCGGGAATGGATTTCTTTCAATTGGGTTCCTGCCTTGAAGTCCATCATTACTTTGATGGTCCGCTCAAACACCTGGGTGGTGATGTTGTTCTCGTCAGCGGCGCTGTCGAAACCGTACACCTTGTTTTCCATCGGTGTCACGATTAGGCGCTGGGAGCCAGCCAGGGCGGGCTCTCTGATCAGCTCACAGTTTGTGCCGTCCAGGAAGAGTTTGTTCTCCATGCCGCTGTAGTTGTTGTTCGCCCCATACTGGCCGCGGTACCGGCGCTGGTACCAGTCGTATAAAGTTGGGGCAAGCGGCATCTGCGTAGGCTTGGCTTTATAGGCCTCCCCCAGGTTGTCGTACACCATTTCGCAGGATTCAATGATGTTGGTTGGCGTGACGGCGCCGGTGATCACCGGAACGATGTTGTCTGCCAGAATCTCATTCTCTACCAATGTCAGCACGCCGTCTATGGTGTCGGCGGCGGTTTTACCGGCAGGGTTGTAAATCCCTTTGTAGACAGACATCAGGTAGACTTCCTCCTGGGCCTTTTCTACAATGTATTTCATGATGTACTCCTCGAAAGGCATCTGGTATGCGTCAGATCCTTTTTTGTTCACCTTGCCCAGCCAGGTCTTTTCCAGGTTGGAGGGAACAAGCACGAGGTCCACCTTCATTCCGCGCACTTTCAGCATGCGGGCCTTGAATTGCAGGGCATCGGGGGTTGGCTCAAACTTCTCGGCGTTGGCCGGCTTCACGATGTTGCCGATGCTCAGGCTAGGCAAAGGCACTTCGTCCTTCACATCATCCCAAAACTCAAATTTCCCCTCCAGGCTTTTGCTCTGTAGGGTTTCTGCGATTAGAACATCTTTGTCTTCTCTCAGATAAGCGCCCAACTCCTCGTTAAGCTCATCAATTTTAATTGCGCTCATTCTGCGTTATGTGAAATTATTGGTTGTCTGTTTTGGCCTCTCTTCTGGAGGTTAGGGCAGCTCTTTCCTGGGCTTTTCTGGCCCAGCTGGAGAGCGGGCGCTCTTGCTGCTTGCCTTGGATTTTGTCAGCGTCTTCCTGGATCAGGCTGCCTTTTGTTTTGCCGGCAGGTCCTTTCTGCAGCTCGGCGATTTTGGTGTTGGCGGTAGCCAGGTCCGCTTTCAGGGTGCGGATTTCCTCGGCCGATTCGGCCGCTTTCTCCTGGGCTTTCTCCAGCTCTGCCTCAGAGTGCGTGAGCTCAGATTCCATGGATTCAATTAAACCGGCCTCTACAAGGCTGGCCCCTACAATGCCTTTGGCGCTCAGCTCCGCGTTGGCGGCGGCTAATTGCGCTTCTGTCACCTCACCGGCGGCGATGCCAGCCAGTGCGGCTACTTTTTTGAATGGTGAAAACATCTGTCTTTTATTGGTGCTTGATTGTGTGCTGGATGTGGTTTCGCCCCCTAGTTCCTGGGCGCGTTTGATGACCTCCTCAAAGGATTTGATGCCGTCAATGAGGCCCATTTCCTGGGCTTCCTCGGCGAAGTACATGGCCCCGTAGAAAGCCTCGTCCTTGACCTGTGGGCGGTAATGGCGAACGGTCGCCTCAAAGCGGTCCCGGATAAAATCCAGTTCGGCTTTCAGGGGACCTTCATTGCCCTGGGCGAATTCGCGGTAGGGCCCGTTCTTCTCGGTTGATTTGGTCGCGTAGACCTGGATGCGCTTGCGGCCGGTTTTGGCCTGTTCCTCGGTATCATCCACCAGTCCCTGGTAGACACCGATGGACCCCACCTGGTCGGTGGCTCGGCTGCAGTAGATTTCATCGGCTGGGACGAAAGCCCAAACGCCGGCGCTGGCCAGCATGCCGTCATTGACAAAAAGCAGAACCGGTACCGGGCAGGCGGCCACGGCATCGGAAAGTGTGTCTGTTCCGTAGACCTGGCCCCCTGGGGTATCAGCGCGGACCACAATGGCTTTGATGTTCGGGTGATTGCCTACACGGGTCAGATGCTCCGCGAAGCTCATGGTGCCCATGCTTCCGCATGTGTCATATTTGAGAACGGGCCCCTCAAAATCTACCACCCCTACTGAACCTTGGGGCACGTCCTCTAATCTTGTGTAATTGGTTACCTGGACGGTCCCGGCCATGGCGGCCAGGAACGCGTCCGGCTTTTCAAAATTTCCATCTGCGCGAGTGCCGACTGCCTCCCCCCTCAAAAATCTCTCAGCCACATGCAGGTTAGCCTCTGCATAGCTGGGCTCTATCATCCAAACTGATCGGAGTAGGGCACTGGCGAGATGGAAATTGTTTTTCATAAAAAGCCTGGTACTTGAACTTTGCGGTTACAAAGCTCAAGCGCCGCCTTTCCTAGAAAAAGGACATCGCTTTTTAGGCTGTTTTGGGCCTTTTTTCAGAAAAAGAGGGTAAAAAAAAAGGCGAGCAGATCTGCTCGCCTTTTTCGGTATCCTTTTTTCAAATGGTTTTTTCTAAAAAATCCAGACTGTGCATGATGATCTGCGGCGCTGGAGGCACCAGCTTCACGCGCAGCACCGCGCCCTCGAAAGCGGAACGCTCCACCGGTTTCACCCTGGTGGCAATCCCCCTGATCTGGCTACCAAGATCTTTCCTGATCCGGACGGCCGCACCTTTCAGTTCCCCGGCCATCAGCTCGTGTAGTCGTTTCTGAGCCAGTACCGGCGCTTGATCCAGCGGGCGGTCACCGCCCTGGCATTGTTGGCGGCCGCGTCAAAACCTGGCATGCCTGAGCAGACCCCGGCCAAATCAACCAAAGGCTTATCAAAGTAGTAGAACACGCCCCACGTGGCCGGGGCCAGCAGGCCGCCATTATCTGCGCCGGCATACGCTTCGGCCCCGTTGCCCGGCTTGTTCACCTGGGAGCTCCACATCATCTGGAAAGAGAGCCGGTTCGGGTTTCTGGTGACCGATAGGTTGGCTCCGTCATGGGGCTGGCCATTGTAATAGTCCGGCACGTTCATGTTGGCGATGTTCGGCCCCACGTAGCTGGTGTTGAACTCCAGGTTATGGAAAAGGTCCACGCCCTCAATCTCACCGAGTGCCCCTCCGTTTACCTGCAGCCAGTCCTCCTCAATATAGCCCAGCGTTTGGTTCAGGGGCACGGAAACGGCATCGCCTATGATCTGCAGCTCCGGGCTGAAGAAGGCGTTCGGGTTGTCCGGGTCAATGTTGGCCCGGCCGTTGATGCTGGAGTCAATGTAGGTGCCGATCCCTAATTCCACGTTGCCTATGTTGCCGTTGCTGTACGTGGTAGCTCCTGTGCGCAGGTTGGGGCTGCTCGCCTTAACGGTGTAGTCGCCCAATTCCTTTGAATTGTACTCGGGGTTTGCGGAAAATGAGTTTGGGAAGTGGCCAGGGTATGCCGGTTTCGGTGGGTTAGATGTTGGATTTCCCGCCCAAAGTTCCTGCAGCGAATTGTAGGTAATATACGGGTTGCCCTCATAGCCCGCGGTATTATAGACCTGTACCCGTATTTTGCCCCTTAAATTGTTGAAGTTGTGGTTGGTGGTGTTGTCGGTGCTGCGAATCGTGAAAACAGATTCCTCGTCAAAGTCATTGTTGTAGGTGTGGTCTAGCTGTGCCGCGCTGGGGCTGATGCCGGTGATCTGGGAATTGAAGACCTTGCACCCGAACATTTTCGGGGCCACCACACTTGACACCACCCCCTCCAGTACGCAGTTGGTGAAGGTGTAAGCGTAGTTTCCCGCGCCGAGGGTGCAGTTCCTGAGCTTCGCGCCGTTGCAGTTGAAGCTGGAGCCAGATGAGTTGTCGGTCACTCGCATGATCTGGTAGTTCCTGAATTCAAAATTCCCCAAAAAGTTAAACGGCCTCCTGGTCATGATGAACTGGTTAGATCCGGATGCTTTGAACACCACTTTGCCTTCGGCAATAATATTGTAGGTCACGGACAATGAGGGCTGCGAAACATTGATACTTTCCTCATACACGCCCTCACCGATGATAATGGCCACCAACCCAGTGTGCCCTGCGTTGGTCGCGGTGAAAATCACCTGGCTGACGCTTGCCTTGGGCGCGTCGGGGCTGGTGCCGGGGTTGCTGTCGCTGCCCGCCTTGCTGCAAAAATAGACGGCCGTGTAGTTCACGAGCGTCAGATGTTTCCTGAAGTTGTGCATCTCTTATTTCTCAATTAGGGTTTCCTCCACAGAGGAGACAGCGCCCCAGGCGGGGTGCGTGATGGGGTTGATGTAGGTGTATTCCATAGTGTAGACGTGCGTCTCGGTCTCCCAGCGCTGGACCAGAACCCGGTTGTTGTTCTCGTCCACCGGCTCCGTGAGCTGCGTGGGCTCCCCGTTGTCCTGCACCTGGAACATCAGGCCGATGTTCTCCTCAATATTTAGTACTCTCATATTAGCTGTATTGACCTGTTACTGTGATGCTCCCCGAATTATAGCCTGCCTTGTAGGTGATTTTCCAATCAAACAGATCACCCGCGGCGTGGCCAATATTTATATCCGTACCGTTAGGCACGTTCACCCATCCACCGCCATTTTTCCTGTAGCTGACTGCATTTATGGCTATCTGTGGCCAATAAACGCGTTTAAGCGTGCCGGCCCGGTGTAAGTAATTAAGGCCCGTTACTTCTGAGATAAGGGGGAAAGTGATACTGTAGCGGTAGGTGTTCAGGGCCGCGACTTCTGCGGCTGTGATCAACCGGCTCCCTTGTACCTGGTCAACTTTATTGTTTACTTTATCATCTACCTTCTTTATCTCGGTGCCAATGAATTCATTGACAGACTGGAATTTGCCGGCAATGGAAGCGTTCTGGTCCCAGGTGCCGATGATTTGCGAAAAGGAAATTTCCTGGCCGTCCAGCTTCACCAGCTCCCAATAGGCGTTGGCCACCGTTGGGCCGCTGGAGCTGTTGAAGGCCGATTTCGTTCTCCAGAGTTTGCCGACGAAGATGTAGTAGCAATCCGCCGTCAATGCTCCAGGTGCCCAAATCCCCCGGAATTTTCCCTCCAGGGCGAAGTTTGACACTTTGATTTTATAGGTAGTGCCGCTAGGTCCCTCCATCAGCAGCCAGGCCTCGGGTATCGGTGCACCGGCTTCGTTTTTTATGTCTTTAATTTTCATGGCTATATCTCCAGGTATTTATCATCAATCGTGAGCCATATATCCGGTAAAGTGAAAGTGCTGCCTGCAGGCACGATTCCCAGGGTGTTCCCGTTCACGTCCTTTATTGTGACCGGTCCGCCTCCAGATCCTGTATTGCCTGGTGTGGGGGTTGGTCCCTCTTCGGAAACAGTGAATGTGCCCACGAAGAATTTCGCGGGTTCGGTGGATGTGCCTTTAAAGGAGAAATTATATCCGTTCCGGATGCTGGGCGCGCTGCCGGTGTCCAGTTTCCGCGTGATCATCAGGAAATCCTCTGTATTCCCGATCAGGCGGCATTGGTTGTTCGCGTCAATGGCCAACAGCACCATTTTTTTACCGCGCAGTTTTAGCCAGGCTTTTGCCAGCTGGAGGTTGTCTTTTGCCCTGAATCCCTTCACTTCCTGCGTGTACAGGTAGCCGTGGGGGGTCCGTTCCTCCTCTTCCGTGAAACTGGTGGTGTATGGGGTGGGAATAAAAAAATGCCACTCAGTTCCTGGTGACAAGGTAATGGTTCCCTCTAGCAGCAGCCCATCTGTGGGCTGCTGCTCTAGTAGATTCTTCTGCTCAATGAAAAAAAGCCTGGTAATTCCTCCCAGGTTCTCCCCCTCTAAACCAACGATATTCTGCATTGCTCTGTAATTAAACAAAGCTAGCGCTGTTGGGAGGGCTTAAAAAGGACAGGCTTAGGCAACCAGCTTCAAAGGCCTTGCTTCCTGTACCTCAGTGATTTTGTTGAGTTTTCTTTCCCGGTAACGGTCGTAGCTTTTCTTCATGGTTTCGAAGGGATAGTCCTCTTCGCTCATGTTGTATTTCTCCCGAAACTTCAGGAATGCCTTGGCTCGGCTGCTGCTTCCGTACTCTAAGGCATAGTCCACATAGGCGTGAAATTCTGAGCGGATGATTCCCTCCACGAAATTGTTGAAGTCTACCATCCCCTGGGGCGTTAGCTTAAAGCCCATGATCACGATTTCGTCCACCTTCACAGACACCTGGAATATTGCCGTATAGCGTTTCAGGTAGTTGTGGTACTGAATATCATCCAGCGGCCGGCGCATGAGCGTATTCAGAAACAGGCCGAAAGCGTCCAGCTTGCTTAATTTGTAGATTTCATTCTCCTGCAAAAACAGAGAGGCTTCCAGGTATTTAAGTGTGTAAGGCTTTACTGCAATAGATAGAGTGGTTGTTGTCATAAAGGGGGTAGAGTTCCCCTTCCTGTGTTTGTCCGCCGTGCTCACAGAAAAAGGAAAACATCGCGCTAAAAGTTCATTACAAAAATGTGCGCATAATGCTAAATGAAAAAAGACCGGGCTATTAGTCAGATAGCGGTCGGTCTTATTCTAATTCCTTGTCTGTTTGTACTAAATTAAGCAATTAGGGCTGTTTTTACAAGATAGCTTAAATCAAAAAGCGCAAAAACTCTATATTTTTAGGGACAAACCTGACTGCGATTTTTTCTAAAAACTTCAATTTCGGCAGGGACAAACCTGACTGCGATTTTTTTTATTTATTTTCTTCCGCTTGGCGTTTCTCTTTCAGGTAATTGTATACTGTTCCGTAGCCGATTTTCAGGGCTTTTGCGATCTGGTTGGGGCTTTTCTTTTTCTTGTGCAGCTCCAGTATTTTCAGCCTGGTGCTATCATCCAGTCTTGGTCTGCTGATCCTTTTCCCTTCCCCTTTGGCTCTGGCCATGCCGGCTTTCACGTTCTCGCTGATCAGCTGGCTCCCGAACTCAGCCATGCCCGCGATCATGTGGAAGAAGAGTTTACCGTGGGCGGTTGTCGTGTCTACCTGTTCCATGTAGGAAATGAAGTCTACACCCAGGGCGTTGAAGTTGGCCAGGCTGGTTACCAGCTCCTGCATAGACCGGGCGAAGCGGTCATATCTGAAAACCAGTACCACATCCACTTTCCGCTGCATGGTTATTTCCTGCAGCTGCTTATAAGCCGGTCTTTTCTCGGTCCGTTTTCCGCTGGCCTGGTCTACCAGCTCTGCGACTACCTGGTAGTTTCTCCTGGTGCAGTACTCCCTGAGCGGGACCAGCTGGGTTTCCGGATTCTGGTCTTTGTCAATGGTGCTCACTCTGGCGTATATAGCTACTCTTTTCATTTGCCGAATATTAAATTTTGTAGCCATTGCGGCAGATAAGTGATTTTATTGTTGGCTCTGGCCAGTAGATGTTCCCTTTCTCGCTTACGTTCTCTATCCTCCGGAAAAGTATGGCAATGGCCACAATACTGGTGTGTAATGTCATTGGAGTTGTAGCTGGTGCGGCCGCAGTCAGGGCAGGTGAAAGATTTGTTTTCCATTGTCTGTTAAAGTTTTGGGGCTGTTTTCTGAAAAACAGCCCCAAAATCTTATTTGAATATATCTTGCAGCAATAGTTTCTTCCCTTTTTGGCTAGCTTCAAACAAGGCCCACGCCCCTAGAAAACTAGCCATATTCTGTATTGAATTATCAAGGCCCCTTAATTCTATGAATTCCTGAATCGCCTGTCGTGGTGACAATCCCATAAAATTTGTTTTTGCCGCTACATACCCATACATCAAATAAGTTTCAGGATCTTCCGGTCTAACCTCTTCTGTTACCTCCTTTCCAATTTCCCCTACTTTCTTTATTAACTGAGCAGCTAACCATTCGCCGAAGCCTACTTTTCTATTTTGCGCTACAGCTGGTTGAAATTCAACGTTTAGGGTAATTGTTGTGCTATTATTTTCAGTTTCGCGCTCTGCATTGATAAATATCTTCTGGTTTGTCTGATCAGTGAATTCTATTCTTGCTGTTTCCATTATTCAATAATCTTAAAAATTGCTGCTACTATATTGATTGTTGCTAAAATGATTGAGGTCCAGACTAGGAATCTATAGGACCTTTTAATTTCCCTGCTTATTTCTGTGCTCTGCTCTAAAATTGTTTTTCTGCAGACTTCACAGATGCAGTTTTCTGCATGCCCAGTTTCAAATTTCTTCATGTTCTCCTATTAATGCCTTTGCAAAATCTGTTTCTTTAAATTCTAGCCAATGCCGGTAAAACTCTTGGACTACCTTTTCAGATGGAGCCGAAAGATTTTTCTCCAGGAAGAAGTATTTGATTGCATCCCAGGCATTGCAACTTGTTGTTTCCATTTTCCCTATTATGTAGCCCATCATGATGCACCTGTGCGTTTGTGAATTAGGATCTACCCTCATTGTATTCATTGAAATTTTGGACCTTTAATTTTACCTCATTATAAATGTGTTCAGCATTTATCAGTTTCCTTCCGCTGTAGTCCTGTTTACTGGCCGCTTCTTTTAGAATTTCCTCATTAATTAGCCCCAGCTCAGGTGCCTTGATCGTTGCCAGTAACCAATGCAGCTTTCTCTCACAGATATCTGAGAAAAGCACATATATATCACTACCATAAATTTCAAACTGGTCCAGTTTCATTATGTAGTAGAATCCACCAGCTATTTGGTTTGGGTCTACTAAATGGCCATGCTTTGCCATTTCTATCAAGGCCATTAAAGCCCCAGGATTTCCGCTACTCATTACAGCTATTGCCTCTGCGAAATCTGCATTCGGTTGTATTCTCATGTTAATGTTTAATTATTAGATTCTATAAAACACTTCTTATAAGAAACTCTTCTGCTGAAGCTTCGGAGAAATCCCGCACATAAGCCTTGGCCGCATCGGCATTGGCAAAGTCATGCGACTCATAAACTATTCCTTCATCTTCGTCTGGATCACCCTCATAGTGTTTCCATGCCTGGACAACAACTATCTCTTCATTCTCCTCAGTGCGGTCTCTATAAATTAGAACTTCTGTTTCTGCTGTTTTTACAATTTTGTGGTTCATGATTATGGTCTTTAGTGGTGGTAATAACTTTAGGTTAATTGAGCATAGCCCTTTTCAGTATTCATTTTGTTTGCCGTTTTTTTTGCATTTGCATAAAGAGTAAAACACTCTTTTGCAAAGCAGTCATTTGGGTTGCTCACCTTGGCTCTGAAAGGCATGTACTGAGGCTTGCCATTACTGCCTGTAATTCCAATAGCCCAAACAGATTCTCCTCTTTGTTTTGGGTCCCCTTCTCTGGTTGTTATCATAAATCATTATGTTAATCTTCAAACTGCTCAAGTATCACAATCACATCATCTAGCAGATTGTCAATTTCAGTAAGAGAATTTGAGGCTGCTTCATTATTAAAATCATCAAGATAAGTGACGTTTTCTAGGTCGCTTTTTATTTGCTGGACCTCGGCCGCTTTAGCCGCGATCATTTTCTTTATTTCTGGTGTCATTTAGGATCTCCTTTTTGATAGGTTAAAATCAAGGTTTAAAAAGTGGCTTTGCGGCCTTTGGGCGGGGTGTGGCGTAGACACCCTTTTTGACAGGTATCAGTAGTTTTTTTTTACCATTGTGAAAAATGTCCTGGTGAAATGCTCGTGCTCGTCCAGATCACTGAACGTTAACTCATAGACCGCTCCTCCCTCGCTGGTGTTCTCCATTCGCTCCCCTTCCAGAAGACCGAGCTCCAGTTCTGCCTTGAGCTGGGGGCCCAAGATCTTATAGGCACCATTGTCCAGTTCTACCCTGCAGTGCAGTACCCCTTCCTTGAAAGTGTAGTGCATTCCTATTTTATGTGTCATTTGGTTATTTCCATTCTGGCCATGATTGCTTTGCCTTTCATTGTGAAGAACATTTGGCTGGCCACTTTCTCCAGATCAGGAATCTGCAGCGCTTCATCTATTCCTGGGATGGTAATTCTGAAAATGCCCTGGTACTTCATGAAGATTAGCCTCACCATATCGCTGTCCTAATATTCCCGTTCCACCGTGTAGGTGGCATAGTGTTTCCCTTTGATGTGCATCCTGCTCATGGCCACAATGGTGTTTTTTTTCCTGAATAGCAGTACCTGGTGTTGCTCCACCATGATAATTCTGCAGAAGTCACATTCTAGATCTTTTAAAATGTTCATGCGGGTGTGTTTGTTAAGTGGTCTATTTTCATTTTGATGTTGGCAAAGTATCTGGCCAGCTCCCCCAACTTTTCCAGAAAGTATTCCTCCTCTGAGAGTTTGTAGCAGTTGAGCATGCTGGTTTCTGTGTATTCACTGTTTGCTTTGTGCTCCACCCTGGCGGTGTACAGGTCCCCATCCCTGTAAAAGCAGGTGTAGATGTAGGAGCGCCGGCTGATGATCTTTATCTGTTCCGTGCCGTCTGTGCTCTGCAGGAACTTAGGGTACAGTTCCTTTTTTGGAAGTTTTGATGATTCGCCCATTTTCGGTGTTTATAGCTGTTTCTTATTTTACCCGGATACCGTGAAAAAACAGTAAGACAGTAAGAAACCATTGAAGTGGCTGTTTTACAGCTGTTTATTGTCTTACTGTTTAGTTAGATCAGAAAGAAGAGTAAGAAAATTAGCGGCAGTTTTATTCTGAGGCGTTTTTTGGTGGGTTTTTCTTCTTACTGTTTCTTACTATTTCTTACTAAAAAAGTATAAATAGTAAGAAGCTAACCTTTTCAGCCCCAACTTTTTAAACTCGTTTTCTTACTGTCTTACCGTTTTTCAGACATTTTCTCCATCCTGTAGCAAAGGCCCCAAAAAAAAGTGCAGTTGGATTGCACTTTTCCTTTTGGTAAGATGCTTTGCTACTTGATGAAATCCTCCCGTTTGAAAGTGTAGACCTTGCCACTTGCGTATTTCCATTCGACGTTGAAAGAAGGCAGAAGTCCTTCCTCTCCCTCATTCTCCACCACATCTACCATGGGCAGTGGGTAACGGAAGTGTTCGCTCGTTTTGCTTGGTTTCAGGTTAAGGTCCCTCTTGAGGCTCACCATCACTTCGTAAGCGGAGATTTTATCTGTTTTCTCCCTATACCGGAGCGCCTCGCATAGTCTGAGCCTGTCAATCAGTATTTCAGTCTCGTTGTGTTCCTGGAAGCGGTCAATGATGTAATCCTTGATCATGGCCACTAACGGCGGGGTGCTGTTTTCCTTCACTCTGGCCAGCGCCTCGGTTTCGACTGCTTCATCCGGAATGGCAAATCTGCTGGTGGTGGTGAAGTGCTCCAGCTTCCTGTTTCTGAGGAAATGCAGAAATGCGGGAATTTCCCGCACCATTTCACTCATCAGGTCATTGTTTTTATTCTTGATCTTGCCCACCTCCAGCACGAACCATTTGTTCTCGTCTTCATTGATATTGGCGAAATCAAAGATGTGGTTGGTAGTCATGATCAGCTTTACCCGGTTGATCACTGGCCGGGCGCTCACCATTTTGTCATTGAAATTCGCATAGTCGGTGGTCACCATGCTTTTGATCGCCTCAATGATGGTTGGGTCTTCAATTTTACCTTCATCAACGCCTACTAAAGATTTGACAATGTAGGGGTTAAACTGTGACCGGAAATCTGTTGCCCCGATGATGGACATGTTCTGCCCGAAGACGGCGCGCATGAAGGATAGAAAAGTTGATTTACCGGTTTCGTTTTCCCTGCTCACCAATGCCAGGATTCTCTGTTTCTGTTTTGGCTTGGTGTAATACATCTGGATCATGTCCAAGCCAACGCTCAATTTTGAATTTCCCCCGTTGTAGAAAATGTGCTCCAGGAATCCCCGTATGGTGCTCCAGTCTCCGTCTTGCGGCTCATGCTCCAATGGGTAGGCGAGGTTCATTAACTTAAAGCGGCCCTGGATCACGTGCTCCTGTTTGAAATTCAGGAAATCGGGCTCGTTGCAGAATGCTTCGTAGTCCGGTATTTGAAGCATCAGCTCTTTGGCCTGTTTCTCCGTTTTCCCCTGACGCATGAAATCGCTGATTATCCTGGATTCTGTGCGCACATCCCTCACCGGCTCAGGCAGCCCCTTGCTGTTTAGCTCAAAGTAAAGTTTAGCGTATCTGTTCCCTACCAGCACGTAATCTTTCACAATGCCAGGAAGAACCATTTTCAGTTCGTCTTCTTCGTCATTGTATTTGTATTGGTCACCTAAAAAGTAAAATGGCTCATTCCCCAGGGCATCGGAATGAGCGTTGTAGAATTGTTTTGCGTTTGATACCTTGAAGTAATCGTGTATGTCCTCAATGTTTTTGAGGTCTTTTTCAAGGTCCTGGATCTGAAAATATTTTGAGGCTTCCCTGAGTTTGAACAGATCCTCAACAACTTCCATTTCATTGCCTTTTTGGGCAATTAGCACATCATCCAGCCCTTTCTGGCCAATATCCTCCTTCACATGAGCGTAGAAGCAGTTTGGCCTGTTTTTCAGTTCCTTGGTTGCTTTCTTGAAGGCCCACACCGCGTTGGCGAAGTTCATCGGCCGCTGGCCAGCATCAGCCAGGTATTTCATATTTGCGTCCCTGGCGTCAGCATCCTGCAGGTAAACAAGATTCTGCACCTGGCAATTCTCAAGTACTTTTTTTACGATTGGGTGTAGGTCTTTTTTCCCCCTTGCCCTGGTCCCGTATATTCCGTTTATCCCTATGGCAAAAATCCCGTGCATTGCTCCTTTGAGGGCTTTTAGGCTTCCCTCCACTAGGACCAATACCGGGATGATAAATTTACTTTTGCTGCAAGCTGCCTCAATTACGGGGGTTGTGAGATATGGCAACGCCGGCGCATCGGCCGGCAGTTTATATTTGTTATCCCCGAAGGGTTTCTGGAGCCTTATATTATAATAGGCTACCGTTTCAATGGTTTCTACTCCTGTTTTCTCGTGGACCTGCTTTTCTTTCGTGGTCATGGCCACATAAGCATCACCTTCTTTTTTCAGGTCCAGGTATAGTATTCCAAGGTCATTTTTACCTGCAGCTGTGAGTAGTCTTTTCTTCTGTGGTTCTTCCGATCCGGGGAAGACAACCATTATTTCATTTTGTTCTTTAGTGAGCCCTAACTCCTGCAGCCTGGTTTTCCAGTATGGCAATGTTTTTTCTTCCGTGTTTGTCATTTTTCCTTCCATTAGGGGGTACTCTGCTATTGATTTTTTAGGTAGGCAATTGCCTTAAATGCTTCTGGATCTAGGTTGTTTTTTAAGTCCTCCAGGTCCATTTCTACCAGTTTTATTGAATCCTCAGCCTGCCTGTCGCATGCGTCGAATGTTTCCTGGCTGATCAGCTGCAGCTCCCTGTCTTTCTTTAGCTCCTCCCTGGTGCCAATCAGTAGTTTCCGGACATCTACTAGAAACTTTGCGTGGTAGTATTGTGCGTCTTTCATGATGGGCTAGCTTAATTTGTGTTTTGTGATAATCATTCTGCTTTCATTATCCTCCATCAGCGAGATTTCACTGACACTTTTGTTCATTAGCTCAGCCAGCCATTTTTCCAGATTCTCCTTCTCCAGTACTGTCAGCTCGTTTTTGCCTTTATTTTCCATTATCTGGTAAAATCTCTTCCTGGCCACCCCTAGTTTTTCCAGAAGTACTTCGCTTGGCTTCATGGTTTCCAGGCCTAGATCTGTCAGTATTATCTTCAGTCTGTTCCTGCGCTCCATGAAATACACCTTCCGATTTCTCTGCTTCGGTGCTTCTCCTTTAGGTTTTTTTTCAGCTACCATTTTTTTTAGCGTTTTGCCTAATTTTTTTAGAACTGTCTTTTTGTGTTCATGAAATTGCTATACCTTTATACGTATAAGCTATTCCGTTGAACAAATATGTTCAAATATATTTTATAATCAACGCCTGTGTTCAAAAAAAGGCAAATGTGTAAACACATAGCAGAGGAATTTTGGGCTATGGATCACAAAGGAGAAATACTGGAGAAAGCCGTGCGTGAAAGCGGCATTAGGATCGCGGACCTAGCTAAGAAATTGAGAATTAGCAGGGGTACACTCTACAACAGATTTGAAGAATACAATCTGGATTGGAGCTTTATGTCTGAAGTTGGTAAAATAATTAATAAAGACTTTAGCTATCTTTTTACAGATATTCCTAAGTCAGTTAGTAATCTGAACAATGATGTTCAAGATAATGCACAGGAGTTTAAAACATTGAGTGATTGTACTAAAGAGTTGCTTGCTACTCAGCGTAAGTACATTGCTTTACTGGAACGGCATAACCAATTGCTGGAGTCCAGATAGTTTCCTCTTCCCTTTTAAGTTGGTTTTGAAGGTATCTCTCCCGCCTGATCTGCAACGAATCTGCAACAAACCCACCTTAAAAAAGCGCCTAAATGGGCGCGCAACAACTCATGTTTACTGCAACAACCCTATTAAAATTGTGGCCTGGTAGCCTGGAAAGCGTATTTGTGACTTTTGCCGGTCAATTCTGCTCCCCGCTACTACAAAGGCCCCACAAGGGGCTTTTTATTTGTAAAGTACACAAGGCGAGGTAGCTCAGATGGTTAGAGCGTCGGATTCATAACCCGAAGGTCGGCAGTTCGATTCTGCTCTTCGCTACTCCAGGGCGTATCTGTGAAAAACAGGTTCGCCCTTTCTTTTTGCACCTGCCCCAGCCCTGCTTCTCCCTCACTGCTTCCCTAGAGAATACATTTTGTTCAAAGGTTTTCTTTCTGCTTCTGTGATGAATCAACTGAACTGTTCTTCTCCAAGTGTTCTCACACTGTAGGGCTCTTTAAGTATACCAATTACTTCTTTTAAAGGTGGTTGAGGGACGCTACTTGCCATCTAAGTTTAATGGCTTCTTCATCCATTGAGTATGAGCGTTACGTTGGTTTAGGCTATTTTTCGGAAAAAGAGCCGCTAAACATAAGTAATTCCAACTAGATAGAAAAAGCCAAATTGTGTCACAGGATCAAGGTATGCCCTAGAAATGAGAATTTTTTTAAGGCTTCAACTAAGGAAAGGTAGTTGTACTTTAGAACTTCTACTTCAATGGTTAGAGTAGATGAATACTCATAATAACCTGTATAACAAAATTGTAAATGGTTGTAAAAGCCATTGCACCAAGTTAGTAACTTATCTTGGCAACCTGTACCTCCTCTTCATTGCTGCCAAACCGAAGCAGCAAAACTTGCCCTAATTTTGCCCCGATAACGGCTTTCGCAATAGGTGCCACAAAAGCGATTTTACCTTGGGCTACAGAAGCCTCGTCAACTCCCACAATGGTGAAGGTACGTTCCTGCCCGGCATTCTTCCCTTTCAGAGTTTTAAGGGTAACCGTTGCACCAAACTTTATTTCATTGGGGCTCTGACTCTGCGGTTCAATTACTTTGGCGGTAGCAATACGTGCCTGTAGAGCTGAGATCTGCCCTTTCAGGATAGTCAGTTGTCGGGTACGGTTTGCCTCATCCTCTCGGTTCATTTCGGCGCGGCTCCGCTCCTCCTCCAGCTCCATCAGCTCATGGTGCAACTGCTCCAACCCAGAGGGAGTTACATAATTGAGGGTTCCGGGCGGAAGGGCCGCCCTAGGTGGAATGATAGGTGCCTCACCGGCGTCATCTTCTTTTACAAAAGCTCTGCTCATGCTTTCCTAACGAAGAGGCCTGTGCCCAGGTTTGGCGGGAGTCACAGCAATCAGTTATAAAGCATTATCACGCAGGAAAGTCAACCACCCTGATGCAGTTCTGGTTTTAAGCTATTTTTCAAAAAAGAGGCGCTAAACCGAAAGGAGAAAGCAGTACGGTTTACTTTATTACTGTAACCAAGTTTAGCGGCTCTTTTTCTGAAAAAAGAGCTAAACCAGAGAATGTCTTTATGAACCTAAGTGCTTAGCATAAAAAAAGCCCAGCGTGTGCTGGGCTTTTTCTGAGGTATGTATGGAAAAGGTTATTTCACCTTTGCAACAATTCCAGTGAACGCTTCTGGATGGTTCAAAGCTAAATCAGCCAAAACTTTGCGGTTCAGGTTGATGTTGGCTTTTTTCAAACCGCCCATCAGTTGTGAGTAAGACAGACCGTTTAAGCGGGCGGCAGCGTTGATACGCTGAATCCAAAGAGCACGGAAGTCTCTCTTTTTCGCTTTTCTATCGCGGTAGGCGTAAAGTAAACCTTTCTCTACTGCGTTTTTGGCTACTGTCCAAACGTTCTTTCTACGGCCAAAGTAACCTTTGGCCATTTTCATGATTCTTTTTCTCTTGTGGCGGGCAGCCACTACATTGACCGATCTAGGCATTTCTACTTTTTTTTGGGGCTGGTGATCTCGGTTTAATTCTTAGTTACCAGTTCCCGATGAAACAATTGTGATAAATTGATTGGGTTAAGACGCAAGCATGTTCATCACGTTGGCGTGGTCAGCGGCGCTAACTAAACCAGTGTGAGTCAGATTTCTCTTCTGCTTGGTGGTCTTCTTGGTCAGGATGTGGCTTTTATAAGCGTGTTTACGCTTGATTTTGCCAGTACCTGTCAGGGTGAATCTCTTCTTAGCCCCTGATTTGCTTTTAACTTTAGGCATGGTTTATATAAATAGTGAAGTTTTATTTCTTCGCTTTCGGCCCCAAAAACAGGAACATCCGTTTTCCTTCCAATTTAGGGAGCTGTTCTACCTTGGCTACCTCTTCAAGCGCCTGGGCAAACTTCAGCAACAGCAACTCGCCGCGCTCTTTGAAGACGATGGTTCTACCCACAAAGTGCACATAAGCCTTCACTTTTGCACCTTCCGCTAAAAACTGGCGGGCGTGCTTCAGTTTAAACTCAAAGTCATGCTCATCTGTGTTAGGCCCAAAGCGGATTTCCTTCATCACCACCTTCGTGGTTTTGGCCTTCATCTCGCGTTGCTTCTTCTTCTGTTCGTACTTGAACTTAGAATAGTCAATGATGCGGCAAACCGGCGGATCTGCTTTTGGCGAGATCTCCACCAGGTCAAGATTCTGCTCCTGCGCCATCCGGCGTGCTTGCTCAATGGTGTAAATGCCTGGCTCCACGTTCTCGCCTACCACCCTTACCTCACGTAAACCGGTAATACGCTGATTGATGCGATGCGCTTCTTCAACCTTGCCACGTGGCACGTAGCGTTTGTTATTCGTAGAAATAGTTGTACCTCCTTAATTAAGGTTTCACATTCAGGGTGCGAATATCGCGTTTTCCCTTTTATAATAAAAGTAATCTTCTATATTTTTTATCCAAGCAACTCTGCCAGCACTTCTCTGAAGTTCTGCACGAAGGCATTTACCGGCATGGTACCCATGTCGCCTAAGCCATGTTTACGGACAGAGACAATCTCATTCTCCTGCTCTTTCTCGCCCACAATGATCATGTACGGCACCTTGCTCACCTCGGCATCTCTGATCTTACGGCCAATCTTCTCATCACGGGTATCAATGTACCCTCTAATGTCTTGGTCGGCCAGCAGGGCGTTCACCTGGTGTGCGTAGTCGTGGTATTTTTCAGAAATAGGCAGAATGGCTACCTGATCTGGACTGAGCCACAGCGGGAAATTACCACCGCAGTGTTCAATCAATACGGCTACAAAACGCTCCAAAGAACCAAAAGGTGCCCGGTGAATCATTACCGGACGGTGTTTCTCATTATCTGAGCCAATATACTCCAGGTCAAACCGCTCTGGCAGGTTGTAATCTACTTGAATGGTTCCCAACTGCCACTTGCGGCCAAGGGCATCTTTCACCATGAAGTCTAGCTTAGGTCCATAGAACGCAGCCTCGCCCAATTCAGTTACAGTAGGTAGTCCTTTCTCCGTAGCCGCTTCAATAATGGCATTTTCGGCTTTCTCCCACAGATCATCAGAACCAATGTATTTGGCTTTGTTCTCTGGGTCGCGCAATGAGATTTGGGCCGTGTAATTCTCAAAGCCCAACGCCTTGAACACGTACAACACCAGGTCAATCACCTTCGTGAACTCCTCTTTTACCTGATCTGGGCGGCAGAAAATGTGGGCATCATCTTGGGTAAAGCCCCTAACGCGGGTTAACCCGTGTAATTCCCCGCTCTGCTCATACCGGTACACGGTCCCGAACTCAGCCAGCCGCACCGGTAACTCTTTATAGGACCTAGGACGGGTTTTATAGATCTCGCAGTGGTGCGGGCAGTTCATGGGTTTCAGGAAGAACTCTTCTCCTTCATTGGGAGTCCGGATGGGCTGGAAAGAATCTGCGCCATACTTCTCATAGTGACCTGAGGTCACATACAGTTCCTTAGAACCGATGTGCGGGGTAACTACCGGCTGGTACCCTGCTCTCTGCTGAGCCTTGCGCATAAATTGCTCCAGGCGCTCACGCAGCATGGTGCCCTTAGGCAACCACAGCGGCAAGCCCATGCCTACTTTCTCTGAGAAGGCGAACAATTCCATCTCTTTCCCCAGTTTGCGGTGGTCGCGGCGTTTGGCCTCCTCCAGGCGCTCCAGGTACTCAGTCAGTTCTTTCTGCTTAGGGAACGTGATGGCGTATACGCGGGTAAGCTGCTTGCTCTTCTCGTCACCGCGCCAATAGGCACCGGCTACGTTCATCAGTTTGGCCGCCTTGATAAAACCAGTGTTTGGAATGTGCGGCCCCCGGCAAAGGTCAGTGAAATTGCCCTGGGTATAGAAGGTGATGGAACCGTCTTCCAGTCCCTGCAGCAAATCCAGCTTGTAAGGGTCGTTTTTCTCCGTGAAGTAAGCGATGGCTTCCGCCTTGCTGATGGGCTGACGGATGTACTCACTTTTCTGGCGGGCAAGTTCCAGCATTTTCTGCTCAATGGCCGGGAAATCCTCTTGAGAAAGAATTCGGTCATCGCCTAGGTCAATGTCATAGTAGAAGCCGTTCTCAATGGACGGACCAATGCCCAGCTTCACGCCTGGGTACAAGGCCTCCAGCGCCTCTGCCATTAAGTGGGCGGAAGAATGCCAGTAGGTAGCTTTCCCTTCGTCGTCGTTCCAGGTCAGGAGTTGGATGGAGGCGTCCTGGGTGATGGGGCGCGTCAGGTCCCATACCTGGCCGTTTACTTTCACGGCCAAAACGTTGCGGGCTAAACCTTCACTGATGGAGGCGGCAATCTCTATGCCGGTCACTCCCTCCTGGTACTCACGGACCGAACCGTCTGGTAAGGTAATATGGATCATATAGACAGAATAAACTTCTTCAGGTTGGGCATGTTTTCGGCAAAATAGCTAAAAAACCGTTATGGCGCTCAATGTATCCATCTTTGGTTTCTCCACTGGCCTACTTATGCGTTGCAAAGCTACACTATAGCGTGGGTTCTGCGGATATTTTCTGGTTAAAAAAACGTAATGCGGGCGGGCGGCCTCTTTTTGACCGGTCCATTCCAGACAGGAAGCCAGAATCCAGCGGTTATGCTCCGTGAGGGGCAAGCCAAGCTCGTTCGCTTTCAGGAGGCTGGGGAGAGCTGTGCTGTACTGACGTTTCTTGTACCACGTCTCTCCCAGACCGGCATATGCGGCGGCGTCATCGGGCTTCAGCTGGATGGCTTTGGCAAAACAGGCAGCCGCCGTATCGGTGAGGCTGCGGCTCAGGAAGTTGCGTCCCAACTGCTGCCACCAGAATCCCTCCTCCGGCTGCTTTCCTACCCCCGCCTGCACGAAAGGCAGAGCCTGGTCAAACTGCTTACGGGCGGTGTAGATGGCGCTCAGTTCCCGGAACGCTGGCAATGAAGCCGAATCTCTGAGCAGTGCTCGGTTCAAATTAAACAACGCCCGGGTAGTGTCTCCGGTTCCCGCCTGGGCTTTGGCCAGCAGCACGTAAAATTTGGCTTCGCCGGGTCTTAGCTTGATGGCTTTACTGCCGTGGCTAAGCGCCCGGTCATACAGGTTCAGTCCTACGTAGGTTTCAGCTAAAATGGCCTCAGATTCTGGGGAGTAGAAATTGAAGGCTTTGGCCTGCATCATCATCTTCATGGCCTCCTGGTACTGCTGCCCGCCGGTTAGAATCTTGGCCTTCCAGAAATACGCCTCGCCCAAAGAAGGATCCAGGGCCGTAGCCGTGGAAAGGTCTTTGAAGGCAGGCTGGGTTTTCTCCAGCGCCAGATACAGTTTGGCCCTTTTCACAAACCACTCCGGCTGCGGATTGCGTTGCTCCAATGCTCTGGTGAGTTCATTGATCTGGGAGGGTATGCTGCTGTCTACCCGTCCCGGATGGAACATTCTTTCTTCTGAAGCCTTTTGGGAGCATGCGGAAAGCAAGCCCAGCAAACCTATAAGAAAACAAAGAAGACGCATACCAGCAGAGGGAAAAAACGATTTGATGAGCAAAGGTACTATTTCCGGTGAAGTTTCTAATGCGTTTAGGGGCCGTTTTCTAAAAAAACAGCCCCTAAACGCTATGGGTTCACTGAAACAGAGAGCCGCACTCCCCAAAGCGGCGCATCCAGGTTCCGGTACGTTAGCCGGTGCACCAGGTCTGCCCTGAACAACTGGAATATGTTTTTGAACCCGATGTTCACCTCGGCGTATGGGTCTTTGCCTAAGCCTCTGAAGTTGCCGTTACCCGTGACCGCCACAGCTTCTGTTGGTTTGTTTCTGTCAGACAGACGCCCGTACAATACTGCCCCGCCCGCCACCAGTTGCAGCTTGGTCTTCTTCAACAGAGGCAAGCGGTTGGTTAAAGAGAAGGCACCTTCAAAATGATGGTCATACCGCAGGGAAACGTATTCATCGGTGGCGAAGGCGAAGAAAGGCATCAAGTTATATCCCTGCAAAATGAAGAAGGGCGTTTCATTGCCAATAGGAATCTGCAATAGAGGCAGCGGAACTTTAGTGAAGGTTTTCCCGGCTTTCAAATAGTAACGCCCGTACCCAAAAATGCCCGCCCGCACCCGCTGCTCCAGGGAAAGAGCTATATCCTGATATGACAAATCTGAATTCATTAAGCCGCTTAGCCCCGCTGAGATATCCAAACCGATGATGGGGGCATTTGAATTGGAGATGGGTATTTTCTCATAGTGCCTAATCAGCATTTTCCTATCTGGGGAGAAGCGTAAACTTAGCACCACATCTGTACTTGTAAATCCTGAAAACTTAGTCTCTTCCCTGTCTGCGGTTATTGGTTTAACCTCAAAGACAGGCTTGTAATTGGCGTGCCTAAATGTAAGCCGTTGCCTGAAACTTGGGAACCATTCACGCTCCGCCCACAACTGAATGCGTTCCTGCTGGTAAGGGAAGTTCATAGTCCCCCACCGGAAGGAAGAGAAAAAAAGACTATTGATTTGGGCATTGTCTAAGTTCATGGCTGCCGGGCCTACATCATTCATGTAACTCGCTCCCCATTCTGTCCACAGCTCCCGGTTGGCTATATACCGCAGATTCAATAAACTTTTGATGGATTGATCTTTGGTGCCATACGCCAGATAGCCATTCAGGATCCAATTGGGGTGAAAAGCCTGGGTAGTGCGCCCTCCCACCTGAAAGCGGTGCCCTTCCACATTGTTGTACACGTACGTACCGAATACCGGGCCGAATTCCAGTTTCTCATTCACCGGCAGATGTCCTTCAACCACCACTCTCACCAATTTAACCGCGCTCTTTATCTCAGGCAACTGGTTGATCTGCGCAATGGATTCTACCCGTTTCTGTTCCTGCGGAGTGAAGGCCATCGGCCGAACCGCCTGCCAAAAGCTTTCCTGATGTTTCAAAGCAGAATCACTGATCTGGTGCGTCATGTCAAAGAAGCTTTCCGGTTTAGGCTGCCCCAACACAACATCGGCATATGTAGTTGTTGTCTCCACAAATAATCGCACGTCTGTACCCGGCAAACCCGTGATTTGGAATCTGCGCTTGCTGGAAACAGGCAAAAGAGCCGGTTGTTGCTCATCCCAGGTTTGTACAATTTGCAAATCGCTCACAAAATTGAGGGCCGCGTCTTTGTTTAGTTTCAACTCCACCCTGCGTAAAGCATAGGTACCCTCCGCAATCCAGATGGTTCCTTGGAAAGCAAGATCTTGGGTACGTTTGGGTATGACTTTGAGTCGGTAGAGTTTACCCGCAGCCGTTTCCATACTATCTTCCAGGTCATAGTCATAGTAACTAGCCCACTGATTAGCGATCGGGCTCACGAAGTCTTTGTCAAACATGCGCAGCCAGTTCTGGTTCAGAGAGAAATGCTCAGACTGGGCGTTCAACAGCTGCGCCATCTGACTCTCCCGCTCAATGCCCACACCAATTATTTTACTGGCTTTCAGAATCTCCTTGGACTTGCGCGGGCTTTGGGAAAAATAACTCTCTTTTACCGTCTCAGACTGGAAGATGGGTAAAGAGGCCGTACGGGAACCAGCTTCTGCATAAATGCTAAGGCTGTCCAGATACGGGGCGTAGCGCTTGGAGAACTTTTTCTTTTGATCAACGGCATCTTTTTCCAAAATGCTGCCTTTCATAAGAGTATAGGTCCTGAACTGAAGGTAGGTCTGGTTCTCCGGCAGGTACAGATGCTTATTTCTGGCCGCCGACCGCACAATTCTAAAGGCAGGATTCTCTTTTGGCCGCACCACTATCTCCTGAATGGCGTAACTCTGCCGTTTCAATTCCACCGTTGCATTCTGCCGTAACTCTTGCACCGGCTTGAATTGCGCCACATAGCCCATAAGGGTAAAGGTGACGGTATCTTTGGAATTGAATTTAACGAGTTTATACCTTCCTGCCTCATCTGTGAAAACAGGCACTTTCTGAGAATGCAGATGAACGGTTACATACTCCAGCTCTTTTCTAGTGTCTGCATCAATCACTTTACCACTCAGTGGTGAAGTTTGGGCGTACCCTAACCTGGTGCAAAGAAGTAGAAGAATATAAAGGAATAACTTTCTCACCAGATGGGTATTGGATTTACTAATATAAAGAATGGTATAAAGCTTTATATATTGTTTCTGCTATTTGTTTAGAAAATTGTGGCACAAAAAAATGAAATATGCAGAGGTTAGCTACTGCCACCGTTCGAATAGTTCCTTTTACTAGACAGCCTATTCCAATAAACCCCTATGGCATCTTTGTTTTTCCCTTATTTTTAGAAAAAGAGGCTCTAAACAGGAATGCCCGCCTTGCCAACGGCACCTCTCTAAAGGTACCGTTGGCAAGGCGGGCATTCCTGTTTATGATTGGCTAAGCTCTTACTTTAAGCACTTCCTGTAAGAGTATTCTGCATCTTCTGCTTACTTCAAGGTCTTCTGTAGTGGTTAACTTCTGGTCTAGCGCCCGCTGAAGGGTTTGGACACAGTCATTGGATAAATTCGCTTCCCGCTGTACGCGTGCCAGATCATAGTAATAAAGCAAATTTGAGGGGTCAAGCTCTATGGCTTTGGAGATTGCTTCAATGGCTGCCTGATTAGAAGATATAGGAAGCGGAAGATGCGTAAGCAGGCGGTTGGCAGAGCGTTCTGTAAAAGAAAGATTGGCTACTTTGAAAGACCATCTGCCCATTAGGTGCCATGAGTCGGCATGTCTGGGATTTTTTGCCAGAGCTCTATCCAAGAAGGTCTTGATCTGGTTTAACTGCACCATCCGCTCTTTTAAAGTAACGGTTTGGCACAGATTGCTCAGGGAGAGCGCCATGATATAATTAGATTCCGCCACTGAGCTATCTACCAGTAGAGCTCTTTGGGCAAAGGTGAAGGCTTTTTGATAATATTGGCTTTTTTGAGTATCATCTGGGAATCTACTGCCAATACGGCCACAGACAATACTGGCTTTGATCAAAGCTTCCTGCTGCTCAGGCTCAGATGCAAGAAGTTGCTCATATTTAGCCAGCGCTTCAGCATCTTTATAATCTTTATAAAGCTGATTTGCCTCCCAAAGCAAGTTCTCCGAACCTAGGCCGCCAGAAATGGCCACCAAGTTCGGAGAACTTATTAGCAGGATCATTAAAAATAAGAGTTTAAAAGTCTTCTGCATATTCCCCGTTAAAACTACCTGTCTATTGCCAGCGGAATCTACAAAATCTTTCTCTAAACTCCTAAAAAAGGTTAAGCTGCTTCTTAGGGGTTTTGGCTGGTTTTTGTAGATCCTCGATTGGTTCTGTTTCTACGGGTAAATCCAATACAGGTTGTAATGTATTTATACCAAGGGAAACTTCCTCTCCTACTGAAAATGAAGCAGTTGCCTCTTGCATTATTTGAGGCTCAACTTTTAAAGATTTTACTGGTTTAGTACCATTTTTTAACTTTGTTGGCTCAACTTCTTCCTCCTTTTGGATAGTTACTCCAAAGATCTTAAAGTAGCTGAGCTTATTGCCCATGGCACGCCAGCCTTTCACATCTATAAACTCGCTCAGCAACAGAACATCTGTTTCCTTTTCAGATTTCTTATCGCGCTGCAATTTTATCTCTGCTTTAGGTTCTGGATGCACAGAGGCTGCCAGCAGCTTAGAGCCTTTGGTTTCGCTAATAAAGGTAAACCGTTTGCCTACCGTGCTGGTCTCTACCGTAAACCGCTTTACATAAGAAACTTTCGTTTCTCCTTCGGTATAAATGGCAGATACTACCAATTCAGGGGAGAATTTATGAACCACCTCAATGTTAGGGACATCATAGTGGTTGGATAGCTCAAACGAAGTCAATTCATAGGAACCATCTTTGTAGATCACCAAAATAGTGTCATCTGTATTGAAAGATCCCAGATATCGACCACGGTTCTCGGTATTCAAACGCCCAATCACTTCATCGTAATAAATCTCACGTCCGCCACGGGTAGATTCACCCAAGGCTTTCTGCGTCACCTTCTTGATGGGGTGCTTAGTCACGATGTTTCCTTGTGAGCCTTTGCCTTTAATGAGCAGTTCCGCAAAATCAAAGTCAAACTGTTTCACGCGGGCGGCACTGGCTGGCTGTAACTGAATACTTACTACCTCAGACTCTGAGTTTGGGTTTGCCGTTAAGTAAACCACTTTGGAGTTTTTCTCGCCTTTAGTAAGATCATACTCCTTATCACGGGTAATGGAGGTAACTGCAAATCGTTTGGCATACGAAATACCTGTCTTACCATCAACATAGATCATGTTGTAGACCATGTGCTCATCATTCTTGTTGTAAACGCCTACATGAATGATGTCTTTACCCATGAAAATCTTGTCACTGATGCGGGATACCATGAACTTACCGTCTTTTCTAATGGCAATGATGTCATCCATGTCAGAGCAATCACATACAAGCTCGTCTTTTTTGAGGCCATAGCCCACAAAGCCGTCTTTGCGGTTCACGTACAGCTTCTGGTTGGCTACCGCTACCTTTTGGGCAGACACCACATCAAAAGTTCTGATCTGGGTTTTACGCTCTTTCCCTTTGCCATACTTGGCCAGTAAGCCTTCAAAATAGCTGATGGCGTAACGGGTAAGGTTAGCTAAGTTATCCAACACCTCCGCCATTTCCGCCTCCAGTTTCTTGATATACTCATCTGCCTTGAAAGCATCAAATTTGGAGATACGCTTAATTTTAATCTCCGTGAGGCGGATGATATCGTCTTGCGTCACCTCGCGGCGCAGCAGTGGCTTATATGGATCAAGGCCTTTGTCAATGGCTTCCAGAACGGCTTCCCAAGTTTCACACTCTTCAATGTCACGGTAGATCCGGTTCTCAATGAAGATTTTCTCTAGGGAAGATTGGTGCCATTTGTCTTCCAGTTCTCCCAGCTTAATCTCCAACTCGCGCTCCAGCAAGCGCACAGTTTTCACCGTAGACATTTGCAGCAAATCATCAACGGTCATGAACCGAGGTTTGTCCTCAATAATGACGCAAGTGTTGGGCGAAATAGAAATCTCACAATCTGTGAAGGCATACAAGGCGTCAATGGTTAGGTCAGGAGAAATCCCTGGCGGAATATGCACCTGAATCTCCACGTCTTTGGCCGTGTTGTCAATTACCTTCTTGATTTTGATCTTGTTGTTCTCACTGGCTTTGACAATGGACTCCATCAACGCCGTGGTGGTGGTGCCATACGGTACGTCACGGATGATCAGAAGTGATTTGTCTACTTTCTCAATGGTGGCACGCAAACGGATCTTGCTCCCTTTGGAGCCACCGTTGTAGTTGGTAAAATCGGCTAAGCCACCCGTAGGGAAGTCTGGCAACAGCTGTGTTCTACGGCCTTTAAGGACGTCAATGGAGCCTTTGATCAGCTCTCGGAAGTTGTGGGGCATGATCTTGGTAGACAAGCCTACGGCGATCCCTTCCACCCCCTGCGCCAGCAGCAACGGGAATTTTACCGGTAAGGTCACCGGCTCGTTTTTGCGGCCGTCATAGCTCAACTGCCACTCCGTGGTCTGCGGATTGAACACCACATCCAGCGCGAATTTAGTAAGACGAGCCTCAATATAACGGGCCGCCGCGGCGCTATCACCGGTGCGCACATCGCCCCAGTTCCCTTGGGTGTCAATGAGCAGGTCTTTTTGCCCTAGGTTCACGATGGCGTCTCCAATGGAAGCATCGCCGTGTGGGTGGTACTGCATGGTTTGGCCAATGATGTTCGCCACTTTGTTGAAACGGCCATCGTCCATTTCCTTCATGGCGTGCATGATGCGGCGCTGAACCGGCTTGAAACCATCTTCCAGGGCAGGCACGGCCCGCTCTAGAATTACATAAGAGGCATAGTCCAGAAACCAGTTCTCGTAGAGACCTGAAACCGAGACAATATCATGGATGGTCTCTTCACCTTCCAGTTGCCCCTCCAGTTCCAGGTTGTTCTCGTTTTCCAATTCTTCGTTAAGCATATACCTCCTCTACTATATCTTTTTCAATCTTCAAATTCTCAATAATAAACTGCTGACGCTCCGGCGTGTTCTTGCCCATGTAGTAAGACAGAATCTTCTGTAGGTTCTGCTCCGTCTTACCCAGGATCACCGGTTCTAAGCGAATATTCTCGCCAATGAATTTACCGAACTCCTCCGGTGAGATCTCTCCCAAACCTTTAAAGCGGGTGATCTCCGGGTTCTTGCCCAATTTGCGCATGGCGTTTTGCTTTTCCTGCTCATCATAGCAGTAAATGGTTTCCTTCTTATTCCGCACGCGGAACAAAGGAGTCTCCAAGATATACAAGTGGCCGTTCTTTACCAGATCTGGGAAAAACTGCAAGAAGAACGTCATCATGAGCAGCCTAATGTGCATGCCGTCCACGTCAGCGTCTGTGGCGATTACTACGCGGTTATAGCGAAGCCCCTCCAGCCCTTCTTCAATATTGAGGGCGTGTTGCAGCAGGTTAAATTCTTCGTTCTCGTAAACGATTTTCTTCTTCAACCCAAAGCAATTCAAAGGCTTTCCGCGCAAACTGAACACCGCCTCTAACTCCACGTTTCGGGACTTAGTGATAGAACCGGAAGCCGAATCCCCCTCCGTGATGAACAGAGTGGTCAACGCTTCTTTTTCCTGCTCCTTGCCTTCACCTAAGTGGAAGCGGCAGTCGCGCAGTTTTTTGTTGTGAAGGTTCGCTTTCTTGGCGCGCTGGTTAGCCAGTTTCTTAATCCCAGCCATGTCCTTGCGCTCGCGCTCACTCTGCTCTATCCTTTTCTTCAGCGCCTCGGCTACCGTTGGATTTTTGTGCAGGTAGTTGTCCAGGTGCTCCTTCACGAAATCATTCACGAAGTTACGCACCGTTGGCCCGTCGTGGGCCACGTTGATGGAGCCTAGTTTGGTTTTGGTCTGGCTTTCAAACACCGGCTCCTGCACCCGGATGGCAATAGCGCCTACAATAGAACCTCTAATGTCTGTGGCATCATAGTCTTTTTTGTAGAACTCACGCACTGTCTTCACCACCGCCTCGCGGAAAGCCGCTAAGTGGGTACCGCCTTGGGTGGTGTACTGGCCGTTCACAAAGGAATAATATTCCTCGCCATAGTCGTTGCCGTGGGTGAGTGCGAACTCAATATCCTCCCCCTTCAGGTGGATGATAGGGTAACGCATGCTCTCCTCATCAATCTTGCGGGACAAAAGATCTTTCAGACCGTTCTCTGAGTAGTACTTCTGTCCGTTAAAGTGGATGGTGAGACCTGCATTCAGGTACACGTAGTTCCAGATCTGGTTCTCCAGAAACTCAGGGATGAAGTGGTAGTTCTTGAAGATGGTGTCATCTGGCACAAAGGTGGTGGTGGTACCGTTGCGCTGGTTGGTCTCCTGCAGCGGCTCATCATTCACCAGTTCACCGCGCACAAACTCAGCTACCTTTGTTTGTCCTTCACGCACAGACTGGATTCTGAAGTGCGTAGACAGTGCGTTCACCGCCTTGGTACCCACCCCGTTTAAGCCCACAGATTTCTGGAAGGCCCGGCTGTCATACTTACCACCGGTATTGATCTTGCTCACACAATCAATTACCTTGCCCAGCGGTATACCACGGCCGTAGTCACGCACTACTACTTTGTGGTCAGAAATTTTTACTTCAATAGTGCGACCATGCCCCATCATGTGCTCATCAATGGAGTTGTCAATCACCTCTTTTACAAGAATGTAAATCCCATCATCGGGAGAGGAGCCGTCGCCCAACTTACCAATGTACATACCCGGGCGCAGCCGGATGTGTTCACGCCAGTCAAGGGAACGTATACTATCCTCGTTGTAGGAAACATCAGTCAGTTCTGCCATAGGGAACTTTAGGGTTTAGTAGAATTAGGTAAAATAAAAGAATTTTTGCGTGTACTTTGCCATCAGAACCGCGAATGAACAACAATAATCCCAAATCTTGTGCTCTCAGGGCAACCTTTTCTTCTGGAGAGGCTATGCAGAAAGAGATTATTCATCCCGTGTAGATAACCAAATAGGGGGCTTCGCGGTTCATTTAAAGCCTCTACTTTTGCTTATTTAATTAGCTAAAGTTAGCAAAAAAGTGAATAACAACAACTTAAAAACTAAAATTATTAGCAATACTTCATCTAAGCCTGAACCTAAATCCAAATGGAAATAAAACTACCTTCTTACTTTAAATACACAGTGATCCTGCTGGGCCTTTTCCTGCTGCTCCACTTTTTGCAGACTTTCAGTCCGGTGCTCATTCCTATCTGCTTTGCCGGTTTGTTCGCGTTGCTGCTACTGCCCATGACCAGAGGGATGGAAAAACGGCTGCCCCGGGCTTTAGCCATTGTAATTTCCCTGGTCATTGTGATTCTGATCCTAGGGCTGCTGATCTGGTTTCTGTCGGCGCAGATCAGTAATTTTTCCAGTGAGTTGTCTGAGATCAACAGCAAATTGTCTTTGCTGCTGGCCAAGTTCCAAACCTTTTTGTTTGAGCGTTTCGGGATAAAGCCTACGAATAAAAGTGAGTTCCTGCAAAAGGCCTTAGGGAACGTGACCCAAACCGGTACCGCTTTTCTGGGCAGCACTATCTCCCTTACTACCGGGGCGCTCACGGTGCTTTCCCTCATTCCTATTTACGTGTTCTGCATGCTGTACTACCGCGACCACTTGCGCCAGTTCATGTTTCAGTTCATTACCAGAGACCGCCGGGAACCGCTCATGGAAACCGTAGACAATATTCAGCGCGTTGTGCAGGGGTACCTATCTGGTCTGTTGATTGTGATTGTGGTGGTTTCTATCCTGAACTCGGTGGGTCTCCTGATCATGGGGGTGGAATACGCTATTTTCTTTGGGGTGCTGGCCTCAATCCTGACGGTGATTCCCTACATAGGTATTTTGATTGGCGCCATGCTGCCCGCTATGTTCGTGTTGGTGAATACAGGATCGGCGGCACAGATGCTCATTGTGATTGGGATTTTTGGGTTTGTGCAGTTCCTGGAGGGGAATTTCATCACGCCGTACGTGGTAGGTTCCAAAGTGAGCATCAATCCGTTTGCCGCCATTGTGGCCCTGATCCTGGGCGGCGAGATCTGGGGCGCGCCAGGCATGATCCTGTCCATCCCTATCATCGCCATTCTCAAAGTGATTTTTGATGCGTACGGCCCTTTGCAGCCGTTCGGGTTTCTGCTGAATGACGTGCAGCAGGAGAGCAAAAAGAACCGGCTCTTAACTAAACTGAAACAACGGAAGGACGGTTGAATTTGCGTTTAGGGGCTCTTTTTCCAAAAACAGCCCCTAAACGCAAAACCATCACCACTGAAGAGCAGCTGACAAGGCTGCTTTTTTGGTTTACAGATACAACCTAAACCGAAGGCATGAAACGATCTTGCTAATTTTTTGGTTCTTTTACTAAACCCACTAGTATCATCTTCCACCTTAACCGCTGCGCGTGTACGCCATCATAGATATAGAAACCACCGGAGGCCAACCCGCCGATGACCGCATCACGGAGATCGCGATCTTCATCCATGACGGAAATCAGGTGGTAGACCAGTTCCACAGCCTCATCAATCCGGGGCGGCCCATTCCGTTCTTCATCTCGCAGCTTACCGGCATCACCGACGAGATGGTGAAAGACGCGCCCAAGTTCCATGAGGTGGCCAAGCAGATTGTGCAGATCACGGAGGGCAATGTGTTTGTGGCCCACAACGTGCGTTTTGATTACTCTTTCGTGAAGAAGGAGTTTGCCGACCTTGGCTTCACCTTCCAGCGGAAGACCTTGTGCACCGTGCGCCTCAGCCGCAAACTGATGCCGGGACTCCCCTCTTACAGTCTGGGCAAACTCTGCCAGAGCATCAACATCCCGCTGCAGATGCGGCACCGCGCCATTGGCGACGCCGAGGCCACCGCCGTACTTTTTGACCGCCTGCTCAAGATAGACAAGAAGAAAGTGGATGACTCCCAGGACGACAAACTGCTGGAGGCATCTTCCATCTCCAAGGAAATAAAGACATCGCTGCTGCCTCCTGCCATTTCCAAAGACATGGTAGATGCCCTTCCGCTGGAAGCCGGTGTGTACTATTTCCATGACGAGCACGGCGAGATCATCTACGTGGGCAAGAGCAAGAGCATCCGGAAGCGGATCATCCAGCACTTCAACATTGACTTTAAGAGCAAGAAGTCCATTGAGTTCAAGAACCGCATTGCCAGCATTACCTATGAGCGGACGGGAAGTGAACTGGTGGCCCTGCTGTTTGAATCTGACGAGATCAAGAAGCGCAAACCCTTCTACAACCGGGCCCAGCGCCGGAGCGTGTACCATTCAGGCATCTATTCTTATTATGACCAGGATGGGTACCTGCGCCTCACGTTCCAGAAAGCCAAAACTGAAGTACCGCCGCTGTTGACCATGTCCAACCAGTTCCAGGCCAAGAACTTCCTGTACAGCCGGGTGGCCAAGTACAACCTGTGCCAGAAGCTCTGCGACCTGTACAAAACCAACGGCCCCTGCTTTGATTACCAGGTGCACCAGTGCAAAGGCGCCTGCGTGGGAAAGGAATCGCCGGAGGAATACAACCAGCGCGTGGTGGAAGCTCTGGACGCGTTCCGGTATGACCATGACTCGTTCGTGATCATTGGCAAAGGCCGGCATGCCGAGGAGAAATCTGCGGTGGTGGTAGACAACGGCCGTTACCTAGGCTTCGGGTATTTTGACGAGACGTTCAGCGCCAGCTCCCTTGAAGATTTCAAGGGCGTGATCAAGTATTACAATGACAACAAAGACACGCAGCAGATCATAAGGGGCTACATGCGCACCAAGCACCAGGACAAGGTATTGGTGTTTTCAGAGGCGGCATGATTTTCCGTTTAGGGGCTGTTTTTAGAAAAAGAGCCCCTAAACGCACTAGTGCAGGCGGTAGCGCAGGAGCCAGCCCTTGCCATCAAATTCATTGGCCGCCGGGGTATATGTTTTCTTTTTAAGCCTGCGGTGGCGGGGGTACTCATTTCCATCTTCCTCATCCAGCACCTGTATCTTTTTCCCTTTCAGGCGCAGTCCAGGAGCAAGCTGGAGTTCATCGGTCTCTTCCCCGCCGTAAAGTTTGATCTGCATTTTGTTGGTCCCCTCGCCTTTCAGAAGAAACGTATCTTCTTCTCCCAAACCGTAAATAGACAGCTTTTTCGTCTCAGACGGGCGGAAGGTTCTATGGTGGAGCAGTCTTTTGTCTTTGCCGGGCGTTTTATCCCAATGCTGCACCAGCAGGGTTCCATCTTTCTCAAAGCTCAACTCAAACAGGTCTTCACCATCGGTGCCGGGTAAGTGCACTTCTCGGTTAATCTCTTTGTAAAACACGCGGGCAGCCCTCAACAGGTCTTTGCGGCGGCTTTTGAGCGAAGTGGAAAATTTCTTCAAAGACAGTTCCTGTATCTGGGGAGGCCACTGTTGCAGGGCTTGGTCAATGACGGCATCGGTCAGTTTTTGCTGCAGTGCCAGGGCCTCCTGCTCAAACTCTTCCTTCGTGACATAGGTCAGCAGATAAGCGTCCATCTCTCTGGAGCTCTTCATGAGGCCTTTCACATTTGTGCTTTCTATGGTTTTGTCAAAGCTCTGGTAGTTGGGCTTGAACATACTTACCATTTTAGTGAGCACGCCATCATTGAACTTAAAGAAGGCGTGGTCGCGGTCGCGCGGAATGGGAGAATAGTGGGTGATGCCCTCCTGCCAATGCACCGCCCAGCGCCATTGATCTTCCCTGCGGCTCCAGTCGCCCAGCCACATGTCAAAGAGGCGGGAGCGCAGATACCGGCGGGCCTCTCCCTGATGCAGCGGGTTACTGACCATGCGCTCAAAGGCTTTTTTGGAGCTGATCACTTCCTCTGGGTTCCCGAAACTCTCCAGATTCTTCCAGTTGCCATCGGGCCTTTCTTCCAGCAGCGCCAGCATGTGGGCAAATTCGTGCCGGAACTCCCCCAGCGCCGGGTCATCGGCAATATAGACCAGCATGGGATTGGTATGGTACACATCGGCGGCCTTGGCCAGCGCGGCTACAATAAAAGCGCCGTAAGGATGGATGACGCTGGTCTGGTCCCGCATGAGGTTGGCAACAAAGGTGCGCTGCAAAAACGGTGGCAAAGCTTTGGACGGGTCTTTGTCAATGGATCTTAACACATACTCCTGGCTGTCTGGGGTCATGATGCGGAGGTTCTTGGTCTGAAAACTACCGCCCTGCACCAAAGGCTTTGCTCCACCCTTGAAGTCCTGTAGCCTGAAATACGGCACCTCCACGGGTTCAGCCCAAATTCTGCGGTAATGCTTTCCCCACCAGAACCGGTGAAAGGCGCTTTTCTGGTAATGCGAACCAGCCGCCACCTTAGTAGAAGCTTCTTTTGCCTGAGCAAAGACAGTCTCTGGGTAAAAGAACGGCAGATGCAGGATAAACAGAAGGAGGACTCTGGCTTGGCATGACCTCTTGGAAGATGATTTGGCAAATAACATAAGCGCGTATTTATACTTATATACCCACCGCTAAGTTCTGTTGGCAGGAAGATTGCTTCCCCAGCAACCAACAATAAGTTGCCGCTATAACCTTTCTGCCTTAGTTGCGGTATGGCAGATGATCTAATGAGACACATGCGTAAACTACTGATCTATATGGGAGGCGTGGTTCTACTCCACTTCGGCTGCGCCAAGAAAGATTATTTCCAAACATCGGCGCTGGTGCGCCCCGAGGCCCAAAAACCTAATGCCAAATGGGATTCTGCCACCGTGGTAGCAGGCACCCATTACCGCAAAAACTTTTTGCACACGGTTTTCTGGGGGAAACATTACCGGCAGGTTTGGGCCCAGCCCGTGAAGCTGCCTGTGCTGGATGTAAGTAAGATGCACGGAGGGTTAACACCGGAGAAAATGGGCGGCGGTTTCCAGACCACTAGCCTTACTCTCCAGAACGAGGACGGAAGGCAATACTCGCTCCGCTCCGTAGACAAAGATCCGCAGGAAATACTGCCCAAAGGCCTCCGCAAAACGTTTCTTTCCAACTTGCTCAGGGACCAGACCTCAGCGGCGCACCCGTACGGGGCCACGGTGGTTTCCCATTTGGCAGGCGGGGCCAGAATTCCGCATAGCCACCCGCGCTACGTCTACGTCCCTAAAAACGAGACAGGCCTGGGAAAAAACTCGGTGGAGTTCCGGGATAAAGTCTTCATGCTGGAAGAGAAATATGAAGGCAAAGAAGCCATTACAAGCTATCTGGGCAAAGCTAAAAATCTGGTGGACACCGAAGATTTCCTGGAGAAACGGTTCTCAGAACATTCTCACTTACCAGACCAGCTCTCTTTTGCCAAAGCCCGGTTGTTTGACGTGCTCATTGGCGACTGGGACCGTCACGAAGGGCAATGGCAGTGGGCCGTCTATGACACCAGCCAGGTGACCACCTATACTCCCGTCCCCAAAGACCGTGACCAAGCCTTCTTTAAGTTTGATGACGGGGCTATTCCCTGGCTTTTCAGCCGAAGCTGGGCTCCGCTCAAGAAAATGAAGACATTTAAACACAAGATCACCTCGCCCGAAGGGTACCTACAGAATGCACAGTTCATAGATGAACGTTGCCTGAACGAAGTAACCCTGGAGCAATGGCAGCAATTGGCGGTACAACTCCAGAACCAACTCACCGACAGCGTCCTAAACTCGGCGGTAGCCACGCTCCCCACGGCGGTCTATGATTTAACGGGCCAGGAGATTCTGGAGAAACTGAAAAGCAGGCGCGCGCAGCTGCCCCAGGTAGCCACGCAGCTGTACCGCCATTTGGCCAAACATGAACTGGTAGCGGGTACAGACCAGAAAGAGAAATTTATTGTGCAGCGCCTGCCCAACGGCGACACCCGCGTGCTCGTCTCCCAAATGGCCGGCAAAGACAAGGAAAGCAACCTATTGGTGTATGACCGGGTGTTCAGAAAGAAAGACACCAAAAGCATTTCACTCTACGGTTTGGCCGAGGAAGACAATTTCATTCTGCTGGGCGAAGGCAAGAAAGGGATAAGGGTCAACATCTACGGCGGCATGGGCGAAGACGAAGTGAAAGACAATTCCCTTGTGAGTGGCTGGGCCAAGAAAACGCGCGTGTATGACACCCGCCAAGGCATTGAGGTGGAGAAAGGGAAAGAAACCAAGGTAAAGAAATCACGAGATGTGAAAGTGCACGCCTTTGACCGCGAAGGATTATAAGAGGCGCCGGAGAAGACAAAGCCATTGGGCTTGCGTTTAGGGGCTGTTTTTCCAAAAACAGCCCCTAAACGCAAGCCCGATTTATGTAGCCCCTATAGGTCTACCCTACCCGTAGAGGCTGCTCCGTTTTGGCTTGGTCAGCTGCTTTGAAATCTTTTATATAACACTTCCACCAGGTATTGTCGCGGGTTTGGGCATCACGGTGGAAGTGGTTGCGCTCCAGCACTTTCTCTGAGGCCTCGTTCCCCGCCTCGGTTTCCGCTATCAAGGTCTGGATGTCTGGGCGGGTGGAACACCACCGGAGGAGCCCGGCCACCGCCTCGGTCATGATGCCTTGCTGCTGAAATTCCGGGTAAGTACCATAGCCAATCTCTACCTCTCCCTCCTCGTCGGGTTCGCCTTTGAAGCAGAGATCGCCCACCAGCACCTGGCCCTGTTTCAGGATGATAGACCAGAGCGTGTAGAAATAGTACTGCTCCCGGTGCTGGGGCACCAGCCGCAGAAAATAGTTTTCCAGGGCATCGGCTAAATCCTCGGCTATTTCCTTGGGCGAATACCCAACTCCCAATTGCTTCTCCAGGCTGCCGTTGTTGGCCACGTACAGGTGGAGCTGTGTTTCGGTGAGAGGCCTTATCAAGAGCCGGTTGGTCTCAATCTGGATCATGTGCAGGGGGATTAAGCACTTAAAATAAAGAAAAGTTTAACCTAATCCTACTTTACCGCCTTCAGCATCTTAATCACAAACTCTTCTGTCTTAGAGAGAAAAGGATTCTCTTTGCGGGGTTTGGCATCGTGCTTCCGGAGGTAATCAATGAGTTTGTCCTGCTTGAACAGGTTCACCACCTCTGGATGGATGTAATATTTGCTGCAAACGCTGGGCGTGTTCCCCAGTTCCTGCGCCACCATTTTGGCGGCCTCTTTCACCGATTTCTCTTTCTCAATGGCAGGGTTTTCATCCAGCAGCTGTTCCAGGCATTGTACCATGAGCACCGTGCCGCCCCAGGTCCTGAAATCTTTGGCAGTGAACTCCTCGGCGCTCAGGCTGCGAAGGTACTCATTCACGTCGCCGGACTCTATGGGTTGGCGGTTGCCGTCTTCGTCATAGTACTGGAACAGGTCATACCCCGGAATGTCCTGGCACTGCTTCACCAGGCGAGCCAGACGGCGGTCTTTGATGCTGATTTCGTGCTTCACGCCTTTCTTGCCCACAAACTCTAGCCGTAGGTGGTCGCCCTCCACTTTCACGTGCCGGTCGCGCAGGGTGGTGAGCCCGTAAGACTTGTTAGATTTGGCGTAGGCCCGGTTCCCTATCCGGATGAAGGAATTATCCAGCAGCTCCACCACAATGGCCAGGATCTTGCGTTTCTCCAGCTTCTTGAGGCGCAGGTCTTTCTCCACCTGCTTCCTAATGCCCGGCAACGCCTTCCCAAAGGCCAGCATACGGCCAAACTTGTTCAGGCTGCGCGCCTGCTGCCACTGCGGGTGATACACGTACTGTTTGCGGCCTTTGTCGTCTCGGCCAGTGGCCTGAATATGGCCGTTGGCCGAAGGACAGATCCAAACGTTGGTCCAGGCGGGCGGAATCACCAACTGGTTTATCCGGTCCAGCACTTTTTCATCGGTGACGGGTTCTCCCTTGGCGCTGAGGTAAATAAATTCTTTCCCCTTTTGCTGGCGGGAGATGCCGGGTTTGGTGTCTGGGAAATAGCGTAAGCCTGCCTGTTGGGCAGAGGCGGCGGCGTCTGCGTATAAAGCCTGAGGAGTTAACTGGTTGTCCATGGATGGCGTCAAAATCTTTACTCCTTTACCTTTTCCCGCACATAAAAGTTGTGCGGCTGGTTTGGGGCTGTTTTAGGAAAAACGGCCGCTAAACGGGAAGCTTAACTTATTTTCCGGTAGTATTGGTAAACTTTGCCCTTCTTCTGCCATTGTTCTTTTTGGGCAAATGCCGTAGAAGTGGAAATCTGATAAACAACTAACCCATGAATAACACCTTCTCCTCTCTCCTTGGCCCCCGCGTCTGTACCTCCCTGCTGCTGGCGGCTGGGCTCTGGCTGGGCGGCTGCGGCACAGACAAGAACGGCGACCGCGTGCTGTTTTCCATACAGGATGATTTGCAGCTGGGCCAACAGGTAGCGCAACAGGTAGATTCGTCTTACCGGGCCAAAGGGCAACTGCTTGACCGCAATTCCTCCAACCCCAAAATAAGAGCCGCCTACGCCCATTTAGACAAAATTGTAGCCAGAATTCTGGAATCTGGGGAGGTGAGCTACCGCGATGAATTTCCCTGGGATGTGAAGATTATTAATGACCCCGGCAACCTTAACGCGTTTGCCACTCCGGGTGGTCATATCTACGTGTTTACGGGCCTCATCCAGTACCTGGACTCTGAAGACCAGCTGGCCGGGGTCTTAGGGCATGAGATTGCCCACGCAGACCAACGGCACTCCATCAAACAAATGCAGAAACAGTACGGCATCTCCTTTGTGACCAGACTGGTGCTGGGAGAAAATGCCGGTGAACTGGAACGGGTAGCCAGCCAGATTGGGGGCCAGTTGGCGGGACTTAAATTCAGCCGAGACTATGAGCGTGAGGCCGATGAATACTCTGTCCTATACCTGGGAGCCACCAATTACTATGCCTGCGACGGCGCCGCTGGGTTCTTTCAGAAAATGCAGACCCTGGAGAAAAACGGGAACCCGCCGGAGTTCATCAGTACGCACCCCGCTCCCGGCAACCGTATCCAGGACATTCAGGCGCATGCGCGGCAGCGGGGTTGTAAAACCGTCGGCGCAGACAATTCTGAGTATCAGGAATTCAAGCGCAACTTAGGGTTATAGCAATTTTAGTAATGATCATCAGGGCAAAGCAGTTGCAGATGCCTTGCCTCCAAGCAGATAAACTATGGCAAACGATTGGAAAAATAAAGCCAGCCAGATCATTGAGAAAGTAGACGATTCTTTTGACCTGTTCATGCAACGGTTCCGGAATAGGTTTGGCTTGTATAAACCCTTACAGATTGTTCCCTTCCGGAGCTACGGCACCGTAAACCGGCTTTACCTCAAAGGGCGCGTACTGGCCAACAAAGGCATCACCTCCGCGGCCGACAATGACACCCTGCTCAAAAACCTGGTGAACATGTACCGCCGTTTTGAGAGCGATGAGGTACGGGACGCGCAGGTACGCATTAATTTCCAGGGGCAGGAGCATGCCGTAATCACAGACCGGGAAGGGTATTTCGTGATTAACTTAGAACCTAAAACTCCTCTGCAGTTGGAAGATATCTGGCACGAGATGGAAGTGGAGTTAGTACACGCCGATATCTCTTCTTTTGAGCCCGGCATTAAGACTGAAGCACACGTGCTGGTTCCTCCGCCCGACGCCGAATACGGCATCATCTCCGATATCGATGACACCATTGTGCTCACCTCGGCCACCGATCTGCTAAAAATGTCACAGCACACGTTCCTGAACAATGCCCGCACCCGTTTGCCCTTTGCCGGGGTTTCTGCTTTCTACCGGTCTCTGCAACTGGGCCGTAACGGCAAGCGCAACAACCCGTTTTTCTACGTGAGCAGCAGCCCCTGGAACATGTATGACCTGTTGCACGATTTCCTGGACGTGAACGACATTCCGGCCGGCCCGCTTCTCCTGCGCGACTTCGGGCTCATGCAGAACAAGTTCTTCGGGGCCGACCACATGAGCCACAAGTTCAAGGAAATCCAGAACATTTTGCTCACCTACCCGCACCTCAACTTCGTGCTCATTGGCGACAGCGGACAGCAGGATGCGCCCATTTACCAGGAAGTGATCAAGAAATTTCCGGGCCGAATCATCTGCGTGTACATCAGGGACGTGAACATCGAGGAGCGCGCGCAGATGGTGACCACTATTTCTGAGGAACTGAAGGGAACGGTGGAGATGCTTCTGGTGAAAGACACCGCCACCGCTGCCAAACACGCCGCTGACTCTGGCCTCATCTTCCATGAAGAGGTGCAGAAAGTGGAAGAACAGAAAGAAATTGACAAGAGCGACGCACCTGGTACCGCCACCCAGCAAGCGCCGGCGCCCCTCAGCAAAGACACCAAAAAGCGAGCTTAGGCTCTTGGTCTAACTGAAATATTATTTACAAAGCGGGGTGCGTTTAGGGGCTCTTTTTCCAAAAAGAGCCCCTAAACGCACCCCGCATCTTTATTCTTCAATTAGGTTGTGAAACAGTGTTGCTCCTTAACTGGAATGGTCTGCTACAATTTTTCCAGTCACCGTTAATCTTCCTGAAGACCAAAGAGAAATGCCCTTGCAGGTCACCAATGGTCCGGAGCAGGTGCCATTTGCCTACTACAAAGTAAGAGTCTTTGCTGAGCTTTTGGGTATGCAGAAAGGTAAAAGTCAGTTTGCCCATGGCCTCGGGGTTGGGGTAGCCTCTGCGGTAATTCTGCAAGGTCTTCTCCCAGCCATAGGTAAGCCCGCTTTTGCCAATGAACAGCAGAGAGTCTGAGCGCCAGTAGGGTTCCATGTACTTCTCCAGATCCCCCTCGTTCCAGGCCTGGCTTTGCTGCCGCATGACCTGTTCAATCTCTTGGGGAGCGGTGCTGGAAGATTTAGTGGAGGCGCAGCCACAAATGCACAGCGCTACACATAACATAATAGCCTTTAATGCTTTACTGCTCCAGTTCATCTTTGTTAGTTTAACCATTTCTGCACATATTCACTACCGCCCAAACGGCTCATGTTACGGGCTATGTTTCTTCTGCGCCGCAGCGTGTAACCAGAGGGTTTAGCCACAGAGTACCGAATGGGATTGGGCAATACCGCGGCCAGCAAAGCGGCCTGCTGTCTGCCTACTTGCTGCGGCTCACACTTGAAATACTTCCGGCTGGCCGCGTGCACCCCAAATACATGATCGCCCATTTCGGCAATGTTGAGGTATACCTCCATGATCCTTTCTTTGCCCCAAAGGACTTCTATCAAGAAAGTGAAGTACATTTCCACCGCTTTCCTGATGTAGCTGCGCCCGTGCCACAGAAACACGTTTTTGGCCACTTGCTGACTTATGGTGCTGCCGCCCACCGTCTTCTTGCTGGACATATTGCGCTGGAAAGCCTGCTTGATCGCGTTGAAATCAAACCCATTATGGGTGAGAAAAAGTTGGTCTTCGGCGGCAATCACTGCCAAGGGTAACTGCACCGACATGTCTTCCAGCTCCACAAACTTGTACTGGATCTCCTCTATTTTCTGGTTTTTGGGCGAAGGCTCAGAGCGCTTAGACAGCATGTGCAGCGTCACGGGCGGGTCAATCCAGCGATAGGTAATCACCCATACCACCGTCACCAGAAAAAGGGTGATGCAGAGCTTTAAGAAAAGCCACCGGGCGTCTGCCCACGTAAAAGATACCGAAGTCTGCTTGTTGGCCATAAACAAAAAGGCTGTGCGCCTCTACCCGGCGGCACAGACAAAATTAAGCAAATAGTGGGAGCAAGCAGAAAGGCTGCGTAAATTAGTATCGCTTTACTTCACTAAACTTAAATGACCAGATTTATCCCGCTCTTCCCATTGAACATTGTGGCTTTTCCTGGAGAGAAACTGAACCTGCACATATTTGAGCCCAGGTACAAGCAACTGGTGTTGGAATGTCTGGAGCAGCAAAGCACCTTTGGGATACCGGTGTACCTGGAGAAGGGTTTGGGCAAGTATGGGACTGAAATCAAGATTCTGAGCCTGGAGAAAAAGTACCCTAACGGTGAAATGGACATAAAAACGCAGGGGCTCAGGGTTTTTAAACTACTGGAGTTTCAGCGGCAGGCGCCGGGAAGATTATATCCTGGGGGCGAGGTGGAATATCTGGAAACCGTACAGGACGAGGAAACTGGCCAGAGGGAGAACATTCTGGAGTTGCTGCGCAAACTCTACGGTGCCTTGGGCATTCAGTCTTTGATGCTCAAACTCCCCAAGAACTTCCTTTCCTATGACATTGCCCATCACTTAGGCTTTTCCATAGAGCAAGAGTACCAGTTATTGCAGTGCCTGAAGGAAAGTGACCGGATGGAGTATATACTGGAGCACCTCAGGGCTATTCTCCCGGTGGTGCAGGAAACCGAGCGGCTAAAGGAGCGCGTGAAACTGAACGGACATTTCAAACACCTTTCGCCACCTAACTTTTAAGCACCGGTAAGAGTACAAGAAGTAGGCGCCTTAAAATACCCGCCATGACCAATGTTCTACAAAATAGTACTCATTGCTTTTCTGGCTTCCGCTGTCTGGCTGCTTTGGGCCTACCTGCGAGAACGTAAATACAGGAAGAAACCATTCTATAACCTGGCTGAGATTGGATGGCGTACGCTCACTCCCCCGCCCGTTTCAGAGTTGAGCCATTCCATGGCGCTGGTAGGCGACCTGGGCAATAACGGCTCCTTGCAAGACGATACCATTTTACAGTCTATACAGCATTGGATGGCCGAAGTAGGCCCCAACAGCTCCATCATATTTCTGGGCGACAACATCTATCCCATCGGCTTACCAGAAGAGAGCAACTTTAAGTATGCAAATGCTCTGCAAAAGCTGCAGCATCAACTTGCGCTTTTTAATGAATATCAAGGGAAAGTAATTTACTTAAGTGGGAACCATGACTGGAACAAAGGTCGCAAAGATGGCTATGAGTATGTGCTGCGGCAAGAGAGGCATGTGGTGGAAACACTGCAAGACCCAACGGCATATCTGCCCAACGGCGGCTGCATGGGCCCGGTCACGTGGGAAGTGAATGATCAACTGTTGCTGATTGTCATAAACACGCAATGGTGGGTGCAGGCAGGATACAAGCCCCTGGAACGTACACCCGGCCAACCCTATGCCACCTCCAAGGAATTCTTTCCCGCTTTAGATGAGTTACTAAAAGCCAACCAGCACCGCTTCATTGTGTTGGCGGCACACCATCCCATGTACAGTAATGCCCTGCATGGGGGTAACTTTACGGTGAAGCAGCACCTTTTTCCGTTAACCTTCATCAATAAAAGAGCTTTAGTACCCCTCCCATTGGCCGGTTCCATGTTCAGGATTTACCGCAAATACGTGGGAGCGCATGAAGACATGTCATATCCGCCGTTCAGGAAATTCAGGAAAAGGCTGTTAAAGATTCTGCACCAATACAACTCTGTTTTCTACGTAGCCGGGCATGACCATAATTTACAGTACTTCAAGGTAAAGGGTAACCACTATGCCGTAAGCGGATCTGCCAGCAAAACCAATTTTGTAGCCAAAGGTGGCCGGGCTTCTTTCTCTCATGAAAATAAAGGTTTTATGGTGCTGGACCAATATAAAGACGGAAGCATTTGGCTACGGGTACTAGAGCCTCCCGTAGCAGTTGGCGAACCTCCTACTCTGGCTTTTCTGAAGTGCCTTACCCCTGCTCCTTTGCCTTAGGCAACACCACTCGAAGAGAACGGGGCTGAACAGTGAAGTTAATGTCACGACCTAATTCTTCTGGTTCCCCATCAATTTGGGTTACTTCCTCAGCATGGTTGATGATAGTAGCCGAACTGCAACTAAAACGGTGGGTGTAGACCGAATCGTCAATGCTATCGGTGTACAGGCGGTACAGAATTCCTAAGCTGGAGGATTTTGGGAACGGCTCCAGAACGCAGATCTCAAAATGTCCGTCATTGATGACACCAGTGGGATTGATGGCGGCATTGCTTCCAAAAGCCCTGGCATTTGTGACGGTAATCATAAAAGCATCTCCCTCAAAGATGGTATTGCCATTTGCGATAATCGTGTATTTCTTGGGCTCATACCCCACAAACTCCTGCATGGCAATCCAGGCATAGGCACTAGGCCCCCGTGTGTCGCCGTCACAGAAGCGTTTTACCACCAAGGCATTGAATCCCATGTCACAGAGGTGGATTGAGAGCAGCCCATTTACGTCTAGCGTATCAATAGGCATAATTCTATGATGGACCAGCACTTGTAAGGCTTCCTCAAAATTCTGAGGAATACCTATGTCTTTAGACAAGCCATTACCAGAACCAAGCGGGAGAATAGCTAAGGCCTGTTCGGTTTTCACAACGGCTTTCGCCACCAGACTCACTGTTCCGTCTCCACCAACGGCGCAGACAATCTCCGGTGTGAATATCTGGATGGCTTCCTTCAGTTTAAACTCATCCTGCTCACCAGTAGTTTTGAACGTTTCACCCTCTATGTTATTCCGCTCGCAGAATAACCGGATGTCTTCTTCTAACTCCTCTTTTGGAATGTCTCCAGAAATAGGGTTTATGACGAAAAGCACTTTTGACATAGCAACACAAGCTGAACTAGTAAAATGTCTGGTCCTGTTTAGGGGCTCTTTTTCCCAAAAGAGCCCCTAAACAGGACACATCTTTATGGAATAAGCCCTTGCGGTACACCATTAGGAAAGGCTTCGGCAATAGCGGCTTCAATTCTATTCCTGCGGTTGGCAGGATTAGGATGGGTCTGGAAAAACTCCGGCCCGCCACCTCCGCCACTTTCTGACAGGATCTGCATGACGGCTAACATAGCTTTTGGGTCATACCCGGCCTGCGCCGTAAACATAACCGATAATTGGTCAGACTCCAATTCATCATCACGGCCATACTTCAGGTTCAGGAGTTTACCAATCATTGCAGCGGCAGCGGCTGTACTGGCACTGCTAGGGTTCTGGGGATCATATGTAGCCACGGCTGCCGCCCCGGTTAACCCCTGGGTAAGACGGCTTTTGGCAATCTGTTCAGCTGAATGCCGGGCTACAACGTGTCCTATTTTGTGACCTAACACACCGGCCACCTGGCCTTCGGTTTGCAGCTTACTCAATAATCCTGCGGTGATAAATACCTGCCCACCTGGTAACGCAAACGCATTGATGGTACTTTCGTCTGCCAATAGATGAAAGTTGAACTGGTAAGGAGTTTCCCCAGCACTAGTATTCTGCACAATCCGCTGCCCTATCTCCTTCACCTTGGCTGCTGCCTGTTGGTCAGGATGTAGGCCGCCATATTGTTGGGCCATCTCGGGTGCTGCCTGAAGGCCCAAGGCTATCTCCTGGTCGGCGCTCATGTTGATGTGCTGGGTTTCACCGGTCACGGGATTATATTCCTGGTTACACCAATAGGTAATCAAAGAGAACGCCGCTATCATAAGCCCAACTAAAAACCTCAAGGAGTTTCTCATATTGCAGTTTTCTAAGCTTTTCTGCCCATCCCCTAAAAGTGAATAACCTTGAGGACTCAGATTGTTTGCCTAAAAGAACGGCGCAGAGATAACTTGGTTACGCATTTCACTACCACGTAGCAAGCAGTCTCCTCCAGATATAGTTGGGCTGCTATATCATTTTTGTTTGTACATACGTAAGAAGCTTTGAACGCAGCAAGCGTACTAAAACAAAGGAAAAACTAAAATGAACCTAAAAAGAACTTTCGGGGCCATTCTTACGATCCTAGGGATTGTGGGCATCATTTGGGGCGCATATGCCTTTCTATCCGGTGGCGATTCAGTGGGAGGTGTCTCTATGAATCAATTTTCTTCATTGGTCCCCTTCATAGTGGGCTTAATCTTTTTCTTTACCGGTATCAGTCTTATCAAAGGGACCAAAGACACTGCCTGAATTAATTCACTTCCACCAATAAAAAAGAGCCGGTTTGTCTAAACCGGCTCTTTTTTATTGGTGGTATCTCAGAGATTATCTGCTCAACAACTTAGACTGCTTAGCCAAAATCTCATTCTCAAAACGTTTGATGGCAGTATCTGCATCTAAATAAGCAGATGCGTAGTTGGCAGAGGGCGCATCAATGTATAGGCAGGTGCCGCCTTTGATCAACTGAATCACTTCAGGTGTGATCTCTTTTGGAAGAGCCGGGCAACCGTGGCTACGGCCTAATCTTCCCTGTTTCTTCACAAAAGCCTCGCTAACATAATCAGCTCCGTGCACCACAATGGCTCTTTGCTTCGCATTAGAGTTGAAACCTTTGTCAAGTCCGTTTAACTTAAGGGAAAGGCCATGTTTGCCGAAATAAGTATTCTCCGTTACATAGAAACCCAGGCTGCTCATGTGTGAATTCTCCACGTTTGAGAACTTGAGCGCTTTGTCATTGCCAGACCCCATGCCATGGGCGACCAAGGAATTATATAGCAGTTTCTTTTTATTCAGATCAACAATCCAAAGCCGTTTCTCGCGGCTTGACTTACCAAAATCAACAATAGAAAGGATGTCTTTAGATTGGTTTAATTTTTTCTGCTCTTTCAGGTTAAAGAAACCAGTGGCGGCTCTTCTAAAAACCTCATAGTTTAAGCCAGATTTCTTTAGGTCCGCCTCATCATATAGCTCCTCTAAATAATCTTCAAAAGGTTCTTTAGAGGAAACTGCCACGGGGGCAGAAACGGCCACCGATTCCAGGTTCTTAGATGAAGGAGTGGTAGTTGCGCTGCTAGCAGGAAAAACAAAAGACAATATCGCTACGAAGGAGAAAGCCGAAATTATTCTATTCATGTCTTATTTCTTTACCAGTGTCAGTTTATTAACCCCAATACTTCCTACTTTTGTTCCATCTGCACAAAACAGATACCTAAAATAAAGACTTTTTAGGGTAGAAGCAAAACAGAATGCATTGCTCTTATTTAAGAAACCTCTATGACAAAAGGATTATTGGCATCCGTAAGAAAAACGATAACAAGCGCGCTATGTTTCATGGTGCTGCTGCAATCTTTCTCTTGTTCCTCCGGTGAAAACAAATTCGGTTTTGATGCGGTCTCCTGGAAAAACGACTTAAATGGCTGCAAAGGGACACGGGTACAGCAGAAAGCAAAAGTGGAGGAAATAAGACTTCAACTACTGGGTCTCAATGAGCGGGAAATCAGAAAGTTGTTTGGCAAACCTGACTCTGAGGAGTTGATGGAGAGAAGCAACAAAGTGTACATCTACTTTATTACGCCAGGCCCAAAATGCGAGCAAGCCACTCAAGCCACCACCAAGACAGCGCTAACTGTGCGGATGGATGCTTTGGGCGTGGTGCGGGAGGCAAACATATTTGAGGAATAAGAACAGAAACCCTATAAAAGAAGAAAGCCATTCTCCTCAAAGGGAGAACGGCTTTCTAGGCAAGCGTCAAACTTTAGTTTTTAACTTTCTTTTTAGTTGTCTCAGTCTTGATTTTCACTTTGTCATCCTCTACTTTGGATTTGCCTTGAGGCGTGATAATCTTTGTTCCTGAGGGAGAAGACTTGTATTTCACAGATTCAGTTTTAAGTTTCTCTGAATCACCTTTTATTTTCATTTCGCCGTTGGCAGATTCTGCTTTCAGTTTATCATCTTCCAGCTTTACCTTGCCGTCTTTGCTCTCCATCTTCACTTTATCATCTTTTACTTTCAGTTCCGCCTCTGTGGCGGTACCGGCAGAAGTATTAGTGCTGGAAGCTTCAGTGGTTGTAGCTGAGCTAGCACCGCCAGTGGCATTCATAGCTGGCGCAGGCTGAGCGGTAGCTCTTCCATCAAACTCTAAATAGGAAGTAAACTGTTTGGGGGTTAGTACTTGGGCGAACTCCTGATCCAGTTGCTCATTCACCTCACTAATTTTTGAGGCGCGCATCTGCGGGTCATTAGAGTACATTTTTTCAATTTCACTGAACTTGTCAAATCTAGCCTGATTCAGGGCTTTAATCTTGATATACTGACCTTCATTCAACTCCAGTTCATTGTACATCTGACGGCTCATTTCCTGAGCGCTCATAGAGAGTACCGCACGGGTGCTGGCAGCGGCCCCGGTTAAAGCAGTTTGAGCTTGAGCAGTGTAAAAAGCTCCAATAAATAAGGCGGATAGTAGTAACTTTTTCATGATATTGTTTTTTGACGCTTTAGGTAGATTGTTAAAATCAATTCGTTCTTGATTTATATGTCCTTTAACGCACGACACAAAGCAAGGTTATAGGAATATTAACATTTGTTTGTTGTATTTATTTCTAAAAATAATTTTCAAATATTATAATTAACTAATATTAAAAAATACTATATATTACAAAAAGTATAAGATTGACTTTCAATACACAGCAAAAAGCAGCTTGAAAGAAGGTTTAGCTGCATATTGCTCCATTGTCAAATATTGACAAATCAATTCACCAACTATTCATAGCTCTTCAACTCTCCTTATTATAATATAGAATAAATTATATACTCAATTTCTAGGAGCTACATAAAATAAAAAAGGCCTGACTTTGCATGTCAGGCCTTTAAATATTAAGCAAGGTTATTTCAGGAAGTAAGTTTATGGTCTGGGTTTTTGAAATATTGCATGGCTAGATAAGCAATAAAGGGCCCTAAGACAGCACCGAACAAAATCCAAGTAACGGCCATCAGCCAAATGGCGGGTTCGCTACCGTAGGTATCATCTGCCATGTATGGGTAAGAATAGGCCATATTGAAAACATAATCGCCAATTACCTGAGCAATGGTATAGATAATAGAGGATACTATCCCTACTATAAACCCCACCCCTACTCCTTCTAAATAATTAATTCTGCCGTTCTGGTGGGTCTTGTGGCGTTTTATACCCCAGCAGACTCCTATCACTAAAATGATTCCTGTCAAAAAGTGCAAGGAAACCATATCTGATAAACCGGTGACCACCAGCAACAAGTGATAGACTATTGCTGCAATACCGGTCATCAAGCCAATATAAGTACCCGTTTTCTGTACCGTTGTCCGACGCTGTTCCATAATAGTTTTATTTGTGTTAGATCTTGTTAGCAGGATGAGGCATCCTATACTCTGTTTCGCATAGTTTATATAGATTATTATATACTTGATTGTAGGGACAGGTGTTGTGAAATTCGCATTTTTTTACTTGACGCTCACTCGTTGCCTGCTTCCCCTGTTTTCCTGAACTGATTTAATTATTTGATTGTCTGTATATAAGACCCAAGAGCCAAAACAGCTGAAATAGAAACCCAGCGTGGGCCTTTCCAGTTCTTTTGGTAACTTCGCGTCCAGAAACACTATTATATATAAGCGCAGCATGATCAGCACCAGTAACGTTAGTCTAGGCTACGGCAAACGCACCCTTTTTGAAGATGTCACCATTAAGTTTTCCCCCGGTAACTGTTACGGCCTCATTGGCGCCAACGGAGCGGGTAAGTCAACTTTCCTTAAAATATTATCTGGGGAGATTGACCCCAACACCGGTACGGTAGAGATTCCGTCAAAAATGCGTCTGGCGGTCCTGAAACAGAACCATTATGAGTATGATGAGTTCCCGGTCCTTCAGACCGTGATCATGGGCCATAAGCGTCTGTGGGACATCATGAACGAGAAAGACGCCATCTACGCCAAAGAAGATTTCACGGAGGAAGACGGCATGCGTGCCTCTGAACTGGAAGCTGAGTTTGCCGACATGGAAGGCTGGAACGCTGAGTACGAAGCCGGTGAATTACTTAGCGGTCTGGGCATTCAGCCAGACCTGCACTATACCCTTATGAAAGACCTGGGGGGTAATGAGAAAATCCGCGTTCTGTTAGCCCAGGCTTTGTTCGGGAACCCAGACATTCTGCTGCTGGATGAGCCTACCAACCACCTGGACGCTGAATCTATCATGTGGCTGGAGAACTTCCTGGACAATTTCCAAAATACGGTAATCGTGGTTTCCCACGACCGCCACTTCCTGGATGCCGTGTGTACCCACGTGGCCGACATTGACTACGGCAAGATCCAGCTGTTTGCCGGTAACTACTCCTTCTGGTATGAGTCCAGCCAATTGGCCACCAAGCAGCGCACCGACGCCAATAAGAAGACCGAAGACAAGCGTAAAGAATTACAGGCTTTTATTGCCCGCTTCAGCGCGAACGCCTCTAAGTCTAAACAGGCTACTTCCCGTGCCAAATTATTGGAGAAACTTACGTTGGAAGACATCAAACCTTCCAGCCGCCGCTACCCTTACATCCAGTTCAAGCAGGAGCGTGAGGCCGGCAACCAGTTGCTGCAGGTAGATAACTTAGGCAAAAGCACCGAAGAGGGCGTTCTCTTTAAAAACGTCACCTTCACGGTAGATAAGAAAGACAAGATTGCCGTGATCAGCCGGAATGACTTAGCGGCTACAACTTTCTTCCGGATCATTATGGGCGAGGTAGCACCTGACCAGGGAGAGTACAAATGGGGAACCACCATCAGTACTGCCTTCTTCCCGAAAGACAACAATGAATTCTTCCAGACCGACCTAAACCTGGTAGACTGGCTGCGTCAGTTCTCGGTGGAGAAAGACGAGAGCTTTATCCGGGGCTTCCTGGGCCGCATGCTGTTCTCCGGTGAGGAATCATTGAAGAAAGCGAGTGTCTTGTCTGGAGGAGAGAAAGTGCGCTGTATGCTGTCTCGCATGATGTTGCAGAGCGGCAACATGCTGGTATTGGATGAACCCACCAACCACTTGGACCTGGAATCCATCACGGCCTTGAACAACGGCCTCAAAGACTTCCAAGGCTCCCTCCTGTTCAGCTCCCATGACTTACAGTTCGTAGACACCATTGCCAACCGCATCATTGAACTGACGCCAAAAGGCATCATTGACAAACGGATGAGCTATGACGAGTACCTCACCAATGAAGACATCAAGGCTTTAAGAGCCCAAATGTACGGTGTCACTTCCTTGGTATAATTTACCTGGTTTTACGTTTAGCGGCCGTTTTTCCTAAAACAGGTCTAAAACAGCAAGGGCGCCTTTATAAAGGCGCCCTTGCTGTTTTCAGTTGGTTCCTGGCGTTATCCTCTAATCAGTCGTAAGAGTACGGCAATGATCGCGATGACCAGCAAGACGTGAATGATTCCGCCCACGGCATCTCCGAACCCTAAGAACCCGATTAACCAAAGGATCACGAGAACCACCGCAATGATATACAGTATATTTCCCATAATAATATAGGTTATCTCTCTAAGGAGAGAAGTTCAACTTTAGTTAGGCCCTGCGTATGACGCGGAGCAAGACAGCGATGATGGCAATGACCAACAACACGTGGATGATGCCCCCTACTTGATCACCGAATCCTAAGAAACCGATCAGCCAGATAATCACTAGCACCACCGCGATGATATACAATAAATTTCCCATAGTTTTAGTTGTGTTTGGTTTGGTTAAAGTTTAGCACCTGTTTAGCGAGTGCTTTATTAATTTTTCTGCTTGTACGCAAGAATATTTTAAAAGATTTATATAGGATTTCAAAATACAGAAAATAACTATGCAGGCGCTGCAACAAGAGGCACCCAGCTACCCGTTACTTCTTGTAGCGCAGTAGAATAATCATAGCTTTGTAAACTGAACTAACTAACGCTCATTATATGAACATAGCCGTTATAGGATCTGGCACCATGGGCAACGGCATCGCCCACGTGTTCGCGCAGCATTCCTTCCCTGTTTCTCTGATTGATATTTCGCAAGATTCACTCACCAAGGCCCTAGCCACCATCTCCAAAAACCTGGACCGCATGGTGACCAAAGGCACGCTCACGGAGGAGCAGAAAACCCAGACGCTGGGGCGCATCACCACGTACACAGATTTACAGCAGGGCGTACAAAACGCTGATTTGGTGGTAGAAGCCGCCACCGAGAACGTAGACATCAAACTGGACCTTTTCCGCCAGCTGGATTCCTTCACCAAGCCTTCCTGCATCTTGGCCAGCAACACGTCTTCCATCTCCATCACCAGAATAGGTTCCGTGACCCAGCGCCCAGACAAGGTGATTGGCATGCACTTCATGAACCCGGTGCCGGTGATGAAACTGGTGGAAGTGATCAGAGGGTATTCCACCAGCGATGAGGTGACAACCCAGATTCTGGACCTTTCAAAGCAGTTGGGCAAAATTCCCGCCGAGGCCAACGATTATCCGGGTTTCGTGGCCAACCGAATTCTCATGCCTATGATCAATGAGGCCATCTATTCTCTTTTTGAGGGAGTGGCCGGCGTGGAGGAAATTGACACCATCATGAAACTGGGCATGGCCCACCCTATGGGTCCGTTGCAGTTAGCTGATTTCATTGGTCTGGACGTGTGCCTGTCTATCCTGCGGGTGTTGCATGATGGTTTCGGGAACCCGAAATACGCCCCGTGTCCGTTGCTGGTGAACATGGTGCAGGCAGGTCATAAAGGTGTGAAGAGCGGCCAGGGCTTCTACATCTACACCCACGGCACCAAAGATTTAGTGGTGGCAGACACCTTCAAGAAACGGTAATCTGTTGTTTATAAAGACATAAAACACCGCATGCGTTTAGGGGCTCATTTCTGAAAAAGAGCCCCTAAACGCATGCGGTGTTTTGAGTTTCTCCGTTCTTACCCTTTAGGTGATGGAGAAACGTATTCTCTTTAAACCAGAAAAGGCCAGCGAAATGCTGGCCTTTTCTGGTTTAAGCTTCTTTTAGGAAAAAGAGCCGCTAAACAGCTACCCCGTTTTCACGGAGGGCATCGTTCAATGAAGTCTTCAAATCAGTACTTTCTTTCCGTTGGCCAATGATCAGGGCGCAGGGAACCTGGAAAGCACCGGCCGGGAACTCCTTGGTGTAGGAACCAGGAATCACCACGGAGCGCGGCGGCACGTAGCCTTTGTATTCCTTGGGCTCAGAACCGGTTACGTCAATGATTTTGGAAGAACCTGTGATGCAGACATTCGCGCCAATCACGGCTTCTTTCCCAATGTGGCAGCCTTCCACCAAAATACTGCGTGACCCTATAAAAGCTCCGTCTTCAATGATAACCGGAGAGGCCTGCACCGGCTCCAGCACACCGCCCAGACCCACGCCACCGCTCAGGTGCACGTGCTTGCCTACTTGGGCGCAGGAGCCCACGGTGGCCCAGGTATCTACCATGGTTCCCTCGTCAACGTAAGCGCCAATGTTGGTATAGGAAGGCATCAGGATCACCCCTTTGGCGACAAACGAACCATAACGCGCCAACGCATGCGGCACCACCCTTACCCCCAGATCGGCGAAGCCGCTCTTCAACGGAATCTTGTCATGGAACTCAAAAGGACCAGCCTCAATGGTTTCCATTTTCTGTATAGGGAAGTACATGAGCACGGCTTTCTTCACCCACTCGTTTACCTGCCATTTCTCGGTGCCGGTTGGTTCAGCCACGCGCAATTCACCGCAGTCCAAGTGATGGATCACGCATCTGATGGCTTCCTGCGTGGTTTTATGGGCCAGCATTGTCCGGTCTTCCCAGGCGGCCTCTATCGCTTCTCGTAAGTCGTTCATTTTGTCTTTGTGAAAGAATAAGAAACCAAATTTATTAAATTGTGCCGATGATTCGAAAACGAATTCTGCTGGTATCGTTGCTGAAGCCGGTTTCTGACACCCGTTTGTACGAAAAAATTGGCCAAAGCCTTGCCAAACTACCTGAAACCGAAGTTCATGTGGCAGGATTCACCGCACCCATCCCCCCGGCGGCAGAAAATACAGGAATCACCTTCCACCCCGTCTTTCATTTCAAACGGCTTTCGCTGGGTCGTATTTCGGCGCAGGGGCGCTTCTGGAAACTCCTGAACCAGGTCCGCCCCCACCTGCTGATCATTGGCACGCATGAACTGCTGCCGCTAAGTGCCCTGTATTGCCGGCTGCACGCTTGTAAACTGGTGTATGATGTACAGGAGAATTATTACCTCAACCTCACCACCCAACAGGTGTACCCCGGCCTTATTGCGAAGATAGCAGGAAATCTGGTGCGGTTCATGGAGAAAATGCTGGCCCCGGCCGTAGCACATTTCTTTCTGGCGGAGCAGGCGTACGCCCGGGAACTTCCGTTTCTGGGGCAGCGCTACACGGTGTTGCAGAACAAATACCTCCCGGCGGTTACCAATCCGGCTGCTAAAAGAAGTGTACCAGTGGCTTTGTCCCAACATAGGCCGCTTAGGCTCCTGTACTCCGGCACCATTTCCCGCTTGTACGGCGTACAGGAGGCCATAGAGTTTACTTCCCGCTTAAGGAACTGGGTGCCGGATGCCCAGCTTACCATTATAGGGTATTGCGCCGAAGCCGCTTATCTGACGGAATTGAGGGCCCAGATTAAAGATCTATCTTTCGTGACGTTGCTGGGCGGCGATGCCCTGGTCCCGCACCACGAAATTCTGGCGCAGGAGCAACGTCATCACTTAGGGCTGCTGCCGTACCGCCCGCACCCCAGCACATTTACCTGTTTACCTACCAAGTTATTTGAGTACATGGCTAATGGCTTGGTGGTAGTAACCGAGGAGAACCCACTGTGGGAGGAAATTCTGCGGCAAACGAATGGGGGCCTCACCCACGCCTTCGCTCAGGAATTAACGGCAGAAAAAGTAGAGCAACTCCTCCAGCGTACGTACTACCAGAAGGGCATTCCGGCCGATGTTTTCTGGAAGGAAGAAGCGCAACACGCACAGCAAGTGGTTCGCCAGCTGCTCCATCAATCATTCACCTGTTAAAAACATTTAGACTTCCCTAAACTTTTATTTCAATACACGTATATTTGACGAACTATGGCAAAAGAATTAAGAAACTCACGCATTGCTGGCTTAGGCCACTATGTACCTGAAAAGGTGGTAAAGAACGCAGACCTGGAAAAGCTGATGGATACCTCAGATGCCTGGATTGTAGAACGGACAGGTATTCATGAGCGCCGTTATTTTGAACCCGGAAAAGACACTACGGCCAACATGGCCGCTAAAGCAGCCCGCAAGGCCCTGGAGAAAGCCGGCCTGGAGCCGAAGGACCTGGACATGATCGTGTTCGCGACCCTCAGCCCTGACTATTTCTTCCCGGGTTCCGGGGTGTTGTTGCAGCGCGAACTGGGCATCTCAGACATTCCTTGCTACGACGTGCGTAACCAATGCTCCGGCTTTATCTACGCCCTCTCCCTGGCCGACCAGTTCATTAAAACCGGCATGTACAACAATGTGCTGGTGGTAGGTTCAGAGATCCACTCCTCCGGATTGGACTTCTCAGACAAAGGACGGTCCGTTTCCGTAATTTTCGGGGATGGTGCCGGTGCCGCCGTATTGACGCCGTCTGACAGCTTGGAACGAGGCATTCTGTCCACCCATTTACACGCCCAAGGCGAATTTGCCGAGGAACTGATGACCAAAGGGCCGTCCAGTAATGACGCCGAGCGCCTCACCTACCAAACCATTGACAGCGGTGACATCTTCCCCATCATGAATGGAAGCACTGTGTTCAAGCACGCCGTAACCCGTTTTCCGGAGGTGATCAATGAGGCCCTGGAACAAAACAACGTAACCGCTGAGGATCTGGATTTAGTGGTACCGCACCAGGCTAACCTGCGCATCACACAGTTCATCCAGCAGAAAATGAAGTTACCCGATAGCAAAATCTTCAGCAACATCCAGAAGTACGGCAACACCACGGCAGCCTCGGTGCCCATCGCTTTCTCTGAGGCGTTTGAGGAAGGCCGCGTGAAAGAGGGAGACCTGATCTGCCTGGCCGCCTTCGGGAGTGGGTTTACCTGGGCTTCCGCCTTGATACGCTGGTAAAAACCATGCACAGTACCGCAGAAGAAAATTACATCAAAGCTATTTACAAGCTCTCGGGGGCCGGGGTTAGTGCCGTGAGCACTACCGCGCTCTCTGAGATGCTGGAAACCAAACCAGCCTCCGTGAGCGACATGCTGCGCAAGCTGAGCGCGAAAGACCTGGTGCACTATGTGAAGTACCACGGGGTGCAGCTCACGCAGGAAGGCCAGCGGGTGGCGCTCAAGATCATCCGGAAGCACCGGCTCTGGGAAGTTTTCCTGGTGCAGAAGCTCCACTTCACCTGGGACGAAGTCCATGACGTGGCCGAGCAGATGGAACACGTAAAGTCTGAACTGCTCACCCAACGGCTGGACGAGTTTCTGGGCCACCCCCGCGTAGACCCGCACGGTGACCCTATCCCCACTGAGGCAGGCGAACTGCCGGAAGTGGAACAGCGGGCGCTGGCAACCCTGGCTATTGACCAGAAAGGCGTGGTCTGCCGGGTGAAAGACACGCAGCCCGCTTTCCTGCAATACCTGAACCGCATGGGTATCCAGATTGGCTCGCAACTGCAAGTGGTAGACAAAATAGCCTATGATAATTCATTGGAGATCAATATAGATAAAAACAAATCAGTGATACTTTCTTCAGACGTGCTGGAGAAGATTTTCGTCATAAACCCATGAGGTGCGTTTCTGCGCTGCTTTTATGAAAATAGCTCTAAAACGCGGTTTACTTTTAGCTCACCTGATCTTACTCCTACTGTGTGCGGCCTGCGCTCCCCAGGATACTCCGGGCGCGCAGGCCCACCGGCAGGGCAAACTGTACATTGTCACCACCACCGGGATTCTGCGCGATGCGGTGGCCAATGTGGTGGGTGACCGTGCGGTGGTACAGGCCCTGATGGGCCCGGGCGTAGACCCGCACCTGTACAAAGCCGCCCTGGGCGATCTGCAAACGCTGCGCGAAGCGGATATCATCATTTACAACGGCCTGCACCTGGAAGGGAAAATGGGCGAAGTGCTGGAGAAACTGGCCCGCCAGAAAGAAGTCTGGGCCGCCGCCGAAAGCTTACCCGAAGCCAACCTCCGCCGTCTGCCCGAATTCCAGGACAGCCACGACCCGCACATTTGGTTCAATGTGCAACTCTGGAGCCAGGTGGTAACGCACCTATCTAACCGCCTACAGGCCAGAGACACCGCCCACGCGGCGCAATACCAACAGAACACCGCCCGCTACACCGCCCAGCTAGACAGCCTTCACCGCTGGACGCAGAGCGAAATTGCTTCCATACCGGCCCAGCAACGCATCCTCATCACGGCCCATGATGCATTTGGGTATTTTGGAGATGCCTACCAGATAGAGGTGCAGGGCCTGCAGGGAATTTCCACGGTATCTGAGTTTGGCTTGCAAGACGTGTCTTCGCTGGTGAATTTCATTGTTTCGCGCCGGGTGAAAGCAGTGTTTGTGGAGAGCTCTGTTTCCCAGAAAGCCATTGAAGCCGTGCTGGAAGGCTGTCGGCAGAAAGGGCATGACATCAAGTTGGGCGGCACGCTTTACTCAGACGCCTTAGGCGATGCCCAAAGCGGTGCCGACACCTATGCGGGAATGGTAAAAGCCAACGTAACTAAAATAGTGACAGCGCTTAGATGAGCATTGAATAACAGATTACTTTAAGTGCGTTTAGCGGCTCTTTTTCCAAAAAAGGAGCTAAACTGAAAAGGTAAGCGAACTAGAACTCTAATCTGTTTTAGCCATGTTTTCAGAAAAAGAGCCGCTAAACGCATTTATACAAGAATTGAATAAGAGTTAAACGGAAAAATACCCCATGATACAACACGTAACGGACCCGGTATTGGAAGTGCATGATCTTACGGTGAGTTATCAGCGGAAACCCGTGCTGTGGGACGTGGACCTCACCTTGCCCAAGCAAGCCTTAGTAGGTGTGATAGGTCCCAACGGGGCCGGTAAATCAACCCTGATCAAAGCCGTGATGGGGCTGCTTCCGCTCAACAGCGGGTACGTGGAGTTGTTCGGGAAACCGTTGAACGAAGTCCGCCGGAAGGTGAGCTATGTGCCGCAGCGCGAGTCAGTGGACTGGGACTTTCCGGCTTCGGCCCTGGACGTGGCCATGATGGGTACTTACGGGCAACTGGGGCTGTTCAAGCGGCCGGGCAGCCGTGAGAAAAAACTGGCTATGGAGGCGCTGGAGAAAGTAGGCATGCAGGATTTCGCCAACCGGCAGATCTCCCAACTTTCGGGGGGGCAGCAGCAGCGCGTGTTTCTCTCCCGGGCCCTGGCGCAGGACGCCGACCTGTACCTCATGGATGAGCCCTTCGCGGGCGTGGACATTGCCACCGAAACCGCTATCATTGAATTGCTGCGCCAGATGCGCGACGCCGGCAAGACGGTGGTGGTGGTGCACCATGACCTGCAATCGGCGCAGGATTATTTTGACTGGATTATTCTGTTGAACATGCGGCTGGTGGCCTCAGGCCCAACCGCCCAGACCCTCACGCCTGCCCTGCTGGAGAAAACCTACGGCGGCCGCTTAACGGAACTGAGCCGCGTGAGCGAGCTGCTGCACAAACAGAACTTCCCCATCAGAGAAACCAAACCCACCCGCAAGAAATGAACGCACTCTGGGAATTCCTGAGCATGTCAGATGCCAATGTGCGCTTTGTGACCATTGGCTCCGTCTTGCTGGCGGCCAGTTCTGCCGTGGTGGGCTGCTTTACCGTGCTCCGCAAGCGGGCCCTGGTAGGCGATGCCGTGGCACATGCCGTATTACCGGGCGTTTGTCTGGCTTTCATTCTAACCGGCGAGAAAAACCCGCTCATTCTGCTGCTGGGCTCATTTATTACGGGCTGGCTTTCGCTCATTGTCATTGACGCCATTACGGCCCACAGCCGCATCAAGGAAGACACCGCCATAGGGTTGGTGCTCTCGGTGTTCTTTGGCGTAGGCATCCTTTTTCTCACGTCTATCCAGCACTCGGGCAACGAAAACCAAAGCGGTTTGGATAAATTCCTCTTCGGGAGCGCGGCAGCACTGGTGGGGCAGGATTTGATCACCTTTGGAGCGGTGGCGGTATTGTTGCTCCTGAGCGTGCTGCTTTTGTACAAAGAATTCAAACTCCTCAGTTTTGATACGGCCTACGCCCGAACGCTGGGTATGCCCGTGCGAGGCCTAGAACTGCTCCTGACCACGCTCACGGTGCTCGCCGTGGTGGTAGGCATCCAATCGGTAGGCGTGGTGCTGATGTCGGCGATGCTCATTACCCCGGCCGCCGCCGCCCGTTTCTGGACCGACCGTCTGGGAGCCATGGTCTTGATTGCCGCTACTATGAGCGCCTTCTGCGGTGCCGCGGGTGCGTTTGTGTCATTCACCGCCCCGGCCATGCCCACCGGTCCCTGGATTGTAATGCTGCTTTCGCTCCTGGCCATCCTGTCGTTCACGCTGGCGCCCAGGAAAGGGTTGCTGGCCCGTTACCTGCTCCAGCGCCGCGTACGCCGCCAGATGACGAGGGAGAACATTCTCAAAACACTCTTCCAGTTGGGCGAAGGCAAAGGCGAATACCAGCACAGTTACTCCAAAGAACAGATTCTGGAGCGCCGCCAACAGCCGCTGCTCCGGATGAAAGACGGACTGCAAACTCTTTGCCGGCAGGGCCTGATCCAGAAAAACGCTTCGGGCTGGGCCCTCACGGAGTCCGGGAAAAAGGAAGCCCAGCGCGTGGTGCGGCTGCACCGGCTCTGGGAACTGTACCTCACCCAGTATTTGCAGGTGGCCTCAGACCACGTACACGAAGACGCTGAATCTATTGAGCACGTGCTTACCCCTGAGCTGGAAAAACGCCTGGAAGAGCTGTTGGACTACCCCACCGCCGATCCGCACCAAACCTCCATTCCGCAACAGCCATGAACATAGACGCCTTTTGGATTATTTTTACGGGAGCGCTGGTGGCCATCTGCTGCAGTTTGCTGGGCTGCTTCCTCATTCTGCGCCGCATGGCCATGGTGGGCGACGCTATTTCGCACGCGGTGCTGCCGGGCATTGTGCTGGCCTTCCTGTTCAGCGGTTCCCGCGAGATCTGGACCATGCTCATAGGAGCCGCCGCACTGGGCGTGGTATGCACCTTCCTCATTGAGTTCCTCCACAAGAAAGTGAACGTGCAGGCCGATGCCTCCATTGGCGTGACCTTCACCTGGCTGTTCGCGCTGGGCATCATTCTCATCTCGGTGTACGCGGGTCAGGTTGACCTGGACCAGGACTGCGTGCTGTACGGCGAGATTGCCTACGTGCCCCTGGACATCTGGCTCACCGAAAGCGGAATGAACCTAGGCCCCCGCACCGTCTGGATCATGGGCGGCGTCATGCTGGTGATCCTGCTGTTTATCTCGCTATTTTATAAAGAGTTATACCTCACCTCTTTTGATCCCGCTTTTGCCGCGGCCATTGGCATTTCCACCACGCTTTGGTACTATCTGCTCATGGGGGCGGTGTCTTTGACCACCGTGGCGGCCTTTGAATCTGTGGGGGCTATTCTGGTGGTGGCGCTCATGGTGGGCCCTCCGGCCACGGCCTATCTGCTCACCGATAACCTCAAGAAAATGCTGGTGATTTCGGCGGTCTTGGGCATTGTTTCCTCCGCGGCGGGTTTTTACCTGGCTCTATGGTTGAACGGCTCCGTAGCCGGGGCAATCTCTGTGGTCATTGGAGTGCAGTTCACGCTGGCTTTTGTTTTCTCGCCTACCCATGGCCTTATCTCCCGCCGCCGTACCTCTAGCCCGGGTAGGACCAATTTGCCTAAAGAAGACACCACCACCATTGAACCAGCCCTGTAAATTGTGTTCTTTTTCTCCTTTGCAAGGCAATAGAAGCACCCGTTCTTCGTATGGAGAGATGATTCTGTTTTAGGCCCGATTTTTGAAAAACGGCCGCTAAACGCAAAGCAATTCAAGTATGACTTTTTCTGTTTTCTTTCTGCAGGTCCTGTTCCTCTCCTTCTTCGCTCCTACTCCTGAAGCGAAGGAAAAGGTACCACCGGCTAAATTGCAGTGGCTCACCCTGAACCAGGCCATTGAGAAAAATAAAACCAAACCCAAAAAGATTCTCATAGACGTTTACACCGACTGGTGCGGCTGGTGTAAGAAAATGGACAAACAGGTGTACCAGAACCCCCAGATTGTAGAGCAACTCAATGAGGACTTTTACGTGGTGAAACTGAACGCCGAGCAGCGGCAGAACGTGACCATAGACGGCAAAACTTACCGCTACATGGAGAAATACCGGGCGCACGAACTAGCTCTTTCCCTGCTGAACGGCGAGATGAGCTACCCCAACACGGTCTTCCTCAACGAAAAACTACAGGTCATGCAGCGGGTACCGGGCTTTCTACCTGCCAAAGAATTTGCGCGCGTTTTAGCCTTTATTTCCAAAAAATAGCCGCTAAACGCAAACCTCCCTCCAGTCAGCAATGACCTGAGAGTAGCCCCGCTCAGACAGCCATGCTCTAGTTCTGCTGTTTTTCGCCTATTTTTGTAAAAAGGGCCGCTAAACGGCTTTTGCCTCATTAGAACTTTCTGCTTTGCTACCCACTACTTTATCCAAAGATACCATCATTGCCCTGGCCACGGCGGCCGGACACGGCGCTATTGCCATCATCAGGCTCTCGGGCCCCGAGGCAATTTCCATAGTAGACGAAGTGTTCAAAGGCAAAAAACTGGCGAACCAGCCCTCGCATACCCTGCACTTCGGCACCATCCGGGACGGGGAAAAGATTCTGGACGAAGTGGTGGTCTCCCTCTTCAAAGCCCCGGCCTCTTACACCAAAGAAGACGTGGTGGAAGTGTCCTGCCACGGCTCGCCGTACATCACGGAGCAGTTGATCAAGCTTTTCCTGCGCAAAGGCGCCCGCCTGGCCGAGCCTGGAGAGTTCACCAAACGCGCTTACTTGAACGGGCAGTTTGATCTGGCCCAGGCCGAGGCCGTAGCCGATTTAATCGCTTCAGATTCCGCGCTCACGCACCAGGTGGCCATGAAGCAGATGCGGGGCGGCTTCTCCCAGGAAATTAAGGCCCTGAGGGCGCAGCTCATCCATTTCGCCTCCATGGTGGAACTGGAACTGGACTTCAGCGAGGAAGACGTGGAGTTTGCCGACCGCAGCGCGTTAAGACGATTGATCACCACCCTCCAGCAACTCATCTTTGATTTGCTCAAGTCGTTTGAGATGGGCAACGTGCTTAAGAACGGGGTGCCCACCGTTATTGCTGGCAAGCCGAACGCCGGTAAATCAACCCTGCTCAACGCGCTGCTCAACGAGGAAAAAGCCATTGTCTCAGACATACCCGGCACCACCCGTGATGTGATTGAGGACGAGGCCAACATCGGTGGCATTCGGTTCCGGTTCATTGACACCGCCGGTCTGCGGGAAACCCAGGATACCGTGGAAGCCATTGGCGTTTCCCGTACCAAGGAGCAGCTCAAAAAAGCGTCTCTGGTGCTGTACCTGTTTGACGTTACCTCTACCACGCCGGAGCAGCTGAATGCTGAGGTGGCGCAGTTGGAGCTTCCGCAGGTACCCTATCTGCTCATTGGCAATAAGAAAGACCTGGCCACGCCCGCCCAGCTGGAGAGCTTTGAAGGTTTTGAAAATTTGGTATTCCTCTCGGCGGGCAATAAGGACGGTTTATCAGAACTGGAAGATAACCTGCTGGAACTGGTGCATGCCAATGAGGCCATGACCGGCGACCGCACCATTGTCACCAACCTGCGCCACTTCCAGAGCCTCCAGAAAACTGCCGATGCCCTGCAAGAAGTCCTCCAAGGCCTGGACACTGGCCTCACCGGAGATTGGCTGGCGGCTGACATCAGAAGATGCTTGTTTCATTTGGGAGAGATTACCGGCGAGATCAATACCGATGATCTGCTGGATAATATTTTTACAAAGTTCTGCATCGGAAAGTAAAACTGTTTAACAACAGCTTTCGCTCATACAAAAGTCCCCGGCTAGTTTCTATAGCCGGGGCTTTTACTTTTAAGCTTTCTTCTATAAAAGAGGCTTATTCCCAGCCTCCACCCAAGGCTCTGTACAGATTCACAGTAGATTGTAATACAATTCTTTTAGTGGCCGCCAGCTTAAGTTCTGCTTCCAATACTCCTCGCTGGGCAGTAATTACCTCTAAGTAACTGGCATACCCAGAGAAGAACAGATCATTAGACGTGCTGACGGCGTTTTGAAGCACCTTCACCTCCTGCTCCTTCAAAGCGGAAGCCTGCTGATAGTTCTCAATTTCCCGGAGGGTGGTCACTACTTCCCGCACCCCCGTCAGGATGCTTTTCTGGTAGGCATGATAGGCCTGAATCTTGGCGGCATCGGCTCTTCTAAAATCAGCTTTTATGCCCGAACGGTTCAGCAAAGGCGCGGATAAACCACCTAAAATACCATACGCAACCGAAGCCGGTTTGAAGAGCAATGACGCATTGAAAGAATTAAAACCTACGTACGGAGAGAGCACCAAAGACGGCAGAAATGCGGCTCGGGCGGCGGCCACATCGGCTTGGGCCGCCTGCAGTTCCAGTTCCGCCTGCTGGATGTCGGGGCGGCGGCGGAGCAGATCAGTGGGTACCCCTGCCTTCATCTGGGCAGGCAATTCCTGTGCATCCAATGTCTGGCTACGCACAATGGGTTGCGGGTACCGGCCCAGCAACTGGTTCAACTGCCCCTCCACTGTCTGAATTTCCTGCTCTTTCTCGGCTTTTAATCCTTGAGTGTTCAGGAGTTGCGCCTCAAACTGCTGCACGGCCAATTGGGTAGCTCTGCCAGCCTCTTTCTGCACCTTCACCATCTCCAGGGCCGTTTGCTGGAGCTTTATGTTGTTGTCCAGAATCGTTTTCTCTCGGTCCAGCGCCAGCAGGTAATAGTACTGGTGCGCTACCTCAGAGATAAGCGCTGTGGTCACCAATTGTTTTCCTTTCTCAGAGGCCATCAAACGTGTAAAGGCTGCTTTCTTAGCTTTGCGTAATTTCCCCCAGAGATCTACCTCCCAGGCACTGCGCAAACCTAGGAAATAATCAGGCACCAGCGGCTGCGACACTTTTTGGTTTTCATTTATATTAGGTGACAGGTTCGTGTCAAAGTTACCTACACCGGTCATGGTGTAATCCCCGAACTTCTCTACTCCTGCCGCCCCCATGGCCGTCACTTGCGGCAGAAGAGCCCCGCGGCTGAGTAATGTATTGGCGCGGGCTATTTCCACCTGCTGCACCGCACTAAGCACATCTGGGTTATGCTGTAGCGCTGAATCAATCAAGCCCACCAGAAATGGATCTCTGAAAAACTCTTTCCAGGAAAGATCCGCCAGACTGGTGGAATCTGAAGAGGCCTGGAAAGTGGTAAGTACGCTCTGCAAAGCTGGCAGAGGCGTAGGTTCAGACGCTTTGCACCCCGCTAACAGCCCCAGCAGGAAAAGACAACTGAAGTAAGACGATATTTTTTTATTAAAAGGCATTTTGCTTAAAGTCATGGATGGATACAAAAGGTTAGGCCGTTTGGAGTGCTTTTTTGGTTTTCTTCTTCCCGATGGAGGCAAATAGCACATACAAACCCGGGATCAGGAGTACCCCAAAGATGGTCCCGATGAGCATGCCCCCCGCCGCGGCTGTCCCGATGGAACGGTTGCCCATGGCTCCCGCTCCCGTGGCGATACACAGTGGAATAAGCCCGGCTACAAAGGCCAGCGAGGTCATCAGGATAGGTCTGAAACGGGACACGGCACCATCAATGGCCGCCTGCAACACCGTACGACCCTCTTTCTGCCGCTGGATCGCGAACTCCACAATCAGGATGGCATTCTTTCCTAATAGTCCAATGAGCATCACCAGGGCCACCTGTGCATAGATGTTGTTCTGCAAGCCCATGAGTTGCAAAGCCAGAAATGCCCCGAAAATACCGGTAGGTAATGAAAGGATGACCGGTAACGGCAGCAGGAAACTCTCATACTGGGCCGCCAGCAAGAGGTACACAAAAATGAGGCAGACAATAAAGATGTACACGGTCTGGTCACCCGATAGAATCTCCTCGCGCGTCATGCCCGACCACTCAAAAGTAAAGCCGCGGGGCAAGGTCTCCTGGGCCACCCGTTCAATGGCTTTGATGGCATCACCGCTGCTGTACCCAGGGGCGGCGCTTCCGTTGATCATGGCCGAGGTGTACATGTTGTAGCGGGTCAACTGCTCCGGCCCGTACACGCGCTCCAACTTCACAAATGAAGAAAGCGCCACCATCTCGCCCCATTGGTTTTTGACATACATTTTGAGCACATCATCTGGCTTGGCCCTGTAATCTGGCGAGGCCTGCACCATGACCTTGTACATCTGCCCGAACCGGATAAAGTTGGAGGCATAATAACTGCCCATCAAAGTCTGGAGCGTGCTCATGGCATTGTCCACGGTGACTCCTTTTTTGGCGGCCATGTCCTGGTCCAGGTGAATCAGGTACTGCGGGAAATTGGGGTCAAAGTTGGTGAAGGCACTGCTCACCTCCGGCGCCTCTTGCAGGGCTGAGATGAATTTCTTCGTGACTTCATCGGTCTCCGCTAGGGTCGCGGTTTTATCTCGGGCCAGTACGCGCAACTCAAATCCGCTGGAGTTCCCGAAGCCCGGGACCGTGGGCGGCGGGAAATATTCTATACTGGCGTCTTTGAGGTCACTCGTCTCCTTTTCAAGGGCGGCAATGATCTCTTCTACCGAGGCCGTGCGGTTTTCCCATGACTTGAGGTTAATCATACCCATGCCGTAAGAAGCTCCGGCCGCATCAGTCAACAAACTAAAACCAGCCAGGGTAGACACGTTCTCCACCGCGTCCATTTTCTGCGCCGCCTGCTGAATCCTGTCCAGGACATAAGAAGTACGCTCCACCGTGGCTCCCTGCGGAGTGGTCACGTTCACGTAGATCATGCCCTGGTCTTCGGTGGGAATAAAACCGGTGGGGAGGACTTTGGTAATGCCCCAGGTGCTGAAAAGGAAGAACAGCAATAGCCCCAACGTGACGGCGTACCTGCCCGCTATGCGCAGTACCGTATTTTTGTAGCCCCCTTCCACTTTACCATAGCCTTTGTTGAAGCTCTGGAAGAACCGTTGCAGCAAGCTTTTTTTCTCGCTCTGCCCATGGATGTTTTTCAGGAGCAATGCGCAGAGGGCGGGAGTTAGCGTCAGGGCGTTCACCCCGGAGATCACAATGGAAATGGCCAGGGTTATAGAGAACTGCCGGTAGAAAATGCCCACCGGGCCCGTCATCATGGCCACCGGCACAAACACCGCCGACATCACCAGCGTGATGGCTACAATGGCGCCACTGATCTCCCCCATCGCCTCCAGCGTGGCTTTTCTGGCCGAGAGATGCTTTTCGTGCATCTTGGTGTGCACCGCCTCAACCACCACAATGGCATTGTCTACCACAATACCAATGGCCAATACCAAGGCAAACAGGGTAAGCAGGTTAATGGAGAAGCCAAACATCTCCATGAAAAAGAAGGTACCAACCAGAGACACCGGTACCGCCAGAATAGGAATAAGCGTGGAGCGGAAGTCCTGCAGAAAGATGAACACCACAATAGAAACCAGAATAAAGGCCTCTAACAGAGTCACCAACACCTTTTCCATAGAGGCATCCAGAAAGCGGGAAACATCATAGGCAATGTTGTAGCTCATGCGCGGCGGGAAGGAGGTTTCCTGTAGTTCTGCCATCTTCAGCTTCACATTCTCAATCACCTCTTTGGCGTTGGAGCCGGGGCGCTGCTTAATCATGATGGAGGCCGAGAAGCGCCCGTCGGTTTTGGAAACCATGCCGTAATCCATGGAACCGAACTCCACATCGGCTACATCTTTCAGACGCAACACGGAGCCGTTGCCCTGCTCATCTGCCTTGATCACAATGTTCTCATACTGGGCCGGCTCAAATAATTTACCGGTGTACCGCAGCACGTATTGCAGCGACTGTTCAGATCTGCCCGAACTTTCCCCAACTTTCCCCGGCGCGGCTTCTACGTTTTGGGCTCTAATGGCCTCAATCACATCATCAGGCGAAATCTGGTAGGCCAGGAGCCGGTCGGGTTTAAGCCACACCCGCATGGAATAGTCTCTGGAGCCCATGATTTCACAGAAGCCCACCCCATCAATCCGCTTGAGTTCCTGCAGCACGTTTATGTCGGCGAAGTTGTACACGAACTTCTCATCTGAGGCGGGATCATCGCTCATGAGGTTGAGGTAGAGCAGCATGCTGTTCACTTCCTTCTCCGTGGTTACCCCGGCTTTGATCACCTCTTCGGGCAACTCATCCAACACGGTGGTCACGCGGTTCTGCACGTTCACCGCGGCCAGATCTGGGTCGGTGCCCACCTCGAAGAACACCTGAATGAGGGTGACCCCGTTGTTGCTGGAAACCGAAGACATGTAAGTCATGCCCGGCACCCCGTTAATAGCTCTTTCCAGCGGCGTAGCCACCGCTTTGGTGGAAACCTCGGCATTGGCCCCGGTATATTTGGCCGTTACCGTGACCGAAGGCGGTACAATCTCCGGGAACTGCGTGACCGGCAGATTCATAATGGACATCACTCCCAGCAAGACGAAAAACAGGGAGATCACCAGTGAGAGCACTGGTCGTTCAATAAATATTTTTAACATGGATGTATTTTCTTGTCACCGCCCAAAGGAAACCTTGGCTGCACGTTCCCTAAAGGGCAATTGGCTGCCGGTATACTTACATAGGCATGGCAGGACACCGCCCCTGCCAATAGGCCGTGCCGGTCCCTGCTGTTCCTTTGAAACAGGTTGATTAAAAGAAATAGATTATTTGGCGCTGGCGGTGAGCAAGCTGTCCATCTGGATAAGTTCAGGGTCTATGGTTACCCCCTCCCGCAAAGTCTGCACACCTTCATAAACCACCTTTTCTCCCGGCTCCAGGCCAGATTCCACTATGTAAAAGTGAGAGAAACGGGCTTTAGGCTCAAAGCTTTTAGTCTTCACTTTGTTGTCTTTGCCTACCACATACACAAAGTTTTTGTCCTGAATCTCAAAGGTTGCTTTCTGCGGCAAGAGCAAAGCACTGTCTACTTCATTAAAGAGTCTCACCTTGCCGGAAGAATGGTGTTTCAAGAGTTTATTGGGGTTGGGGAACTTGGCCCGGAATGCGATGGAGCCTGTGTTGGGCTCAAACACTCCTTCCATGGTCTCGATCTTGCCGGCATGGGGATAGGTGCTGCCGTCGGCCAGAATGAGTTGGATTTGCCCATGTCTATTGTCTTCCCCTGAAAGCTCTGCTTTGGCGTATTGCAGGTACTCTTTCTCAGAGACTTCAAAATAGGCGTACACGGTATTGATGTCAGAAATGGAAGTTAACAAGGTTCCTTCTTCAATCAGGCTGCCCACCTTGAGAGGAATGCGGTCAATGATGCCGTTGTAGGGTGCTTTGATGTAGGTGTAGGCTACCCGGGCGGCGGCATTCTCCTGCGCCGAGCGGGCCTCGGCCACTTTGGCCTGGGCCGCTTTCAATTTTGCTTTGGCCATCTGTAACTCAGAAGGAGAAATTACCTTTTTCTCTACCAAGATCTGCACGCGTTTTACCTCCACTTCGGCAGTCATGGCCTCCGCGGTAGCACTGTTGAAGTTTGCTTTGGCTTTGGCAAACTCAGACTGGTATTCCTGGGCATTGATCTTGAACAGAGGCTGGCCTTTTTTTACCTCCTGGCCTTCGTCCACCAGTATTTGCTCTAAGAAACCACCTACTTTGGCTCTTATCTCCACATGGCGCACCGCCTGTATGTCAGAAACATAATCCTGATGCAGGGTGGTGTCTTTGGTGATAAGTTGGGTTACCGGCAGATTGGCCACGGTGACTTTGTTTTCTTTAGGGTTACTGGAGGCGTCACACCCGGCCAGGCCCGCGCTCAAGGTAATAAGGGAAAGGAAAGTTATATTACGGAAAGGGATAGTCATGATGGATAAGTTTGTGTCCATTGCTTGTGAAAAGGCAAACAGAAATTATTGGATTCTAAGACAGTGCGTTGCACCGGCAGAAACCAAACAGGGAGAAAGGAAAGAGACTTTTCCTCAGTCGGAAAAAAAGAAGGGGGAAAATCAGAAGGGAGTGAGCCGGAAAATAAAGGCATGATACTCAGAAAGCACAAACCGCTGCGGAAGGTAGCCCAGCGAGTTATGCAGCAAGTGCGGCAGCATGACCTCCAGCGCTTGCAATGGTTTTATGACGGCAGCTTTACAAGCAACCTTGATAATGGAGCGAAGATTGTATTCAACCCGCGGAACATCTTCCAGCAGATCAAAGTACCCTTCCAGCATCAGCGACAGAGGCGCAGTGCCCTTATCGGCGTCCGGAGTACTCTTTTGGGTGGAGCAGACAAAGCCTAACCCGTGTCCGACATCTTCTGCAGATTTTATACTAAAACCTACATGAATGCTGAAGCAAGCGAGCAACAGCCAGCAAAACCAACGCTGTATCATCCAGGTGTTCTTCAAGTATTTTTATCAAGTAGATGACTCCAAATATATCCAAAGGAAATTTGTGGTTACACCTTATTCTATACATTCATCAATAAATACAAGCAGTTCTTACTTTTTACCAGCATACATTCCTTGTTAACCTCCCAGGAGTAGTTGCGTTTAGGGGCTCTTTTTGGAAAAAGAGCCCCTAAACGCAAACTTCAATAGCTGAAGAAATACACTTTAAATTATGGGTAGAACTATGCCTTTGCTTTAAGCGCAAGAGCAGACTTGTATATTTTAATTCAGTAATTTTGAATCATATTAAGTAAGAGATGAGCCATCTCCCCAACTATGTAGCAGGGCTTGTTCTTATTGAAGGTTTATCCTGTCTGCACTTGCAGTGATGGAGTTATTGACAGAATTCATGCTGAAGATTATTTATGAAGATGCGCACTATGTGGCCATCAATAAACCTAACGGACTGTTAGTGCACCGCACCCGCATTGCCGAGGAGAAAAAGGAGTTTGCCCTGCAGATGCTGCGCGACCAGCTGGGGTACCGGCTTTTTCCCTTGCACCGGCTGGATAGAGGCACCTCTGGCGTGCTTCTTTTCGCGAAAACCGCTGAAGCCGCTGCCCCCTTGGTACAGGCCTTTGCCGAGCGACAGCCAGATAAGACGTATTACGCGGTGGTGCGGGGCTACGCGCCCGAAGAAGGTACCATTGACAGCCCCATCAGGCCAGACAGAGACAACGGATTGAAGGAGGCGCAGGAAGCTGTAACGCATTTTACCCGCCTAGCCACTGTAGAACTGCCCATTCCAGTTGGCCGCTACCAAACGGCCCGGTATAGCCTGGTAAAGATCAAACCCGAAACTGGCCGGATGCACCAGATCAGGAAACACTTTGCCCATCTGCGCCACTACATTGTGGGAGATAAAAAACACGGCGACTGGCGGCACAACCTCATGTTTTTGGAGGAACTGGGAAGCCCTTTCCTTCTCCTGCACGCTGCTTCCCTTTCCTTCAAGCACCCTTATACCGGTGTGAGAACCGTCATTCAAGCTCAACTGCCAGAGAATATGCAGCGCTTATGTGAACGGTTTGGTTGGAGAGAGGAACTGAAAAACCAAACAGATTTACCGCAGCCGCTGCCTCAACTAAATTAAAGGTTTGCGCCTCTTGGGAAGATGTAGACAGAAGTGCTGCTTCTCTCCTGCATGAACTGTACAAATTGCTTCACACTACTCCCCTACCTTCACCACTACTTTCCCAACGGTTCTTCCTCTCTGGAACTGGTAAATAGCTTCGTGCATTTCACAGAAACCAAAGACATGACCTACGTGCTGGGGCGGTAGCTGAAGGGTTTGCAACTCATGCAATAACTGGTGCATTAACTCAGTCTGTTCATAGAGGTAAATGAGGTTGAACCCCATGAGTGACTTGTTCTCTGTGGGGAGGCGCAGCGGATCAATCTTAGGCCGTTGCAAAAAACGCCAGATAAGACTGGGGTAATTGGGTCTGGCGCTATGGCTGGAGAAACTGGCATTCCCGTACACCACCATTCGGCCCATGGGGGCTAAAGCCTGCCATCCTTGCGCCAGTATTTTACCTCCTATGCATTCCATGATCAGTTGCAACGGGCGGTCTTGTAAGGCTCCCTTTAGATTAGCGGCAAAGTTCTTATCCCTCATCAGAATGGCATCATACGCTTCCTGTTCCCGCAGAAAGTCTACTTTTTGGGGTTTTCCTACGGTACCAATGGTAAAAGCACCCAACTTTTTACAGATGCGGTTGGCTAAAATGCCCACTCCGCCTGCGGCGCTATGAATGAGCACCGTCATTCCTTGCTGCAAATTCCCTAACTCTACTAAAGCGTAATAAGCGGTAAGTCCCTGAACCAGAAAACCGGCCCCTTCTTCAAAGCTCCAGCCATCTGGCAAAGGAATGACATACCTATGGTGGCTGTTGATGTGTGAGACATACCCGCCGAATTTGGTGGCACCCATCACCTTGTCGCCCACTTTCCATTCCCGTACCTCCTCGCCCACGGCGGAAATCACGCCAGAATACTCTAAGCCGGGAATAAAGGAACCGGTTGGGGTGGCGCTGTACAAACCTTGCATAGCAAAGACATCGGCGAAATTCAGACCTATGGCTTTTACCTCCACACAGACTTCATGTGGTTTAGGCAGATCCAGGTGCTCAGTCTGGAGTTTTAGAGCCTTAATGGAACCGGCTTTGGGCATACGGTACACGAGGCGATCGGGCATAGAAGCGTTTGTTTAAGGTAAAAGCGGCAATACTATTCACCACAGTCAAATAACATGAAGTAGAAGCTCCAAGTGAATCTCAGCCTGAAGAGACAATATACCTTCTTTAATGGTTAGAAATGCTTCTGAAGATGCTCAAATAACGCTGCCGTGGTTTGGGCATGGAGAATTTTGGCGCCAGACAAGGCGGGAAAGATGGTGGCAAATTCGCCTAGTTCTTTTTCTTTGGAGTGTCCTTTGGAAAGGATAACGTTAATCCCTTCAAAGCAACTGGCCAATGCCGCCGTGCCGCCGTGCATGGAGATGAAACGGTCACAGTTGGCGTAGAGCAATAACTGCAAATGATTGAAATTGTTCACTTTTGCCCGGTAGGTTTCATATAGATCATCCACCAGAATGACCTCCGAATGGGTTTGCTTCAGCCAGGCGTGCTCCTGTAAGTCCAGGATTTCACTGTTGTCTGTGACAATGTGGCTGGGCAGTGGCCGGTTGTAGATGATCTGGTATTTTTGCCCATAGGTGCTAATGATGTTATCTAAGTCTATAATGCTCAGAAAATTCAGCGGCGGGTTGTCCCATTCCATGTTGTACTTGTTGGCAATGATCAGAATGGGTTTCTCAAAGACAAAGATAGAATTGCTGAAATGTTGCTTATACGGCACCCGCCTCCATTTGCTGTAGCTGAAGGAAGCGCTGTGCTCCATATTGGGGAACTCATACCTGGTGGGAACACGCCAATCCCGCACTTGGTACCTCTCTTCATGATTATGGCTGAAGAAGTAGAGCTCCCTGGTGTTTTTGCAGGAAATTGTCTTTAGAAGCGTCCCGTTAAGGAAATGCCAGTACGCGAACGGAATCACATACCGCAGCTCCTGATCAAACTCGCCCTGAAAATCAGTGACTTTATATTTCTCCTTCCTGAAGTAATCTTTGAGGCAATACTTTACCTGATTAATTCTGCAGAAGTAATTATCCCTGATGTAATATCTATAGCTCTTCCTGATGTGGGGGTACTTTAAGGAAGCCACTACAAATAAGCTTTTTAAGATGATTTTCTGCATATCCTCTGGTTCTACTATGACAATGTGGCTTTAAGGACAGCACCAAGGGTAAGCTTCGCATCATTACTGCCTATCTTCTTGTTCCGCTTTCCAATCAAAAGCAACTCCGTATGCGGCACAGTTATCATAACTAAAAATGAAAAAATGTGTGCTCACCGCAACACCTTAAAAAAGAAGGTCAATTCAATCCGGACAGGAAGAAACAAAAACCCCTCATATCAAGACAGTAGCATTCCAAAGCTGTGGTCCATGCGTCTCTGTTGATATGAGGGGTAAAAGATTAAATGATTTAGAGTCCCTAAGCCGTACTATTGTTTTAGGCCTAGTTTTGGAAAAAGAGCCGCTAAACGGCTATACCAATTTGGTCTTGGCTTGTTCCAGCACAGTTAACATTTGGCCTAATTCATCTGAAGTCATGAGCACCATAGAGTTAGGATCAATTTTGGACAGCTTAATGAACGCGGCCCAGGCCTTTTTATCGGTGCGGTAGTAACAGCCGGTCTCAAAGCCGCTCCGGCTCTTGAAGGAAACCTCCGTATAGTTGGTGCGGCTGCTGTTTAAGATGCTGCTTTGGATCTGTTTCAGAGATTTGATGAGTACATCCAGTTCATCGGCGTCCACGGCACCTCCTTTGATGGAAGAGTTGTTGCCCGTACCCACCGTAGTTAGGAACCTGATGGCGCTGGTTTTGGTAGAAGCGGTGAGGTCTTTCAGCACCATCACCTGTACTTCCACGGTTTTGAATTTGCCTACGTTGATGTACTCTTTCTCAATCAGAGTTCCGGCCTTAGCTGAAAAAGCATCTGCTTTGCTTTGGGATAGGGTTTTATCCTGGGCGTAGCCGTTCAAAGCCGACATAGCGCCCAGAGCCACAATGAGTAAGAACTTTTTCATAATAGAGGGTTTGTTACGTTTACCCTCTAAATAACAAAAAAAACTTAAAATAGTAATGATATATGCAAAACTTTAATTATTCAGCCTTTGCCTCTATTCATTAGTAAGCATAATTATTAGCGATGTGTAGACGAAATACGCTTACACGAATACATTTTTGTTTAAATGGGATAATTAAATCCTGAGGTTAAAGCCCCTTATTCTTTGGGGATTCTGATGTAAAACACGGTGCCTTTGTGCTCTTCGCTTTCAAACCATATTTGCCCCCTGTGCCACTCTATAATGGTTTTCACAATAGACATGCCCAAACCTACGGTATGCTCTCCTTTTAAGCCGGGCCTACGAGCCTGCGTGAATTTATCAAAGAGATGGGCGTGGTAACGCTGCGGAATTCCTACGCCGTTGTCGGCCACTTTCACCAGCACCGTGTCTGCTTCGTCTTCTAGACTGACCGTAATGGTACCGCCGTCTGGCGTGAACTTGAGCGCATTTGAGATGAGGTTGGTAATGGCCTGCAGAAATTTAAGGTCGTCTAGCTGGGCGTAAATCTCTGTTTGGCTACAGAGAAACTGGAAATGCTTGGTCAGAAACTTTCCACTGGCTCCCTTATACTCGCCTAGGGCCTCTTTCAGCTTTTGCGCCATATTTACCCGTCTGGTTATCAGCTCATTTTGAGTTGACTCCATGAATTCCTGCTCCATAAACTCCCGGATCAGGTTGGCTCCCTGCCTACTGCTCTGCTCTATCAGACCAATGATTCTTGCGGCGTCTTCGCTCATGTTGCCCTTTAGTTCCTCGGTGAGCAAACCGGTCAGGTTCTGGATCATGCCCAGCGGCGCGGCCAAATCATGGGAGAGAATATTGAGGATGGAGTCTTTCTTGTTGGAGAACTTCTTGAGGTGATCATTGTATTGCCGGTTGGCGGTGATGTCTTCGGCGTGCCCAACCACCAGTTCCCCTTGGCCCTCCTCCACAATGGAGGCCGACAGACATACCCATTGCACAGGCTGTTGTTCAAACTGAACCCTGAACTCCACCTCTTGGCAAACTCCCCGGTTTAACAGGGCCTTAAGCCTGTTCTGCACATACCCTTGGTCATCTGGATGCACCGCAGCCAACAAAACATCAGGATTAATCTCCTGCTCCGGCAATCTAAACCAATCTTTGAATGGCTGATTCTGGTAAACGAACTGCTGGGCACCTAGGTCATAGGCAAAGAAGGCTTGTCCGGTTTTTTCCGCAAAGCTCTGGTATACACTGGGGGGAAGTTGCATAGTGGTTGGCGCGTTGAGCCTTGGCTCGTTCCTGTAAAATATACTTATTTAATTTTACCTATATACGGTTAAAAAGGTTTTTCCCATCTGTCTTTGCCTGTGTGCCTAAACCAGCTGAAGACAAACCTTTTCTGATACGGTACTGTTTATTACCTTTTCAACCAATCACGGAGCCTCGTCCCAGTCCAACGTCCAATATTCAGTTTTATTCCTCGTTCTTAATTAAGCGTTTAGGGGCTGTTTTTAGAAAAAGAGCCTCTAAACGGAAAGGAGCAATAATTGAGGCTGTAATCTTCTACTTTATCAGTTACAGGCTTTTGCTGAGAAACAGAAATGTTACTCTCTACTGGCTTTGCTTCCTTTTTTAATTTCTTACATTTAAATAGACAGAACCACGCGCTGCTTATGCTAATAAAAAGAAGTTATCTCTTCCTCTCCTTCGGCCTGTTGCTGACAGGTTGTAACCAGTCTAGCCCACCCCAGGCACCTGCACGCCCTGAGGCTGTTGCCAGTACCGCCACCGCCACGTATAAAAATCCGTTGGACGTACAGTTTGGCGATCCCTATGTGTTGTATGACGCGCCCAGCAAAACCTACTATATGTACGGTACGGGCGGCGGGGCTAAGGAGGGCTTCGCCACCTATTCTTCTAAAGATCTGGTGAACTGGAAAAACGAGGGGCAGGTATTCCAGGGGAATAAACCCGACTCCTGGGACGTGAAGAACTTTTGGGCTCCGGAGGTGTACCACGTCAAAGGCAAGTACTACATGTTCTACTCCGCCGACTGGCGCCACAACCCCGGAAACGAGGAAGAGAACTTCCGGATTGGCGTGGCCGTCGCAGACAAACCCACGGGGCCTTTCCAGAACATATCAGACAAGCCCATTTTTGATCCCGGTTATCCCATCATAGATGCCAACGTGTACTGTGAGCCCAACGGCAAGATGTACCTGTATTACTCGCGTTGCGCCTACAAACACCCGGTACAGAGCGAGGTGGCCGATTGGGCGAAAAAGCAAAACCTGTTCCAGGAGATTGAGGAAAGCTGGGTGTACGGCGTGGAGATGAAACCTGACTTCAGCGGCGTGATAGGCGAACCGGTGCTGCTGCTCCGCCCCCCGCTCAAGATGAACGATGCCCAGGCTGAGTGGGAAAGCCGCTCCGTTACATCAAAGGAAGTAAACCGCCGCTGGACCGAGGGTTCCTACACTTTTAAGCACCAGGACACTTATTACATGATGTACTCGGCTAATTACTTCGGGGGCAAGAACTATGCCGTGGGTTACGCCACTGCCAAGCACCCACTGGGACCGTACACCAAAGCTGCGAACAATCCGGTATTGCAAAAGAACTCAGAGCAGGGCGGCCAGGTCACCGGCACGGGCCACAACAGTATTGCGTACTCGCCAGACGGCAAGCAGATGTTCTGCGTGTACCATGGCCGCACCACCGCCACCGGCGAGGAGCGCGTGGTCTTCATTGATCCCATGCGCATTGAGCAGGACGGCCGACTGGTGGTGGACGGCCCCAGCACCACCTTTAAACCCATGCCCCTGCAAACAAACCAGTAGTTTATAATCTGTAAAACAAAGTTCTGCGGTACATCTACTAGATGAACCGCTAGGCATTAGAACGTCTCCCCCGCGTTTAGGGGCTCTTTTTGGAAAAAGAGCCCCTAAACGCGGGGGAGACGTTTGAGCTTATTGCTTACAGAATAAGGATGCCCTGCTAAATTTCTATGACCCTAGCCTACTTGCTGCTCAGAATGTAAATCGTAGATGATATCCAGAATATCAGTGGTGAACGGTTTGGAGAAGTAGTCGCGCACCACCGTTGAGTGGGGAAAATAATTGCCGTATTTATCATCTACCACTGAGGAAAGCACAAAGAGTTGGCAGCTCTGGGTAATGGTAACCGGCAGCTTCTGAAATTCCTCAATAAAGTCCCAGCCGTTCATGCCGGGGATATTAATGTCCAGGAAGATAATCTCCGGAAGGCTGGCTGGCTCCTGTAGGGCTATCTTTTGCAGGGTCTCAAGCGCCTCTTCGGCCCACTGGAAACTAGAAACGGAAGAGGCAAAGCCGTGGTTTCTGATGATGCTTTCACAAAGGAAATTGTGCAGCTCATCATCATCTATTAAAAAAACCTTATTAAAACTACGCATTGCTCTAATTAACCGGAACTTGAAAATAAACTTTAAAAACGGTGCCTACATCTACCGTGCTTTCCACGTCAATGTAGCCCCCCATGCTCTCTACCTGGGTTTTGCTCATGTGCAGCCCTAGCCCTTTGCCATCAATGTTTGGGTGAAACCGGCGGTACAGCCCAAAAATCTTCTTCCCCTGCTTCTCCAAATCAATCCCCAGGCCATTGTCCCGCACCAGCAGGCAGAGATGTTGATGGGTTTGAAGGGTACTGATGTAAATCTCTAAAGGCCGGTGGGGGCTCCGGTACTTGACGGAATTAGAGATAAGATTGAAAAATATACTGCTGATGTAGCTTTTCACGCCCAAAACAGTGGCTCCCTTGGAAAAATCTGCGGTAAGGCTGGCTTTGCTGCTCACCAATTGCAGCGCAAGCCATTCCCGCGCCTCCAAAAAGCCCTGCTGCAAATCTACCACCTCAAGCAGCTGGTCGGTCTGGCTCCTAATGGTCAGGATCTCGTTCAGATCATGGATAGCGGAGTCCAGATAATGGGTAGTCCGTTCCAATTTATCAATAATCACCAGGTTATTGGGGTCCGCCAGATTCTGTCGGTTGTATAAATTGGTGAGACCAACCAAATTAGCCACCGGGCGGCTCAGGTTATGCGACACAATATTGGCGAACTGCTGCAAATGCTCTACCTGCTTTAGGGTTTTCTCCGTCAGATGCGCTTTTTCAGATTCAGATTTTTTCCGTTCGGCTATTTCCCTGATGATGGTAAAGCTGTAGGTCTCTTCTTTATAGGGAAAATAGCTCCAGTGGATTTCAACCGGATGCAGCTGTCCGTTTTTGGCCTGAATCATGGTTTCAATGCTAAGGCTCTTCAGCTGTTCAAACGCCTGCCAATGCGACTGCCATACCTGCATGTCTAAGGAGGGGGAAATGTCATAGAACTTGAGCAGTTGGAACTCTTCCTCCTGGTACCCCAAAAACGTGCTCGCCGCTTTATTGCTCCGGCTTATCTGGCCGTCTTGCCTAATCCAGAGAAAAGGCTCCGCGGAATTTTCAAAAGAGAGTTCTACAAACTTGAGGCGCTCTTCTTCCTGCTTCCGTTCCGTAATGTCATGAATACTCCCATCCAACCGAATCAATTCCTCTTTCTGGTCTAAGGTAGCGAAACATTTGGTGAGCACCCACTTCTCTTCGCCGCTGGCGGTTCTGATGCGGTGCTCAAACTGAAAGCGTTTCCTCCCTTTTTTATTTTTCTGGATGGCTTCCTCAAAAAGGTGCCTATCCTGCGGGTGCACCAGATTAAACCATAAGAGCGGCCCTTGGTAGAAGTGTTCAGAAACGTAACCTGTAAGGGCAAAGCACTGCGGACTGATGTAGGTCATCTCCATGTGCCCATTGAAGGAGAACACCACCTCTTCCACTTTGTGGAGAATATCCAGAACGGGTTTCTCAGCTTCACAAGCCGGTAAGGCAAGTTTCCTGAGCGCCGACATCTCTTGGATAATGACCATGCGTTCCGTTACTTCCTTTTCGGGAGGAAGTGGCTTGGAAGACTCCAGCACAAAAAGAAGCGTACCATCTTTCTTCACATGCACCTTCTCCCCAGCGGCCCCAGTTTTACCTTTCAGCTCTTTGTGTGCCCCAAACAGGGTAAACAATTTTGAAGGGGGGGCCACTTCTTGGACCGTCATCTGAAGAAACTCTTCCCTGGTGTAACCATACAACTTCACTGCTGCGTCGTTCACCAAAGAGAATCTGAGGCTCGTGGTACAGAATACCCACATTGGTAAAGGGCTATTCATAAACAAAAGCCTGAAAAACTTTTCCTGCCGTAGTTCAGGGGATACTAATTCGCTATATGTATTCACAGTTGGAGAAATCCTCCCGCAATTATACAAATTATTATTTAAAACCTAACAACACCTACTAGATTATTATTATTTTTATTATTAATTAGATTGATAAAACTTTTTTAACGTCAGAATTACGTCATTTATTGCCTAAAGAGAAAAGTTAACTATGTATGGCTTTGACTTAAACAATAATGTTTATCACTACTAAAGAGAGCTGAGGTTATAACTGATAATAAAACTTTGCCTCAAGGATAATAATTACATGGAATAAGTCAATACTATCAAAGAGTAGCTTTAGATAGGAGTTTCAGCCGGTACAGGAACTTTAGACCTCTTCCAAATGAAACTCCCGCCACTCCCCTGGCTGCAACTCTCCCACCTCAATACTCACCACCCGCACCCGCACCAACCGTTCTACTTCATACCCCAGCTTATAGCACATGCGCCTGATCTGCCGGTTGAGTCCTTGGGTGAGCACTATCCTGAAAGCCTTCTCCCCAACCTGTGCTACCTGTGCCGGACGTGTTTTCTGACCCATGATCTCCACACCCGCCGCCAACTGCGCAATAACTTCAGAAGTAAGCGCTTTATTTACCGTCACCACGTACTCTTTTTCCTGATGGTTGTCTGAGTGGCTGATGCGGTTATAGAAGACTCCGTCATTGGTGAGCAGCATCAATCCTTCTGATTCTTTGTCTAACCTGCCTACCGGAAATACCCGCTCCTTTAACCCAAGCGCCTGAGCCAGGTTATTCTCAATGTTTGGGTTAAGGGTAGATTCCACTCCACGGGGTTTGTAGTAGGCTAAATAGATAAAGGCCTGCGGGGCTTTGATGACCGCTCCGTCAAGGGTTACGGTATCTTCTGGTAGCAGCACCTGATTGAGGTACCCTTTCTGTCCATTCACGAGCACTCTTCCTGCGGCTATACAGTGTGCCGCCTCTTTATTAGAGAATCTGGCTTTCTGCACCACAAAATGCCGTAATAAAGACGTAATTGCTTTCATACTTTAAAGAAAAAGAGCCAGCACAAAAGAGGATAACCTCCTTCTGCACTGGCTCTTTTAGAATGTTAATTTACTTATTCCCGCAACATGCTCAGGCAGACACCAGGGGCTTTGGCTCCTCTTCCCATTCTTCCAGATTGGCTACCCCTATTTTACGGGCATCGAACACGGGGTCTTTTCCAGCTTTACGTTGGGCATTATAGTCTTTGAGAGCTTTCAAAGCGGGCTTCTGCAAGAGTAGAATGGCAATAATGTTAAGCCAGGCCATCACGCCCACTCCAATGTCACCAAGGGCCCAAGCCATTTCGGCGGTCTTCACCGCACCTAAAAACGTGGCGCCCATGATGCACACCCGCAGCAAAACCAACAGCCATTTATTGGTGCCTTTCCGGAAAAGGTAACTCAAATTGGTCTCCGCTATGTAGTAGTAGGCCATGATGGTGGTGAACGCGAACAGCATGAGGGCAATAGCGACAAACTTTCCGCCCAAGCCTGGGAAATGGGTATTGACCGCCATCTGCGTAAATTCAGAACCTACGGGGATACCCGGCAGATTCTCCACCAGAAAGCCACCCTCAGGATTCACTACATTGTATTGCCCCGTAAACAAGATCATAAAGGCCGTAGCGGTACACACAAACAGCGTATCTACGTACACACTGAACGCCTGCACCAGTCCCTGCTTTACCGGATGACTTACCTCAGCGGCCGCTGCCGCGTGGGGTGCCGTACCCTGACCTGCCTCGTTGGAATAAATACCGCGTTTCACCCCCCAGCTTACCGCCATACCAAAAACACCGGCAAAGGCAGGCTCCAGGTCAAACGCCGAGCGTACAATTAAACTGATCACGGAAGGTACCTGAGTGATGTTCATCCCAATGATGATGAGCGCCATTAGAATATAGGCTCCGGCCATAAAGGGTACCAGAATTTCGGCTACTTTCCCTATCCGTTTTACTCCTCCAAATATAATGAGGCCCAGTACCAGCGTAATTCCCCCTCCGGTGATGGCCGGATCTACTGGAAAAGCGTTCTTGATCCCCATGGCAATGCTGTTGCTCTGCACCCCTGGCAAGAGTAAGGTCATGCTCAGGATGGTAGCAATGGCAAACACCACGGCGTACCACTTCATGCCCAATCCTTTCTCTATGTAGTAAGCCGGACCGCCCCGGTACTGACCATCTTTTACTTCTTTGTACATCTGGCCCAGGGTAGCTTCTATGAACGCCGAGGCGCTGCCCAGAAACGCAATGGTCCACATCCAAAAAATAGCTCCTGGTCCGCCCATGGCAATGGCGGTGGCTACTCCGGCAATGTTACCGGTTCCCACGCGTCCGGCAATGGCAATGGAAAAAGCCTGAAATGAACTCACCCCCGTTTCTGAAGCCTTGTTGTCAAACAGTAGCCGAATCATTTCGCGCAGATAGCGCACCTGCAAAAATTTGGTTCTAACGGAGAAATAAACGCCCGTGGCCAGACATAGCACAATTAAAGCGTTGCTCCAGACAACGTCATTGATGCCCGTAATGATTTTTTCCATGAATATTGAGTTACCAGTAATCGCTTAAAAGCCTTGGAGGAAGCCATTTCTTTGGAGGCTCGCGCTTCCCATTCTATGCTAAAGTAAGGAAAATTTTTCTACTAGAAGGTTTTACTTGTTTTTCTGTCTGTCTTGCTCCTGTTACAAACCGTACTCTACCAACAACTTGCAACACCTGCACGCCATCAGATTCCGTAGTAGAAATGAAATGCACCAAGCGCATCAACAACCTTAAAAACGTCAGCCGATGAACACACTTTCACTTTTCCTGTTGCAGATAATATTGAGCCTGTCAATGCTTGTAACCGGTTGGTTTGTTCCCGCCCCTAAGCATAGCCCCCACCACCTGTCCCCATCAAAATCCTCTGCCCAAGCTCCCAAGTCTACTGACCTGGAAGGAGCCTGGCAACTGGTGAGCAACTCACGAAACGGACAGCAGGCAACGAACGCCCTGCTTCTGGCCGATGGCTTTTTCACCGTGGCTCAGTTTGACCTAGCCGGGAAGAAATTCTTGGGCACGTACGGCGGCACATACCAATTAGATGGGGGAAAGTTCACGGCCAGATACGAGTTCAATACCTTTGACAGCACCAAAGTAGGCACCGCTGTAACCGGCAGCTATGCCCAGAAGAACGGGAAGTGGCAACTCCAGATGAGAAGCGGCAACAATGGGTCAACACTTACGTGGGAAAAAATGCCCGTAAAAAACACCAGTTCTCCCTTGGCGGGAGCTTGGCGCATAAGCCAGAGGGAGGGCCAGGATGGACAGATGAACCAGATGGTGCCGGGCCCCAGAAAAACCATCAAAGTCTTAACGGCCGATCGGTTCCAGTGGATTGCCTTCAACTCCCAAACCGGCGGCTTTTTTGGAACCGGCGGCGGCACCTACACCGCCCAGAATGGGAAATACACAGAACAACTGGAGTTTTTCTCCCGCGACAACAACCGGGTGGGTATGTCCTTGTCCTTCAACTTTGCCATGCAAGACGGAAGATGGCACCACAGCGGCCTAAGCAGCACGGGTGGAAAGGTGAATGAGGTGTGGCAACGACTTTCAAAGTAATGGCTAATGTCACTTTCAACTCTTTTCACTTAGTTATTCTTCTTGCGAATGCTAGCCTTCTGGTATTTCTTAATTAAGACTGAAAAATCAGTATAACTATTTCCCAAAACCAAGGTACAGCTGTAATTAAAGAGTCATTTCCTCCATCCCCGTTTTGTTTACTATGACCAGAATATTACTGAATCCAAGCCCCACGTCTGCCCTTGCCGCTGCTCCTAAAGGGAAATTTCCGCTACAAAATCATTACAGCCAGAGCAGCAAAAACAAGGCTCTTGTTTCATGGGTAAGACTGAGGACGCTCTTGTTTTTATACCTGTGGTTCACTGTATTATTAAGCAGCTGCTCAACTTCTAAGTTAGGTACTGCCGGGCAGAAAAAAGTGGCGGGTAAAACTTTTGTGATTGTGGGTGCCTCCAGTGGGTTCGGGCGCGGAGTAGCCGAACAGTTGGGTGCCTATAAAGCCAATGTGGTACTGGCCGCCCGGCGAGGGGAATTGCTGGAGGAAGTAGCCAACCAGGTGCGGGCGGCGGGCGGAACGGCGCTGGTGGTGCCCATGGACATCAGTAAGCCCGAGGACATTCAGCGCCTCCTGCAGGCGGCTTTGCAGCAGTACGGCAAAATTGATGTCTGGATCAATATGGCGGGCGTAGGTGCTATTGGGCGGTTTTGGGAAATTCCTATTGAAGACCAGTCACGGATAGTAGACATCAACCTGAAAGGTTTTATTTACGGCAGCCACGCGGCCATCAAACAGTTCAAGACGCAGGGCTACGGCACGCTCATCAACATGGGCTCCATTGAGAGCGAAAACCCATTGGCCTACCATGCTTCCTACGCAGCCACCAAAGCGGGGGTGCGTCACCTGGGCCAGGCTATTAACCAGGAACTGCGCCTCAGCGGTAGCAAAGACATCAAGGTGGTGACGGTAGAGCCCTGGGCCGTGGACACGCCTTTCTGGGGGCACTCGGCTAACTACAGCGGCGGCACGCCCCGCATGGCCTTTATGGACCCGCCCAGCAAAGTAGTGAACGCCACCATTAGAGCAGCCATCAGGCCCAGACAAGAACTGGCCGTGGGCTGGAAAGCGAAGAGCGCCAAATTTTCCCACAAGATCCTCCCTCACTTCACAGAGAGGTACTCCGCGAACATCATTCACCGGTACCAGATAAAGACGGCCCCACCAGCCCCGGCTACCTCTGGGTCGGCATTTGAGCCTATGTCCAGCGGACGTGGAGTGGACGATGGCGTTAGGCAGCGCATGAAGGAAGAAAGAAAAATGCGGAAGCAGAAGAAAAAGCAACCGTAAGGTTGAGAAAATTCCGGTGAGGTAGCGGATGAAACAACCGGGGTGGTTTTGGCAGGAGCTGTTACCTTTGCTTTGGGGCGCCTAAGCTACATCAGCGAAGCCCGCGCCCTTCTTTTCCGTTCAAAGTTTTATGAATCGATTCATCCCCCGGGAGATTGCCGCCGACCTACTCTGTAAAATTCAGGAGCTGGCCTTGCCCGCCACCTATGACTATGAAAAGCATCGGCTTGTTTTCTTAGATGAGCAGGGCAATGAGGAATGGTATTTCCGGTTGCCGCTCACCCTCCCTCCCGTACAGCCGCAGGCCGAGGTTACCACCAAACCGGTAAACTACGTGGTGCTCTTGATCCAGGCGGGAAACTGCGCCATGGGGTATTTTGAGGACGGTAAAAACCTGAACCACAAAGTATACCGGTCTTACATGGTGCGCAAGAAACAGGGCAAGAGCCAGATCAAGTACCTGAAAACCAAAGGTAAGTCAAGGGCCGGTTCCCGCGTGCGGCTGGGCGAGACTGCCGAATTCTTTGAGAACATCAACGGTAGGTTACAGGACTACTTTGAGGCGCACCAGATTGACCGCATTGCCCTGAGCTGCTCCAAAACCCTGATCCCTTACCTCTATGCTTCCAAAGTGCCCACCCCCTTTGACAAACGCGACCCGCGCCTCTTCAAGATTCCAAAGCACGTGCACACCCCCATCTACGAGGTGATAATGGAGGTAAACCGTTTCCTGCTCCGCGGCGAACTCATCTACGAGCCCCGGCACCAGGAGCTGATCCATACGCTGCTCCCAGACCCAGATGTGTTTCTGGAAGGTGAAGACGAAGAAGAGATGTTTGAGTTCTAAGCCTGGTTTTGGCCAAATTCTAAAAAAATAGCCGCTAAACGCACATCGTCAAGTACCTAATATCAAACATCTTATTACCAATAAATAAACTATCACTTTCACCACTTCGTTGACAAGTTATCTGGGGCTTTTGAGATCCTGAACGCGTGCCAATCAACACTTGGGGAAAAAATCTTCCTCTGGTTTAGCGGTAGAAACTAGCACATCTGGTGCTTTCGCCCTAAATTTTAAAACATGACACCGGCCAACGGAGTACACAAGGCTGTTTTAAGCCTGATTTAGGAAAAAGAGCCGCTAAACGCACATCCGGCAGGGCAAAGTTGGGGGTGCGGCAAAAGTAAAGTAGCTTTATAGAATCTTGCCTGTACGGGCAGCACCACACAAGACAGAAACCATGGAAATTTTGCTGTTTGGCATTACCAGAGAAATAGTGGGCCATTCTGCCCTGCGCGTTCCGCCGGGGGAAGAAACGCTGCACACCGTGGGGGACCTGAAAAACTGGCTGGCCAGCCGCTACCCCGAACTGAAGAAACTCAGTTCCCTGGCCGTGGCCGTAGACAGTGAATACGCCATGGACGACCAGCCCCTGTCCCCCCAAAATGAAATCGCCCTCATTCCTCCCGTGAGCGGAGGTTAAACCTTACCCATGCTGATCAGAATAGTAGACCAGGTAGACCTGCAGGAAGCCTATCAATATCTGCAAGCGCCCACGGCGGGCGGGATAGACCTCTTCATAGGCACCGTGCGCGACAACGCGAAAGGCAAAAATGTAGTAAAACTAGTCTTTGAGGCCTACGCGCCCATGGCCCTGAAGGAAATGAGGAAAATAGCCGATCGCGCGCAAGCCCAATGGCCCCTGGAGCGGCTGGTGATGCTGCACGCCGTGGGCGAGAAACGCGTTGGCGAGCCGGTGGTGATTATTGGCGTGGCCTCTGCGCACCGAGATGCCGCGTTCACCGCCTGCCGCTTTCTCATTGACGAACTCAAGAAGACCGTGCCCATCTGGAAAAAAGAGTACTACCAAGACAACAGCGTATGGGTTAACGCCCATCCATAACCGCCCATGAGCAAACCCTTGTTACTAGATAAATACGGCCGACAACTCACCTACCTGCGGCTTTCGGTCACGGACCGCTGCAATTTCAGGTGTTACTACTGCATGCCGCAGGAAGGGATGGACTTTGCCGCGCGCCAGGAACTGCTCTCCTTTGAGGAACTGTACCAACTCTCGGCGCTTTTCTGTGCGCTGGGGGTGACCAAGATCAGGATTACGGGCGGCGAGCCCTTTGTGCGGGCCGGTATCATCCCGTTTCTTCGGCGCCTGAGCCAACTGCCCGGGCTGGAGGAAATCACGGTGACCAGCAACGGCACGCTCACCCAGAAACACATCAACGCCTTGCAGGAAATCGGCATCCGGAAAATCAACATCAGCCTGGATTCGCTGGACCGCGAGCGTTTTCACCGTATTACGCGCCGCGACACGTTTGACGCCGTCTATGCCTGTATTTTTCAGCTGCTGGAAGCAGGTTTTGACGTGAAACTGAACTGCGTGGTGGCCGAGGGCAAGAACATCCAGGATCTGGTGCCGTTTGTGGAACTGACCAAAAACCACAGGCTGGCGGTGCGCTTTCTGGAGGAAATGCCCTTCAACGGCAGCGATTCCTTTGCCCTGCCCCAGTGGAGCCACCGGGAGATTCTGCAACACTTGCAGGACCATTACCCCGCGCTGGAGAAACTACAGAGTGAACCCTCGTCCACCTCGGTCAATTACCGGGTGCCGGGGTATGTGGGGTCCTTCGGGATTATTCCTTCGTTCAGCAGAACCTTCTGTGGCACCTGTAACCGCATTCGGCTGGGAGCCACCGGCGAGCTGCGCACCTGCCTGTACGGTCCACCGGCCACTAACTTGCGGGACCTGCTTCGGCTGGGCTTCTCCACTGAGCAACTCACCCAGGAAATACTGGAGGCGGTAAGCATGAGGGCGAAAGACGGATTTGCCGCGGAGGCCAGCCAGGCGCAGAGCATCCACACGTCCATGTCGGTGCTGGGCGGGTAAGCTGTTCCCGGCGTTTAGCGGCTCTTTTTGGAAAATCGGCCCCTAAACGCAAATTTGAAAACCGCACCAGACGTACCATTGATTTCTGGTAAACCGAAGCCATGAGTCTGCAACGCTCTCAGTGAAACATAATCCTCCACTTGCGTTTAGGGGCCGATTTTTCAAAAACAGGCGCTAAACGGAAAATAAATTTAGATGAGTACTCTCTCTCACGTAGATGAAAATGGGCTGCCCGGCATGGTAGATGTCTCGCCCAAAGCGGTGACGGTAAGAACGGCCATCGCCGAAGGTTTGGTCCGCTTCCCCGCGTCGGTTTTTACGCAACTGACGGAGCAGGATTTCCTTACCAAGAAAGGCGCGGTGTTCCAGACGGCTATCATTGCGGGCGTAATGGCGGCCAAGAAAACCGCTGACCTCATTCCGCTGTGCCACCCGCTGGCTTTGTCCACTTGCAAAGTAGAGATTGAACCTATAGAGGATAATCAACTTAAAGTTACCTGCTTAGTGCGGTGCGAAGGAAAAACCGGCGTGGAGATGGAAGCGCTCACGGGAGTATCTGGGGCGGCGCTCTGCATCTATGACATGTGCAAGGCCCTCACCCATGACATCACTATTTCAGACATCAGGCTGGTAGAGAAAACAGGCGGCAAATCTGATCTCCATGCAAACAGATAAACCCATGTACGGACTAGTGCTGAGCGGCGGGCAAAGCTCCCGCATGGGCCAGGACAAAGGGCTGCTGCGCTACCACGGCCAAAGCCAGCGCGAGTACCTGTACCAATTGCTGCAAGGCACGTGCTCGCGGGTTTTCATGAGCTTGCGCCCGGGGCAGGAAGCCGAAGTACCCCCGCACCTAAACTACCTCCTGGACAGCCACGAACTGCGCGGACCTTTAAACGGCATTTTGAGTGCACTGCTCCAGCACCCGCAGGCTGCCTGGCTAGTGGTGGCCTGTGATCTGCCCCTGGTACAGGAACTGACCCTGCAAAAACTGCTACAAGAACGCGACCCGCAGAAAATAGCCACGGCCTACGCCCTCACCGGCTCAGACTTACCAGAACCGCTGCTGGCCATCTGGGAACCCGCCGCCTATGCCCCGGCTCTGGCCTTTAGCCAAACCGGCAAAACCTGCCCCAGAAAATTCCTGCTCCAGTCAGACATCAAACTGATTCATCCGGCCCAGGACGAGGAACTCTACAACGCCAACAACCCCGAAGACTTTGCCTACATCACCCAAAAGCTGCACCATGGACAACCGCTATAGCCGCCAACTGCAACTGCCGGGCTTCGGGCCGGAGGCGCAACAGAAACTGCTGGATGCCCGCGTTCTGGTGGTAGGAGCCGGTGGATTGGGCGTGCCGGTGCTCCAATACCTCACCGGAATGGGCGTGGGTAAGATTGGGATGGTAGACGGTGACCGCATCAGCCTGAGCAACCTGCACCGGCAAGTGTTGTACAGCACCCAGGAAGTAGGCCAGCTGAAAGTGGAAGTAGCCGCCCAGAAACTCGCGTTGCTCAACCCTACAGTACAACTGCAACCCTACCCCACGCACCTCACCCCCCAGAATGCGCTGGAGCTGATCTCAAACTATGATCTGGTCATTGACGCCACCGATACCTTTGAGGCCCGGTACCTCATCAATGATGCCTGTGTGCTGCTGAAGAAACCGTTTGTATACGGCGCCCTGCACCAGTTTGAAGGACAGGTAAGCGTGTTCAACCACCAAAACGGTCCAACTTACCGCTGCCTGTATCCTACGCCGCCCTCGGCCCAGGAAATCCCGGACTGCAACACGGCGGGAGTATTAGGCGTGGTACCGGGCCTGGTGGGTGGCCAACAAGCCCTGGAAGCAGTAAAAGTTTTAACTGGAATAGGACAAACCCTTTCAGGACAGCTGCTTATGCTGGACTTCCTGAACCAGACCCAATACAAAATCAAACTGAAACCCAACCCGCTGAACCAGCAGATTACTTCCCTCCAATCTTCTTACGCAGTGGCCTCTTGCCAGACAGTGGCAGAAATCAGCGCCGAAGAATTGCTCTCCTGGTTTGACCAGAAGAAAGACTTTTTGCTATTGGATGTGCGGCAACCGCAGGAGTTTGAACTAGCGCATTTGCAGAAAGCGCTCCTGAAGCCACTCCCTGAATTTGAGCGGCAGGCGCCTACGCTCACCGCAGAATTACCCATTGTGACCATGTGCCAGAAAGGAAGCCGCAGCCGCAAAGCCGCGGAGCTGTTACTTGCCCATAGTTCAGCGTTGGAAGTGTTCAGCCTGAGTGGCGGCATGGATGAGTGGCTGCAAACGAACGGAACCCAAAGACTAGCCTCGGCATGAACGTTGACCTGAACCTGCTGCTACTGGTGCTGAGCTTTTTTGTAGTGGCCACGCTGTATTCCTCGGTGGGGTTTGGCGGGGGCTCCAGTTATCTGGCATTATTGGCGCTGTTCCTGCCCAATTTTCTGGAGATTAAGTCAACGGCCTTGCTCTGCAATCTGGTGGTGGTAAGCGGAAGTACCTATTTATTCGTCAAGGAAGGGCATTTTGATCTGAGGAAATTTCTGCCGCTGGCCCTGTGCAGCGTTCCCATGGCTTTTCTCAGCGCCACCCTCGCGCTCTCCCAAGGAGTCTTCTTTGTCTGTCTGGGTAGTGTGCTGGCGCTTTCTGGAGGTCTCCTGGTGGTTCAGTACTTTATACAGCCGGTAACCCAAAAGTTCACGTATGCGCAGCATTCCCGTTTCTTTAATCTACTGCTGGGCGCGGGCGCGGGATTTGTCTCCGGGTTAGTGGGCATAGGCGGTGGTATTCTGCTGTCGCCGGTGCTGCACTTGTTGCGCTGGGCAGACGCCCGCACCATTGCCGCCCTGGCCTCCTTTTTCATCCTGGTCAACTCAGTGGCGGGTTTACTGGGGCAGGTGGCGGGCGGCCATTTTCAGGTGAATGAAAACGTTCTGCTGCCTTTGCTGCTGGCCGTTTTTCTGGGCGGACAGTTGGGCACCCGCATAAGCCTGCACAAGCTCCATCCGCAGGCCGTGAAAGGACTTACCGGTATCTTTGTCTTGTACATTGGCCTCAAGCTGGTGTTCAGCTATAGTTAATCCTACCCCATGATCTCAGTAGACGAAGCCTTGCAGTTGGTGCTGCAACACAAGATGAATTTGGGTACAGAAGAAGTACCCTTGCTACAGGCCGTGGGGCGGGTATTGGCCCAGGAAGTAACCGCCGACCGTGATTTGCCTCCCTTTGACCGGGTCACCATGGACGGCATCGCCATTAAGGCACAAAGTTTTGCCTCCGGTACCCGAAGCTTCCATATTGAAAAAATTCAGGCGGCCGGATCACCCCAAACGGCTTTGGCAACTGCTGAAAATTGCATTGAAGTGATGACCGGAGCCATGCTTCCCGCCAACACAGATGCGGTGGTGCCTTATGAGGTTTGCGAAATCCAGAACCAAGTGGCCACCGTGCTGGCAGCGAAGGTAACCTCCGGCCAGAACATCCACCGCCAGGGCTCAGATAGTACCGCGGGCTCCATTCTGGTTTCAGGGGGAGTGACGGTTACGCCCGCCATCATTGGCACTTTGGCCTCGGTGGGCATGCACCAGGCGAAAGTTTACCGTATGCCCCGCGTGGCCATTTGCTCTACCGGAGATGAACTGGTAGACGTTGAGCAAACCCCGCTTCCGCACCAGATCAGACGGTCTAACGCCTATGTGCTGGCGGCGGCGCTCCAAGAGGCAAAGGTTCCCGTTTCCCTCTGCCACCTCCCCGATGCGCCTGAAACAATGCAACAGGAATTAGCCGCCATTCTTCCGCAGCATGAGGTGCTGCTGCTGTCTGGAGCGGTGTCTAAGGGCAAGTTTGATTTTCTGCCGCAGGGATTGGAGAAGCTGGGTTTAGCGACCGTTTTTCATAAAATAGCCCAAAAACCGGGCAAGCCCATGCTGTTCGGGAAGCTGCCGGAGGGGAAAGTGGTCTTCGGGTTTCCGGGCAACCCGGTGTCTACGTACGTGTGTTTCCAGCTGTATTTCTGGCCATGGCTTAAGGCTTCGCTGGGCCTGAAAACTCAGCCACAGAAAGCGCAACTGGCGCAGCCTATCTCCTTTCCACCCGCCCTGGGCTACCACGTTCCTGTTACGCTCACCAATGAAAACGGTGTTTTACAGGCATTACCCGTGAAAACATCCGGCTCCGGAGATTTAACCAGTTTATATAAAGCAGACGCGTTGCTGAGTCTTCCGGCAGATCAGGATGAATTCAAGGCAGGAGAATCGTTCCCGCTGACGCTGCTTTAAAAATTCCGTTGATTGACACCACTGCTGGCAGTAACAAAATTCCCTTACCGTTTAGGGGCTCTTTTTTCAAAATCAGGCCAAAAACAGCCGCCGCAGTTAGGATTCCACCGCTTATCTTGCGTACACAAGCAGAAGACAAATCACTACGCTATGGAAAATACAGCATGGAATGAGGCCCGTTACCGCGAACTGAATGCTTATTTCAGGGAGAGAATCCAGCAGTTGCTCGGCGCAGATCCGCATTTGCAGAAACAGGTAGCTGAGGGTAAGAGCATACAGCTGGAGGAACTGGTAGAGAGCATGACCTTAAACGACCAGCTTCTCTGGAAGGAGTTTCTGGCCCTGGACCAGCAGAAAATGCACCAAGATCTGCAAAACCATTTAGAGGGCAAAGGCTCTCCCCTGCATGATCAGTCGGGCTTCTACCGCAACCAACGGGAAGAAGGTGAAGAGGATACTTCCTTGTGGTAAAGCGTACAGACAGTAGATGATGGATGAAGAAAAGGCCAAACCTTTTTCACCCTACGCTTGCTTCTTGCCTCATATAGAAACATTTATCCCCTCATTACTTCAAAGCATCAAAGCTGTACTGGGCATCGCTCCAGAATTCATCAAGGGCAATGATGCGGGGTTTGAAGAACGAGATCAGGGTAGGCCAATCGTCGCGGTTGAAGATGTTCACGGGGCTAATCTCCTTGTAGATGCGGGTAATGGTTTCGCCGTACTCGTTGGTGCCATGTAGTTCCCACTCCCATTCCTCGCTTAGGGTTTCGTGCAGGTAAAGTTTCAGTTCCAGAAACTGCTGGTAGAAAAGCTCCTGAATCTCGGGGTCTGGATGGGTGATCTCAATACCTATGGAAGCCGTTTTCTTTTCGGCCCGCATCCTGAAATACACATGCTTGATCCCCGTCTTGTAGTTAGACCAATTGATTCTCAGGCCTTCGGCCGAGGGGTGCGGCGCAATGTACTGGCCAAACGCGGTCCAGAAGGCTTGTCTTAATTGGGAGGCTTGTTCTCTGGTATACATGCAATTAAAAGAAATAGCGGGCGCCAGGCAGGATACAACCAGGGGAAGTACCTACCTATGACTACTTAAAAATACCTAATATTCGGTATTTACCATGTAAAGATAACCACTGTACTTTGTAGGAGATGAAGCTGTCTGACAGCTTTCATCACAGGGTTTTTTATTTTTGTTTCAAAAAGGGGGCATCGGGGGACGCCCCCTTTTTATTTTATTACCACTGCTGGTGCACGGCAGGCTTAAGGTAACGGTCATACACCGCCCGTACGCCCTCCATCTGCTCAGAAGTTAAGGCAGGCAAAGCCGCCGCCTGCAGGTTAGAGGCAACCTGGTCGGGCCGGGAGGCTCCCGGGATGACGGTGCTTACCTCTGGGAACATAAGTACCCAACGCAGCGCCCAGGCCGCCAAAGGCTCCTGCCCCGGGAAAAGTCTTTTCAGCTCCTCCACTGCTTCCAACCCAAGGTCAAAATCTACCCCGGAGAAAGTCTCGCCTTTGTCAAAAGCCTCGCCGTTGCGGTTGAACGCCCGGTGATCTTCTGAATTGAACGTGGTTTGGTGCGACATTTTGCCGGTTAGCAGGCCACTGGCCAGCGGTACCCGCACAATAAGCCCCACGTTGTTCTCTTTAGCCACCGGAAAAAGTTGCTCGCTGGGCTTCAGCCGGAACATATTGAAGATGACCTGCACCGTTGCCACGTTAGGGTATTTCATGGCCATGAGCGCCTCCTCCACTAACTCCACGCTCACGCCCAGGTTCCTGATTTTGCCTTGCTCTTTGAGACGGTCAAAGGCTTCAAAGATTTCAGGCCGCGTGTAGACCTCAGTGGGCGGACAGTGCAGCTGAATGAGGTCTATGGTGTCTAGCTTCATGTTGCGCAGGCTTTGCTCCACATAGCCCACTAGTTTCTCGGGCGTGTAACCCTCTGGGGTATGCGGTTGAATCTGCCGTCCGCATTTAGTGGCTATGAAGACCTCTTCTGAGCGCTTCTTCACTACTTTGGCCACGGCGGCCTCACTTAAGCCGTCGCTGTACACATCAGCGGTGTCAATGAAGTTCACGCCTGCGTCAATGGCGGCGTTAATGATGGTTTCGGCATTTTCTTCTTTGAACGGCTCGCCCCAGCGTCCGCCCACTTGCCAGGTGCCCAAAGATATTTCTGAAACCTTGAATCCGGTTTTCCCTAGTGTTCTGTAGTTCATGTTGGTGCTTCTTTTATCTAATTCCTTATCATTACCCCTTTCCAGAACAGCCGTTGCGGCATCTGGGCAGGGCTATCTGTTTTACGGCAGTTTTAGGAAAAACAGCCCCTAAACGGAAACTCATTTTCTAAAATCTGCAACTTAGTGGTCAGGTTTTTAACCTAGCTGCCTGTGTCCGCTACCGGTGCAGCTCATAGGTGAGCGCCGGAACCTGATTCCGCAGCGCTTGGGCTACTTCTTCTGGAAGAGGTTTGCCGTTTGCGGCGGCCAAAGCCTGGGTGAATTGTTCCTGCGTCCTGATGCCCAGTACAGCCGTGGCTACTGCTTTGTGCTGGAGCACGTACTGTACCGCCGTTTCCATTGCCTTGGCACCCGATGGGGTTTGCTGCTGCAAAGCCTCAGAGGCTTTGGCTACGGTTTCCGCTGAATGGCCCAAGTAAGGTTTGGGAGATTTCCCGGCCAGTAAGCCCTGCGCCAGACTCCCGCGGGCCAAAACACTGATCTGGTGCTGGTGCAGGAAGTCCAGCATCTGTTCTTCAGGTCGGCGGTCCAGAAGGCTGTACTGCATCATGACGCTCACGATGTTTGATTTCTGCACGTACTCCCGTATCACGTTTGGTCTTATGGAGGAAATGCCGTAGTACCGGATCTTGCCCTGTTGTTTCAACAGCTCAAAGGCCTCTATGGTTTCTTCTATGGGGTCTTCTATGGTGCCGCCGTGCAGTTGGTAGAGATCAATGTAATCGGTTTGGAGGCGTTTCAGGCTCTGGTCCACGGCTTCCAGTATGTACGCTTTGGTGGGGTTCCAGTCCCAGCCGCTACCATCGGGCCGCCATTGGTTGCCTACATTGGTGGCTAGAATCACTTTGTCCCGCTGTTGCCTCAAAGCCTTGCCCACGGTTTCCTCATTCTTCCCCTTATCGTAGAGATCGGCGGTGTCAAAGAAATTGATTCCTTGGTTCAGCGCCTGGTGCAGGAGCCGCACGTTCTCCTCCTCGGTCCCGCTGAGGGACATGCAGCCGAAACTGACTTCACTCACCTCAAGATCTGATGACCCTAGTTTTCTATACTTCATAAAAATTGATTTTCTGGATGAAGCCCCTGCACTTGGCCAAAGATACCTCAAAACCTGTTTTACGCGTGATTTCCAAAAAGTAACCGCTAAACGCAAATCTGTTGGCGCAGAGGAACTGAGGCACTCCTCCTACCCCCTACAGCTTTCGCCAGGGCGAAAGATTCTCCGCTTTCAGCTTCCTATACAGCAAGCCTACATAAGTGAGGTCCAGCAAAAAAATACCGATGAACAGGAGCAACAGCAGGTTGGAATGGGGAAAGTACAGGTAAAAAAGGATGGACGGAAACACCGTGCCCACCAGTTTGCTCAGCCCAATGTAGAGCGATTGCCCTTTGGAACTGCTCCGTTTCAGCAGCATCCGGATGAAGAGCACTGACATGAGCAGGTTCTGCGCGAAGGCCGCATAAATCCCGATGTAGTCCTCAAACTCCTGTGCCATAAACGCGATGGTCAAAGCACAATACACCAGCGTGAACAGAAAAGTACCGTAGAAGAGCCGGGGCGGCAACTGCTCCGGAAACTCCTTTCGGCCGTACCACAGGTACTGTCCTACAATACCCAGATCAAACAGGAGCCACAGGTAGTCAATAGCCAGTTGCGGCTGCGGGTGCGGATAAACGAACGAAAAGATAAACTCCCAGGAAACGTTGGCGCAGAGAGCCACCATGGGCATGCCATACGTCTTGTCTTCGTAGCCCCTCCGTAAAATCAGCAAATACGTGATAGTCCAGAAGAGGCCACTGCTCACCATCAGGAACGAGCTTAGCGTAGGGTCAATGTGAACCGGATTTTTCAGCATACACTTCTAACCAGAATCAGAGGGATTTGGTTATAGGACAGGAATACCTATGGCATTCAGGTCAAAACTAAAAAAATGAGAATAGGTTGGTGAGACGTAAGCTTCCTCCTCTAAACCCAATCCTGCCTATTGGGCCGACCAACCGCCGTCTATGGGAAGGGCGGCACCGGTGAGGGTGGCGGCATGTTCTGAAGCCAGGAACAAAGCCAGTTCAGCTATAGCAGCTACCGGTACAAATTCTTTGATGGCCTGTTTAGCCAGGATTACTTTTCTGATTACCTCCTCTTCGGGCAGATGGTGCGCCTGCGCCTGGTCAAAGACCTGTTTCTCTACCAAAGGGGTTCTAACGTAGCCGGGGCAAATGGCGTTTGCCGTAATACCATAGGGAGCGCCTTCCAGGGCTATGGTTTTGGTGAACCCTACCAAACCATGTTTGGCCGCTACATACGCGCTTTTGAATTCTGAGGCAAATAGACCGTGCGCCGAGGCGATGTTGATGATTCTCCCAAACCGGCGGGTCTTCATCTGCGGCCACACCGCTTTGACAAGATGAAAAGCGGCGGTGAGGTTAATGCCCAGTATGGCGTCCCACTTCTCTTCCGGAAAGGCTTCCACCGGGGCCACATGCTGGATACCGGCGTTGTTGATGAGCACATCTACGCCGCCAAACCGGTCTGTGGCCTCCTGCACCATCTGGCGGAGCGCCGCAGGCGACAGCATGTTCGCCCCGGAGAACAGGAACTCTATTTGGTGTTTTTGCGCTAGCTGGGCCGCAATATCCGCACCGTTTTCCTCCAGCCCATTAAAGACAATACGAAAGCCTTTCTGGGCGAAGGCTTCGGCAATGGCCAAGCCTATACCGCTGGTACTCCCGGTGATCAGCGCCGTCTTTTTTTCCATGGGCAATGGTATCTGAAGTAAGAGGCTGTCTGCCCCACCTGTGGGAATCTGAGTCATTACGTTTAGGGGCCGTTTTTAGAAAAACGGCCCCTAAACGCGAAAACAACCAAAAACACCACTAGCAATTAAAGATAAATAACAGATTAATACATATGCTGCCCACCGTTGATACTCAGGTTAGAGCCGGTGATAAAACCAGATTTCTCCGAAATAAGGTAAGTGACGGCCTCGGCCACTTCTTCAATATAGCCTAACCTACCCACCGGTATCTGGGCCACAATCTGCTCCCTTATGTTCTGCGGCACCGCCATTACCATCTCGGTTTCAATGTACCCGGGGGAGATGGTGTTCACGGTGATGCCGTATTTGGCTACCTCCAGCGCCAGAGACTTGGTGAACCCATGGATACCCGCTTTGGCCGCCGAATAATTTGTCTGCCCAAACTGCCCCTTCTGCCCGTTAATGGAGGAGATATTGATGATGCGCCCGTACTTCCGTTCCATCATGCCATTGATTACGTGGCGGGTGCAGTTGAATACCCCGTTCAGGTTGGTGTTAATGACATCATCCCAGTCAGACTTCTGCATCTTGGCAAAGCGCACGTCTTTGGCGATGCCCGCATTGTTGATGAGAATGTCAATAGGGCCAATCTGGGTTTCTATTTGCTGCACCATACGGCCTACAGAGTCAAAATCAGCTACATCGCCCTGCACCATTTCTATGACGCAACCAGCCTCCCGTAAAGAATTCTGGATGGATTCTGCTTTTTCCTTGCACCTGAAGTTTCCCACTACCCTGTAACCTTCTTCGTGCAATTTCTTACAGAGAGCCATCCCTATGCCTCCCGTACTTCCCGTAATCAAGGCTACCCTTTCCTTCGCTGTTTTCATGAGTTTTCTTAAAAAAATTCTGTCACACTGTTACCTTAACATGTAGAAACTCCAGTACTTCTCTGTTGAAAGCTTTTGGCTTTTGGTACTGCACAAAATGGCCGCCCTGCGGAATGACCACTAATTTGGCCCGTGGAATTTTGGAGGCTTCACGTTCCACTATCTGGTAAAACTCCTGCCCACGCAAATACTGGTAGGGGCTTACTTTGTCTTCTTTGCCTACCAGCATGAGGCAGGATTGCGTTAGATTCGTCAATTCATGGTTCACAGCTTCTAACAGCATACCTTCTATGGAACGGAGCATCATCTTCCCGAAGTTGGCGGCGTCTTCTTTGAAAAAAGCCAGTTTCCTGATCAGCTCCCCGGCCAGCTCCTGATCATTGCAGAAACCCAGCAGGTAGTTGAAGCGGTTTTTGGTGAAGGCATTCCCACTGGCCACTACCCCGGCCGACATCGTGATCAGGGTCTGTTTTTCAACGGAGGTGTAAGGCTCAATTCCGGCGGGTGACACCAGAATTAGTCTGGTGATGAGCGCTGGTTCTCTCAGAGCCGCCAAAATAGAGATCTGTCCGCCCATGGAGTGACCCACCAAGGTTACCTGAGTAAGTCCCGCCTCCTTCAGAAAAGCGAACACCACCTCTACATAGAAAGCCATTGTGAAAGGATAATCTCCTTTGGAAGACAATCCGTGGCCCGGTAAATCCACCGCGATGCACCTGAAATGCTTTTTCAGCACCGTGATGTTTTTTTCCCAGGCCGGAATCCCGCTGCCCATGCCATGTAAAAACAACAAGACTTCGGCAGAGGGGTCTCCTTCCTCTATGTAGGCCAGTTCAATGTTTTCCTGCACCCTTACCTTTTTAACCGGGTAAGGATAAAGCACCTTTTCCCCAGGTTCTTTTTCGGTGAGCGGCATCCTCTCCTTTGGTCCATCACTTTGGTGCCATATACTTTTCCAGGCATTTATAAAATCAAACATCAACTATCTCTTTCATTTAACCATGTAGCAATACCGGGAGCAAGCTCCCTTTGCGAACGTGAGCCCACAAAGACTCCTATGTGTCCGCCAGCGAATTTGGTGAGGCTCTTATCTGTGCTCCCCACCAAATCATTAAGGGCAATGGAAGCTTCCGGGGGCACCAGATGGTCTTCTTCGGCATAGATATTAAGCAGGGGCATGGTGATGTTCTTTAAATCAACCCTGCTGCCTCCCATTTCAAAGGTTCCCTGCACCAGCTTATTCCCCTGGTATAAATCTTTAATGAACTTCCTGAAATACTCCCCTGCCTGGTCTGGGCTATCAGCTATCCAGTGCTCCATGCGCAGGAAATTGTGCAGCTGCCCCTCTTTGTCTATTGAGTTGAGAATAGACACATATTTATTGGTTCTAAGCATTGGTTTGAGCAGGGCAAACCCCGCGTTGAGCAGTTCACCCGGCACATTTCCCTGGTTGTTTACCAGCGTGTCAACGTCCAGGTGTTTTGCCCATTTGGAGAGCATGTCGCGGGGCGTGGCAAAGTCAATGGGCGTAACTAAGGTTACCAGATTCTTTACTTTCTGCGGGTGCAGCGCCGCGTAGATGACACTGAACGTACCGCCCTGGCAAATACCCATAAGCGAAATCTTTTGCCCCGTTTTCTCCCTTATTACTTCTACCGCATCATCTAAATAGCCATTGATGTATTCCTCCATGGTGAAATACTTGTCCTCCGGCGTGGGGTAGCCCCAGTCAATGAGATACAAGTCCAGGCCGGCCGACTGTAAATTGCGGATAAAGCTGCGGTCTGCCTGAATATCCATCATGTGGTGGCGGTTCACCAGGGCGTACACAATGAGCACGGGAGTCTTGATGTTGGTGCCGGGGCCACGTTCAAAGTGAAAAAGCGACACCTTGTCTTTTTCCCAGACCTTCTGCTTGGGAGTGGTACCCACCGGTAGCTCATCAATCTGCCTGAGGGCCTCTACGCCCCTGGCCAATTTGGTGGAAGCAGCCGCAAACTCTTCTATGATGTTCTGTGGCGAAAGCGAATACATCTGCTACTTATCCTTTTTGCCCGGTTTGGTTTCCTGACCTTCGGGAGGCGTAGTTGAGGTTGGGGCCGGTGTAGCCTTGGCGGTGTTTTGAAGCTCCGTCACCATTCGCTCCAGCGTGTTGATTCTGCTACGCAGCTCATGGTTCACTTTGTATACTTCCTCCAGCTGTGATCTGAACACCACCGGATAAGGCTGCAGAAAAGCCTCCATCTGCCGCTCATACATCTTATTCAGGTCAGAGTTGAGTTTGATGAGCTCGGCTTGCAAGGCCGCATACTCATCTGTATTGAACAAGGCCACATACTCCCGCTCATTAATGGTAGACCACTCATTGTAGAACTGATTGAAATCTGTGACCATGGTTCCGTCTTTGGCGCGGTCAGTTACCGTCTGCATCACCTTTTCCCAGGCAGAGACACTGGTTTTATACAACATGGTCTGCAACTGATTGAGTTTAGCCATGTAATTGCCCCATTGTTCCATCAGCTCAACCGTGTGTTGCATGGAAGGCATGGTGCCATTGCTGGTGCTCCCCAGAAACGGGGCCATGCTTCTCTGGGCACTGCGGGCCATGTCTATGTACCAATTCATCATTGACTGGGGATTCATTTGGGACATGGCATTGAAGAACGGCATGCCATTGCCAAACATTTGCCCCATATTCTTGCCTGCGTCTGAAAAAGAATTCATCCACATGTTCATGACCTGGGTAGACTGGTCCATGAAGGTTTTCATGGGACCAACCGCATCAAAGCCAAACAGTTTATCTACAATAGATTTGAACCCCTGCGGATCAATCAGTTTCCAGAAGTCCTGGTTTTGGAACGAGTTGTTCTGCATGGCCCTGAAAACCGGTTGCCACAGCTGAAACAACTGGGTATAAATATCTGTGCTTCTGAGCATATTGAAGAAAGCATCCTGCATGGAGGCCCCTACCCCGGCATTTGCCCCGCTCATAAAAGGCATTTGCATGTTCTGCATCATGTTCTGGAACGAGTGCATCCAGGTTTGCTGCATTTTACCTGCTTCCTCCCAGATGTTCTTCTGCTCGCTGTTGAGCTTCTCGGTCATTTCACGCCAATCATTCACCAGCTTAGAGGTAGTATTGACCCATGTGTCAAAAATGGTGGTAGTCTGTTCCATGAAGGTATTTATATATAAGTATTGGTGCCTAAAGCAGAATTACTGTCTATTCCCTGAGCTTGTAAGCCCATCTTCTACAGCTGGCAGTTTCTAATGAAGACCTAATAATCTAGTCTGTGGCAGCCATCTGCAACGCCTAGTTTTACGGCGTAAGATTCTATTGTTTATACTGTATTTCATGTGTTTATACGGCTTTTAATCACTGTAAATACTTAATTCACAACTCCCTACAACCTTCGCCTGCAAAAACCGATACACACCCTAGTACCCTTTGGGGCAAAGAGCTATGTTTTGATCAGTTCATGAACAGTTAGTATTTACGCTATTCACTCTCAGGGATACTCATTGAGCATAGGGCGTGACATTCTGAAATAAATCTTCCTTAAAACCAGTAACTAATGGCTATTTCATTGAAGCCTCTTCACCAGCAGGTAATGGTAATCACGGGTGCGTCCAGTGGGATTGGCCTGGCCACTGCCAAAGCCGCCGCCGCCGCAGGAGCCCAGGTAGTATTGGCTGCCCGAAGCGGCGAGGCGCTACGGCAAATTGAAGAGGAAATTATCGCAGCGGGCGGACAGGCCATACATGTTGTGGCCGATGTTGCCAAACAGGAAGAGGTGCAACGGATAGCCGATGCCGCTCTTGCACGCCATGGGCGTATAGACACGTGGGTGAACAATGCCGGCCTGGGGCTGTTTGGCTATCTGGAAGAAATTGAACTGGAAGACCACCGGCAGTTATTCAATATCAATTTCTGGGGGGTGGTGCATGGGTCACTGGTGGCGGTGAAATACCTGAAGCAAACCGGCGGCGCGTTGATTAACATTGGCAGTCTGGCGGCAGAGGTGGCGTTTCCGCTGCAGGGAATGTACGTAGCCAGTAAGCATGCGGTAAATGGCTTCACCAATTCACTGCGCGTGGAACTGGCTGCCCAAGGTGCCCCTGTGTCAGTGACGCTCATCAACCCGGCGGGCATCAATACCCCTTTTGACCACCATGGAAGAAACTACACCGAAAACGAACCCCAGATTCCGCCTCCGGTCTATGAACCCAAAGAAGCGGCTCATGCTATTCTGCAGGCCGCCACACACCCACACAGGGAAATTTACGTGGGCGGCGGCGCCAAGATGATGAGCAGTCTGTACAAGCACTTCCCGGCGGCCGTGGAATGGTTCAATAGCATGGCCATGACTAAAGTACAGCTCCGGGATGAACCGCCGCGGGACCCGCTGGGCACCCTGTACGAAGGAAGCAATGAAGGCAATGTGCGCGGCGACTGGCCCGGCTATGTCATGAAAAACAGTCTTTACACCCGGGCTTCATTAAGTCCGGTAGCCAAGGCAACGGCATGGGCTGCGTTGGGAGTTGTAGCCATCACCCTTTTGAGCGGTATGGGCAAAACCAACAACAGATAGAACAGATGTTACTTTCCTGCCCTGGTACAGCTGTGCCCTATGGTAGTAGGTTGGCCGAGCTGCGTAAATGGCTGAGGAAGCGTTCCATTTTCTCATAGTGGGAGCCTTTCCAGTACACCCTTCGGCAATGGGGGCATTGGTAAAACTCCTGGAAAAACAGTCTGGTTTTGGGGGGCAACAGCGGCAGTACTGCTTCTTTGGAAACTCGCGCAATCTCTCCGTTGCAGGCCAGGCAGCGGCAAAAGGGCTGTACTTGCGGCAGGAGGTTAAACTGGTTGATTACTTCCCGCAGTTGTTCCTCCCAGTGCTGCGACCGCAACCAATAGCCCCACACCACCTGCTTTTGCTTCAGGAGGCCTACATCACGGGTAAGCACTATGCGTTGCTCCTGCGCGGCCAAAGCGGCAATGTCTGCATCTGAGTAATGGTTCTGGTACAGCGTGTCAAACCCCAGCAGCCGAAGGTAGCGCGCCAGTTTCCCCAGGTGCACATCCAATACAAAACGGGCGGGCTTGGGCACGGGAACCTGCAAAGGCGGCAACTCAACGGCGGACGCTTCGGGCACTACCGGAAAAACCTGTACCTCGGCAAAAGGCTCCAGCCGTGCTTTCAGCAGTACTTCCTGCCCATTCTGTTGCACATGGCCTACCTCGGGGTGCGGCACCCCCAGTGCTTCTATAGCATCTTTGAGCGCCGGCGAGCCGCTAAAATGGTATTGCTGCCCTACTTGCCGGTACCGTTTGGGGAGGAAGTCGTTTAACTCCCCATGAAATAGAAAATTAGCCCAATGCTCCATCTCTTTCTCCTACTGCTGTTAACGCGCAAGGTTCCTCCTTCTACGCGAACCTTTGGTTTTCTGCAAGTGGGCGGTCTAACTTGCTGCTGTCTCAACTCAATCTTCGGCTTCAGTTTCCCTCTGACCACGCCGTTTGCCAAAGACGTTTAGCGGCTCTTTTTCTGAAATTGAGGTAAAACCAGAAACAGGGACGGTACAGACAAAGGAAGCCACATAGCTGTTTTGCCCCTCATTCTGGAAAAACGGGCGCTAAACGGCAAGTAAGATGATTGATTTCTTGGGGTGGTTTCTCCCATGAAAGGCGCTTGGCTAAACTTCTTACCGCCAAACCGGTAAAAAAGGTAGAACATTTCCTATAGAAACCATGGCAAATACTCCTAAAACCTTTCACCCTACCTTCAGCATCGGGGCCGATTTAACCGTGAACCGAATGGGCTACGGCGCCATGCGCATCACCGGCGACGGCATCTGGGGTCCGCCCCAGGACCGGGAGGAGGCCATCAGGGTACTTAAAAGAACCGTTGAACTGGGCATCAACTTCATTGACACCGCCGATTCTTACGGACCTCACGTCTCTGAGGAACTCATCGCGGAAGCCCTCTACCCTTACCCCAAAGATTTGGTCATCGGGACCAAGGGCGGCCTGTTGCGCACCGGCCCCAACCAGTGGCCCATCAACGCCAAACCAGATCATCTGAAAGAAGCGCTGCAAGGAAGTCTGGAGCGACTCAAACTAGACCAGATTGCCCTGTACCAGCTGCACCGGGTAGACCCCGAGGTTCCGTTTGAGCAGACGCTGGAATTCTTGCAGGATGCCCAGGAACAGGGGCTCATCAAACACATAGGGCTGTCTGAGGTGACGGTGGAGCAGATTCAGCAGGCGCAGAAGTACGTGGAGATTGTATCTGTGCAGAACATGTACAGCTTTGACAACCGCAAATGGGAAGCCGAGCTCATGTACTGCGAAGACAACGCCATGGCCTTTATTCCCTGGTACCCTTTGGGCGGCGGCAACATGAAAGCGATGGAAACCCTGGAGCAGATTGCCCAAAAGTACGAGGCTACCAGCCATCAGCTGGCCCTCAGCTGGCTCCTGCACCGCTCGCCCAACATTCTGCTCATACCGGGTACGTCTAAGGTGAAGCACCTGGAAGACAATTACCAGGCCGCGGCCATCCAACTGTCTGAAGATGACTACGAAACCCTCAATCAACTGGGCGCCGACACCTTTACGGCAAAAGAATAGTCTTTCCGTTCGCCTGGGTCTAACATGCGTTTAGGGGCTGTTTTTGGAAAAACAGCCCCTAAACGCATTTTTTGTGAAGTTATACTTTGCTTCTCAGCCTTTGCGCCAATGCCGCTCCAGGAAACCGGCCCTGCCGGAGCCCACAAAGTAGCGGTTATAATGGTTGGCGTTTTTCTTGTAGTAGTCCTGGTGGTAAGCTTCGGCGGGATAAAACGTGGCCGCCGGGAGAATGGGCGTCACAATAGGTGTCTCAAACGGACCGTTGTGCTGTATTTCCTCTTTAGAGCGCTGGGCCTGTTCTTTCTGCTGCTCTGAGTGATAGAATATGGCCGTTTTATACGAGGAACCCCGGTCCCCGAACTGCCCGCCCGCATCAGTGGGGTCAATGGACTGCCAGAAGATGTTCAGGATCTCGGGGTACGAAATCACATCGGGGTCAAAGGTAACCTGCACGGCTTCGTAGTGGCCGGTGGTTTCAGAGCAGACCTGCTCATAGGTAGGGTTGGGCACGTGGCCGCCGGTATAGCCAGAGACCACCTCCAGCACGCCCTCGTACTTGTGGAACGGCTTCACCATGCACCAAAAACAGCCCCCCGCAAACGTGGCGATTTCGGTCTTCTTTTCTGGTTGGGTTGTCTCTTCCATGGTTTTAGGGTTGTTTGATGGGATAGATGTAACTGTAACCTATTTCTGTACGCTTTTGTTGCAGCCTGTCTTTCGGCTGCGGTTTCCTTCAGGCCACCTCTTCCAAGATAATTAATCTTTTCATTTGGCGCGTTGCCCCCTCGTAAAGCTCCTTAAAATAGCTCCTTGCGTTTAGGAGCTATTTTAAGAAAAAGAGCCCCTAAACGCAAGCTGAGGATTAAGGCTGCGCTACCGCTGCCACCTTTGTCTTGTCGCTGGTCTGGATGGCCTGGTATACGGCATCAAGCGCCCGTTGGCGGGTTCTGAGGGAAAGCAGCTTATTGCTCACTTTGGGGTGCACCCGGTTAGACAGAAACACAAACACCAGCTCATTCTTAGGATCAACCCACACGCAGGTACCCGTATAGCCGGTATGGCCGTAGGTTTCCGGCGAGGCCAGTTTGGCCGGATACCCCTGGGTGCTGTCAGGGTCCCAGCGGTCAAACCCCAGGCCTCTCCTGCTCAGGTCAGAGTGCTTGCGGGTAAACAGCTGCACGGTCTCCGGCTGGATATAGCGTTTGCCCCCGTAGGCGCCGCCGTTCAGGAGCATCTGGTACAGAATGGCCAGGTCATTGGCGGTAGAGAACAACCCGGCATGACCGGCCACACCACCCGCCCGGGCCGCGCCACCGTCATGCACATACCCTTGCAACAATTCCTTCCGGAAGTGACTGTCAAACTCAGTGGGCACAATGCGGCTTTTCTCAAAGCGGTTCAGGGGCAGGAAACCGGCGGTCTGCATGCCCAGCGGCTGGTAAAACTGCTCCTGCACCAGCGTGTCCAGGCGCTTGCCGGTTTGGCCTTCCACCACTTCCTGCATCAGGAACATGGTCAGGTCTGAGTACACGTATTTGCCGGGCACCCCCATGCGGGCGTTCAGAATGCGGGGCCACATCACTTCCCGGTAATAGTCTTTCCGGAGGAACAGGCTGTCGGCGGTACGGACGGTGAAATGGGGGGAGCTGGTTTTGCTGGCGTCCTGGGGCTGCACCGGAAATACGACTCCGGCCGGCAAACCGGCCTGGTGCAGCAGAACGTTCCGCAGCGTCAGATCAGCTTTGGTGGTGTTCCGGGCCGAGGGAACGTAGGTGCCCAGCGGCGCTTCCAGCGATAGCTTCTGCTGGTCATACAGCTGCATGGCCGCCACGGTGGTAGCCGAGATTTTGGTCAGCGAGGCCAGATCGAAGATATCGGTGATTTTGGTGGCGCGGGTGGTGTCATAGGTATGGGAACCATAGGCTTTGTTCAGGATTACTTTCCCGCTTTTGGCCACCAGCACCACCGCGCCCGGCGCGGCTTTCTCCCTGATGGCCTCCTGAACAATGGCATCCATGGAGGTCTGCAAACCTTCGCTGTTGATCCCGACGGCTTCCGGCACGGTATAGCTTAAACGCGTGGCGGTGGTTTTGAAGCCTGCGCCTTTGGTGTACTTCTCTGAGTAGGTATTAGCCAGCGTTCCTACGGCGGGCATTCCGCCAAATACCAGTTGCGCCGCGTATTGCCCCGCCACCGGGGTTTCCTGCTCAGACCACACCATGGGAGCCGAGATAAAGTTGGCGTGCTTCAGAAAATCAGGTTTCCCGAACACCGACAACACCAGCTGGTTCCGTTTCTGCAACTCCAGCAGAAATGCTATGGTGGGAGCGTCTTTCAGGGCCGTGGCCGCTACCTGCACCAATACGGTTTGGTAAGGGGCCAAAGCGTTCTGCAAGGTCTGGAATGTATTGGCCTGGTTGGCGCTTACCGCCGGAAAGACTTCCACGGCCGCATAAAAACTGGCGAGGCTGTCAAAAGCGGCCACGGGCGCACTGCCAATGGACACACTCGCAATTTTCTGTTCCAGGTTTTTTAAAGGCAGTTGCTGCGCGGCGTTGTTCAGCAATACTGTGGTCTGGCTTACTTCCTTTTGCTGTTGCAGCCATTGCACCGAGCTTTTTTCTGCGGGCTTTTGGCCGTAGGTGCTGCAAGAAAGACTTCCCATTAGTCCTACCAGGAGGCAGAACTGCGTCATATTTGACTTTAATTCGGAATATATCATGTATCTACATTGAGCCCGTCAGAAGCCGGAGTGTGGCCCAAGTACCGGGCAAGGTGCTCAGGTTCTAAATTAGAAACGGCGGCAGACGGTAATAATTCCCTTCATAGGTGTTTTATAGGTATTTCTACCCTCCTTTGCCCTTTCTGCCTCAATTTTCAAAAAACATGCTTAAAACGGAAAGTCTTTTTGAGATTTAAGACTTTGGCAGCCCTTCTTGCCGTATACAAGGGAAACCAACGCAGAACAGACATGAGCATTCTCTCTTCTTCTACAAACCAGAAGGCGCTGGCGCTAGGGGCCATTGCGGGCATACGGGCCATGACGGCACCCGCGCTGCTCTCCAACCACTTCCACCATTCGCCCACCATTTTCCTGGAGGGTACTAAACTTGGCTATCTGCAGAAATCTGGGGTAGCCACCGGCACTAAACTGCTGGCCGTGCTGGAAATGCTGGGCGATAAAATACCCAACGTGCCCGACCGCATCAAGCCAATTGAGTTACTGCCGCGGGTAGTTTCTGGTGGTCTGGTGGGTGCCACACTGGCCGAAGCCAACGGCGAAAGCCGAATTACGGGTGGCTTGTTAGGAGTTGTGGGCGCGTTGGCGTCTTCGTACGTTTTCTTTTTCCTGAGAACGCGGCTGGTTAAAATCACCGGCCTGCCCGACGCCACCTTCGCCCTAATGGAAGACGCCTTGGCCCTGAAAGCCGGCAGCGCCATCTTAAAGTAACTATCTCACCAACAATACCAATAGATTACTCCATAGTTATTTATGCAAAAAGAGCTTCTGGTCTGGAAGCTCTTTTTGTTTAGTTACTGGTTGATCTGAAGACACAAAGACCACGGCACCACAGAAAGGCAGGGACCAACCCTGTTTCTAAAAGAGAGACACCAAAGGCCGGTTTACTTTTTGCCGTCCACAAACTTCCCGTGCGACGGAATAGCAATGGTATCAAACTCGTCCACCAGTTTCTGCAGGCCTGCGGTGAGCGCCTCACCCTCCATGAACTTCCCGTGCCCCGGAATGATGAGTTTTGGGTTCAGCGCCGCCAGTTTCCGCACAGATTCCCAGGCGGCTGTCCAGTCGGTGGTGAGGTAGCGGGGCGGTCCCTGCACTTCCTCTACCTGCATGAGCACTTTGTAGAACGAATCCTGCTTTACGGTAATCACGGCATCAGCGGAAATGAGTGTGCGGTCGCTCTCGCGGAAGAGGGCTACCTGTCCCGGTGAGTGCCCCGGCACGAACACCCAATGCCAGTCGGGCAGTTCAGGAATGGTGCCGTCTTCGGGCAGAGCCTTTAGGTTGGCTCCGCTGATGTTGATGGGCTCATGCGGATAGATAGACGAGATCTTGGCCAGCATGCCGCCTTCCACAGAGGTATCTGGTTCTGGGTAGGCCTGCTGCCCCGTCAGGAAGGGGAACTCCAGCGGATGCGCATACACCGGTACTCGCCAGGCCTCCAGCAAGCCCACCAGGCCGCCCACGTGGTCAAAATGGCCGTGCGTGAGCACAATGGCGGCCGGACGGGCCATGGTTCCAAACACGCTTTTAGCCACGCCCATGATCTCTTCAGATGATTTGGGCATGCCCGCATCCACCAGCACCCAATGGGAGGAGGTCCCGATCATCACGAAATTCACGATCTGGTTGGTGTAGTAATGCACATCTGGGCGCACCTGCCAAATGTTGCCCGTTGACACCGAGGTCATGGGTATGAATTTATTGTCGTTGCTCTGGCGCATGTTTGAGTCCATCAGGATGAAAGCTTTGGTAACTAGATAAAAGCTTAACGGCCTGCCTCCTAGTAGAGTTACGCTCTTCTCCCGGTACTGGAGAAAGGGTGTTATAAAGCAATAGAAAGCTGTATGCTGCACCCAGGAAGTTGTGCGCTACTCCTCTACCCGCAATTTGAGACAAGCTGGCACCATCTATTGTATTTCTTGCGTTTAGGGGCTGTTTTTCGAAAAACAGCCCCTAAACGCAAACCAAAGACTAAATCAAGGGTTGCCTTTTCCTGCGGCCCGTGGCCAAACCAATACCTCTGCACGCGCCCATCCTGCACCTAACTTCATTGAGCAAAGTGAATATCTGGCGTTCCCAGATCAAACTGCGCCACTTCCAGTACCTCTCCTGAGGGCATAGTTCCCAGATGGATGTTGCCAATCCGGACCCGGATTAATCGCAAGGTAGGGAACCCCACGGCGGCGGTCATTTTACGTACTTGGCGATTCTTGCCTTCGGCGAGGGTGATGGAGACCCAGCTGGTGGGGCCGTGTCGGTCATCGCGCACGCGGCGGCTCCGCTCCGGGAAGTGCGGGGCCGGATCTAGCCGGTATGCCTGGCAGGGCAGCGTCTGGTAAAGTTGTTTCTCGTGGGCAATCTCAATGCCGCCCCGTTGCAGTTGCGCAATGGCCTCTGGGGTAATGATGCCGTCTACCTGCGCGTAATATTCTTTTTCTACCTTTCGGCCCCGCACGTACTCGCTCATTTTGCCGTTGGTGGTGAGCAGGAGGAGTCCTTCGCTGTCCTGGTCTAACCGCCCGATGGCCATGGTGCCCGCCGGGAAATCATACAGATGCCCCAGCAGCTTTTTGTTTTTAGGATTCCCGATGAACTGGCTCAGGTAGCCGTAGGGTTTGTGCAAGATGAAATGGCGGTGGGGTAATTGTGGTTCAGACAAGGGAAATGGCGTTTTGCGGCTAATTTCAGAAAAAGACCCCTTAAACGGAAATTCATCTGTCTTACTGGAGTTTTTCGAAAGATCTAAGTGCGATTGCTTGTGCACGTGGTTGGCTGATGCCTTGTATTGGCTGCTTTTCTCTTGTGCACGCAGTTGGCTGATGCCATTGGCTTGACGGCTTTCTATGGCTTTATGGGCGGAATTGTTTCATCTTATCTGGTAAGCGCTCACGGCCGCGGGGCCCCGTCTTCCGCCCTCGCGCTGTGATTTCTCCCCGCCCACCTCGCTCCCGCTCAGCAGCCGGTCGAACTCTAGGCGCTCAGCCGAAAGACTGGAATAAGTGCGGGAGTAGAGGCCACCGGTTCTTCAGGTTTTTGTTGTAGAAGATGTAAAGAATTTGAAGCTCGTCAACGCTTGCCTTTGCTTTCTTAGCCGATACTCCCCCTTTGAAGGGGGCGAAGGGGGATGTGTACACTGCCGGTCTCACGCATTTGGGGTAACGGCGTTTCGGGCACGTTTTTGGAAAAACAGCCTTGAAACGTAAAACCGTCGTTTAGTGCAAGAAATCTCTGTCGTCCTCGCTACACCTGCAGTTGCGGGAAGTAAGAAGCGCCAATGGGCACGGGCAGTTCCTTAACCCAGACCTGGTGCCGCTCTATTCTGCTGATCTTGTCTTTGGCCACAATATAGGACCGGTGCACCCGGGTAAACCTATCGGGGGGCAGTACGTCCAGTACTTCGCCCAGCGTCATGCGTGACAGCAGCTTCTTTCCTTCCAGCACAAACGTGAGGTAGTTTCCGGCGGCCTCCAGGTACAGAATCTCGTCAAAGAGCACCTTCACCTGTTCATAGCCGGTCTTCAGAAAGATGTAGTCTTTGGCCTGGCCGCCCTTCCCGCGTAGCTGCCAAAGGTCCTGTGCTTTGTTGCAGGCTTTGGTGAAGCGGGCCAGGGAGAAGGGCTTGAGCAGGTAATCAACAGCATCCAGTTCAAAGCTGGTGACGGCGTGTTCAGAATAGGCGGTGGTGAAAATGACCATCGGCTTTTTCTGGAGACAGGTCACAAACTCCAGGCCGGTGATGTCGGGCATCTTGATGTCCAGGAACAGCAGGTCTACGGGGTGGGTTTGCAGGTACTCCAGCGCCTTAAAGGCATCGGTGAAGCATTGCTCCAGTTCCAGGAAGGGCACTTTGGCCGCCAAAGACCGGACTACCTCCAGCGCCATGGGCTCATCGTCTATCGCAATTGCTTTCATTGGGTCTTATCTCTCCCGGAATAGCTGTTTTTATTTTTATTTCTGAAGTTACAACGTGAGCGTGAGGTGCACAAAATATTCTTCGGGGGTATCTCTGATGATGAGGTCATGCCTACCCGCATACAGGAGGCTCAGGCGCTGCTTCACGTTGGCCAAGCCTATGCCCGAAGCGTCTTTCTCCGTGTCCCGCTCCTGTTTAGGCTGCTTGCTGTTGTAGACGTCAAAATACAGTTTGTTCTGCTCGCAGTGGAGTGAAATCTTGATCCAGGACGGATTTTTCAGGCTGATGCCGTGCTTAAACGCATTCTCCACAAACGGAATGAGCAGCATGGGCGCAATGAATTTCTCATCCAGCACGTCTTCAATTTTAGTCTGAATGGTAATGTTCGGCGAAGCCGATGTTCTGAGCAGTTGCAGGTCTATGTAGTTGCGCATGTACTCGATTTCGCGGGAGAGCAGTATTTTCTGCTGGTGGTTTTCGTGCAGCATGAAGCGCATCATGTCGCCCAGCATCTGGATTCCCTGCGCCGTGCGTTCGCTGTTTTCCTGCAAGGCGGTGCCGTACAGGGTGTTGAGGGCATTGAACAAAAAGTGCGGATTGATCTGGGAACGCAGAAAATCCAGGTTGGCGTTGGAGCGGCCCAGTTCCTTTTGCAGCACCTGCACCTCCTCATTGCCTTGCAGGTGCCGTTTGAACAGAAGCCAGCAGAGGGGTACGGTAATCACCATCTGAAATGCCTGATTGAAAAAGCTAAGTCCTATGGCCTGTTCTTCGTGGTGCAGGAACAGCATGAGCAAGATTGCCACTGGAAAGTTAATGAGCACCACCCACAGCAAACACTGGAACGCATAAGACAGGAAGGGCCTTTTCTTGCCCAGAGCTTTGGGAATGAGCCGGTAAAACGAGTAGCAGTACAGCAGAATGCCGCAGGGGGCCACCACTCCCCACCCTACCAGAAGCCCCCCCTCAGCATCTACCAGCAGTAGCAGGAACATGCTCACCATCCAGAGCACAAACGCCAGCAGGCCGTCTCTGGTCACTAATTTGTACCGGCTCTGGATGGCCTCTGAATTACTCAACAGATAGAAACTGCTGTACTTAATGGCCGAATACACCCCCAGCATTAAGAAAAGCCAGAAAACGTGCCGGAAACTACTCTGGAAGATCTGGTTGTAGGCGTCCTGCTCAGACATGTAATACAGCATTTCCACCTTGAGGTAGGTGCTGGAGGTACCAAAGACAACCCACACCGCCAGGAACGTGAGGAGCAGCAGCAACACGTTCAGGATAACCTGCTCTCCGTCCACCAGCCGGGGAATTACCTTAAAATTCAGGAACAGGAAAGATGCATATAGCACCACCGCCTGCACCAGTTGCGGAAAAATCCAGTTACGGTAATGGCTGCCATACCCAAAATACTCTGTCCTGTCCTGGTCGGTGACCAGAAAGAGCACCGAGAACACGAAAATGGCCGTGGCCGCCCAAAACTCCACCTTGTTCTGTAACGAAGGATTGTTGACTAATTCTTTCATCTGCTATGGATTATGGATCAATGATACAGCAAAGGCCGATGAAGAGTAAATAAATGTGATGAAGGGGCTGGAAAAAGGGATGGAACTGGGGTGAGTGACTTGGCTGATGCCTTGGTTGTGGCGTTTGTCTAGAGTTTTATGGGCTGTGTTGTTTCATCTTTGGCGGTAAGCGCTCACGGCCGCGGGGCCCCGTCTTCCCCTCTCGCACTGCCCTTGCGGCCAGGTGAATGCAGTTTCCTCTTAGTTTCTTTCTTACCTGGCCACAAGCGAGGCGCTCTAGGGAAAGACTGGAATAGGTGCGTTTAGTAAAGGCTGTTGCGGGTTGAGGCGTTAGTGGTGTTGGTGATTATAAAGCTCAGCAGATGTAAACCCACCCCTACCCCTCCAAGGAGGGGAATTTGCTGCATAGCGGAAGTAATACAGCATTGCTGTTTATTTGGGCGTAGAGGCGACCGAAGACTTTCTGTTCGCACGAATTTAATAATCGACTTTGCTAAGCTACTTTCTTACTCGTGCAGATACTCCCCTCCTCGGAGGGGTTGGGGTGGGTACAATTCGCCTGCTACCGCGTTACCGTCTACTCAAGAGACCTCGCAGCGTCCGGAGGACCTGCGAGCGTCTGCGCCTTTTCCCCACTTTGGCTACTTCTTCCCAGGCTAAGCCAGATTCAACTTCTAGACTCTAGATTCTAGACTCAGGATTCATGACTTCCGTTTAGCGGCTCCTTTTTTGAAATTTGGCTTAAAACAGAAGTCCAGCCACTTGGGGGGTAGCCGGGCATGGGGGATGTAATTCGCGTTTAGGGACCGTTTTTGGAAAAACAGCCCCTAAACGGGTTGGGTGGCTTTGGTAGATTTAGATGAACGGTAACCTAAGGGGAATTCCTCTACCACGGTATAGATGGGGTGCGGTGAGGCTAGTTGGGATTGCCAGAGAGCCAGTGCCGGTACTGGGTACAGGATTTCTTCTGCGGGCGCGACCACGGGTAGGTCTTTGGGGGCAGGTAGGTCTTTTCTGAAGCGGCAGAGGGTGACGTGCGGGATGAACTTTTCCTGCCGGGGCGGCACCTCCGCAAGGACCTGCGTTAAATCCAGACTGAGTTGCGCAAAGGCTTCCAGTTGCCGAAAACGTGCCCAGATCAGGCGCGGCGACCTTGGTTTGGGTCCCGGTTCCAGTTGCTCCAGCGCCAGCGTAAACGGCTGGTGCCGCTGCGCCACCTCGGCTAACTTTTGCCGGATGTTCGCCTCTTCCGTAGCGGGCACGTTGCCTATGAAAAACAGGGTGAGGTGCAGGTTTTGCTCGGGCACCTCCCTGATGGCCGGCTGCGCATAGGCTTCCCGTGCCTGCACCAGGTAATTCGTCAGGTCCTGGGGTAACCGGGCGGCTACAAATAAACGGATGGTATCTTTCATGTTCCGGCTGGCAATAGAAGTTGATGCTCCTTTTATAGGTACGTATGCTTCCAATACGGGAGGAACAGGACGGAGTATATACTCCTTCGCCTCGCCTTTCTGCCTGAGTAGCCACCCGCCCTCAACTCCTCTCCCGCTACCCCGTACATGATAAAACCTCCGGGAACGGATTTTTTAACCTTAAACGCAGAAAACCATGGAAGACAATCATAAAAACAACCCACAGCAAGACCCCAACCCCGCACAGGGCCAGCAGAGCGAAGCAGATGCACACGCGAGCTATGACCAGGATTCTGAGGAGCTGAGAAACAGTGCCTCCACCTCTGTGTACGACGCTGGTTCATCTGGCAACACCGGGCACGAAGGTTTCCTGTCGCGCCAGGACGAGGATGATTTAAAGAGCCGCACCAATGAGCCAGAGAACCGTTAATCTATGCTTGGGCGTGGTTAGGTTCTGAGTACCGTACGTTCTGCTACCATTTACCGATAGACAATAAACAAGAACTCCGTTTTGGGCACGTTTTCTGAAAAACGTGCCCAAAACGGAGTTCTTGTTTAGATGCAGTGTTACCTCTAGCGGTTACTTGATCGCCACTGGTACTTCCACGTACTCCCACTTCAGCGAAAAGCCTTTGTTGGTGATGTCATATACCAGGCGCTCATTCAGTTGGTCTAATTTTTTTGGCTTTACAGTAACGGTAAGTGCATTATTGGCGGGATCAAAATTAGCGCCGCCACCGCGTTTGGTGCCCCATTGGCCAGTTTCAGTGTTGAAGATCACTTGCCACTCGGTTTCACCGGGTACCATAAATACGCTGTACTTGCCCGCCTTCAGGGTTTTGCCTTCCACTTTAATGTCTTTGTCGGTGGTGAAGGTGGTGGCTTCATTGGCCCCTGCTCTCCAGGGCTTTCCATACGCCTCTAAGCCGCCCCAGATGGTACGGCCTTTCACCGCCGGGCTGCTGTACGCGATGGTGATGTTGGCAGCCCCTACTTTTCCGGTAGCCGTCTGCGCCGGGCTGGCCTTCGGCTTCGGTGCGTCTTGCGCAAACACTGAAGCGGTCATGGTGAACAGGAACAGGACGGTGAGGAGGAAGATGTGTTTCTTTGGTGTGGTCATCGTTTTGATTCAGTTATGTTGTAAGATTAAATGTAGTGGATTTTCAGGTTCAATGAAATGTTTCTGTCAAAACGCCGAAGCAGCAGATGTGTTGTCTAGAAACAGGTAGGTGTGCTTTTTGTTTTTGGCCTGTTTTCTGAAAAAGAGGCCAAAAACGCACTTCTACTAAAAGGTTTATTTTTTTATCTGTGAACTAACCGCAGATTACCTGCGCACTCAGTAGAAATAGTCACGCATTCCGTCCCCCTTTGAAGGGGGTAGGGGGATGATTACTCGTGCTGATTTACGCATTCCCGAGAAACAGCTTTCACTCCTATTGCTAAAGTAGACGCCTCTTCAAACGCCTTTGTCATCCCCCTACCCCCTTCAAAGGGGGACGACCAGCAATGCCGTCATTCTTGATGTGATTCCTCGTTAATGCCTCTTCCCCTATTATTTGCTTCAATACTCTTAAATGAAACAAGTAGAAACTTGTCCTTTACTGTTTCAGTATATACTAAAAGAATATACCTTTGTAGAAACAGCAAGGAAATGAAGAACTTATCTTTAAAATTGGAAGACAATATCTTTCAGGAGACCGAAAGCATTTTAGGCAAGCTCCACACCAACCGCAACCGCTACATCAATGAGGCGCTGGAATTCTACAACAAACTGCAAAAGCGCCGCCTCCTGGCCAAGCAGTTGGCGAAAGAGTCAAGGTTGGTGGCCGATGATTCGCTCTCGGTGCTAAAGGAATTTGAGGCGCTGGAAAACGATGAAGCCTAAGCAGTTTGAGGTCTGGATTGCCGACCTCAACCCTAGAATAGGCACTGAAACTGGAAAGGTACGGCCGGTGGTCATTCTCCAAACCGACCTGCTGAACAAAACCCACCCCTCCACCATCATCTGCCCCATCACCACCCACGTGCAACCCGAAGCCGAGATTCTGCGCGTTCACCTAGCCAAAGGCACCGCCAACGTGAAAGAAGCCTGCGACATCATGATAGACCAAATCAGAGCCATTGACAACTCCCGCCTCCTGCACAAGATTGGGCAGTTGGAGGAAGAGTTACGGAAGAAAATAAAGGAGAATGTGCGGATTGTGCTCGATATTGATGTGTTGGATTAACTAAGTAAGTCAATTTACTCAAACTCATTTAATTCGTATATTTGATATATGGAACCTATTAGAGTTGAAATACTAAATCCCAAAGCCTTACAACTGCTTCAAAACTTGGCAGACCTAAACCTTATTTCTATTGAGAAGAAAAAGCAAAACACTTTCACCGATGTGGTGAAGAACCTAAGAAGTAAATCCGCCTCGGCTCCTAGCTTGGAAGATATTACCAAAGAAGTGAAATTGGTAAGAAGCAAACTCCCTAGAAAATAAGCACTTTTCACTAATAAAAAATATAAGATAAATCTGGAGTTACTTAGAGTATTTTCTAAATGCTTTTATTGTTTGAAATATAAAATATGAAGTAAAAATTCTAGAAATAAAATCAAAAACTAATGAGAAATTACTTAAGTTTATTTTATCATGAATATTGTTTACTTGATGTGCGGGATTAAATAAATATGTAACTCTTCCAAACAAACTTAAATAATCATCAATTGTAATAGCTCTATTAGTTACCAGCCCTGCACCTATTAAAATAAAGAATAAAAAATTAAAAATTATCATCCATATAACAGGAAGAACCCAATCCTTTCCATAATAATTGGATACTTTACTTGTCCATAATATAAATCGCTCGCTCCAATCTCCCCTCCCTTCTTTTAGATATTTCCAATAAGACTCCATTTCTTCCTGTTCAAAAACGAGAGACTGAAATGTATCTTCTTGCTTTTTCATCGCCATTTTCAGTTGACGATAATTCTATTTTTGCCTAGCTGCATCATTATTGATTGCAACAATTTTATTAGGCCAACTTACATATGCGGTTTGAATTTCTGTAACGTTAGAATTATTGATATAAAATGAATTAAACTTACTGAAATCAATATTAAAGAACTGCATTTTACCTAAATTAGATTCCTCAATCACTACTTTAGAATCATGATTAAGAGGTGAAATATTAAAAAATCTCACTGTATCATTATTTGAGAATCTATTTATATTTAAAATCTCTACTTTGATATTTTCAAAAAGAATGTTTCCTTCATTTAAAATACCAGAAATCTCAAGTTCATTAATATCCCCTTTTTGAAACCTTAAATTCCCTATATTATCTTTACTTTCAACTTCAATTTTAAATTTACCAATATACCCTTTACTTAAATTATCAGGAAATCTATCCTTATCAATTGACTCATAAATCCCAAAACCATCTTCATATGCACCTGATTAGACCTCAATTTTTCCGATATAATGATAGGTAATACTAAGGCTTCCTAAATCATTATTTAATAATCTTATGTGTTCAGCTTTGACATTAGAAAAACTCCCTCCCATTCTTCCATAAGTTCTATTTTCCGAACGTTTAATCACTCCTTCAGCCAAAACCAACATGTCATATATTACACAATCATCGAAATGAAATCTATAACAATCAAATGCAGAAATATTAATACTTTTATATAGCATACATTTTGAAAATACAAAAAACTCACCAAACTCGCAATTTTGCCACCAAATTCCATCTTTAAAAACACAATTACTAAAGTATATACTTCCTTTGAACTTTGAAGGCCCAAACATAAAGCCAACTTCAAAAACACAATCTTTAAACTCAATTCTATTCTCAAAAGATTGTTGATGAAATATATTATTACCTGGACCTCTTATTATTTTATCTTTTATAATTATGGTTGTATTCCTTCTATCCTCATCAAAATAATTATCATCAAGACCATTCATTATGGCTAATAGATGATTAAATGAAATTTGGTGTTTCACTTCTACTAAACTTAGATTGATATTTAATGTAATTATAAACAAAAAAGGCCATAGAGGATTCTATGGCCTTTTCTTTTCCTCTCTGCTATTGCTTCTAATCTCTATTATACAACCAAGTCCACTCCTTCAACTGGTTCTCGGTTTCCTTGGTAATCTGCCCCGGCACTAACCGCCAGCCCCAGTTGCCTTGGCCTTGGCCGGGGGTGTTCATGCGGCCTTGTTCGTCAATGCCCAGCACGTCTTGCATGGGCAGAATGGCGGTTTTGGCCACCGAGGCGTAGGCCAGGCGCGCCATCACCCACCAGATGTCGTGCTCGCTCAGTTCGCGGCCCACGTAGTGCTCTATTTGCTGGTGGTGCGGTTTGCCTTCCTGGCGGTACCAGCCCAGCGTGGTGTTGTTGTCGTGGGTGCCCGTGTAGGCAATGAAGTTGCGGGCGTAGTTGTGCGGCATGTAATCGTTCTGCGGCATTTCATCGCCCCACGCAAACTGTAGAATCTTCATACCCGGCAGGTTGAAATCATCGCGCAGCTTGAGCACCAGGTCATTGATCTCGCCTAAGTCCTCGGCGATGAACGGCAGGCTACCCAGCTCCTTCTCCACGTAGGTGAAGAAATCGGCCCCGGGGCCTAGTTTCCAGGCACCGTTCTTGGCGGTTTCCTCACCCGCGGGCACTTCCCAGTAATCGGCGAAGGCTCTAAAATGGTCTAGCCGCACCAAGTCATAGAGCTCCATGTTCTTGCGCAGGCGGCCAATCCACCAGTCATAGCCCTGCTCCTTGAGTACGTCCCACTTAAACACCGGCATGCCCCAGAGCTGACCATCCTCCGAGAAAGAATCGGGTGGTACGCCCGCCACGCCGGTCATGTTGCCTTCTTCGTCCACGGCAAAAATATCGCGGTTGCCCCACACATCTACGCTGTCATAGCTGATGTAGAACGGCATATCCCCGAACATCTGGATGCCGCGGTTGTTGCAGTACGTGCGCAGGCGCTTCCACTGTTTGTTGAAGATGAACTGCACCCACTTGGTTTTCTCAATGGCCTCGGCGTGGTCCTGCACCAGCTGTTCCAGCGCCTGGGGGTCGCGTTGCTTGTATTGGTCTTCCCACTGGAACCACGCGCTGCCGCCGTTCTGGTCCTTGAGCAGCACGTACAGCGCGAAGTCATGGAGCCAGCCCGCCTCGGTGCCGCAGTAGTCCACAAACTGCTGTTGCAGCGACGGGTAATCGCCGTTCCTGAAGGTCTGCCAGGCCTTCTCCAGCAGCTCGTCTTTCACGCGCTTGGCCTGCTCATAGTCCACGCTGCCCGTCTGCGGAAGGTGGTATTGGCTCAGTTCCTGCGCGTTCAGCAGTCCTTCTTTGGCCAGCAGTTCCGGCGAGATGAGCAGCGGGTTGCCCGCCCGGCTGGAGATGGAACTGTACGGCGAGTAGCCCTGCCCCGCCTCAATGGGGTTAAGCGGCAGCAACTGCCAGTATTTCTGGTGGCTGGCCTGTAGGAAGTTGGCGAAGTTCCGCGCTTCCGGTCCCATGTCCCCAATCCCGAACGGCGAGGTCAAGGAACTGATGTGCAGCAGAATACCGCCCCCGCGCTCATTCTTGGCTCTAAGCTTGAGCAGCGCCAACGGGAATATCCCGAACAGGTCGCCTACGCTCAACTCATGCGCATAGCTGCCGTTGCTGCGCACCAGCGTGTCTTGCCAGTCTTTAGGCGCATCTTTGGGCAGAATGACTTTGGTGTCTTTCCAGTCAATTTCTTCCAGCGTTTCTACGCCCTGTTCCTTAGCCAGCGCTGCCAGATGCAGTGGCACCGCCACAATGTACCAGGTGTGCAGATGCTTGCGGGCGAAGGCCAGCACGTGGTCTTTGCCCTCGCCTTCAACTTCCAGCGGCAGGTATTCGCCTTTGGCGAAGAGGTTAGCGTTGTTCTTGCGCTCGGTGAACAGCGTACGGGTGAGCCAGAGTTTGATGCGGGCGTCATAGCGGTTCTCCCAGAGGTCTTCCCACAGGTTTTCCAGCTTGCGTAAATCAGTACTGTCCAGTTCCTCCAGCCAGGCCTGCCGTTTCTCATAGTCCACAGGCCGACGGTTATCTGGGTCTACCAGACTGAAATCCCAGAGTTCGGTGCCCTGGTACACATCGGGCACGCCCGGCGCGGTGAATTTGAGCAGCACCTGGCTCAGCGAGTTCACTATCCCGAAGTCGGTCGTTTTTGACCTGAATTTCTCAAAACTGCCCCAAAACGGACGGCTCTTGTCCAGCAGCTTCACCGCGAAGGCTTTGGCCGCGGCTTCGTATTCCTCGTTGGGCGTCGTCCAGTTGGAGTTGACTTTCGCTTCGCGGAGGGCTTTCTGAATATACTCCTGCACGCGGTTCTCAAAATCGTCCTCGTCCTGCCCCGGCATGGGGTAAGCGCCCAGCAGGGTCTGGTAGATGAGGTACTCGTCGTTTGCATCCGGCATATTGTTCTGCTTCAGGTCGGCGTTCAGTTCGCGCCATTCCTGCACAGCCGTGGTCCAGTCCTCCCCTAGTTCGGTGAGCACGTTCAGGCGTGCTCGCACGTCTTCACCGCGTTTGGTGTCATGGGTAGAGGTTCCGTTAATTGACAGCGGCCAATTCTGCTGCCGGTCCTGCATAATCTGGTGGAACTCCTGCGGGCTCACCCCAAAGGCCTCCGGCGAATCGCCTACTTCGTTGTGGCCGATGAAGCGGTTGTAGGTGTACATGATGGTGTCTTCCACCCCTTTGGCCATAATGGGGCCGCTGAACTGCATGAGCCGCTGGTAAAACCGCTGTGACCGCTGCAAATAGGTGTCATCTTCCCCTTCGGGCGCAGCCCCCAGAATGGCTCTCTCCAGAATCTCCACCGCACCGGTTAAATCAGGCTTACTCTCTCTGATAGCGTTGAAGATGTTCTGCACTGCCTCGGCTTCCTCGCCGTCCAGCGGCATCTGGTTACCATAATATCTGTACACCGGGCACTGCACCAGAAACTCGCCAATGGCGGCTTTCAGATTCTCCCCAGGCACGCTGCTCAGCACTTCCTCGTCCACCAGCCGTTGCTCCAGGAACAGTTGGTACAGGTTCTCCAGCTCGCCGCCCATGTGGTTATTAAGGATGTAGGCTTTTTTCTCGTGAATCTGGTCATGCACGGCCGCGCCCTCGCCTACCAGCTGGTGGTAGAGTTGGTCAAAAGCTTCCTGCCCAGGTTTGTAGGTAAACAGGTTGTTCACGTACGACAGGAAATCATAGCCGGTATTGCCCTGGATGGGCCACTGCTTGGGCATCGGTTCGCCCGGCTCCAAAATTTTCTCTACGGCAATGTAGGTCTCCTCACCCGCCAGTTCACGCAGTTGCTGCAGGTACCCGGTGGGGTCATATAGGCCGTCTACGTGGTCTATGCGGAGGCCCTGGAAAACGCCTTCGTCCTGCAGTTGCTTCACGTACTGGTGGTACGTTTGGAAAACCTCGGGGTCTTGTATGTTCAGGCAGATGAGCCCGTTCACGGTGAAAAACCGCCGGAAGTTGATCAGGGAATCTGTTTCCTGCCAGTGGCACAACTGGTACACCTGCTGCTCGGCCAACTGCTGAATTTTCTCGGGCTTGGCATTGAACGCCTGCAAACTCGCCTCCACCGAGGTCTTCACCACCTCGTTTTTCATCAAAGACACCAGCTGCTGCCGGAACTCATCCCACTTGAGGGCAAAACTTTTCGGGTCTTCATCCTGATGTACTTCTTCCAGCTTCTGGAGGAGTTGGTCAATGGCTTGGTTGGGCTCGCCCTCCCCTTTGAGCAGTGTCTCGTAGGCCCTTGGGTTTAACGGATAGGCGCTGTCATAGTACTTTAACACCAGGCGCTGCTGCCCCTCGTCAAAAGCCACCTGTAACTCCCCGTTTTTAATGACCTCCTCCAGGGTAGCGCCCAAAAACGGCACCATCACGCGCCCATTATACAGCGAGCTGTCCCAGCCGATGTCAAAGAAGTTGCGGTATTGGCTCAGGGCACCTTTCTCCAGCACATCCATGAGCCAGGGATTGTTGGGGTGATAAGCCATATGGTTGGGCACGATGTCCTGCAGCCAGCTGATGCCCTGCTCTTTCAGGCCACTGGCAAGCGTCTTCAGTTCCTCTTCTGAGCCAATCTCCGGGTTGATGCGGTGCGGGTTTACGCCGTCGTAGCCGTGCGTGCTGCCGGGAGTGGCCTCAAAAATGGGCGAGGCATAGATGGTGCTCACCCCCAGTTTCTGTAAATAGGGTATAATGCGCTCGAAGTCCTGAAAGGTAAACTCCTTGTGAAACTGCAAGCGATACGTCGCGACAGGATTATGCATTCTTTTTCAGATTTGAAGATTTGGAAATGGGGAAATTTGAAAATGATTTCTCCCGCTGTAGACCTCACGTAAAGAGAGGGGTATGTGTTGCTGTTTTTGGCCTATTTTCTGAAAAACAGGCGCTAAACAGGATTTATATTTTTTGGTAAAAATTTATGAGGTCGTGCTCACTTTCTCACGCATGCAGCTACTCCCCTCTTACATTTGTAGATATTCCCCCTTTGAAGGGGGCGAAGGGGGATGTTGACACAGGAGAGTCCATATTGCTGATGATTCCCCTCCTCGGAGGGGTTGGGGTGGGTTCAGTTCAGGGGACATTGCTTTACCATTGACTAAGAAAATACGGCGTTTAGGTGGAAGGCAAGTTTCTGTATACACTGTTTTGGCGCAGACGCTTGCAGTTCTTATAACCACTGCTAGGTATTTTGTACAAGTGGCTGCCGCTGGCGCGAGCTTGCAGCTCGTGCCCTCACGCATACCTGCTCCTTATTTTCTGCTCATGTGTTTTTATAGAGGCACGAGCTGCAAGCTCGCGCCAGCAAATGCAGACTCTTTCAGGTCTTATAACAACTGCCAAGTATTCTATGCAAGTGGTAACGAGGTAGCAAGCGTATTCACCCACCCCAACCCCTCCGAGGAGGGGAGTATTAAATAGGCGTGCTCTCCTGAGTAAACATCCCCCTGCCCCTTCAAAGGGGGAGTATCTGCTAGAGATTCAGAATACTTTTAGGTAAACCTTGCGTTTAGGGGCCGTTTTTGGAAAAACAGCCCCTAAACGCAAGGTATCTCTTCTTGCATCAGCTTACGCCAAAGGGGCTACGCCACGTACACCACCAAGCTCTCTGGTTGCAGGCTTAGTTCTTCACCGCCGCTTACGGTGGCGGCAGAGGTTTGGGGGCCGTTCCACTCCGGGGCGGCGGAGTCTAACAAGATTTGCCAGCTCTTGGTACTGACCGGTAGCGTCACTTTTTGCGGCGCCGCCGAGAAGTTCATCAGAATCGCCACCTGCTGGTCTTCGTGCCAACGGCGGAGCACCAGGGTTTTCTGCGCCTCCTTCTCCTCCACTTCCACGTTCTGCCGGTTCAGGTGCTTGAGGGCCGGGAGTTCGCGGCGCAAGCGCAGGAGCGTCTGGTAGAACTTGAACATGACCTGATGCGCTCCCTGCTGCACCAAATCCCACTGTAGTTTAGAGTTCTGGAACGTTTCCTGGGCCATAGGGTCTGGGGCTTCGCCCTGAGCATGGAAGGCGGCGAACTCCTCTTTGCGTCCTTTGCGCACGGCTTCGGCCAGGTCTGGGTCTGTGTGGCTCACGAAGTACTGGAAACGGTTGGGTTCACTGTACTCCTCGCCCATCCAGAGCATGGGCAGGAACGGACTGAGAATCACGGCTCCGGCGGCCAGCTTCTGCATCTCAAAGCTCACCAGTTCACCCAGGCGCTCGCCCAGCATGCGGTTGCCCACCTGGTCGTGGTTCTGAGTGAAGACAATGAACTGCTGGCCCGGATTCTTCTCTGCCTTAATCCCGAAGTGTTTGTTCCGGTGCGGGGAGAACTGTCCGTCATAAACGTAGGCGTCGCGGTAGGCTTTGGCCAGATCACAGATGCCCGTGAAGTCTGCGTAATAGCCAGTGTTCTCGCCGGTGGTGGTCACGCGCAGGGCGTGGTGGAACTCGTCTACCCACTGGGCATCCATGCCAAACCCCTGCTCCTCCAGCGGATTGATGAAGCGGGTGTCGTTCAGGTCCAGTTCCACAATCATGTAGTGGGTGCGGCCGGTTTCCTGCATGAGCTGGTTTACCTGCTGCTTCATCTCGCGCAGAATATGCACCGGGCTGAAGTCTTTGATGGCGTGCACGGCATCCATGCGCACAGCGTCAATGTGAAAGTCGCGGAACCACATCAAAAGGTTCTCCGCAAAGTAGCGGCGCACCCCATCACACCAGGCGTCATCAAAGTTGATGGCCGGCCCCCAGGGGGTGTTGTATTTGTCGGTGAAGTAATGGCCGTACACGCCCAGGTAATTTCCCTCGGGGCCCAGGTGGTTGTAGACCACGTCCAGCACCACGGCCAGCCCTTTCTGGTGACACACGTCTACCAGATGCTGCAAGGCTTTGGGTCCGCCGTATGAATCCTGTACCGCGAACGGGAAAACCCCGTCATACCCCCAGTTACGGTCTCCGGGGAACTGCGCCACGGGCATGATCTCAATGGCGTTCACGCCCAGCTCCTTCAGGTAATCCAGTTTCTCTTCCAGTCCGGCGAAGGTGCCGTCTGGGGTAAAGGTACCGGTGTGCAGTTCATAGAGCACGTAGTCTTCCAGGGGCAGGTTGTTCCATTGGTCATCGGTCCATTTGAACTTGGCCACGTCAATGGCCTGTGAGGGACCGTGCACACTCTGGGGCTGCAACAGGGAGGCCGGGTCCGGGTATTCCTGGTCCTCGTTCAGCCGGAATTTATAGGTGTCGCCGGGTTGAATCTGATCCGTGATCACGTGCCAATAGCCGTAGTCTTGCTTCTTGAGCGGGACAATGGTGTTGCCGTCGTTCAGGCTCACTTCCACTAGGTCGGCTTTGGGGGCCCAGACCAATACTTCGGCCTGGCCGCCGGGGGTAAAGCATACCCCTAAAGTTCTTTTAGTTGGCAGTACGTTATTCATTTGCTTCTGGCTCTGTTGCATGCACATGGTTTTTCAGGACCAACACAGACCTGCCTTCCACCAGGAAACTGTCTCCGGCGTTGTAAATGGCGGGTTGCTCAGGCTCTACCTGGTCTCTGAAGGTATCAATGGCAACTTCCCACTGGCTTCCGTATTTCTCTGCGGGCAGCGTAAACTCCAGAGAATCATGGTAGGCATTGAAGATCACGTAAAAAGAATCATCTATCAGAATCTCGCCTTTAGGCCCACGGGTATGCACGCCCCGGCCGTTGAGGTAAATAGCCAGGGATTTGGCGTGGTCCTGGTCCCAGTGCTCCATAGACATGGAGTGGCCGGTAGGTAAAAACCAGGCGATGTCCTCTACCCCCAGCCCTTCTATCTCGCTGCCTTTAAACCAGCGCCTACGGCGGAAAACCGGATGGTTCTGGCGGAAATGAATGAGCTTTTTGGAAAACTCCATCAAAGATTTATCAGCGTGCTGCCAGTTGATCCAGGAGATCTCATTGTCTTGGCAATAGGCGTTGTTGTTCCCGCCCTGGGTGCGGCTCATCTCATCACCGGCCACCAACATAGGCACCCCTTGGGAAAGAAACAGGGTAGCCAGGAAATTGCGCTTCTGGCGGTTGCGCAGGTCAATGATCCATTGGTCATCGGTGGGGCCTTCGGCGCCGCAGTTCCAGGAACGGTTATGGTCATCGCCGTCTTTGCTGTCCTCGCCGTTGGCCTCGTTGTGCTTCTCATTGTAAGAAACCAAGTCATGCAGCGTGAAGCCGTCATGGGCGGTGATGAAGTTGATGCTGGCGGTAGGCCGGCGGTAGTCATCATAATACAAATCAGATGATCCGGTGAAGCGGTTGGCGAACTCAGCCAGCATGCTCTCCTCTCCGCGCCAGAAATCACGCATGCAGTCGCGGTACATTCCGTTCCATTCGGTCCAGCCCGGCGGGAAGTTGCCTACCTGGTATCCGCCTTCGCCCACATCCCAGGGCTCAGCGATGAGTTTCACCTGGGAGATCACGGGGTCCTGGTGGATGATGTCAAAGAAGGAGCTCAGTTTGTCCACCCCATGCAGTTCACGGGCCAGGGCCGAGGCCAGGTCAAAGCGGAAGCCGTCTACGTGCATTTCCAGAATCCAGTACCGCAGGCTGTCCATGATAAGGCGCAGCACACTGGGTAGATTGGCATTGAGGGTATTGCCGGTACCGGTGTAATCCATATAGTACCGTTTGTCGTCTTCCACCAGGCGGTAATAGGAAGCATTGTCTACTCCTTTAAAGGAGAGCGTAGGGCCTTTCTCGTTGCCTTCGCCGGTATGGTTGTACACCACGTCCAAGATCACCTCAATGCCCGCCTTGTGCAGGGCCTTCACCATGTTCTTGAACTCAGTAACCTGCTGGCCTAGCACGCCACTGCTGGAATAGCGCACGTCTGGGGCAAAGAACCCAATGGTATTGTAGCCCCAGTAATTGGTGAGGCCTTTGTCTTGCAGGTACCAATCTGTGATAAAATGGTGCACTGGCAGTAACTCTATGGCCGTGATTCCTAAATCCTTCAGGTACTGAATGGTGGCTGGGTGCCCGATGCCCGCGTAGGTGCCCCGTATCTCATCTGGAATATCTGGGTGCAGCTGGGTAAAGCCTTTCACATGCGCCTCATAGATGACGGACTGGTAGTAAGGATATTTAGGTGATACGTCTCCCTCCCAGTCAAAGTTAGGGTCAATTACCACCGCTTTGGGGATATACGGGGCGCTGTCCATCTCACTGAAGCTCAGGTCTTCATCTTCATTCCCAAACTGGTAGCCGAACAGGGATTCATGCCAGTTGATGGTGCCGGCAATGGCTTTGGCGTACGGGTCTATGAGTAATTTGTGGTGGTTGAACCGGTGTCCGTTCTCCGGCTCATAGGGTCCGTGTACCCTGAACCCGTAGAGCTGCCCCGGCTCCAGTTCCGGAATGTACGTGTGCCAGACCTCATGGGTGCGCTCCGTCATCTTGATGCGGGCGGTCTCCACATCATCTTCAGTAGTAGAAAATAGGCAGAGCTCCACTTTCTCGGCGTGGCGGGCGTACAGAGCGAAATTCACGCCTTTGCCGTCCCAAGTGGCTCCTAAGGGGAAAGGACTACCCGGATAGGTAATAATGTTCATAGTCTGTGTGTGTCAGGTTTGAGTGCGTAGAGGAGAGTTTGGTACTCTATCGTTTTCCTTGCGTACCGTGTACGGAGAAATGCAATTTGTGTCTACAGTGAAAGTCCTGATTCTTAAAAAAATCGGACTATGTCTGGAAGAAGAGGGAAAGCATAGCGCTAACAGGCTGCCTTAGCCCTTGCTGCCTCTGTCTGGGCCTACTTGGTTTGGGGCTAATTCTGGAAAAAGAGCCGCTAAACGCACACCATAAAAAAAGGCCGCCGCAGATAAAACTGCGGCGGCCTTTTGCTTAGAAACAGCACTACTAGAAGATGAATTTGGTGCTCAGGAAATTGGAGGTCCCGTCGCTCACAATCTGGTTGAGCAACTGTTTGTTGTTCTCGTTCAGTTTGGTGGCTACCAATGAACGGATAGAGAACGAACGCAGTGCGTCCACCACGGAGAGCGTTCCCTCGGCGCTGTCTTTGCGGCCCGTGAACGGGAACACGTCTGGCCCCCGCTGGCACTGGCAGTTAATGTTCACGCGGCTCACCTGGTTCACCAAAGGGTCAATGAGTGAGGAAAGTTCTTCGTGGTCATTACTGAAAAGGCTTACCTGTTGCCCGTGGGTGGAGTTGATGAGGTACTGGATGGGTTCCTCTATGTCATCAAAGGCCAGCACCGGTATAATGGGCCCGAACTGTTCCTCACGGTACAGTTTCATCTCCGGCGTAACCGGGTACACAACGGCGGGATAAACGAACGACTCAAACGCGGTTCCGCCGCCCTCATTTACCACCTGCGCCCCGTGGGCGATGGCATCATCAATGCATTCCTTTAAATAGGCGGGTTTGTGCGGCTCCGGAAGCGGGGTTAAGGCCACGCCTTTCTCCCAAGGCATCCCGAATTTCAGTTGACTGATCGCCTGGCTCAGCCTTTCTAGGAACTCATCTACTTTGCTCCGGTGCACAAAGACGATTTTCAAGGCGGTACAGCGCTGTCCGTTGAAAGACAAAGAACCCAGCACTGTTTCTTCCACGGCCTGCTTGAGGTCTGCGTTCTGCGTGATGATGGCGGCGTTTTTGGCGTCCAGACCCAGAATGGCGCGCAGGCGGTTTACTTTAGGGTGCAGTTTCTTCAGCTCGTCGGCTACCTTGCTGGAACCAATGAGGGTTAGCACGTTGATCTTGCCAGACTGCATAAGGGCGGGCACAATGGCGTGGCCCCGACCGTAGATGGTGTTCACCACCCCCGCCGGGAAACTCTCCTGGAACGCCTGCAGCAAGGGGTAAAACAACAGCGTACCGTGCTTAGGCGGCTTGAACAGAATGGTATTGCCCATGATGAGCGCCGGGATGAACGTGGTGAGCGTCTCATTGAGCGGGTAGTTGAAAGGCCCCATGCACAGCACCACCCCCAGCGGCGACCGGCGCACCTGCGCCACAATGCCCTGCTCTATCTCAAACCGGGAAGACTGCCGGTCTATGTTTTTGAGGGCGTCAATGGTGGCATATATATATTCTACGGTACGGTCAAATTCCTTCACAGAGTCTGCATACGATTTGCCAATCTCCCACATGATGAGCTTTACCACAATGTCTTTCTGGGCAATCATCTTCTGGGTGAAATGGTCTACGCACCGGATGCGGTCATCCACGCCCATGGTGGGCCACTCACCGCGCCCGTTATCATAGGCTTCAACGGCGGCGTCTAAGGCCTCCATGGCTTCTTTCTCGGTACAGACCGGGTAGGTGCCTATGAGCTTGCGCTGGTAGGTTCCGTCTGGCAGGGCTACCGCTACCGGTGAGTATACCTCATGGGTAGGGCCTTGCCAGGTCTTCATGCTTCCATTAGACAGGTACTCCCGCTGGTGAATCTCCTGGGGCAGGGCATACTCCGCCGGAATCTGCTCTTCGCGGGGGAAGATCTGCCGCAGAGTGTCCTCTGTCACCAGTTCTAGATTATCTGTTACTTCCATACTAAGTGTGTTACTCTTACAATGTTTTAACTTATGACATAAACCAATCTTAGGCATTATTATGATATTCTCAAAATTGATTTTTACTGTTTATTAATATTTTATTTAAACGATTATTATTTAACATTTTTCGTATTTAAAGCAGGCTATTTAAGAATTTATTATCATTGACAGAACTAACAGATGTTTGTTTAACAGTTTCTTAAAGCCACCCCACCCGCCGTATATCCTTCATAAAAAGCCGTAAAGAGTAGAAAATATAAAAAATTTATTGGAGCTAAACTGCAGTTGTCTCTATATTGGGTGCAGCAAAAGCGTTTAGATTTAATCAGGAGCTACTGGCTTGTAGAGAACGAAAGGCTGGTTCTTCTTGCACGCTGCCAAGCCTTACCCAAAGGCTGTGCAACAGGAAGAACAACATTTTGTGCAACCTTTCGGCCGCCTAAAGAAGTATGTTCTGCATAACACTTTTCATTTTTTGGCGCTTTTGGCTAACTTCGCCGCGAGGCGTAACAACCTAACTACACAACTTAAAGAAGTAATATGTCTGATTTTGCTGAACTAATTTTGGAGGGCAAATCGTACCAGTTTCCGGTTATTACGGGCACTGAGAACGAGAAGGCCATTGATATTAATGCTTTACGCGCGCAAACCGGTTACGTAACCCTTGACTCTGGTTACAAGAACACGGGGGCCACCGAGAGCGCCATCACGTTCCTGGACGGCGAAAACGGTATCCTGCGCTACAGGGGGTATCCTATTGAGCAACTGGCGGAGAAGTCTTCTTTCATTGAAGTGGCTTACCTGCTCATCTACGGTGCCCTGCCTACCCAAACGGAATCAGACAATTTCGCAAACCAGATCAAAGTTCATACCCTGGTGAACGAGGACATGCGCAAAATTCTGGACGGTTTCCCTTCCACGGCGCACCCTATGGGCATCCTTTCTGCCCTGGTAAGCTCCCTCACCGCCTTCTATCCAGAGTCTCTGAACCCTAACCAGACCAAAGAAGCCCGCGACCTGGACATTATCCGCCTTATGGCCAAATTGTCTACCATTGCGGCCTGGTCTTACAAAAACTCCGTAGGTCACCCGGTGAACTACCCTAAGAACAAGCTGGACTACTGCTCTAACTTCCTGCACATGATGTTCGCGTACCCAACGGAGGAGTACGAGATTAACCCGGTGGTGGTAGATGCCCTGAACAAGCTATTGATCCTGCACGCCGACCATGAGCAGAACTGCTCTACCTCTACCGTGCGTCTGGTGGGCTCTGCCAACGCCAGCCTGTACTCTTCGGTTTCTGCCGGTATCAGCGCCCTGTGGGGACCGCTGCACGGCGGGGCGAACCAGGCGGTGATTGAAATGCTGGAAGCCATTAAGGCAGACGGCGGAGACTCCAAGAAGTATATTGAGAAAGCCAAGGACAAGAACGATCCGTTCCGTCTCATGGGCTTCGGGCACCGGGTGTACAAAAACTTTGACCCTCGCGCCACTATCATCAAGAAAACTGCCGATGAAGTCTTAACCGCCCTGGGCGTGAATGACCCCATCCTGAACATTGCCAAAGACCTGGAGCAAGCCGCCCTTACAGACCCTTATTTTGTGGAGCGCAAGCTGTACCCTAACGTGGACTTCTACTCCGGTATCATCTACCGCGCCATCGGGATCCCGACGGAGATGTTCACTGTGATGTTCGCGTTGGGTCGCCTGCCCGGCTGGATTGCCCAGTGGAAAGAAATGCGCGACGCGAAAGAGCCTATCGGTCGTCCGCGCCAGATCTACACCGGTGCTACCGAACGTGACTACACCGCCATCAACGAGCGTTAATATTCCGCTTCTATATAGTAAAAGAGAAGGCCAGACTGAAAAGTCTGGCCTTCTCTTTTATAGGGCGTTTAGGGGCTCTTTTTCTGAAATAAGCCCCTAAACGTATGCAAAGCTTATCTCACGATCAGTAGCTCAAGCTATTTTACAGAACCCATTTCGATTTTCCGTTTAGCTGCCGTTTTTCCCAATTTGGCACAAAAACAGATATTAAAAGAAGCAGCTGGAAACTGAGTTCCTAAAGAGGGAAGACCAAAAGATGAATGAAACTTATTTTACTTTACATCAGCTGGTTTCTTCGCTTGCACGGGCTCGGCAGAAGCGGCCTGTCCGCAGCTGAAGCTCTTCCAGCCGAGCCAGTTGCCCGCGGCATCATAGTAGTGCCAGTCGCCGTGCCACTTGTACATGAGCATATTCTTCTCTTCAAACAGATACGCCATGCCGGTATGGGACACCTTCCCGTTGGGATGGTAAAAAATGGTCCTGATGCGCTTGTGCCGGGGCTCATACTTCTCCAGCCGCTCCAACGTTCCGTTTTCTGAGTACGTTCTCCAGGTGCCTCGTTCCTGGCCGTCTTTGAAGCGCCCGCGGTACATGAGTTGCTCCGGTTTGTGCTCATAGAAAGCGCGCCACTTGCCCTGCCGGTTGCCCGCCTTGTTCACTTGGTTCCACTTCCAGGGCCAGGCCATGGAGGCACTCCCAGAGTTTGCTACTAAGAACACGCAAAGCAGCAGCAGAAAAGACTTAAGGTAAACCGGCTTCTTCATGAACTAAAAGTTTAGTTCACAATAGTAAGCAATATTTCCTTACCTACGCCCTACTCCTTCTTCTTTTTATTATTGCTTAGCACCGGTGTATTGGTTACGGCGGTCCCTTTCGCGAAGGTCTTGATGCCCAAGGCTTTTCCGGCCTCGTCAAAATACTCCCAGTCGCCGTCCCAGTAGTAGTGCACGCCGCCGTGCTCAGCATCGCGCAGGTACGCCAAGCCGCGGTGCGACACCTGCCCGTTGGGATGGTAATACACGGTTTCAATGTAGTTCTTGCGGCGCTTGATGCGCTCTTTGAAGTACAGATTGCCGTCTGCGGTATAAGTTTTCCAGCGGCCTACTTCCTTGCCGTGCCGGTACCGGCCGCTGTAGTGCAGCACCTGGGAGTCGGCGTCATGGTACACTCGCCAGCGGCCGTTCTTCAGCTGCTTTTTGTCGTACTGGTTCCATTGCCAGGGCCAGGCCGCGGCGCTGGGCAAACTCTGCAGCACCAGTCCTGAGGCCAGCAGAAGGGCAAAAACAGCTTTTCGGCTTTCAAAAAAAGGGGCGCTCTTTTCCATAAGATGAAGGATGAGAAAAACCTGATACTCAGAAAGAACTTTATCAAAATTTAATAGACCGCTTTCCTTTTTGGGAACGAAATAATTGCCATCTTAGGTACATCCTAATCGCCCTATTTTATCTTCTAGTTTTCACATTAAACTGAGTCTTGTGCAGAAACCCGCCACCACCCGAAAACGGGCTCCCAAGCCGGAGGCCGAAGCGCCCAAACCCAAGAAAGCCTTTGTACTGGATACCTCCGTCATTCTCTATGACCACAGCGCCGTAGAGCATTTCGGCGAACACGACGTAGCCATTCCCATCACGGTGCTGGAGGAACTGGACAACTTCAAGAAAGGGAACGACATCAAGAACTTTGAGGCCCGGGAGTTTATCCGGTTCATTGACCAGCTCTCGGCAGAGCACATGCTTCAGACCTGGATTCCGCTCAGCGGCTCCAACAAAGGACGCTTCAAGGTACTCATGGGCCACGGGGCGCCCATTGACGCCGAAAAAATCTTCAATGAAGACAAAACCGACCATAAGATCCTGAATGCCACCCTGGCCCTGCAACACGAGCTGCCCGACCACCGGGTAACGCTGGTGACCAAGGACATTAACCTGCGGTTGAAGGCCCGGGCGCTCAATCTTTCTGCCGAGGATTATGAGACAGGCAAAATCCAGAACGTGACCAACCTGTACCGGGGCAGCGACTTAGTAGAGAGCATTCCGGTTACCGTGATCACGCAGCTGTATGAGCAAGGCGAATGTCCCGTGGAGGAAGCCCTGCCGCAGCCGCCCCTGGACAACCACTACTTTATTCTGCGCAGCGCAAAATCTTCTGCCTTAGCGTACTATAACCCCCAGTCGCGCATACTGGAACGGGTAGACAAGCCGGTGGCGGTGGGCATAAAGCCGCGCAACGCGGAACAGACCTTCGCGCTGCACGCCATTCTGCACCCAGACATCAAACTGGTTTCCATCCAGGGCGTGGCGGGTACCGGGAAAACGCTGCTGGCCCTGGCGGGCGCCATTGAGCAGCGCGAGGTGTACCGGCAGATCTACCTGGCCCGCCCCATTGTGCCGCTCAGCAACCGCGACCTGGGCTTTTTGCCCGGCGACGCCAATTCCAAAATTGGTCCGTACATGGAGCCGCTCTGGGACAACCTTAAATTCATCCAGAACCAGTTCCCGGAGCACAGCCGCGAAAGCAACCGCATCAAGGAAATGGTAGAAGACGACCGGCTGGTCATTACGCCGCTGGCCTACATCAGGGGCAGGAGCCTCTCCAACATCATCTTCATCATTGACGAAGCCCAGAACCTCACCCCCCACGAGATCAAGACCATTATCTCCCGGGCCGGGGAGAACACCAAAATCATCTTCACCGGCGACATCTACCAGATAGACACCCCGTACCTAGACAGCCAAAGCAACGGCCTCTCCTACCTCATAGACAAAGCCAAGAACCACCCCCTGTACGCGCACATCACGCTGCAGAAAGGCGAACGCTCAGAACTGGCCAACCTGGCGAACCAGCTTCTTTGATGGGGATTGTTGATTGCTGAATATCTTATTGTAATTTGTGCTGGTGGTAACGCATTCAAACCAGCATCCCTTTCGGGGTTATTCTCTAGGAAACAGCCCCGAAAGGGATGCTGGTTTTTGTTTTGAATTGCTGCAATCGCTAAAGAGCAATCAGCAATCCATTACAATTTAACCAGGTACCGTTCTTTCAAAATCTGGAGGTGGTGCCGCTCGTGTCCGGCAATGATGAAGGCCAGGGCCCGCACAGAAACCGGACTGCCGTTGGCGCTCCCCACTCGGCTCAGCGCCTCTTCGGGTAGGGTATCAAACAAAGCTACGGTTGCTTCCCTGATAACCTGGTGCTCCTTGAGCAAACCCGCCAGGGTACGCTGGCTGAACCCCGAATTAGCAACGTATGCGTTCTCGTCAAACCCGGGGAGCGTGGTTTGCTCTCCGCGGGCAATGCACAGGGCGCGGTAAGCCATGATACGCTCGGTATCGTTCATGTGACCCAACAGCTCTTTAATGCTCCACTTGCCGGGCTCATAGGCGAAATTCGCTTCGGACTCAGTTACCCGCCCAAACAGCTGCGTTACTTCCTGCCGCTGCTTCAGGAGCAGTTCCAGCACATCGGTCTGGTCTGGGATGGGCTGGATGTACTTGTGGTAGTAGTCGTTATACTCAGATGGTAGTGGTTTAGGAATCATAGGGAAGATGCGTTAGTTCTACAAGTACGGTGGTTTGGCCGGTAAGTAACCCCGGGGCCGTAGATTCTAGGCACTGCAATGACGTTTAGGGGCTCTTTTTAGAAAAACAGCCCCTAAACACACGCAAGCCCTTTCATAGGTATTACTTTATAATCGCCTATATTGGAAGATATTATGTCCCCCCAAAAAACATCTACTTCAACAATAGACACCCGGGGTTGGCGTGCAGATTATTCTTCGTTCATCAGGAAGAGGTTTTCTGCTTCTTTGCCGGGTTTGTGTTCGCGGGCGAATTTCTCTTTGCGACGCTGGATGTCGGTCTGGATTCTGAGCTGCTTGTCCAGGTAGGCTTTAAGTTCCTCGCTGGGAATGAAGGAAATCTGCTGCACCCGCGGCTCGCCGTCTTTCTCGTCTACGTTCACCACCTCGCACCGCAGCGCCTTCAGCTCGCTCAGGATGGCGTTGAACTTGCTGAGTGAATTGGTCAGCCTGAACTTGTACAAGTGCTCCTCGCGGCTGCCGTAGCGCGCAAAGGCCCCGGCCAGAAAAGAGCATCGCTCCTTGGGAGTTTTGAACAGGTTCTTTTTGAGGGTGCCCACGTAGAGCCCCTGCGCCCTGCTGCCCTCGTCTTTGCCCGGTTTGAAGGTGTAAGACCCGTTGATCTTCTCCGATAGCTTCTTTGACTGCAAAAGCTTGAACTCCTTGCAGTAGTAGCAGCCGTCTTTCTCCCAGGTAGTGAACGAATACTGGATTTTGTCTGGCGTGCGTTTGTTTTCCAGCATCAGGAGGGAATCTAGATAAGAAACCAGGGTACTCTCTATGGCGTGGAACTTGTCTAACTGCGCACTCTGCGCTCCCGATTCTTTGGCCAGGAGCCGGCCATTGTGGTCATCCAGAAGCCCCAACACGTACGGCACGGCCAACGGTCTCTGCGCCCAGGCGCTACAAAAAGCACTTACACAAACAAAAGTGAGGAACAGTTTTTTCATGCGGTTACAGCGGGTAAAGGTGAAAGAACCGGTAATGGGCCAGAGCTGCTCCGGCCATTCAACTTTCTAAATATATAAATTTAAACGTATTCTGTTCACTTTCCGCCGTTTAGCACCTCTTTTTCCTGAAACTACCCTAAACTGGAAAGAGCCATATCCAGACTTCGGCCGCCGCCGTATACGGTGCAGTGAAACAGGACTCTAAAACCAACCAATATGAGCTCATTAGCCGACAAAGGACTTAATTTATCTAAGAATGCGTTTTTCAGCTTCATGATCTCCAAAGCCTCTGGCATCATGAAGAAACCGGTAAAGGTAGGCTTGCTGCTCACCACCGCCTATGAAAAACTCACCGACGCCAACAGCAATGAAAGCGGGCTGGACCAGATCAAAGACATCATGTTCCGGTTCATCAGGCTGGTGAAAGCCTACTACAACGGCACCTACCGCGATATCAACACCAAAACCCTGCTGCTGGGGGTGGCCGTGCTGGTGTATGTGGTAACGCCCCTGGACCTGGTACCGGATTTCATTCCCATTCTGGGCTTCGCCGATGACCTGAGCCTCATGGCCTGGTTTATCAACGCGTTCCAGGAGGAGATGCAGAAATTCCAGGTGTGGGAAGAAGGAAGCGTGGCCGTGGGGCATTCCTAAAGCGTATCATGTAGCTCGGTACGTATCAGGTAGCACGTATCAAGTAGCAAGACTTTTTCAGCCCCGGTCTGTTTAGGGCCTGTTTTTCAAAAAACAGGCCCTAAACAGACCGGGGCTTTTTTATGTGCCATCTCCTACTCCACATTCCATCTTGCTACTTGATACTTGATACATGCTACGCCAAGCTACATGCTACTTGACGCCATTAATTCGTACTTTTGGGTATCACAAACCAAAACTAATGTATGTTTAACCGCAAACAGTTCTGTCTGTGGGTGTTGCTGGCCATTAGTTCTTTTTCCGCCTCCGCCGACGAGGGCATGTGGCTTCCGATGTTGCTCAAGCAGCTCAACGAAGCCGACATGCAGAAAAAGGGCATGCGCCTCTCCGCCGAAGACATTTACAGCATCAACAAATCCAGCCTCAAAGACGCCATTGTGCAGTTTGGCGGCGGGTGTACCGGCGAGATCATCTCCAACCAGGGCCTCCTGCTCACCAACCACCACTGCGGCTACGGCCAGATCCAGTCGCACAGCTCCGTGGAGGATGACCTGCTCACCAACGGTTTCTGGGCCATGGAACGCAGCCAGGAAAAACCCAACCCCGGCCTTACCGCCACCTTCATCGTGCGCATGGAAGACGTGACCAAGCAGATTCTGGGCGACATTCCGGCTAACCTGCCGGAGGCGGAGCGCGAGAGCCGCGTGCAGGCCAACATCAAGAAAGTGCAGGCCCAGGCCACCGCCGGTACGCACTACGGAGCCATCATCCGTCCGTTTTTCTACGGCAATGAGTACTACATGTACGTAACCGAAACCTTCCGAGACATCCGTCTGGTGGGGGCTCCGCCCGAAAGCATCGGGAAATTCGGGGGCGATACCGACATCTGGATGTGGCCCCGCCACACCGGCGACTTCTCCCTGTTCCGGATCTACGCCGGTCCAGACAACAGACCCGCCGACTATTCTCCTAACAACAAGCCGTTCACGCCCAAGCACCACCTCCCTATCTCTTTAGCGGGTATTCAGCAAGGCGATTTCACCATGGTCTTTGGGTTCCCGGGCCGCACTACCGAGTACCTCCCGTCTCAGGCGGTGCGTGAGATTGCCGAGATCTCTGACCCGGCCAAGGTGAAGATCCGTACCGTGAAACTGGGTATTCTGGACCAGGACATGAAAGCCGATCCTAAAGTGCGCATCCAGTACGCGGCCAAGTACGCCAGCGTGAGTAACGCCCACAAAAAATGGATTGGGGAAATGCGCGGCCTCCGCAAGTTAGACGCCATTACCAAGAAGCAGGAACAGGAGCGCCAATTCGCTCAGTGGGTAGCCCAGGAAACCGGCCGCAAAAACACCTATGGGCAAGTATTGTCGCAGTTTGAGCAGAACTACAGCCAGCTGGCCAACGGCATCACCCTGGCCCGCGACTATTTCATGGAAGCAGTGATGGGTGTGGAGCTGTTGAGCTACGCGCAGAATTACATGGCCTTGGCCGATCTGCTCCAGAAAGGCACGGAGACCGAGGAGAACAAAGCCGCCATTCAGGCCCAGGTGAAGAGACTGAGCGCCAGCGCGCCCGGCTTCTTCAAGAATTACAACCTGCCCACCGACCGCAAAGTGTTTGCCGCGCTCATGGAAATGTACCAGCAAGGGGTAGATCCTAAATTCCATCCGGCAGCCTTCGGCCGAATCACCAAAGACAAAAACTTTAACTGGACTGCGTACGCCAATGAAGTGTATGCCACCTCTAACTTGGTGTCTGAGGAGAAAGTGCAGGCCCTGCTGAAACTGGCACCTGCCGCCATGAAAGTGAAATTACTGACTGACCCTGCCGTAACCTTAATGCAGAGCTTCGGCAACAGTTTCCGTCAGCAGGTGTTGCCGGTGTACACCTCTCTCAATGACCAGAATACCCTCTTGAACCGCACGTACCTGCAAGGCCTGCGCGAGATGCAGAAAGACCGTAAATTCTACCCAGATGCAAACTCTACCCTGCGGGTAGCCTACGGTCAGGTAGATTCTTACAAGCCGGCAGATGGGGTTACGTATGACTACTACACCACCCTGGAGGGAATCATAGAGAAGGAAGACCCTGCCATTGTAGATTACAAAGTGCCTGCCAAATTGAAAGAGCTGTACCAGAAGAAAGACTACGGTCCGTATGGCGTGAATGGACAGATGCCGGTAGCGTTCATCGCATCTAACCACACCACCGGCGGTAACTCGGGTTCACCCGTGATCAACGCCCGCGGCGAGCTCATTGGTACCAACTTTGACCGCAACTGGGAAGGCACCATGTCTGACATTATGTATGACCCAGACCGCGTGCGCAACATCAGCATGGATGCCCGTTACTTCCTCTTCATTGTAGATAAGTTTGCCGGAGCCGGCCATCTGGTGAAAGAGATGACGCTGGTGAACAATGGTCCTCAAGGTGCCGCTCCCGCCGCCCAAAACGGCAAAGCGGAAATGAAGATTAAGAAAGACAAGAAGAAAACCAAAGTAAAGGTAAAAGCAGATTAAGCTGGTTTTGCCCTGATTTCAAAAAAATAGCCCCGAAACGCTTCGGGGCTATTTTTTTGTATCCAGAATTCCGCTCTCCACGGCTTCTTTGAAAAAGCGAAGCCGGTTTTTGATGTCGGTGCGCAGGAGGCTAGAGATAAAGGGCTGCAGCAGCAGTTTTCCCATCCACCCAAACTTTGGCTTGTAATGATACCGGAAGTACACGTGGGTAGAACTGTTCCCTACCGGTTTAAACCGCCAACTCCCCGAGAACTTCTGGAATACCCAAGGTCCTTTGGTCATTTCCATGGCCACCTGTGTAGGTGGATGATAGGTAAGGTACCGCACGGTCATGCCAATGCCTTTGCGGCTTTCGCAATATGCCTCTACCCCTTTCTGGGCCTGTTCCGCGCCATGCTCCAGCCGGGCCACCCGTAGGTATTTGTCCCAGAGCAGCCGCTGGTCGTAATCCTGGGAGAGGTCAAAAAGAGCTTCCTGGGGCGCATGCACCTCTAGTACTCCTTCCAGCGTTGGCATATACTACTCTTGTTTTCCTGAGTTTTTGCCGCGCACCATCTGCTCAATAGAATCCCACATTTCATGGGGCACCTGGTCCAGGTAGTTGAACTCGCCGCCACCGTAGAGCCACTCGCCGCCGTCAATGGTGATGACTTCGCCGTTCACGTAGGCTGAATAGTCAGAGATGAGATAAGCCGCTAGATTGGCTAGTTCCTGATGCTCGCCGTAACGTTTTACCGGAATGCGTTTCAAAGGGTCCAATTGTTCGGCCAAGGCTTCCGGGAACAGGCGGCTCCAGGCTCCTTCGGTAGGAAACGGCCCCGGGGCGATGGCGTTGGACCGGATGCCGTATTTGGCCCACTCAGAAGCGAGCGAACGGGTCATGGCCAGCACGCCCGCCTTGGCCGTCGCGGAGGGTACCACGTAGCCGGAACCCGTCCAGGCGTAGGTGGTCACAATGTTGAGGATGGTGCCGGGTTGCTTTGCTTCAATCCAATGCTTACCTAAGGTGAGGGTGCAGTTATAGCTGCCTTTCAGCACAATATCCACGATCACATCAAACGCCTTGGGCGATAGCCGCTCCGTGGGACTGATGAAGTTGCCTGCCGCGTTGTTCAGGAGGCCGTGTACTGCCCCGAACTTAGCTAAGGTGGCCTGTAACATGGCTTCCACCTCCAGGGGTTTCCGTACATCGCAGGCAACGGCCAACACCTGCCCTCCTGTTTCCTCCCTCATTTCAGCGGCGGCTTTTTCCAGCACGTCCAGTTTCCGGCTGGTGATGACCAAGTTGGCCCCCAATTGCAGGAAGTAAGTACCCATAGAACGCCCCAAACCGGTGCCACCGCCAGTGATGATAATGGTTTTACCTTGTAAAGCGCCATCGCGCAGCATGGGTTGTGAATAGTGTGCCATAGTAGTTGTGCAAGTCTTGTATAGGTAGTTTACATGCAGGAACACAAACGACCTCTTGAGGAAATATGTTTTTGAATAGACTTCTTTTGAAATTTTTTAATAAATAGTGTCTTCTATTTTAAAATTACTGCCCTTTCAAACATAATCAGCATGCATACTATTGAAATATAAAGGAAACTCCTAACTTTACTTTGTATAAAATCACTATGAGAAAATTTCTGCTGGTCATTGCTTTACTAGGCATGACCCTACGCCTGGTAGCCGCAGATGAACCAAAGGCACTGCTTCAGGCACTGAAGAAAGCCTCTACCCCCCAAGAGAAAGCTGACCTGCTAAATTATATTTCTGAACATTACTGGGAAAGCGATCCTTCCTTAGCGGTACAGTATGGCCTGAAGGCAGCTAAGCTTTGTCAGAAATACGGGCTGCAGAAAGACTTGGGTAATTCCTATAACACCATCAGCATTGGCTATTATTGGCAAGACAACTACACCAAAGCCACAGAATACGCTTATAAATCGCTTACAATACGGGAAAGCATCCAAGACACTATAGGCTTAGCTTCCAGTTATAACAACATAGGGAACCTATACCGGGAGCAGGAAAACTACAAAAAGGCCCTTCTCTACTTTGAAAAGGGCTTGGCTATTGGGAGGCAGTTGAAGAAGAACAGCATCATCAGTACCTCCTTAGGGAACATTGGCACTGTTTATGAACTAACCAAGCAACCCCAGAAGGCCCTTCGTCTGTATCTGGAGGTAGCCGAGATAGACAAAGGGATAGGCGATAAATACGAATTAGGTACAGACTACTTCAACATTGGAAATCTTTACATGGAGATGGGCAAGCATGACAGCGCCCTCTTCCACCTCCGGAAGTCTCTCCTCTACAGCCAGGAGACCCAGAGTGAGGTTAATTTAATTTATATTCTGCGGGCTATGTCATATGTGCATTTAAAACAAAAGCACTATGGCAAGGCATTGGAAATGGCGAAGCAAAGTCTTAAAGTAGCCCAAAAGCTTCCTTCGCCGGAGGGAATCAAAGAGACGACCATGCTGCTGAATGAAATCTATACCGCTACCGGAGATTACCCAAAAGCGCACCACTACCTAACCCTGCATACCCACTACCTTGATTCTCTAAGTTCACAGAACCAGGCGGAGGCCATTGCGGAGATAAACACAAAATATGAAACCGAGAAAAAGGAAATAGAGATAAAGCAGCTTAAAGCGGAACGTGAACTTCAGAAAGCGAAGCTGGCTCAGAAATCCAACGCCCAGTTTGCCGTTGCCATTCTGTTCCTTCTCATGGCTGCCCTTGCCTACGTGTTCTTTAGGGGAAGACGCAGAATGGAAGCCGTAAATCAACAACTTTCAGCGTACAACCAGCTGATCCTGGAAAAGAACTCCAACATTCAGGAGCAGGCCAATGCCCTCTCCAGCCAAGCGCAACTCCTGCATACCCAGAAAAGAGAGCTTGAAAATCTGAACCAATTCAAAGACAAACTATTTTCTATTATTGCCCACGACTTACGGGGACCCCTCATTTCCCTGCAGTCGCTCTTCCGGATTATGACCATGGGTACTCTTCCGCCCGAGAAGATGAGTTGTTTCATGAAAGACCTGGAAGCCCAGCAACAGAATACCCTCTCTTTGTTGGATAACTTGCTGCTATGGGCCAAAATCCAGATGAAGGGGCTGAACATAGAACCCAAAGAAGTTTCCATGCAGAAGCTTATTCAGCAAAATATTCAACTGCTTGCCCCACAAGCGGCCCAAAAAGGAATAGTGCTCCAAAACCAACTTAAGAAAGACCTCTTTGTAATAGCCGATGAGGAAATGATCAATCTAGTCTTCCGGAATTTAATATCCAATGCCATCAAGTTCTGCCATAGAGACGATTTGGTCAGTATAAGCGACACTGGTACCAGCCCCACTGAAGTGATTATTTCTGTACAGGACTCGGGCATAGGAATTAACCGTAAGAACCTCTCCAAGCTGTTCGGGCCAAATCATTTTAAGGGAAGAGGCACCGCCAATGAGAAAGGGAGTGGCTTGGGGTTAATGCTCTGCAAAGAATTTATACAAATTAACCATGGCTCTATTTGGGTGGAGAGCGAAGAGCGGGTAGGCACCACGTTCTATGTCTCCTTACCTAAAGCAGTAGCTGCCGGTGCACTGCAGAAAGAACACTCTCCGCTCTCGGGCCATGGTTCAATGGCTTGAGAAGACAAGGCTAAAAATGATCCCGCAGTAACTTGTCGGCGGCAATAATTCCGCTTAAACAAACTCCCGGAATACCTTGCCCCGGATACACCGTGTCTCCGCACAGATAGGCTTTATCTCCATCTAAACGGGCGTCTTTCATTTGCCAGGGCTTCACGTTCAAGTACTGCGGGTAACCGCCTACCTGCCCCCACTCCCTTCCTGTCCATTCAATCCAGGCCCCCGGGGTAGCCGCTTGCACAAAGCGCACTTGTTCCTGAGTAAAAAATTGCTGCTCTACCAGAAACTGGACCAGCCAGCGCTCCAGTTCCTTTTTCTGTGTAATCCATGTCGCTTCCGGATGGTGCACATGCGTACTCACGGCCGCTACGCAAATACCTTTAGGAGCCCTTTCCTCATCTAGCGGATGGCTCAGGCTCACAAAGATGCTTTCACTGCCTATAAAGGGGACTCCGCCGGGTACGTGCAACTGGTGGTGGAAAACCGCTGGCGTAGTACCTGAACGTTCAAAAACCACTCCCCAGGTGAAAGCCCCGTTTACTTTATGCGCAGGAAGAATGTAGGTAGCAAGTTTCTTTCGTAGCTGTGCACTTTCAAACAACTGCTGCAAATTGTTCAGGGGCAGATTACAGACCAGATAGTAAGCTGTAATTGTGCCTTTCTCCGTGAAAATGGTATAGCCTTCTCTTTTTGCTTTTGGAATAATTTGGCGCACTTGCCGGCGGTACAGCATTTGCCCCTGGTGCTGTTCCAGGTACCGCACCAGGTGGTTACTCAACTGCCGCAAGCCGCCGGGCATATAATAATTGCCATACATGGTATAGCAGAGGGCGGTGGCGCCAAACAGTACATTCACCTCTGTGTGCTTGCTCTGCGCCGTAATCAATAGCTGCTGGTCCAAGAACGCTATAAAGGTTTTGTTCTGCAACAGACCGTGCTGTGACAGCAAATCTTTCATACTTTTGAAAGCCAAGGGCGGAAGGCTCAACTGTTCCATTTCCAAGGCCTTTGCCGCCTGCCAAACATCTGACCAGGAGCTGAACGGGAAACTCTTTTGCCGCAGAGACGTGCGCCACACCCGCTGACTGATCTGGTAGCAGGTTTCCCAAAACGCCCGCTGTCCTGGCGCTCCAAAAACCCGTTCCGCTTCCTGTATCCATAGCTCCAGCGTCTGAAACCGGGTCAGTAAAGTGCCATTGGGGAGCCGGACCTGCATGGGGATCTCCAAACGCAATAAAGGAATCTGTAGGTCCAGTTCCTCAAACAGGTACCGGAGCGGCATGTCCTGGTCCAGACCAACCAACGTGGTGGCCCCGGTTTCAAACCAGTAGCCTTTGCGTTTATAGCTGGAGGCACAGCCGCCGGGGTAATTGTTCTGTTCTACCACCGCCACCTGCAAACCGGCTTTTGCCAGCAGAGTAGCCGTGGTGAGCCCGCCAAAACCGGCCCCAATCACTGCTACCTGTACATCTATTGTTTCCATGTATGCTCAAGAACCAACTGGAGGAGCTTTTGTTGCAAGGCATACGTTTACCGCCGTTCTTTGTGGCATGCAACAGAAAACGATCAGTGTGATGGGCTGCGGTTGGTTAGGGCTTCCCTTGGCGCAGGCCATGGTGCAAGCAGGTTACCGGGTGCATGGCTCCACCACCACCCAAGAGAAACTACCCATTTTAGCCGCTCAGGGCATTGAACCGTTTTTGCTCACTTTTCCGGAAAAAGGCCCCGAAACGCAATTGTCGCGTTTTCTGCAAGCCGATGTGCTGGTATTTAACCTTCCGCCCTCACGGCAGCCATCTTCTGCCATGCCCTATGAACAAGTTGTGGAACAGGTACTAGCGGAAGCAGCCGGACGAGTGAAGCACGTTCTTTTTGTTTCATCCACATCGGTTTATCCAGACCTGAACCGGGAAATTACCGAAGCAGATGCCCTCGCCGCAGCCAATGCCGATAACCTTCTCCTACGTTGTGAGCACCAGGTACAACAGTGGTCTGGTAACGGCACCACGGTGGTACGTTTTGGGGGGTTGATGGGCGGCACCCGGCATCCCGGTCGGTTTTTGGCGGGCAAAGACAAGGTAGCCCAACCACAGGCACCAGTTAATATGATTCATTTAAGTGATTGCGTCCAGATTCTGTTTCAAATCATTACGCAGAACAAATGGAAATATACCTTCAACGCGTGTGCGCCCCTCCATCCTTCGCGCCAGCAATTTTATACAACTGCCGCCCATCACCTGCAACTGCCCCCGCCCACCTTCTCCGCACAGGGTGAGCCTTCTTTTAAACTGATCAACAGTGATTTGGTAAACCAGGAACTTCAATATCAGTTCCGGTATCCTGATCCATTGAGCTGCCTCTCATCACCTGGCTTCTAAGCAACACCTCTTGTGCCAGCTGTTTTTTGCCTATTTTTGCAAAAACAAGCTCTAAACAGATGCGAGAGACTGTAGTTGTGATTGGAGGTGGCGCTGCCGGATTCTTCGGGGCCATCACCTGTGCCGAAGCCAACCCAACGCTACGGGTGCTCTTGCTGGAAAAAACCACCAAACTTCTCTCTAAGGTTAGGGTCTCAGGGGGCGGAAGATGCAATGTGACGCATGCCTGCTTCCAAACGAACGCCTTTTCCCAGCACTATCCCAGAGGTCAGAAAGCCCTCAAGAAGTTGCTCCCGCTCTTCGGGGCCGAAGATACCGTAGCCTGGTTTGAGAAGCGAGGCGTAAAATTGAAGACCGAAGCAGATGGCAGGATGTTCCCACAGTCCAACACCTCAGAGACCATTGTAGACTGTCTGGTGCAGGCGGCGCAGCGGGCGGGGGTGGAAATCCAAACCAGCGTAGGCGTTTCCTCCCTTCAGGTACAAGCGCAAGCTCCTGCACCAAATAGGTTTCTCCTTCACCTGAGCAACGGAAGCCAATTAAAAGCTTCAAAAGTTCTGATCGCCACGGGCGGTAATCCTAAAATGGAGCATTACAGATGGCTACAGGATCTTGGTCATACCATTGAAGCTCCCGTTCCTTCGCTGTTCACCTTGAATGTGCCCGCCTCCCCTTTCAAAGATTTGCTGGGAGTGTCGGTTCCTAAAGCCAAAGTGAAGCTGACGGGCCAGAAATTGGAAACCGAGGGACCGTTGCTCATTACGCATTGGGGACTGAGCGGTCCGGCGGTACTGCGGTTCTCCGCCTGGGGCGCCAAGCTGCTGCACGGCTTGGCTTATACGGGTACCGCTTTGGTGAACTGGGTGCCCGATTTCACTGAAGAACAGGTTCGGAGCCAACTGCTGCTGCAACGGCAGCATTCCCCTAAAAAGACGGTCTACACCAATGCGCTCTTCCAGTTGCCCAACCGCCTCTGGCAACGCCTCTGCACGTTGGCCGAAGTGCCGGAAACCGTGAAATGGGCAGAACTTTCGGGTAAAGCCCAGAATAAATTGATTGAGTTACTCATCAGGACTCCTTTTGAGGTGAAGGGAAAGACTACTTTTAAAGAAGAATTTGTGACCTGCGGCGGCATTAAGCTGGAGGAACTGCACCTGGAGCGGATGGAAAGTAGATTGGTGCCCGGACTGTTTTTTGCCGGGGAAGTGGTGGATATTGACGGCATTACCGGCGGATTCAATTTTCAGGCGGCCTGGACGGGGGGATTTTTGGCGGGTAAGGCAATGGCTGAAGTTGGAGTTTGATTTTAGAATGCTAATGCCTAGGCTGTGGCGTTTGTTTATGGGTTTATAAGCAGTGGTGTTCCATCTTTGGCGGTAAGCGCTCACGGCCGCGGGGCCCCGTCTTCCCCTCTCGCACTGCCCTTGCGGCCAAGTAATGCAGCTTTCTCTTGGTTTCTTTCTTACTTGGCCACAAGCGAGGCGCTCTAGGGAAAGACTGGAATAGGTGCGTTTAGCTGAAGGTATTGAAGGTTTTCACAGATTCTTTTTGTGAACACATTCACTTGATGGAGGACTGACTTTTGCAGAATGGCTTCTTTCTAGTTTTGGCAAGATTTTAGAAAAAGGGCTGCTAAACGGGTGTGATAGGCACAAAAAAATAAACGCAGCATTCTTAGTGCTGCGTTTATTTTAAAACAGATACTAAACCCTTTATTAACTTTTAAGCTCTGTCCCTTGTGTATACGGACGCTTAGTTACGGGGTTATGTATTTCTGAAAAATATTTTAGAAATCTCTTCTTTTTCTTTCCCGGAAGCCACCGCCACCGCTGTTTCTGTCACGGTCACGTCCGCCGCCGCCACCGAAGCTTCTGCCTCCGCGGTCGCCGCCTCTGTCACGGTCACCGTAGGAACGGCCACCACGGTCGCCGCCGCCATAACCGCCACGGCTTCCGCCTCTGTCACCTCCGCGGTCGCGGTCTCCGCCGCCACGGTTGTTGTTGAACGGTCCGTCATAGAATTTCTTCCGTGGGCGATCCTCTAGTTCCTGCAACTCACGTCCGCCTTCGGCAGGGTCCATGGTTTTTTTCTCGGCTTTCTGGAATTTAACGGTCATGCCGTTGATCTCAGTTACCGCCAGGCGCTCCAGAATTTCAGCAGTGTACTCAGTAGGTACTTCCACGAAACTGAAACGGTCATATAAATCGATATCGCCTACTTTACCGGCCGGAATGCTGGTGTAGTCGGTCATGATGTCTACCAGATCCTTGGGGTGCAGACGGTCTTTTTTGCCCAGGGTCACGAACAGACGGTCAAAACCAGGTTTAGGGCCACCTTTGCCTTCGCTGGCTTCGGCGCTCTTTTCCTTGTTTTTGGTGTCTTTCATGACCAGTTTCAACAGCGCCGCGGCAATGTCCATGGTGGTCAGATCCTGGTCAACCAGACGCTCAATCTTGAGGATGTGCTTAGACAGGCCACCTTTCTGGATCACTTCTTTCACCTGGTCTAAAACCAACGTGGTACGTACTTCGGCCACGTCTTCATAGGTTGGCACGTTCTGACGAACGATCTTGGCCTTGGTGAAGCGCTCAATGTCACGTAGTTTATAGAGGTCTCTACCGGCTACAAACGAGAAGGCTTTTCCAGATTTACCGGCACGGCCGGTACGGCCAATGCGGTGCACATAGTTCTCCTCGTCCTGCGGAAGGTCATAGTTGATCACAGCCTCTACATTGTCCACGTCAATACCGCGGGCGGCAACGTCTGTGGCTACCAGTATCTCCAGGGTACCGGCTTTGAACTTGTTCATCACGTTGTTCCGCTGGTTCTGGTTCAGGTCACCGTGCAACCCGTCTGCGAAGTAGCCGCGCGCCTGGAGATTGCTCACCAGCTCGTCTACCATGCGTTTGGTGTTACAGAAGATGATCACCACCTTGAAATTGTACATGTCAATGAGGCGAGTGGTCACTTCCATCTTGCCGCTGCTGCGTACTTCAAAGTAGATCTGCTCAATATTGGTCACGGTCAGCTGCTGCTGGGTTACCTTCACAATCTCAGGATTGGTTTGGTACTTGCGCGTCAGTTCCATGATAGGCTTGCTCATGGTAGCGGAGAAGAAGATGGTCTGGCGGTCTTCTGGCATGTGGCTCAGAACGAACTCAATGTCCTCTCTAAAGCCCATGTCCAACATTTCGTCGGCCTCATCCAGGATGATCTTCTTGGTGTTCTCCAGCTGGAGGGTTCCTCTCTCAATGTGGTCCATCACGCGGCCGGGCGTCCCGATCACGATCTGTACTCCTTGCTTGAGGGCGCGTAACTGGCGCTCATAGGGCTGACCACCATAAATAGGCACTACGCTGATGCCTTTTTTGTATTTTACCAGTTTCTGAATTTCCTCCGCCACCTGAATGGCCAACTCGCGGGTAGGGCACAGGATAAGGGCCTGCACGTCGCGGTTATTGGGATCAATCGCTTCAATGGTGGGGATTGAGAAGGCAGCGGTTTTACCGGTACCGGTTTGGGCCTGGCCGATCACGTCACGGCCTTCCAGCAACACCGGAATAGCGGCGGTCTGGATTGGGGAAGCTTCTTCGTAGCCTAAATCCACGATTGCACGCTGGATTTCATCCGACAACGGAAGCTCCTGGAATTTGATTCTTTCCATCAATTGTTATGTATGATATATAAATGCAATACACCTGCCCTAGGGTATTCGTCATTTATCAAGATTTCGTTGCGGAGAAAGCCGCACAGAGGATTGCTTGAGAAGTGCCTTAATGCCAAAAATGAGACCAACGAAGTCTCGGCGTGTATTGTGGTGCAAAGGTACGGAAAAGATTAGAGGCTTCCTAATATTATTAATTATAGTTTGTATTGTTCTACTTGCCATAGAGGGGCTTTCCGTTTTGCACCCAAACTTTTTTTAGAGAGAGTGTGGTGGACGTTTAGGGGCTGTTTTTGGAAAAAGAGGCTCTAAACGGAATTTTTGCGTGGGGTGGTTTGCCTTGGCTAATGGATTAGGCTGATGCCTAGGCGGTGCCGCTTGTTTATGGTTTTAGAGCTGGGTTGTTTCATCTTTGGCGGTAAGCGCTCACGGCCGCGGGGCCCCGTCTTTCCCTCTCGCAAGCCCATGCGGCCAGGTAGCTGTGTTGGCTCTTAGCCTCTGCTATTCTTTGGCCACAAGCGAGGCGCTCTAGGGAAAGACTGGAAAGGGTGCGGGTAGTAAAGCAGTTAAAGCTTGAAGCAAAATCAACTCCTTTTGATCTACCGTAAATTACTTTAAAGAAGGCTTCTGGAGCGAGTCTCCGGACTCGTGCCTACGGATGATGGGTAGTCTCCGGACTACCCTCGCTGCAACGCAGCGAAACCATGAATGCAGATAACGTTGATAGAAACATTACCTCAACAACTCTTGCGTTTAGGGGCCGTTTTTTGAAAAAGAGGCTCTAAACAGCATGCATTACCTTACTTTCTGTTCAGGTAGATATTTTGCACGCTTACGTGGTTCATTTGACCGTTGGCATCGGGTTGGGTGGAGGCACGTTGCCAGATCATCTCCTGGTTGGAGACAACGATGATCTTGTATTCCAGGGAAAAGTTCTGGCCGTAGGTTGCCGCAATAAAAGGTTCGTCGTTGCGCTGCCCTATGGAATACACCCACTTGAAGTCTGGCATAAAACTGATGGAGAGGTTACTGCCATCCAGCACATATGTGCCGTAGCCCACTGATTCAGTTTCGGACACAGTGACCCCGGACAAATCAGTCACTTTGATAGTCACCTTAGATTCAGCCCATGTTCCTTTCACGTACGTTTCCAGGTCGGGCTGCGGAGTCTCCTCGTCGTCACTGCAACCGCTGAGCGAAAACAGAAAGGGCAGCAAGAGCAAGGCAAAAAAAAGCTTTTTCATGAGCGGTGATTTACCCGAAAGATACTTCAAAAGAAGCGTAGTACCGTTAATCCCTAATTCCTGTTTTTTGCCTAATTTCGTAAAAAAGGCCCCTAAACGCAACCCCATTTTCGGCTACCGCCGAATTCTCAATTCCTAATTCCCAATTGTTGATTAAAGAACGTGCCTGCTTCCTTTAAAATATACTCCTCCTCGGCCGGTTCCGGCAAAACCTACCACCTCACCAAGGAATACCTGAAACTGGCCTTGCAGAGCGAGGAACCCTCCTATTACAAGAACATCCTGGCCATCACGTTCACTAATGATGCCGCCCAGGAAATGAAGACGCGTATTCTGGGGGCCTTGCGGGGCTTCAATGACACGGCTTTGCCCGAGAAGGAAAAGCGGAACAGCGACCAACTTCTATTTTACATATTACAAGAAATACGGACAGAGTACGGACAATCCGATTTAACCGAGGAAGGATTGCGGGCGCGGGCTTCCAAGGTGTTTGACCACCTCCTCTTCCACTACTCTGAGTTCGCGGTGAGCACCATTGACTCCTTTGTGAACAAGGTGGTTTCTGCTTTTACCACCGAGCTCAAGCTGCCCCACAATTTTGAGGTGGACATGGACGCGCAGACGCTGTTGAGTACCGCCGTGAGTCTGCTTTTAAACAAAGTGAACACCCAGGCAGAGAACCGGCTGCTGGCCGAGACCCTGCAACAGTACGCCCTGGACAAAGCCGAGGAAGGCAAAAGCTGGAACGTGCTGCCTGATGAACTCGCCGACTTCGCCCGCAATCTTCTGAATGAGCAGACCTATGAACATTTACTTGACATTGGGAAGCTTACCCTGCAAGATTTCAAGAAGATACGCTCTGAGCTGTACAGCCAGAAAGTAAACGTAGAAAAGCAGATACAGACGTTGGCGCAGGAGGCAAGTGACCTGATTGACCGCCACGGCATTATGCCAGAGGAAATGTCTTACGGCAAGAACGGCATCTACTCCTACTTCAGAAAATGGAACAGCGGCTTTGACATTACCATCGCCAACAGCAACGCCGCCAAAACCGTGAACGATGACAAGTGGGCCAGCGCCAAAGCCAGCACCGGGGCCAAGGTAGCACTGGACCAGATCAAACCTCGGCTAGCCGAAATCTATAGAGGCATTGAGGACCTGAAGGAGCGCGAGACGCAGAACCACATCCTCATCTCGGCCATGCTGCCACACCTGTACAAGCTGAGCGTGCTGAGCGAGCTGGACCGCTGCATCCAGGAAATAAAGCTGGACAAGAACCTGGTGCACATCTCGGAGTTCAACAAACGCATCACGGAGATTGTGCTGCAGGAGCCTATTCCGTTTATCTATGAGCGGCTGGGTGAACGGTACCAGCATATCTTGATTGACGAGTTTCAGGATACCTCCGTGCTACAATGGAACAACCTGCTGCCGCTGGTGGAGAATGCCCTGGCCGGCGACAATTTCAACATGGTGGTGGGCGATGCCAAACAGGCCATCTACGGCTGGCGCGGTGGCGAGATGGAGCAGATTCTGCACCTGCACCGCAACCAGACGCACCACCTGTACCAGAATTCCCGCTTTGAGGAGAACGTGGCCCCACGCTATGATACCCTCCGCTGGACCCTCTCACCCGACAACCTGAACACCAATTACCGCAGCGCCCCTGAAATCATCCAGTTCAACAACGAGCTGTTCGGGTTCATCAGTCAGAGCAATCCGCAGTTCCCGCTGTTGCAGGCTATTTATGATGATAAGTTTCAGCAGGAATCACCCGCAGGGAAAGAATCGGGCAAAGCCCATCTGCAGGTACTGTTCACGCAGGACGAGGTGCCGCCATTTAAAGTGGACTTAGATGCCTGCCGCCAAACCGAGGAGATATATGAAGGCTACGCCGAAGAGGATCTCCTCTCCTACCAGGAAAGCACCTTGCAGCTGGTGTTGCAGATGGTGCAGCAGGCCCAGGCCGATGGCTACGCGCCGCGCGATATTGCTATCCTGAGCCGCACCAACCGCAACAGCAAGCTGGTAGCCAACTTTCTGAAGCAGAAGAAATACGACATTATCTCGCAGGATTCACTTTCGTTGCAGTTCGCGGAGGTCATTAACCTGATTATTGCCTTTTTCCGGATTCTGAACCAGCCTACCAACAGTCTGGCGCGGTCGCAGGCCTTGTATCTGGTCTATAAAGTGGTGCACCAGGAACTGCCCGATAGTGCCACCACGGGCAAGATTGCCGCGCTGGCCGTGGAGCCGAGCATTGACCCATTCTTCCAGTTTTTGCAGCAGCAGGGATTTGATTTGGCGTACCGCGATGCCGGGAATCTCTCTATCTATGAGCTCACCGAGAAGCTGATACGGGTGTTTGATTTGCTGGACAAGAACAACGAGTGCGAATACCTGTTCCGGTTCCTGGATCTGGTGCTGGAGTACACACTCAAGTACAGCAACAACCTCAACAACTTCTTACAGTACTGGGATTTACACAAGGAGAACCTGAGCATTAACACGCCTAAAGACCGCGACGCCATTACCATCACCAGCATTCATAAAAGCAAGGGGCTGGACTACCCCGTGGTGATTGTGCCCTTCTGCGACTGGAGCCTTGAACCGCAAACCTCGTCGCTGCTCTGGGGCACGCTGCCCGAAAGTGTGGCCGCGGGCGGAAAGCTGCGCACGGCCGTGGTGAACCTGAACAAAAAACTGGAGCAGACTGCCTTAGCCGACCAATACGCCCAGAAGCTGGAAAAGACGTTTATTGAAAGCCTGAACATGCTCTACGTAGCCCTCACCCGCCCCGTGGACCGCCTCTACCTCATTGGCAAGGCGCAGGATTTCAGGAAAGGCGGCGCGCAGAAGAACGTAAGTTTCTGGCTGCACAAATACCTGGAGAGCAAGGCCCTTTGGCAGGAGGGCCAATTTTGCTACCAACTCGCCAAAGGCGCGCCGCAGGCGGTGAGCCACAAAGCTGTTTCTGAAGACGTGTACGTGCTGGACAAGTTCACCTCCGCCGACTGGGCCCAAAACCTGAAACTGAAGCAGCACGCCAACAACGTCTTCGATTTTGAGACCCAGCAGGAGCACCGCCGCTGGAACCGGAAGCTGCACTACGCCCTCGCCCGCATCACCTACGCCGATGACGCGCCCAAAGCCCTTCGGCAGTTGGTGCACCAGGGCATCATCTCCCAGCGCGAACTGCCCACCCTCACCCAGATGGTGGACCACGTGCTCACTCACCCACAGATGCAGCGCTACTTCAGCCGCGCCGTGACCGTGGAGAACGAACGCGAAGTGCTAGACGTACGCACCAACCGCTACAAACCAGACCGCATTGTGTTCGGGGAGACCGGTGAGGTGACGCTCATTGACTACAAATTACCACCTGCCAAGGAGGAATACGTGGAGAACCTGAATTCTTATGCGGCGCTGTTCCGGGAGTTGATGATGAGCAGGATTACGTGCGTGGTGTACTATTTTGAAGAGGAGCGCGTGGAGGAATGGGAGTTTGTGGGGGAAGTAGCTGGGTAAAATATTATTTAAAAGATTCATACTTATGTTTCAGCGAGTGAGACTTGAGCTTTATTGAAAAATCACAGCACCTCACCCACTTAAGTATTCAAAATTCATATATTTATAAAATCTATATATTACTTAAGAACATTATATATGCTAAAAAGATCAAAATTAGTAAGAATGCGAGTAGTCAATATTGGTTGTATAGGGCCAGAAGGACTCACAATTGATTTGGACAATATTTTATGCATTGTAGGAGCAAACAATTCTGGAAAGTCTACTCTACTTAAGGCTTATGAACTTGCAGTAGGGACTATTAGCTTTAAGAAAGAAGATCGTTGTCAAAGAGCTGATGAATCACCAAGCTCTGTAGAAATCTGGGTACATATCCCTGATGGGACTAAAAACATCTCAGATGATTGGAAAGAAGAGGAAGGAGATTTAAAATTAGTCAGGAGTATTTGGGAATGGAGTAAAGATGATTTCAAAAAAACGAGGAAAACTTGGGACAAGGAAGCACAAGCTTATTCTGAAACAGAAAAAGCAAGTGGCCTAGATACAGTTTTCACAAGTAAACTACCAAAGCCGTTTAGAATTGGATCATTAGAAAACCCGGAAACCGAACATAAGGCACTTTTGACTATCATCATTCAGCCTATTGCGGAGCAATTAAAACGAATAATGAATGATGAAAGTTCTGCCTTGAGCAAACTACTTAAATCTATTTCAGCAGAAGCCAAAGGCCCAGTTGATGAGCACAATAATTTAATTCAAACAATCAAAGGTGATTTAAATAAGTCCCACAATGAAATTTTCCCTAATCTCTCAATTGATTTGAATGTAGGAATTGGTGACATTAAAATTGATCCCTTAGCAGAACTTCTTAAAGCTTCTAAATTTAAATTTAAGGAAGGATGTGATGAAATAGACTGGAATCAACAAGGAACTGGATCACAAAGAGCATTATTTTGGGCAATGATGCAGGTTAGATCTAAGCTTGCTACTTCTCAAGAACTTGTAAAGCTTAAGAGCAAGCAGATAGAAGAGAAATTAAAAGCTATCAAGAAACTTACCTCTGAAATTAGTAAAATTAAAACCGCACAAAAGATTCAAGAAAAACAAGACGCTATTGCCTTATTAGAAAATGAAATTTCATTGCTTAGAGAAACGGAAACATTATCAATTAATGATACAGATGATGTTGCACTCCCGAGTTACATGCTTTTGATTGACGAGCCTGAAATAGCACTTCATCCTAATGCTGTAAGAGCTGCCAGCAAGTATCTTTACTCTTTAGCAAATGATCCTTCGTGGCAAGTAATGCTAACTACACATTCTCCAATATTTATTAATCCGTTAGAAAAGCACACGACAATTGTAAGAATTGATAGGTCTGAGAATAATCCTTCGCCTAAAACTTACATATCGGACAAAGTCAGTTTTTCAGAAGAAGAGATAAAGAATCTAAAAATGCTTACCAGATTTGATTTAAATTTGGCTGAAATGTTTTTTGGGCAGCACCCGATAATTATAGAAGGTGATACTGAGTTTGCAGCATTTGAAGCTGTAATGAATAAAAACCCAGTAAAATATCCTATCAGCTCCAGACCAATATTGATTAGAGCAAGAGGTAAATATACTATTCCTTCTTTAGTAAAGATGTTAACACACTTTAAGGTACCTTTTACTGTTCTACATGATTGCGATTCTATATATAATAACAACGGAAATAAAAATAACGCTTGGACAGCCAACCTTACTATTAATCAAACACTCTTAGATTCAAGGTCACAGGGAGTAAAGGTCATCCATAGGATATCAATACCATATTTTGAATATGCACATATACCTTTAGAAGTCAACGACGCTGGAGAGCTAATTGAAAGTACTTCTAAAGACAAACTGTATGAAATGTGGTCAAGGGTACATTTTGATCTTGAAGTTGAGAATTCAGTAATGGAGGTATTAGATGAACTTATTAATATAAACAGTCCCGAAGAAACTTTATATGATGACATAGAATCTCATTTAGTAGAACAAATAAATGAATGGACCACTAAGCATTCTCTTAAAGATAAAAGATATATTAAAGATTAAACAACGCCTTTAACTAAACGCTGGTGCTAATTCTATAGTACCAGCGTTTTCCGCTTCTTTCCCAAAAATAAACCAAAAACGTACTTTTATTGATGACATCTCCTTTGACTTAGACGACACCCTCATCCCTGGCACCAAGCGCTTCCCAACCAAAAGCAGAACCTGTTCCAGAAAATTTTGGGAATAGAGAAAATCAGACAGGGAACGGTACCCTTAATGAAGAGGCTGAAGGCCGAGGGGCACCAGGTGTTCATCTACACCACCTCCTTCCGTTCTGCCAGCTATATCAGGTGGCTGTTCCTGACGTATGGCATCTGGCTGGGTGGGATCATCAACCAACGGCGGCATAACCGTACGTTAGCGGCAGAAGCGAAGAATTTCTCCAAGTATCCGCCCGGCTTTGGGATTGACCTGCACGTGGATGATTCCAAGGGCGTGGAAATGGAGGGGGAGCGGTTCTGGTTTCTGACACTGTTGGTTTCTGAAGAAGAGAAGCAGTGGCAAGAGCGGGTGATCATGCACGTAAATCAAAACGCGGCTCTACTGTCTCAAGATCTATAAATTTGAAGAAGCACTCTGTTTTAACACCAATTCCAGAAAAACAGCCCCTAAACGCAACATCAAGCAATCATTCATCTAAGTCTATCCCAAGACATCACTATAATTTCCCTGCGGCAGCTCTACCTGAGCCAAGATATGGAATCTCATACCAGCACCGAGGGCATGTAGTAGGCATCAACCGTTCCACTACCTAGTTAGGGGTTACTTTTGGGAAAACATCCCCTAATCAGGAAACGGATTAACTTCTTCTTGTATTCTCCTCTAGCCCTAGCTAATGAGTAGATCATCTAGATAACTACAGTAAACCATACATCAATCAGCAAAAGCCAAAATTATATTAGTTTAAGCTAATACAAGTAACAACTTGTTATTTTTCTAAGCCAATTTCTTGCACAGGTGCTCCATCTTGCTAATCTATAGCTTGTATCAATAATAGGAACGACTTTTTCAATGCCTCTTAAAGCCATTTTCATGCTAATAATATGATTTTACATATATAAAACTTAACTATTAAAATTAATCCCTATACTTCGGTGTTATTTTCCACAAGCACCCTACTAAAAATTATTTAACTTATTCTTGCTTAGAGTATATGCATGTAGTAATTTAGCAGCATCATTACATCCCCCTGATGATAAGATACTAAAACAATAAAAATCTATCTTTTAATGAGATAGGTTTAGCTTAAACGTATATCTATAACCAACTCTACCTAAGTGCAAAGTCGTTAAAATGGCCACACCATTTCCTTTGCTCCTATCTATTCATCAAAAAACATCTACAAAAGCCAAAAGTATCTTTACTTCTTCCCAAATGAAACCAAATCTTTACGTCCCCTCTTTCTTTACTGGCTCTTCACATCCTAACTTCTACAGAGTTCTAAATTTTATTGGAATCGGTTTAATTAAGAATCCAAAAAGATCTTGCTTACTTCTAACTGTCTTGTTCCACCTGCTGCTGGTGGCAGAACCGGCACAGGCACAGGTAACTGGGGTTACCTATTACTCACAAAAGTCAGGGAATTTCAATGAGGGTGCTGTATGGGGTGAAAACATAGCTCCAGGCAGCAATGAATACAACAACAATAATAGGGGGACACAGATTACTAAATTTGTGATTCGTTCTGGGCATACAGTAGTGCTTAATATTAATTTTGAATTAGGTAACCAGAGTAATAACACTTCAATTGCTCGGCAGATTCTTATAGAGGAAGGAGCAGTTTTAAAAGGTTCATCAAAATTAACCATACATAATAACGGCTCTAATCTAATAAATGAAGGCGAAGTTGAATTAGGTAATGTAGTTTTTGGTAGGGATCTTTCTGGTAAAGCCATATTTATCAATAATGGTTTTGCATCCATTACCAGCAGTGAACAAGCAAAAAATACCCTGATAGAGAACAATGGCAACTTCACTTTCACAAATAATAGTGTAGCATTAGTGAATTCTGAGATTAAGAACTTAACTAACGGTGTGCTTACGTTTCAAAATCAGGTACATCTAAACGAAGGAACGGTTGTCCGCAATTATGGTAATGTAGTAATGCAATCTACGGTAAATGAGGCGTTGAACCTTAATAGAGGAGCAGCTTACAACTACGGTAAAGTCACTATGAAGGGTGGGATTAATTTTGCAAGCGGCAACAGCATGAATCTGCTACATAATTATGGGGTAATCAACACGAAGAAAATTTACCAAAACGCTATAAGCACCATTGAGAACTGGGGTAAAGTATACTGCAAAGAAAACATTGAAAACGTAAGTAGTGGTAAAATCGTCAACCATCCATGTGCATACATTGAAGCTGAGAACTTTGTAAATAAAAACAACCAATCATCACTCATCAATAATGGATATATTAAAATTAGAAACAACTTCATTGACAATGAAGGTTTAGTAACTGGAAATGGTATGTTCTATATCATGGGTACTAAGTCTAGTAGGAACCAAGGTTCTTTTGCTACTACATTACAATTTATTCTCACTGATAATGAGTTAACCTCATACTGCCCTACTACTCCTTCTTGCGAGAAACCAACTGTGGCCATAACTGGTCCGTCAGAAATTTGTAACATTTCTGATGAATTAATCACCTATAAGGTTACCAATCCACAACCAAATACAACCTATATATTTACTTTGCCTGAAGGTATCACCTTAGTTGAAGGAGAAGGAACAGGAACTATCACAGTATTTGCCGCATTTGAAGAAAGTCAATTAGGAGTTCCACAAACAATCACAGTAACAGGTTATAATAATTGCGGCAGCAATTCTGCGTCAAAGCACGTCATAATAACTGAGTGCGGCAACGCAAACCCTTTACCCGTAGAATTGACCTCTTTCAACGGAAACTTTGCGAACAATGCTGTTAAACTGACCTGGAGCACCGCCTCTGAGAAAAACAATGATTACTTTACTATTGAGCGCAGCACCAATGGCCATGAGTTCACTCAAATTGGCCAGGTGAAAGGTAACGGAAACAGCCAAGTGGCCCTTAGCTACACCTTCCTGGATCAGCAGCCCGTAGCAGGCACTACTTACTACCGCTTAAAGCAAGTAGATTTTGACGGAGCGTATGAGTATTCTAAAATGATTACCGTAAAAGCGGCTCCAAGCATCCAGAAAATGCAGAGAGTAAATGTAACCGCTGTGTACCCTAACCCGGTTATTCCCAGCCGACCGGTTGTTCTGGATGTAGAGTTGGCTAGCGCGGGCGAAGTAAACCTAGTGCTGCTTGACAAGACGGGCAGAACGCTGCAGAGTAAATCGGTTCAGGGCCAAGCCGGAAAGCAGAAAATAGAGTTGGATCTTCTGCAACAGTCTCCGGCGGGTATCTACTTTCTGAAAGTATACCAGGGCAAAGAGGTAACTATGCACAAACTAGTGAAAAACAATTAATTACTTTTGAGGTTATACCAAAGAGCCAATGCAGTTGCATTGGCTTTTTGTTTTATATACCAGATTACTTTGGCAAAACACTTTCTGATAGTTTATTCGTATCCTAGGAGAGTATTTAAAAGGAAACCATGGACAAAATAGTAACCGAACCAGATGTTGTGTTGATTGGCGCGGGCATTATGAGCGCCACCCTGGGCGTGATGCTGAAGCAGCTGCAACCAAATCTGACCATAGAAATATACGAACGCTTAGACAAAGTGGCCGCCGAGAGTTCTGACGCCTGGAACAACGCTGGCACCGGCCACTCCGCTTTCTGTGAGTTGAACTATACCCCTGAGAAACCAGACGGTTCCATTGACATTTCCAAGGCCGATGTGATTGCCGAATGGTTTGAGCAGTCCCGTCAGTTCTGGGCTTTCCTGGTAGAGCAGGGCATTCTCCAAGACCCCAAAGAGTTTATCAGAAGCGTGCCGCACATGAGCTTTGTGTGGGGCGATAAAAATGTATCTTTCCTGAAGAAGCGCTTCGAGAAGATGAGCACCTCTCCCCTGTTCCAGGGTATGCAATACTCAGAAAACCTGGACCAGCTGTCTGAATGGATGCCGCTCATTATGAATGGCCGCGATACCTCAGTTCCCCTGGCCGCTACCCGCATGGAAGTGGGTACCGATGTGAACTTCGGATGCCTTACACGTAAACTGCTCCAGTACCTGGAGAGCATGGGCGGCGTGAAAATGTACCTGAACCATGAAGTGCGCTCTTTCCGCCACAAAGAAGACAAGCTGTGGCGCGTGCGCATCAAAGACTTAACTACGGGCCAGAAGCGTAGGGCCAAAGCTAAATTTGTGTTCATTGGCGCTGGCGGAGGTTCATTGCCGCTGTTGCTGGCCTCAGGAATTCCCGAAGGCAAAGGTTTTGGCGGCTTCCCGGTGAGCGGACAGTGGCTCAAGTGTACCAACCCAGACGTTATCGCCCAGCACCAGGCCAAAGTGTACGGGAAAGCAGCGGTTGGCTCTCCACCTATGTCTGTTCCCCACTTAGATACGCGCGTGATCAACGGACAGAAAGCTCTGCTTTTTGGCCCATACGCCGGTTTTACTACTAAATTCCTGAAGAAAGGCTCGTTCTTTGACCTCCCCTTGTCCATTAAGGTGAACAACCTGCGCCCCATGCTGGCAGCCGGTTACACCAATATTCCCTTGACCAGATACCTTATTAACCAGGTAATGCAGTCGTCTGAAGACCGGATGGCGGCCTTGCGGGAGTACGTGCCTACCGCCAACCCCAAAGATTGGGAACTGGAAATTGCCGGACAGCGCGTGCAGGTCATCAAAAAAGACCCTAAACGCGGCGGCGTACTGGAATTCGGGACTGAGGTGGTAAGCGCCGCTGATGGTTCCATAGCGGCTTTACTGGGCGCTTCTCCGGGAGCGTCTACGGCAGTGTCTATCATGCTGAGCCTGATCCACACCTGCTTCCCAGACAAAGCCGCCTCGCCGGCCTGGCAGGAGAAAATCAAGCAGATGATCCCTACTTACGGGCAGTCTTTGGCCAAAGACCCGCAGCTCTGCGAAGAAACCAGAGCCTACACCAGCCGGGTTCTGCAACTACAGGAGCCGCAACCGGTACAACGGTAAGTTACCCTACACACAGGATAGCCTCAGGAGAAATTCTGGGGCTTTTTGTTTTCAGAAAGAGTTCTTAACTAAATGAGATGCTACCAGATTTGCCTTTATTAACGTTTCTGTCTACTTGAGGAAAGAGTTAGTTTTACCCTATTTATGGAAAAAGAGCCTCTAATCAGCCTCTGTTCTTTAGGCCGAAGTTTCATGAGCCTAGACGTTTTACGTCTCTCTGTTCCTGACGCGGTGGAGTTGCAGGGTGTCCAGGTTGAGCGCCGTTAAATAGCCGTAGCCCGCCCAATACGTGCAACCGCCGTCGATATTAATTACCGGCCGCTGTTCTGTTTTGAGGGAATGTTCCATCTTGGACAGTGGGGTGGGCGTGTGCCCATGCACTATCTTCCGGTTGCCCAACACCGTTACATCTACCTCAAAATGCCTGATCCAAAGCATACTTTCCCTGTCTGAGAAAGGGTCTTGGAGCGAGAAGTCAAAACCAGCGTGCACCAGCAGGTAATCTTCTAGAGCTACGTACAACTCCAGCTGCTCCAGAAAATCCCAGTACCGCGGTGAAATTCCGTCAAGAGACTCCGCGTCAAAACTTTTGAGGGTTTCCCCTCCACTGATGCGGAGCCAGGCCGTGCGGTGGGCAGCGTTGTCCCGGGCGTGCAGCAGCATGTCTTCGTGGTTGCCAGACAAGGTGGTGACTTGGTAGCCCTTCTCGCGCAATGACATAATGTACTCCAGCACTCCTTTAGAATCTGGACCGCGGTCAATGTAGTCGCCCAGCAGGTATAGGTGGTCCTGCGGTTGCAGCCGTAGCTCCTCCTCCACCATGTACCGGAAGGTTTTACAGCAGCCGTGAATGTCTGAAATGGCGTATCGGGGCATAGAGTGGTCGCTAGGTATCTTTTAAATCCTTTTCCTCTTCAAAAGGTTACAATACTTTTGATCGCTCACTGAATTTAGTGGCTGAAGATTGGGCTTATTTGAAAAAGCGCCGGTGCGTTTAGCGCCTGTTTTTGAAAAAAAAGCCTCTAAACGCAACATTCCTTCTCCTTCCACCCCTAAATTCAACGTATACAAGTTCCGTTATGAGCACCTTCTTATTACAACTTTACTTCTAACAATAAAGCCTGTATTCCTGTGGCGTCTTCCGGCCCTCTAAAGAGCCGGGGCAAATCCTTTTTGCCATTGCATTTCTCTGTCCCTACCAGAAGAACCCTTCTCTCTTCAGGGCATCCCCCTTTTCTTACTGATAAAAATACCTAAGTAGACCTAGACTTTGTGCTCATGGCCAAACCACTCAATACCGACTTCATAGAGCAACTGGCGCGGCAACATGGCCTGCCCCTGAACCCTTCCTCCTTCCGATTTAATGAGACTGGTCTGGATTTTCAGGTAATCCATGCGCTAGACCAGGCAGGACAACCCTGGATTCTCCGGATTCCGCGCCGCCCAGACGTGCTGCCCCGCGCCAAAAATGAACAAAAGGTCTTGCAATTCCTGCATGGCAAACTACCCGTAGCCGTACCCAACTGGCAAATTTTTGAGCCTACTCTCATTGCCTACCCGCAGTTACCGGGCACCCCGGCGGCTACCATAGACCTGGAACGGCAGCAATACAACTGGCACCTGAACCACAAGGAACTGCCCCTGGGTTTTGTTTCTTCCCTGGCCCAAGCCATGGTGGCCCTACACGCTGGTGCCCCGGAAGCAGCGGCACAGGCAGAGCTCAACATCTCCACCCCAACCCAAGTCCGTGAAACAATAAGCGCCCAAATGGACCGGGTGAAACATGAAATTGGGGTAGCTGAGGCGCTTTGGCAGCAATGGAAGCTCTGGCTCTCTGAGGATAGCTACTGGCCTCCCCACTCTTGCCTGGTCCACGCCGATCTGCAAGCTGCCCATATATTAGTGGATGATGCCTCAAGGGTCACGGGGCTGCTGGACTGGACGGAGGCCGAAGTCTCAGACCCTGCCATTGACTTTGTTTCTTTCCTATCCATTTTTGGCGAGCAGGCGTTGCACCAATTGTTGGCGTACTACCGGCGGCACGGCGGAAAAACATGGCCCCGGATGGAAGAACATATTAGACAACGGCAAGCAGCCTACGGCGTGAACATTGGCCTCTTCGTCTTGCTATCTGGAGAGCAGGATTACCTGCCCGCTCTGGGTATTTCTGAGAAGTAACTTCCGCATATTTACTCTTGAAAATTAAGCGGGAGACACTTCATTAAGTAGTTGCTATATAGTATATTGGGTAGTCCAGTTCCATTTATCTGTCAATTGCGTCTGTAACAGGATGTTTTGGTATAGATATATTGAAAATAACATCACCGGTGATGTTATCTAAGTGTTGTGTGCAAGCTTAAAAATAAAATGACTTTAGAAGATATAAAATTAGATGAAATATACGATGTAGCCATTTTAAGACATGGCTTTACAGATTATGTTCGTGATTACCAATTTGAAATTGAAGCAAATTGGATAGGTGATTTAGCGGGTAGATACATACTTACATTTAAGCATTGTTACGACTTGATATACAAAACCTTAATAGATGACGATTTAATCAAAAAATCTTGGGATGACCTATTTACTGATTTTGAAACATGGGAAAAGCATAAAGAACCAGACGGATTTGTATGGGGAACGAATTGGTCTTTGGCATATCCAGGTTTTGAAGAGATAAAAGATTCAGAAAAAGCTAACGACTGGAGCAAAAGACTTGGCAAGCAAATGAAGGAATCAAAACTTGAGACAAATTCTTTTGAAATAACATTGATTCATGAAGAATGGAATTTGAAAAAGATAAACGACAGCTCCTCTCTGATTCGGCAAGTAATAATTCCATTAGAATAGAAAAAAAAGCCTACACACAACATTGTATAAAAATCATGCTACGGCCGACGGCCTAGCACGTTGTTTATACTAGCCGTTAGCTGTTATATTAAATAATGAAATCAGAAGAATTCTTAATGAAGTGGAAGACCCTTGGGAGGGAACATTTAGTTGCAGAACAAAATATGCAATCAAAATACAATTTAGGTTCCGCTGCGTTTGATTTCCTATTCATTACAGGCATGCCATCAGAGTTTCAAGAGCTGAACTTTGACTACTTAAAAGAAAAAGAGTTAGTCACAGTTAACCAAATGTGGGAGCTTAACGACTCTGAATACGATAAGTATTTAGCTATTGGTTTCAATGGAGCAGGCGACCCGATAGCAGTAAATCTAGAGACTCAAGAATTAGTGTACCTTAACCATGATAACTTTTTTGAAGAGGTTTTCATAAACACGGACTTAAAGAAGTTTTCATTTAGTGCGCTTAGATTCGACAGATTCTTTAAAAGCTTTACAAAACTACAACCTGACTCATTCTTTGATACGGAATTTTCGGATGAAGAGCTTGACAAGGTTATTGGAGACTTAAAAGCAATAGATTCAAAAGTTTTTGATAATCCAGAAAGTCATTGGCAATTTACATTGGAAGATTATAAGTCTGAAAGAGATGAAGAAAGGAGAAAATACAACAGCTAACACTGTATAAAAATCATGCTACGGCCGACGGCCTAGCACGTTTTTTATACTAACCGTTAGGGCACATTGAATCAAAAATCATGAAAATATCTCGCCTCTTGTTGGCCTTTTCTCTAGTTGCCAGTATTTCCTGCAGCAAAAGCGGAGACAGCAAGATTATTTCCGCTTCAGAAAATCAAGATAAAAGTGATTCATCAGCAAGCAATCCAGTTTATCAAACTTCCACACCTGACACACCTTCTGTAGAAACCAAAAATGGAATGGATAATTCTGTAAAGGAACTTGCTCCAATGATAGGCAAAGGCTACACACTTCACGAGTACTTGAAAGCGGATTTGAACAGCGACAAGTTAGGAGATTACATACTTATCCTTAGGAACGGGAAAAAAACACCCCAAGAAGATGAAGAGGCGGAAAAGCTGCTGGTGCACCTGATAGTAAGAGAGAAAGACAACTCCCTGCGTATCCACTCGAGTAACCATGGCTTGCTTGAGTATATTGAGGACGGCAACGATAATGACTACATCGAGGTGGATTCTCTCGGAGGCGGTTTCTCTTGCCATTTCACATTCAGGGCTATGGAGGCCACGGCCAAAAGTAGTTACAACGAACTTCGCTTTAGGTTTGATAAAAAAACAAGGCAATGGAACCTGACAGAACTGGTTGATGAGTCATATTACGACACTCCAATGGCGGCTATCACAAGGTCAATACATTTAGAACGGAGTGAGGGCCCTGAACTAACCGAGGCACAGATAGACTCCTTGGGAAAGTATTACGAGAAGATATATACAGACAAGGTGAATAGAACAGCCAAAACCCCTAAACAATTCGGCACAATTTCATTTCCAAAAGCTAATAGGCAACTACTATACACTAGCTTGAGTGAAGAATAAAACAACGTGCCCTAATAAGGTATTAACACCATGCTACGGCCGACGGCCTCGCCGTCGTTTACACAAGTACGTTGGCAACAATATCAAGATGAAAAATATAATTCTAGTTCTCCTGAGTATCATAATTAGCTATAAAACTGTAAATGCTCAAAACAACTTATCTGATACAGAAAAACTAACAGCAACTGCCAAAATCTGGGGGTTTCTGAAGTATTACCACCCGAATGTTGCCAACGGAAAGTTAGACTGGGACAATCAGTTCCTAGAAATCTTACCCTCCATAGAAAAGGCCAGCACCAAAGAGGAGCTGTCTGGCATCTTTGCATCCTGGATCGAGTCTCTAGGCGGAATTAAGTTGTGCAGAAAATGCCAGACAAGTCCTCAATCAGCACCATTCGATAAAAACTTTGATTTGACTTGGTTTGAAAACAACAAGGTATTCACCAAAGAGCTCACGGAAAAACTTAAGTTCATAGAACAAAACAGGTTTCAGGGGAAACCTTTTTATGTAACTACCGAGGGTCGAAGCTCCAGCCTTGTTATCTCGAATGAAAAACCATATGACAACTTCGTCTGGACAAACAGGCCATTACGTCTCCTGTCTTTATTCAGGTACTGGAATATAATTGAGTATTTCTATCCCCACAAGTATCAACTAGACACAGAATGGGATGAGGTTCTCTCCCAGATGCTTCCTAAATTTTCCTCCCCAGCTTCTGAATTAGCGTACCACTTGGCCATGCTGGAGCTTGTGGTAAAGATTGATGACAGTCATGGCTACTTTACAACTGATGTGCTGGATGGGCATTTCGGCCTGAAACAAATACCAGCGGCGTTCAGAATCATTGATGATCAGATTATAATAACGGGCATTTATGACAATGCACTGGCCAACTTAAATGACATAAAGGTAGGGGACGTCATAAGCAAAGTGGAAGGTGTTGAAGTAGCTGAGGTATTGAAGCAGAATCTAAAATATTGCAATGGATCGAACTATCAGTCCAAACTAAAACATGCTACTGTCAAAATCCTAAGTGGCTCTTCGGACAGTGTCAACGTTGAAATTACGAGGGGTGGGGAAACCAAAGACCGAAAGCTGGCAAGATACACGTTTGACCGATTTAAGTATGGTACTAATCAAAAATCGTGGGAGGTTCTTCAAGATAACATTGGTTATATTAAACTGGGAATCATCAATGAGAAAGAGCTTGCTGATGCCCTTAATAGTTTGGTAAGCGCCAAAGCCATCATTATAGATCTGAGAGGTTACCCTAAAGAATTTTATGGTTACCATTTCAGGGACTTTCTGGGAGTGAGGAACGCAGAAACGAATAAAGTAACAAAGCCAGATTTTAAGTTTCCTGGTAAGTATATTTTATCCAACCATACTATAGTTCCCAAAGGGGACCCCAAGTTCACAGGTGAAGTTCTAGTTCTTGTTGACGAATACACGCAAAGCAGGGCCGAATATACCGCCATGTGGCTACAGAACGGATACCATGTAAAAACGGTAGGCAGCCAAACCGCAGGAGCAGGCGGAACGATGGTTCCCCAGGAGTTTGTAGGAGGTTACAAGTCCTACTTTACGAGCAGTGCCATCTTCTACCCAGACATGGCCCCGATACAAAGAAAGGGTGTGAAAATCGATATTGAAATCAAACCAACCCTTCAAGGGACTGTTGATGGCAAAGATGAAATACTTGAACGGGCTATTGAATTAGTGACTAAAAATAAATAAATACTGTTGCCATCCACATGTAAACGTCATCTTCTGCCGATGGCCTCGCACATTGTTCAAACTAGACATTACATTTAATCTGAACAAAAAATCTAAAGGAAGAAAAAAATGAATAAAGTTCTTATTAAATTCATTTAGCCCTGAAGCAAATCTTAAAGACAACCCTATACATGCCCTATTACTATAAAAATATAAGCAAGAAAACATACCACAACAATGCGTAAGCGGCACTCTTTACCTAATAGTCTCGCCGCCTCCCCAAGAAAACTGAAGAAAACCCCTCTACACTTTCTGTGGCTTTCCCAGTTTGATGTACCCTACCACTACAACACGGCACCAAACGGACAGACCTTCCTGGTAGTAAGAACAATTGATGACAGGGAATTCACCATCAATCTTGACCATGGTACTTTTGCTAAAAAGACAGAATCATTATAAATTATCACCATATGACAACGCTACTATACCTACCAACAATTTTTGGAATAAGCCTGGATGTATATTTGATCATGATACTACTGGGGGTTCCAACCTTTGCCTTCTTCCGTTGGGTCCTTAAAAAATTCATCATAAACACCAGAACAAGACGCATAACAACGTGGGCCACCACTATTGTTGCTACTCCTGTTATCTATATGGGTCTGATCATGCTTTTGCTCAAAAGCTTAAGCTATCACCCCCGCTATGACTTCAAAAGAGAAAGATGGATGGCCGCTAAAGAAAAGCGGTATGAACTCTCTTCCGATATTATTGACAGTAAAATGCTTCTGGGCAAGACAAAACCTGAAGTCCGGCAATTGTTGGGAGACGAGGGCAACACAGACCTCAGCGACCACTGGAATTATTATCTCGGGTTCAGACCTGGTTTTGCCAACATTGATCCAGACGTTCTGGATATAGAGTTCAAAGACGGTAAAGTGGTCAAAGTAGGCCAGCACGAAACCTGAATAAAGACAGAACAAGCCACCCTAAAACAAGCTCATGTGCCTGAACCTGGCAGGGGATTTCTTTTCTGATATTCCAACTTCAATGCCCCATTAAGCTATCATGAAAAACAATAATAAACCTTCCCAACTACTCTTCTTATTCATCACCTATGTAGTGGTGAAAATAGTACATTATCTGGCCGGTTTCGCCTATGATCCTTTCACCGAAGGGCTTCTTACTTCTAAGCTGCTCATTGATTTTGCTTCCTGGGCAGTTGTGTATCTGCTGGTCTATTTCATTGTGAAGAAAGCTTCCTTTAGTAAGTCGGCCTCCGTATAAGTCTACCCGCTTCACCCATTCCATAACCAAGTGCGTTTTTGGCCTGTTTTCTGAAAAACAGGCCAAAAACGTAGTATCTTTACTTTCCGCTCCACGCCAAAAGATACTACCCACGCATGCAGTCTTTCCTTCGGCAAACCGCCGACCATATTTACCAGACCTACGCCGACCGTCTCAGTGACCTGTGCATTGTGCTGCCTACCCGCCGAGCTACGCTATATTTCAAAAACGCTTTGGCTCAGGCCGCCCCTACCGGTATCTGGTCGCCACAGATTTACTCTATGGAGGAGTTTGTCTGTAACATGGCCAACGTAGACGTACTGGAACCGCTGCACCTGCAACTGGACCTCTATGACCTCATGCTGCAATTTGACCCGAAGCTGGACTTTGATCAGTTTGTGGGCTGGAGTGCCACCTTGCTGGAAGATTTCTCCCGCATGGACATGGAGCTGGTAGATCCCAAAGCCGTGTTTGAATACGTGAGCGAAGCCAAAGCCTTGGAACGCTGGGACCCCGGCAAACCCAACAGCAGCGAACCTACAGCCAATGTGAAACAGTACTTTCAGCTATGGGCCAATCTGGAGCGCACCTACCATGCCCTACAGGAGAAGCTCAAGCGTGACAAGCAGGCATATACCGGCATGGCCTTCAGGATGGTGGCCGACCGCATCAAAGACATTGCCCGCAGTGAGAAAGGCTGCTTCCGGTACGTGTTCATCGGGTTGAATGCGCTTTCCCGTGCCGAACAGAAGATCATCAGAACCTTACTGGAGGCCGGCAAAGCCGATATTTTCTTCGATTCTGATGAGTATTACATGGCCCCGGAGGCCGACAAACGCGCGGGGCACTTCCTGAAACGCTACAAAACCCAGTGGCCGCTGCCCGAGTGGAACTGGCAACAGAACCTGTTGCTCTCAGACCAAAAGGAAATCAACGCCATTGGGGTAGCCAACGCCAGCATGCAGGGCAAAATTGCCGGGCAACTGCTCCGCGAAATCCGGCAGCAGGACCCTTCTGCCGAGATTGCCATTGTCTTGCCAGATGAAACCCTGCTCCTGCCGGTGCTGCACTCCATCTCAGACGAAGTACAGGATTACAACGTGACCATGGGGCTCTCCTTCAAAGGCACTCCCCTGTTCAATTTGGTAGACCTGCTGTTTGAGGTACACCTCACGGGCGTAGTCCAACCCACTGACTCGGGCTACAAAGTAAACCGCTACCACCACCTGGCCGTGACAAAACTGCTGCAACACCCTTTTCTGCGGCGTTACGAGCAGTACCTGAACAGCATTGCGGAGCGCGAAACCGACCTGGATCTGTTCCAGCACGTGCTGGACGAGATGGTGCAGCGCAACAGTGTGTTGCTCTCTGCCGAAGAGATCATCCGGCTGGGTCTGGAGCACCCCATGTTCGTGACGCTCTTCCGCACCTGGAACGATTGTACGGATCTGATCGAATCACTTTACCAGTTAGTGGATGCGCTGGGCCGCATTTATAGGGTAGAAACGGAAAACCCTATAGAGACAGAGTACCTCTTCATTCTGTACACCATCGTGAAGCGCCTGGACACCCTCTTTGACTGCCGCGAGCACAAGATATCGGTGCGCAGCTTCAAGAAGTTCCTCTACGAGCAGATCAACAACACCAAACTGCCCTTCAGCGGAGAACCCATCTCGCCCACCCAGGTCATGGGGATGCTGGAGACCCGCGCCCTGGACTTTGAGAACCTCATCATCCTGAGCGTGAACGAGAACGTGCTGCCCCAGCCCAAGACGCAGAACTCATTGTTCCCCTATGATGTGTTGCGCACCTTCGGGTTGCCCACCTATGCCGAGCAGGAAAGCATTACCTCCTATTACTTCTACCGTCTGCTGCAACGGGCCAAACGCGTGAATCTGCTGTACGTGCTGCCCTCAGACACCTACGGGTCTGGAGAACGGAGCCGTTTTATTCTGCAATTGCAGCATGATTTGGCCTTGCGCAACCCTAACATTAAGTTCAGGGAACTGACGGCGGTGGTGGAGCAGCTGGATACAAAAGAATACGAACCAGACATTATCATCCAGAAAGATGAGGAGGTGCTGGGCAAGATCAAAGCCGAACTTCGGCGCGGCCTCTATCCCTCGCACCTGAACCAGTACGTGAACTGCACGCTGCAATATTATTTCAGCCGCATTGCCAAACTGGAGGAAGTAGACGAGATTGATGAACTGGTGGGCGCCGACACCTTCGGGACCATTGTGCACCAGGTGCTGGAAGATTACTTTAAACCTTTTGCCGAGGAAGCACACCCCATAGAGAAGCCAGACGTGGAGAAAATGCTGGCGGGACTGCCGCAAAAGGTGAAGGACGAGTTCAAGCGCGGCACTTTGGGTAACCTGCCCGAGCAGGGCATGAACCTCATTCTGTACCAGGTGGCCGTGCAGCTGCTTACCCGCTACCTGGAGGGGCTTCTGACCTCAGAGGAGCTGCCGCTCTACATTTTGCAACTGGAGGAAACCCTAAAAACGGAGCTGGACGTGACACTGCCGGGCGGGGAAAGGGTACCCGTACGCATTGCCGGCAAAGCCGACCGCATTGACCTCAGTGGCCGCACCCTGCGCGTGATTGACTACAAAACCGGCAAAGTAGAGGCCCGAAACCTGAAAGTAGCCCCCGAAGACCTGGAAACCACCCTCCTCCACGACCGTCATCTGGACAAGGTGCGCCAGCTCTGGCTTTACCGCTACATTCTGGCCAAGGAAATCCAGAAAGGCAGCCTCCTGGAAAGCAAAGTGCTCAACCTGCCCAAAAGTCAATATGAGTACGAAGCCGGTATCATTTCCTTCCGGAACCTGGGGGCCGGAGTGCTCACCTCAGAACTGCCGTTCACAGATGCCCAGGGCGAACCCGCCGATTTCACGGCCACCTCAGAACGCCTGCTCAAAGACCTCGTGCTCCACATGCTCAACCCCGAAGAACCCATCCGGAAAACTAACGACCTGGAAACCTGCCAATACTGCGCCTACAAAACCATCTGCGCCCGCAGCTGATGATTAGATGAGCAACGGCAGTTCTCTGGTTTTGGCTTAATTTCAGAAAAAGAGCCGCTAAACGCCTGTTGGAGGTTACCGTCTACGTACTCTGCTGCCCCGCTATCGCTGCGTGGCAGCGAGGGTAGTCTGGAGACTCCCCAACATCCAAAGGCATGAGTCCGGAGACTCGCGCCAGCAGCCTTTTCTTGAAGTTTCCCCAAGAAGAAATTGAATTAGTCGCCAATAAGAACTGCCTCTGCTAAACGCACTCATTTCCAGTCTTTCCCTAGAGCGCCTCGCTTGTGGGCAAGTAAGTAAGCAGCTAAGCACAAGCTGTACTGGCTTGGCCGCAAGGGCAGTGCGAGAGGGGAAGACGGGGCCTCGCGGCCGTGAGCGCTTACCAGAAAAGATGAAACAATACAGCTCTTAAACCCATAGACAAACGCCACAGCCTAGGCAAAAGCCTAAACAACCCTTTTAGGAGCTCTTTTTCCCAAAACAGCCCCTAAACAGAAAACGCTTCCTTTACCCCCACAACAGAGATTCAAGAAGCGTTTTCACTAAAAAGCACACCTTTAACGGTGCGGCGTATGTATAATTTTCTATTTCACCACTAAAACTCCGTCAGCGACAATCTCAATGTCGGTTTTAGGTTTCGTGATGGCGGCAATCTCTTCTTTGCTTTTTCCGGCATCCTGCGCGAAATGCTGCAGACGCTCCACAGAAGTTTCTTTCACTTTGGCAGTACCTTCCACTACCACGGTTTTGCCCACAATGTCCTGCGGCATGAAGAACGCGTAGTCAGTGAACTTCACCATCACGGGCTCGCCGTTGGTGCGGGCCAGTTTCATGAAGCAGCCTTTCTTCTTGCAGACCTCCACCACCGTGCCTTCCACCTTGCCTACAAATACAGAGTCTGAAGTTAACTTGGCCGGAAGATCAGTCATCTTAACGGCTTTCTTGGCCGTGGTCTTTTTGCCGTATGTAACCCCAGCTTTGGCAGAAGGAATGTTTTGCTGAGCGTACGTGGCGGTGGTTACGCACATGCCCAGAAACAAGGTCAAAATCGCTTTCATAGCTTTGTCTTGAAAATAGAATTGAGATCAGGAACTGGTTCTGCACCAAACCCTTTAGAGACAGGCAGATACCAATGTTCCTACTTTCCGCCAAATGTAAAACTATTCTGGCACTCTGCCGCACAGAAACTGAAACTTCTCTGCTTTAAGCAGAAAACCGGAGTTTACGTTTAGGGGCTACTTTTCCAAAAAAAGCCCCTAAACGTAAACTCCGGATTAATTACACATCGCTCAGGAGTGATGGAAAGGGCATTTTCCGCCACCGGTATAAGCGTACGCAGTTGCGGCCGGTGAAGCAGACAAGGCTGTGCTCACCGGGATCTGGATCCGACGCACGTTGCGCATCACAAAGCCGCTCTTAGGCAACGTAGGCATACGTACCAGACTGAAACTTAAGTCCTGGGGCGGCAGCTGATAGTCCATGAAGTGGGTCATGAAGATAGCGGCCACTTTCATGACCTCAATGGTAATGCGTTCGCCGGCGCAGCGGTGGCCGGTGTAATGGTCGCCGCCGCCCTGCGGGATGAAATTGTAGGGACTCTCATCCCAGGTTCTGAATCGCTCGGGACGGAAATCATCGGGGTGCTCCCAGATTTTGGGGTCGTGCAGGGCACCGTACATGTCCAAGAACACCAGCGTGCCTTTCTTGAAATGGTGGCCACGCCACTCAAAGTCCTGACGCACGCGGTTGCCCAGAAACGGCCCGAACGGGTAGAAACGCCGCACCTCCTGCACAAACAGCTCGGCGTAGTTGTCTTCGTTGGCCTGCAGTTTCTGTCGGCACTCTGGGTAAGTATGCATTGCCAGTGCCCCGAAGGTGATGTAGGTGGCAATGGCCACAATGGGCCTAAGGATGTTCATCAGTTCCACCGCCGCAATGTAGGTGTCCAGCAGTTTTCCGTTGGTGTCGCGGTAAAAGAGAATGGTACGGGCGGGCGTGTCTTCGGCAACATAGATTTTACCGGCCCGCACGTCCTCCACAAATTCCATGATCCATTTCTCACCCCGGCGGCGGGCTTTCTTGCCTTTCCAGTGCCGCGGCCCCACACCTCCAAAACCGTCTACCATGTCCCCAAAGTCCTGCGCGCGCTTTCTAACATCTTTCTCCGGGAGCGGAACGCCAGACCATTGGCAGGCCACCCGGCACAGCAAATCCTGCACCTCGTCAAAGAGTTTCACCTGGTCCATTTTCTCCCATTTGCCAATGGCGGACCACCAATAGTCGGCGGCCAGGTTGGCTACTTTGGTTACCTGCGGCCGGGTCATGAGCGACATGAACATGGCTTTGCGTTTGCGGTGTTCCTCTCCGTCTAAGGTCTGGATGCCGTTCTCTCCCATGAGGGTTTTCTGAATCCGTTTAGGAATAGCCCCCAGCCGCATGAATTTCTCTGGGTCATAGAAAAGCTTGGTTGCCTCTTCGCCATGAAGGCAGATCACGTTCTGCATCATGAGCCGGGTTTTGAAGATGTCTGACTGAAAGCGCTGGAAACGCGAATGCAGGAAGGGGAATCCTTCGCGCAACAGTTGGAGGGAATTGTCCAGGGTTTTCTCTTCGGGAATGGTTGACATAGTTCTGCTGATCATTATTGGGTGCCAGCTCCCGCGCAAAGCGTTGTTTATAGGTCCTTGCCGGTATGCTTTATTTCAGCAGCAAATCATTTTCACTGCTCCCTATGCTACGCGAGCAGAAAACAGGTGTTGTGTTAGGCGGCGCCTATCTGCCCAAATTCAGTAGTAATGGCAATACTTTGCCGTGTAAAACCCAAAATGCGTTTAGGGGCTGTTTTTCAAAAAACAGCCCCTAAACGCATTTTCAAACTGTAGGAAATAATTTCTCTGTTTACTACAGAAGCAACAATAGTGCTATTTGGTTTTCGTCCTTCGGGGGAAAGTTCTATTGGATGATCTAGTTTGGAGCCAAATCAGGAAAAACGGCCGCTAAACGCAAATTGGCTTATTCCGTTGGCAGCACCCGGTGCAGCACCTTTCTACTGGAGAAATAAACTGCCAACCCAAAGGGGATAAAGCATAAAAGCCAGGCAAAGATTCCCACCAGATTGGCCAGCCATAGTTTCTGCAGCGCCAGAAGCCAATCGGCCTGAAACATGCTGCTCAGTTTCTCCAGCGTGAACGAAATGGGCGTAACCGGGAAGATGGTCTGCCCCAGGTCCACAAAAGGCACGTAGAGCGCCAGCTGGAACGGCTGCATGAGGTAGCCAATCACAATGGTGAACGCCACGTTGAGCCGTAGCCTGAGCGCCCAGAACGTGCACAGCACGGTGGTAAGCCCAATAAAGGGAATCATCCCGAAGCCTGAGCCCAGAGCAATGGTAAGCGCCAACTGGTGCGGGGTAAAGCCTTGTTTGGCCAGATCCAGCAGCGGCTCCCACAGCTTGCGGCGTAAAAAATGTCTGAATCCCCCTTTTTTAAGTAGTAACACGTTTCTCTATAATTTCAACTGTTGGTGGAGCTTTGCAGCCTTACCTACGTAACGCTCAAAGTTGGGGTAAAGTCCCCCGGTGTCTGAAAGAATTTAGCTTTCTTTCCAAGAAACAGACCAGGTTGCGGCCGGCCCCGGCAACGCCCTGATCTCCAATGGCCAAGGCAAAAACCCTTTCCACTGGTTAATACCCTAAACCGCCAGAAGTAACCATTGTTTTCAGATTTAAATGACCCGTTTCTATGGGCTCGTAAGCTAAAGACAGCAAAGTCCCTTGCTAACCCTATTACTATTTGCGAAAAATTTTAGGCAGAGGCACTTTCTCCGTATCTTTAGGTGTTGATTTTGCTCACCTAGCTTTCATTTCTATGGACATTACGCTTTCTCTGCTGGCTTTTCTGGTGGGGGCAATTCTCTCCTATTTTTTCACGCAGGCCAAGCTTTCCTCGCTCAGAACGGCTTTGCAGCAGCAGGAAACTGACCGTGCCTTCGCCCTGAAACAGCAGGAAGTGGCAGCCGCCGAGGTTCAGAAACTGCAGGAACAACTGCGTCGCGAGAACAGCAAAGTCATGGAACTGCACGCCGAGGTGACCCGCGCCGAGAACGACATTTACCATCTCAAGCAGAAACTCACCGATGAGCGCGCCGAACTCTCACACCTGCGCGAAACGTTCATGCAGCAGTTCACCCAGGTCTCTAACCAGGTGCTGGTCAATAACGCCGAACATTTCAGGAAAACGTCGGCTGAAAATCTGGAGCAGGTGCTTTCCCCCCTTAAGGAACGCATCAAGGAATTTGAGAGCAAAGTGGAGCAGACCTATGAGAAAACACTCAAAGACACCACTTCGCTGAAAGAGCAGATCACGTACATGGCCAGTCTGAACCAGCAGATGAGCCAAGACACCCTTAACCTCACCAAAGCACTGCGGGGCGAGAAAAAAGCGCAAGGCAACTGGGGCGAATACCTGCTGGAAAACCTGCTGGAGAAATCTGGCCTGGAGCGCAACGTGCATTACCGCCGCGAGCAGGTACTGCAGCACGATGACGCCAAAATCTTCCGCCCAGACGTCATCATTGACCTGCCTGACAACAAGCACCTCATTATTGACTCCAAAGTGAGTCTGGTAGCCTATGATGCCTATTGTAACTGCGAAGATGAGCTACAGCAGCAACTTCATTTAAAAAGCCATATTCAGGCATTGCGCACTCACTTCACAGATTTAGGACGCAAGAACTACCAGCACCTGCACGGCATCCAATCCCCGGATTTTGTACTCATGTACGTGCCCATTGAACCGGCTTTTAACCTGGCCATTCAGCATGACCGCGATCTTTTTCTAGAGGCGCTGGACCGTAACATCGTGTTTGTGACCACCTCTACCCTACTGGCTACCCTCAGGACCGTGGCCAGTGTCTGGAAGCAGGAAAACCAGAAGCGCAATGTGCTGCGCATAGCAGAGGAAAGCGGCAAACTCTATGATAAATTCGCTAATTTTCTAGATGACCTCAAAGACATTGGCATCAACCTGGACCGCAGCCAGCAGAAATACCAAATGGCCATGAACAAACTGAGCGAAGGTAACGGCAATTTGCTCAAGAAGGTAGAATTACTTAAGAAACTGGGAGCTCGCACAAGCAAAACCATGGAGGCCCAATGGTTGCAGAAGTCCACCTCCTTTGCTCCTTCCTTGCCGGAAACCGCAGAACAGCCGGAGGAAAATCTGGAAGAAGCTTAATTAAAGTTGGGTTTAGAGCCTCTTTTTTTAAAATTAACCTTAAAACAGAAATGGCAGCTAATAGTAGCTGCCATTTCTGTTTTAGATGATTTCCTTATGACAAAGGATACCACTCTTATCAACCACCGGTTGTACCTGTAGTACCAGTTGTTCCGGTTGTACCTGTAGTTCCGGTTGTACCTGTAGTTCCGGTTGTACCCGTAGTTCCGGTTGTACCTGTAGTTCCAGTTGTTCCGGTTGTACCTGTAGTTCCGGTTGTACCA